>NZ_JAGIPA010000001.1:2542500-3570000 GCF_017876975.1 Methylobacterium sp. PvP105 | reverse complement strand
GACGCCCTCGGCACGGTCGATTACCGGCTGATCGGCGTGCCGGCCTCGGTCACCTACGATTCCACCGACAGCCTCCTCGACCCGACGCGGGGCGTCCGGGCCATCGCGTCGCTGGCGGTCTATCCCGGCGCGATCTCCTCGCCCGGCATCGTCGTGGCCAAGGCGCAGGGATCGACATACTACGCCCTCGACGACGAGGCCCGCATGATCCTGGCCGGCCGCATCGGCTTCGGTTCGGTCTCGGGCGCGCCGCTGGGGGAGATCCCCGACAATTTCAGGTTCTTCGCGGGCGGCGGCGGCTCGGTGCGGGGCTACCCGTATCGCACCCTCGGACCGATCGGCCCCTTCAACCTGCCGATCGGCGGCCGCAGCCTGCTGGAGGCCTCGCTCGAGGCGCGCATCAAGGTCACCGACACGATCGGCGTGGTGCCGTTCTTCGACGCGGGCACCGCCTTCGCCTCGGCGACGCCGGATTTCGACGAGAAGATCCGCAAATCCGTGGGCATCGGCCTGCGCTACTACACCGGCATCGGCCCGATCCGCGCGGACGTCGCCTTCCCGCTCGACCCCTACAAGGGCGGACACGTGCGTCCCGCCGTCCTGTATCTCAGCCTGGGGCAGGCTTTCTGAATGGCGTTCCGAACCGGACCGACGCAGCGCGCCGCGCATCCGACCGCCCGTCACGGCCGGTGGGACCTGGTGCTCGTCCTGGTCGGCCTCGCCCTGCTGCTGCCCTGCACCCTCGCGGCGACGCGCGCCGACGAGGGCGACAAGTCCGTGCTGGGCGGCCTCCTGTCCCGCGCCCTGTCGACGCCCTCCTCGCGGGTGGCGATCGGTGCCGTCGACGGCGCCCTGTCCTCCGACGCCACCATCCGGGACGTGGCGATCAGCGACCGCGACGGCGTCTGGCTGAAACTCGACCGGGCCCGCATCGTCTGGCGGCGGCTCGCCCTCCTGTCGGGCCGGCTGGAGGTCGACAGCCTCGAGATCGGGCATCTCGACGTCCTGCGCCGGCCGGTCCCCGGCCCGCCGCCGCCCGAGGCCAAGCCCGACGGGCGGCTCCTCCCGGACCTCCCGGTCAAGGTCGAGATCAAGGGATTCAAGCTGGCCGAGCTGACGCTGGGCGAGGCGGTGGCCGGGCAGCCGGCGCGGCTCTCGGCCGAGGGCCGGGCGAAGCTCGGCGCCGCCAGCGAGGGGCTCGACCTCCAGGCCCGGGCGCAGCGCCTCGACGCGCCGGGCCGCTTCCTGCTGTCGCTGCTGTTCGTGCCGAACGGCGAGCGGCTGGAGTTGAAGGCGAACCTCGTCGAGCCGGCCGGCGGCCTGCTCTCGAAGGCCGCCAACCTGCCCGGCACCCCGCCGATCGACTTCGAGCTCGACGGAACGGGCACGCTGGACGCCTGGGGCGCCAAGCTGGACTTCACGGCGGGACCCGACATCGGCGCCAAGGGCGGGGCGAAGATCTCCCGGATCGGGGCCGAGCGGCGGCTCGCCCTCGACCTCGCGGCGCGAATCGAGGGGCTGATGCCCGGTCCGGCGGCGGCGATCTTCGCCGGCACCACCAAGCTCGACGGCGGCCTGTCCTTCGCGGACAGCGGCGCCTTCCGGATTGACCGGCTGGAACTGACCTCCCGCACGGCGCGCCTGGCGGCCGGCGGCAGCCTCACCCGCGACCGGGTCGCCGACCTGACCCTGCAGGCGCGTGCCCTGCCGACGGAGGGCGACGTCACCCGGGCCGGAGAGGCCGAGATTGGCAAGCTCGTCTTCGACGGCAGCCTCAAGGGGCCTCTGGCGGCGCCCACCGTCCGGGGCCACCTCGACGCGGCCGCCCTGCGCAGCCGCGATTCCAGCCTGGACCGGATCGAGGCGAGCCTCGGCATCGACCCGCAGGGCGAGCCGTCGGCGCAGCGCTTCGCCGTCACGGCGGACGGCCGGATCGACGGGCTGACGCTCTCCGACCCGGCCCTGCGCCGGGCCATCGGCAGCCGGGCGACCGTGACGCTCCGGGCCTCGGCCGGTGCCGACGGCGTGGTCGACGTCGCGGCGCTCAAGCTCGATTCCGACACGGCGCGGGCCGCCTATGCCGGCCGGGTCGGCCAGAACACCCTGACCGGCACCCTCGACGCGGCGCTGCCGGACCTGTCCGTCTTCTCGGGCCTCGCGGGCCAGGGCCTCGCGGGCAGCCTCGACGCCAAGGCGCGGCTCAGCGGCGATCCGGCGCGCAAGGCCGTCGCCGCCGACCTCGCCGTGACGACGAGCGGTCTCGTCACCGGCATCCGGGCGGCGGACCGCGCCCTCGGCCGCGCGCCGAGCCTTCAGGGACGCGTGTCCCAGACCTTCGACGGGTACGGCTTCGACCATCTGCGCCTGGAAGGCTCCGGCGTCACCGCCACCCTGCAGGGCGAGGCGACGACGACCCGTGCCGACGTCGCCGGACGGGTCGACCTCAAGAGCCTCGCGGATCTCGACGGGCGCCTCACCGGCAAGGCCGGCGTCGACGCGCGCCTGACCGGATCCCTGGAGCATCCGGACGTGACCGCGACCCTGACGGCGCCCGCCGCCACCGCGGCCGGCAAGCCGATCCGGGATCTGCGCGTCGAGGCCGTCCTGCGGGACGCGCTCCTCGCGCCGGACGGCACGGTCCGGCTCGGCGGCGACGTCGGCGGCAAGGCGCTGACCGGCGGCGCGCACCTCGCGCGCGTCGGCCCGGACTGGGTCCTCGACCGGCTCGGCCTCGATCTCGGTTCGGTCTCCGTCGCCGGCCAGGCGACGGTCGCGGCCGACACGTGGCTGTCGGCGGGCGCGCTCACCGTGCGGGCCGGCGACCTGACGGACATCGCGCCCCTGGTCCCGGAACCGGTCTCGGGCCGCCTCGACGCCGCGCTGACTCTCGCCCGCGACGGCGGGCGCCAGGACGTGACCGTCCGCGCCACCGGGGCCGGTCTCCGCTACGGCGATACGGCCCTCGCGCGGCTCGACGCCGACCTCTCGGGACGGGACCTGCGCGCCCACC
Source organism: Methylobacterium sp. PvP105 (assembly GCF_017876975.1). Classification (NCBI taxonomy): domain Bacteria; kingdom Pseudomonadati; phylum Pseudomonadota; class Alphaproteobacteria; order Hyphomicrobiales; family Methylobacteriaceae; genus Methylobacterium; species Methylobacterium sp. PvP105. The sequence continues at coordinate 3,566,990 of NZ_JAGIPA010000001.1, read as the reverse complement.
CCGTCCTCGACGGGCGCGTCGAGGCCGACCGGCTCGTGGCCGCCGGCCAGCAGGTCGACACGATCCGGCTCCTCGCGAACGGCACGCCCGCCTTCAGCGACGTGAGCCTCACCGCCCGGGCGCGCGGCTTCACCCTCGACGGTGCCGCGCGGGTCGTCCCGGCCGCGGACACGCGGATCGAGATCCAGCGCCTGTCGGCGGCCCGCGGCAACGACCGCTTCGCCCTCACCGGGCCGGCGGCGATCACCCTCCGGGACGGCGGCGCGGTGATCGACGGCCTGTCGATCGCGGCGGGCTCCGGCCGCGTCACGGTCGCGGGCCGCGCCGGGCGGGATCTCGACCTCAGAGTGGCGATCCGGTCCCTGCCCCTGTCGCTCGCCCGGATCGCCGCGCCGGATCTGGCCCTCTCGGGGACCCTGGACGGCGAGGCGGACCTCCGCGGCCCCGCGACGCGACCGGAGGGGCGCTACGCGGTCAGCGTCGCCAAGCTGGTCGCTCCGCAGACGCGGCAGGCCGGGCTGCCGGCGATCGACGCGGCCGCGAAGGGCACGCTGTCCGACGGACAGGCGAGCCTGGACGGCCGGGTGACGGCGGGGCGCGGCGTCGCCCTGACGGTCTCCGGGTCGCTGCCCGTGGAGGCCGGGGGGCCGCTCGACCTGCGCGCGCGCGGGACGCTCGACGCCGCCCTCGCCAATTCCCTCCTGAGCGTCGGCGGCCAGAGCGTGACCGGCAAGGTCGCCATCGACGGCGGCGTCACCGGCACCCTGGCGGCGCCGCGGGCGCAGGGCGCGGCGGTGCTGAGCGGCGGGAGCTTCACCGATCCGCTGAACGGGCTCCGCTTCACCGGGATCGAGGGTCGGGTCACCGGCCGCGGCGACAGCGTCGTGGTCGAGCGCCTGACCGCGACCGCCCGCAACGGCGGCCAGGTCTCCGTCACCGGCCGCGTCTCCCTCGCGCCCGACTTCCCGGGCAATTTCCACGTCGTCGCCGACAAGGCCGAGCTCGTGTCGAGTCCGCTGATGACGGCCGTGTCGAGCCTCGACATCACGCTGGCGGGGCCGCTGGCGCGGACGCCGCGGATCGGCGGCCGGGTGAACGTCGTGTCGATCGACGTCGCGGTTCCGGACCGGCTGCCGGCCACGATCCGGCCGCTGCCGGGTGTCCGGCACGTCAACACGCCGCCGGCCCTGCGGGCGCGCCTGGCGCAGCGGGCGGAGCGGAAGGCCGCGACCCGGCATGGGCGGCGGGGCGGGAAGCCGGCCGTGCCGTTCGACGCCACCCTCGACGTGACGATCGACGCGCCGAGCCGCATCTTCGTGCGCGGGCGCGGCATCGACGCCGAACTCGGCGGGGCGCTGCGCGTCACCGGCACCTCCGCGTCGCCCATCGCCAACGGCGCCTTCTCGCTGCGCCGCGGACAGTTCGAGCTCGTCGGCCAGCGCCTGGATTTCAGCCGCGGCCGGCTGACCTTCGCCGGCAGCCTGACCACGCCGGAACTCGATTTCGTCGCGGAGACCAAGGCCACCGACGTGACCGCCCGCATCGCCGTCTCGGGCTTCGCGGACGCCCCGCAATTCTCCCTGACTTCGGACCCGGTCCTGCCGCAGGACGAGATCCTGTCGCGGATCCTGTTCAAGAAGGCGTCGGCCGGCCTGTCGCCGTTCCAGGCGCTGCAGCTCGCCCAGGCGGTCGCCCAGCTCTCCGGGGGCGCCGCCGGTCCGGACATGTTCGAGCAGGCGCGCAAGAGCCTCGGCCTCGACAGCCTCGACGTCTCCACCGGCGCGAGCGGCGGGCCGGCGATCGGCGCCTCGCGCTACATCTCGGATCGGGTCAGCGTCGGCGTGAAGGCCGGGGCGAAGCCCGCCGACACCGCCGTCGGCGTCGACGTCGACGTCACCCGCCGGATCAAGCTGAAGGGCGAGGCCGGGAGCGACGGCCGCACCAGCCTCGGCGTCGGCGCCGAGTACGAGTGGTAGCCGGCGAGGGCACACGGCCGCCCGCTCGCCCGCGCCCCGGGCACTGCGGGATCGACATGCCCGGTCAATGGTTTAGGTTCAGCGCAGGCGGCCGCCAGGGCCGCCGTTCGGGCGGGAAACACCACGGGCGATGGACGAGCTTTTCGAGACCGATGACGATCCGCCGGTTCCGGAGGGCGGCCTTCTCCGCAAGCTCCCGATCATCAACCGGCGCGGCCTCCACGCCCGCGCCTCCGCGAAGTTCGTGCAGACCGTCGAGCGCTACGACGCCGCCGTGACGGTCACCCGGGCCGGCGAGACGGTCGGCGGGCGCTCGATCATGGGCCTGCTGACGCTCGGGGCCGCCATGGGCACGCACGTCGCCGTCACCGCCGTCGGCCCGGACGCGGAGAGCTGCCTCGACGCCATCGAGGCCCTGCTGGCCAACCGCTTCGGCGAGGACGAGTAGCGTCTAGGCCGTCGCCTTGCTCGGCCACGCGCACAGGTCCGAGACGGGGCATCGGGGGCAGGCGGGATTCCGCGCCGTGCAGATGTCGCGCCCGTGCCGGAACAGCCAGACATGGGCGTTGTCCTTGAACGCGTCGGGCACGATCCGGGCGAGACCGTCGGCCACCGCGTCGACCGTCGGGCCCGGGGCGAGCGGGATCCGGTTCGAGATCCGGAAGATGTGGGTATCGACCGCGATCACCGGTTCGTGGAAGGCGAAGTTCGCCGTGACCTCGGCGCTCTTGCGGCCGATCCCCGGCAGGCGACGCATCTCCGCGGCGCTGCACGGGACGGCGCCGCCGTGTTCCGCGAGCAGGACCGCCGACAGCTTGACGATGTTGCGCGCCTTGGATGGCCCGAGACCGACCGGCCGGACGATCTCCGTGATCCGGGCCTCCCCCAGCGCCGCCATGCCGGCGGGATCGCGGGCCTCGGAGAACAGCGCCTCCGCGATCCGCGAGACGGTCGGGCCGGTGGACTGGGCCGAGAGCAGCACGGTCACGAGCAGGCGGAACGGGTCGGTGCGGTCGAATCCGGCCTTCGGATCCGGGTCCCTCTCGGCGAGGCGCGCGAGGATCGTGGCCACCCGGTCGGCCTCGCCTGCCTCGCGCGGCCGCCGTGCCGTCCGTGCGGCCGCCTTCCGGCGCGGAGCGGGTCGAACGCCGTGGGGCAGGTCGCGGGTCATGGAGGCCAGCTAGGGCCGCCCGCCCCCGTCGACAGGCGTACCGGACGCGGCGGATTGACCGCTCGTCGACCGCTCGTTGACCGCCCGTCGACCGCTCAGGCCCGAACGCGGCGCCAGGGCACAGCGTTGGCGCCGGCGCAGAGGTGGAGCGTTCCGGCGACGACCGCGCCGGCCCGGCGGCGGAACTCGACCCGCAGCGCGCCGCGGCGGGCGAACAGCCGGGTGACCACCCGGACCAGCGACGCCTCGGCCGGGTCGGCGATGATCGGCCGCGCGGCGGTGCGGGCGTCGAGGGCGAGGAAGGTCTCGACCGCGTCGCGGACCGCTCCCGGCTCGGTGACGGCGAGCATCTCGGTCTCCGCCGGCTCCCAGCCGTCGGGACGCACGCCGATCAGGTTCCCGGCCGGGATCGGCCGCGCGCGCGCCGGGCGGCCGGCCGCCAGGACGGGGCGCCGCGGCTGCGGATCCCGGGCGGGCGCGGGATCGCCGACCAGTCGGACCGGGCGGCGCAGCGCCCCGAGCCGCTCCCGCAGCGCCCGGTCGACGGCCTCCGCGGCGGCGCGCTCCACGAGGGCGGCCGCGTCGGGCTCCGCGGGCTGCCAGGGCCGGGCGCGGCTGCCCCAGACCGGATGCGGCATCGCCAGCGGGACGACGCCGCGCAGAGTCTCGTGGCCGTCGCGCGCGTCCCGGCTCCAGGCGAGGGCGACCGCGACGGGACGACCGGACGGGCGGTGCTGGGCGAGCGGGAGGAGGTGGTCCGGGTCGCGCAGCGGGTCGGTGACCGCGTTCCGCACCAGCAGGGCCCGCCACGCGGCGACGGAGGCCCCGTCGACCGCGCCGGGTCGCCGCAGATCGACCCGCCAGGTCCCGGCCTCGGGGCCGGCATCGGGCTCCGGCGCGGCCGCGAGGTCCGGCCGCTCGGACAGCCCGCCCTGTATCACGGTGAAGCGTCGCACCATCCGCCTGTCCTGCCTCTCGACGATCCGTCCCGATCCGGGACGACCCGGCGCCTCCGGGGCGCCCTTCGCGTCGAGGGCTTCAAGGACGGTGCCGACCGCCGGCGTCAGGGGCCGGGGATCGCCAGGGGGTTGTCGGTGAGGGCGGCGGCATCCGGCGCGTCGACCCGGGGGCGGCCGAGGAAGGCGTCCCAGAGCTGGCGCACGAAGGCGGGATCGAGATCGCGCAGGATCAGGACGAGCCGCGACGTGTGGTCGGGATCCGGCCATTCCGGCAGGGTGACCGGGGCGTGGAACACGTGCTGGACCCCGTGGACGACGAGGGGACGCCCGGGATCGTCGGCGAGGGCGACCAGGCCCTTGAGCCGGAGCAGCTTCGGCCCGTGGCCGGAGCGCAGGAGATCCATGAACATCTCGAAGGCGGGGCGCGGGATGGGCGCCGCGCTGGTCAGGCAGATCGCCCGGATCGACGCGTCGTGGCGGTTCACGTCGGCGTGGTGATGGTCCGCCTGCGCCAGCGCCGCGTCGCCGAGCCACGCGCGCACGTCGGCGGTCTTGCCGTCGAGGCCGAACAGGCCGCCGAGGAGCGTCTCCGCGGGGGCATCCGGGGCGACGATCGGGGCGGCCGGATTGAGCGCCGTCAGGCGCGCGCGGATCCCCGACAGGTCACCCGCGAGGTCGGCCTTGGTCAGCACGATCCGGTCGGCGACCGCGGCCTGCCGCAGGGCCTCCGGATGGGCGTCGAGGGTCGCGGCGCCGTTAGCCGCGTCCACCACCGTCACCACGGCCTGGAGGCGGTACCGCAGCACGAGGTAGGGGTGGTAGATCAGCGCGTGCAGGATCGGCGCCGGATCGGCGAGGCCCGTCGTCTCGATGACGACCCGCCGGAACGGCCGGATCCGGCCGTTGTCGCGCTTGCGCAGCAGATCCTCGAGGGTCGCGATCAGGTCGCCGCGCACCGTGCAGCACAGGCAGCCGGCGCCGAGCAGGATCATGTCCTCGTCGACGGTCTCGATCAGCAGGTGGTCCAGGCCGATCTCGCCGAACTCGTTGACGATCACCACCGTGTCGGCGAGGGCGGGATCGCGCAGCAGCCGGTTCAGCAGGGTGGTCTTCCCGGCTCCGAGGAAGCCGGTGAGCACGGTCAGCGGGATCGGCTCCGGGCGGCGCGGGTCCGTAGTGGGGGCGGAAGACTCTGACATAGGCGGCGAAGTGGGGTGTGCCGGCGTCCGCGGCAACGCGGCGGGCGGCCGGACACCCGCGCGGGCCTACTCGTCGGCCGCCGCCTTCTTGGCGGCCGGCTTCCTGGCCGGAGCCTTCGCGGCCGCCTTGTCGGACTTCGTCTCGGGCTTCGTCTCGGCCTTGGCGGGCGCCGGCTTGTGGGCGGCCGCCTTCGGCGGCGGCTTGGTCAGGCCCTTCCCGGGCTTCGCCTCCGGCATCCCGGGCGTGACGTCCGACGTGTAGGCGCTGGCGTTCCGGGGCACGCCGTGGGCCGGCTTCGCGGCGACCTTCGGGGCGGTCTTGGCGGCGGCCTTCGCGGCCTCGGCCCGCTCCAGGCGCGCCGCGCGCGCCTGCTTGGCCGCCTCCAGGGCCGCCGCGCGCTTGGCCTTGGCGGCCTCGAGCTTGGCGGCGCGGGTGTTGGCGGCGGCGGCCTTCTGCTCGGCCTCCTGCGCCTCGAGGATCTGCTGGCCCTCGGCCGGGTTGCGGCCGACCCACACGGCGATCGGCTGGAGCGGCGCCCGCGGCGGCAGGGACCGCGCCCGCAGGGCCGGGTTGGAGAACGCGGCGAGCGCCAGGGCCGGCGAGTTCGCCGCCGAGCCGCCGATCAGCTGCGCGGCCGAGCCGGGGGTGCTCAGCGCGCCGGGACCGTCCTCGATGGCCGGGGGCTTCTTGCCGCCGCACACGAAGGGACGCATGTCCGGGGGCGCCGGGATCGCGGAGGCCGGGAGCGCGTCGAGGGTGGGGCTCGACCAGCCGGCGCTCTGGCCGAAGGCGTAGTCGAACAGGTCGGCGGTCTTCACGTCGCGCTCGCGCGGGCTCGGCTGCCCCATCACGATGGTGACGATCCGCCGGCCGTTGCGCGTGGCGGTCGCCACGACGTTGAAGCCGCCCGAGCAGATGAAGCCCGTCTTCATCCCGTCCGTGCCGGGATAGCGCCCGAGCAGGCCGTTGTGATTCGCCATGACGGCGCGGCCGAACTGGATCGCCGAGATCGAGAACAGGTCGTGGGAATCCGGGAAGTCGCGGATCAGCGCCCGGGCGAGGACCGCCATGTCGCGGGCCGAGGTCCACTGGCGCGGGTCGGGCAGGCCGTTGGGATTGTACCAGCGGCTGTCGTGCATGCCGATCCGCTGCGCGGTCTCGTTCATCAGGGCGGCGAAGTTCTCGACGGATCCCCCGAGCGACTCGCCGATCGCGTAGGCGACGTCGTTCGCCGACTTGACCATGATGATCTTCAGGGCGTTGTCGAGGGTGAGCTGCGTCCCCGGCTTGAAGCCCATCTTCGAGGGCGGCTCGGCCGCGGCGGCGGCCGAGATGGTGATCATCGAGTCGAGCGAGACCTTGCCCTGCCGGACGAGGTCCAGGGCGACGTAGGTCGTCATCAGCTTCGTGATCGAGGCCGGGTACCAGGGATCGGTCGGCGCCTGCGCGTAGATGACCTTGCCGGAATTCACGTCGGCCACGAGGATCGGCACGGTCACGGCGTTCGCTGCGCCGATCCCGACCAGGCCCGCCCCGAGCAGACCCGTCAGCGCCGCAAGCCCGACGGTGAGGCGTCGGTAGAGAGAAGAGGACATTCGAGCCCGACTCGTCAGAGGATCGCCTGGATCGACGCCGGGGGGCGTCGGATTTCCGGCCGGCCAGCCGGAGAGCGGCGCAACCCGGTCGGCCTGAGGCGGTCGCCGGACTGCATCTCGGCATGAACGAGCCCACCGTGGCAAGAGCAAGGCGAGATCACATCGCGGGTCTGCACGGCGCGGTTGTCGGTGGCCCGCGGGCGCGGCACGGCTTATGTGCAGGCCGAGCGCGCGGGCCGGATCGCGCGCGGCGGTGACTGGGACGGTTGTGGCTTACGCGGTCAAGGAGATCTTCCACACGCTCCAGGGGGAGGGCGCGCAGGCGGGCCGTGCCGCCGTGTTCTGCCGCTTCACCGGATGCAACCTCTGGTCCGGGCGCGAGGCCGATCGCGCCGCCGCGGCCTGCCGGTTCTGCGACACCGACTTCGTCGGGATGGACGGGGAGGGCGGCGGGCGGTTCGCGGACGCGGCCTCCCTCGCCGACGCGATCGCCGCCACCTGGGCGGGCGGCGCCGAGAATCGCTACGTCGTCTTCACCGGCGGCGAGCCGCTGCTGCAGCTCGACACGCCGCTGATCGAGGCCGTCCACGCGGCCGGGTTCGAGATCGCGATCGAGACCAACGGCACGCTGCCGGCCCCGCCGGGGATCGACTGGATCTGCGTCAGCCCCAAGGGGAGCAACGCCCTCGCGCAGGTTTCCGGCCACGAGTTGAAGCTCGTCTACCCGCAGGCGGACGCCGATCCGGCGGCCTTCGTGGGTCTCGCCTTCCAGCACCGCTTCCTCCAGCCCATGGACGGCCCGGACCGGGCCGCCAGCACCGAGGCGGCGATCGCCTATTGCCGCCGGGACGCCCGCTGGCGGCTCTCGCTGCAGACCCACAAGATGATCGGCATTCCCTGAGCGGCCCGGATTCGGTCCCGGGATCGGGTTCGGACGACGTGATCGCCGAGCCGGTGCCGCACGAGGCGCCGGTCCCCTCTCCCGTGCGGGAGAGGGACAGGGTGAGGGATCAGGGCCATCCGGACGAGTCGCGGCCTGTCGGCAACCCGAGAGCGCGCCTGATCCTGAAGCTTCTCGTCCCTCACCCCGACCCTCTCCCGCACGGGAGAGGGGATTACGGCGCGGTTGTCTCGACCAGGATCGCCGTCTCTCCGAACCGTCAGGACGCGATCGGGGACGGCACTACCTGACGACAGCCCTCAGCTGGGCGCGCGCCGCGCGGATCGCCGAGCGCGCGAACCGTCCGTCCGCCCGCGGCGGATCGGGATCCTGGCCGTCCAGCACTGCGCGGCGCAGGGCCACCAACGCGGGATCACCCCATCGGTCGAGGACGCGTCCGAACGCGGCGTGGCGCCCGGCATCGAACGGGACCGGTCGCCCTGTCCCGTCCCGCGCGGGATGGGCCGGATGCAGCGTCCCGCAGGGTATCCAACCCGGCGGGATCGGCGCGGTGGCCGCATGCGTGCGTGCGAGCCGCAGGAGTTGCGGCAGCGCGTGGCACCGCGGCCCGGGCCCCGCGGCGGCCCGATCGGCCTCCGGCGCGAACACTTCGACGCGACCGATGCGGGTGATGACGATCTGGTCCAGGCCCGAGATGACAGCGGACGGCATCGCCGCGGCGCCGGCGGCGAGGAGCGGTCGGCCCGCCAGCGCCCGCAAGCGGGCGATCCGCGCGGGGTCGGCGGTCCGGATGCAGGCATCCGCGGCGCGCAGACCAAGTCCGAGATCGAACAGGCGCGCGGCGCGGTCCTCCGGCCGGATTGCCGCCCCGTCGGGACCCAGCTCGGTCAGGACGGCGCGCCGGCCCATCGCGCAGGCGGCCTCGGGAAGGCAGAGCGCGACCGCCTGGCTCCAGCCATCGGCGAAGCCGGTCTCGTAGGCGAACGGCCTGAGATCCGGATACGCCCGGATCGCGAGCGCGCCGCGGGCCGTGACGAGGCCGACCGCTTCGTCCCCGAGGGGCCACGCCGGCTCGTCGGGCTCCCGCGCGAAGACGGCGCCGGCGCCGTAGCCGCCGAGGCTCCACGCGCAGGCCGGATCGGCCAGCTGGGCGCGCAGCAGGCCGTCCACAGCGGGTCCGGCTCCGCCCGTCATCGGTCCCTCTCGTGAACGCCACCGCAGCCGGCACGCCTTGACACGGACGGCGAATGACCGGAAGTCGCGGGGCATCACCGAGGTTGTGGTCGGCGAGGCGGGCGCGCGACCCGGAACGACCGACGCGGAGACGTCCGCTGGACCTCCCGACGGGATCCGCAAGAGGGGCGCTGGCATGGACGTCATCGAGACCGAGATCCCGGACGTGAAGCGCATCGTCCTGAAGCGCTTCGGCGACGCGCGGGGCTGGTTCTCGGAGACCTTCCGGGCCGACACCCTGGCGCGGGCCGGGATCACCACGCCGTTCATCCAGGACAACCAGTCCTTCTCGGCCCCGCAGGGGACGGTCCGCGGCCTGCACTTCCAGATCGCCCCCCGCGCGCAGGCCAAGCTGATCCGCGTGCTGCAGGGCGCGATCCTCGACGTGGCGGTCGATATCCGCAGCGACTCGCCGACCTACGGGAAGTACGTCGCCGTCACCCTCGACGCCGAGAAGGGCGAGCAACTCTACATCCCGCACGGCTTCGCGCACGGCTTCTGCACCCTGACCCCCGACGTGATGGTCGCCTACAAGGTCGACGACTACTACAGCCCCGAGCACGACCGCGCGCTGTTCTGGAACGATCCGGCGATCGGGATCCCGTGGCCGGTCTCGGGAGAGGCGGCGATCCTGTCCGACAAGGATCGCCGGGCGCCCAAGCTCGCCGATCTCGGCCGCGTCTTCTGAAGAGCGCGGCCCGGCCGCAATTTTGTCACGTCGGCCGGTCTTAGGCTGCCCCGGCTTTCTCAGTTCTCGATCGATCCGAAGAGGTAACCCGCCATGCGCATCCTGGTGACCGGAGGCTGCGGCTTCATCGGCTCGGCGCTGGTGCTGCACCTCGTCAACGATCTCGGCCACGACGTCTGCACCCTCGACGCGATGACCTACGCGGCCAACCCGGTCTCGCTGGCGCCGCTCGCCGACAACCCGCGCCATCGCCTGGTCGAGGCCGACATCTGCGACCGCGCCGCCGTGCAGAAGGCTTACGCGGACTTCAAGCCCGAGGCGGTGATGCACCTGGCCGCCGAGAGCCACGTCGACCGCTCGATCACCGACCCGGGCGCCTTCGTGCGCACCAACGTGATCGGCACGCAGACCATGCTGGACGGCGCCCGCGGCCATTACGAGACCCTGCCGGAGGCCGAGAAGAGGACCTTCCGCTTCCTCCACGTCTCCACCGACGAGGTCTACGGCTCGCTGCCGCCCGACGCGTTCTTCACGGAGGAGAGCCGCTACGATCCGCGCTCGCCCTACTCGGCCTCGAAGGCGGCCTCCGACCACCTCGCCCGCGCCTGGCACGAGACCTACGGGCTGCCGGTCCTGGTGACCAACTGCTCGAACAATTACGGGCCGCGCCACTTCCCCGAGAAGCTGATCCCGCTGATGATCCTCAACGCCCTCGAGGGCAAGAAGCTGCCCGTCTACGGCGACGGCCTGAACGAGCGCGACTGGATCCACGTGGAGGACCACGCCAAGGGCCTCGTCGCCGTGCTGGAGCGCGGGCGGATCGGCGAGACCTACCTGCTCGGCGGCCGCGCGGTGCGCAACAACCTCGCGGTGGTCAAGGCGCTGTGCGCGGCCTTCGACCGGCTGCGCCCGCAGGGCGCCCCGCACGAGCAGCTGATCAGCTTCGTGGCCGACCGCCCGGGCCACGACCGGCGCTACGCGATCGACTGCACCAAGGCCGAGACCGAGCTCGGCTGGCGCCCGCAGAAGACCTTCGAGCAGGCGCTTGAGGAGACCGTTGCGTGGTACCTCGGGAACGAGGGCTGGTGGCGCCCGATCCGCGAGGGCCGCTACAAGGGCGAGCGCCTGGGGCTCAACGGCTGATGGACGTCCTCGTCCTCGGCGGCGCCGGGCAGGTCGGCACCGAGCTGCAGGCCCTGGCTTGGCCGGACGGCGTCACCGTCCACGCGCCCGGCCGCGCGGAGCTCGACATCACCGACGCGGACGCCGTCGCGGCGGCGCTCGCGGCCCGCGCCTACCGGGCGGTGATCAACACCGCCGCCTACACGGCGGTCGACAAGGCCGAGTCCGACGTGGTGGCGGCGTGGCGCCTCAACGCCCTCGCCCCGGCGATCCTGGCGGCCGCCACGGCGGCCCGATCCATCCCGCTGGTGCACGTCTCGACCGACTACGTCTTCGCCGGGACCAAGCCCGACGGGGCCTACGCGCCCGACGCTCCGATCGACCCGCAGAGCGTCTACGGCGCCAGCAAGGCCGCCGGCGAGCTGGCGGTGCGCACCGGCAACCCGCGCCACGCCGTCGTCCGGACCGCCTGGGTGGTGAGCCCGCACCGGGGCAACTTCGTCAAGACGATGCTGCGGCTCGCGGCCGAGCGCGACGCCCTGACCGTGGTGAACGACCAGCACGGCTGCCCGACCTCGGCCGCCGACCTCGCCGCCGCCCTCGCGACGATCGCGCAGGCCATGGCGGCGGATCCGGAGACGCCCGCCGGCACGTTCCACTGCGTGAACCGGGGCGACACCACGTGGTGCGGCTTCGCCGAGGCGATCGTGGCGGGCTCGGCCCGGCGCGGCGGCCGCGCCGTGCCGGTCAAGGGCATCCCGACCTCCGCCTACCCGACACCGGCCCGGCGGCCGGCCAATTCGCGCCTGTCCACCGACAGCCTCACGGCCGCCTACGGCATCGCGCCGCGGCCCTGGCAGGCGGCGCTCGACGACATCCTGGACCGGCTCGTCGGGCCGGTCTCAGAGGGAGTTTCCAAGCCATGAAGGGCATCGTCCTGGCCGGCGGATCCGGCACGCGCCTGCACCCGGCCACGCTGTCGATCAACAAGCAGCTCCTGCCGGTCTACGACAAGCCGATGATCTACTACCCGGTCTCGGTGCTGATGCTCGCCGGCATCCGCGAGATCCTGATCATCTCGTCGCCGGAGCACCTCGACAACTACAAGCGCCTGTTCGGCACCGGCGAGCAGTTCGGCCTCAAGTTCTCCTACGCCCTGCAGCCGCGGCCGGAGGGCCTCGCCCAGGCCTTCGTGATCGGGCGCGACTTCGTCGGCGACGACGACGTGGCGCTGATCCTCGGCGACAACCTGTTCTTCGGCGCCGGCATGGGCGAGCTCCTGGAGCGCGCGTCGAGCCGCAAGCAGGGCGCGACGGTCTTCGCCTACCACGTCGACAACCCGCAGGCCTACGGCGTCGTCAACCTCGACAAGTCGGGGCGGCCGACGAAGATCGTCGAGAAGCCGCAGAACCCGGAATCGACCTGGGCGGTGACCGGCCTGTACTTCTACGACAACCAGGTGCTCGACATCGCCGCCGACGTGAAGCCCTCGGCCCGCGGCGAGCTGGAGATCACCAGCGTCAACGAGGCCTACCTGCAGCGCGGCCAGCTGCACGTGGAGCGCATGTCGCGCGGCTACGCGTGGCTCGACACCGGGACCCACGACAGCCTGCTCGAGGCGAGCGAGTTCGTCCGCACCCTGCAGAACCGGCAGGGCCTTCAGGTGGCCTGCCTGGAGGAGATCGCCTACCTGCAGAAGTTCATCACCCGCGACCAGCTCGTGGCCCGCGGCGAGATGTTCGCCAAGACCGCCTACGGGCAGAACCTGCTGCGCCTCTCCCGCGAGAGCGAGGACGATCTGCGCCTGCGCCGGGGCAAGTAGTCCCGCCGGCGGCGCTCGGTCGCCGCCCCTCTAGCGGGGGGCGCAGCCGATGCAGATGCCGCGCATGAGCCTGTCGTTCTTCGCCTCGCGCGGCGTGCGCACGCGCCGGTCGTCCGGCGTCGCCGCGCCGGCCCCGCGGCTCGGCATCACGCGGCCGACCGACGAGGTGTTCGGCGCCGTCGCGGTCGAGGCGGGGCCGCCGCCGGTGCCGGTCTGGGCCTGCGCCGCCGCGGCGGTGGCCGCCAGGAGCGGAAGGACGAGCGCGAGGCCGAGGGTCGTGAGCGGGCGGATCATCGGTCGGGAACTCCGTGCCGGGCCATAACGCGGGTGTGACCCTCCGGTTCGATCGGGCCGCGCGATCCCCACCTTTGTTCGCCTTTGCAGAACCGATGCGGCGCCGTATCAGGGGCCGCGTTCCCGCCGCCGCCATCCTGAAGCGTCGAAACCCGGAGCCGCCGCGACGATGCGGGACCCCAACGCGATCGACTTCTGGCGCGGCTTCGCCCTGATCACGATCTTCATCAACCACATCCCGGGCAACACCTTCGAGCGCTACACCTTCTCGCAGTACGGCATCTCGGACGCGGCCGAGCTGTTCGTGTTCCTGGCCGGCTGGTCGATCGGGATCGCCACCCGCGGGCGCGACGGCACCCCCGAGCCGCCGGGCCGGAGCGTGGTGCGGCTCCTCGCCCGCACCGTCGAGGTCTACCGGGCGCAGCTCACCGTGATGCTGCTGGCGCTCGCCATCATCGCCGGCGCGGCGCTGCTGCTCGACAACCCGCTGATCCTCGAGTGGCACAACGCCGGCGGTTTCTTCGCGGACCCGATCCAGTCGGTCTGCGGGATGGCGCTGCTGACCTACCAGCTCGGCTACTTCAACATCCTGCCGCTCTACGTGCTGCTGATCGGCATCGCGCCGGTCTTCGTTCTGGTCGGCCGCTTCAGCCTCCTCGCGGCCCTGGGGCTGTCGGTCAGCCTCTATCTCGCGAGCCTCGTCTTCGGGTGGAACGTGCCGTCCTGGCCGGGCGAGGGCGACTGGTTCTTCGACCCGCTGTGCTGGCAGCTCCTGCTGGTGCTGGGCTTCGTCCTGCAGGGCTGGAACCTGCGCTCCGACGCCCTGCGCCGCTGGTCGCGGCGCCTGTTCCCGGCGGGCGTCGTCATCGTCCTCCTCGGGATCGTGCTCGCGGTGACGGAGATCCGCCCGGATCCGATGCTCGTTCCGGAGCCGCGGCTGCTCTTCACGTTCGAGAAGACCTACCTGACCCCGGCGCGACTGCTTCATTTTCTGGGGGTATTGTTAGCGTTTGCACCGCTTTACGCAGGGCTGGCCCCCCGAATCGGCCGCGTCGTCGGCTATCTGACTCAGATGGGCCGGAATTCACTGGCTGTCTTCTCGATGGGCTCGATCCTGAGCCTGATCGGGCAGCTCGTGCGTTTCCAGACGGGCGGCGGCGCGCTGATCGATATGCTGGTCGCCGGCTCGGGCCTGGTCGGGCTGGGGTTTACGGCATGGTTCGTCGAATGGCGCAGCCGCAGCAGATCGGCGCGACCCCGCGCATGACGCGGACCCGGCTCGCCGCGGCGCTGGCCGCTGTGCTGCTGTCGGGCACCGCCGGCGGAGCGGCCGAGCAGGCGGCCGTCCCGGCGGCGGACGATCCGGCCCTGTCGCAGGAATGCCGGGTCCCCGGCGCGCAGCTCTACACCGTCGCCCAGCTCGGCGCCGTCAAGGCGGCGCTGGCGGAGAACCGTCCCCTCAGGATCCTGGCGATCGGCGGCAGCGCGGCCCCCGGGGCCTCGGCCTCCTACCCGGCCAAGCTCGAGGCCGCCCTGGAGCACGCCCTGCCGAGGGTCGACGTGGTGATCGACCACCGCGGCCTGCCGGGCGAGATCGCCTCCGGGGCCGCCGAGCGCCTGCGCACCATGGTGGCCGAGGCCGAGCCCGACCTCGTCGTGTGGCAGGTCGGCACCCACGACGCCATCGCCCGCGTCGACGTCGACGCCTTCGCGAGCGCGCTCACCGAGGCCGTGGGCTGGATGCGGTCCCACGGGATCGACGTGGTGCTGGTCGACCCGATCTACACGGCCAGCATGGCGGCCGACGTCGACTACAACCGGATCGTCGAGGCGGTGCGGAGCGTCGCGACCCAGCAGGGCGTTCCGCTGGTCCGCCGCTACGAGGCGCTGCAGTACCTGTCGCGCCGCAGCGACAAGGGCGAGGGCCACATGCTCGGCCGCCAGTTCCGGCTCAACGACCTCGGCCTGCGCTGCATGGCCGAGCACGTGGCCCTGACGATCGCCACCTCGCTGACGCGGACGGAGGCGCCCAAGGAGCCGAAGGCGGCCCCGGCCCAGCCGCCCTTAACCGAGCCGCAACGCGCCCCGGGCTAGACCGGACGGCCAGAGATCGGCTTCCCGCCGAGTTCAGGACCGGCGCGGAGCGCGTAGTGTCAGCCACGGCCCTCCCTGTCCTCGCGTTCCGGCACCTCCGGGCGCTGCGCGGCGGTCCGCAGCGGGCTGCCCTGACGGTCTTCGCGATCCGCGTCGGCTCGGCCGGTTTCGCCTACGGCGCCCAGGTGCTCGCGGCGCGGCTGATGGGCTGGGACGCCTACGGGATCTTCGCGTCGGTCTGGGTCTGGACCGCGATGCTCGGCCACACCCTGACCCTCGGCCTGTCGCAGGGCGCCTGCCGGTTCGTGCCGGGCGACCAGGCGCAGGGCGACCTCGACCTCGCGCGGGGCTACATCCGGGCCGGCGCCCTGGTGACCGGCGGCGCCGCGCTCGCCGTCGCCTGCCTCGGCGCGGCGCTGCTCGCGCTCGAGCCCGACCTGTTCGCCCCAGCCTACCGGGCACCGATCGTGGTCGCACTCTGCGTGATGCCGCTGTTCGCGCTCCAGGATTACCTCGAGGGCGTGGCGCGCAGCCAGAACTGGGTCGGGCTCGCCATCGCGCCGCCCTACCTCCTGCGCCAGACCCTGATGATGGCCTGCATGGTCGCGGCGATCCTGCTCGGCGCGCCGCCCCGGGCCGAGGTCGCGATGGCCTGCATGCTGATCGCCGCCGCCGTGGCGACCGCCCTGCAGGCCGGCCTGCTCGCCGCCCGGCTCCGGCGGGACCTGCCGCCCGGGCCGCACCGCTACCGGTGGCGCACGTGGCTCGGCACGGGCCTGCCGATCGCCGCGATCGACCTCGCCAATGCCGGCTTCACCTTCGTCGACGTGGTCGTGCTCGGCGCCCTGGTGAGTCCGGCGGAGGTCGGGGTCTACTTCGCGGCGACGCGCATCCAGCAGTTCGTCGTGTTCGTCCACTACGCGGTCAGCGCGGCGACGCTCCAGCGCTACAGCGCCGCCCAGGCGCGGGCCAACCGCTTCCTCCTCGCCGAACTGGTCCGGCGCCAGGGCCGCCTGACGGCGGCCGCGACGCTCGTGGTCGGCGGCGCGATCCTGGCCGTCAGCCCCCTGCTGCTGGCCATGTTCGGACCGGGGCTCGGCGACAGCGTCCCGATCCTGTGCATCCTGATCGCCGGCAGCGTCGGGGCGAGCCTGTTCGGTCCGGGCGAGGATCTCCTGACCATGCTGGGCGGAGAGCGGCTCTGCGCCGGCCTCACGGCGGGGAGCCTCCTCGCCGCCGCCGGCCTGTGCCTCGCCCTGGTCCCGGCCCTCGGGACCCTCGGCGCGGCCGTGGCGGTGGCGGTGGCGAGCGTGGGCCGGGCCGGCCTCCTGGCGCGGGCCGCGGGGCGGATCCACGGGCTGCCGACGCCGGTCTGGGCCGCCGGGACCGTCCGATGATCCCGGCGAGCCCCCCCCGCGCGCCGTCCGGAGGCGCGATCACCCTCGGCGACGCGCCGGAGCCGGAGGCCTGGGACGCGCTGGTCGCGGCGAGCGCCGCGCCGCACCCGCATTTCTCGCGGCACGTCATCGAGGCCCATCGGGCCGCCGGGCTGCTGCCGGCGGCCCTCCGCTACGTCACGGTCCGCGAGGGCGGCCGGCTGGTCGCGCTGCTGCCGTACCGGACGGCCCGGGACCTGTCGGGACTCGGTGGCCGGATCCTGCGGCCCTTCCTCTCGCCCTACGTGACCGCCACGGCGCCCCTGATCGCCGACGGCCCGGACCGGGCCGCCCACGCGCTTGCCCTGGTGGCCGGCCTCGAAGCCGCCGCCGGCGGATCCGCCTGGCGCTGGCCGCTGCTGCCGACCGGGGAGGGCGCCGTGCCGGAGATGCTGGCGGCGATGCGCGCGCGCGGCTGGGCCATCGGCACGGTGGCGGGCTTCGACCGCCCGGTCATGGACCGGCGCGCCGATCACGCGGCGTTCCTCGCCGATCACCCCGATCGGGCGCGGTTCAAGGATCTGCGCCGCCGGGCGCGCCGCCTGGCGGAGGCCGGAACCGTCGCCCACGCGTGCGCCACGGCCGGCGCCGACCTCGCCCGCCTCGTGACTTCCTTCCTCGACCTGGAGCGCGCCGGGTGGAAGGGGCGGGCCGGCACCGCCATGGCCTGCCGGCCCGAGAGCGCCGCGCTGGCCCGGGCGCTGTTCACAGCGGCTCCGGGTCCGGTCGGCGTCCGGGCCGACGCGCTGACCCTCGACGGCCGGCCGGTCGCCGTCAGCCTCGCCCTGGTCCACGGCGGCACCGCGACCCTGCTGAAGACCGCCTACGACGAGGACCTGCGCAGCCACGCCCCGGGCCTGCTGCTGGAAGCCGAGATCGTGCGCGCCTGCCACGAGACCGCCTTCGCCGACCGGCTCGACTCGGCGACGTCGGAGGGATCGGCCCTGGAAGGTCTCTACCGCGACCGGGTTCCGGTCGCCGAGATCATCGCCGTCCCGCCCGGTCGGCAGGTGATCGCGCTGGAGCGGCGCCTCCGGCTCGCACGGTTCGAGCGGGACGCGCGGGCGGCCGCGAGGCGGGCCCTGCGGCGGCGCTAGCGCCGTTCCCGACCGCATCGCGACGGTTTGGAAGGACGCGATTCCGGTCGCGGCAGACGCGCCGCGCGCCATCTCTCCCGTGCGGGAGACGGGACCCGCGCCCCGCTCGGCACCGGACCGACCATCGCCCCCGCCGCGATCCGAGCGGAAGCGGCACTAGCGGCCCCGGTACGGACCGTCGCCCTGCACCTGGTCGTAGACGCCTTGGCCAGTCCGGGCACGGTAGGCGCGACCCGCGATCGCGCCTGGGGTCGGCGGCGTGCCGGGCTGGGCGAAGCTCGTCTCCGGCCGGTAGGCCGGCCCCCAGCCGATCTCCTCGTCGCCGGCGGGATCCTTGCCCGGGAAGCCGGTGACGTAGCCCGTGCTCTGCGCGAGGGCGGGTCCGGCGGCGAGCCCGAGCAGGAGCGCCAGGGCGCAGCGGTACGTTGTTCTGGATCGCATCGGCCGTATTCTCCACCTCCGGTCCGCCGAGCGGACCACCTGCGGAGCAAACCCGGGTCCGGACCGGAGGGTTTTCCGGCGTGTACTCATGCCGCGGGAGAGACGGTGAGGGGGCTGCTAGGGATACCGGCAGCCGGCGCGGGGCGCGCGATGATCGCGGAGGCGGGCATCATGGACGATTGGAAGGCGGGGCTCCGGGCGGAGATGCGGGCCATCGACATCGCCACGGGCGACGCAGCCTCGGCGCAGCTGCCGGACCTGCTGCGACGCCTCAGCCGCCATCAGGCCGGCCTCGGCGGCAACCCGATCCTGTCGCTCTACCGGCGCTGGCGCATCCGGCGCCTCGCGCGCGCTGTCGCCGATGCGCGCTGGCACGCGGAACAGGGGCGTCTCGCACGCCGCGGCGGGCTCGATCCGCGACCCTGAGCGGCTCTGCTCAGGGTTCCGCTCAGGCGACGGCGGTGCGGCCCGCCGCGGTCCGGCCCGCCCGCGGCGCCTCGCGCGTCGGCGACGCGGAACCGGCCGTCGCAGGATTGGCTGACGCGGCCGGAACGTGGGCGTCCGGACGCTCGGCCGGCGTGGCCGGCAGCCGCACGAGCACGATGGTGCCCACCGTCTCCTCGGAGCGGATTCGGAGCGAGCCGCCGTGCAGCTCGACCATCGAGCGGGTGATGGCGAGGCCGAGGCCCGAACCCTTGTGGCAGCGGGTCATCTGTCGCTCGACCTGCGTGAAGGGCCGGCCAAGGCGGGCGAGGTCGGTGCGCGGGATGCCGATGCCGTTGTCCTCGATGTAGAGGTGTGTGCAGGCGCCGGCGCGGCGGCCGCGGACCGCGACGCGGCCGCCGGCCGGCGTGAACTTCACGGCGTTCTGCACGAGATTGGCGAGGATCTGCCCGATCGCCTGCGGGTCGGCCAGCAGCTCGAGCCCCGGCACGACGTCGACGCTGACGGTGATCGCCTTCTCGCGGGCGGCCGCCTCGACGGGCGCGAGGGCCGCGCTGACGGCGGTCTCGGCGGAGATCGCCCGCGGGCTCAGGCGCACGCGCCGGGCCTCGAGCCGGGCCATGTCGAGGATGTCGTCGATCATGGACAGCAGGTGCGAACCGCTCTCGCGGATGTCGCGGCAGTACTCGGTGTAGCGCGGGGTGCCGAGCGGGCCGAGCACGGCGTTCTCCATCACGTCGGCGAAGCCGATGATGGCGTTGAGCGGCGTGCGTAGCTCGTGGCTCATATTGGCCAGGAACTCGGCCTTGGCCTGGTTGGCCGCCTCGGCGGCCGCCTTCTGGTCGAGGTAGCGCTCGGCGAGGTCCGCGAGCTGCTGGGTCTGGAGCTCGAGGGTGCGGCGGGACCGTTTGAGGTCCTTCACGGTCTCGATGAGCTCGCGCTCGGAGGCGAGGAGCTGTTCCTGATTCCGCTTCAGGCTGGTGATGTCGGTCCCGACCGAGACGTAACCCCCGTCCTTGGTGCGCCGCTCGCTGATCTGCAGCCAGCGGCCGTCGCTGAGCTCGGCCTCGAAGGTGCGGGCCGCCATGCCGGTCAGCGCCATCCCGGCCTCGGGCGATTCCCGCCGGACCTGGGGCAGCACGCCGCGGCCCATGACGTCGGTGTAGCTCCGGCCGGCCTGCGCATCCTCGGGGCTCAGCGCGTGGAGGTGGCGGAACTTCGAATTGCACAGGACCAGGCGGTTGCCGGTATCCCAGAGCACGAAGGCCTCCGAGATCGCCTCGACGGCGTCGCGCAGACGCATGTCGGCCGCGGCGTTGGTCTCCTCCAGGGCCCGCTGCTCGCTGATGTCGTTGGCGATGCCGACGAGGTGGCGGCCGCCGTCGGCGGCGTCGGCCACGACCTCGGCGCGGGCGCGCAACCAGACATAGGCCCCGTCGGCGCCGCGCATGCGGAAGGCGTGGTCGACATGCGTCTGGTTGGCCGCGAGCCCCCGGGCGAGGCTGTACAGGTCGCCGTCGTCGGGATGGACGAGGCCGTTGACGTCCCCGAACGAGAGGTACTCGTGCTGCCGCCTGTAGCCGAGAAGGGTGTACATCGAATCCGACCAGTAGATCCGGCCGCGCGCGATGTCCCAGTCCCACAGTCCGCAGGCGCCCCGGCGCAGGGCGGTCTCCAGGCGACCGCGGATCTGCTCGCGGGCGCGGTCGGCGCGGGCGGCTTGGCGGGTCTGGAGGCCGTAGGCGAGCCCGACGCCGACGATGACGATCGCGGCGGCGGCGATCAGGACGATCTGGTCGCGGGTGCGCGCGCTCCAGCCGCGCAGCAGCGGCTCGACGGGCTGGAGCACCGCCACCTGTCCCGCGCCGCCGGGCAGGCTGTGCATGGCGGCGAGCACGCTCTCGCCGCCGGGAAGTTCGAGGGCCATGGCGCCGGCGCGCTCGCCGAGGCCGGAGAGCGGCTCGCTGTCGCCGAGCACCGCCGCGAGGGTCGTCCGGTCGGCGGGCAGCGGCGGATGAGCGGCGACGATCCGGGTATCGGGGCGGACCACCAGCAGGCGGCGGCCGGGATGCCGCTCGCTCTCGGGCATCAGGGCGCGCAGGTCCTCGGCCACGGTGCCGGCCGGACCCACCGCCCGGGCGGCCAGCCGGGCGAAGCCCTCGACCTCGGCCTTCGCGCCCGCCAGGATCTCGGCCCGCTGGCCCTGGATGTGGAGCGCGGCCAGCCCGACGAGACAGGCCAGGAACACCGCGAGCGTTCCCGGCACGGCGTAGCGCAGCCAGCGCTCGGCTTGGCCGAGACGCGGGTCCGGGCTCCGCATGGGCCAGGAGATCGTGAGACTCGAATCCGCACGCGCGGAGAAGGAAGCGGAAGCCGCCTCCGGCATGGCCGAACCTCGCCCGTGGGAACTGTGATCCGGTGCGGGCACCCGGCCCCCGAAGGCCCCCCGAATCTGACTGAATACAATCACTTCGGGGGGCAGTTTGTCCACGGATTTTTTACCATAAGGGCTTGACGAAAGCCGGGTGTTGCCCGGCCGCCCGAGAATCGATTTCTACCGCAGGTTCAGACGCTTAGCCGTCTCCGAGGGTGCGCGCGAGGATGTCGGCCGTGTCCCGGGAAAGCCCCGGGATCGCCTTGATCCCATTCAGCATTTCGACCGCTCTGGCGCCGCGTGATTTTTCCAGCCGGCGCCAGGATCCGAAGGCCGTGAGGAGCCTCGCGGCAACCTGTGGGTTGGTCGAATCGAGCGCCGCGACCGTGTCGGTCACGCGGGCGAACCCCGCCCCGTCGCGCCGGGCGAACTGGGTCGGATTGCCGAACGCGAAGCTCCCGATCAGCGCCCGCACGCGGTTCGGGTTGGTCATGGTGAAGGCCGGGTGTTCCTGCAGCCGCGCGATCCGGTCGAGGGTGCCGGGCTCCGGGATCTGGGCCTGGATGGCGAACCACTTGTCGAGGACGAGGGGCTCGTCGGCGTAGCGGGCCGCGAACGCCGCGAAGGCGGCCTCGCGGGTCTCCCCCGGGATCAGCGCCAGCGTGCCGAGGGCGGCGAGCCGGTCGGTCATGTTGGTGGCCTCGGCCAGGCGCTCGGCGGCGCGGGCGGCGCCCGCCCGGGGATCGCCGGCGGCGATCAGGTCGAGGGCCGCGTTGCGGAGCGACCGGCGTCCCGCCGAGGCGGCGTCGGGGCTGTAGGGCGCGCCGGCCTCCGGCGCGAGCGCCGCGTCGATCGATTCGAGTCGCGGCCGCAGGGCCTGGCCGAGACGCGCCCGCAGGTCGAACCGCGCGCGGTGGATCGCGTCGGGATCGACGTCGGCCGGGACCGCGTCGGCGGCCTCGCCCTCGCTCGGCAGCGCCAGGACCAGGGCGGCGAAGGCCGGGTCGGCCAGGGCCTCGGCGTCGAGGAACCGGCCGAGGGCCGCGGCGAAAGCCTCGATCCGGTCGGCGTCGGGCTCGAGGATCAGCCGCAATGCCACGTCCTGCGCGGCCTGCCAGCGGTTGAACGGATCGCTGTCCTGCGCGAGGAGCCGCATCCGCTCCGCGTCGGTCAGGGTGAGGTCGAGCCGCACCGGCGCCGAGAAGTCGCGCAGGAGCGAGGGGACCGGCTCCTCGGCGACCGCGTCGAACACGATCTCGGCCTCCGGGCGGTCGAGAACGTAGACGCCGTCCCGGACGTCCGGGCAGGTCGCGCCGTCCAGCGGCCCGGACGCCCCGACGAGACCGAGGGCCACGGGGATCACCAGGGGCGGCCCGTCGGGCTCCGCGCTCCCGCCGGGCAGGCTCTGGGCGAACCGGAGCGTGTAGCGCGCGGCGGCCGGATCGTACGCGGTCGTGACGGCGAGGCGGGGCGTGCCGGGACGCTCGTACCAGCGGGCGAAGGCGTCGAGACCGCGCCCGGTCACCGCCGCGAAGGCGGCGAGGAAGTCCTCCACGGTGGCGGCGCGCCCGTCATTGTCGGCGTAGTACCGGTCCATGCCGGCCCGGAAGGCCTCGGGACCGATCAGCGTCCGCAGCATCCGGACGATCTCGGCACCCTTGTCGTAGACGGTCGCCGTGTAGAAGTTGTTGATCTCGGCATAGGCCCGCGGCCGCACCGGGTGCCGCAGCGGCCCGGCATCCTCGGGGAACTGGCGCGCCCGCAGGGAGCGCACCTCGGCGATGCGGTGCACCGGCCGGGAGCGCATGTCGGAGGAGAATTCCTGGTCGCGGAAGACCGTGAGCCCTTCCTTCAGGCAGAGCTGGAACCAGTCCCGGCACGTGACGCGGTTGCCGGACCAGTTGTGGAAGTACTCGTGGGCGATGATCGCCTCGATGGCGGCGTAGTCGCCGTCTGTCGCGGTCTCGGGACTCGCCAGGACGTATTTGTCGTTGAAGATGTTGAGACCCTTGTTCTCCATGGCGCCCATGTTGAAGTCGGACACCGCGACGACGTTGAACACGTCGAGGTCGTAGGCGCGGCCGAAGGCGGTCTCGTCCCAGGCCATGGAGCGGATGACGGCGTCGAGGGCGTAGCCCGCCCGATCTTCCTTGCCGGGCTCGACGTAGACCGCGCAGGTGACGGGGCGGCCCTCCATCGTGGTGAAGCGCGTCTCGACCTTCCCGAGCCGGCCGCCCACGAGGGCGAACAGGTAGGCGGGCTTCGGGTGGGGATCGTGCCAGATCGCGAAGTGGCGGTCCGGCCCGGCCTCGCCGGTCTCGACGGGATTGCCGTTGCCGAGCAGGACCGGCGCGTCGGCCCGGTCGGCCTCGATGCGCGTGGTGTAGACCGACAACACGTCCGGCCGATCGAGGAAGTATGTGATCCGCCGGAAACCGTCGGCCTCGCACTGGGTGCAGTAGACGCCGTTCGACCGGTAGAGGCCCATCAGCTTCGTGTTGGCGGTCGGGTCCACCTCCGTGACGAGACGCAGCGCGAAGGGCCGCCGCGGCGGATCGCGGAGGATGAGGCCGGACGGCGTCGCCGCGTAGGCGTCGGGCGGCAGCGGCGCGCCGTCGAGTTCGGCCGAGACCAGGCGGAGATCGTCGCCGTCGAGAGTGAGCGGCGCCGCCGGCACACCGGCCGGGTTCGGCCGCAGCGTCAGCGTCGCGTCGATGCGGGTCGCGTGCGGATCGAGACGGATGTCGAGGTCGACGCGATCGATCAGGTAGTCGCTGGGCCGGTATTCCTCGAGGCGGATCAGCGGCGGCGTCTCGGTGCGCATTCGGCTCACTCCGGGTGCGGGACGAGCCCGTTCTGGTCCCTCGGAGCGCGCGGCGCAACGATCGGAGCCGTCGAAGCGGCGCGGGTGGGGCGGTCTTCGGTCGGCTCAGAGCCCCGGGGCGTGGCGGCCCTCCGCGAGGAGAGGGCGATCGAGGCCGATCCTGTCGAGCGCGGCGGACAGGCAGCCCCGGACGAACGGCTCGGCCCAGCGCATGACGGCGAAGCTCGTGAGAAGCATGGCGCAGCAGGCGACCACGAGCGCCGCGTGGGGCGGAACCCCGGCGCCGACGAGGCGATGGATCAGGGCGGCACCGTCGACGTTGTGCAGGAGGTAGAGCGGGTAGGTCATCAGCCCGAGCCGCCGGGCCAGCGCGCAGCCCCGCTCGCCGAGCCGCGCGCGGAGCCACGCGTTGCCGCGCACGCTGGCGACGATCATCAGGACGCAGGCCGCGAAGACGAGGCGCGGGAGGAGCGGAGACTCGCTCCGGCTCATCTGGAACAGGAACGACTCGGCCGCGTCGCCGATCTCGATGAGTGTCCCGACCGCGCAGGCGGCGATCACGCAGAGGCGTCCAGCCGTCGGGCCCTTGACCAGCGACAGCCACAGGAAGACGCCGAGCGCGAAGAAGCAGCCGTGGCGCAGGAGCGTCAGCTCGGCCACGCGGCTCGCCGCGACGGTGCCGAGACTCGGCACAGCCAGGGTCGCGACCCAGAAGAGAGTGCTGGCTCCGCCGACCGCCGCGCAGACCGGGCCGACGCTCCGGAATCGCCCGAGCCGCAGCAGCGCGAAGACGAGCGCGTAGAACGCGATCTCCACGCCGAGGGTCCAGTAGACCCCGTCCAGCCACGGCTCGACCGGAACGAACAGCACGCAGTCGAGATAGGCCCGCAGCACGTGCGGGACGGATCCCATGCGGCCGATGGCGAGCGAGACGAGGGCGGTGAGCGTGGCGCAGATCCAGACCGCGGGCACGAGGCGCAGGAGGCGGCTGCGCAGGAAGGCGCGCGCGGTCGCATGCTCGGCCGAGTAGGCGATCACGAAGCCCGAGATGACGAAGAACAGCTCGACCCCGATCCATCCGAACCACGTCCAGGCGAACAGGCCGGGGTAGGCCGCGGCGGAGTCGAAGGCGCGCCCGGCCGTCGAGAGCGGCGCCTGCCAAGCGTAGGCGCCAAGATGAAACGTCATGACCAGCATTGCGGCGATAAATCGCGCCGCATCGAGACCGATCATCTGTGCATCATGCCTGCCGCGCCGAGAATTCTGGGTTATCATCGCGGGCTCCGACGTTCGAAACCGCTCTCATCATCCCACCGAATAGATCGAATCCGTCGCGGCGGGGCTACATCTTGCTGAGTAAGACGCGCACCATCGTTCGGCTTAAGGATCTCTCCACCGACGGATCCGGAGAGTGCGGCCGGGCCGATCAGAAACAGACGGCCGTCCGGCGGCTGCCTCCGGGGCCTGCCGCCGAAGCGGCAACGTGGGCTCGACAGATCCCGATCCGCGCGAACGCCCGGGCCGTTTTGTCCCGAGTCTGCACCGGGCGGCCTTCTCACCGCGGGAGTGGCCGCTAGCTAGCGGGACGAGTCAGCCGGGGACGGGCCAGCGGTCCGTTTTCGAAGATCACAGGACAGGTCCCGATGGAATTTCTGCACACCATGGTCCGCGTCGCCGACCTCGACCGGGCGCTCGCCTTCTACGTCGACACGTTCGGCCTGAAGGAGGTGCGCCGGGTCGAGAACGAGAAGGGCCGCTTCACCCTCGTGTTCCTCGCCGCGCCCGGTGATGTCGAGCGGGCCGCGGCGACCAAGTCGCCGCTGATCGAGCTCACGTACAACTGGGATCCGGAGACCTACTCGGGCGGGCGCAATTTCGGCCATCTCGCCTATCAGGTCGACGACATCTACGGCTTCTGCGCCAGGCTGCAGGAGAAGGGCGTCACC
Source organism: Methylobacterium sp. PvP105 (assembly GCF_017876975.1). Taxonomy (NCBI): domain Bacteria; kingdom Pseudomonadati; phylum Pseudomonadota; class Alphaproteobacteria; order Hyphomicrobiales; family Methylobacteriaceae; genus Methylobacterium; species Methylobacterium sp. PvP105. The sequence continues at coordinate 3,541,373 of NZ_JAGIPA010000001.1, read as the reverse complement.
ATCAACCGGCCACCGCGCGACGGCTACATGGCCTTCGTGAAGTCGCCGGACGGCATTTCCATCGAGATCCTCCAGAAGGGCGGCGCCAAGGAGCCGCAGGAGCCGTGGAAGTCGATGGAGAACACCGGCACCTGGTAGCGGGCCCGCACCCTTGACCCGGACGGCCCCGCGGGCGCATCTGCCCGCGGATCAGCCGGCCGGGCAGCCGCTCCGGACGCGCGAGCGTTCGGGGAGGAAAGTCCGGGCTCCATGGAGAGACGGTGCCGGATAACCTCCGGCGGGGGCGACCCCAGGGACAGTGCCACAGAGAGCAGACCGCCCCGGATCCGTCCGGGGTCAGGGTGAAAGGGTGCGGTAAGAGCGCACCGCGGACGCGGCAACGCGGACGGCACGGCAAACCCCACCGGGAGCAAGACCGAATAGGGGCGGCGCGCCCTTCGCGAGAAGGGCAGGCCGGCTCTCCAGGCCAGTCGCCCGGGTTGGTTGCTCGAGGCGGTCGGCAACGATCGTCCCAGAGGAATGGCTGCCACGTCGGCGCGCGCGAGCGCTCCGGCCCTACAGAACCCGGCTTACAGGCCGGCTGATCCACCGCCCGATAAGACCTGCTTCTTCAACGCCTTATCGATCCGGCGCCCGTCCGCGGCCGCCGGGCGCGCGCCGAAAATTCCGGTGCGGCAAAAACCTTCGGTTAACCTTGCCGGGTTCAGATCGGTCCGCGCGGCAGTGCCAAGCTTGTGCGTTGACGATCCTCCGAGGCCCATGATACCCGGCATCCTCCCGTCAACGGCGTGTATCGGATCGCCGGGCGCACCCTGCCATCGCGCAGGTCCCGTCCGTGCGCGGCGTGTTGCGCGCTCAGCATCCGGTGCCGTTCCCGTCACGCGCGCCGCGCTCGCGCGGCCCGGCACAGGGCACCATGAGACGCACGAGCCGCATCCGCGCCCGGATTTCCGGGACGCGCCGACAATCCGCCCGTCCTCGCGCGCCGCGCCGCGCCGCCCCCCTGAGGCGGTCATGAGCCGGCGCCGCCCCGCTCCCGAGAGTTCGCCCCGTCACGACGGCGCCGATGCGCCGCCCGAGCCGCACGTGCCCGTCCTCCTCGCGGAGGTCGTTGAGGCGCTCGGCACCGAGGGCGGGACCGCGGTCGACGGCACGTTCGGTGCCGGCGGCTACACCCGCGCGCTGCTCGCGGCCGATCCGGCCCTGCAGGTCGTCGCGATCGATCGCGACCCCACGGCGATCGCGGGCGGGCAGGCGCTCGTCGCCGAGTCCGGCGGGCGCCTGCGCCTCCTGCCCGGCCGCTTCGGCGACCTCGACGGCCTCCTCGCGGAGGCCGGTATCGCGCAGGTCGACCGGGTCGTCCTCGATATCGGGGTCTCGTCGATGCAGCTCGACGCGCCGGAGCGGGGCTTCTCGTTCCGCAGCGACGGCCCCCTCGACATGCGCATGGCCTGCGACGGGCCGAGCGCCGCCGACCTCGTGAACGAGGCCGACGAGACCGTTCTGGCCGACATCATCTACCATTTCGGCGAGGAGCGGCGCTCGCGGGCGGTCGCGCGGACGATCCTCGAGGCGCGCCGCCGGGGGCGGATCGAGACCACCGCGCAGCTGGCCGAGCTCGTCGCCGGCGTGGTGCGGACCGAGCCCGGCAGCCACATCCACCCGGCGACGCGGACCTTCCAGGGCCTGCGGATCGCCGTCAACGACGAGCTCGGCGAGCTGGTCCGTGCCCTGCACGCGGCCGAGCGCGTGCTCAGGCCCGGCGGCCGGCTCGCCGTCGTGACGTTCCACTCGCTCGAGGATCGGATCGTCAAGCAGTTCTTCGCGGCGCGCAGCGGCCGCTCAGCGCAGGGCTCGCGCCATCTGCCCGGCGGCCCCGTCGAGACCGTCCGCAGCTTCCGCCCCGTCACCAAGGGTCCGGTCCTGCCGGGCGAGGCCGAGACTGCCCGGAACCCGCGCGCCCGCTCGGCCAAGCTCCGGGCCGCGGAGCGCACCGAATCCGACGTTCCCGAACCGCTGGCCGCGCTGACCGCGCTGGCGAGCCTGCCCGACGCGGCCCGAGGCCATCGCCGATGATCCGCCTCCTGAACCTGCTGGCGGTGGCCGGCCTCGTCGCCTCGGCGATCTACGCCTACTCGATCAAGTACGACACGCTCTACCAGGGCGGCCAGGTCTCGAAGCTGCAGACGGCCCTGCACAAGGAGCGGCAGGCGATCGCCGTGCTGCGCGCCGAGTGGCAGCTCCTGACGCGGCCGGATCGCCTCCAGGCGGCCGTCGACAAGCACCTCGCCCTGGAGCCGATCGGCACCAGCCACTTGGCGCGCCTCTCGGACCTGCCCGCCCGGCCGGAGCGCGGGGACGAGATCGGCCGCCTGCTCGCCGCCACGGCGACGCCCAAGGACAAGGGTGCGATCGAGCCGCGCACGACCGGTTCGATCACCCGCACCGTCACCACGACCCGCACCCCGACGACGGCTTCGAGGTAAATCCCCGTGTCCGATGACGCCGACCAGACCCTAGACCCGGCGGTCGAGCCCGCCGTGTCGGACCACGAGGCGGCGCTGCTCGAAGCCGCCGCGCTGGCGCATGCCGCCGGCGCGCCACGCCCCCTGGAAGAGGAGGCGCGCGTGCCCGAGCCGCGCGCCGAGCGCGCCAAGGCGCTCCTGCGCAGCATGTTCCGGCTGGCGATCGAGCGCTCGCATATGCGCGTCGCGATGGTCGGGTTGGTCTTCGTCGGCGTGTTCGGGACGATCTCGGCCAAACTCCTGATGATGGCGATCTTCGGGGAGCCGCCCAGCCAGGAGCACCGGGTCGCGGCGGCGTCCTCGACCGCCTTCCGGCCCGACATCATCGACCGCAACGGCGAGATCCTGGCCACCGACATCCGTACGGTCTCGGTCTTCGCCGAGCCGGGCAACATCTACGACAAGGACGAGGCGGTCGAGCTGCTCACCGCCGTCCTGCCGGAACTCAACGCGTCCGAGCTGCGCGCGAAGCTGACGCAACGCAAGGACAAGAAGGGCGCGGGCTTCGTCTGGGTGAAGCGCGAGCTCACGCCGAAGCAGCAGGCCGAGGTTCACCGGCTCGGCATCCCGGGCATCGGCTTCCTGCCCGACCACAAGCGGGTCTACCCGAACGGCGTCGCCGCCGCCCACATCCTGGGCGCGACGAACCTCGACGGCGTCGGCATCGCCGGCATGGAGAAATACATCGACTCCACCGGCCTGCAGGCCCTCAACAGCTTCGGGCTGATCAACAAGCAGGCCGACCTGAAGCCGGTGCAGCTGTCGATCGACCTGCGGGCGCAGTTCGCCGTGCGCGACGAGCTGGCCTGGGGCATCGACCACTTCAAGGCCAAGGCCGGCGCCTCGATGATCCTCGACGTGAAGACCGGCGAAGTCATCGCCCTCGTCTCCATGCCGGATTTCGACCCGAACGATCCGAAGGACGCGCTCTCGCCCGACCGGATCAACCGGATGAATGTCGGCGTCTACGAGATGGGCTCGACCTTCAAGGCGATGACCCTCGCCATGGCGCTCGATTCGGGCAAGTACAACGTCAACTCGACCTTCGACACCCGGGGCGGCGTGCTGAACTGGGGCCGGCAGAAGATCCACGAGTACCACGGCACCAACCGCGTCATCACCATGCCGGAGGTCTTCACGCACTCCTCCAACATCGGCTCCGCCAAGATGGCGCTCGGCGTGGGCGTGCCCGGCCACAAGGCCTTCCTGAAGAAGATGGGCCTGCTCGACCGGCTGCGCACCGAGCTGCCCGAGAGCGCGGCGCCGATCGTCCCGTCGCGCTGGACCGAGATCAACACCATCACCATCGCGTTCGGCCACGGCATCGCGGTGGCGCCGATCCAGGCGGCGGCCGCGGTGGCGGCCATCGCCAACGGCGGCGACCTGATGACGCCGACCTTCCTCAAGACGACGCCCGAGGCGGCGAAGGCCCGCGCCGCGCACGTGCTCTCCGGCCAGACCTCCGAGGCGATGCGCTACATCATGCGGCTCAACGCCTCCGAGGGGTCGGCCAAGAAGGCGGCGATCCCGTACTACTTCGTCGGCGGCAAGACCGGCACCGCCGAGAAGGTCATCGGCGGCCGCTACATCCACAACCGCCTGTTCACGACCTTCATGGCGGCCGCGCCGATGAACGATCCGAAGTACCTGTTCGTCACGATCATGGACGAGCCGCAGGGCCTGCCGGAATCGGGCGGCTACGCCACGGCGGCCTGGAATTCCGGCGTGGTCACCGGCAAGGTGATCGAGCGCGTGGCGCCGATCCTCGGCCTGCCGCCGCAATTCGAGCCGCCGGTGAGGCCGTTCCCGCAGATGGTCAAGCTCAACGCCTACCACGTCAACCAGCTCGGCGGCCCGTGAGATTGGATCGATGAGAGTGGATCGATGAGGGTGGATCGATGAGCGCGCGGCTCGCCGACCTCTTCCCCGAGGCCGCCGGCCCCGCCGCGGACCTGACCGTCTCGGACCTCACGGCCGACAGCCGGCAGGTCGCGACCGGCACGGTGTTCGTCGCCGTGCCGGGCACGAAGGCCGACGGCCGCCGCTTCGCCGCGCAGGCCGCCCAGCGCGGCGCCGCCGCGGTGGCCGGTGAGGGGACCCGTCCCGCCGACCTGCCGGACGCGGTCGCCTGGATCCCGGTCGCCGACGCGCGCCGGGCGCTCGCCCTGGCCGCGGCCCGTCTCGCGGGTCCGCAGCCCGAGACCGTCGTAGCGGTGACCGGCACCGCCGGGAAGAGCTCGGTGGCGGACTTCGTCCGCCAGATCCTGGCGCGCCTCGGCCGCGACGCCGCGAGCCTCGGCACCGTCGGCATCGTCACCGGTCGCGGCGCGCAGTACGGCTCCCTCACCACCCCGGACCCGGTGACGCTGCACCGGACGCTGGCGCGGCTCGCCGCGGAAGGCGTCACCGACCTCGCCATGGAGGCGTCCTCCCACGGGATCGAGCAGCGCCGGCTCGACGGCGTGCGGCTGGACGCGGCCGGCTTCACCAATCTCGGCCGCGATCATCTCGACTATCACGCGAGCATCGAGGAGTACCTCGCGGCCAAGCTGCGCCTGTTCACCGACCTGCTGCCGCCGGGACGCCCCGCCATCGTCAACGCCGACGGCGCCTATGCCGAGCGGGTGATCGCCGCGGCCGGGGCCGCCGGCCGGCCGGTCCGCACGGTCGGGCGCGGCGGCCGGGACCTGCGCGTCGAGGCGGTCCGCACGGAGGGGTTCGCGCAGGCCGCCCGCGTCCTGTTCGCGGGCCGGGCTCGGGACCTGCGTCTGCCGCTCGTCGGCGAGTTCCAGGTCGAGAACGCCCTGGTGGCGGCCGGCCTCGCGCTGGCCACCCCGGCGGGGGCGGCCGATCCCGACGGGGTCTTCGCGGCCCTCGACCACCTCACGGGCGTCCCCGGCCGCATGGAGCGGATCGGCGAGGCGCGGGGCGGACTCTGTCTCGTCGACTACGCGCACAAGCCCGAGGCCCTGGAGAGCGTCCTGACCGCCCTGCGGCCCTTCGCGACCGGCCGGCTGGTCGCGGTGTTCGGCTGCGGCGGCGACCGCGACCGGGGCAAGCGGCCCCTGATGGGCGCCATCGCGCAGCGGCTCGCCGACGTCGTGATCGTCACGGACGACAACCCGCGCACAGAGGACGCGGCCGCCATCCGCCGGGCCATCCTGGACGCGGCGCCGGGCGCGGAGGAGATCGGCGACCGGTCGGAGGCGATTCACAGCGCCGTCAGCCGGCTCGGACCGGGCGACGTGCTGGTCGTGGCCGGCAAGGGTCATGAAACCGGCCAGATCGTGGGAGATCGCACGCTGCCGTTCTCGGACCACGCGGTCCTGCGCGCCGCGATCGCCGCGGCGGCCTGAGGACGACGGGGGACCGACGATGACCGCACTCTGGACGCGGGAGGAGCTGGAATCCGCGACGGGCGGCTGCCTGACCGGCGCCGAGCGCGCCATCTCGGGCGCCTCGATCGACACCCGCACGCTCCAGCCCGGCGACCTGTTCTTCGCGATCCGCGGCGATGCCCGCGACGGCCACGACTTCGTCCCCGACGCCCTGGGGCGCGGGGCCGGTGCCGCGGTGGTGAGCGCCGCGCGCGCCGAGGCGCTCGCCGCCCACGGCCCCGTCCTGGCGGTGCCCGAGGGGGGCGCCGACCCGGTCCTGACCGCCATGGTGCGGCTCGGCGCCGCCGCCCGGGCCCGGACGTCCGCGCAGGTCGTGGCGGTCACCGGCTCGGTCGGCAAGACCGGGACCAAGGAAGCGTTGCGCCACGTCCTGTCCGAGCAGGGCGAGACTCACGCCTCGGCGGCCTCCTACAACAACCACTGGGGCGTGCCCCTGACCCTGACGCGGATGCCGCGCTCCGCGCGCTACGGCGTGTTCGAGATCGGCATGAACCACGGCGCCGAGATCGTGCCGCTGACCGCCCAGGTCCGGCCGGACATCGCGCTGATCACCACGATCGCGCCCGCCCATATCGAGCACTTCGCCTCGCTCGCCGCGATCGCGGACGCCAAGGGCGAGATCTTCTCCGGCCTCCGGCCCGGCGGGGTGGCGATCCTGAACCGCGACGCCCCGCATTTCGACCGGCTGGCCGCCCACGCCCAAGCCTCCCGGGCGGGCCGGGTGGTGACCTTCGGCGAGCACCCGGATGCCGATGTCCGCGCCCTGAAGATCGTGCTCCGGCCCGACCTGTCGGTGATCGACGCGGCGGTGATGGGCCAGCCCGTCACCTACAAGCTCGGCACGGCCGGCCGGCACGCGGCGCTGAACTCGCTGGGCGTCATGGCGGTGGTCCACAGCCTCGGGGCCGACCTCGCCCGCGCGGCCCTGTCGCTCGGCGGGCTGACACCGCCGGCGGGGCGCGGCGAGCGCACCGCCCTCGAGATCGGCGGCGGCACCGCCTACCTCGTGGACGAGAGCTACAACGCCAATCCCGTCGCGGTCCGCGCGGCGCTGGCGACCCTGGCGGGGATCGAGACCGGGCCCCGCGGCCGCCGGATCGCGGTGCTGGGCGACATGCTGGAGCTCGGCGCCGCCGCGCCCGACCTGCATCGCGGCCTGGCGGAGGCGATCGAGGCGGCCCGGGTCGACCTGGTCTTCACGGCCGGTCCGCTCATGCGCCACCTGTTCGAGGCCCTTCCGGTGAGCCGCCGCGGCGCGGTGGCCGACACCGCGGCCGACCTGCTCGAGCCGCTCGCCCGGACCCTGCGGTCCGGCGACGCCGTCATGGTGAAGGGATCGAACGGCAGCCGCATGGGCCGGATTGTCGAGGCGCTGAAAGCCCGCTACGCGGTCGATCCGGCCCAGCGGACCCAGGCCGCCCCGTGACCGGCACGCCTGCGCGTTCGGCGCCGTCCCCCGAAACCTGAGCCTGAACAAGGGGGCCGAGCGCCCGGATGCTGTACCTTCTCTCGGACCTGAGCAGCAGCTTCACGCCGCTCAACGTGTTCCGCTACATCACCTTCCGCACCGGCGGCGCGCTGTTCACGGCGGGCCTGTTCGTGTTCTGGTTCGGACCCTGGATCATCTCGCTGCTGCGGATCCGCCAGGGCAAGGGCCAGCCGATCCGCGAGGACGGGCCGCAGACCCATCTGCTGACCAAGCGCGGCACGCCGACCATGGGCGGCCTGATGATCCTGGCCGGTGCCGTGGTGGCGATCCTGCTCTGGGCCAACCCGCGCAACCACTATGTCTGGGTGACGCTGACCGTCACCCTCGGCTTCGGCGCGATCGGCTTCTACGACGATTACCTCAAGGTCACGAAGCAGTCGCACAAGGGCTTCTCGGGCAAGTTCCGCCTCGCCCTCGAGGCGGTGATCGCCATGGCGGCCTGCGTGACCATCGCGGTCTACTCGCCCGCCGCGCTCCAGAACCAGCTCGCCTTCCCGGTGTTCAAGGACGCGCTCCTCAATCTGGGCTGGTTCTACCCGCTGTTCGGCGCCTTCGTGATCGTCGGGGCGGGCAATTCCGTGAATATGACCGACGGCCTCGACGGCCTCGCGATCGTGCCGGTGATGATCGCCTGCGGTACGTTCGGCTTCATCGCCTACCTCGTCGGCAACTCGTTCACCGCCAGCTATCTGCAGGTGAACTACGTCCGCGACACGGGCGAGCTCGCTGTGGTCTGCGGCGCGGTCATCGGCGCCGGGCTCGGCTTCCTCTGGTTCAACGCGCCGCCGGCCCAGATCTTCATGGGCGACACCGGCTCGCTGGCGCTGGGCGGCCTGCTGGGCTCCATCGCGGTGGCGACGAAGCACGAGATCGTCCTGGCGATCGTCGGCGGCCTGTTCGTGCTGGAGATGATGTCGGTGATCATCCAGGTCGCGTCGTTCAAGCTGACGGGCAAGCGCGTCTTCCGCATGGCGCCGATCCACCACCATTTCGAGCAGAAGGGCTGGAAGGAGCCGCAGGTCGTGATCCGCTTCTGGATCATCGCGGTGATCCTGGCGATGGCCGGTCTGGCGACGCTGAAGCTGCGCTGAGAATCTGTGCTAGAGGGGCGACCTGAGAGGTCGATCCGACCCTCGCCCTCACCCTGAGGTGCGGCCGCGGAGCGCGGGCCTCGAAGGAGGCTCCGGGTCGGCCGCGCGATCCCTGGAGCCCGCCTTCGGGGTCCGCCGACGCGGTCACCTCGGGATGACGGTCCGGTTCGGATCGGCCGGGTTCGGCCGCCGCATCCAGAGTTCCGCATGACCCCCGTCACCGTCTTCCAGGACAAGACCGTCGCCCTGTTCGGACTCGGCGGCTCGGGGCTCGCCACGGCGCTGGCGCTGAAGGCGGGTGGCGCGGCCGTGCAGGCCTGGGACGACAATGCCGACAGCCTCGCCCGCGCGCGGGAGGCCGGCATCGAGACGCGGGACCTCCGGGAGGCCGACTGGTCCGGCGTCGCCGCCTTCGTGCTGAGCCCGGGCGTGCCGCTGACCCATCCCGAGCCGCACTGGAGCGTCCGGCTCGCCCGGGACGCCCGCGTCGCGATCATCGGCGACATCGAGCTGTTCTGCCGGGAGCGGCGGGCGCAGGCGCCGGGGGCGCCGTTCGTGGCGATCACCGGCACGAACGGCAAGTCGACCACCACGGCGCTGATCGCCCACGTGCTCGCGCAGGGGGGCCGCGACGTGCAGATGGGTGGCAATATCGGCACGGCGATCCTGTCGCTGGAGCCGCCGGCCGCCGACCGCGTCCACGTGATCGAGATGTCGTCGTTCCAGATCGACCTGACGCCGAGCCTCGACCCGAGCGTCGGCGTGCTGATGAACATCACGCCGGACCATCTCGACCGGCACGGCACGATGGAGCAGTACGCGGCCATCAAGGAGCGCCTGATCCAGGGCGCGGGCCTCGCGGTGGTCGGCGTCGACGACGCCCCGAGCCGCGCCATCGCCGATCGGCGCGGCGCCGACCTCGTGCGCGTCCACGTGCCCCACGGCGACGTGCTGTGCACCGACGCGCTCACGGTGCGCGACGGGATCGTCCGGGAGCCGGACGGCACGGCGCTCGCCGACGTCAACGGGATCGGATCGCTCCGGGGAGCTCACAACTGGCAGAACGCGGCGGTAGCGGTGGCCGTCGCGCGGGCCCTCGGCCTGTCGCCGGAGCAGATCCAGGCCGGTCTGACCTCGTTCCCGGGCCTGCCGCACCGCATGGAGGAGGTCGGGCGGCGCGGCCACGTGCTGTTCGTCAACGACTCCAAGGCGACGAACGCGGACTCAACCGAGAAGGCCCTCACCGCCTTCCGCGACATCCACTGGATCCTCGGCGGCAAGGCCAAGGAGGGCGGCATCTTCCCGCTGGTGCCGTATTTCGAGCGGGTCGCCCACGCCTACCTGATCGGCGCGGCCTCGGACGCCTTCGCGGCGACCCTGGAGGGCGCCGTGCCCTATACCCGCTGCGAGACCCTCGAGAACGCTGTCCCGAAGGCCGCCGAGAACGCCGCCGCCTCGGGCGCGCCGGAGCCGGTGGTGCTGCTGTCGCCGGCCTGCGCGTCCTACGATCAGTTCCGGAACTTCGAGATCCGCGGCAACCGCTTCCGCGAGCTGGTGCAGGCGCTGCCCTGAGGCAGCGCCGGCCTCAGCGCGCCAGAACCTTGGCGGCGTCGCGGGTGGTGTCGACCGCCTGCGAGACGTTGGCCACCGACTGGACGATCGACCCGATATTCCCGGTGATCGCCGTGACGGCGCCCGCGGCGCTCTGCATGCTCTCGGCGAGGTCCCGGGTCACGGCGCTCTGCTCCTCGATGGCGGCGGCGGTCGCCACCACCGTCTCGCGCATCACCGCGACCGAGGACCCGATCGAGCTGAGAGCCTGCACGACCTCCTGCGAGACGCGCTGCACGCTGGCGATCTCGCCGTTGATCTGGCCGGTGGCGCGCGCCGCCTGGTCGGCCAGAGCCTTCACCTCCGAGGCGACGACCGCGAAGCCGCGGCCCGCCGCGCCCGCGCGGGCGGCCTCGATCGTGGCGTTCAGCGCCAGCAGGTTGATCTGGCCGGCGATGTCCTGGATCAGGCCGACGATGCCGGTCATGGCGGTGGCGGTCTCGGCGAGCCGCTTGGTGTGGCCGTCCGCGTCCTGGACGCAGGCATAGGCGGTGTCGGTGGCGCTCTGGGAGCGCACGATGCTCTGGGACATCTCGGCCACCGAGGCCGCCAGCTCCTCGGCCGCCGCCGCCACGGTCTGGACGTTGCCGGAGGTCGAGTCCGCCGCCGAGGAGGCCAGAGCGGCCGCCTTGGTCGAGTGCGTCACCGCCTGCTCGATCTCGCCGAAGTTCCGGTCGATGAGCGTCCGCAGGTTGGCGAACAGCCGGACCTGATCGCTGATGTCGGTGGCGAATTTCACGACCTTGTAGGGCCGGCCGGCGGCGTCGAGGATCGGGTTGTAGGAGGCCTGGATCCAGACCTCGCGCCCGTCCTTGCCGATCCGCCGGAACTGGGCCGCCTGATAGGTGCCGTTCCGCAGGGCGGCCCAGAAGGCCCGGTAGGCCTCGCTCTCGCGGTAGGCGGGCTCCACGAACAGGCTGTGATGCTGCCCGATCACCTCGGCGCGGCTGTAGCCCATCGCGGCGAGGAAATTGTCGTTCACCGCGATCACCGTGCCGTCGAGGTCGAAGGCGATGACCGCCTGCACCTTGTCGATCGCGGCGATCTGCCCGGCGCGCTCGGCCTCCTCGGTGCGCTGCTGCGTGATGTCGGTGGCGAATTTCACGACCTTGTAGGGCCGCCCGCGGACGTCGAGCATCGGGTTGTAGGAGGCCTGGATCCAGATCTGCCGGCCACCCCGGCCGACCCGCTGGAACTGGCCCGATTCGAACGCGCCGGAGCGCAGGCGCTCCCAGAAGGCCCGGTAGTCCGGGGCGTCCCGCTCGGCCGGCTCCACGAACATGCTGTGGTGCTGGCCGACGATCTCCGGCAGCGTGTACCCGACCGCGTCGAGGAAATTCTGGTTCGCCGACAGGATCCGCCCCGCGAGATCGAACTCGATCACGCCCTGAACCCGGTCGAGGGCCGCGAGCTTGGCATTCGCTTCACGGACGTTCAGGGAAGAAAACATGGCGCATCGGCTTCCGCTGGGCGGATCGGGCGCGGCGCACCGGGACCCGCCGGGGGGATACATCCGGAAGTTGCAGTAGGAAGATTAACATAGAGTATCTTTTTACTAGTATCTCGCCGGCCTAATACAGCATTCCCGCAGTTGCCGGTGACGCGGCCGGCGCGCACGGATGCGTCGGCCATAAGGCTCCGTTTACCATTCCTGCCGAGGATCCGGGCCGACCCGCGCGGATCGGCATCCGCGCGGCCTGGAGTCGTTGCCCGGCATGATGTCACGCGCGGAACGCACCCCCCTGACGGACTGGTGGTGGACGGTGGACCGCGGCCTGCTCGCGGCGCTGTTCGCGCTGATGGTCGCGGGCCTCGTCTTCCTGATGGGCGGCGGCCCGCCCGTCGCCGAGCGGATCGGCCTGCCGACCTTCTACTTCCTCAACCGACAGGCGATGTACCTCGCGCCGACCATCCTGCTGATCTGCGCGGTCTCGTTCCTGTCGCTGCGCGGCATCCGGCGGCTCGCGCTCGTCACGTGGATCCTGGGCGTCGTCCTGTGCCTGCTCGCCGGCAAGTTCGGGCCCGAGATCAAGGGCGCGCACCGCTGGATCCAGTTCGGCTCCTTCGGCCTGCAGCCCTCGGAGTTCGTGAAGCCGGCCTTCGTGGTCGTCGCCGCCTGGGCCTTCTCGGAGGGCGCCCAGCGCCGCGACATGCCCGGCGGCATCCTGGCGCTGCTGCTCCTGCCGATCACCATCGTGCCGCTGCTGCTCCAGCCCGATTTCGGCCAGACCATGTTGATTACCATGGTGTGGTGCGCGCTGTTCTTCGTGGCCGGCCTCCACCTGATCTGGGTGGCCGTCCTGGGCGTGCTGGGCCTCGGAGGTGTGTTCGCTGCCTACCTGTTCTTCCACCACGTCCGCGAGCGCTTCAACAAGTTCCTCGACCGGGATTCCGGCGGCGGCTTCCAGGACTTCTGGTCGCGCGAGTCGTTCCGCTCGGGCGGCTGGTTCGGAACCGGGCCGGGCGAGGGCGTGGCCAAGCGCCACCTGCCGGACGCGCATACCGACTTCATCTTCTCGGTCACCGGCGAGGAGTTCGGCGTGATCGTCTGCCTGTGCCTCGTGGCCCTCTTCGCCTTCATCGTGCTGCGCGGCCTCAAGCTCGCGCGGCGCACGGACGACACCTTCTCGCGGCTGGCGATCACCGGGCTGACCACGCTGTTCGGCCTCCAGGCCTGCATCAACATGGCGGTGAACACCCAGCTTATGCCCGCCAAGGGCATGACCCTGCCGTTCGTCTCCTACGGCGGCTCCTCGCTGATCTCGCTGGCGCTCGGCACCGGCTTCCTCGTCGCCCTGACCCGCAAGCGCCCCCGCACCGTGATGCTCAGCCAGAAGCCCCCCGGCACCGCGCCCGCCACCGTCGCCGGAGTGATGCGGTGACGGTCTTCACGCCCACGATCCTGCTCTGTGCCGGCGGCACCGGCGGCCATCTCTTCCCCGCCGAGAGTCTCGCCCACGCGCTGCGGGCCCGCGGCGTCCGGGTGGCCCTCGCCACCGACGCCCGGGTCGATTCCATCGCGTCCGAGTTCCCGGCCTCCGAGGTGGTGACCATCGCCTCGGCGACGCCGTCCGGCCGCTCGCCGCTCAAGCGGGCCGGCGCCGTGCTGACCCTCGGCCGCGGGTTCGGCGTGGCCGCGAAGGAGATCCGCCGGATCAACCCGGCCGCCATCGTGGGTTTCGGTGGCTACCCGACAGTCCCACCGGTGCTCGCCGGCCAGATCCTGCGCGTGCCGACGATCCTGCACGAGCAGAACGCCGTGATGGGCCGGGCCAACGCTTTCCTGGCGCGGGGCGCCCGCACCATCGCCACCGGCTTCAAGGTCGTGCGCGGCGTGCCCGACAAGGCGAGAGCTCCGCGGATCCACACCGGCAACCCGCTCCGCCCGGCGGTGATTGAGGCGGCGAAGGTCCCGTATCCCGCTTTCGGACCGGACGACGCCCTGCGGCTCCTGGTGTTCGGCGGCAGCCAGGGCGCCCGGGTCATGGGCGAGGTCGTGCCCGAGGCGATCGCCCGCCTGCCCGACGCACTGCGCGCCCGGCTGCACCTCGTCCAGCAGGTCCGCCCCGAGGACCTGACGGCGGTGCAGAACCGCTACCTCGCCATGGGGCTCGCCGGGATCGAGGCGGCGCCGTTCTTCAAGGACCTGCCGGCACGGATGGCCGCGAGCCACCTCGTGGTCTCGCGCTCGGGCGCCTCGACGGTCTCGGAACTGGCGGCGATCGGCCGCCCGGCGATCCTCGTGCCGCTGCCCGGCTCCCTCGACCAGGACCAGGCCACCAACGCCGCGACCCTCGACGCGATCGGCGCGGCGCTGGCCGTGAAGCAGCCGGATTTCACGCCGGAGCGCCTCGCCGCGGAGCTGACCGCCTGCTTCGCGACGCCGGCAAAATTGACCGCGGCGGCCGATGCGGCCAGAAGCGCGGGCATCCACGACGCCGCCGAGCGGCTGGCCGAGGTCGTCGTCGAGACGGCCGCCCGCACCTGATCCTCAAGGGATTCCGCACCGGCGGTCCCGCCACCAGACGGTTCGACCCATGAAGCTGCCCGACAAGCTCGGCCCCATCCACTTCATCGGCATCGGCGGCATCGGCATGTCCGGCATCGCCGAGGTGATGCACAACCTCGGCTACACGGTGCAGGGCTCGGACGCGTCCGACAACGCCAATGTCCGCCGTCTCGCCGAGAAGGGCATGCGCACCTTCGTGGGCCACGACGCCAAGAACGTCGAGGAGGCCGCCCTCGTCGTCGTCTCGACCGCGATCCGGCGCGACAACCCCGAGTTGCAGGCCGCCCGCGAGCGACGCCTGCCCGTGGTGCGACGGGCCGAGATGCTGGCCGAGCTGATGCGCTTCAAGTCCTGCGTGGCGATCGCCGGCACGCACGGGAAGACCACGACCACGTCGCTCGTCGCCACCCTGCTCGACGCCGGCAACCTCGACCCGACCGTGATCAACGGCGGCATCATCAACGCCTACGGCACCAACGCCCGCATGGGCGCGGGCGAGTGGATGGTGGTGGAGGCCGACGAGTCCGACGGCACCTTCCTGAAGCTGCCGGCCGACGTCGCGATCGTCACCAACATCGACCCCGAGCACCTCGACCATTTCGGCTCGTTCGACGCGATCAAGGACGCGTTCCGGCGCTTCATCGACAACATCCCGTTCTACGGCTTCGCGGTGATGTGCATCGACCACCCGGTGGTGCAGGATCTCGTCGGCCATATCGAGGACCGGCGGATCATCACCTACGGTGAGAACCCGCAGGCCGATGTGCGCCTCATCGACGTGGACCTGCGCGGCGGCCAGAGCCGCTTCCGGGTGATGATCCGCGACCGTCGCCCCGGCTACCGGATGGAGATGGAGGATCTCGTCCTGCCGATGCCCGGCAAGCACAACGCGCTCAACGCCACCGCGGCGCTCGCCGTCGCGCACGAGCTCGGCGTGAAGCCGGACGCGATCCGCCAGGCACTCGCGGGCTTCGGCGGCGTGAAGCGGCGCTTCACCCGCACCGGCGAGTGGAACGGCGCGACGATCTTCGACGATTACGGACACCACCCGGTGGAGATCAAGGCGGTGCTCAAGGCCGCCCGTGCCTCGACCGAGCACGGCGTCATCGCGGTGGTGCAGCCGCACCGCTACACCCGGCTGCAGTCGCTCTTCGACGATTTCTGCACCTGCTTCAACGATGCCGACACGGTCATCGTCGCGCCGGTCTACGCGGCCGGCGAGCAGCCGATCGAGGGGTTCGACCGCGACAGCCTCGTGGCCGGCCTGCGCTCCCGCGGCCATCGGGACGCCCGGGCCCTGGAGCGGCCGGAGGAACTGGCCGGGATCATCGCGGACCTCGCCAAGCCCGGCGATTACGTGGTCTGCCTCGGCGCCGGCACGATCACGCAGTGGGCCTACGCCCTGCCGGACGAACTCGCCGCGCGGGGACGGTAGGCGCGATGCGTGAGCCCGCCCCGGGAGGCGTCTCGGGTCGGCCACGCCGTCGGCCGTCCACACTGGGCTGCGCTCTGAGGATGAACCCGGCGGTGACTCTCCGGACCCCGGCCTCGCAGCGTCCGCTGCCACCCCGATGCGACGACACCAGGATCGCCGCATCCCTCTCCCCGCGGGCGGGGCGAGGGGAGACACACAGATGACCGCCTCTCTGCACGATCGCATCCGGGCCGCTGCGCCCGACCTCCGCGGGCGCCTGCTCGCCGACCAGCCGCTCGCCGACCTCACGTGGTTTAGGGTCGGCGGACCGGCCGAGGTCCTGTTCACCCCGGCCGACGAGGAGGATCTCGCCCGCCTTCTCGCGACCCTCGATCCGGACGTGCCAATCACGGTGATCGGGCTCGGCTCGAACCTGATCGTGCGGGACGGCGGCGTGCCGGGCGTCGTGGTCCGCCTCGGCGGCAAGGCCTTCGGCAGCATCGCGATCGACGGCGACGCGCTGACCGTCGGCACCGCGGTCCCGGACATGCGCCTCGCCAAGGCGGCCGCCGAGGCCGGGCTCGACGGGCTCGCCTTCTATCGCGGCATCCCCGGGTCGATCGGCGGCGCGCTCCGCATGAACGCGGGCGCGCATGGCGGCGAGACCACCGACGTGCTGGTGGAAGCCCGCGGGATCGACCGCGGGGGCGCGCTGCGCACCTTCAGCCACGCCGACATGGGCTTCTCCTACCGGCATTCGGACGCCCCAGAGGACGTGATCTTCACGCGCGCCGTCTTCCGCGGCCGGACCGGCGACCGCAGGGCGATCGAGGCCGAGATGGAACGGGTCACGGCCGCCCGGGAGGCCGCGCAGCCGATCCGCGAGCGGACCGGCGGCTCGACCTTCGCCAACCCGGACGGCGGCAAGGCGTGGCAGCTGATCGACGCCGCCGGCTGCCGCGGGCTGAGGCGGGGGGGCGCCCAGGTCAGCGAGATGCACTGCAACTTCCTGATCAATACCGGTGACGCGACCGCGGCCGACATCGAGGGGCTGGGCGAGGAGGTTCGCCGCCGCGTCCGCGACACCAGCGGGGTCGAGCTGCGCTGGGAGATCCGGCGCATCGGCCGGCCCACCGGCGCCGAGTGAGAGCGGTCTTCCGGACGCGCCGACGCGGCCGAGATACGATGCTCGGCCGGCGCAGCGACCGTTCGGGTGCGTTCAGATCCTGATTGAAGCCGACCTTTTCGAGGTGCCCTGATGTCCAAGCACGTCGCCGTCCTCCTGGGCGGCACCTCCGCCGAGCGCGAGGTCTCCCTCAATTCCGGCAAGGCCTGCGCCGACGCGCTCGAAGGGGAGGGCTACCGGGTCACCCGGGTCGATGTCGGCCCCGACATCGCCTCCGTGCTGACGGCGCTCCGGCCGGACGCGGCGTTCAACGCGCTCCACGGACCTGACGGCGAGGACGGCACGATCCAGGGCCTGCTGGAGATCCTCAAGATCCCCTACACCCATTCCGGCGTCCTCGCCTCGGCGCTGGCCATGAACAAGGAGCGGGCCAAGACCGTCATGCGCGCCGCCGGCGTCGACGTGCCGGAGGGCCGGATCGTTAACCGTCGTGAGGCCGCCAGGACACACCCCCTGCCGCCACCCTACGTGGTGAAACCGATCGCCGAAGGCTCATCGGTGGGTGTGATCATCGTGCGCGACGGCCGCTCGCACCCGCCCCAGATCCTCGCCTCCGAGGAATGGACGTTCGGCGAGCAAGTCCTTGCAGAACCTTACATTGCTGGCCGCGAACTCACCTGCGGCGTGATGGGCGACAAGGCCCTCGGGGTGATCGAGGTGAAGGCCGCCACGGGGGATTGGTACGATTACGACGCCAAGTACGCTCCGGGGGGCTCGGTTCACGTGCTCCCGGCCGAACTTAAACCAAATGTTTACCAGCGTGTCCAAGAACTGTCGTTAACGGCGCATCAAGCACTGGGCTGTCGGGGCGTCAGCCGTGCCGACCTTCGCTACGACGACACACCGGGTGGAACCGGTCTGCTCGTGGTGCTGGAGGTCAACACGCAACCCGGCATGACCCAGACGAGCCTTGTGCCGGAGATGGCGGCCCA
Source organism: Methylobacterium sp. PvP105 (assembly GCF_017876975.1). NCBI lineage: Bacteria > Pseudomonadati > Pseudomonadota > Alphaproteobacteria > Hyphomicrobiales > Methylobacteriaceae > Methylobacterium > Methylobacterium sp. PvP105. The sequence goes on along the minus strand of NZ_JAGIPA010000001.1, from coordinate 3,523,718 downwards.
TGCGGGCCTGAGTTTCGGTGAGCTCGTCCGATGGATGGTGGAGGACGCTTCCCTGAATCGCTGAGCGGCGACGCCGCCGGCCGGAGCGGTCCCGCGCGCCTCGCCGGCGCGATCCTGGGCCGGCTCGCCGGCCGCGCCACGTCCCGGTCGCTCTCGGTTCGTCGGGCCCGCCCGAGTCAGCGGCTGAGCGAGCGCCTGCCCCGCGGCGCCGGAATCGTGGCGGTCGCCGTGTCCGCCGCCGCCGTGGCGCTCGCCGGCTTCGTGGCGAGCGGCCGCTACGACGCGTTCGTGGCCGAGCAGGGCCGCCCCCTCGACATCGCCGCGCGCATCGCCGGCTTCGGCGTCGAGCGCGTCACCATCTCGGGCATCTCCCGCATGTACGAGCGCGAGGTCCTGGCGGCCGCCGGGATCGACTGGCGCTCCTCCGTTCCCTTCCTCGACGTCAACGACGTGCGCGAGCGGCTGCTCCGCGTGCCGCTGATCGCGCAGGCCTCGGTCCGGAAGATCTACCCCAACGAGATCGCCATCACCCAGGTGGAGCGCGAGCCCGCGGCCCTATGGCAGAAGAACGGCGAGATCAACGTGATCGCCGCCGACGGCACCGTCATCGACGCCATGCGCGACGACCGTTACGCGAGCCTGCCCCTGGTGGTCGGCGAAGACGCCAACACCAAGCTTCCGGAATATCTCGCCCTCATCGCCGCCGCCGGGCCGCTCGCCGAGCGGATCAAGGCCGGCACCTACGTGTCCGGCCGGCGCTGGACCCTCAAGTTCGACGGCATCGACGTGCGCCTGCCCGAGGCCGACCCGGCCGCGGCGCTCGCCCGCCTCGTGCGGTTCGAGCGCGAGGCCCACCTGCTCGAGAAGGACATCATCGCGGTGGACCTGCGCATGCCGGACCGCCTGGTGGTGCGCCTGACCGAGGAGGCCGCCGCCGCCCGCGCGGAAGCCCAGAAGGCGAAGAAGAAGGGCGCGGCCAGCTGATGCCCTTCCTGTCGATCTCCGCTCGTCCCGCATCCCGCGCCCGGTAGCGTCAATGCACAGCCAACACGGCCTCACGCCGCGCTTGAAGCCGCTCTCCGCCCGGCGCTCGACCACCCTCTCGGTGCTCGACATCGGCACGAGCAAGGTGGTCTGCCTCATCGCCGAGCTGCAGCCCGCCGAGGCGCTCACGACGCTCCGCGGCCGCACGCACCTCGCGCGCATCATCGGCATCGGCCACCAGCGCTCCCTGGGCCTGAAGGGCGGCGCCATCGTCGATCTCGCCGCGGCCGAGAGCGCGATCCGCCAGGCGGTGCACGCCGCCGAGCGGATGGCCAAGGTCGAGGTCCAGTCGGTCATCGTCAACATGTCGGGCGGCCGGCTCGCCTCGCAGCATTTCCAGGCGCGGGTGAACGTCCGCTCGGGCACCGTCACGGGCAGCGACGTCGAGCGGGTGCTCGAGACCGCGAGCGCCCACGGCGTCAGCCCCGGCCGGGCCGTGCTGCACGCCCTGCCCACCGGCTACGCCCTGGACGGGCAGGGCGCCGTCATCGACCCGTCGGGCATGATCGGCGAGGCGCTCAGCGTCGACCTGCACGTCGTCACCAGCGAGCTCGCGGCCGCCCGCAACGTCATGCTGGCGGTGGAGCACTGCCACCTCGGCGTCGAGGCGGTGATCGCCACGCCCTACGCGGCCGGCCTCTCGGCGCTGGTCGACGACGAGGCCGAGATGGGTGTCTGCGTCGTCGACATGGGCGGCGGCACCACCAGCGTCGGCGTGTTCTCCGGCGGCCACCTCGTGCACGTGGACGCCCTGGCGGTCGGCGGCCACCACGTCACCATGGACATCGCCCGCGGCCTCTCCACCCGCATGGCGGCGGCCGAGCGGCTGAAGACCCTCTACGGCTCGGCCCTCTCCACCCCCTCCGACGACCGCGACATGATCGCCGTGCACGGCGTCGGCGAGGACGAGGGCGAGGCGCCGGCCCACATCCCGCGCTCGCAGCTCGTGCGGATCATCAAGCCGCGCGTCGAGGAGGTGGTCGAGCTGGTGCGGGACCGCCTGCGCGACGCGGGCTTCGCCGCCCAGGCCGGGCGGCGGGTGGTCCTCACCGGCGGCGCCAGCCAGCTCGTCGGCCTGCCCGAGGTCGCCCGCCGCGTCCTCCAGGGTCAGGTGCGGATCGGACGGCCCCTCGGCATCCGGGGCCTGCCGGAGGCCGCCAAGGGTCCGGCCTTCTCGGCGGCGGTCGGCCTGCTCGTCTACCCGCAGGTGGCCCATGCCGAGCATTTCGAGCCGCGCGGGCACGGCGCCTTCGCGGCGACCGGGACCGACAACTACCTGAACCGGGTCGGCCGCTGGCTCCGGGACAGCTTCTAGGTTTCACGCCCGCCCGCTCGCGCGGGGGGATCGAAGGGAATCCGGCGCCCAGGCGTCGCACGGACAGCACAGTTAGCGAGAGGCTCGACACCATGGCCATCACCCTCCAGGCGCCGGACATCCGGGAACTCAAGCCCCGCATCACCGTCTTCGGCGTCGGTGGCGCCGGCGGCAACGCCGTCAACAACATGATCGAGTCGGGCCTGCTGGGCTGCGAGTTCGTCGTCGCCAACACCGACGCGCAGGCGCTCACCTCCTCGAAGGCCGAGCGGGTGATCCAGATGGGCCTGGGCGTGACCCAGGGCCTCGGCGCCGGCTCGCACCCGGAGGTCGGCTCGGCCGCCGCCGACGAGGTGATCGACGAGATCCGCGACCAGCTCTCCGGCGCCCACATGTGCTTCATCACCGCCGGCATGGGCGGCGGCACCGGCACCGGCGCCGCCCCGGTCATCGCCCGCGCAGCCCGCGACATGGGCATCCTGACGGTCGGCGTCGTGACGAAGCCGTTCCAGTTCGAGGGCATGCGCCGCATGCGCACCGCCGAGTCCGGCATCCAGGAGCTGCAGGCCGCGGTCGACACCCTGATCGTGATCCCGAACCAGAACCTGTTCCGGGTCGCCAACGAGAAGACCACCTTCGCCGACGCCTTCGCGATGGCCGACCAGGTGCTCTACTCGGGCGTCGCCTGCATCACCGACCTGATGGTGAAGGAGGGCCTCATCAACCTCGACTTCGCCGACGTGCGGGCGATCATGCGCGGCATGGGCAAGGCCATGATGGGTACCGGCGAGGCCTCCGGCGAGAAGCGCGCCAACCGCGCTGCCGAGGCCGCCATCGCCAATCCGCTCCTCGACGACGTGTCGATGAAGGGCGCCCGCGGCCTGCTGATCTCGATCACCGGCGGCTCGGACCTGACCCTGTACGAGCTCGACGAGGCCGCCACCCGCATCCGCGAGGAGGTCGATCAGGACGCCAACATCATCCTGGGCGCCACCTTCGACGAGAGCCTGGACGGCATCATCCGCGTGTCGGTGGTCGCCACCGGCATCGAGCCGGCCCTGATCTCGGCGAACTCGCCGAACAACCCGGCCATCGCCGAGACCGAGCAGCGCATCGCCGAGGTTGCCGAGCGCCTGCGCGCCGAGGCCCGCTCGCGCGCCGCCTCGCCGGTGCCGAGCATCCGCACCGAGTCGGTCGCCCCGGCGCCGAGCTCCGCCCCGGCCCCCGCGCCGCTCTCGGCCCCCGAGATGCGCCCCGAGTCGCGGATGGAGACCCGCATCGAGGCCGCCGCCCCGGTGACCCGCGACGACGTCGTGCTCGCCCCGGTCCAGGCCCGCGCCGCGGCGCCGTTCGTCCCGGCCCCCGCGCCGCAGCGCGTCGAGGCGGCGCCCGCCGTCGAGGCCGGCCCGTTCGTGCCGCCGCGTCCGGCCGCCCCGACGGGCACGCCGCTCGCCCGCGCCCCGCGCATGCCGCAGATCCACGAGCTGCCGCCGATCGCCCAGACGCAGATCATGGCGAACCGCGCTGCCGAGGAGACTGCCCCGGAATCCAAGCGGACCTCGCTGCTGCGCCGGCTCGCGACCGTGGGCTTCGGCGGCCGCCGCGAGGACATGGACGGCGCCCCGGCGGCCCGTCCGGCCTCGGCCGTCGCCCCGCAGCCGCACATGGGTCAGCCGCACATGGGTCAGCCTCACGTGCCGCCGGCCCCGCGCGCTCCGGCCGCGCCCGCGGTCCCGCAGTACCGCCCGGCCCAGGGCAACCTCGACGCGCAGGGCCGGGTCGCGCCTCAGCCGCGGATGATGGACGACGATCAGCTCGAGATCCCGGCCTTCCTCCGCCGCCAGGCGAACTGACCGGTCCGGGTCTCCAACACGGCCTGGGGCTGGCGGGAAACCGCCGGCCCCTTCGCGCTGCAGCAAAGCAACTCATGGTTGTTGCAGTGGTATGGTGACTTCGACAAGGCTGTGCACCGCGCCTCCCGAGCCGGGGCGCATGGTGCATCCGCGCCACAGAACGGCCGCGGGTTAGTCACGTATTAACCAACCTTTAAGCCATTGGTGAAGCAGCGCTTTGCGGTGACGGACCGCTAAGCGTGTCTGTAACAGACCGTAAGAATCCGTGATTTGGCTGCCCTGTGCGGCGCAGCTATAGAAACCATGTGATCGAGACGACACGCGGCAGGACACAACCTGATCGCGTGGGCTAGGGCATCAAGCAGCGGACGGATCAGTCAGTTTCTCCTCACCTCCAGTCGGGGTGACGGGATCTGGTCGCGCCCGGGGGCTAAGGAATGCGAACGCATAAACAGACGACCCTCAAAGGGCCGGCGACTCTCTCGGGGATCGGAGTTCACTCCGGCAACCCCGCCGAGATCACCATTCGACCCGCTCCGGCCAATCACGGCATCGCCTTCCTCCGCACCGGTACCACCCACGGCAACGATCGCCTGATCAAGGCGCATCACGCCCTCGTCTCCGCCACCGAACTCTGCACTGTCCTGGGCGACGTCGAGACCGGCGCCGTCGCCACCGTCGAGCACCTGATGTCCGCCCTCTACGGCCTGGGCGTCGACAATGCTCTGATCGAGATCGACGGCCCCGAGATGCCGATCCTCGACGGATCCGCGCTCCCCTTCGTCCAGGCGATCGACCAGATCGGGATCGCCACCTGCGACACGCCGCGCCGCTGGCTCAAGATCCTCCGACACGTCCGCATCGAGGCCGGGACCTCCTTCGCGGAGCTGCGCCCGATCGATCGCGGTTTCCGCCTCGACGTCGAGATCGATTTCGAGAGCCCGGTGATCGGCCGCTCCCGCAAGGCGATGGACCTGTCGCCCGCCACCTATCGCCGCGAGATCGCCGGCGCCCGCACCTTCGGGATGATGCGGGACGTGGAGCGCTACTGGAAGGCCGGCTTCGCCCTCGGCGCCTCGCTGGAGAACACCGTGGCGGTCGGCGAGACCGCGGTGGTCAATCCCGAGGGCCTGCGCTTCCAGGACGAGTTCGTCCGCCACAAGATCCTCGACGCCATCGGCGACCTCGCCCTGGCCGGCCTGCCGATCCAGGGCGCCTACCGCTCCTATTGCGGCGGCCATCGGATGAATGTCGGGGTGCTGTCCGCCCTCTTCGCCGACCGGGCGAACTACGCCGTCGTCGAGGCGCAGGGCTCGCGCCGCGAGACCGTGCTGTCCGAGCTCGGCGTCGGCCTCGGCATCGCCGCCTTCGCGGGCGACCTGTAGCCCCTGTGACCGGCGGGACACAGCCCGCGACCGATCCTGGCCGCCGCAGCCTTGCCGCTTTCGTGCCCGAATCGAACGGCAGGGTTTAACGGTCCGTGAACGGCGGGCACGGCCCGGGGCGGGCCGGATCCACCCACGCGATGGCATGACGGCGCGAAACGGCGCCGGTTCCGGGAAAGAGCGCCAGATGCCTGTCACCATTCGTCATCGCCGGGCAGCGGCCTTCGCGGTGCCCTTCGTGGCCGTCCTCGGCCTGGGCCTCGGCGGCTGCGACTTCGACCCGACCAGCATCTTCGCCGAGAAGTACAAGCCCGAGGTCGTGCCGGACGTCCCGGCCGACAAGCTGTACAGCGACGGTCTGGCGAAGCTCGAGGACAGCGACTACGAGGGCGCGGTCAAGAAATTCGACAATCTGGACAAGCAGTACCAGTATTCCGAGTGGTCCCGGAAGGCGCTGCTGATGACGGCCTACGCCAATTACGAGGGCCAGAAGTACGACGACGCGATCAGCGCCTCGAAGCGCTACCTGCAGCGCCACCCGGCCAGCAAAGATGCCGCCTACGCGCAGTATCTGATGGCGATGTCGAACTACAAGCAGATCCCGGACGTCACCCGCGACCAGGAACGCTCCGAGAAGGCGCTCGTCGCGCTGCAGGAGCTGGTCCAGAAGTACCCGACGTCGGAATACGCCGCGGACGCGAAGGCGAAGATCCAGATCACCCGCGACCAGCTCGCCGGCAAGGAGATGGAGATCGGCCGCTTCTACCTCGAGAAGCGCAATTTCCCGGCGGCGATCAACCGCTTCCGCGACGTGGTCGCCAAGTATCAGACCACGCGGCACGCCGAGGAGGCGCTCGAGCGCCTGACCGAGGCCTACTGGGCGCTCGGCATCACCCAGGAGGCGCAGAACGCCGCCGCGGTGCTCGGCCACAACTTCCCGGAGAGCCCCTGGTACAAGGACGCGCACGCGCTCCTGGCCCAGAACGGGGTCGAGCCCCGCGAGGAGAAGAGCTCGTTCCTCTCGAAGATCTTCCGCACCGTCACCGGCAAGACCGCCTCGGCCGAGTAGGCCGCCCGGCCCGCCCGGGGCCGGGACGCGAGAGATCGAGGCCCGGAGCCGCCGCTCCGGGCCTTTCCCATTGCGGCCCCCGGCGCGTTGCACCATCCGCGCGGTGCGACGCATTTTTGGGGTGAATCCGAGCCGCGGCGGCCTTATGTCTGCGGTCCCATCCTGAGGAATCCCCGTCGCCGCATGCTGGCGCAGCTCGCGATCCGCGACATCGTCCTGATCGACAGGCTCGAACTGAATTTCCGATCGGGGCTCAGCGTCCTGACCGGAGAGACGGGCGCGGGTAAATCGATCCTGCTCGACGCCTTCGCCCTGGCGCTCGGCGGCCGCGGCGACGGCCGTCTGGTCCGCCACGGCGAGGCGCAGGGCGCGGTCACGGCCGTGTTCGATCTGCCCCTCGATCATCCGGCGCGCCGGATCGCGGCCGAGGCCGAGATCGACACCGAGGGTGACCTGATCCTGCGCCGGACCCAGATGGCGGACGGCCGGACCCGCGCCTTCGTCAACGACCAGCCCGTGGGCGTGCAGGTCCTGCGGGCGATCGGCGCGGCCCTGGTGGAGATCCACGGGCAGCACGACGACCGGGCGCTGGCCGACCCCGCCTCGCACCGGGCGATCCTCGATGCCTTCGGCGGGCTTCAGAGCCAGCTCGCCAAGGTCGCGGCCGCGTCGCGGGCCGTGCGGACGGCCCGCACCGAGCTCGCCGAGCACCGCGCCCGCGTGGAGGCCGCCCGCAAGGAATCCGACTTCCTGCGCCACGCCGTGGAGGAGCTCGCCGCCCTCGCGCCGCTCGCGGGCGAGGAGGCCCAGCTCGCCGAGCGCCGCACGATCATGCAGCAATCCGAGAAGGTCGCGCGCGAGCTCAACGAGGCGCTCGAGGCCGTCGGCGGCCCCCATTCCGGCGTGCCGCACCTCTCGGCCGCTTTGCGCAAGCTGGAGCGGCGCGCCGCGCAGCTGCCGGCCCTGGTCGACCCGTGCGTGAACGCCCTCGACGCCGCCATGGTCGCCCTCGACGAGGCCCGCGCGGTCCTCGAGGCGGCGGTGGCCGAGACGGAGTTCGACCCCCGCGACCTGGAGCGCGTCGAGGAGCGGCTCTTCGCCCTGCGCGCCGCGTCGCGCAAGTACGATGTCCCGGCCGACGACCTCGCGGCCCTGGCGGAGCGCTACGCCGGCGACGTGGCGGCGATCGATGCCGGCGAGGCGGCGCTGGCCGGACTGGAGCAGGCGCTCGCGACGGCGGAGGCCGCCTATACCGAGGCGGCCGAGAAGCTCAGCGCCGGCCGGCGCCGGGCGGCCAAGCAGCTCGACGCGGCCGTGAAGGCCGAGCTGCCGCCGCTCAAGCTGGAGCGGGCCCGCTTCATCACCGAGATCGCCACGGACCCGGACTCCCGCGATCCGGCGGGAACCGACCGGGTCGAGTTCTGGGCCCAGACCAATCCCGGGACCAAGCCCGGCCCGATGATGAAGGTCGCCTCGGGCGGCGAGCTGTCGCGCTTCATGCTGGCGCTGAAGGTCGTGCTGGCCGACAAGGGCTCGGCTCCGACGCTCATCTTCGACGAGATCGATACCGGCGTGGGCGGCGCGGTGGCGGACGCCATCGGGATGCGGCTCGCGCGGCTGGCGGCCACCGTGCAGGTGGTGGCGGTGACCCACGCCCCCCAGGTCGCCGCGCGGGCCGAGACGCATTTCCTGATCGCCAAGGCGCCGGTGAAAGGGGCCAGCCGCGTCGCCACGCGCGTGGCGAGCCTGCCGGTCGCCGAGCGCCGGGAGGAGATCGCCCGGATGCTGGCGGGCGCCACCGTCACCGACGAGGCCCGGGCGGCCGCGGCGCGGCTCCTGCAGGGCGCCGACGCGTAGTCGGGCGACAACCTTAACCGTTGGTTGAAGGTAATGATTCGTTAACCATTCATCGTGAGAGTACGGCCATCCCGGTACCGCGGCAGGTTTGGGCGGTGGAAGGGCGGGAGGGAGCCATGAAGCCGTCAGTCGTCGAGTCCGATGGGTCTCTGCCTGCGGGACAGCCTCTGAAGCGGGCGGTCGACACCCGCCAGCTCGGCCTCACGCTCCGCACGGTCTACGAGGGCAGCGTCGACACGCAGCCGATCACCGACACGCATGTCGAGCTGCTCCTGCGCCTGCGCCAGAAGGAGCGGGAGCTGCGCCGGGCGGTCTGACCCGGCACCGCGGGCGCTACCAGCGGCGCGCGCCCGGCCGCCGACGATACTCGGCCGCGCGAATCAGCGTCAGCACCCGGTCGAGGCTCACCAGCAGCTCCGCCTCCTCGACGCGCGCCGCCGAGGCCGCCTCCGGATCGCGGCTGAATTTCTGACGGGCCTGCGCCAGCGCCAGGGCCCGCTCCACGGCTTCCCGCTCGGCGTGCAGGGCCTGCCAGGCCGGATCGGATTCCGTCGCTGCACCCACCTCGTCGCCGCCCACGATCCGCGCGTCCTTCTGCTGCCGGCTGCCGCTCCTGGCAGAGAGGAACGCGCGAGAGCCCGGAACCGTGCCGCGCCCGGGCGGAGCGCCGTGTCACCCCGCGTGTCATCCGGGTGTCATCTACTTGTCGTAACCGCCCGGCCATCGGGCGGCCGGCGCTGGGTCTCTTCGGAAGATCGGCCGCAGGGCTCTGCCGCGGGCATGGGCTTGCCGGCGGGGCAGCGCAGGCTCTTGCCCGACGGCAACGGAGATTCCTTTGAGACCCTTCGCTTACGCGCTCGCCGTCGGCCTCGCGACGGTTCAGCTGGCGTCCGCGGCGCTCGCCGCCGATATCACCGGCGCCGGCGCCACGTTCCCCTTCCCGGTCTACTCCAAGTGGGCCGAGGCCTATCGCAAGGAGACCGGCTCGGGCCTCAACTACCAGTCGATCGGCTCCGGCGGCGGCATCAAGCAGATCCAGGCCAAGACGGTCGATTTCGGCGCCACGGACGCGCCCCTGAAAGCCGAGCAGCTGTCCAAGGACGGCCTCGTCCAGTTCCCGACCGTGATGGGCGGCGTCGTGCCGGTCGTGAACATCCCGGGGATCGAGCCGGGCAAGCTCAAGCTCACCGGCGACGTGCTGGCCGACATCTACGCCGGCAAGATCGCGAAGTGGAGCGATCCGCGGATCGCCAAGCTCAATGACGGGCTGAAGCTCCCCGACGCCAACATCACCCCGGTCTACCGCTCCGACGCGTCGGGCACGACCAACATCTTCACCACCTACCTGTCCCAGGTCTCCGAGCCCTGGAAGAAGGAGTACGGCGCGGCCACGACGATCTCCTGGCCGGTGGGTCAGGGCGGCAAGGGCAACGAGGGCGTCACCGCCACCGTGAAGCAGGTGCCGAACGCGATCGGCTACGTCGAGTCGGCCTACGCCAAGCAGAACAAGCTCTCCTACGCCCTGCTGCAGAACAAGGCCGGCAAGTACCCGCAGCCCGACGACAAGGCGTTCCAGGCCGCGGCCGCCAGCGCCGACTGGAAGGCCGCCCCGGGCTTCGGCATCTCGCTGACCAACCAGCCGGGTGAGGAGGCGTGGCCGATCACGGCGGCGACCTTCATCCTGGTCCACAAGGACGCCGCCGATCCGGCCAAGTCCGCCGCCGTGCTGAAGTTCTTCGACTGGGCCTACAAGAACGGCGACAAGCTCGCCACCGACCTCGACTACGTCCCGCTGCCGGACAACGTCGTCGAACTGATCCACCAGGAGTGGAAGGACGTGAAGGGCAAGGACGGCAAGCCTGTCCTCAACATGTGAGCGTGGCCGGGAGGAGGTGAGAACCTCCTCCCTCGCTTCCGGGAACGCAGCGCGCTACCACGCCCCCCTTCGCAGAGAACCGCGGATGCCCGCTTTGACCGAATCGATCGCCCTCGGCCGAACCCGTACCGCGACCGCGCGGAAGGCGCCGAGCCGGAGCCTCGACACGCTGTTCCGGACCTGCTCGTACGGCGCGGCCCTGCTGGTGCTGCTCGTGCTCGCCGGCATCCTCGGCTCGATCCTGTACGGCGGCTGGCCCGCCTTCCGCGAGTTCGGCTTCGGCTTCCTGACCTCCAGCGCCTGGAACGTCGGGACCGAGCAGTACGGCGCCCTGGTCGCGGTGATCGGGACCGTCGCCTCCGCCTTCCTGGCCCTGCTGATCGGCGTGCCGGTCTCGCTGGGCATCGCGGTCTACCTCACCCAGCTCTGCCCGGGCTGGGCCCGCAAGCCGGTCGCCATGACGATCGAGCTGCTCGCCGCCGTGCCGAGCATCATCTACGGCATGTGGGGCCTGTTCGTGTTCGCGCCGCTCTTCGCGCGCTACGTCCAGATCCCGGTCTCGAACCTCGTGGAGGGCATGCCGATCGTCGGCACGCTGTTCTACGCCCGGGTACCGTCGGGCGTCGGCGTGTTCACCGCCGGGATCATCCTGGCGATCATGATCGTGCCGTTCATCGCCTCGATCGCCCGGGACATGCTCGACCAGATCCCGACCGTGCTGCGCGAGAGCGCCTACGGCATCGGCTGCACCACCTGGGAGGTCGTGCGCCACGTGCTGGTGCCGCAGGCGGCGGTCTCGATCATCGGCGCGATCATGCTCGGCCTCGGCCGGGCGCTCGGCGAGACGATGGCGGTGACCTTCGTGGTCGGCAACGCCAACCGGCTCTCGGCCTCGATCTTCGACCCGAGCTCGACCATCGCGTCGCGCATCGCCAACGAGTTCAACGAGGCGGACGGCCTCCAGCTGAACGCGCTGATGGCCCTGGGCTGCATCCTGTTCGTGATCACCTTCGTGGTGCTCATCATCGCCCGGCTGCTGACGCGCCGCGTCAAGGCCGCCTGAGGAGCACGCGCGATGGTTTCCTCCAGCACGATCGCCCCGGCCGCCCAACGCCGCCCCGGCCGCGTCCGCCAGGGACGCCGCGTCGCCGACCGGGCCCTGCGCGTCGCCTGCACCGCCGCGACGGTGGTGGGCGCCCTGGTCCTCGGCTCGATCCTGGTGATGCTGATCGTCCAGGGCGTGCGCGGCTTCACGCCCACCCTGTTCACCAACCCGACCCCGGGCCCGGGCTCCGAGGGCGGCGGCATCGCCAACGCGATCCTGGGCAGCCTCGTGCTGACCGGGATCGGCATCCTGATCGCCACACCGGTCGGCGTCATGGCCGGGACCTTCCTCGCCGAGTACGGGCGCGGCTCGAAGCTGGCGGCCCTGATCCGCTTCCTCAACGACGTCCTGCTCTCGGCGCCGTCGATCCTGATCGGCCTGTTCGTTTACACGCTGATGGTGCGGCCGATGGGCACCTACTCGGGCTGGGCCGGCGGCGTGGCCCTGGCGATCATCGCCGTGCCGGTGATCGTGCGCACCACCGAGGACATGCTGCGCCTCGTCCCCGGAACCCTGCGGGAGGCCGGCGCGGCGCTCGGCGCGCCGCCCTCGACGGTGATCATGAGCGTGACCTGGCGGGCGGCCTCGGCCGGCATCGTCACCGGCATCATCCTGGCGCTCGCCCGCATCGCCGGCGAGACCGCGCCGCTGCTGTTCACCGCGCTCAACAACAATTCCTGGTTCTCGGCCAACCTGATGGGCGGCGTCGCGAACCTGCCGGTGATGATCTACCAGTTCGCCCTCTCGCCCTACCCGAACTGGCAGGGCCTCGCCTGGGCGGGCGCGCTCCTGATCACCGCGACCATCCTGGCGCTGTCGATCATCGCGCGCCTCGTGATCAAGCCGCAGGCCTCGCGCTGAGCCCCCTTTCGAGGACACGACGATGAACGCCGCCTCCGCGATCCCGACGGTCGAGCTGAACCGCAACCGCGCCGAAGAGGGCGGCCCCGTGCGGATCGCCGTCAAGGACCTGAACTTCTACTACGGCAGCTTCCACGGGCTGAAGGACGTCAACCTCAACTTCCACGACCGGCAGGTGACGGCGCTGATCGGCCCCTCCGGCTGCGGCAAGTCCACCCTGCTGCGCTGCTTCAACCGGATCTACAGCCTCTACCCGGAGCAGCGCGCGGAGGGCGAGATCCTGCTCGACGGCGAGAACATCCTCAGCCCCTCCGTCGACCTGAACGAGCTGCGCTCGCGCATCGGCATGGTGTTCCAGAAGCCGACGCCGTTCCCGATGTCGATCTACGACAACGTGGCCTTCGGCCTGCGCCTCTACGAGAAGCTGCCGAAATCCGAGCTTGACGGCCGGATCGAGGAATCGCTGCGCAAGGCCGCCCTCTGGGACGAGGTGAAGGACAAGCTCCGGCAGCCGGGGACCGGCCTGTCGGGCGGCCAGCAGCAGCGCCTGTGCATCGCCCGGACGGTGGCGCAGCGTCCGGAGGTGATCCTGTTCGACGAGCCGACCTCGGCCCTCGACCCGATCTCCACCGGCCGCATCGAGGAGCTGATCGAGCAGCTGCGCGACGAGTTCACCATCGTGATCGTCACCCACAACATGCAGCAGGCGGCGCGCATCTCGCAGTTCACCGCCTTCATGTATCTGGGGCAGCTCGTCGAGTTCGGTCCGACCAACCGGATGTTCATGAATCCGACGGAGCGCCGCACGCAGGACTACATCACCGGCCGCTTCGGCTAGTCTGCCGGGCCGCTCCGGTCCCGGGACCGCCGCTCGCGTCTCCGGCGCGTCGGCGGATCCGCAAACCTCCCGGAGGGCCGTCCCCGGGACCCCATCGAAGGATCCGCCATGCCCGGCCATATCGTCACCTCCTACGACACCGACTTGGAGAACCTGCGTCGCTCGATCTCGGAGATGGGCGGCGTCGCCGAGAAGATGACCGCGGAGGCGACCGATGCCCTCGTGCGCCGGGACGACACGCTCGCCCAGGCGGTGATCCTCGCCGACAAGCGCCTCGACGCGCTGCAGCGGGACATCGAGGAGCGCGCCGTGCTGCTGATCGCCCGGCGCCAGCCGCTGGCGATCGACCTGCGCGAGACCATCTCGGCGATCCGCGTCTCCGGCGATCTCGAGCGGATCGGCGACCTCGCCAAGAACGTCGCCAAGCGCGTGGTGGCGATCTCCGACCAGGCTCCGGCCCAGAAGATCGTGCTCGGCGTGCGCCACATGAGCGACCTCGCCGAGGGCCAGCTCAAGGACGTGCTCGACGCCTACGCGAGCCGCGACGTCCAGGCGGCCCACGACGTCTGGGAGCGCGACGGTGAGATCGACGCCCTGTACAATTCCCTGTTCCGCGAGCTCCTGACCTACATGATGGAGGACCCGCGCAACATCTCGTTCTGCACGCACCTGCTGTTCTGCGCCAAGAACGTCGAGCGCATCGGCGACCACACCACCAACATCGCCGAGACGATCCACTACCTCGCCACGGGCGAGACCCTGGCGGGCGACCGGCCGAAGAACGACGCGTCGAACTACGCGACGGTGGACGGACTCCAGGCGCCGTGAGCCCCCGACCCCGGCCTTCCTGCGGGCATGGCCGGGGCCAGTAACCGTGCAGGTTGAGGCCGGGCGGCGCCTCCTGCACCATCCGCGGGACCGCCGGTAGAACGAGTCGTCGAACGTGAGCATGCAAGTCCTGATCGTCGAGGACGAGGAGGCGCTGACCACGCTGCTGCGCTACAACCTGGAGGCCGAGGGCTTCCTGGTGGATTCGGCGGCGCGCGGCGACGACGCCGAGCTGCTCCTGGCGGAGCGGATCCCGGACCTCGTCCTGCTCGACTGGATGCTGCCCGGCCTCTCCGGGATCGAGCTGTGCCGCCGGATCCGGGCGCGCCGGGAGACCGAGCGCCTGCCGGTGATCATGCTCACCGCCCGGGGCGAGGAGGGCGACCGCGTCCGCGGTCTCGGCACGGGCGCCGACGACTACATCGTCAAGCCGTTCTCGGTGCCGGAACTGCTCGCCCGGATCCGCGCGCTGCTGCGCCGGGCCAAGCCCGCCCACGTCTCGGACCGGCTGGCGGCGGGCGATTTGGAGCTCGACCGCACCGGCCACCGCGTCCGTCGCGGCGGCGAGGAGCTGCATCTGGGCCCGACAGAGTTCCGGCTGCTGGAATTCCTGATGCTGGCGCCGGGCCGGGTCTTCTCCCGCGAGCAGCTCCTCGACGGGGTCTGGGGCCACGACGTCTACATCGACGAGCGCACGGTGGACGTGCATGTCGGGCGGCTGCGCAAGGCGCTGAACGGCCCGCGCCAGGCCGACCCGATCCGCACGGTCCGCGGCTCGGGCTACGCCTTCGACGAGACCTTCTCGCTCGAGGCCTGAGGCGGCCCCAAGGCGCGTCGGAGCGACAGATCGCTCCGGCGCGCCGTCTCTGCTCAGGCGCCGGGGACCGCGGACGGGTTCAGCGCGCCAGCGCCGCGCTCCGTCCCGCGGCGGCCGGCACCGCCTCCAGCGCCGCCAGGACCGTCCCCTCGGTCAGGATCTGCGGGAGCACCTGGGGCTCCCCCGTCCCGGTGTAGAGCAGGTAGAGCGGGACGCCGCTGCGCCCGTGCTTCTCCAGGAGGCGGGTGATCTCGGGGTTCTGGTTGGTCCAGTCGCCCTTCATGTAGGTCACGCCGCGCTCGGCCATCGCGGACCGCACCGCCCTGGTGTTGAGCGAGGTCGCCTCGTTGACCGCGCAGGTGATGCACCAGGCGGCGGTCATGTCGACGAAGACGGGGCGGTGCGCGTCGAGAAGGGCGTCGAGGCGCGCCTGCGTGAACGGCTCGACCCCGTCGGCGGCGGCCTGCGCCGCCGGCGCGGCGCTGCTCCGGGGCAGGGTGACGGCGAGGGAGGCGACCGCGATCAGCGCCAGCGCCGCGGCGGCCTGCGCGATCCGACCCGTCCGCGGCGCGGCGGCGCGGCCGTGCTCCCAGGCCCAGGCGGCGAAGCCCACGAGCACGAGGCCGATCAGCGCCGCCAGCTGCCCGCGCGGGTCGACCTGCTGCGCCAGCACCCAGATCAGCCACGCGACGGTGGCGTAGACCGGGAAGGCCAGCACCTGCTTGAGGGTCTCCATCCAGGCGCCCGGCCGCGGCAGTGCCCGCAGGGCCGGCGGCCAGAGGGTCAGGAGCAGGAAGGGCAGGGCGAGGCCGAGGCCGAGGCTGGCGAAGACGGCGAGCGCCACGCCGGCGCTCTGGGTCAGCGCGAAGCCCACCGCCGAGCCCATGAACGGCGCCGTGCAGGGCGTCGCCACCAGGGTGGCGAGCACGCCCGTGAAGAACGAGCCGCTCAGGCCGGCGCGCCGGGTGAGGCCGTCGCCGAGGCCGGCGAGCCGCCCGCCGACATGGACCGCGCCGGAGAGGCTCAGGCCCATCGCGAACAGCAGGTAGGCGAGCCCCGCGACCACGGCGGGCGATTGGAGCTGGAACCCCCAGCCGATCGCGGCCCCGCCGCTCTTCAGGCCGATCAGCGCGGCGGCGAGCGCCAGGAAGCTCGCCAGGACGCCGGCCGTGTAGGCGAGGCCGTGGAGCCGCAGCCGGGCCGGCCCCTCGCCCGCGTGCCGCACGAGGCTCAGGACCTTGATCGACAGGACCGGGAAGACGCAGGGCATCAGGTTGAGGATCAGGCCGCCGAGGAAGGCGAAGGCCGCGGCGGTCGCGAGGGTCAGCGCGTCGAAGTCGGAGGTTGCCGGCGCGGTCGAGGCCGGGTTCGGCGCGGTCGGGGCCTGCGCCGCGGCGGCCGGGAGCACCGGCTCGTCCCCGTACGCGAAGGCGAGCCGGCGGGTCCCGGCGGCGTCGACCTCGTCGACCGTCAGGACGCCGGGCAGCGCGGTGGGCACCGGATCGGTCGGGCTGCTCCGCGCGAGGGTCAGGTGCAGGCCGGTCTCGTCGACGGTCATCACCTGGGCGGCGGCGTTGTCGATCGCGGTCTCGGCGTAGGGGAAGTACGCGGCGTTGCGGAGCGCCTCGGGCTTGAGACCGGTCGCGGCGAAATCGAGGCGCAGGGTGTCGCCCTGGCTCGACAGGCGCAGGGGCCAGAGCGCCGGCACGGGCAGCGCGGCGCGCGCGCGCGCGAACAGCGCGGCGCTGGCCGGGTCCGGCTCGGCCTTGCCCACGGGCAGGGTCAGGGCGAGGTCGGCCGAGCCGGGCACGCACTCGGTCTCGCAGACGAGATAGGTCAGTTTCGCCTGGATCCGCACCGGGTCCGCCGGGTCGAGGCTCGGCGGCGGCGTCACCGGCACGAGGAGCGTGACCTCGCCCTCGTAGCCGTAATTCATGAGGGTCGCGATCGGGATGCGCTCCGGCGCCGGCCACCGGATCGCGCCGGCGTTGAAGCCGGCCGGCAGGGTCCAGGTCACCTCCGGGGGCAGGCCGGAATCGCCCGGATTGCGCCAGTAGACGTGCCAGCCGGGCTTGATCTGCATCCGCACGGCCAGCGTGAAGGGCTGCGCGCCGGCGACCGCGGCGGGCTCGGCCACGAGGCTCGCGCGCACGAGGTCCGCGGGCGTGCGGAAGCCCTGCGGAAACCCCTGCGCCGCGGCGGCCGAGAGGCTCGCGGCGAGGGCCAGGATCAGGATGGCGAGGCGGCGGATCATGCTGTCCCTTCGCGCGCGGGGCGGTCGCGGTTTCACGCGCGGCGTCTCTCGCCCGGCGCGGGCGTTTCCGTGGCGCCGGGTCTTACCATGGACCGCGTCCGGGGTCCCGTCCGGGGTCCCGTGCGGGGTCCCGTGCGGCCGGCTCACCCCTCCAGCGGCGCCGTCGCCCGCTCCAGCCAGTCGCGCGCGGCGGTGTCGAGCCCGGGCGCCAGGGTCTCGCGCACCCGGGCATGGTAGGCGTCGATCCAGGCCCGCTCCCCGGGTTCGAGCAGGTCCGGCCGGATCAGCCGGCGGTCGTAGGGGGCGAGCGTCAGCGTCTCGAAGCCGAGCATCGGGCGCTCGCCGCCCGCGATCGCGCGGGACTCGACCAGGACGAGGTTCTCGATCCGGATGCCGTAGGCGCCGCGGGCGTAGTAGCCCGGCTCGTTCGACAGGATCATGCCGGGCTCCAGCGCCACCGTGCCGGTCTTGGCGATCCGCTGCGGCCCCTCGTGCACCGACAGGAAGGCGCCGACGCCGTGACCGGTGCCGTGGTCGAAGTCGAGACCGGCCTGCCAGAGCGGCGCCCGCGCGAAGGCGTCGATCTGGGCGCCGGTCGTGCCGACCGGGAACACCGCCCGCGCGATGGCGACGTGCCCCTTCAGCACGCGCGTGAAGCGGTCGCGCATCTCGGGGCTCGGCGCGCCGACCGCGACCGTGCGGGTGATGTCGGTGGTCCCGTCCGGGTACTGCGCCCCGGAATCGATCAGGAACAGCTCGCCCGGCCGGACCGTCCGGTCGGTGGCGCGGCTCACCCGGTAGTGGACGATCGCCCCGTTCGGTCCGGATCCCGAGATGGTGGGGAAGGAGACCTCGCGCAGGTCGCCGCCCGCGGCCCGGAAATCCTCCAGGGCCTCGACGGCGGCGATCTCGGTGAGGCCGCCGGCCGCGGCCGCCCCGTCGAGCCAGGCGAGGAAGCGCACGACGCTCGCCCCGTCCCGGACATGGGCGGCGCGGGCGCCCGCGATCTCGGCGGCGTTCTTGACCGCCTTCATGCCGGTGATCGGGTCCTTGCCGACATCGGCCGTGCCGCCGGCGGCCTCGATCTTCTCCTTCAGGGCGACGGCGCCGGTCGACGCGTCGAGGCGGACGCGCACGCCCGCCAGGGACGCCAACCCGTCGTCCAGGTCCGCCCGCGGCAGGATCTCGGCGACCGGCGCGAGCGCGGCCCGCAGGGCCGGATCGACGTTCGGCGAGACGAGGAACAGCCGGGCCGGCCCCTCGCGCGGAAGGATCGCGTAGCCCAGCGCCAGGGGCGTGTGGCCGA
Organism: Methylobacterium sp. PvP105; assembly: GCF_017876975.1. Classification (NCBI taxonomy): domain Bacteria; kingdom Pseudomonadati; phylum Pseudomonadota; class Alphaproteobacteria; order Hyphomicrobiales; family Methylobacteriaceae; genus Methylobacterium; species Methylobacterium sp. PvP105. Next base: position 3,505,310 of record NZ_JAGIPA010000001.1, on the reverse strand, counting down.
CGTCGGCCCCGCGCAGGTTGAAGGCCCAGGCGAGATTGTGCGGGTCGGAGATCACCAGGGCGTCGCAGCCGCCCTCGGCGAGCGCCGCCCGGATCCGGCCGAGCTTGTCGGCGGACGCCTCGCCGCACAGCGCGTCCGGGTGGACCACCACCGGTCCGGCCGGCGGCCGCGGCCGCCCGGCCCAGACCGCGTCGACGAGGTTCGGCACCGCCCGCACCGCGCCGCCGGCGCGGGTCACGGCCCGCTCCAGGCGCGCCAGACCGTCCGGCGTGTGCAGCCACGGATCGTAGCCGAGCACCTGATCGCGCCGCAGGTTGGCGCCGATCCAGGCCTCCGGCGTCGTTTCGGCGAGCGGTACCACCGTGACGAGGCCGGTATCGACCTGCTCGGGCGCCTGCAGGGTGTAGCGCCCGTCGACGACCAGCGCCGCCGACTCCATCAGGATCACGGCCGTCCCGGCCGAGCCGGTGAAGCCGGTGAGCCAGGCGAGCCGTTCGGCGTCGGCGGGAACGTATTCGGACTGGTGCTCGTCGGCCCGCGGCACGACGAAGCCGTCGAGCCCGGTCGCGCGCAGGGCCGCCCGCAGCGCCTCGATCCGCTCGGCGCCCTTCCGGTGGCTCGGGTCGTCGAAGCTCTGGAAGCGCTGACGCGGTCGGGACGTGCGGGTCTCGGTCATCCGCGGAGCCTAGCGCCCGCCGCTCCCGCGTCGCAACACCCTGTTCTCACGACAAAGAGTCGGTCGGAGGTCGGTTGCGGTGCTTAAAAATCGTTAGCAATCTTATCACGCCGCGGATTTTCGCTTATTACTCAGACATGCCCCGCCGCGTTTACTACCGGATCAGCGACAGACCCGACGGCCGCTTCGACGCCGTCGTGACGATCGAGCCCGACACGGTGGTCCGCCGCGACGGTTTCGACTCGCTCGCCGAACTCGAGGAGTGGATCGACGGCCTGCGCGCGCTGATGGCGGCGCTCGGCGCGCCCGTGTCACAGGTGGACACGGCGGGGGCGCCGGCCGAGACCGCGGACGAGCCGGATCGGCCGGGCCGGCTGCGCACCGCGCGCTGATCAGCCGTTCGTGACCGGCAGGTCCGGCGCGCGATCCGCGGGCGCGCCGTCGTAGCCCTCGATCCACGCTCGGCGCGCGGGCGAATCGGCCGGATAGGGGCAGGCATCCTTGGGACGGCCCCACGCCCGGGCGCGGGCGCCCTCGGCGATCGGGTCCGCGGGCGGATCGTGGAGCGACGTCTGGCTCATGGCCGGACAACACGCCGGCGCGCGCGGAGTTCTGGGCGGTTCCGCGCGGTTCAGCGCCGCGGACGCGGTGCCGCACCGCCGCGCGTCAGGACAAGGGCGACCCACCCCTCGATCACGCCGCGCCGCACGAGGGAGAAGCCCTGGAGGCGGTAGGCGGAGAGCACGCCGGGCACGTCGCGCTCGATCAGGCCCGACAGGACCAGCACACCCTCGGTGGCGACGACCCGCGCCAGCGTCGGCGCGAGGAGCCTGAGGGGCCGGGCCAGGATGTTGGCGAAGACGAGATCGAAATGGCGCGACCGGTCGGCGAGGCGGTGGCGGACCCCGGGCCCCTCGTAGAGCTTGAGATAGGGGCCGAGCCCGTTGGCGCGGGCGTTCTCGCGGGCCGTGCGCACGGCCTCCGCGTCGAGGTCGCCGGCCACCACGGGTTGCCGCAGGGCCCTGGCGGCCGCGAAGGCGAGGATCCCGGTCCCGGTACCGACGTCGAGGACGTGGACCGGGCGCCGGCGCTTGAGCTCCGAGACCAGGGCGCGGAGGCAGCCCAGGGTCGTCCCGTGATGCCCGGTGCCGAAGGCGAGGGCGGCCTCGATCTCGATGGCCAGATCATTGCCCCGGACGGAGTCGCGGTCGTGCGCGCCGTGGACGAGGAACCGGCCGGCCCGGACCGGCTTCAGGCCCTCCAGCGACGCGCGCACCCAGTCCTGCTGCGCGATCGTGCGGAATTCCGCCGCGTCGGCCGCGTCGCCGATGACCGGGCGGATCAGCGCGCGGATGTAGTCCTCGTCGGGCGCGTCCGCGAAATAGGCCTCCAGGCGCCACGTGCGCCCGTCCTCGTCCTCGAAGGCCGCCACCGCGGTCTCCGTGGGATCGAACATCTCGCCCAGCAGGTCGGTCATCGCGCGGGCCGAGCGTTCGTCGGTCAGCAGACGCAGGACGTGGGACGGGCGGTGGGGCGGCAGGCCTTCGAGCATGGTGCCCGGCTGTAACGCCGGGCCGGGCCGCAGCCCAGGGGCTGACGCGAAAAAATACGGGCCCGGCAGGGGCGGGGCGGCGGAGCGGACCGGCGGCCCGACCCGTTGTTGCCGGACAGTCACAAGCGCCAATACTTATCTTTCCCGCGACCCAAAGCAGTGTCCACAGCCACTGCGTGTGCTTAAACAATCTCGGCTTCCCCAAGGCCAGACCCTCAACTCGGGCGCGCCGCTCGTTCCGGAGCGGCGCGCCGGTTTTGACAGACGATCGTGCCGCCATGACCGCGCCTCTCCTCATCAGCGTCGCCTTCGCGGCCGTGACCACGGCCGCGGCCACGCTCTGGGCGGTGCTGGTCGCGAACGGCATGAACGGCCTGCCGGAGACGCGCCCGACCGAGCGGCACGACATCCGCACCTGGTGAGGTCGCGCCCTCAGATTCGCGCGAGCGGGTGCCCAGGAATGCGGCAGGATGGTCGCGCGTTAACCAAATGATGTACCGCAGCCGCGGAACCGGCCGCTGACAGCGGCGTTTTTGCCGGCTTTTTACGTGAATCACGATTGAGCAGGGTGCGTACAGCGTGACCAAGTCCCGGCGTTCCGGCCCCCGCGGGCCCGTGGTCGTCAACGGTGCGGCCGTGCCTGCCCGACCGCGCGAGCGGATCTTCGGCGGCCCCGCACCGGACGGGCCCATCCCGGGCCATCTCCTCGTCCTGCTGAGCCGCCTGCATCGGGCAGAGGCCGAGCCCAAGGACCGGCAAGAGGCCGAGCTCGGCTGACGTGACGGGAGCCGCGCCACCCCTCGGGGCGGCCGGCCCTTGGCCCAGTGTCCGCGCGCGCCTATGATCCCCGTCGTTCCCCGCCGTATATAGCGGGTCGCGACCGGGAGTTCCCACCGATGCCCCTGACCCGACGGATCCTGGTCGCCGGCGCGCTCGCGGCCCTGACCCTCGCGCCGACGGACAGGGCCGCGCGAGCGGACGCGCCGGTCGTCGTGTTCGCGGCCGCGAGTCTCAAGAACGCCCTCGACGACGCCGCCGCCGCCTGGACGAAGGCGACCGGCAAGACCGCGCGGATCTCCTACGCCGGCTCGAACGCCCTCGCGAAGCAGATCGAGGCGGGAGCGCCGGCGGACCTGTTCATCTCGGCCGACCTCGCGTGGATGGATTACGTCGACCGGGCCGGGCTGCTGAAGGCCGGCTCGCGGATCGACCTCCTGCGCAACGCCCTGGTGCTGATCGCCCCGGGGCCGAAGGACAGCGCCTCGGATCCGCAGGTGGCCCTGGCGCCGAACCTCGGCACCACGCTGACGCGGATACTCGGCGGCGGGCGGCTGGCGATGGCGACGATCGACGCCGTTCCCGCCGGCAAGTACGGCAAGGCCGCCCTAGAGAAGCTCGGCGCCTGGGACGCCGTGAAGGGGCAGGTCGCCCAAGCCGAGAACGTGCGCGCCGCCCTCCTGCTGGTCGCCCGGGGCGAGGCGCCGCTCGGCATCGTCTACGCCACCGACGCGGCCGCGGACCCGAGCGTCCACGTGGTCGCGACCTTCCCGGCCGACAGCCACCCGCCGATCGTCTATCCGGCGGCGGTGACCCGGGAGTCGCGCAACCCGGATGCCGGGACGCTGCTCGGCTACCTGCGCGGCCCGGAGGCCCGGGGCTCCTTCGAGCGCCAGGGCTTCACGGTGGTCGCGCAGCCCGGCGCCAGCCAGTAGCGGCGCGCCGCCCCCTTGCTCGGCCTCACGCCGGACGAGTGGACCGCCGTCGGCCTGAGCCTGCGGGTGGCGACGGTGGCGACGCTCGCGAGCCTCGTGCCCGGGCTCGCCGTGGCGTGGCTGCTGGCGCGGCGCCGGTTTCCCGGCCGCGCCCTGCTGGACGGGCTGGTCCACCTGCCGCTGATCCTGCCCCCGGTCGTGACCGGCTACCTGCTGTTGCTGGCCTTCGGCCGGCGCGGCCCGCTCGGCGCGCCCCTCGCCGAGATCGGCGTGGTCTTCTCCTTCCGCTGGACCGGGGCGGCGCTGGCCTGCGCGGTGATGGGTTTCCCGCTCATGGTGCGGGCGATGCGGCTGTCGATCGAGGCCGTGGACCGGCGCCTGGAGCAGGCGGCCGGGACCTTGGGCGCGAACCCCTTCGCGGTGTTCCTGACGATCACGCTGCCGCTCAGCCTGCCCGGCTGCCTCGCGGGGGCCGTGCTGGCCTTCGCCAAGGCGATGGGGGAGTTCGGCGCGACCATCACGTTCGTGTCGAACATCCCGGGCGAGACCCAGACGCTGCCGTCGGCGATCTACACGCTGACGCAGGTCCCCGGCGGAGAGGGGCCGGCCCTGCGCCTCACCCTGATCTCGATCGCGCTGTCGGTCACGGCGCTGCTGGTCTCGGAATTCCTGGCGCGGCGGGCCGGTCGGCGCCTGGGGGCGGGCTGAATGGCGACCGATCCGGGGCGGGACGCCCGCTCAGGCATACGCGTAGGGACCGCCCTGCTGCAGCGCCCGCCGGTAGGCCGGCCGGGCGTGGATGCGCGCGAGCCAGTCCGCGACGCGCGGGCCCGCGCCCGTGCCGCGCGCCGCGAAGGCCTCCAGCGGGAAGCTCATCAGGATGTCGGCCGCGGTGAAGTCGGCGCCGCAGAAATAGGGTCGGCCGGCGAGCTCCGCCTCCCAGAAGGCCGCGTGCCGGCGCAGGTCCGGATCGACGAAGCCCCGCAGCACCGTGTCGGCGATCCGGCGGACGAGGGGCCGCAGCGGCCAGGGGCTACCCGGCGCCAGCCGCCCGAAGACGAGCTTCAGCAGCAGCGGCGGCATCGCCGAGCCCTCGGCGTAATGCGACCAGTAGACGTAGCGCCGCCGCTCCTCCGTCCCGGGTCCGGGCACCAGCCGCGCGCCGGCGAGATCCGTCAGGTAGGCGACGATCGCGCCGGTCTCGGCGACCACCGTCCCGCCGTCGGTGATCACCGGCGCCTTGCCCAGCGGGTGGACAGCCAGGAGTTCGGGGGGCGCGCGCAGGGTCCGCGGATCGCGGGCGTAGCGGATCACGCGGTAGGGCAGCTCCAGTTCCTCCAGCAGCCAGAGCACGCGCTGCGAGCGGCTGTTCTCGAGGTGGTGGACCGTGATCATCGCGGGCAAGTCCGGGCCGGCGCCGGGACGCGCCGGGGCTCCTGTTACGCGAGTCTGTCCGCGTGAGCATCCAGGTCGACGTCCAGCTCCGGCGCGGCGCCTTCGCGCTCGCGGCCGCCTTCGAGGCCGGGCCGGGGCTGACCGCCCTGTTCGGGCGCTCGGGCTCGGGGAAGACCACGCTGATCGACCTGATCGCCGGCCTCGCGCGGCCGGACCGGGGCCGGATCGTCGTCGGCGGCACCCCGTGGGTCGACACCGCGTCCGGCCTGGTCCTGCCGTCGCACCGGCGCCAGGTCGGCGTGGTGTTCCAGGACGCGCGGCTGTTCCCGCATCTCAGCGTCCGGACCAATCTCGGCTACGGCCGGGTCTTCGCGCGGCGCGGCGCCGACCCGGCGGCCTTCGCGGCCGTGACCGACATGCTCGGCATCGACCATCTCCTCGACCGGCGGCCCGCGGGACTCTCGGGCGGCGAGCGCCAGCGGGTGGCGATCGGTCGCGCGCTGCTGGCGAGGCCGCGCCTCCTGCTGATGGACGAGCCCCTCGCGGCCCTGGACGAGGCCCGCAAGGCCGAGATCCTCCCCTACATCGAGCGCCTGCGCGACGAGGCCGGCGTGCCGATCCTCTACGTCAGCCACGCCGTGTCCGAGGTGGCCCGGCTCGCCAACACGGTGATCGTGCTGGAGGCCGGGCGGGTGGCCGCAGCCGGTCCCGCGGAGACGATCCTGCGCCGCGCCGATCTCGTGCCGATCCACGAGGCCGAGGCCGGCGCGCTCCTCGACATGGTCGTCGAGGCCCTCGACGCCGCCACCGGGCTCACGCGCCTGACGGGCGCCGCCGGGCGCCTGCTGGTGCCGGGCCTGTCGCGCCCGGCCGGGACGCGGCTGCGGGTCCGCATCCCCGCGCGGGACGTGCTCGTCGCCACCGAGCCTCCCCGCGGCCTCAGCGCGCGCAACGTGCTGGCCGGCCGGATCTGCGGCCTGACGGCCGCGGGTGCCGAGACGGCGGTGGAGATCGACTGCAACGGCGCCCGTCTCGTGGCGCGCGTGACCGGCGCGGCCGTCCGCGACCTCGGCCTCGCGCCGGGACGCGAGGTCCACGCCATCATCAAGAGCGCGTCCTTCGACCCCGCCGGGATCGGCCTGCTGCGGCCGCCGCGGGCGATCTGAGACCGCGACGATGCGCAGCGGCAACGGGCAGGCCGCGCGAGACGCGGCCGCGGCGTGCTGTGCTCGCTTTGGTTGCATAGTCTAGTATCAAAACAACCATTAGTTAGAACATCGCCGTCACGATGGGCCGTGCAGTGGTCGTGCTGCGCGAGTCGCGGAGGGCGATGCGATGGGCATGCGGCGCTTGCGTCGGCGGAGCGCGCCGAGCGGTTGGACCTGCCGGCGCGGCAGTTCCGCGGTGGAGTTCGCCCTGGTGGCGCCCGTGCTGTTCCTGCTCTTCGCCGGGATCGCGGTGTTCGGGATCTGCCTCGGGGCCGCCCACAACCTCCGCCAGATCGCCGCCGAGGCGGCCCGCGCCTCCGTGGCGGGCGTCACCGATGCCGAGCGCGCGAACCTCGCCCAGACCATGGTGAACCGGAGCCTGAGCGCCGGCGCGATGTTCCGGCCGGGCAGCGTCGTCGTGCAGGTCGGGCCGGATCCCAGCGACGCGACGGTGTACACGGTCACCGTCACCCTCGACGCCTCGACGCTCGGCATCAACGTCTTCGCGCGCCTGCTGCCGATGCTCCCGACGGTGCTGCGCAGCAGCGTCAGCGTCCGGAAGGGCGGCCTGTGACCGGCCCGGGCGGGCGCCTGCTGCGCTTCGGGGCCGCGCGCGGCGGCAACGTCGCGATCCTGGTGGCGCTCGGCAGCGCCATGCTGATGGGGGCGGGCGCGGTCGGGATCGATCTCGGGCTGGTCTTCCAGGCGCGGCGCAAGGCGCAAGGGGCGGCGGACATCGCCGCCATGCTGGCGGCCGTCGATCCGAGCCAAGCCGACACGGTCGCCCGCCGGTCGCTCAGCGACAACGGCTACGGTGCCGCGACCGCCACGGTCGCGCCCGGCAGCTACGACGCCAGCACCAGGGGCGTCGCTCCGGGCGGCCGGTTCAGCGCCGGCGGAAGCCCCGCGAACGCGGTGCGGGTCGGCCTCTCGACCTCGGTCCCGGTGACCTTCGGCCGGGCGATCGGCCTGCCCGCGGCGGTGCCACTGCGGGTGACCGGCACCGCCGCGAGCGCGCAATTCGCGGCCTTCACGATCGGATCCGGCACCCTGAGGCTCGAGGGCGGCATCGCCAACGCCCTGCTCGGTGCCTTGCTCGGGGCCAGGCTGTCGCTCAGCGTCAGCGACTACGATGCCCTGGCCAGCGCCCGCGTCGACGGGCTGCGCGTCCTGGACTCGCTCGGGGCGAGCCTCAACATGCAGGCCGCGAACTATACCGACATCGTCCAGGCGAATGCCAGCGTCGGTCAGCTGCTGATGGCGATCCGGGCCGCCGCGTCGGACAATGGCAGCGCGGCGTCGGCCCTGTCGGGGATCCTCAACGCCCTGCCGAACGCCGGAAACCTCGTCGCGATCGGTCAAGTGGACGGGCTCGGCGACGCCGCCGCGCTGGCGCCGCCCCGGGGCTTCGCCGGCCCCTCCCTCAACGTGCTGAACCTCCTGGGCGCCGCCGCCTCCCTGGCGAACGGCCAGAACCAGGTGGCGGTCGATCTCGGAGCCACCGTGCCGGGACTGCTCTCGACCCGGCTGACCCTGGCGATCGGCGAGCGCAAGCGCAGCTCGGGCTGGGTCCGGCCGGGCAGCCAGAACGCCACCGTTCAGACGGCGCAGACCCGGCTGCTGATCGAGACCACCGTCACGGCGCCGCTCGGGCTCGGGACGCTCTCCCTGCCGGTCTACGCGGAAGTCGCACCGGCGCAGGCGACCCTGCGGTCGCTCAGCTGCGCCGGGTCCGGAGGACGCAAGGTCACCCTCGACGCGCAGACCGGACTGGCGACGCTGGCCGTCGCCCAGATCCCGCGCGCCGCGATCACGGGGGGCAGCGCGGGCCCCGACCTGTCGCAGCCGGCCTCCCTGATCGCCCTGCCGCTGGTCAACGTCTCCGGGCGGGCCCACGCGACGCTCGGCACCGCGTCGCAGACCCTCGTGTTCTCGGACGCCGACATCGCCAACCACACCGTGCGCACGGTCGCCTCGGGCAACTTGACCCAGTCGCTCACCGGCAGCCTGCTGCGCAACCTCGTGCTGAACATCGACGGCCTCGGCGTGCCGCCGCTGCTCCAGTCGGCCCTGACGACGACGCTGGGCACTGTGACCCCGGGGATCGACCTCGTGCTCGACACCGTCCTGCGCAGCCTCGGCCTGCGTCTGGGCTACGCCGATCTCGGCGTCGACGGCACCCTCTGCAACCAGGCCGTGCTGGTGCAGTGAGCCGGGCCGGACGGTCCGGCGGGACGCGGCAGCCCCGCTCAGTGGCCGCCGCGGCGCGCGCCGGTCGCGGAGGCCTTGGCGATGCGCCGGCCGAGGTGCAGCAGCAGCATGTCGATGAGGAGTTGAAGCTCGGAATCCGCCACGCCCTCGAGGGCGTCGCGGCATTCGAGGGCGCGGTCCACCGCCCGCGCGAGCGGGTCCGCGGGCTCGGCCGCCGCGTGCGCAGCCGCGTGCGCCGCCGACGGCTCGTCGGTCACGTCGATGATGACGCCGTGCCCGAGGCGCCGGCTCGACGCGCCCGTCGGGATCCGGCCGCGGTCGAGGATCCGGCGGACCTGACCCGAGGGCGACAGCGTCCGGTACTCGGCCACGAACAGGCCGCCGCGCTCGCGCACCGCCTTGAACTGCCGCACCACGGCCGGCCGATCCTCGGGATGGACGCAGGCCTTGGCGACCGAGAGCGGGAGGGGGCGTCCGGCCAGTCCGGGATCGCCGGCCAGCACCTCGGCGGCGCCGGCGTCGAGGACGCAGCGCTCGGCGCGCGGCGACCACGACCACGTGCCGATGATCCCGGAGGCGTCGAGGGCGGCCGAGAGATCGACTGGCCGGGGGCGGGGGCCCTGGATTGCATCGGCAATCATGGGCGAACTCCGGTTGCAGCGCGCACCATGCCCGCCTTCGTCGGAGACATACAACCGCTGATGGAATTAATGAGCAGTTAACTCAACTCGATGGTCCGCCACGTATCGACGGCATTGCCCTGCGCGGATAGCGGAATCCCGTTCTTCGGGCGGCCGCACCGGGTCGATATGACCCGGAACCAACCCGTTCAGGTTGTAATCGCGGTCGCGCCTCAGCCGAGCTGGGTGAGCAGCGTGAAGGCGCCGAAAATCAGGACCGCGCCGACCGAGGCGGCGAGCAGGATGAGCGCCGCGCGCGATTCCCGCATCTCCGATGACATGGCGCCCTCCCGTCGCGGCCCGCGTCGGCGCGCGGGCGAGTTCCGTCAGGATTCGCACCGATCGGCCGCGCTGTCGACGGCCGACCGGGCGCGCGCGGCGACATCGCCCGCCATCCGGAAAGTCCCGGACGGCGGCGACGGCCCGGCCTCAGGCCGCGGTGCGGCGCTCCACCATCCGCGCCAGGAAGGCGCTGCCGATCGGGATGATCGAGTCGTCGAAGTTGTAGCCGGCATTGTGCAGGCCGGGGCCCGGATTGGCGCCGAGCCAGACATAGGCGCCGGGGACCGCCATGGTCATGTCGGCGAAGTCCTCGCTGCCCATCTTGGGCACGACGTTCGATTCGACCTTGTCGGCGCCCAGGAGCTCGGTGGCGACCTCCGTGGCGGCGGCCGCCTGCTCGGGGGCGTTCTCCAGGACGGAGAACACGTCCTGCAGGTCGACGGTGACCTCGGCGCCGTAGGCCGCGCCGAAGCCCGCCGCCAGCTCACGCATGCGGGTGCCGGCCAGCGCCCGGATCTCCTTGTCGAAGGTGCGGATCGTGCCGGCGAGATGGGCCGTCTCCGGGATCACGTTGTAGGCGGAGCCCGCCTCGATCCGGGTGATCGACAGGACGATGGACTTCAGCGGATCGGCGTTGCGCGACACGATCGACTGGAGGGCCTGGGCGAGGCCGGTGGCGATGATGATCGGGTCGACGCCCCGGTGCGGCTGGGCGGCGTGGATGCCCTTGCCGCGGATGTGGATGTCGAAGAAGTCCGCCGCCGCCATGATCGGTCCCGGCCGCAGCTTGATCATGCCGTGGCCGCCGCCGGGCTGGTTGTGCAGCCCGTAGATCTCGTCGCAGGGGAAGCGCTCGAACAGGCCGTCCTTCAGCATGGCCCGGGCGCCGCCGCGGCCCTCCTCGGCCGGCTGGAACACGAACACCGCGGTGCCGTCGAAATCGCGGGTCTCGGCGAGGTAGCGCGCCGCGCCGACCAGCATCGTGGTGTGCCCGTCATGGCCGCAGGCGTGCATCTTGCCCGCGTAGGTCGAGCGGTAGGGGAGGTTGGTCTCCTCTTCGATGGGCAGGGCGTCCATGTCGGCGCGCAGGCCGATGCGCTTGCCGTTGTCGGTGCGGCCCTTGAGCAGGCCCACCACCCCGGTGCCGCCGACGCCGCGATGCACCTCGCAGCCGAATTTCTCGAGGAGATCGGCCACGATGCCGGCGGTGCGCACCTCCTCGAAGCCGAGTTCCGGATGGGCGTGCAGGTCGCGGCGCAGGGCCGTCAACTCGTCGGCGTAGGTCTTGATGCGGTCGATCGGGCTCATGACTCGGCACTCTCGGGGGGGGACGTGTTGGGGGACGGGGATCCGGACGGCGTCGCGCCCTCGCGGGCGCCGCCCTGGTCCGCGCGCCGGAACGGCGTCAGCGTGTCGAGGACATCGACCGCCTCGGCGACGTGGGCGCGCTCCCGCTGCAAGTAATCGGCCACCGCGCGGCGCAGCGCCGGGTCGGCGATGTCGTGGGCCGAGTGCATCAGGACCGGCCGGTAGCCGCGGGCGAGCTTGTGCTCCCCCTGGGCGCCCGCCTCCACGCGCTTCAGGCCGCGGGCGATCGCGAAATCGATCGCCTGGTAGTAGCAGACCTCGAAATGCAGGAAGGGGTGGTCCTCGATGCAGCCCCAGTTGCGCCCGTAGAGCGCCGTGTCGCCGATCAGGTTGATGGCCCCGGCGATGTAGGCGTCGCCGCGCTTGGCCATCACGAGCAGCACCCGGTCGGCCATGCGCTCGGACAGGAGCGAGAAGAACCGGCGGTTGAGGTAGGGCCGGCCCCATTTCCGGGAGCCCGTGTCCATGTAGAAGGCGTAGAACGCGTCCCAGTGGGCCTCGGTGATGTCCGCGCCGGTCAGGTGCTCCACCGTGATGCCGGGCGCCAGGGCGTCACGGCGCTCCTTGCGGATGGTCTTGCGCTTGCGCGAGGCGAGGGCGGACAGGAAATCGTCGAAGGTCGCGTAGCCGTCGTTCTGCCAGTGGAACTGCTGGTCGGTGCGCTGCAGGAAGCCGGCCGCGCCGGCCCGCTCCCACTCCGCCTCGCGCATGAAGGTGACGTGGATCGAGGAGGCCTTGGTCTCGCCCCGCAGCGCCCGCAGGCCCGCGACGAGGCCGGCCGTGGCCTCGTCGGGATCGGCCCCCGGGGCGATCAGGAAGCGCGGCCCGGTCACCGGCGTGAACGGCACGCTGACCTGGAGCTTGGGGTAGTAGGCGCCGCCGGCCCGCTCGTAGGCGTCGGCCCAGCCGTGGTCGAAGACGTACTCGCCCTGGCTGTGCGATTTCAGGTAGCAGGGCGCCACGCCGAGGCGCGCGCCGTCGCGCTCGACGGAGACGTGGAGCGGCAGCCAGCCGGTCCTGCGCGAGACGCAGCCCGAATCCTCCAGCGCCGACAGGAAGGCGTACGACAGGAAGGGGTTGTGGGTCTCGTCGCCCGCCGCCAGGGTCTCGGACGAGAAGGCGCAGGCATCCCATTCCGCCGCGCCGATCTCCTTCAATCCGGGAAGCGCTCGCACGGTCAGTGCGGCGGTCTCCGGCGTCGGCCCGGGTGCTTGCTTCATGGGCCGGAGTCTAGCCCGTGACCGGCCGGGAGCAAGCGGGCGGATGCGCACGGCACCCGCGGCAGCGTTGTCAGACGGCCGCCGACGTCACCCGCCGCGGGCCGGACCCGTCGTCGCGCCGGACGCCCGAACCGGACGTCACGGTCGCGGCGCGCGCTCACTCGCCGAGGCGGCCGACGCAGGAGACGTCGTCCGCCTTGCAGTCGAGGTATCCCTTCAGGACCTTGATCCGCGCGTCGGTCAGCCCCTTCAGGCAGCCGTTGTACGCCATCGCGTAGGCCGAGCCCCCCTCGAGGCCCAGGGTCTCGAGGAAGCAGGTCGCGTCCCGGTACGACAGCCAGGCCTTCTGGGCGCCCCGCAGGGCGTCCTTCGTCTTCGGGCCGATCTTCTTCGTCAGCTGCCCGTAGACGGCGTTCAGCGCGGTGTCGGCGGCCCGGTAATCGGCGCCCGCGCAGGCGTTGAGATCCGCCTGGGTCGTGCCCTCGCACGGGTCGGCCGCCGCAGCGGGTGCCGGGGAGAGCAGGGTCGCGGCGAGGGCGAGGCCCCGGCAGAGCCGCGCGAACCGCGCGCGCGCGTCACTCGTAACGGTCATGGCGATCTTGGTCGGACGGAATCGGACAGGGCGTAGGAAAATTTACGGGACGAACCCCTCGAACACCATCTGATCCGCGTGCGCGGCCGCGCGGGCGCGTTGCTCCGCGGTCCGGACCGTCCAGGTCATGACGGGGATCTGACCGAGCAGCCGGCAGAGGTAGGTCGGCGCGCAGGGCAGGTCGTCCACCCGCCAGGACAGGAAGTCGGGCCGCGTCTCGGCGAGGTGCAGCAGGTCGGAGAGCGACCGGCGGAGCGAGGGCGTCAGGGCCGCGTAGACCGGATCGTCCTGCGTCGTCTCCGCCACGATGCCCCGCGGGATCGTGGCGGGGCAGAGGTCGCGCAGGGCCGCGACCACCTGCGGGTCGAAGGATTTCAGCGCCACCGGCCCGGCGCAGGCCGCGGCGATCTCGGCGGTGCGGGTCGCGAGCCGCAGGTCGCCGTCGTAGCGGGACTTCACCTCGATCACCACCGGCACCGCCCCGGCCACCGCCGCCAGGAAGGCCGGCAGCGTCGGGATCGTCTCCGCGGACCCGGCGACGGCGAGCGTCCCGAGTTCGGCGGCCGACCGGTCGGCCAGAGCCGCGCCCGTCCCCGTCAGGCGCCCGAGGGCGGCGTCGTGGAAGACCATCGCCTCGCCGTCGGCGCTGAGCTGGACGTCGCACTCGATGGCGAAGCCGCCCGCGACCGCCGCCCGGGCCGCCGCCAGCGTGTTCTCCGGCCGGCCCGCCGCGCGGTCGTGCAGGCCGCGATGGGCGATCGGCCGCGCGGTGAGCCAGTCGGGGGCGGCCACCGTCAGCGGACCTCGAACATCGCCTCGACCTCGACGGCGGCGTCGAGGGGCAGCTCGGCCACGCCGACGGTGGAGCGGGCGTGGCGCCCGCGGTCGCCGAGCAGCTCGACCATCAGGTCGGAGGCGCCGTTCATCACGCCGGCCACGGCCGAGAAGCCCGGCGCCGCGTTGATGAAGCCGCCGAGCCGGACGCACTGGACCACCGCGCGGTCGAGGTCGCCCACCGCGGCCTCGAGCTGGGCGAGGACGTTGAGGGCGCACAGGCGGGCGGCCGCCTTGCCGGCCTCGGCCGAGACGCCGCCGCCGACCTTGCCCTTGTGCTCGGCCGCGATGGCGCCGTCCGCGCCGAAGCAGACCTGGCCGGAGATCACCACCAAGTTGCCGGTGCGCACGAACGGCACGTAGTTGGCGACCGGCGCCGCCGCCCTCGGCAGGGTCAGGCCCAGCGCCGCCAGGCGTTCCTTGATCGAGCTCATCGGGTTCTCCCTGGTTCCTGCGAATCCGCGGGAGCAGGAGCACGGCCGCCCCCCGCGGCGCAAGGGCCGGTTCCGCAGACCTTCGATTCTCCGTCGGCCCGGGGCGAGACCGCCGCCGCTTGACCGTCGAGATCAGCCCTATCGGTGCCGCGTGCAGGGCTGCCCGGCGGGTCCGCCGGGCACTGAAACGTTGACAGGCGGCGGCTCTTTCATAGTAATCGCGCGCGTGCCGCCCAGGACTGAGGCGGCACTTTCATTTGGAGCCGGCTCAACGCTCGCTCCGGGATCCTGCGTGAAACGGAGATGGGACCCGTGACGTCAGCCCTTCTGCCGACCTACGTCCGCGCGCCGCTCGCCTTCGAGCGCGGCGAGGGCGCCTGGCTCGTGACGGAGGGCGGGGAGCGATACCTCGACTTCGGCGCCGGCATCGCGGTGAACGGCCTCGGCCACGCGCACCCGCACCTCGTCGGCGCGCTGACCGAGCAGGCGAGCAAGATCTGGCACACCTCGAACCTGTTCCAGATTCCGGGCGGCGAGCGCCTCGGGCAACGCCTCGTCGACACGACCTTCGCGGACGTGGTGTTCTTCTGCAACTCGGGCGCGGAGGCGAACGAGGCGGCGATCAAGATCGCCCGCAAGTACCACGCGGCCGGTGGGCAGCCGGAGCGCTACCGGATCGTCACCTTCGCGGGCGCCTTCCACGGGCGGACGCTGGCGACGCTCGCGGCCGGCGGCCAGCAGAAGTACATCGAGGGCTTCGGTCCGAAGGTCGAGGGCTTCGACCAGGTCCCGGCCGGCGACTGGGCGGCGCTCGAGGCGGCGATCGGGCCGGAGACGGCGGCGCTGATGATCGAGCCGATCCAGGGCGAGGGCGGCGTTCGGGAGATCCCCCACGCGGACCTGCGCCGGCTGCGCGAGATCTGCGACGCCAACGGCCTCCTGCTGATCATGGACGAGGTCCAGACCGGCGTCGGCCGCACGGGCCGGCTGTTCGCGCACGAATGGTCCGGCATCACCCCGGACATCATGAGCGTCGCCAAGGGCATCGGCGGCGGCTTCCCGCTCGGCGCCTGCCTCGCGACCCGCGAGGCCGCCCGCGGCATGACCGCCGGCACGCACGGGACCACCTTCGGCGGCAACCCGCTCGCCATGGCGGTGGGCAACGCCGTGCTGGACGTGGTGCTGGAGGAGGGCTTCCTCGCGCGCGTCGCCCGGTCCGGCCTGCTGCTCAAGCAGAAGCTCGCGGCCCTGCGCGACCGCCACCCGCACGTCATCCAGGAGATCCGCGGCGAGGGGCTGATGCTCGGCCTCAAGCTCGGCGTGCCGAACACCGACTTCGCCGCCGCCGCGCGGGACGCCCACCTGCTGGTCATCCCGGCGGGCGACAACATCGTCCGCCTGCTGCCGCCGCTGACCATCGGCGAGGCCGAGATCGACGAGGCGGTCCGCCGCCTGGACGCGGCGGCGTCCGGCTTCGAGGCCGTGCGCGGCGCGGCCGAGTAGGATCGATCCGCGCGATTGAGAACACCGCCCCCCGGATCCCGGAGGGCGGCCCGAAGCATTTCCGGGCGCGGTCGATCCCGCCGCGCGTGACGGAGATGCCCCTGCCAGGAGGTAGAGTGCGGTTCATGATCAGGTGATCGTTGAGCAGACTCTAGTATTGTGACGCGATGAAAGCCCAGATTGACGGCCGGGCACACGCCCCGGCCAGGCACCTGAACGGTGCCGGCCCTCGTCATTTCCTCGATCTCAAGGATTTCTCCGGGGCGGAGCTGCGCCGGGTCCTCGATGCCAGCGCCGCCATCAAGGCGCGCCGCCGCAAGGGCGAGCTGGCTGCCGAGCGCC
The DNA here is from genome assembly GCF_017876975.1 of Methylobacterium sp. PvP105. Taxonomy (NCBI): domain Bacteria; kingdom Pseudomonadati; phylum Pseudomonadota; class Alphaproteobacteria; order Hyphomicrobiales; family Methylobacteriaceae; genus Methylobacterium; species Methylobacterium sp. PvP105. The sequence goes on along the minus strand of NZ_JAGIPA010000001.1, from coordinate 3,489,301 downwards.
CGCTCACCGGCAAGACCCTCGCCATGGTGTTCGACCGGCCCTCGACCCGCACCCGCGTCTCCTTCGACGTGGCGATGCGCGAGCTCGGCGGCGAGACCCTGATGCTCACCGGCTCCGAGATGCAGCTCGGCCGCGGCGAGACCATCGGCGACACCGCGCAGGTGCTCTCGCGCTTCGTCGACGCGATCATGATCCGCATCCTCGACCACGGTCAGATGCTGGAGCTGGCCGAGTACGCCACCGTCCCGGTGATCAACGCGCTGACCAAGGTCTCGCACCCGTGCCAGATCATGGCCGACGTGCTGACCTTCGAGGAGCATCGCGGGCCGATCCGGGGCCGCAAGGTCGCGTGGTCGGGCGATGCGAACAACGTGCTGGCGAGCTGGGTTCACGCCGCCGCCCGGTTCGACTTCACCCTGAACATCGCGAGCCCGCCGGAACTCGCGCCGCCGCCGGCGCTCCTCGCCTGGGCGCAGCAGGAGGGTGCCGACGTCCACGTCACCACCGACGCCTTCGCGGCCGTGGACGGCGTCGATGCGGTGGTCACCGATTGCTGGGTGTCGATGGGCGACGACGACGAGGCGCACCGGCACAACCTGCTGAGCCCCTATCAGGTCAACGACGCGCTGATGGCGGCGGCGAACCCGGACGCGATCTTCATGCACTGCCTCCCGGCCCACCGCGGCGAGGAGGTGACGGCCGAGGTGATGGACGGCCCGCGCTCCGTGGTGTTCGACGAGGCCGAGAACCGCCTGCACGCGCAGAAGGGCATCCTGGCCTGGTGCCTGGGCGCCAGCGGGCTCTGAGCCCGCGGTCGCCACGTCCGGCCTCGCGCTCGCGGGGTCGGGGCACCATATAGGCGTGAGCGGGCGGCCCGTGCCGTCCGTCTCCCCATCGCGGCCGCCGGAAGGCGGCATCCCGGCGACGAACGGGGCGCGCTGCGCCGCCGCTCCCGCTCCGGGCTGGACGGGGTGAGGGATCCGATCGCTCCGCCAAGGTCATCGCCTCACGCCGCCCGGCCCCCGGGAGGACGGATCCACGCTCTGCCGGCACGAGAGGCCGGACGCATCGATCGGAGAGGGCATGACCTCAGGAACGCAGTCGCACCCCCAGTCGCCATCCCAGTCGCGGGCCGAGAATGCCGGCAACGGCCACGCCGGCGCGGACGACGCCGTGCTGCCCTTCGCCGTCGAGGCGCTGGACGTGCGCGGGCGCGTCGTCCGGCTCGGTCCCGCCGTGGACACGATCCTGCGCCGCCACGGCTACCCGGACCCGGTGGCGCGCCTCCTCGGCGAGGCGGCGGCGCTGACGGTGCTGCTCGGCTCCTCGCTCAAGTTCGAGGGCCGGTTCCAGCTCCAGACCAAGACCGACGGTCCGGTCGCGATGATCGTGGTCGATTTCGAGGCCCCGGACCGGCTGCGCGCCACCGCGCGGTTCGAGCCGGAGCGGGTCGCCGCCCTCGGCGCCGGGCCGCTCAAGGATGCCGAGCTGATCGGCACCGGCCATCTCGCCATGACCATCGACCAGGGCACCGCCGCGAGCCGCTACCAGGGCGTCGTCGCCCTCGAGGGCCAGAGCCTGGAGGAGGCCGCGCACCAGTATTTCCGCCAGTCGGAGCAGATCCCCACGCAGGTGCGCCTCGCCGTGGCCGAGGCCGTGGAGGAGGGGGCCGGGCGCTGGCGGGCCGGCGGCCTGCTCGTGCAGTTCCTGCCCCAGTCGGTGGACCGGGCGCGCCTCGCCGACCTGCCCCCGGGCGACATCCCGGAGGGCCACGCGCATCTCTCGGGGGAGGCGCCGGAGGACGATGCCTGGGTCGAGGCCCGCTCGCTGGTCGCGACCATCGAGGACCACGAGCTGGTCGATCCGCACGTGTCCAGCGAGCGGCTGCTTTACCGGCTGTTCCACGAGCGCGGCGTGCGGGTGTTCGACCGTCAGCCGGTCCAGGAGACATGCCGCTGCTCGCGGGAGCGCGTGATGGGCATGATCCGCTCGTTCTCGCCGCAGGAACGGCACGACATGGTGGCGGATGACGGGCGCATCGTCATCACCTGCGAGTTCTGCTCCCGGCGCTACGACCTCGATCCCCAGGAGGTCGAGGCCGAGATCGCCGGACAGCCGAGCCAGTAGAGCGCAGGACAGCGGGCCTGCGGACCAGCATGCCCGCGTCTACGGCCAAGCTTTTCCGCGCGAAACGCACGAAGATCGGTATTCGTTGCGTAAATTTTTGAGCCCTCCAGGCTGAACCGTTTCGCGACCTTTGACGTTGCGTGGCAGATTCAACATTGGAGGGTACGCCATGCGGAAATTGTCGATCGGATTGGCCGCGCTGCTGATCAGCACCTCGGCCTATGCCCAGCAGGGTGGCGCCGATCGCGGCGCCGGGATGGGCGGTCGCGGCGGTCAGGGTGGCGCCGAGTCCGGCATGAAGGCCGGTGGCGGCGACCGCGGCGGCATGCAGGGCGGCGCGCAGGGTGGCATGCAGGGCGACATGAAGGGCGGTCGCCAGGCGGCGTCCGACCGCTCCGGCGCCGAGGCGGGTCGGTCCGCGCAGGGCCGCGAGGCCGGCGGCGAGGGCCGCTCGGGCCAGGATCGCATGGCCCAGGATCGCACGGCTCAGGACAGGGCCGGCGCCGAGCGGGGCGACCGCCGCGGCGATCGCGCCGACCGCGACGAGCGCGGGGATCGCGACGGCGCGCGTGCCGATCGCGGCGACCGCCGCGGTGACCGTCGCGCCGACCGCACCGACTTCCGCGGCCGGACGGACGTGAGCCGGACGGATGTCCGGTCCGAGCGGGTCGAGGGCGGCTTCCGCCGCGAGGGCCGCTACGTGTTCATCGGCGGCCGCCGGGTCGTGTACGGCTCGCCGGAGTATCGCCGCCTCGTCGTCACCGAGAACCGCGGCCCGCGCGCGCGCTACGTCGTGATCCGCGGCCAGCGGGTGCTCTACGGCTCGCCCGAGTACCGCCGCCTGGTCAGCGTCCGCGAGACCGGCCCGCGCGCGCGCTACGTCGTGATCCGGGGCCAGCGGGTGCTCTACGGCTCGCCCGAGTACCGCCGCCTCGTCTCGGTCCAGGAGGACCGCTACGTGACGATCCGCGGCCAGCGGGTGCGCTACGGGTCGGCCGAGTACCGGCGCCTCAGCGGCGGCGGCGCGGTCAGCGCGAGCTTCCGCTCCGAGCAGCGCGCCGGGGCGCGCTTCGACAATCGCGGCGAGCGGGACGGCATCCGCAACGCGTCGCGCAACGAGGGCCGCAACGACGGCCGGACGGACCGCAACGACCGCGGCCAGGATCGCGGGATGGACAAGGCGTCCCGTCAGGAGGGCAAGAACGACGGCGTGCGCAACAGCGACATGCGCGGCGGCCAGCAGGACGGCATCCGCAACGCGTCGGATCGCGGCGGCCAGCAGGGCGGCATGAAGTCCGGCGCCGAGGGCGGCCGGACCGGCGGCGCGGAGCGCGGCGGCATGAGCGGCAGCACGGGCGGCAACGGCGCCATGGGCGGCGCCCAGGGCGCCGGCCGGGCCGGCGGCCAGGCGGGCGGTGCCGGCCGCAACTGAAAAGCGTGAGCTTGGGGGGGGGAGCCGACCGGCTCCTCCCCCTCGTCGTCTCGGGTCGACGGCGCCCGCGGGCGGCGGACGGGACCCGGTTCAGGCCTTCAAGACGGGCTCCGCGATGTCGCCGCCGCCGCCGCGGGCCCTGAGATATTCGGGCTGGAACAGGCACATCCGCACGGCGTCGCGATACCGCCCGTTCACGAAGAACTCGTCCTTCAGCACGCCCTCCGGGTGGAAGCCGCAGCGCTCGTAGATCCGCACGGCCCGGGCGTTGTCCCGGTCGACGTGCAGGTAGAGCTTGTGGATGTTGAGCACGCTGAAGGCGTAATCCATGGCGATCCGGGTGGCCTGCCACGCGTAGCCGCGGCCCTGGAAGCTCGGGTGGATCGCGATCTGGAACTCGCAGCGCCGGTGCAGGTGGTTGATCTCGACGAGCTCGATCAGCCCGGCCGGCTCCCCGCTCGGGTCGGCCACGATGAAGCGCCGCTCGGTCTGATTGTGGATGTTGCGCTCGTAGAGCTGCTGCAGTTCGGCGAAGGACTCGTAGGCCTCCTCGAACCAGTAGCGCATGATGCTGTCGTTGTTGTTGAGCTGGTGGACGAAGCGCAGGTCCTCCCGCTCCAGCGGGCGCAGCTTGATGGTGATACCGGTCACCGCATTCATGACGCACCCACCTCGATCAGCTTGCGCAGGAAGTGCTCACCCTGGCCCAGGGCATCGAGGGTGATGAACTCGTCGGGCTGGTGCGCCTGGGCGATGTCGCCGGGGCCGCAGACCACCGTCGGGAGACCCGCCGCCTGGAAGCGCCCGGCCTCCGTGGCGTAGGGGACCGCGACGGTGCGGTTGCGTCCCGCGAGGCGCAGGCAGAGGCGCTCGGCCTCCGAGCCCGGCTCCGGAGCGAGGCCCGGAATGTCGACCTCCTCCAGCGTCTCGATCCGCCCGTACGCGCCGTAGCGGTTGAGGCGCTCGCGGGTGACCCGCTCGACCTCGGCCGCGAAGAGCCGCGGGATCTCGGCCGGGTCGAGATCGGGCAGGCCGCGATACTCCCAGAGGAAGCGGCACTCCTTGGCGAGGATGTTGCGCGCGGTGCCGCCCTGGATCGTCCCGACATGGACCGTGGTCGAGGCGGGATCGAACCGCCCGGACGGGTCGCCGCGCTCGATCATCAGGTCGGCGATCCGGTTGAGGCCGGCGACGAGGTCGCAGGCGGCCGACACGGCGTTCGCGCCGAGGGCCGGGCGGGCGGAATGGGCCTCGTGGCCGTGGACCGTGGTGAGGCAGGTGACGATGCTCTTGTGGGCGTCCGCCACCTCCATCCCGGTGGGCTCGCCGACGATCACCGCGGCCGGGCGGGGCAGGCCGTCGCCGAACCGCGCGATCCCGTCCATCGAGCCGAGGCAGGTCGTCTCCTCGTCGTAGGAGAGCAGGATGTGGATCGGCCGCTTCAGGCCGGCGGCGATCATGTCGGGCACCAGGGCTAGGGCCAGCGCGTCGAAGCCCTTCATGTCGACCGCGCCCCGTCCGTAGGCCCGGCCGTCGGCGACGCGCAGGGTGAACGGGTCGCTGGTCCAGGCCTGGCCCGTCACCGGCACCACGTCGGTATGGCCGGACAGGACGACGCCGCCGTCGACCATCGGGCCGACCGTCGCGAGGATGGCGGCCTTGTCGCCCGCCGCGTTCGGGAGACGCAGGTACGGGACGTCCCAGCCGTCGAGATAGGCGCTGACGGCGTCGATCAGGGCGAGGTTGGACTTGTCGCTCTCCGTATCGAAGGACACGAGGCGGGCGAGCATGTCGAGCGGGCTCAGCCGCTCGCCGGTCGCGGACATGGATTCCTCCGGGGCGAGGCCCCGGCCGGGACCTCAGTGCAGGCTGCGGCGGACGTGCGGGCTGTCGAGGGAGAAGGCGGGGATCTCGGCCTCGAAGCTCTCGCCGGCCACCGTCGCCATGGTGTAGCTGCCGGCCATCAACCCGTCGGGCGTGTTGAGCGGACAGCCGCTGGTGTAGCAGAAGGACTCGCCCGGCTCCAGCACCGGCTGCTTGCCGACCACCCCGGTGCCGCGCACCTCCTGGCAGGCGCCGTGGCCGTCGATGATCCGCCAGTGGCGCGAGCGCAGCTGGACCTGCTCGCTGCCGTTGTTCACGATCTCGACCGTGTAGGCGAAGAAGTAGCGGCTCTCGGTCGGCGAGGACTCCTCCTCGACGAAACGAGACTGAACCGTCACACTTATTCCCCGCGTCTCGGCCTTGTACATCGCCCTGTTTGGCCCTTCTTCGGACGGTACGACTCGCTGAAGCCGAATGGAACGCGCTTCCCGGCCGGTGGTAGTGGGCGGCGGAATCGTCGTCAATTGCGGCGGACTACCTCGCGCGACGCCGGCCCCCCGGCGGGGCGCGGCGCCGGCATGACGCGGCCTGCGGAAGCGGTTAAGCCCGCGTTAGCGGGTCCCGACGGACAACGCTGATCGGAGTGACGCGGACCGGCCGGGGCGCGCGAAGGAGTCAGGGGCGCGATGAACGCGGGCGCAGCCACGGGAGCCGCCGAGTCGAGCGCGGACGGCCGATCCGGCATTCTGCCGGCCCAGGCGATCGCCGCCCTGGCCCAGGCGGGCGGCATCCGGACCGCGAGCCCCTTCGCACCCGACCAGATCCAGCCCGCGAGCCTCGACCTGCGCCTCGGCGCCAAGGCCTACCGGGTTCGGACGAGCTTCCTGCCCGGCTCGGGACGGACGGTCCAGGCCTGCGTCGACCGGCTGTCGCTGCACGCCGTCGACCTGCGCCCGGGCGCCGTCCTGGAGACGGGCTGCGTCTACATCGCGGAGCTCCAGGAGAGCCTCGCCCTGCCGGCCGATCTCGCGGCGGCCGCGAACCCGAAGAGCTCGACCGGGCGCATCGACGTCTTCACCCGCGTGATCACCGACCGCGGCGAGGCCTTCGACCAGGTCGAGCCCGGCTACGACGGGCCGCTCTACGCGGAGATCTCGCCGCGCACCTTCCCGGTCCTCGTGCGCAGCGGCTCGCGGCTGTCGCAGATCCGCTTCCGCCGCGGGGCGCCGCGGCTGACCGAGGTCGAGCTCGGCCTGCTGCACGCCCGCTCGGCCCTGGTCGACGCCGGCAGCCCGTCCTTCCAGGGCGGCGTCGCGGTCTCGGTGGACCTCGCCGGCTTCGACGGCCTCGTGGGTTACCGGGCGAAGCGCCACACCGGCCTCGTCGACGTGGACGCCCCCGGCCGCCACCGGGCCGCGGATTTCTGGGAGCCCCTCGCCGCCGACGGGTCGGGCAGCCTGATCCTCGACCCCGGCCAGTTCTACATCCTGGCGTCGAAGGAGGCCGTGCAGGTCCCGCCGGACCACGCCGCCGAGATGGTGCCGTTCGATCCCCTGGTGGGCGAGTTCCGGGTCCACTACGCGGGCTTCTTCGACCCGGGCTTCGGCTATGCCGGGGCGGGCGGGGCGGGCGCGCGGGCCGTGCTGGAGGTCCGCTCCCGCGACGTGCCGTTCCTCCTGGAGGACGGGCAGATCGTCGGCCGCCTCGTCTACGAGCGGATGCTCGACCTGCCGGAGACGCTCTACGGGGCCGGGGCCGGCTCGAACTACCAGGCCCAGGGGCTCAAGCTCTCGAAGCATTTCGCCCTGTAGTCCGGCCCGGACCCGCAGACGGGAGCAGCGATCGCATGGACGCCGTCGACCGGAAGATCCTCGATCTCCTCCAGCAGGACGCGACGCTCCCGGTGGCCGAGCTCGCCGAGCAGGTCGGCATCAGCGCGGCGCCGTGCTGGCGGCGGGTGAAGAAGCTGGAGGCGTCCGGAGTGATCCGTCGCCGGGTCGCCCTGGTGGATCGCCGCAAGGTCAACGTCCCCACCACGGTGTTCGTGGCCGTGAAGGCGCCGCGCCACGCCGCAGACTGGTCGGACGCCTTCCGGCGGGTGGTCGCCGGCTTCCCGGAGATCGTCGAGGCGTGGCGCCTGACCGGCGAGATCGACTACCTGCTGCGGATCGTCGTGCCCGACATCGAGGCCTACGACGCGGTCTACCAGCGCCTCATCGCCAAGCTCGACTTCTCGAATCTGTCCTCCTCCATCGCCATGGAGGAGATGAAGTACACGACCGCCGTCCCGACGATCTACGTGGCGTGAGGCGACCGCGCTGCGGCGGGGCTCAGCCCGCCGCCACCGCGTAGGTCCGGTGGATCGACGAGTCCTGCGCCCGGTGGTCGTAGCCGTAGACGTGGATCGAGACGGCCGCTTCCGGCCCGTCATTGGCGATCCGGTGCAGGTTCGGCCCCGTGGGCATCATGCAGGCGACGAAGCCGGGCTCGCGGACGGCGTCCATGGTCGCCACGGCGTGGGTCTCGCTGATCGGGCGGTACCACGTCTCCCGGAGGCTGCCGCGCAACAGGCCGAAGCAGCACGAGCAGTGGTGGTCGTGGACCGGCGTCACCGTGCCGGGCGCCCAGACCATCGCCCAGACGCTGATCGCCTCGGTGCCGAACAGGAGGTTCCGGCTCAGGCCGGGCCCCTGGCCGACCAGCCGCGACGGGTCGAGCAGGTCCGGCTGCGCCAGGATGCGGACCAGGGTGGACCGGGCCGAGGCCAGGTAGGCCTCCGGCGACCGGCCCGCGGAGCGGGCGAGGTTCGCCAGCATCGCCTCGACGTCGTTCGGGGTCGCGGTCTGCGGCATCGGCCAGTCTCCTTCGGTGCCCTTCACGAGGCTGCGCGAAGAGTACCCAAGGTCCTGCGTGGGCGGGTTGCGTTCTCGCACCCGATATCGCCCGGTGCGGCAAAGTCATTGCGCGAAAGCGCGGCCGCGAGAAACCGCGTTGCGCGAGGGCGGAGAACCCCGCGAGCCCGACGCCGGCGCGTCCACCCGGACGACGCGGCGGGACCCGCGCGGAGGGTCCCGCCGCGGGACGCGGGAGCGGCAGCCGGCCTCAGCCGGCCGCGGCCTCGTCCAGCAACCACGCCACGGCGCCGGTGCTGGTCACGCGGCCGGCGGGCAGCGCCTCGCCCGCGGCGAGCCGGGCCAGCGGGGTCCGCTTGCCGGCACCGGTGACGAGGAACAGCACGTGCCGGGAAGACGCGAGCGCCGGCAACGTCAGGCTGATCCGGGGGACGAACGGCTCCAGGCCGGCCTCCGGCACGGCGACGACGAGCCGCCGGGTCTCGTCGACGGCGGGCTTGCCGGGAAACAGCGAGGCGGTGTGGCCGTCCTCGCCCAGGCCGAGCAGCACGAGATCGAACAGCGGGCGGGCCGGATCGAGGCTGTCGGCGCCGTAGAAGTCGAGGAGCGTCCGCTCGTAGGCGCGGGCGCCCGCCTCGGGGCCCGCGTCCGAGGGGATGAAGTGGAGATGCGTCGGCGGGATCCGGGATCCGCGGCCGAACGCTTCCCGGACCATCCGGACATTGCTGCGCGGGTCGTCCCACGGCACCGCGCGGTCGTCCCCGAAGAACCAGTGGATCCGCTCCCACGGCACCCGGGCCGCGTAATCCGGCCCGGCGAGCAGGCCGTACAGCACCTTGGGGGTCGAGCCGCCCGAGAGGCAGAGCGCGATCCGCTCGGACCGAGTCTCGCCGCAGGCCACGATGATCCGCTCGGCCGCCTCGCGGGCGACCGCCTCCGGATCCTTCAGGACGTGCGTTCCGACGGGAAGGCTCATGGGTTCGGGCCCTGCGGCTTCGGGGGTCGGACGGGGCGGTCCGCGGGCGTCCCGCTCAGCCCTTCGGCTCCTGGTGACCGCCGAAGCCCTTGCGCATCGCCGAGAGCAGCTTGTCGGCGTAGCTCGCGTGCTCGCGGGAGCGGAAGCGGCGGTAGAGGGCGGCCGAGAGCACCGTCGCGGGGACGCCCTCCTCGACGGCGGCGTTGATGGTCCAGCGGCCCTCGCCCGAATCCTCGACGTAGCCGGAGAAGTCGGTGAGCTGCTCGTCGCCCGCGAGCGCCTGGGCGGTCAGGTCGAGGAGCCAGGACGAGACGACGCTGCCGCGGCGCCAGACCTCGGCGATGTCGCCCATGTTGAGATCGAAGCGGCGCTCGGCCGGCAGGTCCGCGGAATTCGCATGGCGGAGGATGTCGAAACCCTCCGCGTAGGCCTGCATCAGGCCGTACTCGATGCCGTTATGGACCATCTTCACGAAGTGGCCGGCGCCGGTCGGACCCGCGTGGATGTAGCCCTGCTCGGCGCGGGGGTCGCGCCCCTCGCGGTTCGGCGTCTTCGGGATGTCACCGACGCCGGGCGCCAGGGTCTTGAAGATCGGGTCGAGGCGGTCGACGGCTTCCTTGTCCCCGCCGATCATCATGCAGTAGCCGCGCTCCAGGCCCCAGACGCCGCCCGAGGTGCCGACATCCACGTAGTGCAGGCCCTTCTCCCTCAGGGCGACCCCGCGGCGGACATCGTCGCCGTAGAACGAGTTGCCGCCGTCGATGATGCAGTCGTCCGCCTGCATCAGCCCCGAGAGCGCCTGGACGGTCTGCTCGGTGATCGCCCCGGCCGGCAGCATCACCCAGGCCGCGCGCGGCACCTCCAGCTTCGAGACCAGGTTCTCCAGGCTCGACGCGCCGACCGCGCCGGCCTCGACCAGGGCGGCGACGGCCGCCGGGTTCTGGTCGAACACCACGGCCGTGTGCCCGTCGCGCAGGAGGCGCCGGACGATGTTGCCGCCCATCCGGCCGAGGCCGATCATGCCGAGTTGCATTGCCGATCTCCTCAGAGTCTCCCCTCCCTGAAACCGGGGAGGGGGAAAGGTGCGCCTACGCCACCGCGGCCTTGAGGGCGGCCGCGACGCGCTTCAGCCCGGCCTCGAGGTCGCCCTTGATGTGGACCCGCAGCGCCCGCCGGCCGCGCTCGGCCAGCACGGCGAAATCGCCCCGTGCCTGCGCGGCCACCACCGTGGCGAAGCCGAGGGACCGGCCCGGGATCGGGAGATCCTGCGACGGATCCGCGGTGATCTGCAGGAACACGCCGGTATCCGGGCCGCCCTTGTAGGCCTGGCCGGTGGAGTGCAGGAACCGCGGCCCGAACTCGAGGCAGGTCGCCACCTTGCGGGCGTCGCGCACGGCGATCCGCGCCTCCTGGAGGATGCCGGCGGCCTCGGCATCGCGCGGCACGTAGGCGAGCAGGCCGAGGTAATCGCCGTCCTTGAGCCGCGCGACCTGCGCCCTGAGCGCGGCCTCCAGGCCGTCGGTCGCCTGCGGCAGACCCTCGGCATTGCGCGGATCGGCGTAGAGCGCGATCGCGTCGTCGGAGAAGAGCGGCGTCTCGGCGGGGAGGGCGCCCTTCGCCTCGGCCTCGGCGAACAGCTTCTTGGTCTCGACCTTGCTGGCCTCGACGTCGGGCTGGTCGAACGGGTTGATCCCGATCACCGCGCCGGCCACCGCGGTCGCCATCTCCAGGCGGTAGAATTCCTGCGGCAGCTGCTCGATCGAGTCGAGGGTGATGCGGGCGATCGGGTGGCCGTCCCGCTCCAGGGCGCGCAGGGCCTCGTCCTGCGAGGCCTCGGCGTTGCCGTCGAGGCGGAGGTAGACGAAGAACCGGTCGTGGCCGTAGACCGCCGGAACGCCGACCGGCTCGCCGTCCACCGGCACGAGGCCCTTGCCCTGCTTGCCGGTCGATTCCGCGATCAGCTGCTCGGCCCAGGCGCCGAAGCTCGCGATCGCCGGGGAGGCGACGATCGTCACCTTGTCGCGGCCGGCGAGCGCCGCAGCGCCGATGGCCGTGCCCAGCAGGACGCCCGGATTCACGGCCGGCGGCACGGCCGGGCCGCAGGAGCGGACCATGATGCGGGCGGTCTCGAGGAGCGCCTTCACGTCGAGGCCCATGGCGGCGGCCGGCACGAGGCCGAAGGCCGAGAGCACCGAGTAGCGCCCGCCGATCTGCTTCACGCCGTAGAAGATCTTCTTGAACTTATCGCTCTGCGCGGCGCGCTCCATGTCGGAGCCGGGATCGGTCACGGCCACGAAATGGTCGCCGGCCCGGTCGCCGAGCACGTCCTTGGCGCGGGCCAGGAAGTAGTCGCGGAAGACGTTCGGCTCCAGCGTCGAGCCGGACTTGGAGGCGACGATGAACAGGGTCTTGCCCAGGTCGATGCTCGCCTCGAGGGCGCGCACCTGATCCGGGTGGGTCGAGTCGAGGATCTGGAGCTTGGGGAAGCCCTCGCGCTGGCCGTAGGTCAGGCTCAGGACCTCCGGGCCGAGGCTCGACCCGCCCATGCCGAGCACGACGGCGTCGGTGAAGCCCTGCGCCTTCACCCAGTCGGAGAAGGCGGCGTAGTCGGCGGCCTTCTCCAGCTCCTCCTCGACGATGTGCAGCCAGCCGAGCCAGTTCGCCTCGTCGTGGCCGGACCAGACCGAGGCGTCGCCCGCCCAGAGCCGGCGGATCGACCCGCTGGCGCGCCAGGACTCGACGGCCTTCTTCGCCTCGGCCGCCAGGGTGTCGTCCATGGCGAGGCTCTGGCCGTCGAGCCGGTGCCCCAGCAGCGCGGCGCGCTTGCCGGCGACGGCGCCCAGCAGGTTGTCGGCGGCGTCGATGAAGAGCTGCACGCCCTCGCGAACCAGCTGCTCGGCGATCGTCTCGATGTCGATGCCGGTCCGCGCGAGCTTGGCCATCACGGCCTCGGCGCCCGGCACGTCCTCCTCGATCGTCGCCCGCACCACGCCGTGGTCGCGGAACGCGTCCATGGTGGCGGGCGGCATGGTGTTGACGGTGTTCGGGCCGATCAGCTCCTCGACGTAGAGGACGTCGGAATAGGCCTTGTTCTTCACACCCGTGGAGGCCCAGAGCAGCCGCTGCGCCTTGGCGCCCTTCTCGGCGAGCGCCGTCCACTTGGATTCGGCGAAGATGCGCTTGTAGCGCTGGTAGGCGAGCTTGGCGTTGGCGATCGCGACCTTGCCCTTGAGCTGCTCCAGGGCGATCTTCTCGTCGGGGTCGTTGGCCTCCGCGATCTTCTCGTCCAGCAGCTTGTCGACCAGCACGTCGATGCGGCTGATGAAGAAGCTCGCCACGCTGGCGATGCGCGAGACGTCGTGGCCGGCCTTCGCGCGCTCGTCCAGCCCGTCGATGAACGCGCGCGCCACGGCCTCGTAGGCCTCCTGCGAGAACAGCAGGGTGACGTTGATCGAGATGCCCTCGCTGGTCAGCTGCCGGATCGCCGGGATGCCCTGCGGTGTCGCCGGGACTTTGACCATCAGGTTGTCGCGGGACACCGCCTTGTGCAGGCGCCGCGCCTCGGCCAACGTCTCCTCGGTGTCGAGGGCGAGGTAGGGCGAGACCTCCAGGCTGACGTAGCCGTCCGCGCCGTCGCTCGCCTCGTAGACCGGGCGGAGCACGTCGGCGGCCGCCTGGATGTCGGCGATGGCGAGCCCCTCGTAGAGGTCGATGACGCGGCTGTCGCCGGTCGCCTGCACCGCCTTGAGGCTGTCGTCGTACTCGTCCGAGTGGCCGATCGCCTTCTCGAAGATCGACGGGTTGGAGGTGACGCCCCGCAGGCCGTCGCGCTCCACGAGCTGCTTCAGCTCGCCCTTCGCGATGAAGCCGCGGGCCACGAAGTCGAGCCAGACCGCCTGATCCTGTTCGTCGTGCAGGGCCTTGAGCGCGTTCATGTCGATTCCTCGTCTCGCGTACCGCGTACTCGCGCCCGAACGCGCTCTCCCGCCCCGACTGGGCGGGAGAGCAGGCCCCCGGGCTACTTCTTATGCTTGGCCACCTGCGCCTTCGCGGCGTCCAGGACCTTCTCGGGGGTAAAGCCGAACTTGGTCTGGAGATCCTTGATCGGCGCCGAGGCGCCGAAGGTGTGCATGCCGATCACCGCGCCCTCGGAGCCGGCGTAGCGGTCCCAGCCGATGACGCTGCCCTGCTCGACGGCGACCCGCGCCTTGACGGCGGGGGGCAGCACCGCGTCGCGGTAGGCTCGGTCCTGCCGCTCGAACAGGTCCCAGGACGGCATCGACACGACCCGGGCCTTCACGCCCTCGGCCTTCAGCGCCTCGTAGGCGCCGACGCAGAGCTGCACCTCGGAACCCGAGGCGAGCAGGATCACGTCGGGCGTGCCGTCGCAGTCGGCGAGCACGTAGCCGCCCTTGGCGGTGCCCGAGGCCGCGCCGTACTTCGTACGGTCGAGCGTGGGCAGCGGCTGGCGGGACAGCGCGAGCACGGCCGGCTGGTTCCGGAGCGTGAAGATCACCCGGTAGGCCTCGGCGACCTCGTTGGCGTCGGCCGGGCGTAGGGTGACGAGGCCGGGGATGCAGCGCAGCGACAGGAGCTGCTCCACCGGCTGGTGGGTCGGCCCGTCCTCGCCCACGCCGATCGAGTCGTGGGTGAAGATGTGGAAGACCGGCAGCTCCATGAGCGAGGCCAGCCGGATCGGCGGGCGCATGTAGTCGGCGAAGACCAGGAAGGTCGCGCCGTAGGCCCGCAGCCCGGAGAGGCCGAGCCCGTTCACGATCGAGCCCATGGCGTGCTCGCGGACGCCGAAATGCAGGTTGCGGCCGCCCGGCGAGAACGGGCCGAACGAGCCCGCGCCCTCGAAGGTCAGGTTGGACTTGTTGGACGGCGCCAGGTCCGCCGAGCCGCCGAGCAGGAACGGCACGTGCTGGGCGATGGCGTTCAGCACCTTCCCGGAGGATTCGCGGGTGGCGAGGCCCTTGGCGTCCGGCTCGAAGGCCGGGATGTCCTTGTCCCAGCCCTCCGGCAGGCGGCCCTCCAGGAAGGCGTTCAGGTCCTCGGCGTGGGCGGCATCGGCTTCCTTCGCCTTGGCGAGCAGGCCCTGCCACGCGTCGTAGAGGCCGGCGCCGCGCTTGCCGATCCCATCGCGGAAGTTCTCCTGCACGCCGTCCGGCACGAGGAACTGGGCGTCCTCCGGCCAGCCGTAGGCGCGCTTGGCACCCTTCACCTCGTCCTCGCCGAGCGCGTCCGAGTGGGCCTTCGAGGTCCCCTGCTTCTTGGGCGCGCCGTAGCCGATCACCGACTTGACGATGATCAGCGTCGGCCGGTCGTTGGTCGCGAGGAACGTCTCGATCGAGCCCGCCAGCGCGTGCACGTCGTTGGCGTCGGCGACGCGCAGCACCTGCCAGCCGTAGGCCAGGAAGCGGGTCGCGACCTCCTCGCCGAAGGCCAGCTCCGTGTGGCCCTCGATGGTGATGGTGTTGTCGTCGTAGATCCAGCAGAGGTTGGCGAGCCGCAGGTGGCCGGCCAGCGAGGCGGCCTCCGAGGCGACGCCCTCCATGAGGTCGCCGTCCGAGCAGACGGCGTAGACGTTGTAGTCGAACAGCGGCAGGTTCGGCCGGTTCAGGTGCTGGCCGAGGAAGCGGCTGCCCATGGCCATGCCGACCGAGTTGGCGACGCCCTGGCCGAGCGGGCCCGTGGTGGTCTCGACGCCGGTGGTGAAGTGGTATTCCGGGTGGCCCGGGGTCCGGCTGTCGAGCTGGCGGAACTCCTTGATGTCCTCCAGCGACACCGCCGGGGCGTTGCCGCCGTCGCTCTCGGCGACGCCCGCGAGGTGCAGGAGCCCGTAGAGCAGCATCGAGGCGTGGCCGCAGGACAGCACGAACCGGTCGCGGTTCGGCCAGTGCGGATGCGCCGGGTCATAGCGCAGGTAGCGGTTCCACAGGGTGTAGGCGACCGGCGCCAGCGCCATGGGCGCGCCGGCATGGCCGGAATTGGCCTTCTGCACCGCGTCGATCGCGAGCGTCCGGATCGTGTTGATGCTGAGCGTATCGATCTCAGCGAGGGCCGCCTTGGCGGGAGTGTCAGCACCGCTCATGATGTCGCGTCTTCCAGTTCGCCTCGCGCGGTCCGCTTCGCGGCTTCGCGCTGCCGTAGGACGGCGGGAGGAGCTCCGTTGGCCTTACCACCCTGCCGATCCGCCGGCCCTTCGCCGCGCGTATAGCTGAGGAGCGTGTTGACGAGGGCGACGTGGGTGAACGCCTGAGGGAAGTTACCCACAAGACGCTTGGCTTGCACGTCGTATTCCTCGCTGACGAGGCCGAGATCGGTGCAGATGCCGATCAGGCGCTCGATCAGCGCCCCGGCCTCGTCGCGCCGCCCCAGGCCGATGAGGTTGTCGACGTACCAGAAGGTGCAGGGGAGGAAAGCCCCCTCGGTCCCGGTCAGCCCGTCGGTGGTCTGACCCTCGGTCTCGTAGCGGAGGATGAAGCCGTCCCGCATCAGCCCCTTGCCGATCGCCTCCACGGTGCCGACCACCCGGGGATCGTGCTGCGGGAGGAAGCCGGTATGGGCGATGAGCAGCAGGCTCGCGTCCAGCGCCTTCGCGCCGTAGGACTGCACGAAGCTGTTGAGGGCGGGGTCGAAGCCCTTCGCGCAGACCTCGGCGTGGATCTCGTCCTTGATCGCGCGCCAGCGCGCGGCCTGCGCGTCGGTGGCGCCGTTCTCGTGCATCTCGTGCATGCGCAGGGCCCGGTCGAACGCCACCCAGGCCATCACCTTCGAGTGGGTGAAGTGGCGACGGCCGCCGCGCACCTCCCAGATCCCCTCGTCGGGCTCGCGCCACGCCTTCTCCAGGTGGTTCAGGATCGCGAGGCCGACCCGTATCCCGTCCTTGCTGACCGGCAGGCCGCGGGCATGGGCCTGATAGAGCGCGTCGAACAGCTCGCCGTAGACGTCGAGCTGGAACTGGCTGGCTGCGGCGTTGCCGATCCGGACCGGCCGCGAGTTCTCGTAGCCCGGCAGCCAGTCGAGCTCGATCTCGGGCAGCAGCCGCTCGCCGGCGATGCCGTAGAGGATGTGCGCCTGCTCGGGATTGCCCGCCACGGCCCGCAGCAGCCAGCCCAGCCAGTCGCGCGCCTCGTCGATGTAGCCCCCGTCCATCAGGGCGATCAGCGTCAGGGTCGAGTCGCGCAGCCAGCAGAAGCGGTAATCCCAGTTCCGGATCCCGCCGAGCCCCTCCGGCAGGGAGGCCGTGGGCGCCGCCACGATGCCGCCGGTGGGTTCGTAGATCAGCGCCTTGAGGGTCAGCAGCGAGCGCTGGAGCATCCGGTCCCATCGCGTGCCGCCGGTGCAGCGCGACGACCATTCGCGCCAGTGCTGGTCCGTGGCCTCGAGGACCTTGCGCGGCTCGATCGGGGGCGGATCGTCCTCGTGCGAGGGGCCGTAGCTCAGGACGAACCGGTGCTTCTCGCCGGCATGGACGGTGAACTCGGACACCGTCGTCTGCGCGTCGGATCCCTTGAGATGGACGTCGGTGCGCAGCACGACCTTGTGGGGGCCCGAGACGGCGCGCAGGTCGCCCAGCTCCGAGCGGGAGACCCAGGGCACGGCCGAGCCGTAATCGAAGCGGACCGCCATCTCCATCCGCATGGCGACGCGCCCGTGCACGCCCTCCACGAGCCGCACCAGATGGGCCCCGTCGCCGACCGGCATGAAATCCGTGACCAGGACCTCGCCCTGGCGCGTGGTGTGGCGGGTCTCCAGCACGAGGCTGCCCGGCCTGTAGGACCAGCGGGTCTCGACGTTCTCGGCCTCGGGGAAGATCTTCCAGAAGCCGTGCGCCTCGGTTCCCAGGAGGCTGGTGAACAGGGCGGCCGCGTCGAAGCGCGGCCAGCACAACCAGTCCACGCTGCCCTGCCGGCTGATCAGCGCGGCGCTGCGGCAATCCCCGACGAGCGCGTAATCCTCGATGCGTGCAGCCATCCGGCCCCGGCTCCGGTCCGCGGCCGGCAGTCCGGGCCGTCCGCTGCGACGCACCTAGGACGTCCGGTCACGAGATCCAGAGGTTCGGACGCCCGCCGCCGGGTGCGGTCAGCGCAGGCAGTCGGCCACGGCCAGGGCCACCGTGCCCTGGACCGCCTTCGCGCCGCTGCGCACGAGAGTCGCCGCGTCACCGACGGCCCGAGCGGCCGGAACCAGGGTCTCCACCACCGAGGCCGCGAAGGGCAGGGCCTGCGACGGGAGCAGGGTGTCCTCGGCCTCATCGGCGGCCGCCGCGCGCGCGGGCGCCATGGGATCGGGGTTGCTGCGCGGCGCCTCGGGGCAGCGCCGGCCCGGGCAGGCGCGCCGGCCCGCGGCCGCGACGTGGGAGGTCGCGCGGGCGGCCACGGCCGGACGGGCGGGCAGGGACCCCGTCCGCGCGATCACGGCGTCGAGCGGGTACTGCTCGGCGAACGCGATCACGGCGGGCGGGCGGCCCGGCGCCGCGATGGCGGCCATCGGCGCGAAATCCGTGGGTCCGGGAGCGGCGGACACGCCCGCCTCGGCCCGGGCGCCGGGCTGTACCGGTTTCGAGCTCGGGCAGTACAGCGAGGCCACGCCCAGGACCGCCACGACGGCCAGCGTCGGCAGGAAGGGCATGGACACGCGGCCGTGGGCGGCGTCCGTCAGGGCGGGCTGGTCTGGCCTGCGCATCCGAATCACCGATCTCCATGACCGCCGCGAGGTCTGCAGAGTGCGGTTAGCATTGCGGCGGAAGCTGGACCATTTCTTTGCGCGGCGGTTACTGGTGCCGCGGGACGGGATACCGCGGAAACGTCCGCCGACGGGCGCGTCGCGGGCACGGGCCTTGCTTAGCGTCCGGTGGCCCGCGCCGGGCCGGCCTCCAGAAGAAGACCCGCCCCGTACCGGGCCAAGATGACTGAGACCAATCTCACCGTCGCCGTGATCGACCCGAGCCGCGCCCGCGCGGCGATCCTGGAAGAGGGCCTGCGCGCCGCCGGGATCGGGCGCGTGGTCGTGATTCCCGACACCGCCGACCTCATGGAGCGCGTCGCCGCCCTCAAGCCCGACGTGGTGGTGATCCATCTGGAGAGCCCGAGCCGGGACATCCTGGAGCAGATGTCGGGCGTCTCCCGGCAGGTCGAGCGGCCGGTGGCGATGTTCGTCGACCGCTCGGACTCGACCATGATGCAGGCCGCCGTCGATGCCGGGATCTCCGCCTACGTTGTGGACGGCCTGCGGGCGGAACGGATCAAGTCGATCCTCGACATCGCGATCCTGCGCTTCAACGCCTTCGCGCGCCTCCAGCGCGAACTGACGGAGGCGCGGAGCGAACTCGCCGATCGCAAGCTGATCGAGCGGGCGAAGGGCATCTTGATGACCATGAAGGGCCTGTCCGAGGACGAGGCGTACAAGCAGCTGCGCCGCAAGGCCATGAACGAGAAGCGCAAGATCGCCGACATCGCCCGGGCGATCGTCACCACCGCGGACCTGCTCGGATGAGGCTCCAGCTCGGCTACGTTCCGCTCTGCGATGCGGCCCCGCTGATCGCGGCCCACGAACTGGGCTTCACCCGGGCCGAGGGGCTCGACCTCGACCTCACCGCCGAGCCCTCCTGGGCGACGCTGCGCGACCGGCTGGCGCTGGGCCATCTCGACGGCGCGCACATGCTGGCGCCGCTGGCGCTGGCGAGCCGGCTCGCCCTGTCGGGGCCGCCCTCCGACCTGATCGTGCCGCTCCAGCTCAGCACCGACGGCAACGCCGTCACGCTGTCCCGCACCCTCTGGGCGGCGATGGACCCGGACGGCGAGGCCCTGGCGGACGTCGCCCGCGCCTTCGCGGGCGTGGCGCAGGCGCGGCTCCGCGCCGGCAGCCCCCTGACGCTCGGCACGGTGCATCCCTTCTCGTGCCACAGCTACCAATTGCGGCTGTTCGCCGAGGCCGGCGGCCTCGACGCGGCGGCTTTCCGCACGGTCGTGGTCCCGCCGCAGCATTGCGTGGAGGCGCTGGCGCGCGGCCTGGTGGACGGGTTCTGCGCCGGCGCGCCCTGGAACGACGTGGCGGCCGCGGCCGGCCACGGGCGGATCGCGGTCCACGGCAGCGCCCTGGCGCCGAACGCGACCGAGAAGGTGCTGGCCGTCTCCGCGCGGCTCGACGGCGCGATCCTGCCGCTGGTGCGGGCGGTCGCCCGGGCCGGACGCTGGTGCGCCGATCCGGAGAACCGGGCCGAACTGATCCATCGCCTCGCCCGCCGGACCTACCTCGACCTCGATCCCGCCCTGGTCGGGCGGGCCTTCGCCGGCGATCCGGACGCGTCCGCCGAGCCGGGCCCGCGCATCCGCTTCGGCGCGGCGGTCGAGGAGCCGCGCGCCGCGCAGGCCCGGTGGCTGCTGGAGCAGATGCGCGCGGCGCGGCAGCTCCCCGCGGATCTCGACATCGCGGCGGCGATCGCGACGGTCTACAGGCCGGATCTCTACAGGGCGGCGGTCGCGGATTCCTGAGGGCGGCGACACTTCCCGCAGTTCGTCACCGACCCGCGGTATCGGTGCGAACAGTGGCGGAACGTCGGGCAGGCTCGCCCGTTGTGCTTCCGCCATGCCTGGATGCCGCAAACTCGAAACTGGATCGTTGATCTCGCATCCGCGCGGGCGGGTCGAGCTTCGACGCTACGTGACCCGGGGCGGCCGAGTGCCCCGCGCCTGCAACGACAACCGTCGGGCCGGCGCGCACCACGCGTGGTACTGGGTCCTGGCCGCCGGCGCGATGCCGACGCTCGGCCTTCTGGCGATGCTGTCGACGCTCCTGTAACGGATCGCCGGCCAGGCACCCGCAGATCACCTGTATTGCGAAGCTGTGGCTCCGTCTCGCGAACATGGGAGCTTCGCGCGGCGGCATGGTCGTGCGACCTGACCAGATCCGCACAGAGCATCCACGCGCGCGGCGCTGCCGGCCACACCCCGCGCGCCGACGGCACGATCGACCGTGCGCGTGACCCCTTCGACCTCGCGCGTCCCGCACGCGCGCGACCGTCCACAGTCCCGACCGGCAGTCCGGTCCGCGCCTGATCGCTTTCGCGACGGGTCGCACAGTTTTTGTGCAGTGCCGCAGCCGCCGCTCCGACCCGCCGCCGAGCACCGAGCGCGCCGCCGGTCCTGACAATCCGCGCGCCCCTCGCGGGCCGGCCGCCGTCTGGCACGGAACCTGCTAGACCCCCCGCGTCCGTCAACGGCGACGGACAGCGCCGTCAGCGAGGCCGCTGATCCGGTTCTCCCTGAGGCTGAAGCCTGCCGGGAGAAGACCGGCAGCGGCTTTTTCGTGGGCGGTCCGCCAACGACCCTGCAATCGAGGTTCCAGACGCGATCGAGCGATGGCGACATCCCCTAAGGACACACGCGGACACGACGCGCGCGCCGGGAACGGCCCGCCGCGCGAGAGGCTGGTCGTCGTCGGCAACGGCATGGCCTCGCTGCGCTTCCTGGAGCGGCTGACCGAGGCCGCGCCCGGCCGCTACGACATCACCTGCATCGGGGCCGAGCCCACGGCCGCCTACAACCGGGTCCTGCTCTCCTCGCTGCTCGGCGGCGAGGTCGACGAGGCGGCCTGCGCCTTCCGGGGCCTCGACTGGTACGCGGATCACGGCATCCGCCTGATCACCGGCGCGCCCGTGACGCAGATCGATCGGGAGAACGGGCTCGTCATCGTGGGCGAGACCCACGTCGTGCCCTTCGACAGGCTGGTCCTCGCGGTCGGCTCCCTGCCGATCCGCCTGCCCAAGCCCGGCATGGACCTTCCGGGCGTCATCACCTTCCGCGACCTCGCCGACGTGGCGGCGATCCGCGCGGCGGCCGTCCGGCACGCCCGGGCCGTCGTCATCGGCGGCGGCCTCCTGGGCCTCGAGGCGGCGGTCGGGCTCGCGCGCCTCGGGGTCGAGACCACGCTGCTCCACGTCATGGACCGGCTGATGGAGCGCCAGCTCGATCACCACGCCGCCGGGCTGGTGAAGCGCGCCATGGAGGCGCGCGGCGTGCGGGTCATCCTCGAGGCCGACACCGCCCGCGTCGAGGGCGCGTCCCGGGTCGAGCGCCTGGTCCTGGCGGACGGCACCGCGCTCCCGGCCGACCTCGTGGTGATGTCGGTGGGCGTGCGCCCCTCGGTGGCGCTGGCCCAGGCCGCGGGGCTGGCGATCGGCCGGGGGATCACGGTCGACGACCGGATGACGACCTCGGACCCGCGCATCTTCGCGCTCGGCGAGTGCGCCGAGCACCGCGGCCAGATCTACGGCCTGGTCGAGCCCGCCTACGAGCACGCCGACACGCTCGCCCGCCACCTCGCCGGCGAGGCGGCCGAGTACCGGGGCACGGCCCTGTCCACGAGCCTGAAGGTGTCGGGCCTGCCGGTCTTCTCGGCCGGGATCGTGGACACGCCCGACGATGCCGAGGCGATCGTGCTCTCCGATCCCGGTGCCGGCCTCTACCGCAAGCTGCTGGTGCGCGACGGCCGACTGATCGGCGCGGTGTTCGTCGGCGACATCGCCGAGCAGGGCGCCTGCAAGGGCCTGATCCGCTCCGGCGCCCCGATCGAGAACGTGGACGACTTGATGTTCGGGCGCCCCGCGCCCGAGCCGCTCGCTGCTTGAGGAGGCGCGGATGTCCGAGACCACCACCCAGAGCGCCGCGGGCGCGTTCGAGGCCGAGCAGAAGCGCTACCTCGAGGGCTTCGCCTCCGGCATCGCCGCCGTCCGCCTGACCGGCGGCCTCGCCCCGGGCGGGGCCGGGGCGGCCGCGCCGCCCGCCGAGCCCACGGGCCCGGACGCGATCCACATCAAGGCGCAGGACCGGACCGTCCGGGACGGCGGCAAGCTCTGCGATCAGGAGAAGTGGAAGCGCGCCGAGAACCCGTTCGACGGCCACAACCGCCTCATCCGGGAGGCCGCCGCCGGCAAGCAGCCGAAGCCCGAGGACAATTTCCGCTGGCGCTACCACGGGATGTTCTGGGTCGCGCCGAACCAGGTCTCGTACATGTGCCGGCTGCGGATCCCGAACGGGATCCTGCACCACTGGCAATTCGCGGGCGTCGCCGACCTCGCCGACCAGCACGGCGGCGGCTACGTCCACGTGACCACCCGGGCGAACCTGCAGGTGCGGGAGATCGATCCCGAGCACGCCCAGCCCTTCCTCGACGGGCTCACCGATATCGGCCTCACGGCCCGGGGCGCGGGCGCCGACAACATCCGCAACGTCACCGGCTCCTCGACCGCCGGCATCGACGCCCAGGAGCTTCTGGACACGCGCCCGCTCGCCAAGTCCTGGCACAACTGGATCCTGAACGACCGCTCCCTCTACGGCCTGCCGCGCAAGTTCAACGTCGCCTTCGACGGCAGCGGCGTCATGCCGACCCTGGAGGAGACGAACGACATCGGCTTCCAGGCCGTGGAGGTGCTGGACGGGGCCGCCGTGCCGCCCGGCATCTACATGCGCCTCGTGCTCGGCGGCATCTCGGGCCACCGGGACCTCGCCCGCGACACCGGCATCGTCCTGAAGCCGGAGGATTGCAACGCCGTCGCCGACGCGATCATCCGCGTCTTCATCGAGAACGGCGACCGGACGAACCGCAACAAGAGCCGGATGAAGTACGTCCTCGACGCCTGGGGCTTCGACAAGTACCTCGCCGCCGTCGAGGACAAGCTCGGCCGCAAGCTCGACCGGGTCGCGCCGGAGCACGTGGCCCCGCGCAAACCCACCGACCGCTTCGCCCATGTCGGCGTCCACGCCCAGAAGCAGCCCGGCCTCAACTGGATCGGCGTCGTCCTGCCGGTCGGCAAGATGACCAGCGATCAGGTCCGGGCGCTGGCGAAGGTCGCGGCGGAGTGCGGCGACGGCCAGATCCGCCTCACCGTCTGGCAGAACTTCATCGTCTCCGGGGTTCCGGACGCGAAGGTCGCCGAGGTGGAAGCCCGCGTGGAAGCGCTCGGCCTCACCACCAAGGCCGCGGGCATCCGCTCCGGCCTCGTGGCCTGCACGGGCGCGCGGGGCTGCAAGTTCGCGGCCTCCGACACCAAGGGCCACGCCCTGATCATCGCCGACCACGTCGAGAAGGCCGTGCCGAACCTCGACGTGCCGGTGAACGTCCACCTCACCGGCTGCCATCACAGCTGCGCCCAGCACTACATCGGCGATATCGGGCTGATCGGCGCCAAGGTCGTGGTCTCGGAGGAGGGCGACACCGTCGAGGGCTACGACGTCGTGGTCGGCGGCGGCTTCGCCGAGAACCCGAAGATCGGCACCGAGATCTGGAAGGCCGTGAAGGCCGAGGACGCGCCCGCCCGCGTCGAGGCGCTGCTGCGCGCCTACCTCGCCCTCCGCCAGGGCCCCGAGGAGAGCTTCCAGGCCTTCACCAGCCGCACCGGCGCGGAGGCGCTCCGCGACGCCGCCGAGGACCAGCCCGCCCTGAAGGCCGCCGCATGACCCAGCACGTCTCGCCCCCCCTCGTCCTGATCCCCGAGACCGCGCCCTTCAACGAGGACCAGCGCGCCTGGCTCTCGGGCTACTTCGCGGCCCTGCTCGGCCCCTCCGCCGCGGGTGCCACGGCGCTGGCGCCGGGCGATGCTCCCGCGAGCGGCCCGAAGCTCGCCGACAACGACGACGCCCCCTGGCACGACCCCTCCGTGCCGATCGGCGAGCGGATGGAGATGGCCAAGGATCGGCCCGAGCCGCAGAAGCTGATGGCCGCCATGGCCCAGCAGGATTGCGGCCAGTGCGGCTACAACTGCGCCGACTACGCCAACGCGATCTTCCTGAAGAACGAGGCGCGCCTGAACCTTTGCCAGCCCGGCGGCAAAGAGACCCTGCGCATGCTCAAGAAGCTCGACGAGGAGTTCGGCGCCGCCGGAGGCGCCCCGGCTGCCCCGAAGGCGGACGACGACGCCCCGAAGGCGGCGGCCGATCTGGGCCCGCTCGGCTACTGCCGCGAGAACCCGGTCGAGGCGCTGTTCCTGTCCCGCCGCCGCCTCAACGATCCGGGCGGCGAGAAGGAGACGTGGCACATCGAGATCGGCCTGGACGGCACGCCGATCCAGTACGAGGTCGGCGACTCCCTCGGCCTGTTCCCCGCCAACGCCCCGGCGCTGGTGGACGCCGTGATCGCGGAGCTCGGCGCCCGGCCCGAGCGGGTGATCGGCGAGAAGACCCTGCGCGAGCACCTGCTGATGAACTACGCGCTCGGCGCGGCGCCCGACAACCTCTACCAGCTCCTGTCGCTGCTCACCTCCGGAGCGGCGCGCAAGAAGGCGCAGGCGCTCGCCTCCGGCGAGGATCCGGACGGCGACGCCGCCTATCTCGACGTGCTCGGCGCGCTCCACAAGTTCCCGGGCGCGCGGCCCGACGCCGAGGTCTTCCTCGAGGCCCTGGACGAGCTCCAGCCGCGGCTCTACTCGATCTCGTCCTCGCCGAAGATGGATGTCGGCCGGGTGTCGCTGACGGTGGACGCGGTGCGCTACAATCACCGCTCGCGGCTGCGGCTCGGCGTCGCCTCGACCCACCTAGGCGAGCGCCTGCCCGAGCAGACCAAGGTGAAGGTCTATCTGCAGAAGGCGCACGGCTTCGGCCTGCCGGCCGACCTGGCGAAGGACGTGATCATGTGCGGCCCCGGCACCGGCATCGCGCCGTTCCGGGCCTTCCTGCGCGAGCGCGCCGCCACGCGGGCGCCGGGCCGCAACTGGCTGTTCTACGGCCACCAGCGGCAGGCCAGCGACTTCTTCTACAAGGACGAGCTGAACAGCCTGAAGGACGACAAGGTGCTCACCCGCCTGTCCCTGGCGTGGTCGCGCGACGGCACGGAGAAGACCTACGTCCAGGACCGGATGCGCGAGAACGGCGCCGAGCTGTGGAAGTGGCTCGAGGGCGGCGCGCATTTCTACGTCTGCGGCGACGCCAAGCGCATGGCCAAGGACGTCGAGCGGGCGATCATCGACGTGGCGGCGCAGTTCGGCGGCAAGAGCCCCGAGGACGCGGTGGCCTACCTCGCGGCGCTCAAGAAGGCCGGGCGGTATCAGGCTGACGTCTACTGAGCACCGGTAACCCTCCCCCCTGTGCCGGGGGAGGGCGATGCGGCGCGGCGCTTGCTCCCGCCCAGGACGACCCTTCGAGGATCCAGCCATGACCCAGCCAGTGGCGGCGCCGACGGTGCGGACCACCTGCCCCTATTGCGGGGTCGGGTGCGGCGTGCTCGCGACCCCGGACGGCCAGGGCGGCGCCACGATCGCGGGCGACGCCGAGCACCCGGCCAATTTCGGCCGCCTGTGCTCGAAGGGCTCGGCGCTCGGCGAGACCCTCTCGCTGGAGAACCGCCTGCTCCACCCGCAGGTCGACGGCGCCCAGGTCCCCTGGGACGCCGCTCTCGACACCGTCGCGAAGAAGCTCGGCGCGGTCGCCGCGGAGCACGGGCCGGACGCGATCGCCTTCTACCTGTCGGGGCAGCTCCTCACCGAGGATTACTACGTCGCCAACAAGCTCGCGAAGGGCTTCATCGGCACGCCGCACGTGGACACCAACTCGCGGCTCTGCATGTCGAGCGCGGTCGCGGCCCACCGCCGGGCCTTCGGCTCCGACACGGTGCCGGGCTGCTACGAGGATCTCGACGAGGCCGACCTGATCGTGCTGGTCGGCTCCAACACCGCGTGGTGCCACCCGATCCTGTTCCGCCGCATGGCCGACGCCAAGGAGCGCCGCGGCACCAAGTTCGTGGTCATCGATCCCCGCCGCACCCAGACCGCGCAGGAATCCGACCTGTTCCTCGGCATCCGGCCCGGCTCCGACACCGCCCTGTTCGCGGGCCTGCTGGTCTACCTGTCCGACAACGGCTTCCGCGACCGCGCCTTCGTCGATGCCCACACGGCCGGCCTCGACGGCGCCCTCGACCGCGCCCGCCAGATCGCGCCGGATCTCGCGGCGGTCGCCGCCGTCACCGGGGTGGCGGAGGCCGACATCGCGACCTTCTACGCCCTGTTCGCCGGCACGCGCCGGGTCGTCACGGCCTTCTCGCAGGGGGTGAACCAGTCGGCTCAGGGGACCGACAAGGGCAACAGCATCATCAACTGCCACCTCATCACCGGCCGCATCGGCGAGACCGGGATGGGGCCCTTCTCCCTGACCGGCCAGCCGAACGCCATGGGCGGGCGCGAGGTCGGGGGCTTGGCCAACATGCTGGCCGCCCACATGCACTTCACCCCCGAGGAGGTGGACCGGGTGCGCCGCTACTGGGGCGCCCCGCGGATCATCACCGGCGAGGGGATGAAGGCGGTGGCGCTCTTCGATGCGATTGCCCGGGGCAAGATCAAGGCCCTCTGGGTCATGGGCACCAACCCGCTGGTCTCGATGCCGCGCGCCGACGCGATCCGCGCGTCGCTCGCCGGCCTCGACCTCTACGTGGTGTCCGAGGCAGTGGCGGATTCCGACACCGCCCTGGGTCGCGGCAAGACCACAGTGCTGCTGCCTGCCCAGGCCTGGGGCGAGAAGGACGGCACCGTCACCAATTCCGAGCGCCGGATCTCGCGCCAGCGCCGCTTCCTCACGAGCCCGGGCGCGGCGCGGCCGGACTGGGCGGCGCTGGCCGAGGTCGGCCGCCGCCTCGGCCACGGCCGGGCCTTCGCGTTCGATTCCGCCGCGGCGATCTTCCGCGAGCATGCCGGGCTCTCGGCCTACGAGAACAACGGCACCCGCGACTTCGACCTCGGCGCGCTCACCGACATCAGCGACGCCGCCTACGACGCGGCCCCGCCGGTTCAGTGGCCGATCCCGAAACGCTCCGGCCTCCGGGGTGCCACCCAGGGCAAGGCTCGTCTGTTCGGCGACGGCCGGTTCTACACCTTCGACCGGCGCGCCCGCTTCGTCGCGGTGCAGCCGCCGGCCCTCGCGCTCGCGGCCTCGACGGCATTCCCGCTCATGCTCAACACCGGCCGGGTCCGCGACCACTGGCACACGATGACGCGCACCGGGAAGAGCCAGCGCCTCTCGGCGCACCGGGCCGTCCCGTTCGTCGAGGTCCACCCGGACGACGCGGCGACCCACGGCCTGGTGGAGGGCGACATCGCCCGGCTGACGACCGCGCACGGCGCGGCCGAGCTGGAAGTGACGGTCACCGACACGGTGGTGCCGGGCAGCCTGTTCATGCCGATGCACTGGGGCGGCGCCTTCGCGTCGCGGGCCCGGGTCGGCGCGCTGGTGCGCGGCATGACCGACCCGGTCTCCGGTCAGCCCGAACTCAAGGCGACCCCGGCGGCCATCGCCTCCGTCGGCTACCGCGCCCGCGGTTTCCTGCTGACGCGCCGGCAGGTGGCGATGCCCGAGGGCTGGTGGTGGGCGCGCGCCGCGATCACCGGCGGCTGGGGCGCGCAATTCGCCACCGCCGACAGCTCCCGGGCGGTGGCGCTGACGGTCCGCGGGCTGATCCAGAGCGAGGCGCTGTCGGGCTGCGAACTGGCGGAATATGCCGACCACGCCCGCGACCGCTACCGCTGCGCGGTCTACGACGGCGACCGCCTCGTCGCCTGCCTCGCCTACGCGCCCGCCGGGGAACGGCCGGACTGGGAAGCCGCCAAGGCCCTGTTCGCCGCCGAGGCGCCCGGCGCCGCCGAACGACGGGCGCTGCTCTCGGGCCGCGCGGCGACCGCCTCGGCGGGCCCCGTGGTCTGCGCCTGCCACGGCGTCGGCGCCGACGTCATCGCCGCGACCATTGCCGGGGGCGCCGCATCCGTGGAGGCGGTGGGCGCAGCCTGCAAGGCCGGCACGAACTGCGGCTCCTGCATACCGGAGATCCGCAAGATGCTGGCCGGGCAGACCGCCCGCGCCGCGTGATTATCTGATACACTCACCGGCAAGGACGGACCGGGTGATCCCATCCGATCCCCTCATCCCGAGGTGACCGCGTCCGCGGGCCTCGAAGGAGCCCTCCAGCCGGCCGCGCGATCCCTGGAGCCTTCCTTCGAGGCTGCTGCGCGGCTCCTCGGGGCGAGGGGGCGGACGGGAGTGGCCGGTTCGCGACGATCCAGGACAGGCCCGTGACCGAGACCCCCCTGCGCGCAGCCCGCGCCCCCCGCGAGACGAAGGCCGCCGGCCTGGAGCCGCTGGCGGTGCTGCCCGTCTTCGTGCCCCTCCGCGGCAAGCGGGTCGTCCTCGCCGGCGCGTCGGGCGGCGCCCCCTGGAAGGTCAAGGTCCTCGCCGCGGCCGGCGCCCACGTCGACGTCTACGCGCCCGAGCCCGGCGAGGAGCTGCGCGCCGTGCCGGGCGAGATCGTCGACGGGCGGGTGGAGCTGCACGAACGCGCCTGGAGCCCGGACGACCTCTGGGGCGCGGCCTTCTGCATCGGCGCGATGGAGGACGAAACCGAGTGCGTCGCCTTCGTGGCGGCCGCCCGCGGGGCCGGCGCCATCGTCAACGCGGTGGACCGGCCGCACCTCTGCGACGTGAAGTTCGGCGCCATCGTCAACCGCTCGCCGCTCGTGGTCGGCATCTCGACCGAGGGCGCCGCCCCGGTCTTCGGCCAGACCGTGCGTGCCCGGATCGAGGCGATGCTGCCCCGCGGGTTCGCCCGCTGGGTCGCGGCCGCCCGCGATTGGCGCGACGGCGTCACCGCCCGCTTCCACGGCTTCGCCGACCGGCGCCTCTTCTGGGAGCGCTTCACCGACCGGGCCTTCGCGGAGCCCGACCGGGCGCCGTCGGAGCGGGATCTCGCCGAGCTGCTCGGCGAGACCGAGACCGCCCCGAAGGGCGGCGCCGTGACGCTGGTCGGGGCCGGCCCCGGCGACGCGGAGCTCCTCACGCTCAAGGCGCTGCGGGCGCTGCGCAGCGCCGACGTCATCCTCTACGACGACCTCGTCGCCCCCGAGATCCTCGACTACGCCCGCCGCGAGGCCCGCACCATGCTGGTCGGCAAGACCGGCCACGGCCCGTCCTGCCGCCAGGACGACATCAACGCGCTGATGGTGCAGCTCGCCCGCTCCGGCAAGCAGGTGGTGCGGCTGAAATCCGGCGACCCGCTGGTCTTCGGCCGGGCGGGCGAGGAGATCGAGGCCTGCCGGGCCGCCGGCATCCCGGTGACCGTGGTTCCGGGCGTCTCGGCCGCGCAGGGTGCGGCGGCGTCCCTGGGCCTGTCGCTGACCCATCGCGACGCCGCGCGCCGCCTGCAATTCGTCACCGGCCACGACCGCCGCGGCGCTCTGCCGGACGATCTGAACTGGGGCGCGCTCGCCGATCCGAGCGTCACCACGGTGGTCTACATGCCGAAGCGGACCCTGCGGGCGCTGCTCGCACGCGCCGTGGCGGAGGGCCTGGCGCCCGCGACGCCGGCGCTGCTGGTGTTCAACGCCACCCGCCCGAACCAGCAGGCGCTGCGCGGCACGGCCGCGGACCTCGCCGACCGGGTCGAGGCGGCCGGCCTCGATGGTCCGGCGCTCCTGATGGTGGGCGAGGCCTTCTCGGAGATGCGGGGCGCGCTCCCGGCCCAGGCCGAGCAGAGCCGCGTCGCGGTCTGAGGCCGGATGGCGTGGGCGGCGTCGTCCGCCCGCCGGACGCCATGCGCCACGCCCTCTGGCCCCCGGGCGTGCTTCAAGTCAGCGGCTGTGGCGCATTCGGGCTGAAGCCGTCGACGCCGCGAGCCGGAGCACCGGCAGGCCCGGGTCAGGTCTCCCCGGCCACGAAGGCGCGCATCAGGTAGTGGGCGATCGCCATGGGCGGCGGGGCCTGGATCCCCTCGGGATGCGTCCCCGCCAGCATGGCCGCGACGTCGGCCCGGGTGAACCAGCGCGCATCCTCCAGCTCGCTCGGATCGGTGACGATGGCCTCGTCGAGGCCCTCGGCGGCGCAGCCGAGCATCAGCGAGGACGGGAACGGCCAGGGCTGCGACGTCCGGTAGGTGACTGCGCCGACGCGGATCCGCGTCTCCTCGAATACCTCGCGGCGGACCGCGTCCTCGATCGTCTCGCCGGGCTCGAGGAAGCCCGCGAGGCAGGAATACATGTGCGGCCGGAAATGCGGCCCGCGGCCGAGCAGGCAGCTGTCGCCCCGGCGCACCAGCATGATCACCACCGGGTCGACCCGGGGGAAGTGGTGGGCGTTGCAGCTCGGGCACTCGCGGCGGAAGCCGCCGGCCCGCGCCACGGTGGCGGTGCCGCAATTGGCGCAGAAGCCGTGGCGGGCGTGCCAGTCGAGCATCGACTTGGCCACGGCGAGCAGGCCGAGCTCCTCGGCCTCCACGGCGGAGTCGGTGGCGATGGACCGGAGGTCGAGGGTGCGGGTCGGTCCCTCGGCGAAGCGCTCGGCCGCCTCGGCGGGCGCGGCGGCGGCGAAGACGGGCTGCCCGTCCCGGTGCCCGAGGAAGATGCGCGTCCCGCCCGCGAGGCCCGCCGCCTCCGCGACGGCGATCAGCGCCGTCTCTCCCCGCAACACGATCCGGTCGCCGCAGATCAGCACGAGGCGGGCCTCGGGCGTGTCGAAGGGCGGCACCGCCTCCTCGGGCTGCTCGGCCGAGTGGCGGTCGAGGCGGTTGCGGACGAAGCCGAGGGTGTCGCGGGGATCGGTCATGCCAGGGTCAGGCCGCGGAGAAGAGGGCGCCGGCGCGCTCGAGGAGCTGGGCGCGGGCGTGAAGCGGGTAGGGCTTGCGGGTCTCGAACCCCCAGACCGGCCCGGGCCAGGCGGGATCCGACCGGAAGCGGCCGACGACGTGGACGTGAAGCTGCGACACCACGTTGCCGAGCGCGCCGATATTCACCTTGTCGGGCTTGGACAGGGCCAGCATCACCCCTGTGGCGAGGCGGATCTCCTGCCAGAGTGCCGCGGCCTCGGCTTCGGAGAGGTCGGTGATCTCGGTGAGGTTCGGGCGGCGCGGCACCAGGATCAGCCACGGGAACCGGGCGTCGTCCATCAGCAGCACGCGGCACAGGGCAAGGTCGCCCACTTCGGCGGTGTCGGCCGACAGGCGCGGATCGAGGGTGAAGGCGGACTCGGTCATCGCCGACCGATGTAGCGCAGCTTCCGCGTCGGCGCGCGGGTTTGCTGCGCCGTCGGTGACGCAGCGTCCCGGCCGACCGGGTCAGAGACCCGGCACGACGCCCTGGCGGCCCACCGCGATCGTGCCCGCCACCAGTCCACCGTCGTCGCCGGACCGCGCGAAGATCGTCACGGCTGCGCCCGGCTGGAGCATCGCCTTCTCGCCCGGGGAGAGCTGCGTCACCGGGGTGCCGTCGGGGATCGCGAAGGACGATTGGCCGCCGTTGTAGGCGACGGTCACACGCGTCGGCGCGCCCCGCTGCAGGTCGGCGACCCACCCGGCGGTGAGGCGCGCGCCCTGCCCGGTGTCCCAGGGCTGGCTGCCCGCCTCGAACCCGCGCTCGGAGGGCGAGTACAGGGTCACGGCACTCGCCTGCCGCGGCTCGGACTCGGACGCGCCGAGGATGCTGACGTAGCTCTCCGGCTTGATCGACCGCAGGCTGGAGCCGTTGACCGCGTAGATGCGGGTCCGGGGGCCCATCTGCACCGCCAGGCTGCTGCCGCTGGCGCGGCGGATCTCCAGGCGCTCCGAGTCGGCCCGGACCACGGTGCCGCGGAACCGGACGGTCGTCGGCTCCGCGCGGGCGGTGGGGATGGCCGCGATCGCCAGAAGGCCGGCGAGGAAGAGGCGTCTCACGGGGCTCGTCACGGGGCTCCTTTCCGAGGGGTCGTGCCATGGGGGCCCATCGGGGACGCCATGGAGGCGCCATGGGGCGTGCCGTCCGGGTGCGGGACCCGAACGCCGGGGACCGACTCCGGTTCCCGGCGCCGGTCGCAGGACCGCGCCGCGTCCCGGCAGCCGGGCTCGCGGCTCGCTCAGTGCGCCATCAGCACCGGCATGTCGGCGTAGGCCAGGACGTGGCTGGTGACGCCGCCGAAGATCATCTGGCGCAGGCGGCTCTGGGTATAGGCGCCCTTGATGAGCAGGTCGCAGCCGAAGGCCTTCGCCTCCGCCAGGAAGGTCTCGCCGGGGACCCGCCGGCCGGCCGGAAGGGCCCGGTGCGCGGCGTCCACGCCCTCGCAGGCCAGCGCCTGGGCGAGATCCTGCGCCGTCGGGCCCGGCACCATGCCGCCCTCGACGCTGAGCACCAGCACCCGCTCGGCCCGCCGCAGGAACGGCATCGCGAAGGCCACCGCCCGGGCGGTCTCGGTCGAGCCGTTCCAGGCGATGACCACCGCCTCGCCCAGGCTCGCCGGCGCCGTGGGCGGCGCCAGCAGGATCGGCCGGCCGCTCTCGAACAGGGCCGTCTCGAACGTGGTCATGCGCGGGGCGTTGTCGGTCGTGCCCGGGCGCCCGACCACCGTGGCCGAGAACAGCCGCGCGTACTGGCCCAGGAACGCGTCGCCGGTGGGCACGTCCTGCCGCCAGCGATAGCGCGGGCCGGCATCCGGCACGCGATCCGGTATGCAGAGCCCGTCGCGGGCGTGCCGCGGGATACCGGCGCCGTCCATGAAGGCGACGAAGCGGCCGCCCGCCTCCTCGGCCTCGGCCCGGTCGGCCTCCTCGTCGCGGAGCCACGTCATGCCGCCGACCATGTCGACCGGCACGTACTCGGCGAGGGCCGGGCGCAGGGACACGCCCTCGATCAGACTGCCGAAGCGCGTCGCCGCCAGCCGCGTCGTCTCGAAGACGGAGGGCAGGGCGTCGTGCATCGCGACGGGTACGAGCAGGGTCTTCATGCTGGCCTCCTCCTCGGGCACGCGAGGCTAATCCGCCCGGCCGCCCGGTGGAACCGGGCCCGGCTCGGCGCGCACACGGTTTTGCGGCGCGCCGGGATCGAGCCGCCGCCGGAGGGCCCGGGTCAGGGGCCGCTCGACCAGGCGGTGGACCACGAGCGCGGCCGCGGCGCTGACGGCGAGCATCAGCGCCATGCTGCCCCAGGGGGGCAGGGCGGGGGTGAGGCCGAGCCGGAGCAGCGCCTCGCGCACGAGGCGCAGCGCGAACGGGTGGACGAGGTAGAGCGCGTAGGACGCGTCCCCGAGCCTGACGAGGCCGCGCACGGGGGAGGGCAGCCGCGCGACCTGAGGCGCGTCGCGGGTCGGCCCGAGGGCGGCGGCCACCAGGAGGACGGCCGGGCCGCCGACGAGGAGCGGGCGCAGGAACCCGTCGGCCTCGCCGAGACCCGCGAGCACCCGCGCGGCCAGAGCCAGCCCGAGCCCACCCAGCACCGCGAGCCCGATCCGCGCGGGGAGGGAAGGCCGGAACCCCGCGCCCCAGGCGAGGGCGAGACCGGCGCCAGCGGCGAACTCGAGCACGATCGGATCCGACCAGAATCGGAGCGGCACCGGCAGGCCCGGCACGAGGGCGCCGACGACCACGAGGCCGGCCAAGCTCCCGCACAGCCACGCGACGGCGCCGCGCCGGCCGAAACCGAGGCCCGCGGCGAAGAGTGCGTAGAAGGCCGCCTCGTAGTTCAGGGTCCAGCCGAGGCCGTAGAGCGGCTGGACGGTGCCGTCCGGGCGGGCCGCCGGCCAGAACAGGAAGCTCGCCGCGAGGGCGACCGGGTCGCGCACCAGCGCGGCGGCCTCGCCGAGAAGGTCCGGCCGCGCGAGCGCCAGGACGAGGTAGAGCAGGCTCACCAGCCAGTAGAGGGGCACCACACGGGCGACCCGGTGGGCGAGGAAACGGGCGCGCCCGCCCGGCCGCCCCGCGAGCCGGCCGCCGGCATGAACGATGACGAAGCCGGAGATCACGAAGAACAGATCGACCCCGCCCCACCACGGCAGCAGCGTCGCGGGGTCGAGCGCCGGGCCGGCGCCGCGGTCGGCGAGGAGCCCCGCCTCGTGCCGCGCGTGGTGCCACGCCACCATGAGGGCGGCGGCGGCGCGCAGGACCTGGATGGCGACGAGGGTCACGGGGCGCCCGCCCGCGCCGCGACGCGAGCCGCAACCGGCGCGACCCGCCCGCGGCCGGGATCGTCCTCCTGGAGGAGCGTGACCGGCACGCCGCCGGATCCGCCGGAACCGCGGCGTCCACGCGGGATCAGATCGGCCCGGGAACCGTGGCGTCCGAGGCGAAAACGGCAGGAACCATAAGCCGATAACCTCGTTGACGGACCAATTCGCGAACCCGCCGGCGCCGAAACGTCTGCGACATCGCGTGCCGAGGCGTCCGTGCTGCGCATGCGGCGTCCTTCCGCGGTTCGCGTGCCCATTTCGAACAGAGGTCCCGATGCTGAAGAACTACGCTGCCGCGTCCGCGCTCGTCCTGGCGCTGTCGACCCCGGCCATGGCTCAGAGCGCCAACGACTTCCGCATGCAGTCGATGCAGGCGAACGCCTTCGAAATCCAGTCCTCGCAGATCGCCCTGTCAAAGTCGCGCAACCCGCGCATCCGCTCCTACGCCCAGGAAGTGCTCCGTGACCACCGCGCCGCCAACGTCGCCCTGGCCGGCGGCCAGATGAACGGCGTCGCCGGCGATCCCGGCCTCGGCGGCCTCGTCACCGCCCCGATCGCGGTGGCGGGCAGCGCCGTGGGCGCAGGCGTCGGCGCGGCGACCGGCGTGGTCGGCGGCACCCTGGCGGGCGGTCCGGTCGGCGGCCTCGAGGGCGCGGGTGCCGGCGCGGCGCGCGGCGCCGCCGCGGGCGGCCAGATCGGCCGCGGCGACGTGATGGCCACCGGCGCCTCGACGATGGTTCCGCCGAACCCCGAGCAGCAGGCGATGCTGGCCCAGCTGTCGGCCGCCCCGGCCGGCGCGCGCTTCGACCGCCTGTACGCCTCCCAGCAGATCCAGGCCCATCAGATGACCATCGCGATGACCCAGGCCTACGCCCAGGGCGGCCCGAACCCGGCCCTGCGCAACTACGCCCAGCAGGCCCTGCCGGCCCTGCAGATGCACCTGCAGCAGGCCGAGCGCCTCCCGGGCGCGATGTAAGCGTCACGGACTTCGGCGGCCCGGCCTCGGCCGGGCCGAACGAGAAGGCGGCGGGCGCGAGCCTGCCGCCTTTCTCATGTCGATGGCCCTTCGGGCCGGGAATGTCGATGGCCCTTCGGGCCGGGATGATCGCGGGCCGACCGCGGCGGACGACCTTCGCGGACGCGCCGCGCCGGCGCGTCCCAGCAACGTCGGATCCGGGACCGGCCGACCGGTCCCGGATCTCAGCGCCCGCGCTACGCGCTCACTCGCACGCGATGGCGGCGACGGAGCGGACGGCTTGGCCGGTCGTGTCGATCGGCGCCTTGAACACGCCGGATTGCGGGTCGCGCACCAGCAGGGAGCCGCTGGCCACGCCGAAATGCGCGCCGTGGATCTCCAGGCGGCCGTCGTCGACGCGCTCCTTCACGAACGGGAAGGTCAGCAGGTTCTCCATGCTCTGGACGACCACGGCGTGTTCCAGCTTGGTCAGGTAGTCGGGCGCGCCGGGATCGCCGGCCTTGTCCTCGGCCTGACCCACGAGCGAGACCCACTTGCCGATGAAGTCACCGGGCGAGAGCGGCTTGGCCTTGTTGGCCCAGGCCTTGATGCCGCCGCAGGTGGCATGCCCGAGCACGACGATGTGCTTCACCTCGAGGGCCTGCACGGCGAATTCCAGGGCCGCCGAGGTGCCGTGGTACTGGCCGTCCGGCTGGTAGACCGGCACGAGGTTGGCGACGTTGCGGATCGTGAACAGCTCGCCCGGGCCGGCATTGAAGATCGCGCTCGGGGAGACCCGGCTGTCGCAGCAGCTGATGACCAGGATCTCCGGATTCTGCGTGGAGGCGAGTTGCGCGAAGCGCCGGCGCTCGGTCGGGAAGCGATCGAGGAGGAAGGACCGGTAGCCTTCGGTCAGGTAGACGGGGAACATAAAGTCGTCTCCAGTTAGACAAATCCGCGACAGCGGGAGTGAACTCAAAGTTCTCGCCAAGCAAGAACGCGCGGCTGGGCCGGAATAGTCCCGCGCGCGAGATCGGATGCGAGGTCCGCGAGCCCGGCCGGCTCGACGTGCTCGCCGCTGGCGCGCAGCTCGTCGATCGGCCACCAGCGCGTCCCGATCAGCGGGTTGTCCTCGGTCTCGGCGAGGCGGCTCGTGTCGACCCGGTCGTCGGGCAGGCGGACGAGGAAGTAGCGCTCGCGGGCGTCCCGCGCCTGCCGGAACAGGTGGAACGGGCCGTCGCAGGCCGCGACCTGCGGGCCGATCACGGCGTCGCCCCGGCCGATCTCCTCCTCGAGCTCCCGGCGACAGGCGAGGACGTGATCCTCGCCGGGCTCCAGGCCGCCGCCGGGCATGAACCAGAACCGGAGCGGCGCCCCATCGGGCCCTCTCGCGTGGACCGACGTGTAGGCGATGAGCAGGATCCGGTCCCGCGGATCGAGGACGATCGCGCGGGCGATGTGGCGGACGGGCAGGGGGTTCGCGGCGCTCATAAAGCCAGAGCTAGAGCACGCCCAGGGGACGGACACCGGCCGCGCGCACGCCCGCGTGCAAAACAGCACGTTGGGACCGATGGCGCGCCGGGCGGCGGTGCGGGGCGCCGGCTCAGGAAGGCGGGCGCGGCGCCGGTGCCCAGATCACCGCGGGGAGCCCGGAGGCGTCGCGCTCGGGCGGATCCGGCAGCGGCTCGGCCCGTCCGAGGCTCATGTCGCGGGCCACCACCAGGGCGGCCAGGGCGTCGAGATGGTCGTCCTCCGGGACGCCCTTCGCCCGGGACGCGATCAGCGCACCCGGCAGGCCGGCCGCCGCGAGGAGCGCCCGCCGGAGGTCGAGACCCTCCCGGGCGCGCCTGCCCTTCTTGGGCAGGCCGAGCGGCCGGCCGCCGTTGAGGGCGTGGAAGGCGACCTCGGGATGGACCTCGTGGACCCGCGCGCGCGCCTCCGGACGCTCGCGCAGGAGCGTGTCGACCGCCCGGACGTAGGGGAAGATGTTGTAGCCCTGGATGGACGGCGCGAAGGGCGGGTCGCTCGCCGCCCGCGAGGCGGCCTTCGCGGCCGCGTAGTCGGGGGCGTAGACCGCGCTCCGCGGCGGCATCGGGAACACCGACGCCCGCGCCGGCCCGAGCCGGGCCCGGGCGGCCCGGTCGGCGGCGCGGCCACCGCCGGTGATCCGGTCGGGCAGCCCGATCGGCACGTCGATCCCGACGATGCCGGGCCGCTCCGGCGCGTCGAGGAGCGCGGCGACGTCGGGGAACAGGGCGCAGCGGTGCCGGTCGGGGTCGTCCAGGTCGAGGAGCGCGCCCGCCCAGGCGCCGCGGCAGCCGTCCAGTCCAGCGATCCAGCGCGCCATGCCCGTCCCCCGTCCCCCGTCGCCGTCAGCGCGGCCGGCGTTCTTGCCGGCGTTCTTGCCGGGATGCGCGCGGAAAGCTATCCGCGTCGCCGAGGGCGCCGCCGGCCCGGGAGAAGCGTGATGAGCGAGATCCGTCCCCGTCGCAGCGTGCTGGCGATGCCGGGCTCCAACGCCCGGGCGCTGGAGAAGGCGCGGTCTCTCCCCGCCGACGTGATCCTGATCGACCTCGAGGACGGCACAGCCCCCGCCGCGAAGGCGGCGGCCCGCGCCCAGGTCGCCGCCGCGGTCGCCGCGCGGGGCTTCGGCCACCGCGAGGTCGTGGTCCGCATCAACCCACCCGAGACCGAGGACGGCGAGGCCGACCTCGTCGCGCTCGCGCCGGCCGCCCCGGACGCGATCCTGGTGCCGAAGGTCCGCACCTCCGACGCGCTGATCGCCGTCGGCTCCCGCCTGCGCCGCCTCGGCGCGCCGCTGGCGACGCGGGTCTGGGCGATGATCGAGACGCCGATGGCGGTGGTGAACGTCGCCGAGATCGCGGGCGCGGCCCGGGACGTGGACGGCCGGCTCGGCGCATTGGTGATCGGCCCGAACGACCTCCTGAAGGCGTCCCGGATCCGGCCACCCGGGCGGGCCGCGCTGATGCCCTGGCTGATGAACGTCCTGGCCGCCGCCCGGGCCTACGAGATCGAGGCGATCGACGGCGTCTTCACCGACCTCACCGACGCGGCCGGGTTCGAGGCCGAGTGCGTCCAGGGCCGCGACCTCGGCTTCGACGGCAAGATGCTGATCCACCCGAGCCAGATCGGCCCGGCCAACGCGGCCTTCGGGCCGGATGCCGGGGAGATCGCGCAGGCGCGCCGGCTGATGGACGTCTTCGACACGCCGGAGAACCGCGGGCGCGGGGTCGTCGCGGTGGACGGCAAGATGGTCGAGCGGCTCCACGTCGAGGCGGCCCGGCGGACGCTCGCCATGGCCGAGGCGATCGCGCGGCTCACCGCGTGAGCGACCTGCCCGAGGTCGGCCTGCGTCTGCTCGACCCGCGCCTGCCGGGCTGGGGCTTCCCGCGCTGGGGCTCGTCGGCCGCCGCCGGCCTCGACCTGCATGCCTGCCTCGACGCGCCCGTGGTCCTGCCGCCTCAGGGCAAGCCGGTCCTGATCCCCGCCGGCTTCACCGTCCTGATCCGCGACCCCGCCTGGTGCGGGCTGATCTTCCCCCGCTCCGGCCGCGGCCACCGCGAGGGCCTCGTGCTCGGCAACGGCACCGGCGTGATCGACGCGGATTACGAGGGCCCGCTGATGGTCTCCGCCTGGAACCGCGACGCGTCGGAGCCCGTCCGGATCGAGCCCGGGGATCGGATCGCGCAGCTCGTCTTCACGCGGGTCACCCGGCCGGCGCTGACCGTGCTGGAGGGCGCGCCCGGCTCCGGATCGGAGCGGGGCGCGGGCGGCTTCGGCTCGAGCGGGCGCTAGGCCCCCGTCAGTCCAGCGTCTTGCCGAGCCGCCCGGCCAGGTCCTGGATGAACTGGAAGGCGGTCCGGCCCGAGCGCGAGCCGCGGGTCGTGGCCCATTCGAGGGACTCGGCGCGCAGCTGCTCCGGCGGCACGGCGAGGCCGTAGCGGTCGGCATAGGCGCGGATCATCGCCAGGTACTCGTCCTGGCTGCACTTGTGGAAGCCGAGCCAGAGGCCGAACCGGTCCGAGAGCGAGACCTTCTCCTCCACGGCCTCGCCGGGATTGATCGCGGTCGAGCGCTCGTTCTCCACCATGTCGCGGGCCAGCAGGTGCCGGCGGTTCGAGGTGGCGTAGAACAGAACGTTCCCCGGACGCCCCTCGATGCCGCCGTCGAGCGCCGTCTTGAGCGACTTGTACGAGGTGTCGTCGGCGTCGAAGGAGAGGTCGTCGCAGTAGACGAGCCAGCGGTGCGGGTCGGGCCGCAGCAGGGCCATCAGGTCCGGCAGCGCCTCGATGTCCTCGCGGTGGATCTCCACGAGCTTCATCGGCAGGCTGCCGGCGGGCCGGCGGGCGTTGATCTCGGCGTGGGCCGCCTTGACCAGCGAGGACTTGCCCATGCCGCGGGCGCCCCACAGCAGGGCGTTGTTGGCCGGCAGGCCGCGGGCGAAGCGCTCGGTGTTCTCCACCAGCGTGTCGCGCGCCCGGTCGATGCCGGTGAGCAGGCCCATCTCCACCCGGGCGACCTGCGGCACCGGGGTCAGACGGCGCTCGGGCCCCCACAGGAAGGCGTCGGCGGCGCTCGGGTCGAAGGCCGGCGGGGCGGCGGGCGCGGCCCGCTCCAGCGCGGTGGCGATGCGCTCCAGGAGCGGCATCAGGGTGTCGAGGGTCACGGGGCTCGTCATCGGATCGGGGGGTTCGCGTGCGGGTCTGTCAGGCCGCCGGTTCTACGGGGAAGATCCGGGGAAATCATCCGTATCCGCTCGCATGGCGCGGTCCTCCCGAACGCGAACCGGGATCGGGCGTTGATCCTCCCGGCAGGTCGCGCCGACACGTCCGCCGGGGAGTATCGATGGCAGCGGAACCGACGATCCGGATCACCCAGGTCGCGGATTACGTCTTCACCGTCGATTTCAGCGCGGCCCTTCCGGCGCTCCGCACCGACGAGGCGCCGCCGATCGGCGGCGGGACCGGGCCGTTCCCCGAGCAGCTCCTGATCTCCGGGGTCGCGAACTGCCTCTGCGCGAGCCTCGTCTTCGCCCTGGGCAAGTTCCGCCAGGACGCGCGGGGCGTCGCGGCCGAAGCGTCCTGCCGGGTGGAGCGCAACGCCGAGGGGCGGCTGCGCGTCACCGGGATCGGCGTCCACATCCAGCTCGGAGCCGCCGCCGCCGACATGCCGCGGATCGACCGGGTCCTGGAGCAGTTCGAGCGGTTCTGCACCGTCTCGGAGAGCGTGAAGGCCGGGATCCCGGTCGCCGTGTCGGTGGCCGACCGCGACGGCACGCGCCTGAAATGACGCGCGCCGGGGAAAGATCGGCCGCCCGGCGCATTGCCGCAGCACCGAACGGCCGCCAGGACCGGAAGAGGAGACGCCATGACGGACCAGACGCGAGAGCCGGCCCGCGCCCCCGAGGCGCTCGCCGCCCTATTCAACCGGCGCGCCAATGCCGGCGACGTCGAGGGCCTCGTCGCCCTCTACGAGCCCGACGCGGTGCTGGCGGCGGGCCGCGTCGTTGCCACGGGCCACGCCGAGATCCGGACCTTCTACGCCGACCTGCTCGCACGCAAATCCGACTTCCCGGCGCCGGAGACGCCGCCGCCGCTGCGCAACGGCGCGCTGGCCATGACCTTCGCGCGGCTGCCCAACGGCGCGTTCTCGGTGGAGTTGGCCCGCGAGCAGGCGGACGGCACGTGGCTCTGGGCGATCGACCAGCTCAAGCTCGCGCCGCCGAAGAGCTGACGGTCGGCGCGGAGGCTCCCGCGCGCTTGTCCCACTGGACGCGATGCGGCAAAGCGGGGCCCGCGCGCTCGACGCCGCGCAGAAGACCCGAGCCGACTCGATGCACGACATCCGCGCCATCCGGGAGAACCCGGACGCCTTCGACCGCGACCTCCAGCGCCGGGGCCTCGCGCCGCTCTCGGCCGAGCTGATCGCCCTCGATGAGGCGCGGAAGTCGTCCGTCTCGGCCGCGCAGGCCAACCAGGAGCGGCGCAACGCCCTGGCCAAGGAGATCGGCGGCGCCAAGAAGGCCAAGGACGAGGACCGCGCCGCCGCCCTGATGGCGGAGGTCGCGGCCCTGAAGGCGGCCGAGCCCGAGCTGAAGGCCGCGCAGGACGCGGCCGACAGGACCCTGGCAGACCGCCTCGCCGCGATCCCGAACCGGCCGAAGCCCGACGTGCCGGAGGGCGCGGACGAGCACGGCAACGTCCTCTACCGCAGCCACGCCGCGACCCGCGAGCGGCTGACCGAGGGCCGCGAGCATTTCGAGCTCGGCGAGGCCTCGGGCCTGATGGATTTCGAGGCGGCGGCCAAGCTGTCCGGCTCGCGCTTCGTGGTGCTCAAAGGCCAGCTCGCCCGGCTGGAGCGGGCGCTCGGCCAGTTCATGCTCGACCTTCACACGCAGGAGCACGGCTACCTGGAGGTGGCGCCGCCGGTGCTGGTGCGCGACGCCGCCATGTTCGGTACCGCGCAGCTGCCGAAGTTCGAGGACGACCAGTTCTCGGTCTTCAAGGGCCTCGACTACGTCAGGTCGCTGCAGGGGCAGGCCGGCGCCGACACCGCCCCGGTCAGCGACGAGCATTTCTGGCTCGTTCCCACAGCCGAGGTGCCGCTCACGAACCTCGTCCGCGAGGCGATCCTCCGCGAGGAGGAGCTGCCCCTGCGGTTCACCGCGCTGACGCCCTGCTTCCGGGCCGAAGCGGGGGCGGCGGGGCGCGACACCCGCGGCATGCTGCGCCAGCACCAGTTCAGCAAGGTCGAGCTGGTCTCGATCACGACGCCGGAGGAATCCGCCAACGAGCACGAGCGGATGCTGACCAGCGCCGAGGCCGTGCTGAAGAAGCTCGATCTGCCCTACCGGGTGATGACGCTCTGCACCGGCGACATGGGCTTCGCCAGCCAGAAGACCTACGACATCGAGGTCTGGGTGCCGGGCCAGCGCACCCACCGCGAGATCTCGTCCTGCTCGGTCTGCGGCGACTTCCAGGCGCGGCGGATGAACGCCCGCTACCGCGGCAAGGACGGCAAGCCGGCCTATGTCCACACCCTCAACGGCTCGGGCGTGGC
The DNA here is from genome assembly GCF_017876975.1 of Methylobacterium sp. PvP105. Taxonomy (NCBI): domain Bacteria; kingdom Pseudomonadati; phylum Pseudomonadota; class Alphaproteobacteria; order Hyphomicrobiales; family Methylobacteriaceae; genus Methylobacterium; species Methylobacterium sp. PvP105. Next base: position 3,447,120 of record NZ_JAGIPA010000001.1, on the reverse strand, counting down.
GGTCGGTCGCGCGCTCATCGCCGTGATGGAGAACTACCAGAACCCGGACGGGAGCATCACGGTCCCGTCGGTGCTCCACCCCTACATGGGCGGGCTCAACCGGATCGAAGGGGCCCGCTGATGCGCATCCTGGTCACCAACGACGACGGCATCCACGCGCCGGGCCTCGCGACCCTGGAGGAGATCGCCCGGGAGCTCTCGGACGACGTCTGGGTCGTGGCGCCGGAGAGCGACCAGTCCGGCGTGTCGCACTCGCTCTCGCTCAACGACCCGCTGCGGCTGCGGCAGGTGTCGGAGCAGCGCTTCGCCGTGAAGGGCACGCCGTCGGACTGCGTGATCCTGGGCGTGCGCCACATCCTCGGCGATCACGGGCCGGACCTCGTCCTGTCGGGGGTCAACCGCGGCCAGAACGTCGCCGAGGACGTGACCTATTCGGGCACGATCGCGGCCGCCATGGAGGGGACGATCCTCGGCATCCGCTCGATCGCGCTGAGCCAGGCCTACGGGGCGGGCGGGCGCGGCGCCCTCAAGTGGGACTGCGCCCGGACGCACGGCGCGAAGGTCGTCCGGAAGATCCTCGAGACCGGGATCGAGCCCGGCATCCTGGTCAACGTCAATTTCCCGGATTGCGAGCCGGCCGACGTGCAGGGCGTCGCGGTCGCCGCGCAGGGCTTCCGCAATCAGGCGCTGCTGTCGATCGACGCGCGGGTCGACGGGCGCGGCAACCCGTATTTCTGGCTGGCCTTCGCCAAGGCCCGGTTCGAGCCGGGCCACGGCTCCGATCTCAAGGCCATCGCCGAGAAGCGGATCTCGGTGACGCCCCTGCGCCTCGACCTCACCGACGAGCCGACGCTGACGCGCTTCGCGCAGGCCTTCGCCGAGTGATCGATCTAGGCAGCCTGGAGGAGGCTGCCGGCAACGCGGCCTTCGTGATGGCGCTCCGCGGCCGTGGCCTGCGGGACACCGCGGTGCTGCGGGCCATGGAGCAGGTCCCGCGGGACACCTTCGCGCCGCCGCCGCATCGGGAGCACGCGCGGCGCGACATCGCCCTGCCGCTGTCCTGCGGCGCGTCGATGACGGCGCCGTCCACGGTGGCGCTGATGCTGGCGCAGCTGCGGCTGGAGCCCGGCCAGCGCGTCCTGGAGATCGGCACGGGCTCGGGCTACGTGACCGCGCTGCTCGCCCAGCTGGGCGCGGGGGCGGTGCTCAGCCTGGAACGCTACACCTCGCTGGCCGGGGCGGCGACGCGGCGGCTCGCGGCCCTGTCCGAGGTGCATGTCGTCCGGGCGGACGGGCTCGCCCCGGACCTGCCGGACGGCGGCTTCGACCGCATCCTCGTGCACGGCAGCGTCCCGGCGATCCCGCCGCACTGGCGCGCGGCCCTCGAACCGGGCGGACGGCTGGTGACCGGCCTGGGCGGCGGCGGAGCTTGCCGGATCGCGGTGCTGACGACGCCCGAGGCCGACCCGGAACCGGGCGCGCCGGTGCGTCTCGCAGCGCTGGTGCCGGGGCTGGCGCGCGTGCTCTGACGACGCGCCGTCATCGCGAGCGCAGCCAAGCGACCCAGGGTAGCGCACCGCGTTCGCGAGCGTGGCGCCGCTGGATCGCGCCGCTCCGCTCGCGAAGACGCCGAAGCCGCGGCTACCCCACCCGCCGCGCGGCGCGCCACAGGCGCCACAGCCGGCGCCAGCGCGGCAGTTCGACGAGCGTGTTGAGCGGGTCGTAGGAGGCCCGCTCCATGACGGCGAGGTAGGGCTCGACCAGGGCCACCGGCAGGAACGCCGCCCCCGCCGAGGGCGCGATGGTCGGGCGCGCCGCCTCGAAGGCCTTGAGGTGCTGCCGGGCGATGCCGCGCAGGTCGGCGCAGGCCCGGCGCAGGCCCGGGCCCCCGCGGCCCGTGACGATGTCCTCGCGGGTGACGCCGTAGCGGCCGAGGATGTCGGCCGGCAGGTAGACCTGCCCCGAGCGGGCGTGCCACGGCAGAGCGCGCAGGAGCCCGGTAATCCCGTAGGCGACCCCGGCATGCCCGGCCGCGCCCGCGCCGCCGGGCTCGGTGCCGTTGCCGATCACGAGGCTCGCCAGCCGGAACAGCGCCGAGGCGGTCTCGCCGCAATACCCCTCCAGGTCATTCACCCGGGGCATCGGATCCTCGTAGAGGTCGAAGACGCGGGCGTCGATCAGGTCGACGAAGGGCTGGCGGCCGAGGCGGTTCGCCCGGATCGTTTCCTCCAGGGCCGCCGCCACCGGGTTGGCGCGCACGTCGCCCCGCGCCTCGCCCTGCAGGGCGTCGCGCCACCATTGCAGGCGGATCTCGCCGGCCATCGGGTTCGAGACGGCCTCGCGCACCCGCGCGATGGTCAATGAGAAGGCGTAGAGGGCGAAGAGGTGCGGGCGGGCGGCGGCCGGCGCGAACAGCGTGGCGTAGTAGCGATCCGGATCGCCGTCCCGCACGAGGCCCTCGCAGTGGGACTGGGCGAAGGCGAGCCCCGTCTCGGCGGTCTGGCCCTCCACCTCGGGCATCAGGCCACCGCGATCAGGGCGGCCGCGATCTTGCGGTTCTCGGCCACCAGGATGTTGTAGGTGCGGGCCGCGGCCCCGGTCTGCATCACGTCGAGGCCGACGCCGAAATCCTTGAGCCAGCCACGCAAGGCCGGATCGATCGCCGCGATATCGAGACCGGTGCCGACGAGCAGCAGCTCGATCCCCGCGGCCTCGGCTTGGATCGGGCGCAGCGCCGTCCGGTCGATCGCCTGGGGCTCCGTCACGTCCCAGGCTCGGACCCCTGAGGGCAGCATCAGGATCGAGCCGCGATGCGACATCCCGGCGAAGCGGAAGCCGCCGTTGCCGTAGGTGTCGATGATGTGGCGCCCCGGCACGAAGCCGGACTCGAAGCTCTTTGGACTTGGCTGATCGGCCATGTTGGAAAAAGGACTACTCCGCCGGTTGCGGGACGCCCGACCGCTCCGACGCCGCGCGGGCGCCCGAGAGCATCAGGCCCAGATAGATCAACACCGGCGTCGAGACGAAGATCGCCGAGTAGGTGCAGATCAGGACGCCGCAGAGCATCACTACGGCGAAGCCCTTGATCGCCTCGCCGCCGAACAGCACCAGCGCCAGCAGCGACAGCGCGGACGAGATCGACGTCATCACGGTGCGCGACATGGTCGAGTTGATCGACAGGTTGAGGAGATCGACCGTGGGGATGGTCTTGTAGCGCCGCATCAGCTCGCGGGTCCGGTCGAACACCACCACGGTCTCGTTGAGCGAGTAGCCGACGATCGTCAGGATCGCGGCGATCGAGGTCATGTTGAACTCGATCCGGCTGATGATGAACACGCCGACCGTCAGAACGATGTCGTGGAGCGTCCCCACGATGGCGCCGAGCGCGAGCTCCCGCTCGAACCGGAACCAGAGGTAGAGCAGCACCGCCACGACCGACAGCACGACGCCGAGCGTGCCGGACTGGACGAGCTCGCCGGAGACGCGCGGGCCGACGGTCTCGGTGCGGCGGAAATCGTAATCCTTGTCGAAGGCGGCGTGCGCCTTGTTCATCACCGCGGTCTGGCCCTGCTCGCCGGGCTGGAGCGGCAGGCGGACCAGCACGGTGCCCTGGTTGCCGAGTTCCTGCACCTCCGGCTCGCCGAAGCCGAAGCCCGCGGCCGTGTGCCGGATCGACGCCACGTCCGCGGTGCCCGACTTCGCCTGCAGCTCCACCAGGGTGCCGCCCTTGAAATCGATGCCGAAGTTCAGGCCGATCGTCAGGAACAGCGCCACGGTCGCGAGCGACAGCACCGCCGAGAGCGGGAAGGTGAAGCGCCGGAATCGCATGAAGTCGAAATGCGATTCATCGGGCCAGAGGCGGAGCAGGCGCATTTTTTCGGACCTAACGTTGGGAAGATCGCAGCACCGGCCCGATCGCCTGTCCCACCCTCGACCTCATCCTGAGGTGCCGGAGCGCAGCGGAGGCCTCGAAGGAGGGCTCCAGGATCCACGGCGCCTTCCGGAGAGCTCCTTCGGGGCCCGCTGACACGGGCACCTCAGGATGAGGGCGGTGGTTCGGAACGGGCTTGTGCCAGGGGTGATGCGTCTCCCGATAGTGAGCGCGTTCAGAACGGCAGGGTCTTCGGCCGGAACGTGTTGTACCACACCGCGATCATCATCCGGGTCAGCGTCACCGCGGTGATGACCGTGGTGAGGATGCCGAGGATGAAGACCACGGCGAAGCCCTTTACCGGGCCCGAGCCGAGGAAGAACAGGATCAGGGCGGCGATCGCCATGGTCGAGTTCGAGTCGATGATGGTGGCGAAGGCCCGGTCGAAGCCCGCCTGCAGCGCCGAGATCAGCGAGCGGCCGGCCCGCTGCTCCTCGCGCATGCGCTCGTAGATCAGCACGTTCGAATCCACCGCCGTGCCGATGGTGAGCACGATGCCGGCGATGCCCGGGAGCGTCATGGTCGCCTCCAGCACCGACATCAGGCCCAGGATCAGCCCGACATGGACCATGAGGGCGATGTTGGCGATGAAGCCGAACGTCCCGTAGGTCGCGAACATGAAGGCCACCACGAGGCCCGCCGCCACCAGGGTCGCGAGCTTGCCGGCCTCGATGGAGTCGCGGCCGAGACCCGGGCCGACGACGCGGCGCTCGACCACGGTGAACTTCGCCGGCAGCGCGCCGGCGCGCAGCAGGACCGCCAGGTCGTTGGCCTGCTGCACGGTGAAGTTGCCGGTGATCTGGCCCGAGCCGCCGGTGATCGCCGAGCGGATCACGGGCGCCGACACGACCTCGTTGTCGAGGACGATCGCCATGCGCCGGCCGATATTCTCCGAGGTCGCCTGCCCGAAGCGCTGCGCGCCGCGCAGGTTGAACTTGAAGCTCACCATCGGCTCGTGGGTCTGCTGGTCGAAGGCCGGCTGCGCGTCGGTCAGCTCGCCGCCGTCGGCCATGACCCGGCGCTCCACCGGGACCTTGGCGCCCTTCTCGTCCTTGGAGGGCAGCATGTCGACGTCGCCCGAGGGGCTGTCGGCGAGCATGCGGAACTCCAGCTTGGCGGTGGAGCCGAGGAGCTTCTCGAGGCGCTCCGGGTTCTGCTCGCCCGGCACCTGGATCAGGATCCGGTCGGCGCCCTGCTGCTGGATCGACGGCTCGGTGGTGCCGGTGGAATCGAGGCGGCGCCGGATGACCTCGATGCCCTGGCTCACGGCTCGGCGGGTCCGGTCGGTGATGCCGGCATCGGTGAGGGTCAGGCGGATCACGCCGCCGGGCTGCTCGGAGACGTCGAGGGTGCGGGCCGCCGTCTGGCCCAGGGAGGTGGTGATCGGCTGCGACAGCTCCTGGAGCTTCGGCAGGACCTTGGCCCGGGCGGCGGCGTCGTCGATCTTCACCTGGACGCCGCGCTGGAGCAGGCCGATGCCGCCGTCGGCGCGGACATTCTCCTGCTGGAGCACGCGGCGCACGTCGTCGCGCAACGCCTTGGCCTGCGAGGCGATGAGCTCGTTCTGGTCCACCTCGAGCAGGAGCTGCGAGCCGCCCTGCAGGTCGAGGCCGAGCACGATGGCGCGCGTCGGCACGACCCAGCTGGGGAACCAGGAGGGCAGGCCGGCAACGAAGCTCTTGCGCTGCTCGGGCGAGAAGAAGCTCGGCACGGCGAGCGTCAGCCCCACCAGGATCAGACCCAGTGTCGCGATGATCTTCGCACGGGAGAAGCGCAGCATCGGCCGTTTTTTCTCTCTTGGGCCGGCGCACGGCGCCGGCCAGTTCAATCGGAAATCAGGCGGCCTTGACCGTACCCTTGGCGCGGACCTCCGAGATCATCGACCGGACCACCCGCACGCGCACGTTCGGGGCGATCTCGACCTCGATCTCGGGCTGGTCGTCCGAAGCCTTGGTCACGCGGCCGACGAGGCCGCCGTTGGTGACGACCGTGTCGTCCCGGCGCACGGACTTGAGCAGCGCCTGGTGGTCCTTGACCCGCTTCTGCTGCGGTCGCAGGATCAGGAAGTACATGATCACGAAGATCAGGACGAACGGGACCACCTGAAAGGCGATCTCCGCTCCGCCAGCGGCCGCACCGGCCCCTTGCGCGAAGGCGGGGGTGATCAACGAGCGTCTCCTGCGAATGGCGCGCAGGCCTGCCGCCGGATGTGGCGCCCGCAGACCTGTCGAAAAGCGCGCGGACTATAGCCAGGGGCTTCCCGAAAGCAACGGCGAAGCGTCGGGCATCCGCGGCGCGCTCACAGCAGGGCGCGGATCGCCGCCGCGAAGGCGTCCGGCGCCTCCTGGGGGAAGTTGTGGCCGACCCCCGCGACGATCTCACGCCGGTACGGGCCGGTGAAGTGGCGGGCGTCCGTGTCGGTGGCGGGCGGCGGCCCGACGCCGTCGTCGGCGCCGAGCAGCACGATCGACGGCACGGCGATGGCCGGCCGGGCCGCCAGCCGCGCCTCGATCGGGGTCAGCGCCGGGTCGCCCGGCACGAGGCCGAAGCGGTGGCGGTAGGAATGCACCACCACGTCGACGAAGTCGGGGTTGTCGAAGGCGCGGGCGGTCTGCGCGAAGGTCTCCGCGTCGAACGCCCAGGTCGGCGACCAGAGCCGCCAGAGCAGGCGGCAGAAGGCGTCCCGGTTCTCGGAGAGGCCGGCGCGGCCGCGCTCGCCGTGGAGATAATACTGGTACCAGAGGCGGTGCTCGGCCTCCGGCGCGACCGGCCGCCCGGCGGTCGGGATGTTCTGGATGTTGTAGCCGACGCCGCAGCTGACGAGGCCCCGGGCCCGGTCCGGCCAGAGTGCGGCCACCACGCAGGCGGCCCGGCCGCCCCAATCGTAGCCGGCGAGGACGGCGTTCCCGAGGCCGAGGGCGTCGAGGAAGGCGAGCAGGTCGGCCCCGAGCGCCGCCTGCTCGCCGGAGCGCGGCGTGGCGGGATCCAGGAACCGCGTCGGCCCGTAGCCGCGCAGGTACGGCACGAGGCAGCGCACGCCGTCGGCGGCGAGTTGCGCGGCCGCGGCCGCGCAGGCGCGCACATCGTAGGGGAAGCCGTGGAGGAGCACCGCCGGCGGCCCGTCGGCCGGTCCGGATTCGAGATAGGCGACCTCCAGGACGCCGGCCCGCACGCGCTTCATCGATGGCTCCCGGATTCGCGACGCCGGGATCCTAGCGGGTTCGCCGCGCAATTGCCGCACGCGCTTGCCCTCGCCGGTTCGCGCCCGACTTCACCCTGCGACGAAGAAGCGCGACGGTGGAGAACCATGGGCCTGCTCGACGGTGCGAAGACCCTGATCGGCGATGTGGTGGCGGCGGCCGACCGGGCCTTCGAGGAGACCGGCAGCGGCAAGCTCGCCCTGTCGCTGGCGAAGTTCTATCCCGGCGGACTCCTGGCCTTCCTCGACCGCCTGCGGGAGACCGGGCACGGGGAGGCGGTGGGATCCTGGCTCGGCTCGGGCGCGCGGCAGACGGTGCCGGCGAGCGCCATCGCGGCCTGCCTGCCGGAGGGCGTGATCGAGCGGCTCGCCTACGACCTCGGCGTTCCGGAGGCGCGCGTCCCCACGGTGCTGGCGGAGTTCCTGCCGGCGGCGGTCGCCGACCAGAGCGAGAACGGCAGCCTCAAGCCGCAGCCGAATTTCAGCACCCAGGTCCGCTGATCGCCCACCTCACGGGACGGCGCACTTCATCCGCGGCGGCGCGGTCGCGCAGCTCAGGTAGCAGCTCTGCCCGACGAAGCAGAACCACGACAGTTCGCCGCTCTTCAGGCAGGAGCCGCCGCAATGGCGGTACGTGCCATAGAGCGGCCGAACGAAGACGGCATCCGCCAGAGGGCGCCCCTGAGCAAAGCGCTCCGGCGCCAGACGCCCCGATTCCGCGTCCGGCAGGGCCGCGGTGACGGACGCGACCGCGAGCACGCAAGACAGCGCCAGGGATCTCATGAGAGCCGACCGCGGACCGATGTCCCGGCCGGCATTCCGGACCATAGGCCGATCGCTGTCGACTAAATTGCGGTTCACACCGGCGCGTCGCGGACCACAGGCCTCTCCCGCTTCGCGAAGATTTCTCTAGACTCCCGCCACTGACCATTCGACGGGGGTCCACATGAGTCTGCTCAACACCCTCGGCGGCTCGCTGGGGCAGATCGCGCTGAAGGCATTGCCGGGCGTGATCCAGCAGGTGCTGCCCGGAGGACTGAACGCGCTGCTCGATCAGCTCCGGCGCTCCGGCTACGAGAGCCAGGTCAATTCCTGGCTCGGCCGCGGCCCGAACGAGCCGATCACGGCCGAGGACCTGCGCAAGGTCCTCGACAACGAGCAGGTGCGCCAGATGGCGGAGAAGCTCGGCGTCCCGATGGACCAGCTGTTCCCGACCCTGGCGCAGGCCCTGCCCGAGACCGTCGACCGTCACAGCCCCGACGGGACGCTGCAGGCACCGAAGGCTTAGGACAGCCGGCGCGGGTCGCGAGCCGGGGAGGCCGGACGGCGGACGACGACGCGAAACGGCGGCCCCGTCCGGGACCGCCGCCGCGTCTTGCCGTCTCGTTCGGTGCCGCGCGGGCCGGCCTCGGCCCCGCGCCGTCCGCCTCAGTTGCTGGCGAGCTGGGACATCGGGTCCACGGGCGCGCCGCCCTTGCGGATCTCGAAGTGCAGCTGCGGCGAGGTCACGTTGCCGGAGGCACCCGACTTCGCGATGGTCTGGCCGCGCTTGACCTTGTCGCCGGGCTTCACGTCGATCTCGCCGTTGTGGGCGTAGGCCGAGACGTAGCCGTTGGCGTGGCGCACGAGGACCAGCTTGCCGTAGCCCTTCACGTCGGACCCGGCGTAGGCGACCGTGCCCTCCTCGGCGGCCTTGACCGGGGTGCCCTCGGGGACGGCGATGTTGATGCCCTCGTTGCCGGAGGTGCCGTAGCCGGAGATCACCCGGCCCTTGGCGGGCCAGCGGAAGTTCTCCGTCGCCTCGGCCACCGAGCCGGTGGCGGCGGGCTCCGGCTTGGCCGGCGCGGCGGCCGCGACCGGGGCCGCCTTCGGCGCCTCCTTGGCGGCGACCTTCTCGACCTTCTCGGCGGCGGCGGCCTTCTGGGCGGCCTCCTTGGCGGCCTTCGCCTCGGCGAGCTTCTGGGCGGCCTCCGCCTTCGCGGCGGCCTTCGCCTCCGCCTTGGCCTCCTGAGCCTTCGCTTCGGCCTTGGCCTTGGCCTCGGCCTTCGGATCCGCCTTCTTCTCGTCGGCCTTCTTCTCGTCCGCCTTGGCGACCTGTCCGGGACGCACGTGCTTCGGCTTCTCGCCCTCCTTCAGGGCGACGTCCTTGCGGGACTTGGCGTCGGCGACCTTGCGGGCGGCGGCGTCGCGGGCGAGCGCCTCCTTGCGCTCCGCCTCCTTCTCGGCGGCGGCGGCCTTCTGCGCGGCTTCCTTGGCGGCCTTCGCCTCGGCGAGCTTCTGGGCGGCCTCCTTGGCGGCCTCCTTGGCCTCCTCGCGCTTGGTCGCGATCTTGTTCTCGACCTGCTTGGCGTCCTCGCGCTTCTCCTCGGCGGCCCGGGCCGGCCGGGCAGTCATCGGGGACGCGGCGGGGTTCAGCCCGGAGGCGTTGTAGACCGGGATCACGATCTGGCGGCCGGGCGTGATCTGGTTCGCGTTGCTCAGGCCGTTGGCGGCCAGGATCGCCGAGGCGGGCACGCCGAAGCGGGTCGACATCTGGTTCAGGCTGTCGTTGCGCGACACGGTGATCTGCGTGCCACCCTCGGCGCTCCAGCCAACCTTGCCGGTCGAGGCGACGCGGGTCGCGGGGGCGGCGGCGTTGGTCTGGGCCGGCGTCGCGGCGGCGGACGGCCGCGCCGCGGCGGGCGCGCCGAGCGCCTCCGACTGGATGCGGCCGGTCCGGACCGGCGGCACGGATTTGAGGCTCCCATCCGGCAGGCTGCCGGTGGCGGCGGGTTCCGAGTCGAACGGGTTCGAGAACGGGTTGGTCAGACGCGACGCGTCCGAGGAACAGGCGGCAGCCGCACCGCCGATGATGCCGATGAGCGCGACGCGCGACAGCGTCCGCAACATCTGACCCGTACCGCGCACCCGCATCGACGCACCCGTTTGCCTGACGCAACCTGATGCGCCAATGAAGACGGATTCAGGTTAAGCAACCGTTCCCGTTCAGGCTGTCTGCGACCCTGGAGCGAAGGTAGGCGCAAGGTTTTCGCGCGGTGCCGGGGATGATTCCCGAGCGCGGGATCGTCCCTTTTCGTAACCGGCCGGCACCCCACATCGAAACCATGTTTACCATCCGCGGCGCGCGCGACACCCTGGCCGACCTGCCGGCGATCGAGACGGCGCGTCTCACGATCGCCGCCCTCCGGCCCGCGGACGCGCCGGCCGTCCGCGCGCTCACCGACGATCCGGCGATCACCGCGGCGGTGGATTTCCTGCCGACGCCGTTCACCCTGCAGGATGCCGAGGACCTGATTCGCAGCGGCGCGCGGGGCCGGGACTGCTTCCTCGGCGCCTGGACGCGGGACGGCGCTCCCGATTCGGCCGGGCGCGCGCTCGTCGGCGTCTTCGGCACGCACCTGCGCGGCGCCGGCACGATCGAGATCGGGTACTGGGTCGGCGGCGCCGCCCGCGGGCGCGGCTACGCCTACGAGGCCGTCTCGGCGATCCTCGGGCTCCTCGGCGGGCGCTTCCCGGCGCGCGTCGTCGTGGCGGAGTGCCGCCCCGCCAACGTCGCCTCCTGGGGCCTGCTGGAGAAGCTCGGCTTCCGCGACACCGGCGAGGAGGGCCACCGGCCGGGCCGGCGCCTGCTCAGGCGGACCTGACCCCCGGGGATCGAGCCGGGCCGGGATCGATGGCGCGGCCATGAAAAAAGCCCCCGGCCTGAGGCCGGGGGCTCGCTGACGGGCGGCGTCCTGAGCCGGACCGGGCGGTCCGATCAGAAGGTGATGCCGGTCTCGACCATGTAGCGGTCCTGCGAGGTGCGGTTGCCGGTGCGGCCGAAGCCGGTGCCGAGCGTGCCCTCCGCGAGATTGCCGCGCGTGATCCCGCCGAGTTCGACGTGGGCGTACTCCACGCGGAAGAAGTAGCGGTCGAAGGTGAAGGTCGGCGTGACGGTCACCGAGAAGGCGTTGCTGCCCGCGCCGAAGCCCAGCAGGTTGGTGCCGCCCGAGCCGCGGACGCCCGTCTGCTCGGTGTACTCGACGCGGCCGGCCAGGGCGAAGTTGTCGGTGAACGAGTAGGCCGCCAGCAGCGCGCCGCCGTAGGTCGAGGCCGAGTTGCCGATGCCGACGCGCAGGTCACGCTCGACGTTGGTGAACTGGAAGTAGGGCGAGATGATCCACGGACCGTTCGCGTAGGTGTAGTTGATGTTGAAGATGCCGCTGTTCTGCTGGAGGTTCGGCGTCGCGAACTGGTAGCGCGGGCTGCGGTCGAGGGCGTTGGTCCGGCCGACGTTCAGGCCGCCGTTGACGCCGATCGTGTTGTAGTCGTCGAGCTTGTAGGCGACGTTGCCGGTGAACCACGTGATCTCGTTGGAGAAGAAGCCGTCCGTGCCGGCGAGCGACACCGAGAGCGGGCCGCTGCTGTAGTTGACCTGCACGCCCTGGTTGATGAAGTTCTCCTGCACGAACAGGAGGCCGCGGTTGATGTTCAGGTTCTGGTAGGTGAACAGCAGCTCGGTGCCGATCAGCGTGAACATCCGGCCGCCCTGGACCGACCACTCATCGTTGATCTGGATCTTGCCGTAGGCGACCGGGACCGGGCCGAACAGCAGGTCGGTCTGGGTGAAGGTGCCGAGCGTGGGGAAGCCGAGCTGCGGGATCGAGTAGCCGCCGGCCTGGATGTAGAACTGGAACGCGCCCTCGGGCTTCTGGATGATGCCCTGGACGTTCGAGAAGTCGAACCGGGCCGCGCGGTCGCGGTCGTTGGGGGCCGCCGGCGTCGAGAACGACGCGAACGGGTTCGACTGGGTGTAGCCGTAGCCGGTGATGGCGCCGCCGACGTAGAGGTCGCCCAGCGGGCCGGCCGAGAAGCAGCTCGGGTTGGGATTGGCCTTGATCACGCCGCTGTAGGCCGGGCCGAGCAGCGTGGCCTTGCAGGGCTCGGCAGGGGGCGCGACGGGAACCGGCGCCGGGGCAGCCAGATCGGCCGCGAGGATGCTGGTCGAGGACAGCAGCACGGTGGCCAGGCCGGCCAGGGTGGATCGCTTCAGCATGGTGTCGCAGCTCGTTCGGATTCGTCCACGGCCAAGCTGACATCGCGACGCGATTGACACAAAATCAAACATGAAGCAGTTGCATAATTTTTAGGCAGTTCCGTATCGCTGATCACGTTCGATGCGGAAATGTGACTTTGCCGCCACATTTGTATCGGAACCCCGGCCCTTTCCTTCCGCGCGGGGCCGGAGGACTTCCGCCGGGCTCGCCAATTCTACCGAGTCAGTTGGCGGGGCCGATCGGATCGCAGCGAAACCCTCCGAAGTCCTGCCGGGCGAGGCGTTCGGCGAGCGCCGGCAGGAACAGCATCGCCTCCTCGGCGAGGCGCCAGGGCGGGTTGACCACGATCAGGCCGCTGCCGGTGAGCCGCGTCGGATCGCCCGGCCGGTCGATGAGCAGGTCGAGGCGCAGGGCCGGGCGGGGCAGGGCGGCGCCGAGGTCGCGGACCATCCGGTCCAGGACCGCGGCGTCCTTGATCGGGTACCAGGCCAGGAACAGCCCGGTCGGCCACTTCGCCACCGCGCGGGCGAGATGGGCGCCGAGGCGCTCGATCTCTCCGGGCATCTCGTAGGGGGGATCGATCAGCACGAGGCCGCGCCGCTCCGGCGGCGGGATCTGCGCGTTGATCGCGGTCCAGCCGTCGAGGTTCATCACCTTGGTGCGGGCATCGCGGGCGTAGCGGCCTTGGAGGGTCGCGGCGTCCGCCGGGTGCAACTCGACGAACACGCCCTTGTCGCCGGGGCGGAGCGCCTCGCGGATCACGGCCGGCGAACCCGGATAGGCGGTGTCACCGTGGCGCGCCCGCACCGCCGCCACCGCGGCGCGGTAGGGCGCCAGCAGCGCCTCCACCTCCGGCGCGAAGGGCGCCCCCATCCGGCCCCAGCCGTCCCGCCACTCGCCGGTGCGGGCCGCCTCGTCGGCCTCGAGATCGTAGACGCCGAGCCCCGCGAAGGCGTCCAGCGCCCGGAACGGCTTGTCCTTGAGGCGCAGGTGGTCGAGCACCCGCGCCAGGACGAGGTGCTTGAGGACGTCGGCGTGGTTGCCGGCGTGGAAGGCGTGCCGATAGTTCATGGCAGCGCGCTCAAGCCGATCCCGGGCGCCGGGTCCAGGGTCCGGCGCGCGAAAGGCCGAAAAAAACTCAGCGGGCGGCGTCGAGACTCACTTCGGGCGCCCGGCAATTGCCGCGGGCGACCTCGGGGCAGGGGGTGAAGCCGCGCAGGTCCTTGCCGAAGCAGATCCGGACCTCCTGCAGCTGCCCGCGGGTGCAGGTGACCGCCATCATGTCGGGGCGCAGGCCGCGATTGGCCGTCACGAACTGCCGGGCGATCTCGATCGGCGCGAGGCTCTGCGGCGGGGCACCGCCCTTGAGCGCGTCGGGGATCGTCACCGCGAGCCGCGCCGCCCGGGCGGCCGCGAAGTAGGCGGCGGGATCGAGCCCCGAGCAGGTGCCGTGCTTGCGCCACTCGTAGCGGGCGAGACCCTCGCTCGGGTAGACCTGCCCGGCGACCTCCATGGCCTGCCGGGTCGGCGCGCGGTTCACCGCCGAGCAGTTCTGCGGGTAGCCGCTCGCGTATTGCGGCCACAGGCCGTGGACGACGAAGCCGAGGCCGCGCCCGGGGGCGCACTGGACGTCGTCCCGGCGGGCGCCCGGCCCCGCGCAGTAGGTCGGCGACCACGACAGGGCGAGGACGTAGAAATCGAAGTCGCCCGGCGTGCCGCGGCGGGCGAAGCCGCCGTAATCCTGGGCGACCGCCGGGGCGGCGACCGACCCGGCGAGGAGCAGGCCCGCGAGGCCGGCGGCGCGCCCGCGCATGGTCAGGGACGCGCCATCCGGCAGGCGGTGGCGTAGGCGTAGGAGAGGTCCCGGTCGAGCCCGTGGATGCAGAACTCGACGCCCCAGGTCGCCCCGATGATCCCGAGGCTCTCGCGCACCGAGTAGTCGACCTTGCGGCGGACCCCGTCGGAGGTGGTCACGGTCGCGGTGCAGAACCGGCGCGGATAGGTGTCGAGGCCCCAGGGCCGCCACGCGGTGCGCTCGATCGTGTCGAAGGACAGGATCGTCATCGACGAGTTCCAGAACTTCGCCTCCTTCTCGGCGAAGTTGGTCGAGACCCGCTCCAGCACCGACGGGTCCTGGCAGCCCGGGATCTGCGCGTCGAACGGGAAGATCCGCTCCTCGGCGGGCTCGATGTCCTCCCGGGCCGAGCGGGCGAGCGCCGGCTGGGCCAGGGCGAGAAGGGCCAGCCCGAGGGCGAAGCCGTGAAAGACCGGGCGCATGGCGCGTGCCTCGACGGATGTGCGATCCTGCATCCGCGAACGATGGCTTGGCCGCGCCGCCAGTCAAGCTCCGGCAGCCCCGCGCCGGCGCTTTGACGGCCTGTGCGGCGCGGCCGCTACAGTCGTCGGTCGAGGTCAGATGCGGGACCGGTGCTCGGCCGGATCCGGCTCCGTCCTCCCGGGGGCGCATCCGGACGGATGGCCTTCGGACCGGCGCCCGGCGCGGAGCCGGGGAGCCGCGCCCGTCTCTCAGTAGATCGGCTCAGCGCTCGGCGGCGCGCCGAGCTGCAGCGGCTCGTCGTAGTCCTGCGCGGGCTCCTCGTGGGCGGCGGCGACCCGCGGCGCCGGCCGCACGGGCGGCGCCGCGGTGTAGGCCGAGGCCGCGGCCGGGCGGTCGAGGGGCCGGGCCGGCGCCCGGGCGACCTGGGTCGCGCTCCCGGCCTTCGACATCGGCGACACGCCGTAGGGATCGTCCTCCTCCACGTCCACCGGTGCCTGCGGGCCGGCGGGCTGGCGCTGCGGCGGGACCGGACGGCTCAGCGGCCGCTCGGCGCCGGTGCCGAGCTGCGGCGTGAACTTGATCAGCGGCTTGCAGATCCGCCGCAGACCGCGCGGGTCGTGCCGGGCGAGGTCGACGTGGATGTGGTCGTAGTGGAACACGTTGGAGCCCGGCGCCAGCACGGTGGTGAAGCGCTGGCAGGCGCCCAGGAAGATCTCGCGCAGGAAGCCCTGCTCGGCCTCCGTGCCGCGCCAGCCGCCCTTGACGGTGATCACGTGGCCGTCGGCGAGCTTGATCGACATCACGTCGATCGCGTTCCCGAAACCGTGCTCGGAGAGCTTGGCGCCGGGCTGGTTGTTGCGGCCGCGGCAGGAATAGGAGCCGGCGTTGATCTCGGCCACGGGTACGCCGAAGTAGAGGTTCGCGGCCGGCTGGATCGTGTCGGCGAGCCACGCCTCGGCCTCGGCCAGCGCCGGGCAGCCCAGCGTCATCCGCTGCTTCAGCAGCACGGAACCGCCGCCGAGCCGCGTCACCCGGAAGGGCTGCTGCATCCCGCAGGGGCCCGGGCCGTCCATCGCCGCGATCGGCGTGATGTACTCCGAGGGCTCGACGAGCTTCTTGGCCAGGCAGACCTGCTCCGCCTGGTCGCGCCACGGTTCGCGTCGCTCGAAATGGTTGATCGAGCACGCGGTGAGGCCCGCACCGAACAGCGCCAGGGCCGAGAACAGGGATACGCCACGCCACATGACCCGGACGATGCGCACGGTCGCGTAAAGCGTTCGTCAACGGCGTTTCGGGAATGCCGCGGGCTGTGGCGTCTCGGTTGACAGCGCCGCGGACCCCGGACTGAATGCATTATGCTCTCGCTTCTCGACATCCGCGCCCGCATCGAAGCCGGCACCCTGACGCCCGCGGGCGCGATCGACCTGTGCCGCGCCGCGATCGCCGCGCGGGAGCCGGACCTGCACGCGCTGGTCACCCTCGATCCGGCTCCGGCGATCCCCGAGACCGGGCCGCTCGCCGGCATCGCGGTCGGCGTGAAGGACATCATCGACAGCGCGGGCCTGCCGAGCCAGATGGGCTCGCCGATCTACGCGGGCTGGATGCCCCGGGGCGACGCCGCAGTCGTGAGCCGGCTGAAGCAGCTCGGGGCCGTCGCCCTCGCCAAGACCACCACGACGGCCTTCGCGAGCAGCGATCCCACCGAGACGGTCAACCCGCACGATCCCGGCCACACGCCGGGGGGCTCCTCGGCGGGCTCGGCCGCCGCCGTCGGCGCCGGGATGCTGCCGCTGGCCCTGGGCACGCAGACGGCGGGCTCGGTGATCCGGCCCGCGAGCTTCTGCGGCTGCGCGGCGGTGAAGCCGTCGTTCCGGCTGATCCCCACGGTCGGCGTGAAGACCTACTCGTGGGCCCTCGACACGGTCGGGCTGTTCGCCGCCGGGGTCGCGGACGTCGCGCACGCCCTCGCGCTCGTCACCGGGCGGCCGGAGATCGAGCGAGCGGAGGCGGGCTCGGCGCCGCGCATCGCCGTGGTGCGGCAGGACTTCGCCGGGGACCCCGAGCCGGAGGCCGAGGCCGCGCTCACCCGCGCCCGGCAGGCGGCCGAGCGGTCCGGGGCGCGGGCGAGGGACCTCGTCCTGCCGCAGGAGCTGGCACAGGCCTGGGAGCGCCACCGTCTCATCCAGAACTACGAGGGCCGGCTGGCGCTGGCCTGGGAGTACGACACGCAGGCCGACGCGCTCCCGCCCCGAACCCGCGCGCACCTCGATGACGGGGCGGCGATCAGCCCGGCCCAGTACGACGACGCGCGCCGCCACGGCCATCACGCCCGGCGGGTGCTGAAGGGCCTCTTCGCCGATTACGACGCGATCCTGACCTTCTCGGCGCCGGGCCCGGCACCCGCGACCCTGGTCTCGACCGGCGACCCGCGCTTCAACCAGCTGTGGACGCTGATGGGCGTGCCCTGCGTGAACGTGCCGGTGCCCGGCCACCGCCTGCCGGTGGGCGTCCAGGTGATCGGCCGCTTCGGCGACGACGGCCGGGCCCTGGCGGTGGCCCGGATGATCGAGGCCGCGCTGCGCGGCTGACCGGCCGCGCCCGTCGACGCGGCCACGCGCCGTCCGTCCGGGACTGCGGAGCGGAGCCCGGACGGACGGCGCGGGAGCCCGGGACGCTCAGTGGCTCGGCTGCTCGTGGAGCGTGTCCTCCACGTAGAGCTGCTCCAGCAGGACCTTGATCACTGCCATCAGCGGCAGGGCGAGGGCGATGCCCCACAGCCCGAAGATCACACCGAGGATCAGCTGGCCGGCGAAGATCGTGGCCGGCGGGATGTCGAGCGCCCGTTTCTGGATGAACGGCGTCAGACCGTAGCTCTCCAGGCACTGGACCGCGAGATAGACGCCGATCGCGCCGATGACCGCCTTCGTGCCCGAGGCCAGGGCGGCCAGGACGATGACGAGGCCCGCCACCAGCGGCCCGACCGTGGGCACGAAGGCGAGCAGCCCCGCCTGCAGGCCCAGAATCAGCGCGCCGCCGATGCCCAGGAAGGCGAGGCCGGCCCAGGTGCACAGGAAGATCACCGCCATGATGATCAGCTGGCCGAACAGCCAGTGGCGAAGGGTCTCGCCGGCCCCGTCGAGAACCTGGCTGGCGCGCCAGCGCTTCGCCGGCGGCACGAACCGGACCGCGCCGTCGCGGTAGGCCTTCGGGTCGGCCGCGAAGGCGAGCCCCAGGAAGGCGATCACCAGGACGTTGCCGAGGGCGTCGAACAGGCCGAGGATCACGGCCGCGGCCGGACCGAGGACGCTGCCGGCATCCGAGACGATCGAGCTGCTGCCCTTCAGGAGTCCGTTGGCGAGACCGCCGAGTCCCCCCTCGCGCTGGCCCGAATCCGTCGAGCCGTCCTTCCCCCCGCCCTGCGGCGCGAGGCTCGGCACGTCGATGCCGCGCTCGGACAGCCAGCCCGTGACGGTTCCGGCCTGATTCTTGATCGTCGTCCCGAGGTCGCGGCCCTGCTGCACGATGGTGGCGCCGCCGTAGCTCCCGAAGCCGATCACCGCGACCGCGACCGCGACGCTGGCGATGGACAGCCGCACGCCCCGCGGCAGGGGCAGGACACGGCCGAGCCCGCGGGTCAGGCCGTCGAGGAACACGCCGAGGAGGACCCCGGCGAAGATCAGCAGCAGCGTGCCGGCCGACATCCAGGCCAGGGCCAGCGCCGCCACGAAGCACACTACGGCGATCCCGGAGGCCGCCAGCGGCGCCGCCCCGCGCCAGGGCCCGATCGGGCCGTCCAGATCCTCGAGCCTGCTGTCCGACATCGTCGCTCCTGCACCGCGGGCTCACGAACGCCGCGGGCCCTCGGGGGTCAAGTGCGGGCGCGCGGGTGCCCGGGGTGATGCGCCGCGAAAAGGCCGTTCCGCGCCGGTGGTCGACGCCTCCGGCTCGCTCGGCGCCGCGAAATATCCTGATCGACCGTCTCTCCAGCGCCGCGGCGGCGCGCCGCCCCTGGGACCGGACGGCTCCCCGCGCGTTGTCCGCTCACGCAGCCGGAGCGCAGGCTCCGGCCGATCAGGAGGATCCCCATGAGCAACCACGGCGACACGTACGTTCGTTCCCTCGGCCCGGGCCAGACCGTCGATACCGGCGATCAGCTCAGCAGCGTGGTCCTGCTCGGGATCGCGGTCGCCGGTGCCGCGGCCGCGGTGCTGCTCAACGCGCTGATCGTGTAGCGCCCGCCGCGGCCCGGGACACGGCCCTCAGCCCCAGCGGCCGGCCGCGACCTCGTCCTGGGCCGTCGCGTCGACCCAGCCGCCGGTCGTGCCGTCGGCGAGGTGCTCCCGCTTCCAGAACGGGGCGCGCGTCTTGAGGTAGTCCATCAGGAAGTCAGCGGCCTCGAAGGCCGCGACCCGATGGCTGGCGGCGGTGACCACCAGCACGATGCCGTCGCCCGGGCGGACCAAGCCGTGCCGGTGGATCACCCGGAGGGCCTGGAGCGGCCAGCGGGCCATCGCCTCGTCGGCAACCCGCCGGATCTCCGCCTCGGCCATACCGGGGTAGTGTTCCAGCTCCAGGGCTGTCAGCCGCCCGCCCTCGTCGCGGCACAGGCCGGTGAAGGTCACGACGGCGCCCGCCCGGCCCCCCAGCGCGGCGCTCAGGCCGGCGATCTCGGCGGCGGTGTCGAAGGGCTCGGCCTGGATGCCGACGCTCGGGACGGGGGCGCTCATGGCCCGATCCATAGGAGTCCGCGGCTTCGCCGACCAGCCCCGTCCCTGTCACACCCGGTCCCGCCTCTATATGACACGGTCCGTCGCGCCCTGCCGGCCCGGCGCGCGGCCCGCCATCGTCCGGATGTCCCCGCGCGCTCCGGACGGCGCTGGAGAAGGATACCCGCGTGACCCCCGACCTGATCCTGCCCTACGACGGCGTGCAGCCGGACTTCGCCAGTCGCCCCGTCTGGTGCGGCCGCGGCAGCACGGTGATCGGCGCGGCCCGGATCGGCGCGCAGGCCTGGATCGGCGACGAGGCGGTGATCCGCGCCGACGGCCAGACCGTCACCCTCGGCGACCGCTTCTGGCTCGGACACCGCTCGACGGTGCACATCGCCACCCGGACGCACGGCACGCGGGTCGGCGACCGGGTCACGGTCGGGCGGAACAGCGTCGTCCACGCCTGCACCCTCGGCTCCGACGTGGTCGTCGAGGACGACGTGGTGATCCTCGACGGGGCCGAGATCGGCGACGGCGCGGTGATCGAGGCCGGCGCGACGGTCTTCCCCCGGGCGACGCTGCCCGGCGGCTTCGCCTACGCGGGCAGCCCGGCCCGCCCCAGCCGCGCGATCGGATCCGACGAGGTCGCCGAGCGTGCCGAGCGGGTGCGCGAGCGGATGGGCGACGGGCCCGCGCTTCCGCCGGGAGACGCGCCGGAGATCGAGGACAGCGTCTTCGTGGCGCGCACCGCCCGCCTGCGCGGGCGGGTCAGCCTCGGCGCCGGCGCGAGCGTGCTGTTCTGCTGCGACCTGAACGCGGAGGTCGGACCGATCGTGGTCGGCGCGGACACCAACATCCAGGACAACACGGTCGTCCGGACCCGGGCCGACGGGGTGGTGATCGGGCGCGATACCACCATCGCCCACAATGTCCGGATCGCCGATTGCCGGATCGGGGCGCGGGCGCTGATCGGCATCGGCGCGACGATCGCGTCGGGGACCCTCATCGCCGACGACGTCATGCTGGCGGCCGGAGCCACCACCGATCCCGGGCAGATCCTGGAGGCCGGCTACCTCTGGGGCGGCCGCCCGGCCCGCATCCTCGCGCCCCTCGACGCCGAGAAGCGCGCCCTGATGATCCGCATCGTCGAGGGCTACTGCCGGCACGGCCGGGAATACCGGGCCGCGCAGGAGGCGCTGGCCTGACGCTCCGCCGTCAGTGCTGCAGGATCTTCGACAGGAAGGTCTGCGCGCGCTCGGAGCGCGGGCTGCCGAAGAACTCGTCCTTCCGGGCATCCTCGACGATCTCGCCGCGATCCATGAAGATCACCCGGTCGGCGACCTTGCGGGCGAAGCCCATCTCGTGGGTCACGACCATCATGGTCATGCCTTCCTTGGCGAGCTCCACCATCACGTCGAGCACCTCGCCGACCATCTCGGGGTCGAGGGCCGAGGTCGGCTCGTCGAACAGCATCACCACCGGGTTCATGGCCAGCGCCCGGGCGATGGCGACGCGCTGCTGCTGACCGCCCGAGAGCTGCCCCGGGAACTTGTTCGCGTGGGCGCCGAGGCCGACGCGGGCGAGCAGGTCGAGGCCGCGCTTCTTCGCGTCCTCGGCGCCGCGGCCGAGCACCTTGCGCTGGGCGATGGTGAGGTTGTCGGTGATCGACAGGTGCGGGAACAGCTCGAAGTGCTGGAACACCATGCCGACCCGCGAGCGGAGCTTCGGCAGGTTGGTCGCCTTGTCGGCAACCTTCGTGCCGGCCACCGTGATCTGGCCCTTCTGGAACGGCTCCAGGGCGTTGACGCACTTGATCAGGGTCGACTTGCCCGAGCCCGAGGGGCCGCAGACGACCACGACCTCGCCCTTGGCGACCTGGGTGCTGCAGTTCGTCAGCACCTGGAAGTCGCCGTACCATTTGCTGATGTTGTCGATGGCGATCATGGTCTCGCCGGGGGCCGCCGCGGGCGCGCCGGAGATCAGGCTGCCGGGCTGCAGGCCGCCATCCTTCGGCGCGTGGCTGGCATCGGCGACGGGTTCGGCGGCGGTGGGGGCCGGCATCGGGGACGAGGTCATGACACGGTCTCCAGTGTCGGTCAGCGGATGATGGCCACGCGGCGCTGCAGGCGGCGCACGAGGTACGAGGCCGAGAAGCAGATCGCAAAATAGACCACCGCGGCGAAGACATACATCTCGACGAGACGGCCGTCGCGCTGGGCGACCTTCGAGGCGGCGCCCATGAAGTCGGTCAGCGAGAGCACGTAGACCAGCGACGTGTCCTGGAAGAGGATGATGGTCTGCGTCAGCAGCAGCGGCAGCATGTTGCGGAAGGCCTGGGGCAGGATCACGTTGCCCATGGTCTGCCAGTAGTTCATCCCGAGGGCCTGGGCGGCCGCCGTCTGACCCTTCGGGATCGACTGGATGCCCGCGCGCATGATCTCCGAGAAGTAGGCCGCCTCGAAGGCCATGAAGGTGATCAGGGCCGACGGGAAGGCGCCGACCTGGATCGGCGTCGTGGAGCCGGTCAGGTAGGCGCCGATATACGGCACCAGGAAGTAGAACCAGAAGATCACCAGCACCAGCGGCAGCGAGCGGCAGAGCTCGACGTAGCCCTTGGCGAGGTGCCACAGGCCGGGAATGCCCGACAGGCGCGCCATCGCCAGCAGCGTGCCGATGATCACGCCGCCCACGGCCGCCATGGCGGTGAGCGTCACGGTGAAGACCATGCCCTGACCGAACAGGTAGGGCAGGGACGAGACGATGACGGAGAAGTCGAAGTTCGAGAGCATCGGGGCCTGTTACCGGTGGCCGTCGGGCGGGGTGGCGGAACGGAAGCGGGCGGCCCTCAGCGCTGGCCGGGGATGGCGACCGCCTTCTCCAGGAAGGTCGCCGCCGTGACGACCACGAGGTTGATGATCACGTAGAGGATCGTCGCCGCCGTGAACGCCTCGAACACCTGGAACGAGAATTCCTGCATCGAGCGGGCCCGGGCGGTCAGCTCCAGCAGGCCGATGGTCAGCGCCACCGACGTGTTCTTGAGATTGTTGAGGAATTCCGAGGTCATCGGCGGCAGGATGATCCGGTAGGCGTTCGGCAGCAGCACGTAGCGGTAGGTCTGGTAGGTCGTGAAGCCCATGGCGGTGCCGGCCATGCGCTGGCCCCGGGGCAGCGACTGGATGCCGGCGCGGACCTGCTCGGCGACGCGGGACGCGGTGAAGAAGCCGAGGCAGACCACGGCCGTGTAGAACGGCGCGTCCGGCAATTGCTTGATCGCGTCGCCGATCCGGGTCGGCACAACTTCGGGGAGCACGAAGTACCAGAGGAACATCTGCACCAGCAGCGGCACGTTGCGGAACAGCTCCACATAGGCCGTGCCGATCGCGTTCGCGGGCTTCGACGGCAGGGTGCGCAGCACGCCGATCAGGGAGCCCAGGAAGAACGCGATCACCCAGGAGCAGAGCGCGGTCGTGATCGTCCACATGAGCCCCGAGAGCAGCATGTCGAGATACGTGCCGTTCCCCTCCGGCGAGGCGTCGAAGAAGATCCGCCAGTTCCAGTTGTAGTTCATCGCGCCGCTTCTACTGTGAACTTACAGAGACGCACCGCGGGCCGGAGCCCGCGGTGCGCATCATGGCATGAAACCGTACCGAACGGATCTCAGTAGGCCGCCGGATCGGGGCTCGAGATCGGGGTCGTGAACTGCTTCTTCATCTCCGCGCTCATCGGCAGGTTGAGGTTGATGTTGCGCGGCGGGATCGTCTTGGTGAACCACTTGTCGTAGAGAGCCTTGCCCTCGGGGCTCGTGTAGAGCTTGGCGGTGGCGTCGTCCGCGACCTTCTTGAACTCCGTGTCGTCCTTGCGGAGCATGATGCCGTAGGGCTCGGGCTTCGACAGGGCCTCGGTGGAGATCTCGTAGGCCGACGGGTCCTTCGACGAGGCGGCGAGCGAGGCGAGCAGCACGTCGTCCATCACGAAGGCGGCGGCGCGGCCGGTCTCGACCATCAGGAACGCCTCGGCGTGGTCCTTGGCGGGCAGGATCGTCAGGCCGAGCTTGCGCTCCGTGTTGGCCTCGTTGATCTGCTTGATGTTCGTGGTGCCCGAGGTCGACACGACGGTCTTGCCCTTCAGGTCCTCGATCGTGTGCAGGTTGGCCGACTTCTTCGAGACGTAGCGGGTCGCGGTCAGGAAGTGCGAGTTGGTGAACCACACCTGCTTCTCGCGCTCGGCGTTGTTGGTGGTCGAGCCGCACTCGAGATCGATCGTGCCGTTCGCCATCAGCGGGATGCGGGTGGCGGAGGTGACCGGGTTGAGCTTCACCTCGAGGTTCGGGAGGTTGAGCTTGGCCTTCACGGCGTCGGCGATCTTGTAGCAGATGTCCATCGCGTAGCCGATCGGCTTCTGATCGGCGCCGAGATACGAGAACGGCACGGAGGCGTCGCGGTAGCCGATGACGATGGCGTTGGCGTCCTTCACCTTCTTGAGGGTGCCGGTCAGCTCCTCCGCCCGGAGGCTCATCGGAGCGAGGGCGAGGGTCAAGCCCAGCGCCGCGGCGACGCCGCGGCGAGCGATATCAGACTGCATCGGTACGGAACTCCTGGATCGAGCCGAATGGTGTCGGCCGGCGGCGGGATACGCGGGCCCGCCCGCTCGGGCGACGCCATTGCAATGATGGTGCCGGGAGAAGGGTCGAAACGCCGCGCAAGCCTGCGGCTGAGTACGGACAAGTTGCGGCCAAGCTCCTGCGCACGTCCGCAGGTGCGGTCCCTGCCGTCCTCATGGCCTCCTCCCAAGCGCTGAGCCGGCCTCACGCTCGCGCCGGCGGCATCATGCACACTTCTTAGGCGGACGCACGGGGTGCGGAAGACTGATCTGCCCGGAAGGCTGACGAATCCACGGTATAGAAATCGACGACGCCGCCCCCGCGGTATCGGGGGGCGGCGTCGGGCCGGAAATCCGGTCTGTGGCCGCGGCTTACTTCGTCAGCTCATTGCCGCTGTAGTCGATCTTGCCGTCCGGCCCCTTCTTCCACTCGTACATGACGTAGTCGGGCCGGGTGATGTCGCCCTTCTTGTCGTAGGCGATCGGTCCGACCACCGTGTCCACCGGCTTGCCCTGGTGCAGCCACTCGGCGAGCTTCTTGCCGTCGCTGGAGCCCGTCTCGGCCATCGCCTTCGCCAGGACCTGCACGGCCGCGTACGAGTAGAGGGTGTAGCCCTCGGGATCGATGTTCTTGGCCTTGAACGCGGCGAGCGCCGCCTTGGCGTTCGGGTTCTTGCGGGCGTCCGGCGGGAAGGTGGTCAGCGTGCCCTCGGCGGCGGGACCGGCGATCGCCACGAGCTCGCGGTCGACCATGCCGTCGCCGCCCATCATCGGCGCCTTCAGGCCCTGGTCGCGCATCTGGCGCAGGATCAGCCCGGCCTCGGTGTAGTAGCCGCCGAAATAGACGACGTCGACGTTGGCGGACTTCAGCTTGGAGACGAGGGCGGAGTAATCCTTCTCGCCCGGGTTGATGCCCTCGAACATCACGTCCTTGCCGCCCTTGGCCTTGAGGGCCTTCAGGGTCTCGTCGGCCAGGCCCTTGCCGTAGGGCGTCTTGTCGTGGACGAAGGCGATCTTCTTGCCCTTGAAGTGCTCGGCCAGGTAGTTGCCCGCCACCGCGCCCTGCTGGTCGTCGCGGCCGCAGGTGCGGAACGTGTTCCACATCCCGCGCTCGGTGAACTTCACGTTCGTGGAGGCCGGCGTGACCTGGATGATGCCGGCGTCGAGGTAGACGTCGGAGGCCGGGATCGAGACGCCGGAATTGTAGTCGCCGACGACCATCTTCACGCCGTCGCTGGCGAACTTGTTGGCCACCGAGACGCCCTGCTTCGGGTCGGAGGCGTCGTCGCCGACCGTGACGGTCAGCGTCGTGCCCTTCAGCGTGCCGGCCTTGTTGAGGTCCTCGACCGCCTGGCTCGCACCGTTCTTGAGCTGCGCGCCGATGGCGGCGCTGTTGCCGGTGATCGGCGCGGCGACGCCGAGCTTGACCTCGGCGGCCTGCGCAGCCGCCACCATCGCGCCGAGGGCGAGCCCGGCCAGCAGAATCGATCTCATCGCGTACTTCCCCTAGATGTCAGGACCGCACGTGCGGATCCGGCCGCACTCATCGGACCTCGCCGGCCGCGGGCGCCCGCGCGCGCCAGGTCAGCGGTGAGGTCTTCTCGTAGAGCCAGCGGTACTGGCTCGTCATCTGGCGCGTCCGCGTGTAGCGGAAGCCCGCCGCGCCGATGATCATGACGACGACCGCGTCGACCGCATAGTAGTGCAGCGACAGCAGGGTGCCCGAAAACAGGGCGTAATGGATGAAGCGCACGGCGGCTGCCACCAGGAGCAGCGCCAGGGCGCATTGCCAGAACGGCCGCCAGCCCCGGGCGATGCCGCGGGCCGCCATCCAGCCGGCCCAGCCGCCCATGACGACGGTCACGAGCAGGAACAGCCAGGCCGACGGCTCCTCGTACAGGATCCCCTGCAGCATGCTCATGTCCCGACCGGGCCGGCATGGCCCCCTTCCAGATAGGCGGCCTGAACGTTCGGATCGTCGAGCAGCGCCCGCCCGGTCCCGCTCATGGTGACCCGGCCGTTGACCAGCACGTAGCCGCGATGGGCGAGCTTGAGGGCGTGGTAGGCGTTCTGCTCGACGAGGAAGATCGTCATGCCGTCGGTCCGGTTCAGCTCCCGGATCGCGTCGAAGATGCCCTTCACCACCAGGGGCGCGAGGCCGAGGGACGGCTCGTCGAGGAGCAGCAGCCGCGGGCGGCTCATCAGCGCCCGGGCGATGGCCAGCATCTGCTGCTCGCCCCCCGACATGGTGCCGGCGCGCTGGTTCAGGCGCTCCTTCACCCGCGGGAACAGGGTGCAGACCTTCTCCAGATCCTCGGCGAAGAAGCGCCCGTCGTGGAGCGCGGCGCCCATCTGGAGGTTCTCGTAGACCGTCATGCGCGGGAAGACCCGGCGCCCCTCCGGCGACTGGGCGATGCCGAGCCGGGCGATGGCGTGGGTCGGCAGCCGGGTGATGTCGCGCCCGTCGTAGGTGATCGTCCCCGACCGCGCCTGCGGGCTGCCGAAGATCGTCATCATCAGGGTCGACTTGCCGGCGCCGTTGGCGCCGATCAGCGTGACGATCTCGCCCTCGGCGACGTCGAGATCGACCCCGCGCAGGGCGGCGACGCTGCCGTAATAGGTCGAGACGTCGCGCACCGCGAGGAGCGGCGGCTTCTTCCCCGCCTGGATCGCCCGGGTCTCCTCGACCAGGACGTTGATGCCGGCGACGCTCATGCCGACGCTCCCGTGTGCGCCGCGTCCCCGTGCGGCACGGTGATCCCGACCTCGGCCTCCACGGCCTCGACCTCCTCGTCCTCGACGCCGAGATAGGCGGCGATCACCTTCGGGTCGGCCCGCACCTCGGCCGGGGAGCCGTCGGCGATCTTCACGCCGTAATCGAGCACGACCACGTGGTCGGAGATCTCCATCACCACCGACATGTCGTGCTCGATCAGCAGCACCGAGGTGTCGTGCGCGTCGCGGATGTGGCGCAGGAGGCCGTTCAGCTCGGCCGATTCCCGGGGGTTGAGGCCGGCTGCCGGCTCGTCGAGGCAGAGCAGGACCGGGTCGGTGCACATCGCCCGGGCGATCTCCAGGCGCCGCTGGGCGCCGTAGGGCAGGGCGCCCGCAGGATCGTCCGCCCGCGCCATCAGGTCGATGCGCTCGAGCCAGGCCTTCGCCCGCTCGATCGCGGCGTCCTGCGCGTCCCGGTAGGTCCTGAGACCGAGAAGCCCCAGGATCGTGTAGCCCGACGCGCGCATCAGCGGCGCGTGCTGGGCGACCAGCAGGTTCTCCAGGACGGTCATGCCCTGGAACAGGCGGATGTTCTGGAAGGTCCGGGCGACCCGCGCGGTGCGGTTGACCTTGTGGTTGGGAAGCCGCTCCAGCAGATGCGACGTGCCGTCGGCGTGCGCCAGCGTCAGCATGCCCTCGGTCGGCTTGTAGAAGCCGGTGATGCAGTTGAACACCGTGGTCTTGCCGGCCCCGTTCGGGCCGATCAGCGCGGTGATGTCGCCGCGGCGTGCCTCGAAGGACAGGTCGGAGACGGCGGTGAGGCCGCCGAACCGCATGGTCAGGTGCTCGACCGTGAGCACCGGCGGGGGGAGAGGTGACGTCGCCATCAGCCGTGCCCCTCGCTGACGTGGGCGCCCGAGACCGCGCGCCGCTGGCCCAGCGACACCGACGGCATGCGCTCGGAGATCAGGCCGCGGGGTCGCCAGACCATCATGGCGACCATGGCCAGCCCGAACAGGAGCAGGCGGTACTCGCTGGGGTCGAAGCCCTCGCCGAACACGGCCTTCAGGAAGCCGAGGTTGCGCAGCATCTCCGGGCCGCCGACCATCGCCACCGCGGCTATGGCGACGCCGACCTGGCTGCCCATGCCGCCCAGCACCACGATCGCCAGGATGATGGCGCTCTCGAGGAAGTTGAAGCTCTCCGGGCTGATGAAGCCCTGGCGCACGGCGAAGAACGAGCCCGCGAAGCCCCCGAAGGCCGCGCCCAGCGCGAAGGCCGTGAGCTTCGTGGCCGTCGTGTCGATGCCCAGCGACCGGCAGGCGATCTCGTCCTCGCGCAGGGCCTCCCAGGCCCGCCCGATCGGCAGGCGGCGCAGGCGCAGGGTGACGAAGTTGGTGATCAGGGCCAGCGCCAGAATCAGGTAGTACAGGAAGACGAGGCGGTGCATCGAGTCGTACGGGATGCCGAAGGTCGCCGCGAACCCGCCCTCGCCCGCCGTGAACGGGATGCCGAAGAAGGTCGCCCGCGGGATCGACGAGATGCCCGCGCCGCCGCCGGTGACGTCGGTCCAGTTGATCAGGACGAGGCGGATGATCTCGCCGAAGGCCAGGGTGACGATGGCGAGGTAGTCGCCGCGCAGGCGCAGCACCGGGAAGCCGAGGATCATCCCCCACAGGCCCGCGAACAGGCCCGCCAGCGGCAGGCAGACCCAGAACGACAGGCCGAAGGTGGTCGAGAGCAGCGCGTAGGAGTAGGCCCCCACCGCGTAGAAGGCGACGTAGCCGAGGTCGAGGAGGCCCGCGAGGCCGACCACGATGTTCAGGCCCCAGCCGAGCATCACGTAGGTGAGGATCAGGATGCCGAGGTCGATCCAGTAGCGGGCCGAGGACAGGCCGCCGGTCGCCAGCGCGGAGATCATCGGCAGGGTCAGCGCGACGAAGATGAACAGCCAGAGACCGACCTTCGAGGTCTTCTGCCCGACGTCGGGCTCGCCGTGCACCGCCTCGGTGGCTTGGGCCGGGGCGGGGGTCAGCGCCCGCCGCGCGTCGCGGCGGAGCAGCACGAGGCGCTGGACGAGGCGCAGCACGAAGATCGCCGCGCAGAGCGCCGCCACCAGCCCCCAGCGCGGCACCAGCACCAGCTCGGTCCCGGGCCCGGGATCGGTGCGGAAGGCGATGATCGGGACGCAGAGGCCGAAGGTGACGAGGGCGTAGAGGGCGGCGTCGCGCAGGATGCCGGCCATCGCGGAGCCGGGGAGAGCGTTCTGCGAGGCGGCCATCAGACTTTCTCGACCTCGGGCCGGCCCAGGATGCCCGACGGCATGAAGATCAGGACGATCGCCAGGATCGAGAAGGCGGCGACGTCCTTGTACTCGATGGAGAAATAGGCCGACCAGAAGGTCTCGATCAGGCCGATGATCAGGCCGCCGAGCACCGCCCCGGGCAGGGAGCCGATGCCGCCGAGCACCGCCGCCGTGAAGGCCTTCACGCCGGGCACGAACCCGTCCGAGAAGGACACGACGCCGTAGTACATGAGGTAGAGGACGCCCGCGACGGCCGCGAGCGCCGCGCCGAGCACGAAGGTCAGCGAGATCGTGCGGTCGACGTCGATGCCGAGCAGCGCCGCCATCTTGCGGTCCTGCTCGCAGGCGCGCTGCGCCCGGCCGAAGGGCGTGCGCTGCACGAGGTACCAGAAGCCGGTGAGCAGCACGGCGGTCACCGCCATGATCAGCACCTGCTTCCAGGCCAGGAACACCGCGTAGCCGTCGCGCTCGAACAGGGTGATGCCGCCCGACAGCATCGGCGGGGTCGGCTTGTTGCGCGCGCCCTGCACGACCTGCACGAAGTTCGACAGGAAGATCGAGACGCCGATCGCCGAGATCAGGGGCGCCAGCCGGAACGAGCCGCGCAGCGGCCGGTAGGCCACCCGCTCGATCGCCCAGCCCCACAGGGCGGTGAGCGCCATGGCGACCACCAGCACCACCAGGAAGGCCAGCGCGATGGAGCTGACCCCGAGCCAGACCGTCAGCAGCAGGAAGGTGATGAGCGCGATGAAGCAGGAGACCATGAAGACGTCGCCGTGGGCGAAGTTCACCATGCCGATGATGCCGAACACCATCGTGTAGCCGATCGCGATCAGGCCGTAGATCGAGCCGAGCGTCAGCCCGTTGATGAGCTGCTGTACGAAGACGTCCATGAACTCTCGCGCGCAGGTTGCTTGGGCCGCCTACGGAGAGCGCAGGCAGCTTGGCGGGGCAAGTCTCGTACCGCAGCCGTAGCACACCGGCCACAGGTTTCATCGCCGCCCGAGCGTCGCGTGAAAACAGTCGACCACGCCAGTAACGCCCCCTGGCCGGGCTTGCGTGTGGCGCAGTTCCTGCGACACGTTAACGAATTGAAATGCTCGATCATCCCGGGCCCGTGCGAGGAGCAGTACCGATGGCAGGGTCGCGACTCACGACGATGATCTTCGTCGGCATGCTCCTCGGAATCGCCGTCGGCTACGCCTGCAGCATCACCTGGCCCGACCCGCAGACCGCCAAGGAGATCGCCGGCTACATCGCGCTGGTCTCCGACGTGTTCCTGCGGCTGATCAAGATGATCATCGCGCCGCTGGTCTTCTCCACGCTGGTGGTCGGCATCGCGCATCTCGGGGACACGGCGTCGGTCGGCCGGGTCGGCGGCAAGGCGCTGCTCTGGTTCGTCGGCGCCTCGTTCTGCTCGCTGATGCTCGGCCTCATCATGGTCAACCTGATGCAGCCCGGCCACAACCTGAACCTGCCGCTGCCAGATGCCGGGGCCGGCACCGGGCTCAAGGCGGCCTCGCTCTCGCTCAAGGAGTTCGTGACGCACCTCGTGCCGAAGAGCGCCGTCGAGGCGATGGCCAACAACGAGATCCTGCAGATCGTGGTCTTCTCGATCTTCTTCGGCGTGGGCCTCGCCGCCCTCGGCGAGAAGGGGCGCCTGCTCGCGCAGGGTATCGAGGGCGTCGCCGACGTGATGCTCAAGGTGACGGGCTACGTGATGATGTTCGCCCCCGTGGCGGTGTTCGCCGCCATCGCGGCGACCATCACCACGCAGGGCATCGGCGTGCTGATCACCTACGGCAAGTTCCTCGTGGAGTTCTACATCGGCCTCGGCGTGCTCTGGGTGCTGCTGATGGGGGTCGGCTTCCTGATGCTCGGGGCCGGCGGCATCGCGCGGCTGTTCAACCTGATCAAGGAGCCCTTCGTCCTGGCCTTCTCGACCGCGTCGAGCGAGGCGGCCTACCCGAAGATGCTGACGAACCTGGAGAAGTTCGGGGTGCCGAACCGCATCACGTCGTTCGTTCTGCCGATGGGCTACTCGTTCAACCTCGACGGCTCGATGATGTACTGCACCTTCGCGGTGATGTTCATCGCGCAGGCCTACAACATCCCGCTGAGCTGGGGCCAGCAGCTCACGATGCTGCTCCTGCTGATGGTGACCTCGAAGGGCATGGCCGGCGTGCCGCGCGCCTCGCTGGTGGTGATCTCGGCGACGCTGTCGCACTTCAACATCCCGGAGGCCGGGCTGCTGCTGATCATCGGGAT
The DNA here is from genome assembly GCF_017876975.1 of Methylobacterium sp. PvP105. Lineage (NCBI taxonomy): Bacteria > Pseudomonadati > Pseudomonadota > Alphaproteobacteria > Hyphomicrobiales > Methylobacteriaceae > Methylobacterium > Methylobacterium sp. PvP105. The sequence goes on along the minus strand of NZ_JAGIPA010000001.1, from coordinate 3,416,080 downwards.
CGACCAGTTCCTCGACATGGGCCGGTCGGCCACCAACGTGCTGGGCAACAGCGTCGCCACCGTGGCGGTCGCCAAGTGGGAGGGCCAGCTCAGCACCACCGACCAGCGCCTCGACCATGTCGGCACGGTGGCCTCGCCCGCGGAGTAGGGGCCGGTCCCGGGAAATCTGCGCGCGCCGGGATGGCGGGCGCAAGAAGGCCGCTCTCATGAGCGCTCTCACGGGTGCCCGGAATCGCGGCGTGGCTTGTGCGGTGCCCTTCGGAGGCCGAGTGATGACGATGCGACTCGTCGCGGTTGTGGTGCTGGCGCTGGCGGCGACGCCTGCCTCCGCCGTCGAGGTGCTCACCGGGACACTCAGGAGCGTCGCCGAGCGCGGGGAGATCGTCCTCGGCTACCGGGAGAGCTCGGTGCCGTTCTCCTTCGTGGAGGGCAAGCAGCCGGACGGCAGCCCCCGCCCGATCGGCTACGCCATCGACCTCTGCGGCGAGATCGCCGACGACGTCCAGGCGGCGATCGGCCGGCCCGTGAAGATCCGCTACGCGCCGGTCACCGCCGAGACGCGCATCGAGGCGGTGACCTCCGGCAAGATCGACCTCGAGTGCGGCTCGACCACCGCCAATGCCGAGCGCCGCAAGCAGGTCGCCTTCTCGCCCGTGGACTACATCAGCGCGACGCAACTGCTGGTGAGGCGCGGATCGGGCATCGCCTCCTACCGGGATCTCGGCGGGAGGACCGTCGTGGTGACGGCCGGCACCACCAACGAGAAGGCCGTGCGCGACCAGCTCGCCCGCCTGAAGATCAACGCGCAGGTGGTGACCGCCCCAGACCATGCCGCCTCCTACGCGATGGTGAAGGCCGGCAAGGCCGACGCCTTCGCCACCGACGACGTGCTGCTCTACGGGCTGATCGCGACGGACGCGAAGGACGGGGCGGACTACACGGTCCTGCCCGACAAGCTCTCCTACGAGCCCTACGGCATCATGTTCCGCAAGGACGACCCGGAACTCGCCGGCCTCGTGCAGCAGACCTTCACCCGGCTCGCCGAAACCCGGGCGCTGCGCTGGACCTACGAGCGCTGGTTCCTCAAGCGGCTGCCCAACGGCGAGCGCCTCGACATCCCGATGTCGAACGACCTGCGGGTGAGCTTCCAGCTGATGGGCCTCGACGGGGGCGAGTGACCGGCGCGGGGTCGGTACGGCGCCTCGCTTTCGCCCAACCGGCGCGCGAGGAGATCCGGCCTGACCGCCTCCCTCCGCGAGCGTGCCTCCGCCCATGCCGATCGCCGCGCACTGTCCGAAACCGCCCGCCCTTCTGCTGGCCGCCGCCCTCGGCTGCGCCGCCTCGGCCGCCGCCGCCCACCCGCATGTCTGGGTGACCGCCAAGGCCCAGCTCGTCTACGAGGGCGGCAAGCTCGTCGGCGTCCGCGACACGTGGAGCTTCGACCCCGAGTACACGGCCTTCGTCACGCAGGGCCTCGACACCGACAAAGACGGCAAGCTCAGCCCGGAGGAACTCGCCGGGCTCGCCGCCGAGAACACCGCCAACCTCGCCGAGTTCGGCTACTTCACGAAGCTGAAGGTCGGCGGCAAGGACCAGGCCTTCGGCGATCCGAAGGAGCCGGCGGCGCATATGGACGACCGGGCGCTGGTCATGACCTTCCTGCTGCCCCTCAAGACTCCGGTCCAGCAGGGGCGGGGGGTCGCCGCGCTGGAGGTCTACGACCCGACCTACTTCGTCGCCTTCTCGTTCGCCGAGGGCGCCGACGCCGCGACCCTCGCGGGGGCGCCCCAGGGCTGCGCCGCCACGGTCACCCGGCCGAAGACCGAGCAGCCGAAGACGGCCGATGCCGGGTCGCCGGGCATGACCGAGGCCTTCTTCGAGGCGCTCACCGCCGCCTCGACCTACGGGGTGCAGTTCGCCAGCCGGGTCCTCGTGGCATGTCCGTAGGCGTCGGGATCGTCGCCCCCGCCGGGGCGGGGCGGCTGGGGCTGAGGCTCGGCCTCATGGCCGCGGCCATCGCGCTGGCCGCGTTGCTGGCGGCCGCGATCGCGTGGCTCGTCGCGCCCGGCCTCGCCGCGCCGCCGCCGCGCTCGCCCTTCGGCATCGGCTTCCGGGAGGCCGCCCCGGCCGCCACGGGGCTCGGCGGCGTGATCCTGGCGCTCCAGGCGAGCTTCTCCCGCAGCCTCAACGCCGCGGTGAGCGCGCTGCGGGGCGGCGGCAGCTGGACCCCGCTCATCGGTCTCGCCTTCGCGTACGGCGTGTTCCACGCCGCCGGCCCGGGCCACGGCAAGGCGGTGATCGCGGGCTACATCCTGGCGGGGGAGCGGGCGCTCCGGCGCGGCGCCGCGCTGAGCGTCCTCGCCGCGCTGCTCCAGGCCTGCGTGGCCGGGGCGATCGTCGGGCTCGGCACGCTGGCCCTCAACGCCACGGCGGCGAGCATCACCCGGGCCGGCACCCTGATCGAGACCGTGAGCTTCGCCCTCGTCGCGCTGATCGGGCTGGTCCTGACGTGGCGCAAGGCCGGCCGCCTCGCCAATCTCGGCGCGGGCTGCGGACCGGGCTGCAACCACCTGCCCGGTCCGCAGGCCCTCGACACCCTCGACACGTGGCGCGAGCGCGCCGGGGTGGTGCTGGCGGCGGGCACGCGCCCCTGCGCGGGGGCGGTGCTGGTCCTGGTCTTCGCGGTGTCGCAGGGCGTGCCCGGGGCGGGCGTGCTGGCGGTCCTGGCGATGGCCCTCGGCACGGCGGTGACCACGACCGCGCTGGCCTGCCTCGCGGTCTTCGCCAAGCGGATGGCGCTGCGCCTCGCGGGCGGACGGGGGCAGGCCGGGCTGCTGGCGCTCGGCGGCCTCGAGCTCGTCGCCGCCGCCTTCGTGCTGGTCCTGGGCACCGCGATGCTCTCCGGCCTCGCGCCGGGCCTCGGCGGATGAAGGGCCTCGCCTTCCGGGGCGCGGCGTGCCACGCTGCGCGACCGAGACGGAGAGCGCGCCGATGCATCCCGACTTCGCGACGATCCTGAACTGGCGTCTGCTCGCCGGATCGCATCCCTTCCCCGGCCCCGACGGCGGGACCTGCATCAACGAGGCGGCGATCGTGGCCGCGGGGCTGCCCTACCGGGCGATACGCTCCAGCGCCGACTGCCCGCCCTGCTTCTCGCGGCCGGCCGCGGCCTACGCCCTCGGGCTCAACGACGCCATGCCGGACGAGGCGCGGCCCCAGCTGATGGCCTTCGTCCTGCGCCTGTCGGGCAGCGCCGACACCCCGGAGATCGAGGCCGCCCGCACCCGGCGGCTGGCGCTGGAGAGCGTCCGCCGCATCCTGGCGCCGCTCTGCGCCGTCGCCGGCCTGGCGGCGGACGCGGAAGCCTGCGCGGGCGCGCCGGACTGGCCCGCGGCCCTGGCGGCGGCGAACGCGGCCGCGTGGCGGGCCGGCGCCCGCGCGCAGGCGGCCGCCCAGGCGCGGCGCTGGCGCGAGGGCGCCCTCACCGCCGCGGCGTCCCGCACCGCGACGGCCGCGCAACGGGCGGGCGAGGACGCGCGCTGCGCCGCGGAGGTGGCCGAGGGCGCGGCGCCCTTCGTGGCCGGGACCTGGGGCGAGGCCTGCGCGATCCTCGCGGACGTCCTCGCCATCGGCCGGCAGGCGCCCGAGATCGCCCTCGCCGGCGCCCGTCAGCGCTTGGACGCGGCGCGCGCCGGGGTGCCGGCCTGATCAGGCCGCCGCGGGCGCGGCGTCGAGATCCAGCTCGATCGACCCGCAATTCTCCAGGAACGTGCCGGTCAGGTGGTAGAAGAACGTGCCGTGGCCGACCACCGCGATGGTGGTCTCCGGCCGGGCCCGCAGCCAGTCGCGGAACGCCGCGACCCGGGCGTCGAACAGGGGGCGCGGCTCCACCGGGTAGCCGCCGACCTCGCAGCCCGGCTCCGCGTGCCACCAGACCTCGGGCAGGTGCCCGACATCGAGGTGCGGGAACTCCGCGGCGATCTCCGAGGCGGCCCGGCCGACGTCGCAGCTGCTCTCCTGGCACTCGCGGTGCAGCACCTCGACGAGCACGTGCGGCCGGCTCGGATGCTCGCCGAACAGGATCGCGGCGGTCTCGATGGCGCGGGTCAGGGGCGAGACCACCACGAGATCGAAGGGGATCGCCCGGAGGCGCTCCCGCGCGGCCCGGGCCTGGGCTTGGCCGAGCTCGGTCAGGCGCGCGTCGGGCAGGCCGGGATCGCCGCGCCCGAGCTTGTGCGCGGCGTTGAAGGTCGACTGCCCGTGGCGGATGCAGACGATGCGGGTCGTATCGGGCATGGCTCGCGGCGATGTGTCGGGATGGAGGGCGCGCGTCGGATCGGTCACGCGAAGCGGCCGCCGCGCTGGATGACCTCGATCTTGTAACCGTCCGGGTCGGTGGCGAAGAAGAACCGCGCGAGCACGTCGTCCCCGTGCTTGAGGGTCTTGACGTCGGTGGCGGTGAAGCCCTCGCGCCGGTGCCGGGCGTGCTCGGCCTCCACGTCGTCGACCACGAAGGCGATGTGCCCGTAGCCGTCGCCGAGATCGTAGGGCTTGTCGCGGCCCTTGTTCACCGTGAGCTCCAGCTCGAACGGCGAGGCCGGGTCCCGCATGTAGACGAGGGTGAAGTCCGGGAAGTCGAACCGGTCGGAGACCTCGAGGCCGAAGGCCCGGGCGTAGTAGTCGCGCGCGCGCTCCTCCTCGAGGACGCGGATCATGGCGTGGACGGGCTTGGACATGCGCTCGGGATTCCGTGGGCACGCGGGCGGCGTGCAGGGCCTTCTATGTGGAGCCCGACGCATCCGCCGGAAAGGTGGGCCGCGACCACGGGCCTCGCAGCCCCCCGCAGCCCAGCCCCTGCACCCGCAATCGTCCCGGTGCATATCCGAGGAGGGCAACCGCGCGAATGGCGCCGGTATTTTCGATGACAAGTATCCTGAGTTGGCGTGCAATCTTAGTTGTTTTAATGGTTCTAATGTCGGTATTCGAACTAAATCATTGCTTTAAGGTGAAATCAATATCACATTCGGCCACAATAAAATGTACATTGCGCACGTCTCTTGACACGAAAAGTCGATTAGCATCTTCTTTACACGTGTTGATCAGGGTCATGCATCAACTAATCTACGCGAGTCAGCTTTCCTGATCTGGGGCATGAACGCCGTGCTACGCCTATCCAATATCAATGTGCTGCCCAAGCTGTTGGGCGTCATCGCTTTAATCGGTGCGATCGTCGGCGGCTGCGTCTGGTACGCCCAGTCACGAATGACCACGATCGACGACGGCTACAGCCGCTTCATCAATAACGAGGCGGCCGCCGTCGGAGAGGCGCGCCGGCTCAATCGCCTGGTCATCGAACTCAACTACTTCGTCTACCGGATCATCGCGGAGACCGAGGCGGGACAGATGCAGGCGGCCGACAGGGGCTTCGAAGCGGCCGTCCCGCAGGTGAACGCGCTGCTTCCCGTCCTTCGCGCGCACGCACCGGCCTTCGTGGCGAAGATCGACGAGCAGAGCGCCCGCATCGAACGCTATCTCCGTGACGTGAGCGAGGTGCGCCGGCTGGGCATCGCCAACCAGAACGACCAGGCGATCGCGCTCGTCCACTCGGCGATCGACCCGATCTTCTCGAGCCTCCTCGCCGACGGCAACGCCCTGGCCGAAGACATCAGGCTCTACATGGAGAAGGGTTCGGACGACCTGACCGAACAGACCGACGCGACCCGTCGGACCCTGCTGGTCGTGAGCGGCCTCGGGATGCTGGCGGGCCTGATCGCGGCGACCTTCATCGCGACGATCGGGATCGCGCGCCCGCTCGACCGCTTGGTCAAGGTCCTGCAGCGCATGGCGCAGGGCGAGATCGACGCCCAGATCAAGGAAGCCGCGCGCCGGGACGAGATCGGCGCCGTCGGCAAGGCGGTCGAGGGCATCAAGGCCATGGTCGCCCGCAAGGCCGCCGAGGAGGCCGAGGTCAAGCGCCTGGCCGACGCGGCCGCGGCCGCCGAGCGGAAACGCACCATGATCGAGCTCGCCGACGGCTTCGAGCGCGCCGTCGGAAGCATCGTCGGGATGGTGTCCTCCTCGGCGACGGAGCTGCAGACGACCGCCCAGGCCATGACGTCGAGCGCCACCGAGACCGCCAGCCAGTCCACCACCGTGGCGGCCGCCGCCGAGCAGGCCTCCGCCAACGTCCAGACAGTCGCGGCCGCCGCCGAGGAGCTGGGCTCCTCCGTGCAGGAGATCGGCCGGCAGGTGCTCGGCTCGGCCAACCTCGCCCAGACGGCGGTCGGCGAGGCCGACGAGACCCACCACCTGGTCCAGGCGCTGACCCAGGCGGCCGCCCGCATCGGCGAGGTGATCGGGCTGATCTCCAACATCGCCGCTCAGACCAACCTCCTGGCGCTGAACGCCACCATCGAGGCGGCGCGCGCCGGCGAGGCGGGCCGCGGCTTCGCGGTGGTGGCCACCGAGGTCAAGGAGCTGGCGGGGCAGACCGCGCGCGCCACCGAGGAGATCAGCCAGCAGATCGCCCAGATCCAGGGCGTGACCGGCCAGGCGGTCTCCGCCATCGACGCAATCGCCGGGCGGATCCGGGAGATCAACGGTGTGGCCACCACCATCGCGGCAGCGGTGGAGCAGCAGGGGGCTGCGACCCAGGAGATCGTCCGCAACGTCGCCCAGGCGGCCACCGGAACGGATCAGGTGACGAGCAACATCGTGGGCGTGGCCCAGGCCTCCGAGGCGACGGGTGCCGCCGCCACGCAGGTGCTCGGCGCAGCCAGCGCGCTATCGCGCCAGTCGGAGCAGCTCGGCACCGAGGTGTCCCGCTTCCTCGCGACCGTTCGGGCCGCCTGAGGTCAGGCGCCGATCCGCAGGACCTCCGTCCGGGTGCCGGCCTGCGCGAAGGCGCCGGGGTCGGCGCCCGTCATCCAGACCTGCCCGGGGAGCGCCTCCAGGGCCTCGAACAGGCCGGCCCGGCGGCGGGGATCGAGGTGGGCCGCCACCTCGTCGAGGAGAATCAGCGGGGCGATGCCGCTCATGGCGCGAACCAGCCGCGCGTGGGCGAGGACGAGCCCGATCAGCAGCGCCTTCTGCTCACCCGTGGACGCCGTGCCGGCGGGCACGTCCTTGGGGCCGTGGCGGACCACGAGGTCGCTGCTCTGCGGGCCGATCAGGGTGCGCCCGGCGGCCCGGTCCCGGTTTCGGCCGTTGCGGAGCGCCATGCGGTAGCGGTCCTCGGCCTCGATGGCGGGCCAGACCGCCACGAGATCGTCGAGGTCGCCCTCCAGGCGGATGGCGGCCCAGGGAAAGGGCTGCGCGTCGTCCCGGGTCTCGGCGATCAGCCGGTCGAGGCGCTCGGCGGTCTCGCGCCGGGCAAGCGCCACGGCGACGCCCAGCTCGGCGACCTCCCGCTCCACGGCGTCGAGCCAGCGTTCGTCGTCGGGCCGCTCCTCCAGGAGGCGGTTGCGCGAGCGCAGGGCCCGCTCCATCGCGGAGACCCGGGCGCCGTGGGCGGCGTCGACCGCCAGCACGAGCCGGTCGAGGAACCGCCGCCGGTCGCCGGCCGCGCCGCGGAACAGCCCGTCGAGGTCGGGGGTCAGCCAGACGACCCGCAGGAACTCGCTGAACGCCACCGGCGAGGCGGCGGTGGCGCCGTCGATCCGGCAGAGCCGGCTCGCCCGCCCGTCGGGTCCCGGTGGCTCCAGCCCGGTTCCGAGGCGGTGCTCGGCGCCCTCGCGGTCGAGGGTGAGCGAGACCGCGAAGCCCCCCGGGCCGCCGCTGCGCGCCATGGCGGCGAACTCCGCCCGGCGCAGGCCGCGGCCCGGCACGAACAGCGACAGCGCCTCGAGCAGGTTGGTCTTGCCCGCGCCGTTCTCCCCGACCAGCGCGACGAAGCGGGCCCGGGGCGTCAGTTCGAGGTCCGCGTGGTTGCGGAAGTCGCGGGCGATCAGTCGGGTGACGCGCAGAGAGGACCCGTCGGGCTCGCCCCGCGGATCGGAGACGTCGCTCATCGGTGGACCGAGGGGTCAACCGAGGGGCCGAGACGCGCCGCGCTCAACCGTCCTTTGCTGTCTGACATCCCATCCAACCACCGCATCCTGAAAGCCCGCCTCAGCGGGCCCCGCAGGAGGGCTCCAGAAACCACATCACCACGTGGAGGCCTCCTGCGAGGCCTCCGCTACGCCCCCGGTCCCCGAGGATGAGGGCGGGGCAGGGATCCGCGCGGCCGCCTCACACCCGCATCGGCATCAGCACGTACAGCGCCGGCGCGCCCTCGCGGTCCTGGATCAGGGTCGGCGAGCCGGGATCCGCGAGCTTGAACAGGGCGGTGTCGCCCTCGAGCTGCGCGGTGATGTCGAGGAGGTAGCGAGCGTTGAAGCCGATATCGAGGCCGGCCGCCTCGTAGTCGACGTCGAGCTCCTCGGTGGCACTGCCCGAATCCGGGTTGTTCACCGAGAGCGCGAGGCGCCCCTCGGCCAGCCCGAGCTTCACCGCGCGCCCGCGCTCCGACGAGATCGTCGAGACCCGGTCCACCGCCTTCGCGAAGGCGTCGCGCTCGACGGTCAGCCGCTTGTCGTTGTTGGCCGGGATCACCCGCTGGTAATCCGGGAAGGTGCCGTCGATCAGCTTGGAGATCAGCGTCAGGCCGCCGGCGAAGCGCAGGCGGATCTTGGCGGGCGACAGGTCGACCGCGACGGTCTCGCCGCCGTCGTCGAGGAGCTTCTGGATCTCGGCGACCGCCTTGCGGGGCACGATCACGCCCGGCATGCCGACGCTGCCCTGCGGGGCGGGGATCTCAACGCGGGCGAGCCGGTGGCCGTCCGTGGCCACCGCCCGCATCGCCGGACCGTTCTCGGTCTCCAGCGTGTGCAGGTAGATGCCGTTGAGATAGTACCGGGTCTCCTCGGTGGAGATCGCGAACTGCGTCTTCTCGATCAGCCGCTTCAGGTCGGCGGCGGCGATCTCGAACCCGTGCGGCATCTCGCCGGCGGCGAGGTCCGGGAAGTCGCCCTCCGGCAGGGCGCCCAGGGCGAAGCGCGAGCGGCCGGACCGGATCGTCATCTGGCCGGACTCGCCGCCGGTCTCCAGGGAGACCTGCGCGCCGTCGGGGAGCTTGCGCACGATGTCGTAGATCACGTGCGCCGGCACCGTGGTGGCGCCCGCGTCGGCCACGTCGGCCGGCACGCTCTCGGTCACCTCGATGTCGAGATCCGTCGCCCGCAGCTGGAGCCCCGATCCCTCCGCGCGCAGGAGCACGTTCGACAGGATCGGGATCGTGTTGCGGCGCTCGACGACCCGGTGCACGTGGCCGAGCGACCTGAGCAGGGCCGCGCGCTCGACAGTGACTCTCATCGCAATACTCAAGTGCTAGGGACGGCGCCGCGGCCGGCGACCGTCACGGAATATGGCCGTTCAGCTTGGCGAAGGGGACAGGGGAACGCAAGGCCGCCGTCGGTGCACCGCACAGCGACCTCCGCGTCCAGGTCGGAGGCCCATGTCCGAACCGGGGTATCGGCACGGGGCGGCCCGTGCGAAAGCGCCGCAACCGACCCGGATCCCGCCTCACCGTCCCGATCATGTTGCAGACCATCGACAGCGCGGGCAAGACCGCACACCCCTCGCAGGCCGCCCCGAGCGCGACCCCGAGCGCCCGCCGGATCCTCGCGGCGAGCTTCGTCGGGACGGCGATCGAGTTCTTCGACTTCTACATCTACGCCACCGCCACCGCCCTGGTGATCGGCCCGGTCTTCTTCCCCGCCGGCGCGCCCGGCGTGCAGCAGCTCAGCGCCTTCGCGACCTTCGCCATCGCGTTCATCGCGCGACCCGTCGGCGCGGCCCTGTTCGGGCATTTCGGCGACCGGGTCGGCCGCAAGGCGACCCTGGTGGCGTCCCTGCTGATCATGGGCATCTCCACGGTGCTGATCGGCTGCCTGCCGACCTACGCGTCGGTCGGCTGGTGGGCGCCGGCGGCGCTGTGCCTCCTGCGCTGCGGGCAGGGGATCGGGTTCGGAGGCGAGTGGGGCGGCGCGGCCCTGCTGGCGGTCGAGAACGCGCCGCCGGGCCGGCGCGCGTGGTACGGCATCTTCCCGCAGCTCGGGGCGCCGGTCGGCTTCGTCCTGGCCAATCTCGGCTTCCTCGCCCTCAGCTTCGGCCTGACCCCGGAGAGCTTCCAGGCCTGGGGCTGGCGCCTGCCGTTCCTGGCCTCGGCGGCGCTCGTCGGCGTCGGGCTCTACGTGCGCCTGAAGCTCACCGAGACGCCGGCCTTCAAGGCGGCGCTCAGCCAGGCGCGGCCGGAGCGCGTGCCCTTCGCCACCATGCTGACCCAGCACGGCCACGCCGTCCTGGTCGGCACGTTCGCGATGGTGGCGGTCTACGCGGTGTTCTACCTCTCCACCGTCTTCGCCCTGGGCTACGGCACCGGCACCCTCGGCTACAGCCGGCCGACCTTCCTGCTGTTCGAGTGCATCGCGGTCTGCTTCATGGCGCTCGGCACCGTCGTATCGGGAGCCGCGGCCGACCGCTTCGGCCGCCGGCCGGTGCTGCTCTCCGGCATGGCCGTGACGTTCCTGCTGGGCTTCCTGATGGGGCCGATGCTGGGCCACGCCGCCGGCACCGGCACCTGGCCGCCGGTCCTGGGCTTCCTCTGCCTCAGCCTCCTGACGATGGGCTGGGTGTTCGGGCCGATGGGCGCCGTCCTGCCCGAGCTGTTCCCGACGCGGGTGCGCTACACGGGCGCCTCGGTCACCTACAATCTCGCGGGCATCCTGGGGGCCTCGGGCGCGCCCTACATCGCGCAGCAGCTCGCGGCCTACGGCGGCATCGGCTTCGTCGGGTTCTACCTGGCGGGGGCCGCGATCCTCAGCTTCCTCGCCGTGCTGGCCATGCCGGAGACCGCTGGCCGCTGACGGGACGGTCCGCGCGCCGGCCTCAGCGGGCGGGGCGCGCCTGACCTGCCGTGCCGGCGGGCTCGAAGCGCCCGAGGAAGCGGGTCCGCTCCCACAGCTCGATCGCGTCGCGCCCGACCATCGCCCGGGCGCGGCGGCGCGCCTGCGTGTCGTCCTCGGCCGACAGGATCTCGGCCGCGCGGACGCGACCGGCCCGGTCCAGCCTGAAGGCCCTGTAAGCGCGGCTCCGATGAGCCGTTCCAGCATCCAGCGCGAGCATTGCCAAATCCTCCGGGACGGAGCGTCCCGGAAGACGGTTAACCATCGGTCAAACGCGGTTCTCGCGATCGGTGCGGCCCCGGCGCGCGCCCGCTCGGCGGCGGGCGACCGGTCTCCTCAGCTCCGCTTGTCGAGCGGGCGACCGAGCAGGCGGGCGAACTCGGCCTCGATCTCCTCCACCGAGAACGGGTTGCCGGATCCCTTCGCGTCGGGCGGCGGCGGAGCAGGCGGGGCCGGCGGCGGGGCCGGCACGGGGTCGGCCTTCGGCATCGCCGGCGGCGGCACGGGTCTGGCCGGGGGCGGAGGCGGCGGCGCGGCCACCGGCTCGTCCAGCGGGGCGGGGGCGGGCACCGGCTCGAGCGGGACGCTCGCCATCGCGGCCGCCAGCGGATCGACCCCCTCGGGCACCGGCGGGGCGGGCGGGGATTGCGGCGGCGGCGTCACGGCCGAGGACGAGCGCGACAGGGCGGCCTGGAGCTGCCGGGCCATGTCGGACAGGACCACCGGGTCGACCGACTTGCGCTCGGAGGGCACCGCGAGGCTCGGGGCCTGACGGGCGGGCTCCGGCTCGGCCGGCGCCGGCTCGGGCCTGCGCTCGGAGGCGGGGTTGGGCCGCGGCTCGATCAGCGGCGGCGCCGTCCGGCTCAGGATCCGCCGCGGCGCGACCGCCTCGCGCGGCGGGGGCGCGGACGGTTCCACCGCCGGCGGCGGCGCGGGCTCGGGCGGGGCCGGGGGCTGGGGCGCGGGCGGCGGGGTCGGCGCGGCACTCAGGGGCGCGGGGACGTCCTGACCGGGCTCGTCGCCGCCGAACAACCCGGGGTCGAGGGGCAGCGTCACGGGCGGGGCGGAGGCCGAGCGCGGCACCGGCGACGGCACCACCACCGGCATCGCGAAGCCCGGATCGAACAGCGGCTCCGCGCGCCGCCCGCCGGATTCCGGGAGACCGCGGGGCGGCTCGGGCAGGCGGCCGCCCTGGACGAGCGGGTCCGGGAGCGGTTCGTCCAGCGGCTCGGGCGCCAGCTCCGGCCGGATCGCCGCCTCCGGCAGGGGCCGCTGACCGCGCTGGATGTTGCGCTCGACCACCACGTCGTTGGGGCCGCCCACCAGGAGCAGGTGCTCGACATTGTCCCGACGCAGCAGGATCAGCTGCCGGGCCCGGTCGAGCTCGTACACGTCGACGATCCCGAGCCGCGGCTGGCGCCCCCGGCTTCCGGACCGCCCCGGCAGGGCGAGGCTCCGGCCGGTGAGCCGGCGCACCGTGAACACGATCGCCGCGAGCGCCGTGAAGATGACGGCGAAGATCACGATATACTGGACGATGGGGGAGCCGTCAGAGCCGAACACGGATTGCAGCCATCGCAAGATTACGCACTCGCACGTTCCGACCGCCGCGGGTGCGCGCCGGCACGGACTTGATCCATACCACGCCGGACGGGCCTCAAGGCAAACGACGTTAAGAGTTCGTTAACAGAAAGTTTCGCAAGCAGTTGCAGCGGCTTGCGAATTTTTTGGCGTTCCGAGGGCGTTCCTCACCAAGTCGGCTTTCGTTCTGCACGCTTGTGTTTGGCCGGCGGCGGTAGCGTCGCATGCGCCTCGATGAACGCGAGCAGCTCGGGCGTAGGGTGAAACCAGTCCCCGCGGAAATGCGAGGCTCGGAACAGCCATCGCACGAACCGGTCGATCTCTCTCGTGCCCTTCAAAATGCCCACCAGCTGCCCAAGGACGGGCGAGCCGGTCTTGAGGGAGAAGATGCGCTTCTCCAGATCGAGGGTGAACCCGATTTTGACGTGATCTCCGAGCCGCATGAAGTAGATCACGCCCTGCGTCGGGCGCACCGGGCCCTCCGGACGCCAAGCGCGCATAGTCATGGTCAGCGCCTCTGCCTTTTTGCGGCAGTCCGCGATCACAGCCTCGTCAGGGTCGGGCCCGCTGTAGAGCAGGACGGATTTTGGCCTATAGCCCTGGCGCCTCTTGACCGGGGTAGGGAGCCAGTAGGCAACCATCCCGTATTGCCGCTTGCGCCACTTCACGCCGCTCATGGCCGTTGTCCGTCAAGGATCTCTCGAGCGTCGGCCGAGCCTCGCGGCGGCGAACCGGCGGTGCGCCTCGAGGCGCTCGCGATCATAGACCTCGGCCGTGATACGGCTGTTGGTGTGGCCGGCGACCTTCGCGGCATCGTCGTTCACGGCGCCGCCCCTGCGGCCCTCGGTGATCGCTGAGGCGCGTAGATCTCGGCTCCAGAGCTCCGGCGGCAGTCCGGCCAGCTCGCGCACCCGCCGCCAGGACCTCCGGAAATCGTGATCGAGCCACGGGAGCTTCGAGCGCTCGCTCACGATCATCGGACCGGTCCGCGCCGCGTCAGGCACTCGCGCGATTTCCTCCAGGACCATCGGACACAGACTGAGGTCGATCAGGACCTCGGCCCCGCTCGATCCGCGCGTCTTCGAGGGCGTGTAGCGCAGTAGGCCGTCGTCGCCGATATGCCGCCATTCGAGGCCGGCCCACTTCCGGTCCCCGTTGACCACGGAGCAGAGCGTCGGGTCCTGGAGCGGGTACCACTGGCCGGTGACGTCCCACTGGCGGAGCGCCGTCTCGAACTGGATCGCGTAGGCGAGGGCGAGCGACGGGCGCCTGATCGCGTGCGCGGCCTTCATCGCGCGGCGCACCTGGTCGGCGGTGGCCACCAGCGTGCGGGCGCGCGGCCCGGGCAAGCGCAGCTCGCGGATGTCGTCGCGCAGAGCCCGGCACTCGCTGTGCCCGGCGACGATGCAGAAGGTGAGGGCGGCTTTCAGGATAGCAAGCCGCATGTGCCCAGCCGCCGGCCGCGCGCCGCCGGCGCTCCAGCCGGCGTGCCACCGCTTCACGTGCAGCGCGGTCAGCGTGTCGATCCGGAGATCCCCGATCTCGGCATCGAGGAGGCGCAGGTACGTGATGTAGGGGTGCCGCGTCCCCGGCTTGAGGCCGTGAAACGGCGACTCCTCATGGACCTGGTAGAGGCGCAGGACGCTGCCGATTGTGCCGTCGAAGGCGTTCCGATTGCGGCGCAGCCCGTCGAGCCACGCGAGCATGTCGTTCTGGAGGCGCTGGCAGGCGTCGACGAGTAGCTCGGGCGACGCGATCAGATGCGAGAGCGGGACCGTGCCGGAAGGATAGCCGCGGCGCAGAGCCTCCGGGGAGGGGAGCCAGTATGCCGCCCAGCCTTCGCTGCGCGGTCGGAACTTCAGACCCGGGGCCTTAATCTGCGGCCTGTCCATGTCACCTCTTCCTCGCGCCGCCCTGAGTCGGTAGGCGCACGCCCCGCAGGACCATACTGCCGATCGTAGAAGGCCCGAACGGCCGGGACGTAGCGCTTGCCGTAGAGCTTTGCCGGGGCCGGGAAGCCGCAGGCCTCCAGGCTCGCGACGCTCGCGCACCACGCGCGCTTGTCCGCCTCGTCCGGTCCGACGACGGCCTCGGCGATGTCCTTATCGGCCGCGAAAAGCGGCAGATCATCGAAGGTGAGGGCAGGGCGACCGGGCTTGGTGCGAGGCTTGGTCACGATCAGGCCCTCCACGCTCGACCGGCAGCGCGGCGCATTGCTTCCTCCTGGGGTAGATCCCGCGTCGCCGGCGGCTCCGGGTCGCCGAGGGTGAGCGTCGGCGCGGATGCCTCCACGGACTGCCCGTTCCGCGCATCAGCGACCCGCGCGCGCACGTCCGGCCAGTTGCGCCGATCGGCCCACTGCGCCCAGACGTTCTGCGCGGCGTCGTGGAAGGCCTCCGCCTCATCCCGCAGCTGCTCGGATCTGCGGAGCAGCGACTTCGCCTCGCGGGTCAGCATGCTGGCGCGTGTGTGCAGGTCGACCGCGCGCTTGGCGCTACGGGCGGCCGCGTCGCGCATGGCGTCGGCGTAGCCGGCCGCGTAGTCGTCGCTCTCCGGCTGGCGGGTCACGATCCGGGCCTCCCGAAGCGGAAGCCCTCGATCCGGGCGATCTCGTCTCGCAGCTGGGCAAGCCTCGCGGCCTGGAGCTGGCGCGCGTAGTTCTCCGCCGCCCAGCGCTGGCGGTGCCACTGGCGCCCCTCGCCGGTAAGGCAGTAGCCGAACGCGCCATAGTGGACGGTATCGCCCACGACCTTGCCCCACACCTCCAGGATCTCGCCGGCGAACAGCGGGTCGGGGGTAAGGTAGACGTGCACGAGGGGCGCGGGATCTTCGGACACTGCTTACGCCTCCGGGATCTGCGGGTGCGGGAAGGTGCGCATAGTGCCGTCGCCGGCGGCCGCGCGGAGACCGTCCGAGAGCTTGCGCGCGTCCGGGCGGTCCATGACGTACCGCACGGTCACCGGCTTGGCCTGGAGCGTGAAGGCGATCGCGAGCTCGACGCCGTCGGGCAGCGGGACCGCGTCGATCGTCCAGTCGGCGCCATCGGGCGGGACGAGGCGGATTGCGGTCATGCGGGCTCTCTCCGGTGATCGTAGCTGGCCATCAGCGCATCGAAGGCACGATCGCGGGCGCCGGCGGCGCGGCGGTACGCGCGCTCGGCAGCCTCGTGAGCCTTTCGCGCGGCCTCACGGTCAGCCTGGAGCTTCGACCACGCGCGTTTGCTCATCGTGCTCGGGTCGACCCCGCGCATGAAGGGATAGTAGGCGTCGCCGGTGGCCTCCCGGCGCTCGGCGGCGACTTTCGCGCGCCGCTCCAAGACGTCGTACCGGGCGCTCCAGAGGTCGGAGGGGCGCAGGCCGTAAACCGGTCGATCCTGGAGGAGCTGCAGCAGCTCGTCGCGGTCGAGATCAGCAAGGGCGATCGGCGGCGGAGCGGTCTTCATGCGCTCGCCCGCGAGTGACGCGTCGGATAATCGAAGACAGGCCCGTGCGAGATCACGAGCGGCATGATACGCGCCGGTTGCCCATCCGGACGCAGGACCTGGCGCCGCGCGCGGAGACGTCGGTTTCCGGCTACGTCAAACGCATCGAAGAGGATCACCTCGACGCGCTCCGGATCGTCCTGAGGGTCGCCTCGGCGCGGCTGGCCGTTGGCTTCCACCATCCAGCCTTCGGAGAAGAACACCCACCGCCGGAAGCCATCACGCTCGAACTTGAGCGCCATGGCCTTGCGCATCAGGTCCAGGTCAGCGCCGCCCATGCCGAGCGCCGCGATCGTAACGGCTCCGCCGGCCTCCTGGGCGACGAAGTGGGGCATCATCGCATCGTCAGGATCGAAGAGGACCTCCGCGTAGCCGGAGGCCTGGTCGACGAGGGACCGAAGCGTTCCCATCACGCCATCCCCAGGGCTTGGCAGTACAGCTCCAGGATCGCCTCCTGCTCCTGGCGCTCGCTGTGGTCCTGCTTGCGGATGCGCAGGATCGTCCGGACGGCCTTTGCGTCGAAGCCCCGGCCCTTCAGCTCGGCGAACACCTCCTTGATGTTGCCCATGATGCCGGCCTTCTCCTCCTCGAGGCGCTCCAGGCGCTCGATGAAGGCCTTCAGCTCGTCGGCCGCGACGCCTTCGGCGGCGGTGACGTCGCCGGCGGTGGACAGGCCCGCGGTCATGCCGGCGCCCCAGCGCTCGAACAGTCCACCTCTCCGGTCGTCCGAAGCGCGGGGTCGGCGCCGATCCGCTCCCGTGCGATCCGCGTCATCTCGGCGAAAACGACCGGCAAGAGTTCGAGAGCCTTTGCATCGTCGCCGTTGGCCAGGGTGAGCGTGAGGCTCGCCACGGCGCCGGCATTGGCGCGCAAGGTCACGGCGCTGCTGAAGGCAACATCGTCGGTCAAGTCGAGCAGCTCGCTGAAGCCGATCGTCGTCGTCTCCGTGATGTCGATCAGCATCCGCCGGCCGATGGCAGAGGTCGCATCTCGGGGCGGACGGTCGGCGCTCTTGCGCCTTGCGGCCGCAGCAGTGCTGATCGCGAGATCTTTGTACTTGGTCGAGGCCATGGCGCCCTCAGCTCCACACGATGCGGTCGAAGATCACCGCCGGGCCGGCGATGCAGGGAAGCGTTTCCGGGTCGTCGGCCGGATGGTTGCGCAGCCACGCGGCGCGATAGATCGCGGTGGCCGCCTCGTTGCGGGGCAGGCCTTCGCCATGGCCGTCCTCGTGGACGAACATTTCGGTGCGGCGCCCTTCGTGGAGTACGGCCACGTGCTCGGGCCGGCCGGTCAGGATCGGCTCCAGGACGTCGCGCAGCTCGGCGAGTCCGGGATCCCCAGCCATGTCGACGGACCGGTCCTCGCGGGTGCCGTCGGCGCGCAGGATGATGAGGGCGGTCTTCACGACGCGGCCTCGGCCGGAGCGCGCTCTGCGACCTGCGGGGGCGACCAGGTGGGCCGCTCCGCCGCCTGGCGCCGAGCGAAGGCGGCCCGGATCTCGGGGACGCGGCCGAGGGCGAGCTTCGCGGCGAGGCGTCCCGGCGGGTTGTAGCGCAGGCCGGTCGGCAGTCCCTGCATCAGCGCGCGTGCCGGATCCCGGTAGGCGTGGACCTGCGCCTCCGTGAAGCCCGCCTGGAACAGGTGGGCCATCGTGCAGGCCTCCTCGGGCCCGGTCGTCCGGTCCTGCATCACCCGCACCATGCGGATGACATGTTCGAGCGCGTCAGGCGCGCGGCGGGCGGCATGGATCATGGACGGCGACGTCATGGGCGGGCCTCCTGAGGCTGCGGGGTGGATCGACGGGGCCGGGACGACCGGGCGGACTTCGGTTTGCGGGCCTTCTTCGGTTTGGCGGCCGCGGCTTCCTGCGGGGTGGGACCGCGCCAGGTCTGCGACCACTCAGGCCCGAACAGACCGTCGTTGCCCGGCACGATCAGGCGGAGCGCGATCGCACGATCGGCGACGGCCACGCGTACCCGCCGGCCAGATGGCGCCAGCCGGAAACCGCGCGCGCCATCAGCGCTGACGGTCACCACCAGGACGGCGCCAGCGCTGAGCTCCGCGAGCAGATGCAACACGGGCTTCGCGGTGCGCTTCTTCGGCAGGACGACGATCGCCGGCTCGGTCGCGACCGGTCGGGGCGCCTCCGGCTCGCCCGCGCCGTTCCATTCGGCATCCGTGGCGGTCCACGCGCGGCGGCGGGCCTCCGCACGGACCTGCAGCTCGACCTCGGCGATCCACGCCTCGATCCGAGCAGCGACGTCGCGCCCAGTCGGGACGAGGTACGTCCAGGGCTCGACCGCAGCCTGCAGGCGCGGGAACGACTTGCGCAGCCCGACGACGAGCCAGAACTGGCGCGGCAGGCTCACGAGGAAGCCGCCGGAGATCTCCGCGACGCCGATCGGGACCGGGACGGGCTTCACGGCGAGATCTCCGGGAAGCCGTCGTACTGGCGACCGTCGAGCAGCCGACCGGCGATGCGCTTGCCGTGCCGCTCCAGCGTCAGGGCTGGCCCGAGGAGATCGTCGTCGCGCGTCGGGATGGCGAGCTTCACCAGCGGCGCGTGCGGCCGCTCCAGCGTCAGGACCTCGCCGCGGTAGGTGCGACGCGCCGACGGCTCGGCGTTGAACTCCGCGCCCGGGCCCCACTCCCCCCATTGCTTGAACAGGAACGGCACGCCGGCGCCGAGGCACTGATCCCGGACCACACGAAACCAGTCGGGATGCGCGGCAGCTGCATCGCAGCCGGACATACCGCCGGCGATCACCTGCGCGCGGCGGCCGAGCGCTAGGAAGTCCCGCGGCAGGTCGAGCGGCCCGATCGCGGGCTCGTAGGACAGGAAGATCGTGTAGCCGAGCGCGGCGAGCTCCCGCATCGCGGGCCAGCGCGTGTCGAACTCCGCTTGGCGTTCGGCTGAGAAGCCGAGCCACACGTTGATCGGACGATCGGGCCACCAGCGCGGCCCTTCCATCCAGTCGTAGGTCGGGAAGGCGGCGCCCGCCGGCGGCGCGCCCATCGTGTCGAGGAAGTCCGCGAAAAGCCGGGCCCGGCCGCTCGTGTGTGCCGCCCGCACCGCATCCGGTCCGCGCGCCATGGTGGGCCCGAGGTCCTCAGGCTCGACGTCGTGCCAGCGCCGGACGAAGTCCAGCATCACGTCCGGCCGCTTCGTGAGCAGCTGCAGGATGTGTCGGCCCTGGATGCGGTAGGCCATCATCCAGATCCGCATCGCGTAGCCGAGCGGGCGCGCCTCGTGGAACAGGTCGCTCATGTCGCCCACGAAGATCAGCGACGGCCGGCCGACGCCGAGCCGAGGGCTGGACGCGCCGCGCCATTTCAGCGGCCATGTCCAGGTCGGGTGATCGAACGGCAGGGCCGTCAGGTGCCCGTTGAAGACAGGCTTGCCCTTCACGGGCGTCGTCGTGCCGGCGTAGAGCGGGTGCCGGGCGAGGCGTGTGCCGGCGAGCTGCTGGGCGTAGCACGGCGCACAGCCGGCGCTCCGGATCGAGCAGCCGCCGATCGGGTTCCAAGTGGCATCCGTCCACTCGATAGGGCTCGGCCCACTCACGACGCCACCTCGTACAGATCCTCGGCGATCACCGGGCCGTTGAGGAAGCGGATCGCCTCGTCGAGGTCGGCGCAGCGGTGGCCATCGACCGACCAGGTCACCTGCGCCGGCGAGGTCCGGGTGCCGCGGTAGTAGTGCTTCACCAGCCGCGGGTGCCGGTCGCAGCGCCACTCGAACATGGCGCCGCCGCGAGCGAGCGTCGCGTGAGAGATCATGGTCGACGGCGAGCCGCGCAGGCTGTCCCGGCTGATGGGTTGATCAGCCATGATCGTGCCCTCCACCGTCGACGCCGGCCGTGCACAGGTCGTCGGCCGCCCAGCTGCAACCTTCCTCGCAGGCATCGTTCTGCGAGCATCCGCAGCACCGGCAGACGCCGCCGAGGCTCGCGGGAATGCGGGGTCGATCGTCCGAGGCGTCGAGCGCATCGTCCGGCAGGACCTCGTCCACCGCATGGCTGAGGGCCGCCTCCATCTCGTTGCAGGCCGTGAAGCCGACGCGCTCGTAGAGCTCGGGCAGATCTTCCGAGTCGGCCCGTTCGGCGAGCCGAAGGGCGCAGACCATCTCCAGGGCGGCGATGCCGACCTGCGCACGCGCATCCTCGCCGAGTTTCGACCACGCTTCAGCGCCGTCGAAGCGCTCGGGAGCTGGGCGCGCCAAGAGTTCGGAGATCTCCGGCATCAGCGCGGCTCCTCGGTCGGCTTCACGGTCAGGACCACGTCACAGCCGACGGCTGTCTTCAGCTGCTCGGCGAACTGTTCGATGCGGGCAGCGATCGCGCCCGGCTGACCGGGATCCGGGACCGTGATCTCGGCCGAGAGCTGCGGGATGTTCCACAGCGCCTTCGGCAGCCGGACCTCGACGCGCATGGCGCGCTCGTCGGGCGAGAGCCGCGGGGACTCGCGATTGAGGCGCACGTTGCCCGCCTGGTCGAACGTGAGCCAGAGCCCGAAGATGATCTCCGTCGGCGTGGACCGGTGGTGCTTGCCGGACGCGCTCATGCCAGGACTCCGAACAGATCCCCGGTGATCGGCTTGCCGTTCGTCGCTACAGCCGGCCGCACGCCGTGCTCGGCCAGCGCACGCAGGTCCGGGATCATCTCCAGCTCGACCTCGGCCCGGGTGTATTCCCAGCCGGGCAGGCAGGCGTGCTGGAAGCGGTCGTTGACCTGGAGGAAGCCAGGCAGGTTCGCCCAGGTGACGTGGCATTCGCCGCGGCGGGGGCTGCTGAGGGTGAGAAACACGACATCGCGCGCGCCGCGGGTCGAGGGATCGGCGATGGCGGCGGCCAGGGCGCGAGCGGCGATCGCCGCATCGGCGCGCTCCTGCATGGTCGGCGGTGGGAGCTTTGGGGCGCGGCGGGTCATGCTGCGACCTCGGCTGCCGAGGGCCGCGCGTCGGCGCGGAGCACGATGACGGGCTTGAACCGGAGGATACTGATCCGCGTCGGCACCGGCTCGCCGCGGGCCTTCATGGCCTCGATTTCGGCGTCGGAGGGCGCCGCCGGGTCGTACTGCATCACCATCCAGTACGGCTTGCCGCCAGCTCGGATGAAGGCGTGATCGAACGCGCCGTCGAGGCGCCGCCACATCTTCCCGGGGGTCGTGCCCGTCGGGTAGCTGGCGCTGTAGTCCCGCAGGTCCTCGAACTGCTGAGGGGTGAGGCGCAGGCGGGGAAGCGTCGCGACGAAGTCGCGCGGCTGGGGTACGACGCGCTCGCTCACAGCTCGTACCCCTTCAGGTCGTGGTAGGCCCGGATCATCCGGGTGAGATCGCCGGACTCGATCGCCTGCTGGCCGCGCTCGACCGCGGCCTCCATCAAGTCGGCGGCGATGAAGCCCATCTCGACCTGGCGGTACTGGCCAGCGATCTTGGTGACGCGGACCATCTCGCGGGGGAGCGCGGCGGCGAGGGTGTCGGACTGGGGGCGGTCGGTCGTCATACCGCCGCCTCCGCAGAGGCTTCGCGGTCGCCGACCAGCAGCTCCACGAAGGCGAACTTGTCGACCTTGCGGATGTCGATGTGGCCGAGATGGTCGAGAATGAACCGGCGCAGCTCGGCCGGCTCGATCGTCCAGACGTCACCGCCCTGCTGGATCCGCCGCTCCGTGCCGCGCCGGCCGGCCTTAAGGCGCCCATCGATGCAACGGGTCGTGACGAACTTCTCATCGACCCCCAGGATCCTCGCGGCGGCGTGCGCCGAGAGCGTCTCATGCGTGCGGCGGGACAGGTTCAGTCGCTTGGCCTTGACCGTGATCGAGGTCGCCGATCGGCTGAAGCCGTGCTCGCGGAAGATCCGCGATGCTTTCTTGGGGTCATGCAGCGGTACACGCCGCATGAGCGCGACCTCGGCATCCGTCCAGTTCGGCTCCTTGAGGCGCGGCATCGTCAAACCGAGCTCCGCCATCCGCCGCGAGAGCTGGTGACGGCGCACGTCCAGCTCGACCGCGAGCGCCGCCACCGCGCCGCGCCGCGTCAGCGTTGGAAAGGCGTCGCGGATCCGCGCGTCCATCTCCGGGGTGAACTCGGCCGGCTTCCGCTCGAGCGGCGCCGCCGGCGCCCTGAGGCCGAGCGCGTTCGCCTTCGCGTAGATCTTCGCCAGGGAATGCCGCGGCAGGAACGGCACACAGCCGGAAGGTCCCACGGCGCCGTAGCGCGAGCGCAAGATCGCGATCTCTTCTTCGGTCCAGTACCGCTCGTGACGCTTGCCTGGGACGTACGGTGCCGAGATCCGCGGCTCGTGGGCGCGTTCCTTCTGGAAGCTGACGGGCTTGAGGGCGTTCATCGGCCGAGCTCCCGGGCCAGCTTGCGCTCGACGCGCACCGCGCGATCGGCGCCGTCCCCGTCGAATTCCAGCGCGCCCTGCGCATCGAGTAGCGCCAAGCCGCCAGCGAGCTCCGGTTCCCCTATTTCGAGGAACGCCGCGAGCTCCGCGACGCGAGCGCCTTCCGGAGCGAGTGGCAGGAGCGCGCCCCACGCCCGGCCGGCGGCGGCGAAGCCGGGGTCCCGGATGAAGGCGCGCACGGCGCGATACCCGGGTGAGCTCGTGCCACGCGTCTCCGCGTCCATGGCGCTCGCCTCCTCAAGCGCGTCGACGTCGAGGAGGCGCGCGGCCGTCTCCGCGTCGAGGCGCGCCGGGCCGGTCAGGCGCGGCGAGGCACCTCGATGGTATGTCCGCACCGGTCCGACCCGCAGGACGCACGGCGCCCGGGAGAAGGCTGCGCCGACGGCCACGAAGTCCCCCGGCTTGAGGAGCGGCAACCGGTCCGAGGCGCGTCGGAAATCCCATCCGATCGTCTCCGCTGCCCGGCGGATGTCGAGGTCGAGCGTGCTCAGGCCGATCAGGAAGTTCTGCGCCTCGGAGACTACCGATTTGGCCAGCCGGCGGATCTGCTGTGTGGCCAAGACGCCAGCGAGCCCGCGCTTGCGGCCGCGGCTCATCAGGTCGGCGATCGCGCCGATCGAAGCGTTGCGCACGGAGGGCGGCACGTCGGAATGACCGCCGTGCGGCGCGAGCAGGTGCGCCTCGTCGATGACGACGAGCGTCGTGTGCCAGTGCTCCGGTGCGACCTCGACCAGGCCGAAGATGAGGCCGGTCGCCATCGCCATCTGTGCCTCGCGCGGCAGATCGGAGAGATCCACGACGACGGAGAGGCGATGCTCGCGCAGGCGGCGCGCCAGCCGGGTCATCGCCGCGGCGTCGAAGCGATGCGCCTCGATCTTGAGGTGACCGAACGCGGCCGGGACGCCGGCGAACTCACCCTCAACGTCGATGATGACCTGCTGCACCCGCTCGGCGGTCTGCTCGACAAGGCGCCGCAGCGTCCACGACTTGCCGGCCCCGGACATGCCCTGGACCAGGAGCCGCCCCTCGAGGAGCTTCTGCAGGTCGACGCCGACGGCGCCGCCCGCGTCCGCCTCGCCGATGACGACGTCGTTGAGGCGCGGCGGAAGGGGAGCCGGGCGGCTCGGCATTGTCCTAGCAGCCGCCGGCGGAGCGGCAGCAACGGCGCCGGTGTGGGCGGCCTCTTCGGCCAAAAGCGCCAGGACCTCGTCGTTGACACGATCGTCGATGCGCAGGCTCATCCGATGCGCCTCCCCGTATCGCGGGCCTCGGCCCGGGCGTTGTCGTTGGCGGCTGCTTCCGCCGCGGCTTTCCGCGCCGCGCGCCTCCGCAGGCGCTCGTCCAGCACCGGGATCAGGATGATCGCGACGACGATCGACAGGACGAGGAGGCCCATAGCGATGGCGAGCGGGGCGGAGCGGCCGGTCATCGTCCGGCCTCCTCCAGCAACACGGCCGCACGCTCAGACAGGTCCGGGCGGAAGTGCGCGAGGCGCAGCTGCAGCGGATCGCGACCGCCGTCGGGCCCGGGGCCGGACAGCGTGTGCAGCGGCTCGTCGAGGATCGCGGCCAGAAGGTCAGCGAGGCGTTCCAGGAGCGGGGCGGTCGCGTTGGCGACGATGCGCGGGGTCGCGTCAGCAGGATCCGCGCTCTCTCTGAGGCTGGCGAGCAGCTCGGGCGGAACGGGCGCGGATACGCCGGCGTCGAGTGCCGCGATCCGGCAGACCTCGGCCAGCCGTACATCGAGGCCGATCTGCCGATCACCGGCCGTCGCGCCCCACCAGGCGAGCTCGCCCGTCTTGTTGTCGGTCCAAGGGGCAATCGTGCAGACGACGGCACCCCCGACCACAAGCTCGATCACCGACTCGTCGGCGGCGATCCGCCAGGAGCCGGTGCGGGCGGCTGAGGCGACGAGCTGCAGGCCCGGCTTCATCGCGCTGCGTCCTGGGCGAGCCGGATCCGCGCCGGCAGCGGGATCTCGGCGCGACGCAGCTTCGCGGCGTAGGCGGCGGTGCCCTGCGGGTAGAGGCGGCGCTGCTGGGCGCCAGCGTACTGGTTCGCGCGGGCCACGGCCTTGTGGCAGGGCAGATCGCGCACCCACCTCCAGACCGTGGGCTTGCTCACGTCGAGTGCGGCCACGATCGCCGCTTCGGTGGCGCCGGCCGTGCGCATTGCCCGCGCCTTGTCGCGCAGGGCCGCGTAGCTCTCGCCGGAAACCGGGTGGTGCAGGCGCTCGCGCGAAGGCCAGGCCATCAGCGTGGCTCACCCGTCGCGGTCGCTGCGGGCGCCGACGACAGATCGACGATCGCCTCTGCGGTGTTCGCCAGGGCGACGCGCTGGCTGCGCGGCATGCGGAAGAAGGCGGCGGCGACGCGGGCGCCCTCGGGATCGAGGAGCAGCGCAGCGACATGCAGGCTGGGGCTCTGCTCGGCAGCCGTCGGCTCGCGACGCGGGGCGCTGAAGTGCTCGACGGGCACGTGGAGCATCGCGGCGATCTGGGTGAGATACGCGGCGGAGCGGGGTGCAGCGGCGCTCATCAGGCATGTCCCCGGGTCTGCGGCTGGACATCGCCCTGTTCTTCGATCGCGGGGTTGCGGTTTTCGATCCCCCGTCGAACACGTTCCGCCAACTTGAACAGCATGGCGCGGGCGAATTTCTTTGCCTCTTCTTGCTCGCCGGCCGTCAGCGAAAGGCTGTGACTGACGATGACGTTCGCGATCGCGTTCTCCAGGCGCGACTGGATGTCTTCGAAGGACACTTCCAAGTCCATCAGGTCTGCGCACGGCAGCAGCGCAGCTTCCATGAGGTCGAGGCAGAGGCGCCGCTCGATTTCGTCGACGGCCCCGTTCGTGGGAATGCGCTCGGACGCCGCCCGAGCCGCGGCCAGGGTACGCGTCAGGCAGTCGCGCTGCGGCGTGAGGCTCGTCATCGGATGCACCATGGCTGAGAGGAGACAGCGGTCGGAGCCGGCTCGGCGTAGACGAGCCCGTCAGGCGAGCAGTCCTGGATCGGGAGCTGCCCCTCGAACTTCACGCGCACGCCCCGGCAACCGGGAACGGGCTGCTGGATGCGGCCGCGGCGGCCGGTGGCGAGCTCGACGACCCACAGGCCGATGGCGCAGGGCGCGCCGGGGTGGGTCTGTTTGACCAGGTCGTAAGCCATCACAGACGCTCCGAAGCCGTGGCGGCCGGCGGGGCGGTGATGTCGAGGCGGCGCTTCCGTCCGGACATGCGGGCCAGCAGGTAGCTGATCTCCTGCAGCGTCTCCGGGCCGAGCCCAGCCTTGCCGGAGTCGAGCAGCCGGTTGGCCTCGCGCAGGAGCGCCAACAGCATCACGTCGGCCTCGCCGAAAGGGTGATGCGGGCTCCGGCACGGGATGACCGCCACGGAGGGGCCGATCTCCGGATCCGGAGCTCCGAAGGCCTTCACGACGGCGTCGCACTCGCCGCGCGGGAGGGCGACGGTGGCCAGCATCGTCTGACCAGGCGCGCGCGGGTCGAGATGGGCCAGCACGCCGAGGAAGGCGGTCGGGCGGCTCACGACAGGATCGCCCAGGCGTAGGCGCCGAAGGCGGCGAGCACGGCGATCGCCACGACGTCGCGGGCGTGGCCGAGCGCCTGGATCCAGGGTCGGTCGGAGGCCGCCAGCTCGACGTAGGTCGGGACGAGGGCCATCGCCTCGGAGAGGTGCGCCTCGACGTCTTCGGCCAGGAACTCGGCCTTGAGCGCCGCGGCGGCCAGCGCCGGGCTGATGCGGGTGACGGGGTCGAGGCGGGCGAGCCGGCGCGCCATCGGGATCGTGGTCGGGATAAGGGTACGCTGGATCACTGGCCGGGCTCCTCTGTGTGGCGGTCCGCGTAGGCGCGGCCGGTGGCTCCGAGAGAGGCGCGCTCCTCGGGGGTGAGCGGTGTCGGCACCCCGTTGCGGCCCCAGCCGAACACGGTGCGGAACGGGACGACGGAGAGCGCGTGACGCTCCAGGCCGTTGGCCCAGTCGGCGATCGCCGTGGCCGGCGTGCCGGGGAGGCGCGCGTAGGTGCTGGTGGTAACCGTGCCGTCGCGGGCGACGTCGATCAGCACGACCGCCTGCGCGTCGAGGTCGAGGCCGACGGCGGCCGCGCAGTTGATCCGGAGCTTGCTGCGGTCAGTGGGACGCTCGGTCAGGTCGGGCACGGCCGCCGCGGCCGCATCGAGCGCCGCCCGGGCATCCTCCACCACCTCGTCGAAGAGCTTGGTGGGCAGGATGTCGAGGACGTTGACGATGGCGGTCGCGCCATGGCCGCGGGCGGCGCGGTTGTTGGCGATCGCGGCAGCGGCCTCGCGTAGGCGGGCCGGGAGCAGATGCGCGGCGTTGCTCACGAGATCACTCCCACGGGCACGGGGTCGTAGGCGGGCAACTCTGCGTGGTGGACGAGCGTGAGGCCGGAGGCGGTGCGGGCGAGGACGGCGCCGGAGGCGTGGAGGTCGAGGGCCGTGACACGGCGCCGGAAGGCGCGGGCGGCGGGATGATCCGGGTGCAACAGGCTCAGGCCGCCCGGCAGGCGATCGAGCCAGTCGATCACTCGGACCGTCTCTCCTGTCCGCGACTGTTGGTGAGGAACGACGCGGCGGCCGGCGAGCGGGTGCTCTTTGGCGTGGGGCATGTCAGGCGGCCTCCCCGTAGCGACGATGAGCCCGGGCTCCGTCCTCCAGGACGGCGTCGATCAGGCCGTCCCGGGCGACGGTCTCAACGATGCGGCGGGCGAGCTCGCCGGCGCGGATCCCGCGCGCGGCCGCAGCCAGGCGCAGGCCCTCGGCGATCGCCGGCGCGACCCGCAGCTCGGCGCTCTCGACGTCGATCCGCCGGGCGTCGAGGAACAGCTCGCGCTGCTCGGCCGGATCGGCGCGGTGAAACACGTGGGTCAGGGCGATCCAGCCGTGATTGCGGACCAGCACCATCGGGCCCGTCTTGCCGGCACAGCGCGCAGGCGCCTCGACTTCGGTCGCCACCGGCTGACCGTCCCGGTACTGGCCGACCCACACCAGGATCGGCGCGCCGACCGGATAGGCGGCGTTGAAGGCGGCCACGCGGGCCTGACGGAGCGTCGGGTTCGGGCCGGGCGTGAGGGTCGGGCGCGGGCGAGCCATGTCAGACCCTCCCCGCGCGGCGCAGGACCTGGCCGCCCGGGCGCCAGGCCTCGAAGACGACGGCCAGATGCGCCGCGCACCAGCTGCTGGGCTTGCCGCTGACGCGGGGCGCGATGGGGCGCCCGCAGAAGCGGTGCGCGCCGCCGTGGCTCGAGCACGGGAAGCGGCACTGTCCGTCCTTCAGCTCCAGGCAGGCGAAGGTGCCGAAGGCGGGCAGCGGCGGCGCGGCAGGAGCCGGTTCGGGCGCGGGCTGCTGGCGGGCGCGGGCGGCCATGTCAGCGGCCCTCCGCCTTGGCGACGGCGGCTTTGCTGTGCACCAAGACGACAGCGATCGGCACTTCGGCGACCGCCTCGCCGTTCATGCGGAGCACGACCTTGGTCCGGTCCGTGTCCACGTCGACAGCGTTGATGAGGAACTCGGCGAGACCGAGCATGCCCTTGAGCCGGACGAGCATCTCGGGCGCCGCCGCGACCAGCGCTCCGTGAGCTTGGGCCCGCTCTCGCGAGAACAGCCCATGATGATCGCAGTCGACCACGAGGCGGCCGTCGGCGTCGAACACCATCTCGGGACGCGCGCTGTCCTGGTGCCAGGGCGTGCGGGAGTGCTCGGCCGCCATCACAGGTCCCTCACGTCGATCGAGCTGAGGCGGGAGCGGACGGCGCCGGTGTCCCGGTCACGGGTGAGGCCGTCGAGGCCCCTGCTCACCCGGTCGAAGCGGCCGCCGGCCATCGGCTTGCGGGGCGCGCGCAGGCGATGGTGCGCGTCGTAGGCGCGGCGGGTGTCGGCGATCGCGGTCTGATCGGCCGCCGTCTTGGCGCGATCACAGTCCTTGCAGAGGACCTGGCAGTTATCGAGCGTGGCCCGGCCGCCGTGAAAGTCCGTGACGACGTGGTCGAAAACGTACTGGCTGGCCTGGAGCACCGCCTCGCAGCGGAGACCGGTCGGAAGCACGCCCTCGCACCGGCCGGCAGCACGCGCGAGAGCGGCCTTGCGGACGTCTGTCGGGAAGTTGGTACGGCGGCGGGCGGCCATGGGCGACTCCATCGCGAAGGGCGATGACACATCCTCCCCAAAACGGGGAACATCGTCAACCCCGTTATGGGGAATTTCGGCGCGATGGCTTTTCAACAGCTATCCACAGCCTGGGGAGAACATGGAATTTCGTTCTTGCTTTGTTCCCATAACGGCGGTCGGATGGGCCCAACGCAGAGTTGAGGAGCGTCTATGCCCCTGAAGCCAATCGTCGCCTACGGAGTGCAGTTGTTCGTCCTGCTGAAGGGCAGGCTTGCCCAGGGACGCTACATCGAATGCAACGGTGTCTCAGACGCCTGTAAAATTGCCGAGGAGAAGGTAAGAACTGGGCGTGCTGTCGGCGCGGCAGCCTTCACACGAACGGTTGTAGATCCGGACTTCGACGACGGCTCCGACCCGATCACGCTGGCGATCTTCGGAAAGGTCCCGCCTGGACTGGCAGACCAGCTTCCGTTCTAGCTCCGCAACACCCGATCAGAAGGGGCGCTTCGGCTTGGCCGGCTGGCAGAAATTCTGCTGGATGAAGGCCGTTGCGCGAAGCACCTTTCGCGTCTCGTTGATGCCGCTGACGGGTGTTTCAATCGCGTTCCAACACCGCAGGCCGGCGTTGTCTTTCATGCACCACGCCGCTTCTCCTTCTAAAAGGAGGCTTGGCGTCAGGTTGTATCGGGGCGTCGAGGTCCGATACTCGCCTGTCAGCTGCGAAAAATTGTACTGCTGGACAACAGGATTGCTGTCGTTGAGCTTTCTGGACTGGAAAGAGCAGTCCCGGCCCGGCATCCGCTGAAGCTGAAGGATGAAGTTGCCGGGCATCTCGACGAGCACGGTACTGTCGTCGACCCGCGTGAACGTTTCCTGCCCTTGGTACGGGTAGAGGACGCTCGCAACCGCATCGATCAGGCCGGGGCTGTCGAGGTTGAGTCCGTGTCCGTCCTTGGCAGAGGCACGTGCCGTCCAGCCGAACGCCATCAAGGCGATGATCGCCGCTGCGGCGTATCGCGTCACGGGCGCCTCCACCGTTGGACCTGCCGAACCGCGCTGGCAACGAAGGCAACAATCTCCGCTTCGATCCCGCCGCCCTCTTCCTCCAGGAAGAACTCCAGTGGTGTCAGCCCTTTCGGGATGATGATCGGCTTCTGCCAGCGCTCATGATCCGAGTCGGGCCAGAGTTCGACGTGTGTGTCCGTTCGCAGGTAGCGCTTGGCCGTGCGCTGTCGCAGCAGGCCGGCGTTCCGGCGCAGTTCGACGATGACGAGATCGCCGTCCTTCGGCCGATAGCGGGTCGGGATAGCGGAGATGCAGACGAGCACGTCGCCATCGGCCGCGAAGCGGTTGATCGACTCACCCCGCACGACCAGGCCGTACTGGTGCTCCGACGGCCAGCGGGGATCTGAGCGAACGGGAACAGGATCGAACGCAGGCTCGTCCACAAAATCGTCGATCTCGATCCAGCGCCCAGCCGCAACCTCGCCAACCACCGAAAGAAGGTCTTCGTCCCTCTCTGCGGTAGCGGCTCGCGCGCGCTCCAGCAGCACATCCTCAAATTTCGGCGTGGTTGCAGAGGTGATGTCAGCCAGGACGTCGCTGATCTCCGAGGGCTGCACTTTGAAAATTTCGGCAGCTTTGGCGATCCGCTCGGCTTTGAGCCCTCGATCGCCGTCCTCAATCTTGATGTAGCCGCCCTTTGACATGCCGAAGGCCGCCGCAGCCTGCTCCTGCGTCATGCCGGACGCCTCGCGCAGACGTTTCAGATTGTTCCGTGGGCGGCCTATTTTCCCCATAGCGGGGACAATCGCCGAACCGCGTTCGCGCGTCGCTCCCCATGTTGGGACAGAGTCCTCTTGACGTAGATCCCCGAATTGGGGAATCGTCTGGCCCATGCGGTTGCTCGACTACATGCGAGAGGAAGGACTCGACGACGAGGCGTTCGCCGAACGCCTCGGCGAGTGCGGTCCGTACGCCGTGAAAAAGTGGAAGTACGGCGAGCGCGAGCCCGACGCCTCGACGATCGTCCGTATCGAGAGGGCGACCGGAGGCCGTGTCGGTCTGTCCGATTGGGCGGCCCAGTCCGATGCCCGAAGGGCCAAGCGCTTGGCCGTTCCCACCGAGGGAGCTGCCGCCTGATGTCC
The DNA here is from genome assembly GCF_017876975.1 of Methylobacterium sp. PvP105. Taxonomy (NCBI): domain Bacteria; kingdom Pseudomonadati; phylum Pseudomonadota; class Alphaproteobacteria; order Hyphomicrobiales; family Methylobacteriaceae; genus Methylobacterium; species Methylobacterium sp. PvP105. The sequence goes on along the minus strand of NZ_JAGIPA010000001.1, from coordinate 3,385,383 downwards.
AACGAGAAGATGAAGCTCCCGTCCGGCGAGCAATCGTGGTCCAAAACCGAGACGACGATCGCGCAAGCGGCCATCGAGGAGCCGGCAGACGACACGCTCTTGCGTCCGGCCCGACGCGGCGTCGGCCGCGTAGTCCGCGCCGAGATGGTTCACCACTATCGGCGGGCGCTGGTGGTCCATATCCGACCGTCCCGGCTCGACGTAGCGCTGACGCAATCCTTTCATCGGTTCGACCGCCGCGCTCCCTTCCAGGAGGCGACGACCATCGGCATGTCGCCGGGCGAGGCACGCCGGATCGGCGAGTTGCTGATCGCGGCGGCCGACGAGGCTGACGCGGTCAATGAGACGAGCGAAGCGCCCACACCAGCCGCCCGAGCCGAGGGGTGCGCTCAGATCGTCGGGCCGGACGAGCGCGTCGCCGGAGTGGAGATCGCCAACGCCGTCCTCCGTCAGGTGGAGGGCTAGGCCTTGGGCGCCTGGACGATCGCATCGATGGCGGCATGCGCTTCCCGAAAGAAGTCGCCGCCGATGGAGATGGCCTTCTCGGCATCGGACAGGCGTGCGTGCGCGCGCTCGAAGACTTTGGTGCGGGCGCCGGGAAGGATGTCGTCCAGCACGTCGAGGATCGCCCGTCTGACCATGTCCTCGGCAGTCAATCGCGCTGGCGATCCGATCGGGGCAAAGTCGTCGCTCATTCTCAGCTCCATGGTGACTAGACACCTCCATGGTAGCCGGCCGGGTGAGGCTGTCGAGCTTCGCGCTCATGGCCTCACCCGCGCTTGGCCGATCTCGTCGACCGGGAGCGCGGCATGATGCGCAAGCTCTCGGCCTCCGAGCTCGTCTCCCAGCACCTGCCGGGGCTCTCGACCAACGGCGCCGCCATCACGGTGACGTTCGCCGATCGGGCTGTGTCGCAGGCGTTCTTCGACGCACTGCTGATGGACCGCCATGCCGGATACGTGCGGCGCGCCAACGAAACGGCCCCAAAGTCCGGGGAAGGCATCCCGCACGGCGCGACGCGGCTGATCCGCTCGATCGACCTCAAGGTCGGGCCGGAGCCGAGCCGCGCCGTGCTCGAACTGGTGGACGGCGAGCAACGCGCGCATCGCTTCTTCGTCACCGTCAGCGACCTGCAAGAGCTCGCGACGATCTCTCTCGTCGCGCGTCGACAGGGCGGCTTCGTTGCCCAGTTCAGCCCGTGCGAGGGGGAGTCCTCGATCGTCTATCGTGGCCCGCAGAACCAGGGCCGGACCGACCACCCACGTGCCGAGCCCCTTGATCAGTTCTTCAAGGGCGGCGCGATCGAGCGGCGTCTCTTCGACGTCGAGAGCAGCGTCAGGATCCAGCGTCGGCGCGTCAACGCGCTGATGGCCACCTACGTCGAGCGGGCACGGCTGCCAAATGGCCGTGTCCCCGCCAGCTGCTGCCAGCGCTGCGGCGCGCCGATCGGCTACCTCGGCCGCGCCTTCGAGGCGGTCGGCGTGGCGCACCATGTCTGCCGTGCCGAGCGGGAGAAGGCGTAGATGGCGACCGATCCCGTCCTCACCGCCGCGATCGGCGAGCTGGCCGACGCCGTCCTCTACGCCGCCGCCGGCCTCGCGGCGGTGATCCTGGTCATGGGCGCGGTGATCACCGTCGTGGCCTCCGGCGTCCTGCATCAGCTCCAGGACCTGAACGACCACGTCGCCAAGGTTCGGGACGAGGGCGTCGACATCAACGTCGACGCCGGAGCGATCGGCCGCTCGCCCTTCGACGCCGAGCAGCTCGTCCGGCTCTACGGCTTCATCCTCGGCCTCTGGCACAAGCGCACCAAGCTGAAGGGCGAGCAGATCCCGTCCACCGAGCGGGTGACGCTCGACCTCGCCGAGGCCGTGGGCATCGAACTGCCGACCCGCCAGGACGTCGTCGGCATCCGGCCGAACGGCACCACCGTCCAGACGTCGCTGCTGCCCTACGGCGCGGAGCCGATCCCCGCCGCCCTCGATCCGGAGACCGCGTAGATGCGCTCGCGCCCTATCAGAACCCTCGCCGATCGCGTGGCCGCGCTGGAAGACCAGATCGACGGTCTGGCCTCGTCGACGGAGGATAGATCGGACGGCAGCGATTGCCGCGACGAAGACATCCCCGAGCGCGATCCCGCCGATCAATCGGCGAAGATCTCGGCGAGGCCGGTCCGGGGTATGGGGGTGAGCGTGCGGTCTGATCTCACGAGCTTCGTCGGGCTTGAGATCATCGACTACGCGGGCAAGCCGCACCGCTTCCTCGTCGAGCCGGGTGATTTGGCGTTGCTCCTGCCGCCCCGGACGCAAGCGCTCGCGCCGTCCGCACCCACTGTGCCCGCCGTGGACCCGGACGAAGAGCTGACCCGGGCCCGAGCCCGGCTGACCAATGCCGAGGCCGAGCTGAAGGAGCGGGAGCTGCAGGCAAGGGCCCTCGTCCCGCCGCGCGAGGGTTACCTCCGCGCTGATAAGCTGACCGTCGGGTTTGACGAGAAGCGCGGCGTCACGACGCTCGCCGTCACGGCCCTGGGCTTTCACTCCGAGCTCGCGATCGGCATCGACCCGAGCCGGGTCCCCTGGCTGATCGAGAAGCTGGCCTGGGCCATGGGCCAAGCCAAATCGGACGAGGGCTGACATGCCCTCCCGCCGCAGCATCCTCGCCTTCTTCGGGCTCGGCCCAGTCGCCGCTCCGGTCGCGATCGCCGCGATCTCCGCGCCTGCGCCGGAGATCTTCGGCGCCGACGTCACGGCGGACGGTGTCGCGGTCGTGCGGGCCGGGGCGATCCGCGCGCACGGCTCGTGGGAGGATGTCCTTCGCGAGCAGGACGCCTTCTTCGCGCGCTGCGACGCCTGCAAGCTCGTGCTGCCCTGTGACCCGGTCGGAGACGCCTGATGCGCTCTCGACAGCTGGTCCCCGCCCGCGCATCTGTGTCCGTCCCTCGCGCTCAAGCCCAAGGCGCCGCCTCCCGTGTTCCTGCGTATCGCCGCGCTCCTGTTGGCCGTGCTCCTGCTGCTGGGCGCGCTGCCGGCGTTTCGGCGAGCGGACAGGGCCAGGGCAGAGGGGCGACCGCCCCTGACGCGGCTCTACGAGTCCTCCCGGCCTTGGCTGGCGATCCTCGCCGCGGCCGCGATCGGCCTCTGGCTCCTGTCGAGCCGGTAGCCACAAAGATCCGGCCGCTCCCGGCCGCCCGAGGTTCGACCGGTGCTTGGGCAAGCGCCGGCCGGGCATGCCCCTTCGTGGGCGTTTCCTCCCTAGACTCCGCCGGGGCCTGCGGGCTCCGGCGCCTTTTGGGAGACGACAGAGCTACGCGCGATGGCGCGGACAGAGCGGCCCGAGGCGACCAGGGCGACGGTGGGATGGCGGCGACGGCCCCATCGAGCCAGTCCGTTGAGAAGGTCGTGCCGGGGGCGACGGGTGATGGCGACGGCCTGACCTCGGCCACCGGTCCCGGCGTCATGCCGGGCAGTGATTCGCCCGAACGGGCACCCGACAGCAGAAGGGCGGCCGCGTGATGCGAACCGCCCCTGCTCACCTCCACGCGCCTTCCAGCCTGCCAGCCCTGGCGCGTGTTCTCGACCATCGTTGCGGCGACCTCCTCGCGAGGGCTGATCAATGACCGCCTCGCTCTTCCCAACCGGGCCGCTGACCCAGCTCACCTCGATGCCCACAGCATCGAGGAAGTCCATGCGAAGGTCAGAGGTGGCCGTGCGAAGGACTGGGGTAATAGCACCTCAGATTTTCGCCGAGCGGATCGCAGCGTTCCTGCGGTTGATCCATCCGCAGAAGACGGCGGCGTGCGTCGAAGCCGACACGCGCATCCCGGCCAAGACGGTGTCGAAGTGGTTGGAAGGCGCCTCGTCTCCGTCCGGCAAAGCCTACCACCAGCTGCTCGCCGTCTACGGGATGGAGCTGTTCTACTACGTCGACCCCGACGCCTCGACGGCCGAAGTGCGAGAGGCCGCGCGCATCTGCCAGCAGGCTCGGCTGGAGCGACAGAACGCGGAGCTGCAACGCCGGCTCGCCGGCCAGATGGCAGAGATCTGGGGCCCACGATGACCCTGATCCCAACCCTGCTCCGCGCCCTGGCGGTCTGCCTCCAGGGTCTGGCCTTCCCATTCACCTCGCTCGGGCTCGCCTGCGCGTGGGTGGCCGCCCCGATCCTAGTCACCGCCGGCTGGCTCCAGGAGCGCGCCCGTGAATGGGAGCGCCGCCTGTCGTCACGCGGTGGCCACACCGACCTTCATCCCCCTCCTGGAGCCTGAGACCCGTCCATGCGCGCCCCGCTCGCAGCCCTCGCCCTTGTCCTCGCCAGCAGTTCGGCCGCGCTCGCGGCCGAGCCCCCGACCTTCCGTCTGTGCACCGGCTCCGAATCCGGCAACTACTTCCGGGCCGGCCACATGCTGAAGAGCAAGGCCGGAGGCCTGAAGATCGAGGTCGTGCCGACGCAGGGTTCGCTCGACAACCTGGACAAGCTCTCGGCCGGGCAGTGCGACGGCGCCTTCGTCCAGTCGGACGCGCTCCTGGTCTACTCGTCGAAGAACGCGGCCGCGCTCTCGACGATCGAGCGCGCCGGCGTGCTCTACCAGGAGCAGGTGCACCTCATCTGCAACCGCGGCGCGGGGATCTCCCGCATCACGGACCTGGGCAAGGCCAACACCGTCGCGGTGGGCCCGGACGGCTCAGGCGGCCGCACCACCTGGGACGCCTTCGCGCTCGCCGACAAGAAGCGCTTCGGGCCGGTGAACGTCGACACCCGCTCGGGCGTGCGCGCCCTGTCCGCCGTGGCCGACGGCAGTCAGGTGCAGTGCGCGCTCTGGGTCGGGGCGCTCAACGCGTCCTTCATCAAGAACGATGCGCAGGCGCAGGGCGACCGCGTCGTGCTGGTCCGCTCCGACGATCAGGAGATGGTGGGAGCGGCGAAGGATGCCCGGGGCCAGCCGGTCTACAGCTACGGCTCGATACCGGCTGGCACGTACCCGCGGGTCCAGCCGGGCGGCCTCGTGTTCGGCACCAAGGCCCTCGACACGATCGCGGTCGACGCGCTGTTCGTCACGGCGATCCCGTGGGTGAACGCCAACGAGCGCGCCTACGACGGTCTGCTGCGCGCCTTCACGGCCGCCAAGCCGCAGATCCAGGCGATCGCGCAGCCGCAGGACTGACGCCGTGGCTGCCCGCTCTCCCTCCCTCTGGGTCCTGATCGCCGCCGCCATCGCGACGGCGATCATGGTGCACCCGAGCTTCGCGGCGCTGCTCACCCTGCCGATACAGCTCGGGTTGCTCGTCGTCCTGCGCTGGACGGCGCGGCGGGAGGGGCGGCTCGAGGAGCGGTCACTGCATCCTTCAACGAAGCGGGGATTCGTCTGATGGCTGCCCTCGATCGGAATAGGCTCACCGAGCTGACGCCCTCGCTGTTGAGCATGTTCGGCAGCCGCGAGGCCGCGCTGGTCGAATACATCGGCCTCATGGGTGAGCTGAGCGGGCTCGCCGCCTCTGTCGATCTCGACGAAGGTGAGCGGCTGATCGCGCAGGGCTGCGAGCTCGTGCGGCAGGCGATCACACGCGCCGCCGCGCAGGGCTCTTCCGCGTCGTGACAACCTGGTGCGCCATACCGCGCGCCCTCCCCAGTCCAAGTCTGAGTTCGCAAGGGCGCGTGATGCGTGGTCCGAGGCCGTGGCTGTTGAGCGAGGTGGCGACCGCTGCCCGTCCGATTCTGGCCGTCGAGCGCGACGATGCGAGGGCGAGAGAATTGGGCGGAACCCTTGTCAAAATTAGACAAGGGTCGAGGGCAACGGGTGCAACGGCAGCGCGATGGGGTAAGAGCCATCAGTGGCTCGACTGGCTGCTGAAGGTCAGCGACGCAGCCGTTGCAGATCCCATCCGGCTCGGCGCGGCGCTGAACTTCCTCGATGCCGGCGGCGCTCCGAACGTCGCATGGTCCTGCATCTCGTCGGCGCGCGATTCAGAGGCTACGATCACGCTGCCGGCGCTGAAGCGTCAGGGCCGGCAGCTGCTCACGGATGCTTGGAAGGGCCGTTGGAGCCTCGTCGACATCAACCTGGCGGCGCGCGCGCTCCTTGAGGCCCGGCTCGGCCACGCGCCTGTCATCGGCGGCACCTTCGACGCCGCTCAGCGGCGCGCGCTCGCCGACCTCGGCAAGCTCTGGGACGAGAGCGCCGACTTTCTGCTGCGCACCTTCGAGGTCTGCGAGGCCGCCGCGGTCGATCCGGACCGTTTCGGCTTCCTCGTCCCGGTCATGTGCAAGGCCGACAACCCGACAGCCGCCTGGAATCGCATGCGGGCGGTGGGCGACGAGCAACGCTGCCTGGAGCTGATCCCGTACGATGGATCCGTCCAGACTGCGGTGCTCGACCCGCCCTGGAAGGAAGTGAACGTGTCTGCGGCGGCCGGACACGCCTACGCGAAGATGTCGCTCGACGAGATCCGCGCACTGCCGTTGCAGCGGTGGACCTGGGAGGATTCCCACCTCTACCTGTGGTTCATCAACGGCGTCTGGGGCGACATCCCATCGATTGTTCAGGAGTGGGGCTTCGAGGTCAAAACAGTCCACACTTGGGTCAAAGAGGTCAGCGACCTCAGCCGCAACGATCCGAAGTTCAGCCTCGGACACGAGATGCGGAATACCACTGAGCATTTCGTCTTTGCTCGTCGTGGATCCAAGCTTCGCATGCCTCGGCGCTCCGCGACGTATTCAACGGCGACCCATCACCGTTGGCCGCTGGGCGCCAACAGTGAAAAGCCGGACGCCTTCTACGATCTCGTGAGGCAGTGCTCCTACGGACCGTTCGGGGAAGCGTTTCAGCGCAAGCCGCGCGAGGACTTCATCAACCTCTACCGGCAGGCCGAGCCGCCTCGGCTGGAGGCCGCCGAATGACGGCCGCCACGCTCCTCATGGCGATCGCCGCCCTCGAATCCGAAGCGCTGCATCGGCGCGCGCGACGCGGAGGCTTCGTCCCGCAGCTGGCGGCGCTCCATGCGTCCCGCTTTGCGGTGGCCGGCCTGCTGCTCGCCTTCATCTGGGCGGTCGGACGATGAGCGCGAATCCGAACCGCCGCGGGCTTCTGGGCCTGTTCGCCGCCGCGCCGATCGCGGCCGCCGCCAGCGTCCAGCCGGCCTCGGTGCTGGGCCGCGTCCGCATGATGGCGGCGGCCGGTCGCTTCGACGCGCTAGCGCCGGCGGCGCTGGGCCGGCTCGCCGATGGCACGCGAGGCGCAGGCCTGCCCGGGATTGGCGCCGCGCTCGAGCGCGCGCACCCGCTGGACGCGTCGACGCCGCCCGATCTCCTGGAGCTCGTCGCCGGCATCGGATCCGAGCCCGCGCGGATCGAGGCGCAGCTCACGGCCGAGGCCCGCGCGATCGCCGCGGTGGCGCTGGTCTATCCGCCCGAGATCGCGGCCTTCCGCTCGTTCGGAGCTCCGATGCGCCGCCGGCTCTACGCCGAGCTGCTGACGCGAGAATACGCGCGCTTGGCCGCCGCGAGCGAACCACCGCCGATGCCGGCGGCATCGTCCGGACCGGACGCCTAGCGTGGCGACCGGGAGCAGGCCGCGTAGCGGCCCCGACTCCCACCAGACTCGGACTCTGAATCCGCTCCCGGCCCACCCGGGCCGCCCCACCGCGCACGCGCGGCAACCCTCCCGAGGTCAGTGATGAGCACGCCCACCACCAAGGTGTTGATGTCGGCCGGCAACCCGGCCGGCCGGAAGCTCGAGGAGCTGCTGGTCGAGATCGCCGAGGACCTGCGCATCAAGAACGATGCCCTCGAGGCGGATCCCTCGCCGACTTCGCGCGCGGTCCGGATCAACAACCTCGGCATCCTCGACTGCCTGGCGCTCGCCGGGGTTCGCCAGCTCGACACGCTCCGGCGGCTCGACCTGATCGGCCCCGACCGGGGCCCGGGCGGCGCGCCGCGCATCGGCGCCGGCGCGGCCGACGTGCCTGCGTCCACTGCCGGCATCGCCCCCGAGCCCGTCGCTGCACCGACCGTGACGTCCGGCCCCGACCAGGTCGTGCCGGCCCCGACTGTCCTGCCCGCCACCTGAAGCGCGGAGCCGCCCAGCCATGAACCCGCAGCTCTGGCCTCTCCCTCGCGGTCCCCCGTGCCCGGCCTCCCAGATCCTCGCGCGCCCTGCATCGGGACTACAGCGCCGGCTTGAGGACTGATGCCGCCCGGTCCGGCCGCGCCATCCCGCCCGACCCGCAGGCCCGTTCCCACGATCCCAGACGCCTCTTCTTGGCGGGGTCGTGCAGACGGCCCGCGCCGCGAGCTTCCCACCCGCCACACCGACCCGACCGGCATTCGCGACCAGCGATTCAGCCGACGGGTTTCTGCGTGCCCGGAGCCGGACTGGCTTCGCGGTCGGACGATGAAGCCTTGCCCGGACCACGACCATGAGCGTCGAAGCCATCAGCCACATCATGCGGACGCACATCCCCGATGGCGTCGCCAAGCTCGTCGCCATGGTGCTCGCCGACTATGCCGACCCGGTGAGCGGCCGCTGTTGGCCGAAGATCCCGACCCTCGCGATCCAGTGCTCGCAGTCCGAACGCACCGTGCAGCGCAAGCTCAAGCTGCTCGAGGAACTCGACGTTCTCCACGTCGAGCCGAACACGTCGGGCGACCGCAAAGGCAACGTCTACGTCCTGCACCTGCGCGGCGTGCCCCGGGCGGGTCCCGGCCCCGGCGAGCGCCGGCCCAAGACGAGCGACCGGTCGACGGATCGCAGGGTCGGCGCCAGCCACGACGCCGGCGCGGATACGGGTGACACACAGTCACCCGTTCGAGGCGCGGACGAAGCCGCGTCTGTCACCCCAACGGGTGACACCGCTGACACCCGACGGGTGACACTGCTGTCACCCCCAAAGGAATCCCCCAGAGAATCCACCAGGGAATCCATCAAGGGGGAATCCCCCGAGAGAGATTCACCTGGCACCGGACGCCCCCCCGCGTCCGCTGACGCGGCCACGGCCCCCAAGGGGGCTCCCTCTCCCCGAGCGGTTTTGTGTCCCGATGGATTCGCGCCGGAGGGGCGCCACTACGCGGCTGCCGAAGCCATCGGCTTCGACGCCGCCTTCGTCCGGCAGATCGCCGCCAGCATGCACCGCTGGTCACACGCCAACGCCCATCGCCCGATCGCCCGGAAGTCCGACTGGGCGCTGGCCTTCGACAGCTTCCTCGACACCGCCCTCCGCGAGGCCGCCGAGCGTGCCGCCCGCGAGACCCGCCGATCCGCCCCCGCATCCGCTTCGCCCCGCCGCTCCACGAACGGCGGACTCGCCCTCGTCGCCGAGATGATTGGATTGCCCCATGACCCTGCCGACCTCCTCGATGTCCTCGGCCTACAGTCGGGCCGTGCTCCCGCTGCTCCCGACGCGGGAGTCGGATCGCTTCATCGCGCAGTTCACGAACCGGTTGGAGGACACGCCGGGCTCCTTCCGGCGCAAGCGCCTGCCCGTCGCTTCGGCGCCTAACCGGGCGCAGCAGGACTGGCTGGAGCAACGGCGGGACGAGCTGCGGCGCGCGCTCGTGCCGACGCCGGGCCCGGAGGCGAACCGCGAGATCATGCTCCTGATCGCCAGCAAGGCGAACTTCGGTGCCGACGCACAGGAGCTCACCACCAAGGTCGGGTTCTACGCGCAAGCGCTCGCCGGCGAGCCGACATGGGCGATCGAGCGCGCTCGGCTCCGGTTCCGCCAGCCCGGCTGGCGCTGCCTCTGGGACGGCAAGGGTTGCCCGTCCGACACCGACGTCGTCGCCGAGTGCCGGTACGAGACCCTGCCAATCGAGACGGAGCTGGCGCGGATCGAGGCGATCCTTGGCGCCGAGCTCTACGACACCGGCGCCACCGACGACGATCGCGCCAACGCGGTCGCTCACTGGGAGACGGTGAAGGCGGAGATGCGCGGCGAGTCCGTGATCACCGAGCAGACGGAGGACGAGATCTCCGCCGAGCGCGCCTCCATGGCGCGCGCCAACGACCGCTTCCGCGAGCGAGCCCGGGCCGAGGCCGAAGCGCAGTGCCGCGGCCAGGCCATGTGGGGTCGCCTGCCGATCAGCGACGAGCTCGCCCGCCAGATCGGCCTGCGCGTGCCGATCCCCGCCGACCACGAAGAGGAGGTCCACTGAGCCGACGGCCCCGGCCGGCGCGCGAACCCACCAGCATCACCAGCACAGGATCATCCATGTCCAACACCCAATACGACGTCATCGCCCTCACCGCCGGCATCGTGGCGGCCTACGTCGGCCGGCAGGCCGTGTCCGCGACCGATCTGCCCGGCCTGATGCGCACGGTTCGCGACGGCCTGGTCGCGCTCCAGGAGCCGGCGCCGGCGGCGGCGGCGGCCAAGCCCGAGGGCTTCCGCCTGACGGCCACCGAGATCCGCAAGTCGATGAAGCCCGACGCGCTGATCAGCTTCATCGACGGCAAGCCGTACAAGACGCTGAAGCGGCACCTGACGTCCCACGGCCTGACGCCGGACAGCTACCGCACCCGCTTCGGCCTGCCTGGCGACTATCCCATGGTCGCAGCAGGCTACGCCGCGCAGCGCTCTGCGCTGGCGAAGGCGATCGGGCTGGGCGTGCCCGGCGCCCAGGCCGCACGGCAGGCAGCGGAGTAGCGCGGTGAGCAGGGATCGCAGGCCGCCGGGCTCCCGCAGCCCCTTCGAGAACATCGGTCGCAGCCTCGGAAAGCGCGAGCGCGAGATCTTCGACATCAAGTTCGACAGCGCGACGGTCACGAACGCCGTCGCGCCGCCCGACAGCAGCTGGCGGGACAAGACTGCCACGGAGGTGATGCGCGATATGGAAAAGGTGATCCGGGAGATGACGGAGAAGGCGATCTTCGGTGACTTCACCGTAACGCTCAACGGCGAGGACATCGGCCGTTCGAAGGTCCGCTTCGTCACCCCCAACCTCGACGGCTCACGGCGCCACTCCGATCCGGAGCGTGAACGCCTTGAGGCGGAGGAACGCCGCCTGCGCGAACCGATTGCCAAGTACCTGCTGAAGGCCGCGCCAGGCGTCGCCTGGAATGATGTCATCGGCAACGACACGGCGCGCACCCACCTGGTGGAGGCGATCGAGCATCCGGTCCGCCACGCCGAGCTCTACCGCCACTACGGCAAAAAGCCGACGAAGGGCGTGCTGCTGTACGGGCCGCCCGGCTGCGGCAAGACGATGTTCGGCAAGGCGGCCGCCTCGACGCTGGCAGCGCTGCACGGCGCGAAATCCGCGTCGTTCATGTCGATCAAGGCGCCCGAGCTGCAGAGCGGCTGGGTCGGCGAAACCGAGCGCACGATCCGGGACATCTTCGCCTATGCCCGGGCCTACAAGGCGCTGCACGCTCACCCGCTGGTCGTGTTCATCGACGAGGCCGACGCGATCCTGCCGAGCCGTGACGGCGGCGCCACGTGGTTTCAGGCGTCGAATGTCGCGACCTTCCTGACCGAGATGGATGGGATCGAGGACTCGGGCGCGCTCGTGATCCTGGCGACCAACCGCCCGGACGCCATCGACGCTGCGATCCTGCGCGACGGCCGCTGCGATCGGAAGATCCGGGTCGAGCGGCCGACCCGGGGCGCTGCCGGGATGATCCTGCAGCGCGCGCTCCTCAAGGTGCCGCTCGCGCCCGAGACGCTGACGGCTTTCGGCGAGCCGACCCTGGGCGAGATGAGCGGGAGCGGCGAGCCGTACATGCCGACGCTGCAGGAGCATGCTCTCGGCGAGCTCGCGCACCACGTGGCCCAGGCCGTTTTTGCCTCCGAGCAGATCATCGTCCAACTCGCCACCGATCAGGGCCCGCGCTTCATCCGCCTGTCGGACATCGTCAACGGCGCCATGCTGATCGGCATCGTTGAGCAGGCCAAGGGCAACGCCTTCCGTCGGGATCTCACCGCCGGCGGGAAGCCGACGGGGCTGACGCGCCAAGACCTCGACCAGGCCGTGCTCGCCGTCGTCGCGCAGAACCGCGGGCTCAACCACACGGGCGTGCTGCAGGAGATCGCGACGCGCGAGGGCTTCAGCGTGGCGAAGGTCATCCCCGAGGGCGCGGGGCCGCCCCGCTACACGGTGGATGCGGACGACAACGTCGTGCGGCTCCAGTGAGCGACTGCCCGCCTCACCTCATCCGCCTCGGCCTCCACCGGCCGGGCGTCCCCGGTCTACCGATCATGCCGCCCAAGCACGTTTGGATGGTGCGGTGGACCCGGGACATGCCGCGGCAGATGCGACTGTCGCGGGCGAAGATCTACCAGCGCAACCGGAGGAAATACCGTGCAGAACAAACCTCACCTCACGACGACCGAAGGTAAGCCCTTCGGCGCCACCTGGCTCATCACCGCGCCCTGGGCGCATCCCGTCTGGAGCCAGTACGCGCTCGCGCTTTACGACCTGACGACGCCGACCGATCAGCCGGCAGTCATCCACCTCGACGGCGCCACGCACGAGTTGCTCCTCGTCGCCCTTGATCCGGCCCACCCGGCCACGAGCGCCCAGTCCCTGGTCGAGGGCGGGCAAGTCCAGGCGCTCAGTCCGCCGAACCACGGGTACCAGTTCAAAGCCGAGAGCCACGCCGCGGCGATGTCGCGCCTTCAGCAGATCGTCGACGAGATCGAAGCGCGGCGCCTGTCCCCCGACACTGACTTCCGGGCGGAGTGGGACGCGATGTTCCGAGACGCGCATTCCTTGCGAAGATAGCCAAGATAGTAGGCAGCGGGCGGGCGCCGCCGAGGGGCGATGCCTCGCGCTGAGATTGGCGGAGAGGGCAAGGACCAAGATGACGACGCAACAGATCCGATTTCACGTACCGCTTATACCAAGCATCACATACTTGGGCGGGACCGTTCGGGAGAACATGCCGGTCAACATGGGGCTCGTTGAAGCGATCAGTAAATCGCGGATGCGCTGGTACCCTGACAACGAGGGTAAACCATCAATTCTGTTTCACGGCACGAAGGTCGAATGGGCGTTCGATACTGAGGAGGACCGCGACTGCGAGTATGCACGGATCATGCATAAATTCGCATAATCGGCGGAAGGGCAGCGGCCATGGACCGAATGATCAAGGAGAAGCGCCCGTGCCCATTCTGCGGGAGCACCAAGTTAGAGGTGAGCGAGCGTTACGGCGCGCCCGGCTGCTACCTCACTGTGAACTGCCTCAATCTAACCTGTGAGGCGATCGGCCCGAGGGGTGAAGACGATGCCGCAGCCGTCGCGGCATGGAACCGAGCGATCCGCTAGCGAGTAGCGCCGGACCTTGACCGCGAGGGCCGTTACGGCCTTGCGAGCGGACTATTCGCTGCGGCGATCACGCCGGAGCTTCGGGCGGAGACTGAAAAGCCGCAGCGCGATTGCAGGCCGGCCACGGTTTCGTGAGCGCGCACATGCTAGAAACAACGGGCGGCAGTTTCGGCCGCGTTTCCACGTTCGATGCTGCCCACCAGGACGAGTCCGGCAACTCCTCGCTCAGCAGACAGTCCGGTGTGGAACCGCCGTCGGGTCGCGCTCTGGATGATCGGCGCATGGCGGGAAGGTCGGCGTCCGGCCTACCAGGGGGCACTGTCTACCGTGCGCAGCGCGCTCGACTGGCCGGCGCTGTTTCTGCCGCGCGTAGATCCGGGGCACGAAGAAGCGCACGATCTTCTGATGCTGTTTCTATGGTCTCAGGCCGAAGGCGCAAGCTTCCGTGACCTGTGTGTGCGGCGCGGGAAGTCGCGCTCCACGGCGATGCGAAGGGTCAACTGGGCCCTCGACAGGATCGTCGCTGGCCTGAATGCGGATCACGCTCAGGCCGCAGAATAACCACTTGACAGTGGTTCCAAGCGCGCCCGACCCAGGCGCCGTTGCCGCTTTGTTTCGAAACGGCACAGCATTGGGGACCAACCGTGCCGGCAACGACGCAGAGCACCACCCAGAGCGCACCCAAGCGCCGCAGGATGACGATCGAGGAGGCGCTGCGGTGGGCGATCCGCGACGAACTGCCGAAGCGCCGCGCCGACGCCCCGATCCGCGGTCCGATGCCGCCGGCGATGCACGCCATGTGGCGCGCGGGCGCGTTCGGGGGCCCGATCGACAACTGGTCCCGTGAGCCCGGCATGCCGCCGGCGATGGGCGACCCTCATCCCGACGCGATCACGATCGAGGCGCACCTCCAGGTCCTCAGCGAGACGCTGCAGCGCGCCGCCGCCGGATCGGCCGTGTGCCCGCTCGACCTGTCGCCCTATCCGATGCAGGTCGAGTTGCGCGGCCGGGCGAGCCTCGATGTGCTGATCTCGACCGCGATGCACGCCACGCCGGCGTGGCTCGTGACCAGCGCGATCCGCGGCACGCGCCCCGACGTAGGGGGGCGGCCCGAGTGCGAGCCCTCGAAGTCGGAGAACGGCAAGATCACCCTCTGGCACAAGGTCAGCAAGGTCGCCGGCTTCGGCCCTGATGGCGAGCCGTGGCACGTGACGCACGAGGAGCGCACGGCCCCCCTGCGTGCCGGCCAGTATCCGACGGGCACATACTGCAAGCTCGCCTGGACGCGGGAGGGCGTGGAGGTGCTCGAAGAGCAGCTGCGCTACGCCTACTGGCGCGCGGCGCTCGTCTACCTCGTCCCGTCGCTTCAGTTCCTCACCAGCATCGAGGTCCTGCCGCCGCGGGCGCCGATCGCGCCTTGGTTGGGTGATGTGGTTGAGGAGATCGCGCCGCTGCCGAACACGCGGGCTGCGCGTCGCGAGCGCCTCGAGGATCGGCTCCGGCCGGGTGTCCGGAGCGCCCTGGCGGAGCGCCGACCGGCCGGTCGCCGGGCCGCGCCGAAGCGCGCCTCGGAGGTCCGCAGGATCGACCCGCGCGACTGGACGCCTCCGAGCGAGCGGTCCGCATGAACTGGAAGCTTGACGCCAAGAACGGCTTGGCGTAGTTCGGATCCTGCAGAAATTTAGAAGGCCTCGGCGGACCCCCGCCGGGGCCTTCGTCGTTACGGGCCCCGCCCGAGCGAACGGTGCGGCGTGCGACAGCGCGTGAAAAAGGCATCTCAGTAAGCCGGCCAGCCAGGACGCCCGAAAGACCCGCAGCCGTCCCGAGGACGGTGGTTGAAGCTGTAGCCCCGGCCCGCACCTCCCTAATTCGCTGACAAAGCAGACCATTCCTTGATAGGGTCGCCCCGATGACGGATCCGCGGCCGTGACCGAACGCGACATCGTCGAGCGCCTCCACGGCCTCTGCCTCCTGGCGGACCGCCTGCGCGCGCCGGGCCACCGGCACACGCCGGAGGACTACGTCGCCGATCGCGACGAGATCCGCGACCACGCGCGGCGCTTCTACCGGGACCTGACCGGCAGCTGGCCCGGCCACGAGGCCGGCGGCACGGCTGGCCCGGAGCGCAGGCCTCGGCCGCCAGTCCCGGCGGCGGTCCTTCGCCACCGCGAGCGCACCAAGGCTGCCCGCGCCGCTCGCGCCTGACGCGCGGCCCGGCCCACCGACCCACGCCCCGCCCTCGCGCGGGGTTTTTTCGTTGAGAGCCCCGATGACGCTTCGAGAGCGCATGGCCACGGTCGCGCTGTGCGACGCCGTGCTCGCCTGCTCGGCCTGCACGCCGAGCCTGCGCCGCCGCGCGGAGCGCCTGCGCGCCCACGCCGCCCGGGACTACTCCCGGGTGAGTTACCTCGTGATCGTGGTGGCCTGACGTGACGTTCGAGGACACCACCCTGCGCGTCGGCGTCGCCGCCGATGCGAAAGGCTACTCGGCCGCCGAGCGGCTCGGCGCCGGCAAGCCGAGCGCCGGCGAGAAGCGCCGCGCCGGTCGCACGCGCCGGATGATCATGGACCTGCCGAAGGACGGCGCGGTCGTGATCGTCCACTCGCCCTCGGTGATCGGCATTTTCCGCGACCTGATCCGCTCGGTGCGGGGCGACGCGGTCGCCGATGCCACTCGGGTTGTGGCCGCGCCGACCGTCCTCGACGAGATCGCCGTCGTGCGCCGCCTCAGCCTGCCCGTGTTCCGCGACCACTTCGTCGAGGAGCAGCGCGAGCACGCCCGCGGCGTCCTTCACGCGTGGCGGCAGTGATGCCCCGCGTGCTCCGGAGCCTCGCGCTCCTCATCCGTCTCCGCCGCGCCGCGCCGCCGCCAGTCCGCTCCTGGCGCGATCCCGCGCCGAAGCTCTGCGTCGGCCGACCCGTTCACTCCGGCCGGGCTCTGTCCGCCGGCGGGGCTCCCTGACATGGACGCCGCGCCGCTGCCGTTCATCGCGTGCGCCTTCGTGCTTCTGATCGCGATCGCCGGGATCGACGCCCATCACGGCGGCCGCAGCGCCGAGCGCGCCATCCGGGACGTGCTCCTGATCGGTGCCCTGCACTTCGCGCTCGCGGCCTGCGTCCTGATCGCAGCCATCTGCATGGGACACGCGGCATGAACACCGTCGTCGCCTTCGCCATGCTCTGCTCGGCGGCGATCGCCGGTTCGGATTGCGACCGCGCTAACGCGCTCGACGTCCTCGAGCAGCCCTCCGCCTCGGTGGAGGCGTGCAAGCTGCTCGGCCAGGTCATGGCCGCCGAGGCCTTCGGCGATGCGCGCGCGGGTCGCTACGTGAAGGTCGGCTGCAGCCGCCAGAAACGCTGATGTCGTCCAACCGCCGCGTCGCATGGGGCGCCGCCTTCAGCAGGGCCCGAGGGGATCGCATGGTACGCCGTGAGATCCGCGAGGAGCGTCTGAAGACGAAGCGCTGCTCGACGCTCGACCTCTCCGCGTGGCGCGGCCAATCGGGCAACCGCTACGTCGTGGCCGTCTACACGCTGGCCCAGGCCGGCGCGGTCAGCGCCCCTGGCGCCGTCCTTATCGGTGTCCGCCGCGGCTCTGACGGGCCTGCCCGCATCGTCGGCGTCGGCTGGCGCGGGACGATGGCCGAGGCCGTCGAGTTCGCCAGGGCCGACGGCGCGACGGAGATCCACGTGCACCGCCTCGCCGACTCCGACGAGGACCGCGAAGCGATCGTCGAGGACCTGGTGGGTGACGATGCGCTCTGAGCCCCGCCCACACCTCGACCTCTGGTCGCTCGTCGCGATCTACGCGGCCTCGGCGACGATCGTCGTCGAGGCGAGCTATCAGCTGCCGATGGCCCTGCTCGACGAGTGAGGCCGGATCCTGCGGGACCGATGATGTTCCGCGCCTGGTACCGTCGCTTCGCGCTGGGCTTCGCCCGGGCGCTGGCCGAGCCGACCGGTTCGGCCTAGACTGATCTCGCTCTGAAAAGAGGCGGGAGCCGAGGTGCTGCTACACCTCGAACCGCGTGCTAGGGACACGCATGACCGCAGACAGCCGCTCCGGAAACGGATCGGCGACCACCCCGCCACCGCTCGAGCGGCCGGGGCACACTGCATCAGGTTATGCCCGAACACCATTCCGAGGCGGCCACAGCGCCGCCGCACCGTGCCGCGCCAGCTCCCGGCGCGCTCGCAGACCCCGCATCGAGCGATCGGTGCGGGGTCTTGCGCTTCTCCTTCCCGGAGACCGTCCAGATCGGATCGGCGACGCTGATCCGCGCGGACAGCCTGTTCGACGTGCTCGCGGCCCTCGTGCCGGGCTCGATCGGCGGCGTGCTGACCGATCCGCCCTATTCGAGCGGCGGCCTCCACGCCGGCGACCGCATCCGCGCGCCGAGCCAGAAGTACCAGTCGAGCGAGTACCGGCACCTCCAGGCCGAGTTCGTCGGCGACAACCGCGATCAGCGGTCGTTCCTGGCGTGGTCCGGTCTGTGGATGCACCGGGCCCGGCTCGGCATGCGCCCCGGCGCGATCCTCGGCGCGTTCACCGACTGGCGACAACTGCCGGTGACCACGGACGCGTTGCAGACCGCCGGCCTCGTCTGGCGGGGCATCGTGCCCTGGGACAAGACCGAGGCGGTCCGGCCTCAGCTCGGGCGCTACCGCAATCAGGCTGAGTTCCTGGTGTGGGGCACGAACGGCCACCGCGCTTCGGTCGGTCGGATCGCGCCCGGTGCCTATCGGGCCTCGGTCCCGCGGGCGAAGCTGCACATGGCGGCCAAGCCCGTGTCGCTGATGCGCGAGCTGCTCGCGATTATCGACGGCCCGGTGCTGGACCCGTTCATGGGCTCGTCGCCGATCGGCGAGGCCTGTGCCGAGCTCGGGCTTCCGTACCTCGGGGTCGAGGCCGACCCGCGCCACTTCGACACCGCCTGCCGGCGGCTCGAGGCGTTCGCCGAGCGCGGCGCCGCGGCCTGATTTAACCGGGTTTTGATCCTGTCATCCGCAGGCCGAAACGGGCGATTTCCAAGGTCTTAAAAGACCTTGGAAATTTCGGGTCGTTGAGGGCGAAAAGCGTAGTAAAAACATGAGCTTGCAGGCGGTTTCGGGCTCGCGCCGCGTGGCCCGTCTGCGGGCACGGAATAAAGTCCAGGCAGAGGCGAAGGCCACGGCCTCGACCCGCGCGGTGATCTACACCCGGGTCAGCACGGACGAGCAGGTCACGGGCCACGGGCTCGAGGCGCAAGAGCGCGCGGTCCGCGCGTTCGCCGAGAGCCAGAGCTACGAGGTCGTCGGGATCGTCTCCGATCCGGGCGTCTCCGGCGCGGTTCGCCCCGCGGATCGCCCGGGGTTCGCGACGATCCTGCAGATGGCCGAGGCGCGCAGCTTCGAGATCCTGCTGGTCGCCAAGATCGACCGCCTGTCGCGCGATGTGCGGCACGCGCTGATGACGGTCTCCGATCTGGCCGAGTTGCACGGCGTGGCCTTCCGGTCCGTGACCGAGGCCGTGATCGACACGTCCAACTCGATCGGGCGGATGTTCTTCACCTTCTTCGCCGGCATGGCGGAGCAGGAGCGCTACCTGATCCGCGACCGCACCGCGGGCGGGCGCACCACCAAGGCTCGGAAGGGCGGCTTCGCCGGCGGCCAGGCGCCCTACGGCTATGAACGCGACCTGGAGGGCGGCCTCCGGATCGTCCCGGCCCAAGCGAAGGTCGTCCGCCGCATCTTCGAGGCCCGGAAGCGCAAGACGACGCTGAAGGCGATCGCCGAAGCGCTGAACGCCGACGGCATCCCGGCGCCGAAGGGCGGCCGCTGGTCCATCTCGACGGTCGCCTACGTGACCGACAACATGAAGTACCGCGGCGCCATCGAGTACCTGTTCCGCTGGAACGGGCAGGAAACCCACGTGCTCGCCGACGGCGACCATGAAGCCATCGTGAAGTCGCCATGACCTGTCCGAACTGCCCCGCCAGCCGCGCCGGTGCCTGCGGCCGCCAGGGCTGCCGCGAGCGCCTCGCGGAACTCCGCGTGGCGACCGTCGTCGGTCCCGCCCGGGACGAGATGCTGCAGGCCGCCCGCGCAGAGCTTGGCCTCTTTCGCCTCTTGCTGCCCGAGGATGACTTCGCCCCACAGCTCGCCCGCCTCGACCTCCAAGAGGGCGACATCGTCACGGTGCGCACCCGCTCCAAGCTCGACGCCGACAAGGCCAAGCGATGGCAGGACGGCTTGGAGAAGCTGATCCGCGCGCAGGGCTGGCGCGACGTCGGGGTGCTCATCCTCGATGACTGCACCGACCTGACGGTCGACCGGCCGACCACGCGCCCCGCGCAGCAGCGCCGGGAGTTTCCGCAACCGATGCAGGGCTGCTGATCATGCCGAAGGCAACGGACCAAGAGATCCTGGCAGCCTCGTACGCTCTCCGCGTGGCGCGCGCCGATCTCAATGTCGCGTTCGATGCCGAAATGGCGGCGGAGCGGGAACTCGTCGCCCGGCGTCAGGCCCGTGACGAGGCTCGGAGCGTCGCGGATCGGGCCCACCGCGAGTTCGATCGTCTGCTCGAGCTGCGCGATCATCCGTCCGAACAGGCATGACATGGCCGCGCAGACGCTGACGATCCTCGATCCGGTCTCGGGCGAGCTGAAGACGATCACGGTCGGGCGCTGATCCCATGCTGAAGCTCGACGCCAGCGAGTTCGGCCTCAAGGCCGAGGCCGTTGGCCGAGCTGCCCGGCAGGTGCCGTTCGTCGCCGCGGTCGCACTGACCAACGCGATGAAGGACGCACGGGAGGCCGAGCGCGAGACCATGCGGTCCGTGTTCGACCAGCCGTCGAGGTTCACGCTCAACAGCCTGATGGTCCGGCCGGCCACGAAGCAACGCCTCCAGGCAGAGCTCGGCTTCAAGGAAGGCAGCGGGTCGATCCCGGCCTGGAAGTTCCTCGGGCCTCAGGTCGCCGGCGGCACGCGCCGCCACAAGCGGTTCGAGGTCCTGCTGATCCGCAAGGGTCTGATGCTTGCGGGCGAGTTCGCGGTGCCCAGCACGCGCTGTCCGCGGGACGGCAACGGCAACGTGTCGGGCGCCTTCATCACCCGCATGCTCTCGGCGCTCGGGGCACAGTCGGACCGGTACCAGAACACCACGGCGCGCTCGAAGCGCCGCAACGTCGGGCGGAACGTCGAGTACATCGTCTTCCGCAACCACGGTAAGGCACCGGACGGGATCTACCTTCAGAAGGAGAAGTGGGCGGTGCCCATCTTCCTGTTCGTGAAGGGCGTCAGCTACTCCAAGCGCTTCCCCTACTACGAGAAGGCGGGCGCCGTGGTGCCGGCCGCGTACCGGAAGCACTTCCGGGCGGCCTGGGAGCGCTTCGTCGTCAACGACGTGCGCCGGAAGAGCTGACCGGACGGCGGCCGCCAGCGGCCCGCGAAGGCCACGGGAGGGCCATCCGGGCGCCCGAGGGGCGGGCCGGAGGGCCGAGGGGTGCCTCACCCCCCTCCCCGGCCAAATCCAGGGTCCTTCCGGGAGGGGGGTGCCGGTGAGGGGAATTCGGACCCCATCGGTTCACCCTCTGAGAAATTTTGAAAACAGGGGTTGTTGTTGATGTCCGGCGCCATCGACGGCCGGCTCGTAAACCGCGCCGACCTCGCCGGGATCTTCGGCGTCAGCGTCAACACGGTGACGAGCTGGATCGAGAAGGGCTGCCCCTACGTCGAGCGCGGCAGCAACGGCGTGGAGTGGCAGTTCGACACAGCCGCCGTGATCGACTGGAAGGTTCAGCGCGCCGTCGAGAACGTGGCGATGAGCGCCAGCGACGACGGCACGAGGGACAGCAGCAAGGCTCGGCGCGAGGACGCGGATTGCCGCCGCGCGGTGGCCAATGCGATCGTCGCCGAGATCAGCGCCGACGAGGCGCTGAAGGCGGTGGTGTCCCGCCATGACGCGGTCGCCGACATGGCGACCTTCTGCCAGGTCCTCCGGACCGGCCTCTCGAACATGGCCTCCAAGGTCGCCGGACGGGCGGCCACGATGACCAACGCCTCCGAGATCGAGGCGATGGCCAAGGCCGAGATGAACCGAGCCTTCACGGCCGCCCGCGAGGAAATCGCCCGGCGGTGGTTTGCAGGACGCGAACCCGACGATGACGCTGGCGGAGCGGATAGGAACCCACCGGCGGGGTGAGTACCCGGCCGGTCGCGACGCGACGCGCACCGAGCTGGACCAGCTTTTCGACGAGGCCCTCGTCTTCAAGCCGCATATGTCCGGCTCGGAGTGGGCGGAGGAGCACGGCCGGATCCCGAAGAGCACGGGCTCCGAGAGCGGGCCGGTCACCCTCTACGGGTACCAGCGCGGCCTCATGGACGCGATGTGCGATCCGACGCTGCCGCTGGTCACTGTCCTGAAGGCGGCCCGCGTCGGCTACACCCGACTCGCCACCCTGGCGATCGGCTACCACCTGCATCAGGACCCGACGCTCTGCGCGGTCGCGCAGCCGGTCGAGGACGACGCGGAGGAGTTCGGCGCCACCGAGATCGCGCCGATGCTGCGCGAGACCCCGGTGCTCGCGAAGATGCTACGGCCCGTCCGCAAGGGCGAGAAGCAGGACTCGGCGACCTTCTACCAGCTGTCGAACGGCGCCCTCGTGCGCGTCGTCGGCGCGGCTTCGGACGACGCGTTCCGACGCTACTCGGCCCGGTTCCTATTCGCCGACGAGATCGACGGCGACGGCTGGACGCCCGGTGCCAAGACGCAGGGCGACAAGCTCAAGCTGTTCTGGACCCGCGGTGAGACCTTCTACAACCGAAAGCAGGTCCGAGGCTCGACCCCGCTCCTCGAGGAGACGAGCCGGGTCTGGAAGCTCTGGCTGGTCTCGGACCAGCGGCGCTACTTCGTGCCCTGCCCGCAATGCTCGGAGGCCGCCGGCGAGCTCGACGGCTGGCAGTATCTGGACTGGGGCGGAAAGGACACGCCGCACGGTCTGAAGTGGGATCTGAACGAGGACCGCTCGCTCAAGTCCGTCTGGTACCAAGGCACCTGCGGCTGCATCATCGATGAGGGCAGCAAGGCCTGGATGGACGCCCACGGCGAATGGCGGGCGACCGCGACGCCGAAGACGCCCGGGCACGCCGGCTTCCATCTCTGGACCGGCATGTCGCTCAACGTGAACGCCGCCTGGCCGGTGATCGTGCAGGAATGGCTGGAAGCCCAGGACGATCCCGCGAACCTCGTCCAGCCGTTCGTGAACCTGCGCCTCGGCCGGCCGTACCGGCAGACCTACGGCCAGGAGATCAAGCCGACGGCGTTCCTGGAGCGCTGCGAGGAATACGGCGCCGAGGTCCCGGACTTCGTCACCACCCTAACGCTGGGGGGCGACGTCCAGTCCGGCGCCAACGCCCGCATCGAGGGCGGCATCTGGGGCTGGGGCCCCGGCCTGGAGAGTGCCCTGATCGGCCATTTCGTCCTGATGGGCGATCCGGCCGAGCCCGGCGTCTGGCAGTCCCTCGACGCCCTGCTGAAGCGGACCTTCCGCAAGGCCGACGGCACCGAGCTGCGCGTGAGAGCGGCCGCCATCGACTCCGGCGGCCACCACACGGCTGAGACCTACGCCTTCTGCACCGAGCGCCGGAAGCGCAAGGTCTGGGCGATCAAGGGCAAGTCAGAGGCGCGGGGCGCTCGCACCAAGGTGTGGCCGCGGCTCGCGTCCACGAAGCTCGGCTCGTCCTGGTACATGATCGGCGGCAACGCCGCCCGCGACTTCGCCTACGGCTCGCTGCCGCTGGTCGATCCCGGCCCGCGCTACGTCCACTTCCCGCTGGTGCCGGCGCGCGGCTCCCGGCCGATCGACGCCGAGTACTTCGAGCAGCTGACCCGCGAGAAGCTCGTGGTGCGACGGCAGGGCTTCACCGAGTGGGACAAGCCGAAGGTCCCGCGCGAGGCCGGCGTGTGCTTCGTCTACGCCTACGTGGCGATGTGCGGGCTTCAGAGCCTGTCCCGCCGCTACGTGGCGCTGGGCAAGATGCCCGAACGCGAAGAGCCTGAGGAGCCGCTGGACGACGAGCCGGCGGCCGAGCCGGGTCAGGCCGTCGTCGTGGCGCCGCCGGCCGAACGACCGGCGCCCCGCCCCGTGGTGGTGCAGCGCGCCGAACCCAAGAAATCGTCGGCGCCCAAGCCGCCCGGGAAAAGGCCGTCGACATGGCTGTAGACTACGCGGCCCGGATCACGGCGATCGAGGACGCGCTCGCGCAGGGCGTCCTCACCGTCAGCTACGAGGGCAAGTCGGCGAGCTATCGCTCGTTCGAGGAGATGCTGAAGATCCTGGGCTATCTGCGTCGCCAGCTCGCGCGGGCGAACGGGCAGCGCGTGTCGAACGTCGGCCTAGCGAGCTTCGATCGCGGCTACACCCGTCGCGGGTGGCGCTGCTGATGGCCGGCGAGGTCAAGGTCGCGGGCCCGAAACCGGACCGCGCAGGCGCTCCCTGCGCGCGGCGGCGCTCCTACGAGGCCGCGCAGCGCAGCCGCAACGGCGATACCTGGCTCGGCGCCGTCCGCTCGGCCGACGCAGAGCTCTACAACGAGGCCCGGACCCTGCGCGACAAGTCGCGCTGGCTCGTGCGCAACAACCCCTATGCCGCGAAGGCCACCGCGAGCCTCGTGTCGAACGTCGTCGGCGAGGGCATCGTGCCCCGGCCGGTCACCGGCTCGCCCTCGCGGGATCGCAAGATCTGGGAGGCCTTCCAGCGCTGGTCGTTTCGCTGCGATCACGCCGGGCAGCTCGATTTCTACGGCCTGCAGGCGCTGCTGTTCCGGGAGATGGTCGAGGGCGGCGACTCCCTGATCCGCCGCCGGTACGTGAAGAAGCGCGGCAAGGGAGACGTGCCGCTGGAGCTTCAGCTCCTCGAGGCCGATTTTCTCGACCCGATGCGCAACGGCGTGCTGCGCGAGGGCGGCCTGACGATCCAGGGCGTCGAGATCGACATGGCGAGCCAGAAGCGGCGCGCCTACTGGCTCTACCCCTACCACCCGGGCAACCTGCCGTACTTCTACGGCGGCGAGCCGATGATCTCCGCGCCCGTGCCGGCCGAGGAGGTTCTGCACGTCTACGAGCTGCAGCGGACCCAGACGCGCGGTGTCCCGTGGGGCACGCCGGCGATGGAGCCGACGAACCTGCTCTCGGACTACGAACTCGCCGAGAGCGTTCGGAAGAAAACCGAGGCGTGCGTCGTCGGCTTCGTGCTCGGCGCCGATGACGACGACGAGGACAACCTCGGCCTGCGGGTCCAGGACTCCGACGGACGCGAGGTTGAGCGCTTCGAACCGGGCATGATCCCGCGGCTGCACGGCGCGAAGGACGTGAAGTTCAACGCGCCGACCGCCGTCGGCGGCTATGGCGAGTACAAAACGAAGCGCCTCCAGGAGATCGCGGCCGGCTGGCGAATGCCCGCTGAGTTGATCTCGGGCGACCTGTCCGAGGTGAACTTCTCCTCGATGCGGGGCGGCCTGGTCGAGTTCCGGCGCCTCGTCGGCACGATCCAGTGGCAGATCCTGATCCAGATGGCGCTCCAGCCGATCTGGGAATGGTGGTGCGAGGCCGCCTACCTCGCGGGCGTAATCGACCTTCCGTACGTGCCGGTCGAGTGGTCGCCGCCCGAGTTCGCCTGGGTCGACCCGCTGGCCGACGCCCAGACCGCGGCCATCGAGGTCCGCAACGGTTTCCGCACCTGGCAGGACGTCGTGGCCGAGAAGGGGCGCAACCCCGACGACGTCCTCGACGGCATCCGCGCCTTCAACGTGAAGGTCGACGACCTTGGCATCATCCTCGACTCGGACCCGCGGCGCACCAATGCCAAGGGGGTCCAGCAACCCGAACAGGACGAGGCCGCGGGCGAAGAGCCCGAGCTCTCCCGCCCGAACCGGGGCGCCACCCGCGGCCGAAGGGGTCGTGCAGCTTCCGCAATTCGACCGCCTGGCGGCCGTGCGCGCGGAGAGCTTCGACGCGGACAGCAACACGATCGAGATCGTCTGGACCACGGGCGCGAGCGTCCGTCGCTACGACTGGTGGGACGGGACCGAGTACGACGAGGTCCTGTCGGTCGACCCTAAGGCGATCAGGCTGGAGCGCCTCAACCTCGGCGCGCCCTTCCTCGACAGCCACTGCTCCTACGGCTGCGACAACGTCATCGGCGCGGTCGTGCCCGGCTCGGCCAAGATCGAGGATGGCCGCGGGCTCGCCCGCATCCAGCTCTCGAAGGCGCCGGGCGTCGCCGACACGGTCCAGAAGATCCGCGAAGGCGTCATCCGCAACGTCAGCGTCGGCTACTGGGTCCACAAGGTCGAGAAGACCGAGGCCGACGACGGCACGGTCGCCCGCTGGGACGTCGTGGACTGGGAGCCGCTGGAGATCTCCGCGGTCCCGATCCCGGCCGACGCCGCCTCTCAGATCCGTTCCGACCAGGCCGAAGGCGAGAGCCCGAAGCTCCGCGCCTGCCTGGTCGTCACCCGCAACCCGGCCTCCGGGCCATCCCCGAAGACCCGAGGAGACAAGTCCATGGCCGGTAAGCCCAGCAAGCCCAAGTCCCAGCGCGCCAAGACCCCGGCCGAACTCGAGGCCGAGAAGAAGCGCCTCGCCGCGGCCCGCAGCGCCGCCGCCCGGAAGGCGGCGGCCCGGGCCGCGCGCGAGGACGAGTGCGACACCGACGAGGATGCGGACGGCGATGCCGAGCGCGACGAGGACCAGGACGAGGAGCGCGATTGCGACGACGGCGAGGATGGCGATGCCTGCTCGGACGACGAGCGCGACTGCGACGACGACGATGCCGAGGACGATGAGGATCGTGACGGCGAAGACGACGAGGACGACGGAGAATGCGAGCGCGCCGCGCCGAAGCCCGGCAAGCGCAAGGCCCTGACCGCCGCCGAGGTCCGCAAGGCGGCCGAGGTCGCGGTGCGCGCCGATCGCGTCCGCGGCGCCAAGATCCGCGAGATCGCCAAGCAGTTCGGCTTCCCGAACCTCGGCGAGCGACACGCCAACGGCGAGACCTCGGTGCGCGCCTTCAAGGATCTCGTGCTCGAGCGCCTGGCCGATCGCCAGAAGAAGCGCGGCAATACCACCTTCGCGGCCGCCTCGGCGGCCGGCGTGGGCGAGGAATACCGCGGCGCGGTGCCCGCCGCCCGCGACTTCGAGAAGGGTGCCGCCGAGGCACGCGCCCTGCTCGGCAAGAAGTAATCGGCGCCCACAGCGCACAGCGAAGGATCCCCCGCGATGGGCACCAGCAACGTTTACGCCTCCTACGACCCGACGGCGCTCTTCGCGGGCGCCTTCCCGGTCCGCCACCGCCCGGTCACCGTCGCCAGCGGCTCCAACGCCGCCGGCGCGCCGCTGAAGCGCGGCACCCTGCTCGGCCGCGTCACCGCGACCGATAAGTACGTCCCCTGCGTCGCCACCGTGAACGACGGTAGCCAGGTCCCGGCCGCGGTCCTGGCCGCCGACCTCGACGCGTCGGTCGCCGACGCCGTCGGCCCCGCCTACTTCGAGGGTGAGTTCGCCGGCGAGATCATGACGATCGACGCGTCCTGGACGATCCAGACGCTGCAGGCGTCCCTCCGGCAGAACAAGGCCGACCTCTACGTCCGCACCGTGGGCGTCCTCGGCTGATCCGCTTCCACCCATCCCGGTAGATCGCAGGGCCCCGTCGCGGGCCCTTTTCTTTTGGAGCCCGCGATCATGGCGATCGACTACAATTCCACCGCCCAGCTGCTCGGCGCCTTCGGCGTCCTCGACAAGGCCAAGCCCGTCCTCCTGAACCTGTTCTTCACGATGGAACAGGTGTTCGATACCGAGGAGGTCTACTTCGACAAGGTGCAGCGCGCCCGGCGCTTGGCCCCCTTCGTGGTGCCGACCGTCGAGGGCAAACCGCAGCGCTCGCGCGGCTACACCACGATGGGCTTCCGTCCGCCCTACGTGAAGCCGCTCCACATGATCGAGCCGCAGAAGATGCTGAAGCGCCGCGTCGGCGAACAGCTGCTCGGCAATATGACCCCGACCCAGCGGTTCGAGCTCGCGCTCTACGACAACATGCTGATCGAGGACGACGAGATCACCCGGACCGAGGAGTGGATGGCCGCGCAGCTGCTGCTCAACGGCGCCATGACCTGTCAGGGTGAGGATCACCCGCCGGTGCTGGTCGACCTCAACCGCAACGCCGCCCACACCGTCGCGCTCACTGGCGCGCTGCGCTGGAACCAGACGGGCGTCGACCCGTACCAGAACATGCGCACCTGGGCGAAGACGGTGCAGCGCAACTCGGGCTTCCACCCGGGCGTGGTCGTGTTCGACCCGCTGGCGGCCGATTACTTCCTCAACAGCCCGGGCGTCACCCGGGTGATGAACACCTACCGGCAGACCTCCGGCAACGTCGACCTCGCCGGCAAGGTGACGGGCGGCGGCCTCGGCGAGGAGGTGAAGTACCTCGGCTCGATCGGCGAGTTCGACTGCTTCCAGTACCAGCAGCTCTACACGGATGCCGCGGGCAACGTGCAGCAGTTCATGCCGGACAACACGGTGATCATGGGCAACACGGTCGGCTGCCAGGGCATCCGTACCTACGGCGCGATCATGGACGCCGATGCCGGCCTCGCCCCGCTCGCCCGCTTCCCGAGCGTGTGGAAGGAGAAGAACCCCTCCGCGTGGTTCTCGATGATGCAGTCGGCGCCCCTGCCGCTGCTCGGCTGGGTCGACGCGACCTTCTCCGCGACCGTCGCCTGACGCCTCCGCGCCCCTGATCCGGCGGCGCCCCTGACGGCGCCGCCTCGCCTGCAACCCTGAGATCGCGAGGGCCTCGACCCATGGCCACCAAGAAGATCGTCACCTCCGTGACGCTGCACATCCCGGCGAAGGGGCATACGCCCTTCGAGTTCGACGCCTTCTCGAACCGCATCGGCGGGAAGTACGCCATCGACGAGGTCCCGCCCGGTTCGGTGGTCGAGCTCGATGCCGATGAGGCCGACGCGCTGATCGCCGCCGAGCGGGCGACCGCGTTCGAGGACAAGGCCGCCCCCGCGGCTGAGAAGACCGCCGCGAAGCCGGCCGCCGCGTGATCGACTTCGCCGCCCTGGCACTCGGGCCCGGCATCACCGCGTTCGGGCGCCCGGTTACGGTGACGCCGCTGGCCTCGTCGCCGGTCCGCCAGCCGTTCGACGCCACCGGCGTCTGGACGGTGAAGAACACCAACATCCAGCTCGAGGGCGACCAGAGTCTGAACACCACGGTGCTCACGCTCGGGATCCGCCTCCCGGACTGGAAGTACGAGCCTGAGCAGTTCGCCCTCGTGCGCATCCCCGCCGCCGGCTTTTACCCGGACGAGGGCACGCTCTGGATCGACGACATCGATCCGGACGGCCAGGGCGGCGCCACCCTCACCCTGAAGCGCGGCTTGCCGCCGGAGCTGTGATGCCGTCACCGTCGACGCAGATCCGGGAGGCGATCATCGAGCGCCTCCAGGGTCAGGACTGGCTGGCGGTCAAGGCAATCCGCCGGCAGCCGCGACCGCAGATCCAGCACACGAACCTCCCCGCGCTCCTGGTCATCCTCGTCGACGAGCTCGAGACGCCGGAGGACGAGGCCAACACTGGGCCGCCGCGCTTCATCAGCGAGGTGACGATCGGCATCTCGGTGGTGATCGGGCATCAGCCGCCCGAGCAGCTCGACGCCGACCTCGACGACATCGTCGACCGGATCCGCTCGCATCTCCTGACCGACCCGACGTTCGTGCGCGGGGTCGACCCGGGCAAGGCCGAGGACGATCCGGAGCGCTTCCCGCTGTTCGAGGCGGTGAGCAAGGTCCGCCGCGGCCGCGTCTTCCCGCAGGACGGCGAGACGTACTTCGCGGAGGGGCGGCTGGAGATCACCTTCCTGGCGCGCACGAATTACGACCCGGTGATCCCGGACGTCCTCGAACACGTCGTCATCACCGCCCGCCCGGCCGGCGCCGGCCCGGGCACGCCCCCGATCGGGCTCACGATCGACCTTCCCACTACCTGAGCCGGCCCGCGCCGCTCCCAATCCGAGGACATCGCCATGGCCGGATCAGCCACGGTCGCCGTCAGGGCGACCGAGGAGCGCTACCGCGCGCTCAAGCACATGCCGTCGCAGACCGGCTTCGAGGCGGACGGCACAGCCCGCTGGCCGGCCGACCAGTTCACGTTCCGCCTGCGGGACGAGGGCGCCATCGAGCTCCTGGAGGATCTGCACGACGCCGGCGGCCCCACCGCCGCGCCGACCTCCGCCAAGCCCGCCACCAGCGCGAGCGCCGCCGCGCCCGCCGCCGCTTCGCAGGAGTAAGCCGCGATGGGCATCACGCGCGTTCCGGACAACTACAAGATCCCGGGCCCGAACACCCAGATCGACCCCTCGCAGGCCGGCACCCCAACCTCGCTGAAATGGGCGCTGCTCCCCGGCATCCTGACGTCGGCCGGCTCGGCCACGCCGAACCAGGTCGTCGCCTGCGGCACGAACGCGGACGCCGACGCCCTGTTCGGCCCGGGCTCGATGCTCGCACGCATGTTCAAGACGTTCTTCAAGGGCGTCACGAGCGTGCCGATCTACTGCCTGCCGGTGCCGGAGCCGGCCGCCGGCGTCGCGGCGACAGGCACGATCACGGTCACGGCTGCCCCGACCGTCGCGGGCACCTATCCGCTCTACATCGCGGGCCAGCTCGTGCCGATCGCCATCGTCTCGGCGGACACCACGGCGACGGTGGCCACCAAGATCGCAGCCGCGATCACCGCGACCCCGGACCTGCCGGTCACCGCCTCCGCGGCGGCCGCCGTCGTCACCCTGACGGCCAAGTGGAAGGGCCTGACCGGCAACGACATCAACGTGCAGGACTGCTACCTCGGCCGCTACGGCGGCGAGCAGCTGCCGGCCGGCCTCGCGGTGACCTACCCGACGGGCAATCAGCTCTCGGGCGGTACCGGCACGCCGGACTTCACCTCGGCGATCGCGGGCCTGGGCGATGCGCCCTACAAGTTCGTCGCCCTGCCGGTGAACGACTCGGGCTCCTACACCGTCTGGGACGCCGAGTACGGCTTCACCGACAGCGGTCGCTGGGGTCCGTACCGCCAGAGCTACGGCCAGATCTTCTCGGCGCGCCGCGGCGCCTACGCTGATCAGGCCACCTGGGGCCCGTCGAACAACTCGGCGGTCATCTCCCCGATGGCCTTCGAGCCGCAGAGCCCGTCGCCGGTCTGGGAGTGGGCCGCCGCCTACACCGCCGCCGCCGCGTTCTCGATCAACGCCTACGCGGCCCAGCCGCTGCAGACGCTCCCGCTGGTCGGCGTGCTGCCGGCGCAGAAGGCCTATCGCTGGAACAAGACCCAGCTGAACGCCCTCGCGCAGGTCGGCCTCGCGATCCAGGGAACCGACCTCTACGGCGGCACCACCAATCAGCCGGTGATCCTGCGCGAGCAGACTTCCTACCAGAAGAACGCCTACGGGCAGGCCGACAACGCCTTCGAGCTGGTGACGACGCTCGCTACCCTCGACGAGCGCTACACCCGGGTGCGGCAGCGGCTCACCAACGCCTTCCCGCGGATGGCTCTGGCCAACGACGGGACCAAGTTCGCCACCGGCAAGCCGATCGTCACGCCGCTGATGATCAAGGCGGAGATGGTCTCGGAGTACCGGGACATGGAGTACGACGGTCTCGTCGAGAACGCCGCGCTCTACATCGCGAACCTCTCGGTGGCGCGCTCGAACACCGAGCCGAACACCGTCGAGATCCTCGATCCGCCGGACATCGTGAACCAGCTGCGGCGGCTCAACATCCTCGCGCAGTTCCGCCTGCAGTTCCCGCTCAGCGCCTCCGGCACCTGATCGGTCCTCCACGCCTTCCCGCAATCCAACCCGCCCTCTGAGGCGGGTTTTTCTTTGGAGCACCGGCCATGGGCCAGAGGATCGCCGGCACCGCCTTCGTGAAGGCCGGCAACAAGCAGTACGACCTGCGCGGCTCGTTCATCGTGTCGCCCTCGCCGTCGAAGCGCGAGGGGGTCGCCGGCCAGGACGGCGTGCACGGTTTCATCGAGACGCCGCGCGTGCCCTTCATCAAGGGCGACCTCTCGACCACGGCCGGCCTGACCATCGCCGAGCTCGACGCCATGACGGACATCACCGTCACCGCCGAGCTCGCGAACGGCAAGACCTACGTCCTGTCGGGCGCCTGGACCGAGTCCGCGCACGAGATCGACACCGGCGCCGGCAAGGTGTCGGTGAACTGGATGGGCCTCACCTGCGACGAGATCTGATCATGGCGGACACCATCGAGGCCCCGGCGCGGGACCCGCGCGAGATCACCTGGCCGTACGAGCACCAGCTCGCGGCCGCGGTCCGCGCGCACGACGAGATGGTCAAGGTGCTCGTGCTGCGCGAGCCGACCGGCGAGGAGGTCCTGGAGTTCGGTCTCCTGGAGGGTCTGTCGGCCGACCAGTTCTTCCCGCTGGTGAGCAAGCTCGCGAGCGTGCCGACGTCGACGCTGAAGAAGATCGGCGCGCGCGACATCCTCTCGCTGGGGACCGTCCTCAGCCGTTTTTTCGTGTGGGCGGCCCTGCCGCCGGCGCCGTCCACGACAGTCTCCGCCTAGGCCTCGCTTTCCACGCGTGGCCGTTCTCGCGGCCGATCGGCACCTATCCGCCGGCGACCGTGGCTCACCTGATGGCCCACACCCTGGCGCTGATGCCGCGGCACGCCCCACGCGAGGACCAGGATGGCTGACGACAAGCTCAGGATCGTCGCCACCGTCGAGGATCAGTTCACCGGGCCGCTGACCAAGCTCCAGAAGGGGCTGAAGGGTGTCGGCGACGAGACGTCCAAGCAGGGGGCGACCTGGAAGAAGGACTGGGCCGGCGTCCGCGAGGAGGCCAGCAAGTTCCAGGGCGTCCTGCGCGGGTTCGACCCGATCTTCTCGGCCGTGGGTGTGACGGGGTTCGGGGCGGCCATGTCGATCACCGGCATGGTGTCGGCGATGCGCGGCTTCGCGGGATCGACGCAGCAGCTCTCGATGCTGTCCCGGGAAACCGGCGTGGCGGTAGACAAGCTGCGCGCGTTCGGGGCGCTCGGCGAGCGGTTCGGCGTGTCGGCCGACAGCATGAAGAGCTCGGTCGGATCCTTCGCGACCGTGATGTTCGACCTGCGCCGGCGGTGGGGCGAGGCTTACTCCAGCCTCCAGGCGATGAACCTCGGCAAGCTCGCCGAGGATGTGATTGGTGCGCCCAACATGGACGAGGCGCTCAAGCGCGCGATCGACGGCATCCAGGCGATCCCGGAACCGGAGGTGCGTCGGCGTGTATCCCGGTTGTTCTTCGGGACCGACGACATTGCGCGGGTGGTGGGCTCGATTTCGGGCAAGGCCAGCGAGGCACTGGCCCAGGTTCAGAAAGAGGTCGGACACCTCGACAAGCAGACCGAGGAGGCCGCCGCCCGCTTCGAGCAGAGCATGGGCCGGATCGGCGCCGCGGCCGAGCGGCTGAAGCTGAAAGTCCTCGGGCCGATGCTGAAGGGCACGGCCGACGTGATCGAGGACGCCGAGAAGAACGGCCTGCGCGGCAACGATGGCGAGCAGGCGCTCCGCAATCAGCTGTCCCCGTTCGGCGGCCCCGAGGCCACCCCGCGGGAGAAGCTGGAAGGCCGCCGCGCGCAGGTCGAGAGCCAACTCAAGCTCCTGGAGGCCGGCCCGCGCGGGGCAGACTACCAGCGCAAGCACGACCGGATGATCGAGGAGCTGAAGCGCGTCGCGGACGAGCTGCAGAAGGTCCGCGAGAACGGCGGGGCGAGCGTCAGCCCGTCGAGCTTCGGCGGGTCCACAGGCGGCGGATCGTTGATCCAGAAGGCGGCCTGGGGCGGCGGTGGGTTCGGTGGCGGTGGCCCGCTCAGCGGTGGTGGCGGGTTCGGCGGTAGTGGTGGAAGTGGCTACTCCGGCGGAACTTCACCACGCGCGCCGGTTCCGAACGCCGGGGCGATCCAGCGCAGCAGCGGCCCGATCACGCCCGGCACCGGCCCGTTGGGCGAGGCTCCTCAAGCGCAGGAGCCAAAGGAATACTTCGGGCAGGACGTCGACGTCTCCCGCCTGCCGGCCGGCATGCGCAACAACAACCCCGGGAACCTGAAGTACTCGGGCTCTGAGTGGCAGCGTCGCAACTTCCCCGGCATGGTCGGGCCGTCGCAGAACACCGATCAGGGCTCGCCTCAGATTGTGTTCAACAGCCCCGAAGCGGGCATGCGCGCGGCAGCCCGCCTCGCCCTGACGAAGTTCGACGGCGGAGCCGACACGCTCCAGAAAATCATCGCCGGGGCCAACGGCTGGACACCGGGGCATCCGACCGCCCCGGCCAACATCGCCAAGACGATGGGGATCGGCCCGAACGACAGGCTCGACCTGCGCGACCCTGCTCAGATGCAGAAGTTCCTCCGCGGCCTGCTGTGGCAGGAGCACGGACCGTCGAACCTGCTGTACAAGGACGACACGCTGCAGCGTGCCGCCGAGGCGGCGCTCGGTCGTGGGGGCGAGGCGGGTTCCGGCCCGCTGTCGCGCAGCGGCAAGGACGTCGAGCCGGTCGACGGCGTCGGCGGTGTCGACCAACGCCAGGGCGGGGGCATTCGCCGGCAGGCCATCACGGACGAGCTGCGCGACCAGTTGGCGAAGGCCGCCAAGAATGCGGCCGTCAACGCGGAGGTCTACTCCGGAGGCCAGGATGACCACGGCCGCCACCGGACGGGGAGCCATCGGCACGATGGCGGCCGCTCGGCCGACGTGAGGCTCTACACCACCGGGCCCGACGGCCAGCGGCGCTACCTGTCGATGAACGACCCCGCCGACCGCAAGGTCATGGAGGGTTTCATCCGCGGGACGGTCCGCAACGGCGCCACCGGCGTCGGCGCGGGCCCCGGCTACATGGGCGAGCACGGCATCCACATCGGCGGTGGCCCGTCGATGGCTTGGGGGGCTGGCGGGCGTTCCGCGAATGCGCCCGATTGGGTGCGGCGTGCTCACCGGGACGGCACGGTCGATCGGGCCAACGCGAGCAGGCAGGCTGACGCGGCCAAAGAGGCAAGCGCGACGCCGCCGAAGGCGAAAGCCCCGGTCGGGGACGCCTTGATGGACCGCTTCTACGGCCGCGGCGCGCCGGGCGCCGGGCCGGGCATGCAGATGCCGGGCGCGCCGGCCGATCCCAAAGGCACCCTGCACATCAAGTTCGACAACCCCCCTGCCGGGATGACGCACCGGGCCGATACGGGCGGTCTGTTCCGCGAGACGACCGTGTCGAAGGGTCGATCGCAGATGGACATGGACCGGGCGTAGCGGCTCGCGCCGAGCCACGATCCGAGGCTTTACGCATGAATTGGCGCGACGAGCTCCGCCCGCCGTCGTTCCGCGGCGTGCCGTTCAAGATCGAGGCAAACACCCGCTTCGGTGGGCGGCGCGGCTTCACCTACGAGTTCGCCAAGTCCGAGCGCAGCTCGGACGAGGACCTCGGGCGCCGCGTCACGCGCGTGGCGATCTCCGGCTACGTCATCGGCGAGGATTACCTCGATCAGGCCGACGACCTGGAGGCGGCGCTGCAGCGGGAGGGCGCCGGCCTCCTCGTCCTGTCCACGATGGGACAGGCGACGATGCGCTGCGAGACCTACCAGCGCATCGAGACGAAGGATCAGGGCGGCTTGGCCCGCTTCGAGATGGCCTTTGTGCGCTCTCAGGTCGGGGTCGCCGCCCCGTCCGGGCGGGAGAACACCCAGGCCGCCGCGCGCGCGGCGGCCGCGCAGAACGCGACCGCGGCCGAGCTGTCCGCCGGCAGCGACGACGACTGGAGCTAGGACCGGATGACCTTCGCCCAGCGCCGCGTCGCTGTCGCGGCGCTGAAGGCCGTGCTCGATGCGCTGCTCACGTCGGGCGTCGACGCCACGAGCCAGGAAGGGGCGACGCTCCGGCAGCTCTGCGGTGCGCTCTCGGCTGATGCCGTCGGCCAAGTCCAGGCCGGCACCTTCGGGCCGCCGCTGCGCGCGTGCTTCACGGCCGCCACCGCCGCCGGCGCCACGTTCGTCGGCATGGACCAGGTTCGACAGGCGGCGCAGGCCGTCACGGCTCCGGATCTGCCGGTGCAGCGCGTCGCCCAGATCGCGGCGCGTTTCGCGCTCACCGAGATGGTCAACATTCTGGCCGGGACCGTCTTCGTGTCGCGGCAGGATATCGACGCGGCGCTGGCGCGGGTGAACCTCGCCTTCGCCCCGGCCGAGGACTTCGCCGCCGGGCGCTTCGACAATACTGCGTGGCGTGCGCTCACCGCACTGCACGCGGCCTGTGTCCGCGATCTGACCGCCCGGGGCAGGCCGCTGCCGCGGCTCGTGCCCTACAGCTTCGGCACTCGCATGCCGCTCCTCACCCTCGCCAACCGCCTGTTCGGCGATGCGGGCCGCGCCGAGCAGCTGCTCGCGGAGAACCGCGACGTGGTTCACCCCCTGTTCATGCCGGCCTCCGGCAACGCCTTCTCCGGCTGAGAGCGACCGGTGCCCAATCCCGACCTGATCTGCGAGGTCCGCACCGAGGGCGGCGTCTATCAGGACTGGCTGACCGTCCAGGTGTCCCAGTCCTTCGACGCCGCGTGGCAGCGCACCTTCCGCCTCACCTGCGCCGAGCCGGAGGATCCGAACAGCCGCCGCCAGACGACATCGGGCTCCTCGTGGGGCGAGGCCGCTCAGATCGCGGCCCAGCGCCTCCTGCCCGGTATGCGCGTGGACATCGCGCTCGCGGGCGAGGTCGTCATTCAAGAGGGCTACATCGGCAACCGGCAGACCGCCTTCGACGCCAATCGGCACGGCGTCCAGGTGTCGGGCTTCTCGAAGGCCGAGCTCACCCGCAAGGCGTCGGCTGACGGCGGCACGGGGCAGTTCCGCGGCTACAAGCTCGACGCGATCGCCAACCGGCTGCTGAAGCCGCACGGCCTCAAGTTCCGGGTCGAGGGCGGTCCGGACGGCTGGGACACCCCGTTCCCGAACTTCACGATCCGGCACGGCGAGACGCCCTTTGACGCGATCTCGCGCGGCTGCCGACAGCGCGGCCTGTGGCTGCGGGCCGATGCCAACGGGGATATTGTCGCCGGCGCACGACAGGGCGGCAAGGGTGCGATGTTCGAGGAGGGGGTCAACATCCTCTCGGCGAACTGCTCGATCGACATGCCCTCGGTCCAGGAGATCGTCGCGCGCTCGCAGGTCGCGGGCTCCGACAGCCTGTTCGGGCGCCAGGCCGCGGAGATCTCCGCCAAGGCGCAGATGAGCAATGGCGTGCCCGGTCTCGCCCGCAAGGTGCTGGCCGAGATGCCGCTCGGCCAGAAAGAGCTGCAGCTGCGCACCAACATGGAGGCGCAGGCGATCGAGGCCGACCTCCTGCGGGTGACGCTGGCCTATCAGGGCTGGCTCAACCCGAACGGTGAGCTCTGGGCGCTGTCCGACTTCGTCAGCGTGCGCTCCGGGATGCTGTTCCCCCTCGCCGACCCGCTGATGGACCTAAAGCTCTGGGCTTACACCTACGGGCAGACGCCGGAGGGTCAGACGACGACGGCGATCGAGCTCGTGAACGCCAAGGCCTTCCAGCAGAAGAACCCCGACGGCCAGTCGTCCGACGGCTTCTACAACCAACCCGTGACGCAGGCGCAGCCCGAGGCGCGCACATGACCGGAGGCGGCGCATGAGCACGTTGCGCGCCGGAGGTGACGACGGCGCCCGCCGCGCCTACCTCGGCATCGCCCGCGGCACCCTCGTCGCGGTCGATGACTCGACCAAGCTCCAGGAGCACACGGTCCGGGCTTGGTTCGGGGACCAGTTCACCAACGTCGAGCACTGGCACCCCTACGGCTTCAGCAGCGTCCCGCTTAAGCCGACCGATCAGCAGCAGGGTCAGGCTGAGGTCCTTGTGGCCGCAGTGGGTGGCAACCCCGACCATCCGGTCGTGATCGCCACCGCTGACCGCCGCCACCGCCCGAAGAACCTCAAGCCGGGCGAGAGTTCGCACCACGACGATCAGCGCCAGCACACGCACCTGACCCGGGATGGCGTCAACCAGACCGGCAAGAAGGTCACGATCACGGGCGGAGACGACGGTGCGGGCCGGGCGGTGAAACCCGCCACCGACAATTTCGAGCTCAACGAGCAGCTGAAGGGGCTGGCGGCCCGCCTGTCGCAGGTGGAGGACTCGCACCACGCCCTCTTCGACGTGGTGTCCAAGTTTCGCCAGAACGCGGAGCAGGTCATCCCGGCGCTCGCCCCGGTCAACGCCGCGACCCAGGTCACGAACGCCCTCAGCGGCGCGCCGGGCGGCCTGGACGCCATGAAGGCGCTCGCGGAGGGAAAGCTCACTGGCTACCTCCAGAACGCCCTCCAGCGCGGCCTGAAGTCGTTTCTCGACCCCGGCCGGCTCATGGGCATGGCGAGCCTGCTGTCGGGCAACGTCGAGGGCCTGATCGCCGGCCTGGAGGCGCAGATCGCCGGCCTGATCGCCAACAACCCGGTGATCGGGATCGTGGACGACCTCGTCGACGAGCTGGAGGCGCTGAACGCGAGCGGCGGGCCCGAGGCGGCGATCGCCGCGAAGGCTGCCGAGCTGACCGGCCAGATCGAGCAGCTGACCGGCGCTAACCCGGTGATCGGCCAGATCGCCAACCTGCGGGGCCGGCTCCTGCAGCTCGCCGACCAGGCCGGGCCGGCGATGAACTTCCTGGAGCCGCAGAAGCGGCTCGTGCAGGGCCAGACGAAGTCGATGCGCTTCGGCGGCCCGGGCTGAGAGACGCGCCATGACGGATGTCCGGATCGCGCCGACGGGCACCGCCCCGGGCCAGCCCTTCCAGGCCGTCGACCTCGACCTGCTGCTCACGCCGGCGGGTCAGCTCGACACCTCGGACGAGCTGGCGACCGCCGTCGTCGTCGCCCTGATGACCGACGCGCTCGCCGGCCCGGACGACGACCTGCCGGACTCGCGCGACACCGACCGCCGCGGCTGGTGGGGCGACGTCGATGCCGAGGAGATCTGGGACGGCTGGCCAATCGGCTCGAAGCTCTGGCTCCTGTCCCGGACCACGATCACCGGGGCGGCCGCCCGCAAGGGCACCACCACCATCCAGATCGAAGACTACATCCGCGAGGCCCTCCAGCCCTTCCTCGACCGGAAGATCGCGACCCGCCTCGACGTCACCGTGGTCCGCGCCGGCATCGAGCGGATCGAGGCGCGCGTCGTGATGTACCGCGGCGACGAGCTGCTGCTCGACCTTCGCTTCAGTGACCTCTGGGCCGGGATCGTCGTCTCCGCGCCGACCGGCTGACCGGCCTCCCACCACCGCCACCGCCCGAGCCGACCCGCTGGAAGCCGCCCTGCGGCGCGCCTGAGGCTGCCCCATGCCGTTCAACCTGCCGGACCTGCCGAGCATGCGCCGGCAGAACCGCGACAATCTCGCGGCCTACCTGAAGGGCGCCGACGCGAGCGTCCCGAACAACGCCCTGCGCGTGCTCTCGGATCAGAACGCCGGCGGCGCGTTCCTGAACCTGAAGTACCTCGCCTACATCGCCAAGAACGCCCTGCCGGACAAATCCGAGGGCGACTGGCTGCTGCGCTGGGCCTACATCCTGTTCGGCGGCCCGAAGGCGGCGACCTTCGCCTCCGGCACGATCGCGCTCACCGGCGTGAAGGGCACGCTCCTGACGGCCGGGTCGATCCTGGCGACCTCGGACGGTGTCCAGTACCAGACCGCGGCCGACGTCTACCTCTCGGCCACCGCGACACTCGCCGCTGTCACGTGTCTGACCGCGGGCGCGATCGGCAACCGGGACGCCGGCGCGCCGCTGTCGCTGACGGTGGCGGTCTCCAGCGTCGACGCGCAGGCCACGGTCGTCCTGATCGACGGCGGCGCCGACACTGAGAGCGACGACGATCTGCGCACCCGGGTGCTGCTGCGCCTGCGCCGGCCCCCGATGGGCGGCGACGCCGACGACTACATCCAGTGGACGCTGGCCGTCCCCGGCGTCACCCGCGCCTGGTCGAGCCCGAACGGCATGGGCATCGGCACCGTGGTGGTGCGGTTCCTGTGCGACGCGCTGCGCGCCGGCAACGCCGGCCTGCCGACCGACGACGACATCGCCCAGGTCCGCGCCTATCTCGACACGGTCCGACCCGTCTGCGTGAAGGACTTCTTCGTGGTCGCCCCGATCCCGCAGGGGCTCGGGATCGCGATCCGCAACCTGTCGGA
Source organism: Methylobacterium sp. PvP105 (assembly GCF_017876975.1). Taxonomy (NCBI): domain Bacteria; kingdom Pseudomonadati; phylum Pseudomonadota; class Alphaproteobacteria; order Hyphomicrobiales; family Methylobacteriaceae; genus Methylobacterium; species Methylobacterium sp. PvP105. The sequence continues at coordinate 3,345,854 of NZ_JAGIPA010000001.1, read as the reverse complement.
CGACACGCCGTCGATGCGGCTCGCCATTGAGACGGCGCTTCAGCTGCTGCTCCTGGAGCGCGCCGCCCCCGGGCAGACGATCTACGCGGCCTGGGTGTCGGCGGCGATCTCCGAGGTCGTGGGCGAGGGCTACTTCGATCTCGACTTCGAGGACGCCGTGATGGCTTCGCCCGGGCACATGGCGAGCCTCTCGGCCGCGGCCGGCGGCGGGATCTCCTACCCATGAGCGACGGCTTCATCCGCCGCGACGGCGACGACTACGCCGAGGCCTTCGCGCGCCTGCTGCCGCGCGGCGAGGCGTGGTCGCGCGACCCCGACGGCGACCTGATGCGGCTCGTGCGGGGCCAAGCCGAGATCTGGGGCGCGGTGGTCGACCCGCGGGCCGCCGACCTTCTGGAGCTCGAACTCGACCCGCGCTTCACGACCGAGCTGCTGCCGGACTGGGAGCGCGCCTTCGGTCTGCCCGACCCGTGCGTCCAGGAGCAGTACACCCTGGAGGAGCGGCGCCTCGCCCTCATCGAGCGGATCACGACCGAGGGCGGCCAGAGCCGGGCGTTCTTCTACAACGTCGCCTCGCGCCTCGGGTACGTGATCCGGATCGTCGAGTACTCGCCGTTCATGGCCGGGATCTCCCGGTGCGGCGACACGCGGGCGACCGGCACCAACGGCGAGCAGTACCGCTGGCAGGTCGGACCGCCTGAGATCCGGTTCTACTGGACGGTGCGGGTCTACGGTTCGCGCGTGTCGTGGTTCCGGGCCGGCGCTGGCCAGTGCGGCATCGATCCGATGGTGCGCTTCAGCATGGCCATGGACCTCGAATGCCTGTTCCGGCGCTACAAGCCGGCGCACACCGAGATCCTGTTCGACTACGCCAACGTCACGCCGAAGTACCAGGAATACGTGCCCTTCCGGGCAGGCGTGAACCACTGCGGGACCGACCCGCTGCTGACGATCATCGAGCACGGCGGCGACCCGCTGCCGGCCGAGAGCGTGCCGCTCTACTAGCCCCGCCCCTCAACCGATCGCTTGGCCGACGCTGACCCGCCCCGCGGGCCGGGCGCGGTCGCGCGCGTCCGGAGCGCCCGCCCGTGCAGTACAATAAACCCTTCGATCAGACGAACCCGGCGGCCGGCTACGTCAACGGCAACCCGGCGACCAACACGGCGGGCTCGATCCCCTGCGCCGAGGGTCTGGAGTACCCGCAGCGCGAGATCGTCAACGCGATCACCGCTGCCGGCCTCACGCCGACGAACGGCGATCTGACTCAGCTCGCCCAGGCGATCAAGGCGCTCATCGCCTCGACCGCGATCACGCCGGTCGTGGCGGCCGTCACGCTCTACGTCGACAGCTCCACGGGCAGCGACGCGACCGGGGACGGATCGCAGGCCAAGCCGTTCCGAACCAACGCGCGGGCCATCCGGTATGCCGCCTCGCGCTACGCGTTCGGCGGCTACGGGCTCCTGGTGCAGATGCTCTCGGCCGGTGCCTACGATCTGCCGGCGGTGGTCACCGGTGTCCCGAACCTCACGATCCTGGGCGCTCCGGCCAATCGCGGCAACTACCTCCTCACCGGTGCGGGCACGAAGGATGCCCAGACGCAGGTTACGGGAACGGTCTGCACCATCAGCGGGGCGACGCTGCGCAACACCAATCCGGCGCTGAATACGATCGCGGCCGGCAGCAACGTGACGATCGACAACTGCGATTTCACCGGCGACACGGCGCTGAACGCCAGCCACCTCTTCGCCGGACCGGGCGGCTCCGTCACCCTCAGCGGGACGATTGGCATCGCGCAGAGCGCGGGCGCGATCCTCGACGCGCAGGGCGGCACGATCACCTCGTTCGGCACGATCAACGTGCCGTCGGCCGGCGTCTTCACCAACGTCGTCAACTGCATCAACGGCCGCGTCGCCTTCGGCACGGGCGCGGCGTGGGGTGGCACGACTTCGGGACGGCGGTTCTACGCCGGGCTCAACGGCGTGATCCAGCTCTACGGCCGCGGCGTCAACTTCATTCCGGGCACGACGGCCGGCACTTCGGACACGGGAGGTCAGGTTGCGTAACTTCAACGCCTCGGACTGGTACTGGCGCCTGCCGAACGGCACCGACATCTTCGCCTCGGCGCGCGGGGCGATCGTCGGCGCCGACGACGCCGCCCTGAAGGCGTGGAGCGCGCCCGACGATTGGGAGCCGACGCCCTGTCCGGTCGACGCCAGCGGCGCGCCGACGCTGGTCGCGCTTCGCGAGGAGCTGGCACGCTGGGGACTGGCGCTCCCCGATGCTCTGGCGGCGGCGCCCTCCGCGGCCGATCTCGTCGCCTACGCAGCGGCCCGGCGCTTCGCGGTGGAGACCGGCGGAGTGGTGGTCAACGGCGTGACGGTCGCCACCGACCGGGACAGCCAGTCGATGGTCGCCAATGCCTACGCCGGGATGCAGGCGGGCGCCGTCGCCTCCGTCAAGTTCAAGGCCGCCTCCGGCTGGATCGAGCTGACGGCCGACCAGATGAAGGCGGTGGCGCTCGCCGTCTTCGCCCACGTCCAGGCGTGCTTTGCCGCCGAGGACGGGTGCGACGCCGGCATCAACGCCAGCCCGCCCACGATCACGACCCTCGCGGAGGTCAACGCCGCCTTCGCAGGACTCGCGCCCGCGGCCTGATTGCCAGCACCCCGTACCGGTCTGTCCCGCGCCGCCTCCGGGCGGCTTTTTGCTGCCCACTCGCCTGAGGTCCGGTGCATGTCGAGCCTCGCCCCGATCCAGCTGATCCAGCCGCAGCGCGTCGACTTCGACACGACGCAGGCGACCGACTGGCTCGATGGCTTGCCGCTGATCGGCTCGCCGAGCTTGGGCGGGGTGATCGCCGGGCCATCCAACGTTGGCCAAGCGAGCTTCACGGCCTCCGTCGCGCCCGGCACCGCGCTTGGCGTCCACAGGGTCACCGTGGCGGCCCTCGTGAATGGGCTGGTTGACCTGACCGTTTTGGATCCGTCGGGGACGATCACGGGCTTCGGGATCGCCGGCCTGCCCTTCTACGCCGGCGGCCTCACGATCAACCTGACCCAGCTCACCGGGCAAGCTGCGCTGGCGGTCGACGACACCTTCGCGGTGTCAGTTGTGCCCACGCCGGTCGACCTCACCGGCCTCGTGTTCGACCTCGATGCGCGCCAGTCGCTTGGGGCGGCGACCATCGCGCTCCAGGCCACCAGCGGCGGCGCGAACCCGAGCATCGCCAACGGTGGCCCGCTCGGCGTGATCGCCATGGCGGTCGCCCGCGCGACCATGGCCCGGCTGCCGGTCAAGCCCGAGGGCTACCCCTACGGCATCACCGCCACCGACCCGGCGACGGGCCTCCGGGTCCCGACCTTCTACGGCCTCATCCACCACACCGCCGTCCCCGCACAGATCGGACAGGGAGCCTGAGAGCATGGCGATCCGAGGTTCTTCGCTCGCCCGTGCCTATGTGCCGGTCGGCGGGCCGGCCGGCCTGCCCGGGCAGAGCACCTACGCGGCGTGGCTGGCCCTGGGCAACACCGGCGAGCTTGCCGACTTCGTGGCGGCCCAGAAGGGTGCGCCGGGTGGCGTCACGACGCTCGCCGGCAAGGTTGGCGCTCTGGGTCTGGACGATATCGGGGCGCTGGCCAAGACCGGCGACGCCTCCGGGACCAAGGTCCGACTTGCCATCGCCGCGGCGGTCGCGCGAGCCGTCACCGATCGGGCGACCGACCATGGTGTGACCCCGCAGGATTTTGGCGCCGTCGGCGATGGTGTGGCCGATGACACGACGGCCCTTCGCTCGTGGCTGGCGGCGCTCGGGCTCGGCCGGCGCGGTGCCATGCCGCCCGGGCTTTACCGGTTTACTCAGCCGCTCCAGTTCCCGATCGTCAGCAATCTGTCGCTCGCCGGCTCCGGCAGCCATTCGAGCGTGTTCTGGTACGACGGACCAGACGCCGCCAAAGACATCATCACGATTGGAGACACGACCAGTTCAATCTCTCAGGTCCGGCAATGCAACCTGTCCGGCTTTCGAGTTGCCTCTAATCTGAAGATGACGGCCGGCGCCGGGCTTCGGATGCGCGGTCTGGTTCGGTCCGTGCTGCGAGATATCATTGCAGACGGTCAGGACGGCAACGGCAACCTGTTCCACGGCCTATGGTTCGACCAGGTCGATATGGTCGTGCTGGGGCAATACGAAGCGCGCGCTCAAGGCGATGCGGTTCGGCTCAACGGCGCGCTGGGGAATGGCGCCAAGGCCGGACTTTTCCTGCATCAAGGCAAGATCGCCGGCAGCGGCGTCGGCATCCGCGTCGGGGGCGCGTTCGGCGGCTTCAGTCTGGAACAGACGGACGTCATTGCCAACGGCACCAACATGATCGTCGATACAACTCTGACTGCTGAAGGCAACAGAGAGGTATTCATCGGTGCCACCGTATCTTTCGACAGCGCTCAGGACGCCAGCTCCGCGTCGATCGTCCTCGACGATAGCTTGATCGCCAACGGCATCATCGCGTTCACCGGCACTTGGAACACATCCGGCCCCGGCCACGGCTTGTGGGTCAAGAACTGGCGCGGTTCCGACCTCATCTGGACTGGCGGTACGATCGGCGCATTCACCGACAACGTCCGGGTCGATGATGCCTCGGCGAGGGCGACCTTTTCAGGAGGGTTGGCGATCCGGGCAGCGCGAGCATACGGCGTCAACCCGACCGTCGCTGGCCACGCCGTGGTTGTTTCCAATGTCCGCGGCGTTGGGAATGCGCTCGGGACCTTGAATGCAACCTATCAGGCTGGGCGGCTTCTCACCTCTAGCGAGCTTGTTCCCGCCGTCGCGACGACGGGGCTGACCCTCTCGAACGACGTTACGACCCCAGCAAGCGTCATCAACATCGGTCCGGGATCCGCGACATCTTCTCCCCGGTCCGGGGTGATGGCGATGTTCGGCGTGCTGAACAAATCCATCCTCAGTACTTGGGTGGCGGGCACGGGTGGCGGGCTGGACACAGGCGCCGTAGCGTCTTCGACTTGGTATCACGTGTTCCTGATCAGCAACCCGTCAACGGGCGCTGTGGACGCGCTGTTTTCGCTCTCGCCCAGTACGCCCACGCTGCCGGCTGGATATCTGCTGTATCGGCGCATCGGTTCCGTTCGCACTGATGCGAGCAGCAACATTCTACCGTTCAAGCAAACCGGGTCCACCTTCGTCTGGACTGCGAGCGTGACCGATTTGAACGGGGGCGCATCGACGACAGCGTCGCTCGTGCCGTTGACTGTCCCGACGGGGGTCCAAGTCGAGGCGCTGTTCCGAGCGGGGGCCTCCAGCAGTTCCCCGAACGGCCTCATGATTTCCTCTCCAGATGCCGCGGATGAGGTGCCAACGTTCCCAAACTACTCGCTGACATGGGCGGCAAATACCAACGCCTTCGGGGAGTTTCGCGTCCGAACGGATACGTTCGGGCGGATCCGTGCTCGCTCGTCCGTCGACAGCACGATTTTCGGCGTACGCACCTACGGCTGGGTCGACCCTCGCTGACCTGACGCCCACGGCGCCCCGCGGATCCCACCCGCGGGGCGCCGACCTGATGCCGCGCGGCTGATCGCCCGGCCCCAACCCGACACCTTGGATCCCGCCATGCTCCTGCAGCGCCTCGCGCTACGGGCCGCAGTCGCTTGCGCGCTGCTGTTCGCGCCTGCCCACGCCCGAGCCTGGGAAGGCATTGCCTCGACCTACGGCCGCGAGATCTTCCGCATCAACCCGAAGGGGCTGACCGCCAACGGGGAGCGGTTCAAGCCGATGGGGCTCACGGCGGCGATGTGGGACGTCCCGTTCAATACGCGCGTTCGCGTGACGAACCTCGCCAACGGCTGCAGCGTGATCGCCCGGATCAACGACCGAGGGCCACACAGGCGGCTGCGCCGCGCGATCGACATGTCCACCGGCGCGGCCCGCGCGCTGTGCTTCGACGGCCTCGCTCGCGTCCGGATTGAGATCCTGGACCGGGCCGGGTCGGGACGCCGCTTGGCGGACGCGCGCTGATGCGGGCCCGGATCCTGGCGGCGTTGCTGGCCGTCCTTGTGTCCGGCGCGCCGGCAGCGGCCACCGCCCGGCCGCGCATCCCGCACCTGCCGCCCCGGCCGAGCGCGGCGAGCCTTCTGGCCGCGGCGCCGATCGCGCCGAACGGCCTGCTCATCCACGACGCCGGGCGCCTGCGCACCCTTGAGCTCGACGAGATCGCGCCGCTGCGCCTGCGCCTCTCCATCCCCTTCTGAGGACCTGACCCATGGCGAAGGACGGTTTCGCACGAGCCTACGCGCGCGTGCGCGTCTACGAGGGCGGCAACGTCGACGATCCGCGCGATCCCGGCGGCCGCACGTCGCGCGGCGTCACGCAGCGCGTCTACACCGCGTGGCTGCGCCGACAGGGCCTGCCGAACGCGGACGTCTGGACCGCGACCGACGCGCAGGTCGCCGCGATCTATCGCGCGCTCTACTGGGATAAGGCCGCCTGCGACGAGCTGCCGGCCGGCGTCGACTTCGTCGTCTTCGACGGAGGGGTGAACAGCGGAGTCGGGCAGTCGATCCGGTGGCTGCAGCGCAGCCTCGTCGGCTACCCGGGCGCGATCGACGGCGCGATCGGCGACGTCACGCTGCACGCGGTCGGCCAGGACGAGGACAACGACGCCCTGATCGCGCGCTACTGCGCAGCCCGCCTCGGAACGCTGCGGGGGCTCAAGACCTGGCGGGCCTACGGCAAGGGCTGGTCGGCCCGCATCGCCAACGCGCAGAAGATCGGCCAGGGCTGGGCCTCGGGCAGCGTCGGGCCCGCGCCGGTCGCCGTCGACCAGGTCGGCGGACACCGTAAGGCGGTAGTTTCACCGGAAACGATCGCCCGGCCGCTGCTCTCGACGGCCTCGACCACGGTGGTGACCTCGGCCTCCGCGGTCGCCGCGCCCGTGTCCGAGCTCGGGCAGCAGCTCGAGGTGATGCGCGATTGGTTCGCGTGGATGCCCTACGTGCTCGGTGGACTCGCGGTCGTCGCCGGCGTCGCCGGCATCATCGTGAAGTACGGGCACGCGGTGGCCGACAAGGTCCAGGCGGGCTCCGCCACCGAAGCGGTGGACACGAGCGCCGACGAGGACCTGCCCGCAGTCGCGGTCGAGGATCCCGCCGCTCCGCAGGCCGCACCCGTATCGCCGGTCCCCGCGGCGGAGGCGGCCTGACATGCGCGCCCTCCTGGATCGCATCAAGGCCCTCGCCGAGCGCGGGGCCGGCCTCCTGGGCGTCGGCGCCGTCGCCTTCGCTCTGCTCTCCGGCCTCACGCTGGGGTCGCTGCCCAGCGCCGGGCTGTCCTTCCTGATCGGTAAGGCGGCCGGCTACCGCGCCGCGGACCGGCAGGCCGAGATCAATCGCCTCGCCCGCGACGCCGCCGAGGCGCGCGTCGACGCGGCTGCCGCTCGGGTCGCCGAGCAGGCTGCCCGGGCGGGTGAGGCCCGCAACGCGAGCGCCCAAGCGGCGGCGGAGAAACGCAATGTCGAATACGCGAAGGCTCTTCGGTCGCTCGGCCCGATGGGCGCTTGCGGGCTGTCTGACGCTGACATCGGCCGCCTGCGGGACAACGCGTGGGCTGTTCAGCGCGGCGCCCGGCGTCCGCACGCTCCCGCCAGTCGCTGACATCGTCCCAGCGCCGGCGCCAAGGCCGGTGCCGAAGTGGGGCGAGGATGCGCGGCTCTACGCGCGGCGCGCCCTCGACTACGGCGACGCCAACGCGGCCGGCCTCGCCGATGCCGCAAACCGGTACGGAGCGCTCGCCGACGCGATGAAGCATCCCGCGCCGGCGCCGGAAACGGCCGCGCCGTAGCCCCGCAAGCCTGTGAAAGTTTCACGGGCTTCCTGGCCGGCTGCTGCCTCTCACCCACCGAACGCAAGCCGGTTTGTCTCTCACGAGAGGCCGGCCCGCTTAACACAACGCGCGACCGGAACACCGGCGCGCGGTTCTCCGGCCTTGGGGGCCAGGATCATGACGCAGCAGCTCCAGCAGACCCAGCAGATGCAGATGCAGCCGCGGGACACGGATACGCGTCTCGGGATCCTGGAGACGGCCGTCTCCGACATCCGCTCAGTGATGCAAGACATCCGTAGCGACCTGAAGACCCGCAGCTCGATCAACTGGGCGCCGGTGAACATCATGCTCGCCGTCTGCACGGTCGCCGGCGGCATGTTCTTCACGTGGGTCAATTCGAACAACGGTCGCCTCGAGGGCGCGATCGCCAAGGTGGAGGCGCGCACCGAGGCCTACGTGCCGCGCCAGGACCTCGACACACGTTTTGCAGTGGTTTCGCAGCGTCGGGACGATCTCCAGCGCCTGACCGATGCCCGGGTCGAGCGGGTCGAGCGCGATCTCGACACGATCACGAAGCAGCTGGTCCCGCGCGGGGAGCACGAGCAGATGTGGGCGGCCCAGCGCGCCCGCGATGCGGATTTGCAGCGCCAGTCCGACCAGAACCGGCAAGGGCTCTATGACCTCAACACCCCGCGCGACACCATCCAGGGCATGCAGCGCCGGATCGACGAGCTGGAGCGGGATGCTCGCGCGCCGGCGCGGCGCTGAGTTTTGCGGGTTAACGTCTTTCGGGGTTGATCCGCGGTCAAAACGTACCCGCAGCCAAATCGGCTTCCAAGGTTGATAGCGGCACACCGAGGATGAGCTTCCGGGTCCGCAGCGCGCCATGTCCGTGGCCCTCGCGGGTAATCCCGAGCCGGATCTCTTCGCCAATCCGGCCGTGCTTGAGCAGGGCCTTGGCCCGCAGCGTTTCGAGGTCGTAGCCGACGCCTTGCATGTTCATGCGGCCGATGAGGTTGTTCAGGCTTTCGACATAGGCGTTGGTCTGGAGGTGGTCCCAGTAGTTCAAGATCCACGGCCGCCAGTTGTTGATGGCATCGATGCTCGGCTTGAATGGGCGACGGTAGGCGGGCGGCAGATCCCGCAGCCATTGGTCCATGCGCTCGCTCGCCTCGGCCTTGGAAGTCGCATCGTAGATCTCGTAGTAGGCTTCCTTCCACTCGTAGGCGTGTTTGAGTTCAGGGAAGAACGTGAACAGGGCAGTCAGTTGATTGCGGGTGAAGGGCTTCGCGGTTTCCCAGCGAGCGAGGAAGACCTTCTGCTTGTTCTTGAGGTGAATGCGCTCGGACTTCGATATGTCCCCTTGGAACAGGCGTCTGATCGCCTCCACGCCTCGGTTGGATGTCCGTTGGACATGGTACTTGTCGATGACCGTAACGGCATTCGGGAACAGCTTCTTGGTGATGCCGCGATAGTCCTTCCACATGTCCTGACAGACCACCTCGACGTGGTTCCTGCCGGGCATGGCCCCGAAGTAGCGGTTCAGGTCCAGCACCTTCCGGGACGGCTGCATGTCGAGCATGTAGCCCCGTTCGATGTCGCCGATGATGAAGCGGGCCTTCTTCTGGATGTACTTCTCGTCCATGCCGAGCACGCGGGGCATCGTCGGCACGTAGCCCTTCAGCTTCTTGGCGGCGTAGTCCTTGAAGATCCGCTCAACCTGCTTGGCATCGACGCCATTGACCTGCGCGGCCTGATTGAACGGCCACTCAACGGCGTCCTTCTGGATGCGCCGGAGCAGCTTCTTGGTCATGTCGTGGCGCGTGTCGATGTCGGGCAAGCCCTCGTACATCGGCCTGCCGCACTCCTTGCACTTGTAGCGCTGGCGGTCAATTTCGATGAACACGGTCTGCCGCCGCATCTTCAATTTGACGGGCTGCCCCTGGATCGGGAAGTCGCGATGCTTGCCGTTTCGCTTCGTGACATGCCGCATGTCCGCCAGCAGGCAGCACCGCGGGAACGTCGGCGCCTTGCTCCGAACGGTGATGATGAGGGTGCCATCCTCGGTGCGGGTGTCCTCAACGATCAGCCGGTCGAGGCGCAACAGGTCCGTCACTCGGACCCCTCGGCAGCCCCTTTGCCCGGCTGCCGTTTCTCCCGCCGCTTCAGTTCGCGCTCGACGGCTCCGCGAAGGAGATCGGACCGCTTTTCGCCCTGATCCAACACAGCATCCATCCGCGCGAACGTCCCGGCCGGGAGCCGCGCAGGCATCTGCTCTTCGTTGATACGCTTCCGGCCCACGGCCACGTTCATTGCTGATATCTCCATTTTCCGCAAACTGATATCACCTACACGGATCGCGCTTGACCCGTATCAGATATCATCTATTGTGAAAAGAGATATCAGATTGAAGGACATCTTAGATGGAAAACGCAGCGAGAATTAACCCTGCGGCCTATGCCGCAGTTCTTGAAGCCGTCCGCTCGGCTTGGGCGCTTGTCGATAATACGGGGTATGACGAGTTTCTTCCTCTCGCCATCAACCGGGATGACTGGAATGACTTGGCGGCCAGTATGGCGGCCTTGAACGCCCTGATCCCGGCGGGTGAACTTCCAGCGGAGCCGCCTCATGCTGTTGTCTGCTGTTGGCCCGCCGCCTCCGGTTCGAGGCCGGAACTCAGTGAAGTCACGGAGTTGCAGATCCGCTATTTGTGCAGCGCTCTTGGTGGCTCAATTGACGAGAAGGCGGCGCTGGCTTTGCGCGTCCGTGAACTCGAAGCCGATTGCGGGGCAGCCATCGGCGCGATCCGCAACACCATCGTGGCGCTCGATGCGCAAGGTTGCTGCCAGATGATGGCAGACGCGCTGCGCATCCTGATCGACAGGGTGGATGCTGGCGGATCAATCCGCGGCGAGTGGCCACCCTCCGGGTCAACCGACACGACCCATCAACCTCCAAAGCCCCAATCGACCTGATGGGCGGCTATGGGCTTAGCAACCTCGAATGTCGGATACCCTAAAAATGTTCCGCGGAACATTGCGCGGCAATCGCCAAGGCCAGGTCGTGGCGGCCGTCACTGGCGAATTTTGGGGGGCTCCCGGAAAGAATGACCAGCAATAAAATCAATAACTTAACGTTGCGAGTTCGTTAACAGACCTTTTAATCGAGCGGGCGCAAGACAATAGGTCGGGATCGCGGCGGCCGCCCGGCCGAACCGGGGGCTCCCCGCCCCGGGGGCGCGATCTGACGCGGGCACCGGCCGGCCCTGCGATCGGGCTTAACGCGCCGTTAACCATGCAGGCGGCAGATTTTGCCGAGCCCGCTCGTCCCGGCGCGGCCACGCCATCCCGGAGGCGACCATGGCCCTCACCGATCTGCCCGTGCTGAGCATGCTGCGCACGCGGATGCAATGGGCGCAGGCGCGCCAGGGCGTGATCGCCGAGAACGTCGCCAACGCCGACATGCCGGGCTTCAAGCCCCGCGACCTCGTGGAGCCGCGCTTCGACCGGGCCACCGGCGCGCTGGCCACCACCGGGTCCAGCCTGACGCTCACGAGCGCGGGCCACATGGCCCCGCCCGGCCAGAGCGTCGGGGCCGATTCCAAGCGCGCCAAGGGCTTCGAGATCCGCCCCAGCGGCAACGGCGTCAACCTCGAGGACGAGATGATGAAGGCCGGCGAGAACCAGTCGGACTACCAGCTCGCCGCCTCGTTGTACCAGCACAGCCTGACCACCCTGAAGATCGCGATCGGCAAGAGCTAGGCGCGCCGGCCGAAAGTGGAGCGCTGACGGCCGCGGCGTCGCGGCGGCGGGAGGGTCCTGAGCCATGGAATTCACGAAGTCGCTGGCGGTGGCGGCCGCGGGCCTCAAGGCCCAGTCGGGCCGGATGCGCATCATCGCCGAGAACATCGCCAACGCCGATTCCGCGCCGGCCTCGGCCGGGGCGCAGCCCTACCGGCGCAAGATCCCGACCTTCACCAGCCACCTCGACGACGAGACCGGCGCCCGGCTGGTCGAGGCGGGGCGCGTCAAGCGCGACCCGTCGGCCTTCCGGACCAAGTACGAGCCGGGCAACCCCGCGGCCGACGCCCAGGGCGTGGTGCAGATGCCCAACGTCAACGCGCTGATCGAGAACATGGACCTGCGCGAGGCCCAGCGCTCCTACGAGGCGAACCTCAACATGATCAGCGCCACCCGCAAGATGCTGGCGCAGACCCTCGGCATCCTGAAATGAGCCCCGAGGCCCGCGGCAGGACCGCATAGCAAGGACGCATGGCGATGGCTTCGAGCAACTTCGCGGCGGGGGCCTACGCGGCCGTCCAGGGCCTCGCCGGCGGCCGGCCCGCCCCCCGGGTGCAGCCGACGACCGGCACCGGCACCGACTTCATGCAGATGCTCGGGCAGACCCTGGACAGCGTCGGCGATGCCGGCCGGCGGGCGGATTCCCAGGCCGTCTCGGCCGCCGCCGGCAAGGCCAACGTCGTGGACGTGGTCACCGCGGTCGCCGAGAGCGAGACCGCCCTCCAGACCATGGTGGCGGTGCGCGACCGCATGATCTCCGCCTACGAGGAGATCATGCGCATGCAGATCTGACCGGCCGACCGTTTCGCCGCCCGCTCCCCCCGCACAGATCGCACCCCCATGACCGGCCTCGCCATCCTCGACATCGCCCGCGACGGCATCTTCGTGTTCCTCAAGGTGGCCGGGCCCCTGATGCTGGTCGCCCTCGCGGTCGGCCTCGCCGTTTCCCTGGTCCAGGCCCTGACGCAGATCCAGGAGCAGACGCTGATCTACGTGCCCAAGGTCGTGGCGGTGTTCGCCGCGCTCCTGCTGATGCTGCCCTTCATGGGCGACGCCATGGCCGGCTACATGACCCGCATCGCCGCCCGCATCGCGGCCGGCGGCTGATGCGCGCGCCGGCCGGGACAGGCGCGGCTCCCGCGTGCCATAGGGGCCGCGATGAACCTGCTCCTGCCCGGCATCGCCTCGGCCTACCTGATCACCTTCGCGCGCATCGGCACGCTGATCATGCTGATGCCGGGGATCGGCGAGCAGACGGTGTCGCCACGGCTGCGCCTCGCCTTCGCGCTGCTCACCGCCCTGGTGCTGTTCCCGACCGTGCGCCCGCTGCTCGGCGGCACCGAGGGCGTGGCCGGCCCGCGGCTGATCGGGCTCCTGTTCGGCGAGACGATCATCGGGCTCGTGCTCGGCCTGACAGCGCGCATGATCCTCGCCGCCCTTCAGACCGCCGGGGTGATCATCTCGGCGCAGGTCGGGCTGTCCTACGCCATGACGGTCGATCCCAGCCAGGGCGGCCAGCAGGTGGCGATCGGCAACTTCCTGTCGCTGCTCGGGATCACGCTGATCTTCGCCGCGGACCTGCACCATCTCGCCATCGAGGGCGTGGCCCGCAGCTACGAGGTGCTGCCCCCCGACGGCGTGCCGTCCTTCTCGGACGCGCTGATGCTGGCCACGAAGGCGCTCGCCCGGGGCTTCACCCTGGCGGTGCAGATCTCCGGCCCGTTCATCGCCTTCGGGATCCTGTTCAACCTGGGGCTCGGCGTGCTGTCGCGGCTGATGCCCCAGATGCAGGTGTTCTTCCTGGCGGTGCCGGCCTCGGTGCTGATCGGCATGCTGCTGCTGATGGGATGCCTCGGCGTCATGATGGGCGTCTTCCTCGACGATCTGGGCCGGTATCTCGGGGATTACGTCGGCCGCTGAGCGGCCGGACCGCCCGTGACCCGATGATGTCCACGCTCTGAGCGCGACGTGAGATGGCCGACGATACCGACGACGAGGACAAGACCGAGGAGCCGTCCCAGCGACGGCTCGATCAGGCCATCGAGCGCGGCGACGTCGCGACCAGCACCGAGATCAACACCTTCGCGATGCTGGGCGCGTTCACCCTGGCGCTGCTGGTCGCGGCCCCGACCATCGCCACGAACCTCCTGCACGGGCTCAAGGCCTACCTCGCCAACGCCCACGCCCTGCCGGACGACGCCGCGGCCATGAAGGCGGCCATGACGCGCGGCCTGTGGCTGTGGCTCCAGGCGGTGGCGGTGCCGGTGGGACTGGCCGTCGTGGCGGGGCTGGCCGCGGGGCTCCTGCAGCACCCGCTGGTGTTCTCCGCCGAGACGCTGATGCCGAAATTCTCGCGCCTCTCGCCGATGGCGGGCGTGAAGCGGCTCCTCGGCGTCGAGGCCCTGTTCCAGTTCGGCAAGGGGCTGGCGAAGATCGCCGCCGTGGGCGTGGTCGGCGCGGTGATGCTGTGGAACGACCGCGACCGGCTGGAGGTGTTCGCCCGCCTGGACCCGGCCGCCTCCATGCCGGCGATCCTGTCCCTCAGCCTGAAGCTGCTCGCCGGCATGCTGTGCATGCACCTCGCGATCACCCTCGGCGACGCGCTCTACGCGCGGTTCCGCTGGCGCAAGCGCCACCGGATGTCGAAGGAGGAACTCAAGCAGGAGATGAAGGAGTCGGACGGCAATCCCGAGGTCAAGGGCCGCCTGAAGCAGCTCCGGATGGCCCGGGTGAAGAAGCGCATGATGGCCGCGGTCCCCACCGCCACCGTCGTGGTGACGAACCCGACCCACTACGCGGTGGCGCTCCGCTACGAGACCGGCATGGCCGCGCCGGTCTGCGTCGCCAAGGGCGTCGACGCGCTGGCCCTGCGGATCCGCGCGGTGGCGGCCGAGACCGGCGTCGCGGTCATCGAGAACCCGCCGCTCGCCCGGGCGCTTCACGCCACCGTGGAGATCGACCGGGAGATCCCGGCCGAGCATTACCGGGCCGTGGCGGAGGTCATCGGGTTCGTGCTGCGCCTGCGCAGAAGGGCGGCGTAGGCCGCGCGCGACCCCGCGCCGGGGCAATTCGCCGAGTCAGTTTGCCGAGTCAGTTTGCCGAGCCGTTCTGCCGAACGCCCGGGCCGGCGAAAGCCACGCTTCCTCCACCTTTTTTCGCGAGGCTGTGTCTAGGCTTGGCGCGACGAGACTGATGCCGCGCCGCGCATGTCCTGATATGGCCGGCGGACTAACCGGGTGACTGTTCTGGAATGAAGCCGATGGCCGACGTCACTGGACCTCCGGCGCCCGCCGCGGGCCCGCAGAATTCGGGTCCCCCGGTCGCACAGGCGTCAGCCCTGCTGGGAACGGGCTCGATCGACCGGTCGGAACAGCCGGGCCGGGTCGGCCTGCTGCTCGTGCTCGCCGGGCTGCTGGTCGGCGCCGCTATCGGCCTGTCCTTCGTGGCCAACGAGCAGGCCCAGTCGCTGATCGTCTGGCTCCTGGCCCTGCTGGCCATGGCGGGCGTGTTCTTCCTGTTCGCCCTCGCCATCGGGGCGCTCCAGCTCAGCGGCAGCGCCGCCCGGGACGACATCACCAAGGGCATCGTCGACGCCTCGCCGGACGGCAAGCTGGTGGTGGAGGACGGCGGCCGGCTGATCTACGCCAACGAGGCCTACCTGCGGATCGCCAGCGGCGACACCTTCTCGAACCTCGTGCCGGTGGAGCGCATCCTCGTCGGCTCCCCGGAGGTTTCCGAAGCCGTCTACCGCCTGTCGCAGGCCTCGCGCGACGCCCGGGCCCACACCGAGGAGGTGCGGATGTCGCCGCCCCTCGGACCCACGGCCGGCGAGCGCGGCTTCGGCTGGTACCGGGTCTCGGTGCGGCCCCTCGCGCGCCCGCGCCGGGCGGCCTCCCTCTGGACGGTCGCCGACATCACCGCCGAGCGCGAGCGGCAGGAGAACGTCTTCCAGGAACTCCAGCACGCCATCGACTACCTCGACCACGCCCCGGCGGGCTTCCTGTCGATCGATCCGGCCGGCGCCATCGTGTACATGAACGCGACCCTGGCGGCCTGGCTCGGCTACGACCTCGCCAGCGTCGGACCGGGCGGCCCGCACCTCACCGAGATCGCACCGGAGGCGGACGTGCTGGTGCGCACCGCCGGCCTGCCCGGCGAGGTCCGCACCGACCGCTTCGACCTCGACCTGCGCCGCCGCAACGGTCACACCCTGCCGGTCCGGCTCTACCACCGGGTCGCCTTCGGCAAGGACGGCAAGCCCGGCTCGTCGCGGACCTTCGTGATCAACCGCTCCGCCGGGGCCGAGACCGACGAGCCGCAGCGCGCCGCCGAGGTGCGCCTCGCCCGCTTCCTCAACAACTCGCCGATCGCCATCGCGACGCTCGACAGCAGCGGCCGGATCGCCCGCGCCAACGCCTCGTTCACGCGGCTGTTCGGCACGGTCCCGCGGCAGGCCGACGACGGAGCCCCGGACGGCGAGGGCGTGCCCCGGGTCGAGCCCAACGTCGCCGACTCGGTGGCGGA
The DNA here is from genome assembly GCF_017876975.1 of Methylobacterium sp. PvP105. Lineage (NCBI taxonomy): Bacteria > Pseudomonadati > Pseudomonadota > Alphaproteobacteria > Hyphomicrobiales > Methylobacteriaceae > Methylobacterium > Methylobacterium sp. PvP105. The sequence goes on along the minus strand of NZ_JAGIPA010000001.1, from coordinate 3,329,699 downwards.
CCGGACCGCCCTGGAGGCCGGCCTCGCCCGCGCCGCGAGCGGGCGCACCGATCCGGAGCCGATCGAGGTCCAGCTGAACGGGCCCGGCGGCCGCTCGGCCCGGGTCTGGCTGAGCCCGGCCGACGGCGGCGATCCCGGCCAGCAGACCGACGAGGCCGAGCGGGTGATCCTCTACGCCCTCGACACGACGGCGCAGCGCCAGCTGGAGCAGCAGGTCGCCCAGGCCCAGAAGATGAACGCGGTCGGCCAGCTCGCCGGCGGCATCGCGCACGACTTCAACAACGTCCTGCAGGCGATCATCGGCTACTCGGACCTGCTGCTCGCGAGCCACCGGCCGACCGACCCGGCCTTCCAGGACATCATGCAGATCAAGCAGAACGCCAACCGGGCGGCGGGCCTCGTCCGCCAGCTCCTGGCGTTCTCCCGCCGGCAGACCCTGCGTCCCGAGGTGATGAATGTCGGGGAGGCGCTCTCGGAGCTGACCCTCCTCCTCAAGCGGCTCCTCGGCGAGCGCGTCGCCCTGGAGCTGAAGCACGGCCGCGAGGTCTGGCCGGTGAAGGCCGACGTCAACCAGTTCGAGCAAGTGATCGTCAATCTCGCGGTCAACGCCCGCGACGCCATGCCGGAGGGCGGCAAGCTGATGATCCGTACCGAGAACGTCTCCGATCCGGGGGCGGCCGCGGGGGCGGAGGGGCGCGGCGGGGCGCCGGCGGGCGACCACGTGCTGATCGAGGTGCGCGACACCGGTCAGGGCATCCCGCCCGAACTGATGGAGAAGATCTTCGAGCCGTTCTTCACCACCAAGGAGATCGGCAAGGGCACCGGCCTCGGGCTCTCGACGGTGTTCGGCATCGTCAAGCAGTCCGGCGGCACCATCGACGTGCAGTCGAAGGTCGGGGAGGGCACCGCCTTCCGCATCTACCTGCCGCGCCACGTGCCCGTGGCAGAGGCCGAGGAGGTGCCGGTCGCGGCCGCCGAGCCCGCCCTGCCGCGCGCGGAGCCGCTCGCGCCGACCGTCCTGCAGCCGGGCGCCGATCCGACCGCCAAGCCGGCCACCGGCAGCGACGGCGTCGCGCCGCGGGGTGAGGCGCCGCCCGCCAAGGCCGACAAGCCGGCGCCGCGCAAGCCCGCCGCCGACCATACGGGGCAGGGCACCATCCTGCTCGTCGAGGACGAGGATCCGGTGCGGGCGGTCAACAGCCGGGCGCTCTCGGCCCGCGGCTACACGGTTCTGGAGGCGGCCTCGGGCCTAGAGGCCCTGGCGATCGTGCGCGAGGGCGCCCAGACCATCGACCTCGTCGTCTCCGACGTGGTCATGCCCGAGATGGACGGCCCGACCCTCCTGCGCGAGGTGCGCAAGCATCAGCCCGACCTGAAGGTGATCTTCGTCTCCGGCTACGCCGAGGACGCGTTCCGCAAGAACCTGCCCGAGGGCGAGACCTTCAATTTCCTGCCGAAGCCCTTCAGCCTGAAGCAGCTCGTCGAGACCGTGAAGAAGACGATGGCCGACTGAGGGTCGGCGCCGGCGCGTCCTCCCGCCGCCCCTGAACGCGAAGCGGCCCCGGAGAGGCTCCGGGGCCGCCGATCTTCGCGGGTCGCAAGGTCCGCCGCGCGCCGATCCCGGTGCGCGGCGGCGCGGCTCAGGCCTCGCCCTCGTCGAGATCGTCCGCCGTTGGAGCGGCGTTCTCCAGGATCTTCTCGGCGACCAGACCGGAATTCTGCCGGATCGAGCCCTCGATCTCGGCGGCGATCTTCGGGTTGTCGCGCAGGAAGCCCTTCGAGTTCTCGCGGCCCTGGCCGAGGCGCTGGCTGTTGTACGAGAACCAGGCGCCGGACTTCTCGACGATGCCGGCCTTCACGCCGAGGTCGATCAGCTCGCCGACCTTCGACACGCCCTCGCCGAACATGATGTCGAACTCGACCTGCTTGAACGGCGGCGCGACCTTGTTCTTCACCACCTTGACGCGGACCTGGTTGCCGATCGCCTCGTCGCGGTCCTTGAGGGTCGAGATGCGGCGGATGTCCAGGCGCACCGACGCGTAGAACTTGAGGGCGTTGCCACCCGTAGTCGTCTCGGGGCTGCCGTACATGACGCCGATCTTCATCCGGATCTGGTTGATGAAGATGACCATGCAGTTCGAGCGCGAGATCGAGCCGGTCAGCTTGCGCAGGGCCTGGCTCATCAGCCGGGCCTGGAGGCCGGGCTGGCTCTCGCCCATCTCGCCCTCGATCTCGGCCCGCGGGGTCAGCGCGGCCACCGAGTCGACCACCAGCACGTCGATGGCGCCGGAGCGCACCAGCGTGTCGGTGATCTCGAGCGCCTGCTCGCCCGTGTCGGGCTGGGAGATGAGCAGGTCGTCGAGGTTCACGCCGAGCTTGCGGGCATAGACCGGGTCGAGGGCGTGCTCGGCATCCACGAAGGCGCAGACGCCGCCCTTCTTCTGGGCCTCCGCGATGGTGTGGAGCGCCAGCGTCGTCTTGCCCGACGATTCGGGACCGTAGATCTCGATCACGCGGCCGCGCGGCAGGCCGCCGACGCCGAGCGCGATGTCGAGGCCGAGCGAGCCGGTCGAGACGGTCTCGACCTCCTGAACCTTGTCGCTCTTGCCGAGCCGCATGATCGAGCCCTTGCCGAAGGCGCGCTCGATCTGAGACAGGGCGGCGTCGATCGCCTTGGACTTGTCCTTGTCCACCGGGGGCATGTCGACCACTTTCAATGCGGGCTGGGCCATCTGGCGGGCTCCTTATGAAGGGGTTGGACGCAGTTCACAACGCGCGTCGCCACCGCTTCTATGTACCCGTTTTGTTCTCAGTCGACAAGGCCCGGGACGCCGCTCGTCCGCCGGGCGGACGCGAAAGTGCGGCTGCGCGGCGCACACCGAGTTCGAGACGGAACGCTGGCCGTTCACACGCCCGGGAAAAACCCGGCGGCCGATCGGCCGAATCGTCCCATAGGCGCTCCCGGAAACGACGACGCCCGGCACGAATCCGGCTCTCGCGAGTCGAATTGCGTCCGGGCGTTCGTCGTTCCGGTCACCCGGCGAACCCGGGACGGACACCCTCGCGGGCACCATCCCGCGACGCCGCGGGCCGGGATCAGGCGATCGCGGGAAGCCGCAACCGCCGGGATCGCGGGATCAGGCGGCTTCGCCGGCCTCGGCCTGGGCAGCGTCGCCCTCGACCAGCTTCCAGGTCTTGGTCTTCGAGAACGGACGGCACTCCTCGATGAACACCGTCTGCCCGACCTTGGCGACGTTGCCCTCGTCGTGCGCGTGATAGTTCTTCGAGCGACGCACGGTCTTCTTCATCACCGGGTGCGTGAAGCGACGCTCCACCTTCACCACGATGGTCTTCTCACCCTTGTCGCTGACGACGGTGCCCTGCAGGATGCGCTTCGGCATGGTTGTCTCCTAAAACCCGCCTCAGCCCTTGGCCTGCTGCAGCGTCTTGGCGCGCTGCAGAGTCCGGACACGGGCGATGTCGCGGCGGACCTCACGGACGCGGGCGACGTTCTCGAGCTGGCCGGTGGCCCCCTGGAAGCGCAGGTTGAACTGCTCCTTCTTGAGGTTGATCAGCTCGTCATTCAGCTGATCCGGCGACAGCGCCTTCAGATCAGACAGTCTCTGGATCGACTTCACGATATCCTCCGTTCAGTCGGCGATGCGCTGGACGACCCGCGTGCGGATCGGGAGCTTCGCGGCGCCGAGGCGGAGCGCCTCCTTGGCGATGTTCTCGGCAACGCCGTCGACCTCGAACATGATCCGGCCGGGATGGACCCGGGCCGCCCAGTAATCCGGGGCGCCCTTACCGGAGCCCATGCGGACCTCGGTCGGCTTGGACGAGACCGGGACGTCCGGGAACACTCGGATCCAGACGCGGCCCTGGCGCTTCATCTCGCGGGTGATCGCGCGGCGGGCCGCCTCGATCTGGCGGGCGGTGACGCGCTCGGGCTCCACCGCCTTCAGGCCGAACTGGCCGAAGTTCAGCTCGAAGCCGCCCTTGGCCGCACCGTGGATGCGGCCCTTGAACTGCTTGCGGAAGCGGGTCTTTTTCGGTTGCAGCATGGCTTCCTACCTTACGCGTGCTCGCGCTCGCGGCGTCCGCGCTCGCGGCCGCCCTCGCCATCGCGCTCACGGCGTCCGCCGGAGCGGCCGCCCTCTTCCTGGGCCTTCTTGTCCTGAGCCATCGGGTCGTGCTCGAGGATCTCGCCCTTGAACACCCACACCTTGATGCCGCAGGTGCCGTAGGTCGTGAACGCCGTGGCGGTGCCGTAGTCGACGTCGGCGCGCAGCGTGTGCAGCGGGACGCGGCCCTCGCGGTACCACTCCTGGCGGGCGATCTCGGCGCCGCCGAGGCGGCCCGAGCAGTTGATCCGGATGCCCTCGGCGCCCAGACGCATGGCCGACTGGACGGCCCGCTTCATGGCGCGACGGAAGGCGACGCGGCGCTCGAGCTGCTGGGCGATCGAGTCGGCCACCAGGGTGGCGTCGATCTCGGGCTTGCGCACCTCGACGATGTTGATGGTCACGTCGGCCTTGGTCATGGTGCCGACGAGCTTGCGCAGCTTCTCGATATCCGCGCCCTTCTTGCCGATCACCACGCCCGGACGACCCGAGTGGATGGTGACGCGGCACTTCCGGTGCGGGCGCTCGATGACGATCTTGGAGACCGCCGCCTGCTTGAGCTGCTTCATGAGGGCGGCGCGGATCGCGACGTCCTCGTGCATGAGCTTCGCGTAGTCGCCCTTGTTGGCGAACCAGCGGGAATCCCAGGTCCGGTTGATGCCGAGCCGGAGACCGATCGGGTTGACTTTCTGGCCCATCAGATCCTCCTCAGGCCGCTTCGGCCTGGCGGACTTCGCGAACCACGATGGTGAGGTTCGAGAAGGGCTTCAGGATGCGCGCGCCGCGGCCGCGGGCGCGGGCGTGGAAACGCTTGAGAACCAGCGCCTTGCCGACGAAGGCCTGGGAGACGACGAGGTCGTCCACGTCCAGGTCGTGGTTGTTCTCGGCGTTGGCGATGGCGCTCTCGAGGCACTTCTTGACCTCGGTCGAGATCCGCTTGCGCGAGAACTGCAACTCGGCGAGCGCCGTGTCGACCTTCTTGCCGCGGATCATCTGCGCCACGAGGTTGAGCTTCTGCGGGCTGACGCGCAGCATGCGCGCGACGGCCTTCGCCTCGTTCTCGGGGAGCGCGCGGGGGGTGGCTTGCTTGCCCATCTCAGCGCCTCTTCGCCTTCTTGTCGGCCGCGTGGCCCGGGAAGGTGCGGGTCGGCGAGAACTCGCCGAACTTGTGCCCGACCATCTCCTCGGTGACGTAGACCGGGATGTGCTTCTGCCCGTTGTGCACACCGAAGGTGAGCCCGACGAACTGCGGGAGGATCGTGGAGCGGCGGCTCCAGATCTTGATGACCTCGGAGCGCGAGGAGCCCCGCGCCGCCTCGGCCTTCTTGAAGAGGTAGCCGTCGACGAACGGCCCCTTCCAGAGAGAGCGTGCCATAGCGATTACTTCTTGCGGTTGTGGCGGCTGGACAGGATGAACACGTCGGTCCGCTTGTTGGACCGGGTCTTCTTCCCCTTGGTGGGCACGCCCCAGGGCGTGACCGGGTTGCGGCCGCCCGAGGTGCGACCCTCGCCGCCGCCGTGCGGATGGTCGACCGGGTTCATCGCCACGCCGCGGTTGTGCGGGCGCTTGCCGAGCCAACGGTTGCGCCCGGCCTTGCCGAGCGAGATGTTCATGTGGTCCGGGTTCGAGACCGCGCCGACGCTGGCGAAGCACTGACCATGGACCAGGCGCTGCTCGCCGGAGTTCAGGCGGAGCGTCACGTAGCCCTGGTCGCGGCCGACGATCTGCGCGTAGTTGCCGGCCGAGCGGGCGATCGCGCCGCCCTTGCCGATCTTCAGCTCGACATTGTGGACGATCGTGCCCACCGGCATCGAGCCGACCGGACCGGCATTGCCCGGCTTGATGTCGACGCTCTCGCCGGCCACCACCTTGTCGCCCGGCTGCAGGCGCTGCGGGGCCAGGATGTAGCTCTGCTTCCCGTCCGGGAAGTTGATCAGCGCGATGAACGCGGTGCGGTTCGGATCGTACTCGATCCGCTCGACGGTGGCGGCGACGCCCAGCTGGTCGCGACGCTTGAAGTCGACGTTGCGCAGCACGCGCTTGTGGCCACCGCCGCGGAAGCGGACGGTGATGCGGCCGAGGTTGTTCCGGCCGCCGGAGGACGACTTGCCCTCCGTCAGCGCCTTCACCGGCTTGCCCTTGTAGAGCTCACGGCGGTCGACGAGCACGAGCTGGCGCAGGCTCGGCGTGACCGGTTTGAATGTCTTCAAGGCCATCGGCTTGGATCCCTAAAACCCGTCCTCAGAGCCCGGTCGTGACGTCGATCGTGTGGCCCTCGGCCAGGGTCACGATCGCCTTCTTCACGTCGGAGCGCTGTCCGCGGAGGCCGCGGAAAATCTTCTTCTTTCCCTTGGTGACAAGGGTGTTCACGGCCGTGACCTTGACGTCGAACAGCTTCTCCACGGCCTCCTTGATCTGAGGCTTGGTCGCCTTGGGGGCGACCCGGAACACGACCTTGTTCTGCTCGGTCAGGTTCGTCGCCTTCTCGGTGATGACCGGGGAGACGACGATGTCGTAGTGGCGCGGATCGGCACTCATTTGAAACGCTCCTCCAGCGCGTCGACGGCGGCCTTCGTCAGGACGAGCGTGTCGCGGCGCAGGATGTCGTAGACGTTGATGCCCTGCACGGGCAGCACGTCGATCTGCGGGATGGCGCGGGCGGCCCGGCCGAAATTCACGTCGACCTCGGCACCGCCGATGATCAGCGCGTTCGAGAGGCCCATCTTGCCGAAGCGCTCGATGAGACCCTTGGTCTTGTGGTCCTCGATCTTGATGTCGTCGACGACGATCAGGGTCGAGGCCTTGGCCTTGGACGACAGGGCGTGGCGCAGGGCCAGCGCGCGGACCTTCTTGGGCAGGTCGTGGCTGTGGTCGCGCACGACCGGGCCGAACGCTCGGCCGCCGCCGCGGAACTGCGGCGCCGAGGCCGCGCCGTGGCGGGCGTTGCCCGTGCCCTTCTGCTTGTAGAGCTTCTTGCGGGTCCGGTTCACGTCCGAGCGGTTCTGCACGGCATGGGTGCCGGCGCGGCGCTTGGCGAGCTGCCAGCGGACCATGCGCTGCAGCAGGTCGGCGCGCGGCTCCAGGCCGAAGATCTCTTCGTTCAGCTCGACCGAGCCGGCACCGGCGCCGTCGAGGGTTTTGATATCGAGCTTCATCACGCGGTCTCCTCAGCCGCAGGGGCCTCGGTCGCCGGAGCGGAGGCGCCGTTCTCGCGGAACTTGCCCGGCAGCGGAACATCGGCGGGGAGCTTGCGCTTCACCGCGTCGCGGATCTGGATCCAGCCGCCGGCGACGCCCGGCACCGCGCCCTCGACCAGGATCAGGCCGCGCTCGGGATCGGTGCGCACGACGCGCAGGTTCTGGGTCGTGACCCGCTCGACGCCGAGGTGACCCGGCATCTTCTTGTTCTTGAAGGTCTTGCCCGGGTCCTGACGGCCACCGGTCGAGCCGATCGAGCGGTGCGAGATCGACACGCCGTGGGTGGCGCGCAGGCCGCCGAAGTTCCAGCGCTTGATACCGCCGGCGAAGCCCTTACCGGTCGTGGTGCCGGTGACATCCACGAACTGGCCGGGGATGAAGTGGTCCGCGGTGATCTCGGCGCCGACCGGGATCAGCGCGTCCTCGGTGACGCGGAACTCGGCGAGCTTCTTCTTCGGCTCGACCTTGGCGACCGCGAAGCGGCCCCGCTCGGCGGCCGAGACGTTCTTGACCTTGGCCTTGCCGACGCCGACCTGCAGCGCGACGTAGCCGTTCTTCTCGACGGTGCGGTGGGCAACCACCTGGCACTGATCGATCTTGAGCACGGTGACAGGGACATGCTCCCCCGCGTCCGTGAAGACGCGGGTCATGCCGACCTTCTGTGCGATGACGCCTGAGCGCATAGGTTCTCTCCCTCGCGCGATGAAACGGTAAGCTCTAAGTCCTCAGCGGACTCAGAGCTTGATCTCCACGTCCACGCCGGCGGCGAGGTCGAGCTTCATCAGCGCGTCCACGGTCTGAGGCGTCGGATCGACGATATCGAGCACCCGCTTGTGCGTGCGCATCTCGAACTGCTCGCGCGACTTCTTGTCGATGTGGGGCGAGCGGTTCACGGTGAACTTGGCGATGTGCGTCGGGAGCGGGATCGGGCCGCGGATGGTCGCGCCCGTACGCTTGGCCGTGGAGACGATCTCCTTAGTCGACGCATCGAGGATGCGGTGATCGAACGCCTTGAGGCGAATGCGGATGTTCTGACCGTTCATGATCCTGGAACCTTGAGAGGGACGGCGGGGTACGCGGGGCGCTCACCCCGCCGCGCCCTGCTAAGGATGCTTGCTCGAGCTCAGTCGTTGATGGCGGCGACGACGCCGGCGCCGACGGTGCGGCCGCCCTCGCGGATGGCGAAGCGCAGCTTCTCCTCCATGGCCACCGGCACGATCAGCGCCACGTCCATGGTCACGTTGTCGCCCGGCATCACCATCTCGGTGCCCTCGGGGAGCGTGCAGATCCCGGTCACGTCCGTGGTCCGGAAGTAGAACTGCGGCCGGTAGTTGGTGAAGAACGGCGTGTGGCGGCCGCCCTCCTCCTTGGTCAGGATGTACGCCTCGGCCTTGAACTTCGAGTGCGGCTTCACCGAACCCGGCTTGCACACCACCTGGCCGCGCTCCACGTCCTCGCGCTTCGTGCCGCGCAGCAGCACGCCGACGTTGTCGCCCGCCTGGCCCTGGTCGAGCAGCTTGCGGAACATCTCGACGCCGGTCACCGTCGTCTTGGTGGTCGCCCGGATGCCGACGATCTCGACTTCCTCGCCCACCTTCACGATGCCGCGCTCGACGCGACCCGTCACCACCGTGCCGCGGCCCGAGATCGAGAACACGTCCTCGATCGGCATCAGGAACGGCATGTCGATCGGACGCTCCGGCTGCGGGATGTAGGCGTCCACGGTCGCCATCAGCGCCAGGACCGCCTCCTTGCCGATCTTCGGCTCCTTGTCCTCGAGCGCCATCAGCGCCGAGCCCTTGGTGATCGGGATGTCGTCGCCGGGGAAGTCGTACTTCGACAGCAGCTCGCGCACCTCGAGCTCGACCAGCTCCAGCAGCTCCTCGTCGTCGACCATGTCGACCTTGTTGAGGAACACCACCAGCGCCGGCACGCCGACCTGGCGGGCCAGCAGGATGTGCTCGCGGGTCTGCGGCATCGGGCCGTCGGCCGCCGACACAACCAGGATCGCGCCGTCCATCTGCGCCGCGCCCGTGATCATGTTCTTCACGTAGTCGGCGTGGCCGGGGCAGTCGACGTGCGCGTAGTGACGGTTCTGCGTCTCGTACTCCACGTGCGCCGTCGAGATCGTGATCCCGCGCGCCTTCTCCTCAGGCGCCTTGTCGATCTGGTCGTAGGCCGTGAACGTCGCCCCGCCCGTCTCGGCCAGAACCTTCGTGATCGCCGCCGTCAGAGACGTCTTGCCGTGATCGACGTGGCCGATCGTGCCAATGTTGCAGTGCGGCTTGGTGCGGGAGAACTTTTCCTTGCCCATCAGAGCCTCCTAAATTCGAATTCGCGTTGCGGAAGAAGAGATGCTTAGGCGTACTTGGCGATGACCTTGTCGGCCTCGCCGCGCGGCACCTCTTCGTAGTGGTCGAACTGCATCGTGAAGTTGGCGCGGCCCTGGGAGAAGGAGCGCAGCTGATTCACGTAGCCGAACATGTTGGCCAGCGGCACCATCGCGTTGATGACGTTGGCGTTGCCGCGCATGTCCTGGCCCTGGATCTGGCCGCGGCGGGCGTTCAGGTCGCCGATGACCGAGCCGGTGTACTCTTCCGGCGAGACGACCTCGACCTTCATCACCGGCTCGAGCAGGACCGAGCCGCCCTTCTGCAGGGCCTCACGGAAGGCCGCGCGGGAGGCGATCTCGAAGGCGAGCGCCGACGAGTCGACGTCGTGGTAGGCGCCGTCGACCAGCTCGACCTTGACGTCGACGACCGGGAAGCCGGCCAGCACGCCGGCGCCGAGCACCGAGTTCAGGCCCTTCTCGACGCCCGGGATGTACTCCTTCGGCACCGCGCCGCCGACGATCTTCGACTCGAACGAGAAGCCGGCGCCCGGCTCGTTCGGCTCGACCACGAACTTCACGCGGGCGAACTGACCGGTACCGCCGGTCTGCTTCTTGTGCGTGTAGTCGATCTCCTGACGGCGGGTCAGCTTCTCGCGGTAGGCGACCTGCGGCTGGCCGATATTCGCGTCGACCTTGTAGGTGCGGCGCAGGATGTCGACCTTGATGTCCAGGTGGAGCTCGCCCATCCCCTTGAGGATGGTCTGGCCCGACTCCTGGTCGGTGGAGACGCGGAAGGACGGATCCTCGGCGGCGAGCTTCGAGAGCGCGATGCCGAGCTTCTCCTGGTCGGCCTTCGACTTCGGCTCGACGGCGATCTCGATGACGGGCTCGGGGAACTCCATCTTCTCGAGGATCACGGCCTTCTGCGGGTCGCAGAGGGTGTCGCCCGTGCGGGTATCCTTGAGGCCGGCGAGGGCGACGATGTCGCCCGCGAAGGCCTCCTTGATGTCCTCGCGGTTGTTGGCGTGCATCAGGAGCATGCGGCCGACGCGCTCCTTCTTGTCGCGCGACGAGTTCAGGACGTTGGCGCCCGTCTCGACCTTGCCCGAGTACACGCGGCAGAAGGTGATCGTGCCGACGTGGGGATCGTCCATGATCTTGAAGGCGAGCATGGAGAAGGGATCCGAGTCCGACGGGTGACGGACGGTCTCTTCCTCGGTCTTGAAGTCGATGCCCTTGATCTCGCCGCGGTCGGCCGGGGAGGGCAGGTAGTCCACGACGGCGTCGAGGAGCGGCTGCACGCCCTTGTTCTTGAACGCCGAGCCGCAGAGCACCGGGTGGAAGGCGCGCAGCTGCACGGCCTTGCGCACTAGGGTGCGCATCGTCGCCTCGTCCGGCTCGTTGCCGTCGAGGTAGGCGGACATGGCGTCGTCGTCGAGCTCGACGCAGGCCTCGACCAGCTTGGTGCGGTACTCGACGGCCTGGTCCTTGAGGTCGGCCGGGATCTCGGTCTCGTCGAAGTTGGCGCCGAGCGCCTCGCCCGACCAGACGATCGCCTTCATCTTGATGAGGTCGATGACGCCCTGGAAGCTGGACTCGGCCCCGATCGGGAGCTGCAGGCACACGGGCTTGCCGGCGACGCGGTCGATGATGTCTGCGACGCACTTGAAGAAGTCGGCGCCGATCTTGTCCATCTTGTTGACGAACACGACGCGCGGCACGTCGTACTTGTCGGCCTGGCGCCACACGGTCTCGGTCTGCGGCTCGACGCCCTGGTTGCCGTCGAGCACGCACACGGCGCCGTCGAGCACGCGGAGCGAGCGCTCCACCTCGATGGTGAAGTCGACGTGGCCGGGGGTGTCGATGATGTTCAGGCGCTTGTCGCGCCAGAAGCAGGTGGTCGCAGCCGAGGTGATCGTGATGCCACGCTCCTGCTCCTGCGCCATCCAGTCCATGGTGGCGGCGCCCTCATGGACCTCGCCGATCTTGTGGGACTTTCCGGTGTAGTAGAGGATCCGCTCCGTGGTCGTGGTCTTGCCGGCATCGATGTGGGCCATGATGCCGAAGTTGCGGTAGTCCTCGATCGCGTGCGTGCGGGGCATCGAATTGCTCCTGAGAGACGGCGGAACCGCTTACCAGCGGTAGTGCGAGAAGGCGCGGTTGGCTTCCGCCATCCGGTGCGTGTCTTCGCGCTTCTTGACGGCGTTGCCGCGGTTGTTGGCGGCGTCGAGCAGCTCGGCCGAGAGGCGCTCGACCATGGTGCGGTCGTTCCGCGAGCGCGCGGCCTGGATCAGCCAGCGGATCGCCAGCGCCTGGCGGCGCTCAGTGCGGACCTCGACGGGGACCTGGTAGGTCGCGCCGCCGACGCGGCGGGAGCGGACCTCGATCATCGGGGCCACGTTGTCGAGCGCGGCGCGGAACACCTCGATCGGGTTGGCGCGGGCGCGGTTCTCGACGATGTCGAAGGCGCCGTAGACGATCCGCTCGGCGGTCGACTTCTTGCCCTCGTACATGATGGAGTTCATGAACTTCGTCAGCACCACGTCCCCGTACTTCGGGTCCGGGATGATCTCACGCTTCTCGGCAGAGTGACGACGGGACATCTTCTGAGACTCTCGAACGAAAAGATCTTAAGCGCCCCGCGCAGGTCGCCTCAGCCCTGAGGCCGGCGACATCCTTACGAGGCCGTGGAAACACGGACCGGCGCCCGGGAAATATCCGGGCGTCCGACTTACTTCGGCCGCTTGGCGCCGTACTTCGACCGGCGCTGCTTGCGGTTCTTCACGCCCTGCGTGTCGAGCACGCCGCGCAGGATGTGGTAGCGCACGCCCGGAAGATCCTTCACGCGGCCGCCGCGGATCATCACCACGGAGTGCTCCTGAAGGTTGTGACCCTCGCCCGGGATGTAGCCAATCACCTCGAAACCGTTGGTGAGGCGCACCTTGGCGACCTTCCGGAGCGCCGAGTTCGGCTTCTTCGGGGTCGTCGTGTAGACGCGGGTGCAGACGCCGCGCTTCTGCGGGCAAGCGTCGAGCGCCGGAACCTTGTTGCGGCTCCGCTGGATCTTCCGCGGCTGGGCGATCAGCTGGTTGATCGTCGGCATCCTGTGCCCTCTTCCTCGGTCACCTAGTCCGAACTGCGCAGGGCAGTCCGCAAAACGAATATGCGCCGGAGGGCCTGTCACGGACCCTCGGCGCGGTGTGGGCAGAGGAGCACGCCCGAAACGAACGCGCTCGTACCTACGGATCTGACTTACAGCGTCAGGCGATTTGAACCCTCGGAGCGCTCGGGGCGATGGCGGCGGCTTCCGGGGGTTTGCCCGTGGGCCGTCGGCAGGCGATGGCCGTCCGAAGTGGCGCGCTTCTAGACGCGGTTGCCCCTCAGGTCAATGCGGTTACGGCAGAAAACTGCACCGCGGCTGAGGTTAAGGATCGGTCAAGGCCGCGCCATCTGGCGCCGCGCCTGCGCGACCGCTGTCGGATCGCTTATCGCCCACGGCTGTCGGCCGGGTCAACGCAGACCGGCCGGGCCGCGCCACTTCCGGCGCCACGCCCGCGCCGGGGCGGATCGAGGAAGACCTGCCCTCCGGCACGGCGGGAAAATGCGTCCCTCGCCGCCGGCGGTCTCGGCGAGATCCCCACGCCGTCAGAGAATAAAGGAAATCTTTTCCCGTTGATTTAGCCGCATGCTCGAGATGATGATGGGTCGTTTCCCGACTCAGCGCCGCGCTGTCGCTCATCTGAGCGCAGCATGGACTGAATCAATACGCATCTCGATCTGTTAATTATTCTCCACACGCACAGCCAGACCGAGAATATCCGGGAAACTGGGCAATACCTTCACCTGTACGGACTTCCGACGATCTGATGGAGCTACCTTTGCGCCGCCTCTTCGCCTTCGCCCTCGCCATCGTCCTGTCTGCGGGCCCCGCCCTGGCCGACCGTCTGGACGCCATCCGACAGGCCGGCGTTCTCCGGGTCGCCGCCTTCGACAGCAACCCACCTTTCGGTTTCGTCGATCCGGCGACGAAGCGGATCAACGGCCTGGACGTCGAGTACGCGCAGGCCATCGCCGACGCGCTCGGCGTCAAGCTGGAGGTTCGGCCCACCAATCCGGCGAATCGGATCCCGCTGCTCACCTCCGGCAAGGTCGATCTGGTTCTGGCGAATTTCACCATCACGGACGAGCGGGCCAAGCAGCTCGATTTCAGCATCCCGTACTTCGCCTCCGGCCAGCAATTCCTGGCGAAGAAGGGCACCCTGTCGTCGCCGGAGCAGCTGAACGGGCTCCGGATCGGCGCCGACAAGGGCACAACCAATGAGATCGTCCTGCGCCGCGATTTCCCGAGGGCCATCGTGGTAGCCTTCGACGACACGCCCTTCGCCTTCACGGCGCTGCGCAACGGCAACGTTCAGGCGATCACGCAGGACGGTCCGAAGCTGGTCGGGCTGCTCGCGAAGGTGCCGGACCGGGAGAACTACGAGATTCCCGCCTTCAGTATCTCCAACGACTATATCGGCGTCGGCATCCCGAAGGGCGAGACGCGCCTGCGGGATCTCGTGAACGAGACTCTGCGCGGCCTGGAGGCGAGCGGGCGGGCGGCCGCGATCTACGACCGCTGGTTCGGGCCCGAGACCGAGCAGCCCCTGCCGCGCCTGTTCCGGATCGGGGACCGTCGCTGACCGAGCCGGCCCGGCACCGATGACTCCACTGGTCGGCGACGCGCTCGCGCCGCGCTACCTCGCCTGGCTGCTGCAGGGCTTCGGCGTCACCCTGGCCCTGTCGGCAGCCACCTGCCTCGCCGGCACAGCGCTGGGCTTCGCGGCGTGCGGGCTACGGGAGGCGGGCGGCCGCGCGGGACGCGGTGTCGTCACCCTCTCGGTCGGCATCGTCCGCAACACGCCGCTGCTGGTCCAGCTCTTCATCTGGTACTTCGCGGTCGCCGCCGCTCTGCCGCACGGCGTGACGGCCTGGCTCAACGCGCCGCACGTCCTGGACCTGGGACTCGGCGCCCTGCGCTGGCCCGCCTACGAGAGCCTCGCCGGGCTCTGCGGGCTCGCGCTCTACGCGGGCGCCTACATCGCCGAGGAACTCCGCGCCGGCATCGGGGCCGTCCGGTCCACCCAGCGGGAGGCCGCCCTCGCCCTGGGCCTGGCGCCCGTCCAGGCGTTCCGCCACATCGTGCTGCCCCAGGCCCTGCGCGTCGCCTGGCTGCCGATCGTCGGCCAATACCTGAACACGCTCAAGAACACCTCGCTGACCATGACGATCGGCCTCGCGGAGTTGTCCTACGCGTCCCGGCAGGTCGAGACCGAGACCTTCGAGACCTTCCAGGCCTTCGGCATCGCGACGCTCCTCTATGTCGGCGCGGCGGCCGCGGTGGAGACGGCCGGGCAGATCCTCGGCCGCCGGTTCCGTCCCCCGGGCCGGCACCGATGAACCCCTCGATCGTCATCGACAATCTCGGCTACCTGCTGGTCGGGGCTTGGCCCGACGGACCGGTCGGCGGGCTTGCCCTGACCCTGATTCTCTCCGGCCTGTCCGGTCTCGCCTCGGCCGCACTCGGGCTCATCTTCGGCGTCGTCCTGGCCGTGAGTGCGGGTGCCGCCCGGACGATCCTCACCGCCGGGCTCGGCTTCCTCCGCGCCGTGCCGGTCGTGATGCTGATCTTCTGGACCTACTTCCTGCTGCCGATCCTGTTCGGCGTGTCGATCCCGGAGGCCGGTACGGTCGCGGCGGCGCTGTCGCTCGTCGGAGGCGCCTACCTGTCCTACGGCGTGGCGTCGGGCATCGCGAGCGTCGGCCGCGGCCAGTGGGAGGCCGGCCTGGCGCTCGGCCTCGGTCCCTGGCGCACCCTGCGATTCGTCATCCTGCCGCAGGCGCTGCGCGCCATGGCGCCGTCCTTCGTCAACCAGTGGACCACGCTCCTCAAGGACACGTCGCTCGCCTACGTGATCGGCGTGCCCGAATTGTCCTTCGTGGCCGCGCAGGTGAACAACCGCGCCATGATCTACCCGGCCGAGATCTTCCTCTTCGTCGGTGCCGTCTACGGCGTCCTGTGCGTCTCCCTGGACGGGCTGGCCTCCCGTGTGAGGTGACCCGGCAAGGTCCCGGCGCATCGCGCCAAGTGACGGAGCGGCCGAAGGGCCCACGCGCCCGAGCCGGCCCGCGGGACGTGGCCGATTCCTCCGGGCACACGCGCAAGGCGTACCGGATCGGGGCAGGCGCGCGCCGGCACGGTCTACGGAGAATTAAAGCGATCCATCGAATTGTCGCGCTCATCGGGCGGCCAGGTCGCCGCCGCAGGTTCGCGTCGAGGGTGTTGCGTATGGGTTGCGTCGCGGTCAGCAACGTCGTTCCGTTCCGGCGGCCGATTCCCGCCCAGGCCCCCGGCGAGCGGGAGGCGCGCAACCGTCGCCGCAGCGAGCAGCGCTCCCTGCTGGACGCGGTCTACGCCACCGGCAGCATGGTCGTCGCCGCGGAGGATCGAGGCCTCAAGCTCACCGCCTCGCGGCTGCAAGTCTACGGCTTCCTGGCGATCGAGGAGGTGGGCGAGGACGGCCGGATGCGGCGGCTCCGCCCGTCCGAGGCGATTCGCGCCCGCTCGGAGCGGCCCTGGCGCCTGTCGAAGCCCGCGAGCGGGGCCTCGGTCACCATCCCGAGCCTCGACGGCTTCCTGTTCGAGACGGCCGGCCAGCCGATCTGATCGATTCCGACCGCCGCGCGACAACCGACCGGTGCGCCGACAGGCGTGCCGGTCGTCGCGCGTCCGGGGCCCGGGCTCCGCCAGGGCACCGCCAACAGGCCCCGACGCCGGATCAGCCCCCGATGCGGCGGCGACGATTTCCCGCCGGTCGGCTTGCCATCGGCGGCCGCCCGTAGTATGCGCCCGGCCTTCGCGACATTTCCGATGGGTGCTCGCACCCCGTGAACGCGGTGACCGCGCCGGTGTCTCAAAACACCGCCAGCGCGGTCGAACACATGAGCCGGGGACGTCAGGTCCCCATCAGGCGTCGTCCGCCGGGCAATACCGTCCGTGTGCGGAAACCCGCCTGAAACAAGGAGTCACGCACGTGATCCAGATGCAGACGAATCTGGACGTTGCCGACAACTCGGGTGCACGCCGTGTGATGTGCATCAAGGTTCTCGGCGGGTCGAAGCGCAAGTATGCCGGCGTGGGCGACGTGATCGTCGTCTCCGTCAAGGAGGCGATCCCGCGCGGTCGCGTCAAGAAGGGCGACGTCATGAAGGCGGTCGTCGTCCGCACGGCCAAGGACGTGAAGCGCGCCGACGGTTCGGTGATCCGCTTCGACAAGAACGCCGCGGTCCTGATCAACAACCAGAAGGAGCCGATCGGCACCCGTATCTTCGGACCGGTGCCGCGCGAGCTCCGCGCCCGCAACCACATGAAGATCATCTCCCTGGCTCCGGAGGTGCTGTAATGGCTGCCAAGATCAAGAAGGGCGACAAGGTCGTCGTGCTCACTGGCCGCGACTCGGGACGGTCGGGCGAGGTGATCCAGGTTCTGCCGAAGGAAGGCCGGGCCTTCGTGCGCGGCATCAACCTGGTGAAGAAGCACCAGAAGCAGACCCAGAACCAGGAAGGCGGCATCATCTCCAAGGAGGCCGCCATCCAGCTCTCGAACATCGCGGTGGCGGACGCCAACGGCAAGCCGACCCGCGTGGGTTTCCGCATCCTCGAAGACGGGCGCAAGGTCCGGTTCGCCAAGACCACGGGGGATCAGATCGATGGCTGAGGCCGACAAGAACGCCTACACCCCGCGCCTGCGCAAGCACTACGACGAGGTGGTTCGCCAGAAGCTGATCGAAGAGTTCGGCTACAAGAACCCGATGGAAGTGCCGCAGATCACGAAGATCGTGATCAACATGGGCGTCGGCGAGTCCACCGCGGACTCGAAGAAGGCCTCGGTGGCGGCGGCCGATCTGGCCCTGATCGCCGGCCAGAAGCCGGTCATCACGAAGGCCCGCAAGGCCATCGCGACCTTCAAGGTCCGCGAGGGCATGCCGATCGGCTGCAAGGTGACCCTGCGCAAGCAGCGCATGTACGAGTTCATGGACCGGCTGATCACCATCGCGCTGCCGCGCGTGCGTGACTTCCGCGGCCTGAATCCGCGCTCGTTCGACGGCCGCGGCAACTACGCCCTGGGTCTCAAGGAGCACCTCGTGTTCCCGGAGATTTCCTACGACAAGGCCGAGCAGATGTGGGGCATGGACATCGTCGTGGCGACCACCGCCAAGACCGATGCCGAGGCCAAGGCGCTGCTCGCCGCCTTCAAGTTCCCGTTCCGGCAGTGAGGCCCTCGGGTCTCAGACGCGGACACCGGAGATAGACGACATGTCGAAGAAAAGCTCAGTCGAGAAGAACGAGGCCCGCAAGGCGCTGGTGAAGCGCTTCGCGGCCAAGCGGAAGGCGCTCCTGGAGATCGCCAACAACGACGCCCTCGAGATGGAGGAGCGCTTCGAGGCGCGCCTCAAGCTCGCGGAACTGCCGCGCAACTCGTCGGCCACGCGCATCCGCAACCGTTGCGGCATGACCGGCCGTCCGCGCGCCTACTACCGCAAGATGGGCATCTCGCGCGTGGCGCTGCGCGAGCTTGGCAACCGGGGCCTGATCCCCGGCCTGGTCAAGTCGAGCTGGTAAGGAGGTCCCCATGGTCAACGATCCCGTGGGCGACATGCTCACCCGCATCCGCAACGGCCAGCTGCGCCGTCGCAACGTCGTCCAGACGCCCGGCTCGCGCCTGCGCGCCAGCGTCCTCGACGTCCTGAAGGCCGAGGGCTACATCCGCGACTACGCGGCGACGGACCTCGGCAACGGCCGCACCGAGTTCGCCATCGAGCTCAAGTACTACGACGGGCGCCCGGTGATCCGCGAGATCAAGCGCGTGTCGAAGCCGGGCCGCCGGGTCTACTCGTCGGTCGGCGAGCTGCCGCACGTGGCCGACGGCCTCGGCGTCACCATCGTCTCCACCCCGCAGGGCGTCATGGCCGACCACGAGGCGCGCGAGCGCAACGTCGGCGGTGAAGTGCTCTGCACCGTGTTCTGATCGGGACGGAGGAGGTTATCCCATGTCTCGCGTAGGCAAGAAGCCGGTCCCCGTGCCGGCCGGCGTTACCGCCACGGTCACCGGTCAGACGGTGAAGATGAAGGGTTCGAAGGGCGAGCTGTCGTTCGTCGTTCCCGCCCTCGTCAACGTGGCGATGAAGGACGGCGCCATCGAGGTGCAGCCCGTCAACCAGTCTAAGCCGGCGCGCTCCCTGTGGGGCACGTCGCGGGCGCAGATCGCCAACATCGCCGAGGGCGTCTCGAAGGGCTTCGAGAAGAAGCTCGAGATCACCGGCGTCGGCTATCGCGCCGCGATGGCCGGCAAGGCGCTCAAGCTGTCGCTCGGCTACAGCCACGACATCGAGTACGCGATCCCCGCCGGGATCACGATCGCGACCCCGAAGCCCACCGAGATCACGATCTCCGGGATCAACCGCCAGCAGGTCGGTCAGGTCGCCGCCGAGATCCGCGAATATCGCGGACCCGAGCCCTACAAGGGCAAGGGCGTGAAGTACGCGGGCGAGTTCATCTTCCGCAAGGAAGGCAAGAAGAAGTAAGGAGGGCATCATGTCTCGCAAGCTCGAAGCCCTCGATCGCCGCAAGGCGCGCGTCCGCCGCGCGCTGCGGGCCGCCGCCAACGGCCGCCCGCGGCTCTCGGTGTTCCGCTCGTCGAAGCAGATCTACGTGCAGGTCATCGACGACGTCGCCGGCAAGACGCTGGCCTCGGCCTCGTCGATCGACAAGGCCCTCAAGGGCGAACTCAAGACCGGCGCCGACGTCGCCGCCGCCACCGCGGTGGGCAAGCTCGTCGCCGAGCGCGCCAAGGCCGCGGGCGTCACGAAGGTGATCTTCGACCGCTCCGGCTACATCTATCACGGCCGCGTCAAGGCCGTGGCCGAGGCCGCCCGCGAGGGTGGCCTGGAGTTCTGAGTCACGACGGCGGGCCGGGCGGATCCTCTTCGCCCGGCAGATCCGAAACCCGATCGAGCGAGCGGCCCCGCCGGCCGCGTCAGTGAGATGGATAGGTAGACAACATGGCACGTGAACGTGAAGGCGGGGGCCGCGGCCGCCGCGAAGACCGCGAGGAGCGCGACAGCGAGTTCGTGGACAAGCTCGTCCACATCAACCGCGTCGCGAAGGTGGTGAAGGGCGGCCGGCGCTTCGGCTTCGCCGCCCTCGTCGTCGTCGGCGACCAGAAGGGCCGCGTCGGCTTCGGCCACGGCAAGGCCCGCGAGGTGCCGGAGGCGATCCGCAAGGCGACCGAGGCTGCCAAGCGCGGTCTGATCCGCGTCTCGCTCCGCGAGGGCCGGACCCTGCACCACGACGTCAACGGCCGCCACGGCGCCGGCAAGGTGATCCTCCGCGCGGCCCCGCAGGGCACCGGCATCATCGCCGGCGGCCCGATGCGCGCCGTGTTCGAGACGCTCGGCATGCAGGACGTCGTCGCCAAGTCGCTGGGGTCCTCGAACCCCTACAACCTCGTGCGCGCCACCTTCGAGGCGCTCAAGAACGAGGACAGCCCGCGCTCCGTGGCGGCCCGCCGCGGCATCAAGGTGTCGAGCCTCCAGGCCCGTCGCCGCGACGCCGACCCGGCCGACCAGTCCGAAGCCGCGGTCGCGTAAGGGGAGGGTCCGATGGCACAGAAGACTCTCCGCGTCGAGCAGATCGGCTCGCCGATCCGCCGCGAGGCCAGCCAGCGCCAGACGCTGATCGGCCTCAAGCTCAACAAGCTCCACCGCGTGTCCGAGCTGGAGGACACGCCCTCCGTGCGCGGCATGATCCGCAAGGTTGCGCACCTCGTGCGCGTCCACGGCGACGTGGCGTGAGGAGGTCCCGATGAAGCTCAACCAGATCAGCGACAATCCCGGCGCCACCAAGGACCGGATGCGCGTGGGCCGGGGCATCGGCTCCGGCAAGGGCAAGACCGCGGGTCGCGGCGTGAAGGGTCAGAAGGCCCGGACCGGCGTGGCCATCAAGGGCTTCGAGGGCGGTCAGATGCCGCTGCATCGTCGCCTGCCGAAGCGCGGCTTCAACAACCTCTACGCCCAGGACCTGAACGAGGTGAACCTCGGCCGGATCCAGGAGGCCGTCGACGCGGGCAAGCTCGACAAGGCCGCCACCGTCACGGTGGAGAGCCTGGTCGCCGCCGGCATCATCGCCCGTCCCCGCGACGGCGTGAAGCTGCTCGGTGTCGGCGAGATCACCGCGAAGCTCAGCTTCGAGGTCACCCGCGCCTCCAAGTCCGCCGTCGAGGCGGTCGAGAAGGCCGGTGGCTCGGTCAACGTCGTCTACGCCCAGGGTGCCTCCACCCGCGGCGGCAGCGAGGCGGCCACGGCCTGACGGACGCGACGGGGCGACCGCGGGACCCGTTGCACGGGCTCCGCGCACCCTTTAAGCCGATCCTTCGAGCGGCGGCCCTGCGACCACGCGGGCCGCCGTTTTCATTTCATCCGGGCCGCTCGCCCGGCGACACTTCCAGGACGCGACGCTTATGGCCTCAGCCGCCGAGCAGCTTGCCGCCAATCTCAATTTCGGTGCGATCGCCAAGGCCGATGAGCTGAAGAAGCGCATCTGGTTCACGCTCGGCGCGCTCGTGGTGTTCCGTCTGGGCACGTACATCCCGATCCCCGGCATCGACCCGGAGCAGTTCGCCCGGAACTTCCAGCAGCAGGCGGGCGGCGTGCTGGGCCTGTTCAACATGTTCTCGGGCGGCGCCGTGGAGCGCATGGCGATCTTCGCCCTGAACATCATGCCCTACATCTCGGCCTCGATCATCGTGCAGCTCCTGACCTCGGTGATCCCGAGCCTGGAAGCGCTGAAGAAGGAGGGCGAGTCGGGCCGCAAGGTCATCAACCAGTACACCCGCTACCTGACGGTGGTGCTGGCGCTGGTTCAGTCCTGGGGCATCGCGATTGGTCTCCAGGGCTCCTCGGCCGCGATCGATCCGGGCCCGTTCTTCCTGGCCTCGACGGTGATCACGCTGACGGGCGGGACCCTGTTCCTGATGTGGCTCGGCGAGCAGATCACCTCGCGCGGCATCGGCAACGGCTCGTCGCTGATCATCTTCGCCGGCATCGTGGCCCACCTGCCGGTGGCGATCGCGGGCGCGCTCGAACTCGGCCGGACCGGCGCCCTGTCGCCGGCGATCATCCTGGGCGTGGGCGTCGCCGCCGTGGCGCTCGTCTACTTCATCGTGTTCATGGAGCGCGCCCAGCGCCGGCTGCTTATCAACTACCCGAAGCGCCAGGTCGGCAACCGCATGTACGAGGGCCAGACCTCGTTCCTGCCGCTCAAGCTCAACACCTCGGGCGTGATCCCGCCGATCTTCGCCTCGTCGCTGCTGCTGCTGCCGGCCACCGCCGCGAGCTTCTCGGCCAACGGTGGCGCCACCGGCTGGCTCGGCACGGTCACCGCCTATCTCGGCCACGGCACGCCGCTGTTCATGGTGCTCTACGCGGCGCTGATCATCTTCTTCACGTTCTTCTACACGGCGGTGGTGTTCAATCCGCAGGAGACGGCCGACAACCTGAAGAAGCATGGCGGCTTCATCCCGGGTATCCGCCCGGGTGAGCGCACCGCGGCTTTCATCGACAAGGTGCTGACCCGCATCACGGTGATCGGCGCCCTGTACCTGACCTTCGTGTGCCTCTGCCCGGAGATCCTGTCGTCCTACGCGGCGGCCAGCCTCGGCTTCGGCGGCACCTCGCTGCTGATCGTGGTCTCGGTCACGATGGACACGGTGGCGCAGATCCACGGGCACCTGATGGCCCATCAGTACGAGGGCCTCGTGAAGAAGGCCAAGCTGCGTGGCGCCTCGACCACGCAACGGCGGCGCTGAGCCTGCTACAGAGGCGGGCCGACCCCGAGGACACTCCCGCCTCTGGCCCAAAGGTCTGGATGCCTCACCGGCCCGGACCGGCTAGAAAATCCCGAACCCGGCGATGCCAGGGAGGCTTCGCCACCACGGCTTGTGCCCACTGAGAGAGTGGGCCGAACGAGGACAACGCCATGCGTATCATTCTGCTCGGGCCGCCCGGTGCGGGGAAGGGGACGCAATCCGAGCGGATCGTACAGCGCTTCGGCATCCCGCAGCTCTCCACCGGCGACATGCTCCGCGCCGCGGTGGCCGCCGGCACGCCGGTCGGCCTCGAGGCCAAGGCCGTGATGGAATCCGGCGGCCTCGTCTCCGACCGGATCGTCGTCGGCATCGTCGCCGACCGGATCGAGGAGCCGGACGCCCGCCGCGGCTTCATCCTCGACGGCTTCCCGCGCACGGTCGCGCAGGCCGAGGCGCTCGGCGAGATGCTCGCCAGCAAGGGTCTGAGCCTCTCCGCGGTCGTCGAGCTGAAGGTCGACGAGAACGCCCTGGTCGGCCGCATCGAGAAGCGCGCCGCCGAGACCCTGGCCCGCGGCCAGGCCGTGCGGAAGGACGACACGCCGGAGGTGTTCAAGCAGAGGCTTGAGGCCTACCGCGCCCAGACGGCGCCCCTCTCCGCCTACTACGCGCAGAAGGGCACGCTGGAGACCGTCGACGGCATGCAGCCGATCGACAAGGTCACCGCCGACCTGATGGCGGTGCTGGAGCCCCACGAGGAGCGCGTCGCTTCCTGAAGCGATCGCGGCGCGCTGACCGATAAGTGAAGCGCGCCCGTGAACCCGGCGCGATCGCGGAGGGTTATGGGGCGGATCCACGATCGGAAACGCCATGACCGTCCGCCTCCTCGCCACCGCCTCGCTCCTGCTCGCGGTGGCCCTCCCGCCGCTGCCGGCCTTCGCGCAGAGCCCGGCCCAGTCCTTCGTGTACGGCCAGAAGCGGTTCCGCCACGCCTGCCGGCCGCCGCTCAAGTACGCGGCGGGGACCTGCGTTCGACGCTGCCCGGCGGGCTACCAGAACATGGGCGGCTACTGCCGGCTACGGAACCAGGGCTTCCGCTGAGACGCGGTCCGCGCGCAGGGGGCGCTGTCCCGAGATCCGGCGATCGCCCCCGGCTCCGTCGTTCAGATCCGCCCCTCGCGGCGGAGGCTCCCGAAGAAGTTGACGATGTCCATCTGCAGCGACCGGTGGCCGAACAGGCGGAACGGGTAGCCTTCGGCCGTTCCGTCGCGCAGCTCGATCATCGCCGTCATCGTGTTGTAGCGGAACACCATGCGGCGACCGGCGAGGGTCGCCCAGAGCAGCGGCGGCCCGCCGTCCCCGTCCTGGAGCGCGACCGAGCCGGGCTCCGCCTCGGCGAGCACGCCGCCGATCACCGCCAGCGTCACCGGCATGACCTCTTCCAGGGTCTCTTCCGCGGCGCGCAGCACCGAATCGGCGAAGGACCGCAGGGTCGCGCCGTCGCTCGTCAGGACCGCCATCTCCGCTCCTCGATCACACATTGTGGGCGCGCACCGTGCGCTTGGGGGGACAGAACCATGGCGACCCGTCGTTGACATCGGGCCGCCCGCGCGCTAGCAGGCCCTCCTTCGTCCAACCGAACGATGGTCCGAGGTGCCCTGTCCGGGGCCGCCCGCGGGCCGCGTCGTCGTTTCACGCGCGCAGGGGCCGGCCTCCACCGGACGCGCGCGACACCGGCCCGGATCATCGGGCCCCAGATGGAGAGTGATCGTGGCCCGTATCGCAGGCGTCAACATCCCGACCAACAAGCGCGTCGTCATCGCGCTCCAGTACATCCACGGCATCGGCGCCAAGAAGGCCGAGGAGATCACCCAGAAGGTGAACATCCCCGCCGAGCGTCGCGTCAACCAGCTGACCGACGCCGAGGTTCTGCAGATCCGCGAGACGATCGACCGCGACTACCTCGTCGAGGGCGACCTGCGCCGCGAGGTCTCGATGAACATCAAGCGCCTGATGGATCTCGGCGCCTACCGCGGCCTGCGCCACCGCAAGCAGCTGCCGGTTCGCGGCCAGCGCACCCACACCAACGCCCGCACCCGCAAGGGCAAGGCGAAGCCGATCGCCGGCAAGAAGAAGTAAGTTTTGGGATCGGGAGGCTGCGCTTCGCTCGGCCTCCTTCCCGTCACGCCGGGTGTCCCGCGGGGGGCCCGGCTTTGGCACGGCGATCCTGCACGGACGCGCCGGCCAAGTCCCAAAAACAATCCCGAGCGCCTGGTGTTACGGGCGTGCCTGAAGGAAGAGTGAGACGAGAATGGCCAAGGAACCGCAACGCGTCCGCCGCCGCGAGCGCAAGAACATCGTGTCGGGCGTCGCCCACGTGAACGCCTCGTTCAACAACACGATGATCACCATCACGGACGCGCAGGGCAACACGATCTCGTGGTCGTCGGCCGGCGCGATGGGCTTCAAGGGTTCGCGCAAGTCGACCCCGTACGCCGCCCAGGTCGCCGCCGAGGATGCCGGCCGCAAGGCCGCCGAGCACGGCATGCGCACCCTCGAGGTCGAGGTGTCGGGTCCGGGTTCGGGCCGTGAGTCCGCGCTCCGCGCCCTCCAGGCGGCGGGCTTCACGGTGACCTCGATCCGCGACGTCACCTCGATCCCGCACAACGGCTGCCGGCCGCGCAAGCGCCGCCGCGTCTGATCCGAGCCTGCGAAGCCCTTTGACGGAGAAGCTCATGACGGGATCGAAGCCGCTTCCGGGCGTGCTGCGTTGGAAACTCGGCGACCTCACGGTCACCGCGCTCAACGACGGCTGGTTCCAGGCCAGCCTCGATCTCGTCACGGGCATCTCCAAGGAGGAGGCCGGGCGGCTCCAGGTGGCGGGTTTCCGCACCGAGCAGCCCAAGATCACGCTGAACGCCTTCCTGATCACGGGTCCCGGCCTCAAGCCGACCCTGATCGACACGGGCTACGGCGACCTCGCGCCGGCGCCGACCCTCGGCCGGGCCGGCGCGGCGCTCGCGGTCACCGGCGTGATGCCGGAGGAGATCGGCACGGTGCTCGTCAGCCACCTGCACCCCGACCATGTCGGCGGTCTCGTGAAGGACGGCGCGGCGCGTTACCCGAACGCCGAGATCGTGCTGCACGCCGACGAGGCGGCGCACTGGCTTCCCGACGCGGCCCTGGCCCAGGCGCCCGAGGCCGCGAAGCCCTATTTCGAGGGCGCCCGGAAGTCCCTGGCGCCCTACGCCGGCAAGGTGCGCGAGCACCGCGGCGGCGAGGTCCTCCCGGGGATCACGGCGGTCCATCTGCCCGGACACACGCCGGGCCATTGCGGTTTCCGCATCGTCTCCGGTGGACAGTCGCTGATGATGTGGACCGACGTGGTGCACCTGCCGGCGATCCAGTTCAAGAACCCGGAGGCCGGCGTCGGCTTCGACGTCGACGGCGACCAGGCCCGGGAGACGCGCAAGCGGATCCTGGACGAGGTGGCCAGCGAGCGGACGCTCATCGCCGGCGGCCACCTCGAATTCCCGGCGCTCGGCTACGTGGACCGGGACGGGGCTGGCTACAGCTTCGTGCCGGTGCTGTGGGTCGGCGGCGAGTAACGGCGGACAGACATTCAGGGACCGTTCGGGGCGCCAGGGGGCGGCACCGAGCGGCCGAAGCGCGGGGACGGGCGTCGCGGATCCCGGGCAAGGACGAGAGGTAGGATCGTGGTCATTCAGAAGAATTGGCAGGAACTGATCAAGCCGAACAAGCTGCAGGTCACGACCGGCGACGACCCCAAGCGGGTCGCCACGGTCGTCGCCGAGCCGCTCGAGCGCGGCTTCGGCACGACGCTGGGCAACGCCCTGCGCCGCGTGCTCCTGTCGTCGCTCCAGGGCGCGGCCGTGACCTCGGTGCAGATCGACGGCGTGCTGCACGAGTTCTCGTCGATCCCGGGCGTGCGCGAGGACGTCACCGACATCGTCCTCAACATCAAGACCATCGCGATCCGCTCGCAGACCGACGCGCCCAAGCGCATGACCCTGCGCAAGACCGGCCCGGGCCTCGTCACCGCCGGTGACATCGGCACGGTCGGCGACATCCAGATCCTGAACCCCGACCTCGTGATCTGCACGCTCGACGACGGCGCCGAGATCCGCATGGAGTTCACGGTCGCCACCGGCAAGGGCTACGTCCCGGCCGAGCGCAACCGCCCCGAGGACGCGCCGATCGGCCTGATCCCGGTGGATTCGCTGTTCTCGCCGGTCACCAAGGTCAGCTACCGCGTCGAGACCACCCGCGAGGGCCAGGATCTCGACAAGGACAAGCTGACCATGACGGTCGAGACCAACGGCGCGGTCTCGCCGGAGGATGCCCTGGCCTACGCCGCGCGCATCATCCAGGACCAGCTGCAGGTCTTCGTGAACTTCGAGGATCCGCGCAAGGAAGAGGCCGCGCCGCTCGCGCCGCAGCTGCCCTTCAACCCTGCGCTGCTCAAGAAGGTCGACGAGCTGGAGCTGTCGGTCCGCTCGGCGAACTGCCTGAAGAACGACAACATCGTCTACATCGGCGACCTGATCCAGAAGTCCGAGGGCGAGATGCTGCGGACCCCGAACTTCGGCCGCAAGTCGCTCAACGAGATCAAGGAAGTGCTCGCCGGCATGGGCCTGCACCTCGGTATGGACATCCCCGGCTGGCCGCCGGAGAACATCGAGGATCTCGCCAAGCGCTTCGAAGAACACTACTGAGAGGCGCAGCCGCCTCGGGCCGAACTGGGCGGCGCTAGGCGGCGCCGCTCGTAGGGCCGATCGAGACCCGGGACCTCGCCGAGCCGACGCGAAGTCCCGCAAAATCCCGCCGCGGGGTCAAGCGGAGAGCAACAGCCTCAACGGGGCACCCGGCCGTACCGTGGCACGGCGGCCGAGACCAGAAGGAAGCCAGCACCATGCGTCACGCCTATCGCGGCCGCCGTTTCAACCGCACCGCCGAGCATCGCAAGGCGATGTTCGCCAACATGTCCGCCGCGCTGATCAAGCACGAGCAGATCATCACCACCCTGCCGAAGGCGAAGGACCTGCGTCCGGTCGTCGAGAAGCTGATCACGCTGGGCCGCATCGACAGCGTGCACACCCGCCGCCTCGCCATGGCGCAGCTGCGCGACGCCGACATGGTCAAGAAGCTCTTCACCGTGCTCGGGCCGCGCTACAAGGGCCGGCCGGGCGGCTACTGCCGGATCATGAAGGCGGGCTTCCGTCAGGGCGACAACGCCCCGCTCGCGGTGATCGAGTTCGTCGACCGCGACGTCGACGCCCGTGGCAAGGATTCCGGTCCGAGCCAGGTCGCCGACGCCGCCTGATCGGCACCGGGCGTCCCGACGCTCCCGGTCCCTGAGAAGCCGTCCCGGATCCTCCGGGGCGGCTTCTCGCGTTTCGGCGCGCTCGGTCTCGCAGCCGGCGTGGAGCGATCGAGGGCGCATGAAAAAACCCGCCGGCTCGCGCCGACGGGTCTGTAGCAGGGTCCACGTCTCGGATGGTCGCGGGAGCTCGCCCTGGCGGCCCGTCTCAGACAGGCCGGGAACTCGACCGCGCCGCGCTCCGAAAACCCCTATCCCTGCCGGGACTCGTCCGGTGGACCGTCCTGGTCCAGGTCGTTGTCACGCCTGCGGCGCGGGAAGATGCCGTGATTGCTCATGGTCCACCTCCTCTTCGTAACCCGGGGGCCTGCGAGCCCCACGGAGAGAGAATGAGCCGGCAATCGATTGGTTGCAAGCCCCCCGTCAGGTGGCGGGCTCGGCCCCGCCGTCGAGCAGCGTCGCGACCCGAGCGGCGAGATCGGCGGAGCGGAACGGCTTCGTGAGGACCGGCAGGTCGTCGGGGATCTGCATCGCCTCGGCATGGCCGGTGAGGATCAGGACCGGCAGGCCCGGATCCCGGTCGCGGATCTCGGCGGCCAGGTCGATGCCGCTCATGCCGGGCATGGCCAGGTCGGCCACGACGATGTCGTAGCGGCCGTCCTGGAGGAGACGGAGGGCGGCCTCGCCGTCGCCGGCCTCCGTGGTGCTGTGGCCGAAGGCGGTGAGGAACGAGGCGGTCACGTGGCGGACCTGCGGATCGTCGTCGACGATCAGGACGCGGGCGCGCCGTCCGGCGACCGGGACGGCACCGGAAGCCTCCGCGGCCTGCTCGGGCGCCTGATCGGCGAAGGGGAGGGCGAGTTCGACGCGGGTGCCACGACCGACCACGCTGTCGATCACCAGCCGCCCCTTGGATTGCTGCGCGAGGCCGAACACCATGGCGAGGCCGAGCCCCGTACCCTGGCCGACAGCCTTGGTGGTGAAGAACGGCTCGCAGACCCGGCGCAGGATCTCCTCCGGAATGCCGGTGCCCTCGTCGGTGACGCTGATGCCGAGATAGGGACCGTCGGCGATCTCGGGATCGCCGCTGATGGCGAGCCGGCGCGTCGCCACCGTGATCGCGCCCCCGTCCGGCATCGCGTCCCGGGCGTTGATGCACAGGTTGAGCACGGCGAGCTCGAGCTGGTCCGGATCGACCTGGACCGCCGGCAGACCGTCCTCGAGGTCGGTCCGGACCGTGACGAGGCCGCCGAGGCTCCGGCCGAACAGGTCGCTCATGCCGGTGATCAGGGTGTTCACGTCGACGGGGCGCGCCTGGAGGTCGTGGGCGCGGCTGAAGCTCAAGAGACGCTTGGTCAGGGACGCCCCGCGCTCGGCGGCGCCGCGGGCGTTCTCGATCAGGCGCTGGACCCGCGGCTGGTCGGCGACCTTCGGGCCGGCGAGCTCGAGGCTGCCGAGGATCGCGGTCAGCAGGTTGTTGAAGTCGTGCGCGATGCCACCCGCGAGGGTGCCCAGCGCCTGCATCTTGTCCGACTGGCGCAGGCGCGCCTCCAGGGTCCGCTGCTCGGTCACGTCGCGCTCGATCATCGCGAGGTGACTGATCGCCCCGCTCGCGTCGCGGATCGGCACCCGCGTCACGTGGCTCCACTGCTCGGCGCCGGTCGGGCCGTCGCTGATGAGGCTCTCGGCCACCGCGCCGGACCGGACCGCCGCCGCGTCCGCCGCCGTCACGGCCTCGGCCTTCGGTCCAAGAAGTTCGTCCTCGCGCCGCCCGAGGCTGGCGGCGACGTCGTGGCCCAGGAGGGCGGCCTTGCGGCCGTTCAGCCGCACGAAGCGGCCCGCCGCGTCCTTGAAGCTGATCGCGTCCTGGGCGTGGTCGAGGAGTCCGCGCAGGAGCGCCCGCTCGGTGGCGAGGTCCCGGCCGAGGCGGTGGCGCTCGAAGGCCTGCCGGACGGTGGAGCGGAGCAATCCGGCATCCCAGGGCTTGGTGACGTAGCCGACGATGCCGCCCCGGTTGAGGGCGGCGATCACCGCGGTGATGTCGGCGTAGCCGGTCAGCAGGATCGCCTGCGCGTCGTGGAAGGTGCGGGCCTCGGCGAGGAGCGCGTCGCCCGTGAGGCCCGGCATCCGCTGGTCCGAGAGCACGACGGCGATGTCGGGCTCGGCGCGCAGGATCTCCAGCGCCTCGGCCGGGCGCGAGGTCGTCAGAACCCGGTAGGACTCCTCGAACAGGTCCTCCAGGGCGATCAGGATGTCCGGCTCGTCGTCGACGGCCAGGATCGTCCCTACACCTGCCGTACCGTCACTCATGCACTGGCCGCCTGCCGCGGAATCCCGATCACGAAGCAGGCTCCCCCACCCGGGGCCGTCTCCACGGTGAGCGAGCCGCTATGCGCTTGAACGACGCTGTAGGCAATCGCAAGACCCAGGCCCGTACCGGATCCGACCGGTTTCGTCGTGAAGAACGGCTCGAAGATCTTCTCGCGCAGCGTATCTGGAATGCCGGGACCGGTATCGCTGATGCGAATCTCGTCGAGTTCGGGGTTCGACTGCGTCGTGATCCGGATCGTGCCGCCCTGCGGCATGGCGTCGGCGGCGTTGCCCAGGATGTTCATCACCACCTGGTTGAGCAGCGCCGGGGTGCAGTGGATCTCGGCACGCCCCGCGAAGCTGCGCTCCACGGCGATGCGCTCGCCGAGCTTGTGCTGGATCAGCGCGAGGACCGTCTCGATCGCCTCCGGCACGTTGACCAGGGCGCGCTCGCCCTCGTCGAGGCGCGAGAACTTCCGCAGGTTCAGCACGAGATCCTGGATCCGGGTCAGCCCCATCCGCATCGAGCCGACCCGCTGCCGGGCCTTGTCGATGGCGCGTGCGGCCGCCTCCGGGGCGGCGTCCGGCAACTCGCCGAGCAGGCGCTCGACCGTGCCCTGGTGGGCCAGGATGAAGGCCAGGGGATTGTTGATCTCGTGGGCGATCCCGGCCACCAGCTCGCCCAGCGAGGCCATCTTGGCGGCCTGGACGAGCTTGGACTGGGCCTCGGTGAGCTGGCGGTTGGCGTCGGCGAGGTCGCGATTGGCCCGTTCCAGGGCGTCGGCGAGGCGCGCCCGGGCCTCGGCCGCTTCGGCCTCGGCGCGGGCGCGCTCCACAGCCCGCTCGCGCTCGCCGAACTGGCCGGCGATGCGCCGGTCATCCTCCTCCAGGAGGCGCCGCCGCACGAAGCCGCGGACCCGCAGCGCCAGCACCTCGGCGTCGGTCTTCGAGACAACGTCGTCGGCGCCGGCCGCGTAGGCCTCCACGAGGAAGTCCTTGGCCGGATCGCTGCCGGCGATGCCGACGAGGTGGAAGCCCGCGCCGGCCGCCTGGCCGGAGCGCCGCTGGCTGATCGCCCGGCACAGGGCGAGGCCGTCATAGGCGTGGCCCAGGAGATCGACCGTCACGCAGTCGAAGGCCTCGTCGCCGGCCGCCGCGTCCAGGGCGGCCAGCGCCGCCTCCGGCCCGTCGACGCTCGCCACATGGTGTCCGTCCTGGCCCATCACGCCGGCCAGGAAGGTCCGGTAGGTGGCGCTGCCGTCGATCACCAGGACGCGCCCCCGCCGGAAGGCGGCCGCGCCCGGCCCCTCGCCGTCGGTCGTCGGGCGGCGCTCGCGCAGCAGGGCGCGGATGCGCAGGATCATCAGGTCGCGGTCGGCGGATTTCGGCAGGTAGGCGTCGGCGCCGCTCTCCAGGCCCTGGCGCTCGCCGCCGCTGCCGCCGGTCAGCATCAGGACGGGCAGGGCCCGGGTGCGCAGGGACAGGCGCATCTGCCGGATCAGCTCGTCGCCGTTCATGCCCGGCAGGTGGTAATCGGCCACCACGAGGTCGGGCTGGCTGCGGTTGAGATGATCGAGGGCGGTCTCGGCGGAGGCGCAGCGCTCCACCGCGAAGCCGTGCGCCTCCAGCAGCAGGCGCAGTTCCAGGGCCTGCGTCTCCGAATCCTCGACCAGCAGGATCCGGGCCGGCACCTCGGACGTGCCGGCCTCGCTCACGGCCGCGCCCCCGCATCCACGAGGCGCAGGACGTGGTCGGCGACGCGGTCGAGGGGCAGGACGGCCCGGGCGGCCCCCAGACGCACGGCCGCCGCCGGCATGCCGTAGACGACGGCGGTGCTCTCGTGCTCGGCCACGGTCTGGGCGCCGGCCTTCTGCATGTCGGCGAGCCCGACGGCCCCGTCCTCGCCCATGCCGGTGAGCAGCACGCCGATGCCGGACGCTCCGGATTGCCGGGCCATGGACCGGAACAGCACGGTGGCGGCCGGGCGCTGGCCCGAGACCGGCGCGGAATTGATCACCCGCAGGATCCGGCCGGAGCCGATCTCCAGGTGGCGGTCGCCCGGTGCCACGTAGACCCGGCCGGGTTCGGCGCGCTCGCCGTCCTGGGCGAGGGAGACCGGCAGGGTCACGACGCTGTCGAGCCAGCTGGCGAACCCGTCCATGAAGGCCGCGCCCATGTGCTGGACGACCAGGACCGGCAGCAGGAAGTCCTTGGGCAACGCGCCGATCACCCGCGCCAGCGCCGGCGGACCGCCTGTGGAGGCGGCGATGCCCAGGAGGCTCGGGGCCTGCCCGGGCAGTTCGGCCGGCGGCGCCTGGGGCGCGGCGGCGCCGCGGCCGGCCCACTCGGTGCCGATCGGGCGGCGGCGGATGACCGGAACCTGGGCCATGATCCGCAGCTGCGTGCAGATCTCGCCGGCCACACCCTCGTAGCCGGCATGGGTCGTGGCCACGGGCTTCTCGACCACCGACAGGGCCCCGGCCCGGAGCGCGTTCATCGAGATGCGCAGGGAGGAATCCTCGACCGAATCCGCCACCACGACGATCGGGGTCGGAAGCTCGGCCATGATCCGGCGGGTCGTCTCCAGGCCGTCGATGCCGGGCAGGCGGATATCCATCGAGATCACGTCCGGTCGCACGGTCCGGAGCTTGTCGAGGGCCTCCTCGCCGGAGGCGACCGCGGCCACGAGCTCGAGGCGGGGGTCGCGGGAGACGATGTGGCGCAGCAGCTCGCGCACCACGAGACTGTCCTCCACGAGCATCACGCGGACGGGGGTCATAGGAGCTGCCCGATCGTATCCAGCAGCTGGCGCTGGTCGAACTTCTGCTTGGTCAGGTAGGCGTCGGCGCCGAGATCCAGGCCCCGGGCGACGTCGGCGGCGTCCCCGCGGGAGGTCATCAGGATCGTCGGCAGCCGGGCGAAGCGCTCGTCGGCCCGCAGGGCCTTCAGGAGGCCGAACCCGTCGAGGCGCGGCATCTCCACGTCGGCGAGAACCAGATTCACAGGCTCGATCTCGGCGCGCAGCCGGTCGAGGGCGTCCTGCCCGTCGACGCACACGACCACGCGGTAGCCGGCGGCTTCCAAGATTCCCTTCTCCAAAGTCCGGGTGGTGATCGAATCGTCGACGACCAGGATCGTGGCGCGCGCGGACGCGCCCGGCGTGGCGTGAGTCGTCGAACGTGGAGCCGGCGCCATCGTTCCGAGCGAACTGCCCGAGATTCCGGCCTGGGCGCGCGCCGCGAGCCCCTCGGGGTCGAGGACGAGCACCGGCACGTCCCCGTGCAGCACCGCCGTGCCGGCGATCAGCCCCGGATCGGCGCCGAAATCCGGCGCGGGCAGGACCAGGAACGGGCGGACGTCGTGCAGGCGGTCGACCGCCAGGGCCAGACGGCCGCCGCCGGTCCGCAGCACCACGGCGGTCAGCGTGCCGGGATCGGCCGGATCGGCGACCTGTCCGAGGATCGCGGCGAGATCCGTCACCGGGTGGCTCGTCGCGGCCTCCCCGTCGCCGAGGCGGACGATCGTCCGGCCCATGGCGACGGGCAGCTCGCCGCGCTTCAGGCGCAGGAGGCGCTCCACGGCGCCCCCGGGGAGCGCGTAGCTGCGCCCGGCCGCCTCGACCAGCAGCAGGCTGCGCCGGGCCGCCGAGAGCGGCAGGCTGAAGATCAGGGCGGTGCCGGCCGGGTCGCGCGGCTCCAGGCGGACGCTGCCCATGAGCTGGCGGGCGGCGTCGGCGGCCACCGAGAGGCCGTAGCCGCGCCCCGACAGGGTGTCGACCGCCTCGGCGGTGGAGAAGCCGGGCTCGAACACGAGGCGCAGCAGGGTGTCGGGTTCCGCGGCGGAACCGGGGGCGAGGAGGCCGCGCTCGCGGGCCGCCGCCTCGATCCGGGCAAGGTCCGGGCCGGGCCCGTCGTCGAACACGGTGACCTGGAGGCGGGAGCCGCGCACCGCGACCTCCAGGCCGAGGCCCAGGGCCTCCGGCTTGCCGGCCGCGCGCCGCACCTCCGGCGCCTGCCAGCCGTGGCTGAGGGCGTTGCGCAGGGCGTGGAGCAGCGGATCCTTCAGGGCCTGCAGCGTGCCGCGCTCCACCGGCAGATCGAGGCCCCGCAGGTCGAGATCGACCTCGCGGCCCTGCTCCCGGGCGGTCTCGCGCAGCGACCGGGCGAGGGGGGCCAGGACGGTCTCGGCCGGGACCAGGGCGAGGCGCTCGGCCGCGGCGCGGACGCGGGTCGCGGCACCCTCGACCGCGCTCGTCGCGGAGGCCTGGCGCCGCGACAGGTCCGCGGCCTCCCGGGCGAAGGCGCCCGCGCGCGCCGCGAGGGCGCGCCACTCGGGCCGCTCCGCGCCGGCCCCGGCCGCGAGCGCCTCGGCGCCGACGCGCAGGTCGCGGGCGAGGCGGGCGAGCCGGGCGAGCCCGTCGGCCGCGGGCGCCTGGCCCGCCAGGGTGCTGGCGAGATCGTGGCTCGCCCGGGCCAGCGCCTCGACGGCGTCGGCCGGCACCCGCAGGATCGCCGCGGAAGCCTCCGCCGGCTCGGGGCCGGGCTTCGGCGCGGGGGCGGCCGGCGCCGGCGGTGCGGTCGCGGCCGGCGGGGATGACGGCGCGGCGGGCGGACGCGGTGCCGGGCTCGGCGTCGGATCCGGCGACGGAGCGGCCTGTGGTGCTGGCGGTGGAGCGGGTGATGGAGCTGGCGAGGGCGCCGGCTGCGCCTCGCCCGGGAGCCGGAGGACACGGCCGAGGGCCGCCAGGGCGTCGGACGGCATGTCCGGACCGGCGCCATCGGTGAGGCCGGCGACGTACGACTCGATCCGGTCGAGGGCGAGGTGGACGGCGTTGGCCGCCTCGCGATCGAGGGCGGTGGCGCCGGTCCGCACGCCCTCGAACAGAGTCTCGAGACGGTGGGCCACCGCCTCGACTGCCGGAAGGTCGACGGCGCGGGAGGCTCCCTTCAGGCTGTGGGCGCGGCGGAAGACGTCGTTCCAGTCCGGCGTGGCGCTGCCGAGCGCCCCGCGGATCGCCGCCACGTGCTCCCGGTGCTCGACGTCGAAGGCGGCGAGCAGGAGCTTGCGGATATCCTCGGCCAACGGGGTGCCCGCCTCAGTGCCGGTAGCGTTCGGCCAGGGCCATGAGGGCCTGGGCGAGTTCGGTGAGGTTGGCGGACGCGGCCTCGACCTGCCGGGTGCCGGCGGCCGTCTGCTGGCTGGCCTGGCGGATGTTCTGCAACGCCCCCATCACCTGCTCGATGCCCAGCTGCTGCTGGTTGGTCGAGGCCACGATCTGCTGGAACGTCTGCACGTTCTCCTCCACCCGCGCGGTGATCTCCTCGATCGTGCGCTGCGTCGTGTCCGAGCGCGTCTTGCCCGCCGCCGCGCGCTTGACCGCCTCCTCGGTCAGCATCACCGACGTGTTGATGCCCCGCTGGATCTCGCCCAGGATCGCCCGCACCTGACCGGTCGCCGCCTTGGCCTGGTCGGCCAGGAGCTTCATCTCCGCGGCCACCACCGCGAAGCTGCGCCCGCTCTCGCCGGCCGCGGCCGCCTCGATGGCGGCGTTGAGCGCCAGCAGGTGCGTGCGCTCCGAGATGTCGTTGACCGTCTCGATGATGTCGCCGATCGTCTGGGTCTTCTCCGACAGGCTGACGATGTTGCCCGCCACGGCTTCCGCCTGCTCGCGGATCGCGTCCATGGCCTTGGCGGTGTCCGACACCGCGCGCAGGCCCTGGCGCGAGGTCTGCGCGGTCGCCTGGGCGGTGGCGATCACCTCCGTGGCGCGCTTGGAGATCTGCGCGCCCGAGTGGGTGATCTCGTCGACCGTGGCGGCCGTCTCCTGGACCGCGGCGAACTGCTGCTCGACCGAGGCGGCCTGCTCCTGCGCCGAGGCCCGGATCTCCGCCGCCGCCGCGTTCAGGTCCGCCGTCGCCGCGCGGTTCGTCCGCGCCAGGTCCGACAGCCCCGCGACCATCGTGTTCAGCGTCGTACTCAGACGGCCGATCTCGTCGCGCCCGCCCGCCGCGAGCTGGCCGGAGAGGTCTCCCTCACCGACGCGGGCGACGAAGGCCATGACCGTCTCGAGGGGCCGCACCACGGCGCGGCTGATCAGCCACGTGATCAGGGTCGCCAGCAGCACCGCGGCGGCTAGCGTCAGGTAGATCGAGAGGCGCGAGCGGTCGTAGACCTCCTGCGCGGCGCGCTGTCCCAGCGCCATGCCGCCGTCGAGCTGGGTCCGCAGGTTCTTGATCCCCTCGAGGAAGGGCGCCTGCAGGCGGGTGATCTCCGCATTGCGGGCCTCGACCGCCGCGACGTCCTGCTGGGCGATGGCGGCGAACTGCGCCTCGCCCTGCGCCTTGACCTCGCGGAACGAGCCCTGGACCGCGGTCGCCGCCGCGGCGATGCGGTCCCAGGCCGCGACGCGCTCGGCGGACACGACCTGCGTCCGATACTGGGCGGCGAGCTGGATCGTCGTGGCGAGGCGGTTCTCGACCTGGGCCGCGGTCTGGCGCCAGGCCGCCAGGGTGTCACCGCCCTGCGTCGTGCGCCCCTGGGCCTGCATCAGCATCGCGATCACGGCGGTGCGGCGCAGGAGCCCGAGGTCGCGCGCCTCGTTCCCGAGATCGTCGAGCTGGCGCAGGATCGTCATGTCCCGCCGGACGATCGCGTCGGTCGTGTCGCGCACCGCGCCGATCTGCTCCAGGGCGTAGAGGCCGAGCGCCACCACAACCACCGTGACGGCGAAGAAGCCGAGAAGGATGCGTTTTCCGATCGAGAGCGACACGGGCGGGGATGGCTCCGGTTGTGGCAGGCGGCCCGGTCAGGGAAGGGCGCGGCGCAGGAGGCGGGGGAGGTCGATGACGACGAAGTCGGGACGGCCGTCGCCCGCTGCTCCGGAGCCGGGGGCATAGACCGAGGCGGCCTCGTTGCCCAAGCGGTCGGGATCGGCCGCCTCCGCGGCGGCCGCGCCGGAGGCCCGGGCGATGCCCAGGACCCGGTCGACCGCGAGGGCGAGGGGCTGGGGATGGACGCCGCGCAGCACGATCAGGTGGCCGGCCGCCGCCTCGGCGTCGGACGCGGGCTCGGGCCGGCCGAGGGCCCTGGCAAGGCTGAGCACGCCGACGATCCGCCCGGACAGGGCGATGAGGCCGTCCAGCGCCGGCACCGCTCCGGGCATCGGCGTGGAGGGGCGCGACGGGAGGACCTGGGCGACGGCCGCCAGCGGCACGCCGTAGCGCTCGCCGCCGCAGGCGCAGACGAGGTGATCGTCCCCCGAATCGGTCGCGACCGCGACGGCACCGCGCCGGGCGAGGGCGGCCGCGCGCTCTGCGCGCAGGTCCCGCTCCGGCCGCGTCCGTTGACGGCCGTCCTGTGCACTCGGGCGCGCGCCCATCAGGACCTCCTGCTGCCGACGCCGCCGAGCGCGGCGCGGGCCGCGGCCGCGCTGGCCGCGATCTCGCCCGCGGAGGCGCCATCACCCTCGGGCAGCGCCGTGTCCGGCCCGAGGGCTTGACTCAAGGCGACGGCGTTGTCGAGGGCGCGGACCGCCTCGCTCGGCCGCTGCAGGGCGATCAGCAGCAGGCCGAGGTGGTAGTGGGCCATCACGAAGCTGCGGTCGAGGTAGAGCGCGGCCCGCAGCGCCCGCTCGGCCTCGGCGTCGCGCCCGAGGGTGCGGGCCAGCAGGCCCTCGTAGAAGCGCAGGGCCGTGTCGGTCGGGTCGCGGTCGAGGGCGGCCCGCAGCGCCCGCCAGGCCGCGCCGGTCTCGCCGGAATCGGCCAGCGCGCGGATCCGGTCGAGGTCGCAGGCCTCGTCCAGGACTGCCCCGTGATCCCGCGTTCCGGGCGCGTCGGGAACCGGCGCTGTCCCGGGTGCGGCGACCGGATCCGGAGCGGGAACGACCGCAGCGTCGGGCAGCCCCGCCCCGGACACGCCCGACGACGCGCCCGCAGACGCGCCCGGACCGGGATCCCGCGCGGGCGGCCCCGGCACCTGCCCCGTCGAAGGGGCGGGATCCGGCACCGAGGTGCCGGGCAGCGCGACCGGCGGCGCATCGGCGCGCGGTCGGTAGGCCACGGTCCCGGGCAGGCTGACGGCGTCCAGGAAGCTCGCGAAGGCGGGACTCGGCTCGGCGTGGCCGAGGAGCAGCCAGCCCTCCGGCCTCAGCCTGCGGCCGAGACCGCGGACCACCGCGGCGACCGTCCGGGCGTCGAAGTAGATCAGCACGTTCCGGCAGAGAATCAGGTCGAAGGGCTCGCCCTGCGGTGGCCCCGGCTCGACGAGGTTCAGCAGGTTGCCGCGCTCGAACCGGACCGAACCCCGATATTCCGGACGGAGGGCGTAGCCGCCCTCGCGCCGGATGCCCGGCGCGGCCGGCAGCCGCGTGAAGTAGCGGAGCCGGTCCTCCGGCGGCATGGTCCGGAGGGCCCAGCGGCCGTACTCGGCGGCGCGGGCGGTGGCGAGCGCCTCGACGCTGATGTCGGTGCCGAGGATCGAGACCCGCCAGTCGGACCGGGCGTCGCCCAGCAGTTCGTGCACCAGGATCGCCAGGGAATAGGGCTCGGCCCCGGTGGAGCAGCCCGCGCTCCAGATCCGCAGGACGCGCTCGGACGCCCGCGCCGCGATCAGCGCCGGCAGGATCGTCGCGCGCAGCGCGTTGAACTGCTCGGCGTAGCGGAAGAAGAACGTCTCGCCGACGGTGATCTCGGCCTCGAGCCGGGCCCATTCCGCCTCGCCCTCCGCCCCGCTCGACAGGAGGGCCGCGTAGGCGGCGCAGTCGGCCACGGCGGCGGCGCGGAACCGGCGGTGCAGCCGCTCGATCAGCAGCTCGTCCTTGTCAATGTAGTAGTGGTGGCCGGTGCGCGCGATGATCCGCGCCTTGAGCGGCGGGTAGGCGGGATCGACACCCAGGTCGGGACGGGGATTACCCGGACGGGCCATCGCGCGGTCAGACGGCGTGCGGCAGCGCGGCCAGACGTTCGGCGGCGGCCCGCGCCAGGGCGTCGACCCGGACCTGTTCCTGCACGGTGAGGAGGCGCTCCGGCGCCAGCGCGTGGACGAGGCGCGCGCCGAGGACCAGCTCGGCGGCGACGCAGCCGTTGAGCGTGTCGGCCGCCTCGGCCTGCCGGATCGCGGATTCCGCGACGATCGTGAGGTCGGCCGCGCGATCGACGAGATACGCGACGGCGCCGCCCTGCATCAGCACGAGATGGGCGTAGAGACCGGGCGCCGCGACGGCCGGGCGCAGGCCGAGCAGGGCCGCGAGGTCGACCACGGGGACCGGCGTGCCGCCGAGATTGAGGAAGCCGGTGAGCCAGCCGCCGGAAGCGGGCGGCGCGTGCAGATCCGGGAGCGGCAGGATCTCGGCGACCGCGCCGCGGGGCAGGGCGCAGGCGGTGCCGGCGACATCCAGCAGGAGATAGGCCGAACCGCTGCTGGCCACCGCCACCCGCTCCGTGTTGCTCGGTCGCGGCCGGGCCGGGACGGCTCGCGACATAGGCCGAGTTAACGCTGCCGGCAATTGTGCGCCGCACGGGCGCGATGACGCGGAACCAAGTCTCGTCTGAGCCGCTTATTTTCCGACGCAGCGGCAACGCGCCTGACGAGGCGCGGCGCTTTGCCTGCGCCGGTCTACGCCAGGGATTGACGATGAGGAAACTTCTGTTGGCCGCCGCGTCGCTGACGCTCCTCGCGGGCTCCGCCTACGCCCAGGGTAACTCGCCCTACAACGCCTCTGGCGCTCAGGCCGGCGGCCCGCGCGGCGGCATGGAGCGCGCCGGTGAGGCGGCCGCGATGGAGCAGGGTGCCGCTCCGGCCGCGCGTCCGACGATGCGCAAGCGCATGAAGCACAAGCGCATGAAGCATCATCGCCGGATGCGCCACCACATGTGAGTGGCGATCACCGGGGCGCGCCGCAGGCGGCGTCGCCCGGGTGGCTCGGCCTGTCGCACCCGCGGCAGGCCTTTTTCGTGCCTGTTCACAGGCGAAGCGCCGGCCGCGCGGGACTGAAGCATATTGCAGCCCGATCGCCGGTTGCGGGACGACGCAGCGCGGTTCAATCTCGCGCGAAAGCCGCGGCGCCCGGAAAATGTTCGCAAACGAACATCGCCCGATCATCAGTACAGCGGCGCGGCGGCCTGACGGAAGGCGAGGGAGCACCGATGTCACGACCGCTCGACCGGAGATCCGACGACAGGATCGAGGCGACCGGTGTCGAGGGGCGGCGGAGCGCCATCGTCGCCTCGGTCCGCCAGCGCGGCTTCGTGACGATCGAGGCCCTGGCGGCGCAGTTCGGCGTCACCGTTCAGACGATCCGGCGCGACCTCAACGAACTGAGCGCCGAGGGCCGGCTGGAACGCTACCGCGGCGGCGGGGGACTGCCCTCCAGCGTCGAGAATATCGACTACGCCGACCGCCGGGTGACCCTGCTGCCGGAGAAGAGCCGCATCGGCCGCCTCGCGGCGAGCCGCATCCCGTCGCACTGCTCGGTCTTCATCAACATCGGCACGACGCCGGAGGCCGTCGCCCGCGAGCTGGCCCGGCACGACGATCTCAGCATCATCACCAACAACCTCAACGTGGCGATCTCCCTGGCCGAGACGACCGAGTTCCGCATCGTCGTGGCGGGCGGAACCGTTCGGAACCGCGACGGCGCGGTGCTGGGCCAGCTCACCTGCGACACGCTCAGCCAGTTCCGGGTCGACGTGGCGGTGATCGGCATCAGCGGCATCGACGGCGACGGGGCGCTCCTCGACTACGATTACGAGGAGGTGCGGGCGACGCAGACGATCCTGGCCCACGCCCGGAAGACCTTCCTGGTGGCGGACCACACCAAGTTCACCCGCCGCCCGATGGTCCAGGTCGGGCGCCTGGAGCAGGTCGACACCTTCTTCACGGACCGCCCCCCCCCGGCCGAGATCGTCGCGCTCATGGAGCGCCAGGGCGTCACCCTGGCGGTGGCGGACGGCGCGGCCGAACCCTAACGAACATCGATTTTTTCGCTTGCGAAAGCCGAGGGCTGCGTCAATATACTGCCAATCCGCCAGCAGGGCGGCTCCGGAGGAACCATGGCGGCAGCACCGGGCCAGCGCGAGCCGTCCGACGCCTACGATCTCCTGATCATCGGCGGCGGCATCAACGGCACGGGCATCGCCCGGGACGCGGCCGGCCGGGGCCTTTCGGTCCTGCTGGCCGAGCGCGGGGATCTGGCGGGCTTCACGTCCTCGTCCTCGACGAAGCTGATCCACGGCGGCCTGCGTTACCTCGAATATTACGAGTTCCGCCTCGTGCGGGAGGCGCTCGCCGAGCGCGAGCGGCTGCTGCGGCTCGCCCCGCACGTGATCTGGCCCCTGCGCTTCGTCCTGCCCCACGACGAGGGCCTGCGCCCGGCCTGGATGCTGCGGCTGGGCCTGTTCCTGTACGATCACCTCGCGCGGCTGCGCACCCTCCCGGGCTCGCACGGGGTCGACCTGCGCAGCTCCGCCTACGGAGCGCCGCTGCAGCAGCGCCTGAAGCGCGGCTTCGTCTATTCCGACTGCTGGGTCGAGGACAGCCGCCTCGTGGTGCTCAACGCCATGGACGCGCGCGAGCGCGGCGCGACGGTGCTGACCCGAACCGGCGTGGTCTCGGCCCGGCGCGAGGGTGACGGCTGGGCCGCGACCTTGCGCGACGAGCGCGGCGGCACCGAGCGGACGATCCGCACGACGGCCGTCGTCAACGCCGCCGGTCCCTGGGTCAGCGAGACGCTCGGCGGCACGCTCGGCGTCAACAGCCGCGCGGCGGTGCGGCTGATCAAGGGCAGCCACATCGTGGTCAAGCGCCTGTTCGACGGCGATCAGGCCTACATCCTGCAGCAGCCCGACAAGCGCATCATCTTCGCGATCCCCTACGAGCGCGACTTCACGCTGATCGGCACCACGGACGTTCCCTACGAGGGC
This sequence comes from Methylobacterium sp. PvP105, assembly GCF_017876975.1. Taxonomy (NCBI): domain Bacteria; kingdom Pseudomonadati; phylum Pseudomonadota; class Alphaproteobacteria; order Hyphomicrobiales; family Methylobacteriaceae; genus Methylobacterium; species Methylobacterium sp. PvP105. Next base: position 3,287,575 of record NZ_JAGIPA010000001.1, on the reverse strand, counting down.
GAGCCCGGCCCGGTCACGATCTCGGAGAGCGAGACCGACTATCTCTGCGGCTGCATCAACCGCTCCTTCGACACGACGCTCACCCCGGCCGACGTGGTCTGGAGCTATTCGGGCGTGCGCCCGCTCTACGACGACGCGGCGGAGAACGCCTCGGCCGTGACCCGCGACTACGTCCTCGACGTGGAGGACCAGGGCGGGACTGCGGCGGTGCTGTCGGTCTTCGGCGGCAAGATCACGACCTACCGGCGGCTCGCCGAGCACGCGCTCGAGAAGCTGAAGCCCTATTTCCCGCACCTCAAGAAGGCCTGGACCGGCGACGCGGTCCTGCCCGGCGGCGCCATGAAGGACGCGGATTTCGACCGGTTCCTCGCCGAGCTGAGGGCCGAGAAGCCGTTCCTGCCGGAGGAGACCGCCCGCCGGCTCGCCCGCGCCTACGGAACCCGGGCCCGGGACATCGTCGGGACGGCGCGGTCCATGGCGGATCTCGGCGAGGCCTTCGACGGCGGCCTCACCGCCGCCGAGGTCGATTACCTGCGCACCGAGGAATGGGCGGTCACCGCCGACGACATCCTGTGGCGGCGGTCGAAGCTCGGCCTGCGCACCGGCGCGGAGAGCGCCGCGCGCCTCGCCGCCTACCTCGACCGCAGGGCCGAGGCCGCCTGATGCTTTCGAACCCGATCCGGCGGCAGACCGGTCGGGCCTATGAAGGGAGGGAACGATGAGCCGTTACGTCGGGGCCATCGACCAGGGTACCACCAGCAGCCGCTTCATCGTGTTCGACCGGGAGGGCAGCGTCATCGCGCTCGCCCAGGCGGAGCACGCGCAGATCTACCCGGCCCCCGGCCATGTCGAGCACGACGCCACGGAGATCTGGACGAAGACGCAGAGCGTGATGCGCGAGGCGCTGGAGAAGGGCGGGCTCCAGGCCTTCGACCTCGCGGCGGTCGGCATCACGAACCAGCGCGAGACCACGCTGATCTGGGATCGGAAGACCGGCAAGCCCCTGCACAACGCCCTGGTCTGGCAGGACACCCGCAACGACCGCCTGGTGGCCGAGTTCGCCCGCGACGGCGGCCGCGACCGGTTCCGCGACCTCACCGGCCTGCCGCTGGCGAGCTACTTCTCCGGGCTCAAGCTCCGCTGGCTGCTCGACCATGTCGCGGGTGCCCGCGCGAAGGCCGAGGCCGGCGACGTGCTGTTCGGCAACATCGACACGTGGCTCGTCTGGAACCTCACCGGCGGCACCGAGGGCGGCCTCCACGTCACCGACGTGACCAACGCCAGCCGCACGCAGCTCATGTCGCTCAAGACCCTGGAATGGGACGAGGGCATGCTCCGGACCTTCGGCATCCCGAAGGCGATGCTGCCGAAGATCGTCTCGTCGAGCGAGGTCTACGGCGAGACCCGGGCGCCGTTCGCGGGCGTGCCGATCGCCGGCATCCTCGGCGACCAGCAGGCGGCCCTGTTCGGCCAGACCTGCTTCGCGCCGGGCGAGGCCAAGAACACCTACGGCACCGGCTGCTTCGCGCTGATGAACACCGGCGAGGAGCCGGTCCCGTCGAAGGCCGGCCTCGTCACCACGCTGGCTTACCGCCTCGACGGCCAGAAGCCGGCCTACGCGCTGGAGGGTTCGATCGCCATCACGGGCGCCCTGGTGCAGTGGCTGCGCGACAACCTGCACATGATCAAGGATTCCGCCGAGGTCGAGACGCTCGCCACGACGGTCGAGGACAACGGCGGCGTCTACTTCGTGCCGGCCTTCTCGGGCCTCTACGCGCCGCACTGGAACGAGGGCGCCCGGGGCCTGATCATCGGCCTGACCCGCTACGTCAACCGCGGCCACATCGCCCGCTCGGTGCTGGAGGCGACCGCCTTCCAGACCCACGAGGTGCTGGACGCCATGGCCAAGGATTCCGGCATCCCCGTCAAGGAGCTGCGCGCCGACGGCGGCATGGTCGCCAACAACACGCTGATGCAGTTCCAGGCCGACATGCTCGACGTGCCGGTGGTGCGGCCGAAGGTGGCCGAGACCACCGCGCTCGGCGCCGCCTACGCGGCCGGACTCGCGGTCGGCTACTGGAAGGGGCTCGACGACCTCAAGCGCAATTGGGGCGTCGACAAGCGCTGGACGCCCAAGATGGATGCCGGCAGGCGCGAGACCATCGCCGCCGCCTGGAGCCGGGCGGTGCAGCGCTCCTTCGACTGGAAGACCGACGAGGATTGAGGACACCGCCCTCGGGCCCGCGCGCGGCGCGCGGGCCTGACGGCCTCGCGACCGACTCCATCGCACCCGCGCCCTCATCCTGAGGCGCGGCGAAGCCGCCTCGAACGAGGGCTCCGGCCAGCCGCGCGATCCCTGGAGCTCTCCTGCGAGGCCTCCGCTGCGCTCCGGCACCTCAGGATGAGGGAAGTGGATGGGGCCTGCGCAGATATCGGTGACCGCCTCCGGCGATCACGCGCTCGCCAAAGCTTTGAACGTTCACAAAAAGCAGCGAACGGGGGAGACGACACGATGACATCACCCTTCCTGGGCGAATTCCTGGGCACGATGACCTTGATCGTGCTCGGCGACGGCGTCGTGGCCGGCGCCCTGCTCAAGCATTCCAAGGGCGAGAATGCCGGCTGGATCGCCATCACGGCGGGCTGGGCCTTCGCGGTCCTCGCCGGCGTCTTCGTGGCCAACGCCACCGGCAGCGCCGACGCCCACATCAACCCGGCCGTCACCGTGGCGGGCGCGGTCAGCTCCGGCGATTTCAGCAAGATTCCGGTCTATATCCCGGCCCAGATGCTCGGCGCCTTCGTGGGCGCCGTGCTGGTCTGGCTGCACTACCTGCCGCACTGGGGCGCGACCCAGGATCCAGGCCTCAAGCTCGCCTGCTTCTGCACCGGCCCGGCGATCCGCGACGCGAAGGCGAACTGGATCTCCGAGATCATCGCGACCTTCTTCCTGATCCTGACGATCTCCGCCCTCGTGACCACCACGCTGGGCTCGGCCGGCGCGATCCCGCGGGCCGTCGCGCCCTACATGGTCGGCATGCTGGTCTGGGGCATCGGCCTGTCGCTCGGCGGGACCACCGGCTACGCCATCAACCCGGCCCGCGACCTGGGGCCGCGCGTGGCCCACGCGGTGCTGCCGATCGCCGGCAAGGGCACCTCCGACTGGGGCTACGCGCTGATCCCGGTGGCCGCGCCCCTGGTCGGGGCGGTGCTGGCCGGGCTGTTCGTCCGGGCGCTCGGGATCTGACGGAACGCCCGCACCCTCAACCGCCGCGGGGCGGCCCGGCGTCGCGGCGGTTTGCGGCGCGCGGCCTTGGGCCTTAAGTCAGGGCGATCCCGACCGCGCCCCTGGGGCGCTTGCCCGCGGTGTGCCCCCGACCCATGGCCGTCGTCCTCGACACCCTGAAGAACGATCCGCGGCCGGTCCGCCTGCGCCACCCCGAGAAGGCGCACCGGCCCGACCAGCCCGTTCAGGCCAAGAAGCCGGACTGGATCCGCGTGAAGGCACCCGGCTCCAGGGCCTGGTCCGAGACGCAGAAGATCGTGCGCGAGCACGGGCTGGTCACGGTCTGCGAGGAGGCGGGCTGCCCGAATATCGGCGAGTGCTGGGAGAAGCGGCACGCCACCTTCATGATCATGGGCGACACCTGCACGCGGGCCTGCGCCTTCTGCAACGTGCGCACAGGCCTGCCCGACGCCCTCGACCTGGGCGAGCCGGACAAGATCGCCGATTCGGTCGCCAAGCTCGGCCTGCACCACGTGGTCATCACGTCGGTCGACCGGGACGACCTGAGGGACGGCGGCGCCGAGCACTTCGCCCGCACCATCGCGGCGATCCGGCGGGCGAGCCCCGGCACGACGGTCGAGATCCTGACCCCCGACTTCCTGCGCAAGGACGGGGCGCTCGAGGTCGTGGTCGCCGCCAAGCCCGACGTGTTCAACCACAATCTGGAGACCGTGCCGGCCAAGTACCTCACGGTTCGGCCGGGCGCGCGCTACTTCCACTCGGTGCGCCTGCTGCAGCGGGTGAAGGAGCTCGACCCGGCGATCTTCACCAAGTCCGGCATCATGGTCGGGCTCGGCGAGGAGCGGAACGAGGTGCTGCAGCTCATGGACGACCTGCGCTCGGCCGACGTCGACTTCCTGACCATCGGCCAGTACCTGCAGCCGTCGAAGAAGCACCACGAGGTCGTGCGCTTCGTCCCCCCCGACGAGTTCAAGGCCTACGAGACCACCGCCTACGCCAAGGGCTTCCTGCTGGTCTCGGCCACGCCCCTGACGCGGTCGTCGCACCATGCGGGCGAGGACTTTGCGCGACTTCAGGCGGCGCGTCTGGCCAAACTGTCGCCCGCGCTCTCGGCCTGAGGAATCCCGAACACCATGCCGTCCTTCCGGGTCACCCGCGCGGTGAAGCACACGCCGCAGCAGATGTACGACCTCGTCGCCGACGTGGAGCGCTATCCCGAGTTCCTGCCGCTCTGCGAATCCCTGCGGGTGATCCGCCGGCAGGACATGCCCGATGGCGGGCAGGTGCTGATCGCTGAGATGGGCGTGGGCTACAAGGCGATCCGCGAGCGCTTCACCACGCGGGTCACCCTCGATCCGGCGAGCCTCAAGATCGTCGCCGAGTACATCGATGGGCCGTTCCGGCACCTGGAGAACCGCTGGCTGTTCAAGGACGGCCCGGACGGCGGCTGCAACGTCGACTTCTTCATCACCTACGAGTTCAAGAGCCGCACCCTGGGGCTCCTCATGGGCACGATGTTCGACCGGGCCTTCCGCAAGTTCACCGACGCCTTCGAAGGCCGGGCGAACCGGATGTACGGGGCGCGGGCTTAGCCACCGTCACCGCGCGCAGGGGCAGCGTCAGGCCCGCAGCGGCACGCGCACGTGCTCGGGCCGCACGCCCATCCCGATCATCCGCGCCGGAAGAACCTGAAGCCGCGGCAGGGCGTCGAGGAGGCGCAGGGCGAGCGGCGCCCGGAACGGCGCGTCGGCCGCGAGCGACGCGGCGATGACGCGGGACTGGATCACCCGCTGCAGCGCCTGCGTGGCCCGCACCGGAAACATCCGCCGGGCCTGGACCCGGGCGAGGTCGGCCTCCGCGGGGCGCCCCGCCCGCAGGGGCTCGGCCAGGAGGTTGGCCGCCGCCACCGCGTCCTGGATCGCGAGGTTGATTCCGACGCCGCCCACCGGCGACATGGCGTGCGCGGCGTCGCCGACGCAGAGCAGGCCCGGGCGATGCCAGCGGTCGAGCCGGTCGACCGTGACGGTCAGGAGCTTGACGTCGTCCCAGGCGGCGATGGCGTCGGTGCGGTCGGCCAGGAACGGGGCGATCTGCGCAACCGCGGCCCGGAAGGCCGCCAGTCCCTTCGCCCGGAGCGCGGCGTCGCCGCCCTTCGGCACCACGTAGGCGCATTGCCACATGTCACCCCGGTCGAGGGTGATCAGGATCCGCCCCGGGCCGAACCGCCCCGCCGCCGCCTCGGGATCGCCGTGCCGGCGCGGCAGGCGGAACCACAGCACGTCGATCGGCGCGCCGAAGGCCCGGGGCACGAGGCCCGCGCGTTCGCGCATCCGCGAGTGACGGCCATCCGCGCAGAGCACGAGATCGGACCGGATCTCGACCCGGCCGTCCGGCCCGGTCGCGCGCACGCCGGCGATTCGACCCTCCGTCTCGATCAGGTCCTGCGCCTCGGTGCGGCGGATCAGCCGGAACGCCGGGTAGCGGGCGGCCTCGGTGGCCAGGAAATCCAGGAAATCCCATTGCGGCATGAAGGACAGGAAGCGGTTGCGGGTCGGCAGCCGGCTGAAATCGGCGACCCGGTAGCTGCGCCCGTCGACGACGCCCGAGAAGTTCTCCACGCGGCGCTGGGGGAGGGCGCGGAAGCGCTCGGTGAAGCCCAGCTCGTCCATCAGGTCGAGGGTGGAGGGGTGGATCGTGTCGCCGCGGAAGTCGCGGAGGAAATCCGCGTGCTTCTCCAGCACGGTGACGTCGATGCCCGCGCGGGCGAAGAGCAGTCCGGCCATCATCCCGGCGGGGCCTCCGCCGACGATGCAGAGGCGGGTCGTCACCGTATCCATGGGCCGTCCTCCCCGTGCCGCGATCAGTCGCCGAGAGCGTCCTCCAGCAGACCGAGCGCGTCGGCCACGGCGGCGCGGCGGATCCCCGCGCGCCCGAGATCGCCGTAGCGCCGCTCCAGATGACGCGTCTCGCCGTCCCGCTGGCCGAGGCCGAAATGCACCAGCCCGACCGGCTTCTCGGCGCTCCCGCCGCCGGGGCCGGCAATGCCGGTGATCGCCACCGCGACCGAGGCCCGCGACGCCGCCAGCGCCCCGGCGGCCATAGCCCGCGCCACGGCCTCGCTGACCGCGCCGTGCCGGCGGATCAGGTCCATGGGTACGCCGATCGCCTCGGCCTTCGCCTCGTTCGAGTAGGTGACGAAGCCGCGCTCCAGAACGGCCGAGGAGCCCGGCACCGCGGTGAGCAGGCCGGCCACGAGGCCACCCGTGCAGGATTCGGCCGTGGCGACGGTGCGCCCGTCCGCCGCGTAGGCCGCCACCAGCGCCTCGGCCCGGGCGAGAAGCTCTGCGTCGTCGACCATCGCGAACGGGCTCCCCTCGGGCGGCGGCGCCCTATCTCATGTTGTGACCCAAGGCCGAGCCCGGCTCAAGGACCGGCGCCCCGATCGGAGACACCCTTTTCATGATCTTCCCCGCGATCACGGCCTTCTATGCCGGGCTGCTCGCCCTCGTGTATCTGGGCCTGTCGGGGTGGGTGATCGGGGCCCGCGTCTCCGAGAACGTGCTGTTCGGCGACGGCGGCGACGACACGGTGCTCAAGCGGATCCGCTCGCACGCCAATTTCGCGGAATACGTGCCGCTGGCCCTGATCGTCATCGGCCTGCTGGAGGCGAGCGGCGGCAGCCACGGCCTGGTCCGGGCGCTGCTGGTCGCCCTGCTGGTCGCCCGGATCCTGCACCCGATCGGGATGTTCGCGCCCCCGAACTCGCCGCGCCAGTTCGCCTGCCGGGGCGGCGGGATCCTGCTGACGATGGCGGCCCTGGCCATCGCGGCGATCGCGCTGCTGGTGCGGGTGGCCTGAGGCGGAGCGCGACGCGCCCTCTCTTCCGTGCGGGAGAGGGGACCCGCGCTCGCCCCGAAACCGCTCAGCCCTGGCGCATCGCGGTCTCGGCCTGCGCGTCGAGGGCGGGGCCGTCCTCCTCGGGCAGCCGGACCGTCGCGGCCGCCTGGGCCGCGAGACCCTCCGCCCGCCCGACGAAGCCGAGCTTCTCGGTGGTCGTCGCCTTGATGGAGACCGCCGAGAGCGGCACGCCCGCGATGGCGGCGATGCGTGCCCGGATCTCCTCACGGTGCTTGCCGATGCGCGGCGCCTCGGCCAGCACCGTGATGTCGAGGTGGTCGATACGGCCGCCGCGGGCGCGGATTAGGCCGCAGGCATGGGCCAGGAACTGGTCCGAGGACGCGCCGCGCCAGCGCTCGTCGGAGGGCGGGAAGTGCGTGCCGATATCGCCGTCCGCGATGGCGCCGAGCAGGGCGTCGGTCAGGGCGTGCAGCGCCACGTCGCCGTCCGAATGGGCGAGCACGCCGCGGTCGGCGGGGATCTTCACCCCGCCCAGCCAGACATGGTCGCCGGTGGTGAAGGCGTGCACGTCGAAGCCGGTGCCGAGGCGGGTCACGTAGGTGGTCATGGCGCGGGCTCCCGGCGCTGGCAATTCGGTGGTCTCGGTCGCGAAGGCGCGGTCCGCCTCGATCAGGTCGGCGGGCTGGGTGATCTTGCGGTTGGCGATGTCGCCCGCAAAGACGACCACCGGCAGCCCGGCCCATTCGGCGAGGGCGCCGTCATCGGTGAAGCCGTCGAGACCCTGCGCGGCGGCGTCCCGGTGGCCCTTGAGCAGCGGGCCGAAAGCGAAGGCCTGAGGCGTCTGGACCGCGCGCAGGTGCTCCCGGGGCGGGGTCTCGTGGACCCGGCCGATGCCGGGCGCGATGTCGACGACGCGCTTGACCGTGTCGGTCACCGGCACGCCCGGAACGGCCGCACCGTGGTCGCGCCCGGCCGCGATCGCCCGGGCGATCAGCGCGGAATCCACGTAGGGGCGCGCCGCATCGTGGACCAGCACGATCTCGGGCGCGTCGCCGGTGGCCAGGGCCTCGAGACCAGCGCGCACCGAAAGCTGACGCGTCGTGCCGCCTTCGACGGGCTGGGTGATCTTGGCGCGAAGCGCGGGCGCGAGTTCCTCCAGGCAGCTGCGGAAGAAGTCCGCCGCGTCGGCGGCGATCACCGGCTGGATCCGCGCGATCGCGTCGTCCGCCGCCAGCGCCGCCAGGGTGCGAGTCAGGACCGCCTGCCCGCCGACCCGGCGGTACTGCTTGGGCGTGCCGCCGCCGATGCGGATGCCGCGCCCGGCCGCCACCACAACCGCGGCGACGCCGGCTCCCGCGCTGGCGGGTCCGGTGGCTGGCGTGCCGGTGGCGGGCATGGGCGACGAACTCGTGAGGTCCTGAGGGGCGGCAGCGGCGGCCAGCGCGCGGGCCAGCCGTGCCGGCTCAGCCCTGCCGCGGAGGGTGCCCGTCGTTTAAGCGGGGGAGGGCCCGAAATCAACGCGCGGCCCCGCTTGCCAGCGGACCGGACTTGCCTCATTGTTGTGCAGAATGACGACTGACCATTATTTGAGCGCGCTGCGTCGCGCGGGGGCGACCGCCGAAGGGGCGGATCCCGTCCCGCTCTGCCTGCTCGCCCCGCTATCGGGTGTTACCGACCTGCACATGCGCCGCATCGCCCGCCGCTGCGGCGCCGACGCGGTCGTGTCCGAGATGGTGGCGGCCCGGGAACTCACGCGCGGATCCGGTGAGGCCACGCTGCGCGCCGAGGGCTCCGGCGTCGACCTGCACGTTGTCCAGCTCGCGGGCTGCGAGGCGGGCCCGATGGCGGAGGCCGCGCGGCTCGCGGAGGCCGGGGGCGCCGACGTGATCGACGTGAACATGGGCTGCCCGGCCAAGATCGTGACGGGGATCGCCTCGGGCTCGGCGCTCATGCGCGACCTCGACCACGCCGAGCGCCTGCTCGCGTCCGTGCGGGGCGCCGTGTCGATCCCGGTGACCGTCAAGATGCGCCTCGGCTGGGACGACGCGAGCCGCAACGCCGCCGACCTCGCCGCCCGCGCCGAGCGGCTGGGCCTGAACGCCGTGACGGTCCACGGGCGGACCCGGCAGCAATTCTACAAGGGCAGCGCCGACTGGTCGGCGATCCGGGCCGTCGTCGCGGCGGTGTCGATCCCGGTGATCGCCAACGGCGACGTGACCGACCTCGCCAGCGCCCGCGCCTGCCTGGACGCCTCGGGCGCCGCGGGGGTCATGATCGGCCGCGCGGCGACCGGCCGCCCCTGGCTGGTCGGGCAGGTCGCCGCGGCGCTGGCGGGCCGGCCGGCCGCGGAGCCCTCCCGGGCCGAGCAGGCCGCCCTGGCGGCCGAGCACTACGCGGGGCTGCTGTCGCTCTACGGCCGCGACATGGGCGTGCGCCACGCCCGCAAGCACCTCGCCGCCTACGCCGAGACCGGCGGCGCGCTGGGTCCCGCGGAGCGCGCGGCCCTCCTCACCACCGCCGATCCGGAGACGGTGCTGGCCCTGCTGGCCCGGGCCTTCGCGGGCGCGGCGAACCCCGTCCAGGAGGCCGCGTGAGCGACGAGCCCCTCCCGCGCGAGCCCGGCGCCCGGCGCGACACCGCCGCCGAGGCCGTGCTGAACGCGCTGCCGCTGCCGGTCCTGACCATCGGCGCCGACGAGCAGATCCTCCACTGCAACCACGCCGCGGAGGCGTTCTTCGACTACTCGGCGCGGCTGATGCAGCGCCGGCGCCTGCGCGACATCATCCCGTTCGCCTCGCCGATCATCGCGCTCGTGGCCGAGGTCCGGCGGCGGCGCGCCAGCGTCAGCGAATACCGGGTGGAGCTCACCCAGCCGCGCCTCGGCCTGGAGCGCAGCGTCGACGTGTTCGCGACGCCGCTCGGCGACGACGGCGAGGCCGTGGTGATGATGCTCCAGGAGCGCACCATCGCCGACAAGATGAACCGCCAGCTCACCCATCGCGGCGCGGCGCGCTCGATGGTGGCGCTCGGCGCGATGCTGGCCCACGAGATCAAGAACCCGCTCGCGGGCATCCGCGGCGCGGCGCAGCTCCTCGAGAGCACCGGCGCCGAGGAGGACCGGCTGCTCACCCGCCTGATCTGCGACGAATCGGACCGGATCGTCCGCATCGTCGAGCGCATGGAGCTGTTCGGCGACGAGCGCCCCTCGGATCGCGGCGCCGTCAACGTCCACGGCGTGCTCGATCAGGTGAAGCGCTCGGCGCAGTCGGGCTTCGCGCGGCACATCCGGTTCATCGAGACCTACGACCCGTCGCTGCCGCCGGTGCTGGGCAACCGCGACCAGCTGATCCAGGTGATCCTGAACCTGGTGAAGAACGCCGCCGAGGCGATCGGCCCGGACGCGGTCGAGGGCGAGATCACCCTGTCGACCGCCTTCCGCACCGGCCTGCGCCTGCAGGTCCCGGGCTCCCGCGAGCGGGTCAGCCTGCCGATCGAGGTGGCGGTGCGCGACAACGGCCCGGGCATCTCGGCCGACCTGCTGCCCGACCTGTTCGACCCGTTCGTCACCACCAAGGCGCAGGGCTCCGGCCTCGGTCTTGCATTGGTGGCCAAGATCGTCGGCGATCACGGCGGGATCGTCGAGTGCGATCCCGCCCCGCGCCGCACGGCGTTCCGCATCCTTCTGCCGATGTCGAGTGCCCGGGACGGGCGCGAATCGGCGGTCGATCCGTGATGTCGATCCCCGAATCCGGCCCCCGTCGGAGGTCTGAGTAGAGAGTCATGCCGAACGGCCACATCATCGTCGCCGACGACGACGCCGCCATCCGCACCGTGCTGAACCAAGCGCTGTCCCGGGCGGGCTACGAGGTTCGCTCGACGGGCAATTGCGCCACCCTCTGGCGCTGGGTCGCGCAGGGGGAGGGCGACCTCGTCATCACCGACGTGGTCATGCCCGACGAGAACGTGTTCGACCTGCTGCCGCGCATCAAGCGGGTGCGGCCGGAGCTGCCGATCATCGTGATGAGCGCGCAGAACACCTTCATGACGGCGATCCGCGCCTCGGAGCGGGGCGCCTACGAGTACCTGCCGAAGCCCTTCGACCTGAAGGAGCTGATCGCCATCGTCGGCCGGGCGCTCTCGCGCCCGCGGGGCGCGGCGCCGGCCGGGGCGCCCCCCGAGAACGAGGACATCCCGCTGGTCGGCCGCTCGCCGGCCATGCAGGAGATCTACCGGGCGCTCGCCCGGCTGATGCCCACCGACCTCACCGTGATGATCACCGGCGAGTCCGGCACCGGCAAGGAGCTGGTCGCCCGGGCGCTGCACGATTACGGCCGCCGCCGCACCGGCCCGTTCGTGCCGGTCAATATGGCGGCGATCCCGCGCGACCTGATCGAGTCCGAGCTGTTCGGCCACGAGAAGGGCGCCTTCACGGGCGCGCTCCAGCGCTCCGCCGGCCGGTTCGAGCAGGCCGAGGGCGGCACGCTGTTCCTCGACGAGATCGGCGACATGCCCATGGAGGCGCAGACCCGGCTGCTGCGCGTGCTCCAGCAGGGCGAGTACACGACGGTGGGCGGCCGCGTCCCGATCCGCACCAACGTCCGGATCATCGCGGCCACCAACAAGGACCTGCGGGTCTCCATCCAGCAGGGCATCTTCCGCGAGGACCTGTTCTTCCGCCTCAACGTCGTGCCGCTGCGGCTGCCGGCCCTGCGCGAGCGCTCCGAGGACGTGCCGGATCTCGTCCGCCACTTCTTCGTGCTCGTCGAGCGCGAGGGCCTGACCCGGAAGACCCTCGACGGCGACGCCATGGAGCGGCTGAAGCGCTACCGCTGGCCAGGCAACGTCCGCGAGCTCGAGAACCTCGTCCGGCGGCTCGCCGCCCTCTACCCGCAGGAAACGATCACCGGCCCGGTGATCGAGGCCGAGCTCGACACGCTGCCGCTGGCGACGCCCGCGGCGCCGGCGGCCAACGGCGCCGCCCGCAAAGCGAACGGGGAATCGGAGACCCTGTCCAGCGCCGTGGAGCGCCACCTCTCGGACTACTTCTCCGGCTATCGCGACACGCTGCCGCCCCCCGGCCTGTATCACCGGATCCTGCGAGAGATCGAAGGCCCGCTGATCGGCGCGGCGCTCGCCGCCACCCGCGGCAACCAGATCCGCGCCGCGGAACTGCTCGGCGTCAACCGCAACACCCTGCGCAAGAAGGTCCGCGACCTCGACCTGCAGGTCTTCCGGACGGCGCGATAGGACGGTCCCCGGCCGATCCGGCCGGGTCCCCTCAACCCGAGGCGCGTCGGGCGCCGCGCGACGAGATCCAGAACGGGATGAGCGCGATCCTGGCCGCCCTCAGCGGCCCGGCAGGATCGGGTCGCCGCGCATCAGCGCGTGCAGCCGCTCCGTGTCGAACCCGTTCGGGATGCTGGGCACGGCCGGCTTCGGCGCGGGCGCGGCCCTCGCGGGGGCCGGGATCGACCCCGTCGCCGACGGCTCGGCCTGGGCGGCGCGGATCACCGGCGCCGGCGCCAGATGGGCGAGCCGGTCGGCGCTGACGAGGGCGACGGTCGCCGTCGAGACGAGGACGAGGACGGCGCCGAGAAGGGAACGCAGGATACGCACGCGACGACCCGGGACGCGACTTGAGACGGCAACAGATTTACGGCGCGGCCGTTAACGAAGCCCCACTCCAAGTCTTCGGGAGGCGATATTGACCAACGTCCAGGCCACCGCGAGCGACAGCCCGTTCATCCAGGGCCGTAACGCGCGCCTCTACGGGAAGCCCGTGAGCGAATGCCCCTATCCAGAGGGCTCTCAGGAGCGCGCCGCCTGGATGGAGGCCTACGAGGAAGCCGTCGTCTCGGATCCGCCGGAGAAGCCGTGATCGCGAGAAACCCGGAGGCCCGGCACCGCGAGCCCGCGCGTCCGCGCGTCCGGCTTGACCTTGCCGGGCGCGGCGCGCTTCGTGCGGTGCACCGCAACGCGATCTCCGAGCCTCGATGTCCCTGAAGTCCTCGCCCGACGCCAAGCAGACCTTCGCGCCCGCGACGCGCCTCGTCCACGCGGGCCGTGACCCGGGCGAGCAGCACGGCTTCGTGAACACGCCGATCTACCGCGGATCCACGGTCCTCTACCCGACCTACGACGCGATCAAGAACCGGCGCGGGCGCTACAATTACGGTACCTCGGCGACGCCCACCATGGACGCGCTGACGGAGGCGTGGACGGAACTCGCCGGCGCCGCCGGCACCGTCGTGACGCCCTCCGGGCTCGCGGCGCTGACCGTCGCGCTGATGGCCGCGGTCTCGGCGGGCGACCACCTCCTGGTCACCGATTCCGCCTACCGGCCGACCCGCCAGTTCTGCGACGGCGTGCTGGCGCGCTACGGCGTCGAGGTGACCTACTACGACCCGACCATCGGGGCCGGCATCGCGGAACTGATGCGCCCGAACACCCGGGCCGTGCTGGTCGAGGCGCCCGGCTCGCAGAGCTTCGAGATGCAGGACATCCCGGCCATCGCCGAGGTCGCGCACGCACACGACGCCTGCGTGATCATGGACAACACCTGGGCGACGCCGCTGCTGTTCCCGCCGCACGCGCGCGGCGTCGACATCGCGGTCGAGGCCGGCACCAAGTACCTCAGCGGCGGCTCGGACCTGCTGATCGGCCTGACCTCCGCGAACGCGCGCTACTACCCGGCCGTGCGCCGCACCTTCGACCATTTCGCCATGTGCGCCGGCGCCGAGGACATCTTCCTGGCGCTGCGCGGCCTGCGCACCATGTCCTTGCGGCTGCGCGAGCACGGCCGCGCCGGACTGGAGATGGCCCGGTGGTTCCAGGCGCGGCCCGAGGTGCTGCGGGTGCTCCATCCCGGCCTGCCCGAGGATCCCGGCCACGCCATCTGGAAGCGCGACTTCGCGGGCGCGTCGGGCCTGTTCGGGGTGATCCTGAAGCCGGTGCCCGAGGCCGCGGTGGCCGCCATGCTGGACGGGCTGCAGCTCTTCGGGATGGGCTTCTCGTGGGGCGGCTTCGAGAGCCTCGTGATCCCGTTCGACTGCGCCGGCTACCGGACCGCGACCCGGTGGGCTCCCGGCGGACCGGCGCTCCGCTTCCACATCGGGCTTGAGGACACCGCCGACCTAAAGGCCGACCTCGACGCCGGCTTCGCGCGCCTCCGGGCGGCGTCGTAGGGCGGGGCCGGGCGCCGCGCTACGACGCTGCCCTTCCCGGACAGGTGAGGACCGGCGAACCTTGACCCGGACCGCGCGCCGCGGGCGGTGCCGCATCCGCGCGTCGTGATGGGCCCGCGCCGTCGCGACCGGCGACGGCATCGCTGCATTTGACCTCGCGCCGCGTTCCTGATTGACCGGCCCGGTATGACCACGAGCCTCTCCGCCGGCGGCGCGCCGCGCCTTGCCCCCGTCGACCGGATCGGCCGCGGGCTCGACGCGCTGAGCCTCACCCATGCCAGGGCCGTCGCCGCCCTGCTGGCGCTGTGCCTGATCCTGTTCCTGCCGGGGCAGATCTCGCTGCAGCCGATGGACCGGGACGAGCCCCGCTTCGCCCAGGCCTCGAAGCAGATGCTGGAGAGCGGCGACCTCGTGGATATCCGCTTCCAGGGGGAGGCGCGGCACAAGAAGCCGGTGGGGATCTACTGGGCGCAGGCCGCCGCCGTGGCGGCCGGCGAGGCGCTGGGCGTGCCCGGGGCCCGCACCCAGATCGCCCTGTACCGCGTCCCGTCGCTGATCGGCGCCGTCGCCTCGGTTCTTCTCGCCTACTGGGCGGCGCTCGCCTTCCTGCCCCGGCGGTCGGCGCTGCTGGCGGCCGCCCTCTACGGCGCCTGCCTGATGCTCTCGGCCGAGGCCCACCTCGCCAAGACCGACGCGCTGCTCGCCGCCTGCGCCACCGCGAGCCTCGCCGCGCTCGCCCACGCGTGGCTGGCGCCGCGGGACGGTCGGCCGGTCTCGGGACCGACCTTCGCGGCGTTCTGGCTCGGGATGGCGGTCGGGATCCTGGTGAAGGGGCCGATGGTTCCGCTCTTCGCCGCGCTGCCGGCGCTCGGCCTGTCGCTCGCGGCGCGGTCCGGCCGCTGGCTGCTGCCGCTCCGGCCCTGGCCGGGCCTCGCCCTCACGCTCCTGCTGGTGGCGCCCTGGTTCGCGGCGATCGCCTGGAAGAGCGGGGGCGCGTTCTACGCCGAGGCGGTCGGCCACGACATGCTCGGCAAGGTCGGCGGGGCGGCCGAGCGGCACTGGGGACCGCCCGGCGCCTACGCGCTCGTGTTCTTCGCGACCTTCTGGCCGGCGGCGGCCTTCACCGCCATGAGCCTGCCGTTCGCTTGGCGGGCGCGACGGGAGCCCGCCGTGGCCTTCCTGATCGCCGCGGTGCTGCCGGCCTGGCTGATCTTCGAGGCGGTGCCCACCAAGCTGCCCCACTACGTGCTGCCGCTGATGCCCTGGCTCGCGATCCTGACCGTGCTGGCGCTGAGCCGGGGGGCGCTGGACCCGCGCCTGCGGGGCGCCCGCCTGACGGCCCTGCTGCTGCCGGCGATCCCGGTCGCCCTGACCCTCGGCCTCTGCCTCGCCGGCTGGCGGCTCGACAGCCACACGATCCCGTGGCCGGCCCTGCCGCTGCTCGCCGCCGCCTGCGCGGTCGCGGTCCTGGCCTGGCTCGCCTTCGCGCAGGGATCCGCCGAGCGCGCCCTCGTCCTCGGGGTGCTGGCCTCCGCCCTGCTGGGCCCGGCGGTGCTGGGCGTGGCGCAGCGCTCGCTGCCGGCCCTGAAGGTCTCGCCGCGGCTCGCGGCCCTGCGCGACCGCGCGCCCTGCCCGAACCCGCTTGTGGCGAGCCTCGGATACCGCGAGCCGAGCCTCGTCTTCCTGATTGGCACCGGCCTCGCCCTGCCGCCCGACGGGGCCGCCGCCCGGTCCTTCCTCGAGGGCGGCGGCTGTCGCCTGCTCTTCGTCGAATCCCGCGATCGCGACGATTTCAACGCGGCCTGGCCGGTCGGCCGCGGCGCGCCCGCGCCCCTGGCGGAGGTCGAGGGCTTCAACCTCAACACCGGCCGCCGGGTCTTCGTGACGGCCTACGCGGTGGCCCCGTGAGCGGATCCCCCCATCTCAGCGTCGTCGTGCCGGTCAAGAACGAGGCCGGCAACATCGCGCCCCTGGTGGCCGAGATCGAGGCCGCCTGCGCGGGCCTCGCCTTCGAGCTGATCTACGTGGACGACGGCTCCACCGACGGCACGCCGGCGGCGCTGGCGGCGGCCCGGGCGGCGCGGCCCTGGCTGCGGGTGCTGCGCCACGCGCGGAGCGGCGGCCAGTCGGCGGCGGTGCGCAGCGGCGTCCTGGCGGCCCGCGGCGGGATCGTCGCGACCCTCGACGGCGACGGCCAGAACGATCCGGCCTTCATCCCCGCGCTGCTCGCGGCCCTCGAGGCGGCGGGGCCGGGAGCCGGCCTCGCCCAGGGCCAGCGGCGCGGCCGCAAGGACGGCCGCTTCAAGATGCTCCAGTCCCGGATCGCCAACGGCGTGCGCGGGCGGATCCTCAACGATTCCACCCGCGACACCGGCTGCGGCCTGAAGGTCTTCCGCCGCGCCGTGTATCTCAGGCTGCCGTATTTCGACGCCCTCCACCGATTCATGCCGGCCCTGGTCGCCCGCGAGGGCTTCTCGGTCGTCCACCGCGACGTGGTCGACCGGCCGCGGCTGACGGGGGTGTCCAATTACGGCCTGTTCGACCGCCTCTGGGTCGGGCTCCTCGATCTCGCCGGCGTCTGGTGGCTGATCCGGCGCAAGCGCGCGGATCCGCGGCCCGAGGAGATCGCCGGCCCGGCCGGCCAAACCGCGGACCAGGACGTCGGATGCTGATCCAGCTCGCCCACGATCTGCCGGCCTATTTCTACGACGTGTTCGTCACCCAGCTCGACTTCTGGCTGGTGTTCGGCATCGTCGCGCAGGTGGTGTTCGGCTCGCGCTTCATCCTGCAATGGATCGCCAGCGAGCGCGCCGGGCGGAGCGTGATGCCGCTGTCGTTCTGGTTCCTGTCGATCCTCGGCGGGATGATGACGCTGGTCTACGGGTTCGTCCGCCGCGAGCCGGTGATCATCATCGGCCAGGGCCTCTCCACCGGCATCTACCTGCGCAACCTCGCGCTGATCTTCCGCGAGCGGCGGCGGAAGCGGGGCGCCGCGTGAGCCGCACGCCGCTGCCCGCCTTCTACGACGACCTGGACGCCACCTTCGCCGAACTGTGGCGCCTGCTGGCGGACGGCGCCGCCCATGGCCGGAGCGGTTTCCACCTGCCGACCCTGGGGACGCTGGGTGCCGATGGCGGGCCGCGGCTGCGCACGGTGGTCCTGCGCGCCGCCGACCCGGCCGAGGGGACGCTCCGGTTCCACTGCGACCGCCGCTCCGACAAGGCCTCCGAGATCCTGGCCGCTCCTGCCTGCGCCCTCGCCGCCTACGACGCGGCCGCGAAGATCCAGATCCGCGTCGCGGGTCGCGCCACGCTGCACACCGACGACGCGCTGGCCGAGGCGGCCTGGACGGGGTCCCGGGCGATGAGCCGGGTCTGCTACGGGGCGGAGCCCGGTCCGGGCACGGCGCTGCCGACGGGGGACGCCTACAGCCTGCCGGACGAGACCGCGGCCGCGACGCTCGGCCGGCCGCACTTCGCCGCCGTACTCGTCCGGGCGGAGCGGCTCGACTTCCTCTATCTCGACCGCCGCGGCCATCGCCGGGCGGCCTGGCACGCGGCCGGAGGCCTGTGGTCCGGCCGCTGGATCGCGCCCTGACCGGGCTCGCTCGGGGCGGGCAGGGCCGGTCAGGCGGACGCCCCGGTGCCGCCGCGCCCGGCGCTGCGGGGGCCATCCGGCCCCCCGGGATGGCAGCCCTGCGCCGCCCCCCCCTGACGGCGGCCGGGCCGGCGCGCTAAACCCCCTGACCCGGCCGCCGAACCGGGTCGATCGGGAGGAGTCCGTGGGCCTCGTCTACGCGCTCGCCGCCTACCTGAGCTGGGGCCTCCTGGTCCCGGTGCATTTCCGGATGCTCGGCGCCTACTCCCCGTACCACATCCTGTCGGAGCGGATCGTCTGGTCGAGCGTGTTCGCCGGCGCGCTGGCGCTGATCCTCGCGGCGCGCCACCGCCTGAACCTGCCGCTGCCGCTCCGGAAGCGCCACGCGCTGCTGCTGCTCTCGGCGGGGATGATCGGCGTGAACTGGCTGCTCTACCTCTACGCGGTCAGCGGCGGGCACCTGCTCGACGCGAGCCTCGGCTACTACATCAATCCCCTGGTCAGCGTCGCCCTCGGCCGGGTGGTGCTGGGCGAGCGCCTGCGGCCGGCGCAGGCCGTCGCCATCGGCATCGCCGCGACGGGCGTCGCCGTCGCGGTGGTGTGGGCCGGGGAACTGCCCCTGATGTCGCTGTCGCTGGCAGTGAGCTTCGCGCTCTACGGCCTCGCCCGGAAGATCGTCGGCGTCGACGCGCTGGTCGGCTTCCTGGCCGAGACGCTGCTGCTCCTGCCGGCCGCGCTCGTCTGGCTCGTCCTATCACCCGAGCCGTTCCTGCCGGCCGCGCCGGGCGACCGCGCCCTGCTGATGCTCACCGGCCTGACGACCGCGCTGCCGCTGATCTGGTTCGCCGCCGCGGCGGTGCGCCTGCGGCTCACGACCTTGGGCCTCCTGCAATACGTAGCGCCGACCTGCCTGCTCGTCCTGAGCGTCCTCGTCTACGGCGAGCGGGTCGAGCCGCATCGGGCGCTGATGCTCGCGCTGATCTGGGTGGCGCTCGCGCTCTACACGATCGACGCTCTGCGGTTTCGGCGGCCGCCGGCCCCCGCGGCCCCGCGGTCGGATCCCGACGCGATGCGTGTATAAGGAGTACGGGTATAAGCCGCCGCGGGGCGGGTGACGGGACAGCGTCGGGTCGATGAGCGAGACTGAGAGCGGCCCAGGATCCGTCACGGATGCCGATTACCGCAACCTCGCCGAGACGCTGCCGCAGCTCGCCTGGATCGCCGAGGCCGACGGCACGATCATCTGGTACAATCAGCGCTGGTACGACTACACCGGCACCTCCCTCGACGAGATGCGGGGCTGGGGCTGGCGCACGGTCCATCACCCGGACCACGTCGCGGCCGTGACCGAGCGCTACCGCGCCGCGATCACGCTGGGCCGGTCCTGGGAGGACACGTTCCCGCTGCGCGGCCGCGACGGGAGCTACCGCTGGTTCCTGTCGAAGGCGCTGCCCCACCGGGACGAGTCCGGGCGGATCCTGCGCTGGTACGGGACCAACACCGACATCACCGGCCGCCGCGCGGTCGAGGAGCGCCTGCGCCACTCCGAGCAGCGCTTCCGGGCGCTGGTGGACGCCTCGGCGGCGGTGATCTGGAACACCGACGCGGCGGGCGAGCTGATGCCGCCGCAGGTCCGGTGGAGCACCTATACCGGGCAGACCGAGGAGGCCTACCAGGGCTGGGGCTGGCTGGACGCCGTCCATCCCGACGACCGGGGCCACGCGGCCGACGCCTGGGCGGCCTGCGTCGAGGCGCGCGCGACCTACGAGGTCGAGTACAGGCTGCGCCGGTACGACGGGGTCTGGCGCGCCATGGAGGTGCGCGGCGTGCCGGTCCTCGCCGAGGACGGCTCCCTGCGGGAATGGGTCGGCACCTGCGTCGACGTCACCGAGCGGAAGGAGGCCGAGGAGGCGGTGGAGCGCGCCCGGCAGGCCGCTGAGGCGGCCAACCGGGCTAAGAGCCAGTTCATCGCCAACATGAGCCACGAGCTGCGCACGCCGCTCTCGGCGGTGATCGGCTACTCCGAGATGCTCGGCGAGGAGCTGGAGGATATCGGCCAGGCCGCCCTCCTGCCCGACCTGCGCAAGATCGAGGCGGCCGCCCGCCACCTGCTCTCGCTGATCAACGACGTGCTCGACATCTCGAAGATCGAGGCGGGCCGCATGACCGCCTCGGCCGAGACCTTCACGGTGTCGGACCTGCTCCGGGACGTCTCCGACTCCACCGACTCCCTGGTTGAGAAGAAGGGCAACCGCTTCGTCCTGGACACCGGCGCGGCCGGGACGGCCGACCTGGGGTCCATGCACCAGGACCAGACCAAGATCCGCCAGTGCCTGCTGAACCTGATCGGCAACGCCGCGAAGTTCACCGAGCGGGGAACGATCACCCTGACGGTGCGGCGGCACCGGGAGGAGGGAGCCGACTGGCTGTCCTTCGCGGTCGCCGACACCGGCATCGGCCTGACCGAGGAGCAGATCGGGCGCCTGTTCGAGCGCTTCGTCCAGGCCGACGATTCGACGACCCGGCAATTCGGCGGCACGGGCCTCGGGCTCGCCATCACCCGCGCGTTCTGCCGGACGATGGGCGGCGACATCGGCGTCGCCAGCACGCCGGGCGCGGGCGCGACCTTCACGATCCGCCTGCCCGCCACCCTGCGGCCCGAGGACGCGCCGCCCTCCGAGGCCGAGGCCCACACGCCGGTGGAGCCGCACGAGCAGCACGAGACGGTGCTGCTGGTCGACGACGACCCGGCCGCCCGGGAATTGCTCCAGCGCTTCCTGGAACGCGAGGGCTTCCACGTCCGCAGCGCCAACGACGGCCGCGCCGGCCTGACGCTCGCCCGGGCCCTGAAGCCGCGCGCGATCCTGCTCGACGTCGAGATGCCGCGCATGGACGGCTGGGCGGTCCTGCACGCGGTGCGCAACGATCCCGACCTCGCCGGGACGCCGGTGATCATGACCTCGGTCGTGGCCGAGCAGGGGCTCGGCCAGGCGCTCGGCGCCACCGACTACTTCGTCAAGCCGATCGACTGGGATCGGCTCAAGGGCCTGATGGAGCGCTACCGGCCCGAGGCGCCGGAGGATGCCCGCGTCCTCGTGGTCGACGACGACGCGGATGCCCGCGAGCGCCTGCGCCGGTCGCTCGGCCGCGAGGGCTGGACCGTCGACGAGGCGGAGAACGGCCGGATCGCCCTGGAGCGGGTCAGCCAGGCGCGGCCGAGCCTGATCCTGCTCGACCTGATGATGCCCGAGATGGACGGGTTCGGCTTCCTCCGGGCCCTGCGGGCGCGGCCCGACGGCGACGTGCCCGTGGTGGTGCTCACCGCCAAGGAGGTCACGGCGGCCGAGAAAGAGAGCCTGAACCGGCAGGCCGACCGGGTGATCGCCAAGGGCTCCATGAGCCTCGCGGAGATCGGCCGGCAACTGCGCGTCCTCTACGCGCGTTCGGCGACCGAGCCGGTGCCGGGGCAGCTCCAGGGGTTGCTCGATCGGCTCGCCGAGAAGGACGCGGGAGAACCACGATGAGTGCCGACGGGATCGATCCGGAGAAGGCGGTGGCCATCCGGCTGCGGGCGCGGCTCGCGGTGGTGGAGCGGGCGGCGTGGTTCGGCTTCGTCCACGCGATGAAGACCCGGCCGGTCGAGACCGAGGCCTACATCGCCGCGGAGCGGGCGCGCTGCACCGACGGGTTCGGCAGCGGCGCCTGGGCCAAGGATCTCACCGACGCCGAGCGGGCGATGCTCGCCGACGAGGTCGACAGCGGGCTGGCTCAGCTGCTGGAGGATGCCCGCGCGGAGCTGTGAGGCCGGGCCTCCCGGGCGGAGGCGTCTCCGGGCGTACCGATGGCAACGAAAGACGCTCTCCCGCTTTGACGGCCTGACGTCGACGGGACGACGTCGCCGAGGCGCCCATGCTGTACGAACTCGCGACCCTCTCGTGCCCGCTGCTCGCGGTGGGCCAAGTCTCGGCCGGCGTCGAGGCTTGGCTGGACGATCCCGATGCCAAGGGGGAGCTGGTCGGCTGCTGGCGCAGCGAGATCGGCACGCTGGGGCGCCTGATCGTGCTGCGCGGCTTCGCGGCGCCCGAGGACATGACCGCCGAGCGCCGGCGCGCCCTCCTCAGCGCCAACCCGTTCAACGCCGGGCCCGTGATCACCGCTCTGGAGATGGACAGCTACGCCCCGTTCCCCTTCCTGCCGCCGATCCGGACGGGCGACCGCGGCGGGGTGTACGAGGTCCGGACCTATCGCCTGAAGCCGGGGGGCCTGCCGCCGACCCTCGCGGCCTGGGAGGCCGCGATCGGGCCGGCACGCGCCTACACGCAGCACCTCGTCCTGAACATGTACGCCCTCGACGGTGCGCCGCGCATCACGCACATCTGGGGTTTCCGCAGCCTGGAGGAGCGGGCCGCGTTGCGGTCCCGCGCCTACGAAGCGGGGATCTGGCCGCCGAAGGGTGGCCCGGACCAGATCGCCGAGGCGACCTCGACGATCGCGCTCCCCCAGGGGCGCTCTCCCCTGAGCTGAGCGCCGGCCCCACGGAAGCGGCCGCCCCCGCGGCGGGCCCGACGCGTGACGACCGCGCTCGACCGGGCCTGGATCGAGGCCGGGGGCGCTGTTCCGCGCTGGCGCCGCCCGTGCGGGCGGCGCCAGCGCCGTCACTCAGCGGCGGCAGACGCCCCGCGGGCCGCGATAGAGGCCGGGCGGGCAGCCGCGGGGGGCGCCGGTGATGGCGCGGCGGATCGCACCGCGCGGCCCGCGATTCAGGCGGCAGCCGCCGTAGGCCCCGCGATGGGCGCCGAACCCGCAGCCGCCGCGGACGAGGGTGACCGCGGCGTCGCCGCCGGTCAGCGGCGCCACGGGCATCGCCTGGGCTCCACTGGCGAACAGTGCGACGGACGCGGCGACGATCAGGCCGGTCATTCTCATGGGGTCTTCTCCCGCTGGGCACAGGGCGCGGCCCGAGGAGATCCCGGCCGCGGCCGCTAACCACGGTCCGGCGGCATCGTTCCGCGCGCGGGCGGAGCCGGCACCGCCGATCAGGCGCCGAACACGTCGCGCCAGGCCGGCGGAAGCCCCGTGCCGGCCAGGGGCGACGACGGCGCGTGCCCGGGCAGGCTCGTCGCCGAGAACACGCCGCGCGCCACCGCCCGGGCCAGGACCCGCGCGGCGGCGTCGCCGAGGCGGGCGAGGTCCACCACCGGGTCGGCGAGGGGCACGGCTCCGGTCGCCGCGGCGAAGACCAGGTCGCCGTCGAGGGGCGTGTGCGCCGGCACGAGGGCCCGAGCGAGGCCGTCCTGCGCCGCCACCGCGAGGCGCCGGCACTGCGCCTTTGTCAGCGCCGCGTCGGTCGCCACCACGGCCAGCGTCGTGGCGGCGCCCGGCAGCGCGCGGGCCGGAAAGGCGTGGGCCTCGGGCGGCACCCGGACCGGCACGCCCAGGCCGCCGAACTCGTCGTCCACCTCGAAGGGCGCGGCCCAGAAATGCGGCCCACCGCCGATCGTCGCGTTGCCGAAGGCGTTCACGGCCGCGAGGGCCCCGACCCGGAAGCCCGTGCCCGGCACGGCCGCCGAGGCGGATCCGATCCCGCCCTTGAGCCGGCCGGTGCGGGCACCGGTCCCGGCTCCCACGGAGCCCAGGGCGAACGCCTCGGTGGCGGCCGCGGCGGCCTGGAAGCCCAGCTCGCGATAGGGCGGATAGCGGCCCCAGGCCTTGTCGCCGCCGTTGGGAAGATCGAACAGCACCGCCCCCGGGACGATCGGCACCCGCATGGCGCCGACCGGGAACCCGCGCCCGGCCTCGGCGAGCCACGCCGCCACGCCGGCCCCCGCATCGAGGCCGAAGGCCGAGCCCCCGGAGAGGACGAAGGCGTCGACCCGCTCGACGGTGCGCTCGGGATCGAGCAGGTCGGTCTCGCGGGTGCCCGGCCCGCCGCCGCGCACGTCGACCGCGGCGACGGCCGGCTGATCGAAGAGGATCGCGGTGACGCCGCTGGCGAGCCGCAGGTCGGTGGCGTGGCCGACCCGCAGGCCGGGAATGTCCGTGATGCGATTCTGCGGCATGGTCCGAGCTTGCCACGGCGGCCCATCGGCGCAAATCCGGCCGGGGCCGTTGACCGCGGGCCGGGGTTACCCAGGTTGGCAGACGGCGGAGCGCGTCGAGGAGCACGGCATGGACGTCGGATTCATCGGAATGGGGCGGATGGGTCGCGCCATGGCGGCCAACCTCGCGCGGGCCGGCCACACGGTCCGCGCCTGGAACCGCTCGCCGGAGGCCGCGCGCGGCCTCGACGGCGTCACCCCGGTGGCGAGCGCCGCCGAGGCCTTCGCGGGGGACGCCGTGGTCACCATGCTGGCCGACGACGCGGCCCTCGAGACCGTGATCGTCGCCGGCGGCCTCCTCGACCAGCCAGAGCGGCCCGGCCTGCATATCGGGATGAGCACGATCTCGGTGGCCCTGGCGAAGCAGCTCGCCGCCGTGCACGCGCGGGCGGGCGTTCCCTACATCTCGGCGCCGGTCTTCGGGCGGCCGGACGTGGCAGAGGCCGGCAAGCTCAACATCGTGGCGGCCGGGGCGGCGGCCCTGATCGACCGCGCGGGGCCGCTCCTCGACGCCATGGGCGCCAAGACCTGGCGCTTCGGCGACGACCCGACGCGGGCGAATGCCGTCAAGCTCGCCGGCAACTTCATGCTGATCTCGGCCATCGAGGCCATGGCCGAGGCCTGCGCCCTCACGGAGGGCCACGGGGTCGCGGGCGCCGACTTCCTGGACCTGATGACCAACACGCTGTTCGCCTCGCCGGTCTACAAGGGCTACGGCGCCTCGATCGCGCAGAATCGCTACGAGCCGCCGGGCTTTATCCTCAAGCTGGGGGCCAAGGACGTGCGGCTCGCCCTCCAGGCGGCCGAGGGTGCCGGGGTGCCGATGCCGTTCGCGAGCGTGCTGCGGGACGGTCTCATTGAGGCGATCAGCCACGGCGACGGCGAGAAGGACCTCGCGGCGCTCGCCCGCGTCTCTGCCCGACGTGCAGGGCAGGGTTGAGATCGACGACGACGTCTCGCCTTTCTGGCGAGTCTTAACCCGTCATTTCAACTTCGCAAACGAGTGTTCGTGCCGGCTATAGGCACGGATACCAATAGATGCGCACACATTCCTATTCGCTGCGCAGGATGACTCTGTCTACGAAAGTCATCCTGCTGGCGATGCTCGCCGTGACAGTCACCGCCGGCGCCATCTGGATCACGGTCTCGCGGCAGACCTGGTCGCAGATGGAGGCGCGTCAGCGCACCAACGGCGAGCGCAACCTGAGAACTCTGGCGCTCGTCCTGGCGGCGCGGGTCGAGGGCGCGGCGGCGGACCTCGACGGCGCGCGCGTCGCCCGGGTGTCGACGCCGAGCCTGTCCGGCTTCGCCGATGCCGGCGTCGTGGACGACGCCGTCGCCTATTCGGGCGGCCTGGCGACGGTCTTCAGCTACGAGCCCGCCTCCGACAGCTTCGTGCGGCGCCAGACCACGGTGCGCCGGGAGGACGGGACCCGCGCGGTCGGCACGGCGCTCGCCGCCGACAGCCCGGCCCAGGCCGCGATCCGCGCCGGTCGGACCTACGAGGGGCCGGCCGCCTTGTTCGGGCGGCGCTACTACACAGTGTACCACCCGACGGTCGACACCACCGGCAAGGTGAACGGCATCCTGTTCGTCGGGCTGCCGATCGAGATGTACTTCGACGCCCACGCCCAGACGATGACGAGCCTCAGCGTCGCCGCCCTGGTCATCGCGGTGCTGGCCTGCGCCCTCGTCGGGCTGGCGGCGGCGCGGCTGTTCCGGCCCTTCGCGACGATCGCGGCGCGGATCGAGGCCCTCGCGGCCGGCGACTTGGACTCGGCGATCCCCCACGCGGGGCGCGGCGACGAGATCGGCACCGTGGCGCGCGCCCTCGAGGTGCTGCGCGTCGCCGGGCTGCGGACCCGGGAGCTCGAGAGCCTGCAGAGCGCGGGCGCGGCCGACGAGACGCGGCGGCGGGCCGCCCTCGACCGGGCCATCGAGGCGTTCCGGGGGCAGGTCGTTCGCCTGAAGGACGCGCTGACCGCCAGCACCGGCGCGATGCGGGCCCGGGCCGGCGAGATGGCGGCCAGCTCCGCCGAGGCGGAGGTCGCCGTCGCCGAGACCGAGCGCGGCTCGCACGAGACCTCGGCCAGCGTCCAGACCGTGGCGAGCGCCGCCGAGGAGCTCTCCGCCTCGATCGCCGAGATCGGGACCCAGCTCGACCAGGCCGAGGCCCTGGTGGCCACCGCCGCCGCGGAGTCGGACGCGATGAACGCCGAGATCGGCGAACTCGCCGAGGCCGCCGGGCGCATCGGCGCCGTGGTCGGGCTGATCCGCCAGATCGCCGAGCAGACCAACCTGCTGGCGCTCAACGCCACGATCGAGTCCGCCCGGGCCGGCGCCGCCGGCAAGGGCTTCGCCGTGGTGGCCGCGGAGGTGAAGGCCCTGGCGTCGCAGACCGCGAAGGCCACCGAGGAGATCGGCAGCCAGATCGCCGGTGTGCAGGCCTCGACAACGGCGGCCGTGGCGGCGATCGGCCGGATGGGCGAGCGGATGCGGGCGGTCAGCGTCACCACGGGCGGGATCGCGTCGGCGGTCTCGGCCCAGGGCGCGGCCACGGCCGAGATCTCCCGCAACGTCGCCGACACGGCCGGCGCCACCGAGGCCATCGCGGGGGGCCTCACTACGGTCGCCGGCGCGGCCCGGCGCTCGGCCCGCATGGCCGCCACCGTCACCGACGCGGCTCAGACCGTCGACACGGTCGCGGCCGACCTCGAGGCCGAGATCGAGCGCTTCCTCGGCCAGGTCGCGGCCTGACGCCTCAGAGCCCGTAGCGGGCGAAGGCCGCGCGCTCCGCGAACGCGGCCATCGCCCCCTCGGCCAGGTCGATCCCGCCCGGCGCGCCGCCGCGGCGCAGCAGGCGGGACAGGAATCCGCCCCGGGCCTCGGCGACGAGGCGCAGGTCGACCTTGTCGCCGAAGCGCGCGCGCATCGCGGTGCGCACGTCGCCAAGCGCGTCGACGAGTCCGAGGGGCAGCGCCTGCCGCCCGGTCCAGACCGCCCCGGTGAACAGGTTCTCGGCTCGCGACAGGGTCGGGCGCCGGGCCGTGACGAGGCCGGTGAACAGGTCCTGCACGTCGGCCTGGATGCGCTTCAGGCGCTCCACGTCGGCGGGATCCTCCGGGCGGAACGGGTCGAGCATCGACTTCGCCTCGCCCTGCGTGTGGACCCGGCGCTCGACGCCGAGCTTCTCCAGCAGGCCGTGGAAGCCGAACCCGGCCGAGACCACGCCGATCGAGCCGACGATCGAGGTCGGGTCGGCGACGATCTCGTCGGCCGCGCAGGCGATCATGTAGCCGCCGGAGGCCGCGACATCCTCCACGAAGGCGATCACCGGCACGCCCTTCTCGTCGGCCAGCGCCCGGATGCGGCGGTGGATCAGGTGGGACTGCGCCGGCGAGCCGCCGGGCGAGTTGATCACCAGCGCCACCGCCTTCACCCCCGGCATCCCGAAGGCGCGCTCCAGGCTGCCCGCGACGCTCCCGATCGAGAGCCCCGGCCGGATCGGCGAGACCGCCCCGATCGTGCCCGACAGCCGGACCACCGCGACCCGCGGGCGTCGGTCCCGGAAGCGGCGCGGGAGGAGGGCGCGAAATGTGTCGGGGAACGCGAACGCCATGGGAGTCTTACGCGGCTCATCGGGAAGCCGGGCGGGGGACGGCCCGGAAGCGCCTGTTGCGGAAACTGGGCGCTTTCCGGCGCCGCGCAAGGGCGGCGCGCGACGGCGGCGCATCTGCGCAGTCAGAACGGATCGAACCGTTTGCCGACCTTGGCCGTTTCAGGCGACGGCGCGAGCCTCGTGCCGGCCCGGATCCGCTGGACTCGGACGGGCGCTCACACGGGAGAGAAACGATGCGACCCTGGCCGATCCTGGTCCTCCTCGCCGCGCTGCTCGGCGGGCTGGCGACTGCGCCCGCGCGGGCGGCGCCCCTGCCGGTCCCCGCCGGCGCCGAGGCCGCGGCGCCCGCCCCCGCGGTGCAGCAGGCCCACTGGCGCTACCGCCGCCACTGGCACCGGCGTCACCACTGGCGGCGCCACTGGCACCATCGCCGCCACCACTGGCATCGCCGCCACCACTGGCACCGGCACCACCATTTCCGCCGCCACTGGCACCGCCACCACGTCTGGCACGGCCGCCCGTACGGCCACCGGCACGTCACGTTCTACTGAGCCAAGCCCCCGCGTCCCGGCCCGATCCGGCCGGGGCGCGGCCCCGCCGGGAACTGTGCCGGGGACCCTGCCGGAGACCCCGCGGCCGAGCCTGCCGGCGGCCGCGCTGCGACCTTGCGGGCGGCCTCGGAAAACCTTATTTAACCGTCTGATATCACTGCTCTTCCGCAAGGCCGTTCCGGCGCATCGCGCGCCGCTTGGCCGCCGCGAGCACCGCCCGTCCGGGCCTCAGAACGGAAATCGACTTGGCCGAGAACGATCCGACTGGCGCCGCCCCGCCCGCCAGCGACATCCGCCCCGTCTCCATCACCGACGAGATGCGCCGCTCCTACCTTGATTACGCGATGAGCGTGATCGTGAGCCGGGCGCTTCCCGACGCGCGCGACGGGCTCAAGCCCGTGCACCGGCGCATCCTCTACTCCGCCTTCGAATCCGGGCACCTGCCCGAGCGGAAATACGTCAAGTCGGCGCGCATCGTCGGCGACGTGATCGGTCTCTACCACCCGCACGGCGACCAATCGATCTACGACGCCCTCGTGCGGATGGCGCAGGACTTCTCCATGCGCCTGATGCTCATCGACGGGCAGGGCAATTTCGGCTCGGTGGACGGCGATCCGCCGGCCGCCATGCGCTACACCGAATCGCGGCTCGCCAAGCCCGCCACGGCGCTGCTCACCGACATCGACAAGAACACCGTCGATTTCGGACCGAACTACGACGAGTCGCGCGAGGAGCCGACCGTCCTCCCGGCCCGCTTCCCGAACCTGCTGGTCAACGGCGCCGGCGGCATCGCGGTCGGCATGGCGACCAACATCCCGCCGCACAATCTCGGCGAGCTGATCGACGCCTGCGTGGCGCTGATCGACGATCCGGGGCTCACCATCGAGCAGCTCACCGAGATCGTCCCCGGCCCGGATTTCCCCACCGGCGGCATGATCCTCGGCCGGGCCGGCACGCGGCAGGCCTACGCCACCGGCCGCGGCTCGGTGATCATGCGCGCGAAGTCGCATGTCGAGGAGCTGCGCAAGGAGCGCGAGGCGCTGATCTTCACCGAGATTCCCTATCAGGTGAACAAGGCGACCCTCGTCGAGAAGATCGCCGAGCTGGTGAAGGAGAAGCGCGTCGAGGGCATCTCCGACCTGCGCGACGAATCCGACCGGTCGGGCATGCGCATCGTCGTCGAGATCAAGCGCGACGCCATGGCGGACGTGGTGCTGAACCAGCTCTACCGGTTCACGCCCCTGCAATCCTCCTTCGGTTGCAACATGGTGGCGCTGAACGGCGGCCGCCCCGAGCTGATGAACCTGAAGGACCTGCTCCAGGCCTTCGTCGACTTCCGCGAGGAGGTCGTCTCCCGGCGGACCAAGTTCCTCCTCGGCAAGGCCCGCGAGCGGGCGCACGTCTTGTGCGGCCTCGCCATCGCGGTCGCCAACATCGACGAGGTGATCCGCCTGATCCGGACCTCGCCGGACCCGAACGCCGCCCGCGAGGCCCTGATGGGCCGGGACTGGCCGGCCCACGACATCGCGCCGCTGATCGCCCTGGTGGACGACCCGCGCCACCGGGTCGCCGAGGACGGCACCTATCGCCTGTCCGAGACCCAGGCCCGCGCCATCCTCGACCTGCGCCTGCAGCGCCTCACGGCTCTGGGCCGCGACGAGGTCGGCGACGAGCTGAAGACGCTGGCCGACGAGATCGCCGACTATCTCGACATCCTGCGCTCGCGCGCCCGCATCCAGGGGATCGTCAAGGGCGAACTGGCCGAGGTGCGCGAGCAGTTCGCCACACCGCGCAAGACCGAGATCGTCGACTTCGACGGCAGCGTCGAGGACGAGGACCTGATCGCCCGCGAGGACATGGTGGTGACCGTGTCGCACGCCGGCTACGTCAAGCGCGTGCCGCTCTCGACCTATCGGGCCCAGCGCCGCGGGGGCAAGGGTCGCTCCGGCATGGCGACCCGCGACGAGGATTTCGTCACCCGCCTGTTCGTGGCCAACACCCACACGCCGGTGCTGTTCTTCTCCAGCCAGGGCCAGGCCTACAAGGAGAAGGTCTGGCGCCTGCCGATGGCCGCGCCGAACGCCCGCGGCAAGGCGCTGGTCAACATCCTGCAATTGCAGGACACCTCCGAGCGCATCACCACGATCATGCCGCTGCCCGAGGACGAGGCCTCGTGGGAAACGCTCGACGTGATGTTCGCGACCGCGCGCGGCAATGTCCGGCGCAACAAGCTGTCGGACTTCACCACGGTGAACCGCAACGGCAAGATCGCCATGAAGCTCGATCCGGGCGACCACATCGTCCATGTCGAGATCTGCCGTCCGGACCAGAACGTGCTGCTGACCACGGCGCTCGGCCAGTGCATCCGCTTCCCCGTCGAGGACGTGCGCGTGTTCAAGGGCCGCGACTCGACCGGCGTGCGCGGCATCCTGCTCGGCAAGGACGACAAGGTCATCTCGATGACCATCCTGAATGCCTTCGACGCCACGGCCGAGGAGCGGGCCGGCTACCTGAAGATGCGCCGCGCCGTCACCGGTGAGTCCGAGGAGAACGGCGACGCCGAGGCCGAGGACGGCGCCGAGGCGGCGGCGATCTCGCTGGACCGCTACAACGAGATGGGCGCGGCCGAGCAGTACGTGCTCACCCTGTCGGAGCGGGGCTTCGGCAAGCGCTCCTCGTCGTTCGAGTACCGGACCTCGGGACGCGGCGGGAAGGGCATCACGGCGATGCGGGTCAACGCCCGCAACGGCAGCCTCGTGGCGTCCTTCCCCGTCGAGGCCTCGGACCAGATCATGCTGGTCACCGACGGCGGCCAGCTGATCCGCGTGCCGGTGGACGACATCCGCATCGTCGGCCGCGCCTCGCAGGGCGTGACGGTGTTCAACACCGCCAAGGACGAGAAGGTCGTCTCGGTGGAGCACATCGAGGGCGAGGACGAGGGCGCCGAGGCCGGCCCCGAGGGCGGCGAGGAGGCGTGAGGCGCCGCCCGGTTCCGTCCGGCGCGAAAATGCTCTAGGTCGGGTCGCGATGACCCGCACCGCCCTCTACGCCGGCTCGTTCGATCCGGTCACGAACGGCCATCTCGACGTGGTCCGCCAAGCCTGCCGGCTGGTGGACCGCCTCGTGATCGCCATCGGCGTCCATCCCGGCAAGGCGCCGCTGTTCTCCGCCGAGGAGCGCGCGGCGCTCCTCACCGAGACCTGCGGACCGGTGGCACAGGCCGAGGGCGCGGCGCTGGAGATCGTCACCTTCAACGACCTCGCCGTCTCGGCCGCCCGGCGCTGCGGCGCCGCGATCTTCATCCGCGGCCTGCGGGACGGCACGGATCTCGACTACGAGATGCAGCTCGCCGGCATGAACGGCGCCATGGCGCCCGAGGTGCAGACCGTGTTCCTGCCCGCCTCGACGCAGGCCCGACCGATCACCGCGACGCTGGTGCGCCAGATCGCCGGCATGGGGGGCGACGTCTCGCCCTTCGTGCCGGCGGCCGTCGCCGCGCGCCTCCGGCAGCGCTTCGCCGCCCATTCCTGAGACCGGCCCGACCCTGGAAGGACCACGATGAACCGACGCCACGCCCTCCTCGCGCTCGCCCTCACGCTCGGCACCGTCCAGGCCGCCCGGGCCGCCGACGCCAACACGGTCTATCTCCAGACCAAGGACGGGCGGATCACCATCGAGCTGCGGCCCGACCTCGCGCCCAAGCACGTCAAGCAGATCAAGACGCTGGTCTCGCAGGGCTTCTACAACGGCCTCAAGTTCCACCGCGTCATCGACGGCTTCATGGCCCAGACCGGGGACCCGAAGGGCAACGGCACCGGCGGCTCCAGCCTGCCGAACATCCCGGCCGAGTTCACGCAGGCGGCCCAGTTCCGCCGCGGCACCGTGGGCATGGCCCGGTCGCAGGATCCGAACTCGGCCAACTCGCAGTTCTTCATCTGCCTCGGCGACGCGCCGTTCCTGAACGGCCAGTACACGATCGTCGGCAACGTGACGGACGGGCTCGACGTCCTCGACAAGATCAAGAAGGCCGCCCCCGGCGCGCCGGGCGGGGCCGTGCAGGACCCCGACAAGATCGTCAGCATGACGCTCGCCGAGAAGGCCAAGTAGCGGCCGCATGCCCGGCCGGCGCGCCGCCTCGATCCTCCTGCTGAGCCTGATCCCGGCGGCCGCCGCGGCCTATGACGGCGCGCCGTTCTACGGCTACGCCGACGGGCCGGGGGGCGGCTATCCGCTGAGCCTGCCCCAGACCCTGCGCGCCACGGTCCCGGTGCCGGTCGCCCGGATGGCGACCAGGCCCGCCGACACCCTGGCCGAACTCTACCCGGCGCTCGCCGCCTGCTGGCAGGCTCCGGGCGGCCTCGGCCGCCCGAGCGGCGGCGCCGACGACATCGAGATCACCCTGCGGCTCGCGCTGCGGCGCGACGGCAGCCTGATCGGGCCGCCCCGCGTCACCTACGCGGCGGGGGTCGCGGGCGATCAGCGGACCGCCCTGGTGCGCGGGACCCTCGACGCCCTCGCGCGCTGCACCCCGGCCCACATCACGCCGGGCCTGGGCCGGGCGATCGCGGGCCGGCCGGTGGCGCTCCGCTTCGTCTACCGCCCGCCGGCCTGAGCGCCGGCGAACCCGACACGGGCGCTGGCCGGATCCGGAGCGCGCCGATACAGTTCCCCCAACCGGAAGGAAAGACCATGGCCGACAACGAGACCATCGTGCTGGAGACCACCAAGGGCCGCGTCGTGATCGCGCTGCGCCCCGACCTCGCCCCGGGCCATGTCGAGCGGATCAAGACGCTCGCCGCCCAGGGCTTCTACGACGGCGTGCCGTTCCACCGCGTGATCGACGGGTTCATGGCCCAGACGGGCGACCCGACGGGCACCGGCTCGGGCGGTTCGGACCTGCCGGACCTGAAGGCCGAGTTCAACGCCGAGCCGCACGTGCGCGGCACCTGCTCCATGGCGCGGACGAACTTCCCGCACTCGGCGAACTCGCAGTTCTTCATCTGCTTCGACGATGCCCGCTTCCTCGACAAGCAGTACACGGTGTGGGGCAAGGTCGTGGAAGGCATGGACGTGGTCGACACGATCAACAAGGGCGAGCCGCCGCGCTCGCCGGACAAGATCGTGAAGGCGACCGTCGCGGCGGCCTGAGCCCGGATTAAGCCTCACGTCTGAAGCCATCTCTCGGTGGCTTCGGCGCCGCTGTCGTTGCGGGCGGAGCGAAGCCATCCAGGGGGCACGACGACTTCCTCCGTCGCGCCGCCCTGGGTCACTGCGCTTCGCTCGCGATGCTGGCGGACCGCATCAACCCTCGATCCAGGGCTTCCGCCGCCGCCAGATCCGCCGGCGTGTTGAGGTTGAGGAACGGATCCACCGGCTCGACCGGCCAGGACGCCACCGCGGCCCCGCGGCGCGCGATGAAGGCGCCGACGCGCCGCTCGCCCCGCTCGAGATAGGCCCGGAGCGCGTCGCGCAGGGCCGTCGGCCAGAGGGCGATCGTGTAGTGCTGCCGCTCCCCCGAGGCCGCGAGCGCGATGCCGGTCTCCGGCCCGGCGGCGTCGAGGCGCGCCACCAGATCCCCCGGCAGGAACGGCGCGTCGCCCGACACGCTGACCACCCGCGCGACACCCCGCGCGGCGGCGTGCTCCAGTCCGGCGAGGATGCCGGCGAGCGGTCCCGGCTGATCCGGCACGGGGTCCGGCAGGACCGGCCCGGGAAAGCCGGAGAACCGCGCCGGGTCGCCGTTGGCGCTGAGCACCAGCCCCGCCCCGCATTGCGGCCCGAGCCGTTCGACCACCCGCTCCAGCAGGGTCCGCCCCCCGAGCCGCAGCAGCGGCTTGTCGCCGCCGCCCATCCGCCGCGCCTGGCCGCCGGCCAGGATCAGGCCCAGGACCGGCGAAGCGACAGCCGGCGACGGCATGGGATCACTCGAAGACGATCTTCGGCGCCGTCCGCCCGGCTGGCGCGCCGGACAGGTTCGCCCAGAGCTGGGCGGCGATGTCGCGGTAGACCTTGGCGTGCGGCCCGTCCGGATCGGTCGCCACCACCGGCTGGCCGGAATCCGAGGTCTCGCGGATCGTCATGTTCAGTGGCACCTCGCCGAGGAACGGCACGCCGAGGCGCTGCGCCTCGATCCGCGCGCCGCCGTGCCCGAAGATGTGCGAGGCGTGGCCGCAATTCGGGCAGACGAAGGTCGCCATGTTCTCGATCACGCCGAGGATCGGCACCGCGACCTTCTTGAACATAGTCACGCCGCGCCGCGCGTCGATCAGCGCGAGGTCCTGCGGGGTCGAGACGATCACGGCGCCGGACAGCGGCGTCGCCTGCGCCATGGTGAGCTGCGCGTCGCCGGTGCCGGGGGGCATGTCGACGAGCAGCACGTCGAGCTCGCCCCAGAGCACGTCGCGCAGCATCTGGGTGATCGCCGACTGGACCATCGGGCCGCGCCAGATCATCGCCGTCTCCGGCTCGATCAGGAAGCCGATCGACATGACCTTGAGCCCGTAGCCGATCATCGGCTCCATGGCCTTGTTGTCGACGACGTTGGGCTTGCCCGAGAGGCCGAACAGCTTCGGCACGGACGGGCCGTAGATGTCGGCGTCGAGGAGGCCGACCTTCAGTCCCTGTGCCTGGAGCGCCAGGGCGAGGTTGCAGGCGGTGGTCGACTTGCCGACGCCGCCCTTGCCGGAGGCGACCGCCACGATGTGGCGCACGCCCGCGATCTGCGGGCCCTGGTTCGGCGGCGCGCCGGGCCGCGGCGGCGCGACCGGCGGCGGCGTCACGGGGCGGGGGGCGGCGCTGCTCTGGGCCGGGTGGCTCTGGTTCCGCTCGGAGGTGAGGCTCGCGAACACGCCCGAGACGCCCGGCATCTGCAGGACGCGCCCCTCGGCCTGCCGCCGCACCGGCTCGAACCGCTCGGCCTCGCTGGGATCGACCAGGATCGAGAACATCACCCGGTTGTTCGGATCGACCACGACCTGGGAGAGCCGTCCCGAGCCGGGCAGGGTGGTGCCGGCGGCATCGACCGTGATGCCGGCGAGCGCCTTCAGCACGTCGTCGCGGGTGATCGCCAAGATGTCCTCCAGCGGGGCAAGCAGGTATGCCAGTGCATGTAACCGAGCGGGCCGAGAACACCAGACCCCGGACCCGCAATCGGCGCCGCCGGCGGCGGCCTGCGTCCCCGGGGCCGTCCCGCCACCCATCTCAGTGCGGGCGCGCGATGAGGTTGCACTCCTCCATCGGGCCGCGCACCACGGTCCCGTCGCCGCGCCGGTAGAAGCCGTGGCGCAGGCGGCGGCAGCCGAGCGGGCCGCGCAGTCGCTTGACGCGCTCGATGTGGACGCTGCCGTAGCGCCGGTTCGAGAAGTCGTGGCCGCCGATGCGCACGCCCGGGCCGAAGCGCACCTCTGCGGCGGCCGGCAGCAGGCCGAGTCCGAACGCGACCAGCGCCGCCGCTACCCGGCCGATCCCTCGACCCTGATTCATCCGAACCTCCTCACCGCACGGGCAAGCTGAACCAACGGGAGACTGATCCGTTGTCGGGGCAGCCTTCGGCCGGGGCCCCCCTCCGGAGACCCCGCCGGGACCGAAACGACGCGTAGGAGACCACTTTCATGCATCAGGGCAACCACCGCGACCACGAGGGCGCGAAGAAGCTGTTCGAGCTCATCAAGGACGTGAAGATCGCCATGATGACCACCGTCGATTCCGACGGCACGCTCAACAGCCGCCCGATGTGGAACAACGACGCCGACGAGAACGGTGACCTGTGGTTCTTCACCAAGCTGCACTCGCCCAAGACGGCCGAGATCAGCAAGGACAACCAGATCAACCTCGCCTATTCCGATCCGTCGAGCCAGAACTACGTCTCGGTGGCCGGAAAGGCCGAGATTGTCCGCGACCAGTCGATCATCGACGCGAAGTGGAATGAGAGCCTGAAGACCTGGTTCCCGAACGGCAAGGACGATCCGGAGGTCGCGCTGATCCGCGTCCACCCGGAGAAGGGCGAGTACTGGGACAGCCCGAACAGCACGATGCTGCACCTCTACGGCTACGTGAAGGCCTCGCTCACCGGCGAGAGCCCGAAGACCGAGACCAAGAAGGTCGATCTCGCCTGAGAGTCCGGGTTCAGGGCACGGCCTTTCCGCGGGCGGTCTCCGGGAGGAGGCCGCCCGTCTTCTTGACGTCGGCGGTTCCGGCATGCGCTCTGCGCGATCGAAGCGCGGCAGAGTGCCTTACGAATGCTGGATCTGGCGAAGCGAGTCTACGACCACAGCTTCCGCATCGACCCGATCGTGCGGTCGCTGCTCGACACGGATTTCTACAAGCTCCTGATGGCGCAGACGATCCTGCGCCGACACCCCGACATCCGGACCACCTTCGGCATCACCAACCGCACGCGGCGCATCCGCATCGTCGACGAGGTCGATGCCGGTCTGCTGCGCGAGCAGCTCGACCACGCCCGGACCCTGCGCCTCAGCAAGGGCGAGATCACGTGGCTGCGCGGCAACGTCTTCCGCGGCCAGGGGCGAATCCTGGGACCCGAATTCGTGAGCTGGTTCGAGGCCTTCCAACTCCCCGAATACGAGCTCGCCGTCCATGACGGCCAGTACGAGCTGACCTTCCACGGTCCCTGGGTCGAGACCACGATGTGGGAGGTCCCGGCGCTCGCGATCCTCAACGAGTTGCGGGCGCGGGCCGTGCTGCGTGGCCTCGGCAAGCTCGACCTGCAGGTGCTCTACGCCCGCGCCATGACCCGGGTCTGGGAGAAGATCGAGCGCCTGCAGAGGCTGCCGGACCTGTCGGTGGCGGATTTCGGCACGCGCCGGCGCCACGGCTTCCTGTGGCAGGACTGGTGCGTGCAGGCGATGGCGGAAGGCCTCGGCGGCGCGTTCCTCGGCACCTCCAACTGCCTGATCGCGGCCCGGCAGGAGGTCGAGCCGGTCGGCACGAACGCTCACGAACTGCCGATGGTCTACGCGGCGCTCGCCGAGGACGACGCGGCGCTCGCCGCCGCGCCCTACGCGGTGCTGTCGGACTGGCAGGAGGATTACGGCGGCAACCTGCTGGTGATCCTGCCCGACACCTACGGCACCACCGGATTCCTGGCGAACGCCCCGGACTGGGTGAGCGACTGGACCGGCATCCGCATCGACTCGAAGGATCCGATCGAGGGCGGCGAGGAGGCGATCCGCTTCTGGCAGGCTCGCGGGCACGACCCGCGGGACAAGCTCGCGATCTTCTCCGACGGGCTCGACATCGACGAGATCGAGCGCATCCACGCCCGGTTCCACGGCCGCATGCGCATCGGCTACGGGTGGGGCACGCTGCTCACCAACGATTTCCGCGGGCTCCTGCCGGAGGGGAAGCTCGACCCGGTCTCGATCGTCTGCAAGGTCACCGAGGCCGACGGCCGGCCGACCGTGAAGCTCTCCGACAATCCCACCAAGGCGCAGGGGCCGGCCGACGAGGTCGCCCGCTACCGGCGGGTCTTCGCCGTGGGCGAGCAGGAGGCGCTGCCGGTACTGGTGTGACGGGCGCACACCACCGGCGGAGGATTCCGGCACCGCCGGCCTCGCGAGCGGAGCGACGTGATGACAGTGAGGGACCCGTCCACCGAAGCGCTCGAGCGGAACGCGTATCAGACCCGGCCGTGTGAAACACGGAGGCTGCCGACCTGGGGATGAATTCATTATCGTGCCCGGCAATCGGAGCCGCCCCGGGCGGCCCCGTCCGGGAGAACGCCATGTCGATGAATCGCCGCTCGCTCATCGGGGCCGCGGGCCTCGCTCTCACGGCTCCGGCCCTGCAGGGCGCGCAGGCGGCCGAGACCGCCAAGCCGGCCGCCAAGCCGGCCGCGAAAGCACCGCCGCCGCCCGTGACGAAGATCCTCGCGCAGTGGATCCTCGGATCCACCTACGACACCCTGCCGGAGCCCGTCCGCCGCGAGGGCGTGCGCAGCTTCCTCAACTGGGTGGGGGTGGCGATCGGCGGCTCGCACCACGAGACCGTGGACGTGGCGGTCTCGGCGCTGCAGCCCTTCTCGGGGCCGCCGCAGGCCGGGCTGTTCGGCCGGACCGAGCGGTTCGACATCATGAACGCCGCCTTCCTCAACGGCGTGTCGAGCCACATCTTCGACTTCGACGACACCCACCTGAAGACGATCATCCACCCGGCCGGCCCGGTCGCCTCGGCGATCCTGGCCTACGCGGCGATGAAGCCGGTCTCCGGCAAGGATTTCCTCGACGCGCTGGTGGTCGGGATCGAGGCCGAGTGCCGGATCGGCAACGCGGTCTACCCGAACCACTACGACGCCGGCTGGCACATCACCGGCACCTGCGGACCCTTCGGCGCCGCCGCGGCGGCCGGCAAGCTGATGGGGCTCACCGAGCAGCAGATGGTCTACGCCCTGGGGCTCGCCGCCTCGCAGCCGGTGGGCCTGCGCGAGTCGTTCGGCTCGATGAACAAGAGCTTCAACCCGGGCCGGGCCGCGTCCAACGGCCTGTTCGCCGCGATCCTGG
This sequence comes from Methylobacterium sp. PvP105, assembly GCF_017876975.1. Classification (NCBI taxonomy): domain Bacteria; kingdom Pseudomonadati; phylum Pseudomonadota; class Alphaproteobacteria; order Hyphomicrobiales; family Methylobacteriaceae; genus Methylobacterium; species Methylobacterium sp. PvP105. Next base: position 3,248,907 of record NZ_JAGIPA010000001.1, on the reverse strand, counting down.
CGGCGAAGGGCTTCACCTCGTCGGACGGGATGATCGAGGCCAAGCGCGGCTGGGCCAACACGATCTCCACCAAGCAGGACTGGTCCGAGATCACCGACGGCCTCGGCACGCGCTACGAGGCCCAGCTCAACACCTACAAGCCCTTCGCCTGCGGGATCGTCATGCACCCGACGATCGACGCCGCGATCCAGATCCGCGACGCGGACCACGTCAGGCCGGAGGACGTCCAGCGCGTCGACCTGAAGGTCCACCCGCTGGTCCTGGAGCTGACCGGCAAGACCGCGCCGAAGACCGGCCTGGAGGGCAAGTTCAGCATCTACCACGCGGCCGCGGTGGCCTTCGTGGAGGGCGCGGGCGGCGAGAAGCAGTTCAGCGACCGGGCCGTGAACGATCCGCGGGTGGTGGCCCTGCGCCAGAAGGTGGTCCCGGTGATCACCCCCGGCGTCGACCCCGCGCAGGTGGACATGACCGTGACGCTGACCGACGGGCGGACGTTCCACCGGCATATCGAGCACGCCATCGGCAGCGTCGAGAAGCCGATGTCGGACGCGCAGCTGGAGGCGAAGTTCACCGACCTCGCCGCCGGGATCCTGCCGGACGCGCAGGCCCGGAAGGTGATGCAGCTGTGCTGGTCGCTGCCCGACCTGAAGGATGCGGGCGACGTGGCGCGGGCCGGCGTCGCGGGGACCTAACCTGCGCGCGAAGCCCGCGGGATCGTTTTCGCGTCCTGTGCCGTTCCCCGTCCGCGAGGCCTCCGCCGCTCCCGGCGGCCGCCCGCGCGTGGCGTTCGGGACGTGGATCACGGTATGGGCACGAGAACCCCGGTCGGGGTCGAACCGGCAGCGCGGCCCGGAACTTCCCTGATCCCGCCGCGGCCGACCCGCGTGGCCGCCGCCGAGACGCCGCGGGCCGCCATGGCGTCGCCGGTCGTGGTCGGCGCCACCATCATCGCCGCCCTGTATTTCGGCCGCGAGATCTTCATCCCGATCGCGATCGCGCTGCTGCTGTCGTTCGTGCTGACGCCGCTGGTGAACCGCCTGCGGCGGCTGCGGCTGCCGCGGCTGGCGGCGGTGGGCGTCAGCGTGCTCCTGACCGTCGGCATCGTGGCCGCCCTGGCCACCCTGATCGGCATCCAGGCCGCCGACCTCGCGGGCGACGTCCCCCGCTACCGCGACACCATCGAGCGCAAGATCGACGGGCTGCGGAACTCCCCCGTCGGCCACGTCACGCAGTACGTCGCCAATATCGGGCGGGCGCTCCACGGCGCGAAGGAAGCCGGCAGCCCGGAGACGCAGTCGGCCGCCCAGCAATCCGCCACACCGCCCTCGACACCGCCCTCGACACCGTCACCGGGCCCCGAGCCGACCCAGGCCGCGCCGAAGCCCGTCCTCGTCGAGGTCGCCACGACCCCGCCGGGCTCCCTGGAGATGCTCTCGACCGTGCTCACGCCGGTGATGCATCCCCTGGCCACGGTCGGCATCGTCTTCGTGGTGCTGCTGTTCGTGCTGATGCAGCGCGAGGACCTGCGCGACCGCATGATCCGGCTGGCCGGATCGAGCGACCTGCACCGGACCACCGTGGCCATCGACGACGCGGCCAAGCGCCTGAGCCGCTACTTCGTGGTGCAGCTGGCCCTCAACGCCGCCTTCGGCGTGGTCATCGGCATCGGCCTCTACATCATCGGCGTGCCGAATCCGGTGCTCTGGGCGATCTTCGCGGCCCTGATGCGCTTCGTGCCGTATCTCGGGGCGGTCCTGTCGGCGATCCTGCCGATGGCGCTCGCCGCCGCGGTCGATCCCGGCTGGAACATGATGATCGCGGTGGCGATCCTGTTCATCGTCCTGGAGCCGCTGACCGGTCAGGTGTTCGAGCCGATCTTCTACGGGCAGTCCACCGGCCTCTCGCCCTTCGCGGTCCTGGTCTCCGCCCTGTTCTGGACGTGGCTCTGGGGGCCGGTCGGGCTGCTGCTCTCGACGCCGCTGACCGTCTGCCTCGTGGTGCTCGGCCGCTACGTCGAGCACCTGGAGTTCCTGGACGTGCTGTTCGGCGACCGGCCGGCGCTGACGCCCGTCCAGAACTTCTACCAGCGCATCCTGGCGGGCGATTCCGAGGAGGTGCTGGGCCATGCCGAGTTGATCCTGCAGCAGTGCTCGCTCTCCTCCTACTACGACGAGGTCGTGCTCAAGGCGCTGGAACTCGCCGCCCGCGACGCGGCCCGCGGGGTGCTGACGGCGCAGCAGAAGGGCGCGATGCGGGCCGCGCTCACCGAGCTGGTCGCCGACCTCTCCGACCGGAGCGACGCCGTCACGGGGGCGACGGGCGAGGGCGAGGAGAGCGCTTGCAGCCCGCTCCCGATGGGACCCGCCCCAGAGGCGCTGCCCGCCGCCTGGACGCGCGAGGGCGCGGTGCTGTGCGTGGCCGGGCGCGGCTTCCTGGACGAGGCCGCGGCCGCGATCCTCGCGCAGATCCTGGAGAAGCGCGGCCTCGGCGTCCGCACGGTCCCCTTCGCCGAGACGGCCTCCGTGCGGATCGGCCGGTTCGAGGCCGGGCCGGCGCGCATCGCCTGCGTGGTCTCCCTGGCGCTCGACGGCGAGCCGACCCACCTGCGCCGCCTGATCCGCCGGCTGAGGGGCCGGGTCCCCGGCGTGCCGGTCCTGCTCGGCCTGTGGCTCGCCCAGGACGGTGGGGCGAACCGCCTCGCCGGCGGGCCGGGGGGCGCCGCCGAGGCCGACGCGCAGGTGGGATCGCTGCGCGAGGCGGTCGAGGCTATCCTGGCGGCCGCGCAGGAGGACGCGGCGGCGGCTGACGCGCCGGAGGGCGGGTCGGACGGCGCCGCGGAGAGCGCCCCGGACGCCTGCGGCGAAACGGCGGGGCTGCCCGCGCCGGCCAGAGCGTGAGCCGAGGATGCGCGGGGGCGAGGGCTTGACGGGCAGGGGCGCGCGCCGGTTTCGTCGGAACGGGCCAGTTGGCCGCGCGGCCTTCGGGCGGAACAGGGGACGGAACGGATGAGCGTCGTCGAACTCGGCCGGTTCATGGACGACCTCGCGGACGCGTCCGGGAAGGCGATCCTGCCGTTCTTCCGCGCCCAGTTCGGCCTGGACGACAAGGCCCGCGGCGGGGCGCCGTTCGATCCGGTCACCGAGGCCGACCGGGCCGCCGAGGTCGTCCTCCGGGCGATGATCGGCCAGACCTTCCCGGGCCACGGCATCCTCGGCGAGGAGTTCGGCGCGGAGCGCACCGACGCCGAGTGCGTCTGGGTCCTCGACCCGATCGACGGCACCCGCGCCTTCATCGGCGGCCTGCCGACCTGGGGCACCCTGATCGGGCTGACCCGCAACGGCGTGCCGGTGCGGGGGATGATGCACCAGCCCTACCTCGCGGAGCGGTTCACCGGGGACGGGCGCAGCGCCAAGCTCCGCGCGCCGGCGGCCGAGCGGACCCTGCGCACCCGCCGCTGCGGGGATCTCGCCCAGGCCATCCTGGCCACGACGGATCCCCGCCTGTTCGCGGCCGGAGACGAGGCCGAGCGCTTCCGGGCACTGGAAGGCCAGGTGCGGATGTCCCGCTACGGCGCCGATTGCTACGCCTACTGCATGCTGGCGGCCGGCCAGATCGACCTCGTGGTCGAGGCCGGTCTGAAGCCCTACGACATCGTCGCGCTGATCCCGATCGTCGAGGGGGCCGGGGGACGGGTCACGGCCTGGGACGGCGGCTCCGCCGCCGGCGGCGGCCGCGTGATCGCGGCCGGCGACCCGCGGCTGCACGAGGCCGCGCTCAAGGTTCTGAACCCGTGACGCGCGGCCGTCTCCAGTCCGTCCGCCGCGAAGGTTCGTCCGCGTGCTGCTGAACGCGCTGATCCTGGTCACGGCCCTGGTGCCGCACGCCGAGGCCGGCGCGGACGCCCTCGCGCGCGCCCTGCCGCTTCCGGCGGCGGCCACCGCCCCGGCGGACGGACGGCCCCCGCGCTTCGATCCCGCGACCCGCTCCGTGTCCAACTGGCACGCCCAGACCGGCGCGCAGCTGACGCCGCGGGCGCTGGCGGTCACGGCCTCGCTGGCCGACGACCCGCCCTACGTCGCCCGCTGCGTGCGGCTCAACAACGGCTGGTGCATCAAGTCCGCCCGCTGGCCCGGTGAGATCGGCGCCGACGGGGAGGGCCACACCGCCTTCGCCACCCTCGACGACGGCGCCGACGCCGCCGCGAGCCTGCTGCGGCGCTACTACCGGGATTACGGCCGCCGCACGGCGCTGGCCATCGTGCGCCGCTGGGCGCCGGCCGAGTGCCGCGTCGGCGCCGCGCCCGCGCGGCCGGGCCGGGCGGTGGCGACGCCCGCCGTCTCGGCGGCCCTCGCGCCCCGGGGGCTCGGGCGGACCCTGCGCGCCCGCTACCTCGCCGCGCACCGCCCCGGCGGCGCGCCGCGCGGCCGGGCAGCCCTGCGGGTGCAGCCCTGGTCGCCGCTCGCCCGGATGGCCGGCCGCCCGAGCAGGCGCCCGGCCGCCATACCGCGGGTGGCGATGCTGCAGCCGGTTCCCGACATCGCCGCCGGGATCTCCGCCTCCAGCGGCCGCCCGGCCGGGAGCGTCGCCGACCCGTCCGCACTCCTCGACCGGAAGCCGGGCCGCGTCCCGAGCGCCGAGCGGATGGTGGCCGAATCCGCGCTTCTGCCCGCGATCGCGGCCGGCCTGCCGGTGCTCGACCTGCGCCTGCCGGCCCCGCTCTGCACCGGCGACGAGGTCCGGATCCAGGCCTACGCCAACCGGATCAGCGCCAGCGTCGGCCTGAAGCCCGGCGACGACCTCGACCTGTTCGGGCCGGACGGCGCGCCGCGCGCCAACTTGGCGCCCGTGATGCTGGCGATGTCGGCGGTGGAACTCGGCACGCTGCGGGCCGGCCCGGACCTCGTGGCCGGGGCGATCGCCCGGCTGAGGCCGCTCACGCCGGCCGCCAGCACCGCGCCGCCCTAGGGGAGCCTTCCCGAGCGGCAAGCCTTGCGGTTCGGCCCCGGCCGCGCCACCTCTGCCCGGCCCGTTCCCCTCACCCCGAGCCCGCCCGTGCCCCTGATCGACCTTGCCGCGCGTGCCGGCTCGGCCGTCAAAGCCTTCGCCGAAGCCTCGCACGACCTGCTGGTCCAGCCGACGCTGCGACTGGGCGTGACCGGGCTCGCGCGGTCGGGCAAGACCGTGTTCACCACGGCGCTGATCCACCACCTCGTGGAGACGCACGCGCTGCCGGCCTTCGCGCCCGCGCAGGAGGGCCGCCTGCGCCGGGCCAAGCTGGTGCCCCAGCCCGACGACGACGTGCCGCGCTTCCCGTTCGAGGAGCATTTCGCGACCCTCACCGAGGCGCGGCGGTGGCCGCGCTCCACCGACCGGATCAGCCAGTTCCGCCTGGAGATCGCCTACGAGCGCGCCGCCGGCTGGCGCTCCGGCCCCGCGACCCTGATGCTCGACGTGGTCGACTACCCGGGCGAGTGGCTCCTCGACCTCGCGCTGATCGAGACCAGCTACACCGCGTGGTCCCGGGCCACGATCGGCGGCACGCGCCGACCCGGCCGCGCCGCCGTGGCGGCGCCCTGGCTCGAGGCGCTCAAGGGCTTCGACCCGAACGGCCCCCTCGACGAGGTCGCGGCCGAGCGGGCGAGCGACGCCTTCAAGACCTACCTCGCGGGCCTGCGCGCCGGCCCGGAAGCCGTGGCGACGACGCCCCCGGGCCGGTTCCTGATGCCGGGCGACCTCGCGGGCTCGCCGGCGCTCACCTTCGCGCCCCTCGACCGGCTCACCGAGACGATCGCCCCCGACAGCCTCGCCGGGCTGATGGAGCGGCGCTTCGAGGCCTACAAGGCCAAGGTCGTGACGCCGTTCTTCCGCGACCATTTCCAGCGAGTCGACCGGCAGATCGTGCTGGTGGACGTCCTGTCGGCGGTCGATGCCGGCCCGACCGCCCTGGCGGAGCTGGAGGAGGCGCTGGACGCGGTGCTGCTCAGCCTCAACATCGGCCGCAACACGGTGCTGTCGCGGCTGTTCGCCCCCCGGGCCGACCGGGTCCTGTTCGCCGCCACCAAGGCCGACCACCTCCACCAGACGAGCCACGACCGGCTCGACGCGCTGCTGCGGCTGCTCGTGTCGCGGGCCATGCGGCGGACCGAGGCCGCGGGCGCCCGGGTCGGCACCGTGGCGCTGGCCTCCGTGCGCGCCACCCGCGAGACCACCGTCCACGACGGGTCGGAGACGCTGCGGGCGGTGGCCGGCACCCCGGAGGCCGGCGAGGTGGTGGGCGACGAGGTCTTCGACGGCGACAGCGAGGCCGCGATTTTCCCGGGCGAGCTGCCCGCCCGTGCCGAGGCGGTGCTGGAGGGTGCGGTCGAGCCGGGCTCGCTGCGCTTCCCGCGCTTCCGGCCGCCGCTGGTGCGGCCCGACGGGTTCGGCCGCCCCGGGCACCTGCCGCAGATCCGGCTCGACCGGGCGATGCAGTTCCTGATCGGCGACCGGCTGGCGTGACGATGTGTGCGATGCGGAGCCCGCGACCATGACCTCCGGCCAGAAACCCCGCGCCTTCCGGATCAATCCCGAGCCGGCCGCCGCGCCGAGCGTGACCACGACGCCGCTCGGCCCCCGGCCGCCGCAGGCCCGGATCGTGGAGGAGCCTTTCGAGATCGTCGACGCCGCGGACGGCGTCGCCGTGCCGGTGGCGCCGCGGCGGCGCTCGCCCTGGGGCGCCCTGTTCCTCTCGGCGGTGGGCGGCCTCGTCTCCCTGGGCGTCGGCCTGTCGGTCGAGCGGATGATCAGCGACCTGTTCCAGGCCGCCCCCTGGCTCGGCTGGGTGGCCCTGGCGCTGCTCAGCCTCGCGGCGCTCGCGCTGCTGGCGATCGTGGTGCGGGAACTCGCCGGCCTGCGGCGGGAGCGCAAGATCGAGCGGCTGCGCCAGTCGGCGCTGGACGCCCTCGCGACCCGCGACCACACCGGCGCGCAGGCGGTGGTCCAGGCGCTCTCGACCTTCTACGCGGACCGCGACGCCCTGGCGGCGGGCCGCGCCCGGATCGACGCGGCCGCCGACGCGATCCTCGACGTCGACGACCGGATCGGCCTCGCCGAGCACGAGCTGCTGGCCGGGCTCGACAGGCAGGCGCGCAACGCCATCGCGACAACGGCCAAGCAGGTCTCGGCGGTGACGGCGCTCAGCCCGCGGGCGATCGTGGACGTGGCCTTCGTGGTGTTCGCGGCGGTGCGGCTGCTGCGCCGGATCGCCGCGATCTACGGCGGCCGACCGGGCTTCCTGGGCTTCCTGCGGCTGGGGCGCGCGGCGCTCGCGCATCTCACGGTCACCGGCGGGATGGCGGTGGGCGAGAGCGTGATGCAGCAGGTGCTGGGTCTCGGGATCGCCGCCCGGGTCTCCGCCAAGCTGGGGGAGGGCGTGCTCAACGGGCTGATGACCGCCCGGTTCGGGCTCGCGGCGCTGAACGTCTGCCGGCCGCTGCCGTTCGTGCGGGAGGCCCCGCCGCGGCTCGCCGACGTCGCCGGCGAGCTGCTGCGCTCGGCCGAGGCCGAGCCGAAATAGTGGCGGGCTACTTGGCGCCCGCGGCGGCGCGGCGGTTGGCGATGCGCGAGAACATGTTGCCGGTGTAGTCGGCGGTCTTCGGCTTCTCGGGCTCGCCGAGCTTGGCCTCGAAGGCCTCGATCCGCTTGAGCAGCGTCACGTCGTTGAACAGCGAGCTGTTGAAGTTGCTCTGGGCCCGGGGGCCGAGGGCGGTCTGCACCGCTTCGAGTCGTTCCAGAAGCTCTTTGCGCGTCACGGTGCTCTCCAGGGGCGGCTTCGGGACGAAGGACCGCCCGTGCCGCCACTGAAGAGGGCGGTGGTAAACAGCGCGTTAATGCGGCCCCACCGGTTCACCCCGGCCGCGGGGACACCGACCGTCCTCACGCGCGCGGCGGCGCTCGCAGGCTCACAGCCCCTTCAGGAACCCGGCGAGCCGCATCAGCCCCTCGGGCCAGGGCCCGTGCCCGCTCGCCACGTTGAGGTGGCCGGACTCGCCCGCGTCGACCGTGAGCGCGCCCCAGGCATGGGCGAAGTCGTCCGCCCGCTCGTAGCGGCAGTACGGGTCGGTGCGGCTGGCGACCAGCAGGGACGGGAAGGGCAGGGGCTCGCGCGGCACCGGCGCGAAGGTCCGGACCGAGTCGGGCAGGTCCGGCGCCTCCTCGACATCCGGGAGCGCCACCAGGAGGGCGCCGCGCACCACCCCCGCGGGGAAAAGCGGGACCGCCTCGACGCAGGCCACCACGCCGAGGCTGTGGGCGATCAGGATGACCGGGCGCGTCGCCGCCGCGACCGCCTCGGCGATGCGCCCGCACCACGCCTCCGGGGTCGGGGCGTGCCACTGGTCCTGCTCGACCACGCGCGCGGTGGCGAGGCGGCCCGCCCAGCGGGCCTGCCAATGGTCTTCCTCGGAGCCCCCGAGCCCCGGGACGATGAGGATGTCGCAATCGGCGGTCTTCATACCGGGATGCCTAGTGCGGACCGGCGGACGCGTCGAGACCGTCCCGTCACTCGGCCGCGATCGGCGCGGCCGCCTCGAGCGCCAGGATGTGACGGGCGATCTGCACGGAGGCGCAGTTCTTCGCCTTGGCCTCGATCTCGAAATCCGCCCAGGCGAGGTGCCGGGCGACGAGGTCGTTCACCGCCCGGTTCCACATCATGTCGGAATGGGCCGCAAGATCCCGGACCGCGTGGCCGGCCGCGCGCAGGGCCGGGAAGTCGGGCAGGGAGTCCGGATCGCAGGCGGCGGAGACCGCCTCGCGCGACACGCTGATGTGGGCCACGGGCCGGACGCCGCGCCAGGACTCCGTCACCCGGGCGATCCGGGGATCGTCCGGCTCGAGATATTCGCCGCCGCTCTCGACCCAGTGGTGGTGCAGGTCGAGCACGACCGGCACGGTGTCGGCGAGCCGCAGCACCGCGTCGAGGCCGAAGACGTTCTCGTCGTTCTCCACCGTCACGAGGTCGCGCGCCACCCGGCTCGCCCGGGGCAGGGTCTCGCGGAAGCCCTCGACCCCGGGATCGCCCGCGCCGACATGGATGTTGATGTGGGCGCCGTGCGGGTGCCAGCCGCCGCCGTAGCCCATCCGGTCGAAGATCTCGGCGTGGTAGTCGAGCTCGGACAGGCCGTTGGCGATCGCCGCCGGGTTGCGGCTCGCCAGCAGGCAGAACGGTCCCGGGTGGAAGCTCAGGCGCACCCCGAGCCGGCGGGCCAGCGCCCCGGCCTCGGCGAGGCCGCGCTCGACGAGCGCCGCCATCTCGGGCTCGGCGTAAAGCGCCTGCGCGATCGGGTGGGTGTAGCCCGGCAGGACGTTGCTCGCCATGCGCAGGAGGCGCTCCAGCGGCGGCCGGGCCCCGACCCAGTCGATCTGGCGGGCGAGGGCGTCGAGGTTGTGGGCGACGAGGCCGGCGAGCTTCGCCCGCCGGGCGGCGGGCTCCAGCTTGGTGAGATAGGCCATCGTCACGCTGGTGAGGTTCATGTGCAGCGTGGCCTCGCGCTCCGCCTTGAGGGTGGCGTGTGTGCCGGGAGGCTCGTCCAGGACGAACTTGCAGCAGAATCCGAGACGGGGCTGATCGCGCATGACGAGCACAACGCGCGAAGGGCTGCGGCGTCCCCGTGCGACGCGCGGAACGGCCGCGGCACGACGACGTTGGGAGTCCCGAGCGCGGCAGTTCCGCGCACTGGCTCCGACCCATGCCCCCGTCACCGACGCGTTCGACCGCCTCCTCCGAGACCGGCTCGATCCTCTGGATCCTGATGCTCGGCTCGGCGCTGGTCGCCCTCGCGGCGGCGCCGGCGCGGCGCGGCGTGCCCGCGGTTCTTCCCGCCGACGAGCCGCCGGCCGACCGCGACCCGCCCTGCGACGACGCGGGCCTGCGGAAGGGCGTGGCCGCGGGCGCGCGCTCGATCTCCGGGCGCGCCGCGCAGCTCACCGCCGCGACCCAGCCCGAGCGCGGTCGCGCCGCCGACAGCCCCGCCGAGATGACGCGGTCCGGCTGGAAGGACATCGCCGTCCGGGTCTACCTGGAATTCAACAAGGACCGGGTCCTGGCGGTCGCCGCCGGCGTGACCTTCTACACGCTGCTGTCGCTGTTCCCCGCCATCGCCGCGCTGGTCTCCTGCTACGGCCTGTTCGCCGACGTGACCGTCATCAACGATCACCTCGCCCAGCTGCACGCGGTCCTGCCGTCCGGCGCGGTCGAACTCATCGGCGACCAGGTCAAGCGCATCGCCGCCAAGGGCAGCGGCTCCCTCAGCATCACGTTCTTCTCCAGCCTGCTCCTGTCGATCTGGAGCGCCAACGCGGCCATGAAGGCGATGTTCGACGCGCTGAACGTCGTCTACGAGGAGGAGGAGAAGCGGAACTTCTTCTGGCTCAACCTCCGGTCGCTCACCTTCACGGTCGGCGCCCTGCTGTTCATCATCGTCGCGCTCAACGTGATCGTGGTCGTGCCGGTGGTGCTGAACTTCCTGGGGCTCGGCTCGACCGCTTGGCTGCTCGCGGCCCTGCGCTGGCCGGCGATCCTGATCGTCCTCCTCGGCGGCCTGTCGGTGCTCTACCGGTTCGGGCCGAGCCGGGAACATGCCCGCTGGCGCTGGGTCGGGGTCGGCAGCGTCGTCGCGGGCCTGCTCTGGCTCGCCGCCTCGCTCCTGTTTTCCTGGTACGTCGCCAATTTCGGCACCTACAATGAGACCTACGGCTCGCTGGGGGCCGTGATCGGCTTCATGACGTGGATCTGGATCTCGTCGACGATCGTGCTGCTCGGGGGCGAGATCAACGCCGAGCTGGAGCACCAGACCGCCCGCGACACCACAACGGGCGCGCCGCTGCCGATGGGCGCGCGCCAGGCGCGGATGGCCGACACCGTCGGCGCCGCCGCCTGAACGCGGCGTCTTCGGTCCCCGGGACGCCTGCGGCATCCTCCGGGACTGCCGGAGACGGCGCGCGTTCCCTATATAGCGTGGCGAAAAGGGAGATCGCCATGGCCGACACGCCGACCACCAGCCCGGAGACCCGCAGCGACGCCGAGTGGCGCTCGGCGCTGACGCCGGAGCAGTACCGGGTCCTGCGCGAGCACGGCACCGAGCGGGCCGGAACGAGCTGCCTGCTCGCCGAGAAGCGGGCCGGGACCTTCACCTGCGCCGGCTGCGGGCAGCCGCTGTTCGAGCAGGGCACCAAGTTCGAGTCCGGGACCGGCTGGCCGAGCTTCTTCGAGCCGATCGACGGCGCCGTCGGGACGACGGTGGACCGCAGCCACTGGATGGTCCGCACCGAGGTGCACTGCGCCCGCTGCCAGGGCCACCTCGGCCACGTCTTCGACGACGGCCCGGCGCCGACCGGCCTGCGCTACTGCATGAACGGCGCGGCGATGAATTTCGAGCCGGCTGAATGAGTCGCGCGTCCCGCTAACCTGGGTTCGGAAACCGGGCGCGAAAGCCGGGATATCGGGGACAGGCAGCGCCGTGGCCGGATCCTCGACCCGATCCGGTCTTGATTTCGTCGCGTTTTTGCTTAGCGCTCTATAGTCTCAGGTTGTCGCTGTCCGGTGATTGGCGACGGAAGCGGTCAGGCTCTGACGAATACGGCGTGGCAGTCAGCTTATACGCCGTGCGGGTCGGCTCCACGTGCCCCCTTCCGTGCGGCCCGGCGGCGCTGAGGGCTGTCCGCCGGATCGGCGCACCGCCGACCAAGCGGGAGGGGTTTTGAGTTCATGAGCACCGTTCGCCGATTTCTGGTCGCACCGTCCCTGGTCCGCCTGATCCGCAAGGAGCGGGGCGGCGCCCGGATCACCGAGGGTCACTTCGCGCCCCAGGGCGGCCGCGCCTCGTACGTGCGCGTCGACGGCCAGGTCTGCCAGCTGGTCCTGGTGAACAAGGGGCCGGACGGCATCCCGGTCGAGGAGCGCACCGACGTCCCGCGTGCCCACGGCGACGCCCTGCTGGACGTCTGCCCCGGCAAGGCCGCCTACGACCGCACCACCCTGAATGCCGGCGGGCGCGAGATCGCCATCGACCGCTACGTCACCCCCGGCAGCCTGGACCTGATCAGCGTCGCCTTCGACAATGACGGCGAGGCCGCCGGCTTCCATGCCCCGAGCTGGTTCGGCCGCGAGGTCAGCAACGAGCCGGCCTTCGAGCGGGCGGCGCTGGCCATCCAGGGCGTGCCGGCTGCCGAGGAGGTGGCGCTGAGCAACGCCGCGCTGGACGCGGTGCTGGACCTGATCGAGCCCCGGTTCGGCTTCGGCCGCTACGGCAGCAGCAGCCGGACCACCGAGTCCGACGAGGGCGCGATGGGCGCCATGCGCCGGGCCGCGGCCCCGGCGGCTCCGGCCGCCGCAGCGCCGGTCGTCGCGGCCCCGCCGCCGGCTCCGGAGCCCGCCGCCTCCGCCCCGCGCCCGCCCGAGCCGGCCCCGGAGCATCACCCCGAGCCCGAGCCGCAGCCGGAGCCCGCGCCGGAAGCGGCCGCGCACGCCGCGCCGGCCGCCGAGACGCCCGCCCCGCAGGGCGGCACCGGCGACGCCCTGCACGGGGATGCCCGCATCGACGACGTCATCGAGAGCCTGTCGCAGGCGCTCGGCGCGGCGATCCACCAGCAGCCCGATCCCGCCGCCGAGAACAAGGACGGGAAGAGCGATGATCCCGCCTCGATGTTCGAGCGCTGGACCGTCCGCCCCCGCCGGACCCAGCAGCAGACCTGACGCGCGGCGCGCCCCGCGGCGCAACGACGCGAGACACGGCCGGGCCGCAGCGCAGACCGCGCTGCGGCCCGTCTGCTTTCGCGGGTCCGCGGCTCTGCCGGACGCGCGAAGTCTTCGCCCGGGACTGACAGGTTTTTGTCACGGATGGTTCCGGGCCGATAAGCGTGCAGCCGTTGAGGCGCCGGGTGATAATCGCTAGCGTGCCGGCAAATCGGGAGGGTGCGCGGTCGTCGCACGGGATGGACATGGCACAGGCAATCCAGGCGACGGCTCCCGCCGCAGCGCCCCGCGAGCCCTGGTACAAGGTGCTCTACATCCAGGTGCTGATCGCCATCGCGCTCGGCGTGCTGCTCGGCTGGTACGACCCGGCCACCGGCAAGTCGATGAAGTGGCTCGGCGACGCCTTCATCGGCCTGATCAAGATGATGATCGCGCCGATCATCTTCTGCACGATCGTCCACGGCATCGCGTCGATCGGCGACCTGAAGAAGGTCGGCCGCGTCGGCCTGAAGGCGCTGGTCTACTTCGAGGTCGTGTCCACCATCGCGCTGCTGATCGGCGTCATCGTCGGTGAGGTGATCCGGCCCGGCGCCGGCTTCAACGCCGACCCGTCGAAGCTCGATGCCAGCAAGGTCGCGACCTACGCCAGCAAGGCGGCGGCCGATTCCACGGTCGCCCACATCCTGGCGATCATCCCGAAGAGCTTCCTCGACCCCTTCGCCACCGGCGACCTGCTGCAGGTGCTGCTGATCTCGATCCTCACCGGCGTCGTGGTGACGAATCTCGGCGATCGGGCGGCCTCGGTGAACCACGCGATCGACACGGCCGGCCAGATCTTCTTCCGGATCATCGGCATCGTCGTGAAGCTCGCCCCCGTCGGCGCCTTCGGCGCCATGGCGTTCACGATCGGCGAGTACGGGATCCAGAAGGTCTACGACCTCGCGTGGCTCGTCGGCACCTTCTACATCACGGCGCTGCTGTTCGTGCTCGTGGTGCTCGGGGCGATCGCCCGGGTGGCGGGCTTCTCGATCCTGCGCTTCCTCGCCTACATTAAGGACGAGTTGCTGATCGTGGTCGGCACGTCGTCCTCCGAGACGGTGCTGCCGCAGCTCATGACCAAGATGCGCCGCCTCGGCGCCTCGGACTCGGTCGTGGGCCTCGTGGTGCCGACCGGCTACTCGTTCAACCTCGACGGCACCAACATCTACATGACGCTGGCGACGCTGTTCCTCGCGCAGGCCGTGGGCGTGGACCTGTCGATCAGCCAGTACGCGACCATCATCCTGGTGGCGATGCTGACCTCGAAGGGCGCCTCGGGCGTCACCGGCGCGGGCTTCATCACCCTGGCGGCGACGCTCTCGGCGATCCCCAACAGCCCGGTCCCGGTCGCCGCCATGACCCTGGTCCTCGGCATCGACAAGTTCATGTCCGAGTGCCGCGCGCTCACCAACCTCGTGGGCAACGGCGTCGCCTGCGTGGTGGTCAGCCGCTGGGAGGGCGAGCTCGACGTCGCCAAGCTCAACGAGGTGATGGCCCACCCGGTCGCCATCGGCACCCACATCGCCGACGAGGCGCCGCAGCCGATGGGCACCGACAGCAAGGTCGCCGCCGCCGAGTGATGGGATCGCCCGCGGCGGAGAACACAGGTCGCCCGCGCCTCGGCATCGATCTCGGCGGCACCAAGATCGCCGGGATCGTGCTCAGCCGGGACGGGACGACCCTGGCCGAGGCGCGGATGCCCGCCCCGCGCGGCGCCTACCGGGCCACCGTCGAGGCCGTGGCCGACCTCGTCCTGCGTCTCGAGGCCGAGGCCGGCGCGCCCTGCAGCGTCGGCATCGGCATGCCGGGGAGCCTGTCCCCGGCGACGGGCCTCGTGCGCAACGCCAACTCGCACTGGCTCAACGGACACCCGTTCGCGGCCGATCTCGGCGCGCGCCTGGAGCGCCCGCTGCGGATCGAGAACGACGCCAATTGCCTGGCGGTGTCGGAGGCGATCGACGGCGCCGGGGCCGGGGCCAGCGTGGTCTGGGCGGTGATCCTGGGGACCGGCGTCGGGTCCGGCATCGCCCTCGACGGTCGGGTGCTCACGGGCCGCAACGGCATCGCGGGTGAGTGGGGCCACGGCCCGCTGCCGGCGCCCCGCGACGACGAGCGGCCGGGCGCCGCCTGCTACTGCGGTCGCCGGGGCTGCGTCGAGACCTGGCTGTCCGGTCCCGGCCTGGCGGCGGACCACGCGCGGCGGCACGGCGGCAGCCTCGCCGCCGAGGCGATCGTCACCGCGGCCCGGGCCGGAAGCCCGGCGGCACGGGAGACGCTCGCCGTCCATCTCGAGCGGCTCGGGCGTGCGGCCGCCCAGGTGGTGAACCTCCTCGACCCGGACGTGATCGTGATCGGCGGCGGCCTGTCGCGCATCCCGGAGCTGATCGCGGGCCTGCCGGCGGCGATCGCCCCCCACGTCTTCTCCGATGCCTTCGACACGCCCGTGCGGGCGAGCCTGCACGGCGACGCCTCGGGCGTGCGCGGGGCGGCGTGGCTGTGGGAGGCGGAGGCCGGCTGACAGCGGCCCAAGGCTTGCCCGACGCTTGCCCGAGACTTGCCCGACGCTTGCCCGAGCCCGATGGAACTGCCGAGCTCACGGAGACGTCGCTTGCGGGTCCGGAGGGGGCAGGGCAGGACGGCGGCACCGCATCGCCGAAGTCCCGATGATCGTCCGCACCCGGCCCAGCCTGCTGACCCTGCTGTTCACCCTGCGCGGCTCGATCCTGCCGCGGGTGGCGCCCAAGCTCGCCGGGATCATCGCAGTCTCGTGCGCGGTGGTGTGGGCGGAGTCGCGCTGGCCCGCGCTGTTCCCGATCAGCGCCGGTGTGACGCCGTTCACCGTGGTCGGGCTCGCCCTCTCGATCTTCCTGAGCTTCCGCAACAACGCCTGCTACGAGCGCTGGTGGGAGGCCCGGAAGCACTGGGGCAACCTGATCGGCGAGGTGCGCAACCTCGCTCGCTCCCTCCCGGCCCTGCTGCCCGAGCGGGAGGCCGCGCTCCAGCTCCGGCGCCTGTCGGCCTTCGCGCACGGCCTCCACGCCCGCCTGCGCGACCTGGACGAGGCCGCCGCCGTCGACCGGACCAGCCCGGGTTCGGACCTGTCCGGTCCGAACCCCACCGACTCGGTCCTGGCCGCCATCACCCGCGACCTCGCCGCGCTGACGCGCGCGGGCCGGCTCAGCGACATCCAGTTCGGCATCCTCGAGGCCCGGATCGAGGCGCTGTCGGGCGTGCACACCGCCTGCGAGCGGCTCGCCAACACGCCGCTGCCCTTCGCCTACACGCTGCTCGTGTACCGGACCGCGTGGCTCTACTGCCTGCTCCTGCCGGTGGGCCTCACCGGCTCGCTCGGCTGGGCGACCCCGATCGTGGTCGCGCTCGTGGCCTACACGTTCTTCGGCCTCGACGCCCTCGGCGACGAGCTGGAGGAACCGTTCGGCACCGAGCCCAACGACCTGCCCCTCGACGCCATGGTCCGCGCCGTGGACCGCATCGTCCACCACGCCCTCGGCGAGCCGATGCCCCAGGCGCTGGCGCCGGACGGGTACTGGCTGCGCTAGCGCCTACCCGTTCCAGGCGCGCAGCACGGGCTCGGTCCGGTCGTGCTCGTAGCCGAGGACCGAGACGCTCGCCGTGCCGAGGACGAGGAGCGCGCCGCCCCGCGGCTCCAGGCCGATCCAGCGCGCGGCGAGCACGCGCAGGACATGCGCGCTGGAGAACACGATCAGGTCGGCGTCGCGGGCGCGGGCCCGGGCGATGACCCGGTCCGCCCGGACACCGACGTCCGCCGCCGTCTCGCCGCCGGGGCAGCCGTCGCGGAACAGGCGCCAGTCCGGCCGCTCGGCCAGGATCGCCTTGGTGGTCCGGCCCTCGTAGGCGCCGTAATCCCACTCCGCGAGATCCGGGTCGATCATGCGGCGGTCGCCGAAACCCGCCAGCGCGCAGGTCGTGGCCGCCCGGCTCGACGGGCTCGACCAGACCTCCGCGTAGGCGCGGGCCGCCAGGCGCGGGGCGAGGGCGCGCGCCGCCTCCTCGCCCTCCGGCGTCAGGGGGATGTCGCTGCGCCCGGTATGCTGACCGGACAGGCTCCAGGCGGTCTCGCCGTGGCGGACCAGCGTGATCTGCGGGAACGGGCTCTCGGCCATGCGCGCCTCCCGGGCGCGCGGTCCGCGGCCCTGCCATCGATCCTGCCGTCAACGCGGCCGCCGCGCTACCGTCTCATCGGCTCGGCACGATCGCCTCAGGCCGGTTCAAGATCGCGCTTGCGTCCGCGTCGAAACGGACATAAACATATCTTTATGTCTATCGAACGCAGGCAAGAGGCGGGGTCGATCCCCTTTCCGGAAGCCCTGGGCGTCCTGCGTGCGGCCGCGGAGGAGACGCGCCTGCGCATCCTGGCGCTCCTCGTCGAGGGTGAGCTGTCGGTCTCCGACCTCACCGACATCCTCGGCCAGTCCCAGCCGCGGATCTCCCGCCACCTGAAGCTCCTGGTGGAGGCAGGGCTGGTCGAGCGCCACCGCGAGGGGGCCTGGGCGTTCTTCCGGCTGTCCGACGCCCGCGCCGGCCTGGCGGACCCGCTGCTGTCCGGGCTCGACCGGACCGCGCCGCCGCTCTCGGAGGACCGCGCGCGGCTCGACGCCGTCCGGGCGCAGCGGGCCGAGGCGGCCACGACCTTCTTCGCCCGGCTGGCTCCCAAATGGGACGAGCTGCGCTCCCTGCACGTGCCCGAGGCGATCGTGGAGGCCGCGGTGCTCGACGCCCTGGGCGACCGCCCGATCGGCAGCCTGATCGATCTCGGGACCGGCACCGGCCGGATGCTCGGCCTCCTGGCGCCCCGGGCCGGCCGGGCCACCGGCCTCGATTCGAGCCACGCCATGCTGTCCGTCGCCCGGGCCAACCTGGAGCGCCAGGGCCTCGCGCGGGTCGATCTGCGGCAGGGCGACATTCACGCGCCGCCCTTCGCGCGGGCGAGTTTCGACCTCGTCGTAGTCCATCAGGTGCTGCATTATCTCGACGACCCGGCCCGGGCGCTCCGCGGCGCCGCGCGGCTCGTGGCGCCGGGCGGCCGCCTGCTGGTGGTGGATTTCGCGCCGCACGATCTGGAGTTCCTGCGCACCGGACAGGCCCACCGGCGCCTCGGCTTCTCGGCCGACCAGGTCTCCGGCTGGCTCGCCGAGGCCGGCCTCGCCACGGTCGCCACCTGCGATCTGGCGCCGCGCGAGTCCGGCCAGCTCACCGTCACCCTCTGGCTGGCCCAGGACGGGCTGGCCCAAGACGGGCTGACCGACACAGAACAGCCTCAGCGCGCCGTCGCCTGAGACACCGAACTCCGCAGACTTCGTCTGAACCGACCGACATAGAGGACGAGACCCCGATGCGCCGCTCCACCCACCGCGCCAGCCGCGACGGCTACCACCCGATCCGCGTCTCGATCGAGTTCTTCCCGCCGAAGACCGAGGAGATGGAGAAGATCCTCTGGGCCTCGATCGAGCGCCTTGCCCCGCTGCAGCCGAGCTTCGTCTCGGTGACCTACGGGGCCGGCGGCTCGACCCGCGAGCGCACCCACAACACGGTGGCCCGGATGGTCCGCGAGACCAGCCTCAAGCCCGCCGCCCACCTCACCTGCGTCGACGCCTCCCGCGAGGAGATCGACGCGGTGGTCCAGTCCTACTGGGATGCAGGCGTGCGCCACATCGTGGCGTTGCGCGGCGACCCGGCCGAGGGCGTCGGCCACGCCTACCGGCCGCATCCGGAGGGCTACGCCTCGACCGCCGAGCTGGTCGAGGGGATCAAGCGGATCGGCGACTTCAAGGTCTCGGTCTCGGCCTATCCCGAGAAGCACCCGGAGGCGGCCTCGCTCGATGCCGATATCGACGCCCTGAAGGCCAAGGTCGATGCCGGGGCCGATCAGGCGATCACCCAGTTCTTCTTCGAGAACGAGATCTACCTGCGCTACCTAGAGAAGGTCCGGGCGGCCGGGATCACGATCCCGATCATCCCGGGCATCCTGCCGGTGCAGAACTTCAAGCAGGCGGCGAACTTCGCCCGCCGCACCGGCGCCTCGGTGCCCTACTGGCTGGCGGCCCGGTTCGAAGGGCTCGACGACGACAAGGAGACCCGCCGCCTCGTCGCCGCCGCGGTGGCGGCCGAGCAGGTGCTCGACTTGGTGGACGAGGGGGTCAATGACTTCCACTTCTACTCGATGAACCGCTCGGATCTGGTCTACGCGATCTGCCACCTGCTCGGCCTGCGCGCCCAGGCGCCGAAGCTGGCGGCCGCGAAGGCGGCGGCTTAGATTTCAGTGGCGCCCGGTTCGGGCGTGACTGGGGGTGACTGCTATGGCTGAGCCGCAGGATATGATCGTTCCGCTCCTCAGGGAGCTGAGGACCGAAATTCGGGATCTGAGACAGGACAACACGCGCGAATTTGCAGTCGTCAATCAGCGTCTGGAGCATATCGAAGGGCGCTTGGCAAACATGCGCGAGGCGATCAACGGCGAATCGGTCCTGGGCCGCTACGCCGCCGCAGAAGTCGAGGAGCGGCTCGAAGCGATCGAGAAGCGCCTCACCGCCCTGGAGAAGGCAGGCTGACCGCAGCCGGTCCGAAATACCCGCATATCCCACCCTCCACCTCATCCTGAGGTGCCGCGCGAGCGGCCTCGAAGGGGGGCTCCAGGGAACACCGAAATATCTGGAGGCCTCCTGCGAGGCCTCCGCTTCGCTCCGGCACCTCAGGATGAGGTGGCTGATGGGATCACCCGAATGACCGCTTTTGCCCCCGTTGACGGCACCGAGATCGCCAAGGCTCTGCGCCAGCGCGCGGCCGAAAAGATCCTCGTCCTCGACGGGGCGATGGGCACCGTGATCCAGCGGCTGAAGTTCTCGGAAGAGGATTTTCGCGGCGACCGGTTCAAGGATCACGGCCACGACCAGAAGGGCAACAACGACCTCCTGATCCTGACCCAGCCCGACGCGATCCGGCAGATCCACCTCGACTACTTCCTGGCCGGCGCCGACGTCTGCGAGACCAACACCTTCTCGGGCACCACCATCGCACAGGCCGATTACGGCATGGAGTCGATCATCCACGAGCTGAACGCCGAGGGGGCGCGGCTCGCCCGGGAGGCCGCCAAGCTCGCCGAGGAGAAGGACGGCCGCCGCCGCTTCGTGGCCGGCGCCATCGGCCCGACGAACCGGACTTTGTCGATCTCGCCCGACGTGAACAACCCGGGCTTTCGGGCCGTGACCTTCGATCAGGTCAAGCAGGCCTATGTCGAGCAGGTCCGCGGCCTGATCGACGGCGGCGCCGAGCTGATCCTGATCGAGACGATCTTCGACACGCTGAACGCCAAGGCCGCGGTGGCGGCGGCGTGGCAGGTCTTCGACGAGACCGGCATCCGCCTGCCGATCCAGATCTCCGGCACGATCACGGATCTCTCGGGCCGCACCCTGTCGGGCCAGACGCCGGCGGCCTTCTGGCACTCCCTGCGCCATTCCGAGCCGCTGACCTTCGGCCTCAACTGCGCGCTCGGCGCCCGGGAGATGCGCGGCCACATCGCCGAGCTGTCGCGGATCTGCGACACGCTGGTCTGCGCCTACCCGAATGCCGGCCTGCCGAACGAGTTCGGCCTCTACGACGAGAGCCCGGAGGCGATGGGCAAGCTGGTCGGCGAGTTCGCCGAATCCGGCCTCGTCAACATGGTCGGCGGCTGCTGCGGCACCACGCCGGACCATATCCGCGCCATCGCGGAGGCCGTCGCCGGCAAGGCGCCGCGGCCGATCCCCGAGGTGCCGCGCCTGATGCGGCTCTCGGGCCTGGAGCCCTTCGTCCTCACGCCGGAAATCCCCTTCGTGAACGTGGGCGAGCGCACGAACGTCACCGGCTCGGCCAAGTTCCGCAAGCTCATCACCAACGGCGACTACGCGGCGGCGCTCGACGTCGCCCGCGATCAGGTGGCAGCCGGCGCCCAGGTGATCGACGTCAACATGGACGAGGGCCTGCTCGACTCCCAGAAGGCGATGGTCGAGTTCCTGAACCTCGTCGCCGCCGAGCCCGACATCGCCCGGGTGCCCGTGATGGTCGATTCCTCGAAGTTCGAGGTGATCGAGGCCGGCCTGAAGTGCATCCAGGGCAAGCCGATCGTGAACTCGATCTCGATGAAGGAGGGCGAGGAGAAGTTCATCGAGGCCGCCAAGGTCTGCCGCTCCTACGGGGCCGCCGTGGTGGTGATGGCCTTCGACGAGCAGGGGCAGGCGGATTCCTACGAGCGCAAGGTCGAGATCTGCACCAAGGCCTACCGGATCCTGACCGAGCAGGTCGGCTTCCCGCCCGAGGACATCATCTTCGATCCGAACATCTTCGCCGTCGCCACCGGTATCGAGGAACACAACCCGTACGGCGTGGCCTTCATCGAGGCGACCCGCACGATCCGCGAGACCCTGCCGCACGCCCATATCTCGGGCGGCGTCTCGAACCTGTCCTTCGCGTTCCGCGGCAACGAGCCGGTGCGCGAGGCGATGCACGCGGTGTTCCTGTTCCACTGCATCAAGGCCGGCATGGACATGGGCATCGTCAATGCCGGCCAGCTCGCCGTGTATGACGAGATCCCGGCGGAGCTGCGCGAGCTGTGCGAGGACGTGGTCCTCAACCGCCGCGACGATTCCACCGAGCGCCTGCTGGAGGCCGCCGAGCGCTTCAAGACCGGCGCCTCGGCCCAGGCCAAGACCGCCGACCTGACGTGGCGCGAGGCGCCCGTCGAGAAGCGCATCGAGCACGCGCTGGTCAACGGCATCACCGAGTACATCGTGGCCGACACCGAGGAGGCGCGACAGAAGGCCGAGCGCCCGCTGCACGTCATCGAGGGCCCGCTGATGGCCGGCATGAACGTGGTCGGCGACCTGTTCGGCTCCGGAAAGATGTTCCTGCCCCAAGTCGTGAAGTCGGCCCGCGTGATGAAGCAGGCGGTCGCCTATCTCGAGCCGTTCATGGAGGAGGAGAAGCGCGCCAACGGCGGCGACGGCAAGCGCCAGGCCGCCGGCAAGGTGCTGATGGCCACCGTGAAGGGCGACGTCCACGACATCGGCAAGAACATCGTCGGCGTCGTGCTGGCCTGCAACAACTACGAGATCATCGATCTCGGCGTGATGGTGCCGGCCGCCAAGATCCTGGAGACCGCCAAGACCGAGAAGGTCGACATCGTCGGCCTGTCCGGCCTGATCACACCGTCGCTCGATGAGATGGTCCACGTGGCGGGCGAGATGGAGCGCGAGGGTCTCGACGTGCCGCTGCTGATCGGCGGCGCCACCACGAGCCGCGTCCACACGGCGGTGAAGATCCACCCGGCCTACGCCAAGGGTCAGGCGGTCTACGTCACCGACGCGAGCCGCGCGGTCGGCGTGGTCTCGAGCCTGATCTCCAAAGAGACCCGCGGCGCCACGATCGAGAAGGTCCGGGCCGAGTACGCCAAGGTCGCCGACGCCCACAAGCGGTCGGAGGCCGACAAGCAGCGGCTCCCGCTCGCCAAGGCGCGGACCAACGCGTTCAAGATCGACTGGTCGGCCTACAAGCCGGCCAAGCCCAGCTTCACCGGCACCCGGGTCTACGGCTCCTACGAGGTCGCGGACCTCGTGCCCTACATCGACTGGACGCCGTTCCTGCAGACCTACGAGTTCAAGGGCCGCTTCCCGGCGATCCTGGACGACCCGGAGCAGGGCCCGGCCGCCCGCGCCCTCTACGAGGACGCGCAAGGCATGCTGAAGCAGATCGTGGAGGAGCGCTGGTTCAACCCGAAGGCGGTGATCGGCTTCTGGCCGGCCAACAGCGTCGGCGACGACATCGCGCTCTACACCGGCGAGAGCCGGTCGGAGCGGCTCGCCACCTTCCACGGCCTGCGCCAGCAGCTCTCGAAGCGCGACGGGCGGTCGAACACCTGCCTGTCGGACTTCGTGGCGCCGGCCGAGACCGGCATTGCCGATTATGTCGGCGGCTTCGTGGTCACGGCGGGTCTGGAGGAGGTGCGGATCGCCGAGCGCTTCGAGCGGGCGAACGACGATTACCGGGCGATCCTCGTGAAGGCGCTCGCCGACCGCATCGCCGAGGCCTTCGCCGAGCGGATGCACGAGCGGGTGCGCAAGGAGTTCTGGGGCTACGCGGCCGACGAGGCCTACGGCCCCGATGAGCTGGTGCTGGAGAAGTACGACGGCATCCGCCCGGCCCCGGGCTACCCGGCCCAGCCCGACCACACCGAGAAGACGATTCTGTTCGACCTGCTCAAGGCCGAGAGCCGGATCGGCGTGAAGCTCACCGAGTCCTACGCCATGTGGCCGGGCTCGTCGGTGTCGGGGATCTACATCGCCCACCCGGAGGCGCACTATTTCGGCGTCGCCAAGGTGGAGCGGGATCAGGTCGAGGATTACGCCGCCCGCAAGGGGATGGATGTCCGCGAGGTCGAGCGCTGGCTCGGGCCGATCCTGAACTACGACCCGGCGCGGTACCTGCCGCAGGCGGCCGAGTAGGGCGGGCCACCGCCGTCATCGTGAGCGGAGCGAAGCGACCCAGGGCAGCGCGACATCGGTCAGCGTGGCGCTATCCTGGATTGCTCGCCCCGCCCGCGAGGACGGCCCGGCGGCCCCACCGGCCGTCCAGCCTCAGCAGGTCCCGGCGCCCCGCGTATTCACGTACAGCGCATAAACCGAGTGCGAGGCCGTCATCAGCAGCAGGTTGCGGTTGAGGCCGCCGAAGCACAGGTTGGCGCAGCGCTCGGGCAGGCGGATCCGGCCGATCAGCTTGGCCTGCGGCGAGAGCACGATGACCCCGTCCTCGGCCTCGCTCATCCCCCAGCCGCACCAGAGATTGCCGTCGACGTCGACGCGGAACCCGTCCGGCGTGCCGGTGCCGGCGTCGTAGAACACCCGCCCGTTCGCGGTCTTGGTGCCGTTCTCGACCACGTCGTAGACGCGGATCAGGCGGTTCGGCTTCGCCCGCGCCTCGATGACGTAGAGCTTGGACTCGTCCGGCGAGAAGCAGAGCCCGTTCGGACCCGCCACGCCCTCGACCGCGACGCTGGCCTGCCCCGTCCTGGGGTCGATCCGATAGACGGTGCCGGGCAGTTCCGGCGCGGCCATCGCCTCGTGCGGGTTCGGCCCGAAGGCCGGATCGGTGAACCACACGGCTCCGTCGGAATGGCAGACGACGTCGTTCGGCGAGTTCAGCGGCTTGCCGTCGAACCGGTCGAGCAGCGTGGTGAGGCTGCCGTCGTGCTCGGTCCGGGTGACGCTGCGAGTCCTGTGCTGGCAGGTGATCAGCCGTCCCTGCCGATCGCGGGTGTTGCCGTTGGCATAGTTCGATGGCTTGCGGAACACCGAGAGTGCGCCCGACGCCTCCTCCCATTTCATGATCCGGTCGTTGACCACGTCGCTGAACAGCAGCGATCCCATGTCGCCGAACCAGACCGGCCCCTCGGCCCAGCGGAAGCCGGTGGCGACCCGCTCCACCGTCGCCGAGGCGAGGCGGTACTTGGCGAAGGCCGGATCGAGGATCTCGACGGCCGGGTCGGGCACCCGCTGCGACGGCTCCCAGCCGGCTCCGGCCGCCCGCGCGGCGCCGAGCAGGGCCGCTCCGGCGAGCAGCCCCCTGCGTGCGATCATGACCATGGTCCCTCCCTGTGGTGCGGCCCGCCGCCTGTTGCCGACGGCTCGGGCCGGTCAGTGAATCTCGGGTTCCGGGATCCCCCCGGCGCCCTCCAGAAAGTCGAAATCGCACCCCTCGTGCGCCTGCCGCACGTGCTGGGCGAACAGCCGGTTATAGCCGCGCGGATAGACCCGGTCCGGCGGCCGGAACGCCTTCACCCGCGCCGCGATCTCGGCGTCGTCGAGATGCAGGTGGATCCGCCGCCCGGGCACGTCCACGGTGATGCGGTCGCCGTCGCGCACCGCCGCGAGCGGGCCGCCCGCAGCGGATTCCGGCGCGACGTGCAGGATGCAGGCGCCGTAGCTGGTGCCGCTCATCCGCGCGTCCGAGATCCGGACCATGTCGCGCACGTCCTGCCGGAGCAGGACCTTGGGGATCGGCAGCATGCCCCATTCCGGCATGCCGGGGCCGCCGATCGGCCCGGCATTGCGCAGGATCATCACGTGGTCGGGGGTGACGTCGAGGTCGAGGTCGTTCACCGCGGCGTTCATCGCGTCATAGCTGTCGAAGACCAGCGCGGGACCGGTATGGTTCAGGAAGCGCGGGTCGGCGGCCGGCGGCTTGATCACGCAGCCGTCCGGGGCGAGGTTGCCGTAGAGGATCGCGGTCCCGCCCATGGCCACGATCGGCCGGTCGAGCGGACGGATCACGTCGTCGTTGAAGACCTTCATGCCGGCGAGCCCGTCGCCGATCGTGCCGCCGGTGACCGAGCGGGCGTCGAGGCGGAGCAGGGGGGACAGGCGCGCCATCAGGGCACGGATCCCGCCCGCGATGTGGAAATCCTCCATCAGCCACTGACCCGACGGCCGGAGGTTGGCGATCACCGGCACCCTCTGGGCGAACTCGTCGAACTCGGTGAGCTTGACCGGGATGCCGGCCCGGCCTGCCATGGCCACGAGGTGGATCATCGCGTTGGTGGAGCCGGCGAGCGCGTTGTGGACGACCAGCGCGTTGTCGATCGAGCGGCGGTCGAGGATGTCGGACGGCTTCAGGTCCTCCCAGATCATCTCGACGATCCGCCGGCCGCAGGCGCCGGCCATCCGCGGATGATCCGCGTCCGCTGCCGGGATCGAGGCCGAGCCCGGCAGGGACAGACCCAGCGCCTCGGTGATCGCCGTCATGGTCGAGGCCGTGCCCATGGTCATGCAGGTCCCGGCGGAGCGGGCGATGCCCGCCTCCATGTCGTTCCACTGCTGGGTGGTGATGTTCCCGGCCTCCTTCTCGGCCCAGTACTTCCAGACATCCGAGCCGGAGCCCAAGATCGTGCCGCCGAAATGCCCGCGCATCATCGGTCCGGCCGGCAGGAAGATCATCGGCAGGTCCATGGAGATGCCGCCCATCACGGTGCCGGGCGTGGTCTTGTCGCAGCCGCCCATCAGCACCGCGCCGTCCACGGGATGCTGGCGCAGCAGCTCCTCCACCTCCATGGCCAGGAGGTTGCGGTAGAGCATCGTGGTCGGCTTGACGAAGTTCTCGGACAGCGACAGCGCCGGCAGCTCGATCGGGAAGCCGCCCGCCTGCCAGACGCCGCGCTTCACGTGCTCCACGCGCTCGCGGAAATGCTGGTGGCAGGGGTTGATGTCGCTCCAGGTGTTGATGATGCCGACGATCGGCTTGCCGGTGAAATCCGCCCGCTCGTAGCCCATCTGCAGCATGCGCGAGCGGTGGCCGAAGCTGCGCAGGTCGGTGGCGCCGAACCAGCGCTGGCTGCGCAGGTCGTCCAGGGTCTTCTTGCGCGCGGTCATCGCTCTGTCTCCGGTCTCACGCGTTCGGCCCGGCCGGGCGGACGGCGGCGAGCGTGATCGCCGCGGAGACGAGCGCGCAGGCCGCCAGGAAGTAGAGGCCGGCCTCGTAGGTGCCGGTGTGATCCTTGAGCCAGCCCAGGACGTAGGGGCCGACGAAGCCGCCGAGATTGCCGATCGCGTTGATCAGCGCGATCCCTCCCGCGGCCGCGGGCCCGGCCAGGAACTCCCCCGGCATCGCCCAGAAGGCGGGCTTGCTCCCGTAGAGCCCGAGCGTAGCCGCCGACATCGCCGTGAGCGCCCAGAGACTGCCCAGCACCGGTCCGGAGGCGAAGAGGCCGAGGGCGGCGACCAGGGCAGCGATCGCGAAGTGCCAGCGGCGCTCGTCGCGCCGGTCCGACGACCAGCTCCAGGCGATCATGCCCAGGGTGCCGACGCCGTAGGGCACCGCCGTGGCGACGCCCGTCTCCCAGTCGGTGAGGTGCAGGCTCTTCAGGATCGGCGGCAGGAAGAAGGTGATGCCGTAGGTGGCGGTGCCGATACTGAAGTAGATCGCCCCCAGCGCCAGCACGCGCCGGTCGGTGAGGACCTGCCCCAGGGTGAAGTGCCCGTGGGTCCTGACGGTGCCGTCCCGCTCTGCCGCGAGCTCCGCCTCCAGCCACAGCCGCTCCTCGACCGTGAGCCACGCCGCCTGTTCGGGCCGGTCGGTCATCAGCGCCAGGACCGCGAAGGCCAGCAGGATCGAGGGCGCCGCCTCGAGGAGGAACAGCCACTGCCAGCCGTGCAGGCCGAGCGCCCCGTCGAGCTGGAGCAGCGCCCCCGAGATCACGGCGGTGAGGGCGTTCGAGCCCGGGACCGCCAGGAACAGCGCGGCGACCACGCGCGCCCGGTACCGCTTCGGGAACCAGTAGGTGAAATAGAGGATCACGCCGGGGAAGAAGCCGGCCTCGGCCACGCCCAGCAGGAAGCGCAGGGCGAGGAAGCTCGCCGGGCCGGTGATGAGGGCCATGCTGCCCGCCACAAGCCCCCAGGTGACCATGATCCGGGCGATCCAGAACCGCGCCCCGGCGCGCTCCAGCAGGACGTTGCTCGGCACTTCGAAGATGACGTAGCCGAGGAAGAAGATGCCGGCCGCCCAGCCGTAGACCGTGGCGGAGAACCCGAATTCCCGGTCCAGCCCGAACGAGGCGAAGCCTACATTCGTCCGGTCCATGTAGGCGACGAAGTAGATCAGGACGATCAGCGGCAGAAGACGCCGCGACACCTTGGCGATCGTCCGCCGCTCGATCTCCGGCGCCGCATCGCCCCCGTGCAACCCCGCCGCCATGGCGTCCCCCCGAGCCGAATCCGACGCGTCCCGGCCCGTTGCCGAGCGCGGGCCGGGACGGAGCGGGCCGGTGCGGCACGCTCAGCGACCGGTCCGCGTCCGCCAGGCGGCGAAATCGGCGAGGCTCTGTTCGTCGGTGGCAGGGTAGAGGCCGAGGATTGTGCGGCCCTTGCGAACCTCCTCAGTGACGAAATCCTCGTAGGCGGTCATCTCCACGGCCTCGTCGGCGACCGCGTCCGCGAGGTGGGCCGGGATCACCGCCACCCCGTCGCCGTCGCCGACGATCACGTCGCCGGGGAAGACGGGCGCGTCGCCGCAGCCGATCGGCACGTTGATGTCGATCGCCTGGTGGACCGTGAGGTTCGTCGGCGCCGACGGGCGCGCGTGGTAGCTCGGCATCTCGAGCCGGGCGATCTCGTCGGCATCGCGGAAGCCGCCGTCGGTGACGAGCCCGGCGCAGCCGCGCACCATCAGCCGGGTCGCCAGGATCGAGCCCGCGGAGGCGGCACGGGCGTCCTTCCGGCTGTCGATCACCATCACGGCGCCGGGCGGGCACTCCTCCACGGCCTTGCGCTGCGGGTGCGCGCGGTCGCGGAACACCGTGATCGGGTTCAGGTCCTCCCGGGCCGGGATGTAGCGCAGGGTATAGGCCTCGCCGACCATCGTCGGGCCGCCGGCCTTCAGGGGCAGCACGCCCTGGATCATCTGGTTGCGGAAGCCGCGCTTGTAGAGGGCGGTCATCAGCGTCGCCGTGCTGACGGTCTTCAGCTTGGCGCGCGTCTCAGGGGACAACCCGGACATCCGCTTCTCCTCCCCGGGCCTCGGTCTCCACGCCCGGCAACGGTGACAATCACCCGTCGCTTGCGCCGGCCTTGGCTCCTGCCCGCGCTGCGCGCGGACTGATATCCCAAGTCTTGAGTAACGCGCCGCGCGGCGCCATTGTCAACCGGCGCAGGTTGCGACGGATACGGGCACATATCGACGGGGAAGTCCTTGGCCGGATTGGAATTTGCGGGCCGCGGGCGCGCGACGCCGGCGGACGCGCCGAGGCCGCGCTCGCTCGCCGAGACCGCCTACGACGCCATCGAGCAGATGATCATCAGCCGCCGCCTCGCGCCCGGCGCCATGGTCTCAGAGGGCGAACTCGGCGCCGAGCTGGGCCTCGGCCGGACCCCGGTCCGCGAGGCGCTGGCGCGGCTGAAGATGATCGGGTTCGTGGAGGTCCACCCGCGCCGCGGCGTCCTCGTCACCCAGGTCGACATCATCAAGCACCTCGAACTGCTGGAAGTGCGGCGCCCCCTCGACGAGACCGTGGCCCGCTGCGCCATCGCGCGCGCCACCGAGGCCGACGTGGCGCGGCTGCTGGACTGCGTCGGCGGGCTGCGCAGCACCGCCGAGGCCCGTGATCGAGAAGCGTATTTCCGGCACAAGCGCGCCCTGCACGAGGGCCTGGTCGGCGCCGCCCACAACCCGACGCTCACCGGCACCATGGCGGCGCTCCACGCGCAGTCGCGCCGGTTCTGGTACACCTACGAGCCGACGGCGAGCTTCCCGGACTGCGCCGCGATCCACGCGGCGATCGTGTCGGGCATCGCGGCGCGGGACGCGGGTACGGCCCTTGCCGGGATCGGGACGCTGTTCGACTTTCTCGACCAGATGACCCGCCGGGCCCTCGACCGGCGGCCCCTCGTCTGACAGGTTGACCGCCCCGAACCCGTCCCTATCCTGAAACTGGGATATCAGACGCATCTCAGCGGCGGGCGGATCCACGGCCGATCCCGGCACCACGCCCCGGATGCGGCCCGAGCGCCAGGGAGGAACGGCTTGAGCGGATTGCCCCCACGCACCGGCGCGCAGGTGCTCGTCGATCAGCTCCGAGCGCAGGGTGTCGAGCGCGTGACCTGCGTCCCCGGCGAGAGCTACCTCGCGGTGCTCGACGCCCTGCGCGACAGCGGTATCGACATGCTGGTCTGCCGGCAGGAGGGCGGCGCGGCGATCATGGCGGAGGCCGCCGGCAAGCTCACGGGCCGCCCGGGCATCTGCTTCGTCACCCGGGGGCCCGGCGCCACCAACGCCTCCGCCGGCGTGCACATCGCCCGCCAGGATTCGACGCCGATGATCCTGTTCGTCGGCCAGATCGCCCGGCGGATGCGGGATCGCGAGGCGTTCCAGGAGGTCGATTACCGGCAGATGTTCGGCGGCGTCGCCAAGTGGGCGGTGGAGATCGACGACGCCGCGCGCATCCCGGAGATCCTCGCCCGGGCCTTCCGGGTCGCGATGCAGGGCCGCCCGGGCCCCGTCGTGGTCGCCCTGCCGGAGGACATGCTCGACGACGTCGCGGCCGTGCCGGACGCGCCGCGCGTCGTTCCGGCCGCGCCGGCCCCGTCCGGGGACGACGTCGCGCGCCTGCGGGCGATGCTGGCGGAGGCGCGGCGGCCGGTGGTGCTGCTGGGCGGATCCCGCTGGACGCCGGGCGCCGTCGCCGCCATGGCCGCCTGGGCCGAGCGCCACGACCTGCCGGTGGCGGTCTCGTTCCGGCGGGCTCAGCTCTTCCCCGCCGACCACCCGAACTTCGCGGGCGAGCTCGGGATCGGGCCGAATCCGGCGCTGCTCGCCCGGATCCGGGAGGCCGACCTGCTGCTGATGGTGGGCGGCCGCCTCTCCGAGATGCCCGCGCAATCCTACGGCCTGCTCGGCATCCCCGATCCCGGCCTGCCGCTGGTCCACGTCCACGCCGACGCGGCGGAGCTCGGCCGGGTCTACCAGCCGGCGCTGGCGATCGAGGCGGCGCCCGAGACCTTCTGCGCGGTCCTGCCGGATTTCGAGGCCACCGGGACCGGCCGCGCCGCCGAGGCCCACGCCGCCTACCGCGCGTGGTCCGAGACGCCGGAGCCGAAGCCCGGCGCGTTCCAGTACGGCGCGGCGATCACGTGGCTGCGCGAGCGGCTGCCGCCGGACGCGGTGATCTGCAACGGCGCCGGCAACTTCGCCACCTGGGTCCACCGCTACTACCGGTTCCGCGCCTTCGGCACGCAGCTCGCGCCGACCTCCGGCTCCATGGGCTACGGGCTGCCGGCCGCCGTGATGGCCAAGCGCAGCCGCCCGGAGCGGATCGTCGTGGCGCTGGCCGGCGACGGCGACGTGATGATGACCGTGCAGGAATTCGCCACCGCCGTGCAGTACGGGATCGCCGTCGTGGTGGTCGTGCTCGACAACGGCATGTACGGCACGATCCGGATGCACCAAGAGCGCGAGTATCCCGGCCGCGTCTCGGCGACGGAGCTGCGCAACCCCGACTTCGCGGCCCTCGCCCGCGCCTGCGGCGGCCACGGCGAGCGCGTGGAGCGCACCGAGGAGTTCGCCCCCGCCTTCGAGCGCGGCCTCGCCTCCGGGCTGCCGGCGATGATCCACTGCCTCGTCGATCCCGAGGCGCTCACCCCGACCATGACCCTCGCGGCTATCCGCGAGAAGGCCCTGGCGGCGCAGCGGGGCTGACCGCCCGCACGCGCCGTCCCGGTGCGGCCCCGCCCGCACACCCTATCGAGAGGAGCAGCTCATGACCCTGCGCGGCGAGAACCTGATCGGCGCCGAGGCGCGGCGCGGCACCGAGGCGGCCTTCCGGGCCGTGGAGGCGGCCACCGGACGGGCCCTGGAGCCGGATTTCCCGGGCGCGAACCGGGGCGACCTCGACCGGGCCTGCGCGCTCGCCGAGGCCGCGTTCGACACCTTCCGCGAGACCGATCCGGAGGCGCGGGCCGGCTTCCTGGAGGCGATCGCCGCGAACATCCTGGACATCGGGGACGACCTCGTCACCCGCTGCATGGCCGAGACGGGGCTGCCCCGGCCGCGGATCGAGGGCGAGCGCGCCCGGACGGTCGGCCAGCTGCGCCTGTTCGCCGGCGTCGTCCGCGAGGGCAGCTACGTCGAGGCGCGGATCGACCCGGCGCTGCCGGACCGCAAGCCGCTGCCCCGGCCGGACCTGCGCCTGCGCCGGATCGCCGTCGGCCCGGTGGCGGTGTTCGGCGCCTCGAACTTCCCGCTGGCCTTCTCGGTGGCGGGCGGCGACACCGCCTCGGCCCTGGCGGCGGGCTGCCCGGTGGTGGTCAAGGCCCATCCCGCCCATCCCGGCACCTCGGAGCTCGTCGGCCGCGCCATCCAGAAGGCGGTGGCCGCCTGCGGCCTGCCGGAGGGGACCTTCTCGCTGCTGTTCGATGCCGGCCAGTCGATCGGGCAGGGGCTGGTGGCCGATCCCCGGATCGCCGCCGTCGGCTTCACGGGCTCGCGCCGGGGCGGCACCGCCCTGATGGCGATCGCGGCCGGCCGCCCGTCGCCGATCCCGGTCTACGCCGAGATGAGCAGCATCAACCCGGTGCTGCTGTTCCCCGGCGCGCTCGCCGCGCGGGGCGCCGCGATCGGCAAGGCCTTCGCGGCCTCGCTGACGCTGGGCGCCGGGCAGTTCTGCACCAATCCCGGCCTGATCCTGGCGCTGCCGGGCCCGGGCCTCGACGCCTTCCTGGAGGCTGCCGGCGCGGCCCTGCGCGAGAGCCCGGCCGCGACCATGCTGACGCCCGGCATCCAGCGCGCCTACCGCGAGGCCGTGGCGCGGGTGGCCGGCCACGCCGCCGTCACCCGCATCGCCGAGGGTGCGGAGGGCGGGGCGACCCAGGGCCGGGCCACCCTGTTCGCCGCGGACTCGGACGTGTTCCTGGCGGATCCCGAGCTGCAGGAGGAGATGTTCGGCGCCTCGGGGCTCGTGGTGCGCTGCGCGGACTTCGCCGCGATGCGGGCGGTTCTGGAGCGCCTGGAGGGCCAGCTCACCGCCTCGCTGCACCTCGCGCCGGAGGATCACGCGGCCGCGCGCGACCTGCTGCCGCTCCTGGAGCGCCGCGTCGGCCGGATCCTGGTGGACGGGTTCGGGACCGGCGTCGAGGTGGCGCATGCCATGGTGCATGGCGGCCCCTATCCGGCGACCTCGGACGGGCGCACGACCTCGGTGGGCAGTCTCGCGATCGACCGATTCCTGCGGCCGGTGAGCTATCAGGACGTTCCCGACGCGCTGCTGCCGGCCGCGCTCCAGGCCGCCAACCCGCTGGGCCTGCCCCGCCGGATCGACGGCACGCCCGAGCGCCGCTGAGCCGCGGCTGGCGGGCGCCGGACGGCCGCGATCCGCCGCTTGCCAGGGGCGGGCGCGGCGTCTAGACAGCCTCCGCTCACCTTGGGGCGTCGCCAAGTGGTAAGGCAGCGGTTTTTGGTACCGCCATTCCCAGGTTCGAATCCTGGCGCCCCAGCCAAACTTCCCAAGGGAAACAGGACCTTCGGGACCGGGATTGAGCGGGCGGCCGGGTCGCGCGTGGCGTTTGCCCGCGGCGCGGAAATCCGCTCTGGCCCGAACGTCCTCCGGCGCCGGCGCCCTCCGGCGAGGAGCCTGCGCGCCGACACCGCCACCGCGCCGGGGCTTTGCCGCACGAGGGTGATGGCCGCGGTCATCATGGGCTTTCCGAGACCGACATGAGCGACGTGCCCGATCAGAAGCGGACGAAGATCGCCGAGAGCGTGCTGGTTCGTCTCAGCACGTTCGCGCTGGGCGCCGGCCTCTGCGATGGCATCGCCCGGAGCATCGTCGAGAAGGTGGTTGCCGACATGCCGGAAGCCTCCGTCGAGCAGATCGCGGCGGCGGCGCGGATGATGATGCTGTTCGTGTCGGGCTGAGCGCGGTACATGGCCCGGACCGCCCCGCTGGCACATCCGGTGAAAGGATGAGCGCGTGATCCTGCCGCCCCTCCGCCGGACCGCGGCCGATGCCCAGACGGTGGCCACCGTCGTCCACCGAGGCCAAGTCGACAAAGCCGGCAGGCCGTACATCGAGCATCTGGCGCGGGTCGTTGCCGGCGTGCTCAGGCTGTCGGAAGGGTGCCCGTCCTGGTCCGATCTGGAGCGGGACGAGGCGGTGCAAGCCGCATGGCTGCACGATGTGGTCGAGGATACCAGCTACGGGTTCGGCCACTTGGCCAAAGAGGGCTTCAGCGACAACGTGCTGACCTCGGTCGCCATGCTCACGAAGCCCGGTGGGCGCTTCACCTACGCGGCCTGGATCAACAACATCGCGAAGGTGGGCACCCTTCGGGCCACGCTCGTGAAGCTCGCCGACCTGGAGGACAATTCGGATCCCGGGCGTCTGGCGCTCCTCGCCGCGGAGACTCGGGAGCAGCTCATCCTCAAGTACGAACCGGCCAAGGCCAGCCTGCGCACAGCGGCCGCGGCGAAGGGCTGGCTCGGTTCGCCGACGACGGTCGAGGGCGACAGGCCGCGTTAGCCCGGCGCCCTCCGAAGGCACCGCCGCCGGGAGCGGCACGGCACCGTCGGGCGGCCCGGTCGGGACGGGATCAGCCGCCGCGTCGATCCGCGTGCCCGGACCGCGCGATGCGGTCCGCCACGGGACATCCTGAAGAACCGGACATTTTCCGGAAGATCAACCGATCTTCTCTGCAGACCGAGAGCGTGCGTGAGCGCACGCGTTTCACAATCCCCGCCGCAGACCGCCGCGCGCGCGCGGATGAAGACCCGATGATGGGACCGTTAATACAGGGGGCCTCGATTTCGGGAGGCAGCACGTGGACCGCACGTATCCGAACACTCGCAGAGGGCGAGCCTTGCTGTTCAGCCGGCGAGCCGAGCCGGCCATTCGGACGTCGGATCTGGTCGGCGCCACGGCCGGGGTCGCGCTCCTCGGCGGCCTGTGCTTGCTGCTCGTGGCCCTGTTCACGAGCGAGGCGCAGGGCTTCACGGATCTCGCGTCGATCCTCCCCGGATCTTAGGTCCATCGCCGGCCCTGCCGGAGACCGGCCACGCGCCTGCATCCGCGTCGGCCGGCGGCGTCTCTCCCTCCGGCGCGGGCCGGCCCGCGACCCGCGGGGCGGGGCACGCAGCGGCCGCGCCGCCGGTCGCGGGCACCACCGGACACATGCGCATGTGGCGCGGCCTCCGACGGCGCCCGGTCGCGGCAGCGGTGAAGCCGCGGGTGCCGGGTCCCGGCCGATCGTCCCGCCCCGACCCGCCTCGGCCCGCGACCGCGCGCCGGATCCCTGCACGATGGCCGCGATTGGAGACGCGGGCGGCGCCGGCCGCCCGACCATCGCGGCGCGGCGGCCGGCGGTCTCGCAACGCCCGGATGGGACGCGGCGATCGCTGACGGCGATCCGCACAGCTGTTCGGCCGGAAGAGGGTTGAATCGCGTTCGCCAGTCGAGAAGGCTCGCTCCGCCCGACCCGCATCGCCCTTCGGAGGTGAAGACCCTGTGCCGCACGCGACCGAACTGATCGCCGTCATCGCCCTCGGGCTGACCCTCGCCTTCATCTGCGGGATGGTCGCGCAGCGCCTCAGGCTGCCGCCTCTGGTCGGCTACCTGGTCGCGGGCGTCCTCGTCGGCCCCTACACGCCGGGCTTCGTGGGCGACAGCAACCTCACGGGCCAGCTCGCGGAGATCGGCGTCATCCTGCTGATGTTCGGGGTCGGGCTGCACTTCTCCTTCAAGGACCTGATGGCCGTGCGCGCCATCGCCCTGCCCGGCGCGGTGGTGCAGATCACGGCGGCGACCGCCATGGGCATCGGCCTGGCCCTCGCCTGGGGCTGGACCCTCGGCCAGGGCCTGGTCTTCGGCCTCGCCCTCTCCGTCGCGAGCACGGTCGTCCTGCTCCGCGCGCTGGAGGAGCGCGGCCTCCTCGACACGGATAACGGCCGCATCGCGGTGGGCTGGCTCATCGTCGAGGATCTGGCGATGGTGCTGACCCTCGTGGTCCTGCCCGCCCTCGCGCCTTCGCTCGGTGGCGAGGCCCGCGGCCTCGGGCACGGCACGGCCCACGCGCTCACGGACCTCGTGGCCCAGCTCGTCGGACCCGACCGCGCGCAGAGCCTCGCGCTGACCGTCGCTCTGACGCTCGCCAAGGTCGCCGTCTTCGCGGCGCTGATGCTGGTCGGCGGACGCCGCTTCGTGCCCTGGCTGCTCGATCAGGCGGCGCGCACCGGCTCGCGGGAGCTGTTCACCCTGGCGGTCCTGGCCCTGGCCCTGGGCATCGCCTTCGGCTCGGCGGAGCTGTTCGGAGTCTCCTTCGCGCTCGGGGCGTTCTTCGCCGGGATGGTGCTCGCCGAGTCCGATCTCAGCCACAAGGCGGCCGCCGACTCGCTGCCGCTGCAGGACGCCTTCGCGGTCCTGTTCTTCGTCTCCGTCGGCATGCTGTTCGATCCGGGCATCCTCGTGCGCGCGCCGCTCTCGGTCCTGGCGGTGCTCGGCGTGATCATGGTGGGCAAGTCCCTGGCGGCGGTCGCCATCGTGCTGGCCTTCCGGCACCCGCTGGGCACGGCCCTGACGATCGCCGCGAGCCTCGCCCAGATCGGCGAGTTCTCCTTCATCCTGGTGTCGCTCGGGCTGTCGCTGAAGCTCCTGCCGGAGGAAGGGCGGAACCTGATCCTGGGCGGAGCCCTGCTGTCGATCACGCTCAACCCGCTCTTCTTCGCCCTGGCGGCCCGGATCGAGCAGGCCTTCGCCGACCGGCCCGAGCTCGCCGCCCGCTTCGAGCGCGAGGGCGTGGTCGACGTCGCCGTCTCGGGCGGGGAGCCGCCGCGCCGGGACCACGTCGTGATCGTCGGTTTCGGACGCGTCGGCAGCAGCATCGGCGCGACGCTGGAGACCTGGGACCTGCCCTACGTCGTGGTGGAGCGCGACCGGCGCCGCGTGCTGGCCCTGCGCGCGGCGGGCACGCAGGCCGTGTTCGGCGACGCGACGGCGCCCGGCATCCTCGAAGCGGCCGGCATCGGCACGGCGCGCCTGCTCGTCGTCGCCACGCCCGACGCGCACCAGGCCCGCCGGCTCGTCGAGGCCGCGCGCGCGGCCAATCCGGGGATCGACACCGTGGTCCGCACGCACAGCGAGGCGGAGCGACGCCATCTCGAGGAGGACGGCGTCGGCCTCGTGCTGATGGGCGAGCGGGAGCTCGCCCTAGGCATGTCCTTCTACGCGCTGCGCAGTCTCGGCGTGCGGGAGGGCGAGGCCCGCGTCTTCATCGACACGGCCCGCGCGGAGAGCCGGAGCGACGCGGAACGGACGGTCGGGCCGGTGAGGGGAAGCCCCGAGTTGCGCCACCAGCACGACCGCGACGGGGCGGACCTGTCCTGACGCGGGAGCACGAGGGCGGCCCGGTCGTGACCGGCCCCGGCCGGAGCGCGGGGAGCCGCCGTCAGAGGTAGCTCAGGGCCGGCCAGGTCGAGGCCCGCTTCAGGCGCACCATGGCGCGGCACGCCAACCAGAGGGGAACGCTCACGGCGGCCGCGATGAGCCAGAGCGCGAGGGGCGAGCCGGCCTCCACCCGTCCCGACGCTCCGGCGAGGCCCAGCGCCGCGGCACCGTCGTAGAGGAAGCGCAGCAGCGCGAGGTGCAGCAGGTAGAAGAACAGCGGCGCGCCGCCGAAGACGCGCAGGCCGCCCAGGAGCCGCTGCGGCAGCGTCTCGAACAGCGCCAGCAGGCCGAGGCCGAGCCCGAGCGTCAGCAGCAGGAAATCGGCCGAGGGCGGGTACTTGGTCAGGTTGACGAAGGACAGGGCGGTGGCGAGCGGCGTGGCCCCCGGCTGCCACGGCACCGGTTCGCCGTAGCCGTTGAGCACGCGCAGGGCGAGGAAACCGACCAGGGCGGCCGCCCCCAGCCCGAGGAGCCGCGCGCGCCGGCGCGCGGGATCGACCCCGCCGGCGAAGAGCGGCCCGAGGGCGTAGCCCGCCGCGATCACGCCGATCCAGGGCAGGAGCGGGTACGAGGTCCGCGCCAGGCCGCCCCAGGGCAGCGCGATCATCCCGCGCTGATGCAGGATCGACCAGAGCACGTAGCCCGGCTCGTCCGCCCGGATCGCGATCCCGTCGAGCAGGTTGTGGCCGAGCATCAGCGCCAGGGCCCCGGCCACGAGGGCGAGCCGCGGCAGCCAGAGGAGCCCGGCCAGCGACACCATGCAGAGGCCGATCACCCAGATCACCTGCAGGTAGAGGATCGACGGTCGGACGCTGCCGGCCCAGGCGAAGCTGACGAGCGTCACCTCCAGCAGGATCAGGAGCAGCCCGCGCTTGAGCAGGAAGGCGGCGGTCGACCGCCGGCCGTGCTTCTGCCCGTAGAGGCAGGCCGAGAGGCCGGTGAGCAGGACGAAGACCGGCGCGCAGAGGTGCGAGGCCGCCCGCGTCAGGAACAGGTCGGGCGGCGTCGCGGCGAGGTCCATCGGGTCGCGGACCTGCGCGTGCAGGTAGAAGAACTCCCGCACGTGGTCGACGAGCATCAGCAGCATGACCAGCCCGCGCAGGGCATCGATGGAGCCGATGCGCCGGGATGCCGCCGGGCCGCCGGTCGCGGCGGCGGGCGCCACGGAACGAGAGACCATCAGGAGCGCGCCGTCGTGCGGAGTGCGCCCCGCAGGCGCGCGCCGATGCCGGCTCGGACGCCGCCGGCGATCGCGCGGGACGCCGACGCCCCCCGACCGGCGCGGTCCCGGCGGCGGCCGGCACCGGCAACGATCTGGGAGCGGAGGGCCGGCGGATCGGTGATCAGGACGTTCTCCTGCGCGAAGGGGCGAGGCGCGTCGGTCACGCCGCCGCGGATGCGACGGTCGAGCGCGATGCCGGTCTCGTAGCCGAACCCGGCCTCGGGGCGAAGGGTCGACTGGCCCCGTCGATGCCGGTGTCGGGCCGGAATGAGGCCACCGCCTCGTCGCGCCCGGGCACGGTCAGCCGGCCCGGATCACCGCGCCGGCCGCCCGCTCGCGTACCGGACCGGCGGCCGGCCGACGTGCCGGGCGAAGGCGACGCTGAACGTGCTCGCCGAACTGTAGCCCACCCGCTCGGCCACCTCGGCCATCCCGATCGCCTCGCGGCTCAGCAGATCCTTCGCCAGCGCCATCCGCCACGCCAGCAGGTACGCCATCGGCGCGACCCCGACCGCGCGGCGGAACCGCTCGAAGAACGTGGACCGGGAGAGCCCCGCTTCCCGCGCGAGCGCGGCCACCGTCCAGCTCTCCGTCGGCCGGTCGTGCATGAGCCGCAGCGCGGCGGCGAGCCGGTCGTCGGCGAGGCCGCGCACCAATCCCGAGGGCGCCGCCGGCCCGGCTGTGGCGCGCAGCGCCTCGATCAGCACGACCTCCAGCAGGCGGGCGAGGACCACGTCGCGGCCCGGCCGGTCGGCGCGCGTCTCCTCGTTCACGAGGCCGAGCAGGGTGGTCAGCCGGGCGGCGCCGCGGACATGCACGTACCGGGGCAGCAGCGACACGAGCAGGTCCGCGTCGCTCGACGCGAAGACGCAGTGCCCCACGAGCATCCGGACGTTCGGCGGCCCCTCGGCGGCGCCGAGCCGGAACACGCCGGGGGCCACCTCGACGGGAGGCGGCGCGGCGCGCCGCGGCGGGTCGAGGCTCGTGGTGGTGAACGCGTGGGCCGCGGGAATGAGGACAAAGTCGCCCTCTCGGAGCACGATCCCGGCCTCGCCGTCGATCGCGAGACGGCACCCGCCCTCGAGCACGGCGGCATAGAACGGCCGACCGGAATCCGCGCGCCGCACCGCCCAGAGGCCGGATCCGGTGACGAGCTTGGACAGCGGGGCACTCGGCCGGAGGAGGCCGACCACCTGGGTGAGCGGATCGGGCATTCTCGGACGCTCGCCAATGCGAACCGGACTTGCGCACGTATCGGGTCCGGCCCGCGCTCCCTATCACCCCGTTGCCCCATCTGCACGGGAATTCCCATGAACACGATCCTGATCACCGGCTGCTCGTCCGGCTTCGGCCTGGAGACGGCCCGCACCTTCCTCGCGCGTGGCTGGCGCGTGGTCGCCACGATGCGCAGGCCGCGGGGCGATCTGCTGCCGCCGTCCGATCGTCTCAGCCTCCTGCCGCTGGACGTGACCGACCGAGACAGCGTCGCCCGCGCGGTCGCGGCCGCCGGACCGGTCGACGTGCTGGTCAACAACGCGGGCGTCGGGCTCCTGAACGCGCTGGAGGGCGTCTCGATGGACGCCGCGCGGGAGGTGTTCGAGACGAACACCCTCGGCACGATCGCGATGACCCGGGCCGTACTGCCGCAGTTTCGGGAGCGCCGTGCGGGCGTCGTCGTCAACGTGACGTCGAGCGTGACGCAGCGCCCGCTGCATCTGCTGTCGGTCTACACGGCGAGCAAGGCGGCGGTGAACGCCTTTACCGAGTCCCTGGCGCTGGAACTCGAACCGTTCGGCGTGCGCGCGCGGCTGGTCATCCCCGGCCGCGCCCCGGAGACCGCGTTCGGCGCCAACGCGCGCGCCCGCATGGGCATGGACATCCCCGAGGCCTACGCGGCGGTGGCCGCGCAGGTCTTCGCCGGCTTCCAGCAGGCGGACGAGGACCTGACCCGGCCCGCGGACGTGGCGGAGGCGGTGTGGCGCGCGGCGACGGACCCGTCATGCCCCACGCGCCTGCCGGCCGGTGCCGACGCGGTGGCGTGGGCCAAGGCGGGCTGAGGGCGGGCTGAGGACGGAGTGCGCGCGGAGTGCGGGCGGCGGCGAACCGCGCCGGCCCCGGACCGGAGGTCCGGGATCCCGACGCGGAAGCCCGGGCTCAGGATGGATCCGCGGACGCGCCGGCCGTCCGGCCCAGGCCCAGGGCCTGATGCAGGATGCGGCTGAGCTGCTCGGCCGAGTACGGCTTGTGCAGCAACGTGAAGTCGTGGGCGTCCGACTGCGCGAGCACGTGGCTGTAGCCCGATGTCAGCACCACGGGCACCTGCGGCGCGCGCCTCCGCAGCTCCTGCGCGAGCGCGACGCCGCCCATGCCGGGCATCACCACGTCCGAGAAGATCAGGTCGAACCGGTTCCCCGCCCGGCCGAGTTCGTCCAGCGCCTCCTCGGCGTTGGCCGCCCAGGTCGGCTGGTAGCCCAGATCCTCCAGGATCTGTGTCGCGAACTGCCCGACGCCGACATTGTCCTCCACGACCAGGACGCGCTGCCCGCTCCCGAGCGGCGCGCGGTCCGCATCCTGCAGGCGGTCACCGGCCGGACGCTCCTGCGACCGCACCTCCGGCAGGTAGAGGGTGAAGGCGGTGCCGGCACCGAGGGTGCTGCGCACGTCGACGTCGCCGCCCGACTGCTTGGCGAAGCCGAACACCTGGGACAGGCCGAGGCCGGTCCCCTTGCCCACCTCCTTGGTGGTGAAGAACGGCTCGAAGATCCGCCCGATCTGCTCGGGCGGGATGCCCGTGCCGGTGTCGATCAGCGACACCGCCGCGAAGGGCTTCTGGGACCCGGCATGGCCGCGGATGGCCGGCAGGGCCGCGCCGCAAGTCACGCGCAGGATCAGCGTCCCTTCTCCATCCATCGCGTCGCGGGCGTTGACCGCCATGTTGACGAGCGCGGTCTCGAACTGGCTCACATCCGCGCGGATCAGGCAGGTCGTCTCCGGCACCTCGGTCACGACCTGCACCCGCGCGCCCGTCAGCGTGTCGAGCATGTCGGCGATCGCCCGCACCCTCTGGCCGACGTCGAACACCTCGGGCTTGAGGGCCTGACGGCGCGCGAAGGCCAGCAGCTGGCCCGTGAGCTTCGCGGCCCGCTCGACGGTCTCTGAGACCGCGTCGAGGTAGCGGCGCTTGCGGACCTCCGGCAGATCGGGCCGGCGCAGGAAGTCGACGGACGAGCGGATGATGGTCAGCAGGTTGTTGAAGTCGTGCGCGACGCCGCCGGTGAGCTGGCCGACCGCCTCCAGCTTCTGGGACTGGCGCAGCGCTTCCTGCGCCTGGGCCAGCTCGGCCTGGCCGCGCAGGCGCTCGGTGACATCCACGACGAACTGGTAGCAGCCCGCGCGCGCGCCCCGCGCGTCGCGCAGGGTGCGGAAGCTGATCTCGTAGTGGGGACGCGCCCGCCCGGCGTCGCCGAACGCCTCGACCAGGGTGATCTCCTCGCCGGCGAGCCCGCGTCCCCACACCGCCCGCACCTGCGCCTGGTGCTCCGGCTGATCGGCCAGCAGGTCGAGCATGTTGTCGCCCACCTTCGGCCTCACGCCGTAGATGCGCGCGAACTCGTCGGCATTCGCCTTGTTGATCGCCAGGATGTTGTAGTCGAGATCGGCCGCCATCACCATGATGTCGGTCCTCTCGACGATCGTGGCGAAGAGATTGCGCTCCGCGGTGCGCTCGGAGACCTGCAGCTCCAGGGTCTCGTTCAGGTGCTGGAGGCGGCGCTCGCTCTCGGCCAAGCGCTGCTCGGCCTCCTTGCGCCGGCTGAGATCGGCCGTGACGATCAGCAGGCTCTTGAGCCTGCCGTCCGCGTCGTCGAGGCGCCGGATGCTGCTGCTCGCCCAGATCGCGCTGCCGTCCGGGCGGCGATACCGCTTGTCGAGGGCGACGCTGCGGTCGGTCTCGAGGGCCCGCGCCATCGCGGCCGCGCTCGGCGACCGGTCCGCGGGATCGGTCACGTCGCCGATGCCGAGCCGCAGCAGCGCCTCGGCCGGCCGGTCGAGGATGCGGCACAACTCGGTGTTGACCCGCAGGAAGCGCCCCGCGGCATCCACCTCCGACAGGCCGACGGAGGCGCCGGCGAAGATCGCCGCCAGGTGCTCCTCGCTCTTGCGCAGGGCCGCCTCGGCGCGGGCGCGCTCGATCGCCGCCTTCACGCGCTCGCCGACGTCGCGGATCAGGTTACCCTCGGCGGTGGTCCAGGCGCGCGGGACCGCGCTCTGCACCGCCAGCAGGCTGACCCACTCAGCGCCGCGGAACAGCACGACGTCGACGAAGGCCGCGACCTCGCGCGACCCGAGGCCGGCGCGCGCCGCGTCGCTGAACCGGAGATCGGCGGCCACGTCCTCGACCGCGACGACGTTCCCGTCGCGGTAGGCGGCCAGCAGGTCAGGGCCGAACGCGGCCAGGGAATGCTCCCCCACGATCGAGCCGACGCCCCGGGCGTATTCGCGCTCGACCTTCATCAGGCTGCCGCAGATCTCGGCGTAGAAGACGCGGCTGGCACCGAGGCGCTCGCCGAGGCGCCGCGAGGCCACCTCGACGATCTCCGCCGACGCGGTCAGCGGGCGGAGCGTGTCGCTGAGATCGAGCAGGAAGGATTGCCGCTCCTCGTTGTCCCGAAGCGACGCCTCCGTCTCGCGCGGACGGCGCGCGGCGGGCTCCTGGCCGGCGAGCGCCGTGCAGGCCCCGTAGAGGCCGGCGACGTGCCCCGCCGTGTCCCGGACGGGCACCAGGGAGAGGGCGAAGCGCGCCGCGCCGGCCCCGTCGCCCCCGTCGTGGAGGACGTGCTCGCCATCCGCCGTGTGGACCGGGCGGCCGGAATAGGCCCTCTCCACGAGGGGGGCGAGACCGGCCCCGATCGCGCCCCAGACCTCGAGGTAGTCCCGGCCGAGGGCCGCGGGGTGCCGCCCGCCGAGGATCTGCGCGTAGAGATCGTTGTACAGGAGCCGCCGCTCCGGACCCCAGACGATGAACATCGGCTGGTTCGCGCCGAACATGACCGCGACGAGGGTCTTCAGGGATTCGGCCCAGGCGAGCGGCGCGCCGAGGGGCGTACTGTCCCAGTCGTGCGCGCTCAGGAGCACGCCCATCGCGCCGCCGTCGGCCAGGAAGGCCGGGCCGCGGATCGGGGCGTCAGATCTGCCGTGCATGACGTCCTGGCGCGGCTTCGAAGGGCATCGGGGGATCCTGGGGCGACGGGGTCGGATGCCGGTCTCGCCCGCTCCCTCGGGCGGCCGGCCGCGTTGCGGCGCGCGCCGGCGGATCATCGCACGCGGAGGCTACCGCGAAGGTCGACCCGGTCCGTTCGGTCGTCGGGGCGGCATCGCGCATCTGGTCGCCCGGCATGCCAGAGCGGTCCCACGAGACGCCGAGCTTGTCAAAGCCGGGGCCGCGATCGCGATCCCCGCCTCGCAGAATCCTGATACAGCCGGGGACCGGACAAGCCGGGCCGCGCGTCGTCCAGGTCCCTCAGGAGACGGCGGCCGGGCCGCGCGCCGGGCGGGCGGAGGCGAGCTGGCCCTGCAGGGTCAGCGCCAGGGCGTTCGAGCGCCACGGCCGCCGGACGATGTCGGCGATGGGAACCGCCGCGAGCACCTCCGGCTGCACCGCGTCGGTCGCCGACAGCGAGAGCACGATCGGCCGCACGCAGATCTCCGCGGCCCGGTGCGCGAAGGCGAGGCCCGAGGAATCGGCTAGACGGTTCTCGACGATCAGCAGATCGAACCGCTGCGGATCCCGCCGGAGGACGGCCAGGGCCGCCTCGGGATCCGCGTAGCCGACCGGCTCGTAGCCCAGGGCGGCCAACGTCTCCTCGTCGTCCTGGACCGACCCGGGCGTGCGCCCGACCAGCATCACGGTCCCGCCGGCCGCCGCCCCGCCCTCGACCTGCGGGATCACGGGCAGCCACACCGCGAAGGCGCTGCCCCGGCCCGGTGCGCTGCGCACGTCGAAGGCGCCGTCGTGCTCCTGAACGAACTCGTAGGCCGTGGCGAGCCCCAGGCCGGTCCCGGCCGGACGGGTGGTGAAGAACGGCTCGAAGATCCGCGCCAGCGTGGCCTCGTCCATGCCGCGGCCGGTGTCGGACACGCGGATCCGCACGTAGTTGCCAGGCCGCAGGGTACCGTGGGTCAGGGCGCCGGGACCCGGCAGGGCGACGCGGTCGAGCCGCACGTCGACGGCCGCGCCCGGCTCGGAGGCCTGGACGGCATTGCGGATGAGGTTGTGGACCACCTGCTGCAATTGCGCCGGCTCGCCGCCGACGCGGGCGCCCTCCGCGGTGCCCGAGAGCTCGATCGTGGCCGGGCCGGCCGTGG
The DNA here is from genome assembly GCF_017876975.1 of Methylobacterium sp. PvP105. NCBI lineage: Bacteria > Pseudomonadati > Pseudomonadota > Alphaproteobacteria > Hyphomicrobiales > Methylobacteriaceae > Methylobacterium > Methylobacterium sp. PvP105. The sequence goes on along the minus strand of NZ_JAGIPA010000001.1, from coordinate 3,204,567 downwards.
AGGCGCGGATCTGCGCCACGGTCTCGTGGAGCACCGCGTCGGCCGCGCTGGTACACTGCGCGGAGCGCCCGCGGCGGCCGAAATCGAGGATCTGGCCGGCGATCTCGCGCGCGCGGCCGCCGGCCTGGACCAGCAGCCCGACATGCTCGGCCGCCCGACCGGGATGGGACGGCAGGGCGTCCCCGGCGATCTCGGCATGACCCAGCATGACGTTGAGGACGTTGTTGATGTTGTGGGCGACGCCGCTCGCGAAGGTGCCGATGGCCTCGAGCCGCTGCGCGCGGCGCAGGGCCGCCTCGATCTCCCGGCGCTCGGCCCAGACGTGCTGCCGCTCCAGGGCGGCCGCGAAGCTGTCGGCGACGACCTGCAGCAGGCCGCGCGAGTGCCGCAGCCACGGCGGCAGGCCGGAGGTGGTGCGCTCGAAGCAGAGCAGGCCGACGATGCGCTCGCCCCGGCGCAGCCGCGCGCAGGCCCACGAGACGACGCCGCGCGCGGCCAGGGACCGGCGCAGGGCCGGCGGCCCGGTCTCGTCCGCCACCTCGACGAAGATGAGATCGCTGGCGGCGGCCGCCACGTCGTGCACGAGAGCCTGCTGCGCCACCGGCCAGCCGCTCGGCGGCGCGAGGCCGGGCCGGTTCCAGAGGTAAACCGCGCCGGTGCCATCGAGCATGAGGACGTAGCCGTGATCCGTGTCGAGCCCCTCGCCCACGATGGCGAGGACGTCCACGATGCGCGTGGCGGTCTCGTCGGGCTGGCTCGCCAGGAACCGGTTCGCCGCCCGCGCCACGACGGTCTGGAAGGCCACGGTCCGGCGCAGGATCCGGGTCCCGGCCCGCATCAGCAGGCCCACGCGGACCACGAGGGCGAGGAGCGCGAGGGCGACGGCGTAGAGCGCGAGGCGGAACCCGTCCGCCCGGGCCTGGCGCCGGTCGCGGAGGCCGCGGCGGGCGTCCAGGAGCGCCTCGCGGGCCGCCTCGCTCGACGAGGCCGGCAGCGAGCGCGTGACCGCGTCGACGTGCGGCAGCAGTTCCAGGAGCTGCCGCCCGTGCAGGACGATGGCGTCGACGTCGCCGGCCCGGGCGGCCGCCCCGTCGGCGGCGTGCAGCGTCTCGAGGCGGCTCCGGATGTCGGCGAGGCGCGCCGGCGTCGAGTCGCGCACGAGTTCCGAGACCCGGATCTGGAGCGCGGCCACCGCGCGCGCGAGCCCGGGGGCGATGTCGGACTCGGACAGACGGTCGCTGAGCGAGTCGAAGTAGGCGATCGAGTTCTGCACCAGGGCGTTGCCGGTCTTGAACCGCTCGACCATCTCGGCCTCCCGGTCCACCGCCTCGGCCAGCACCCGGACATCGGCATCCCCGGCATTGCTCGCCTGCAGGTCGGCCACGGCCTTCTGCATCTCGCGCAGGTGCGCGACGATCGGATCGTAGTTGCGCAGCAGGCCGGTCCGGGCCCGCAGCACATCGTGCTGCATGCGCGACTCGGCCAGCGCCAGGGCGTCGACGGTCCGCTGGGTCGCCACGTAGGCGGCCTCCATCCCGCCGCTGCCGTTGATCAGGAGCCATGTCAGCAGCGCCGCGAGCAGCGCGCCGAGCGTGACGGCCTGCAGGGTCAGTCTCATAGCTGCGGCTTGCCGTCCGGGCGCGCGCCGTCCTGCAACCCCGCGCCGGGCGCCGGCGGCGCGGTCAGGGGCCGGCCCTCGTAGGTGCCGGTCAGGGTTCCCAGGAAGGCGACGATCCCGTCGACCTGCGCCGGGGTGAGTTCCCGGCCGAGCTGCGCCCGCGCCATGAGCCGGACCGCCTCGGGGAGCGTGGCGACGCCGCCATCGTCGAAGTACGGCGCCGTGACCGCGACGTTGCGCAGGCTCGGCACCCGCAGCACCTCGGCGACCTTGTTGGGGATCGTGACGAAGATCCCGACCTTCTCGAACAGGTTGCCGCCGACATTGACGCCCTGGTGGCACGCCGCGCAGCCGATCCGTCGGAACAGGTCGTAGCCCGCCCGCTCCGGGCCGGTGATGGCGCGGGCGTCGCCGCGCAGCCAGCGGTCGAAGCGGCTGTCCGGGGTGAGGAGGGTGCGCTCGAAGCTGTTGATCGCGTCGATCACCGCCTCCCGGTCGGCCGCGCGGCCGTAGGCGGCCTGGAACATCGGGGCGAGCACCGGGTCGTCGCGGACCGTGTCGAGGATCCGCGGCCAGGAGCCGCCCAGGAATTCGGGCCGCGTCAGGGCGAGCTCGGCCTGCTCGCGCAGGCTCGGGATGTCGCCGGCCCAGCCCAGCCGGAAGCTGAGCGCCGCGTTGAAGGCCGTCGGCGTGTTGCGCGGAACCGGCGTGCCGTCAGCGGTCAGGTTCCGGGGCACCGCGCTCGCGCCGCTGGTGCGGATGTCGTGACAGGTGATGCAGGCCCGGTCGCCTCCGCGCGACAGCCGCGTGTCGGTGAAGAGCAGCCGGCCGATGGCGGCCCGGTCCGGGTCCGCCCCCAGGGTGCCCGGCACCGGCGTGATCACCCCCAGGGCATCCGCGGCCTCGGCGGAGAGTTCGGCGTCGGCCGGCCCCGCGTGCGGCCCCTCGTGCGGCCTCTCGTGGGCGGCCGCCGCGAGGATCGCCAGCGCGCTGGCGAGGAGCGCGGCGACCGCGACGCGGCCGCGGCCGGGACGGAACCGGGCCACGGCTACAGCTTCTCGACGGTCGCGGTGAGGACGTAGCCGACGCCGCGCTCGGTGACGATCAGGCGGGGCGCGCTCGGATCCGCTTCCAGCTTGCGGCGCAGCCGCAGGATCTGGACGTCGATGCTGCGGTCGAACACGTCCTCGTGGACGCGCGTGGCCTGGAGGAGCTGCTCGCGGCTCAGCGGGCGCTGGGGCGCGTCGAGGAAGGCCACCAGCAGCGCGTACTCGCCCTTGCTGAGCGCGACCTCCGCGCCGTCGGGATTGGTGAGGCGCCGGCGGCGCCGGTCCAGCACCCAGCCGGCGAAGCGGCTGCGGTGGGACTCCTGGACCCGCGCCGGGGCGGGCGCCACCTCGGCGCGGCGCAGGATGACCCGCACCCGCGCGAGCAGCTCGCGCAGGCCGTAGGGCTTCACGAGGTAGTCGTCGGCGCCGAGTTCGAGGCCGATCACCCGGTCGATCTCGTCCCGGCGATGGCCGGTGGTGATGATCACCGGCAGGTCGCTCCGGGTGCGCAGGTCACGCAGCAGGTCGAGCCCGTTCTCCGAGCCCAGCCGCAGGTCCAGCACGACGAGGTCGAATTCGGCCTCCGCGAGCCGCTTCTCCGCCTCCGCCCGGTCGGTCGCCGCGGTCACGGCGACGTCGTGATCGGCGAAGTGGTCCGAGACGATGCGCTGCATGCCGGCGTCGTCCTCGACGAGGAGGATGCGGGTCGCGCCGGCGCGCGCGCTCCGACCCTGAACTCGGTCCAGACTGGATTCGATCATGGCCACCTCCGGTTCGCGGCGGCTCGCCGCGACGGCACGATCTCGACGCGCCGGCTCCCGGGGCGGGAGGAGTGTCCGGTCGGGCGGATATCGCCGACCGGAAGACCTTCGCGTCCGTCGCCGGTCCGCCCCGGCGGCCTACCTGGGCGCGTCCGGTCATCGGGCCTTACACGGCCGAGTTGATATCACGCCCCCTAAAAGATTGCGCCCTTCGCATTGTGCGTGACAGCACAGCGCGAGCATTCGAACGGTCCCGTACCGTATCGGACCAACGAAATTCGGACCTGTTACCGTTGTAACGGAAAACATCTTGCCCAGACACGGGGATGTAACTCGCGAAAATCACGATCACGCTCTCGCAATAGAGAGGTGACCATGCCTGACGCCGCGATTCTGGAAATCCGCCCGCGCCGTCGGCGACACTTCGGCAAGTCCGGGCCCGACTTCCGGAATGCGCCGGCTGACCTTGTCGGGCCGCCGCGACGCCCGCCGCGGGAGCGCGACGGTCCGATCTCGTCTCCGGTCGCCGCGTCGCAACCGGCGCGCGGCGGCCTCGGACGACGGCTGCTCGACGCGCTGGTGGTCAGCTTCGCGTTCGGCGGGTGCATCCACAGTATCCACCCGGATTACGTCGACTTCCTGCGCGATATCAGCAGCACGAATCGGCACGCGCTCTGATCTCTCCGCTGTCGACAGAGCAACCTCATCCAGATCGATCCAGCCAGGTCCGCCTCGTCGCGGCCTAACCGCGCCTGCGCCGCGGGACGTGCCCCCGAGCTGGGCGGGCATGACGCCCGCCCGCGATCATCTTGGGACATCCAGATCATGTCGCTCAACGTCCTCTGCATCTCGTGGGGCACCACGGGCAACCTCAGCCCTGTCCTCACGGCGGCCCGGCAGCTGCGCCGCGCGGGGCACCGCCCGCGCGTCATGGCCGACCCGGCGATGTGCGGGGAGGTCGAGGCCGCGGCCTTCCCGTTCGTCGGGTGGCGCCGGGCCCCGACCGGCCTCGATGCCGATCCGGCCGACTTCTCGGATCTCGCCGACTGGCTGCGCCGGACGATGTTCGCCCCGGCGGGCGCCTACGCGGCCGACACGCTCGACGAGATCCGCCGCCTCCCGACCGACGCGGTCCTGAGCCTCGACCTCCTGCCCGGCTGCGCCCTGGCGGCCGAGGCGGCCGACCTGCCGCACGCGGTCCTGTCGCCGCATATCAGCATCCGCCCGCTCCCCGGCATCCCGCCCGCCGCGAGCGGCCTGACGCCGCCGCGGACCGAGGCGGAGCGGGACGCGGTGGACGCGGCGACGGCCGCGATCGTGTCGGCGATGGAGCAGGGTCGGCCGGCGCTCAACGCCGCGCGGCGCGCCTTCGGGCTGCCGCCGGTCGCCAGCGCCTTCGCGCATTTCGATCGCGCCGACCGCGTCCTGCTGGCCGTCAGCCGCGCCTTCGACTTCGACACGCAGGCGCTGCCCGCCAACTATCGCTACATCGGCCCGCTGCTCGACGAGCCGGGCTGGTCCCGCGGCGCGCTGACCGCGTGGCCCGGGGCGCGGCGGCCGCGGATCCTCGTCGCCGGCAGCACCGGCGCCCAGAACCAGACCGCCCTGCTGCGGCGGGTCGCGCGCGCCGTCGGGACGGTCGAGGCCGAGACCGTCGTGACCACCGGCCCGAATGTCGGGGCCGCGGACCTGGACGCTCCCGCCGCCGTCCGGGTCGTGGCGGCCGCCTCCCACGACGCCCTGATGGCGCGGGCCGATCTGGTGGTGTGCCAGGGCGGCCACGGCACGGTCAGCCGGGCGCTGCTGCACGGCGTGCCGCTGCTGGTGATCCCCCTGGCCCGCGACCAGGCCGACAACGCTGCCCGCGTCGCCCTGCGCGGCGCGGGCCTGCGCCTTCCGGCCGGCGCGGACGAGGCCGAGATCGCCGCGGCGGCGCGCCGGCTCCTGGCGGAGCCGGGCTTCCGCAGGGCCGCCGAGGCCCTCGGGGCAGCCGTGCGGGCGGATCTCGACGCGGGCGGCCTCGTCCGCGAGATCGACGCGATGGTGGCGGCGCGCCGGGATCCCGGGGCCCGGGGTGTCGCTCGAGGCGGAGACCGGCTTTGGGCCTGACCCGCGCCGCCCCGGCGCATCCCCCCATCCGCCCCGGCTCGGCCGCCTTCTCGGCGCTGCTCGGGCTGCTGGCGGCGCTCCCCACCTTCGGGATCGACATGATCCTGCCGAGCCTGTCGGACACGGCGGCCGCGCTGCATGTCCCGGCCACCGCGATGGGCGCGGCTATGGGCGTCTACCTGCTCGGCTTCGGCGGCGCGCTGCTGGTCTACGGTCCGGTCTCGGACCGGCTGGGCCGCAAGCCGGCCATCGTCTGCGGCTGCCTCCTCCTCGTCGTCGGCAGCCTCGGCTGCGGCGCGGCGCGGACGCTGCCGGACTTCCTGCTGTTCCGAGCCGTGCAGGGGATCGGCGCGGCGGGCCCGGGCATGGCGGTCCTCGCGATGGTGCGCGACCTGTTCGAGGGCGAGGCGGCGCGCGCCCGGATGTCGTTCGTCGTCCTCACCATCAACGTGGTGCCGACGGTGGCCCCGACCCTCGGCGCCGGGCTGATGCATCTCGGCGGCTGGCGCCTGATCAACGCCGCGCCGGTCGCCGCCGCCCTGGCGGCCCTGGTGGCGATCCGGCACGTCGACGAGCCCCTGCGGCGCGCCGCGGATCCCGGGCCGGCCTCCGGGATCCTGCGCGGCTACGGGCGGATTCTGGCCAGCCGGATCTTCCTCGGCCACGCCCTGTGCAACGCCGCGGCGGCGGGAGCGGTCTTCGCCTACATCACCGGCTCGGCGCTGGTCTTCGTCGACGCCCTCGGCCTCGACCCGCTGGCCTACGGGCTGGTCTTCGGGGCGAGCTCCCTGTCGGTGATGGCGGGCGCCTTCCTGAACGGGCGGCTCGCGGCCCGGGGCGTCCCCCCGTCGCGGGTGATCGCCGCCGGCCTCGCCCTGGCGACGGGCGCGGCGGCCGCGCTCCTCGTCGCCGCGCTGGCCCGGCCGCCCGCGGCCCTGCCGGTGGTCGCCGCGATGGTCGGCGTGGCCCTGGCCTTCGGCCTCGTCTCGCCCAACGCCATGCACGGCGCGACGGAGCGCAACCCGGAGGACGCGGGCGCGGCCAGCGCCGTCGCGGTCTTCCTGCAGATGCTCGCGGCGGCCATCGCCAGCGATCTCGTGGCCCGGTTCTTCGACGGCCGGTCCGCCCTGTCGATGGCCGCCGCGATGCTCGGCTGCTGCCTCGCGGCCGCCGCCGCCCAAGCGGGTCTCGCCCGATCGGCGCCCCGCGCCCCCTCCCAGCCCCACGGAGAACCCGCATGATCTTCGACCCGCCCCCCTGGCCGCCCCACTACCTGACCCGCGAGGACGGCCGGCTCGCCCATATCGAAGCCGGGCCGCTCACCCCCGAGGGGCAGCCGCTGCTGCTGATCAACGGCTGGACCGGCGATCACGGCATCTTCACGCCGCAGATCCGGCACTTCGCGAAGACGCGCCGCGTCGTGGCGGTCGACCTGCGCGGCCACGGCGCGAGCGACGCGCCGGAGCGGGCCTACACGGTCGCGGGCTTCGCCGAGGACGTCGCGTGGCAGTGCCGGACGCTGGGCCTCGTGAAGCCGATCGTCATCGGCCACAGCTTCGGCGGCGCGGTGGCCCTGGAGCTGTGCGGCCGCCACCCCGACCTCGCCGCCGGCCTCGTCATGATCGACTCGATCGTCCTGCCGTCGGCGGACAGGGCGGGCGCCGGCGCGATCGAGGGGCTGCTGGCGGGCGTCGGCGGCCCGGATTACCGGTCCGTCGTCCGGGAGATGGCCTGGGCGATCGGCGGCGACTACGACCACCCGGCCAGGCGGAAGGCGATCTTCGAGACGTTCATCCTCGGCGGCTGCCAGCGGACGCCGCAGCACGTCGCCTACGCGGCGCTGCGCGACATGGTGCTGGGTCACGACCCCGTCCCGGCCGCGCGCGCCTGCCGCATCCCGATGGCCTACATCTCGGCGGACGTGCCGCTGGTGGCAGCGGCCCGCGACCTCGACCGGCTGCGGGAGCTCTGCCCGCAGCTCGTGACCGCCCAGACGCTGCTGGCGGGCCACTTCAACACGATCGAGGTGGCCGAGCAGGTCAACGCGATGATCGAGCGCTTCCTGGCGGTCGGCCTGAGGCCGCGCGGGCCGTAGCGGGACGCCGCGGGACCGTCGCCGGACGGGCGGGGCGCGTCAGGACGCCCGGCCCGCCTCCGTCCGGTCGCCCAGGAGGCGCCGCGCCGACGAGATGACCTGGAGCGTCTGGGAGCTCAGCTGCTCCTCGCGCGCCCGCAGCGCGTAGTGTCTCAGACGGACGATGAGCTGGTCCTCGTCCGGGACCCCGTGGTCCATACCGCCCATCACGAAGTCGGTGATCGTCCGTCGGAGCAGCGTCTCGAAGACGTCGTCCGTATTCGCCCGCCCTGCAACCATGAGGACTTCTCCTTCTGCGAAGCGGCGCCTTTTTCGGAGCGTTAAGTTACGGCATGATTTCGGAACATCTCACACACCAAACCCGCGGCGCCCGGCGTGCTCTTCCGCACAAGGCGGGCGCGTGGGTGCCCGGCCCGCCGGAACGCCGAATGTTATGGCTGTAATCATCGGCCAAGCTCCCGCAATCATCCTGTAGCTCGGGCTTCCGAGAGTTCTCGCGCAACACAGCAGCGAGAATTTCCGGATGAATGCGACCGACGATCTGACCCGACAGGCCGGGCCGCCCGGCTCCCCGGCCGATGTCCCGACGCTGACGGTGGCGGAGCTCGAGGCCGACCCGCACGGCGTGTTCCGGGCGTGGCGGCCCAGGCTGCCCTTCGTCGGCCACGAGATCGCGGGCGTCCTGATCCTCCGCGCCCGCGACGTCGATCTGCTGATGCGCGACCCCCGCGCCCAGGCGACGGAGACGCTCTATCCGGAATCGCGCGCGATCCCCGAGGGCGCGCTGTTCGACATCTTCGCGCACGGCATGCTCACCGCCAACGGCGCGGTCCACCGCCGGCGCCGCTCGCCCTTCACCCGCACCTTCGCGGCCCGCCTGATCGAAGGCCTGCGCCCCCGGATCCGCGTCGCCGCGGAGGGCCTCGTCCGCGACTGGCTGGGGGACGGAGAGGTCGACCTCGTCGCGCGCTACACCGCCCAGATCCCCGCCCAGGCCATCGCCGACATCCTCGGCCTGCCGCGCGACGACATTCCCCGGTTCACGCACCTCGCCTACGAGGTCTCGCGGGTCCTGAGCTTCACCTTCGGACCGGAGGACATCCCGGACCTCGAGGCGGCGGCGGTCGCGCTGCAGGACTACGTGGCCGCGATCCTCGCCGCGCGCCGGTCGGCGCCCCGCGACGATTTCCTGTCGCGCTTCCTCGCGGAGGCCGAGGCGGCCGGCGAGCTCACGCCGCAGGAGGTGGTGATCCAGCTCGTGCAGATGATCATCGGCGGCACCGACACGACCCGGGTCGCCGGCGCCATGCAGGTGGCGCTGCTGCTGCAGCATCCCGAGCAGTGGGCGGCGGTCAGCCGCGATCCCGAGCTGATCCCGGCCGCGGTGGCGGAATCCCTCCGCTACGAGCCGAGCGCCGGGTCCGCCGGACGCGTCGCCCGGGAGGACATCCCCCTCGACGGGCACGTCGTGCCGGCCGGGAGCCTGATGCTGCTCTCGACGCTGTCGGCGATGCGGGACGAGACGGTCTACGCGCGTCCCGACACCTTCGACATCCGGCGCACCGACCTCCCGCGCCTCCACCCGGTCTTCGGCGGTGGCGCGCACCGGTGCATCGGCGAGGCCCTGGCACGGATCGAGCTGGAGGAGGGGCTGGGCGCCGTGCTGCGCCTCGCCCCGCGCCTGCGCCTGACCGGTGCGATGCCGGTCCTCCGGGGCCACAGCGGCATCCGCCGCATCGACGCGCTGCGGGTCGCCGCCTAGCGCCCGCGCCGCCTCCCGCGCGCCCGTTGCAGCCGTAGCCACTTCGGCTCCGCGCCGCAGCCACGCCGTAACGGGCCGCCCCCAGCCTCGCTCCCGGACGCCCCGACGATCGTGCCGCGATCGCGCGGCGCCCTCACGTCCCACACGGAAAGGACATGCGATGAAGGTCCTCCTCTGCTCGACGCCCGCCACGGGCCATCTCAATCCCCTCCTCGCGATCGCCCACATGCTGACCGCCGACGGTCACGAGGTCATGGTCCTCTCGGGCTCGGCCTTCCGCGACCGCGCCGTGGCGGCCGGCGCCCGCTTCATGGCCCTGCCGGGCGCGGCCGATTTCGACGGCCGCGACCTCCGCGCCGTCGTGCCCGAGCTGGCCCAGATCGCGCCGGGGCCGGACTGGCTGCGCGTCGCCATGGAGCGCATCTTTGTCGACCGCATCCCCGACCAGGCGCGCGGCCTGCGCGCGGCGCTGCGGGCCTTCCCGGCCTCGGTGGTGATCGGCGACGACATGTTCTTCGGCGTGCTGCCATCGCTCCTGGGGCCCCGCGCGGAGCGCCCCGCCATTGTCCTGTGCGGCACCTCGATCCTGCACTGCGCGCGGCCCGACCGGGCTCCGGCCTTCCTGGGCCTCCCGCCGGCCGAGACGCCCGAGCAGGAGGCCGCCTACGGCCGCATCGCCGAGGCCTACGACGCGGCGGTCGACCGGCCGGTCGGGCTGAGCCTCGCCGCCAAGCTGGCGGAACTCGGGCGCGCCGCCCCGCCCTGGCCGCTGTTCGACGCGGTGGTGCGGCTCGCCGACACCTACCTGCAGCTCACCGTCCCGAGCTTCGAGTACCCTTTCCCGCTGCCGCCGACGGTGCGCTTCATCGGGGCGCTGCCGATCGTCCCGGGGCAGGCGGCGCTCCCGCCCTGGGCGGCCGATCTCGACGGCGCGCGCAAGGTCGTGCTGGTCACGCAGGGCACGGTCGCGAACCACGATTTCGGCCTGCTCGTCGGCCCCGCCCTCCGGGCCCTCGCCGATGAGCCCGACATCCTGACCGTGGTGACGGGCGGCGGCCGGGGGCTCGACGCCATCCCGGGCCCGATCCCCGCCAACGCGCGGCTCTCGCCCTACCTGCCCTTCGAGTGGCTGCTGCCACGGGTCGACGCCATGGTGACCAACGGCGGCTACGGGAGCGTGAACCAGGCCCTGAGCCACGGGATCCCCCTCGTCGCCGCCGGCCTCACCGAGGACAAGGCCGACGTCAACGCCCGCATCGCGTGGTCGGGTGCCGGGATCGACCTCGCCGCGAACGACCCGGCGCCGGAGGCGATCCGGCAGGCGGTGCGGACCGTGCTCGACGCGCCCGGCCATCGCCGGGAGGCGCGGCGCCTCGCCGCCGAGTTCGCCACCTACGACGCGAAGGCCGAGATCCTGCGGCTCCTGTCGAGCCACGGCGGCCGCGCGCGCAGCGCCGCCTGACCGGTCCCGCTCCCGACCCGAGGGCCGTCCCGGCGCGGACGACCCTCTCATCCGCGCCCATCACGGCACCCGGTCCGGCGGACCGGGTGCCGTTCGCGTCTCGGGGCGACGCGTCCGATCTCCGGTCGCGATCGTCCCGGCAACGATCCTGAGCACACCCGTCGATCGCGCCACATTTCTGCTGTCATTGTTTTCCGATCCGCCGAAATCGCGGTGAAAGATCGGGTTTTTACTTTGGCTCCTCCACCACGAGGAGCACCAGATCATGAAATCTCACCGCACACGCACCGCCGCGGCCCCCGCGATCGGGACGCTGCTGATGGTCCTGGCGGCCCCGACCGAGGCGCGGGCGCAGCCGGTCCCGCGCTTCGCGCAGCCCGACGTTCAGCGCCTCGCGGCGATCATCCATGCACGCCCGTTCCGGACGGATCTGGACCTCCGCTCCCCCGCCGTGGCGCGCGAGCACGCGCGGGCCCGGCGCATCATCGGCCGCGTCTGCACGGGCTGCTGATGCCCGCGATGGCGCTCCGGCAACCCCGCGCGGACAGAGCGGACGCCTGTCCCGGCCGCGCGGGGGGTGCCGGGCGACGGGCGGGGACCGCCCCGATCCGCCGACGCCTCGCCGTCGCGGCGGCGGAGCACGGCCGGCTCCTCGCCGCGGCGCCCCTGCCGCTGCTCCTGGCGCTCGCGGCCACGACGACGCCGGAGCCGGTCACCCTCGGGCTCGGCGGCCTCGCCCTGGCGTGGCTCTCGCTGCGGGTGCAGCGCCTGCGCGGAGCCGCGCGCGCCGCGACGCGCCAGCGGAACAACCTCGCGCGCCTGACCGCGCCGACGGTCGCCCGATGGGTCGCCGAGACGGATCGCGCCGCCCGGCGCCCCGGCTGGGAGCAGGAGGCGACGGTGCTCTTCGCCGACATCCGCGGTTTCACCCGCCTCTGCGAGGGCATGGCGCCCGGCGAGGTCGCGGATTTCCTCGCCGCGTTCCGGTCCCGCGCCGCGCGCGCGATCGAGGCGGCGGGCGGGCTCGTCGACAAGTTCGTCGGCGACGAGGTGATGGCGGTGTTCGGCGTGCCGGACGCGGCGGCCGGGGACGCCGAGCGCGCCATCGCGGCGGCGCGCGCGCTCGCGGCCGCGATGGCGGCCTGGAGCCGGGAGCGCGGGGAGGCCGGCCAGCCGCCGGTGCGGCTCGGCATCGGACTGCATCGCGGCCCGGTCTTCATCGGCGTCATCGGGGCGGAGCGCATCGAGTTCACGGCGGTCGGCGACACCGTCAACGTGGCCCGTCGCCTGGAACAGATGACCCGCGCGCTGCCCTGCGACTGCCTCGCCTCGGAGGCGGTGGTGCGGGCCGCGCCGTCCGGCGGGGCGCGGCTGATCGCCGTCGGGCCGGTGCGCGGCGCCCGCACCGTCCTGCGCCTGTTCACCCTCCGGCTCGACCCGCCGCGGACGCGTGCGGACCGAACCGGCGCGTCCTGAAGACCCGGCGGGGCAGGGGGCGGCGACCGCGGCCCGCCGCCGTTCCGGATGCCGCCCTCACGCGCGGGGTCCCTCGGCGAGATCGTCGAGGTCGACGCGCCGGGTGATCCCCAGCGCGTCCAGGAAGGTCGCGTCGTGGCTGACGACGAGGAGCGCGCCGTCATAGGCCGCCAACCCGGCCTCGAGGGCCGCGACCGCGTCCAGGTCGAGGTGGTTGGTCGGCTCGTCGAGGAGCAGGAGGGGCGGGGGCGCGCGGTTGCCGAGCGCGCAGGCGAGGGCGGTCCGGACCTGCTCGCCGCCGCTCAGCGCCGCGACGGGGCGGTCGGCGGCGGCCGACCGGAACTGGAATCGCGCCAGGGCCGCCCGGCACCCGTTCGCGTCCTCCCCCGGGTTGAGACGCGCGAAGTTGTCGGCCACGGTCCGGTCGCGGTCGAGCAGGTCGAGGCGCTGGTCGAGCAGCGCGGCGCGCACGCCGACCGACACGCGGCCCGACCACGGGCTGAGGCGGCCGGCGACCACGGCGAGCAGGGTCGACTTCCCCGACCCGTTCCGCCCGCAGAGGGCGACGCGCTCCGGACCCGTGACCGCGAGGGACACGGCCCTCAGGACCGGTTGTCCCGGCCGGTAGCCGACCGTCACATCGGTGAGCGCGAGGACGTGCCGGTCGGCGTGGAGCCCGCTCGGCGGGACCGCGATCGCGGCCGGCTTCACCGACGCGATCCGGTCCCGGGCCTCGATCAGTTCGGCCTCGGCGCCGGCGCGCTGGCGCTCGGTGAGGCGCGCGCTCCCGCCCGCCGTCCGCTCGGCGTTGTCCCGGCGGGCCCCGGCCAGGATGCGGGGCAAGTCGCCCTTCGCGGAGCGGCGATGCCCGGCCGCGTCGCGGCGCTGCTGGCGCTCGACCCGCTCCTGCGCCCGGCGGGCGAGGTCCGCCGCCCGCTTCTCGGCGACCGCGAGGTCGTGCTCGGCCGCGGCGAGGCGCGTCGCCTTGGCCTGCCGGAAGGCCTCGAAATTGCCCCGGTAGCGGGTCGCCCCCGCCGGCGCGAGGTCCACGATGGCGTCCATCGCGTCCAGCAGGGCCCGGTCGTGGCTGACCACGACCGCGCCGGCGCGCCAGCCCTGCAGCACCTCGCGGACCGCCCGCCGCCCGTCGCGATCGAGATCGTTGGTCGGCTCGTCGAGGAGCAGGAAATCCGGCGCGGCGAAGACCGCCGCGGCGAGCGCCGCGCGGGCGCGCTGCCCGCCGGAGAGGCGCCGCAGCGGCGTGTCGGGGCTCACCGGCACGCCCGTCCGCGCCAGCGCTCCCGTCAGGCGCTCCGCGAGCGTCCAGTCGGCGAGGGCGAGCTCGTCGGCCTCCGCCGCACCGGTCTCCGCGCGGCGGAGCAGCGCCAGGCCCGCGGTCGCGCCGAACAGGTCGGCGACGGTCTCGTCCGCGGTCGGGCCCGCGAACTGGCGCAGCAGCGCGACCGTGCCGTCGCGGTGGACGGTGCCGCTCGTCGGCGCGAGGCGGCCCGCGAGGAGGCTCAGGAGCGTGCTCTTGCCGGCGCCGTTGCGGCCGACGATGCCGGTCCGCTCCCGCGCGAAGCTGGCGGTGATGCCGGAGAGGACCGGGCGCTCGTCAGGCGCGGTCCACGCGACGTTCAGGAGGGCGAGCTGTGCTGGCATGCGGAGAGACGGTCCTGGCGGCAAGGCGGGGCGGCGTTGCAGTCAGGGTCAGTCTCATCGGCGTCTCGGCTCCGGCGGGGCGCCTCGGTAGCGCCGGCCGCGCCCTCCCGCAATGCCGCCGTCGCTTTTTTCGCCGGGATGTCACAAACCGGGACGCTGCATCGTCTCGTCGCCGACCGGGAGGCCGGAGCGGCAGGGTGCCGCTCGGCCCGGTCCGCGCCGGAGACGGGAAACATGAAGATCGTGGTGATCGGCGGCAGCGGGTTGATCGGCCGGCATCTGAAGGCCGAGCTGGAGCGCGCGGGCCACGAGGCCGTCCCCGCCTCTCCGAGCACGGGCGTCGACGCCGTGACCGGCGACGGCCTCGCCGAGGTCCTCGTCGGCGCCGACGCCGTGGTCGACGTCGCGAACGCGCCCTCCTTCGAGGACGCGGCGGTGCTCGACTTCTTCGAGCGCTCGAGCCGCAACCTCCTCGCCGCCGGCCGGCAGGCGGGCCTCAAGCACCACGTCGCCCTCTCGATCGTCGGCACGGATCGCCTGGACGGCAACGGGTACTTCCGGGCGAAGGTCGCGCAGGAGCGGCGGATCGCGGCCTCGGGCCTCCCCTACACCATCGTCCGCGCGACGCAGTTCTTCGAGTTCATCGCCACGATCGCCGAGGCCTTCGCGGTGGGGGATCGGATCGTCGTGCCGGACGCGGATTTCCAGCCCATCGCGGCCACGGACGTCGCCGCGGCGCTCGCCGCGGTGGCGGTCGGCGCGCCCGCCGACGGGACGATCGACGTCGCGGGGCCGGAGCGCTCGTCGTTCCGGGCGTTCGTCGCCCGGCGCATGGCGGCCGCCGGCGACGGCCGCGCGGTGACGGTTGACGGCGCGGCCCGCTACTTCGGCGCCCCGCTGGCGCGGGGCTCCCTGGTTCCCGACGACGGGGCCGCGGCCCGCCTCGGCGGCACGCGCTTCGAGACCTGGCTCGCGACGGCATGACGGGACCCGACCGTCCCCGCGGACAGGTCCGGCCGCGACGCGTCCGGGCATCCGATCCGGTCGCGCGGCCGGTGCACGGGGACGGGACCGCCACCTTCGAGGCCCACCGCCCCCGGCTCCTCCGCATCGCCTACCGCATGCTCGGCTCGCGCAGCGAGGCCGAGGACGTCGTGCAGGACGCGTGGCTGCGCTGGGTCGCGGCGGACCGGACCGGGGTCGCGGCGCCCGACCGGTTCCTCGCGCGCGTCGTGACGCGGCTCTGCCTCGACCAGATCAAGTCGGCGCGCGCGCGGCGGGAGAGCTATGTCGGCCCCTGGCTGCCGGAGCCGCTGGTCGAGGCGGCGGCGGACGGCGTGGACGAGGACGACCTCACCCTGACCCTGATGCTCGCGCTCGAGCGGCTGTCCCCCTTGGAACGCGCGGCCTTCCTGCTCCACGACGTGTTCGGCCTGCCGCTCGGCGACGTCGCGGAGACGCTCGGGCGCGCGCCGCCGGCGGTGCGCCAGCTCGCGGCGCGCGCGCGCCGGAACGTCCGGGCCGCGCGCCCGCGCTATCCCGTGACCCGCGACGAGGGCGAGCGCGTCGCCCGGGCGTTCTTCGAGGCCTCCGCGAGCGGCGATGTCGCGCGGCTGCGGACGCTGCTCGCCGACCGCGTGACGCTGTCCTCGGACGGGGGCGGCAAGGTGCTCGCCTTCGTCAATCCGATCCGGGGGCTGGAGCGCCTGCTCCGGCTCTACGCGGGCGTGCGGCGCAAGTGGGGTGACGACCGGGCGGCGCTGGTCGCGTTCGTGTGGATCGACGGGCTTCCGGGCTATGTCAGCCGCGAGCGCGGCGGCCTCCTGCAGACGACCGCCCTCGCGATCGAGAACGGCCGGATCGACGCCATCTACGTCACGCGCAATCCCGACAAGCTCCGCCACGTCGCGCGCGCCGTCGCGGCCGGGCCGACGCGCGGCGGCGCGGCCGCGACCGGAGCGGGCCCGTCTTGACGACCCGCCCCGCGGCGCGGCTTGCATGGTGCGCGGCGGGCCCTCGCGTCGCCGCAGGTGGACCGACCCACGCGGACTGATCAACCATGCCGGCGCGCCCGCTCGTCCTGTTTCCCGATCCGCGCCTGACGCGCCCGGCCGAGCCGGTCGACGCGTTCGGGCCGTCCCTGCAGGCCCTGGCCGACGACGTCCGGGACACGCTCATGGCCGAGAGCGCCATCGGCCTGACGGCCCCGCATATCGGCGTCCCCGCGCGCCTCGTGGTGGTCCGGATGTCGCCGGACGAGAGCGCCCGCATCTACGTGAACCCCGTCGTGTCCTGGGCGTCCCCCGAGACGGCAACCCACGACGAGGGCAGCGTCAGCATGCCGGGGGTGCGCGAGCGGATCGCCCGGCCCGCCCGCATCCGCCTGAGCTACCGCGACCTCGACGGGTCCGCCCGCGAGGCGGAGACGGAGGGCTTCCCGGCCGCGGTCCTCCAGCACGAGATCGACCAGCTCGACGGCGTGTTCTGGATCGCCCGCCTGTCGCGGCTGAAGCGCGAGCGGCTGCTGAAGCGGTTCGAGAAGGGCCGGCCCGCCTAGACAGGTCCGGGCCCCGCCGGCGGGAGCCGGCGCCCCGCCGCGAGCGTGCTGGCGGAGCCGGCGCAGGGAGGGCTAGGATGAGGGCGACGTCGCCAGCCCTCCGGACTTGTCTCCGCAGAACGGACCTTGCGCATGCATCCTGCCGTGGCCGCCGCCACCGCCTTCAAGGCGGTTCACGAGACCGGTCAGGTCCCGGACTACGAGCGCATCCTGCGGCAGGGCTACAGCCGCTTCCTCGCCCCGGGTGACGTCGTCGTCGATGTCGGCGCCCATACCGGGCTCCACCTCGTCGCGTTCGCCGACCTCGTCGGTCCGACCGGCAAGGTCCACGCCTTCGAGCCGATCCCGTTCCTGATGAAGGACCTGGCGCGGCGGTTCGGCCGGCGGCCCGAGGTGGAGCTGCACGACGTCGCCCTCTCCGACACCGCGGGGCGGACCGCATTCACGGTCGCCAGCGTGCCCGGCGAGAGCGGGCTCCGCGCCCGCTACTTCAGCAGTCCCGCCATCACGTCGAAGACGATCACGGTCAGGACGGCGAGGCTCGACACCGTCCTCGGTCATCTCCCCGCGGTGGCCTACATCAAGATGGACATCGAGGGCGGGGAGCTGAACGCCCTGAGCGGCGCGGCCCAGCTCCTCCGGCGATGCCGCCCGATCGTCAGCGTGGAGTACGGCTGGGCCGGCTACTCCGCCTACGGGCACGCGCAGGACTCCCTCTACCGGTTCGCCGAGAGCCACGGCTACATCTGCGCGGACATCACGGGAAACCTGATCGACGACGCGAGCACGTGGCTCGCGGTCAGCGACTGCGTGACGTGGGATTTCTTCCTCGTCCCGCAGGAGCGTCGACCGGACTGGGGCGCGATGTTCGCGCTCCGCCCGGTGCCTGGACCCGCGTGATCCGGACCCGGGCGGGACAGCGCGACCGGTCCGGATCACGCGGCGGAACAAGCGCCGCGCATGGTGCGTTGCACGCTCCCGCTTCTGCGCCGTCCGGCGTGGCCGTCCGTCCATCGTGCCCAGTCCCGAAGGTCCGTCAGGACCGCGCGCAGGGTATCTCAGACCAACCCGCGTGAAGGGTCGTGACCGTGCCGAAATCGCGGCAGCCGCTGCAATCCTCGTCCGCCGCCAGCGCGCCGCTGGTGAGCCTGCGTCGCGGATCGGGCCAGCTCTTCGAGAGCGAGCGTCGCCTCAACGCGGTCCTCGACAACGCCTCCGTGTCGATCTTCCTGATGGATGACCGCCAGCATTGCATCTACATGAACCGCGCCGCCGAGCAGCTGACCGGCTGGACGCTGCGCGACGTTCTCGCCCGCGACTGCCCGCTGCACGACATCGTCCACCACAGCTACCCGGACGGCCGGCCGTTCCCGCTGGAGGAGTGTGCGATCGACCGCGCCTTCCCGGAGAACAACCAGGAGCGGGGCGAGGAGGTGTTCGTGCACAGGGACGGGCACTTCTTCCCCGTCGCGTTCACCGCCAGCCCGATCCGCGACGACGCGACCAACATCATCGGCACGATCATCGAGGTCCGCGACATCAGCGACGAGAAGGCGGCGGCCGAGCGCCAGCGCCTGCTGATCAACGAGCTCAATCACCGGGTGAAGAACACCCTCGCCACCGTGCAGTCGATCGCCGCGCAGACCTTCCGGGGGCAGACGGACCAGACGGCGCGCGCCGTCTTCGACGCCCGGATGGCCGCCCTGTCAAACGCCCACAACGTGCTGGTCGAGGACAATTGGGAGAGCGCCAGCCTCCGCAGCGTGGTCGAGCGCGCGCTCGCCCCCCACCTTTTGGCAGAGGTCGATCCCGGCCGCTTCCGGTTACAGGGACCGGACGCGCGATTGCACCCTAAGGTGGCAGTGACGCTGGCAATGGCCTTGCACGAGTTGATGACCAACGCGGCGAAGTACGGCGCCCTGTCGACGCCCGAAGGCCAGGTCGCGGTGACGTGGTCCCTGCACGACCGGGATGACGGCCGGCAGCAGCTCGACCTGCTCTGGGAGGAGCGGGGCGGCCCACCGGTCGCGCCCCCGACCCGCAGGGGGTTCGGCTCACGGCTCATCGAGCGGCAATTGCCGCTGGAGTTCGACGGCAGCGCGGCGATCACCTACGCGCCCGCGGGCGTGACTTGCCAGATGCGGATCCCGCTGACCCGCCTCGGCTGGATCGGCCAGGAGACGGTCGAAGGACCGCGCGCGCCATGACGCCGCTCGCCGGACGCCGGGTGCTGCTGGTCGAGGACGAGAGCCTCGTCGCCATGCTGGCCGAGGACATGCTGCTCGACCTGGGCTGCGAGGTCGTGGTGGCGATGCGCCTCGACAGGGCCCTGGCCCATGCCCGGAGCGAGGCGTTCGATCTGGCGGTGCTGGACGTGAATCTCGGCGACGCGCGCAGCTACCCGGTCGCCGACCTGCTGCTGGCGCGCGGGACGCCGTTCCTGTTCGCCACCGGGTACGGGCAGCACGGCCTGGACGCAGCCTATCAGGCCGTTCCGGTGCTTCAGAAGCCCTATCAGGCGGCGCCGCTCGAGCATCTGCTGCTCCGCCTGCTGAGCGGCGAGGACGCGTGCCGCGCGGACCCGACCGGCCTGCCGCCGTCCTGCCGCTGTCGGGCATCCGAGCCCGCCCACGGGCAGTTCCGCGCCGATCCCATCCGCTGAGGCGGCCGGGCCGATGCGGGGACCGAAGCGACGGCACGGCGCCGACCGGCAGGGAGGGGCACTACCATGATCGATCTCAACACGGCGACGGCCGAGGAGCTGGACAGCGTTCCGGCCCTGAAGGGCCACGGCTTCGAGATCGTGCGTTACCGGGAGGAGCGCGGCCGGTTCACCAGCCTGCGGCAGCTCGACGAGGTGCCGGGCCTCAGCGGCAAGACCGACGGCATCGCCGATCAGGTCACGGTCGCGGAACACCCTTAGCGCCGGTTCCGAGCGGGCTGGGACCGAGGCGATCGCCGAGCCCGTGCCGCGAGCGGCGCGGGTCCCTTCTCCCGTACCGGAGAGGGGCATGGTGCGGCGGTCCCGACCGGGGGCGCCGTCCTTCCGAAACCTCGCGACAGGATCGGGAACGGCTGCGGCGCCGGACCCACGGGGTCGCACCGGTTCAGCACCGCCCGCGTACGCACGGATCTGCCCCTGCGGCGGATCGCGGGACCGCTGGCCCGGCGGGATGGCCGGGCGCGGCCGAACCCGGAGGATCGCGGCTGACATGCTTTCGCCGCCTGTCCGTGTGATGGGCTGCGCGAGCGGTGTGAACGCCGCGCGGGCCGACGATGCCCGCGCAAGCCCGAGCTTCGAGAAGCAACGATGAACATGCAGGTCGAGAAAGCCCAGGGCAGGCCTCTGAAAGGCATCGACCGGAACAAGGTGATCGCGCAGTCGCTGCGGCAGTTCGCGCGCCTCCCGGGCCTGCCCGACACCAAGAAGGGCGTGCGCTCCTATCAGAGCCACGTCAAAAGCGACCCCTGGCTGCCGCTCCTGTTCGTTGTCTGCTTCGTCCTCCCGACCCTGGCCGCCGGGATCTACTACGGGCTGATCGCCTCCGACCGCTACGTCACCGAGGCGCGATTCGCGATCCGGCCGACCATCGGAACCGCCGACAAGGCGACACCCGACACGGTCGGCACGAATGCCGGCGTGATCAAGGCGACCGTCGCCCAGGAAACGCTCATCGCGCAGGAGTACATCCACAGCCGGCCGATGGTCGAAGCGGTCTCCGCGGAACTCCCGATCCGCGCGTGGTTCGGTCGGGACGACATCGACATGTTCTCCCGCTTCAACCCTGAGAAGCCGGTCGAGAAGTTCCTGCGGTACTGGCGGCGCCGGGTCGATGTCGACGTCGAATCCGCGTCCGGCATCATGTCGCTGACTGTCGAGGCCTTCGATCCCGACGAGTCGCTCGCCATCACCAAGGCGGTCATGGCGGACACCGAGCGGATGCTGAACGAGCTCAGCATGCCGTCCCGGAAGGACGCCGTCGACGTGAGCACGCGCGTCCTGAAGCTCGCGGAGGAGCGGGAGGCCAAGGCCAACGCTGCCCTGAACGAGCTGCGCAACCGCGAGGGCGTGCTCGACGTCATCAAGTCGAACACCGCCACCATCAAGTCTGTCTCGGAACTGCGGGAGACGCGCACCAAGCTCGCCGTCCAGCTCGCGGTGCTCCAGCGGGACCTCGGCCCGCAATCCCGCAGCATCGTCGACCTGAAGCAGCAGATCGGTGATCTCGACGCGAACATCGCGCGGGTCCAGCAGCAGCTGGCCGGCACCGCGCCGACGGAGAAGCGGCGCCTGTCGGACGCGCTCACGCGGTTCGAGGATCTCGAGCACGAGCGCGAGAACGCCGAGAAGTATCATCGCGACGTGCAGCTGGCCTATGACCGGGCCCGCATCGTCGCCCAGCAGCAGGTCGTGGCCCTGGTGCCGATCGTGGAGCCCATCAAGGCCGGGTCCTCGACCGAGCCCCGCCGCATCCTGATGACGAGCATCATCACAGCCGCCGCCGCCGTGCTGTTCGCGGCCGCGATGTTCACCCGCCGCATGCTCATCACCTGATCCCGGGTCAAGCCGGCACACGGCCGGCACCACGAAAAAGCCCGCCGCGGCGGACCGGGCGGGCTGAGGGAGTGCTTGGGAGGAAGCGGAACCGTACGGCGGATCCCTCTGGTATGCCAGATACCGGATCGCAGGGCAGGTCTGCGAAATCGCGCGGTCTACCGAGGGAATACATTTCCTGAACGAGGCATCGGGCCGGCCAGACCGGGTGTCGAAGCTGTCGGCGACAGCGGTCTTCGGCTGCGCCCGCGCCGCTCCTAGGCAGCCGCCGCCCGGGGCCGGGTCCGCTCCTCGAGGCCGCGGATCGTCGCGGTGAACAGCCTGTCCAGGGCGTCACACGCGTCCGCCCGCTCGGCGCAGGCGGCGCTCCGGGCAGCCTCCTCGATGACGCGCAGCCGCGCCACGAGGGCGCGCGCGCCGACATTCGCGCTCATCGACTTGAGACTGTGCGCGGCCCGGGCGATGGCCGGCTGATCGGAGGCGGCGAGGGCCGCCCTGAGATGGGCGAGCGCCACCGGACCCTGGGCCCGGTACAGGTCGAGGACGCGGTCGAGGAAGGCGCCGTCCCCGAGGCCGAGCAGCCCGTCCAGGACCTCGGCGTCGAGGAGGTCGTCGGCCGCCTCGGGCGGCGCGGCGACCGGGCCGACCGATTCGGGCGTGCCGGTTCGCGCGGGGGCGTCCGCCGGCGCGCCGCGCAGCGCCGGCACCTGCGCCTGCAGCAGGTCGGCGAGCTGGCGCAGGGTGAAGGGCTTCAGGAGCGTCCCGTCCATGCCGGCCGCCACGGCGGCGTCCGCGGCCTCGCCGAGGACGTGCGCCGTGAGGGCGACGATCGGAACGCGCCCGCCGGCGGTCGCCTCGCGCTGCCGGATCCGCCGCGCGGCCGCGAAGCCGTCCAGGACCGGCATGCTGCCGTCCATCAGGATCAGGTCGAAGTGCCGCGCCGCGGCGGCCGCCACGGCCGCGGCCCCGTCCTCGACGGTCACGACGTCGGTCACGCCGCAGCGGGCCAGCGCCTCGCGGGCGACCTCGCAATTGACCGCGCTGTCGTCGGCGACGAGCACCCGCGCGGCCGGGAATTGCGGGAGCGCCTCGGCCGTGGCGGCTGTCGCGGCCGAGGGCGCGGACGCCGCGAGGGCGTCCCCGGCGGCCAGCGCCGCCAGGACGGGTTGCCACTCCGCCTGGGTCACCGGCCAGCGCAGCACCGCGTCGGCGAGGCCGGCGCTGAGCACCGCGTCGGCCGCGCCGTCCCCCGGCCCCGCGACGGCGAGCACCCGCCCGGCCCGGTCCGGCCGGCGGCCCGCCGCCACGAGGGCGGCCGCGTCGCCGATCCAGTGGGCGGCGGTGCCGCTCCCCGGCGCGACCGGCGCGACCGGTGCGAAGCCGGCCGCGCCCAGGCCGGCCGCGAGGGCGGCGCGGGTGGCGGGGCCGGCCGCGTCCAGCACGATCGCGGCCGGCACCGCCTCGCGGCGCCGGACCGGGCGGGCCGGCTCCGCGACGGTCACGGGGATGCGCGCCGAGAAGGTCGAGCCCGCGCCGACGCGGCTCGTCACCGCCACGGTGCCGCCCATGGCGGCGACGATCTGCTGGGCGATCGAGAGCCCGAGGCCGGTGCCGCCGAACCGGCGGGTCGTCGACTGGTCGGCCTGCGAGAAGGCCGAGAAGATCGTGGCCAGCTTGTCCTGCGGGATGCCGATCCCGGTGTCGGAGACCGCGATGACGAGGCAGCCGTCGCCGGCATCGATCGCCATCCGGACGGAGACGTGGCCGGCCTCGGTGAACTTCAGCGCGTTCGACACGAAGTTGCTCAGCACCTGCCCGAGGCGGACCGGGTCGCCGAGGATCGCGCGCGGAACCTCCGGCGCGACCTCGGCCGCGAGGTCGAGCCCGGCCGTCCGGGCCCGCTCGGCGAAGAGCGTCACCGCGGTGTCGGCCAGTTCGGCGGGGCTCACGGGCACGCGCTCGAGCTCGAGCTTGCCCGCCTCGACCTTCGCGAAATCGAGGATGTCGTTGATGATCGCCAGCAGCGACCGGCCGGACCGGGCGATCACCTCGGCGTAGCGGCGCTGGCGCGCGGGCAGGTCGGACCCGGCCAGCAACTCGGCCATGACCAGCACGCCGTTCATCGGGGTCCGGATCTCGTGGCTCATCGTGGCCAGGAAGGCCGACTTGGCGGCGTTGGCGGCGTCGGCGACCTGCTTGGCCTCGCTCAGGTCGGCCGTCCGGGCGCTGACCTCGGCCTCGAGGTGAGCGCTGTGGGCGGCGAGGCGGTGATCGCGCTCGTTCACCGCCGACAGCAGATCGTTGAAGGTCCGCGCCAGCGCGCCGACCTCGTCGTCGCCTCCCACGGGCGCGCGCTGCGCGTAGTCGTGGCGCAGGCGGGCCGCCTCCATGGTGCGGGCGAGGGCGGCGAGCGGGCGCGTGACGCTGCGCTGCAGGTAGAGCGACACGCCGACGCCGATCGCGACGGCGAGCAGCGCCGCCAGCGCGGCGTTCTGCGCGGCCGCCCAGATGTGGCCGAGGATGTCGTCGGTCTCGCCGATCAGCACGACCCGGCCGACGGGCAGCCCGTTCTCCACGATCGGCGCGGTCGCCTGGAGGCTCCGGGTGGCGAGCAGGTGCAGGAGGGACAGGTCCGCGCCGTCCTGGGCGGCGTCCCGGGTCAGGCGCAGGCCGATCCCCTGCTCGGCGAGGACGGACCCGTCCAGCCGCTCGATCGCGCCGTAGACGATGGACGGCACCTTGCCGATCGCCCGCAGCGACGCGTCCGCGCCGTCGGCGTCGCCCGCGGCGGTGGCCCGGGCGCCGCCATGCGCGAAGACCTGCGCGACGGCTTCCAGCGCCGCCTGCTTGTCGGCGGCGTAGCGGGCGACCTCGCGCCAGACCGACAGCGCCGCCGCCAGGACGAGCGCCGCCGTGACGGCGCCGGTCACCGCCAGAGCCAGCCGGCCCGCCAGGGAGCGCCTCGGCCTCAGCCACGCGAGATGCACGCTCTGCTCCTTGAGGTGGCCCGGTCGGGCCCGAACGCGGGAAGGGGCGGGGAAGGGGGGACGGGAACGGGGATGGTGTCAGGCGGCGGCGCGCAGGCAGGTCCGCGTCACCGCGTCCCAGCCCGCGAGGAACGCCTCGACGCAGCGGGGATCGAAGTGGCGGCCGCTCTGGTCCGCCACGAAGGCCCGCGCCCGCTCGAGCGGCCAGGCCGCCTTGTAGGGCCGCTCGGTCACGAGGGCATCGAACACGTCCGCCACCGCCACGATGCGCCCGGAGAGCGGGATCGCCTCGCCGCGCAGGCCCTTCGGGTAGCCGGTGCCGTCCCAGCGCTCGTGGTGGCTCTCGGCGATCTCGGCGGCGAGCCGCACGACGTCGGAGGTGCTGCCCTCCAGGATCCGCCGGCCGCGCTCGGCGTGCTTCTCCATCTCGGCGCGCTCCTCGGCGGAGAGCGGTCCCGGCTTGAGCAGGATCGCGTCGGGCACGCCGATCTTTCCGACATCGTGCATCGTGGAGGCGAGCTTCAGGATCCGGATCTCCTCCGGGTCGAAACCGAGGTTCCGGGCGATGACGCCCACGTAGCCGGCCACCCGGGCGATGTGGTCGCCGGTATCGGTGTCGCGGTGCTCGGCGGCGCGCATCAGGAGGGCGATGATCTCGCGCTCCCGCGCCTCGATGACGGCGACCGCCGCCGCGACCTCGCGGGCGAGCCAGGCGGCCCGGTCCTGCTCCTGCCGGTGGGCCGCGCTAATCTTCATCAGGTTGGTGATGCGTGCCTGGATCTCCACGGGATCGCAGGGCTTGCCGAGGAAGTCGGTGGCGCCGGCGCGCAGGGCCTCGTGGCGCAGGCTGCGCTGGTCGAGGCTCGTCACCATCACGATCGGCACGTGCGCGAAGCCCGGGATCGCCCGCGCCGCCGCGATGACCTCGAGGCCCGTCAGGCCGGGCATGTCGTAGTCGGTGACGACGACCCCGATCCGGTCGACATGCGCCCGCAGGAAGTCGAGCGCCGTCACGGGGCACGTGAAGGCGACCGGCTCGCAGTCCGCCACGGGCTTGAGCGCCTGCATGATCAGCAGGTTGTTCATCTCGGAATCGTCGAGGATCAGCGCGAGCACCGTGTCACTCCCAGGCGACGAGCCGTCGACGCAGGATCCGCATCGCGTCCTCCCTACTGCGACAGCAGCAGCTTGCCCGAGAGGGGGCCGACCCCCTTGGGCACCGGCACGCTGGTCGCGTCGTAATTCGCGTTCAGATAGAGGTTCGGGCCCTGGTACAGGTTGACCTGCTGGGCCACGATCACCGTGTAGGCCGACTGGTCGGCGACGGGCTTGTCGGCGTCGATCACGACGCGACCGGCCGGCAGGTAGAGCGTCCCCAGCATAGTTCGCGCGTTGTCGCTGATGATGCGGTAGGTCCGCATCGGCTTGGTCGCGGCCAGCGGCGGCGGGGTCGGCGACGGGGGCGACGGGGGCGACGGCAGCAGCGGCGCGACAGCCTGGTCCAGGCCGGCGAGGATCGCCGCGGGATCGACGGGATCGCTGACCGTGCGCTCCTCCATCATCAGCAGGCCGGCCATGGGGCCGGTGGTCGGCGCCGACAGGCTGACCGTTGTCTTCTTGTCGAAGAGGAGACCGCCCTTGTTGCCGGTGAAGTAGAAGGCGACGTCGGTGCCGGACATGGCGGCGCTCTGGTCGACGATGAGCGGCCCGTCCTTCATCACGTAGGTGCCGGCGCGCAGCGTCACCGAGGCGTTCTTGGTGATGCGCAGGCCGCCGCAATAGGTGCCCGGCTCGAGGGTGGCGCTCTGGTCGACGAGGTTGCCGCCGGTGTCGCGCTTGCTGTTGGCCGAGGAGGGGATCGCCGTGCACGCGCCGACCGGCGGCGCCGCCCGGTCCTTCAGGGGGTCCTGGATCGGCGGGCAGCCCGTCTGCGGCGGCGGCGCGAAATTCGCGCGGGCGCCGTCGAAGCCGCCGGCGGTGCAGATCGTCTGCGCCCGGGCATAGGCGCTGTCCTTGCCGACCATGCCGCGCGGGCTCTGCGAGTTGCTGTAGAGGGAGCAATCCTGGGCGGTCACCTCGGCGCTCTTCTCCAGCTCGAACGCGCCGGCGGCGAGCGGGTCCAGCGTCAGCAGGCAGAGGCGCATCTTGCCCACGACGCGGACCGTCGAGCGGACCGAGACCTTGACGGCGGGCACGCCGACGAAGCCGCCGAACGCGAGCTTGACGGTCTCGTCCACCGTCGTGGCGACGCTGGTCTTGTCGTCCGCCACCTCGACCCGCAGGGCGTAGGGGCTCTCGGGGCGCGGCGCCGCCTGGGCGTGGACCGTGTCGACCACGATGCTCTTGGCCGCCGCCGAGGTCGCGACGGCGAGCTTGAGGTAGTTGCCGGCCGCGAGGACGCCGGCATCGGCGGCGTTCTGAAGCTGGCTGCGCCGGGCGGCGAGGCGGGCGTAATCGATGCCGCCCCCGGTCAGGCCGAGCAGCACAACGGCGCTCAGGCCGAAGGTCAGGGCGACCGAGCCGGACCGGTCGGTCACGGCCCGCGAGCCCGCGCGGAGCACTCTCCAGAAGGGGGAAATGGACGCGTCTCCCAGGGCGGGACCGGATCGGCGGCTGCGGCGGCACCGGCCACCGCTCCGGCAGGCGTAGAGTCCAGCTCCTAAAATTCCGTCGCGCCGGAGCCCCGGAAAGCTGTCGGAGCTCGAGTAAGGCCCCTTTAGCTGTGAACAACGTCTATACGCTGCCCTCCAAGGCCCGCCGCCGCGCCGACGACTGGCCGCATCGGGACCAGCACCGTGAGAGGATACAACAATACACAACCTGAGGGCGAATCTGGCCCCTCATCAAGCGTCGCGCCCGCAAAATCTTCCTGAACACGCAATTTCTACTCAGATTTGAACCGTTTTTAAACGGCCTCGTCATAGGGTTATTTCGTCCGCGCCTCTGCGTCCGGACAGCGGCAGGCGTGGACCTGCAGAGTTCGTTCGGCATGATGGGCATCTTGCGGCGCGTCGCGACCGGCCGCCGTCCCGGCGGGACCGAGGGCACCGCCCGGCGCGTTCGGCGGTTCGCCGGTCACCGGACCGGCGCCTCAGCTGTGGAGTTCGCGCTCCTGGCCGCGCCGTTCCTGGCGCTCCTGGGCGTCGTGGCGGAAGCCGGCGTCATCGCCATCGAGCAGCAGACGCTGGACATCGCGGTCGACCGGAGCGTCCGGCAGCTGCGCACCGGCACCTTCCAGGACGGCTCCGACGGCAGCGATCCGAGTGAGCGCCTCCGGAAGATCGTCTGCACCGGCCCCTCGGCGCTGTTCCCCTGCGCCGATCTGCGCCTCGACGTCTCGCGGACACCCTCGTTCGCGACCTCGCAGCCGGCGGAACCGTTCGACAAGACCACGAAGAACTGGACGCCGGGCTTCGGCCAGCGGTTCGAGTGCCCGCAGGGCGGCGACACCGTCACGGTCCGGGTCGCCGTGCCGGTGATGCGGCTGTTCCAGATGCTGGATTTCACCGGCCGGATCATGGCCGACAAGACGCAACTGCTGGTCACGACCGAGATCTTCAGGGCCGAGGATTACGAGCCCAAGCCGTGCTGAGCGGCCGTCCGCGCGCCTGCCTGATCCGCTTGATCGGCGACCGGGAGGGCGTCAGCGCGATCGAGTTCAGCGTGATCGCCCCGATCCTGCTGCTGATCCTCATGGGGTCGATCGAGCTGCCCCGGGCCTACATGATCGGGAAGCGGCTCGACAACGCGGCCGCCACGATGGCCGACCTGATTTCCCGCGGCAGCTACGCCGACCTCAAGCCGGTCTTCGCCGCGACGGGCGCGATCTCCAACCCCTACGACGTGAGCCGGGCGAGCATCGTGCTGACGGCGGCGGGCACCTACAGCGACGGCAGCTCGGCGACGACCAAGGTCTGCTCGAGCGCCGAGTCCAACGGACAGGCCCGCACGGCGGGCTCCTCGCTCGGCGCACCGCCCGCCGGGATGACCCGGAACGGCGACCGCTTCGTCGTGTCGGAAGTCACGATGACCTACCACCCGATCTTCCCGGTCCTCTCGAACCTGACCCGGTGGACCTTCCGGTACAAGAAGATCTGGCCGGTGCGCGGCGGCGAGATCTACAACGGGCAGAGCGAGGTGGTTCTGCCCGGGGGCAAACCCTGCCCGGCCTGACGGGCGGGCGCTTCGCGCCGGGCCGGCGCTGCGGCCGGCGCCACCGGATCGCCCGGTGGCGCCGGATCGCGGCCACGCCCCGCCTCAGCGGGCCGAGACCGCGGTGGCGACGACCCGCCGCGAGGCCGGGCTCGCCGGGACGAGGCGCGGCGTCGTGGTCAGCTCGGAGGCCGGCCGCACGGCGGCCGTGGGACGAGCCTGCTCGCGGTAGAGCGGCGGGGTGAGCGCGATGGTCTCGTCAGCCCGGGCAGTGCCGATCATCGGGACGGCGGTGAGGGCGGCGAGAACGATGGTGCGAACGGTCATGGTCTGAAGTCCTCTCGTTGTCCGGGTGGTGCCCGGCTTCGAGGGGTTATCTACGTTGCAGCGCATCATGATCCAAACAGATGCGATCGATTCTCATTATCGATCGCGTCAATGCCAGGACCGCCGCCGGTCCGCCGCATTGCCCCGGTGGCCCGCTTTCTGCTCGCGTGCGGGCTGCCCGATCGGCGTGGGGCAGAGTGGGCCTGCGCGACGCCGATCACTGACGAACCGCCCGGGGGGACCCGTCGAGTTAATGCTAAATTAAATCTCACCCTCGAAGGTCGGGCACGCAGTCGAAAATCCGTGAACTGCCAGAGGTTTAGCGCGTAAAAGTTTATCTATTCGCGCGGAAGGAGACGGCTCGTTGCTGGTTGCGGCCCTGCTTTTCGCGGTGGGCATATGGGAGGGCTGGCGGTATCGGGCATCGGTTCTGGTGGCCAGCTCGATGCTGGTCACCCTCGCGTGGCTGGCCCTCTGGATCTTTGTCTGGGCACAGCTCGACACCGAGAAGGTCCTGCTGCTCTTCGCCTATCTCACAGCCCTTCAGGCCGGCTATCTCGTCGGGGCCTATCTCGGCGTCGACACCGATCCGAATTGCTGACCGGACGGGCCGAGGCATGCTCAGCGGCCGAGCGCGACCGGGATGCTGAGATCGACGATCCCGTCCTCACCCAGGAGTGCGGCCGGCGGCACGGGCGCCGGGCTGATGCCCTGCACGGCGCGGAGCGCGCGCTCGTCGAGTCTCGGCGAGCCCGAGCTCTCCTCGATCTCCGCGCCCTGCACCGCCCCATCGGCGGCGATCTGCACGTGGACGACCACGGTTCCGCGGCCCCGGTCGGGACCCGGCCGCGTCCCGGCGCGGTCCGCGGCATCGATCCGCGTCACGAGATCCGAGAGCCAGGCCCGCGCGGCGGGTCCCGGGGTGGTCCGCGCCCCGGCCGCCCCGGGCGACAGGGTCAGACCGAACACGACGGCAGCGGAGATCACGGCGCGCGGCGACATGGGCAACGGCGGCTCCTCGAGCCCGGGATCGGGGATCGACCCTACGCGCAGAGGCGGGTCCCTTGCGACTCCTCCCGCCGGTCGCCGTCACGAGACAGCGGTGGATTTCCGCCCCTTCGGCCCCGCGGCGGCCAGCATGACGTCGTCGCTGCCGACCTCGAGACCGGTATAGCCCAGCATCTCGGCGAGCTGCGTCCGGGCCCGCCAGACCCGGCTCTTCACCGTGCCGATCCGGCACTGCATGACGGCCGCGGTCTCCTCGTAGGTGAGGTTCTCGATCGCCACGAGCACGAGCGCCTGCCGCATCGACGGCGCCAGGCGGTCGAGGGCGGCTTGGACGTCGCTCAGATCGAGGTGGCCGCCCTGCTCGGGCAGCGAGACCATCCGCTCCGCCTGCGCGCCGTCCTCGTCCTGCACCTCGCGCCCGCGCTTGCGGTGCTCGTTGTAGAACTGGTTGCGCATGATCGTGAACAGCCACGCTTCCAGGTTCGTGCCCGGCGCGAAGCTGGCGCGCGAGCGCCAGGCCCGGAGAAGCGTGTTCTGGAGGAGGTCGTCGGCACCGACATGGCTGCGCAGGAGCGAGCGCGCGAAGCGCTGCAGGTTCGGCACCATCGCGAGGAGCGAGGCCTGGAACGCCTTCTCGCGGCCGTCCTGCGCCCGGCCGAAAGCGCCGTCGAGCAGCCTCAGCAATTCGGCGAAGCGATCCGCGATGGTCGGCTCGACGTTGTCCTGCGCGTAGGTCGCCGCGAGCAGATGGCCGAGATGATACTGCACGCTGTCGGGGAGCCGGGGGCCCTGCGCGTCGATTGTATCGGCGTCGAGCGAGAGTTCGAGCATGATAGCCGATCACCTGAGGAGTATGATAAATCGCGTGGCGCCATTAATCGCTGATTATGCCGTATCCGCCGCAACATAGATCAGCGGACGGGCACATCTTCGGACCGATATATGCTGGGATCCGCGGCAATCGCGACAGATATGCCGACGGAAAGAGGGAGTTCGATGAGGTCATACGTACCGGAAAACTGTTCGCCGCGCGGCCGTATCTGCGGCAGCGCACGCGGAGATCTCGCTGCTGCGAATGCCCATCCCGACCCGGTCGGGCGCGGGACGCCGCGGACCGCGGGATCGCGCCCATGACCCGGCTCTCGGATCTCGAGGACGACCCCGCCTTCCAGGAGGCCGTCCTGGCCGTGCGGGGCGCGGCCAGCACCCTGAGCGGCCGGGCCGTGACCCTGGAGGAGGCCCGGTTCCTCGTCGGCATCGCCCTGACGACCTTCGCGCATGCCGGCGGTCTCGAGGAGCCGAGCCGCAGCCGGCTGGCGCGCTTCTCGGCGCGCATCGGGCCGGGCACCGTCGTCGAGACGCTGACCAAGCACTGAGCGCGACCGCCGGAGGCGCGGGCCGGCGGCCCGACGCCTATCCGGCCTCCGCCATGGCCGCCCGCAGAACCCGGAGGAGGTCCGCCATGACCGCCTCCCGGTCCGGATCGCGCGCCGCGAGGCGGAGCCCCGCGGCGACGTGCTGGTCGATGATCAGGAGGCCGACCTCGCGCAGGGCCGCGGTGGCGGCCCGGATCTGCTGGATCTCGTCGAGGCAGTGCCGGTCGGCCTCGACCATAGCCCGCAGGCCCCGGACCTGACCCTCGATCCGCCCCAGCCGCCGGACCAGCGGCGCGCGCTCCGCGTCGGTCCGGGCGAGGCAGACACGACCATCGACGAGCGTGCCGCGTGTCACGGTTCTGCGAGCCACCTGTTCCCGTCCGCGCGGGTCGCGGCGCGCCGGGGCGCCGCGACTTCGGATGGAGCCGTCCCGGCCGGCGGACCGGCCGGGTGCCCGGCGGCTCAGCCGATCTGCTGAGCCTCGGCGCCGCTGTCGGGCCGCGCCGGGCCGAGGACCGGCTCCTCGCCCATCGGCTGGTTCTGGACGACGCTGAACTCGCCCTTGCCGTCCAGCGACGGTCCCTGCGTCCAGCGCCCGGCCGGCGGCGGCGAGCCGTCCGCCGACGTCGAGAAGAAGTTGTAGTTGAACTTCTGGTTCTCCTTCTCCTGCGGGAAGGAGTTCGGGATCGGCAGCGTGCCGGCGTGGCCGCCGAGTTCCTCGATCACCGCCAGCCATTGCTGCTGGTGCATCGTGTCGCGGGCGATGAGGAAGCTCCACATGTCGCGCATGCCGGCATCGTTGGTGGCGTTGTAGAGGCGCACCGCGAGGACGCGGCCTGTGCTCTCGGCAGCGACGTTGCAGTACATGTCGGCCGCGATGTTGCCGCTGGCGTAGATGTGGCTCATGTCGAAGGATTGGCCGTCGGAATTGCCCGGGAAGGCGGCCATGCCGGTGGAGAGCAGCGTCTTGTGCAGCATGCCCTCGGCGATGTGGCGCGGGTTCTCGCCGCCCATCACGGCACCGACGATCGCGTCGGCCGCCCCGGCCTCCTGGACCTTGGTGGGGGCGTTCTCGAGGTTCAGCGCCACCGCGGTCGCGAGCATCTCGATATGGCCGATCTCCTCGGTGGCCGTATTGAGCAGCATGTCGCGGTACTTGGTCGTCGGGGCGCGGTTCCCCCAGGCCTGGAAGAAGTACTGGAAGGCGACCCGGATCTCACCCTCGATGCCGCCGATCGCCTGCTGGAGCATGCGGGCGTAGACCGGGTCGGGACTGTCGACCCTGACCGGGTACTGAAGCCGCTTGTCGTGATAGTACATGATGTCTGTCCCTCGCGAGAGGCACGGCGTGCTCAAGCCCACCGCACGATCGGCCGTCGGCCCGGTACTCCGTGGGAGCATCGAGCCTCGCACCCTGTCCAACCCGGCTTCGGGACCACGGTTCGATCTTTCGCGAATTTTATAACGATCAATATTTGACCGAACTCGTTTTATCGCGCCAAGCCAGGCTATTGGCACGAAAATCCGCGATCAAGGCCACGCTTAATCGGCCCGTATTACACAATGTATGTTAAGGGCGCCTCATCCATGTTGAGGGGGCGCCGCGCATGACCGGATCGCCGGCCGCTCTCTCTGGCCGCGCGGCCCGATGCGTGGGGACGCCCTGGTGCGGCGGGGGCAGCTCACTCGGGAGCGTGGATCGCCGGCCGCGCGAACGCGGACCGCGCGGCGGTCGGGGCGCCTACAGGAGCCCGGTGCGCCGGGCGAGCATCATCCCGAAGGCGAGGCAGGCGGCGAGGCTGACCGCCAGCATGGCGACGTTGGTCCAGAACCGGACCGGCCGGCTGGACCCGTCGATCCCGCTCGCCCGGAGCCGCACCCACGGCACGTAGAGGTAGAGGGCGATCAGCGTCAGGATCAGGAACGCGAAGGTGGCGATCCGCCCGGTGATCAGGGCCGCGCCGGCCAGGACCGCCCAGCCGATGACGAGGCCCAGCATGGTGAACAGGGCTGTCGAGTTCACGTCCGCGCGTCCCCTTCAGCGGATGGTGTCGGCCGGGCCGCCGCCGCGATCCTCAGTCCGCGACAGGCTCCGCTAGGGAACCCTTAGCATCGTCCGGACTGATTGCGAGATCGGGAAGGTTTCTGGTGCTGCGAGAGAGGATTGAACTCTCGACCTCTTCATTACCAATGAAGTGCTCTACCACTGAGCTACCGCAGCAGGTGACCGGGGCGCCCCCGCGGGGGGCGTGTCCGTCCGGCCGAGTGGGGCCATAACGGATCGCCGCCGCGTTGGCAACGCCGTGTTGCGCGTTCCCGCCGTTTTAGGTGCGCGATGCGGCCCGGATCAGGGCCGCGAGGCCGGGCTCGGACACCGCCTCGGCGGCGTCCGACGGGGTGAACCAGCGCAGCTCGCGCTGGCGCGCCTCGGGGAAATGCTTGAGCTGCTTGCGCACCTCCAGGGGGAACACCTTCACCTGGCAGAGGACGGTGTCGAGGTTCCTCAGGCGCTTCTGGTAGAGGTACAGCCCGATCGGGCGCTTGCCGACCGCACCTCGCAGGCCGGCCTCCTCGTAGGCCTCGCGCGCGGCCGCCTCGAACGGCTTGCGGCCCTTCATCGGCCACCCCTTCGGGATGACCCAGCGGCGGCTCTCCCGCGAGGTCACCAGCAGGATCTTGGTCTTGCCGTCCCGCCCGTGCCGGAACGGAAGGGCTCCGACCTGCCGGCGCGGCTCGCCGTCCTCGTCGAGGACGGTCACGGCCGCACCGCGCGACGCGGGACGCGGCCCCGATCCGGCCGGATCGACGGCGCGCGCGGGCTGTGAGCGGGCTGGGGGATGATCGGATCCTCGGTCGACGACTCACGACAAGCTACACGGCGAGTCGGCTCATTCAACTTGCAATAGTCGAGCGCCGCGGCGTGACCGTGACCCCGCGGCGCTCCTGTCATCCCGCATCCGGATGGCCGGAGCGCGCCGCGACCGGTCAGCCGATCCGGCGGACTGCGCGCTCGGCCGAGCCGGAGGGCGGCAGCGCCGCGGCCGCCATCCCGGCCGAGACCGGGTCGGCGCCGGCCGCCTTCGGCGCGCCCGCCTTCGCCGGAAGGACGGTCGGGATCGGCGCGGCCGGGACCGGGCCGGCGGAGGTCGACGCCGCCGACGCGACCGAGGCCGAGACGGTGGGGACGGCCGGGGGCGACGTCGTGGCCGCGGGGGACTTCGACGCGGGGGCCGGTTTGGCGACCGGCGCCGCGGCGTTCGGGGCCGCCGGCACGAGCGCCGGACCGGCGGCGTCCGCCTCCGGCTCCACCGCGGGCGCGGCACCGAGCGTGTTCGGCGGCTCGCGCCACGCGAAGGCGTCGAGACGCCCGGTCACCGGCGAGACCGGCGCCCAGGTATCGGTGGCGATGCCGTCGGCGATCCACACGCGGTCGCGCGGGGCGCGGGCGGCCCTGGCCAGCCACTCGCGGGCCTGACCGGAGGCGGCCCCGTGCTCGGCCTCCTCGATGGCCGCCATCATCAGGCAGGCCCGGGCGGTCGGACGGTCGGAGAGCAGGGGCTTCACGGCCTCCCGGGCCCGCTTGTAGTCCCGCGCGTCGAGGGCGGCCTGGCCGAGGGCGAGACGGGACTCAGGGTCCCAGACCGACAGCTTCGCCAGGACCTCGGCGCGGGCGAGGCGGTCGCGGACCGAGTCGCCGGGCCGCAGGCCCAGATAGACCTTGGCGAGGTCGGGGTGAGGATTGGCCTTCCAGGCCGCCTCGACGATCCGGGCGGCCTTCTTGACGTCGCCGCGGCGGGCGAGCAGGCGTCCGGCGATGCAGGCCGCCGGCACGAGGTCGGGGGCGAGCTTGACCGCCTGCAGGACCCGCTCCGTGGCGAGTTCCGGCTCGCCGGCCTCGCGCTCGCCGGCGATCGCGGTGAGGAGCACCGCCCGCTGGCGCCGGGCCGCGGCCTTGTCGATCAGTCCGAGGGACGAGCGGCGCTCGATCGTCTCCAGGGCCGCCGCCCAGTCGCCGTCGGCGCTCTGCGCCTCCAGCAGGGCCTCGTTGGCCCAGGTGACGCTCGGGGCGAGGCGGGCGGCCTCGGTGGCGTAGGCGCGCGCGGCCGTCTCGTCCTCGCGGCGCCGGGCCTCCACGAACAGGCCGCGCAGGCCCAGGACCCGGGTCTCGGGATCGTCGACCATGCGCTGGAAGGCGCTCTCGGCCGCGTCCCGGTCGCCGGAGATCTGCGCCGCCTGCGCCTTGAGCAGCAGGGTCAGCGGCTCGGTGCCGAGGAGCCGCTCGGCGTCGCCCGCGTAGCGGCGGGCCGCCAGGGGATCGCCGGAGCCCACCGCCACCATGCCGCGGGAGAGGGCCGAGAGGCCCTTGGCCCGGCGCCGCTCGGCCGAGCCGCGGACCAGGGCCTCGGGCAGGCCGATGACGCCGCGCACGATCGCCCAGAGCAGGCCCAGGACGATCGCCGCGGCGATCACGCCGACGAGGGCGACCGCGAGGCTGGTGCCGATCTGGTAGCCGTTCCAGACGACGGTGACGGTGCCGGGCCTGTCGGCGATCCAGACCGCCCCGAAGGCGGCGAGTGCGAGCAGGGCCAGGAAGGCGAGGGCGCGCCACATGGGGTCAGTATCTCCTGTCGGCGGCCGGCTGGCGGCCGTCGCGGGGTGCGGGAGGAGCGGGGCGCCTGGGCGCCCGCTCGGAGATGGTGCGGCCGCGCAGCGCGCGGATCGGGGCCCTCACCGGACTAGCGCCCGGGGGCGGCCTGAGCCGGCTGGGCGGCCCCGACCGGCAGGGCCTTGAAGGCGCCGTCGAGCAGGGCGCGCACGGCCTGCTCGGCCTCGGCCCGGGCCTTGAGCTTGGCGCCAAAATCCCCGGCCTGCTCCCGGGCCTCGGCCGGGAGCGCCGCGAAGGCCGCCGAGGCCGCCGTCAGGTCGCCGCGGTCGAGGGCCGCCTGGACCTTGCTCTCCGGATCGTCCGCGGCCTCGGGGGCGGGCGCGTCCGCCTTGCGGATCTGCACGAGACCGTCGGCCATGCTGAGGAGCTTGGTGCGGAAATCGCCCGTCTCGGCCGCGCTCTTGGCCCGCTGCGCCTGCCGCTTGGCCGCGATCCGCTCGGCGATCGGCCGGAACGTGTCGGCGAGATCCCCCGCCGAGGGGGCACCGCCCTCGGCGAAGGTCGCCAGGGCCTTGGCCTGCGCCTCGGTTCCCGGATCGAGCTTGCGCAGGGTGGCGAGCGGCTCGGCGTAGGCGGTGCCCGATTCCAGGGCGGCCGCCACGCGGTCGGCGACGACGACCCGGAGCGCCGCCTGGACGGTGCTGGCCTCGGCGCGCTGCGCCACGCTCTTGTCCAGGGCGGCGATCTGGTCGGCCTGCTCCTGCAGCCGCCGGTCGACCGCCTTCGCGGCCTCCGCCGCCTGGGCCTGTCCGGCCTCGGCGGCGGTGCGGCTCGCCTGGGTCGCGGCCTGGACCGCCTCGGTGGCGGCCTTCACCCGCGCGTCGACGGCCTGCTGCAGCGCGTCGAGCCGCTGACCCAGGGCCGCGTCGGCCTCGGCGTTCGCCTTGGTCTTCTGCTCCACCTCGCTCTGCAGCGCCGCGACCTTGCGGGCGGCCTCCTCGGCCGCACCCTTGCTGGCGCCGCCATCCTCCACCGCCTTGAGGCGGGTCTCGAGGTCGGCGATCTGCTTGGCGTTGTCCTGGACCGCGCCGAGCTTCGAATCGGCCGGCTGGTCGCGGCCGGGCTCCTGGCCGGGCTCCTCCTGCAGCGCCGCGACGCGCTGGTCGAGGCTGTCGAGGCGGGCGACGAGATCCGGCGGCACGGCCGGGGCCTGGCCGGAGGCCTGACCGGCCGCTTGCCCCTCGGCGGCGGCAGCGGGCGCCGCGCCGGACTTGTCGAGCGCCTGCTTGGCGCTCGCCTCCGCGGCGGCGACGCGCTTGTCGAGGGCCGTCACCGCGTCGCGCGGGGCCAGCCCGTCGAGGCGCTTGTCGAGGGACGCGAGCTGGCTGGAGAGCCTCTGGTCGAGGGCGTTCAGGCGCGGGTCGGGACCGATCCCGGCCTTCTCGGCGCCGAACAGCAGGCCGGCGCCGATCACGCCCCCGAGCAGCCCCGCGGCCGCGAGCGAGCCGAATCCGGCCCGGGCCCGGCCGGCGGGTGCGGCGGCGCTCCTGTTCGCATCGACGGCGGCCGCCGCGGGGATCGGGCTCTTCGCGGATTCCTTCCCGTCCCTGGCGGCGTCCTTGGAAGCATCCTTGGGAGCGTCCTTCAGAACGTCCCTGGGAGCGTCCTTGGGAGCGTCCTTGCCCGGCTCCTTGCCGGCGGCCGGCGGATCCGGGATCCGCTTGGCCTTCAGGTCGATGATCGGGCCGGCCGTCACCGCGCTGGCCGCCGCCGGGCCCGCGGCACCGGAGGCGGGCCCGCCCGGACGGGGACCGCCCTGCGGGCCGGTTCCGGGCTGCGCGGCCTTCGGATCAATCCGCGCCCCGGAGGCCCCGGACGCGCTGGTGGAGGCCGTCGACGACGACGAGGCGGAGGTTCCGGCCCTGGCGTCGGAGGCCGACGACGCGGCGCCCACCGCCACGGGATCGGGCTTGGCGCCGGCCGTCCGGGCGGCCGGGCCGGTCGACGGCTTCGCGCCGTCGGCCCCGGTAGCCGGTTGGCCCGCGTCGGACTTCGGATCGATCGTGCCGGGCTTGGCGGTCACGACCGGGTCGGTCGCGGGCTTGGGCGGCGTCCCGGGCGCGGATCCCTGCGGCGCCTTCGCGCCGCCGGCGGCGGTGGAGGCCGTGGAAGCCGACGTGGAGGCGGTGGACGCCGACGTCGTGGCCGGTCGCGACGCGCCACCGGGCGGGCTGGATGGCCCGGGCTTGCCGGGCGCGGCGTCCGGCTTCCGGCCGCCGGGGCCGGGCTTGTCGGCGTCGCTGGGTGGTGGCGTCACGGGCAAGTCCTCCAACTCTACGGCGTCGCCGCGCCCCCCTAGCACCGCGGCGGCGCCGGGCGCGAGGGCGAGATACGGCGGCCCGGCCTCCCTGTCACCGCGCGGTTAGCCCGGTCGCCGTGCCAGGGCGTCGAGCAGGTCCGCTTCGCGCGGGCGTGCCGCGACGAAATGGACCGGAACACCGGCCGCTTCCAGGGGTGCCGCGACATCCGGCGATAGGCAGTAATGCCTCAGCCGGCGGAAAGCTCCGCCGTGCTCCGAACCATCCGCGAGGGCAAGGGCGACGGCGGCGCTGCGCCGGGAATAGTGAAGGGCCGCCTCGAGGCGGTGTTCGGCGAGGTCGCGGCCGACCGCCGGCGGCAAGCGCTCCAGCGCCTCGGCCCGGTAAGCCACGAAGGCGGTGATCCGAAATCCGGCCGCCGTCAGCGCCGCCGCCGGCTCCGGTTTGCGCTCGGCCCCGGTCGCGTGGAGGAGCGGTTCGCCGGGCGGCAGCGACGCCGCCACCAGGGCGGCGAGCCCCGCGGCGTCGCCGGGCCCCTCCCGCACGGGGCCGAGACCGGCCTCACGGGCCAGGGCGGCCGTCCGCGCGCCGACGGCGAAGACGGGAAGGCCGCGCAGGGCCGGCGCGTCCCGGAGCGCCGGCCGGAGCGCCGACACCGCGTTGGCGCTGGTGAGGAGCAGCGCGGCGAAGGGTCCCACGGGCGGCGCCGCCGCGGTCGGCCGCACAGCCAGGACGGGGGCCACGAGCGGCGCGTGGCCCAGGTCCGCGAGGGCCGCTCCGGTCCGCGTCGCCCCCGGCTCGGGCCGCGCCACCCAGATCCGCAACGGCTAGGTCTCCAGCGTCAGGCGGACGCCGTGACGCGCCGCGGCGCCCGGGGCGAGCAGGCGCTGCGAATCGCGCGCGGCGAGGTCGCCCGCGAAGTCCGACCAGTCGGCGTAGCCGGTCCAGCACTCGAGCGACAGGAACGGCGCGGTGGGCTTGGTCCAGACCGCCAGGTGGGGGAAATCCGCCATCTCCATGCGGATCGCCCGTCCGGGGCCGGTGAAGCGCATCCAGCGGCTGCGGGCGTTCCGGAACACGAAGGCCTCGGTGAACAGTGCCGGATCGAGGGGCAGCGTGTCCCCGGCGAGGGGGATCGGCTGCTCGTCGCGCAGCAGCAGGCCGCCCGGGCCGACCTGGGGCGCGAAGGGCCGCTCCGCCTGCTCGAAGGCCACCGCGTAGCCACCGTCCCGGGCGCGGCTGCCGCCCGCGAAGGGCCACGGGAAGGCCGGGTGGAAGCCGAGGGCGTAGGGCAGGGGGACGTCGCCGGGATTGGCGACGGTCACGTCGAGGTCGAGACCCGCCGGGCGAACCCGCGCGGCGATGTCGAGCCGGAACGCGAACGGGTAGTGCGCCCGCGTCCCGGGCCCGTCGGTCAGGCGCAGGGTCACCGCGTCGGCGCTCCGGTCGACCACCGCGAAGGGCAGGTCCCGCGCGAAGCCGTGCTGGGCCATCGGGTAGCGCTCGGACCCGACCGTCACGTGCCCGCCCGCCGAGGCGCCGACCACCGGGAAGAGCCAGGGCGCGTGGCGGTTCCAGTGCGCGGGGTCGCCGCTCCAGAGATACTCGGTCCCGCCGACCCGCCAGGAGACCGGCTCGGCCCCGTGGGTCGCGAGCGTCGCGGTTGTGCCGTCCGGTGCGGTCAGCTCGATGCGCGTGGTCACGGTGCTCTCCCGGTCTGCCTCGGACAGCCGAGGTAACGGAGGCGGGGCCGGACGCAAGGCCCCCACGCGGGGTCGCTCACGCGGCCGTGCCGAGCCCCGGCAGGACCGCCTCGGGCGGCCCGGAGGCGACGATCCGGCCGGCCTCCAGGACGTGGACCGCGTCGGCGCCCTCCAGGGTCGAGAGCCGGTGGGCGATCAGGATCAGCGTCCGCCGGCCCGAGAGGGCGCGCAGCGCCCGCATCACGGCCGCCTGCGTCTCGTCGTCGAGGGCGGAGGTCGCCTCGTCGAACACGATGACGTCCGGGTCGTGGTAGAGCGCCCGGGCGATGCCGACGCGCTGGCGCTGGCCGCCGGACAGCCGCGCCCCGCGCTCGCCGACCCGCTCGGCGTAGCCGTGCGGCAGGGCCGCGACGAAGTCGTGGGCGCCGGCGAGCCGCGCCGCCCGCTCGACGGCGGCGAGGTCCGGCGCGTCGAGGCCCAGCGCGATGTTCTCCGCCACCGTGCCGTCCACGAGGAACACCTCCTGCGGGACGTAGCCGATCCGGTTCTGCCACGCGGGCAGGGTGCCGGCATCGAGGGGCCGGCCGTCCACGGTGATCCGCCCGGCGGTCGGGCTCAGGACGCCGAGGATCAGGCCGGCCAGCGTCGACTTGCCCGATCCGGTCCGCCCGGCCAGGCCGAGCGTGGCGTTGACCGGGATGGTCAGGTCGATCCCGGCGAGGGCCGGGCGGCCGGTGCCGTAGTCGAAGCCGAGGCCCTCGAGCCGGATCGCCCGCGCGAAGGGCAGCCGCTCCGCGCTGCGGGGCCGGGGCTCCCGCTCGTCGGCGAGCTCGTCGACGATCACCCGCACCGCCGGCAAGGTGAATCGCATCAGCGCCACCGAGGTGAAGATGTTCTGGAAGGCCGGCAGCATGCGGTAGCCCGCGAAGGCGAACAGGCCGAGCAGCGGCAGGATCCCGGCGACGTCGAGCCCCTGGGCGAGCGCGAACAGCACCACCACGATCACCCCGCCGAAGGCCAGGGCCTCGATCACGAAGCGCGGCATCTGGCCGGTGAGCTGGCTCGCCGCGGTGGCGAGGGCGTAGGCCCGGGCCGGGGCGTCGAACCGCGACGCGAACGCCTCCGCGCGCCCGTAGAGCTTCAGCTCGGTGAGCGCCCCGAAGGTCTCCTGCACGATCCGGAAGCGGGCCTCGTTGTCGGCCACGGTGCGGCTGCCCAGCCGGGCCAGCCGGGCGCGCATCACGAGGTAGATCCCGACATAGAGGCCGCCGAAGCCGCCTCCCAGGATCAGCGCGAGCTGCGGCGCGTAGGCCAGCAGGAAGGCGATCACCGCGAGCGCCGAGCTCGCCCGCGAGGCGAGCACCGTGGCGGGCGTCAGCGCGCCGATCACGAGCCGATCGGTCTCGGACAGCACGTTCTTGGCGAGCTCCGCGCTGTTGCTCTGCGCAAAGAACAGCCGCTCCCGGTCGAGGTAGCGGAACAGCATCCGCCGGCTGAGGCTGTAGCCCGCCAGGTGCGTGAACCGGAGCTGCGCGTAGGTCAGCCCGGCATTCACGAGTGCGGTGACGAGGATCGCCGCGAGCGCGGCCCCGCCGGTCACCAGCAGGAAGCCGCGCTCGTCGGTCAGGCCGAGGGCTCCCCGGGCCTGGGCCAGGTAGGGGATCCGGGTCGCCGCCGACGGGTCCCCGACCAGCGTCAGGAACGGGATCACCGAGGCGACGCCCACCACCTCCAGCAGCGCCGCTCCCGCGAGCCCGAGGGCGATCAGGGCGAGCCGACGCCGGTCGGCCGCCCGCATGGCGCGGACGAGGTCGATCAGCGCGCGCATGGCATCGCGGGGTCTGGCGGGACGGCTCGCATGGTCGGGCCGGGCTTAAGCGCGCCGTCCCGGCCTGTCCACGCCGGGCTCAGTCGAGCTTCTTCAGGGAGCCCAGGTCGACCTCGCCGTCCTGGCCGGTGAAGGTCAGGGTCTTGGCGGCCCCGTCCGCCTGCGCGACGCCGCCGATCCGGTGGTCGCCGCTGTCGTAGGTCGAGACCTGCCCGTCGCGGTCGACGAGGAGGCGGCGCCTGTCTGGGAAGAACGCGTACTTCATCCCGTTCTGCGCGCCGCTGGTCGCGGGCTCGCCGAGATCCTTCGGCCACCAGGGCTGCGCGCCCTTCATCGGCTCCATCGGCTTCATGGGTTCCATAGGCTTCATGGGTTCCATCGGCTTCATCGGCTTCATCGGCTCCACGGCGCGCCTCCTGTCGGTCGAGAGACAGGAGGACGCGGCAGGCGCGGAAGGGTTGCACGCCGACCCTCTCGCCCGGGCCGGGCTCAGAGCGGCGGCAGCCCCGGCGCCGGGCGCTCCCGCACTCGGCCGTCGAAGCCGACATGGAGCTGGTGCTCGCGGCCGTCCCGATCCTTCGCGGCCACATCGAAGTGGCGCGGACCGCGGCCCGTGACCCGCACGTCGCCGTAGCCGGCTGCCTGGACAGCGGCGGTCGCGGCCGCCATGTCGGGCTTCGGTCCGAGACCGAGCCGGTCCTTGGCCCAGTCGAGGCTGCCGGTCGGAGGACCGCCGGCCGGCCCGAGCAGCAGCGTGCGCCCGTCCCCGTGGGTCAGGACCCGGGCGTGCAGGAAGCCGGTCTCGAAGCGGCCCTGCACCGTCACGGTCTCGCCCTTGGCGACGAGGCCGCCGCCCTCGCCCGCGCGGCCCGTCTCGACGAGGGCCCGCCCGGTCCCGTCCTGCACCACGAACTTGTTGCCGAAGATCTCCGCGACCTCGCCCTTGATGGCGGTCGCGCCCGAGGGAGCCAGGGCCTGGATCGCCACCGGCGCGACGGGCGTCGGCTGGAACGGCGTTCCCTGCGCGAGGGACAGGCCGACGGCGCCCAGCGCCAGCGGCAGCGCCACCGCGCCGACCGCCCAGGTGCGTCGCGGGATCGCCTTCGACGCCGGCCCGGCGGCCTCGGGCTGGCGGATCTCCCGCGCGGTCCCGTCGATGGTCTTGTCGTCGCTCATGATCGCATCCTCTGAAGGGTCCGGATCCGCTCGATCCGGTGCCCCTTCGTAGGGAGCCGCCGGCAATCCGGTCTGAACCGCGCGGTTCAGGCCCGGTTAAAGGCGCCGCCCTAGAGCGCTCCGTGCGGAACCCGTGCGGGTTCAGAGGCTTGGCAGCGGGCGCCGATGCGGGCTGGCAGGCCGTCGCCCGGGCGGTGGTCCCGGCGGTCCAGGTGAGGACACGGCCCCAACTCCCGGCGGCGGCAGGGTTCGCGGCCGCCGCAGCGGGCGAAACCGGCCGTCGCGGGCCCGGACGGGGAGGTGAGACCGGTGAAGATCCTACTGGTGGAGGACGACGCGGCCCTCGCGGCGGAGGTCGCCAAGGTCCTGCGCGCCGAGAACTTCGTGCTCGACCACGCCGCCACCGGCGAGGACGCCCAGCATCTCGGCGAGACCGAGGGATACGACGCCGTCGTGCTCGATCTCGGCCTGCCGAAGGGCGACGGGGTCTCGGTGCTGCGGGCGTGGCGCGCGGCGGGCCGGACCCTGCCGGTGCTTGTGCTCACCGCCCGGGACGGCTGGAGCGACAAGGTCGCGGCCTTCAAGGCGGGGGCGGACGACTACCTCGTGAAGCCGGTCCGCGTGGAGGAGCTGGTGATCCGCCTGCGCGCCCTCGTGCGCCGGTCCCAGGGAGGCGGGGCGAGCCGGATCACCTGCGGTCCCCTGAGCTTCGATCCGGGCCTCGGCGCCTTCGAGCACGAGGGCCTGCCGCTCAAGCTCACCGGCCTGGAATGGCGGGTCCTGTCCTGCCTGATGCTGAACCGCGAAACCGTGGTGCCGCGCCCGCACCTGATCGAGCGGGTCTACGAGGGCGACGCCGACGTCGACTCGAACTCCGTCGAGGTGATCATCACGCGCCTGCGCCGGAAGATCGCCCCGGCGCGGATCGAGAGCGTGCGCGGCCACGGCTACCGCCTGCACGCGGAGCCCGCCTGATGGCGGGGAGGGCGCCGCGGCGCTCGCTCCGCACCCGGCTGCTCGCGGCGGCCCTGGTGCTGGTCCTGGCGGCCCTGGTGGTGGCGGGCCTCGTCATAGGGGTGATCCTGCACCGGTTCGTGCGCGGGCAGCTCGACGGCCGGCTCGACGCGCAGATCGTCGCCCTGCGGGCCGGGCTCGAGGCCGGCATCCTCCCGCAGGGTCTCGACGCGCCGCCCTTCGACCGGCCCGGCCCCGGCTGGGCCTGGGAGGTGCGCCGCGGCGGCGCGACGATCCGGTCCGGCTCCCTGCGGGGCGGGGACATCCGCCTGTCCGATCCCGAACCGGACGGGGAGCCGGGCCGGCCGCACCCGGCTTCGGGCACGGGACCGCGCGGCGAGCCCCTCGTCGCCCGCGTGCTGGACGTGCCCGGACCCGAGCCGGCGACGATCGTGGTGGCGGCACCGGAGGGGGAGCTGCGCGGGCCGCTGCGCGAGGCGCTGACGAGCCTCGCCCTAGCGCTCGGCATCCTCGGCCTGTGCCTACTCGCCGGGCTGGCGGTCCAAGTGCGCCTGGGCCTCGCGCCGCTGACGCGCCTGCGCGCGGACCTCGCCTCGGTCCGGTCGGGGCGGCGCGAGCGCGTGCCGGCGGACCAGCCCGCCGAGATCGCGCCGGTGGTGGCGGAACTCAACGCGCTCCTCGACCAGAACGCGCAGAACCTGGAACGCGCCCGCGGCCA
The DNA here is from genome assembly GCF_017876975.1 of Methylobacterium sp. PvP105. Lineage (NCBI taxonomy): Bacteria > Pseudomonadati > Pseudomonadota > Alphaproteobacteria > Hyphomicrobiales > Methylobacteriaceae > Methylobacterium > Methylobacterium sp. PvP105. Next base: position 3,160,287 of record NZ_JAGIPA010000001.1, on the reverse strand, counting down.
CGTCGCCAACCTCGCCCACGCCCTCAAGACGCCGCTCGCCACCCTGTCGATGGCGCTCGCGGAGCCCGCCCGCGATCCGGACGGGGCGCTGCGCCGGCAGGTGGACGACATGGACCGGCGGGTGCGGCACCACCTCCGGCGCGCCCGGGCCGCGGCCCTGGCGGGTTCGGCCCGGGGCCGCACGGCCCTGGCGCCCCGGCTGTCGGACTTGCGCGCGGCGCTGGCCCGGATCCACGCGGAGAAGGGCGCGGCGATCGACCTCGACGTCCCGGAGGCCCTGGCGGTCTCCTGCGAGGGCCAGGATCTCGACGAGATGCTCGGCAACCTCGTGGACAATGCCTGCCGCTGGTGCCGCGGCCGCGTGCGGGTCTCCGCGACGGCGCGCGATGGCGCGGTGGCCGTGTCGGTGGAGGATGACGGGCCCGGCCTCGACCCGGCGGCCGCCTCCGCCGTCATGGCCCGGGGCCGGCGCCTCGACGAGGGCGTGCCGGGCCACGGCTTCGGGCTGCCGATCACCCTGGAACTCGCCGAGCTGTACGGCGGCGGCCTGAGCCTCGGGCGCTCGGATCTCGGCGGCCTCCGCGCGGACTTGGTGCTGCCGGCCTGACCGGCCCCCCTCAGCCGAGCGCCTCCCGCAGGATCGGCCGGATCCGCGGATCGGCGCAGTGGGCGACGTTGAAACGCATGTAGCCGTTCCACGTATCCGACAGGCTGAACGAGGTCCCGGGCGCCAGCACCATGCCGCGGGCCAGCGCCCGGCGGGCGACGTCGGCCCCGTCGCGCCCGTCGGGCAGCCGCATCCACAGGAAGAAGCCGCCCCGCGGCTGCGCCCAGGTTTCCAGGCCGCAGGCGCGCAACTCCGCGGAGGCCTGCACCATCGCGCCGGCGAGCCGGCGGCGGGTCTCGGCGAGGTGTCGCCGGTAGGCGCCCTCGGTGATCAGCGCGTGCACCAGCGCCGCGGTGATGTGGCCGTTGCCGAGGCTGAGGGCCAGCTTGAGGTCGACCAGCGGCTCGACCCAGTCGGCCCGGAGCGCGATCCAGCCGCAGCGCGCGGCCGCCGACAGGGTCTTGGAGAAGCTGCCGATCTGGATCACCCGCTCCAGCCCGTCGAAGCCGGCGAGCCGCGGGGCCGCCTCGGGCTCGAGGTCGCCGAAGATCTCGTCCTCGACGATGAGCGTGTCGTGCGCCTCGCACAGCTTCAGCAGGCGGTGCGCCACGGTCGGCGCGAGGCTCGCCCCGGTCGGGTTCTGGAGGGCCGCGTTGGTCAAGTAGAAGCGCGGGCGGTGCTGCTCCAGCAGGGTCGCGAGCGCCCGCAGGTCCGGCCCCTCCGGGGTGATCGGCACGCCGACCACCGCGACGCGCTGCGCGCGCAGCAGCGCCAGGAAATTGAAGTAACAGGGATCGTCCACCAGCACGGTGTCGCCGGGCTGGAGCAGGAAGCGGCAGACGAGGTCCAGCGCCTGCGTGGCCGATTCGACCAGCACGATCTGGTCGGGCTCGGCGCCGACGCCCTTCTCGCCGACCTTGCGGGCGATCTGGTGGCGCAGGGGCTCGTAGCCCAGCGGCCGGTCGTAGTTGGTCATCTCGGCGAGGTCGGCGCGCGCCACCCGGCGCAGACCCCGGCGGATCGCCTCGTGGGGCATCCAGGAATCGGGCAGCCAGCCGGCCCCGGGCTTGAGCTGGTCGGAGCCGGCCTGCTGCGCCTGCCGGGTAATCCAGAGCGGGTCGACGATCCGGTCGAGCCGCGGCCCCATCGCCTGGAGCGAGAGCGGCCGCGTCTTGCCGGCGACGTAGAAGCCCGAGCCCGGCCGCGGCACCACGGCGCCCTCGGCGGCGAGGCGCTCGTAGGCCTCGACGACGGTGGATTTCGAGACGCCCATCGTCTCCGCGAAGGCGCGCACCGAGGGGATCCGCACGCCCGGAACCAGCCGCCGCGCCGCGATCCGCTCCCGGATCTCGCCGACCACGGCCTCGACGCGCGTCCCGGGGCTTCTGGCTGCGACCGACATCCGTACTGCTCTTTCGTCCGGACAATTCTTCCGAACCGTACCGAAGTGTTCCTGTCGCCGCCAGCCCCGGGCCGACAGGATCGTGACGCCCCCAAACGACGGAGGAGGGGATCCATGACCCAGTGCCTGACCGAAACCGCCGCCCTCGAAGCCCGGATCAGACCGCGGAGCGGATGGCTCGCCCGGATGGCCGGCCCCGTGCTGACGGTCGCCGCGGAGGTGCGCGCCGGCCTGTCGCGGGCGGCGATGAACCGGCGCGTGCTCCAGCGCCTGTCGACCCTGTCGGACCGGGAATTGAAGGATATCGGCCTGACGCCGCAGGACGTGGCGGATGCCTGCGTGCCGCGCACGGGCGACGCGATCCACCTGCTGGTCGGCCGGCGCGACGAGCGCCGCCGGGCCCGGACGGCCGTGCGCCCTTGGTGATCGGGGCGCACGGGTTCTAGGATCGCGCCGATGACGCTGCGTGACGGGCTGGCCGCGCTCCTCGTGGTCACGCTCCTCGGTGTGAACTTCGTGGCTATCAAGGTGGGGCTGGTGACGGTGCCGCCGCTGATGCTGTGCGCCCTGCGATTCGGCTTCGCGGCCCTGCCGGCCGCCCTGGTGATCCGCCCGCCCCGGGCGCCCGCCGCCCTGGTGGCGGCCTTCGGGCTGGCGCTCGGGATCGGCCAGTTCGGGCTGCTGTTCACGGCGATCCGCCTCGGCATGCCGGCCGGCCTGTCGTCGCTGCTCATCCAGATGCAGGTGCCGTTCACCGTGGCGCTCGCCTGGATCGTCCTGAAGGAGCGCCCGCGGGTGCTCCAGGTGATCGGCGGCGCGGTCGCGCTCCTCGGCGTCGCCGCGGTGGCGCTCGGGCGGGCGGGAGGCGCCCCGGCGGGACCGGTGCTGCTGGTCGTCGGCGCGGCCCTGTCCTGGGCCAGCGCCAACATCGTGGCGAAGCGGATCGGCCGCGTCGACATGCTCGCGCTGATGGTCTGGGGCAGCCTCGCCACGACGCCGCCGCTGCTCGCCCTCTCGCTGATCGTCGAGGGCTCCGACGCCGTCCGGGCCCTGACCCATCCCGACTGGGTGACGAGCGCCTCGATCGCCTTCCAGGCCTACCCGACGCAGCTCCTCGCCTTCGGCCTCTGGAGCCGGCTGCTGACCCGCTACCCGGCCGCCGCGGTGACGCCGTTCGCGCTGCTGGTCCCGGTGGCCGGCATCCTGAGCACGCACCTCGTGCTGGGCGAGCCGCTGAGCGCCGATATCCTGGCCGGCGGCAGCCTCATCCTCTTCGGGATCGCCCTGAGCCTCAGGGGCGGCCGCGCCGCCGTCCGGCCCGCGGGGCGCGGCCCGATCGGACCCGCGACGGGTGCACCGCCGAAGGTGACGTGACCCGCGCGCACCCGAGGCGCACGGCGAGCGCCGTCGCGATCGCGAGGCCGGTACTGTCGATTGTTCGAGAAGGGACGTGGCGCGGGCGACGGGGCTCGAACCCGCGACCTCCGGCGTGACAGGCGGGGCGGAAATGCAGATCCATCAAAGGCCCGTCAGACTTTCGGCCTCCGGAAACCCTCTTCGACGGAGCCCCGGAGTTTGACGGCACCGCGGCCTACGCGATCCGCGACAGGCCCCGGTTCTCGAACAGCAGGTTGAGCGCCTCGACGAAGAGATCCTGCATCGCGGCATCCTCCGTCGCAGCGAGCAGCCGGAGCTGGCGGTGCGCCGCCTCGTCGACGAAGGCGGTCACGTTCCGCTTGCCCTCGCGTGTCTTGGCTTTGGCGGGCCGCGCCTGCGTCGGCGCCGCTGGCGCGGCCGGAGCGGCTGGCGCCTCGGTCACCGCCGGCGTCGGCTCGCTCGTCGGTTTCCTGCCCATCAGGGTTCCGCGCTTCATCCCGCTCACTCCGCTGCCAGCGTCGTCACGTCGGCCTGTCTATCTGGCGACAAGCCGACGTGCCTACACGCCCACAGCATCAGCGCCCGCGCTTCCTCGGCCGCCTTGCCCGCCGGCTCGTATTCCGTGGCGGTGCGGCCATCGATGACGGCGTGGGAGAAGGCGATGCGGTTGTGCAGCACGACGGGTGCGATCTGCGCGCCCTCCGCGGTCAGACCGGCACTGGCCTCGGCGACGAGCGCGCTGCGCACGGGCGCGGCCGACAGGACGATGTAGGCCGCCTTCTTCTCGATCCGGACGAGCTCGCGCGTGGTGGCGATCGCCGCGAGATCGAAGGCCGAGGGGCGGCAGGGGATCAGCACCAGGTCGGACGCCCGGATCGCGGTGAGCGCCGCGCCGTCGGCGTTCGGCGCCGTGTCGATCACCACCAAGTCGGCGCCGGCGGCGCGGGCCGTATCGAGCGTCTTGGCCAGACGGGCCGGCTGGATCGACACGACCTCGGGCTCCTCGGCCATGCGATCGTCGGACCAGCGGGCGGCGCTCGCCTGCGGATCCATGTCGACGATCGCGACGCTCAAGCCCGCGGCCTGCGCTGCGACCGCGAGGTGGACGGCGATCGTTGTCTTGCCCGCGCCACCCTTCTGGCTGACCACTGAAATTGTCCGCATGTCGGCGTGTCCGTTCGTCGGCCTGTCGGCCTGCCTACACGTAGGTTCGCCGACAATCGTTGATGAACCCACAACGCGTCGGCGCCGCTGCAAATCCTGTTCGTTCGGCAGGCTTGCCGCAAGTATCTCATGGACGGCGCCGGGGCCACCGCGGTAGGCCGCCGCCATGCCCTCCGAACCGATCGCACCGGTCCGCGGCCGCCAGCTCGCCGCCCTGCGCGCGTGCCTCCTCTATCCGCAAGGGATGCGGCACGAGGCCTACCCGTCCGCAATGCCGACGCTGCGCAGGCTTGGATTTGTCATCTCGCGACCGGCTCTCGGGCCAGGCCGTAAAATCTCAGCGTGGTTCATCACCCATGCCGGCCGGGAGCATTTGGCCCAGATCGACGCCAACAAGCCCGGATCAAGCACCGCACATCGCCGCGTGTGATCCGGCATCATGACGAGTGGAACGCCGATTGACCCTGTGTAGCTTTCAAGCTACAAGAACGGATGCCGACAGTCCGCCGCCTGCCCGACTTTGCTGACTGGTTAAGAGACCTTCGCGACGCCAGGGCGGTCGCGCGGATCGGTCTTCGTCTCGACAGGCTGAAGCTGGGCAACCCAGGCCAATGCCGCGGTGTAGGTGACGACGTTCACGAGATGAAGATCGACTACGGTCCTGGATACAGGGTCTATTTCACCAATCGCGGAGCGGAATTGATAATTCTGCTGTGCGGTGGAGACAAGTCAACGCAAGAAAATGATATCGTCAGAGCTAAGAAGCTGGCAAAAACAGTCTAGCTTATCTAGTTGGTTCCTCAGGCTAGGTTTATTAAAATGTCCGACCATCTTCCAGAATATGATACGGCTGAATTCCTTGATACTCCGGAGCATGTCGCCGCGTATATCGAGGCCGTTCTAGAGGACAGTGATCCATCTTTAATTGCTCATGCAATTGGCGTTGTCGCTAGAGCCCGAGGCATGTCCCAAATTGCGGCCGAGACAGGCAAGTCGCGCGAAAGTCTCTATCGTGCTCTATCGGAAAAAGGCAACCCGAACCTTGATACGCTGACATCGGTTCTAAAAACGATTGGATTAAGGCTCAGTGTTTTGCCGATCAAGGCGATAAAAGACCCTCAAATTAAACAGGTAGTTGCGCAATATACGAATTCGTCATTCGCCGGCCCGGTATTCATAAAAGAATTGAGCCCCGGCGAAGCAAAGAAAGTATTCATGCTACATGATCGAACGATCAATTATATAAATAATGAGCAATGCGTCGCATAAATGCGCTTGTAGATCAAGGAGACATCTATGTCAGGTTCATCAACAGTCGCCTCCCCTCCCGAGCCCCTCGCGCCAATCAAACAGGACATTTTCCTGGAGGAAATTGCAAGGCTTGCAAATCTCGGTATAGGACAGTGGGTCACGCTAATGGTCTCAGGTACTACTATCTGTGGGCGGACTTTATCGGGGCGAGATTTTTTCTCAAGGATCGCAGATCAGGCCGCTTCATACCAGTTCACTGGCAAAGTCGGCGACGTGGATTTTGCCAGCATCCTTTCGAATAATTATCGTGACTACACCAGGCTATACGACAAGCCCGATGGAGCGCCCGAAGATTGGGCTCCGCCGAAAGTTGGATATATCCATCTTGAGATGGCTAAAATATTGCTTAACGGCAGCATGGTTCCTTCTGGCGATGGAATGCTTTGGCGAGGAAGTCTCAGTTCAATCAACGGCTTCGCATTGAGTCGCCTGGAACTATCTTGACTGAATTCCAAATCGTGGAGCCGAGAGAGGACCAAGCTGGGCAAAATTTAGTGGAGGTATGCGGCTAGGAGAACGCGTGCGCACTCTCGTCCAAAACGACGAAAGGCGCCCCGGCCGAAGCCAGGGCGCCCAGAGCAGTGGGAAGCTGAGTGTGAAGCGGCGCTACCGGCGCGGCCCGGTCTCCAGCGTGTCGATCCGGCGCTGCTGTCGGTCGTTGAAGGCTCGGACGTGCTCGTCGACCTCGCCGCGCAGCATGCTGGTGACCCGGTCCTGCGCGTCGTTCCGGGCGAGGACTTCGCTGCGGGAGACGACGCGGTCCTCCAGGCGGTCGAGTCGCGCTTTCATCTCGTCGAGGCCCTTCACCGATCGCGCCTCGACCCGACCGATGCGGTCGCGCATGAAATCATAGTCCCGATCCTGCGAGCGCCAGTGCACCTCGTGCTCCGCGCGCGTGACCTGATTGGCCGCCAGCGCCTCGATACGCTTGTCAGCCTTCTCCTGGATCAACAGGAGCGAGCTCTTGAGGTCGGACTGACCGTCCTTCAGCGGGTAGAACGCGAGGCCGCCGATCAGCCCCGCGATGGTGACACACGTTCCCATGGCGCCCCAGATTACGGCCCACGGGGTCGCGCTTCGGCGGTCGAGCTTGTCGCTCAGGGCCCCGAGGCTCTTCACGACGTTGTCGAGGATCGAGCCGAAGCCGTCGAGACGCGTTTCCTGCCGCTCCAGTCGAGCCTCCAGGTTGCCGATCATCGGAGGCTGCATCTGCTGCTGAAGCTGCGTGGTCATGGTTCTGGCCCCCAGGCCGAAGACCGCGCGCCGGTGTTCCGGTCGCGCGTTGAGTGGCGCGGACCGGCCTCCGGTGAGAGACAAGCCGCGTTGAGCGGTTGGGATGAGAGGCAACGACCGGCCGGGAACCCCGTGAAACTTTCACGGGCTTGCGAGGCTACGGGTCGACCGTACCCCGCGCCGGCGCGGGGTGCTTCAAGGCGTCGGCGAGCGCTCCGTACCGGTCCGCGGCGTCGCCGAGGCCGGCCGCGTTGGCGTCCCCGTAGTCGAGGGCGCGCCGTGCGTAGAGCCGCGCATCCTCGCCCCGCTTCGGCACCGGGCGGGGCGCCGGCGCCGGGACGATGTCAGCGACCGGGGGCAGCATGCGGGCGCCGGGCGCCGCGCTGGACAGCCCACGCGTTGTCCCGCAGCCGGCCGAGGTCAGCATCAGACAGCCCGCAAGCGCCCATCGGGCCGAGCGACCGCAGAAGCTTCGCGTATTCGACATTGCGTTTCTCCGCCGCCGCCTGGGCGCTCGCGTTGCGGGCCTCGCCTGCGCGGGCGGCCTGTTCGGCAGCCCGCGCCGCGTTCGCGTCGACGCGCGCCTCGGCGGCGTCGCGGGCGAGGCGGTTGATCTCGGCCTGCCGGTCGGCGGCGCGGTAGCCGGCCGCCTTACCGATGAGGAAGGACAGCCCGGCGCTGGGCAGCGACCCCAGCGTGAGGCCGGAGAGCAGAGCGAAGGCGACGGCGCCGATGCCCAGGAGGGCGGCCCCGCGCTCGGCGAAGCCCTTGATGCGATCCAGGAGGGCGCGCATGTCAGGCCGCCTCCGCCGCGGTCGCCGGAGGTGTGACGGCGGCCTCCGGAGCGGCAGGATCGTCGACCGCGACCGCGGGTAGGTCCTCGTCAGCGCTCGTGTCCACCGCCTGCGTGGCGGAGCCCGCCTGGACCTTGTCGGCCACCGCGTGCCCGTACTTGACGATGACGCCGGCGACGCCGGCGATGACCGCGAGTCCGCCGAGCACGTAGGGCATCCACGCGAACCAATCGCGCATCACCTCGAGCTGCTGTCCAAGCTCGGACACGGGCGCGGCGACCGCGGAGGCCGAGGTCACCACCGTGGTCGAAGCCGTCGAGAGCAGCGGCCGGGCGATCGTCTCCGGGGACACCACCGCCTTGCGGTGACCGCCGACCTGATCGACGGCGACCGGCGCGGGTCCGACGCTGCCCGACGCCCAGCCCTGGCCGATCTTCTGCGCGTTGGCGATCCGGGCCGCCCAGCCCTTGCCGTAGATCCGCCACGTCTTGAGACCCCGCAGGGTGCCGAGGCGGGCCGCGCAGTAACGCGCGATCAGCGCGTCGTTGTCCTCGTCCTGGCCGACCGCGTGTAGGGTGACGTCACCGATCGCGCCGTCCACCGCGCCCGGGTAGCCGACGAGGCTGCGCTGCAGCCACCGGACCGACTGCCCAATGCCGCTGTTCACCGCCCCGTCGAAGACGACGAAGTCGACGCCGGCCGGCAGCTCGTCGCAGGCGGCCTTGTCCCAGTAGAGCGCGCGATAGATCGCGGCGACCTGCGCATCCGTCGCGGTCCAGACGTCCGCGTTCGGCAGGCCCTGGCGGCGCAGCCACGCGGTGTAGACGCGCTGCGTGACGCCACGCGACGTGCGTCCGCCGGGATCGCGCGGATCGTCGACGTTGCCGCCCTCGTAGACGCGCACGCGCGCGTAGGCTCGTGCGAAACCGTCCTTCGCCATGGGTCAGGTCCTCAGAAGGGGATGGAGAGGCGCAGGCGCAGCGGCGCGATCTCGTCGAGCTCAAGGGTGCGCAGGCGCCCGGCGTCGTGGATGAGCAGGCCGTTCGGCGCGATCGGCGCCGCGGCCAGAAGGCTCGCCGCGCTCGGCCGGGGCGGCAGGTGCGGGATGCGCGGCCGGGCGGTGGCCGCTGCCGGCGCGCCGGACACAAGGACGGCCAGCAACGCCGCCAGGATCCGGGCCCGCATCAGCGCGCGTCCGCCAAGCGGCGTCCCGACCCGGCCCGGTCCAGGATCTCAATCCGGACGCGAGCGAGGCCGTCGAAGCACAGCGCGCGGGCCGCGCCGGTGGACATGTCGATCGCGCGGCGCAGCCGCCTGTGTGGCCCTCGGTCGTTGATCCGGGCGATCACGCTGCAGCCGTTGGCGAGGTTCGTCACGCGAACGCGCGTATTGAACGGGACGTCCCACATCGCCGCCGTGAGCCCCATCGGCTTGAACCGCTCCCCGTTGGCGGTCAGCCCCTTCGGGTTGATGCGGAAGATCTCGCGGCCGTAGGTCGAGGCAATGCCTTCCCAGGCTCGGGCGTGGGCAGGCGCGAACAGCAGCGCGCAAGCGACTGCGGCCCGTAGCGCGAGGCGCTGCAGGAGCATGGCGGGATCCAAGGTGTCGGGTTGGGGCCGGGCGATCAGCCGCGCGGCATCAGGTCGGCGCCCCGCGGGTGGGATCCGCGGGGCGCCGTGGGCGTCAGGTCAGCGAGGGTCGACCCAGCCGTAGGTGCGTACGCCGAAAATCGTGCTGTCGACGGACGAGCGAGCACGGATCCGCCCGAACGTATCCGTTCGGACGCGAAACTCCCCGAAGGCGTTGGTATTTGCCGCCCATGTCAGCGAGTAGTTTGGGAACGTTGGCACCTCATCCGCGGCATCTGGAGAGGAAATCATGAGGCCGTTCGGGGAACTGCTGGAGGCCCCCGCTCGGAACAGCGCCTCGACTTGGACCCCCGTCGGGACAGTCAACGGCACGAGCGACGCTGTCGTCGATGCGCCCCCGTTCAAATCGGTCACGCTCGCAGTCCAGACGAAGGTGGACCCGGTTTGCTTGAACGGTAGAATGTTGCTGCTCGCATCAGTGCGAACGGAACCGATGCGCCGATACAGCAGATATCCAGCCGGCAGCGTGGGCGTACTGGGCGAGAGCGAAAACAGCGCGTCCACAGCGCCCGTTGACGGGTTGCTGATCAGGAACACGTGATACCAAGTCGAAGACGCTACGGCGCCTGTGTCCAGCCCGCCACCCGTGCCCGCCACCCAAGTACTGAGGATGGATTTGTTCAGCACGCCGAACATCGCCATCACCCCGGACCGGGGAGAAGATGTCGCGGATCCCGGACCGATGTTGATGACGCTTGCTGGGGTCGTAACGTCGTTCGAGAGGGTCAGCCCCGTCGTCGCGACGGCGGGAACAAGCTCGCTAGAGGTGAGAAGCCGCCCAGCCTGATAGGTTGCATTCAAGGTCCCGAGCGCATTCCCAACGCCGCGGACATTGGAAACAACCACGGCGTGGCCAGCGACGGTCGGGTTGACGCCGTATGCTCGCGCTGCCCGGATCGCCAACCCTCCTGAAAAGGTCGCCCTCGCCGAGGCATCATCGACCCGGACGTTGTCGGTGAATGCGCCGATCGTACCGCCAGTCCAGATGAGGTCGGAACCGCGCCAGTTCTTGACCCACAAGCCGTGGCCGGGGCCGGATGTGTTCCAAGTGCCGGTGAACGCGATGATGCCGTTGGCGATCAAGCTATCGTCGAGGACGATCGACGCGGAGCTGGCGTCCTGAGCGCTGTCGAAAGATACGGTGGCACCGATGAATACCTCTCTGTTGCCTTCAGCAGTCAGAGTTGTATCGACGATCATGTTGGTGCCGTTGGCAATGACGTCCGTCTGTTCCAGACTGAAGCCGCCGAACGCGCCCCCGACGCGGATGCCGACGCCGCTGCCGGCGATCTTGCCTTGATGCAGGAAAAGTCCGGCCTTGGCGCCATTCCCCAGCGCGCCGTTGAGCCGAACCGCATCGCCTTGAGCGCGCGCTTCGTATTGCCCCAGCACGACCATATCGACCTGGTCGAACCATAGGCCGTGGAACAGGTTGCCGTTGCCGTCCTGACCGTCTGCAATGATATCTCGCAGCACGGACCGAACCAGACCGCGCATCCGAAGCCCGGCGCCGGCCGTCATCTTCAGATTAGAGGCAACTCGAAAGCCGGACAGGTTGCATTGCCGGACCTGAGAGATTGAACTGGTCGTGTCTCCAATCGTGATGATGTCTTTGGCGGCGTCTGGTCCGTCGTACCAGAACACGCTCGAATGGCTGCCGGAGCCGGCGAGCGACAGATTGCTGACGATCGGGAACTGGAGCGGCTGAGTAAACCGGTAAAGCCCGGGCGGCATGGCACCGCGCCGGCCGAGCCCGAGCGCCGCCAGCCACGAGCGAAGGGCCGTCGTGTCATCGGCCACACCATCGCCGACGGCGCCAAAATCCTGCGGGGTCACACCATGGTCGGTCGCCCGATCGGTGACGGCTCGCGCGACCGCCGCGGCGATGGCAAGTCGGACCTTGGTCCCGGAGGCGTCGCCGGTCTTGGCCAGCGCCCCGATATCGTCCAGACCCAGAGCGCCAACCTTGCCGGCGAGCGTCGTGACGCCACCCGGCGCACCCTTCTGGGCCGCCACGAAGTCGGCAAGCTCGCCGGTGTTGCCCAGGGCCAGCCACGCCGCGTAGGTGCTCTGCCCGGGCAGGCCGGCCGGCCCGCCGACCGGCACATAGGCACGGGCGAGCGAAGAACCTCGGATCGCCATGCTCTCAGGCTCCCTGTCCGATCTGTGCGGGGACGGCGGTGTGGTGGATGAGGCCGTAGAAGGTCGGGACCCGGAGGCCCGTCGCCGGGTCGGTGGCGGTGATGCCGTAGGGGTAGCCCTCAGGCTTGACCGGCAGGCGCGCCATGGGCGTGCGAGCCACTGCCATGGCGATCACGCCGAGAGGGCCGCCGTTGGCGATGCTCGGGTTCGCGCCGCCGCTGGTGGCCTGCAGCGCGATGGTCGCCGCCCCCACCGCCTGGCGCGCGTCAAGATCGAACACGAGGCCGGTGAGGTCGACCGGCTGCGGCACTACGGCGATCGCGAAGCTGTCGCCGACCCCAAACGGCGTCGCGCCCTGCGCCAGGCTGATAGTGATCCCGCCGGCATAGAGGGGCGCTCCAACGACCCCCTGGCCGGTCACGAGGCCATAGGGGTCCGTGACACTGATCCGAGTAAGCCCACTCGCGATCGCAGTGACTGCAACCACGTGTGCGCCGTAGACCGCCCCGGGCTGAACGTCCGCGACCGTGATCGCGCCGTTCCCAACGTTGGCGTCGCCCGCGAGTGTGCCGCCAGCCGCCGGCGAGCCGATCAGCGGCAGGCCGTCGAGCCAGTCGGTCGCCTGCGTCGTGTCGAAGTCGACCCGCTGCGGCTGGATCAGCTGGATCGGGGCGAGGCTCGACATGCACCGGACCTCAGGCGAGCGGGCAACAAAAAGCCGCCCGGAGGCGGCGCGGGTCGGACTGGTCTGCGCCGCTGACGATCAAGCCGCGGGCGCGAGGCCTGCGAAGGCGGCATCGACCTGGGCGAGTGTCGTGATCGTCGGCGGGCTCGCGTTGATGCCGGCGTCGCAGGCGTCCTCGGCGGTGAAGCACGCCTGGACGTGAGCGAACACGGCGAGCGCCACCGCCTTCATCTGGTCGGCCGTCAGCTCGATCCAGCCGGAGGCGGCCTTGAACTTGACGGAGGCGACGCCGCCCGCCTGCATCCCGGCGTAGGCATTGGCGACCATCGACTGGCTGTCCCGGTCGGTGGCGACCGTCACGCCGTTGACCACCACGCCGCCGGTCTCGACCGCGAAGCGCCGGGCCGCCGCGTAGGCGACGAGATCGGCCGCGGAGGGCGCCGCCGCCAGAGCATCGGGGAGCGCCAGTCCCCAGCGCGCCAGCTCCTCGCGAAGCGCGACCAGCGTCGGCGCGCCGCTGGCGTCGACCGGACAGGGCGTCGGCTCCCAATCGTCGGGCGCGCTCCACGCCTTCAGGGTGGCATCGTCGGCGCCGACGATCGCCCCGCGCGCGGAGGCGAAGATGTCGGTGCCGTTCGGGAGGCGCCAGTACCAGTCCGAGGCGTTGAAGTTACGCAACCTGACCTCCCGTGTCGTAGGTGCCGGCCGTCGTGCCCGGAATGAAGTTGACGCCGCGGCCGTAGAGCTGGATCACGCCGTTCAGCCCGGCGTAGAACCGGCGCCCGGAAGTCGTACCGCCCCACGCCGCGCCCGTGCCGAAGGCGACGCGGCCGTTGATGCAGTTGACGACGTTGGTGAAGACGCCGGCCGACGGCACGTTGATCGTGCCGAATGAGGTGATCGTGCCGCCCTGCGCGTCGAGGATCGCGCCCGCGCTCTGCGCGATGCCAATCGTCCCGCTGAGGGTGACGGAGCCGCCCGGTCCGGCGAAGAGGTGGCTGGCGTTCAGCGCCGTGTCGCCGGTGAAATCGCAGTTGTCGATCGTCACGTTGCTGCCGGCCGCGATCGTATTCAGCGCCGGATTGGTGTTGCGCAGCGTCGCCCCGCTGATGGTGCAGACCGTTCCCGTGACCTGCGTCTGGGCGTCTTTGGTGCCCGCACCGGCGAGGAGGTAGTTGCCGCGATTGGCCGGAGCGCCCAGGATCGTGAGGTTCGGGACACCGGTGACCACCGCCGGCAGATCGTAGGTACCGGCCGAGAGCATCTGCACCAGGAGCCCGTAGCCGCCGAACGCGTAGCGCGAGGCGGCATATCGGATGGCCCGCGCGTTGGTTCGGAACGGGTTGGCCTGCGAGCCGTCACCGGTCGCATCGCTGCCCGTGGAGCTGTCGACGTAGAGCGTGACGGCCGCCACGACCGGCGTGATCGCGGTCGAGGCGATGAGCGCCTTGATCGCCTGGGCGAGCTGGGTCAGATCGCCGTTCGTCGGCGTGAGGCCGGCAGCGGTGATCGCGTTGACGATCTCGCGCTGCGGGTACTCCAGACCCTCGGCGCAGGGGATCGAGCCCGCCGTGTTGGTCGCCGGGTTGCCGTTGACATAGCCGGCCGCCGGGTTCGTCTGATCGAAGGGTTTATTGTACTGCACGGGCGGGCGCTCCGGACGCGCGCAGCCGCGCCCGGCCCGCGGGGCGGGTCAGCGTCGGCCAAGCGATCGGTTGAGGGGCGGGGCTAGTAGAGCGGCACGCTCTCGGCCGGCAGCGGGTCGCCGCCGTGCTCGATGATCGTCAGCAGCGGGTCGGTCCCGCAGTGGTTCACGCCTGCCCGGAAGGGCACGTATTCCTGGTACTTCGGCGTGACGTTGGCGTAGTCGAACAGGATCTCGGTGTGCGCCGGCTTGTAGCGCCGGAACAGGCATTCGAGGTCCATGGCCATGCTGAAGCGCACCATCGGATCGATGCCGCACTGGCCAGCGCCGGCCCGGAACCACGACACGCGCGAACCGTAGACCCGCACCGTCCAGTAGAACCGGATCTCAGGCGGTCCGACCTGCCAGCGGTACTGCTCGCCGTTGGTGCCGGTCGCCCGCGTGTCGCCGCACCGGGAGATCCCGGCCATGAACGGCGAGTACTCGACGATCCGGATCACGTACCCGAGGCGCGAGGCGACGTTGTAGAAGAACGCCCGGCTCTGGCCGCCCTCGGTCGTGATCCGCTCGATGAGGGCGAGGCGCCGCTCCTCCAGGGTGTACTGTTCCTGGACGCACGGGTCGGGCAGACCGAAGGCGCGCTCCCAGTCCGGCAGCAGCTCGGTCGTGAAGCGCGGGTCGAGTTCGAGCTCCAGGAGGTCGGCGGCCCGCGGGTCGACCACCGTTCCCCAGATCTCGGCCTGCCCGCGCACGAGCTGCATCAGGTCGCTGTCGGGGTCGCGCGACCACGCCTCGCCGCGCGGCAGCAGGCGCGCGAAGGCCTCGGCGTAGTCGTCGCCATCGCGGCGGATGAAGCCGTCGCTCATGGGTAGGAGATCCCACCGCCGGCCGCGGCCGAGAGGCTCGCCATGTGCCCGGGCGAAGCCATCACCGCGTCGTCGAAATCGAGGTCGAAGTAGCCGTCGCCCACCACCTCGGAGATCGCCGCCGACACCCAGGCCGCGTAGATCGTCTGGCCGGGCGCCGCGCGCTCCAGGAGCAGCAGCTGCAACGCCGTCTCGATGGCGAGCCGCATCGACGGCGTGTCGTCCGACAGGTTGCGGATCTTGATCGCCAGCCCCTGCGGGATCGGCGGGACGACGAAGAAGTCCTTCACGCAGACGGGTCGGACCGTGTCGAGATAGGCGCGGACCTGCGCGATGTCGTCGTCGGTCGGCAGGCCGCCGTTGCCGGCGCGCAGCGCGTCGCACAGGAACCGCACCACCACGGTGCCGATGCCCATGCCGTTCGGGCTCGACCAGGCGCGGGTGACGCCGGGGACGGCCAGCGTCCACTGGATGTAGTCGTCGGCGTCGCCGCCCATCGGGGGCCGGCGCAGGCGCAGCAGCACCCGGGTGCGCAGATCGTCGTCGCTCTCAGTGTCGGCGCCGCCGTCGATCAGGACGACCGTGGCCTGCGCGTCGATGTTGGAGACCGCGACCGTCAACGACAGCGGCGCCCCGGCGTCTCGGTTGCCGATCGCGCCTGCGGTCAGACAGGTGACCGCCGCCTCGGTTGCAGTCGACGAGAGGTAGATGTCGGCCGCGGTCTGGTACTGGACACCGTCCGAGGTCGCCAGGATCGACCCGGCCGGCAGGAGCGTGCCCTTCACGCCGGTGAGCGCGATCGTGCCGGAGGCGAAGGTCGCCGCCTTCGGGCCGCCGAACAGGATGTAGGCCCAGCGCAGGAGCCAATCGCCCTCGGCCTTATCCGGCAGGGCGTTCTTGGCGATGTAGGCGAGGTATTTCAGGTTCAGGAACGCGCCGCCGGCGTTCTGATCCGAGAGGACGCGCAGCGCGTTGTTCGGGACGCTCGCGTCGGCGCCCTTCAGGAAGGCGGCGAGGTTGTCGCGGTTCTGCCGGCGCACGCTCGGCAGGTCCGGCAGGTTGAACGGCATGGGGCAGCCTCAGGCGCGCCGCGGCGGCGGCTTCCAGCGGGTCGGTTCGGGCGGTGGCGGTGGTGGGAGGCCGGTCAGCCGGTCGGCGCGGAGACGACGATCCCGGCCCAGAGGTCACTGAAGCGAAGGTCGAGCAGCAGCTCGTCGCCGCGGTACATCACGACGCGCGCCTCGATCCGCTCGATGCCGGCGCGGACCGCCGTCGCCTCGATCTTGGTGGCGATCTTCCTGTCCACGAACGGCTGCAGGGCCTCGTAGATGTAGTCCTCGATCTGGACCGTGGTGGCGCCCTTGCGGGCGGCCGCGCCGGTGATCGTGGCCCGAGACAGGAGCCAGAGCTTCGAGCCGATCGGCCAGCCGTCCCAGATCTGCTCGGCGTCGACGTCGCCCCACCAGCCGCGGCGGTCGGTGTCGCGCGAGTCCGGCAGGTCGTCGTCCGGGCCGGCGAGCGCATCCGTCATCAGCGCGACGACGACGGCCGTGGCGAGCTCGTCCGAGGTGTCGAGCTGGCCCGCCGGGGTGAGCAGCAGGTCGAGGTCGACCGCCTGGAAGGGCTGGCCCGGGGCGGTGCCCTTCGGCGCGATCCGGACGTCCGTCATGGCGGGTCTCTCAGCCCGGGCCGCCAAAGCGCATCGACTTCGTCTGGCCCTGCACGAGCCGCTTCTGCGGCTCCAGGAAGTTCATCGCCGGCCCGGCCTGGTCGGCGAGCTGCTGGAGCCGGCCCCGCAGGTTGGCAATCTGGCCGATCACCGGGTTGGCGCCGGTCAGCTGCTCGATCTGGCCGGTCAGCTCGGCGGTCTTCGCGGCGATCGCCGCCTCGGGGCCGCCGCTGGCGTTCAACGCCTCGAGCTCGTCGACGAGGTCGTCCACCATCCCGATCACTGGGTTGTTGGCGATCAGGCCGGCGATCTGCGCCTCGAGGCCGGCGATCAGGCTCTCGACGTTGCCCGCCAGCAGGCTCGTCATACCCATCAGCCGGCCCGGATCCAGGAAGGCCTTCAGGCCGCGCTGCAGGGCATTCTGGAGGTAGCCGGTGAGCTTGCCCTCCGCGAGCGCCTTCATGGCGTCCAGGCCCGTCGGCGCGCCGCTGAGGGCGTTCGTGACCTGGGTGGCGGCGTTGACCGGGACGAGAGCCGGGACGACCTGCTCCGCGTTCTGGCGGAACTTGGACACCACGTCGAAGAGGGCGTGGTGCGAGTCCTCGACCTGCGACAGGCGGGCGGCGAGCCCCTTCAGCTGCTCGTTGAGCTCGAAATTGTCGGTGGCGGGTTTGACGGCCCGGCCCGAGCCGTCGTCTCCACCCGTGATCGTGACCTTCTTGCCGGTCTGGTTGACGCCATCCCGGGTCAGGTGCGTGTGCTGGCGCTGATCGTCGTGGTGCGAGCTCTCGCCGGCCTTGAGGTTCTTCGGGCGGTGGCGGCGGTCTCCGATGCCGACGACGACCGGATGATCCAGGCTGCCGCCGAGGTAGGTGATCAGGACCTCGGCCTGCCTTTGCTCCTGATCGTCAGGCTTCAGCGGAACGCTGGTGAAGCCGTACGGATGCCAGTGCTCGACGTTGGTGAGCATCCGTCCGAACCGGGCCCGGACCGTCACCTCCTGCATCTTGGTCGAGTCGTCTACCTCGACGAGGGTCCCGCGACCGACGCCGAGGTACGCGCGCCGCGCGGCATCGTCGGCGTCCGAGCGCAGCGTGGTCATGTCGAAGCCTCGGGCTGGGCCGGCGTCGGGTTCGCGCCGAAGAACCCGTCCGAAGTGGTCGCGTCGGGGTGCTGGACGTTCCAGGCGGCCTTGTTGCGCAGCTCGACCATCGAGGTGGTCTGCCCCTCCGGCGTCTGGGTATAGGCGTAGCCCCAGACCTTGAGGTCCATCTTCGCCGTCTCGGTCGGAAACAGGATCTCGGACTCGACTGTCACGAATTCCGACAGGTCCCAGAGCTTGCCGGCCGGGTTGAGCCAGCCCTGGTAGGCGAGGCTCACCTGCAGCCGGGACGCCTCGATCGCCTGCGCCTCCATGTTGGTGCGCAGCTGCAGCTCCTTCTGTGAGAGCGGCATCTCGGCGAGGACGTTGCGCGTCAGGCCCGGGATGCCATCCGAGAGCTTGGACTGCGCGGAGATCTCTGCGGCCTTGCGTCCGAACAGGCTGTCCGAGCCCGGCTGCTGCGCGTTGCCCTTGATGGCATCGGCGAGCGACATCTCCGAGGTGCAGTTGCCCGAGAGGATGTTGCGCCCTTCGCTGAAGACCAGGCCGCCTCCGTTGCTATCCGTCTTCGAGCCGGCGACGAGATCTCCGTTCGCCTCGGCCCACAGCCACAGCCCGCGCTGACGGCACAGCCGCGAGATGGCGTCGAAGGGTGTTTCCCCGTCGTGGATGACGACGTTCGGAAACGGCGTGTTCCAGCCGTCCGGCCCGTTCTGGACCTTGAACTTGAGCCCGTGGGGCTTCAGCAGCCGGTTGGCGATCGCGTCGATCGGGTAGCCGCGAAACTGGCCGGTGCCGGCGTCGGCCGAGACTTTCGTGAGTGGACCGGCCGCGCTGAAACCCGAGATCTGCACACCGTGGCGATTGGCGTCGAAGGCCGCCTGACGCCGCTCGATGAAGCCGCCCTGGATGACGACCTGCCCGGCCATCGCGATGTCGATGCGCTTGCCCGGAAACAGGCGCTGCTGGAATTTGCCGCTCACCTCCGTGCAGGTGAGCGCAAACCGACGCATCCACCGCGTCTCGATATCCTGGGTGACCTGCACGGTCAGCCAGTCGCGGAAGGTGCCGCCGGTGGTGCGGACCTCGCAGTAGAGATCGGGGCTGGGCATGGTCAGGCAGACAGCGTGCGACCGGTGGGCGGCATGAACAGGGGATGGACCGTGTCGCAGTTCTCCGCGAGCAGCTGCTCGGCACGGCTCGCATCGCCGAACAGGCGGTTGGCGAGCGTCAGGAGCGGCATGCGTGTGCCGAAGGCATAGGACACGATCCGCGGGAGCGGCCGGGCCCGGGCCTTGAGGTCGCGCACGACGTCGGCGTGGGACGCGACGAGCGCGCGCCAGACCACGGCGTTGAACTGCGCGGCTGCGAAGTCTTCGGCCGGGGCGAAGGCCGCGTTGACGCGCGCGAGCGTCGCGTCGACGTCCTGGCGGCTCGTGAACGTCGTGGCCGCGACGATCCGGGCCATCTCCACCAGCGCGAAGCGGGCTGCGGTCTGGGCGACGCGCTGTACGGGGAGGTCGGGCGCCGTGACGCTCTGCGCCTGCTGCCGAACCTGATCCATGCCCGCGAAGGTGGCGCCGGCCGCGGTGGCGGCGGCGAAGCACGCACGCAGCGGCGTCCCGAAGGTGCCGCCCTGGACCTGGCCGATGGCATCGGCCGAGAGCCCGCCGCAGAGCTGCCGAAGCGTGGCGCCGTCCTGGCTCGTGGCGTCGACGCCGGAGGCGAGCAGCGCATCGAGGACGGCCTTCAGCGCCGCGACGGCGACGCGGCGCTGGGCGGAGGTCATCCGGTTCTAACTCCAGTCGTCGTCGGTGCCGGCGGAGAGCTCGGAGGCATCTGCCAGCTGCACCGCAGAGGCGGCCGAAGCCGCCTGCGTGTTCTCGCCGAACCGCGTCACGCCTCCACCGCTGGCGTCGACGAAGGCCATCTCGAAATAGGCGATGCCGCCCTCTTCCTTGCGCTCGGCGCGCGGGCCGAACTCGCAGCGCATGAACATGCGCCCGAGGGTCGGCAGGATGAGCGTTCCGCCGCCCTCGCGGTTGAGCGCGGCTTCCAGCGCATCGGCCTGCAGGTCGTAATCGTCGCCAATGACGTAGCCGGACACCGCGACGCGTGTGACGCGCTTGCCCAGGTCCTCGTCGAGCGACCGATCGCCCTTCGCGAACTCGTACGTGAAACCGCGCCGCCCGTTGGTCCGAGAATTGGCCGCCACGTGGAACGGCACACCCCGGAACGAGGCGGGGCGGTAATCGTCACGCCAGGACATGCAGAGCGCCTCGACAACCTGTTCGGCGAAGTTAGGCTGACCGGATGCGCCACACCCCGATCTTCATCGTCCTGGGCTCGCTCACGCTGGCCGTTGGCAGCGCCACGGCACAGATGCCCCAATCGGAGGCGCTCAGGCTGGCGAGCGACATCCGCTGGATCGGCGGGAACTGCCCGGCGTTGCGCGTGGATTATCCGGCTACGCAGCGGTTCATGGACCGAAGCGGGTTGATCAACCCCTTCAACCCCGACGGGCCGCTACAACCGTACCTGCGCCAGCACGATCGGCAGCTCGATGATGGGCTCAAAGCTGTCGGGGCCGAGACGATGTGCCAATCATTGCTCGATAAATACCGCTCTACAGGCCTTCTCACCATCAAGTCCGCGAAAGATCTTGATGACCTGAACAAGATCCGAGCGATGGATGGGGGCACGCAAGTCGCGCCCCTCAAGTGAGCGCTATGCCTGCGCCATGCTCATTTGCGACTTGCCGTGGGAGACCTTTGTCTCCCCGAACAAGTCGCTCATATCGGCCTTCACTTTCGTCCCGGGCGGCCCATCGACCTTGATGTGCAGCGAGCCCTTGCCGCCCGCTTGCGACCCGCCCGGCATCTGCATCGCCTGCCCGGCGCTGGCCGCGCCCTTGCCGTAGAAGCGGTCCATCAGCGCGTCGCCGACCTTCTCCTTCGGTGCGGGTGCGTCGGCCTTCGCGCGCCGCGCGCGCAGCGCGATGCCGAGATCGCGAGCCGCGCGCTGATCGTCCTCCTCGGAGTAGAAGGGCTTCCCGGCCTGCCGGCGCTCGTCGGTTGGATCGGCCAGGACCTCGGGGCGACGCGCCGCGGACTTCGCCGCCTCGCGTCGACGCTCAGCTTCCTCCATCGTGACGCCGGGCGCGTCCTTCATGGAGTTAGGCTTTAGCACCCGCGGGGCACCGTTGGGGAACAGGTCGGGATCGTCGACGGTGGGCTTCAGGGGGCCGGCCTTGTCCGCGAGGGGGCCGCCCTTGCTGGGGTCAATGCTGGCACTCGGTTCGTCGGGGCCGATGCGCAGGGCGTTCCGGACGGCGCCGGAGCGCCGGTTGATGACCGCCGGCGACTCGAACTCCTTGGTGATCGCGTTGGTGTCGGCCTCGACGTCGCCGGTCCCGCGACCCATCAGGATAGCCTTGGTGCGCGGGTACTTCCCGGACATGGCCTGGTGGACCATCTCGCGCATCTGCCCTTCGGCCGAGTTGCGCGCGTAGCCGTTCGCCTCGAGCCACCGCACCATGTCGCTGCGGCGTGCGCCGCGATAGGTGCCCCAGCCCTTCGGGTCCCGGGCCCCGTAGATGCCGTAGCCGGTCCCGCCATCGTGGATCTTGTTGGGATCCAGGCCCGACTCCATGTGGGCCTGGCCGACGAGGTGCGCCGCCGCCTGGCGGAGCTGGCCCTCCGGCACGCCCTCGCGACGGAGCTGGTCCATCGCGTAGCGCATCATCTCGCCGGTGCGGGCGCCCCGCGGGTTCCCGCGCCCGGATCCGCGGGGCGTGACAACCGCTCGATCGCTGCCGTCCGGCGATCCGCCGCCCGAGCCGGATCTGCCACCGAAGCCAGACCCACCGTCGGAGCGCGAGCGCGATCCGCCGCCGGCCCCACCATTCCCACCTCCATCGCCGCCGCCAGGGGCGCCATACGACGGGATCGCCGCCCCCCCGGACGAGCCGAAGCCGCCCCAGGCCGCCTTCTGGATCAGCGAACCACCGCCGCTGTTGCTGCCGCTGAAGCTCTGCTGCTGGACGGTGGGGGTCCCCGAACCGTTCTCCCGCAGGCGCCGCAGCTCCTCGGTCAGGCGGCGGATCTCCTCGGCCAGTTCCTTCTCGCGACCCGGATCCTTCGTGAGGCGGCGGTTCTGGTAATAGTCGAGCTCCGCCTTGGCCGATCCGAGCTTGTCCTCGACGGCCGTGGCCGCTGGCGCGGCGCGACGCTTCTCCAGGCGCGCGATCTCCTGATCCAGGCTGTCGCGCTGCCGCTCAAAGTACCAGCCGGTGCCGTAGGGCGCGGCCTTCACCGCGGTGTCTGCACTCTGCCGGCTCTCTTTCAGCCGCTTGAGCTGCTCGCCTTCGGGATCCGCCGCGGCGGCATCCATCTGGTCGAGGGCGCCGGCGACGTTCCGGAGGGCGGGGCCCAGGAGGTTGAGCTTCGCCTTCTCGGCTGCACGGCCGATCCGGCTGAAGTGCTCCTCGAAGCGCCGCGCGGCTTCCTCGGTCTCCTTGTCGAGGTGGCCGATATCGGCCTGCGTCTGCTTGAGCGCGTCGCTGATCTTGCCCGTGATGTTCCGGGAGATCGTCGCCATGTCCGGCGTGCCGAAGATCAGCGTGGAGACCCGCGCCGCCTTCATCGAGTCCGGGATGTTCTGGAGGGCCTTCATCGCCGTCTCGACGGCAGCCTCCATGCTCGGCGCGTTCACGAGGTCCTCGGCCAGGCTGCCGAGGTTCATGTTTTTGAGTTCCCCGTAGACCTGGCCCCAGCGCTGGCGCAGGTCGACCATGTTGGTCGCGAACTGGCCGATCGCGCCGCGCATCGCGTCGGCCGACACGCCGAATTTCTCGCCGAGCGAGCCCAGCGTGCGCAGCTGGTCGACCGTCATCCCGATCTGGCGGCCCATCTGGCTCAGGTCGCGGGTCTGCCCCGAGAAGCCCTTGAGCGCAGTGACCATGCCGGTGAGCGACATGGCCGCGCCGAAGCCCGTCACGCCGACGGCCGCGAAGATCGGATCGAAGCCGCGCAGGACGCCCTGGAACTTGCCGACCTCCTCCCGGACGCCGGCCCAATCCTTCTTCCAGGTCGCGCCCTGCTTAGCCGTCTCCTCGCCGACGTGCTTCAGGCCCTTTTCGAGCTTGGACAGCGGGCCGGTGAACTGATCCTCGACGGTGGCGACGATCCTGAGCTTGTCGTCAGCCATCCTCGTCCTCGCGTGGAGCGGGGCGCGGCATCAGCGCCAGGGTGCGGGCCATCAGGCGGGCCACGATCGCCGGCGGCATGGCGCCGGGCGGATCGCGGAACGGCCACGCGTGGAACGCGAGGCCTAGGCGGAGGCAGTCGTCGACGGCACCGGCGGCAGGGCCGCCCACACGAAAAAACGGCTGAGGATGGTCCCCAACTGCAGGACGTCACGCGCGCCGATCTTCATCAGCACCGGCGGGGGCGTCGCGGAGAGGTCGGCCACCAGCGGGAAGAACTGGTCGGCCGACAGCCCCTCCAGGAGGCCGAACTTCAGGACCTCCTCACCGGTGGGCTCGCGCAGGCTCAGGAACTGCACGGTGTTCTGGCCGACAACGATCGGCTTGCTGAGCGGGAACTCCAGCGGCCAGGAGATCTCGCGCGGATCGCGCGCGGGCGCGGTGCTGTCGCTCATGATCAGAACTCGTCGCAGGTGAGGCCCATCCAGGTCACCGCCACCTTGCCGGCGCCGGTGTCGATCTCGTGCGCGGACTCGGTCCAGGCACCGGCGAGCACGTAGGTCTTGCCGTTGGCGAGCGAGGCAGTGACCGTCTCGTCCACCATCGCGTCGAGCTCGGCGATGGTGAGCCCGTCCATGGTCGACAGGTCGCCCTTGATGAAGGGCACGCGCGGCGTCTCGATGAAGCCGTGGACGCTGTCCTGGCCGGCCACCCCCTCGCGCTTCGTCAGCGAGGGCGACACGACGAACGAGCCGCGCAGCCCGTACTGCCTACCGTTCACCTTGACGTAGGCGATGCCGGCGATCCTCTGGCCCATGGCCGGTTCTCCAAAGAAAAACCCGCCTCAGGGGCGGGTCAGGTTGCGGTCAGGGGCGAGGACGGTCAGTTGCTGGACGAACTGAACGGGTACTGGAGCCGGAACTGCGCAAGGATGTTCATCCGGCGCAGCTGATTGATCACATCCGGCGGGTCCAGGATCTCGATCGTGTTCGCCTCGGTGGCGCGGCGCACGACGAGGTTCTGGATGTAGAGGGCCGCGTTCTCGACGAGGCCGTCGTATTCCATGCCCCGATACTCGGCGATTAGCTCGGCCTTGATCGAGGACGGCGTGACGATCGGCAGCCCGGCGGCGAACTTGGTGCCGTCGTCGGCGAGCGCGCAACGCGGGAACTTGCTGGTGATCGCCTGCCGCAGGCGGGTGTAGCGCTCGTCGAGAGTGGCGAGCGTGGTCACCAGCTCGTAGGCGTTGTCGGCCTGGCCGTAGCTGTTCACCTGGTACTGGGTCTGCTCGCGCAGGATCACCGGCACGTTGGTGGTGCCGCCGTAGAGGTCGGTCCCCTGGATCGCGAGGCCGACCTGCGCGAGGGCGTTGAGCTGGGTCTTGTTCCAGCGGTAGCCCTTCTGCGCCGGCAGGATGCCGTAGAGCGGCAGCGTCTGCAGCGGCTGGGCCGCGTAGGCGTTGATCGAGAACGCGGCGGCGGCGGTGTAGGCGGCGGCCCACTCCCAGACCGGCGACGGGCTCTGCGGCTCGAACGGCATCGTCGAGATGACGGGCGAGTTGTTGGACGGGCCCCAGGTCGCCTGATCGGCGTAGGCGCCGCGGCGGGCCGAGAAGATCTGGCCGTAGCTCTGGCGGTACGGCCCCCAGCGGCCGCCGTCGGCGAAGCCGTACTCGCCGCCCCAGACCGCGTAGGAGCCGGAGTCGCTGAACGGCAGGCCCGCGAACTTGTAGGGCGCGTCGCCGAGGTTCGCGATCGCCGAGGTGAAGTCGGGCGTGCCGGTGCCGCCCGAGAGCTGATTGCCGGTCGGATAGGTGACGGCGAGGCCGGCGGGCAGCTGCTCGCCGCCGTAGCGGCCGAGGTAGCAGTCCTGCACGTTGATGTCGTTGCCGGTCAGGCCCTTCCACTTGGCCGTCAGGGTGACGACGGCGGCCGCCGCGGAGGCGGTGACCGGCAGGTCCGGGGTCGCGGTGATCGCGGCTGCGATCTTGGTGGCCACCGTCGCCGTGGTGTCCGCCGAGACGATGGCGATCGGCACGAGCTGGCCCGCGATGTAGAGCGGATAGGTGCCCGCGACGGTCGGGGCAGCCGTCACGGTGATGGCGCCGGTTGCGGCGACGCCGGCGGCCGGCTCCGGCACTGGCAGGCAGTAGATCGGCAAGCTCGTGACGCCCTTGAAGGTCGTCTTGAACATGCGCGCGAGCATCGAGCCAGGGCCGAACAGGGCGTCGGCGTCGGGGCTGGTCCCGCAGGCGATGACTTGGTTCGGCGGGGCCGAGCCGGCCGAAATCAGGTGCCCGACGAGCAGGATCCACTTCAGCGCGGTCGGCGTGCCGGCCTGGGAGGGATCGAACTCGGTGTTGGCGCCCGGGATCTTGTAGGTCGGCGGAATGCGGGTGAGGCCCATCGCGGCTTACTCCTGCGAAGCGGCGGCGGGCGCGGCGGCGCTCGCGCGGGTGGCGGGCTGGGCGGAGGACGGTGCGGCGGCGGGGCCGCCGGCGTCGTGCAGCTCCTCCAGGAGCTCGATGGCGCCCTCGTCCCGGAGCCGGAACGTGAACTGGTCGGCCGGCCAGCGGGCGGTGCCGTCCGCCTCGAAGCCGGTCTGCGACGGCATGTGCTTGAGCGCGCGGTAGCGCTCCTCGGTCGCCCTGACGGCGACCGTGGCTGATCCGGCCATGGCGATGTCCTCGGATTGGGAGCGGCGCGGGCCGGCTCAGGTCGTGGGGAGGTCGATCGTGAGCCCGATCGGGGGCGTGCCCGGGCCGGCGCTGGCCGGGCGGGCGGTGATGACGACGTGCTCGAGCAGATCCGGGATCACCGGCTCGTAGTTCGTGCGGGCCAGGAAGGTGATCTCCAGCCGGCCTTCGGCGAAATACGTCTCCCCGTCCTGCGGGAAGACGCGGCCGCGGCGGACCTTGCTCACCGCCTCGAACAGCGGATAGCGCTCCGGATCGTCCTCGTCCTTCGACCGATCGACGCCGCGAACGAACGTGGGATCGGTCAGCAGATGCGAGCGGATCCGGTCGACGATGTCGTCGAGGTCGGCGTCTAGCTGCTCGGGAGGCTGATGGCCGATCACCACCGAGATACCGACGGTCACCTCGCTGATGAAGCGCGTCGGTCCGATGTTGGCCTCGTCCTCCGGCGTCTCCGTCTCGTCGACGAGGATCACCAGGAGCGCGGGCAGGTTCGCGGGCTGGATCTGCGGCCGCGGCTGCTTTCGGATGGCCTTGACCGGCAGCCAGGTCTGACCCGTGAGACGCGCGACGATCGCGTCGCGGATCTGCGTCGATGGTGACGGCATCACAGCTCCGGCGGGTACCCGCGCTTCAGGGTCAGGGTCGCGCCGCCCTGGCCGTCCGGATCGATGTCGTCGATCCAGAGCGTGCCCTCGTCCGGGTAGAAGCCGGCGGCGGGCATGCGCACGAGGGCGAACTGCTCGGGCTCGTACGTCCAGTCCGAGAGGCGGATCCCGAGCGTGAGCACCGTGGTGTTCAGGCTCTGCTCGGCTTCCAGACCGACGTTCGTGTTCCGCACCGTCCAGACGCCGGTGGCGTCGAACGGCGGGCGGACCGGCGTCGAGGCCGGCGGCGTCACCGTGACCGGCCGCCCAAACGCGGCGATGCCGGGACCGAGCGCTAGGGCGGCGAGGTCGATCACGTGGCGGCCGTCCTCGCGGCGGACTTGCCGGCGGGCTTGGCGTCGATGGCGGGCTCCTCGTCCGAGATCTCCTCCAGGACCTCGCCACCGAAGCGGGCAAGGATCCGGTCGGCCTCGTCGGCGTCGAGGGTCACGGCCTCGCCGGCCTTCTTGTGCGCGATCCCGCGCGAGGCGGGCACGAGCACGGTGCCGGTGGTGTCGCGCACCTCGGCGACGTCGTGGTCCGGATCCTCGACGCCGAGGGCGATCTTGGTGACGATGGTCTTCTTGGACATGAGCACCGGGCCTCACCTCAGCGGGAGCCAGAGGCGCCGCCGGAGCGGCGCCGGCGGGATCAGCGGACGGTCGCGCAGAAGGTCGCGTCGACCCAGCCCAGGACCGGCAGCGGCGCCGATTGGGTCATGAGGTACTCCGCGGACGGGTCCTCGCTGATCCAGTTCTTCGGGAAGCGCGGCATGGCGCGCAGCGCGCGCACGTCCTGGATGGCGCCGTAGAGGCGGGTGCCCTGCGCGCCGACCGGATCCAGCATCATGCAGGTGTAGTCCGGCATGAACTGGGTGACGTTGCCCTGATCGTCGGTGAAGTACTGCTGGTAGACCCAGAACTCGAATTCGCCGGTGTCTCCGAGGTACTTCGCCTCGCGGCCGACGCCGCCGACCACGACACCGCCGAGGTCGACGTTGCCCTTGGTCTGGCGGAACGAGTTCATGATCTGCTGGATGCCGGGCGACTTCACCAGCAGGTTGCCGGCGAGCGGATCCAGCACCACCACGCTCGGGTGGAAGCCCGAGTTCTTCTGCACCGTGGCGGCGGACGTGCGCAGGAAGTCCAGCGCGTCGACGCCGGTCTCACCCCAGCGCGCGCCGCCGGTCAGCGCGACGGTGTGGTTGGGATTGCGCTGCAGGTCGACCGCGGTGCGCTGCGGGTAGTTCGGTCCGGAGAGGACCAAGCCGCCGGTCTGGATGAGCTGACAGGCCATCAGCTCCTCGCGGCGGGTGATCTGGTCGTCCTGGATCTTGAGCGTATCCATGACGATCATGGCGCGGCGCTCCTCGGGGGAGAACTCGCCGAGCAGGCGCTCGCCGGGCCGGCGCCGCAGCATGCGGTTCGGCTCGATCACGTGCTTGGGCTTCACGTAGCCGGGCACGAGGCTCGCGGCGTTGAAGCCGCGCAGGCGCTCGGGCTGGCCGACGTCGCCGGGATGGACGAGCGGGGCGAGGCGGCGGGCGCGCTCGACCTTGTCGAAGTAGACCTCCTCCGTCTCGAACTGCTGCTCCATGCCGAACGCGAGGTTCCACAGGAACGGGTTCGGGCGGTCGATGACGCCGTAGGCGCCGAGCAGGAACGCGGTGGAGTAGACGGAGCTGTTGTCGAGTGCCACGGGCGGTTCTCCAAAAGAGAAGGGCGCCCGAGGCGCCCTGTGTCAGTCCGGATTGTTGCGGGGAGCGGCGTGCGGTCAGGCGACCGCGCCGACGGAGCGGATGAAGATGTTCCGGCCGGCGATGCGGAAGGCGTCGTCCAGCGTCTGGATCGACCAGGAGGCGTCGATCGGCATGACCTCGCCCGCGAACTCGCCGGTCTCGTAGCCCTTCACCCGCACGTCGGCCGCGCTGGCGTCGACGTCGAAGGTCAGGACGTGGGTCGGAACCTGGGAGCCGTCCGAAGCGGTCTTGACGCTCGGGATGTACTTGTCGGTCGCGGTGACGCGCCCGAGCGGGGTGCCGCGCTTCAGGGGCACGCCGGGGGCATTGGCGCCCGAGGCGATCACGAGCGAGCGCGTGACGCGCGGGAAGTCGCCGGCGTAGAGGGCGGTCGGGTGGAAGTTCGAGAAGACGGTCATTCGGGCGGGTCCTCTGGATGGCCGCCTTCAGGCCGGCCGCGACGGGGTGGGCAGCGCGCGGTTACCCGCGCGCCCGGCAGGATCAGTTCTTCTTCGGATCGGGCTTGCCGCTGAGGCGCCGGAAGAAGGCCGCGCCCTCCTCGACCTCGCGCTGGAAGGCGGCCTTCGAGCCGGAGCGGGCGGCGTCGCGGCCGATCTCCTCGGCGCCGGTGCCGGCGAGCGTCTCGTGGCCACGGGCCTCCTGCTTTTTCAGCATTCGCTCGAGCACGATCTCGCCGAAGCGCTTGACCGACGTGCCCTGGTCCAGATGCTTGCGCCCGAGCTTGGGCAGGCCGGCGCGCTCGGCCATCTCGGTGATCTTGGCGGAGCGGACGCGCTCGGCCTTCACCGCGGCCTCGGCCGCCCGCTTGGCCGCGGCGCCGGCGGCGCGCTCGTCGTCCTTCTTGGACTCGTCCGCGTCGTCGTCGCCGTCACGATCCTCGTCGTCGGCGTCGTCATCGTCGCCGTCGCGCTGGTCGTCGGCATCCGCGTCGTCGTCCTTCTTGCCCTCGTCGCCGTCGCGCGCCTCGTCCTCGTCCTCGTCGCGCTCGGACTCGTCCTCCTCGGCGTCGTCCTCGTCGCGCTTGGCGCGCTCGGCGGCCGCGCGGCGGGCCTCGGCCTGCCGCTTCTTCTCGGCCTCGATCTCCGCCGGGGTCTTGTTGCGCTGGGACTTCGGCTTGGCGGGCTTGCGGGTGGTCATGGACTGGTCTCCACGGCTCTGCGGGGACGGCCCGGAGGCCGGGGTTCGGGTCACGATGAGGCAGGAGGAGCGGGCGATCGCCTCGCCCTCGTCGCCCCCAGCGGACCGGATCTGTGAGCCGGCATCGGCCGGCACGGGGACGGCGCTGATCTCCAGCGGCTCCCAATCGACGACGTCGTGGCGGGCGACGCTGCCGTCGTCGGCCTCGGTCTTGACCACCTTGTGCAGCCAGTACCCGACCGAGATGTTGCGGATCACGCCCTCGCGGATCTTCTGCACCGTGTCGGCGACGCCGGGGGCTGCCGAGAGCAGGATCGTCGCGATGCCGCGCCCATCCTCGATCTTGGCGGTGCCGGGCACCACCGCGCCGATGACGTTGTCGAGGCAGTGGGTCGCGTGGGTGTCGACGAAGGCCGCGCCCGCGTTCAGGCGATCGAGCCGGACCGCGCCCGGCTCCATCGAGAGGACCTCGTCGTATTCCTCACCGTCCCACCACGAGTAGCGGCGTACGCTCGACCCCGTGCTCCAGACGATCTCGACCGTGTTGGCCTTGGCGTCGAAGCTTTCCGGGCGCACGCTGGCGTCCCGGTGCACGGGCGGCAGCCGCACCACGTTGTCGTCGCTCGAGCCGGACGAGCGCTGCCCGGTTCGGGCGGGAGAGCTCCGGCTCGTCCCCGGGGCTGATCTCCCGGTCCGGTTGCTGGAGGCCGGCGACGTTCGTGACGCGCGGGTCGGAGTCGAGGACAATGCCGAGGTCATCGCACTTGGTGTTCCAGTCGTTGATCTCGTCGAGCACGTCGTCCGGGTTGCGCCCGGTCTCCGACACCACGTCCTGGTAGGAGCGGATGCCGGTACGCATCGCGAGCTGGGCTGCCTGGGCGTCCGCCATCGGGTCGACCCACTCGAATTTCGGGGGCGCCCACTGCACGGGGATCACGGGCTCGTCGATCACGCCGGCGAGGAACGCGATCTCGCACCACCACTCCCAGATCGGCTGGAGGGCCAGCTGGATCAGGATGTGCCACTGGATGGTGCGCAGCAGGCGGCGGAACTCGACGAGGCCGCCGCGCATGGAGCTGAAGTTGACCTTCGAGAGGTCGTTGGAGACGAGCTCGTAGGGCACGCGGTAGCCGGCCGCGATCGTCTGCAGCTGACTGACCTTGTACTCGCCGTAGCCGCCGACCGCGTTCGGGGCGTTGAACTTGATGTCCTTGCCGCCGCGCAGGCGGGCGATCATGCCCGGCTCGAACTTCTCGTAGACCGAGCCGTCGGCCGCGAGGACCTGAGGCGCGATCGACTCGTCCTCCGCGTCCTCGGCGTCGACGACGAAGCCGGCGATGCAGGCCTCGGTGCGCTTGCGGGTGATCTCCGCGAGCTCGTAATCGGCGAGCAGCTGCAGGTTCTCGATCGCCGGCGTGCCCCAGGGGACGCCGCGCGTCTGCGTTCGCTGCAGCTCGTAGACGTGCAGCACCTCGTCGGCCGGCACCGGCGCCGACACGGTCGGCTCGCCGGTGTTGATCCACAGGTTGCCCGGGTGCTGCGGGTAGAGCCAGTAGGCCGACCGCTTGCGGGTCTTGATGTCGACCTCGACGCCCTGGATTGCGATCGTGCCGGGCGTCAGCATCCCGTTGCGGGCCGGGTCGAGGAAGTCGGCCTCGAGGAGCTGCAGCTCGAGCGGGACGTCGCCGGTCCCGATCTTCTTGCGCAGGCGTTTGCGGACGAGGACCTCGCCGCCCTCGATCATCTCGCGGCAGAGCAGCGTCTGCAGGCCGTAGAAGTCGAGTTGGCCGGCTGCGTCGCACCGGAACGACCAGCGCTCGAAGACCTCGCGGATCCGCTTGTCCTTCGCCTTATTGCCGGTCACCGGACGAGGGACGATGCCCTCACCGACGATGTTCGATACGAGCGACGCGACCGCCTTGGCCGCGTACGGGTTGTTCCGGACGAGGTAACGGGAGCGGTCGCGCAGCGTGCGCGCGCTCCCGAAGATCTCGGTGTCCGCTGAAGCGAACCGCGTCAGCCACGGCTCGCGCAGACGCGTCGAGGCGGCGGCATCGTAGCTGCGGGCCATCTTGCCCGGGATGCCGCGCCCGGGGCGCGGCGCGGGCCCGGGGGCCGCCTTCCTGAGGGCGGCCATGCTAGTATCCGCCGTAGCCCGACCCGCGGGTCCGGTAGCCGTTGGAGAAGCCCGCCACGCCGGCGACGGCGCGGCCCTGGCCGCTGGCCTTGGCCTGCTGGCGCTTCAGGTAGGCGATGACCTGGATCATCTCCTTGAAGGAGCGATACGAGGCGGACTTCCCCTCGTAGCTGACGCTCATCACGCCCTGCGCGAGCGCGGCTTCCATCGCCACGATCTGCGCCGTGTGGTCTACAGCCATGACGAACGCCTGATCCGGGGTGTGGCCGCGGCGGGTGCCGGCGGCGGTGGTGGCGGTGTGGGCCGGGGCGCCGGAGCTGCGGGTACGACCGGAGCGGCCGCAGCAATCGGAAGCGCCTCGTCGGGCTCCTCGACGGCCACGGCCGTGTCGGGAGGCTCGGTCGCGTTGGGCATCTTGCCCAGCGCCACGTAGCGGCGGGACACGCTCTGGAGCCCGCACATCGCGACGTAGGCGTAGACGAAGCACACGCCGGCCTCGCGCGGGACCTTTGGCTTGTCCCACTCGGTGAAGCCCTGGCGCCGCACGACCAGCTTCTCGCGGGTCAGCTGCTCGAAGTATTCGGCGTCGATCGGCCGGGAGCCGCGCGCCGGCACCACCGGAAAGTGCACGTAGCGCGGGCCGGGATCGACCAGCGGCAGCGAGCCGTAGGCGAAGTCGCGGGCGGCGTTGCCGCCGATCATGTACCAAGACGAGCCGAGCTTCGTGGACGCCAGCCGAGGCCACACCTTGGAGCGGGCGCCCCGCGCCTCGGACTTGCCCTTGATCGCCCACACCCGGCGCTTCCGGCGCTCGGTGCAGAAGGCGTAGGTTTCCGCCGTGTGGTGACCGCCGGAGTCGATGGCGGCCGCGGTCACGCGCAGCTCGGTGCCGTCGGCCTTGCGGAAGGTCCGCTTCAGCAGGGCGTCAAGGGACTGCCAGACGCCCGGCTCGGCCGGATCGCCCATCAGGACGAAGTGGCCAATCAGGGCGCTCTCCAGGCCAGGGCCCCAGCCCCAGATACCGCCCTCGATGCGGGCGTTGGCGCCCGACTGGACGTCGCCGCCCAGCGTCAGGGTAGTGACGAAGTCCGGGACCTCGGCACCGTATTCCTCACAGCGCTCTAAGAACGCCGTCGGCTTGATCTCCTGGCCGTAGGTCTGCCGGTACGGCCGGCCAAGGCGCAGGTTGACGAACGGTTGGACGAGGTTCGAGGGATCGTCCTGGGCCTCCAGCCACTCTTGCACGATCACCGGCCACGCGGCGTTCGCGTTGAGCGACATGCCGGTCCAGAGGTGGAAGCCAGCGTGCCCGGGCGTCTTCGGCGTCGCGGTCGCCCGCCATTCGCCGTGGCCGTCCATCCAGGCCTTGCTGCCCTCGTCGATGATGCAGCCGCAGGTGCCCTGGTACCAGACGGACTTGAGCGAGCGATCCTCGTTGAGGTCCCACTTCAGACCGTGCGGCGTGTCCTTGCCGCCCCAGTCCAGGTACTGCCAGCCAGCGAGCGCCCCGGCGTGCTCCGAGCATTGCGGGCAAGGCACGAAGTAGCGCCGCTGGTCAGAGGCCAGCCAGAGCTTCCAGATCCGGCTCGTCTCTTCGAGCGTCGGCGTCGAGCCCCGGACCTGCTTGCGGTTGTAGAAGGTCTCGCCGCGGGTCCAGAATAGCTTGAGCTTGTCGCCCTGCGTCTTGGCGCCGGGCGTCCATCCGTCGCCGTCGATCTCGTCGGCGAACATGAACCGGGCGGAGTAGCGCCGGAACGCGTCGTCCGAGGCCGCCCCGACGATGCGCACGAGCGCCCCGTTCGAGAGCTGGAAGAAAGTCTCGGAGTCCTGCTTCTCACCCTTACGGTTCGGCCGCAGCATGCGCGACAGCACCGGGGTCTCGCGCAGCATCGGCGCGATCTCGGTTCCGCCGAACTCCGCCGCGTGTTGCTCGACCGGCTGTGCGATGGCGCAGAGCGTCGGATCCTGATGGAGGTGGTAGCCGATCGCCAGCGTGGCGAGCCGCGTGTAGCCGACGCGGGCCGCCTTCAGGACGGTGACCAGCGGCAGGGTCGGATCGCACATCGCGTCGAGAAGGCCGCGCTGGTACCCGTAGAGGGTCACCGGCCCGCTCTCAGATCCGGTGCTCTTCGGGATGCGGCCGTATTCTTCGGCCCAGGCCGACCCCGACAGCTTCGGCTTGAATTCGAGCGCCTCGTCGAACAGCTGGTCCAGCTCAATGCGCGCGGCGACGCGCCCAGCCGAGTACTCACCCCGCTGGTGGTTTCCGATCCGCTCCGCCAGCGTCATCGTCGGGGTCGCGTCCTGCAAACCACCGCTGCGCGATCTCCTCGCGGGCGGCCGTGAAGGCTCGGTTCATCTCGGCCTTCGCCATCACCTCGATCTCGGAGGCGTTGGTCATCGTGGCCGCTCGTCCGGCGACCTTGGAGGCCATGTTCGACAGCCCGGTCCGGAGGACCTGGCAGAAGGTCGCCATGTCGGCGACGGCGTCGTGCCGGGACACGACCGCCTTGAGCGCCTCGTCGGCGTTGATCTCGGCGACGATCGCGTTGGCAACCGCCCGCCGACAGTCGGCGTCCTCACGCCGGGCCTTGCTGCTGTCCTTCGGGCCGTCATCGCCAGCGTTGACCGCCACGTTCTCGACGGCGCGCTGGATCCGCCAGTTGATCACGGCGGCCGTGTCGAACTGCCACTCGACGCCGTTGCTGCCGCGCTCGACGTAGGGGCAGCCCTTCTCGATCCAGCTCGTCACCGTGTTGACGCTGACGCCGAAGATCCCGGCGAGGTCAGCCCGGTTCACGAGCCGGCCGTCGATGGCGCCGGACATCAACAACAACCCCTGTTTTCAAAATTTCTTAGAGGGTGAACCGATGGGGTCCGAATTCCCCTCACCGGCACCCCCCTCCCGGAAGGACCCTGGATTTGGCCGGGGAGGGGGGTGAGGCACCCCTCGGCCCTCCGGCCCGCCCCTCGGGCGCCCGGATGGCCCTCCCGTGGCCTTCGCGGGCCGCTGGCGGCCGCCGTCCGGTCAGCTCTTCCGGCGCACGTCGTTGACGACGAAGCGCTCCCAGGCCGCCCGGAAGTGCTTCCGGTACGCGGCCGGCACCACGGCGCCCGCCTTCTCGTAGTAGGGGAAGCGCTTGGAGTAGCTGACGCCCTTCACGAACAGGAAGATGGGCACCGCCCACTTCTCCTTCTGAAGGTAGATCCCGTCCGGTGCCTTACCGTGGTTGCGGAAGACGATGTACTCGACGTTCCGCCCGACGTTGCGGCGCTTCGAGCGCGCCGTGGTGTTCTGGTACCGGTCCGACTGTGCCCCGAGCGCCGAGAGCATGCGGGTGATGAAGGCGCCCGACACGTTGCCGTTGCCGTCCCGCGGACAGCGCGTGCTGGGCACCGCGAACTCGCCCGCAAGCATCAGACCCTTGCGGATCAGCAGGACCTCGAACCGCTTGTGGCGGCGCGTGCCGCCGGCGACCTGAGGCCCGAGGAACTTCCAGGCCGGGATCGACCCGCTGCCTTCCTTGAAGCCGAGCTCTGCCTGGAGGCGTTGCTTCGTGGCCGGCCGGACCATCAGGCTGTTGAGCGTGAACCTCGACGGCTGGTCGAACACGGACCGCATGGTCTCGCGCTCGGCCTCCCGTGCGTCCTTCATCGCGTTGGTCAGTGCGACCGCGGCGACGAACGGCACCTGCCGGGCAGCTCGGCCAACGGCCTCGGCCTTGAGGCCGAACTCGCTGGCGTCGAGCTTCAGCATGGGATCAGCGCCCGACCGTGATCGTCTTCAGCTCGCCCGAGACCGGATCGAGGATCGTCAGCGTCTGCGCGGCCATGTCATGCCTGTTCGGACGGATGATCGCGCAGCTCGAGCAGACGATCGAACTCGCGGTGGGCCCGATCCGCGACGCTCCGAGCCTCGTCACGGGCCTGACGCCGGGCGACGAGTTCCCGCTCCGCCGCCATTTCGGCATCGAACGCGACATTGAGATCGGCGCGCGCCACGCGGAGAGCGTACGAGGCTGCCAGGATCTCTTGGTCCGTTGCCTTCGGCATGATCAGCAGCCCTGCATCGGTTGCGGAAACTCCCGGCGCTGCTGCGCGGGGCGCGTGGTCGGCCGGTCGACCGTCAGGTCGGTGCAGTCATCGAGGATGAGCACCCCGACGTCGCGCCAGCCCTGCGCGCGGATCAGCTTCTCCAAGCCGTCCTGCCATCGCTTGGCCTTGTCGGCGTCGAGCTTGGAGCGGGTGCGCACCGTGACGATGTCGCCCTCTTGGAGGTCGAGGCGGGCGAGCTGTGGGGCGAAGTCATCCTCGGGCAGCAAGAGGCGAAAGAGGCCAAGCTCTGCGCGGGCGGCCTGCAGCATCTCGTCCCGGGCGGGACCGACGACGGTCGCCACGCGGAGTTCCGCGAGGCGCTCGCGGCAGCCCTGGCGGCCGCAGGCACCGGCGCGGCTGGCGGGGCAGTTCGGACAGGTCATGGCGACTTCACGATGGCTTCATGGTCGCCGTCGGCGAGCACGTGGGTTTCCTGCCCGTTCCAGCGGAACAGGTACTCGATGGCGCCGCGGTACTTCATGTTGTCGGTCACGTAGGCGACCGTCGAGATGGACCAGCGGCCGCCCTTCGGCGCCGGGATGCCGTCGGCGTTCAGCGCTTCGGCGATCGCCTTCAGCGTCGTCTTGCGCTTCCGGGCCTCGAAGATGCGGCGGACGACCTTCGCTTGGGCCGGGACGATCCGGAGGCCGCCCTCCAGGTCGCGTTCATAGCCGTAGGGCGCCTGGCCGCCGGCGAAGCCGCCCTTCCGAGCCTTGGTGGTGCGCCCGCCCGCGGTGCGGTCGCGGATCAGGTAGCGCTCCTGCTCCGCCATGCCGGCGAAGAAGGTGAAGAACATCCGCCCGATCGAGTTGGACGTGTCGATCACGGCCTCGGTCACGGACCGGAAGGCCACGCCGTGCAACTCGGCCAGATCGGAGACCGTCATCAGCGCGTGCCGCACATCGCGCGACAGGCGGTCGATCTTGGCGACCAGCAGGATCTCGAAGCTGCGCGCCTCGGCCATCTGCAGGATCGTCGCGAACCCCGGGCGATCCGCGGGGCGAACCGCGCCGGAGACGCCCGGATCGGAGACGATCCCGACGACCTCGTAGCTCTGGCTCTCGGCGAACGCGCGGACCGCGCGCTCTTGCGCCTCGAGCCCGTGGCCCGTGACCTGCTCGTCCGTGCTGACCCGGGTGTAGATCACCGCGCGGGTCGAGGCCGTGGCCTTCGCCTCTGCCTGGACTTTATTCCGTGCCCGCAGACGGGCCACGCGGCGCGAGCCCGAAACCGCCTGCAAGCTCATGTTTTTACTACGCTTTTCGCCCTCAACGACCCGAAATTTCCAAGGTCTTTTAAGACCTTGAAAATCGCCCGTTTCGGCCTGCGGATGGCAGGATCAAAACCCGGTCAAATCAGGCGGCGAACGCCCGGGCGAAGCCCAGTGCGAACCGGCGGTACCAGGCGCGGAACATCACCGGTCCCGCAGGATCCGGCCCCACTCGTCGAGCAGGGCCATCGGCAGCTGGTAGCTCGCCTCGACGACGATCGTCGCCGCGGCCGCGTAGATCGCGACGAGCGACCAGAGGTCGAGGTGTGGGCGGGGCTCAGAGCGCATCGTCACCCACCAGGTCCTCGACGATCGCTTCGCGGTCCTCGTCGGAGTCGGCGAGGCGGTGGGCGTGCATCTCGGTGGCGCCGTCGGCCGCGGCGAGCTCGACGGCCTCGGACATCGTCCCGCGCCAGCCGACGCCGACGATGCGGGCGAGCCCGTCATCACCGCGGCGCACACCGATCAGGACCGCTCCGGGGGCGTCGACGTCCGCGCGGGCCTGGGCCAGCGTGTAGACCGCCACGACGTAGCGGCGGCCGGACTGGCCGCGCCACGCGGAGAGATCGAGAACTGAGCAGCGCTGACCGCGCAGGCGCTCCTCGCGGATCTCACGGCGTACCATGCGATCCCCTCGAGCCTTGGCGAAGGCGGCGCCCCAGGCGACGCGGCGGTTGGACGACATCAGCGCTTCTGGCGGCGGCAGCCGACCTTCACGTAGCGACCCGCGCGCGGATCTCCGAAGGCCTCGGCGGCCATGACCTGGCCGAGCAGCTTGCACGCCTCGACCGAGGCGGACGGCTGCTCGAGGACGTCGAGCGCGTTGGCGCGGTCGCAGTCCGAGCCGGCGATCGCCGCCGAGCAGAGCATGGCGAAGGCGACGACGGTGTTCATGCCGCGTGTCCCATGCAGATGGCCGCGATCAGGACGCAGGCCGCGAGCGCGAAGTGCAGAGCGCCGATCAGGAGCACGTCCTGGATGGCGCGCTCGGCGCTGCGGCCGCCGTGATGGGCGTCGAGGCCGGCGATCGCGATCAGGAGCACGAAAGCGCACGCGATGAAGGGTAGCGGCGCGGCGTCCATGTCAGCGCTCGCTTACGAGCTCGTCGGCGATCACACGGCGCGTGGTGTAGTGCCGGAACGCCTCGTCCGACGTCGCCGGGACGATGCGGATGCCGAAGCACCGGTGCGCTTCCTCGGCGGAGAGCTTCGCTACCGGCTTCGACGCCGTCCCCAAGGCGGCAGTCCCGGCGCAGAACTCGCGCTCACCGCGGTGGATCAGCAGCTCCGGCGTCGGCGCCGGCCGGGCGCGCAGGCCGAAGAAGAGCGCGAGGCGCGCGGCGAGGCGGGACATCACTGCCTCCAGGCATGGAGGACGCCGCGGGCGTGCTCGCGCTGCTCCTCGACGAAGTGGTCGCGGAACACGGGCAGGCTGAGGCGGCGCACGACCGCCAGCTCGTCGAGGACGGTCGGGGCGGCCACAACGCGCGTGGCGTCGGCGACCTCGTTGCCCCGCACAGACCGGATGAGGTCGCGGAAGATGCCGATGACCGAGGGCGAATGGACGATCACGACCGCGCCGTCCTTCGGCAGGTCCATGATCATCCGGCGCGTGCGGCCGGCTCGACGCTTTTCTCCGGCGCTCGGCTTACCGGCGCCGAGGCGCTCGGAGGCGGAGTAGCCTTTGGCATCGGCAGCGACGCCGACGCGCAGGGTGGTGTCCTCGAACGTCACGTCAGGCCACCACGATCACGAGGTAGCTCACCCGGGAGTAGTCCCGGGCGGCGTGGGCGCGCAGACGTTCCGCGCGGCGGCGCAGGCTCGGCGTGCAAGCCGAGCAGGCGAGCACGGCGTCGCACATCGCGACCGTGGCCAATCGCTGGCGAAGCGTCATCGTGGCTCTCAACGAAAAACCCCGCGCTAGGGCGGGGCGTGGGTCTGTGGGTCGGGCCGTGCGTCAGGCGCGGGCGGCGCGGGCAGCCTTGGTGCGCTCGCGGTGGCGCAGGACCGCCGCCGGGACTGGCGGGTGCGGCCTGCGCTCGGGACCAGATGAGCCGGCCTCGTGCCCGGGCCAGCTGCCGGTCAGATCCCGGTAGAACCGCCGCGCGTGGTCGCGGATCTCGTCACGGTCGGCGACGTAGTCCTCCGGCGTGTGCCGGTGGCCCGGCGCGCGCAGGCGGTCCGCCAGGAGGCAGAGGCCATGGAGGCGCTCGACGATGTCGCGTTCGGTCACGGCCGCGGATCCGTCATCGGGGCGACCCTACCAAGGAATGGTCCGATTTGGGAACGGACCGGGAAGATGCGGGCCGGGCGCAACGCCGGCTTGAGGCCGTTCCACCGCGCCGAACTCCCCGATCCCGGTACATGACGGTTCACCGGCGCTCTGCACCGTCACCCGCCAGCCTGCCGGATCAAGGCGGCCAGCCCTCCCACGCCTCGTGAGGGCCCACTCCTGCGGGTCTGCGACTTTCCCCGCC
Organism: Methylobacterium sp. PvP105; assembly: GCF_017876975.1. Lineage (NCBI taxonomy): Bacteria > Pseudomonadati > Pseudomonadota > Alphaproteobacteria > Hyphomicrobiales > Methylobacteriaceae > Methylobacterium > Methylobacterium sp. PvP105. Next base: position 3,121,219 of record NZ_JAGIPA010000001.1, on the reverse strand, counting down.
GCCGCACCATCTCGTTCGGGCTGCCCCGAAACGGCGACGGCCCCGTGCGGGGTTCCGCCGGGGCCGTCTTAAAATTCTGCGCTGTCCATATGCGTCAAGCGACTGACCGCAGTCAAGCCTGTTATCGAAGCCAAACTCAGAGCGCCGGCCCGCCCAGAGCCGACCCGTTGTCGTCGGTAAAGCTCAGGCGGTCGCCGACTGCGTCGCCGGAGCCGCCTTCGGCTTGCGGGGGCTGCTCTTCCGGCGGTGCGACAGGAGGTAGTTCACGACTTGGTCGACGCGCTGTTCGCGCAGGCGCTTGCGGCTCGACGGGTTGTCGAGGATCCGCTTCGGCTTCGCCGCATCCGTCTCGCCGGTCCACGGACGCTGGGCGGCCGCCGGCGGCAGCACGGCGATCGACGCGAGCTTGCCGGAGAGTTCATGCGCCAGCAGGTCGAGCCCGGCCCACCAAGCGGCGTACTCAGCCCGCTCGATCAGGATCGACTTCGGATCGTCCCACTCCAGAATGCAGTAGGCCCCGCGCGGGTACCGATCCTTGCCCTCGGCGCCGACCTTCTCCTCTACCAGGTGCGGGCGCAGCCGCCCCTCGTCGTCCGCCTTCATCGTGGAACGCAGGATCATCACCAGCGGACGGCCTTGCTTGTCCACGACTGCCGCCGGCTCAGGCGATGCGGCGAAGGTGGGACGCGCGCCCAGCCGGGCCCGGATCCGCACGACCTCGACGAGCTGCTGCATCGCTCGCGCCATCGGCCCCTGCTGGTCCTGCCCGGGCGGGAGGTCCGGGGCGAGCCCGAGATCGCCGTCGAACTGGTGATCAGCGAAGCGGGAGAGCCCCAGGACGGCCGCCTCGACGATCAGCGCGTCCGGGTGCGGCTCGCCCATGGCAGCCGGGAAGCCGGGCTCACGGGTGAAGTTCTCGATCCGGCCGCCGTGCTGGGCCATGGCGAACATCGGGCAGACCGAAGGGAACTCGCGCATCCGGAACGAGCCGTCGTCCTCGCGCCGCTTCGGCAGCTCGTCGACGAAAGCCCAGCGCAGCACGTCCTCGATGTCCATGACGCGCTTGTTCGGCGTCTCCGGACGGCGCGTGCCGATCGGCGGGGCGTGGACGCGGCTCTGACGGATGCCGCCGACGTGGCGGCCGGGTGAGGAGCGCCGAGCCGGCGCGAAGGCGTGGGTGGTGCTCTGCGACTGCGACGGTGCCGGCACGGTGGATCCCCAATGCTGTGCCGGTTCGAAACGAAGCAGCAACCCGCCTGTGGTCCGGCGTCCGTTTCCGCATCGTCAAGAGGAAACTTGACCGCTGCGGCATTTTCGATGGGCCGCAGCCGAACATAGATCAGCGTCGGCCGTCGACGCGGTTCTTCTCGTCCGCGATCTTCTGGCAGGCGCGGATCCGCTTGCGGTCGAACTTGCTGCGATACCACCCCCGAGCTGCGCAGTACTCAGAGATCGAGCCGCCGACCTCGCCCTCGGTGGCGAGCGCCCGCGCCCAGAGCAGCAGGATCTTCCGTTCCTCCGACCGATCCCCCAACACTGTGCCGGTGAAGGCCAGGATGTCGAAGGTCGCGCTGGGTTGGTTCTGCATCGCGCTGCGAAGCGTGTTGCCGCGTGGCGCGTAGATCGGGGTGTAGGGCATCGCCCGGAACGCAGCCTTCAGCCAGCCCTCGACGTCGGTGCAGGTGAACGGCTCACGAGGGGGATCTGGACCTTCCGGGCGGGCGAGCATCGAACGCGGTGGCGCGGCCCAATGCGCCGCTACCCGTTCCTACCATGTTCGCGCCGCTCGGGCCGTTGCGGCAAAGCAATCACCGGTCGTATTTGCCCCCGAACATAGCTTCCTCGTACGGCGACAGGCTGAGATACAGCGCCACCCGCTCGGCGTAGCTCATGGGCTGGAGGGTTCGCGCCAGGGCGATCTCGACCGCGTTGCCCTGCGCCGTCGCCTCCCGGACGGCATCCTCCACGCTGTCGTCTTCCAGGTTGCCGTCGTCCATCGTGACGTGAAGGGCGCCGTAGAAGCCGTCACGCGCAGCCGCAGCGAAGGCTGGGAACGCGTTGAAGACCCGCTCGGTCAGAGGCCGGCCGGACAGCCCGGCGGACAGCAGACCCGTGGTATCGACCGGCCGCCCGAGCTGGCCCTGCCAATACGCGTAGAGATCCAGGGTCGTACGCAGAACTGCCGCGCGCAGCCGGCCATCCATCAGCATGGGTCCTGCCCCTCCGCGCTATTCGACCGACTTGCCGTCGCCCAATGCGCAAAGGCCCGCGATCAGCGCCGGCAGGGTTGAGGCGCTGATAGAGCAAAAGCCAACGGGCGTGTCGGGATACCAGTGCACGTTCCACCAACTATTCGTTTCGATGGCCCTGGCGCGTTCCTCGTCCGAAACCCAATCGGTGTGGTTGTCCCAATCGGGCCAACCCTCGGCGTGTTTTTGGACGGTGCTGTAATTCGGCGCGTTACTATCGTTGAAGCTAATCGTCAGCGATGAAAACTCACCTTTGAGGAGCGACTTTAATAGCGTCTCAAGCTCGGGCACGGTCATCGTGTCTGTTCCTTCCCCAAATGGCGGAGTTCCCGTCTGCCATCCGCGCCGGCTATCTCCGCAGGGAATGCGCGTCCCGGAACATCGCATCCCACGCGGCCCGGAAGTCGCTGTCGGGGGACAGGCGCTGCGCTTCGATCTCGTCGACGATCTGCTGGAGACGTGACACCGCCGCGGCGTCGCTCTCAGCCTTGAACTGGTACCCGTGGTTCGGCGGACTGAGCGCCTGAACTTGCCCACCCTCGACCATGGACTGGGCGCTCGTGGCCGGACGGGCCGGATCGAGGGCGACCAGGAGGAACTCGTGCGTGGCGCCGTCGAGGTGGATGACTGCCGGCTGATCGGTCGGCGTCGTCAGATCGTAGAGCGCGAGCGCGTACTGGCTCCAGACAGGATGCGCCCAGGTTGCGGTGATGAGCCATGTGGCGCCGAAGGGCTTACCTTCGGTCGTAGTCAGATGAGGTTCGTTCGTCACAAGTTTTCCTCCGGTCGCGCTGATAGATCTGCGCCCGCGACAGTCGGAACTGCCGCGGCATGTCCCGGGCCCACCGCGTCAGCCACACGTGCTTGGGCGGCATGATCGGAAGGCCGGATACGCCCGGACGGTAAAGGCCGAGCCGAATGAGGTGGGGTGGACACCGGCGCATCGTCACGGCTGAGGGCATCACCCCGGCGCGTCGGCCTGCGGCTCAACGGCCGCAGCACGCCTTTTCCGCCAAGGCGCATCGGCCTCCCAGTCGCCGGCCATGATCGACCCGAACGGCAGGACCTCGTCGACCACGGTAGCGAGTTCGTACGCCTCGATCTGGGTGCGCACCGCGGCGGCGTCCTTGTACGCGCCGGGCAGCTCGGAGAGGTCGGGGCGTCCGCTGAAGAACCGCACGTCGATGCCAGGCGGGTACGCCGGCGCGTTGTCGCGCAGGTAGGCCGTGCGGGATAGGTTCCGACCGGCCCCGTGCGGCGCGAAGCCTAGCGTCTCCGGCCGGTCCCGGTGCGCGGTGATAAGCACCGGCTCCGCCATGTTGAGCGGGATCAGCGTGCGGCCCGTGTCCTCCGAAGAGAAGCCGGTCCACGACGGGGTCGCGCCCTTGCCGTGGTAGAACAGGCCGTCGGTGCGCCGGAAGACGAAGTTGTGCTCGTTCCAGAAGCGATCGCCGGCAGCGGCCCCGATCCGCGCCAGGGACTGGTCGTGGATCACGTAGTGGCTCTCGCGGGTCCAGTCGCGGAGGATCTGGAGCGCCTCCCAGTAGCCCTCCCCGTCGAGGCTGGTCGCCTTGATCCAGGCGTTGTGCCGCGGAACCTCTGGCGCGACCTTCGCCGTGTAGCGCTGGGCGACCGTCATGCCCTTCTTGTAGAGGCCGGCGCCCAAGCCTCGGGAGCCGTGATGGGTCACGAGTGCCGGCAAGCCGGATGATCGCAGGCGGCCGACATAGGCGAAGTGGTTGCCGTCGCCCTGGCTCCCGAAGTCGCCAACCGCCTTGCTCATCAAATCGGCGAGGAAGGCGTTGCCATCGATCGCCGAGACGACAGAGGCCGGCATCCGCTCCGGATCGCGGCGGCCGCCAGGTCCGAAGTGCGTCACGGCCTGGACGGCGTCGAGCAGTCCGGTCAGGTCACAGTCCGCGCGCAGCACGGTGATGGCCACCGAGCAGCAGATGTCGGCCGAGTGGAAGCCCGGGTGGATCGCGTCCTCGCAGGCCACCACGCCGCCGACGGGGATCGTGCCCGGCGCCGATCCGGAAGGACACGCGTCGGGCATCACGGCGCCGGCGCGGATCGTGGGCACGCGCATCAGCTCGTCCATGTGCCGAAACACGGCCTCGACGTTCGCTCGCTCGGCGCCCGTCTCCGCCTCGATGGCCCGAGCATAAGGGATGGGAGCGGCCCGCATCGGGATCGTGACCGGGACGAGGGCTTGGATCGCGGCAAGGATCGTCGGCTGCTCCGCGCCCTCGCTCTGCATCCGGTTCGCCGTGGCGATCGCCTCCTTGAAGTGGGCGCCGGGCTTCACGTCCCAGCTGATGAGCGTCTGTCCCGTGATGGTGTCCATGCTCCCCTCCTAAGCTCCCCTCTCAACGGCGCTCTCAGCAGACCGGACGCCCCAGAACAGCATCCATGATCTGCTTTTCCCGGCGGCGATCCATGTCGGCCACGAGGCGCGCGTGCAGCCTGTCGATCACCGCCGGATGGGCGACGATCATGTTCTGAGCCGGCAGGTGGTAGAACTCCGGCTTCGGGAGCTCGCGGTAGCGGATCCTTTGGGGATGGCCCTCACGCCGCCGCCGGGCGGCTCGGGACGGGGATCGCACCTCCGACCAATCCTCTGTCACGTCGACCATGTGCGGGTCGGGGACGAGGCGGATGCCGGCGTAACGCGAGATCGCCACCGTGCGGATCTCGACCATCGCGCTACTCCGCCGCCTGCCGCGCCGCTTGGGCGCCGGGCACGCCCAGCCCGATCGCCTTCGCCAAGGCCGACCGCCGCGCGGCGTAACCGGCGGCGACCATGGGATAGTCGTCGGGCAGCCCGAAGCGTGCGCGGTAGCCGTCCGGCGTCAGGCCGTGGGACGTCAGGTGCCGCTTCAGCGTCTTGTACGGCTTGCCGTCGAGGAAGCTGATCAGGCTGTCGTTCCGGATCGACCTGCGGATCTCGGTGGCCGTCAGGCGGAAGCCCTCGGGCTTGGCCGTCGCCGCGGCCGGCTCCAGGTCCTGGAGCGCGACCAAGCCGTCGCGGACGGTGCGCATCAGACCGGGCAGCGCGTCGGCGGTCACGGCCTGTCGGCCGACGTAGGCCGCCACGATGCCGGCGGTGAGGCTGAGGATGTCATCTTGGGTGTCGGACACTGGAGAACTCCTGTGGGGATGTGAGGCCGGGCTGTCTGCGCCGGCCGGGCGCGTCGGTTCAGTGGACCTCCTCTTCGTGGTCGGCGGGGATCGGCACGCGCAGGCCGATCTTGTGGGCGAGCTCGTCGCTGATCGGGAGGCGGCCCCACATGGCCTGGCCGCGGCCTTGCGCTGCGGCCTCGGCCCGGGCCCGCGCGCGGAACCGGTCGTTCGCCCGCGCCATCGACGCGCGTTCGGCGGAGATCTCCTCCTCCGTCTGCTCGGTGATCACGGCCTCGCCGCGTAGCTCCGCCTTCACCGTCTCCCAGTGGGCGACGGCGTTTGCCCGATCGTCGTCGGTGGCGCCGGTGTCGTAGAGCTCGGCGCCGAGGATCGCTTCGACCCTCGCCAGCTCGGTTTCGAGCGGCAGGGTCTCGTACCGGCACTCGGCAACGACATCGGTGTCGGACGGGCAGCCCTTGCCGTCCCACAGGCAGCGCCAGCCGGGCTGTCGGAACCGGAGACGGGCCCGCTCGATCGCCCAGGTCGGCTCGCCGGCGAGCGCCTGGGCGTAGAAGCCGACCTTGGTGGTGAGCTCCTGCGCGTCGGCGCCGAAGTTCGCTTTGCTGGCGATCAGCAGCATGATCTCCCGGTTCGCCTCCGGGCCCGGCGTCGGCACGAGGGCGCGCCGCAGCTCATCCCGCCGGTGCTCCAGCCAGTCCTGCTGCGCCCGGTTAGGCGCCGAAGCGACGGGCAGGCGCTTGCGCCGGAAGGAGCCCGGCGTGTCCTCCAGCCGGTTCGTGAACTGCGCGATGAAGCGATCCGACTCTCGCGTCGGGAGCAGCGGGAGCACGGCCCGACTGTAGGCCGAGGACATCGAGGAGGTCGGCAGGGTCATGGGGCAATCCAATCATCTCGGCGACGAGGGCGAGTCCGCCGTTCGTGGAGCGGCGGGGCGAAGCGGATGCGGGGGCGGAGCGGCGGGTCTCGCGGGCGGCGCGCTCGGCGGCCTCGCGGAGGGCGGTGTCGAGGAAGCTGTCAAAGGCCAGCGCCCAGTCGGCCTTCCGGGCGATCGGGCGGTGCGCGTTGGCGTGCGACCAGCGGTGCATGCTGGCGGCGGTCTGCCGGACGAAGGCGGCGTCGAAGCCGAGAGCCTCGGCGGCCGCGTAGTGGCGCCCCTCCGGCGCGAATCCATCGGGACACAAAACCGCCCGGGGAGAGGGAGCCCCCTTGGGGGCCGTGGCCGTGTCAGCGGACGCGGGGGGTAGCGCCGAGTCCCGAGTCTCTCTCCTGGGGGATTCCCTTCTGGGGGATTCCTTCTGGGGGATTCCTCTAGGGGTGACAGCAGTGTCACCCTCGGGGGTGACTGGCGTGACACCCCCGAGGGTGACTGGATCGGGCGGCGGTATGGGTGACTGTGTGTCACCCTCCCCACGATCCGGCCGGCCACTCGATTGGGGCGGCGCCGGGTCGTTCGCCGCCGGCCGCGGTACGCCCGGCAGGTAGAGGACGAACAGGTTCTCCCGCTGCCGGCCGGTCTCCGCGTGGCGCTGTTCGACCCGCAGGATACCGAGGTCCTCCAGGACGCGGATCTTGCGCTGGACGGTCCGGACGGACTGCGAGCACTTGCGCGCCAGCGTCTCGATCTTCGGCCAGGCCTGCCCAGTCTCGGCGTGCGCGTAGTCCGCGATCACGAAGGCGACGAGCTTCGCGATCCCGTCCGGGATGTCCGTCTTCATGACGTAGTGGATGGCCTCGATACTCATGGGCGGTGCGCCTTCGTTCAGGCAAAGCTTCATTGGCCGGCCGCGAAGCCTTTCCGGCTCCGGGCACGCGAATACCCGTCGCTGAAATCGCTGCTCGCGAACGGCGGTCGGGTCGGCGGGGCGGTGTGAGAAGCTCGCAACGCGGGCCGGGCCACAGGCCTCCGCCGAAAAGGACGGCGTCTGGAGGCGGCAGCTCAGGACCTGCGGAAGGCCGGATCTCGTCCGGACCGGGCGGCATCAGTCGGGCACGAGGCGGGGACCTGACGCAGGGCGCGCGAGGATCTGATGTCCTGGCGCGGGGGACCGCGGGGCAAGGGCCAGAGCTGCGGGTTCATGGCTGGGCGGCTCCGCGCGTCAGACGGCCGGCTGGGCGGCGGCTGGCGCCGCGGCGGCGCTCGCGGGCTCGATCCCGTCGGCCGGGGCCGGCGCGGCACCCGTGCTGGGCGTCGGCAGAGAGGCCGCCGGCACGTCGGCCGCGCCGGCGCCGAGGCGCGGCGTGCCGCCCGGACCCTGGTCGGGCGCCAAGCGGTCTAGGCGGGCGAGCGTGTCCCGCTGGCGGCCCTCGAGGACCGACAGCAGGTCGATCATGCCGAGGTTGTTCGCCCGCACCGCCTTGGCGGTCGGTCGCGGGTCGTCGGCGATCCGGTCGTTCTTCGCGTGCAGCTCCAGGCGCAGCTGCGCCAGCAGCTCCTCTAGCTTCCATCCGTCCGGATTCGCTTTCGACATCAGCACCGGTGTCGTGGGCGTGCTCATGGATCACCTCGGGAGGGTTGCCGCGCGTGCGCGGTCGGGCGGCCCGCGTGGGCCGGAAGCGGATTCGGAGTCCGAGTCTGGCGGGAGTCGGGGCCGCTCCGCGGCCTGCTCCCGAGCGCCACGCTAGGCGTCCGGTCCGGATGATGCCGGCGGCATCGGCGGCGGTTCGCTCGCGGCGGCCAAGCGCACGGATTCGCGCGTCAGCAGCTCGGCGTAGAGCCGGCAGCGCATCGGAGCCCCGAACGAGCGGAAGGCCGCGATCTCGGGCGGATAGACCAGCGCCACCGCGGCGATCGCGCGGGCCTCGGCCGTGAGCTGCGCCTCGATCCGCGCGGGCTCGGATCCGATGCCGGCGACGAGCTCCAGGAGATCGGGCGGCGTCGACGCGTCCAGCGGGTGCGCGCGCTCGAGCGCGGCGCCAATCCCGGGCAGGCCTGCGCCTCGCGTGCCATCGGCGAGCCGGCCCAGCGCCGCCGGCGCTAGCGCGTCGAAGCGACCGGCCGCCGCCATCATGCGGACGCGGCCCAGCACCGAGGCCGGCTGGACGCTGGCGGCGGCCGCGATCGGCGCGGCGGCGAACAGGCCCAGAAGCCCGCGGCGGTTCGGATTCGCGCTCATCGTCCGACCGCCCAGATGAAGGCGAGCAGCAGGCCGGCCACCGCAAAGCGGGACGCATGGAGCGCCGCCAGCTGCGGGACGAAGCCTCCGCGTCGCGCGCGCCGATGCAGCGCTTCGGATTCGAGGGCGGCGATCGCCATGAGGGGCGTGGCGGCCGTCATTCGGCGGCCTCCAGCCGAGGCGGCTCGGCCTGCCGGTAGAGGTTGATGAAGTCCTCGCGCGGCTTGCGCTGAAACGCTTCCCCGAACGGTCCGTAGGAGCACTGCCTCACGAGATCGTAGAAGGCGTCCGGCTTTTCACTGTTGGCGCCCAGCGGCCAACGGTGATGGGTCGCCGTTGAATACGTCGCGGAGCGCCGAGGCATGCGAAGCTTGGATCCACGACGAGCAAAGACGAAATGCTCAGTGGTATTCCGCATCTCGTGTCCGAGGCTGAACTTCGGATCGTTGCGGCTGAGGTCGCTGACCTCTTTGACCCAAGTGTGGACTGTTTTGACCTCGAAGCCCCACTCCTGAACAATCGATGGGATGTCGCCCCAGACGCCGTTGATGAACCACAGGTAGAGGTGGGAATCCTCCCAGGTCCACCGCTGCAACGGCAGTGCGCGGATCTCGTCGAGCGACATCTTCGCGTAGGCGTGTCCGGCCGCCGCAGACACGTTCACTTCCTTCCAGGGCGGGTCGAGCACCGCAGTCTGGACGGATCCATCGTACGGGATCAGCTCCAGGCAGCGTTGCTCGTCGCCCACCGCCCGCATGCGATTCCAGGCGGCTGTCGGGTTGTCGGCCTTGCACATGACCGGGACGAGGAAGCCGAAACGGTCCGGATCGACCGCGGCGGCCTCGCAGACCTCGAAGGTGCGCAGCAGAAAGTCGGCGCTCTCGTCCCAGAGCTTGCCGAGGTCGGCGAGCGCGCGCCGCTGAGCGGCGTCGAAGGTGCCGCCGATGACAGGCGCGTGGCCGAGCCGGGCCTCAAGGAGCGCGCGCGCCGCCAGGTTGATGTCGACGAGGCTCCAACGGCCCTTCCAAGCATCCGTGAGCAGCTGCCGGCCCTGACGCTTCAGCGCCGGCAGCGTGATCGTAGCCTCTGAATCGCGCGCCGACGAGATGCAGGACCATGCGACGTTCGGAGCGCCGCCGGCATCGAGGAAGTTCAGCGCCGCGCCGAGCCGGATGGGATCTGCAACGGCTGCGTCGCTGACCTTCAGCAGCCAGTCGAGCCACTGATGGCTCTTACCCCATCGCGCTGCCGTTGCACCCGTTGCCCTCGACCCTTGTCTAATTTTGACAAGGGTTCCGCCCAATTCTCTCGCCCTCGCAGCGTCGCGCTCGACGGCCAGAATCGGACGGGCAGCGGTCGCCACCTCGCTCAACAGCCACGGCCTCGGACCACGCATCACGCGCCCTTGCGAACTCAGACTTGGACTGGGGAGGGCGCGCGGTATGGCGCACCAGGTTGTCACGACGCGGAAGAGCCCTGCGCGGCGGCGCGTGTGATCGCCTGCCGCACGAGCTCGCAGCCCTGCGCGATCAGCCGCTCACCTTCGTCGAGATCGACAGAGGCGGCGAGCCCGCTCAGCTCACCCATGAGGCCGATGTATTCGACCAGCGCGGCCTCGCGGCTGCCGAACATGCTCAACAGCGAGGGCGTCAGCTCGGTGAGCCTATTCCGATCGAGGGCAGCCATCAGACGAATCCCCGCTTCGTTGAAGGATGCAGTGACCGCTCCTCGAGCCGCCCCTCCCGCCGCGCCGTCCAGCGCAGGACGACGAGCAACCCGAGCTGTATCGGCAGGGTGAGCAGCGCCGCGAAGCTCGGGTGCACCATGATCGCCGTCGCGATGGCGGCGGCGATCAGGACCCAGAGGGAGGGAGAGCGGGCAGCCACGGCGTCAGTCCTGCGGCTGCGCGATCGCCTGGATCTGCGGCTTGGCGGCCGTGAAGGCGCGCAGCAGACCGTCGTAGGCGCGCTCGTTGGCGTTCACCCACGGGATCGCCGTGACGAACAGCGCGTCGACCGCGATCGTGTCGAGGGCCTTGGTGCCGAACACGAGGCCGCCCGGCTGGACCCGCGGGTACGTGCCAGCCGGTATCGAGCCGTAGCTGTAGACCGGCTGGCCCCGGGCATCCTTCGCCGCTCCCACCATCTCCTGATCGTCGGAGCGGACCAGCACGACGCGGTCGCCCTGCGCCTGCGCATCGTTCTTGATGAAGGACGCGTTGAGCGCCCCGACCCAGAGCGCGCACTGCACCTGACTGCCGTCGGCCACGGCGGACAGGGCGCGCACGCCCGAGCGGGTGTCGACGTTCACCGGCCCGAAGCGCTTCTTGTCGGCGAGCGCGAAGGCGTCCCAGGTGGTGCGGCCGCCTGAGCCGTCCGGGCCCACCGCGACGGTGTTGGCCTTGCCCAGGTCCGTGATGCGGGAGATCCCCGCGCCGCGGTTGCAGATGAGGTGCACCTGCTCCTGGTAGAGCACGCCGGCGCGCTCGATCGTCGAGAGCGCGGCCGCGTTCTTCGACGAGTAGACCAGGAGCGCGTCCGACTGGACGAAGGCGCCGTCGCACTGCCCGGCCGAGAGCTTGTCCAGGTTGTCGAGCGAACCCTGCGTCGGCACGACCTCGATCTTCAGGCCTCCGGCCTTGCTCTTCAGCATGTGGCCGGCGCGGAAGTAGTTGCCGGATTCGGAGCCGGTGCAGAGGCGGAAGGTCGGGGGCTCGGCCGCGAGCGCGGACGAACTGCTGGCAAGGACGAGGGCGAGGACTGCGAGCGGGGCGCGCATGGACGGGCCTCAGGCTTGGGGGGCGGGGGCTTCGGTGCCGGCGTCGGCAGCCGGATCGGGATTCGCGTCGGGTGCGCTGGCCGCCGCGATCGCCGCCTCGGACCACCAGCCCTCGGTCAGCCGACCGTCTGCGGCGCGGTACCGGACGAGGTAGTTGCGCGAGCTCTCGGAGTACTCGGCTCGGGCGATGACGGTGCCGCGCTCGTCGGTGCCGACGAGGCCGACCGGCTCACCGAGCGCGAAGGCGAAAATCCCGACGAGGCTCGAATGGCCATCGCGATCGGCGCCGACCTTGCCCTCTGCCACGAAGACGGAGGCGCACTCGTGCGCGTAGAAGGATCGGGACTCACCCGGATTCACGGTGCTGTACCAGACGGCGCGGACACGGCCCCCGGTCTCCCGTTCGACAGTCGTCACCTCGGCGGTCCAGCCGACGTCTTTCGGCACTTCGACGTGCACGGTTGTGGTCACGATGCTCTCCTCAGGAATCGCGCCGGCCGGGCGGGGAGCCCGGAGCGCCGGCGGGCGGGTGAAGGTCGGCGTGGCCGCCGCGTGACCAGAGACGCGGCAGCCATTCGCGCGGGCGCCAAATGCTCTCCGGCATGGCCGGATCGGCGAGGTTCGCCAGGACGCCGAGGAGCTCCGGCAGCCAGAGTGACCAGCCTTGGAGGCGGCGAAGGCCGGCGGCCAGGTACGCGCGCAGGATCTCGAAGTAGCCGTCCAGCCTCATCGGCGGCCTCCGTCGATCTGCTGGCGCAGCCGGGCGATCTCACGCTCGACGCGTTCGCGCTCTTCCTGGCGCGCGGCCGCGATCAGGGCCGGCGGCGGATGGTCGAGGATCACACACAGCACCTCGGACCCGTACGCGCCGACGAGCTGGGACAGGGATTCGAGGCTCGGCGCGGAACCGCGGTCGAGCCAGCGCGCGATGGTTGCCGGGAAGATCCCGGTGTCGGCAGCCACGTTGTCCGCCGTCTTGGTGGGATGCTTGCGCCGGAGAAACGCCGACAGGCGTTCCGCAACAACTGTTCGTTCTTCACCCACACCTGTCGTGTCTTCCACCACAGCTGTGGTGGAGTTTCTGGGCGACTGTTTCATCGGCCTCCTCGATGATCTGGTCATCGAGGGCGATCGGCCGATGGGTCCGGTCGGGAAGAGCGAGGCGGTCATCGATCGTCCCTCGCGAGGAGGTTGACGCAACGATGGTCAGGAGCACGCGCCGGGGCTGGCAGGCTGAGAGGCGCGTGGAGGTGAGCAGGGGCGGTTCGCATCACGCGGCCGCCCTTCTGCTGTCGGGTGCCCAGTCGGGCGAATTACTGCCCGGCATGACGCCGGGACCGGAGGCCGAGGTCAGGCCGTCGCCATCGCCCGTCGCCCCCGGCACGACCTTCTCAACGGACTGGCTCGATGGGGCCGTCGCCACCATCCCACCGTCGCCCTGGTCGCCTCGGGCCGCTCTTGCCGCGCCATCGCGCGTAGCTCTGTCGTCTCCCAAAAGGCGCCGGAGCCCGCAGGCCCCGGCGGAGTCTAGGGAGGAAACGCCCACGAAGGGGCATGCCCGGCCGGCGCTTGCCCAAGCACCGGTCGAACCTCGGGCGGCCGGGAGCGGCCGGATCTTTGTGGCTACCGGCTCGACAGGAGCCAGAGGCCGATCGCGGCCGCGGCCAGGATCGCCAGCCAAGGCCGGGTGGACTCGTAGAGCCGCGTCAGGAGCGGTCGCCCCTCTGCCCTGGCCCTGTCCGCTCGCCGAAACGCCGGCAGCGCGCCCAGCAGCAGGAGCACGGCCAACAGGAGCGCGGCGATACGCAGGAACACGGGAGGCGGCGCCTTGGGCTTGAGCGCGAGGGACGGACACAGATGCGCGGGCGGGGACCAGCTGTCGAGAGCGCATCAGGCGTCTCCGACCGGGTCACAGGGCAGCACGAGCTTGCAGGCGTCGCAGCGCGCGAAGAAGGCGTCCTGCTCGCGAAGGACATCCTCCCACGAGCCGTGCGCGCGGATCGCCCCGGCCCGCACGACCGCGACACCGTCCGCCGTGACGTCGGCGCCGAAGATCTCCGGCGCAGGCGCGGAGATCGCGGCGATCGCGACCGGAGCGGCGACTGGGCCGAGCCCGAAGAAGGCGAGGATGCTGCGGCGGGAGGGCATGTCAGCCCTCGTCCGATTTGGCTTGGCCCATGGCCCAGGCCAGCTTCTCGATCAGCCAGGGGACCCGGCTCGGGTCGATGCCGATCGCGAGCTCGGAGTGAAAGCCCAGGGCCGTGACGGCGAGCGTCGTGACGCCGCGCTTCTCGTCAAACCCGACGGTCAGCTTATCAGCGCGGAGGTAACCCTCGCGCGGCGGGACGAGGGCCCTTGCCTGCAGCTCCCGCTCCTTCAGCTCGGCCTCGGCATTGGTCAGCCGGGCTCGGGCCCGGGTCAGCTCTTCGTCCGGGTCCACGGCGGGCACAGTGGGTGCGGACGGCGCGAGCGCTTGCGTCCGGGGCGGCAGGAGCAACGCCAAATCACCCGGCTCGACGAGGAAGCGGTGCGGCTTGCCCGCGTAGTCGATGATCTCAAGCCCGACGAAGCTCGTGAGATCAGACCGCACGCTCACCCCCATACCCCGGACCGGCCTCGCCGAGATCTTCGCCGATTGATCGGCGGGATCGCGCTCGGGGATGTCTTCGTCGCGGCAATCGCTGCCGTCCGATCTATCCTCCGTCGACGAGGCCAGACCGTCGATCTGGTCTTCCAGCGCGGCCACGCGATCGGCGAGGGTTCTGATAGGGCGCGAGCGCATCTACGCGGTCTCCGGATCGAGGGCGGCGGGGATCGGCTCCGCGCCGTAGGGCAGCAGCGACGTCTGGACGGTGGTGCCGTTCGGCCGGATGCCGACGACGTCCTGGCGGGTCGGCAGTTCGATGCCCACGGCCTCGGCGAGGTCGAGCGTCACCCGCTCGGTGGACGGGATCTGCTCGCCCTTCAGCTTGGTGCGCTTGTGCCAGAGGCCGAGGATGAAGCCGTAGAGCCGGACGAGCTGCTCGGCGTCGAAGGGCGAGCGGCCGATCGCTCCGGCGTCGACGTTGATGTCGACGCCCTCGTCCCGAACCTTGGCGACGTGGTCGTTCAGGTCCTGGAGCTGATGCAGGACGCCGGAGGCCACGACGGTGATCACCGCGCCCATGACCAGGATCACCGCCGCGAGGCCGGCGGCGGCGTAGAGGACGGCGTCGGCCAGCTCGCCGATCGCGGCGGTGAGGACGGGATCGGTCGCCATCTACGCCTTCTCCCGCTCGGCACGGCAGACATGGTGCGCCACGCCGACCGCCTCGAAGGCGCGGCCGAGGTAGCCGATCGGCGCGCCGCAGCGCTGGCAGCAGCTGGCGGGGACACGGCCATTTGGCAGCCGTGCCCGCTCGACGTAGGTGGCCATCAGCGCGTTGACGCGCCGACGCTGGATCCTGACGCTGCTCTCGACGTCGAAGAGACGCCGCTCGATCGCGCCGCCCTTGAAGAACTGATCAAGGGGCTCGGCACGTGGGTGGTCGGTCCGGCCCTGGTTCTGCGGGCCACGATAGACGATCGAGGACTCCCCCTCGCACGGGCTGAACTGGGCAACGAAGCCGCCCTGTCGACGCGCGACGAGAGAGATCGTCGCGAGCTCTTGCAGGTCGCTGACGGTGACGAAGAAGCGATGCGCGCGTTGCTCGCCGTCCACCAGTTCGAGCACGGCGCGGCTCGGCTCCGGCCCGACCTTGAGGTCGATCGAGCGGATCAGCCGCGTCGCGCCGTGCGGGATGCCTTCCCCGGACTTTGGGGCCGTTTCGTTGGCGCGCCGCACGTATCCGGCATGGCGGTCCATCAGCAGTGCGTCGAAGAACGCCTGCGACACAGCCCGATCGGCGAACGTCACCGTGATGGCGGCGCCGTTGGTCGAGAGCCCCGGCAGGTGCTGGGAGACGAGCTCGGAGGCCGAGAGCTTGCGCATCATGCCGCGCTCCCGGTCGACGAGATCGGCCAAGCGCGGGTGAGGCCATGAGCGCGAAGCTCGACAGCCTCACCCGGCCGGCTACCATGGAGGTGTCTAGTCACCATGGAGCTGAGAATGAGCGACGACTTTGCCCCGATCGGATCGCCGGCGCGATTGACTGCCGAGGACATGGTCAGGCGGGCGATCCTCGACGTGCTGGACGACATCCTTCCCGGCGCCCGCACCAAAGTCTTCGAGCGCGCGCACGCACGCCTGTCCGATGCCGAGAAGGCCATCTCCAAGGGCGGCGACTTCTTTCGGGAAGCGCATGCCGCCATCGATGCGATCGTCCAGGCGCCCAAGGCCTAGCCCTCCACCTGGCGGAGGACGGCGTTGGCCGTCTCCTGCGCGGGGGCGGCGCCTGCCGGCGTCACCTCCAGCGCGGACAGCCGATCAACGACGACGGCGAACACCGCGTCCCGATCATGGCCCGAGGCGCACAGGTACGCCTCCAGGAGGAGCGCCCGGCGAATGGCCGGGTCGGGGCGCCTCATGGCCTCTGCGACGACCGTCGCCGCGTAACTCTCCTCGCCGTCGAGCATGGCCCAGGGCATCAGGCGGCAGCTCCCTCGGTTGGGATCGTCTTGGGTGGGCGCGGGACGGACTGCGGCCACGTCGCCTTGTCTTCGGGCCAGTGGTCCGAGAACCACTGCATCGCCAGCTCGAGCCGCCGCGTGGTGAGATCGCGGCCCTCGGCAAGCCGCGTGAGGACCTTTCCGTCGCCGAAAACCAGCGTCGAGGTCCGCGCGGCACTCAGGCCGCGCGCCTCGCAAAATCGGCCAGAGACCGCCAGCAGGGCATCAAGAAGCGTCATCGAGTCGAACGATGCTGTATGTTTACCGCGCGAGTCAACGGTAAACATACAGCTCGGGGCCAGCGTTCCGTGCGGTTAAAATACCGCGTGACCCAGGCAGGCCTTCCTCAGCGCGTGCAGCAGCGCCTCGACGCCCTCGGAATGAGCGCTCGCCAAGCGTCTCTCGACGCGAAGCTCAGCAGCGCGTTCGCGACGAACATCCTCAACGGGAAATCCAAGTCGCCTCGCTCGGAGAACCTCCACAAGCTTGCCGGCGTCCTGGGGACAACGGTCAACTGGCTGGTCAACGCGGAAGGCCCTGAGACGCCACAGACGAACGGACATGCGCGGATCGACAATGATCTCGCGCGGGCGATGGAGGAAACGGCACAGCGCGCCGGAGATCTGATGCCGGTCCTGGGGGAGGTCGCGGCCGGCCGATGGCTGGAGGTAGAACAGGACATAGACGAGTCGCGCTTCGAGCCAGCCCCGATTACGCCGGATCCGCGGTGGCGCCGAGAAGCGCAGTACGGTCTCGTGGTGCGTGGAACCTCGCTCAACCTCTACGCCGCTGACGGTGACACGCTTCACTGCCTCGACATCCGCCAGAGCGGCCGCCTTCCCGTGAACGGCGATCTCGTGATCGTCGAGAAGGTCCGGGACGGTGGCCAACTCCGCGAGCGAACGGCCAAGGCCTACCACGAGGGCGAGAACCAGTTCGTTGAGCTGCGCGCCTACAGCGATGACCCTCGCTGGGATGAGCCGATCCACGTTCCACATCGGGTCTTCAGCCACGTCATCGAGAAGGGCCTGAGCGTCGAAATCGTCGCGATCGTGCTGGGCGCATACAGACCGATGCCCAAAATCCTGCGACGGTAGCAGTCATCCGAGGTATATGATGATGCAGCGTTTATCGAGCATTGTTGCGCTGACAATAGTCACGAGTTTTTGCGGCTCCATCACCGCACGCGCAGCTACGGAAGAGCAAAAACAGGCTGCAATCGAAAATCTTGCTATGATATCTATGGCCAAGAAGTGGTGCACTGACTACCAGATTGACCAAGAGAGCACCGTCGCTGCTGCGTTGTCAGTGGTCGATCTCACGCAAGAGCCCTATACGAGCAAATTCAAAGAACAGCGTGCCACGGCGGAGAAGATGGTCGGCCAATACGGCACGACAACGTTCTGCCTTGCCGCGTTCAAGACCTACGGTCCAGAGCGCGGCATGAACCTGATGATGAAGAAATAACTCAGAACGGCAGCTGATCCGATATTCCGGACGGCACTCGTCCAAAGATGGCGAGTGTCGTCGGCTCCGCACCGTCATCATAGTCTGGGTCTAAGATGGTGCGCGTAAATGCCGCCGCGCCAACAGCGCGGCCGTTGCGCACCTTCTCTTCTGCGATCTTGCAAGCGTCAGCCGCATCTTTTGCTCCAAGGCAGCGGCCCTGGGCGAGTTTGCCTTTCTCGGCAACGAACAACTGAACACCGTGGGCAACGATTGGCTTCAGGGACATAAGCGCTCCTCAGCTCTGCGTTGACCCAATCGAACGCCGCGGAAGCGAACAAAGCAAGAACGGAAATTTCCGACCCTGTGGACGAGTGTGGATATCGGCCGAGGTATTTTTACAGCGAAAACGGTTGACGCGGTAGATTTACAGCATACCATAGCTGCCATCGCCCATCGCGATGGAGTCGCCCGTGGCCGCCCGCCGCCGTACCAACTTCCCGACAGACGTCCGCAAGGCCGCCCTCGCGCGCGCCGACGGCCAGTGCGAGGGCGCGCTTCCGACCGGGATCCGCTGCGAGGCGGTCCTTCAGGCCAGCCAGTACGTCTTCGACCACGTCGTCACGGACTTTCACGGCGGCCGGGCTACGCTCGATAACTGCCAGGTCCTCTGCAAGGACTGTGATCGCGCCAAGACGGCGGCCGATCAGACCGCGATCGCCGACACCCGCCGCGCCTACGACGCGCACCATCGCCTGCGAGCGCCCCGCAAGCCGATGGCTGGCAGCCGCTACGACCGGGTGAGCAAGGGCCTCGACGGCCTCACCCGCGACCGGGAGACCGGCGCCGTCCGCTCCCGCCTCAGCTCGATCGACGTGAGGGACCTGTGATGGCGGCCGAGCACTCTTGCACGCCCTGGCATCAGGACAGCGCACGCCCCGAGATGGTGTTCGATGCTGACGGCCGCCTCGTGGTCGATTGCGATCATCACGGCCTGTTTTCGCGCGAACGGGCCCAGGCCCACGGGGCCCTGGTCGCCGCGGCGCCTGATCTGCTGACGCAGCTCCGCGGCGCGGTCGCCATGATGCGCCTCGCCATCAGCAGCCTCGATATCGACCCGGACCTCACCGAGATCGAGTTCCGGGCGAACGGCGAGCACATCGCGCGGGTCTCGATGGCGACGCTCCTGGCGAACGGACAGGCCGCCATCGCGAAGGCGGAAGCCCGCTGACATGGCCGCCCGCGCCCGCCGCCAGCCTGCGCCCGAGCCCGCCCCCGCCGCCGTCCCGGTGCAGCCGGACTTCGGTACGTACCGGCTGGAGCAGCTCGGCTCCTGCCAATGCCGCTTCCCGTGCTCCTCGCGTGGGACGGATCACCGCTTCTGCGGGAAGCCGGCCGTCCAGCATCACCCGAACCGGCCGGCCGTCTGGTGCGCCGACCATCGGCAGGTTGTGTTCGAGGCTTGGCGCCCGGGTGGCCAGGTCCTGCGCCGCGCGGGGAGGGCCTGACATGGCTCGCCTGCGCCCCACCCTCACGCCCGGCCCGAGCCCGACGCTCCGTCAGGCCCGCGTGGCCGCCTTCAACGCCGCCTACCCGGTCGGCGCGCCGATCCTGGTGTGGATCGGCCAGTACCGGGACGGCCAGCCGGTGGCGACCGAAGTCGAGGCGCCCGCGCGCTGCGCCGGCAAGACCGGCCCGATGGTGCTGGTCCGCAACCATGGGTGGATCGCCCTGACCCACGTCTTCCACCGCGCCGATCCGGCCGAGCAGCGCGAGCTGTTCCTCGACGCCCGGCGGATCGACGTCGAGAGCGCCGAGCTGCGGGTCGCGCCGGCGATCGCCGAAGGCCTGCGGCTGGCCGCGGCCGCGCGCGGGATCCGCGCCGGCGAGCTCGCCCGCCGCATCGTTGAGACCGTCGCCCGGGACGGCCTGATCGACGCCGTCCTGGAGGACGGAGCCCGGGCTCATCGTCGCTACGGGGAGGCCGCCTGACATGGCCCACGCCAAGGATCATCCGCTCGCCGGCCGCCGCGTGGTGCTCGACGAGCAAACCGGGGAGACGGTCTACGTCGTCGACTGGCTCGACCGCCTGCCGGGAAACGGCACGCTGCTGCGCCCGACCCATCCGGTCGCCCGGGCCTTCCGGCACCGGCTCGCCGCGCTCGACCTCCACGAGTCCGGCACCGTCCTCGCCCGCACTGCCGCCGGCCTCACGCTCGTCCACCACGCCGAGCTGCCCGCCTACGACCCCGTGCCCGTGGGAGTGATCTCGTGAGCGACGCTCTCGAACAGCTGCGCGCTTCGCGCTCGTTGCTGGCCGATCCGGCGGCCTGGACGCGGGAGACGTACGCCCGTGATCGGTATGGCGATCCGGTGCACTCGGCGTTCGATGAAGCCGCGTGCTGGTGCGCGTACGGCGCCCTCGAACGCCAAGGCGCGAGCGGAAGCAGCGAGGCCTCCGAGTACCTGCGGAGCGCAGCCCTCGTTCTCTTCGACAGCTGGCCCGCCTGCGTGAACGATGATCGCGGCCACGAAGCCGTCCTGCACATGTTCGACCGCGCCATCGAGCTGGCGGAGTCGCAGTCATGACCCGCCGGATCGACCTCATCCCCGACCGGCGCGAGCGCGCCGCCCTGGAAGCTCTCTGGCGCGCCCAGGGCTGGCCGCAGGCGCGGATCGACGGGCTCGGCGATCGCCTGCGGGACGACGAGACCCTGGACGGCGCGCTCTTCGAGGTCAGGGCGGTCCTGGCCGCGCTCGATGCCCTGCCGGTGCCGCCCCGCAAGGCGGGCCCGCTCAATCCCGCCGACGTGTCCGCCCTCGCGCTCGATGTTGGGGCGCGGGTGATGATCGTCCTCGCCTCCGGGCCCGACGCGCTCGACCGCGCAATCGTCTGGGCCCGAGGCGCGCCCACCGAGGCGCTCGATCCCAGAGAGGCCGCCGCGCTCCTCAAGCTCGTCGCCCGGTCGCTGACCGCGATGGAGGACGCCGCCTCCCATCCGCTTCCCGCCCCCGCCTCGACCCCGGAGACCTAGTCGTGATCCAGCGTACCCTCATCCCGACCACGATCCCGATGGCGCGCCGGCTCGCCCGCCTCGACCCCGTCACCCGCATCAGCCCGGCGCTGGCGGCCGCGGCGCTCAAGGCCGAGTTCTTGGCCGAGGACGTCGAGGCGCACCTCGCCGAGGCGATGGCCCTCGTCCCGACCTACGTCGAGCTGGCGGCCTCGGACCGGCCCTGGATCCAGGCGCTCGGTCACGCGCGTGACGTGGTGGCGATCGCTGTGCTCGCCGGCTTCGGCGCCTACGCCTGGGCGATCCTGTCGTGAGCGGTCCGCGCGAAGCCCGGCCTGGCGCCTTCCATGGCGAGCTCGTCGACGTGAGCTGGGACTGGAAGCGTCGGCACTTCGTGGGCCACGTCTCCCTGCCGCTGCAGCTGCTCGACCCGTTCCTAAAGGAAGTGGGCACGCCCCCGCATCCCGACGATCGGGGCGCGCCAGGCCAGCGGATCCCGGTCGCGCTGCTCGCCTGCTACGGGCCGACCGAGGGCATCCAGGACGAGGAGGTAATCGCCGCGGCCGCGCTCGACGCGCTGATCCGGCTCGCCGAGCAGGGGCGCCTTCGCAACAACGGCCAGCTCGCCCTCAGCGGCCGCATGCAGCGGTTCGACGATGCCCGGGCCCGGGCTGCCGGCGTCAGCGCCCCTGACCGCGGGGAGCCGCGGTGATGGCCTACGACCTCATCAAGCAGACCCATCCGCACGCGCCGACCGCGATCGGCGCCCGCGTGGTCGAGCGGCTGTCCGGCCGCCTCGGCACGGTGGCCCATCCCCGCGCCGGGCTGAAGGGCATCGCCGTCCACTTCGACGGCCGCTTCGGCGTCGCCGACTGCCCGCCGGATCGGCTCGATTACGCCGCTCCGGCTCCCTCTCCCTCGCCGCTGTGGTGTGCCCGATGAACGCCGCCCCATCCGCCTCCGCAATCCTCCTCGCCCAGATCGCCGCGACGCTCCGCGTTCCCGTCGAGCACTTTAGCGCGCCCCGGCGCGAGCCCACCGAGGCTGAGCGCAGCCCATCCGTCCAGGTCGCTGCGCTGCTCCTGGATCCGGAAGGCGCGCGTCTGGCGGCCGCGTTCGTCGCGCTCCCGCGGCATTCCCGGACAGCCCTGGCCAACACGGCCGAGGTCCTCGCGTCCATGTCGTCGAAGGACGCGGCGTGATGGGTTGGCCATCGCGCGAGCAGCTGCGCCATCCCGCGACCGGCGAGAGCTACGCTGCTCTGCGGGACCGAGCCCGGGCCATGCGCTCGGCCGGCGCCACCGAGGCGGCGATCATGGCCGCGCTCGCCGTGAGCAAACCGACCGTCTGGAAGTGGGTCCGCGATCTGCCCGATCACGCGGAGGTGGCCCAGGCGAACATTCGCGCGGCCGCCCACCGCCGGCGCCTCTACCCGCGCGGCACAGGTGCCCTGGCGCTTAAGCTCCGGCTCGCCGGGGTCCCGCAGTCGACGCGCATCCGCCTCGCACAGGAGGCCGCGCGATGAAGCCCGGCCTGCAGCTCGTGGCTTCGGCTGCCCGCACCGGCTCATGGCGGATCGCTGCCGACGAGTCGGTGATCGAGCTCGTGGTCGAGGGCGCCGTCGTCTGCACGATCGCCCCTTGGACCGACAACAAGACGGGCGAGCTCGCCTGGTGGGGCGCGACGGCCGGTGATCGGCAGATCGGCCTCGATGTACGGCTGGCCGAGGTCTGCCGGATCGCGGCACTCGACGCCGGCGTATCCGCGCCCGTTCCGCCCGAGCTGCTCGCCAGCCTCAGAGAGAGCGCGGATCCTGCTGACGCGACCCCGCGCGTCGTCGCCAGCGCGGTCGCCCCGCTCCTCGAGCGCTTCGCCGACCTCCTGGCCGCGATCCTCGATGAGCCGCTGCACACGCTGTCCGGCCCCGGGCCCGATGGCGGCCATGATCCACTCCAGCTGCGCCTCGCGCACTTCCGCCCGGACCTGTCCGAGCGCGCGGCCGTGCTCCTGGAGGAAGCCGGACGATGAAGCCCGTCGCCGCTCCGCTCGCGATCGCGTCCGCGATCCTGATCCTGCTGATCGTCCTGGCGATGCTGCTGATCCCGGTCCTGGACGCCGAGCTGCGGCGAGCGACGGCGCGGAAGGCTGCGGCCCTGACCAAGCTCGCAAGCCAAGCGGAACAGAAGGATCCCACCGCGTGACAAAGCTCAGACCAATCGCCGCCCTGAACTTTCCGGACATCCAGCCGGACGCCGAACTCGGTCCGGCGCCGCAACTGCGGCTGGTGTCCCCGACCGATCTCCTGGTCGACGAGACCTATCAGCGGGATCTGTCGCCCCAGTCGGTCCAGCTGATCCGCCGCATCGTCGGGTCCTGGCGCTGGCGGGCGTTCAAGCCGCCGATCGTCGTGTCGACTGAGGAAGGCCTTCACGTCATCGACGGTCAGCACACCGCGATCGCGGCCGCGACGCACCCGGAGATCCAGGAGATCCCGGTGCTGATCGTCGAGGCCGCGGACCGGCAGAGCCGCGCCGAGTCCTTCGTCCGGCACAACCGTGACCGCCTCCAGGTCACCGGCACACAGATGCACCATGCCCTGGTGGCGGCCGGCGATGAGACGGCGCTGACCATTGAGCGCGTCTGCCAGCGCGCCGGCGCTCGCGTCGTCCGTTACGCCACAACGAGCGACCGCTGGCTCGTCGGTGACACGATGGCGGTGGAGGCCCTGCGCGCCCTGGTCAACCGCCGACACGCCCGGGGTGCTCGCGAGGTCCTGCAGGTCTGCGTCGAGGCCCGCATGGCGCCCGTGACCGCAGCGTTCCTCAAGGCGGTCGAGGCGATGCTGTTCGCCCCGGAGTTCACCGGCGCCGTTCTGGCTGCCGACATCGCCACGACGATCCGCGCGATGGGCCCGCAGGCCGAGAAGGAAGCCGTCGTGCTCGCGGTCGCCCAGCGCCTCCCGCGGTGGCGCGCGCTCGCTGCCATCCTTTTCCGCAACACCAGAAAGGTCCGGAGCCATGGACGTCGAGCGGCGGCTTGAAGTGGTGGAGCAGGAGAACCTGCTCTTGCGCGAACGCATCGCCTTTCTGGAGGCGATCCTGATCGACTGCGCGCGGCTGCCCGTCGAGTGGGGCCTGACGCAGCAGGAGACGCGGGTCTTCGGGACGCTCGTCAACCGTGAGGTCGCGACAAAGGATGCCGTGATGGCGGCCCTCTACAGCGACCGTGCGGGCTCCGAGGGCGAGATCGAGCCGAAGATCGTCGACGTCTTCGTCTGCAAGATCCGCAAGAAGCTGAAGCCCTTCGGCATCGAGATCCGGACGGTCTGGGGCCAAGGCTACGCCCTCAAGCCGGACATCAGATCGGCCTACCGGCACGCCTCCAAGGCGGCCGCGTGATGGCCGACACACTCGCCGCTGCGCTCCCCCGCGAGATGGTCCGCGTCACCAAGATCGCCGGCCAGTACCGACAGGTCGAGATGGGCTTCATCGCCGCCGCCCTGATGGAGGCGGCTGTCGAGCGCGGACAGAAGGCGATCGAGTCCGGCGACCTCACCGAGATGATCCGGGCCTACCACGACCTGAAGGGGTACGAGCTGTGAGCGACCGCGTCGTACCCCAGCCGCGCGACTTCATCGCGACGCTTCCCCGCCTGCGCCTCACCCCTCAGCAGTTCGAGGACCTGCGCGACTACAGCGCCAGCTACCCGACGGGCACGACCCCCGGGAAGATGTGGCGGCGCCTCGATGGCGCATTCGACCACGCCTTCATCCGAGCCGGCGGCAAGCCGTACTGGATGGTGATGCAGTATGATCCGGCGGCGCCCTCCGACGCCGAGATCGAGGCCATGAAGGCACGCGGCGAGCCGGTGCCGACGCGGATCAGCATCCTGCGGTTCAAGCCGGTCATCGTGCTCCGCGCCGACTCGCGGCCCTCAGCTACTCAGGTCGCAGCATGACCCGCCGCGCCCCCATTCTCCCAACGCCGACCATGCAGGAGCGCGCCGACGCGGCGATCGCCGCCCGCGTCCTGGCCGCCGCGGCCGCTGATCCGTCGACCCGGGGCGAGCGCAGCGTCGCCTTCTTCGATTTCAGCAACCCGCGCCGGGGCGAATGTCACGTCACCTGGGCGAACCTGCCCGGCTTCCTCCAGGTCAACGACCGCTTTCAGCACGCCTGCCTGCCCGGCTGGGAATACACGAAGGCCGAGGTCGAGTTGGAGATGATCCCGGACCTGCGGGCTTTGGCCGAGCACGGCGTGCGGCCGGCCGTGGCGACGAACGGCAAGCCCACCACCGGTGATCTGTTCGGGGTCCTTTTCGCCACGCCAGTTGAGGGTTCGCGCTGATGCCGGAGATCTCCGAACTCTTGGCACGCCCAGCGCCCGAGCGCTTCGACGGCGCTGAGGCCTGGTCGAAGCTGCCGCCCGACGTCCAAGCCGAGATCGGCGCGATCGCGCTGGAAATGGCGGCCGCCAACAGCCTCCACGATCGGTGCTGCCAGGACGATCTGCCGGAGATCTACCACCGCGCCGGCGATGCTGCGGTGGTCGAGCTGTGGCGCGATCTTCAGGCCGTGACGTCCGATGCGCTGCCCGAAGGGGTCTTCGAAGCCTCGGACGGGCGGCTGCCCCGCATCCCCGCGCTCCTCGGCGGCGTGTGCCGCGTCTGCGGCTGCTCGCAGAACGATGCCTGTGACGAAGGCTGCGGCTGGGTGGCCGAGGACCTGTGCACGGCCTGCGTCGCCATCGGAGGGCACGATCATGGGTGAGCCCGAGCGCTTCATCACCAGCGCCGCCCTCAGCCGCGGCGCACAGGAGAAGATCGAGGCGATGAAGGAGCAGCTGCTCATCGCCTTCGTCAACCGGCTCGGCGGCTCGCTCACCCTACCGGTCGACGAGATCAACGGCACGGACGCCTTCCACTTCGTCATCGGGGCCGACGCTGCGGCCGGGATCTTCACGTTCCGCGTCGTGCGGAAGGAGGTACGGCAATGACCCTCACCCCGAACCGCGACGCAGTGCGCACGGCTGCCGCAGAGGCCCGCGAGCGCCACGCCACCGTCATCGCCCGGGACGACGCGTCCGGCATCGGCATGCGCATGGCGATCGAGGCGGCCGAGGCGATCGTCGGCGGCACGGCCGACATGACCGATCGAGAGATCCCGGTAGAGGCGATCTACCCGCAGGTCAGCATGGCCGCCGGACACGCGTTGACGGCGTTCCTGATGACCATCGCGCGGGGCGACGTGAACCTCGCGGCGAGCTTCCTGCCGGGGCTGCTGGCGTCGGTCCAGGAATGCGCGCTCGTCCGTCTTCAGGACGGGCCGGAGGCCTTTGCGCAGAGCTTCGCGGAGATCCAGCATCCGGCGGGGCGGGCATGAGACCGCTCAACACGCGTCAACTCGGCGTCCTGCGCGCCGCCCCGATCGGCGTCGACGATGCCTCCGGCGGCGATCCCTACAAGGGTGGTCGCTTCACCTACCACGGGGCGGATGGCCGGGTCGCACGCGGCCTCTGGCTCTCAGGACACCTCGAATACCGGCAGGTCGGGTTCGGTGGGCAGGGCGGGTTGCTGACGCTTTCGGCCGCCGGCCGCGCCGCCCTCGCGACGGAGGCCGCCCGTGGCTGAGAACAGCAAGATCGAGTGGACCCATCACACGATGAACTTCTGGCTCGGCTGCACGGCGCTGAGCCCCGCATGCGACCACTGCTATGCCGAGGCCTGGGCGAAGCGCACCGGCAACGCGGCCCTCTGGCAGGGCGCGCGTCGCCGTACCAGCGCCGCGCTGTGGCGGCAGCCGGCGAAGTGGGATGCCGCCTGCACCGCGGCCGGCATCCGCCATCGCGTGTTCACCAACTCGCTCGCCGACTTCTTCGACAACCAGGTCCCGGCCGAATGGCGGCATGACGCCTGGGCCGTGATCGCCGGCGCCCGGCACCTCGATTGGATGGTGCTGACGAAGCGACCGGAGAACATCGCGAAGATGCTCCCGGTGATGGACAGCTCGGCGCCCGGCTACCGGCCGTGGAACGAGCGCTGGCCGTGGCGGAACGTCTGGCTCGGCACGACGATCGAGGACCGGGCGCGCCTGCGCCGCCTCGACAAGCTGCGTGCGGTCCCCGCCGCGGTCCGCTTCCTGTCGGTCGAGCCGCTGCTGGAGGACCTAGGCGAGCTGGACCTGTCCGGCATCCACCTCGTCATCGTCGGTGGCGAGAGCGGCGGGAAGGCGCGTCCAATGCAGGCCGAATGGGTCCGCGAGATCCGGGACCAGTGCGCTGAGCAAGGTGTGCCGTTCTTCTTCAAACAGCACGGCGACTGGATCGACGTGGGCCAGCTCCGACACCTCAACGCTTGGACCGGCGGCCCTGGCTTCGGTGCCTTTGATCACTGCCGCTTCGACATGGAGGCTCAGTGCCTGCGGATCGGCAAGAAGGCCGCCGGCCGCCTCTTGGATGGCGTGGAGCACAACGGCTTCCCGGAGGCGCGATCCTGATGGCGCTCCTTCGCTGCCCCCACTGCCGCCATCCCCTCGATATGACCGATGTCGAGGTCTACGGGCGCTTCACGACCCTGCATGGTGACGACGGTCCGGTTGCGACCGAATGCGACGACTGCGGTCAGACCTTCTACGTCCAGGAGTACGTCAACCGCACGTGGTCGGTCGGCGTCGATGCGGATGCGGCTGCGGATCTGCTCGCCCCGTTTGTCGATGGGGTCGGCGCATGAAGCCGGCCGCGCCCCCGATCGGCGTCGCCGAGGATGCTCGCGGCATCGTCGTGAGCCTGCCGCCGCGCTTCTGGCTGCTGGTCAGCCTGCGCAAGCTCTTCCGGCGCATGCTGCCCGAGCCGATGGCCTGGACGTACCGGCTGCCGCGGACGATCGGCGCAGCGAAGCGCGTCGAGGTCTGGATCTCTGAGGTCGAGCTGCAGGTGCGCGCCGAGGAGCGCCGACGCGCCTGGACCGCGTCTGACGCGGAGTGGCACGACACCCCTCAGCCCACGCCCGCGGCGCCGATCGCCGCCGAGCCCGTGGTCGTCACGCTCCCGACGGAGGAGACCGGCCCGTCCGTCCTGGACCTGCTGCGCAGGCTCAACGAGGGCGCGACCATGGTGGCGACGATCGAGGAGGACGGCGTGCGCCGGTACCGCCTCGAGCCGCGCGGCTACCTCGTTCGGACCACGGTCGCCGAGCGCGCGATCCGCGAGCGCCTGGTCGCGCCCGGCAACGACGGGCTCCTCGGGCCCGACTTCTCGCAGACCTGGCGAGCACCGACCCGCGAGGAGGTCACCCGAGCCGAGCCGCGACCAACGAAAGCCAAGGGCAAAACCAAGGCCCCGACCAAGCGTCGAGCCCCCCCCGGCGGAGCTCTGCATCATCCGTCGACCATCACCCGTAGCGTCTGAGGAGGTCCGTCCATGCCGTCGCCGTCTCTCATTCACGCCGCCCGTCATGCCCCACATGCGCGCGCCGAGATCTTCCGCATGGCCCGCTTCATGGTCGAGCAGAAGAACGGCCCGGAGGGCGCCTGCACCATCGCTCACCTGTTCCAGAAAGGCTGGACGGAGGCGGAGGTCCATGCCTACCGCGACCCCGCCCGCGCGCTCATCCGAGGGCTGCCGCTGACGGGAGATCCGCCCGGCCGGCGCGAGGCCGAGGCGGCGGTAGAAGCCGTCCGGGAACTCCGGTTCGCGCGGGTGGCCGAGCGCTACCTCGCGCGGCGCGCTTGGGCGCCGCCCGTGATCTGGGAGCAGCCTGCGCCGGACGCCGTGTCGTGAAGACCGCCCTCATCATCCTGCGCGCCGACGGCAACCGCGAGGACCGCGACGTCGACATGGCCGGCGACCCCGGCCTCGCCGAGCTGCGCGACGTCCTAGAGCCGATCCTGGCCGGCCGGCCCGAGCATGTGGCTGTCCTCCATGACGGCAGACGCGCCGACATGTTCGTCCACGAGGACGGGCACGGCGCGGGCCTGCCCCGCAACGAGGCGGCGACGAAGATCTACCGCGCCTCGTGGCTGTCGCGGCACCCGTCCGATCACCCCGAAACTCTGCCCTGGATCGCCGGCACCGCCGTCGTCTTCGGCCGCATCGTGTGGAGCTGACCCGCCATGGCCTGCGACTGCATCGCCACCATGAACACCGCTCTGGCGGAGCGGAACACCGAGATCCAGCCGACGATCATCTTTGGCACGGAGGAGCGCCCGGGGTTCACCTGCGTCACCATCGTGACGGAGAAAATCAAGGCGCGCGGCCCGCGGGCGGCGGTGCCGCTCCCGAGCTTCTGCCCGTTCTGCGGGACGGCCTACGCCTTCACGGATGCCGATGGCGACGCCGGCGGCTCGCACGGGCAGGTGGCGGCATGACAGCGGGCCTGTCCACCGCATGCGACGTCTCCTCGGCCGAGGGCGTCGCAGCCGATGAGCTGAAGCAATTCATCGAGCGCCTGGAGCGCCTCGAGGAAGAGAAGGCCGGCATCATGGGCGACATCAAAGAGGTGTTCGCCGAGCTGAAGGGCCGGGGCTTCGACGCCAAAGCCATCCGCACCATCCTGCAGGTGCGCAAGCAGGACCACAGCGAGCGCCAGGAGCAGGAGGCGATCCTCGAGCTCTACATGCAAGCGCTGGGAATGGCGTAGCGATGGTTGCCCCGCCCCCGATCGCCATCGAAGATCTCGACCGCGAGGAGCTGTTGCAGCTCATCAAGGTGCGGCTTCCCTTCAACCTGCGTCCTGCAGAGCTGTGGCGGGCGCGTTGGGACGTCCTCGCACGGCGTGCGCTGGAAGCCCGCGAGCGCGAACTGGAGGCCTTCTCGGCGTACGTCGCGGCCTTCGCGCCGATCGACCCTTCATCGGTCGCGCAATCCTTCGTCGACCCCATCGCAGTCCGCGAGCGCAAGCGGGAGGAGCGGGAGCGTGCCGATCGCGCGGCGAAACGTCTTGAGGCCGCCCGGGACCGGGCCTGGGACGCGCTGCAAGCCAGCCACGGAAGGACTGCCGCATGACTGAACGACTCGCGACACAGCGGAAGCGCTACCGGATGGGCGATCCGCTCCTGCCCTTCGTCGAAGGTAATATGGGCGCACTCAGAGTGCTCACCGATCTGTCGCAGAAGATCCAGGGCATGGATTTTATGATGTTCGTCCTCGACCTCGACGACATGAACATCCGGGGCGCTCAAATCTGGGTGGCTTACAAGGATGTTTGTAGGAATGACCTCGAAGCGCTGATCAAGCGCGTGAAAGGTCGGGATCCTACGCTCGCGGACGCCATCAACGACGTCATCCCCGAGGGGGAGCGAGCAGTACCGCATGGAGGAAGCTTTGCGCACCTCTGACGCTTCGCAGGATCCCATCAGCTGGGCACTGGCCGCCCGGGCGATCACCGGCGGCGTCGCGCTCCAGCTCGACCTACCGGGCCGCGATCTCGCCGTCGCGATCGACATGACCCGTGACGAGGCGCGCGCCTTCGCCCGGGCGATCCTGGCGGCCGCCGGCGACGCGACCGAGCGCACCTTCCCGCACCCGCAGATCCCGGAGGCGTGAGCCATGTCCGAAGATCCCCAGCCCTTCGTGCACGTCTACCTCACCCCCGACCCGCTGTTCGCCGGCGAGATCCAGGAGGTCTGGGGCAAGGTCGTGGGCGACACCGTCCACTATGGCGCGTTCGGCTACTGCCTCGCCGGCGAAGGGCGCCAGTGGCATCGCCAGCGCTGGGCTGCGGAAAACTACGCGCGCCAGCTCCAGGCCGCGAAGCTCGCCGAGTTGCGTGCCGAGGTCGCCCGCATCGAGAGCTACCGCTTCGGGAGGCCGGGATCGTGACCCGCCAGCGCGAAAGCGACGACTACGCGGCCGGCTACGCCGACGCCATGCGCGACGCGGCCGCTCGCAGCGCCAAGCGTGCGGTCGACCTCCACACTCGCGCCAGCATGCTGACCCGTGAAGCGAAATCGCTTCTCCGGCGGTCCGAGCAGCTGCGGGACGAGGCGGAAGCCTTCCACGACGCGGCGCAGAACGTCTGGGCGCAGTGGTCGGATCGGCGGAACTGGCCGGATGTGATGGCGCGGGTCGCTGATGCGCGAACCGGGCAAGCTGCGGCATCATCCAAGCCGACCCTCGCCCTCGGCGATCCGGAGCCACCGGCTGCTCCGGCGCTGCCGGCGGAGGAAGAGATGCGCCGCGCAGCCGGCCAAGCGTGGAGGGCGTGAAGTGGGACGGCCGCAGCTCATCCCCGAGGTCGGCGACGTGCCTGTGGCGAAGGTGGCGTCGCGCATGGGGTTCGCCGGCGTGCGCGAGTTCGAGTCGGCGCTGCCCGAGCTGCGCCGGCGCGGCTTCCCTGCTGCCGACCCGACCTCCGGCCACTACTGCATCGAGGCGATCGACCGCTGGCGCCGGCGGCGTCATCCCGATCTCTTCCCCGAATTGACAGTCCTCGGCGAGGCGCGTGACGCTTCGGTCGCCAGACAGCGACTCGCGGAGAGACGAACCGGTGGGCACCGTGAAGATCCCCTACCTCGTCGTTCGTGAGCGGCACGGCAAACGGTTGGCCTACTGGTGCCCGACGCCGAAGATGAAGGCTGCGGGGTTCTCGCTGATCGCGCTGGGCCCTGACGGGCCTGATGCCTGGCGCGATGCCAGGACTTGGAACGAGCGCTGGCAGGCGCACCGCAAGGGCGTGAAGGCGTCGGAGAAGCCGAAGTGGCCGCGTGGCTCGCTGGGCGAGGCCTATGATCGCTACCGAGCCACAGAGGGCTGGAACCGCAAGCAAGCGCGCACCCGCGAGGACTGGGAGCGGGGCTGGCGCTACATCGCCCCGATCTTCGGCGACGTCGCCCCTCACACGGTCGACTACGACCTGATCGATGCTTGGTACGCCGACCTGATCGAGTCGGCCGGCGTGCGCGAGGCGCACCGGGCCATGAAGATCTGGCGCGCGCTCTGGGTCGTGGCGGCCGCCATGAGCGGCGGCCGGCCGTTCTACTGCGCCCGCGGCGCGGACCCTTCGCTCGGCGTCCGCCGCGTCACACCCAAGGCGCGGGCGGCGATCTGGCAGGAGCACGAGCTGCGGCGGATCATCCACCGCGCCTGGCGCGAGGGCTATCGTGGCCTCGCCTGCCTCGTGTCGATCATGTGGGACACCGCCTTCTCGCCGGTCGACGCGCGATCCCTCACGGCCGGGCAGCTCGTGCGCGTCGGTCGCTTCGGAGCCTTCGAGATCGGCCGGGCTAAGACGGGGCAGGCGGCGATCGGCACGCTGTCGCGGCGGTCGGCCGTGCTGATGCGGGCCTACCTTGAGGGCCTCGGCCTGCGGCCGTTGCCGTCCACGCCGCTGTTCCGCACCCGGGAAGGAGCCCCGTATCGGAAGAACTCGCTCGCCGAGGACTTCCGCGATCTGCGTCGCTTGGTCGATCCGAAGGAGACTCGACAGATGCTCGACATCCGGCGGTCGGTCGCGATCGAGGCGAGGGCAGGGGGCGCGTCGCGGGAGCACCTCGGCGCCAAGCTCGCCAACTCGATCGCCGCCAACGCGGAGCTGGAGCGGACCTACCAGCCTGTCGATATCGATGCCGTTCAGGCGGTCGACCGCGCGCGGCTCAACGCCCGGAGGAGGGCGCGTGCCACGAGGGCCTCGAAGTGAGTCCGCCGGCGAAGATCGCCTACTACGTCATCCGCGAGCGCCACGGGCGTAAGCTCGGCTACTGGTGTCCAACGCCCAGGATGAAGGCGCTCGGCTTCAGCCTCGTCCCGTGCGGCGAGGATGGTCCGGAGGCGAGGGCGCAGGCGGCCCTATGGACGGCGCGCTGGCAGGAGGCCCGGGCGGCCAGCCGCGGTGAGCCGGCCGCGATCTCTCCATCACGGAGCGGGTACGTCTACTTCCTGAGGTGCGGGGACCGGATCAAGATCGGCTTCTCGAAACAGCCGCTGTCACGCGCCGGCGACCTGGCGACCGGAATGCCGGACAAGCCGAGCATGATTGCCGCCTTCCGCGGCACCAAGGCCGAAGAGACCAGACTACACCGGCGCTTCGATGCCTACCGTCGCAAGGGCGAGTG
The DNA here is from genome assembly GCF_017876975.1 of Methylobacterium sp. PvP105. Classification (NCBI taxonomy): domain Bacteria; kingdom Pseudomonadati; phylum Pseudomonadota; class Alphaproteobacteria; order Hyphomicrobiales; family Methylobacteriaceae; genus Methylobacterium; species Methylobacterium sp. PvP105. Next base: position 3,088,842 of record NZ_JAGIPA010000001.1, on the reverse strand, counting down.
GTTCACCGCCAGCCCGCTGATCATGAAGACGATTATGCGCAGCGTGATGATCGGACGGCTGGACATGCCGGATGTCGACGTGCCGAACGAACAAACCGGGTCTGAAAGTTTGACAGCTTGACCGTAGCCGGTTGAACGGCGTGGCCGTACCGTCGTGATAACCGTCTGCGATAATGAGATAAAAGTGGCGCGGGCGACGGGGCTCGAACCCGCGACCTCCGGCGTGACAGGCCGGCACTCTAACCAACTGAGCTACGCCCGCACGGCGTGGTCGCCTTCGGTGGGGGCGTTTCGCCCGGCGACGGGGCGGGGTTTATGGGGCGCCCGGGGCCCTGTCAAGCGCATCCGCCACGGATTCGTACCGGCACCGTCCGCGGGCCCCACGCGCAGGCATACCAGCCCCCCGACTCGGGGCCTGCGCGCTTCCGTCGTGTTGTGTCGCGGCCGCGCAAGCCCATCTCGGACATGACTGACAGGAAGGCTGACAGCGCGCTTTGTGCGACGCGACAAGCCATTGTCACGGACCGGCGGCTCGACTAAGCCTCCGGCCGCGCGCATCCTGGCATAAGAACAATTCCACGGGCGGATCCGGGTCGGCGTCGCACCGCGGTTTCACTCGTCTCGCGAGGCCCTGGCATGACCGGATTGTTGGCGGATTACCTGCCGCTCATCGTGTTCATCGGCGTGGCGCTGTTCATCGCCACGGCGCTGCTGGTCGTCCCCTTCCTGGTGGCCTTCAAGAGCCCCGATCCCGAGAAGCTCTCGGCCTACGAGTGCGGTTTCAACGCGTTCGACGACGCCCGCATGAAGTTCGACGTGCGCTTCTACCTCGTCGCCATCCTGTTCATCATCTTCGACCTCGAGGTCGCGTTCCTCTTCCCCTGGGCGATCACCTTCGGGGATCTGGGCTGGTTCGGCTTCTGGTCGATGATCGTCTTCCTGGGCGTGCTGACGGTCGGTTTCGTCTACGAGTGGCGCAAGGGCGCCCTCGAATGGGATTGACGTCCCGCCGCTCGCCGCCCGCACTGAATTCCTGAGTCGCCGATGGCCCTGATCACCGACACCAACCGCGCCCCCGCGATCGCGCCCCAGCCGAAGGGGATCATCGATCCCAACACCGGCCGCCCGATCGGCGCGGACGATCCGACCTTCCTGTCGATCAGCGACGAGCTGGCCGACCGGGGCTTCCTGCTCACCACCACGGACGAGCTGATCAACTGGGCCCGCACGGGCTCGCTGATGTGGATGACCTTCGGTCTCGCCTGCTGCGCGGTCGAGATGATGCAGATGTCGATGCCGCGCTACGATTGCGAGCGATTCGGCTTCGCGCCCCGCGGCTCGCCCCGCCAGTCCGACGTGATGATCGTCGCCGGCACGCTGACCAACAAGATGGCCCCGGCGCTCCGCAAGGTCTACGACCAGATGCCGGAGCCGCGCTACGTCATCTCGATGGGCTCCTGCGCCAACGGCGGCGGCTACTACCACTACTCCTACTCGGTGGTGCGCGGCTGCGACCGGGTGGTGCCGGTGGACATCTACGTGCCCGGCTGCCCGCCCACCGCCGAGGCGCTGCTCTACGGCGTGCTGCTGCTGCAGAAGAAGATCCGCCGGACCGGCACGATCGAGCGCTGAGGAGCGGCCATGACGAACGGCATCTCGATCCTGCCCCACACCCAGCCGGTCTACGGCGACGCGGCCGTGGCCGCCATGGCCGAGCGCGTCGTCGGCGCCCTCGGACCGGCGGTGGTGTCCCACGCCATCGCGTTCGGCGAGCTAACGCTGGTGGTCCAGGCCTCCGACATCGTCTACGCGCTCACCTACCTGCGCGACGATCCGGCCTGCGCGTTCCGCAACTTCATCGACATATGCGGAGTGGACTATCCGCAGCGCGAGAAGCGCTTCGACGTGGTCTACCACCTGCTCTCCCTGCGCCATAACCTGCGCATCCGGCTGAAGGTGCAGACCGACGAGGTGACGCCGGTCCCCTCGGTGATCGAGGTCTTCCCGGCGGCCAACTGGTACGAGCGCGAGACCTACGACCTCTACGGGATCCTGTTCTCGGGCCATCCCGACCTGCGCCGCCTGCTCACCGATTACGGCTTCGAGGGGCATCCCCTGCGCAAGGACTTCCCGCTCACCGGCTTCGTCGAGGTCCGCTACGACCAGGACCAGGCGCGGGTGGTCTACGAGCCGGTGCAGCTGACGCAGGAATTCCGGAACTTCGACTTCTTGTCGCCGTGGGAAGGCACCGACTACGTGCTGCCCGGCGACGAGAAGACGTCGGCATGAGCCGCGGAGACCGTCCGTGACCGAACACAACATCCGCAACTTCGCGATCAACTTCGGCCCGCAGCACCCGGCGGCGCACGGGGTGCTGCGCCTCGTGCTCGAACTCGACGGCGAGGTGGTCGAGCGGGTCGACCCGCATATCGGGCTGCTCCACCGCGGCACCGAGAAGCTGATCGAGTACAAGACCTACCTGCAGGCGACGCCCTATTTCGACCGGCTCGACTACGTGTCGCCGATGAACCAGGAGCACGCCTTCTGCCTGGCGATCGAGAAGCTCGCCGGGATCGAGGTGCCGCGGCGCGCGCAGCTGATCCGCGTGCTGTTCTGCGAGATCGGCCGCCTGCTGTCGCACCTGCTCAACGTCACCACGCAGGCGATGGACGTCGGCGCCCTCACGCCCCCGCTCTGGGGCTTCGAGGAGCGCGAGAAGCTGATGATCTTCTACGAGCGGGCCTCCGGCGCCCGGCTCCACGCCAACTACTTCCGGCCGGGCGGCGTCCACCAGGACCTGCCGCCGAAGCTCATCGACGACATCGACGCGTTCTGCGACCCGTTCCTGCAGGTCGTCCAGGACCTCGACGACCTCGTCATGGCCAACCGCATCTTCAAGCAGCGCAACGTCGATATCGGCATCGTGTCGGTGGACGAGGCGATGCAGTGGGGCTTCTCGGGCGTGATGGTGCGCGGCTCGGGCATCCCGTGGGACCTGCGCAAGGCGCAGCCCTACGAGTGCTACGAGGAGATGGAATTCGACGTCCCCGTCGGGAAGAACGGCGACACCTACGATCGCCAGGTGATCCGCATGGAGGAGATGCGCCAGTCGGTGCGCATCATGAAGCAGTGCATCGCCAAGCTGCGCGAGCCCGCCGGCCAGGGGCCGATCGCCTCCGTCGACGGCAAGTTCGCGCCGCCGCCGCGCCGGGAGATGAAGCGCTCGATGGAGGCGCTCATCCACCACTTCAAGCTCTACACCGAGGGCTTCCACGTGCCCGAGGGCGAGGTCTACGCCGCGGTCGAGGCGCCGAAGGGCGAGTTCGGCGTGTATCTGGTGTCCGACGGCACCAACAAGCCGTATCGCTGCAAGATCCGCGCGCCGGGCTTCGCGCATCTTCAGGCGATGGACTGGATGTGCCGCGGGCACCTCTTAGCCGACGTGTCCTGCGTGCTCGGCACGCTCGACATCGTGTTCGGCGAAGTGGATCGGTAAGACAGAAGCGATGGCAAACCGCAGACTCGCCCCCGCCTCGGAGCAGCCCGAGAGCTTCGCGTTCTCCCCCGAGAACGCCGAGTGGGCCAGGACCCAGATCGCAAAGTACCCGGAAGGCCGTCAGGCCTCCGCGGTGATCTCGCTGCTCTGGCGGGCGCAGGAGCAGAACGGCGGCTGGCTGCCGCGCGCGGCCATCGAGGCTGTGGCGGCCGAGCTCGGCATGCCGAACATCCGCGTGCTGGAGGTGGCGACCTTCTACACGATGTTCGCCCTGGAGCCGGTCGGGCGGTTCTGGATCCAGGTCTGCGGCACGGTCCCGTGCGATTCCTGCGGCGCGCGGGGCCTCAAGGAGATGCTCCAGGCCCGCCTCGGACCGGCCGGCCACGTCTCGGCCGACGGCAACTTCTCGTGGCTCGAGGTCGAGTGCCTCGGCGCCTGCTGCAACGCGCCGATGGTCCAGATCAACCAGGATTACTACGAGGACCTGACGCCCGAGTCCCTCGGCCAGCTGATGGACGACCTCGCCGCCGGCCGGCCCGTGAAGGTCGGCTCGCAGACTGGGCGCGTCTCGTCCGAGCCCCAGGGCGCCGTGAACACCCTCACCGACCCGACACTGTTCGACGGGTCGCGGGTCGGCGCGTGGCGCAAGCGCTTCGAGGAGGCCGGCAAGGCCGAGGAGCCGGCCGCCGCGCCGGTGTCCAAGACCGGCGAGGCGGCCTCCGGAACCCAGCAGGCCGCCGAGAACCCGAAGCCGGCCCGGCCCGACGCCGGCCGCCCGGTGGAGCGTTCCGTGAGCGACGCCCCGGCCCAGCGCGCCGCCGGCGGCGAGACGCCGGTCAAGCCCGAGGATCGCGCGGACGCGGCCGAGCGCGGCCGGTCCACCGCCAAGCACGGCGCCGCCCGCCAGGGCGACGCGGACGTGCTCGACTCGCCGGCCAAGCGCGTCGCCGAGGGCGAGCCCGCGGCCGGCGAGCAGGGCCACCAGGCGGTGCCGGACCGCGACGCCGTCCCGCAGCAGCCGGAAGCCTCTGGGGCCAGCGAGGGCGAGATGGCGGCCGAGGCCGAGGAGGCCCGCATCGCCGGCGCCCTCGCGGCCCTGCCGAAGGACGCCAGCCCCGAGCAGAAGGCGGACGCCGTGGGCAAGCGCCCGCCGGGCCTCGACGCGGCCCGCGCCGGGAAGCCGGACGAGCTGACGCGCATCAAGGGCATCGGCCCGGGCAACAGCCAGCGCCTGAACGGGCTCGGCATCTACCACTTCGACCAGATTGCCGCCTGGTCCCGCGACGAGATCGCCTGGGTCGGCACCTACCTCGCGTTCCCGGGTCGCATCGACCGCGAGAACTGGGTGGGGCAGGCCAAGGCCCTGTCGGCGCCGGCTCAGTGAGGACCTGACATGCTGTCGGATCAGGATCGCATCTTCACCAACCTCTACGGGCTGCACTCGCCGGGCCTGGAGGCCGCCAAGAAGCGCGGCGCGTGGGACGGGACCAAGTTCCTCCTGGAGCAGGGCCGCGACTGGATCATCGAGGAGATGAAGGCCTCGGGCCTGCGCGGCCGCGGCGGCGCGGGCTTCCCCACCGGCCTCAAGTGGTCGTTCATGCCCAAGAAGTCGGACGGGCGCCCGCACTACCTCGTGGTCAACGCCGACGAGTCGGAGCCGGGCACCTGCAAGGACCGGGAGATCATGCGGCACGATCCGCATCTCCTGATCGAGGGCTGCATGCTGGCCTGCTTCGCGATGAACGCGCATGCCTGCTACATCTACATCCGCGGCGAGTACGTCGCCGAGAAGCACGCGCTCCAAAAGGCCGTGGACGAGGCCTACGCGGCCCGGCTCGTCGGCCAGTCGAACGTGCACGACTACCCGTTCGACATCTACGTCCACCACGGCGCGGGCGCCTATATCTGCGGCGAGGAGACGGCGCTCATCGAGAGCCTGGAGGGCAAGAAGGGGATGCCGCGGCTGAAGCCGCCGTTCCCCGCCAATATGGGCCTCTACGGCTGCCCCACGACCGTGAACAACGTCGAGTCGATCGCGGTCGCCGGCACGATCCTGCGCCGGGGCGGCGCGTGGTTCGCCGGCCTCGGCGGCAAGAACAACACCGGCACCAAGCTCTTCTGCGTCTCCGGGCACGTCAACAAGCCGTGCAACGTCGAGGAGGAGCTCGGCATCACCTTCCGCGAACTCATCGACCGCCATTGCGGCGGCATGCGCGGCGGCTGGGACAACCTGCTGTGCTCGATCCCGGGCGGCTCCTCGGTGCCGCTGGTGCCGGCCGAGCAGATCGTCGACGCCAAGATGGACTTCGACACCCTGCGCAACCTGGGTTCCGGCCTCGGCACGGCGGCGGTGATCGTCCTCGACAAGTCCACCGACATCGTCGCGGCGATCACGCGGATCTCGTACTTCTACAAGCACGAGTCCTGCGGCCAGTGCACGCCCTGCCGCGAGGGCACCGGCTGGATGTGGCGGGTGATGCAGCGCATGACCGAGGGCCGCGCGCAGAAGCGCGAGATCGACATGCTGTTCGAGGTCACCAAGCAGATCGAGGGTCACACGATCTGCGCGCTCGGCGACGCGGCGGCCTGGCCGATCCAGGGCCTGATCCGGCACTTCCGCCCGGAGATCGAGAAGCGCATCGACCGCTACACCGCCAACCCGCACAGCGAGCCTGTGCCGATGGCCGCGGAGTGATCCGATGACGAGCCAGCCTGACAACCTGATGCTCGTGTACCTGCGGCGGATCGACGAGAAGGTCGATCGCCTCAGCGATGATGTCCGAGAACTGAAAGGCCGCATGGCCGCGGTCGAAGAGAATCTGGCTGGCGTCCACCGGCGGATCGACAGGGTCGAGCTTCGCATCGAGCGGATCGAGCGACGCCTCGATCTCGCCGACGCCCCGCACTGAGATTGCACCGATGACAAAAATCCTCGTCGACGGCACCGAGGTCGACGTCCCCGCCGATTACACGCTGCTCCAGGCCTGCGAGGCCGCGGGGGCCGAGATCCCGCGCTTCTGCTTCCACGAGCGCCTGTCGATCGCCGGCAATTGCCGCATGTGCCTCGTCGAGCTGAAGGGCGCGCCGAAGCCGGTGGCCTCCTGCGCCTATGCGGTGAAGGATTGCCGCCCCGGCCCGAACGGCGAGCCGCCGGAGGTGCTGACCCGCTCGCAGGGCACCAAGAAGGCGCGGGAAGGGGTGATGGAGTTCCTCCTCATCAACCACCCCCTCGACTGCCCGATCTGCGACCAGGGCGGCCACTGCGACCTGCAGGACCAGGCCATGGCCTACGGGGTCGATTCGACCCGATACACGGAGAACAAGCGCGCGGTCGAGGAGAAGCATATCGGGCCGCTGGTGCGAACCGCGATGAACCGCTGCATCCACTGCACCCGCTGCGTGCGCTTCCTCGCCGAGGTGGCGGGCGTGCCCGACCTCGGCGCCATCGGTCGCGGCGAGGACATGGAGATCACCAGCTACCTCGAGCAGTCGATGGCCTCGGAGCTCCAGGGCAACGTCGCCGACCTCTGCCCGGTCGGCGCCCTCGTGCACCGGCCACAGAGCTACAACGTCCGCCCCTGGGAGCTGAACAAGACCGAGTCGGTCGACGTGATGGACGCGGTCGGCTCGTCGATCCGCATCGACACCCGCGGCCGCGAGGTCATGCAGATCGAGCCGCGGATCAGCGAGGAGATCAACGAGGAGTGGATCTCCGACAAGACGCGCTACCACATCGACGGGCTGCGGATGCAGCGCCTCGACCGGCCCTACCTGCGCGAGAACGGTCGCCTGCGTCCCGCCTCCTGGGGTGAGGCGTTCCAGGCCATTGCCGCCCGGGTGAAGGGCGCGGATCCGAAGCGCGTCGGCGCTGTGGTCGGCGACCTCGCGGGCGTCGAGGAGATCTTCGCGCTCCGCGAGCTGATGAAGGGTCTCGGCTCGCCGAACCTCGACTGCCGCCAGACCGATGCCGGCCTCGACCCGGCGCTCGGCCGCGCCTCCTACATCTTCAACCCGACGATCGCGGGCCTCGAGGCCGCGGACGCGATCCTGATCGTCGGCGCCAACCCGCGCACCGAGGCCTCGCTGCTGAACGTGCGGATCCGCAAGCGCTGGCGCATGGCGCCGCTGGCGGTGGGCGTGATCGGCGAGCCGGTCGACCTGACCTATCCGAGCCACTACATCGGCGCCGGCCCCGATTCGCTGGCGGCGCTCGCCCGCGGCGAGCACAGCTTCCTCGACGTGCTCAAGGAGGCCAAGGCGCCGCTCGTGATCGTCGGCGCGAGCGCCGCGCCGGACGTCCTGGCCGCTGCAGCCTCCCTCGCGAAGGAGATCGGCGCGGTCTCGGCCGAGTGGAACGGCTTCGGCGTGCTGCACACGGCCGCTGCCCGGGTCGGGGCGCTCGATCTCGGCTTCGTGCCGGGGGAGGGCGGATTGACCTTCGCGCAGATGCTGGAGCCCGGCGCCCTCGACGTCCTGTTCAACCTCGGCGCCGACGAGCGTGACGTCGCCCCGGGCGCTTTCGTGGTCTACCAGGGCAGCCACGGAGATCGCGGGGCCTCCCGCGCCGACGTGATCCTGCCGGGGGCCGCCTATAGCGAGAAGTCGGCGACCTGGGTGAACACGGAAGGCCGGGTCCAGATGGGCAACCGCGCCGCCTTCCCGCCGGGCGACGCCCGCGAGGATTGGGCGATCCTCCGCGCCCTCTCGGACGTGCTGGGCAAGCGCCTGCCGTTCGACTCGCTCACCGCCCTCCGCCGGGCGCTCTACGCCGCCCACCCGCATCTGGCGGCGATCGGGGCCGTGGAGCCCGGCACCGTCGCGGAAGCGGTCGACCGGCTCGCCGGTCTCGGCGGCTCCGCGACCGGACCGGCCTTCGCGTCGCCGGTGACCGACTTCTACCTCACCAACCCGATCGCCCGCGCCTCGCGCATCCTCGCGGAGTGCTCGCGCCTCGCCCGGGAGCGTGCCGCCGAGGCGCGGCCCCTCGCGGCGGCCGAGTAGGAGCTCAAGACCGATGACGCCGCTCGAAATCCTCGGGACCGTGCTCCTGATCGTGCTGAAGAGCTTCGTGCTCCTCTCGGCGCTCCTCGTGTTCATCGCCTACGCGCTGCTCGCCGACCGGAAGATCTGGGCGGCGGTGCAGCTCCGGCGCGGCCCGAACGTGGTCGGGCCGTTCGGCCTGTTCCAGTCCTTCGCCGACCTGATCAAGTTCGTGATCAAGGAGCCGGTGATCCCGGCGGGCGCCAACAAGGCGATCTACCTGCTGGCGCCGCTGGTCTTCGCGATGCTCGCCCTGTCGAGCTGGGCGGTGATCCCGCTCGCCGACGGCTGGGCGATCGCCGACATCAACGTCGGCATTACCTACATCTTCGCGATCTCGTCGCTCGGCGTGTACGGCGTCATCATGGGCGGCTGGGCGTCGAACTCGAAATACGCGTTCCTCGGCGCGCTCCGCTCGGCGGCGCAGATGATCTCGTACGAGGTGTCGCTCGGCTTCGTGATCATCTGCGTGCTACTCTGCGCCGGCTCGCTCAACCTCTCGCGCATCGTCATGGCGCAGGACACCAGTCTCGGGATCTTCGGCTGGTACTGGCTGTGGCTGTTCCCGATGTTCGTGGTGTTCTTCGTCTCGGCGCTCGCCGAGACCAACCGCCCGCCCTTCGACCTGCCGGAGGCCGAGTCGGAGCTCGTGGCCGGCTACATGGTCGAGTATTCCTCGACCCCGTACCTGCTGTTCATGCTCGGCGAGTACGTCGCCATCATGAGCATGTGCGCCCTCGGGACCATCCTGTTCATGGGCGGCTGGCTGTCCCCGATCCCGTTCGCGCCCTTCACCTGGGTGCCGGGCGTGATCTGGTTCACCCTGAAGGCCAGCTTCCTGTTCTTCCTGTTCGCGATGGTGAAGTCCATCGTGCCCCGCTACCGCTACGATCAGCTCATGCGCCTCGGCTGGAAGGTCTTCCTGCCGATCTCCCTGATCTCGGTCGTCGTCGTCGCCTTCGTGCTCAAGCTGACCGGCCTCGCGCCGGGCGCCTGAGCCCACCCTTCGCATCGGAGATCCGGGCATGAAGCTCGATCAGGTCGCCAAGAGCCTTCTCCTGAAGGAGTTCGTGTCGGGGATGATCCTCGGCATGCGCTACTTCTTCAAGCCGAAGGCCACGATCAACTACCCCTTCGAGATGGGCCACCGCGGCCCGCGCTTCCGGGGCGAGCACGCCCTGCGCCGCTACCCCAACGGCGAGGAGCGCTGCATCGCCTGCAAGCTCTGCGAGGCGATCTGCCCGGCGCAGGCGATCACCATCGAGGCGGGCCCCCGCCGCAACGACGGCACACGCCGGACGACGCGCTACGACATCGACATGGTGAAGTGCATCTACTGCGGCATGTGCCAGGAGGCCTGCCCGGTGGACGCCATCGTCGAGGGCCCCAACTTCGAATTCTCGGTGGAGACCCGGGAGGAGCTTCTCTACGACAAGCAGAAGCTCCTGCTGAACGGCGACCGCTGGGAGCGTGAGATCGCCCGCAACATCGCGATGGACGCGCCGTATCGCTGACGCGTCGTCCCGAAGGGCGGCCGCCGGCTTTCGGAAGAAGATGATGCGAGAACAAGCCTTTAGAGCACCGTGCCGGTTCCCGTTTCCGGTGCGATCCTCTAGAGCCATGCCGGGGGCGCTGTTGTGCCCCCGCCGACCGGGTTCTATAGACGGGCCGCCCGCTGCGGACCGTCTCCACGCACGGCAGAAGGGGCCGCTCCGGCGGCCGATCCCGACCAGCGCATGACCGCAGCAGCCGCCTTCTTCTATCTGTTCGCGAGCATCACGGTCGCGTCGGGCTTCATGGTGATCGCCTCGCGCAATCCCGTCGCCTCGGTGCTGTTCCTGATCCTCGCCTTCGTGAACGCCGCCGGACTGTTCGTCCTGATGGGCGCCGAGTTCCTCGCGATGATCCTCGTGGTCGTCTACGTCGGCGCGGTCGCGGTCCTGTTCCTGTTCGTCGTGATGATGCTCGACGTCGATTTCGCCGAGCTGCGCCAGGGCTTCCAGCAATACTTGCCGATTGGCGCCCTGATCGGCGCGATCTTCCTGGTCGAGTTGCTGCTGGTCGTCGGCTCGTGGAGCATCGACCCGGGCCTCGTCCAGGCCCCGCTCGGCAACGTCGCGGCCGCCGAGAACCTCACCAACGCCCAGGCGCTCGGCCGGGTGATCTACACGGACTACGCCTACTTCTTCCAGCTCGCCGGCCTGATCCTGCTGGTCGCCATGATCGGCGCGATCGTGCTGACGCTGCGCGACCGGCCGGGCGTCAAGCGCCAGAACATCGCGGTCCAGAACGCCCGCACCCAGGCCATGGCGGTGGAGACCCGCAAGGTCCCGTCGCGCCAGGGTGTCGAGGTCTGATGATCGCCCGGAGATTCGAACGATGATCGGCCTGAGCCACTATCTCACCGTCGCGGCGATCCTGTTCACGCTCGGCGTGCTCGGCATCTTCATCAACCGCAAGAACATCATCGTCATCCTGATGTCGGTCGAGCTGATCCTGCTCTCGGTCAACATCAACCTCGTCGCCTTCTCGACGCAGCTGAACGACATCACCGGACAGGTCTTCGCCCTGTTCGTGCTGACCGTCGCGGCCGCCGAATCGGCGATCGGCCTCGCCATCCTGGTGGTGTTCTTCCGCAACCGCGGCTCGATCGCGGTGGAGGACGTGAGCATGATGAAAGGGTGATTCGGTGTCGGCCGCTCGCTGCATCGCAGCCGGTGTCATGGCCTTAGCCGTGTTCGACGGCTCTGTTGGTGCGGGCCTCCCGCCCAGCAATCCGGCGAAGGCAGATGATCTCAGCTCCGTCGCATCGAAAAAGCCGACGCAAGATGATGTCTACGATTTCGACCCGCGACCTCGGCGCGACCGCCCAAATCGTGAACGCATCTACGAGATTGGCGAGGCCGTGCCGTGCAACGAATGCGAGTTTTCGAAGCGAAACCCCGACGGCAGCGTCACGCATTGGTTCAAAATGTGCGGCTGCGGGAGATTTTGAGTCCATCGATGCGGGTCAATGACGGAACTGCATTGCCGGCCGGTCGAACGATCGAACTGAGGACCTACGAGTAGGATGTATCACGCGATCGTCTTCTTCCCGCTTATCGGCTTCCTGATTGCCGGCTTGTTCGGCCGGTACATCGGGGCGCGGGCCTGCGAGTACATCACCACGGCGTTCCTCGCCTTCACGGCGCTGATCGCCTGGGGCGTGTTCCTCGACGGCGGCCACGCCGAGCGGGTGCAGGTTGCGTCCTGGTTCTCGGCCGGCGACCTGCAGGTCGACTGGGCCTTCAAGGTCGACACCCTGACGCGGGTGATGCTGGTCGTCGTGACCACCGTCTCGACCCTCGTGCACCTCTACTCCGTGGGCTACATGGAGGAGGACCCGCACCGGCCGCGCTTCTTCGCCTACCTGTCGCTGTTCACCTTCGCCATGCTGATGCTGGTGACGGCCGACAACCTCGTGCAGATGTTCTTCGGCTGGGAGGGCGTGGGCCTCGCCTCCTACCTGCTGATCGGGTTCTGGTACGAGAAGCCCTCGGCCAACGCCGCCGCCATGAAGGCGTTCATCGTCAACCGCGTGGGCGATTTCGGCTTCTCCCTCGGCATCTTCCTGACCTTCGTGCTCACCGGCTCGGTGGCCTTCGACGCGATCTTCGGCAAGGTCGACGCGATCAAGACGCTCACCTTCCACTTCCTCGGCTACGACTGGAACGCACTGACCCTCGCCTGCCTGCTGCTGTTCATGGGCGCCATGGGCAAGTCGGCGCAGTTCCTGCTGCACACGTGGCTCCCGGACGCGATGGAGGGCCCGACACCGGTCTCGGCGCTGATCCACGCCGCCACCATGGTGACCGCGGGCGTGTTCATGGTCGCGCGCCTCTCGCCGCTCTTCGAGGAGGCGCCGAACGCGCTCATCGTCGTGACGGTGATCGGCGGCATCACGGCGTTCTTCGCGGCCACGATCGGGCTGGTGCAGAACGACATCAAGCGGGTGATCGCCTACTCGACCTGCTCGCAGCTCGGCTACATGTTCGTGGCGCTCGGCGTCGGCGCCTACTCGGCCGGCGTGTTCCACCTCTTCACCCACGCCTTCTTCAAGGCGCTGCTGTTCCTCGGGGCCGGCTCGGTCATCCACGCGATGCACCACGAGCAGGACATGCGGAACATGGGCGGCCTGCGCCGCTACATCCCCTACACCAGCGCCATGATGGCGATCGGCTCCCTGGCGCTGATCGGCTTCCCCTACACGGCCGGCTACTACTCGAAGGACGCGATCATCGAGGCCGCCTACGCGTCGACCCGGCCGGGCCACACCCTCGCCTTCCTGTGCGTCGTGGTGGCGGCGTTCTTCACCTCGTTCTACTCGTGGCGCCTGTTCTTCATGACCTTCGAGGGTCCGGCGCGCTGGGGCGCGCACGCGGCCCACGGTCACCACGACGCCCCCGCGGTCGCGCACTCTACCATGGCGCACGAGGCCGACGGCGCGCCGGGCCACACCGAGGGCGTCGCCCACGACGACAAGGGCCACGACGTCGAGCCGGCGCACAGGAGCGACCTCGTCGCCGACGACCATCACGGGCACGGCCACCACGGCGACCACACGCCCCACGAGAGCCCGCTGGTGATGACGGTCCCGCTGGCGATCCTCGCCTTCGGCGCGCTGTTCGCCGGGATCATCTTCCACAACCGCTTCATCGGCGAGGGGATGGACGCGTTCTGGGGCCACGCCCTGGCGCACGGGCCGAACAACCACATCATGCACGAGATCCACGAGGTCCCGGCTCTGGTCTCCTACTCGCCGCTCGTCATGCTGATCCTCGGCTTCGTGCTGGCCTACTGGATGTACATCCGCCGGCCGGAGCTTCCGGGCCAGCTCGCCGCGCAGCAGCCGTCGCTGTACCGGTTCCTGCTCAACAAGTGGTACTTCGACGAGATCTACGACCGGATCTTCGTCCGCCCGGCCAAGGATTTCGGCCTGTTCCTCTGGAAGGAGGGCGACGGCCGGATCATCGACGGCCTCGGCCCCAACGGCATCGCGGCGCGCGTCGTGGACGTGACCCGCGGGGTCGTCCGGCTCCAGACCGGCTACCTGTACCATTACGCCTTCGTGATGCTCATCGGCGTCGCCGGCCTGATCAGCTGGTACCTGATGTCCGGCCTGCCCAAGGGTGCTCACTGACATGCTCGGCCTCGGCATCCTCTCCGGCCTGCTGATCGTGCCGCTCTGCGGCGCGGCCTTCATCCTGACGCTGAACGGCGACGAGGAATCGGTCGCGCGCAACAGCCGCTGGGCCGCGCTCGCCACCACGGTGGTCACCTTCCTGCTCTCCCTGGTGGCCTGGAGCCGCTACGACGCCGCCTCGTCGAGCTTCCAGCTGGTGGAGAGCCACGCCTGGCTCACCGAGACGATCCGGTTCAAGCTCGGCGTCGACGGCTTCTCGATGCCGCTGATCCTGCTGACCACGTTCCTGATGCCGTTCTGCATCGGCGCCTCGTGGCACTCGATCCACTTCCGGGTGAAGGAGTACTTCGTCGCCTTCCTCGTCCTCGAGACGACGATGATCGGCGTGTTCGCCTCCCTCGACCTGCTGCTGTTCTACCTGTTCTTCGAGGCCGGCCTGATCCCGATGTTCCTGATCATCGGCATCTGGGGCGGGCAGCGCCGGATCTACGCGAGCTTCAAGTTCTTCCTCTACACCCTGCTCGGCTCGGTGCTGATGCTGCTCGCCGTGATGGCGATGTACTGGCAGGCCGGCACCACCGACATCCCGACCCTGCTGCAGTACCGCTTCCCGGTGCAGATGCAGACCTGGCTGTGGCTCGCCTTCTTCGCCTCGTTCGCGGTGAAGATGCCGATGTGGCCGGTCCACACCTGGCTGCCCGACGCCCACGTGGAGGCCCCCACCGCCGGCTCCGTGATCCTGGCCGGCATCCTCCTGAAGATGGGCGGCTACGGCTTTATCCGGATCTCGCTGCCGATGCTGCCGGTGGCGAGCCAGGAGTTCGCGCCCTTCGTCTTCGCCCTCTCGGTGATCGCGATCATCTTCACCTCGCTCACCGCGATGATGCAGACCGACATCAAGAAGCTGATCGCCTACTCGTCGGTGGCCCATATGGGCTTCGTGACGCTCGGCCTGTTCACCTTGAACGAGCAGGGCATCCAGGGCGCGCTGTTCCTGATGATCTCCCACGGCATCGTGTCGGGGGCGCTCTTCCTCTGCGTCGGCGTCGTCTACGACCGGATGCACACCCGCGAGATCGCCGCCTATGGCGGCCTCGTGAAGCGGATGCCGCTCTACGCCGTGGCCATGCTGATCTTCACCATGGCCAATGTCGGCCTGCCCGGCACCTCCGGCTTCGTCGGCGAGTTCCTGGCGATGCTCGGCGCCTTCAAGGCGAACCCGAACGTCGCGTTCTTCTCGACCTTCGGCATCATCCTGTCGGCGGCCTACGCCCTGTGGCTCTACGCCCGGGTGATCTACGGCAAGCTGGAGAAGCCGAACCTCCAGGGCATCCTGGATCTCGACACCCGTGAAAAGATCATCCTGGCGCCGCTGGTGGTGCTGACGATCTACTACGGCGTGCATCCGGCCCCGGTGCTCGACGTGTTCGCGCCCTCGACCGACGCGCTCATGGCGAGCATCAAGACCGCGCTCTCGAACACCCAGACGGCCGCCGCGGCGCTGCCGATCCCGCGCTGAGGCGGACACCATGACAACCGTCCACTCCGTCCTGCCGTCGCTGGCGCCGCTCCTGCCCGAGCTGATCCTCGGCGTCGGCGTCATGGTCCTGATCCTCTACGGCGCGTGGCGCGGCGACCGCTCCGCCGAGACCGTCAGCGTCGGCGCCCTGGTCCTGCTCCTCGTCGCCCTGTCGGTGGTGATCTCCCAGCCGGTCCACGGCCGGGTGACGACCCTGTCGGGGGCGTTCGTGTCGGACGCCTTCTCCAAGGTGATGAAGTCGCTGGTGCTGCTCGGCTCGTCGGCGACGATCCTGCTGGCGCACGACTTCTTCAAGCGCGAGCGCATCGACCGGTTCGAGTTCCCGGTGCTGATCGTGCTCTGCACCATCGGCATGATGGTCATGGTCTCGGCCAACGACCTGATCGCGCTCTATCTCGGTCTGGAGTTGCAGTCGCTCGCCGCCTACGTGATCGCCGCCTTCCACCGGGACGACGTGAAGTCCACCGAGGCCGGCCTCAAGTACTTCGTGCTCGGCGCGCTCTCGTCCGGCATGCTGCTCTACGGCGCCTCGCTGGTCTACGGCTTCACCGGCACCGTGTCGTTCCCCGGCATCGTCTCCGCGCTGAACGAGAATGCCGGCTTCGGCATCGTGCTCGGCATCGTGTTCCTGGCGGCCGGCGTCTGCTTCAAGCTGGCGGCCGTGCCGTTCCACATGTGGACGCCCGACGTCTACGAAGGCTCGCCGACCCCGGTGACGGCCTTCTTCGCCTCGGCGCCCAAGATGGCCGCCGTGGCGATGACGGTCCGCGTCTTTATCGGCGCCATGCCGGACGTGACGGCGATCTGGCAGCAGATCTTCATCTTCGTCTCGGTGGTGTCGATGGCGCTCGGCTCCTTCGCGGCGATCGGCCAGACCTCGATCAAGCGCCTGATGGCCTACTCGTCGATCGCCAATATCGGCTACGCGCTGATCGGGCTCGCCTGCGGCTCGGAGGAGGGGATCAGCGGGCTCGTCACCTACATGATCATCTACCTCGCGATGACCCTCGGCACCTTCGCGATCATCCTGTCGCTCCGGCGCCGGGACGTGATGTTCGAGAAGATCGAGGACCTGTCGGGCCTGTCGCGCACGCATCCGTGGCTGGCCTTCTGCCTCGCCGCGATGATGTTCTCGCTGGCCGGCATCCCGCCGCTCGCCGGGTTCTTCGCGAAGTTCTACGTCTTCGCCGCCGCCATCAAGGCGGGCCTCGTGACGCTGGCGGTGATCGGCGTCGTGACCAGCGTGGTCGGCGCCTACTACTACCTGCGCGTCGTGCGGATCATGTACTTCGACGAGCCGAAGGAGCCCTACGAGGCGATGGCGCCGGGCCTGCGCGTGGTGCTCGCCCTGTCGAGCGTCGTGGTGGTGCTGTTCTTCCTGCTGCCCGGCCCGCTGGTCGGCGCCGCCGGCCGGGCCGCCAAGTCGCTGTTCTAGGACGGCCTTGAGCTACCGACTCGGGCCCTCGGCGCGCGCCGAGGGCCACCGCCTGCACGTCCACGACACCCTCGGCTCCACCAACACGGAGGCCATGGCGCGCGCGCGCGCGGGCGAGACCGGCCCGCTCTGGGTCGTGACGCACCGCCAGGAGGCGGGCCGCGGCCGGCGCGGCAACAGCTGGGCCTCGCTTCCCGGGAACCTCGCGGCCAGCGTGCTCTGGCCCGTCGCCGGGGTCGCGCCGGACCACCTCGCCGAACTCGGCTTCGTGGCCGGCCTCGCCCTGATCGAGGCGCTGGAGGCGGCCTGCGGCACCCTGCCGGATACCGGATCCGGCGCCGGGGCCCGATCTTTTTGGCTGAAATGGCCGAACGACGTTCTGCTCGGCGGGGCGAAGCTCGCGGGTCTTCTCCTGGAGGCGGAGACGCTGCCCGGCGGCCGGCGCGCCGCCGTCATCGGCTTCGGCGTGAACGTCGCGGCCGCGCCGGACGGCCTGGAGGCCGCGAGCTTGGCGGCGGCGGGTTACGCGCGCGACGCCGAGGCGCTACTGGAACATCTCTCGGACCGGATGGCCGCGCGGGCGCGCGCCTGGGACCGAGGACGGAATTTCGCTGACCTGCGCGCGGCCTGGCTCGCGCGGGCCGCGGGTCTCGGATCGGAGATCGCGGTGCACAGCGGCGGGCACACCCTGCGGGGCGTGTTCGAGACGATCGACGAGGGGGGGCGGCTCGTGATCCTCGCCCCCGATGGGAACCGGCATACCGTGACGGCGGGCGAGGTGCATTTCGGATCGGCCGCGACGGCGGCCTGAGTTTGGACGACGACAGATGGTTAAAGGACAGGAGGAGCTGGTCTTCCTGCCGCTCGGCGGCGTGGGCGAGATCGGGATGAACGCGGCGCTCTACGGGTTCGGCCCGGAGAAGGGCCGGAAGTGGATCATGGTCGATTGCGGCATGGGCTTCGCCGGCGAGGAGCAGATGCCCGGCGTCGACCTGATGTTCCCCGACCTCTCCTTCATCGAGGAGCGGCGCAAGGACCTGCTGGGGATCTTCATCACCCACGCGCACGAGGACCATATCGGGGCGATCTCGGAACTGTGGCCCCGGCTCAAGGCGCCGGTCTACGCGACCCGCTTCGCCAAGAACCTGCTGGAGACCCGGCGCCTCTCCGAGCCCGGCGCCCCGAAGGTCGAGCTGCGGGAGGTGAAGCCCGGCCGGCGCGTGACCGTCGGCCCGTTCGAGCTCGAGTACGTGCCGGTCTCGCACTCCATCCCGGAATCGAACGCCATCGCCATCCGCACGGCGGCCGGTCTCGTCCTCCACACCGGCGACTGGAAGATCGACCCGACCCCGGTGGCCGGCTCCGTGACGTCGCCGGAGGCGTTCACGGCGCTCGGGGACGAGGGCGTTCTCGCGATCGTGTGCGACTCGACCAACGTCGTGCGCGAGGGCTTCTCGCCGAGCGAGAAGACCGTCGCCGAGACCCTGAAGACGCTGATCGCGGACGCGCCGCACCGGGTCGCGGTGACGACCTTCGCGTCGAACGTGGCCCGCATCCGCGCGGTCGCCGAGGCCGCCGCCGCCTGCGGGCGCGAGGTCATCGCGGTCGGCCGCGCCATGGACCGGGTTATCGACGTCGCCCGCGAGTGCGGCTACCTCGACGGCCTGCCCGAGTTCCGCCGCTCGGATTCGTGGAAGAGCCTGCCGCGGGAGCGCGTCGTCGCCCTGCTCACCGGCTCCCAGGGCGAGCCGCGGGCGGCGCTCGCCCGCGTCTCCCGCCGCGACCACCCGGATATCAGCCTCACCGCCGGCGACCAGGTGATCTTCTCCTCGCGCGCCATCCCGGGCAACGAGCGCGATGTCGGATCGATCATCAACGACCTGATCGAGCAGGGCGTCGAGGTGATCACCGACCGCACCGACCTCGTCCACGTCTCCGGCCACCCGCGCCGGGACGAGATGGTCGAGATGTACCGGTGGACCCGCCCGGGCACCGCGATCCCGGTCCACGGCGAGGCCCTGCACCTCGACGAGCATGCCCGCTTCGCCCGGGCGCAGGGCGTGCAGAACGTGGTCAAGGCCCGCAACGGCAGCCTGATCCGCCTGAGCCCCGGCAAGCCCGAGGTGATCGACCACGTGAAGGCCGGCCGCCTGTTCAAGGACGGCGACGTCCTGATCGACGAGAAGGACCGGGCGATCCCGGAGCGGCGCAAGCTGATGCAGGCCGGCCTGGTCTCGGTGGCGATCGCCATCGACGAGGACGGCGTCGTGCTCGGCGAGCCGGCCGTGGACATCATCGGCCTGCCGAACCGCGGCCGGTCCGGGGAGCCGCTGATCGAGACCGTGGTGGACGCGGTCTCCCGCACCCTCTCGGGGATGTCGCGGGGCAAGCTGAAGGACTCGGAGAGCGTCGAGAAGACGGTCGACCGGGCCGTGCGCACCGCGGTCAACGAGGTGTGGGGCAAGAAGCCGGCCTGCCACGTGCAGGTGGTGGAGGTGTGAGGCTGGCTGCCGATCGCGAGGCGCTGTAATCTGCAGCGCTTCGAGACAGCTGAAGTCTCTCATCGTCGGCCGGAGAAGACACAGGTTCCCTCTCCCGCGCGGGAGAGGGACAGGGCGAGGGGACAGGTTCGGCAGGAGAGGGCGTATCCCTCCCCCCAACCCTCTCCCGCACGGGAGAGGGGCAGGTCGCGTCCGGCCGCACGGGCGGAGCCTTCCCCGCGAACGAACAAAGCTCCCGGACAGGGAGCCAGCGCTGGGGAGGAAACACCATGATCGGCCGTCTCAACCACGTGGCCATCGCCGTGCAGGATCTCGACGCCGCCTGCGCGGTCTATCGCGACACGCTGGGTGCGAAGATCACCGCGCCCCTGCCGCAGCCCGAGCACGGCGTCACCGTCGTGTTCGTCGAGCTGCCGAACAGCAAGATCGAGCTGATGGCCCCCCTGGGCGAGGGCTCGCCGATCGAGTCCTTCGTGGCCCGCAACCCGGGCGGCGGCATCCATCACGTCTGCTACGAGGTCGACGACATCCTGGCCGCCCGCGACAAGCTCAAGGCGCAGGGCGCCCGGGTGCTCGGCACCGGCGAGCCGCGGATCGGCGCCCACGGCAAGCCGGTCCTGTTCCTGCATCCCAAGGACTTCCTGGGCACCCTGGTCGAGCTGGAGCAGGTGTGAGCCGGATGATGACCACGCTCGCCCGCTCGACGCCGATGACGCTGGCCGTCATCGCCGCGATGATCGCCGCCTTCGTGGCGGCGGCGGTGGGCCTGTTCAAGCTGACGGTGGGCGGCGCGATCGCCCTCTACTTCGTGGTCTGGTGGACGCTGCTCTTCGCGGTCCTGCCCCTGCGGAACCAGCCGGAGACGCGGCCCAGCCACGTGGTGCCGGGTCAGGATCCCGGCGCGCCGGCGGCGCCGCGGCTGCGCGAGAAGGCCATCTGGACGACGCTGGTCGCGGGGGCCGCCTTCCTGATCGCCTTGGCGGTGTTCCCGCTGACCGGGCTGTAGGACGGCCGGGAAACCTAGACGGGCGGAGGACCGTCGGGCGCCCCGACACCGCCCAGCCGACGGGTCCCAAGAATAAAAAAAGCAAGGCCCGAGGCCTTGCTTTCAAGCTTCAGTGGCTCGACCTTGAAATATCCCTCGCATTGGCTGCGGGGCGGTCGCTTTTCCTCCCGAGACTCGGACCTTGCGCCACCTCTTCCGGGCGTCGCAAACATCGCCGGACGCTTATAGGAACAACAATTCGTGTTGTCACCGGGTCTGCGAGAAAAATCTGCGCTTTCTTGCCGGCAAATGGGCATACCGCTTCCCGCCTAGGCAGCGGCCTCGCCGCGGCCGGGCCGCCGCCTCCGGTTCGCCGCGATTACGCCCCGCCGTGGTCGCGCAGTGCTTGTAATTTGCGTCTCCGGCGTGTTGTGTGCCGGCGCGCCGCGGCTCCTCCCGGTCGATCCTCTTCCAAGACTCCGAAGACATGCGTCTCTCCCGCTACTTCATGCCGACCTTGCGCGAGACGCCCAAGGAAGCCGAGATCGTCTCGCACCGGCTGATGCTGCGCGCCGGCCTGGTCCGCCAGGAAGCCGCCGGCATCTACGCCTGGCTGCCGCTGGGCCTGCGGGTGCTGGAGCGCGTCTGCGCGGTGATCCGGCGGGAGCAGGACCGGTCCGGCGCCGTCGAGATCCTGATGCCGACGGTGCAGTCCGCCGAGCTGTGGCGGGAATCCGGCCGCTACGACGCCTACGGCAAGGAGATGCTGCGCCTGAAGGACCGGCACGACCGCGAGATGCTCTACGGCCCCACCGCCGAGGAGATGGTCACCGAGATCTTCCGGGCGAGCGTGCGCTCCTACAAGGACCTGCCCAAGAACCTCTACCAGATCTCGTGGAAGTTCCGCGACGAGGTGCGGCCGCGCTTCGGCACGATGCGCTCCCGCGAGTTCCTGATGAAGGACGCCTACTCGTTCGACTTCGACCAGGCCGGCGCCCGCCACGCCTACAACCGGATGTTCGTGGCGTATCTGCGCACCTTCGCGGGCCTCGGCCTGAAGGCGATCCCGATGCGCGCCGATACCGGCCCGATCGGCGGCGACCTGTCCCACGAGTTCATCATCCTGGCGAAGACCGGCGAGAGCGAGGTCTTCTGCGACAAGGCCTATCTCGGCTTCGACATCCCGCCGGCGACCGTCGATTTCGACGACGTCGCCGCCCTGCAGGGCATCGTCGATGCCTGGACCTCGCACTACGCGGCCACCGAGGAGATGCACGAGCCGGCGGCCTTCGCGGAGGTCCCGGAGGACAGCCGCATGGCCGCCCGCGGCATCGAGGTCGGGCACATCTTCTATTTCGGAACGAAGTATTCCGAGCCGATGGGCGCCAAGGTCGCCGGTCCGGACGGGATCGAGCGGCCGGTCCACATGGGCTCCTACGGCATCGGGCCGAGCCGCCTGGTGGCGGCGATCATCGAGGCCAGCCACGACGAGGCCGGGATCATCTGGCCGGACGCGGTCGCGCCGTTCGACGTCGCGCTGATCAACCTCAAGGTCGGGGATTCCGCGACCGAAGCCGCCTGCGCGCAGATCCAGTCCGATCTCGAGGCCGCCGGCCTGTCGGTGCTCTACGACGACCGCGACGAGCGCCCCGGCGCGAAGTTCGCCACCGCCGACCTGATCGGCCTGCCCTGGCAGGTGATCGTCGGGCCCAAGGGCTTGGCGGAGGGCAAGGTCGAGCTGAAGCGGCGTGCCGGTGGCGAGCGCGAGAGCCTCGCGACCGTCGATCTGCTGGCACGCATCCGGCGCGTCTGAGGCGTGCCGATGGCCGCCTCAGCGAAGCTGGACCGGGTTCGGACCTTCGCGGCCTCGCTCGCGGCCTCGTTCCGCCAGGGCACCGCGCCCTTCGCGCCGTTCGAGTGGATCCTCGCCGGCCGCTACCTGCGCGCCCGGCGCCGGGGCGGCGGCGTCTCGGTGGTGGCGTTCTTCTCGGTGCTCGGCATCGCGCTCGGCGTCGCCACGCTGATCATCGTCCTGTCGGTGATGAACGGCTTCCGGGCGGAACTGCTGTCGAAGATCGTCGGCATCAACGGCCACCTGTTCGCGACGCCCATCGACCGGCCGTTCAACGACTGGACCGACCTGTCGGAGCGCCTGTCGAAGGTGGCGGGCGTGCGCGCGGCGGTGCCGCTGGTCGAGGGCCAGGCCTTCGCCTCCTCGCAGTATGGCGGCTCGGGGGTGATCATCCGCGGCGTGCGGGCGGCCGACCTCGACGCGCTGGCGGCCGTCTCCTCGGCGATCCGCGGCGGCACCCTGGAGGGCTTCGACGACGGCACGGGCGTGCTGATCGGGCGGCGGCTCGCCGACACGCTGGGCCTGCAGGCCGGCGACACGATCACGCTGGTCACGCCCAAGGGCTCGTCGACGCCGTTCGGGACGGCGCCGCGCACCAAGAGCTACACCGTCAAGGCGGTCTTCGAGGTCGGCATGACCGAGTTCGACCAGACCTTCGTGTTCATGCCGCTGACCGAGGCCCAGGCCTTCTTCAACAAGGACGGCGACGTGAGCATGATCGAGATTTACGTCGACGATCCCGACCATGTTGGCGACATGCGCGAGCCCCTGGAGATGGCGGCCGAGCGCCCGATCCTGCTGACCGACTGGCGCCAGCGCAACCGGACCTTCTTCGGGGCCCTGGAGGTCGAGCGGAACGTCATGTTCCTGATCCTCAGCCTGATCGTCGTGGTGGCGACGCTCAACATCGTCTCCGGCCTGATCCTGCTGGTGCGCGACAAGTCGAGCGACATCGCCATCCTGCGCACCATGGGGGCGACCCCGGGCACGATCATGCGGGTGTTCCTGATCAACGGTGCGCTGATCGGCGTCGTCGGGACGCTCAGCGGGCTGGGGCTCGGCGTCCTGATCACCCTCAACATCAAGCCGATCCAGCACGTGCTGTTTCCGGGCGCCTGGGACCCCACGGTGCGGTTCCTCGCCGAGATCCCGGCCCAGATGAACCCGAAGGAGATCACTGCCGTGGTGATCACCTCCCTGCTGCTGTCGCTCGCGGCGACGCTGTATCCCTCCTGGCGCGCCGCCCGGCTCGATCCGGTGCAGGCCCTCCGCTACGGCTGACGGGCCCATCCGATGAGCGATTCGAGCCAGACCGCCGGCGACCCGCCGGTGCCGGCCCTGTTCTTCTCCCGCGTCGAGCGGCGCTACGCCCAGGCCGAGGGCGCCTTGGAGATCCTGCGCGGGGCCGATCTCGCGATCTGGCCGGGCGAGCTGGTGGCGCTCGTGGCGCCGTCGGGCGCCGGCAAGTCGACGCTGCTGCACCTCGCCGGCCTGCTGGAGCGGCCCGACGGGGGCGAGATCTACATCGGCGGCCACCCGACCGCCGCGATGGCGGATGCCGAGCGGACCCGCCTGCGGCGCGAGGAGATGGGCTTTGTCTACCAGTTCCACCATCTCCTGCCGGAATTCTCCGCGCTGGAGAACGTGGTGATGCCCCAGCTCATCCGCGGCCTGAAGCGCCCGGAGGCGAAGGCCCGGGCCACGGAGCTCCTCAGCTTCCTGGGCCTCAAGGAGCGGCTGCCGCACCGCCCCGCGGAGCTGTCGGGGGGCGAGCAGCAGCGCGTCGCCATCGCCCGGGCGGTGGCCAACGGCCCGCGCCTCCTCCTCGCCGACGAGCCGACCGGCAACCTCGATCCCGGGACGGCGGGCCACGTCTTCTCGGTCCTGATGGCCCTGGTCCGCGCCTCGGGGCTCGCCGCCCTGGTCGCGACCCACAACCTGGAATTGGCCGCCCGCATGGATCGGCGGGTCACCATCCGGGACGGCCTGATCACGCAGCTCGACTGAGCGGCCCCACATCCGGGCAGAGTGCCCCGTGCGCCGGCGCAGCGACGGCACGCGGCGAACGCCCGCCCACGCGTGCACCGTCGGCCTCGATCAACCACAAGGCGCATCGCTTCGAACCCGCGACGCGACCCGGTCCGCGGGCCTACGCTCCCCGCAAGTGCACGCGATCTTTAATCCGTCGCGCCGCGTGCGGCGCGTCACGCCGCGGAAGACGCCCGCTCCCTACCTTACGATCACGCAAGATAAAACAGAGCCGAACAACCGGCCTGTACTGCGTGATCTCTGGAGCCTGACCATGAAGACCCGTATCGCCGTCGCCGTCACCGCACTTGTCCTTGGCGTCGCTCCGATCTCGTCCGCTCTGGCGGCGAACGGCGCCCGCTGGACAGGCTTCACTCCCTACGAGGTCGAGACCACGGGCGCGCTGGGCCTCGGGGTCCACGACAATCCCAACTATGTCGGCTGCCCGCTGAGCTCGGCCGCCGAGGGCAACGCCGATCAGCAGACCCGGCCGGTGAAGCAGTACGGCCAGACCGCCGGCGGCTACCGCTGCTGATCCGACGGGAGGACGGATGAAGCTGAAAGCGCTCTCCTACGTCATGATCGGCGCCTTCGTGAGCGGCCTGCTCATGACCATCGTCGGTTCGGCCACCACGTTGTTGGGCCAGTGATCGGAGGCGCCGCCCCGTACAGGGCGGCGCCTCCCGCGCGCGCGGCCGGTGCAGTCAGGACGCGCCGGAACCGGCCTCCGCGCTCGTCAGCCGCTCCACGTAATCGCAGGCGTCGCGGATGGCATCGGGGCCTTCCGCCATCCGAGCCCGGGCCGCCGCGCAGGCCCGCGCCACCGCGGGGTCGGCGAGGAGCCGCCCGAGCACGCGCGCCGCGCGCGCGGGCCGGAAGGCGCGGCGGCTCAGGGTGGCGCCCAGATCCCGATCCTTCAGCCGCCGCCCCTCGTCGAAATGGTCGAAGGCCACCGGCACCACGAGCTGCGGGACGCCCGCCGCCAGGGCCTGCGCGACCGTGCCGACGCCGCCGTGATGGACCAGCGCCGCGCTGCGCGGCAGCAGGGCGCTCAGGGGCGCGTAGGGAAGGTGGACGATCCCGGCCGGCAGCGGCTTCGGGATCTGCCCGCCCTGGGGGGCGAGCAGGACGCCGCGCCGGCCCATGCGCCGGCACAGCCGCACCGCGGTGTCGAAGAAGCCGGCGCCCTGGCGCATGGCCGAGCCGTAGGTGAACACGATCGGCGGGTCGCCCGCGTCGAGGAACGCTTCCAGCTCCGGCGGCATGGCCGCCACGTCGCCGAACCGGTCGACCAGCGGGAAGCCGAGCTGCACCGCCTGGCCCGGCCAGTCGGCCTGCGGCTCCGCGTACCAGTCGGGAAACATCAGGAGCATGCCGGTCGGGCTGTTCCACCAGTGCCGCAGCCGGTAGACCGGATCGAGGCCGAGACGCGCCCGCAGGGCGTTCAGCGGCGGCAGCGTGAACGGGCCGACCGCCACCTTGTCGACGCCGAGATTCACGTAGGCCCGCAGGGCGGCCGGCAGCACGCGCGGCAGCGGCAGGCCCGGCAGGCGCGGCGGATCGTACCGGCTCTCGATCAGGAACGGCATGACGTGCAGCGTCGCGGTCGGCAGATCGTAGAGGTCCTGCGCGAGCCGCGCGCCCCAGCCCAGCGGCGAGGCGACCACCCGCAGGTCGACCCCCCGGGCGCGGGTCGCGCCGAGCCACAGGCAGGCCGCCTCGGCGACCTGCAGGGCGTAATCGAACATCGGGCGGAAGCCCTGCTGCGGGTGCCAGAGATCCGGCTGGCGGATCACCGCCTCGTAATCCGCTACCGTACCCAGGGGCTGGAAGGCGAGGCCCGCCCGGCGGGCCATCGCCTCGAACGGGGCCGGGGCCGCGAGCGAGACGCCGTGACCGCGCTTCAGGAGCTCGTGCCCCAGCGCGATGAACGGCAGCACATCGCCATGTGTGCCGACGGCCACGAGGGCGACGTCGAACCGTTCGACCGTCCGGTGCTCGGGAATGGCTTGCTCCTTCGAACCCCCCAGCCGGTGACGAGTTCGTCTCGAAGGCGGGGGCATGCCAGCCCGCCCGATCCGCATCAAGACACTTTTTACCTTATCGGAGAAACGGGACCGCCCTGTGACCCGCGGGCCCTTCCAAAGGAACAAAACATGAACATACTAGGACCGGAACACAGGAGGCAGGTCGATGCTGAAGCGGATGGTCCTGACCGGAATGGTCGAGTTCATGGCGTTCGGGATGCTGTTCGCGGCTTTCGGCGCCTGGGCGATAGCCTTGGCACCGGTTCGTTAGCCGGTTTTTTCCGAAGACCGCCCGGTTCCGTCCGCGGACGGGTTATGCACAGGCGATGGGCCGCCGGACGCCGATTGTCCACAGGGGCGGGCCGAACTGGTGCTTCCGGAGCACGACCGGTGGATATCGTCCTTCGGCGGCCCGGCACACGTCGACTTGAGGCCGGCGAGCGGGGATGCTGCCCGACCCCGGAACAAGGTCGGCCATGCCACGCCAGCTCAAGGAGGTCGGATTCGTCCACCTCCACGTCCACTCGTCCTATTCTCTCCTCGAAGGGGCGCTGAAGGTCGGTTCCCTGATCAAGGCGGCGGTCGCCGACCGGCAGCCGGCCCTGGCGCTCACCGACACCAACAACCTGTTCGGGGCGCTGGAATTCTCCGAGAAGGCGGCCGGGGAGGGCGTCCAGCCGATCGCCGGCGTGCAGCTCTCGGTGGCGTTCGAGGCCGCCGACCCGCATCAGCGCCAGGCACCGACGAGCCACGGCATCGTGCTCCTCGCCCAGGACGAGACCGGCTACGCCAACCTGCTGCGGCTGGCGAGCCGCGCCTATTTCGACACGGCGCTCGGCGAGGCACCGCGCCTGGATGCGGGAGCACTGGCGGGCGCCTCCGAGGGACTGATCGCGCTGACCGGCGGGATGGCGGGCCCCCTCGACGCGGCCTTCCGGGCGGGCCGACCGGAGCTCGCCCTCAACCGTCTGAAGCGCCTAAAAGAGACCTTCGGCGAGGACCGGCTCTACGTGGAGATCCAGCGCCACGGCCTGCCCGAGGAGGGGCGGATCGAGACCGCGCTCCTCGACCTCGCCGGTCGGCACGGCCTCGGGATCGTGGCGACGAACGAGCCCTTCTTCGCCAAGCCGGACGATTACGACGCCCACGACGCGCTGCTCGCCATCGCGGAGGGCCGCCTCGTCTCCGACGACCGCCGCCGCCGGCTGACGCCGACGCACGCCTTCAAGACCCGCGCCGAGATGGCCGAGCTGTTCCGCGACCTGCCGGACGCGCTCCAGGCCACGGTCGAGATCGCCATGCGCTGCGCGGTCCGGGCGCGGACCCGCAAGCCGATCCTGCCGAATTTCGGCGCCGTAGCGGCGGGCGAGACGCCTCCCATGGCGGATGCCCTGGCCGAGGCGTCCGACGCGGGCGCGCAGGCGGTCTCGGCCGACGAGCCGACCGAGCTGCGCCGGCAGGCCGAGGCGGGGCTGGAACTGCGCCTGAAGCAGCACGGCACGGCGCCCGGCTTCGCCGAGGAGGATTACCGCAAGCGCCTCGCCTTCGAGCTCGACGTCATCGTCAAGATGAAGTTCCCGGGCTACTTCCTGATCGTCTCGGACTTCATCAAGTGGGCCAAGGACCACGACATCCCGGTGGGCCCGGGCCGCGGCTCCGGCG
Organism: Methylobacterium sp. PvP105; assembly: GCF_017876975.1. Taxonomy (NCBI): domain Bacteria; kingdom Pseudomonadati; phylum Pseudomonadota; class Alphaproteobacteria; order Hyphomicrobiales; family Methylobacteriaceae; genus Methylobacterium; species Methylobacterium sp. PvP105. The sequence continues at coordinate 3,061,094 of NZ_JAGIPA010000001.1, read as the reverse complement.
CCGGCTCGCTGGTGGCGTGGTCGCTGCTGATCACCGACCTCGACCCGCTGCGCTTCGGCCTGCTGTTCGAGCGCTTCCTCAACCCCGAGCGCGTCTCGATGCCGGATTTCGACATCGATTTCTGCGTCGAGGGCCGCGAGCGGGTGATCAAGTACGTGCAGCAGCGCTACGGCGAGGGGCAGGTCGGGCAGATCATCACCTTCGGTACGCTGCTCGCCCGCGGCGTGCTGCGCGATGTCGGCCGCGTCCTCGAGATGCCGTACGGGCAGGTCGACAAGCTGACCAAGCTCGTGCCGCAGAACCCGGCCAACCCGGTGACCCTCGCCCAGGCGATCGAGGGCGAGCCCAAACTCCAGCAGGCCATGGAGGAGGAGCCGATCGTCGGTCGGCTCATCGACATCTCCAAGAAGCTGGAAGGCCTGCACCGCCACGCCTCGACCCACGCCGCCGGCGTGGTGATCGGCGACCGGCCCCTGGAGGAGCTGGTCCCGCTCTACCGAGACCCGAAGACCGGCATGCGCGTGACCCAGTTCAACATGAAGTGGGTCGAGCAGGCGGGGCTGGTGAAGTTCGACTTCCTGGGCCTCAAGACCCTGACCATGCTGCGCTGCTGCACGGATCTCCTCAAGCAGCGCGGCATCCACATCGACCTCGCCTCGCTGCCGCTCGACGACCCGAACACCTACGGGCCCATGGGCCGGGGCGAGACGGTCGGCGTGTTCCAGGTGGAATCGGCCGGCATGCGCAAGGCGCTCTGCGAGATGCAGGCCGACCGGCTGGAGGACATCATCGCCCTGGTGGCGCTCTACCGGCCGGGCCCGATGGCCAACATCCCGGTCTACTGCGAGCGCAAGCTCGGCCGCGACGCCGGCAACGAGGCGTCCTGGTACCCGGACCCGAAGCTGGAGCCGATGCTGAAGGAGACCTTCGGCATCATCGTCTACCAGGAACAGGTGATGGAGATCGCCAAGGTGCTCGCCGGCTACTCGCTCGGCGAGGCCGACATGCTCCGGCGCGCCATGGGCAAGAAGATCCGCGCCGAGATGGACGCGCAGCGCGACCGGTTCCTGAAGGGCTGCACCGAGCGCGGCCTGACCAAGGCCAAGGCCAACGAGATCTTCGACCTGCTCGCCAAGTTCGCCGATTACGGCTTCAACAAGAGCCACGCGGCGGCCTACGCGCTGCTGACCTACCAGACTGCCTACCTGAAGGCGAACTTCCCGGTCGAGTTCCTGGCCGCCGCCATGACCCTCGACATCGACAACACCGACAAGCTGGCCGAATTCCGCCAGGACGCCCAGCGCCTGAAGATCACGGTCGAGCCGCCCTCGATCAACACCTCGGGCGAGGTGTTCGAGGTGCGCGACGGCAAGATCTTCTACGCGCTGGCCGCCATCAAGGGCGTCGGGCGCGAGGCGGTGCGGGCGCTGGTGGAGGCCCGCGGCGACCGGCCGTTCAAGGACCTCGCCTGCCTCGCCCGCCGGTTGAACCCCCGGATGATCAACAAGCGCACCCTGGAGAGCCTCGTCCAGGCGGGGGCGCTCGACTGCATCGAGCCGGACCGGGCCCGCGCCTTCGCGGCGGTGGAGCCGATCATGAAGCTCGCGGCCAGCGCGGCGGAGGCCGAGACCGCCGGCGTCACCGACATGTTCGGCGGCGTGGTGGCGGACGACGTGTCCCTGCGTATCCCGCCCCACGAGATCTGGCCGATGGCCGACACGCTGAAGCGCGAGTACGCGGCGATCGGCTTCTTCATCTCGGGCCATCCGCTCGACGAGTACGGCGACCTTCTCGACAAGCTGCGGGTGCAGAGCTGGACGGATTTCTGCCGCGCGGTCCGGGCCGGGACCTCGAGCGTCGGCCGGGTCGCGGCCTCGGTGCTCGACCGGGCGGAGCGGCGGACCAAGACCGGCAACAAGATGGGTATCGTCACCCTGTCGGACCGGACCGCGCATTTCGAGGCGATCATCTTCTCCGAGGGCCTCGGCCAGTACCGCGACATCCTCGAGCCGGGCCGCCCGCTCGTCCTTCAGCTTCAGGCCAACCTGGAGGGCGAGGACGTGCGCGCCCGCATCCTCACCGCGGAACCCCTGGACCAGGCGGTCGCCCGCCACCAGAAGGGCATCCGCATCCATCTGAGCGACCCGCGCGGCGTCGCCCCCGTGCAGCAGCGCCTGTCCATGCGGGGCGAGAGCGAGGTCTCGCTGATCCTCAAGCTCGACGGCGGCGAGCGCGAGGTGGAGATCCGGCTGCCCGGAAAATTCCAGGCGAGTCCGGCGCTCGCCGGCCAGCTCCGGACCGTGCCGGGTGTGGTGCAGGTGGAGGTGAGCTAGCCTCCCCCGGCGTGCGGAAGACCGTCCCGTCATTCCGGGGCTCGCCTCGGGCGAGCCCCGGAATGACGGCGCGGATGCCTGACCGAGAACACTCGCGAAACCCGACCGGTTGGACCTCGGCGCACCCTGCGACGAGGATCCATGGACCAGCCCCGTCCGAAACCCGACACCGACGACCCGGACAGGCCACGCGGCCGTGGCAGCCTCCTCCACGCCCTCGGTACCGGGGTGATCACCGGCGCCGCCGACGACGACCCCTCCGCCATCGGCACCTATGCGAGCGCCGGCGCCCGGTACGGCCTCGGGTTCCTGTGGATCGCCCCGGTCGTCCTGCCGATGATGGTCGTGGTCGTCTACCTCTCTGCCAAGCTCGGGCAGGTCTACGGCAAGGGCCTGTTCGCCATCGTGCGCGACCGCTACCCGCGCTGGGTCCTCTACCCGCTCGTGGCCGGCGCCTTCGCGGGCAACGTCATCGAGGCGGCGGCCAATCTCGGCGGGATCGGCGCGGCCCTCAACCTGCTGGTCCCGGTCCCGATCCCCGCCATCGTGGTCGGCGCCGCCGCGGCGATCCTGAGCCTGCAGATCTTCGGCTCCTACGCGCTCCTGCGGGACATCTTCCGCTGGCTGGCGCTCGCCCTGTTCGCCTACGTGGCGGCCGCGATCCTGGCCCGTCCCGACCCCGCCGAGATCCTGCGCGGCACCCTCGTGCCGCAGGTCCGGTTCGATGCCGACTTCCTGGCGATGATCGTCGCCTGCATCGGCACCTCGCTCTCGGCCTACATCTACACGTGGCAGTCGAACCAGGAGGTCGAGGAGGAGATCGCCCTGGGACGGCGCACGCTGCGGCAGCGCAAGGGTGCGACCGATGCCGAGCTGCGCAAGACCCGCCGGGACGTGATGATCGGGATGCTGTTCTCGAACATCATCCTCTACTTCATCGTCCTGTCCACGGGCGCGACGCTGCATCAGGCGGGGCAGACCGAGATCGAGAGCGCCGCCCAGGCCGCGGCCGCCCTGGAGCCCCTGGCGGGGGCAGGGGCCAAGTACCTGTTCGCCCTCGGGGTCGTCGGCGTCGGCTTCCTGGCGGTGCCGGTGATGACCACGGGGGCGGCCTACGACCTCGTGCAGGGGATCGGCCGGACGGGCAGCCTGCACGCCCGTCCGAGCGAGGCCAAGCTGTTCTACGGCACGATCGCGGCCGTGACCGTGCTGGCGGTGGGTCTGAACTTTCTCGGCTTCAACCCGATGCGGGCGCTCGTCTGGTCCGGCATCGTGCAGGGCTTCTCGGTGCCGCCGCTCCTGCTCCTCATGATGCTGATGACCAACGACCGGGCCGTGATGGGCGGCCGCGTCAATGGCCGCGTGACCAACGGGCTCGGATGGCTGACCACCGCTGCGACCTTCCTCGCCACGCTCTGCCTGGTCGGGACATGGGTCCTGTGAGGCGCCGGCCGGGCCGCCTCAGAACGGCGCCGCGAGGCAGCCGTCGAGGGCCGCCTTCAGGGCGGCGGCGTCGGCCTCCGCGACCGTGAACGTCGCCGTCAGGGCGGGGTCTCCCGGGCGCGGGCTCGCCTGTGTCCAGGTCAGCTTGGTCCCGGGCTGGGCGAGGGCCAGGGCCACCCCGCGCAGCGGATCCTCGCCCCGGCGCGCGCCCGTCACCGTCAGCGTGAAGCCCGCCTCCGGCCCGGTCGCGGCGCCCCGGACCGGCATGCGCACGGAGCGCACGCTGCCGTCACTGGAAACCAGGATCCCGGTGAGGGGCTTCTCGCTGTCGGCCCCTTCGAGGCCCGCGAAGTCGAAGCGCGGCGCCAGCTCGGCGAAGCGCGGCACGGTCATCGCGGCGGACAGGCCGGTGCCGCCCGGATCGCAGGCGACGTGCAGGGTCGCCGGCCGCCGGTCCGCCTCGAGGGTCGCGGTGCCGGTCAGGTCCGCGCTGCCGCCGGGCGCCCGGGCGCTCCCGGCCAGCAGCGGCGTCCGGCCGGTGAGGATGTCGGACAGGCTGTCCCCGCGGCTCAGCGGTCCGGCCAGGAGAGCAACGGCGGCGATGACGACCACCGCCAGGGCCACGCCGATCCGGAGCCGCATCCTATCCTCCGCCTGTGGACATCACGGGCCGGCGGCATAGACGATCGCGGCCGCATCGCAACCCTTCGTTCACCACGTCCGCGGGGAAGCGGCTGGCCGCGCGCCCGCGTGCACTGCAGCAACTCCGTAAAAACCGATCGTTCCTATGCACCGACGCTCAAGCTTGAGCGTCGCCATGCGCACGAAGATCCTGCTCGTCCTCACCCTCCTCGTCTACGTCACCACCGGCCGTGCCCCCGGCATCCGGGAGCCGCGCAACCCGGACGCGGAGCACGGCGGCGGGCGGGTCGTGGTCGCGACCAAGCGGGCCTGGATCTGAGCCGCCGGCATCCGGTCGTCGCCCTCGGTCCACGCGTTCGGTCGACGCGTTCGGCTCCGTCCGCGCGCGAGGCGCGGAGGACCGGGGATCACGCTCCCGGCGCGCAGGCCCTGAGCCGCGCGGCCACCAGGGCCTGGAGGCTCCAGAGGTGGCGGTCGCGGATCCCGAGGCGCTCGCAGGCCTCCACGGTCCGGAACAGGTACTCGGCGCTCGGCCCCTTGTGGCCGCAGGCCGCGGCGATCTTCTCGGCGATCTCCGCATCCGAGAGGCGGCCGGCGTAGCGGTCGCTGGCGCGGTTGGCCAGGAAGGTCAGGGCCGAGACGGTCCCGGCCTCCGTGGCGACCGGCAGCCAGCGGGCGACGTAGCCGCGGCCGCGCATCTCGCGGCGCCAGACCGGCATCAGCGCCTCGCGGATCTCCATGCCGGGCAGGCGGAAGGCCACGCCCCGGCACAGGCCGCCGCGGTCCAGCGCCAGCACGAAGCCCGGCCGGTCCGGCGTCCCGCGGAACCGGCGCTGAAGCAGGCAGAACCGGCGATGGAAGCCGCGCACGGTCCCGATCCGGCGCTCGGCGACGGGAAATTCCGGATTCCACATCAGCGAGCCGTAGGCGAAGACCCAGAGGTCGCTGCCCTCGCGCCCGGCGACGATCGCGTCGAGCCCGGGGCGCAGCTCCGCGTCCGAGAGAACCTCGAGGGCGCTCGGGTCGTCGGGGATCGGGACGGAATGGGCGCGGGCGATCAGGTCGAGGCTGAGGTCGAGGGTGCGGGCGGGCGCGGCGGGCATGGGCCCTCAACGCCCGGGCCTCACGGCTTGTTGCCCAGCGCGTCGAGTTCGGGGAAGGGTCGGGTGCGGTGCCCGGCGCAGACCTCGTCGTCGTCGAGCACTGAGAGCCGGTCGTTGTCGTCGAGCAGCGCCACCCTCGGCCGCTCGGGCTTGCCGAAGGTCCGCCCGTACATCCGGCCCGACACGCAGTAGATCACCCGGCCGCCGTCCGCGATCGGCCCGGCGATCCGGCTGCCCGCGAACCGGACGGGCAGCAGGGACACCGCGCCGAACTCGACCTGCCTCAGGGCCAGGGCGGCGATGCGCCGGAGGAGGGCCGGGGAGGGGACAGACTCGGCGGCGGGCCTCGATGCCCGCGGCGCGGCCTGCGCACCGGCGGCGAGGAGGACCATCAGGGCGGCGAGGGCGACGCGGCGCGGCATCGGTCATCGCTACCCGGCCAAGGCTGCCTGGGGCTGGGCACCGCGCGGGGCAGCGCCGACCGCCGCGGCTCCCTATATGAGAGGCAGGCGCGGAGCGCACCGCTCACCCGATCTCTCACACGAAGACGCGACGTTCGATGCAGTGGACCGACGACGCCCTGGTGCTCGGCCTGCGCCGGCACGGGGAGACCGGCGTCATCCTCGAGGCCATGACCGAGGCCCACGGGCGCCACCTCGGCCTCGTGCACGGCGGGCGCTCGCGCCGGATGCAGCCCGTTCTGCAGGCCGGGAACCGCGTCCGCCTGACGTGGCGGGCGCGCCTCGACGACGGCCTCGGCTCCTACGCGGTGGAACCCCTCGAGTCGCAGCTCTCGCGGCTGATCGGATCGAGCCTCGCCCTCTACGGCATGAACCACATGGCCGCCCTGCTGCGGCTCCTCCCCGAGCGCGACCCGCATCCGGCGCTCTACGAGGCGGCGGGGATTCTGGTCGAGCACCTCGACGACCCCGCCGTCGCCCCGCCTCTGATGGTGCGGTTCGAGCTGGCGATCCTGTCGGAGCTCGGCTTCGGCCTCGACCTGACCGCCTGCGCGGCCACCGGCGGCAACGACGCCCTGGCCTACGTGTCGCCGAAGAGCGGCCGGGCGGTCAGCGCCTCGGCCGGCGAGCCCTACCGGGACCGCCTGCTGGCGCTCCCGACCTTCCTGCACGCGGGCGGGTCCCCCGGTCCCGACGGCGTTGCCCAAGGGTTTACCTTGACGGGATACTTCCTCGACCGGCACGTCTGGGGTCCGCGCGGCCTCGGGCCGCCCGAGGAGCGGGCGCGATTCGTTGCGCTCGGCCGCGAGGCCGGGTAATGTTCGCGTTCTGTTCTAGAAACGCCCGGGCTTGAGCGTGGCTCGACCCGGGACGAACAAACCCGTCATTCCGGGGCCGCGGAGCGGAGCCCGGAATCCAGACGCGCACGCGGCCCGGCAGGATCGTCCGTCTCCTCCGGCAGGGCAGGCGGGTCTGGATTCCGGGCTCGCCTCCGGCGCCCCGGAATGACGGATTGCTGCATGAGGTGGCGCCGCTGTTCGGCGGCCCCGCCCTGAGACAGGAGCCGTCATGGGCCAGCCCTTCGAGCCGCCGTCCGGCGACGGGATCGAGAGCGTCGAGCTGAAATCCGCGCTGGAGGAGCGCTACCTCGCCTACGCGCTCTCCACGATCATGCACCGGGCCCTGCCGGACGCCCGCGACGGGTTGAAGCCCGTGCACCGGCGCATTCTGTACGGGATGCGGCTGCTCCGGCTCGACCCGACCACCGCGCACAAGAAATGCGCCAAGATCGTCGGCGACGTGATGGGCGATTTCCACCCGCACGGCGACCAGGCGATCTACGACGCGCTGGTGCGGCTCTCCCAGGACTTCGCCCAGCGCTACCCGCTGGTCGACGGCCAGGGCAACTTCGGCAACATCGACGGCGATGGCCCGGCCGCCTACCGCTACACCGAGGCGCGGCTCACCGAGGTCGCGCGCCTCCTGCTCGACGGGATCGACGAGGACACGGTCGATTTCCGCCCCTCCTACAACGGCGAGAAGGAGGAGCCGGTCGTCCTGCCGGCGGCCTTCCCGAACCTGCTGGCCAACGGCAGCCAGGGCATCGCGGTCGGCATGGCGACCTCGATCCCGCCGCACAACGCCGCCGAGCTGTGCGACGCGGCGCTCTACCTGATCAACCATCCCGAGGCGACCTCGGGTCAGCTCGCCAAGTTCGTCCAGGGGCCGGATTTCCCGACCGGCGGCATCCTGATCGACTCGGCCGAGTCGGTCGCCGAGGCCTACCGGACCGGCCGCGGCGCCTTCCGGGTCCGGGCCCGCTGGGCCAAGGAGGATCTCGGCCGCGGCACGTGGAACATCGTCGTCACCGAGATTCCCTACGGCATCCCGAAGGGCCGGCTGATCGAGAAGATGGCCGAGCTGCTGCAGGAGAAGAAGCTGCCGCTCCTCGCCGACGTGCGCGACGAATCGGCCGAGGACGTGCGCATCGTGCTGGAGCCGCGCTCGCGCACGGTCGATCCCGTGATCCTGATGGAATCTTTGTTCCGGCTGACCGAGCTGGAGGCGCGGATTCCGCTCAACCTCAACGTCCTGGTCGGCGGCCTCGTGCCGAAGGTGATCGGGCTCGCCGAGTGCCTGCGCGAATGGGTCGACCACCGCCGCGTGGTGCTGCAGCGCCGCTCGCGCTACCGCCTCGGCCAGATCGACCGGCGCCTTGAGATCCTGGGCGGCCTGCTCATCGTCTATCTCGACCTCGACGAGGTGATCCGCATCATCCGCGAGGAGGACGAGCCGAAGGCCGCCCTCATGGCCCGGTTCGAGCTGACTGAGATCCAGGCCAACGCGATCCTCGACACCCGCCTGCGCTCCCTGCGCAAGCTCGAAGAGATGGAGCTGAAGCGCGAGTTCGACGCGCTCACCGCCGAGAAGGCCGAGATCGACGCCCTGCTCGCCTCCGAGCCGGCGCAGTGGAAGGCGATCCAGGCGCAGATCCGCGCCGTGAAGAAGACCTTCGGGCCCGAGACCAAGCTCGGCAAGCGCCGCACGACGCTGGCGAGCCCGCCGGATGTCGGCGGCATCGACTTCACGGCGGCGCTGGTCGAGCGCGAGCCCATCACCGTGATCGTCTCGACCAAGGGCTGGATCCGGGCACTCAAGGGCCACGTGGCGGACCTCTCCGGCGTGGCGTTCAAGGGCGACGACACCCTGAAGATCGCCTTCCCGACCGAGACCACGCAGAAGATCCTGCTGCTCGCCACCAACGGCAAGGTGTTCACGCTGGAGGCCTCGAAGCTGCCGGGCGGGCGCGGCTTCGGCGACCCGGTGCGGCTGATGGCCGACCTCGACGACGGCACCGAGATCGTGGCGGCGCTGCCCTACCGGCCGGAGACCAAGCTGCTGATCGCGGGCTCCGACGGGCGCGGCTTCCTGGCGCCCGCGGACGCGCTGGTGGCCAACACCCGCAAGGGCAAGAACGTGCTGGGTCTCGACGGCGACGCCAAAGCGGCCGTGCTGGTGCCGGCGGACGGCGACCACGTCGCGGTGGTGAACACCGAGAAGCTGCTCCTGATCTTCCCGGTCTCCGAGGTGGCGGAACTCGCCCGCGGCAAGGGCGTGCGGCTCCAGCGCTGCCGCAGCGGAAGCCTCCTCGACGCGCACGTCTTCAAGCTGGCGGACGGCCTGCCCTGGCAGGACGGCTCGGCCGAAGGCCGGCTCGCCAACGTCTCGGTGCTGGAGAAGTGGCTCGGCCACCGCGCCGAGGTCGGGCTGATGATGGCGCGCAGCTTCCCGAAATTCGAGCGGTTCGGGCGTTGAGGGAGGCCGGGGGCGCTCCAGTGCCCCCCTCGGCCTGAGGTGCCGGTGCTCGCTGGACCCATCCTTCTGGACGGCTCCACCGCAGCTCAGGACGAGGGCGCGGTCTCCGCGTTGCGGAGGCCGCTGTCCTCAATGCGCCCGCTGGGCGAGCCAGAGCGCGCCGAAGGCCAGCACGCCGCCGCCGAGCGGAACCGCGAGCAGGAGGAGAAGCTGGGCTGTCGTCATGGCCGAAGGTTCCGCAATGCGTGCCTCACGGCCCAATGTATGGCGCCACTCATGATCCAGCAAACCACCATGGCGATGAGCACGGGCGCGAAGTGCGGACGATCCGACAGGGCGGTCGAGATGAACGGCGCGAAACCGCCGACGGCGAAGATCGCGACGGCCAGGCCGTTGGCGTAGGTCGCCGAGAACTTGATCCGCTCGTTCGCCACGAGCGTGTCGCGCGCTTCGCTCTCCGCTTCCGACATCGAACCAGAGCCCCCGGCCGGCCGCGAGCTTAGCCGATACCGGCGACGCGGACCATGAGCCTGCCGGCCGCCTCACCGCCCCGTCACGGTCGCCTCGTCCGCCGCCCAGAGGTGCTGTGCCGCGTAGGCCCGGAACGGGCGCCACGCCTCCGCCCGGGCCAGGAGCTCCGCCGGGCTCGGCCGCCCGGTGCCGGTCTCCAGCGCCCGCAGCAGCCCGACATCGCCCACCGGCAGGGCGTCGGGCAGCTTGAGCGCCCGCATGGCGATGTACTGCGCGGTCCACGGCCCGATCCCGCGGATCGCCGTGAAGCGGAGCAGAGCGGCCTCCAGCGACTCGGCCGGGGCGAACAGGTCCGGGTCGGCCAGCGCCGCCGCGGCGAGCGCCCGGATCGCCGCGCCGCGGGCGCGAGGCATGTTGAGCGCCCGGGCGACATCCGCCTCGACCAGATCCGCCGGCGCCGGGAAGACGTGGGTCAGGCCGCCCGACGGCTCCGCCAGCGGCGTCCCGAACGCCGCCACCAGCTTGCCCGCGAGGCCGATCGCGGCCGCCACCGACACCTGCTGGCCGAGGATCGCCCGGCAGCCGGTCTCGAACGGGTCCCACGCCCCCGGCAGGCGCAAACCCGGCCGCGCGGCCACGAGCGGGGCCAGGATCGGATCCCCGGCGAGGCAGGCCGCGACGGCGCCGGGATCGGCGTCGCAGTCGAACAGGCGGCGCAGGCGCCCGGCGACCGCTTCGGCGTGCCCGGCCTCGACGCCGCGGAGCGTGACGCGCAGGCCGTCCGCGCCGGGGGCCACCGTCAGGAGGCCGTGCCGCCCCGCGACGCTGACCGTACGCGCGTAGGCCTCCGCGGGATCCGTCGCCTCGACGCCCGGGATCGCCCGCTTGGCCAGGAAGGCGCGGATCGCCCCCCAGTCGTAGGGCGGCCGGACGGGCAGGCAGAGCTCGATCGCCTCCGCAAACACGAAGGGCGGCCTCTCGGCCGCCCCGCTGGTCGCGTCTCCGGACAGGTGATCCCGCCTCAGCCGCGCTGGTCGACCGGCACGTAGTCGCGCTGGGTCGGACCGACGTAGAGCTGGCGCGGACGGCCGATCTTCTGCGACGGGTCCTCGATCATCTCGGCCCACTGGGCGATCCAGCCGACCGTGCGGGCCACGGCGAACAGCACGGTGAACATGTCGGTCGGGAAGCCCATCGCCTTGAGGGTGATGCCCGAGTAGAAATCGATGTTCGGGTAGAGCTTCTTCTCGATGAAGTACTCGTCCTTGAGGGCGATCTGCTCCAGCTCCATGGCGACGTGCAGCAGCGGATCGTCGGTCTTCCCGAGCTCCTTCAGCACCTGGTGGGTGGTGCTCTGCATGATCCGGGCGCGCGGGTCGTAGTTCTTGTAGACCCGGTGGCCGAAGCCCATCAGGCGGAACGGGTCGTTCTTGTCCTTGGCCTTGGCGACGTACTTGCCGACGTTCTCCGGAGTGCCGATCTCCATCAGCATCTTCAGCGCCGCCTCGTTGGCGCCGCCATGGGCCGGGCCCCACAGGCAGGCGATGCCGGCCGCGATGCAGGCGAAGGGGTTGGCGCCCGAGGAGCCGGCGAGCCGCACCGTCGAGGTCGAGGCGTTCTGCTCGTGGTCGGCGTGCAGGATGAAGATCTTGTCGAGCGCGCGGGCGAAGACCGGGTTCACCTCGTACTCCTCGCACGGCACCGCGTAGCACATGCGCAGGAAGTTCGACGTGTAGTCGAGGTCGTTCTTCGGGTACACGAACGGCTGACCGATCGAGTACTTGTAGGCCATCGCGGCGAGCGTCGGCATCTTGGCGATCATGCGGATCGACGCGATCAGCCGCTGGCTCTCGTCCGTGATGTCGGTAGAGTCGTGGTAGAAGGCCGAGAGGGCGCCCACCGAGGCGACCATGACGGCCATCGGGTGCGCGTCGCGGCGGAAGCCGGTGAAGAACCGGTTCATCTGGTCGTGCACCATGGTGTGGCGCGTGACCCGGTACTCGAAATCGGCCCGCTGGGCGGCGGTCGGCAGGGCGCCGAACAGCATCAGGTAGCAGGTCTCGAGGAAGTCGCCCTTCTCGGCGAGCTGCTCGATCGGGTAGCCGCGGTACAGCAGCACGCCCTCGTCGCCGTCGATGTAGGTGATCTTCGACTCGCAGGAGGCCGTCGAGGTGAAGCCCGGGTCGAAGGTGAAGGCGCCGGTCTGGGCGTAGAGCTTGCCGATATCGATCACGTCCGGCCCGATCGTGCCGGATTTCACCGGCAGTTCGATCGACTTGCCGTCCACGGTGATGGTGCTGGGTGCGCTCATGGATCGTGGACCCTTCTCTGGCGACGTGGCGGATGCCGGCCTCGGGCTGCCCGAGTCGGTCCCGGGGGCCTGAGCACACGCATTATGCTGCGGGTGCTCACAGCCATGGGTTACCCAAACGGCAGTGCAGCAGCAACGGGGTCGGTGACAACCCGCCCCCGACGCCAAGCGAATTCCGCCAACTGAATTCCACCCAACGCAATCCGGGCCGGGGCCCGCAGTTCCCGGTCCGCGCGCGGCAGTCTCAGCCCTGCGGCGCCTGATCCCCGAGGCGCGCCAGGGTTTCCTCCCGGCCGAGCACCGCCATCACGTCGAACAGGGGCGGGGAGGTGGTGCGGCCGGTCAGCGCCGCGCGCAGGGGCTGGGCGACCTGTCCGAGCTTGCAGCCGGCCGATTCCGCGTACTGGCGCACCGCGCCCTCGGTGGAGGCCGCGCTCCAGTCGGGCAGCGCCTCGAGCACCGGCCGCACGCCGGCGAGGCGGCCGCGCCCCTCGTCGGAGAGGAGGGCGCGGGCCTTGTCGTCCAGTGCCAGGGGCCGCTGGGCGTAGAGGTAGTAGGCGCTGTCGAGGAGCTCGATCAGCGTCTTGGCCCGCTCCTTCAGGCCCGGCATGGCTTGGATCAGCTTGTCCTTGAGGTCGGGCTGCAGCGGCGCCGACAGGCCGCGCTCCGGCCCGACATTCGGAAGGATGGTCTCGATCGCCGCGACGAGATCGGCATCGGCGCTGGTGCGGATGTAGAGGCCGTTGAGGTTGGCGAGCTTGGCGAAGTCGAACCGCGCCGCGGAGCGACCGACCGCCCCGAGGTCGAAGGCCGCGACCATCTCCTCGGTGGAGAAGACCTCCTGGTCGCCGTGGCTCCAGCCGAGCCGCACGAGGTAGTTGCGCAGGGCCGCCGGCAGGTAGCCGAGATCGCGATAGGCCTCGACGCCGAGCGCGCCGTGGCGCTTCGAGAGCTTGGCCCCATCGGCCCCGTGGATCAGCGGGATATGGGCCATCCGGGGAACGTCCCAGCCGAGCGCCGAGAAGATCTGGCTCTGGCGCGCCGCGTTGGTGAGGTGGTCGTCGCCGCGGATGATCTGCGTGACGCCCATGTCGTGGTCGTCGACCACCACGGCGAGCATGTAGGTCGGCGTCCCGTCCGAGCGCAGCAGGACGAGGTCGTCGAGGTCCTTGTTGGCCCAGGTGACCCGGCCCTGGACGGCGTCCTCGACCACGGTCTCGCCCTCGGTCGGCGCGCGCAGGCGGATCACCGGCTTGACCCCGGCGGGCGCCTCGGACGGGTCGCGGTCGCGCCAGCGGCCGTCGTAGCGCGGGGCGCGCCCCTCCGCGCGGGCGGTCTCGCGCATCTGCGCGAGTTCCTCGGCGGTGGCGTAGCAGTGATAGGCGCGGCCCGCGGCCAGCAGCTCCTCGGCCACGGCGCGGTGGCGCTCGGCGCGGGCGAACTGGAAGACCACGTCGCCGTCCCAGTCGAGGCCGAGCCAGGACAGGCCGTCGAGGATCGCGTCGATCGCGCCCTTGGTGGAGCGCTCCCGGTCGGTATCCTCGATGCGCAGCAGCATCTTCCCGCCGGTGTGGCGGGCGTAGAGCCAGTTAAACAAGGCCGTGCGGGCCCCGCCGATGTGCAGGTAGCCGGTGGGCGAGGGGGCGAAGCGCGTGATGACGGCTGAGGACATCGGTCCGGTATGTTCCGGGGCTGGTCGCGGACGGAGCGCGACGGACGGCGAAGGGGCGGCGGAGCGGCGAGGGGCTCGACAGGGCGCCCGTAGCACGAAGAGCCGGCTGTAGCACGGGCCGGCGGATGCGTTAAGAATCGCCCGCAGAATCGCTCGACCCCGACGACAGGTCGCGCGGAGCGGGGCGGCGGCGATGCGGCGGATCGGCGCGAGGCGGGCGGGCGGCGCGGTGGCGCTGATCGGCCCGCGCGTCCGAGCCCTCCCGCCCGCCCTACCGGCGCTCCGCGGCTGGGTCGCCGCCGGTCTCGCCCGCGAGGCCGAGCAGCGCCGGCTGTTTCCCTGGCTGGCAGTGGCCTTCGGCGGCGGGATCCTGGTCTACTTCGCGGCGGCCGACGGCGCGCCGAGCCTGGCCGCGCCCCTGATCGCGGCCGCCCTCGCGCTGGCGCCGGTCCCCGTCCTCGGCGCGCGGCCGGCGGCCCTGGCGGCGGCGCTCGCGGTGGCGGCCGCGCTCCTCGGCTTCGCGGCGGCGACCTGGCGGGTCTCGCAGGTCGCCGCGCCGATCCTGACGCGCACCACGATCGGTCCGCTCGTCGGAACGGTCGAGGCCCTGGACGAGCGCGAGGTCGGCGCCCGGCTGGTGATCCGGGTGGAGAGCTTCGCCGGCCTCGCGCCCGAGGCGCGGCCCGCCCGGGTGCGGGTCTCGTTCCGCAAGACGCCGATCCCGCGCCCCGGGGACGTCGTCGCCGCCACGGCGCGGCTGCTGCCGCCCCCGGAGGCGGCCCGGCCCGGCGGCTACGACTTCGCCCGGGACGCCTACTTCCAGGGGATCGGCGCGGTGGGCTCGCTGGTCGGCGCGGTCACCGTCCGGGCGCCGTCCGAGCCGCCGCCGCTGGGCCTGCGGCTCGCCGCGGCGCTGGACGCGGCCCGCAACGGGCTCACGCGCCGGATCGCGGAGGCCGCCGGCGGCCAGGCGGGCGCGGTGGCGGCGGCCCTGGTGACCGGCAAGCGCGGCCTCATCGGACCGGCGACCAACGACGCGCTCCGCGCCGCGGGCATCTACCACGTGGTGTCGATCTCGGGCCTCCACATGGTGCTGGCCGCCGGCGTGGTGTTCTGGCTGGTGCGGGCGGTCCTCGCCGCGGTGCCGCTCTGCGCGCTCCTCTGGCCGATCAAGAAGATCGCGGCCGGCTTCGCCATGGTCGGCGTCACCGCCTACTGCGCCTTCTCGGGCTGGGACATCGCGGCCGAGCGCTCGCTGATCATGACCCTGATCATGCTGGGCGCGATCCTGGCGGACCGGCCGGCCCTGTCGATGCGCAACCTCGCCCTCGCGGCGCTGATCGCGCTCGCCCGGGAGCCGGAGGGCCTGCTCGGCCCGAGCTTCCAGATGTCCTTCGGCGCCGTGGCCGGGCTGATCGCCTGCGCCCGGCTGATCGACGGGCGGCTGTTCGTGCGCCCCGGGGCCGGGCGGATCGGCCGCCTCGTCGGCACCGGCCTCTCGGCGATCACCGGGACCCTGGCCACGACCCTTGTGGCGCAGGTCGCGACCGCGCCCTTCGCCACCTACCACTTCCAGACGGTTCAGCCCTTCGGCCTCGTCGGCAACGCCCTGACCCTGCCGCTCGTCTCCCTGGCGGTGATGCCCGCCGCGGTGATCGGCTGCCTCGCCTATCCCTTCGCCCTCGACCGGCCGGTCTGGTGGCTGATGGGGCAGGCGGTGGCCGGCATGCTGGCGATCTCGGACTGGATCGCCGGGTTCGAGCGGGCGAGCCTGGTGCTGCCGGCCTTCGGCGCCGCAGCGCTGACCCTGCTGACCGCGGGCCTGCTGCTGGCGACGCTGCCGGCCTCCCGCCTGCGCTGGCTCGCCGTGCCGCCGGTCCTGCTCGGCCTCGTCCTCGCGGCCCGGCCCGACCGCTACGACCTCTACGTCGACCGGCAGGGCGCGGGAGCGGCGGTGCGGGGTCCGGACGGGCGGCTCGCGGCCCTCGGAAGCCCCTCCGGCTTCGTCCTCGAGCAGTGGCTGAAGGCGGACGGTGACGGGCGGCGGCCCGCGGCGCTCATCGTCCGGTCGGGCAGCGGGCGCTGCGACCGGCTCGGCTGCACCGCCCGGCTGCCGGACGGGCGGGCGGTCGCCCTCGTCCGGGACAGGCGGGCCTTCCCGGAGGATTGCGCCCGCGCCGCGGTGCTGATCACCTTCCTCGCGGCGCCGCCGACCTGCACGGGCCCCCTGGTGATCGATCGGCAAGTCCTCGCCGCCCGCGGCGCCGTGGCCCTCCGGACCGACGGCGACGGCTTCGCCGCGCGCTTCGCCCGGGACGACGGGCGCGCCGTGCCCTGGCGGCCGGCCCCGGGACGCGATCCGGGACGCGATCCGGGACCGCCGCGGCCGGTCACCGCGGAGCCGGGCGACCGCGCCGCGGAGGACGGGGCCGCCGCGCCGGGCGGAGACCTCGCTCCCGGCGACGCGCCGGCCGAGCCGCTTCAGTAGCGGCGGACGAGGCTGACGAGGCGGCCCTGGATCCGGACCCGGTCGGGCCCGAGCACGCGGGTCTCGTAGGCCGGGTTGGCGGCCTCCAGGGCGATCGAGGAGCCGCGGCGGCGCAGGCGCTTGAGCGTCGCCTCCTCGTCGTCGATCAGCGCCACGATGATGTCGCCGGTATTGGCGGTGTCCTGCTTGCGGATGACCACGAGGTCGCCGTCCAGGATCCCGGCCTCGACCATCGAGTCGCCGCGCACCTCGAGGGCGTAGTGCTCGCCGCCGGCCACGAAGTCCGGCGACAGGGTGATGGCGTGGCTCTGGTTCTGGATCGCCGAGACGGGCGTACCGGCCGCGATCCGACCCATGACGGGGATCGAGATGGCCCGGCCGGACTCGTCGATCATCCGCGTGCTCGCCGGGGCCGGCGGCTGCTTGGACTTGCCGCCCTCGACCACGCTCGGCGTGAAGCGACGCGGCTCGGCGGGGGTCTGGGGCGCCGGCGCGGCCTGCGTCAGGCTCTCGGGGATGCGGATCACCTCGATGGCGCGCGCCCGATTCGGCAGGCGCCGGAGAAAGCCGCGCTCCTCCAGCGCCGTGATCAGCCGGTGGATACCGGATTTCGACTTGAGGTCGAGGGCATCCTTCATCTCGTCGAACGACGGCGGGACGCCGCATTCCTGCATCCGGCTCTGGATGAATCGCAGGAGGTCCAGCTGCTTGCGCGTGAGCATCGACGGGGGACTCGCGGCTTGGCGGACCGCCACGTGACGGTCTCCGAAACAAATCACGAACAGGTTAAACGTTCCGCAAGTGTTCCGCAAGAGCGGCACCGCCACGCTCGGCGCGCCGCGGCGCGCCCGCGGGACAAGGCGGAGAAACGCATTGACGGCGCAAGCGGAGCCGTTTCAATGCACCGCGGTGCCCCGCCGGGCAGGCGGCGGATCCGGGGCGCGGGCTGGGACCCTCTTGGAATGACGAGGATGCGACGACCCGCGGCTCTGCTGCCCCTCGGCCTCGCCGCCCTCGGCCTCGCCGGCTGCACCACCGGGTTCTCCTACATCTCGCGGAACTACGTGGCGCTCACCCCCCAGGTCGTGACGATCGGCTGCAAGGAGCCCTACGAGGTCTACGACAACCGGCAGCTGCGCCGGATGCTGATCGTCTCCAACGCCCTGCGCGAGTACACCGGCTGCAATCTGAGCGAGGTCCGGATCGATCCGGAGCCGGACGCCACCCGGGTGAAGCGCTTCCGCACCGCCGCCCGGGCCTATCTCGACGAGACCGTGCGCGAGGATTGCCGGATCACCGGCGAGACCGTGTTCGATCCGCTGAAGACCGAGTTCGCCTACGCGTGCGACGCGCCGATCGAGAAGCGCGGCACGGTGGTCCCCCGCCTGCCGGGCCGCAACCCCGGCCTCGGGGTGCGCTGACCGGCCGGCGGCGCGCCGTCAGGCGCCCGGCTTCGGGAAGGTCCGCTCCGCCGCGTCCCCGGCGGCGGCGAGCAGGGCGCGGGCGAAGGCCCGGGCCTCGGCCCGGTCGAGCACGATCGCGGCGGTCACCGGCGCGCCGCCGAGGTCGGCGAGGGCGAGTTCCAGGCGCACCCCGTCGGGCACGGCGCTCGCCTGCAGGCTCCAGCCGGAGCCCCGATCCGTGCTCTCCGCCATCTCACGCTCCTCCCGCCTGCCCCGGGAAAACGCCGCAGGCGCCCGCCGGAACCGCCCGTGCGCGGGACTGTTCCCGAGCCGTGCCCAGCGCTTCCCTGCCTCGCCTGTCCGCTTACCTCAAGGCCGCGGGCCCCGGACTCGTGGTGATGCTGGCCGATACCGATGTCGGAAGCCTCATCACGGCGGCCCAGAGCGGGGCGCGCTGGGGCTACGCGCTGCTGCTCCTGCAGATCCTGCTGGTGCCGATCCTGTACGTCGTCCAGGAGCTGACGGTGCGGCTCGGGACCGCCACCGGGCGCGGCCACGGCGCGCTGATCCGGGAGCGGTACGGGCCGGTCTGGGCCTGGATCTCGTACGGCGGCCTCGTGGTCGCCGGCCTCGGCGCCATCGTCACGGAATTCTCCGGCATCGCCGGCATCGGGGACCTGTTCGGGGTGCCGCGGCTCGTGAGCCTCGGCCTGCCGGCCTGCCTGCTCCTCGGGCTCGTCCTCACCGGGAGCTACCGGCGCGTGGAGGTCGTGGCGATCGTGGTCGGACTGTTCGAGCTGGTCTTCGTCGGGCTCGCCGCCGCGGCGCGGCCGAACGTGTCCGAGATCGTCGCCTCCTTCGGGCACATGCCGCTGGGCGACGGTCAGTTCCGGGTGCTGATCGCCGCCAATATCGGCGCGGTGATCATGCCGTGGATGATCTTCTATCAGCAGTCGGCGATCGTCGATAAGGGCCTGGGCTGGGAGCACGCGCGGCGCTCGCGGCTCGACACGCTCGTGGGCGCGGTGATCTCGCAATGCGTGATGGGCGCGATCCTCGTCGCCGCCGCCGCCACGATCGGCAAGGCCGGGCAGGGCAGCGCGAAGGGGCTGGAGACCGTCGGCGACCTCGCGGGCGCCTTCACGCCGGCCCTCGGGCCGTGGCTCGGACAGGTGGTGTTCGGGGTGGGCATCGTCGCGGCGGCCTTCGTGGCGCTCAACGTCGTGGCCCTGGCGCTGGCCTGGGGGTTCGGCGACGTGACCGGCCGGCCCCACTCCCTGGAGCAGTCCCCCCGGGAGGCGCCGGCCTTCTACGGCGCCTTCGCGCTCGCCGTCGCGGCGGGGGCGGGCGCCGTGCAGCTCGTGCCGAACCTCGTGGCGCTCAACATCGCCGTGGAGGTGATGAACGCCCTGCTCCTGCCCCTGGCGCTCGGCCTGCTGATCCTGCTCGCCACCCGGGCCTTGCCCGACGGACAGCGCGTGGCGGGGGCTTACAAGTGGGTGGTCTACATCATCTCCGGCGTGACGATCGCCTTCGCCATGGTGGGCGTGCTCGACGGGGTCGGTCTGCTCTGAGGCGATTGACGCAGGCTGCCCGATGATGTCTCCCCCGGGCTCCGATCAGGTGGAGTTCGAACATGCAAGAGATCTGGTTCCGCACGGGCGAGGCCACGGTGCTGGCGGCCGAGGGCCAGTACACCGACGCCATGCCGGAGGTGCTGATCGGCTCGGTGCGCGGTCCGGTGGGCCAGGCCTTCGCGTCGATGATGGGGCAGGTCCAGGGCCACACGCGGATGTTCGTGGTCCGCGACCTCAACCAGCTCGTGCGCCCTGCCACGATGATGACCACCAAGGTCACGATCCACACGGCCGAGTATGCCGAGCTCCTCGGCGGCGTGGTTCAGGCCGCCACCGGCGACGCGATCGTGGACTGCATCATCGAGGGCATCCTGCCGAAGGACGGGCTCGACGAGCTGTGCATGATCATCATGATCTGGCTCGATCAGCGCTGCGCCGAGGACGACAACCTCGACCAGAAGGACCTCTACCGGACCAACTACGAGGCGACGAAACTCGCCATCGCCCGCGCCCTCAAGGGCGAGCCGACGGTCGACGAGCTGATCGCCAACCGGAAGACCGTGAAGCACTACGCGCTCGACGGCGTGATCGAGTACTGATCGGCCGCGCGGACCGCATCCTGCCGGCTCAGGTAAGCCTCAGCCCGGCGGGATGCGCCCCACCGAGCAGAGGGTGCGCACCGTGCTGCTGCCCGGGTCGGTGTAGCAGGAGGCCGACCAGCCGTTCTGCTGGATGAACGACTTGCGCCGCTCCGCCAGCGCGGTCCGGTAGGCGTTGGCGATGATCGGCTCGACGGTCGCGGCCGGCTCGCCGACGAGGATCTCGGAGGCCACCGACAGGTCGCGGAAAAAGGCCGACGAGGGGGCCGGCTCGGCGGAGGTCGCCTGCACGATCGGCTCGGCCCGGCAGGTGACGTCGAACTTGATCGGGCCGGCCACGCGGATGTCGATGCTGGGGCCGGCGCGCTTGCCGACCCGGCCGCCGATCGCGCCGGCGATCTGGCGGGTGAGGTCGTCGCAGCTGTCGGCCCGGGCGGCCTCCGCCAGGAGGGGCAGGGCCGCGCAGGCGGCGAGGAGGAGGCGCGGAACGGCGAAGCTCGACATCGCCGCACTCTACGCCCGGCGCGGGGCCTGTCGAGGGGCGCGCCTCAGTGGAAATCCCGGCTGCGATACACGCGCCGGTCCGGGGGCACGCCGAAATCCGTGTTCTCGGGCGGCAGCCTCATGCCGGCCTCGCGCAGGTCGCTTAAGGAGGCGGTGAGGTCGCGGAACCCCTCCGCCACGAGGTGGACCACCCCGTCCGCCCGCTGGATCCGGCCGCGCACGGCGAGGAACCGGGCCTGCATGGCGGCCCGGCGGTTGGCCTCGAACACCGCCTTCCAGACGATCACGTTGGCGATACCGGTCTCGTCCTCCAGGGTCAGGAAGACCACGCCCTTGGCGGTGCCCGGCCGCTGTCGGATCAGCACGAGGCCCGCCACCGTGACCCGCGCGCCCTGGGGTAGGGCCGGATCGAGATGGGCCCGGGCCGGGATCGCGCCGATCCGGGCCAGCCGCCCCCGGAAGAAGGCGACCGGATGCCCCTGCAGGGACAGGCCGGTGGCGGAATAATCCTCGGCCACCGCCTCGGACGGGGCCAGGGCCGGCAGGTCCACAGCCGGCTCGTGCCGGAACAGGCCGTCATCGGCGTGCCAGGCGAAGAGCGGCAGCGGCGCGTCCAGCAGATGGGCCCGGCGCTCGCTCGGATCGGCTCGGGCGGCCTTGCGGGCCGAGGTCCCCTCCAGGGTGCGGACCATCCAGAGGGCGGCGCGCCGGTCGAGTCCGAGGGAGCGGAACGCGTCCGCCTCGGCCAGGCGCTCCAGGGCGTTGCGGGGCAGGGCGAGGGACGCCTGCAGGCCCTCGATGCTGGCGTAGCCGTTGGCGCGCAGCCGCACGAGCCGGCGCATGGCGGCCTCGGGCAGGCCGCGCACCGCGCGCAGGCCGATCCGCACGGCGTGCAAGGCCGGATTCCCGCCCGGCTCCAGGGTGCAGTCCCAGTCGCTGGCGTTGACGCAGACGCCGCGCACCTCGACGCCGTGGGCGCGGGCGTCGCGCACCAGCTGGGCCGGCTGGTAGAAGCCCATGGGCTGGGCGTTGAGGATCGCCGCCAGGAAGACGTCGGGGTGGCGGCACTTCATCCAGGCCGAGGCGTAGACGAGGAGCGCGAAGCTCGCCGCGTGGCTCTCCGGGAAGCCGTAGGTGGAGAAGCCGCGGATCTGCGCGAAGCAGCGCTCGGCGAAGTCCTTCGGGTAGCCCCGGCGGGTCATGCCGCCCACGAACTTGTCCGCGAACCCGCCGATCGAGCCGACATGGCGGAAGGTCGCCATGGCACGGCGCAACCCGTCGGCCTCGGCCGGGGTGAAGCCCGCCGCCGTGATGGCGATCTGCATGGCGTGCTCCTGGAACAGCGGCACCCCGTAGGTCTTCTGCAGGACCTCCTTCAGCTCGTCGGCCGGGCCGTGGTCCGGGTGCGGGGCCGGGTACTCCACCGGGTCGATCCCGGAGCGCCGCCGCAGGTAGGGGTGGACCATGTCGCCCTGGATCGGGCCGGGGCGCACGATCGCGACCTGCACCACGAGGTCGTAGAATTCCTTCGGCTTCAGGCGCGGCAGCATCGACATCTGCGCCCGGCTCTCGACCTGGAACACCCCGACGGAATCGGCCTTCGCCAGCATCGCGTAGGTCGCGGGATCGTCCTGCGGCAGGTCGGCCAGCGTCGCGTAGAAGGTGCCGTGGTCCCGCTCCAGGAAGTCGAGGCCGCGCTTGAGGCAGGTCAGCATGCCGAGCGCCAGCACGTCGACCTTCATCAGCCCGATCGCGTCGATGTCGTCCTTGTCCCACTCGATGAAGGTGCGGTCCGCCATGGCGCCATTGCCCACCGGCACGGTCTCGTCGAGCCGACCGCGGGTCAGCACGAAGCCGCCGACGTGCTGCGACAGGTGGCGGGGGAAGCCGATCAGCTGGTGGGCGAGGTCGAGCGCCTGACGGATCGCGGGATTCTCCGGGTCGAGGCCGGCCTCGCGCACGTGCCGGTCCGGCATGCCGGTGCCCCAGGAGCCCCAGACCGTGTCGGCGATCGCCGCGGTCACGTCCTCGGTCAGGCCCAGGACCTTGCCGACCTCGCGGATCGCCATGCGCGGGCGGTAGTGGATCACCGTGGCGCAGAGGGCGGCCCGCTCCCGCCCGTAGCGGGCGTAGAGGTGCTGGATCACCTCCTCGCGGCGCTCGTGCTCGAAATCGACGTCGATGTCGGGCGGCTCGCCGCGGTTCTCCGAGATGAACCGGGCGAAGAGCAGCCGGTGCTTCGACGGGTCCACCGCGGTGATGCCGAGGCAGAAGCACACGGCGGAGTTGGCCGCCGAGCCGCGGCCCTGGCAGAGGATGCCCTGGCCGCGGGCGAACTCGACCACGTCGAACAGGGTCAGGAAGTAGCGGGCGTAGTCCATCTTGGCGATGAGCCGCAGCTCCTCGCGGAGCGTCGCCGCGACGGCGTCCGGGACCTCGCCGGCGTAGCGCCAGCGCGCCCGCTCCCAGGTCTTCTCCTCCAGGTATTCCTGCGGCGTGCGCCCGGGGGGCACGGGCTCGTCCGGGTACTCGTAACGCAGCTGCGCCAAGTCGAAGGCGCAGGCCTGCGCGATCTCGACGGTGCGGACCAGCGCCTCCGGGTGGTCGGCGAACAGCCGCGCCATCTCGGGCGGCGGCTTCAGGTGGCGCTCGGCATTGGCCTCCAGGCGGTAGCCGGCGTCCTCGATCCGGCAGCCTTCGCGGATGCAGGTGACCACGTCCTGGAGCGGGCGCCTGTCGGGATGGTGGTAGAGCGCGTCCGAGACCGCGACCATCGGGGCGCCGGAGGCCGCGCCCAGCTCGGCGAGCAGCCCGAGGCGCCGCCGCTCGTCGCCGCGGCGCGTGTGGCTCGCCCCGAGGAAGGTCCGGCCCGGGGCCGCGGCGGCCAGCGCCTCCAGCCGGGCCCGGAAGCCCTCCGGCAGGCGCCGGGCCGGCGGCATGGCGATGAACATCTGCCCCTCCGAGGCCTCCAGCATCTCGGCGAAGGCGAAGCGGCAATCGCCCTTGCGGACGCGCCGGTTGCCGAGGGTGAGCAGCCGGCAGAGGCGGCCCCAGGCCTCGCGGTCCATCGGGTAGGTGACGGCCTCGAACCCCTCCTCGGTGACGAGGCGCACCCCCGGCAGGATCCGGATCGCGGTGCCCTGCGGTTCGAGGGCGCGGGCCGCCGCGTGCGCGCGCACCACACCGGCCACGGTGTTGCGGTCGGCGATGCCGATGGCCTCGAGGCCGTAGGAAGCCGCCTGCGCGACGAATTCCTGCGGGTGCGCGGCGCCGTGCAGGAAGGAGAAGTTCGTGGTGACGGCGAGCTCGGCGTACGGGAGCTGAGGCGCGGTCACGCGAACAGCCCGTGGACGTACCACGCGGCCGGGCGGTCGGGGGCGTGCGGGCCGTCGCGGTAGAGCCAGAGCCGGTGCCCGGCCTCGCACTCGATGCGGTAGTAATCGCGATCCGCGCCGGGCTCGCGCCACCATTCGGCGGCGATCCGCTCCGGCCCCTCGGCATGGGTGACCCGGTGGATCCGGGCGCGCCAGCGGAAGCGCCGGGGCGGCCCCTCCGGAACGGTCGAGAGCACGTCGAGGGCGGCCTCGCCGCGGGGGAAGATGACCAGGGGGCGGGGCGGGAGGTCTTCGGGCCAGGGGGACGCGCGGGTGCGCGCCTTCCCTTCCATCCCTGTGCGGGAGGTTGCCCCCATCGGGGTCGAACACCGCCCTTGATCAAGGAGCGCACCCGGCCCCCCCTCCCGTGCGGGAGAAGGTCGGGGTGAGGGACGGGAAGCGTCGGGATCGAGCACACCGCCGCCGTGAGAGGCGGTCGCGCCGCGTCCCGCAGGACCTGATCCCTCTCCCTGCCCCTCTCCGGCCACCCAGACCCGGCTCCGGTCGGCCCGCTCGGGCAGGTGGCTCGCCCGGGGCTCGAGCCGCAGGAGCGCCCGCCCGAGGCGCTGCGCCAGGGCATCGGCCAGGACGCCGACCCCGTCGGCCGCGGACGCCGCGCCGAGATCCGTCTGGCGGGCCGGCATGGGACCGGTCACCGTGACGGCGAGCGCCACCGTCTCGAACCCGAAGCCGGCGTCGAGGGCGGAGCCCAGCCGGTCGAGGCGCAGAGAGACGAGGGTCGCGACCCGCTCCGGGCAGCGCTCGGGGCGGGATAGGCCGAGATCGAGGACGCGCAGGGCGCCGTCGACCCGGTGCAGGCTGAGGCGCAGGGCGCAGGCGCCGAGCCCGTCCCGCTCCAGCCGGGGGGCGGTCTCGGCCATCAGGTCCCGGACGGTCCGGACGATGTCCGCTTGCCGCCCGATCGGGTCGAGGAAGCCGCGCGCGGCGGCGTAGGCGGCGGCCTCCGTCAGGGGCGCCAGCGGCTCGGGCCGGCGGGCCAGGGCCTGATCGAGGCGCAGGAGCAGCGCCGCGCCGAATCGGCGGGCGAGGGGCCCCCGGGGCAGGGCGTCGAGTTCGCCGATCCGGCGCAGGCCGAGCCGCTTCAGCCCCGCGACCGTACCGGGATCGAGGCGCAGGGCGTCCACGGGGAGGGCCCGCAGGGCCTCGGGGGCCCCGCCCGGCGGCACCACGACCCGGTCGCCCCCGCCATGCCGCGCCAGCGCGAAGGCGCCGCCGGGCGTGTCGGCCAGCGCGATCCCCGCCGGGACGCTGCTCCGCGCGAGCCGGGCGGCCAGGTCCGCGACGAGGTTCGCCTCGCCGCCGCGCAGTTGACTCGCGCCGGCGACGTCGATGTAGAGCCCGTCCGCCGCCTCACCCGGCCCGAACGGCGCCACGAGGGGCGCGTACCCGCTCGCCCAGCGGCACAGCCGCAGCAGGGCGTCCCGGTCGGCTTCCGGGTCGGCGGGATAGACCTGGAGCGGGACGCCGATCCGCGCCCGGACCCGGCCGAGGGGCTCGCCGACCCGGAGGCCCAGGGCGCGGGCCTCCGGGTCGAGGGCCACGAGCCGCAGCCCGCCGGACCCTTCGGCCGCCACCGCGAGGGGGCCGCGCTCAGGCGCGAGACCCGCCCGCCGCAGCCGCGTCACCGGCCAGTGGCTCAGGCAGATGCAGACGATGCGCGGCATGGTCCCACTCCACAAGCCAGTCGCCGCCCCGCCCGTTGCGGCAGCGGTCGAGCCGCGCCCGCCAGCGCGGCCTGTCCAGGGTCCCGAACCGGTCCCGCGCCGCCGGCGCCGCCGCGATCCGCCAGCGTGTGGCGGCCCCGTTGGGCAGGCTGGCGGGCGCCGGCCGCAGGATCAGCAGCAGCGGCGGCGCGGGCCCTTCCGCGGCGAGCTGCAGGCGCCGGCCCGGCTTCAGCGGCAGCCCGTCCCGCAGGAGGCCGATCAGGGCCGTGAGCGCCCGCGCGTGCAGGGCCGCCTCCAGGGCGCGGAACACCTCCGCGTCGCTGCCGGCTTCCAGCAGCAGCAGGCGGCCGGGGTCGAGGCCGAGGCCGGCGAGACCGTGTCCGTAGGGCAGGGGCTGGCCGGGCGCGGCGGCGATCAGCGCCTCTCCGGGCGCCCGGGCGAGGTGGCGGGCGCAGAGCGCCAGGGCGAAGCCCAGGGCCGCGATCGCGTCCGCGGGCTCGGCCGGCGCGATCTCGTGGGGCGGCCCGAGGACGAGGCCGCCGCCGGGCAGGTGCGCGTCGAGGTCCGACACGCCGAGCGGCAGGACCGGGGACGGATCCCGGCCCCGGTCCGGCGGCGCGAGGCGCACCCGCAGGGCCGCCAGCCGGGCCCGGGGATCGCTCGGCGCGAGCGCCGCCTCGGTCTCGTCCGCAGGGTCCAGCCCCATCTCCATCGGCTCCGGTCATGCTGGACGATAGGAACAGAACAGGAACATGCACAAACGGTTTCCGCAGGGTCCCGGAATCGCGCGTGGCGGCAGCGGCTTGGCCTGTGGACGGCTGTGGACGCCGGTGGACTCGACAGCCACCGCAGGGTTCGAGGTCACGGTTGACCGCAATCGCAGGGCGAGACCAATGTCCCGACGCCGCGCGCGTGACGCGGCCGAACCGGACCGCGCATGCGCTCAGCCCTCAGCTCAGCCCTCACCCTGACGCTCCTGCTCGCCCTGTCGGGGGCGGCACTCGGCCAGCAGGCGGATCCGCCAAGTGCCGCCGGTCCGGATCCGGCCGCGGCCGCCCCCGTGACGGGGCGGTCTCGCCCGGCCCGCCCGCGGGTCCGCCACGCGCAGGCCCCGAGCCAGCCGATCATGGTCTACGACGCGCGGATCGAGGCCGGCGACCTGCGGATCTCGGGCTCGGTGCGCAAGCCCGGGGCGATCGTGGTGCTGGACGACGACATCTCGATCCAGGCCGACCGGCGCGGCCGGTTCACCTTCCGGCTGCCCTACCGGCCCTCGACCTGCGTGGTGACGCTGAAGGCGGAGCCGGACGAGCGCGAGGCGGTGGTGGCGAACTGCGCGCCCGAGGGGCCGCCCGGACCGCCCGGTCCCCAGGGTGCGGCGGGACCGGCCGGCGAGACGGGCCCCAAGGGTGAGACGGGCCCCAAGGGTGAGACCGGTCCCAAGGGCGAGCAGGGGCCCAGGGGGGAGCAGGGGGCCAAGGGCGAGCAGGGCCCTCAAGGCGAGCGGGGCCTCAAGGGCGATACGGGTCCCCAGGGCGAGCCCGGCCCGAGAGGAGAGCCCGGTCTCGCGGGCGCGGTCGGCCCACAGGGCGCACCGGGTCCGAAGGGCGACGCGGGCCCACGGGGTCCGGTCGGACCGCAGGGCGGCCCGGGTCCGAAGGGCGAGGCCGCCGCGGCCAGCCTGCGGCCCGTGCGCAAATCCGACTGCCCGGGGGGCTGCACGATCACCTGCGGGACCGGCGAGATGCTGGTCACGGCCCACTGCCTCAAGGGCGGCGCGCCGGTCTACGAGGGGGAGGGCGCCAGCTGCCCGGCGGAGGCGTCCGGCATCGTCGGGTTCTGCACGCGGCCCTGAGGCGGGCAACCCTGATCCCGGCGGCTCAGCCGCCGGTCTCGCGCAGCCAGTCGAGCATCCCGGCGGCGGCCGCCCGGCCGCCCGCGAAGGCGCCCTGGAGCAGGTAGCCGCCGGTCGGCGCCTCCCAGTCGAGCATCTCGCCGGCCAGGAACAGGCCGGGATGGGCGCGCAGCATGGACCGCCCGTCGAGGGCGTCGAGCCGGACGCCGCCCGCCGTCGAGATCGCCCGCTCGATCGGCGCGGAGGCGGTGAGGGTGATGGGCGCGGCCTTGATCAGACCGGCGAGGGCCCCGGGCTCCGTCGGGAGGGCGCCGCCGGCCGCCTCGCGCAGCAGACCCGCCGCCGCGGGCGCGAGGCCCGCGGCCTTGCGCAGCCGGGTCCCGGCCGAGTCGCCCGGCCGGGACCCGGACAGGCGGCGGGCGAGGGCCTCCCGGGTCAGGTCGGGGCGGAGATCCACGACCAGCCGCGCGCTGCCCACGGCCGCGATCGCCTCCCGCAGGGGGCGCGAGAGGGCGTAGATCGCCCCGCCCTCGATGCCGGCCTCCGTGATCACGGCCTCGCCCCGCACCGTGGTGCCCGCGCAGGTGAGCGCCACCCGCTTCAGCGGCGCGCCGGAGAACCGCTCCCGGAACAGGTCGGACCACGCCGCCGCGAAGCCGGCATTGGCCGGACGCAGGGGCGCCACCGCCACGCCGAGCCCTTCGAGGAGCGGCACCCAGCGCCCGTCCGAGCCGAGGCGGGGCCAGCTGGCCCCGCCCAGCGCCAGCAGGGTGGCGCGGGGGCGGAGGTCCAGGGGACCGTCCGGGGTCTCGAAGCGCAGGCCTTCGGCGATCCCCGTGAGCCGGTGGCGGGTGCGGATCCGGACGCCGAGGCGGTCGAGCCGCGCCAGCCACGCCCGCAGCAGCGGCGAGGCCTTGAAGCTTTGCGGGAAGACGCGCCCGCTCGAGCCGACGAAGGTCGGCTCGCCGAGATCCGCGCACCACGCCCTGAGCGCGTCGGGCGGGAAGGCCGCGATGGCCGCGTCGAGGACGCCGCGCGGATGGTAGCGGGCGAGGAACTCCGCCCGCGCCTCGCTGTGGGTGATGTTGAGGCCGCCGCGCCCGGCGATCAGCAGCTTGCGGGCGACGGACGGCATGCGCTCGTAGACCGTGACCGCGCGGCCGGCCTCCCCCAGCAGCTCGGCCGCGGCGAGCCCGGCCGGCCCGCCGCCCACGATGGCGATTGCATCCCTGTCATCCGGCATGGGCCGGGAGAGCGACAGCCCGGCGCCCTCTGTCAAGGGCGAAGGCCGGATCGGCGCCGGGCGCCATGGGCTGGCCTCCGGCGTTGCGCTAGGAACCGGGTACGTCCGGACCTGCGTTCTTTCCGATCCCGGGCGCCGCGGGTACCGGCACACCGGCCCGCGACCGCGGTCCGTCCGCACACCTCCTCATGCCGCCCCAGGCCCCGTCCGCCCCGGACGGTCGGCCGGCACGGTCCGGATCAGAGGCTCTCAGACACGTGGCCAGTCCCGTCGCCGTCACCGAGGTCCAGCCGCAAACCCGGGCGCGGCCGGCCGGCCCGCAGGCCGCGCTCAGCCCCGGCGAGATCCGCGCCATCGTCTACGGGCTGATGACCGCGATGCTGCTCGCGGCCCTCGACCAGACCATCGTGGCGACCGCCATGCCGACCATCGGCCTCGACTTCGGCGACGCCGCGAACCTGCCCTGGATCGTCACCGCCTACCTGCTGGCCTCCACGGCGGTGACCCCGCTCTACGGCAAGCTCAGCGACATCCACGGCCGGCGGATCATGCTGCTGATCGCCATCGCGACCTTCGTGGTCGGCTCGCTCGCCTGCGCGCTCGCGCCCACGATGGTGGCGCTGGCGCTCGCCCGGGGCCTCCAGGGCGTCGGCGGCGGCGGGCTGATCGCCCTGGCGCAGACCATCTTGGCCGACATCATGTCGCCCAAGGAGCGGGCGCGCTACCAGGTGGTGATCGCGGGCGTGTTCGTGACGGCCTCGGTGGCGGGGCCGCTGCTCGGCGGCTTCTTCGCCCAGCACCTGCACTGGTCGCTGATCTTCTGGATCAACCTGCCGATCGGCTGCCTCGCCTTCGCGCTCACCAACGCCAACCTGAAGCGCCTGCCGCGCCACGAGCGCCGCCACCGGCTGGACTATCCCGGCGCCGCCCTGATGGTGGCGGGCTCCGTCACCCTCCTGCTGGCCCTGAGCTGGGGCGGGGTGCGCTATCCCTGGGACTCGGCGCCGGTCCTCGCCCTCCTCGCCGGGGCGGCCGTGCTGGGGGGCGGCTTCGCGGCGCGGCTCGCCACGGCGCCGGAGCCGCTGATCCCCACGGAGGTGCTGAGGGACCGGGTGGTCTACAGCGCGACGCTGGCGGCCTGCTTCGCCATGGGCACCTTCATCGGGCTCACCATCTACGTGCCGATCTTCCTCGAAGGGGTGATCGGGCTCTCGGCGAGCGAGTCCGGCGTGGCCCTGGTGCCGCTGATGATCGGCACCGTCACGGGCGCGACCCTGTCGGGCCGGTCGATGCTGCATTTCCGGCACTACAAGCGGGTACCGCTGGCGATGATGTGCGTCAGTCTCGCCTGCTGCGCCACCATCGCCTGGCAGGGCCGGGCGCTGCCCTTCTGGCTCATGGAGGTGCTGTTCGCGCTGCTCTCCATGGGAATCGGGACGATCCTCCCGCTCTCGACCATCTCGATCCAGAACGCCGTGGAGACGCACCAGCTCGGCATCGCCACCGCCGCGATGAACTTCTTCCGCTCCCTCGGTGGGGCGCTGATCGTGGCGGCCTTCGGGACGATCGTGCTCGGCGGCGCCGCGGGCGGGGCAGGGGGAGGGGCGCACGACGTGGAGAGCCTGATCCGCGGCGCGGACCCGGCCCAGCTCGCCCTGACTTTCCGCTACGTCTTCCTGGCCGCCTGCCTCGGCCTGCTCGGCGCCTTCACGTTCCTGGCGCTGATGGAGGAGCGGCCCCTGCGCGAGCGCACGTCGCCGAAGATGGCCGCCGAGACGCCGGAGGCCTCCGCCTGACGGCCCCCGGGGTGGACTTGTGCCGATCCCGCGACGCCGGACCGGGCCGGGATCCCGTCACCGCGCACGCGGGCGGGGCCGAGACGGGAGACCGCTCCGGAGCAGGTCGCGGACGCGTGCGGGTGCTCGCGCCTTCCGGCGGCATCCGGAAGGTGACGCGCTCCTTCGTCGCGCCGGGGCCACGGGGGCCGGATATCGTCACCGGTCCGCGCGCCACGCCGGCGCTCTGCCCTTGATTCGCCCGGATCGCCCCTTACGTCGACCTCATCGGCTGCGGGCCCCTCTGGCGGGCGCTCCTCAGCGCCCGTGATGTCGGAGCCGATGCTTTCCATTCGGAATCAGCATCAGGTCCCGCACATGATGGACGTCCTTACCGTCGTATGGCTCGGCAAGCCGTTGTGGATGTGGCTCGGGTTCCACGTCCTGATCGCCTGCCTGCTCGCCTTCGACCTCGGGCTCCTCCACCGCGACAAGGAGCACGAGATCGGCGTCCGGGAGAGCCTGCTGCTCACCGGCTTCTACCTCGCCCTCGGCCTCGCCTTCGGCGGCTGGATCTGGTGGTATCTCGGGCCGTCCTCCGCCGAGGAATACGTCACCGGCCTCGTGGTCGAGAAGTCGCTGTCGATGGACAACGTCTTCGTCATCGCCATGATTCTCACGGCTCTGGGCGTCCCCCGGGCCGCCCAGCACCGGGTCCTGCTCTGGGGCATCCTGGCGGCCGTGGTGCTGCGCGGCCTGATGATCGGCCTCGGCGCCGCCCTGGTGCACGAGGTGCACTGGGTGCTCTCCCTGTTCGCCGCCTTCCTGATCTACGCCGGCCTGAAGATCCTGATCGCGGGCGACGAGGAGGAGGGCGACTTCCAGAACAGCGCCGTCGTGCGCTGGTTCAAGACGACCTTCCGGGTCACGCCCGACCTGCACGGCCAGCGCTTCACGGTGCGCAAGACCGACCCGAAGACCGGCAAGGTCGCCCTGTACTTCACGCCGCTGGCCCTCGCCCTGGTGCTGGTGAACGGCGCCGACGTGATCTTCGCGGTCGACAGCGTGCCGGCGATCTTCGCGATCACCACCGACACGTTCGTCGTCTACACCTCCAACATCTTCGCGATCCTGGGCCTGCGCGCCCTCTACTTCGCGCTCGCCGCCATGGTCGACCGGTTCGCCTACCTGAAGACGGCGCTGGCCTTCATCCTGATCTTCATCGGCGCCAAGATCGTGGTGGCCGACACGTTCGGGCTCATCCACGTGCAGCCCTGGGTCTCCCTTGTGGTGACCCTGACGCTGCTGGCGGCCGGTGTCTTCTACAGCCTCTGGCGGACCCGGACCGACGCTTCGGCCGCGGCCGCCCCGGAGGCCGCCCCCCCGCACGAGGCGCGGGCCCACCGCGCCTGAGGGAGGCCCGGCGGGCGCCCGGCCCTCAGGACGCCGGCAGCGCCGCGATCAGGTCGCGCAGGGTGGTGATGGTGGAGGCGTCGGCCACGCCGTCCACCCGCGCCGGGCGGAAATGGCGCTGGAACGCGGTGACCACAGCCCGGGTGCGCGCGTCGAACGTCCCGGTCACCGGCAGGTCGTAACCGTAGAGCGCGAACATCGCCTGCAGCGCCTCGACGGGCTGGCCAGCATCGCCCCGCGCGAGGAAGCGGCCGTCCTGGAGGCGCGCGGGCGGCACGTGGTGACCCACCCCCGCCGCCGCGAGGCGGTCCCACGGGAAGATCTCCCCCGGATCCTCCTTGCGCTCGGGCGCCACGTCGGAATGGGCGAGCACCCGCTCCGGCGGGATCGGCCAGCGGCCGAGGATGTCCCGGGCCAGCGCGATCACGGCCTCGACCTGCGCCTCCGGGTACGGCGGCAGCCCGCCGGCATGGCCCGGATTCACGATCTCGATCCCGATCGACCGGGAATTGACGTCGGTCTCGCCCTTCCAGGCGCCGGCCCCGGCGTGCCAGGCCCGGCGGGCCTCCGGCACCATCTGGACGGTGCCGCCATCCTCGAACACGAGGTAGTGCGCCGAGACCTCGCTCAGCGGGTCGCGCAGGCGCGCGAGGGCGGCGGCCCCGCTGTCCATCCCGGTGTAGTGCAGGATCAGCATGTCGAGCGGCCCCGCGCGGCGGGCGCCGTGGTTCGGCGAGGGCGCGACGCGGCGGGCCAGGGGGCTGTCGGGCGCGAGACTCACCGGAGTCCGCGCTCCTGCGCGATCCGGTCATAGGCCGCGTTGATCGCGGCGAGCCGCCGCGTGGCGATGGCGACCGCCTCCGTCGGCAGGCCGCGAGCGAGCGCCCGGTCCGGGTGGTGCTCGGCCACCAGCGCCCGGTGGCGGGCCTTCACGGCGGCGTCGTCCGCCCCGCGGTCGAGCCCGAGGACGCCGTAGGGATCGTCCGGCAGCCGCACGTGGCGGGCGGCGATGCGCCGGAACGCCGCCTCGTCGAATCCGAAGATGCCCGAGACGGCGCGCAGGTAGCGCTCCTCGGCCTCGTGCAGCGCCCCGTCGGCGCCGGCGATCTGGAACAGGCCGTCGAGCACGTCCTCGAGGAGCGCCGGCTCGTCGCCGAAGGTGGTCGCCAGTTGCTGGGCGTAGGCCTCGAAGCCGCTCGTGGTCTTCTTGGCGAGGTCGAACAGGCGCTCGACGCCCGCCCGCGCGGACGGCTCCACCTGCACGACCCGGCCGAACGCCTCGACCTCCGACGGCAGCACGACCCCGTCGGACTTGGCCATCTTGGCGGCGAGCGCCACGAGTCCGGTGGTGAACACGACGTCGCGCGGCGTCCGCCCGAAGGGCGCGCCGACGCGGTCGAGCAGGAAATGGCCCGCGACCCCGCCGATCAGCGCCCCGAGCGGACCGCCGAGCGCGAGGCCGAATCCGGCACCGCCGAGCTTGCCCCAGACGCCCTGAGACTTGGTCGCCTGATTCATGGGCGGACCGGTCCCGGCGCTGATCCTCGGCTCGGCTCTGTCATCGGGGGCGGCGGGGTTCCGGCGCCGGGACGGGCCCGGCCGAGCGACGGGATAGCCGCTCCGCACGCCGCGAGGAAGGGCCGGGACGCGCCCGGCCCCCCCCCAGGTACGCTCAGCGCGGCTCAGCGGCAGTAGACGTTGCCGTAGGCGTCGCGGTAGGTGCCGTAGGGGCAGCGCGGCGCGGTCGAGGCGCCCACGATGGCACCGCCGGCGCCGCCGATCGCGGCACCCGCCAGGGCACCGCCCGCGCGGCCGGTGGCCGCCGCGCCGATCGCCGCACCGGTCAGGGCGCCGAGGCCGGCACCGCCCAGAGCCCGGTCCTCCGGGGTGTTGCAGCCGGCGAGCGAGAGGGCGGCGATGGTGGCGATGGCGGCGGCCGTCAGCTTCTTCATGGTCCCCAGAACTCCCTTGTGTATCCGGTCCGGCCGGTGGCCGTGATCGTTGCGGATCGCGTCGAGCTTAGCAGGAAAGGAATGTCGGCCATACGGCTAAGGTTCCATCGGCCGCGGGACGAGTTGCGCCGGGTTCCCGTCTCGCCCTATGCCACGGTTCGGAGGCGCTCCGGCCGCAATGCCGCGACGCCCTATCCGGCACCACGCCCGGCACCAGTCCGGCTCATGTCCGAGGGTCCCATGCCGACAGCCACCACGATCGTCCGCCGGGCCGCGGTCCGCGCCGACCGCGTCGCCGACACGGTGACCCTCGACCGCGCGGCCCGGGCTGCCGTCGCGGGATCCCTGGTCGCCGAGGGCGGCCTCGGCTTCGACGTCGCGCTCACCAGGGCCGCGGCGCTCGAGGACGGCGACGCCCTGCGCCTCGACGACGGTCGGCTCGTCGCGGTGCGGGCGGCCGCCGAGGACCTCCTGGAGGTGCGCGCCGAGAATCCGGCCCGCCTGCTGCGCCTGGCCTGGCAGCTCGGCGGCAGCCACGTGGACGCCGAGATCGGCACGGACGTGCTCTACGTGCCGGCGACACCCGCCGCGGCCGAGCTGGTGCGGGGGCAGGGCTGCGTCGCGACCCCCGTCTCCCGCGCCTTCCGGCCCGAGCAGGCCGCCCACGATCACAGCACCTGCGGACACGATCACGGGCACGACCACCATGCCCACGATCACGACCACGATCATCACGACCACGGTCACAAGCACGCGCACGACCACCGTCACAGCCACGATCACGGGCACCATCACGAGCACGGGCACCAGAAGCACGCCCACGATCACGCCCATGACCACGGCCATGACCACGGCCACGTGCACGGTCCCGGCTGCGGCTGCGGCCACGAGCACTAGCGTTCGAGCCGGGCCCGGTCCGGAGCGGCGCTCGGGGACAGGGCGGGTCAGACGGGACCGATCGGGGGTCCCGCGCCGGCTCCCGACCGCGGCCGCTCCACCACCGTCACGCGGCCGTCACTCCGCCGGGACGAAGCGCAGCGTGCCGGCGCGACGCGTGGGCTGGCCGGTGTCGTTCGTGTGATTGACGCCGTCCATCACCGGGACCTCCGGAAAGTCGAAGGGGCTGACCCCGTCCAGGCAGGCCACGTTGACGGCGTGGACGTTCGGGTCCGACCGCCGCTGATGATGCGTGTAGACGCCGCAGCGGGAACAGAAGAAGTGCTGCGCCGCCCCGGTGTGGAACCGGTAGGTCGTCAGCGCCTCCGCGCCCTGCAGGATCCTGACCCCGCCCGGCCGCGCCATGACGACGACGGCGCCGCGCATGCGGCAGTAGGAGCAGGTGCACCGGCGGATCGACGCGAGATCGTCGCCGAGGGCCGCCTCGAAGCGCACGGCCCCGCAATGGCAGCGGCCGGACCGGATCGTCGCGTCGTCCGCCATGGGCCGGGCCTTCCGTGCGTTTTCCTGCGATCCGACTCGGCGACAGACCCGGCCGGTGCTCCGACGTCTAGGTTCCCGACGCCGCGGGGACAATCACCATGTCTTCACGCGGCGTGTCAGGAAAACTCACGCTCCGCCGTCAGGACATCCGCTGCGCTCCGGGTCACAGGCGCTTCGGCACGGGCCTGCGGCAGTAGAGGCGCGCCTCCTCGTCTGACAGGCTGTCCTGGGCCGCCACGCACTGGTCGAGGGTGAGGCCGATGCTGGCCGCGTAGGGCTCGTCGGGCGACAGCGCCGCGCGGGCGAGGGCCGCCAGGTACAGCAGGAACGCCGCGGCCGCGGCGATCAGCGCGGCGACGACGGCGCGCTTCAGCAGCATCGCCGGCGACCGATCACGGGATACCGACCAGCAGCAGCGCGAGCGCGAGCACCGCCAGCCCCGCTCCGATCAACGCCACGGCGGTGTAGTCGCGTCCGGACCGCCGCGCGGACGCCCGGCCGGGCCGGTTCATGATCGGCGTTCCGGATCCCTGTGCAGCGTTCGGGCCCCGGGGCTGGCTCACTTCAGCAGGCCCCACAGGCCCGTGGCCAGTCCGAAGGTGAGCGAGAGCATCGCGGCGCAGAGCAGGACGCGGTCGATCACGCGGGCGGCCCGATCCTCCGGCTGTGCGTCGATCATGGCGAGACCTCCTCGCGGCCAGAGTGGCGAACGGCTGTTGCTGACCTGTGTCGGCCCGCCGCCGGCACACGGGTTCGTGTTGTCCGCGACGGAAGCCGCCTCGAACGGGGCCGTGCCGGGCAGGGCTGTGCCGGGCGGGGCGCGGCGCCAGGGCACTGGAACACCCGGGAGACCGTGCGGTTGGACCGGCATCCCTATCGGAGACGACGCGTGACCACGGATCCGCTGCACAAATATCCCCGCCCGCCCTTCGCGGCGCAGCCCCAGAGCTTTCCCGGCAAGACCGGCCGCATGGAGCCGGAACCCGACCACGGCGAGGCGAGCTACAAGGGCTCGGGCAAGCTGACCGGCCGAGCGGCGCTGATCACCGGCGGCGATTCCGGCATCGGCCGCGCGGTCGCCATCGCCTTCGCCCGCGAAGGGGCCGACATCGCCATCTCCTACCTGCCCGACGAGCAGGCCGACGCGGAGGCGGTCGCCCAGTGGGTCGAGAAGGCGGGACGGCGGGCGCTGCTCCTGCCGGGCGATCTCAAGGACGCCGCCTACGGGCGCCAGATCGTCGCCCGCACGCTGGAGACGTTCGGGCGCCTCGACGTGCTGGTCAACAACGGGGCGTTCCAGCAGCCGAACGGGGACCTCGCCGGGATCGACGACGCCGTGTTCGAGGACCATTTCCGCACCAACGTGTTCGGCGCGTTCTACGTGACCAAGGCGGCGCTCGCCCATCTGAAGCCCGGCGCCTCGGTGATCTTCACCTCGTCGGTGAACTCCAAGCACCCGATGCCGTCGCTCCTGGCCTACAGCGCCACCAAGGGCGCCCTGAGCAACATGGTGCTCAGCCTCTCCCAGCTGCTCGCCGACAAGGGCGTGCGCGTGAACGGCGTGCTGCCCGGGCCGATCTGGACGCCGTTCATCCCCTCCGGGATGAGCCAGGATTCGGTGAAATCCTTCGGCAGCCAGGTGCCGTTCGGCCGGCCCGGACAACCGGCCGAACTCGCCTCGGCTTACGTGATGCTGGCCTCTGAGGAGAGCAGCTACACGTCGGGCGCGCTCGTCACGGTGGCCGGGGCCATGCCGGTGTTCTGACGCGCCCCTCCGGTGCGCTTCGCGGACGGGCCCCGCACCCGGGGGCGCCCGTCCGCGCGACGGCGCGCTCAGGCGGCGCGCATCTCGACGAGAAACCGCATCACCTCGGCGCGCAGGGCCTCGGCGCTGCGGCAGACATCGCCGGCCGCCGCGCCGACCTCCGCGGCCACGCGGTGCGTCGCCTCCGCGGCCGACGAGGCCGAGACCACGTTCTGGCTCACGGCGTCGGTTCCCCGGGCGGCCTCGTCGATGTTCTGCGAGATGTGCCCGGTGGCGAATCGCTGCTGCTCGACCGCCGCCGCGATCGCGCTGGCGATCGCGTTCATCGTGTCGACGGTCCTGCCGATCGCGTGGACCGCCCCGACCGCCTCCGTCGTCTCGCCCTGGATCGCCGCGATCTGCGCGGTGATCTCCTCGGTGGCCTTCGCGGTCTGCCCGGCCAAGCCCTTCACCTCGGCGGCGACCACGGCGAAGCCGCGACCGGCCTCGCCGGCCCGCGCCGCCTCGATCGTGGCGTTCAGCGCCAGCAGGTTGGTCTGCTCGGCGATCGCCGCGATGATCCGCACGACCTCCCCGATTCTCTCCGCTGCCCCGGCGAGGCCGCGGATCTGCCGGTCGGTCCGCTCCGCCTCGGTCACGGCCTGGCCGGCGATCGCGGCCGACTTGGTGACCTGCCCGCCGATCTCGCCGATCGAGGCGGACAGCTCCTCGGTGGCCGCCGCCACCGTCTGCACGTTGGCCGCCGCCTGCTGCGCCGCCCCGGCCGCCGAGCCCGCCTGCCGCGACGCCTGCGCGGCGGTGTCGGCCATCGCCCGACAGGCCTCGCGCATGCCGGCCGCCGCGGTATCGACCTGTGCCAGGAGCTGGCTCGCCTCGGTGTCGAAGCTGCGGGTCACCGCCTGCATCCACTGGGCGCGCTCCTGCCGGCGCTCCTGCTCGGCGCGCTGCTCAATCGACAAGGTCCGAGCCTGGATCATGCTGTCCCGGAACACGCCGGCGGCCTCGGCCATGTGGCCGATCTCGTCGCGCCGACCGAGTCCCGGAATGGCGACGTCCGTCGCGCCGTCGGCGAGGCGGCGCAGGGCCGCCGTGAAGGCGCTCAGGGGTCGCGTGATGCTGCGCGCCAACAGGAACCCGACCAGCCCGATCCCGACCGCGAGGGGTGTCAGCCAGAGCAGGGTGGTGACCGTCCGCCCCCGGTCCATGGCGTGGATGTCGTCCACGTACAGGGCCGAGTTGATGACCCATTGCCAGGGCTCGTAGGCGAGCGAGTAGGCGACCTTCGGGGCGGGCTCGGTCTCGCCGAGGCGGGCCCAGCGGTACTCGGTGAAGCCGCCGCCCTCCTGGCCGTGCTGGATCATCGTCCAGACGAAGGTCTTCTTCATCGCCGCGTCGTCGCGGGACCGCGTGCCTTCGATCTTGGGATCGGGATGGACGACGTTGCGGCCGATATTGCCCGGGGCCGAGCTGTAGACGAAGACGTAGTCGCTGCCGTTGTAGCGCATCGCCCGCAGCGCCTCCCCCGCGCGCCGCCGCGCCTCGTCGGCCGTGATGGCGCCGGCCTCCGCCTGCTGGGCGAACGCCGCCACGATGCCGTGCGCCGACTCGACCTGGGCGCGGATGGCGGCCCTGCGGCCATCCATCATCACCGCGCCGACGAGCGAGATCTGAACGCCCACGATCGATATGAAAGCCAGCAAGATACCGCCGATAAGGTAAAATATCCTCTTTCCGATCGTCATATCGAATTTCCCGGCCATGAATAAAGTTATTATGCCCAGACCGCGGACAGAATCGACTGTCCCTCAGCGCTGCGCCGGACCATCATCTGCCGTACATTGGAATTATTCCATGACGGGCGAGCATATGAGATATGCTTCATCCCGATCGCGGCGGAGAAGACCTGTCCGCGCCGGACGGCCACCCGGCCGGACCGGACGCCGGCCCGGGCCGACGCTCCGCCCGACATCGGCGCGCGGCCCTGTTCGACGGGGGCCTCGCCATCGACCGGTGGGACATCCCCGGAACGCCGCCGGAACTGCGATCCGCCCGCGCCCGGATGGCTGCCCGGGGGCGACGTTCGGCGCGTGCGGCCCGGCCGGGCCGGCACCCTGCGCGCTGGCTGTGCCGGATCGACGGCGCCGAGGGCTGGGAGGCGGCCGGGTCCCGCGGGCCAGGCGCTGGGCGTCGAGCGCGCGGCGAACCCGCGCGACCTTGCCCTCCGGTCGGTGCGCGCGGGCCCGACGGTCGCGGGCGCGGAACATCCGCGAGCCGCGCGGGCGGCTCGCGGACACGTGCACTCGAAATGCGCGCGCGGCCGGCGCGATCGCCCGGAGTCAAGTCTCGCTGAACGGCCCTGTCACCGCGGCCGCGATCGGCGAGGCCCCGCCTGTCCCGACCGTATGCCCGGACGGGAGCACCGCATCATCGCGCTGGCGGGACCTGGAACCTGACAGGCCGCGGGTCCGGCACCCGTGATCCCGTCTTCGAGTCGCGGGGCGAAGCGACACCCGGGGTTTGACCAGGTCCCGTCGGGGCGGGCTCGCCTCGAAGGCTCCGCGCTCGGCGGGCCCATCCATCGCGGCGCAGCTCGCAGGCGCTGCGAGCGTGCCGGCCGCTCCGGCTCGGCCGCCCGCGCCGGACGCGACGAGGCGGCTCAGGATCCGGCGCGAAGCGCGCGAGACGCCGCGATGATCTGAAGCGCTCTCGACGGCGCTTCGCGCGGTGTCGTCCGTGTCGGCGCAGGTCTCGTCGTCAGCGAAGAAGGTTCGGGGGCACCGGCGGGCTCGCATTGAGCAGCGTGATCGTCACCCGTCGGTTCGGCGCGAGGTAGGGATTGTCGGGGAAAACCGGCTCGGTGTCGCCGCGTCCCGACACGGCGGAGAAGTTGTCGTTGGGAACCCCGGCCCCCGACAGGATCTCGCGCACGGCGAGCGCGCGCCCGGCGGAGAGGCTCCAGGGTTCGCCGGCCCGTGCCGAGCCCGGGCGCGCAACGGCCGTGTAGCCGGTGATGGACAGGCGATTGGGCATCCGGCGCAGAGCGGGCGCGAGCGCCTCCAGCACGCGACGGGTGCGCTCGTAGGGCTCGACAGAGCCCTCGCGGAACATGGAGCGGCCGTCCTGGTCCACGAGGGACACGTTCACGCCCTCCTTGGTCGGCTCGATCACGATGTTCTTCGACAGCTCGGCGATATCGGGCATCGTCTGGAGCGCCTGCCGGAGGCTGGCTATGGCGCTCCAGTTGGCCTGCACGTTGGCGACCGGACGGCTGGCATCGAGCTCGCTGGTGAGGCCCGGACTGGTCGGGCGCGCTGTGACCTCCCGCTCGGCAGAGCCCCTCTCCGCGTCGCGGGGGGTGGACGGCTTGTTGCCTGCGGTGTCCAGGGCGGTGCCGTACAGGATCCCGCCCGCACCGCTGGTTGCAGGGCTCAGAGCCGCCGGCGAGAAGTACTCCGCCAGACCGATCTTCTGCTCCTGCGTCGTCATGCTGATCAGCCACATCAGCAGGAAGAACGCCATCATGGCGGTCACGAAGTCCGCGTAGGCGATCTTCCAGGCCCCGCCGTGGTGGGCATGGCCGGCCTTCTTGACCTTCTTGATGATGATCGTGGTCATCGAATCCCTGCCGGCTATCGGGTCAGCTCTGGGCGGGCAGAGCGGCGGTCGCCGCTTCCACCTCGTTGAAGGTCGGGCGGACGTCGCTCATCAGAGCCTTCCGGGCGAACTCGACCGCCATCACCGGGGGCTGGCCGGCGATGTGGGCGAGCAGACCCGCCTTGAGTGAGAGGTAGTATTTGGATTCGGCCTCGAAGAGGCTCTTGAGCGACTGCGCCATGGGCCCGAAGAAGCCGTAGGCGACGAAGACGCCGAAGAAGGTACCGACCAGCGCGCCGCCGATCAGATGTCCCAGCACCTCCGGCGGCTCCTTGATCGCGCCCATCGTCTTGATCACGCCGAGCACGGCGGCGACGATGCCGAGCGCCGGCGTTCCGTCGGCGAGCGACTGCATGGCCGAGACGACGCGCTCCTGCTCCTGGTGGTGCGTCTCCAGTTCCTCGTCCATGAGCGCGTCGATCTCGTGGACGTTGTTGGCGCCCAGCGTCACCATACGCATGTAGTCGCAGACGAACTCGACCGCGTGATGGTTCGCCGCGAAGGTCGGGAAGGCGTTGAACAGCGTCGACTCGCCCGGATCTTCGATGTGCGGCTCGAGCGCCATCGAACCCTTCTGCTTCGCGAGCCTGAACAACGAATACTGCATCCCCAGCAGCTCAACATAGGATTGCTGGTTGTATTTGGGGCCCTTCACGAGCGTGCCCAGCATGGCGGGCACGGCCTTGAGCACCGGCCCGGTGTTGCCGATGACGAAGGCGCCGATGGCTGCGCCGAGGATGATGACGAACTCGAACGGCTGCCAGAGGACCAGCAGATGGCCGCCCATCGCCGCGTAGCTGCCGAAGACGCAGGCGAAGACGATCAATGTGCCGACGATCAGCCGCATGACTTGCCATCCTTAAGCGGCGGCAGGTGCAGCCCGCGCGACGCTACCAATGGATTCGAGAAATCACTGATCTTGGTTAACGGTGCGTTTCGAGCCGCGACCGGAGGATCGTAGGATGTCTGATCCCGGCGTTCGGTGGGGCGGGTTCGGCCTCAGGTAAGGGATGCGGGCGTGCCCGAGGCGGCCGCACCGGCTTTCACGCGTCGTCGGGCACAGCCGCGGCGGGCGCGCCGAGTTCCGCCTCCCGCTTCCTGGCCCGGGGCGCGGCCGCGCGCCGGTGGACGGTCCGGGTCTCGCGGTGGACCTTGCCGTCTCTTTTGACGGCGATCTTCGCGTGATACCCCGTCGTCCCGGTCCTCCGCGCGCTCGACGATGGTCCCCATCGCGCGCCAAGCGGTGGTACAGCACGGGGTCGAGCCGGCACGCTGAGGCCGGGCTCCGCGCCGTCCGACGCCCGATGGGGCCCGGCGAGGTACAGCACGAGAGCGACAGCAAGTGATTGCCGCAACGGAAGAACCTGGAAATCTCAGCGGATGGCGCTTCTCCGTCGCCCCGATGATGGACTGGACGGACCGGCACTGCCGGGCGTTCCACCGGTCGCTGTCGGCGCGCGCCCGCCTCTACACCGAGATGGTGACCACCGGCGCGGTGCTGCACGGGCCGCGCGAACGGCTGCTCGGCTTCGCGGCGGTGGAGCACCCGGTGGCGGTCCAGCTCGGCGGCTCGGACCCGGGGGAGCTGGCGCAGGCCGCCCGCATCGCCGCGGATCTCGGCTACGACGAGGTCAATCTGAATGTCGGCTGCCCCTCGGACCGGGTGCAGGAGGGCCGCTTCGGCGCCTGCCTGATGCGCGAGCCGGCCCTGGTGGGTGACTGCGTCGCCGCCATGAAGGCGGCGGTCTCCGTGCCGGTGACGGTGAAGTGCCGGATCGGCGTCGACGATCAGGACCCCGAGGCGGCGCTCGACGCCCTGGCCGACGCCGTGGTGGCGGCGGGCGTCGACGGGCTGATCGTCCACGCCCGCAAGGCCTGGCTCCAGGGCCTCTCGCCCAAGGAGAACCGGGACGTGCCCCCCCTCGATTACGGCCGCGCCGCGCGGCTGAAGCGGCGGCTTCCCGGGCTGCCGATCGCGGTCAACGGCGGCCTGCGCGACCTGGATTCCGCGCGGGCGCGGCTCGCCGAGGTCGACGGCGTCATGGTCGGCCGCGCCGCCTACACCGAGCCGGCACTGCTGCTCGGCGTCGATCCCGACCTGTTCGGCGTGCCGGCTCCGGCCCCCGACGTTTTCGCGGCGGTCGCGATGTTCGAGCCCTACATCGCCGCGTGCCTGGCCCGGGGCGAGCGCCTGCACGCGGTCACCCGGCACATGCTGGGGCTGTTCAACGGTCGGCCGGGCGCGCGGGCCTTCCGGCGCCACCTCTCGACCCACGGGATGCGCCCGGAGGCCGACCTCGCGACCCTGCGGGAGGCGGTGGCGCTGGTCTCCCGCGCCGCGCCCGAGGCGCGCGCCGCCTGAGCGGCGGCCCGGTCAGGGCCGGCGCAGGATCAGGCGGTCGCCCCGGACCTCGTAGCCGGACAGGCGCGACAGGAAGGTCTGGCCGAGGAGATTCGCCGAGAGCGCGCCCGGCTTGGCCACCATGGCGTTGACCCGCCGCTCGGTGATCGTCCCGACGCTGAGCGAGTCGAGCTGGGTCGGCGCCGCGTAGGTGACGCCGTTGGCGGTGGAGACGCGGGCGGTGAACTCGGCGGGCGCGGGCGTGAGCCCCAGCGCGGCGGCGTTCTCGGCGGTGAGCACGACGCTGCTCGCCCCGGTGTCGAACAGGAAGGGCTGCACCCGGCCGTTCACCTCGGCATCGACGCGGAAATCGCCGTCCGCCCGCCGTGTGACGGTGACCGAGCCGTCGGCGCCCGGGGTCGCGCTCCCCGGCCGGAGATCGCCGAGCACCCGGGCGCCGACGTCCTGGATCCGGTCGCGGTAGCTGTAACCGATCACCAGGGCGAGGCCGATCAGCGCCCAGGCCAGGAGCGCCTGGAGGTTCGCGCCGAGCCGGGCCGTGAATTGCCGCCAGAACCCGGCCACCACCAGGAGCAGGATCGTGCCGGTCCAGGCGAGGTTCGCCAACTGGTCGGGCCCGATCACGCCGCCGACGCTGTCGCTGCCGTCGCTGAGGACCAGGGCGACGAGAACCAGGGCGAGGGCCGCGAGGCCGAGATAGATCATGACGGCAGCGGCGCTTCCAGGGGCGCGAGGCGGGCGGCGCGCATCCGGGCCTCCAGCCCCGCCATCACGGCGCGGCGCTGCGCCTCCGACAGCGAGCCCCAGGCGGCGATCTCGTCGCGGGTCCGGCCGCAGCCGCAGCACAGGCCGGTCGCGGCGTCGAGGACGCAGACCTTGGTGCAGGGGGAGGACGGTTTCGGCGCGGGCGGCATCGGTGATCCTTGGCCGGGGGATCGTGGCCGGGTCAAGACGCGGCGGGATCTGTCAGTCCGCCACGCCCGCCGTCGCCGCCACCAGGGCCAGCAGGGCGGCGATCTCCGCGGCCTGCTGGCAGGCGCCGATGACGTCGCCGGTCTGCCCCCCGATCTTCGCGCGCGCCAGCCGGGTGAGGCCCAGTGCCGCGAGGCCGGCGCACAGGATCATCAGCGCGACCCCGCCGAAGGGCAGGCCGAGCGGCACGGCGCCGAGCGCCAGCACCGCGCCGAGGCCGAGCGCGGTGGCGAGGCTCGCCCGGTCCGGGCGGCCGACCGAGGCGGAGAGGCCGCCCGGCCGCGCCGGCGCCAGCAGCACCATCGGGGCGAGGGCGGCGACCCGCGACAGCGCGGCCGCCAGGATCAGGCCGGTCACGGCCGCGTGGCCGGTCCGGTCGAGGAGCGTCGCCAGGGCGCCGATCCGCAGGGCCAGCGCCAGGACCAGGGCCGCGCCGCCGTAGGCGCCGATCCGGCTGTCGCGCATGATCTCCAGGCGGCGCTCCCGCGTGGCGCCGCCGCCGAACCCGTCCGCGACGTCGGCGAGCCCGTCCTCGTGGAGGGCGCCGGTCGCCACCACCGCGACCGCCACCGCGAGGGTCGCGGCCAGGAACGGCCCGAGCCCGACGGCCCAGCCGGCCGCCAGCACCAGGGCGGCGGGCAGCGCCAGGATCAGGCCGGCCAGCGGCAGCATCCGCGGCAGGGTGGTGAAGTCGGGGCTCCGGTGCGGGTCCGGCTCGCCGGGCAGTTGCGGCACCGGCAGGCGGGAGTAGAAGCGCAGGCACCCGGCGAGGTCGTAGAGGGCGCCGCGCCCGGGCCAGTCGGCCTCCCCGCCGGTCTGCCTGTCCATCGCGGTCTCTCGCATCCGCCCGCCACCGCGCGCCGCTCCCGTATAGTCTCCCCGTCCGGGGGCGCCCACAGGAAATCATCGCC
This sequence comes from Methylobacterium sp. PvP105, assembly GCF_017876975.1. NCBI lineage: Bacteria > Pseudomonadati > Pseudomonadota > Alphaproteobacteria > Hyphomicrobiales > Methylobacteriaceae > Methylobacterium > Methylobacterium sp. PvP105. The sequence goes on along the minus strand of NZ_JAGIPA010000001.1, from coordinate 3,016,371 downwards.
GCCATGACCGATTCGAAGACCGACCCGATGACCGCGCCCGAGCCCGGCCCCTTCGCCGACATCCGCAACCTGCTGACGGCGATGCCCGGCCCCGACGCGGAGGCGAAGGCCGCCGTCGCGGCCCGGGACGCGACCCTGACGAAACCCGCCGGTTCGCTGGGTCGCCTGGAGAGCCTCGTGACGTGGCTGGCGGCGTGGCAGGGCAAGGCGCCGCCGACCTTCGACCGGCCGCTGGTCTGCGTCTTCGCCGGCAGCCACGGAGTCACGCGCCGCGGCGTCTCGGCCTTCCCGGACGCGGTCAACCGGCAGATGCTCGACAACTTCGCCGCCGGGGGCGGGGCGATCAACCAGATCTGCGCGGCCTACGGCCTCGGCTTCAAGGTGTTCGACCTCGCCCTCGACATGCCCACCGGCGACATCACGGAGGGGCCGGCCCTCGACGAGCGCGCCACGGTCGCCACCATGGCGTTCGGCATGGAGGCGGTGGCCGCCGGCACCGACTGCCTCGGCATCGGCGAGATGGGCATCGGCAACACCACGGTGGCGGCCGCCCTCTACGCCGCCCTGTTCGGCGGCGATCCCGCCCACTGGGTCGGGCGCGGCACCGGGGTCGACCGGGACGGCCTGTCCCGGAAGGTCGCGGCCGTGGAGGCGGCGCTCGCGCACCATGCCGGCCACCTCGACGACCCGCTCCAGGTCCTGGCGCGCCTCGGCGGGCGGGAGATCGCCGCCATGGCGGGGGCGATCCTGGCCGCGCGGCTGCAGCGCATCCCGGTGGTGATCGACGGCTACGTGGCCACCGCCGCGGCGGCCGTGCTGCACGCCGCCGACCCGGCCGCCCTGGACCACTGCCTCGCCGGCCACGTCTCGGCGGAGGGCGTCCACGCCGAGGTTCTGGAGCGGCTCGGGCTGGTGCCGCTGCTGGCGCTCGGCATGCGCCTCGGCGAGGCCTCGGGCGCCGGCATGGCGATGGGCCTGCTGAAGGGCGCGCTCGCCTGCCACACCGGCATGGCGACCTTCGCGCAGGCCGGCGTGTCCGAGAAGGGCGCGGGCTGAAGACGCAGGGGCATCCGCACCCTCGCGTCTTCGCGAGCGGCGCGAAGCGATCCAGCGGCGCCCCGCCCATCAGCGCCCCGCTGCCCTGGGTTGCTTCGCTGCGCTCGCGAAGACGAACCGTCCTCGGGAGCGCCCTGATCAGGCGGTCTTCTCGATGTTCCAGAAGAACTGCACGGGCGCCATGACCATGCCCTTGAGCTTCGCGCTGACGGCCATCGGCTGCTGAACGAGGCCCGCGGGCGCGTAGGGCACGACCGCGAAGGCCCGCTCCTCGATGCGCGCGGCGAGCGCCTTCTGCTGCGCCTCGTCGCCGGTGGCGATCCAGTCGCTGCGCAGGCTCTCCAGGGTCGGGTCGTCCGGCCAGCCGAACCACGCGGCCTGACCGTTGGCGCGGATCAGCGGGTGCAGCGCCGGGTTCAGCACGTCCGCCCCCGACCAGAGGGTGTGGAACAGGGACCAGCCCCCGGCATCGACCGGCCCGCGATTGCCGCGGCGGGCGATGAAGCTGCCCCAGTCGGTCGAGACCAGATCGACGTTCATGCCGAGCTGCTTGAGCAGGTCCTGGGTCACCAGCGACTGGTTGTAGGCGATCGGCTGGTCGGCCGGGGCCAGCAGGACCACGCGCTCGCCCTTGTAGCCGGCCTGGGCCAGCATCGCCTTGGCCTTGGCGAGGTCGGCCTGCATGGCGGCGGCCCCGCCGGCCCCGGTCGACATCGGCGAGCCGGGCGTGAAGAAGGTCTTGGCCTCCCGGTAGTATTCGGGGCTGCCGACCACCGCCTGCATGTAGTCGTCCTGCTTCATGGCCATCATCACGGCCCGGCGGATCTCGGGATTGTTGAACGGCGGCTGCGTGTGGTTGAACCGCATCAGCAGGATCAGCCCGAGCGGCACGTTGCGGATCTCGATCCCCGGCTTGCCCTTGAGGACCGGGATCAGGTCGATCGCCGGCTGCTCGTACCAGTCGACCGCCCCCTGGATCATCGCGCCCACCGCGGCCGAGGCCTCGGTGATGGCGAGCCACTCGATCCGGTCGACCTTGGCGACCTTGCCGCCGGCCGCCCAGGAGGGCGCCTCCTCGCGGGGGCGGTAGCCGGCGTGGCGGGTGTAGATCGCGTTCTGGCCGGGGATCCATTCCCGCGCCTCGAAGCGCCACGGCCCGGAGCCCGTGGCGTCGGCGATCGGCTTGGACGCGTCCTGGAGGGCGACGCGCTCCGGCATGATGAACGGCACGTTGGAGGACAGCTTGCCGAGTGCCGCCGGGAGGAGGGGGAACGGCTTCTTCAGCGCGATGGTGAAGGTCCGCGCGTCCTCCTGGCCGTAGCCCTCCACGAAGCCCGCCAGGGTCTGGCCGAACGCGTCCCGCTTGGACCAGCGCGCGATGGACGCGATGCAGTCCTTGGCCTCGACGGGGGAGCCGTCGTGGAAGGTGAGGCCGTCCCGGAGATGGAAGGTCCAGCGCAGGCCGTCGGGCGCGGTCTGCCACGCGCTGACCATCTGCGGCTGGATCCGGAAATTCTCGTCGGTGGCGAACAGCGTGTCGTAGACGAGATAGCCGTGGTTGCGGATGACGTAGCTCGTGGCGACGATCGGATCGAGGGACGGCAGGGGCGTCGACGGGATGAAGCGCAGCACGCTGCCGCCGGGCTGGGCCCGGACCAGGTGCGGGAGGCCGAGGCCGGCGGCCGCGCCGGCGGTTCCGGCCAGTATCTGGCGGCGGGAGAGCGTCATCGCGGGCACCCTTGTCCTGATCGAGCCCGTTGCCCGATTGATTTTATACAATTTCAACACTGGAGCTCCGCCGTCAAGGGTCCTGCGGAGCACCGGGAGCCGACCGGGAGCGAGACGATGAAGAACCGGACCATCGCGGGTTCGATCGGGACCGAGATCCGGCGGCGCATCCTCGACGGCCGCTACCCGGCGGGCTCGCAGCTCCGCCAGGACGGACTCGCGGCGGAGTTCGGGGCCAGCCGGATCCCGGTGCGCGAGGCCCTGTTCCAGCTCGAGGCCGAGGGCCTCGTCCGGATCCTGCCCCATCGCGGCGCCATGGTGGCGCCCCTCTCGCCGGCGGACGCCGCCGAGGCCCTCGAACTCCGGGGCGCCCTCGAGCCGCGCCTCCTGGCCCTCTCGGCGCCCCGCCTGACCGCCGACGACTTCGCCCGGGCCGACGCCCTGCTGGAGGAGTACGCCGCGGCCCTGCGGGCGGGCGCGACGGCGCGCTGGGGCGCCCTCAACACCGAGCTGCACCTCCTCCTCTACAGCCGGGCGGAGCGTCCCCGCGCCCTCGGGCTGGTCGGCTCCCTGCTGGCCGAGTGCGACCGCTACACCCGCCTCCAGCTCTCCACCGACGGCGCCGAGCTGGAGCGGGCCGACCGCGAGCACCGCGAGATCGTCCGGCTGTGCCGGAACGGCCACGTCTCGGCCGCGCGCGCCCTCCTGACCGACCATATCGACCACGTCGCCGCCGCGCTGATGGCGTTCCTCGGGGCCGCGCCCGGCCCGGCCCACGAGACAGGGATTGTATAAAATCCTTGCCAGACTCGCGCGGCGCTGCCATGGAGAGGCGTGCCGCCCCGCGAGGCCCGCAAGGCCGGCCGGGACGATCCCACCTCCCAGCAGGCGAGCCGGCGATGGCCTTCGATCGACACATCTTCTCCGGCACGATCCCGGCCCTGATGACGCCCTGCCGGCCGGACCGGACGCCCGACCTCGACGCCCTGGCGCGCAAGGGGCGGGAACTCGTCGATGCCGGCATGTCGGCGGTCGTCTACTGCGGCTCGATGGGCGACTGGCCGCTGCTCACCGACGAGGAACGGATGGCGGGCGTCGAGCGGCTGCTCGCCGCCGGCGTCCCGGTGATCGTCGGGACCGGCGCGCAGAACCCGAAGCGGGCCGCGGCGCTCGCGGCGCACGCCAAGGCGGCCGGCGCCCACGGCCTGATGATCATCCCGCGCGTCCTGTCGCGCGGCAGCTCGGCCGCGGCCCAGGAGGCGCATTTCGGCGGCATCCTGGAGGCCGCCGTCGACCTGCCGTCGGTGATCTACAACAGCCCCTACTACGGGTTCGAGACCCGGGCGGACCTGTTCTTCCGCCTGCGCGCCCGCCACCCGCACCTCGTCGGCTTCAAGGAGTTCGGCGGCGCGGCCTCGCTCACCTACGCGGCCGAGCACATCACCGGCCAGTCGCCCGACATCACCCTGATGGTCGGCGTGGATACCCAGGTGGTGCACGGCTACGTCCATTGCGGCGCCCGGGGCGCCATCACGGGCATCGGCAACGTCCTGCCGCGGGAGGTGCTCCACCTCGTCGCCCTGTGCGAGAAGGCCGCCGCGGGCGACGTCCCGGCCCGGCGCCGGGCCGAGGAACTCGACGCCGCCCTGGCGATCCTGTCGAGCTTCGACGAGGGGACGGATCTCGTCCTCTACTACAAGCACCTGATGGTGCTGGAGGGGAACCCGGAATACGCGCTCCACTTCAACGCCACCGACGCGCTGAGCGCCGGTCAGCGCCACTACGCGGAGACGCAGCTGCGCCTGTTCAAGGCGTGGTACGCGCGCTGGTCGGAGGAGACCGCCGGGGCCTGATCCCCGGCCGCGGCCGAACGCAGGGCAGCCCGTCTTTGCGCGGGACCGCCCGTCGGCGCTATGGCGGGTGCGAGATCGGCCACATCCGCGAACCCTCCCATGAAGATCACCCAAGCCTTCACCTTCGAGGCGGCCCACCGGCTGCCGAACGTGCCCGAGACCCATCGCTGCCACCGGATGCACGGGCATTCCTACCGGGTCGAGCTGACGGTCGCCGGCCCGGTCGATCCCCGGACCGGCTGGGTGATCGACTTCTACGACATCGAATCGATCTTCGGGCCGCTCCTCGCCCGACTCGACCACCACTGCCTCAACGAGATCGAGGGGCTGGAGAACCCGACCGCCGAGAACATCGCGGCCTGGATCTGGCATCGCCTGCGGCCGGACCTGCCGGGGCTTGCCCTGGTGCGTGTCGCCGAGACCCCGATGTCCTGGGCGGAGTACGATGGCGAATGACCCTGTCGGGCCCGGCGACCGCGCCGCGCTGGTGCTGTTCTCCGGGGGCCAGGATTCGGCCACCTGCCTGGCCTGGGCGCTGGACCGGTTCGACCATGTCGAGACCCTCGGCTTCGACTACGGCCAGCGCCACCGGGTCGAGCTCGACCGCCGCGCGGCCCTGCGGGCGGGCACGACCGCCCTCGACCCCGCCTGGGCGGCCCGCCTCGGGGACGACCACACGCTCGCCCTCGACGCCCTCGGGCAGGTCTCCGAGACGGCGCTGACCCGGGAGGCCGCGATCGGCTACGAGGCGTCGGGCCTGCCCAACACCTTCGTGCCCGGCCGCAACCTCGTGTTCCTGACCTTCGCGGCGGCGCTCGCCTACCGGCGGGGGCTCCGGCACGTCGTCGGCGGCATGTGCGAGACCGACTATTCCGGCTACCCGGATTGCCGCGACGACACGATCAAGGCCCTGCAGGTGGCGCTGAACCTCGGCATGGAGCGGCGCTTCGTGCTGCACACGCCGCTGATGTGGCTCGACAAGGCGCAGACCTGGGAACTGGCCGAGAGCCTCGGCGGGCGGGCGCTGGTCGACCTGATCGTCGAGGAGAGCCACACCTGCTACCTCGGCGAGCGCGGGCAGCGGCATCCCTGGGGCTACGGCTGCGGGACCTGCCCGGCCTGCCGCCTGCGGGCGGACGGCTACGCCCGGTTCACTGCGGCCTGAGGCCGTCGACCAGCACCGCCAGCGTCCCCCGGAAGGCGTCGGGGCTCGCGAACAGGCGCTCCATCAGGAGCGCCCCCTCCAGGGTGGCGACGACGTAGCGGGCGAGCGCCGCCGGATCCGCGCCGCCGCGGACGCTCCCGTCCGCCTGGCCCGCGCGCAGGACCGTCTCCAGCCACGCGAGGTGGTCCGCGAAGAAGGCCGCGATGTCCCGGCGCAGGCGCTCGGGCAGGGCCTCGCCCTCGATGGCCAGCGCCGCGCAGAGGCAGCCGAGCCCCTGCTCGACGCCGCCGAGATAGAGCCGCCCGTAGGCCTCGATCCGCCCCGGCCCGTCCGGCACGTCCCGGTGGATCGCCTCCAGGGCCGCGGCGTAGCGCGCCGCGTAGGCCGCCACCAGGGCGCCCCCGAGATCGACCTTGGTGGGGAAGTGGTGGTGGATGCTCGCCTTGCGGATCCCCACCGCCGCCGCGAGGTCGGCGTAGCTGAAGCCGGCGAAGCCGCGGCCCCGCACCAGGGTCTCGGCCTGCATCAGCAGCTCGGCGCGGGTATCCCTCATCGCGGCGATCGTCGCTCCAAACCCACCCGCATCATCGCACGGAGTCACGCGAACGTGCACGCGCCCCGGCGACCGGCACACGGCGGCCCCTTGACGGTCGACGAATCTACCTACTTAATGGTAGACAATCAAGATCGGGAGGTTTCGGCATGACGGCACGAGCCGTCCATCCGAGGACGCTGGCCGCCGGGCCGACGCGACGGCACGCCCTCTTCGCGGGGCTCTGCCTGTGCTGCCTGCCGACGCTGGGCCGCGCCGCCGAGAGCTTCACGATGGAGGAGGTCGGGCCGGGCCTGTACGTGCGCAAGGGCCTGATCGCCGACGCCACGCCCGAGAATGCCGACGCCATCGCCAATATCGGCTTCCTCGTCGGCAGGACCGGCGTGGTGGTGACCGAGTCCGGCGGCAGCCTCGCCGACGGCCAGTGGCTGCGCGCCGAGATCGCCAAGCGCACGGACAAGCCGATCACCCACGTGGTGCTGACCCACGTCCACCCGGACCACGTCTTCGGGGCGGGGGCCTTCGTCCAGGACAAGCCGGTCTTCATCGGCCACGCCAAGCTCACCGAGGCGCTGGCGGCCCGGGGCGAGTTCTACCGCAAGCGGCTGATCGATCTGCTCGGCGAGGACCGGACCGGTCCGGTGGTCTACCCGACGATGAGCGTCGCCGACACGGCCGAGATCGACCTCGGCGACCGGCGCCTGACCTTCACGGCCCACGGCCCGGCGCACACCACCTCGGACCTGTCGATGATCGATTCCGGCAGCGGCCTGCTGTTCCCCGCCGACCTGCTGTTCGTGAACCGGATCCCGTCCCTCGACGGCAGCCTCAAGGGCTGGCTGCGGGAGATCGAGCGCCTGAAGGCCATGGGTCCCGCCCGGGCCGTGCCGGGCCACGGCCCCGTCGCGGTCGACCTCGCCCCGGCGCTCGCCGACCTCTCCGGCTACCTGACCGCCCTGCGCGACGGCACCCGGGCGGCGATCGCCAAGGACGTCCCCATCGAGAAGGCGGTGACCCGCGTCGCGGCGGACCAGCGCGACAGGTGGGCCCTGTTCGACACCTACAACGGCCGCAACGTCACCGTGGCCTACCAGGAACTCGAGTGGGAATAGGTTTCGGGATCCCCATATCCAAGCCAATCGGGAGGCACGCCATGACGCACAGGATCGGACAGACCTTCTCCACCCTCGCCCTCGGCCTCGTCCTGGCGACCACGGCCCTGTCCGGACCGCTCGCCGGCGCCGCGCGGGCGGCCGGCGCCTCCGACACCGACCAGGAGCGGGCGGCCCGCTGGCAGGAGATCGCCAAGTCGATCTTCGGCGACCGCCAGATCGCCCCGACCGACAGCCTCGTGAAGATCGAGGCGCCCGCCCGGGCGCTCGACGCCGCCCTGGTGCCGATCACCCTGACCATGCCCAACGACGGGCAGATCAAGGCGGTCTCGCTGATCATCGACGACAACCCGGCGCCCTACGCGGCCAAGTTCGAGTTCGGGCCGGCCGCCGACCCGGCGGAGCTGAAGCTGCGCGTGCGGGTCAACAACTACACCGACATGCACGCCGTGGTGGAGACGACGGACGGCAAGCTCTACGAGGCCAAGCAGTTCGTGAAGGCCTCCGGCGGCTGCTCGGCCCCGATGGGCATGAGCGACGAGGAGGCCATGAAGGGCATGGGCGACATGCGCATGAAGTTCGCCGAGACGGCGGCCGGCAAGCCCGTCGAGGCGACGCTGATGATCCGCCACCCGAACTTCTCCGGCATGCAGATGAACCAGGTGACCCGCGACTACACGCCGGCGCGCTACATCGACAAGCTGACCGTCTCGGCGGGCGACCGGACGGTCTTCACCATGACGGGCGACATCTCGATCGCGTCGAACCCGGTGATCAACTTCGCGTTCAAGCCGGACGGCAAGCCGATCCAGGTGGCGGCCTCCGACAACCAGGGCGGCCAGTGGCAGCACAGCTTCACCCCGCCGAGCCCGACGAACTGACCATGCGGCGCCTCCTCCTGACCGGCCGGGCCGCGGCGGCCTGCGCCGCGCTCCTCTGCCTCGCCGCGGCCCCGGCCGATTCCCCGGTGAACGTGCCCGAGCCGGAGGGCCTCTACGCCGGTCCCCCGAAGGGCTACACGCCGCCGACCCTCAAGGGCGCCGCGGTGGTCGACGCCGACGCCGTCGCCGCCCTGATGGCCGGGCCCGACAAGCCGGTGCTGCTCGACGTGGCGGCGCCGGACCGCAAGCCGTCGAACTTCCCGGAGGGCCGCCTCTGGCTGCCGGTGCATCCGTCGATCCCCGGCGCCGTCTGGATGCCGGAGGCCGGCGCCGAGCCCCTGGCGCCGGCGCGCGAGGCGCTGTTCTACGCCCGCGTCGCGGCCCTGACCGGGGGCGACAAGGCCAAGCCCGTCGTGGTGTTCTGCCACGTCGAGTGCTGGGGCAGCTGGAACGCCGCCAAGCGGCTGGTGCTGAAGGGCTATACCGGCGTGCGCTGGTTCCCGCAGGGGGTCGAGGGCTGGCAGGAGCAGCACGAGACCGCGAACCTGACGGTCGATCCGGACTGGAAGGCGGGTGCCGAGCCGCAGGCGGGGCGCTGACCCGCGGCGCCGGGCCATGTAAGAGAGGCCCGGAACGAGGCTCACGGAGCGGGCGCGCCCGCTCCCGGGCGGGAGAGGGGACCCGCGCCTCGTCCTGGGTGGCCGGAATGAGGTCTGAACCATGTCGCAGGTCGTGCAGTCCCGACGGCTCCGGGCGATCGATATCGGCAAGCGCAAGGCCGAGGGGCGCAAGATCATCGCGCTCACCGCCTACCACGCCCACACGGCCGGCATCGTCGATCCCTATTGCGACTTCATCCTCGTGGGCGATTCCCTCGGCATGGTCATGCACGGGATGGAATCGACGATCCCCGTGACCCTGGAGATGATGATCCTCCAGGCCCAGGCGGTGATCCGCGGCACCGAGAAGGCGCTGGTCGTGGTCGACATGCCGTTCGGCTCCTACGAGGCGAGCCGGGAGCAGGCCTTCCTGAACGCCTCCCGGGTCCTGAAGGAGACCGGCGCCGGCGCGATCAAGATGGAGGGCGGCGCCCATTTCGCCGAGACGGTGGCGTTCCTCGTCCAGCGCGGCGTTCCGGTGATGGGCCATATCGGCCTCACCCCGCAGGCGGTGAACACGATGGGCGGCTTCAAGGTGCAGGGCCGGGGGCCGGACGACGAGCGCCGACTCCTGGAGGATGCCCGCGCCATCTCGGAGGCCGGCGCCTTCGCGATCGTGCTCGAGGGCATCGTCGAGCCGGTGGCGCGGGCGATCGCGTCCTCGCCCCGGGTCACCGCCGCCACGATCGGCATCGGCGCCTCGGCGGTCTGCGACGGGCAGATCCTGGTTCTGGAGGACATGCTCGGGCTGTCCGAGCGCACGCCGAAATTCGTGCGCCAGTTCGGGAGCCTGCGGACCCACATCGAGGACGCCGTGAAGGCCTACGCCGACGAGGTCCGGGCCGGGCGGTTCCCGGCCGACGACCACACCTACGGGTAGGGCAGGGCGGCCCATGAGGCGCGTGATCGGGCCGTGGAGCGCTGCCGCCGCGTGGCCTGTCCGGGCGCTCGCGGTCTGCGCCGCGGTCGCCGGACCGGGAGCGGCGCGGGCGCTGGAGAATCCGGCCTCGGCCTTCTGCGCGACGATGGGCGGGCAGTCGATCCTCGCGAAGCTGCCCGACGGCGGCACGATCGGGCTCTGCGCCCTTCCGGGCCGGAAGATCGTCGAGGAATGGACGCTGTACCGGATGCTCCACGGCGTGAAGCCGGCACCCGGCGCCGACCCGTTCCGGTAGCCCGGCCGGCCCGGTCCCCGAACAGTCCTCATCCGTGGCCATCGGGCCGGCGTGAGTGATCTCGGCCGCCCGACGAGGCCACTCTCGTCGTGCGGGCTCTCTCAGGCGGGATCGACGACCCATGCGGCGTACCCGATCGCGCCGGCGCCGCGTCCGCGCGTGCCTCGCCCTCGGCCTGATCGCGGCCGGGACGGGAGCCGGTCGACCCCGACACGGTCATCCGGATCGCCTCCCTGACCGAGCCCGTGACCGCGACGGTCGCGGCGGCCCTGGCGGGCGACGCGCTCGACGCCGGCGGGCTCGGCACCCTCGCGCGGCGGGACGGATCGCCGCCGTCACCCCGCGCGCCGCGACGGCAGCCGCAGGCCCGGGGCCGGGCGCTCCAGCAGCACCTCCCGGCGGAAGCGCACCAGCCGCGCCGGCCGGCCGGCGGCGCCGCTGGTGACGCTCTCGGTCTCCTCCACCAGCCCCTGCTGGGCCACGAGGCGCCGGAAATTCTGCTTGTGCAGCTGCGTCCCCGACAGGGCCTCCACGGTCTTCTGCAGCTGCAGCAGGGTGAACTCCGGCGGCATCAGCTCGAACACCACCGGGCGGTACTTGATCTTGCCCCGCAGCCGGCCGATCGCGGTGGCGAGCACCCGCCGGTGGTCGAAGGCCATGGGGACGCCGGTCGGGTCGTTCGGCAGGGCCGGGCCCGGATTGCCCTTCGCCTCCGGGATCAGCCCGGCCTCGAACAGCAGCTCGTAGCGCTCCAGGACGCGCTCCTCGTTCCACGTGCCGCCGTTCATGCCGAAGGTCAGGCCGAGGCGGTCCAGGCGGCGGGTCCGCGCGGCGCAATCCTCGGGCTCGGACGCCCATTCGGCGAGCCGCGCCTCGATGGCGTCGAGCTGGCGCGGGCGCCCCTGCCGGAAATCCTCGTAGGGCAGGTAGCGGTACCAGTTCTGCCACGCGGCCTCGGCGAGCCCCGCCGGCCGCTCCTCGCGGACGAGCGCCAGATAGGCCACCGAGAGCGAGTGCACCCCCGACAGGGTCGCCGTGCCGGAGCGGTCGCGGTCGCCGAAGGTGTAGAGCTGCTCCACGTAGCCGAGGCGCTGGTGCGTCTGCCGCTCCACCCAGGCGCGCAGGCCGCGCTCCAGCGTGGCGTGCTCGGGGACGAGGGGACCGGCCGGCAGGCCGTCGCCGCGGCCGGGCGCCTGGTCCGGGACCCGGATCGTCAGGGCGCGCGGCTCCCCCTTGGTCGCGGCGACGATCACCGCGACGAGGCCTACGGAGGAGCGCTCCGGCGGGGCCTGCCCCCCGCGCGCGTCCGTCTGCGTCGCGGCACCCGTCATCGTTCCTCGACCGTCCGTCCCCCGGGATGCGCCGTAGCGGATCCCGCCTATAGGGGGGCAGGATCGCCGCGCGTCAACGCCGCCGTATGACGGAGCGGGGGGCCCCGTCGACGCACCGCGCGCCGACGGCCGCTTGCCAACGCGGCGAGGCCTGCCCAAACAGGGGCCGGGGCGGGCCGGCACGGGGCCGGCCGAGGCGGATCGAGCGACGACAGCGATGCCAGCGAGCGCGACTTCCCCCGCGAATTCCCCTGCGAATTCCCCCGCGACGTCCTCCGCGGCCGGCAGCCGGGCCGTCGACCTGCGCCTCTACGGGCTCCTCGATGTCGGCGTCTGCGGCGCCGACGGGGCGCGGCTGGCGGAACTCGGCGCGGAGGCGGTGGCGGGAGGCTGCACCCTGCTCCAGTACCGCGAGAAGGACATCGCCGATGCCCGCGCCGCCCTGGCGCGGATCCGGGCGATCCTGGCGGCGGTGGGCGGCCGCGTCCCGGTCCTCGTCAACGACCGCGTCGACCTCGCCCTGGCGGCCGGAGCCGACGGGGTGCATCTCGGCCAGAGCGACCTCCACCCGGCCGACGCGCGCCGGCTCCTGGGGGAGGGCGCGATCATCGGCCTCACCCTGAAGAAGCCCGCCCAGGCCGACGAGCTGTACCGGCTGCCCGTCGACTACGCCTGCATCGGCGGCGTGTTCGCCACCACCAGCAAGGACAACCCCGACCCGCCGGTGGGCCTCGACGGCTTCGCCAGCATCGCCTTCCGCGCCCGCCTCGCCCGTGGGGCCGGCCTGCCGCTCGGCGCCATCGCGGGGATCGGCCTCGACAACGCCGCCGCGGTCGTCGCCGCGGGGGCGGACGGCGTCGCGGTCATCACCGCCCTGTTCGGCGCCGACTCGGTGCGCCAGCGCGCCCACGACCTGCGCGCGCGGATCGACGGCGCCCTGGCGGAGCGGGCCGGCGCCCGATGAGCGGCCCGGCGCCCATCGCGGTCACGATCGCGGGCTCGGATTCCGGCGGCGGTGCCGGCATCCAGGCGGACCTCAAGACCTTCTCGGCGCTGGGCGTCTACGGCGCCAGCGTGATCACGGCCCTGACCGCGCAGAACACGATCGGCGTCCAGGGCATCCACGACGTGCCGGCGGATTTCGTCGCCCGGCAGATCGACAGCGTGTTCGCCGACCTCGCCGTGAAGGCCGTGAAGATCGGCATGCTGTCGCAGACCGCGGTGATCGCGGCGGTCGCCGAAGGCCTGGCGCGGCGCGCCGGAGCGATCCCGGTGGTCCTCGATCCGGTGATGGTCGCCACCAGCGGCGACCGGCTGATCACCGACGCCGCCGTGGCGACGCTGCGCGAGCGGCTGCTGCCCCGGGCCGACCTGATCACCCCCAACCTGCCGGAGGCGGCGGTGCTCCTCGGCGAGCCCGTCGCCGCGGACGCGGCGGCGATCGTGGCCCAGGCGCGCCGGCTGGTCGCCCTCGGCGCCAGGGCGGTGCTGATCAAGGGCGGCCACGGCACGGGGCGGGAGAGCATCGACCACCTCGTGACGGCGGACGGCGCCCTGCGGACCCTGTCGGCGCCGCGGATCGCGACGCGCAACACCCACGGCACCGGCTGCACGCTCTCGGCCGCGGTCGCGGCGGGCCTCGCCCAGGGCCTGGCGCTGCCGGAGGCGGTGGCGGAGGCCAAGGCCTACCTCACGGCCGCCCTCGCGGCGGCGGACAGCCTCGCGGTCGGAACGGGGCACGGGCCGGTCCACCACTTCCACGCCGTCTGGTCCTAGGCCGGTCCTGGGCCGGTCCTGGGCCGGCGCTTTCCGGTGCGCACGCCGCTGCGCGCGCCGGGCGCCGCCTTGCAACAGGGCGTCGATTGCGTTTGAAGAAGCGCACGATCGTTCGGATAACGGAACGGTGCAGGCGGATCGGGGACGATGCAGGATCAGGCGGAACGGCCCGACCGGGCGCGCGGGCGCGACCTGCTGACCGGGGCGCAGGCGCTCTCCGGCCAGCTCGGCAAGACCATCCAGCGGCTGCGCAAGGCCTACAACCTCTCGCTCTCGGAACTCGCCGAGCAGTCCGGCGTGGCCAAGTCGATCATCAGCCAGATCGAGCGCAACGAGACCAACCCGACGCTGGCGACGATCTGGCGCCTGTCCCAGGCCCTCGACGTGTCGATCGAGCGGGTGCTGGCGGCCGGCGACGAGGAGCCGTTCATCGAGAAGACCTCCCGGGCCGACACGCCGATCCTCGTCTCCGAGGACGGGAAGGTGCGGCTGGCGATCATCGGCTGGCTCAAGACGATCGAGTGGCTGCAATGGTACGAGGTCACGGCCGATCCGGGCGGCGTCCTCGACTCGGACCCGCACCAGCGCGGCTCGGTGGAATCCCTCTCGGTCACCGAGGGCGCGTTCGAGGTCGAGATCGGCGGCGTCGTGCAGCGGGCGCGGGCCGGCGAGACCCTGCGCTACCGCTGCGACCGGCCCCACCTCGTGCGCTGCACGGACGGCCCGGCCCGGGCCACCATGGTGGTGATCATGAAGGCCGCCGTGATGGAGTGAGGCGGCCCGGCCGAGCCCCCGGTCAAGCCCCCGGTCAGCGCTCCGGACTGGCGGCGGCGCCCGGCGCGAGGGCGCGCATGCGGTAGTCGCGGGGGCTCAGACTGTAGCGCTCCTTGAAGCGGCGGGAGAAGTGGGACTGGCTGAGGAAGCCGCAGCCATACGCCAGGGTCCCCAGCGGCATGTGGAGGCAGCCCGGATCGGCCAAGCGCTTGGCGGCCGCCTCGAGCCTGCGGTGCCAGATCCAGTCGGCGATGTGCCGGTCCTGCGCGCGGAACAGCGCCTGCAGCCGGCGCAGGGACACGCCGGCCGCGGCCGCGAGCCGGGGCGGGTCCAGGGTCGGATCGTGGAGATGGGCCTCGAGATAGGCCCGGGCGCGCTGCACCACGACGCTGTCCTGGACGGGCTGCTGCGCCTCCCGCGCGAGCCGCTCCGCGAGGCTGGCGACGATGAGGTCGAGCCCCGTGGAGACCATGCTCTCGGCCACCTGGGGCGTCAGCCGGTCGCCCAGGCTGAGCAGGTTGCCCAGGAACGACCGGGTCAGGGTCGCGGTCGGCAGATCGCCGCCGACAGTCACGCCGGCGAACAGGCGTGCGGAGCCCAGAGCCCCCTCCAGCCGCTCCCGCGGGATCCCGATGGCCAGCACCTCGCTGTAGCCGCCGTGCTCGATCGTCCAGGGTGTATTCGTATCCCGGATCGAGAAGTCGCCGACCCGATCCGTGCTCGACCGATCGTACTGATCCGCGCGGACCTGTCCCGAGAGCACGATGCTCATGAACAGGTGGTCAGTCTTGTGGTTCTCATGGCGAAGCGTGCGCGGCGTCGTGGCCGCCCGCAGGTTGCGCAGCGCGAATTTCGTGAAGACCAGGCCGCCGATACTGGCTCCCTCGATCGTCGCGTGAAACGGATCGTCGTTGAGACGGTCCTGCGCCATCGGAACCAGGCGATCTTCGCAGACGTCTCGCCACAGGCGAAACCTATCCTTCTCCGATACACCTTCGGTTGAGAACAGAGTCTGCATCGCGGCAGCCGTATGACCGCGATTGCTGCGAACCGCAACCGCGCCCCGTCCACGCACGCCGCCGCGGGACACGGATTGATCGGCGGGAAATCCCGCGCGCCCACGATGGACCGTCGGGCCCGTCCCATCACTCGTGGCGCCTGTCGGGCCGTGGAGCGGATCCGCACGGCTGGCATTCGGAAGACGTTCCGTCGCGAGCGCCCCGCCCCGGCGGGGGCGTCGGCGCGGGCCGGCCGCGGAGGGGTCAGCGCCCGCTGTTCACCCAGCGCACCACGTCGGCCAGCACGACGGTCAGCGCCTGATCGAGGGCGCGGGCGCCGCTGCCGGCATCGATCTTGGACACCGGGACGCGGGCCGTGAAGATCCGCGCCGCCGCCACCTTGCCGGTGCCGTCGGCCACGAGCTTCAGCGACAGGTCGACCACGGCCTCGCCGGTCCCGGACTGCACGTCGAAGGCGCGGATCTCGCTGATCAGCTGGTAATCGGCCACGACCTTGTCGCCGGGCCGGCTCACGGAGCGGAGCCGCCCGGAATTCTCCAGGCTCTGGATGAGCCGCGTCTGGATCAGGCGCGGCAGCCGGTCGGCCCACTGGCCGCCGCCCAGGAAGGACAGGGCGCCGCCGTTCTCGCGGACGATGATCCGGTCGGCCTCGAAGGGCTGGATGCTCACCGGCTCCGAGACCACGATCGAGCGGCCGGCCGCGATCGGCCGCCCCGCGGCCGGCAGCGCCGCGAGGTCGAAGGTGAGGGGCGCCGCGCCGCCGCAGCCGCCCAGGAAGGCGGCGAGCAGCGCGGCGGCGGCGATGTGGGACGAGCGGACCATACGCATGACCTGAGGGACCCCGCCGGCGAACGGCGGAGCTGTATAAGCTATGCGGTTAAAACTAATCCGCCGCGGCATCCGTGCCGTGCGCCGGGACACATCCGCCCGGCGACGCGGCATTTCACCGGCCACCGTTGTATTCAGGCAACGAAGGCTTGCCGCCGAAGATCACCTGGCTCGGGTCGCGCTCCAGGCTGCGCACCGTGCGGTTGAGGGTGCTCAGCGTCCGCTGCCCGTCCCCCGACAGGGCCTCCACCTCCCGGCGGCCGGTGCCGCTCAGCCGGCCGAAATTGGCCGAGATGCTGGCGGTGCGCTTGTCGAGGTTCTCCGACATGGTCCGGAACGCCTTGCCGGCGTCGCGCACCGAGATCGCCGCCGCGCGGATCTCCGCGAAGGTGCTGGAGCCCTCCTGGCCGGAGGCCGAGCCCAGGAAGCTCTCGGCCCCGTTGAGCACGGCGTCGATCTTGTCGGCCGAGGCGCTGAGCTTGCCGGCGAGCAGCCGGGCGTCGTGCAGGCCGGCCTCGATGTCGGGGCTGGCCTTGGACAGGGCGGCCGAGAAGCGGTCGGCGTTGTCGATCACCCGGCCGAGCTTGGCCCCGTCCACGGCCTTGACCAGCGCGGAGATGTTCGGGCCGGCATCGGCCAGCGTCTTCGAGAAGGTCTCGACATTGGCGAGCGACCGGTTGATCGCCCCCTCGTTGGCGGAGACGAGCCGGTCGAGGCGGGCCAGCATGTCGTCGGCCCGCTGCGCCACCTGGCGGGCCAGCGCCATCATGTCCTGCATGTCGGAGGAATCGGCGAAGATCGTCGGCGGCTCGCCGTTGGCCATCGGGGTCAGCACCGGCGCGTCGGCGTTGCCGCCCGACAGGGAGATCACCGAGACGCCGGTGAGCATCGCCGAGTCGAGCCGGGCGCGGGTGTCGGCCCGGAGCGGGGTCGCGGGATCGACCTTGATCGTGGCGAGCACCCGGCGGGGATCCTGCGGGGCGAGGCGGATATCGGTGACCTCGCCGACCTTGATGCCGTTGAAGTTCACGCTCGAGCCGCGCGACAAGCCCCCGACTGAGCCGGAGAAGACGATGCGGACGAGCTGGCTGACCTGCCGCGACGAGCCGCCGGAGAGCCACAGCACGGTGCCGAAGCCCGCCAGGATGACGGCGATCGTGAAGGCCCCGATCAGGGCGTAGTTCGCGCGAGTTTCCATGCGCTCAACCTGCGGTTCTGGCCGGCGGAGATCCGGCCGGGCCTGGAGCCCCGGCTCCCGGACGGGAGCAGGGCGGGATCTGGGTGGGGCGGCGACCGGGCATCGGATCAGGCATCGGATCAGGGATCGGATCAGGCATGGGCCGAGGCGCCGCCCGTGGCGATGGTCCGGGCGCGCTTGCCGTGGAAGTACGAGCGCAGCCAGGGATGGTCGCTCGCCAGCATCTCGTCGATCGTGCCGGCGGCGATGATCTGGCCGTCGCCGAGCGCCGCGATGCGGTCGCAGGCGGTGTAGAGGCTGTCGAGGTCGTGGGTGACCATGAACACGGTCAGCCCCAGCGTCTCCTTGAGGGTCGAGACGAGGTCGTCGAACTCGCCCGCGCCGATCGGGTCGAGGCCCGAGGTCGGCTCGTCCAGGAACAGGATCTCGGGATCGAGCGCCAGGGAGCGGGCCAGGGCCGCGCGCTTGATCATGCCGCCCGACAGTTCCGAGGGCAGCTTGTCGGCGGCGTCGGGCTTCAGGCCGACCATCTCGATCTTGAGCCGGGCGAACTCGTCGAGCAGGCGCTCGGACAGGTTCAGGTGCTCGCGCATCGGCACCTGGATGTTCTGCTTGACGGTCAGCGCCGAGAACAGGGCGCCCTGCTGGAACAGCACGCCCCAGCGCTGCTCCATCCGGCGCCGCTCGGCGTAGGTCAACGCGTCGACGTCCCGGCCGAACACCTCGATCGTGCCGGCCCGCTTGGGGTTGAGACCCAGGATCGTCCGGGTCAGCACCGATTTGCCCTGGCCCGAGGGCCCGACGAAGCCCAGGATCTCGCCGGCGCGGATGTCGAGGCTCAGGCCTTTCAGGATGTTGCGGTCGCGGAAGCCGACCACGAGGTCGCGCACGCGGATGATCGGCGCGGGGCCATTCGGCGAGGCGGTCATCGGGGCATCCATCGCGGCGGCCTCAGAAGTCGATCGCGGCGAAGAACACCGCGAACAGGCCGTCGAGGACGATGACCATGAAGATGGACTTCACCACCGACGCGGTGACGTGACGGCCGAGCGATTCCGCGGAGCCCTCGACCGCGAAGCCCTCGATCGTGGCGATCACCCCGATGGTCAGCGCCATGAACGGCGCCTTGATCAGGCCGACCATGACGTGGTGCACGCCCACCGCCGCCTGGAGCCGGACCAGGAACTGGTCGAGGGTCAGGCCGCCGTAGAGCATCGCGGTGAGGCCGCCGCCGGCGAGCGCCGCGAGGTCGCCGATCAGCGTCAGCATCGGCAGGCCGATCATCAGCGCGAGCACCCGGGGCACGATCAGGATCTCGACGGGGTCGAGGCCCATGACCCGGAGCGCGTCGACCTCCTCGCGCATGCGCATGGAGCCGATCTCGGCGGTGATCGCCGAGCCGGAGCGGCCCGCGACCATGATCGAGGTGAGCAGCACGCCCATCTCGCGCAGGATCAGGAGGCCGATCAGGTTGACCACGAAGGTCTGGGCGCCGAAGCGCTGGAGCTGGAAGATGCCCTGCTGGGCGACGATGCCGCCGACGAGGAACGAGATCAGCACGATGATCGGCGTGCCGTTGAGCGCCACCTGCTGGATCTGGTTGATCAGGGCGTTGCCGCGGAACGTGCCGGGCCGCAGGGCGACGCGCCCGCAGGCGGCGATCAATTCGCCCAGGAAGGCGAGGGCGGTGACGAACTCGTGGCCGCCCTGCACGGTGCGGCGGCCGGTGGCGTCGAGCAGGCCGACGACCGGGCCGTGCCGCCGCGGCGGCGGCGCGTCCGGCTCGCGCAGCCGGACCTCGCCCAGCAGAATGCGGTGCTCCGGGCGGGCGCCGAGATAGGTGAGGGCGCTGCCCGCCTGCTCGATCTCGGCGCGGGTCCGCTCCAGGACCCAGGCGCCCAGGGTGTCGAGGCGCTCGATCCTCGACAGGTCGACCGCCACCGGCCCGGTCCGGCCGGCCGCCGCGATGCGCGCGGCCGCGGCCTCGACGGTCGGGGCCTGGTCGGCGGTCCAGCGGCCGTCGAGCGCCAGGCGGCCGTCGGCCGACCGGTCCCGCAGCGCGGCGCCGGCCAAGGCGCCGGGAACACTGCCCTCGCTCAGCAACACCCTTACTCCTCGATCGAGGCACCACCCTGCCCGGCGGTTATGACGACATTACGGTTGACGATCCGTCTCCAACCGCACCCCCAGCGCGCGGCGGGAGGCCAGGGCGAGGCCCAGTCCCGCGGCGGCGAGCGGCGCCATCAGCAGGAAGGCGAGGGGGCCGCCGGCCCGGTAGGCGACGCCGCTCACCAGGGTCGCGACCACCGAGATCCCGGCATTGACCGCGCTGAGGGTGCCCTGCGCCCGGCCCCGCGCGCCGTCGGGGGCGTAGGCCGAGACCGCCGCCATGGCGCCGAGCTGCGTCGCCCCGAAGGTCAGGCCGTGGAGGCACTGGAGCGGCACCAGCGCCGCGAGATGGTCGCCGAGGAAGTACATGCCGATCGCCCGGAGGATCGCCGCTACGGCCCCGGCGCCGAGGAGCCGCACCGGGCTGCGCCAGGCGGCGGGCAGGGCGGGCAGGCCGGCGAACAGGGCGATCTCGGCCAGCACGCCGATCGCCCAGAGCGCGCCGACCCAGGCGGGCGGGATGCCCTGGCCGGTCCAGTAGATGCTGCCGAACCCGTAGATCGCCCCGTGGCTCGCCTGGATCGCGGCCGCCGCGCCGATGCACAGCCAGAGCCTGGGCGGCAGCCGCTTCCGGCCGTCGCCCTCCGCCGACGGCGGCAGGGCCGCCACCGCGCGGCTGCGCCACGCCACCAGCGCCGCGCCGAGGGCGAGGCCGGTCAGGAGCAGCGGCACGGCGAGCCGGCCGCCGAGCGCCGTCAGCAGCACGCCGCCCGCGAGGTTCGCCAGCAGGAACGCGATGGAGCCCGCCATCCGGATCCGCGAGTAGGCGAGGCGGGCATCCCGGCGCACGGCGGCGAGCGTCAGGTAGTCGATGCAGGGCACGAGCGGCGCGCCGGCGACCGCGTTGAGCACGATCAGCCCGGCCAGCAGCGGCCACGCGATCCCGGCCGCGGCGGGCATCAGCGCGTAGGTCAGGCTCAGGGCGAGGCTGCCGAGCAGGATCAGCCGCCGGGGGCCGAGGCCGCGGTCGAGGAGGCTCATCAGCGGCGCCGTGGCGGCGATCCGCGTGGCGATCGGCAGGGCGAGGAGGACGCCGATCACCCGGGCATCCAGCCCCAGGGCGTCGAGCCACAGGGGCATGAACGGCATCGCGATGCCGATCTCGGTGAACACCACGGCGTAGAGCAGCGACAGGCGCGCCGGGCCGGACGGGCGGGGCAAGGCGGGTCTCGACGAGCGGGGAGGGGGCGGAGGCGGAACCGGGAGGGCGTCCGTAAGCGCCCGTTAAAGGGCCTCTGTCAAATTCCCGGGTATCGGTGCGCACCGGGGCGGGCCGCCGCCGCGCCCGCATCGAGCGTCCAGAGAGACCCATGTTCGGTTCCGTCAACCCGAGCGCGCACGCGTCGGCCGAGTACGAGGCGATCGAGGCGACGATCAGCGCCAGCGAGCGCGGCCGCTGGTTCCTCGCCGAGTATGCCCGGCGCAACCGGGGTGCCGAGACCGAGGTGCTGCTCGGGGCGATCGCGCGGCTGGAGCGGAGCGTCACCGCCGACCGCGGGCAGGAGGCCTTCGGGCACCTGCGCGGCAACCTCCTCGACATGGCCGACGCGATCAGCCGGACCAAGGGCGAGATCGCGGCGCTCAACGCCCCGAACGGCGACGAGACCCGGCTGACGCAGGCGTCCCTCGCCCTCGACGCCATCGTGCGCGAGACCGAGCAGGCGACCTCCGACATCCTCAGCGCCGCCGAGTCGATCCAGGAGGCGGCCTGGACCCTGCGCGAGCGCGGGGCCGACGCGCAGGCCTGCGACGCCCTCGACCGCCACGCGACCGCGATCTACACGGCCTGCTCCTTCCAGGACCTGACCGCGCAGCGCACCGCCCGGATCGTCTACACCCTGCGCTACCTGGAGGACCGGGTCTCCGCGATGATCGCCATCTGGGGCGAGGACGCGGTGCGGGTGCCGCCCCACCGGGGCGCGCGGCCGGACGGCGAGCCGGCCGATCTGAACCAGAGCGACATCGACCGCTACATCGCCATGGACGTGCCGGCCGTCACCGTGGCGGCCCTGGTGGCCCGCCCCGGCAGCCCGGCGCTGCACGAGGACCTGGTGTTCCTGCCGGTCCAGGCGGAGGCCCGGGCGCCGGAGATCGAGCCGGAGACAGAGGTCGCGGCCGAAGTGCCGGCCGCGCTGGAGCCGGCGGCGGAGGCCGAGCCGGACGCCGTGTCCGAGCCGACGGGAGCGGCCGCGCTGGCATTCGCCCCGGGACCGGACCTCGCCGCCGCGGCGGGGGACGGGCCGGAGGCCGCACCCGCGGCCGACTTGCAAGCCGGCTTGGAGGCCGATCTGGTAGCCGACTGGGCGGTCGATCTCGAGGCTGCCCCGGAGCCGGAGTCGGCTCCGGACGTCGCCCCCCTTCCCGTCGCCGATCCGTCCGCCGCGGACGCGCCGGAGGCCGCCACCGCGATCGAGGAGGCGTTCGAGACGGACGTCGAGGAGGATGTCGAGGAGGATGTCGAGGAGGATGTCGCGCAGGACATCGCGCGGGACGTGGCCGACCTCACCTGGGGCGAGACCGTCGCGGCCGCTCCCGAGCCGGCGATGCCGCCGGAGGAGCCGGCCCTGAGCTTCGCCGAGATCGACGCGCTGACGCCGGAACAGCGGCTCGCGCTGTTCGCCTGACAGGCTCCGACCGGGCCTCGGCGCCGACGCCGCGCGGCGGGGCGGTTCGACAGGCGCGCGCCGGCGCGGACCCTGCTATCAGGGGCGCCCCCGGCAACCCCGAGCACGCGCATCCGTGGCCCTGCACCTGATCAAGCTCTGCGTCGGCCCCGCCACCATCGCCGACCTCGAGGCCCGGCAGGCCCGGTTCCGGGAGGAGGCGCTCCGGGACGGCCGGCAAGCGGCCCCGTTCCACGTCACCCGCACCCTGCCCAAGCGCCACCGGGAGATCACCGGCCACGGTTCGATCTACTGGGTGATCCGCGGGACGCTGTCCTGCCGGCAGGCGATCACCGCGATCGAGCCGCTCACCGGGGAGGACGGCATCCCGCGCTGCCGCCTGGTCTTCGATCCCCGGCTCGTCCCGGTGGCGCCCCGGCCCTACCGGCCGTTCCAGGGCTGGCGCTACCTCACGGCGCGCGACGCGCCGGCCGATCTCGGGGCCGAGGCTTCCGGGGACCTCGCCGAGATGCCCGAGGCCCTGCGGCGCGAACTGGTCGGCCTCGGCCTGCTGTGAGGGCGGGGCGGCGCCCGCGCCGCCCGGTCCCGCGCGCAACGTCAGGATGCGGGGGCGGGTGCGACGGATCTCGTCGTCCCCGGCGTGTGCCCCGCCGGCGCCGCGAACGGCCCCGGCGGGATCGGTCCTACGCCCCGTCGAAGCGCCCGCTGGCATGGGCCAGCATGGTGTAGACCTTGCCGGTCTCCGAGGTCAGGTAGGCGTCGGTGCGCTTGGCGTCGCTGTCGTTCTTGACCACGTCGCCGAGCAGGCGCTCGAACTCGCTGACGTAGCGGTCGACGCTGCGGCGGAACTCCGCGTCGGTCCTGTAGCGGCGCTGGATCTCCGCGAAGGTCGCCCGGCCCTGCGGCGTGTAGATCCGCGGGTCGAACAGGTTCGGCTCACCCCGGCGGTACCGCTCCCACAGGTCGACCGCGGTCCGGTGCTCGATCATCTTGGCGATGTCGGTCGAGATCGTGTCGAGGGCGATCCGCCCGGTCTCGGCGGCCGCCACCGCGGGGCGGCGGGCCGGCGCCGCGGGCGCCGGGGCGGCGGCCGGCGCGTCGGTCGCCGGCTCCTCGTCGTCGTCCAGCGAGGCGCGGGTCAGCAGGTCCGACAGCCAGCCGCGCTTGTCGCCGGCCTGCGCCGGGCGGGCGGGCGCGGCCGGGCGCGCCTCGATCTTGGCCGCGGCGGCGCGGGGCGTCGGCGCGGGGGCCGGCAGGGCCGGAGCCGCGGGGGCCGCCGTCGGCATCGACGGTGCGGGCGCGGGGGCCGCGGCGGTCGGCGCCGCCGCGACGGCCCGGCCGCCACCCTCCGCGACCCGGCGCTGGGCCTGCGGCTGGGCGACGTCGACCGAGCGGCCGGAGCGGGAGACCAGGGACGACAACTCGTTGAGGGCCTTGATCTGGTCCGCCACCACCCGGCGCATCTCGCCGGTGGCGTCCTGCGTCTCGCGCGGCAGCTCGAGGACGCCCTTGGCGAGCTCGGCGCGGGTCGCGTCGAGTTCGCCGCGGATCGAGCCCGCCATCTCGCGCAGGGCCGAGAAGGAGTCGCCGAAGCTGGCCTGGGCCTCCTGGAAGCCGCTGCGCATCTCGCGGGCCGCCTCCTCGATGACCTGCCGGACGCCCTGGGCGGCCTTCTCGCCCTCGGCGCTGGCGCTGTCCTTCAGGTCGGCGAAGGCGCTCGTCACCGAGGCCCCGGCCCCCTGGGCCGACTGGGCCAGGGACTCGCCGACGCTGCGGGCGCGCTCCTCGGCGGCGCGCAGCGTCTGCTCGATGGTCTGCGCCAGGGCGGTGCCGTTCTGCTCCAGGGCCGCGGCCCGGGCCTCGAACGCGGCCAGCGCCTCGGTCAGCTTGGTCTCGCGGCCCGACAGGGCCGAGTCGAGCCGCTCCTCGATGGCCGCCAGGGAGGCCGCGGCCCGGTCGAGGGCCGCGACGTGCGCGGCGGTCTGCTCCCCGAGCGAGCGGCCGCGGCCGTCGAGGGTCTCGGCGAGGCGCGAGGCCTCGCTGAGCGCCCCGTCGGCGGCGCCGCGCAGGGCCTCGACCTGGGCCGAGACGCCGGCGCTGGCGCGGCCGGTCTCGGCGGCGATGCGCTCCAGCGCCCCCTGGACCTGCTCGATCCGGCCGGCGAGACCCTGCTCGATCGCGCCGAGATTGGTGTCGGCGCCGGCCACGAGGTCGGTCAGCGCCGTGTTGGCGGCCTCGATCCGCTGGAGCAGCGCGCCGAGCTCGCGGCCCATCCGGTCGTTGGTCTCGAACAGCTCGGAGAGGGTGCGGCCGGCGCCGTCCTCGACGGCGGCGCGCAGCAGCTCGGCCGAGGCCCGCGACTGCACGGCCAGCTCCTCGGTCCGCTCCCGCAGGCTCTCGGCCAGGGGCACGCCGGTCTCGGCGAGCGTCCGCTCGATCGCCTCGGCGCGGTCCGACAGGGCCCGCGACAGGTCCATCATCGGCCCGTCGATGGCGCCGCGCAGGCGCTCGACATGGCCTTCCAGGCTGTCGCCGACGGCGCGGCCGCTGCCCTCGACGCTCGCGAGCAGCGCGCCGCCGCGCTCCTCGATGGCGCGCACGAGGGTCTCGGCGCTCTCGGCGAGACGGCGGGACAGGGCCTCGCCGCGGGCATCCACCAGGGCGCCGAGCGCCGTGGCGCGGCGCTCGAACCCCGCCCCGAGGGCCTCGGTGCGGGCGTCGATCAGGCCGGCGAGCGCGGCCTCGCGGCGGCTGAGCGTCTCGGCCAGCGCCGCGTTGTGGGCGTCGACCTGCTCGGCATGGGCGCGGGCCCGCTCGTCGAGGGCGGCGACCAGGGCCGCCGTGCGCTCGTCCATGAGGCCCGCGAAGGCCTCGTGGCGGTCGTCGAAGGCGGTGGCCAGGGTGTCGGCCCGCTGCGCCACCAGGGTCGCGAACAGCCGCATGCGGCTGTCGATGCGCTGCGTGAACGCGTCGGCGCGGGCGTCGACGCCGCGGGCCAGGGCCTCGCTCTGCGCCTCGACGGCCTGCGCCAGGGCCGCGGTGCGGCCCTCGACCACGCCGTCCAGGGCGCGCAGCCGGGCGTCGAAGGTCTCCACGAGGGTGCCGGTGCGGCCCTCGACGGCGCCGTCCAGGGCGCGCAGGCGGGCGTCGAAGGTCTCCACCAGGGCGCCGGTCCGGTCCTCGACGGCGCCGTCCAGGGCGCGCAGGCGGGCGTCGAAGACCTCCACCAGGGCGCCGGTGCGGCCCTCGGCGGCCGCCACCAGGGCCTGGCCGCGGTCCTCCAGCAGGCCCTCGATCGCGGCGCGCGCCTGCTCGAAGGTCGCCCGCAGGGTCTCGACGCGCGCGTCGACCCGCTCGGACACGTCGCGGCCGGTGCCCTCGACCAGCGCGCCGAGGCGGTTCTGCAC
Organism: Methylobacterium sp. PvP105; assembly: GCF_017876975.1. Classification (NCBI taxonomy): domain Bacteria; kingdom Pseudomonadati; phylum Pseudomonadota; class Alphaproteobacteria; order Hyphomicrobiales; family Methylobacteriaceae; genus Methylobacterium; species Methylobacterium sp. PvP105. Next base: position 2,991,063 of record NZ_JAGIPA010000001.1, on the reverse strand, counting down.
CCGGTCGAACAGGGTCTGCAGCTCGCCCGTCCGCTCCTTGAGGGTCTCGGCGAGGCGGGTCTCGCGCTCCTCGAGCAGGCCGGCAATGGCCGGGTTCACCCCCTCGATGGTCGCCTGGAGCGCCTGGGTGCGGTGCTCGATGGTGCCGGCGATCTGGCGGCCGCGGCTGTCCACGAGCCGGTCGATCTCGCCCTGCGCCCGCTCGAACAGGCCCTGGAGGTCGGACAGACGGGTGTCCAGCAGGTCCGCCATCTGGGCGGGCGCCGCGTCGAGGGTCGTGCGCAGGCCCTCGGTCCGGGCCGCGATCGCGTCGGCGACTTCCTGGCCGCGCCCGTCCACGAGGTCGCGCAGGCCGGCCTGGGCCTCCTCGAACAGGGTCTGCAGGCGCTGAGTGCGGGCGTCGAGGGTGGCGGCGAGCTGGCGCTCGCGGGTCTCCACCAGCGCCGAGACGGCGGCGGGCGCCTCCTCCAGCACCGCGCGGAGGGACTGGATGCGGGCGTCGACCGCGGCGGCGAAGCGGCCGCCGCCGCCCTCGACCACGCCGTCGAGGGCCGACTGGGCCTCCTCGAACAGGGTGCGCAGGGCCTGGGCCCGGGCGGTGAGGGTGTCGGCGAGGCGGTTGCCGCGGCCGTCGACCAGGCTCTCCAGGTGGCCCAGCCGCTCGTCGAACAGGCTGCCGAGCTGCCGGGTGCGGTCGTCCAGGGCGCCGGTGGCGGAGCCGAACGCGCCCTCCAGGGCGGCGACCATCGCCTGCCCGCGGCCGTCCAGCGCCTCGTGGATCGGCCCCATCCGGCCGTCCAACGTGGCGGCCAGGGTGCCGGCGTGGTCGTCCAGCATGACGCGGATCTGGTTGGTCCGGTCGTCCAGCAGGGTGTGGACCGAGCGCACGCCCTCGTCGAGGAGGCCGCTGATGTCGGCGGTGCGGCTCGACAGGGTGTGGCCCAGGCGGCCCTCGCCGGCATCGAGCATCCGCTCGGCGTCCGCGATGGTCTGCTGGAGCTTGGCGAGCACGCTCTCGCCGCGCTGGTCGATGAGCTCGGCCAGCGAGCTGCCGCCGCGGTCGAGCAGGCGGGCCAGCTCGGTGATCCGGCCGCCGATCGCCCCGAACACGGCGCGGCCCTTCTCGTCGAGCTCGCCCGACATGGCGGCGATGCGCTCGTCGATGAGGCGGCCGAGCAGGTCGGCGCGCTCCGCGAAGGCCGCGTGCACGGCCTCGGTGCGGGCGGCGAGCGCCGCGTCGGCGCTCTCGGTGCGCTCGTCCACCAGCCGGATCATCGAATCCGCGCGGTTCGCCAGCGCGGCCTCCAGGCCGCGGGTGGCCTCCTCGATGGTGCCGGTGAGGGCGCGGACGCGCTCGGCCATCGCGCCGTCGAGGCCGCCGGTCCGGTCGGTGATCATCGCCACGAGGTCGCGGGTCCGGCCGGCGAGCTCCTCGTCGACAGCGCGGGTGCGCGCCTCGATCAGGCGGATCGCCTCGAAGGCCTGCACGCCGAAGCTCTCGTCCACGAGGCGGGCGCGCTGGTCCAGGGTCTCGGCGATCGCCTGCAGGCGGCCGATGACGCCGGTGTCGAAATGGCCGGCGCTCTCCTCGATCCGCCGGGCGATCTCGCCGGTGTGGCGGGCGATGTCCTGGCCGAGCCCGGAAGTGCGGCCCTCCAGCATCTCCATCAGGCCGCGATGGCCCTCGGCCATGATCCGGTCCATCTCGTCGGTCCGGGCGCGCAGCGCCTCGTCCACGGCGTTCGCGCGGCTGCCGAGATGGTCGTCGATCTGGCCGACCAGCGCTGCCACGGCGGCCGCGATGGCGGCGGCCCGCTCGGCGGAGCGCGTCTCCAGGCCGCCGAGATGGGTCTCGATCAGGCTGCCGGCCTCGCGGGCCCGGGTGGCGATCGTCTCGGCCACGGCCTCGCCCTTGCCGGTGAGGAGCCGGTCCATCTCCTCCAGCCGCGCGCCGACGGTCTCGCCCAGCGCGGCGGTGTCGCGGTTGATCCGGTCGGCCAGGATGTCGCCGCGCGCGATGGTCTCCTGCAGGGCGGCGAGGCGGTTGCCCAGCGTCTCGTCGATCGCCCGGACCCGGCCGTCGGCGGTCTCGGCGAAGCTCGCGCCGGTCTGGCTGAGGGTGTCGGCGATGCGGGCGCCCTGGCTCGCCACGGCGAGGACGATGTCGCGGCCGGTGCCGCTGATCCGGGCCTGGGTCTCGTCGGCGTGGCTGGCGAGCAGCTCGGCGACGCCGCGGCCGTGCTCGCCGAAGGCCGCTTCCATCTCGCCGATCCGGGCGGCGAGGTCGGCCGAGATCGCGCGGGCGGCCTCGGCGAGGCTGCCGGTGGCGTCGCCGGTCCGGGCGGCGAGCTCGCGGTTGAGGTCGTCGAGGGCGGCGCGGACCGCCGCGACGGCTTCCGTCCCGCGCGCGCCGAGCTCGGTGCCGGCGCGGTCGGCGGCGTCGCGGAACCGGGCGGTGAGGATCGCGGTCTCGGCCTCGACGGCGCCCGTGACCTCGCCCGAGGCGGTCCGCAGGGTGTCCAGCGCCTCGGCGAGCCGGGCGGCGGCGTCGCGCGTCTGCGTCTCGGCGGCCTGGCTCGCCTGATCGGCGGCGGCCCGCAGCGCGGCGGCCGCCTCCTCGGTGCGCGCCGACAGGGCGGCGGCGGAATCCGCGACCCGGCGCTCGAACACCCGCACGGCCTCGAGGGTGCGGGACTCGACCGCGCCGGTGGCGTCCTCGGCGGTGCCGCGCAGGGCGCTGGTGGCCGCGTCGGCGCCGCGCTGGAGCGCCGCGACCGCCTCGGCGGTGCGGCCGTCGATCTCGCCCGACAGGCCCTCGACCGTGCCCCGCAGCGACTGGACCGCCGAGGCGGCCCCGGTCTCGAAGCCCTGGCCCAGGGCCGCGAAGGCGGCCTCCAGGTTCGCCGCGACCGTCTCGGTCCGGTGCGCGATGCTGCCGCCGGCCCGCTCGGCCGCCGCCGCCACCCGGTGCTCCAGGTCGGCGGCCCGGACCGTCACGGTCTCGTCGAGGCGCGCCGCGATGCCGTCCATCCGCTCGGCGAGGGCGCCGCCGCGCTCCGACAGGGCCTCGGCGATCCGCTCGGCGGTGCCGACGAGGTCGTCGCGCACGGCGCCCGCGCGGGCCGCCAGGGTCTCGCCGGCGCCGCTCGCGGCGAGCGCCAGGGCGGCCTGGGCGTCGCGCCCGCGGCCCTCGATCGTCTCGGCGACCGACAGGCCGGCGCTCTCGATCTCGGCGCGCAGCGCGAGGCCGCGGCCGGCGATGTCCTGGGTCAGGGCCGAACCGGTCTCGGCGAAGCGGGCGGTGATCTCGGCGCCCATCGCGCCGAAGCGCTCGGTCAGCTCCGAGCCGCGCGACAGGAAGGCGGATTCGAGCCCCGTCACCGAGCGCTCGAAGGTCTCGCGCACCGTGCCGGCCTGCCGCTCCAGCGCGTCGCTCACGCGGCTGCCGGTCTCCTCCAGGGTCCGGGTGAGGGCGCCGGCATTCTCCGACAGGCGCTCGGCCAGGGCGGTGCCGGCGGCCTGGAAGGCGCCGGTCGCGGTCCCGGCGCGGTCCTCGAAGCTGCGGGTCAGGGTCTCGCCGACCTCCTGGAAGCTGCCGCGCACCTCGTGGCTGGTGGCCGCCAGCGTGTCGATCAGGTCGCTGCCGCGGGCGGTCATCAGGTTGACCACCCGGTCGCCGGCCTCGCCCAGGGAGGCGGTGATCGCGGCGCCGCGGGTCTCCAGCGCGCCGGTCACGCGCTCGCCCGCGCCGGTCACCGCGGAGACGATCCGGTCGGAGGCGCCCTCCAGGTCCTGGCTCAGGCTCTGGTGCGACCCGGTGATGGCGCTGCGCACCCGCTCGGCGTTGGTGACGATCGCCTCGCGCTGGGCCACCAGCTCGTCCACGAGGGAGCGGATGCGGATCTCGTTGTCGGAATAGGCCCGCTCCAGGGTGGCGATCTCGCCCCGGACCAGGGTCTCCAGCTCGCCGGCCCGGGCGAGCGCCCGCTCGACGCCGTCGCCCACCGCCGCCACCTCGCGGCGCACGGTCTGCGACATGGTCAGGACCGCGTCGGTGGAGAAGCTCTCGGGCTCGGCCAGACGGACCGCGACCTCGCCGACCGCGCGGGCGACGAGGCGCATCTCCTGGGCGCGCACCGCCAGCATGGCGGCGATCACGAACAGCACAACCGGGCCGAACAGGGCCGCGGCGCCGACGCTCGCCTGGAGGGCGGAGAGGCCCGACACGACCGCGCGCAGGTCGCCGTCGGACTTCGCCCACGCGATCAGCACCAGGGCGCCGATCCAGACGGCGCCGGCGGCGAGGGCGAGCAGGTAGGGCTTGGGCGAGGAGCGCACCCGCAGGGTCTGCTGCAGGATGCCGATGTTGCGCCGGTCGTCGTTGGCCACGAGCGAGCGGTCGGGGGGCAGGAGGCCGCCCTCGCGGCGGGGGCGGTCCAGGCCCGGCGGCGGCAGGTCGGAGGCGAGCGGCGGGTCGAGGTCGAGGCGCGGCGGCATGGTCCGGCCGGCGTCGAGGCCGCCGTCGCGCAGCGGGTCGGCGTCACCGACATCGGGCAGGCGCGGCTCGGCGCGGCCGTCGGTGCCGTTCGGCGTCAGGGCGTCGAGGTTCAGCGCCTGCTCGATCGCAGAGAGCGCGGCCTCGGCCGGGTCCTTCAGCTTCTTCTCGGTCGCCATTCAACGCCTCGTTACACGGGTTCACCGGCGCCTGGGGAGGCTTGAGCCGGAGACGCAACGCCCCGTTTACCATTACAAGACTAAACTCGGGCAGCGACTGCCGATACCCGAGCCCTCGACCGGCCCCAGAAAACGTTAACCGAATGGTTACCGGGCCCGTCGCTCACCGCCTCCACCATCCTGCCGCAGGGGAGGGGTCCGGCGCGATCCCCACCCGGCGAATCAGGGGGTGAATTGTGTGGATCAGATCCGCAATCCCCGACGAATCCGGATGCCGGGAGCCCGAGCATGCAGGCCATCGACCCCGCGGAACTCGAGGCGCAGACCGGCGGCGACGCCGAGCTGGCCCGTGAGGTTCTGGAGCTGTTCGCCGGCCAGTGCCGGTCGATCCTGCCGCGCCTCGCGGACCCGGCCCTGCCGCGGGAGCAGCGCGCCGACCTCGCCCACACCCTGAAGGGCTCGGCCGCGGGCGTCGGGGCGGTTCACGTGCGCGCCCTGGCGGACGCCGCGGAGACGCGCCTGCGCGCCGGCGCCGGGGCCGTGCCGGTCGACGACCTCGCGGCCGCGGTCGCGCGGGCGCTGGCGGAGATCGCGGAGGCGCGCGCCTGACGGTGTCGCCGCGATGCGGCGATCGATCCGGGATTGGTGTCTAATGCCGCGCTTGCATTCCGCGTTTCCAGCCGCCAAGCAGGCACGCCGCCCGTCGGACAGAGTGCGCTCGACGCGAGCCCGGAGCCCCCAGCATGCCCAAGATCACCTACGTCGACCACGCCGGGACGGAACGGACCGTCGAAGGCAGCGTCGGCGCGACCGTGATGGAGACGGCTATGCGCAACAACGTCCCGGGCATCGACGCGGAGTGCGGCGGCGCCTGCGCCTGCGCCACCTGCCACGTCTACGTGGCCGACGCCTGGATCGACACGGTCGGCAAGGCGCAGGACATGGAGCAGGACATGCTGGATTTCGCCAGCGACGTCCGCGAGAATTCCCGCCTGTCCTGCCAGATCAAGATCACGCCGGCGCTGGACGGCCTCGTGGTGACGACTCCGCCCCAGCAGGGCTGACACGGCCGCCGTTCGGGTCTCGTCGATCCCCCGGTCATCGCGCGCAGCGAAGCGACCCCGGGCCGGCGCGACCGCATGCGCGTGGGATCGCCGGGTCGCTTCGCTCCGCGCGCCGAGACGGCACGGCGTCCGGCCGCATCGCGCTCGAAGGCCGCGACCCCGCCTGTCACCGCACCAGCGCCCGCGCCGCCGCGTCGAGCCCCTCCAGGGTGAGGGGGAACATCCGGCCGGCGACCAGCCGCTGCACCATCCCGATCGACTGGGTGTAGCCCCAGTGCGTCTCGGGCACCGGGTTGAGCCACGCCGCCTTCGGGAAATGGTCGAGGAGCCGCTGCATCCAGACGGCGCCGGACTCCTCGTTCCAGTGCTCCACCGAGCCGCCGGGCGTGGCGATCTCGTAGGGGCTCATCGAGGCGTCGCCGACGAAGACCAGCCGGTAGTCGCTGCCGTAGGTGCGGATCACGTCGAGGAGCGGCGTCCGCGCCTCGTGCCGCCGCCGGTTCTCGGTCCAGACCGCCTCGTAGGGGCAGTTGTGGAAGTAGTAGTGGGCGAGGTGCTTGAACTCCGAGCGCGCCGCCGAGAACAGCGCCTCCGCCTGCTCGATGTGCCAGTCCATCGAGCCGCCGACGTCCAGGAACAGCAGCACCTTCACGGCGTTGCGCCGCTCCGGCCGCAGCTTCACGTCGATGTAGCCCTGGCGGGCGCTCGCGCGGATCGTGCCGTCGAGGTCGAGCTCCTCGGCCGCCCCGGTCCGGGCGAAGCGGCGCAGGCGCCGCAGCGCGAGGCGCATGTTGCGCGCGCCGATCTCCCGGTCGTCGTCGAGGTCCTTGAACTCGCGCTTGTCCCAGACCTTCACCGCCCGGAAGTTGCGGTTGCCGTCCTGGCCGATGCGGATGCCCTCGGGATTGTAGCCGTAGGCGCCGAAGGGCGAGGTCCCGCCGGTGCCGATCCACTTCGAGCCGCCCTGGTGGCGCCCCTTCTGCTCGGCGAGGCGCTGCTTCAGGGTCTCGAACAGCTTGTCCCAGCCGAGCGCCTTCAGCTCCGCCTTCTCGGCCTCGGTCAGGTACTTCTCGGCGAGCTTCCTCAGCCATTCCTCGGGAATGGCTGAGGGCTCCACCGCCTCGCCGAGGGTCTCCAGCCCCTTGAACACCGTGCCGAACACCCGGTCGAACCGGTCGAGATGCGCCTCGTCCTTCACCAGCGCCGCGCGCGACAGGAAGTAGAACGCCTCGACGTCGTGCTCCGCGAGGCCCCGGTCCAGGGCGCCGAGCAGGGTCAGGTATTCCTTCAGGGAGACGGGGACCTTGGCGTCCCGGAGGGCCGTGAAGAACTGCAGCAGCATCCCGGGAGAACGCGCCAGCCGGGCGCCCGGGTCAAGCCCGCGCGAATCGGTCGGCGCCCCGCCGGGCGGGGCAGGACTTTCCCGGAAGACTTCCGAGTCTTCGACGATGGTCGACAAGATTCCGCCCGGTCGGCATCGCTGATTCCGGGACCCGAGCGAGTCTCTCCAGCCCGTTGGGACTCATAACCTGGGTATAAGTCGTCGAATCTGTTGATATGTGGCCGGACGGGCCTCGCCCGGTCACTCAATCGGTCATGGGAATCGCTCAACTCGGGACATCGAGTGTGTGCGGACGCGGCGACGCGGCCCACACGGAGCTGGCGAGGAGACCTGCGATGGCGGTCGTCCTGCGGAATCTGACGGAATTCAAGCGGTTTCTCGGGAAGCCGGGGGCGACGATTCAGCTGGTGCGCAACACCTTCATGGACCGCCAGCCGGAGGCGACCCGGGACGCCTATCGCGACAAGGGCATGTACGCCCCGCGGGCGGTGCAGGCCCTGTCGCGCAAGGCCGCGGTCTTCACCCTGCGGGGCTATCCCGGGACGGTCTGGCTCTACTGGGACAAGGGCGCCTGCGGCTGGCGCTTCTCCGGCGACACCGTGACGGTGCCCCTGGTCACCGGCCTCGGGCCGGCGGACGAGCTGGTCTACCGCTGCAGCTTCGCCGACGGGTTCGAGCCGGCGCCCCGCAGCCGCGTGGCGCGGCGAGCCAAGCACGAGGACGCGCACCCGGTCCTGATCTGAGGAGGCCCGCGGCCCGGGCCTCACGGTCCGCGCCGCGCGGCCGCCTCGCGCCCGCCGCCTCAGGCCTCCTGGCCGGCCGCCTCCTGGTGTCCGACTTCCTGGCGCCCGACTTCCTGGCGTCCGACCTCCTGGCGCTCGGGCTCCCGCTTGACCGGGGCCTTGCCCAGCGCCTTCCCGACGGTCCGCCGGGCCCGGAAGATCGGCTTCGACTCGCTCTCGCGCTTCTTCAGCAGGGCGCGATACTCGTCCCGCCGCTCGTGGATCGACGCGATCACCAGCCCCATCGGCACGCCGACATCGACCAGCACGGCCTCCGACAGCTGCAGCGACGCCTCGATCGTCTCCGGCACCGCGTCGTCGACGCCGAGCTCGTAGAGCGAGGAGGCGTGGCGGGCGTCGCGGGCCCGGGCCACGATGGTCAGGTCCGGCCGCTCGGCGCGGGCCGCCGCCACCGCCGCCTCGACGGCGCGGGGATTGTCGAGGGTGACGACCAGCGCCCGGGCCGTGGCGATGTCGCAGCGGCGCAGCATCTCGGTGTTGCCGCTGTCGCCGAAATAGACCGGCGCGCCGGCGCGGCGCTGCTCGGCGACCCGGGCGGCGTCGGAATCGAGGGCGAGGTACGGGATCTTGTGCCGCTCCAGCATCTCGCCGACCTGCCGGCCGACGCGGCCGAAGCCGGCCACGATCACCCGGTTCTCCACGCGCTGCGGCCACGGCTCGGCCTTGGCGGTGGCCTGGGCGCCGGCCGTCGCCCGCAGCTTGAGCCGGCGGCCGACGGCGGCGAGCGCCGGGATCATGATCATCGTGACCGTGGTCACCACGAGGGCCGCCGCGCCGACCTCCTCCGGCACCAGGCCTGTCGCCATGGCGCCGCCGATCAGCACGTAGGCGAACTCGCCGCCCGGACCGAGCAGGAGCGCCGTCTCCAGCGCCACCGGCCGGGGGATCTTCAGGACGGGGGCCGCCATCATCACCACGGCGGCCTTGATCAGGACCAGCGCCAGCGACAGGCCGATGATCGCGCCCGGCGTCGCCATGAGCTGCGCCGGATCGAGGTTCATCCCCACCGAGACGAAGAACACGCCGAGCAGCAGGCCCTTGAACGGGTCGATCGTCGCCTCGATGGCCCGGCGGTACTCGGTCTCGGCCAGCAGCAGGCCGGCCACGAAGGCGCCGAGCGTCATCGACAGGCCGCTCGCCGCCGCGGTCAGCGCCGTGCCGACGATGACCAGCAGGCAGGCGGCCATGAACAGCTCGGTGGAGCGCGTGCGCGCCACGAGCTGGAACAGCGGGCGCAGGGCGAGGCGGCCCGCCACCACGATCAGCACCAGCGCGATCGCCGCCTGGCCGAGCGCCATGGCGAGCGCCCAGCCCTTGTCGCCGCCGTCGTCGCGGCCGAGCACCGCGATCGCGAACAGGACCGGCGCCACCGCCAGGTCCTGGAACAGCAGGACCGCGAAGCTGGTGCGGCCCGTGGGCGCGTTCAGCCGCTTCTGCTCGGCGAGGACCGGCAGCACCACGGCGGTCGACGACAGGGCGAGGCCGATGCCCACGATCACCGCGCCGGTGAGCGGCACGTTGAGCCCGTAGAGGATCGCCCCGAGGATCAGCGCGGAGCAGCCCACCTGCAGGGAGCCGAGGCCGAAGACCAGCCGGCGCAGCACCCGCAGGCGCTCCCAGGACAGCTCGATCCCGATCATGAACATCAGGAAGATCACGCCGAACTCGGCGAGGTGCGAGATCTCGGCCCGGTTGCCGATGGTGAAGAGGTGCACGGAGGGATAGGTGTCGGCCAGCCGACCGAGGCCGAAGGGGCCGAGCAGGGCGCCGGCGCCGATGAAGCCGAGCACCGGCGAGATCCGCAGGCGGTGGAACAGCGGCACCACGATGCCCGCCGTGACGAGAAACAGGATCGCTTCCTTGTAGGAGCCGGCGTGGACCTCTGGCATCGGCGGCGGATCGAACCTCGTCTCTCGGGGCAGGGGGATGCCGATCACGGCTGCGCGATCATGGGTCGCCCCCGCCCTCGGGGCAACCGGATTCGGGTCGCGACCGGCCCCGCGGATGTGCGTTCCGACACAAGCCGGATACAGACGCGGGTGAGACATTTCGGTCACCGGCGCGCGGGATGCGGACGGCATCCAGAGGCGGCGCGCGCGGAGGGCGTGCAACCCGGCTCAAAATCGGCACAATGCGCGCATACACGCCTGAGTTAACCGGGGGTTAAGCTCGGCCGGGCCCCGCCCGGAACTGGACCGATGGATGCGACGAGGCCGATGATCTCCATCAAATCGATATTTGCCGGTCCGACAGCGCCTCCCAGCCGCGACATCGAGCGCGAGAAGCGCGAGTGGAAGCTCGAGTCGGACCGCTGGCGCCACCAGCGCCACGTCGAGAAGGGCTACCGCATCAAGTGGGGCTACGTGGCGATCGCGTACCTCGTCGAGTTCATGGTGATCGGCGCCTCGCTCTGGGGCGCGTGGCTGTTCGCGGGCGTCTACAGCGACGGCGACTGGCACGCCTTCTACTTCATGCTGCTGGCGCCGCTGGTCTACGCCGCGGTCGAGCTGTGCCGCGTGCCGCTCGGCATCCTGGCCCGCACCCAGCGCTCCTACTTCGTGCGCGGCCTCGCCGTGCTGGGCATCATCTTCGCGGCGGGCGTGACCACCAAGTCGGTGTCGCAGCTCGGCGAGATGATGTTCCATCCCCGCCTGATGGAGGCGGCCCGGACCAAGACCGCCCTGAAGGACGCCCAGGCCGACCGCGCCACGATCGGCGACCGGATCAAGGCGGCGGACGAGCGCGTGGCGCAGTACACGGCCGAGCTCGACCAGATCGAGAAGCGCTCCGCCGACAACGCCCAGCAGCTCGCCGGCCTGCCGGCCCAGCGCTGCGAGCGCGTGTTCGGCACCAACAGCAAGGGCCGCAAGTACCAGAACCTGAAATGCGTGGCCGATCCCCGCGTCGCCGCCCTGTCGCAGGGCGTCGCCAAGGCGTCCGCCGACCGCGCCGGGATGATCAAGGACCTGGAGGAGGCCCGCAAGGCGCGCGCCGCCCTCGATCCGGGCGCCGCCGACCGGCGCGTGGCCGATGCCGAGCAGGGCTACCGCAACGCGGTCAACCGCTCGCAGCTCCACTCCTTCACCGCCATGGTCTACGGCGTCGACCCGATCGACGTGACCGAGAGCCAGGTCCACGCCTTCCTGCGGATCTTCGTGTTCCTGCCCGCGGTCTGCGCGGCCTTCGCGTCGACGATCCTGGCGCTGTGCGCGGTCTCGACCCGCCGGACCTTCATGGACGAGGACGATCTCGGCGCCGCCGTGAACCCGGAGGCGGCCCCCTACATGCTCGACGCGATCGCCGACGCCCTGCGCTCGCATCCCGAGCCGATCCTGCCGCGGGCCGCCAACGCGTCGGGCGCGGTGATCCCGATGAACCGGCCGGCCCAGGGCCAGCAGGCGCTGCCGAACCAGACCCATCCGGGCCCGACCCTCCCTGCCGCTGGAGCCGGCGCATGAACTACGTCGCCAGCGGGACCCCCGAGAACATCGCCCTCGCCCAGCAGGTGAATTCCCGCCTGCGGGCGGATTCGAGCTACGTCGCCGCCCGGGCCTTCCTGTTCCGGGCGCTGGGCTTCGGCGCCTTCGCGTGCCTCGCCGGCATCGGCGTCGGCGCGGCGGCCTACGGCTGGGCGACCCTCAACCAGTTCGACACCGCGGCCGAGAAGATCGCCGCCGCCATGCAGGCCGCGCTCTCGGACGTGACCCTGAAGACCAAGGGCGAGGTCACGCTCACCGACAACGTGCTGAAGCTCGAGGGCCTGCCCAAGGCCTCCGCGACGCCGACGCCGACCAAGGCCCAGCTCGGCAGCGACGCCGCCCCGGCCTCCAAGGCGGCGGTGAACACGACCTTCACGGTGTTCAAGCAGGTGCCCTACCTCGACGGGCAGATCGTGACCGGCTGGAACTTCAAGGACAGCGCCGAGCAGCCCTACCAGCAGTACTGCTACTTCTCCCGCCGCTCCAACGAGGCGAAGGGCCAGGTCGAGATCAAGATCGACCTCGCCATGGACGGCAAGACCCTGCCGCAGCCGCAGAAGTCGGACGTCAACCTGGAGATCCTGGCCCGGAACTGCGTCTGGCACGAGAAGGGCTGAGATCGCTCGCGGCGATACCGTCCTCGCGAGCGGAGCCGAGCAATCCGGGGCGACGCCACGCCTCGGAACGTCGCGCTGCCCTGGGTCACGTCGCATCGCCCGTGATGACGGAGTTCGGACAGGCCCGGCCGGACGGGCTCGGCGCTTGCGGCCCGGCGGCGCGGCGCGCTACCCCTGGGCCCGAGCCCCTCTCTCCGAGACCGCGATGCGCTTTTCCGGAACCGAGACCTACGTCGCGACCCCCGACCTCACCGCGGCGGTCAACGCCGCCGTGGTCCTGGAGCGGCCGCTCCTGGTGAAGGGCGAGCCCGGGACCGGCAAGACCGTGCTGGCCGAGGAGATCGCCAAGGGGCTGAACGCGCCGCTGATCGTCTGGAACATCAAGTCGACCACGAAGGCGCAGCAGGGCCTGTACGAGTACGACGCGGTCTCGCGCCTGCGCGACTCCCAGCTCGGCGACCCGCGGGTCTCGGAGATCGGCAACTACATCCGGCGCGGCAAGCTCTGGGAGGCGTTCACCGCGCCCGAGCGCCCGGTCCTGCTCATCGACGAGATCGACAAGGCCGACATCGAGTTCCCCAACGACCTGCTGACCGAACTCGACCGGATGGAGTTCCACGTCTACGAGACCGGCGAGACCGTGAGGGCCGTGCGCCGGCCGATCGTGATCATCACGTCGAACAACGAGAAGGAGCTGCCGGACGCGTTCCTGCGCCGCTGCTTCTTTCACTACATCAAGTTCCCCGACGCCGAGACGCTGCAGCGCATCGTCGACGTCCACTATCCGGGCATCAAGCACCGCCTCGTCGAGGAGGCGCTGCGGACCTTCCTGGCGATGCGCGAGGTCCCGGGCCTCAAGAAGAAGCCCTCGACCTCGGAGCTGCTCGACTGGCTGAAGCTCCTCGTCTCCGAGGACATCGCCCCCGAGACCCTGCGCGAGCAGGACGGCCGCAAGCTGATCCCGCCGCTGCACGGGGCGCTCCTGAAGAACGAGCAGGATGTCAGCCTGTTCGAGAAGCTGGCCTTCATGATGCGCCGGGACCAGCGCGGCGGCTGAGGCCGGCGGGAAGACCCGAGGATTCCCGCGAGAGGAGCCCGGGACAGGGACAGGAGCGTGCGGCATGGGCGAGATCGCGATCGTCGGCGGCGGCGTGATGGGGCACGGCATCGCCCTGGTGCTGGCGCTCGCCGGCCACGGCGTGCGGCTCACCGACACGCGGCCCGAGACCCGCGCGCGGATCCCCGCCCTGATGGACTCGGCCCTCGCGACCCTGCGGGAGGCGGGCGCCGCCCCGGAGGGCTGGGATGCCGCGCGGCTGGCCCGGGCCGTCCGGGTCGAGGCGGAGCTCGGCGCGGCGGTGTCGGGCGCCGGTCTCGTGATCGAGGCGATCACCGAGGACCCGGAGGCCAAGGGCGCGCTCTTCTCCGAGCTCGACCGGCTCTGCCCGGCCGACGCGGTCCTCGCCAGCAACACCAGCTACCTCGACGTCTTCCCGCTGATCCCGGAACGCCGGCAGGCGCGGGCGCTGATCCTGCACTGGTACACGCCGCCCTACATCGTCGACCTGGTCGACGTGGTGCCGGGGCCCGGCACCGATCCGGCGGTGATCGCCGCCATGGCCGAGTTCGTGCGCGGCCTCGGCCAGGTCCCGATCGTCCTGAAGCGCTTCATCCCCGGCTACGTCGCCAACCGCATCCAGCAGGCGATCAGCGCCGAGGTGTTCCGGCTCCTCGACGAGGGCGTGGCCGCGCCGCGGGACATCGACGACGCGATCGTCCACGGGCTCGCCCTGCGCATCCCGATCCTCGGCCACCTCGCCAAGGCCGACTTCACCGGCCTGGAGCTGACGCAGCGGGCGCTCGCCAACGGCAGCTACGCGCCGCCGCCGCCGCGCACCCGGTCCGAGACCCTCGACGCCCTCTGCGCCGCCGGCCGGACCGGGGTGATGGCGGGGCGCGGCTACTTCGACTGGGGCGGGCGCGCGCCCGAGGAGCTGTTCCGCGAGCGCGACCGCAAGCTCCTGGCGCTCAAGGCGGCGATGGCCGGGATCGGCCGGATGGAGGGAACATGATCGGAGCGGACCTGTCCGGGCGGCGCGTCCTCGTCACCGGGGCCTCCTCGGGCATCGGGCTCGCGACCGTCGCGATCTTCGCCCGCAACGGCGCCGCGGTGGCGCTGAACCACCTGCCCGACGATGCCCGCGGCCCGGCCGAGGTCGCCCGGCTCGCCGGGGAGGGCCTCTCGGTGATCGCGCTGCCCGGGGACGTGTCGCGGGCGGGCGAGGCCGAGGCGATGGTGGCGGCCGGCATCGACCGGCTCGGCGGCCTCGACGTGCTCGTCAACAATGCCGGGACGTCGGCCACGACCGCGCCCATCGCGTTCGAGGATCTCGACGCGATGAGCGAGGAGTTCTGGGCGACGATCCTCGCGACCAACCTGCTCGGGCCGTTCCGCTGCGCCCGGGCCGCGGCCGCGACCCTCAAGGCGAGCCGCGGCGCCATCGTCAACACCGCGTCGGTGGCCGGTCTCGGGCGGCGCGGCTCGTCGGTCGCCTACGCGGCCAGCAAGGCCGGGCTGATCAACCTGACCCGCAGCCTCGCCCGGGCGCTGGCGCCGGAGGTGCGCGTCAACGCCGTCGCGCCGGGCCTCGTCGCCACGCCCTGGACCGACCCCTGGTCGGAGGAGCGCAAGGCCGCGACGGTGGGGCGCACCATGCTCGGCCGCATGGCCCGCCCGGAGGACATCGCCGAGACGATCTTCTTCCTGAGTGCCGGCGCGGCCTACATCACGGGCGAGACGATCACGGTCGACGGCGGAGCGATCTAGGGTCCGAGGAGAACACCCATGGCGAGCACCACCGTCATCACCTGCGCCCTCACGGGCTCCTTCGACACGCCGCGGAAGAACCCGGCCGTGCCGGTGAGCCCGGAGGCGATCGCCGAGTCGGCGCTCGAGGCCGCCGCCGCCGGGGCCGCGGTGGTGCACATCCACGTCCGCGACCCCGAGACGGCCGCGCCCAGCATGGCGCTCGCCCATTACCGCGAGGCGGTGGAGCGGATCCGCGAGAAGAATACGGACGTGATCCTCAACCTGACCACGGGGGCGGGGGGCCGGTTCGTGCCGGGCGATCCCGACCCGGCGGTCGCCGGCCCGGGCACCACCTTCGTCAGCCCGGAGGTGCGCACCCGGCATGTCGGCGCGCTGCGGCCGGAGATCTGCACCCTCGACATCGCCACGATGAATTTCGGCGAGCACCTGTTCCTCAACACGCCAAGCCATCTGCGGGCGATGGCGGGTCACATCCGCGACGCGGGCGTGAAGCCCGAGATCGAGGTGTTCGACCTCGGCCAGATCGAGCTGGCCCGGCACCTGATCGCCGAGGGGCATCTGGCGCGCCCGCCCCTGTTCCAGATCTGCCTCGGCATCCCCTGGGGCGCCCCGGCGACGCCCGAGGCGCTCGTGGCGATGCGGGCGCGGCTGCCGGAGGACGCGGTCTGGTCGGCCTTCGGCATCGGCCGGGAGGAGTTCCCGATCCTCGCGGTGGCGGCCGGGATGGGCGGCAACGTCCGGGTCGGGCTGGAGGACAACCTGTACCTGTCGAGGGGCCGGCTCGCGCCGAGCAACGCCGCCCTGGTGGAGAAGGCGGTGAGCCTGCTGGCCCATCTCGACCGGGAGCCGGCCACCCCCGATCAGGCGCGGGCGATCTTCGGGTTGACGCCGCGGGGCGGTTGAGCGGCCGATCGCCGCCGCACACCCGTCATCACGACCGTGGCGCTGCTGGATCGCTCCGCTCGCGAAGACGGCGGTGTCGTCTCGCGTGGTGAAGGCTGTCCCTGACGGATCGCCGGCATCCTCACGCGCACCCGTTCCAGCCGCGATCCGCCACGGATAGTCTGCCTTCGGAAACGTCCCGAGCGGCGATCAACGCGGCCGGGAGAGATTCGACAGGGAGAGAGACATGACGCTCCGCCACCGCGCCGCGGCGCTGCTCGGGAGTCTGTGCGCGCTCGGCGCCGGCGCGGCGCTCGCGGCCGACCTCGTGCCGGTGAAGATCGGCGTGCTGAACGACCGCTCCGGCGTCTACTTCGACTCCACCGGCGAGGGCTCGGTGGTCGCCGCCCGGATGGCGGTCGAGGATTTCAAGCCGGAGGCGCACGGGCTGAAGGTCGAGGTCGTCGCCGCCGACCACCAGAACAAGCCCGATGTCGGCGCCTCCATCACCCGGCAATGGTACGACCGCGACGGCGTCGACGCGGTGTTCGACGTCCCCACCTCCTCGGTGGCGCTCGCCATCGCGCAGATCACCAAGGAGAAGAACAAGGCCTTCATCAACTCGGGCGGCGGCACCGCCGACCTGACCGGCCCGGCCTGCACGCCCAACACCGTGCACTGGACCTACGACACCGCGGCGCTGGCCAACGGCACCGGCAAGGCCATCCTCAAGCGCGGCGGCAAGTCCTGGTACTTCATCACCGCCGACTACGCCTTCGGCCTCGCCCTTGAGCGCGACACCAAGGCGGTGGTGGAGAAGAACGGCGGCAAGGTCGTCGGCGGCGTGCGCACGCCGTTCCCGAACCCGGACTTCTCCTCGTTCCTCCTCCAGGCCCAGGCCTCGGGCGCGCAGGTGATCGGGCTGGCCGATGCCGGCCTCGACGCCGCCAACGCCATCAAGCAGGCGCACGAGTTCGGCATCCGCCAGGGCGGCCAGACGCTCGCGGCCCTGCTGATCGCCATCACCGACATCCACTCGCTGGGCCTGGACGTGGCGCAGGGCCTCGCCTTCACCGCCTCGTTCTACTGGGACCTCAACGACGGCACCCGGGCCTTCGCGGAGCGGTTCGAGAAGCGCATGCCCGGCAAGAAGCCGACCTCGTACCAGGCGGGCGTCTACGCCAGCACGCTCCACTACCTGAAGGCGGTGGCGGCCCTGCACTCGGCCAGGGACGGCGCCGCCGTGGTCGCCAAGATGAAGGAGATGCCGACCGACGACCCGCTGTTCGGCAAGGGCACGATCCGGCCGGACGGGCGCAAGATCCACCCGATGTACCTGTTCGAGGCCAAGGCGCCGTCCGAGTCGAAGGGCGCGTGGGACCTCTACAAGGTGCTGGAGACGATCCCGGCCGAGCAGGCGTTCCGCCCGATGAGCGAGGGCGGCTGCCCGATGCTCGCCGATATGACGGCGAAGTAGGCGCCGGGTCGATCGTTGCGGCACCGCCGTCCTTGCGAGCGGAGCGAGGCACTCCAGACAGCGCGACGCCGACCGTCGTCGCGCGGCCCTGGGTCACTTCGCTGCGCTCGCGATGACGGGGAGGGAGAGCGCAACCGAAGCGTCCGGACGGGAACCGTTCACGCCGCCCCGATCCGATCCAGCGCCGCCATCGCCTCATCCGGGAGCGCGAGCGCGGCCGCCGCGAGGTTCTCGCGCAGATGGCCGAGCGAGGAGGTCCCCGGGATCAGCAGGATGTTGGGCGACCGGCGCAGCAGCCACGCCAGCGCCACCTGCATCGGCGTCGCGCCGAGCCCGGCCGCGACCTCGGACAGCGTGCCCGACTGCAGCGGGCTGAACCCGCCCAGCGGGAAGAACGGCACGTAGGCGATCCCGGCCGCCGCCAGATCGTCGATGAAGGCGTCGTCGCCCCGATGGGCGAGATTGTACTGGTTCTGCACGCAGACGATGTCGGTGATCCGGCGCCCCTCGGCGACCTGACGCGGCGTGGCGTTGCTCAGGCCGATCCGGCGGATCAGCCCCTGGCGCTGAAGATCCGCCAGCACGGTGAGCGGCGCCTCGATCGGGCCCTCTGCCGGCCCGTGGACGTCGAACATCAGGCGCAGGTTGACCACGTCGAGGGCGTCGACGCCGAGGTTGCGCAGGTTGTCGTGGACCGCCCGGGCGAGCTCCTCGGCCGAGAAGGCCGGGTTCCACGAGGCGTCGGCCCCGCGCCTGGCGCCGACCTTGGTGACGATCACGAGCCCGTCCGGGTAGGGGTGCAGCGCCTCGCGGATGATCCGGTTGGTGACGTGCGGCCCGTAGAAGTCGCTGGTGTCGATGTGGTCGACGCCCGCCGCCACGGCTTCCCGGAGCACCGCGACCGCGGCGGCGCGGTCCTCGGGCGGCCCGAACACCCCGGGCCCGGCGAGCTGCATGGCCCCGTAGCCGAGCCGCTTCACGGTGCGGTCGCCGAGGGCGAAGGTCCCGGCCTGCGCGATGTCGGTCATGACGTATCTCCTGTGGGCGCCCCGGATGTAGACGCCCGGTTTTGCGCCGATAAGCCGTGACAATCGGCACGGCCTGTGCGGATTCTCGAACGATGACCCGGGATCTCACCGACCTCGCCGCCTTCGTGACCGTGGCGCGGGCTGGCGGGTTCCGCGAGGGCGCCCGCGCCGGGGGCGGGAGCGCGTCGAGCCTCAGCGAGGCGGTGCGCCGGCTGGAGGCGGGGCTCGGCGTGCGCCTCCTGAACCGCACCACCCGCAGCGTCGCGCCGACCGAGGCCGGGACCCGCCTGCTGGAGCGGCTCGGCCCGGCGCTCGCCGAGGTGGAATCCGCCCTCGACGTGGTGAACGGGTTCCGCGACCGGCCGGCCGGGACGCTGCGGCTCAACGTGCCGCTCAGCGCCGCCCGGCTGGTGCTGCCGGCACTCGTGCCGCCCTTCCTGGCGGCCTACCCGGAGATCCGCCTGGAGGTGGTGGTCGAGGACGGGTTCGTGGACGTGCTGGCGGCAGGCTGCGACGCCGGCATCCGCTACGACGAGCGGCTGGAGCAGGACATGATCGCCGTGCCGATCGGCCCGCGGCGGCAGCGCTTCGCCACGGCGGCGTCCCCGGCCTATCTCGACCGGCGCGGCCGGCCGGAGCATCCGCGGGACCTCCTCGACCATGCCTGCCTGCTCGGCCGCTTCCCCAGCGGCGCGCTGACGGCGCCGTGGGAGTTCGAGCGCGACGGCGCGATCGTCCGGGTAGACCCGACCGGGCCGCTGATCGTGCGGGTCGGCGCCAGCGACCTCGCGGTGGAGGCCGCGGTCGCCGGCACCGGGATCGTCCACCTGTTCGAGGACTGGCTGCGGCCGCGGCTCGACGGCGGCGCCCTGGAGCCGGTGCTGGAACCCTGGTGGCAGGACTTCCCCGGCCCGTTCCTCTACTACCCCGGCCGGCGGCACCTGCCGGCGCCGCTGCGCGCCTTCGTGGACTTCGTCGGCGCGCAGGCGTCGCGCGCTAGAACCGCAGGGTGAAGCCGCCCGTCACGGCCTGATCCCGCGCGCGGGCGCCGGTCTGGCCCGTGTAGGCCACGCCCAGGCTCGCGTCCGGCGTCACCGCCAGCTCGAGCCCGACCTGCGCCACCAGCGCGTCCCGGTCGATCGGCACCCCCGCGCTCAGGAAGGCCGGACCGCCCGCGCCGAAGGCCAGCAGAGCCGTCGGCACCACGTCGCCGAACGCCCGCCGGTAGCCGACGAGGCCCCGCAGCGTCACCGGCCGGCTCAAGCCCAGGTCCAGGCGCGTCTGCGCCCGAACCCCCACGGTCGCCGCGCCGAGATCGTAGTCCCGCGCGACGCTCGCCAGCGCCGCCGCGCCCCCCGTCTCCGCGAAGGCGCCGCGCCGGATGCCGACATACGCCCCGCCCGCGAACGGCTCGACGGACGCGCCCGCCGGCTGCCCCAGCGCGATCCGCCAGCCGATCTCGCCGAATGCCTGCACCGTGTGGCCGCCGCCGTGCCCGCTCAGCGTGTCCGACAGCCCGTACGCCACGGCCCGGCGGGTGCGCGCGTCCGTCTCGGCGTAGAGGGCGCCCAGCCGCAGCGCCAGCGGGCCGCGTTCGTAGCCGCCGTACAGGCCGCCGAAGCCGCTCTTGAGCGTCGCGCTCTCCGCCCGGCTCAGGCCGCCCACCCGGCCCGCGCTGGCGAGATCGGCCTCGGTGTAGCCGCCGACCACGCCGACGCGCGGCCCGCTGGCCAAGCGCACGTCCGCGCCCGCCGCGAAGCCGGCGATCTGCCGGTTCAGGTCGAAGGCGTTGCCGCCGCCGCCGGCCGTGCCGAAGGCGCCGAAACCCTGGCCCCAGACCCCGAACACCTGCGGGTCGAGCGCCCGCACCGGCACGTCGGCCACCACCGGGGCCCGTCCGGGCAGGTCGGCCGCGTCGGCGGCCGGCAGGCGGCCGTCGTCGAGGCCTGTGCCGGGGCCGCCCCAGCGCAGCCGGTCGAGCACGGCCTCGCGCACGAAGTAGGCGGTCTCGTAGGCGGTGGACACGGTGCCGGCGTGGATGTCGCCGGCCAGCGCCCGGAAGCCGCTACCGGCCTCGTCGGCCGTGAAGGCGACCGCCGCGTCGTAGAGCCGGCCCGATCCGGCGGCCTGGATCGCGTTGGCGGCGGCCGCGCCGTTGCGGCCGGTGGCGGAGGCGGCGAAGGGCACGTCGTTGCGGGTCAGCGTCAGGTCGACCGCGTCGCTCCGGTAGCGCAGGCCCGGGCTGAGGAAGGCGAGGTTCGCGGTCACGCCGGCGAACCGGCCGGAGACGCCGCCGGCGGCGGAGAGGATCGTGTAGGTGGTGCGCGGGCTGTAGGCGCCCGGGGCGGCGCGCACCTGGACGGTGCCGCCCGACAGGGTGGCGGTGCCGGTCGCGGCGATCCGGTCCGCCTGTCCGGCGGCGCCGGCCTCGACCCGGTAGACGGAGCCCGGCGCGAAGGCGACATGGCCGGCGGCGGTGAGGGTCCCGATGGAATTGCCCGGCGCCACGGTGCCGCCCGCGAGCGCGCTGATCCCGCCCAGCGTGCCCGAGCCGCCGAGTTCCGCCCCCGGCAGCACCGTGACGACCGAGTGGGCGAGGGCGCCGTTCACCACGAGCCGCCCGGCCTGCACCGCGGTGGCGCCCGTCAGCGTGCCGAGCCCCGTGAGCGTGAGGGTGCCCGCCCCGGTCTTGGTCAGGGTCCCGGAGCCCGAGACGGCGTTGGCCAGCGTCCCGTCGGTCGACTGATCCACGACGAGCGCCGCGTCGTCGACGATGGCGCCCGTGCCGAAGGCGCCGGCATGGCCGACGAGCGTCCCGCCGCCGATGGTCGTGCCGCCCGCGTAGGTGTTGGCGCCGGTCAGGACCAGCGTGCCGCTGCCGAGCTTCACGAGGCCGCCCGCGCCGCCGATGTCGTTGCGCCAGACGTCGTAGGCCGAGAAGCCGCCCCTGGCCGCGTCCATCGTGACGGTGACCGTGCCGTCGAGGGCGCCGTAGCCGTCGGCGGCGGCGAACAGGTTGATGCGGTCGTAGCCCAGCCCGTTGTCGAGGAAGCCGCCGGAGGGCAATTCGGTGGTCGCGATCACGTCGCGGCGCTGCGCCGCCGTGAGGTAGGGGAAGCGGGTCGCGAGCAGCGCCTCCGCCCCCACCGGGACCACCGGCGGCCGGTCCGTGGGCCCGACCGGCGGCAGGCCGTAGGTCAGGCGCGCCGTGTAGGCGGCCTTGTCGCGCGCGTAGTCGGAGAAGCGGTCGGTGGCCGGATCCACGGGCGCGTGGGCGCACCGCTCCAAGGGACCGCCGCAGGCCTGGCTCAGGTAGCGCTGCGCCTGCGCGAAGGCCTCGCCCAGCAGGGCCGCGTTCGCCGGGTCGTTGAGCGCCCGGATGGCGAAGGCGGTCGCCAGCACGCGGCCGCCGATCACGTCGGTGGGCGAATGCATGCCCGCCTCGATCCGGTTGTCGCCGAGCTCGCTCGCGCGGGTGAGCAGTTCCTGGAACCGCTGCGGGACCGCGTAGGCCAGGGCGAGGGCCGACAGGTAGGCGGCGTTGGTGTGGCCGCTCGGGAAGCCGCCATCCGTCGCGGGGGTCGGGCTCCTCTCCGGCCCGAGGGAGGGCGGCACGACGAAGCCGAGGCTCTGGCCGTTCAGGCTCTGCCGCCAGGGGCGCGGATAGCTGTAGGCGTCCTTGGCCGGGCCGGTGGAGGCGTTGGTCCGGAACGCGTTGACCAGCTGCACGACCTTCCCGAGGGGCGACGTCGTCACGCCGGCGCCGGTGCCCTGGTCGACGTACTGGACGCGCGACGTGGTCGCGTCGAAGGCCGGGATCGTGGTGGTCGCCCCCGATCCCGCCAGATAGGCCCGGGTCAGCGGCCCGAGGCCGTCGATGACGCTGTAGCTCTGGTTTCGGCGGTCGTCGTCGTAGGCGGCGATCTCCTGCGCCTGGGTCCGCTCCCGCGCCCGCTCGGCGACGATCTGGATGTTGCGCAGCAGGAGGGGCGCCCCGAGGGCCGTGGGCGATCCGGTGTCGTAGGTCTGCCCGGGGATCCAGATCCGCCGGAAACCCGACAGGATGTCGACGCCGTTGCCGGCCGTCTGCGCCTGAGCGCCCGGACCGAGCAGCGCGACCGCCAGCGCGGCGAGTGAGACCCCATATCCCCGTGTCATGACGCGCTCCCCGACACCGCCCCATCCGGCCGGTCGCGCGCCCCATAGCCAAGATCAGCTCCAGCAGATCGTCATAGTTCGTTCAAGATCCGACGTTCCAACGATTCGTATCATCGGAGCAACACTCTGTAAGGCGGCTTATTTTCGGAGATAGACTCTGGATTTGCGAATTTATACCGTTGAATTCGCCCCATCACAGCGGCATGCCGACCATTGATCGCCGTGAACGGCACGGCCGCACCTGAATAGTTGCGTCCGGGGCCGGCCGCCGGAGCCGGAATCGGGGCCGTGCGGGACAGGAGAGGCGGCCCGGGATGCGGCCCGGCAAACCCGGCGCGGGGGCGCCTCGGAACGTCGGAGGGATGCCGCGCGAATCGCCCGGCGGCGCGTGCGGACGCCGCCGGGGGCGGCTCACTGCGGCAGTTCGAACACCGTGAGCTGCCCGCCGGGCGCCGTGTACTGCGACAGGGCCGCGTAGCCGCCGACTGCCCCCGAACCGTCGGCCGGGTCGGTCAGCCCGGCCGCCAGACCGATCCCGGCCCAGCCGCCGACCCCGGAGAGCACCGCCACGTACTGCTTCCCGCCGTGCAGGTAGGTGGTGACGTTGCCGACGATGCCGGACGGGGTCTTGAACCGGTAGAGCTCGTGCCCGTCCCGGGCGTCGACCGCCTTCAGGTAGCCCTCCAGCGTGCCGTAGAAGACCACGTTGCCGGCCGTGGCGAGCGCCCCCGACCAGACCGAGAACGGCTCCGGGATCGTCCAGGCGATCCGGCCCCTGGCGCCGTCCCAGGCGATGAACGCCCCGGTCCGGTCCGAGCCCTCGGGCGGGTGCAGGGTGAGCGTCGCGCCGACATAGGGCTGGCCGGGCGTGTAGGTCACCCGAAACGCCTCGTAGTCCATGCACATGTGGTTGGTCGGCACGTAGAACAGCCGCGTCTTGGCCGAGTAGGCGGCCGGCTGCTGGTTCTTGGCACCCAGCGCCCCGGGGCAGATGTTCTTCGTGGCCTCGTCCTCGTCGGCCGCGCCGGGGGCGTAGCGCTTGTCGACCGCGGGCCGGCCGTAATCGGGGGCGGCGGGGTTCGTCTCCACGCGGCTCGCCCAGTTCACCGTGGGATCGAACTTCTCCGCCACCAGCAGAGCGCCGGTGGCGCGGTCCAGCGTGTAGCCGAAGCCGTTCCGGTCGAAATGGGTCAGCACCTTCCGGGCGCGGCCGTCGATCACCTGCTCGGTGAGGATCATCTCGTTGACGCCGTCGTAGTCCCACTGGTCGTGGGGGGTCATCTGGTAGACCCAGCGGGCGACGCCCGTATCGGCGTCGCGGGCGATGATCGCCTGTGCCCACCGGTTGTCCCCCGGGCGCTGGTTCGGGTTCCAGGTCGAGGGATTGCCGGTGCCGTAATAGACGAGGTTCAGGTCCGGGTCGTAGGAGAACCAGCCCCAGCTGCAGGCGCCGCCGGTCCGCCACTGGTCGCCCTCCCAGCTCCTGAGCGAGGAATCCCTGCCGATCGGGCGCCCGAGCTCGGTCGTCGTCTCCGGATCGACCAGCATGTCGGCGTCCGGCCCGGTGGCGTAGGCGCGCCAGAGCCGCTGACCCGTCGCCTGATCGTAGGCGGTGACGTGGCAGCGCGCCCCGTACTCGCCCCCCGCGAGCCCGACGATGAGCTTGCCGTGCACCGGCAGGACCGTGGCGGTGTTGGTCTCGCCCCGGCCCGGGTCGCCGTTCCGCACCGACCACAGCACCCGGCCGGTCTCCGGATCGAGTGCCACCACGGTGGTGTCGGCCTGCTGCAGGAACAGCCGCCCGTCCGCGTAGGCGAGCCCCCGGGAGACCGTGTCGCAGCACATCACGGCGATGACGCTCGCGTCCTGCCGCGGCGCGTAGCGCCACAGGATCTTCCCACCCTGGTCGAGGTCGAGGGCGTAGACCGCGTTGGGGAACGGCGTGTGCACGTACAGGACGTGCCCGACCACGATCGGCGCGCCCTCGTGGCCGCGCAGGACGCCGGTGGAGAAGGTCCAGGCGACCTTCAGGCGCCCGACATTGCCGGCATCGATCTGGTCGAGGGCGGAGTAGCGCGTGTTGGCGTAGTCCAGGGTCTGCAGGACCGGCGACGGGCCGGCCGCCGCCGCGCCGGCGAGGCCGGCGAGCGGCAGCGCCGCGAGGAGTGAAGCACGCATCGACGCCCGCATCCCTGTGATCCTCTTCGCCGCGCGGCCGGCGGCGGGCCGGAACCCCGGCCGGGATCCGCGACGGCAGCCACGGCTCCCCGCGCGAGGGCGCGCGCCTCTACGCGCCTCTACATGCGCTGCTGGACGATGCTCTCGGCCTTCGGGTCCGGCTCGTGTCCGGCCGCGCGGAGCAGCGGCACCACCTCGGCCGCCTCCCGCGCGACGAGGTAGCTCAGGTCGAGGCCCTCGCGGATGAAGCCGTGGCCGCGCATGTGCTCGAACAGGGCCAGCAGCGGCGCCCAGAACTCCGCCACCGAGACCAGCACCACCGGCTTCCGGTGGCGCCCGAGCTGCGCCCAGGTCAGCTGCTCGACCAGCTCCTCCAGGGTGCCGATGCCGCCCGGCAGGGTCACGAACGCGTCCGAGCGCTCGAACATCAGGCGCTTGCGGGTGTGCATGTCGGAGACCACCACGGTCTCCTGGATGTCGGCCAGCATGTGCTCGCGCGCCTGGAGGAAGTCCGGGATGATGCCGGTGACGTGGCCGCCGGCGGCGAGCGCCGCCCGCGCCACCGTACCCATCAGACCGACATCGCCGCCGCCGTAGACGAGGCCCATCCCGGCCTGCGCGACCGCGGTCCCGAGGATCTCGGCGGCCGCGCGGAAGGCCGGGTCGCGGCCGAAGCCGGAGCCGCAATAGACACAGACTGTCCTCACCGGAGCCATCCGGCGTCCTCCTCGCGCGTCCGTTGCGTGCCGTCCAGAACGCGCCCCCGCCCGGCACTCCACGTGCCAAACTGCTGAATTCGCGTGGGATTCACCCGCCTGGGCGGCAGGACGGCTTGGTGTGGGGACCATGTACGGTATTATGGGCGGCGCCGTCGACGGGTTTTCGCGCGGCCGGATGGCCGCCCGCCGGGCGGCGGCAGGATGAGGGGAGGCCTTCGTGGCGATGTCGAGACAGGTGCGGCGCAGTCTCGCCCTGGCGCTCGCCGGCCTCCTCGGCGGACTGGGCCTCGTGCTGGCGCTGTTCGGCGGCGACTCCCTGCGGCGGCTCACCGGCCGCGCCGGCCCCGAGACGTCCGCGTCGTCGGCGCCGGGCGGCAGCCCGCGCGGCCTCGCCGATCCGGGCGCCCTGGCCGGCCGCGCCGACCCGCCGATCGACTTCCGCGACGACAAGCCGGGCCGGGCGCGCCCGGCGCCGGGGCCGGGCCCCGCGGCGGCGCTCCCGCAGGATCCCCGCGCCGGCGCCGCCGGGGCGCCGCAGGCCGGTTCGGGCCGGGACGCGCGCCTGCCGGAGGCGGCCGAGGCGCCGCGCTTCGACATCGTCCGCGTCGAGCCGAACGGCGACGCCGTGGTGGCCGGCCGTGGCGCGCCGGACGCCGCCATCGAGATGCTGGTGGACGGGAAGCCCGTGGCCCGGGCCAAGGCCGACGCCAACGGCCAGTTCGCGATCGTGCCGCCGGCCCTGCCGGCGGGCGCCAGCACCCTCCGCCTGCGCATGACCGGCGCGGACGGGCGCGCGACCGAGTCGCAGCAGAGCGTCGCGGTGGACGTGGCCCCCGGCCGGGACCGCCAGCCCCTCGTGGCCCTGACCGCCCCGGACGCCGCCACCGTCGTGCTGTCGCAGCCCGGCGCGCCCGGGGCGACGGCCGACGCGCAGGGTGGCGCGCACGGCGGCGCGCAGGGTGGCGCGAAGGGCGGCGGATCCGGCACGAGGCCCGGCGCCGAGCCGGGCACCCGGGCCGCCGACGCGGCGCCGGCCGGGGGCGGGGAGACCCGCGCGGCCGCGGCGTCCGGGTCGGGGCCGACCCGGATCGCCAGCGTGGACGTGCAGGGGAACGGACGCCTGTTCGTGACGGCCACCGGCACGCCGGGGGCGCGGATCCAGCTCTACCTCAACGACACGCTGATCGCCCCGGGCAGCATCGGGCCGGACGGCCGGGCGACCTTCACGATCGGGCGCGGGATCAAGCCCGGGCAGTATCAGGTGCGGATCGACCAGGTCGATCCGGCCACCGGCAAGGTCGCCAGCCGCGCGGCGGTCCCCCTCGCGGTGCCGGAGCCGACGCAGGTCGCCGCCCGGGAGACCGCCGAGCCCGCACCGGCCCCTGCCCAGGAGGGCGCGCGGGACCACGGCGGGCGCGATCGGGCCGCGCTGGCCGGTTCCGGTCGGGACGGGTCCGGGCAGGACCGGCCGGCGGCGGCCTCGCCCCCGGCCGCGGTCTCGAATCCCCAGCTGGCCGACATGGCGGGGCCGGACCGGGTCGGCGCGGTGTTCGTGCCGGAGATCAGCACCGCCCGGATCACCCGCGGCGACAACCTCTGGCGGATCAGCCAGCGCACCTACGGCCGGGGCGAGCGCTACACGGTGATCTACGACGCCAACCAGAACCAGATCCGCGATCCGGACCTGATCTACCCGGGCCAGATCTTCGTGCTGCCCACCGACAAGCGCGGCTGAGCGGCCCCGCCTACTCCACCACCTGATCGTCGCCCGCGAAGGCCAGGCGGCGCAGGCCGCGCAGGGCCCGGTCGAGCTCCTCCCGGGACGGCGAGGCCAGGGCGAGGCGCACCGCGTTCGGCGCGTGGCCGGGATGGACCGCGAAGGACGAGGCCGGCAGGAGGGCGATGCCCTGGCGCAGGGCCGCGGCCGCGTAGGCCTCGGCCCGCCACGTCTCGGGGAGCTCCAGCCAGAGATGGTAGGCCTGCGGATCGCCCACGACCCGCAGGTCGGCGAGCGCGGCCCGGGCGAGGGCCTGCCGGGCCGCGGCGTCGCGGCGCTTGGCCTCGGCCAGCGCCGCCGCCGAGCCCCCCGCCATCCAGTGCATGCCGGCCGCGAGCGACAGGCCGAGCACCGTCCAGGCGCCCTGCCGGACGGAGGCGGCGAGCCGGTCGGTGAGGGACGGCGGCGCGGCGATCAGGCCGACCGTCAGCGCCGGCATCACCCGCTTCGACAGGCTGTCCACGAAGATCACCCGGTCCGGTGCGAGGCCGGCGAGGGGCGGCGCGTCCGCCAGGAAGCTGTAGACCGCGTCCTCGACGGCGGTGAGCCCCGTCCGCTCCAGGACCTCCGCCAGGGCGGCCCGGCGCGCCGGCCCCATCGTGGCGCCGAGGGGGTTGTGCAGGGTCGGCTGGAGATAGACGCCGCTCAGCGGGGTCGCCCGGTGGGCCTGGAGCAGCGCCTCGGGGCAGACGCCCTCGGCGTCCATGGCGAGCGGGATCAGCGTGATCCCGAGCCGCGCCGCGATGCCCTTCACCCCCGGATAGGTCAGGGGCTCGCAGCCGATCCGCTCGCCGGGCGCCGCCAGGGCCGCCAGGGCGGCGGCCAGCGCCTGCCGGCCGTTGCCGGTGAACAGGATGTCGGCGGGGTCGGGGGCGTAGCCCGCCCGGGCCAGGAACCCGGCGGCGATCGCCTGCGCCGACGGCGTGCCGGCGGGCCCGTACTGGCTGAAGCCGATCTGGCCGTCGTCGCGGGCGAGCGCCGCCAGGGTCTCGGCCAGGACGGCCTCCTGCTCGGGCAGCCGCGAGTGGGTCCGCTGCAGGTCGAGGGCCGCCGGGGGCGGCTCCGGACGGAGCAATCCGGCGCGCCCCGGCTCGCTGCGGACGTAGGTGCCGCGCCCGACCTCGCCGGTCACCAGACCCCGGCGGGCCAGCTCGGCGTAGACGCGGCTCGCCGTCGAGACCGCGATGCCCCGCGCGTAGGCGAAGTCGCGCTGCGGCGGCAGCCGCGCGCCGGGGCGGAGCCGGCCCGCCGCGATGTCGGCCGCGAGCGCGTCGGCGACGGAGCGGTAATCCGCGGGGCGCATAATTGCTCCGAGGTCAATGTTTCGATTGATCCGAGGTTTGTATCGGATCAATGCTCCGCCAGCAATCCCGGCCGGACTGCATTCCCGCCACCGGATCGTCTGCGATGCAAGCCGTCACCCTGTCCCCGCCGCCCGCCGCCGCCCGTCCGACGGGCCGTCCGGCCGCGCGCCCGTCCCTGCTCCGCACGTGGCTGCAGCGGATCCGCACCCGCCGCGCCCTGGCGGCTCTCCACCCCGATCAGGCCCGGGACGCCGGCCTCGAGCCCTGGGACCTGCGCGCCGAGATCGCGAAGCCGTTCTGGCGGGCGTGAGACGGGGACATGCACGCAGCGCGGGTGATCCCGCGCGATCTCGGGCCTATATGCGGGTCTCGCGACACGCTCCCCGCGGAACCCCATGACCGACGACACCGCGCCCGCGGCCGGGACGAAGATCCCGGCCGAGCGCCCCGGCCTGATCGCCACCTACAGGCGGCTCTGGCCGCATCTCTGGCCGCACGGCCGGCCCGACCTGCAGCGCCGGGTGTTCCTGGCCTTCGGCCTGCTGCTCGCCGCCAAGCTCGTGACCATGGTGACGCCGTTCACCTTCAAGTGGATCACCGACGCCCTGGTCGCGGCGGTCGGCGGCAAGGACGAGGCCGTGCCCACCGGCCTCCTCGCCGCGCCGATGCTGCTGATCGCCCTCTACGGCGTCTCGCGGATCGCCATGTCGGCGCTCACCCAGGTGCGCGACGGGCTGTTCGCCAAGGTGGCGATGCACGCGGTGCGGCGGCTGGCGCTCCAGACCTTCGAGCACATGCACCGCCTGTCCCTGCGCTTCCACCTGGAGCGCAAGACCGGCGGCCTGACCCGGGTGCTGGAGCGCGGCCGCGCCGGCATCGAGGAATTGTCGCGCCTGATGGTGCTGACCCTGGTGCCGACCATCGTCGAGTTCGTGCTGGTGCTCGGCGTGCTGGCCTACGAGTTCAGCTGGACCTACGCGGCGACCGCCTTCCTGACGGTCGCGGCCTACCTGGCCTTCACCTACAAGGCGACCGAGTGGCGGATCGCGATCCGCCGCCGGATGAACGCCTCCGACACCGACGCCAACACCAAGGCGGTCGACTCGCTGCTCAACTACGAGACGGTGAAGTACTTCGGCGCGGAAGCCCGGGAGGCCGGCCGCTACGACGAGTCGATGGCCAAGTACGAGAAGGCCTCGACGCAGACCTACGTGTCGCTGGCGGTGCTCAACGCCGGGCAGGCGGTGATCTTCACGCTCGGCATGACCGTGGTGATGTGGCTCGCGGCGCGCGACATCCTGGCCGGGCGCACGACGATCGGCGGCTTCGTGCTGGCCAACACCATGCTGGTGCAGCTCTCGATGCCGCTCAACTTCATGGGCATGATCTACCGCGAGATCAAACAGGCGCTGATCGACATCGACGACATGTTCCGCATCCTCGGGCAGAACCCCGAGATCGCCGACCGGCCGGGCGCCGCCCCGCTCGCGGTCGCGGGCGGCACGGTGCGGTTCGAGGACGTGCGCTTCGCCTACAACCCCGAGCGGCCGATCCTGCGCGGCGTCACCTTCGAGATCCCGGCGGGCCAGACGGTGGCGGTGGTGGGGCCCTCGGGCGCCGGCAAGTCGACGCTCTCGCGCCTGCTGTTCCGGTTCTACGAGCCGCAGGCGGGCCGGATCAGCGTCGACGGGCAGGACATCGCGGCGGTGACGCAGGCGTCGCTCCGGGCGGCGATCGGCATGGTCCCGCAGGACACGGTGCTGTTCAACGACACGATCGGCTACAACATCCGCTACGGCCGGGCCGACGCCACCGACGCGGAGCTGCGGGAGGCGGCCCGCCTCGCCCAGATCGACCGCTTCGTCTCGGGGCTGCCGGAGGGCTACGACACGCCGGTGGGCGAGCGCGGCCTGAAGCTCTCGGGCGGCGAGAAGCAGCGGGTCGCCATCGCCCGCACGATCCTCAAGGCGCCGCCGATCCTGGTCCTCGACGAGGCGACCTCGGCGCTCGACTCCTTCACGGAGGCCGAGATCCAGTCGGCGCTCGACCGGGTCAGCCGCGGCCGCACCACCCTGGTGATCGCCCACCGGCTGTCGACGGTGGTCAACGCCGACGCGATCCTGGTCCTCGACCACGGCCGCATCGTCGAGCGCGGCAGCCACGCCGAGCTGCTGGAGGCCGGGGGCGTCTACGCGGCGCTCTGGGACCGCCAGCGGGAGGCCGACGCCGCCCTGGAGGTGCTCCAGCGCGCCGACGCGCCGGTGCTCCCGCCCCGGTCGGGCCGCGCCGCCGTGCCGGAGACCGAGGCCGCGGAGTGACCGAAAGGCGACACGTGGAGAGCGCAGTCCGGGCGGGACGCAACCGGAAGCGGTAAGCGCGGTTTGCCGGTCATGCCGCACTTCTACCTGCACATCCGGGACGGTCAGTGGCTGGTCGAGGATCTCGACGGCGCCGACCTGCCCGACCTCGACGCCGCCCGCGCCGAGGCCGAGCGCTCCGCCCGGGCGCTCTTGGAGATCCAGCAGGTCGACGGCGCGGTGCTGGCCGGGCAGTCCTTCGAGATCGCCGACGCGTCGGGTCAGGTCCTGGCGGTGGTGCCGCTGAAGGACGTGCTCGAGCTGCCGTAAGCTCCAGGGCGCGGGTGGGACGGCCGGGATCGACCGCCCGAGGGCCCCTACGGCCGGCCCCTACGGCCGCGACCGCACCCGGACCCCGAGCAGCTCCTCGAACGGCAGCACCATGGCGCCCTTGTCCCGGTCGCCGTGGCCCTGGCGCAGGGCGGTCTGGTAGGTGGCGGTGGCGGCCGCGGTGACCGGCATCGGGAAGCCGTTCTCCGCCGCGACCGCCGCGGCGGCGACGAGGTCCTTGTAGGCCGCCCCCATCGGGTAGCCCTCGTCGAACTGGCCCCGGAGGATGCGCGGCACGAAGTACTGGGCCGCGTAGCTCCGGCTCGTGCCCGTGGTGACCACCTGGGCGACCTGGTCCGGGTCGAGCCCCATGGCGACGGCCATCGGCAGCACCTCGGCCAGGGCCGCGATGTTGATGTCGTAGAGCACGTTGTTGATCGTCTTGGTGAGCTGGCCGGACCCGGCCGGGCCCATGTG
Source organism: Methylobacterium sp. PvP105 (assembly GCF_017876975.1). Lineage (NCBI taxonomy): Bacteria > Pseudomonadati > Pseudomonadota > Alphaproteobacteria > Hyphomicrobiales > Methylobacteriaceae > Methylobacterium > Methylobacterium sp. PvP105. Next base: position 2,959,627 of record NZ_JAGIPA010000001.1, on the reverse strand, counting down.
GAGGATTGTCGTGCCGATCCGCTCCAGGAGCGGGCGCACCCGCGCGACCGCCCCGGCCGCGCCGCCGCACATCACGGTGAGCGTCCCGGCCTCGGCGCCGGCCGGCGCGCCGGAGACGGGCGCGTCCACGAAGGCGCGCCCGGTCGCCGCCACCGCGCGGCCGACCGCCAGGGCCTGGGCGTGCGCGACGGTGCTGAGGTCGACCACGACCGCGCCCGGGGCGAGGCGCTTCGCGAGGGCGCCGGTCCCGAGCAGGGCGGCCTCGACCGCGTCGCCGTTCGGCAGGCACAGGAACAGCACCTCGGCGCCGGCGGCCCGGCCGGGATCGGTGGTGGCGACGAGGCCCGGCCCGTCGAGACCGGCGAGGCGCGCCGGGTCGGTATCGATCGCGACGAGCGTCTCGGCACCGGAGGCCCGCTTGGCCGCGAGGTTGCGGGCGATGGGGTGCCCCATCGCGCCGAGGCCGATGAGGGCGAGGCGCGCAGCCATGCGGGTGTCCCTGTTCCGAGTGTCCGGGCGCCCGCCCCTCCGTGCGGGGGAGGCGCCGCGCCAGCATGTCGCCGGACGCGGCCGCCTTCCAGTCCCGATCCCGGCATCCGTGGGAGACCCGTCACCCCGGATCCCATGGCGGCCCCCGGGCCGCGCCCGATCGTCGTGCGACGGCCCGGACGGCGGGCGTCCCCGGCCGGGCCAGCCGCGCCGTGCCGCCTCTCCCGCTCACGGAGACGGGCCTGCTTTGGCCACCGAGTCTTGACAATGTTCCTATTTTGTGCTTCCTGACCGCACCTGTCCGCGGCGCCTCGGGAGCGATCCCGGGGCGTCCTTCGGGGGCCTGCCCGGTGGCTGACCGGTCGGGTCCGGGGACGGGGCGGCGCCCGCGTCGGTGGCTCTCAGCCGCCATCGCCCCGGGCGGCGGACCGGTGCGGGGCGTGCCTCGGACGCGGGCGTGAGACCGGGCGGCACTCTGCCCGGCGGGGGAGGAAATGCCCCCGCGCCGACCCGCCTCTGGGCTGACCCTGAGCGACCTGCGGACCCGCCCACGACGAGGCGGGGGACGGCTGGAAGGCCACGGCGCCGATGCGGGTTCCGGGGGTTGCGGGCACGGCGTGCGCGCACCTCGCCCGAGACCGCTAACGGGGAGTCGCAGGACCGGGACGTCGGAGACGCCGCGACGAGAAAGACGGCAGCGGCCGGGGGAGAGGCCCGGCCGGTGCCGCGGGGCGCCGCGGGGATCGGATCCCGCGCGTACCTGGCCGACACCTGGGTTCCCGCGGCGTCCCGCGTCCCTCGTGCGGTCTCCCGGGCCATGCCCCCGGCGCCCAGGCGCGCGCGGGGACGATCACGCGCGTCGGAGCGGCGGGCGGGGGCCAGGGATGCGTGGAGTTGCACCGCACCGTTGTTCCCTCGCCCGAGAAATCGGTCTACACGGCCGCTCCCTCGAAATCGCTTACCTGCCCCGTATGCAGGACTGAGCCCGGAGACGCGCGCACCATGCCGATTCTCACCTTCCCCGACGGCAACACGCGGGAGATCGCCGCCGGCACCACCGGCCGCGCCGTGGTCGAGGGCATCGCCAAGTCGCTGGCCAAGCGCACCGTCGCCATGGCGCTCGACGGCACGGTCGCCGACCTCGACGACCCGATCGACCGCGATGCCCGCATCGAGTTCCTGGACCGCACCGACCCGCGCAGCCTGGAGCTGATCCGCCACGACTGCGCGCACGTGCTCGCCGAGGCCGTGCAGGCGCTCTGGCCGGAGACGCAGGTCACGATCGGCCCGGTGATCGAGAACGGCTTCTACTACGACTTCCACCGCGAGACCCCGTTCACGCCCGAGGACTTCCCGAAGATCGAGGCGAAGATGCGCGAGATCATCGCGCGCGACGCGCCCTTCACCAAGGAGGTCTGGACGCGCGACGACGTGCGCGGCCTGTTCGCCGGCAAGGGTGAGGGCTTCAAGGTCGAGCTGGTCGACGCGATCCCGCCGGGCGAGGACCTGAAGATCTACCGCCAGGGCGACTGGTTCGACCTCTGCCGCGGCCCGCACATGACCTCGACCGGCAAGGTCGGCACGGCCTTCAAGCTGATGAAGGTCGCGGGCGCCTACTGGCGGGGTGATTCGAACAACCCGATGCTGACCCGCATCTACGGGACGGCCTGGGCGAACCAGGCCGACCTCGACGATTACCTGCACCGGCTGGAGGAGGCCGAGCGCCGCGACCACCGCCGGCTCGGCCGCGAGATGGACCTGTTCCACTTCCAGGAGGAGGGCCCGGGCGTCGTCTTCTGGCACGCCAAGGGCTGGACGATCTTCCAGGAGCTGATCGCCTACATGCGCCGGCGCCTGCGCGGCGACTACGCCGAGGTGAACGCCCCGCAGATCCTCGACAAGGCCCTGTGGGAGACCTCCGGCCACTGGGGGTGGTACCGGGAGAACATGTTCGCCGCGCAGTCCGCGGGCGAGGAGGCCGAGGACAAGCGCTGGTTCGCCCTCAAGCCGATGAACTGCCCGGGCCACGTGCAGATCTTCAAGCACGGCCTGAAATCCTACCGCGACCTGCCCCTGCGCATGGCCGAGTTCGGCATCGTCCACCGCTACGAGCCGTCCGGCGCCATGCACGGGCTGATGCGCGTGCGCGGCTTCACGCAGGACGACGCCCACGTCTTCTGCACCGAGGACCAGCTCGCCGACGAGTGCCTGAAGATCAACGACCTGATCCTCTCGACCTACGCGGATTTCGGCTTCGACCAGATCGTCGTGAAGCTCTCGACGCGGCCCGAGAAGCGCGTCGGCTCCGACGCCCTCTGGGACCACGCCGAGGACGTGATGACCCGCGTGCTGGCGCAGATCGAGGAGCAGTCCGGCGGGCGGATCCGGACCGCGGTCAACCCGGGGGAGGGCGCGTTCTACGGGCCCAAATTCGAGTACGTGCTGCGCGACGCCATCGGCCGCGACTGGCAGTGCGGGACCACGCAGGTGGATTTCAACCTGCCCGAGCGGTTCGGCGCCTTCTACATCGACGCCGACGGCGCCCGGAAGCCGCCCGTGATGGTCCACCGGGCGATCTGCGGCTCGATGGAGCGCTTCACCGGCATCCTGATCGAGCACTTCGCCGGGCACTTCCCCCTGTGGCTGGCGCCGGTCCAGGTCGTGGTGGCGACGATCACCGGCGAGGCCGACGCCTACGCCCGCGACGTCATCCGCACCCTGGAGCGCGCGGGCCTGCGGGTCGAGGCGGATCTGCGCAACGAGAAGATCAACTACAAGGTCCGCGAGCACTCGCTGGCCAAGGTGCCGGTGCTGCTGGCGCTCGGCCGCCGCGAGGCGGAGGAGCGGACGGTCTCGATCCGGCGGCTCGGCAGCCAGCAGACCCGCACGCTGCCGCTGACCGAGGCCGTGGCGGCCTTCGTGGAGGAGGCGACCGCGCCGGACATCCGCCGCGCCGAGGCGGTCGCCGCGACGGTCCCGACCAGCGACACGGTGCTCGACGCCCACCACGACCGGCACGACGCGCCCTGACGGGGCCTCCGGAAGACGTCGTCCCGGCGCCGCGCGGCGGCGCCCGGGACGACAGCGCGGATCCACCGCGTCGAGGCCGGGTTCGAGCCGGCGACCGACAGAGTTCGCGTGTCGGGATCGCGGTCTCAACTTGCGGATGGTCAATCTCGGCGTGGATCGCTCAACGCGCACAACTTTCGTCAAGGTTGGCGAAAGGAATCCCATTCTATGAAGGCCGGAGACTAATTTCCGAGCCGGCTCGATCCGGCAATCGCCCGACGACGCTGTCGGGCGCTTCGGGGGACCGGCCATGGCGGCGGAGGCGGGCAGGGCGGCGACGAGGCTGGCGCGGCGCCACCGGCAGGTGGCCTGCGACCGGCGCCAGGACGGGCTCGGCCGCGGGCGCAAGCTCGGACCCGGCATCGTTCAGGCGCTGGATTCGCTGCCGCACGGCCTGTGCCTGTTCGATTCCGCCGACCGGCTGCTGTTCGTGAGCGACGGGTTCCGGCGCCTGTTCGGCCCGCCCGCGAGCCGGGTCCGGCCCGGCATGCACGCCCGGGCGGTGGGCGCGGCGAGCGCGGCGGGGGCCCTCCCGGCCGACCGGGATCCCTGCGGCCTCTGGGCGGCGCGCCGGCGGCTCCTCGCCCGGGGCGCGACCGACGCCGTGGTGCAGACGCTCGCGGACGGGCGCCAGATCGCGATCACGCTGCACCCGCAGGCCGGCGGCGCCTGGACCGCCCTGTGGGAGGACGTGACCGAGCGCTGCCGGGCGGAGTCGCTCCTGCGCTACATGGCCCACCACGACCCGCTGACCGGCCTGCCGAACCGCCGCCTGTTCGCGGCCCGGCTCGAGCGGACCCTGGCGGACCTCGACGGCGCGCCCTGCGCGCTGCTGTGCCTCGACCTCGACGGCTTCAAGCCGGTGAACGACCGCCACGGGCACGCGGTGGGCGACGCGCTCCTGCGGCAGCTGGCCGAGCGCCTGCGGGCGGCGCTCGGCGCGGGCGATTGCGCCGCGCGGCTCGGCGGCGACGAGTTCACCATCCTGCTCGGCGACGCGGCGCCGGCGCCGGCCCTCGGCTTCGCCCTGCGCCTCCAGGCGCGCCTCGCCGAGCCGTACGATCTCGGGACCGGATCGCCGATCCGCATCGGCGCGGCGATCGGCGTGGCCTGCGCGCCCCTGCACGCGACCCGGGCGCAGGCCCTGGTGGAGCGGGCGGACGCGGCGATGTACGCGGCCAAGCGCCTCGGCCACCCCTACCTGTGGGACGACGCGCTGGGTCCGGGGCCGGCGGAACCGGGCAGGGCGCCGCCGGCCTGCGGCGGCCGGGACGGCGCTCAGCGCGCCTTCTCGTGCTCCGCGAGGCCCACGGCCCTGTAATCGTAGGTCGGGAAGAACTCGGTGCGGTAGGCCCCCCAGGCCGTGTCCTCGAGGACGCGGTTGACCTCGCGCAGGCGGGACGCGGGCAGCCGCAGGACGATGATCTGCCCGATCCCCATGACGACGTTCCAGGAGACGACCTCGATCCCCGGCGGCGGGAAGGCCTTGTAGAAGCCCTGCTTGGCGAGCTGCGCGTTCAGCTCCGCCAGCGGGCGGGACTGGTCGTGGCGCAGGAAGACCGTCAGCAGCACGGCGTTGTCGGCCGTCGCCGCGGCGGAGCCGGGGGGCGGGGGCGGCGCGGTCTGCGCCACCGCCTGTCCGGCGGGACCGAGCAGCAGCAGCGCCGCCGCGAGCGGGGCTGTCAAACCTGTTGAACGTCGCATGCGATCTCCTGGCCTTCCCGTGCGCCGGCCGTCGTCAACGCGCCCGGGCGCCGGACTTTCCCGCCCCGCCCCGTCAGCCGCCCTCGACATCGTAGGAGAGCCGCAGACGCAGGCGGACCGCGCCCTGCTCGTCGCGCACGGCGATCACGTAATCCTGCCGCTCCATCGGATCGGTCAGGCCCTGCGCGAGCCGGGTCAGGATGCGCACCGCCTGCGCCCGCGCCGCGGCGAGATCCGGAAGATCGAAGCCGTCGCGGTCGCGAACCAAGTTGGCGCCGTCGTGGAGGTCGATGAAATAGCGGGGCACGGATACGAGCTCAGCGAGCGCCGGAGCTCGCAAGGATCAATCTCCGCTGTTTCTACGTAGTTTCCCGGGGGCCGCAATCCGAGGTCGCCCGTGTCGCACCCCCAGACGCGGCCGGTTGTGAGGCCGGGCAGGCGGGCGGCGTCAGCTCCCCAGCAGGCTCTCGGCGAAATCGTCCGGAACGGTCCCGAACTGGCCGAGGATGGTGACGCCCTCGAGCTCCCCGGTCTCGTCGTCGGCCACAACCTTGAGGGCCGCGGCGCCCGGCATGCGGGCGGCCAGCGCCTCCGCCTTCTTGAGGGCACCGAACTCGCTCTGTGCGGGCTCCTGGCGAGCGGGCCGCAGGCGGTTCCGGTGCAGCTCGAACGGCTGCACGAGGTAGGTGGTCTTCAGGGTCATTCCGGCGTCCTCGGCGCGGCGCGCGGTCGCGAACAGACCGCGGCGCGGTCCGCTACAGGCTGCGGGTGGTCACCCCGAGGGCGAGCAGGGCGTAGGCGCCGATGAAGAACCACTGCCGGTGCGCCACGACGGTTTTTCCGACCATCGGGATGCGTGTGTAAAGGCTGGCGACGGCGAGGCCGATCAGCACGGCCGACACCAGGAACGTGAGCAGGCGCGGGGCGGAGAGCGTGGGCATGCCCCATGCTCCGCCCGGTACGCTTACCGAACCGTTACCGGTCGAGTCCGGGCACGAGCGGGCGATACGCCGTCAACGGCCCCTGCGTCCCGGGAAGCAGCCCGACCTCGGCGAGCCAGAGGACCATGATCGCCCCGGCCAGCAGCGTCGCGAGCGAGGCGAGACGCCCGGTCCACCGCCGCAGGACGAACATGGCGACCACGACGGCCAGCAGGGCGACGAGGAGGGCGAGCATCAGCATGGTGGCGCCATGCCACGGCCGGGCCGCCGCGTCACCGCGGTTCACGGCGGAACACACCACCGGCCCGGCCGCACCGGGCTCGAGGCCGCCAGATGCACGTTCTGGTCGTTCCGCAGAGCGGAAACTCTACCGCAGTCGATAGGCCGCCTCGAGAGGCGCTCGGAAATACTCCGCCGCAAATCGCCAGGAATAGCTGTCCGCTCTCCGCGACGGGCACCCCAATCATGCACGGGATGCCGCCCACCAACGCTTTTGTAACTTGCATTCAGCGCTCAAAAGTAGCAGATCGCGGGCGAGGGGCACACCAGGAATCTTGCAGTGACAGAAGAAACCACAGGGCCCAACTCCAACTTCATCGAGCTGGCGGGCGATATCGTCGCCGCCTACGTGTCGAACAATCCGGTGCCGGCCGCGGAGCTGCCGGCGCTGATCGCGCGGGTGCACGGCGCGATCAGCGGGCTCGTCACCGGGACCCTGACGGCGGAGATCGGCGCGGCTCCGCAGGCCGAGGTCGAGAAGCCGAGCGCGGCCCAGATCCGCAAGTCGGTTCGGCACGACGGGATCGTCAGCTTCATCGACGGCAAGACCTACAAGACGCTGAAGCGTCACCTGACCAGCCACGGCCTGGACCCGCGCAGCTACCGCGATCGCTACGGCCTGCCGGCCGACTATCCGATGGTCGCCCCGAGCTACGCCGAGCAGCGTTCCGCCCTCGCCAAGGCGATCGGCCTGGGCCAGCCCGGCGCCATGGCCGAGCGCGAGCGCAGGGGCCGCAAGGCCGCCTGAGGACGAAGACCTCCGAGGGTGCCCCGCTCGGGGCACCCTCGCAACGACGCGTCGCAGGGCCCGGCGCGTCGCGCGGCCGCCGGCCTCCCCCCGGATCGGGGGAGCGGACCCCCGCGCGGCCCGAAACCGCGCCGAGACCGTTGCATCGTCGCCACACGCGCTCAGGACATCGCGCGACACGGACAAGCTGCCACACTCTGCACAAAGCTGATGCGCACGCCGGGGCCCGAGGATGCTACCGAAGGGTTCGGCGAGATGAAGCGAGAGCAGACGATGACGAGTTCGGTCGTACCGTTCCCGGCGCATATCGCGCCGGCGGTCGTGGACGAGGACACCGCGTCGATCATCGCCGTGTTGCAGGATCAGTTGGCACTGGCCCGCGAGGGCCGGCTGCGCTCGGTGGCGGTCGTCTCCGTCTCGGCGGACGGCGAGGCGATCGGCACGCAATGGTCCTGCAAGGGCTCCGATATCAGCAACCTGATCGGCAAGCTGACCGTCCTGACCCACGACCTGATGGCCGCCCGCAAGTGACCGACCGGCGCTGACGGGCATGCCCGCGGGACCCTCCGCGCACGCTGCGGGGTGGCACGGTCCGCGCGGTGCGGCGCTCCGGACTCGGGTCCAGCCTCGGACCGAAGGAATGCCCCGGATGACTCGCGCTCTCCTGTTCGCCGCCCTCCTGGCCACGGCCGTCCTGCCGGGCACGGCCCGGGCCGCCGAGGAGGCGGACGACACCAAGCGTGCTGAGACGATCCAGGGGCTCGTGCGGATCGTCGGCGCGCAGGCCGGCATCGTCCTGTATTGCCGCAAGCTCTACACCATCGACGACACGGTTTCCGAAGGCCTGTCCCGCACGGTGCGCCGAGCCCTGGACGCGGCCCTCGGCCGCCCGCGCGCCCGGAACGCCATCGCCGAGGAAGGCCGGCGGGTCGCGGGCGAGATCGCCGCGGTCGGCGCGGAGCAGTGGTGCGCCGACCAGCGCGACATCCTGAACACGGACGGCGTCCGGGTGTTCATCGACTGATCGCGTCGGCTTCCGTTCCTGCGGGCCGGTCCGGGCGGTCAGCCGGCCGATGCCCCTCGGGAACGACAACCCCAGCGGCGGCGCGCGCCGCGAGGCCCGCGCCCCGTCAGATGAAGGCGGCATTCCGGCCGTTGTTCCGCAGTGCAGAACAGATTAGCGCCTTGTTCACCGCGTCCTCGTCTGTCATGCTCCGATGACGGAAGAGCCTGAACAGATCAAGCCGGTCGCACTCGTCCGTTTACAAGAGCCCTCAAGGGCCGAGAGACCGGCGCAGAGGGAAACGCCATGTCTCGTCCAATACTTCTGGCCCTCGCTCTCGTCGTCTGCGGGGCCGCCGTCACGCTGTTCGCCTTCCTGCGCGCACCCCAGTCGCGGGAGTTCGCCGGGTGGGACGTCGCCTTCATGGGCGGCATCGGGGCCGTCGCGCTGGGCTTCCTCACCACCCTCGTCGAGGTCGTGACCGGGTAGGTCGCGTCCGCGGAAGGCCCCGGGCCGCCGAGCGGTCGGACCGAGGCCGTCCCGTCCCTGCGGATCCGTCGCCCCCGTCGACCGGCGGGTGGCGGGGCTCTGCGCATCCGGTGCCCGACCGAACCCGCATATAGAGCTCAGAATTCACAGGGACGCGGGCATCCCGACAATTCGAGGCATTTCGCAAACCGCCCTTGAACCCGGGTGACCGATCCTGTCGGGCAGAGGTTCTCGAGGCGGTGATGTTCGAACGACGCAGCGCTCCACGCACGCTTCTCAACGAGACCGGCAGCATCTCGGTCGACGAGCATCGAAGCTTGCCCTGCATCGTCTACGACCGGTCCGCCGGCGGCGTGCGGGTCGCGCTCCCGGATGCCGAGATCGTCCCGGACAGCTTCATCCTCAGCATCGACGCGAGCAGCGAGATCCTCGTCTGCCGCGCCATCTGGCGCAAGGCGGAGGAGATCGGGGCCACCACCGACATCCCCGAGACGGCGCGGTCGGGCCGGGCGAATGTCTGGCGCGAGCTCGAACCGACCTGACAGCCGCCTCGGCGGTTCACGCGGCGGGCGGCGCGGCTCCTGTCATCGACGGACTCGGCCGGCAGCGGCGTCGCCGTCCGACGCGCGTCACTCCCAGTCGATGTTGAGCGAGCGCTCGAAGGCGGCCGCCGACAGCTCCTTGCCCTTCGGATCGGCGACCGTGATCTCGCGGAAGCCGCGCCGGGCCAGCTCCCAGGTCTTCTCCATCGCCTGCTCGTCCGTCCCGCAGGCGAACGTCATGACGCGACCGGACGGATCAATCCCCTTGACGGTGAACACACCACTCTCCCTGCTCGCGCCTCCCATATAGAGTCGCGATCCGAAACGCGCCTCCCGCCATCGTGACGAAGCCGCGGGACCCGCACCCGCGCCGTCGCGTTGGCTGCAGGCAGGGAGAGACCGCATGACCCGCGCAGGCGAGACCGCAACCCCGACGCGCCCCGCTACGGACCCGGTCGAGGCGGGCGAGGTCCCGACGGAGCGCGGTGACAGGGCGGCCACGGTCCCGACCGACGATCCCGAGGTCGGCCTCGCGCAGAAGGGCAGCGGGGAAGAGGCGGTCGTTCGGCGCGAGACGGAGATCTGACCGGTCGCGCCGGTGCGCGGGCGGTCCCTGGACGCCGGCGCTTGTGCGGCGCACAAACGGGGGCCGCACCCGGATGGCGGCCGACAGGAGACCGTTCATGGCACAGATGTCGAGCTACGAGGTCCCGACCCAGATCCGCGACCTCGCCGAGACCAGCGTCGAGCAGGCCCGCAAGGCCTTCGGAAGCTTCATCGGAGCGGCGCGGCGCGCCTCCGAGACGGCGCACGATACGGCCGATCTCGCGCGGACCAACGCGCAGGCCCTGTACGCCCGCAGCCTCGACCACGCGGAGCAGAACATCCGCGCCGCCCTGGATCACGCGCAGAAGCTCGCCGCGGCCGGGTCGCTCCCGGAGGCGGCCGCGATCCAGGCCGAGTACGCCCGCGAGCGCTTCGCGGCCCTGCAGGCGCAGGCCCAGGAGGTGGGCAGCCTGGCCCAGAGCGCGTTCCAGCAGGGGGCCGAGCGCGCCCGCGCCGCTCTGCAGCAGGGCGCCGATGCGGCCCGCACGACCCTCGAGCAGGGGCAGGATGCGGCCCGGGACGCGGCGGCCGCGGCACACGAGGCCTCCGGGGCGGCGTCCCACTGAGCGGAACCGCCGAGCGCCCCCTGGGCGAGTGGCCGGCGGCCCTTCGCGGCGCTGCTGGCCGTGTTCGGACGCGGAGTTGGAAATGATGTACGGGGAGGTTGGCCGCCTGACGGATGAGAGTCTGCGGCTGGGCCTGAGACAGGCCGAGAACGCCGTCCTGCTGGTTCTGGCGGCGCAGTACGCGTGGGCGGATCTGTGGTTCGAGGGGTACCGCGCGGCGGGGACCGCCCTCAGCACCGAGCTCGATCAGCGGGCGCGGACGCGGCGCTTGATCCGTCGCGGCGTGGCACCTTCGGTGGCGTCGCAGGAGTTGCACATCGTCTGAGCTATGGCCGGGGACGGAGCCGCCCGAGGGGCTCCGTCCCCAGCAGCGGGCTCAGCGGCTCGCCTCAACGGACGCCTGGACCATCGGCCGGCGGAGGGACGAGACCGTCCGGCCGACGGTCGCCGGCGCGGCGACGGGCTGGGGCGTGGTGGTCAGATCGTGGATCGCGCGGATCTGCTGGGCGGGCCGGGCCTGATCGCGATAGAGCGGCGGCGTCAGGTGCAGGCGGTCGTCGGCGGCGGCGAGACCCGTGAAGGCCGCCGAGGTGAGCGCGGCCGACGCGAGGATGAGGATCGTGCGCATGGTGCGTCTCCGGTTCGATCGCGGCGTCGACCGCGGGATGCGATCGACCAGCGCATGAGACCACGGATTTGTGCAGCGCGGCATGCAAATTGCGCATTGCACCATATCGCCATGACGGCACGGTATTGCAGTGTTTCCCGGGAATTCCCAGCCGCGAATTCAGGCCCCGATCCCGCGCGCCATGCATTCGATGCAAATGAACTAAACTTCCATGGGCGCGTTCTCAAATCAAACTTGAGGAGCGCGTCATTTGTTTTTCGCGCGGGCCACCGGATCGACCGAAACCGTCGGGCGAGCGCGAGCATTGTTGGCGTCGCGGCCCGTGACACGAATCGGAGACCTCGACGCCAGATCCGCGTCACACAGGCACGCTAGAAGACCGCACAACCCGCGCAGGCACCCTGCGAAGCACCACGAGAGCGCCGATGACGCCCTCCGACCTCGACAGACGAGCCGAACTGACCATCTGGCCCAAGGGCGCGCCCGGCCACGCCGCGGAGGGGCGGCCCTTCGCGACCCTGCGGGAAGCCCTCGCCGTCGCGATCGCGGCGATCGAGTCCGGCGAGGCCCAGCCCTGGATCATCACCGAGGCCGGCGACATCCTCTCGCCGCGCTGGATCCAGGCGAATTCCCGGTCGCGGGCGCCGCACTAGCCGGCGCCACGCCGGGCGCGGAGCCTGATCAGCAGCCGATGCAGATGTCGCGGACCACGTGCTGATGCCGCTGGCCGGTGCGCTGGTTCGGGAGCTGTCCGTCGAGCGACGAGAAGCCGCTGCCCAGGACCCGGAAGCGGCGCTCGACCGCTGGCACGGAAGCGGCCTTGACCGGAGCGGGGGCCGGGGCCGCCGTAGGGGCAGCCGCCGGTGCGGGCGCTCCGTTGGCCATGCCGGGATCGGGCAGGGTCAGGGCCATGCCCGGCGCCGGCGGCACCTGCGCGAACTCGCCCGCCCGGCCGGGCAGAGGCGCCGCGACCAGAAGCGCGAGGACCGGGGCCGCGACGACGCGCCGGTTCAGCGGATGCATCACACTCTCCTGCCTCGGGAGCCGGCACGCCACGGACCCCGTGCCTCTGGGCCATCGCCGGATCGGCCCCCGTCCCGATGACGGGAACGGCGCCGATCCCGGTTGTGCGCGGCGGAGCGGGGCGCCGCCACTCATCCATTCGGCGGAGCGTGCGCCGGGCGGCTCAGTAGGCCCGACCGTAGAAGGGCTGCGAGACCGGGCGATAGCGGTCGCTCACCGGCCACGTGTAGGGCTGCTCCTTGCCGGTGCGAAGATCCGAGCGGAACTTCGGCTCATTGAAGCCGATCCCGTGCAGGCCCGCCGCGCCCTTGGCACCCTGGGCCTTGGGCCCGGCATCGCGCGCCAGGGCAGCGCCCGAGACGCCGATAACGAGAGCGGCCGCGAGCGAGACGCGGCCCAGCATGACGTTCATCTCTGTCTCCTGTCCCGGCCGAGGTGCCGGCACAGAAGGAACGGCAGCGGTTCGGCCCGGTTCCGGGCCCGGAGGCCGGTCAGAACCCCTGGCCGAGGCAGGCTTCGGCGAAGGGCCCGCCGCAGAGGTCGCCGGTCCGGACCGGCGCGGCCGCCGCGCCGCCGATGCCGGCACCACCGGTCGCCCCGCCGCCGCTCGGCAGGGTGCGGGCCGCCCGGGCGGGGTCGTCCGCGGGCAGCCCGGCAGCCCCGGCGATCGCGGCGCCGCCCGTGCCGGCGCCGCCCGCCCCGGATGCCGTCACGGCCGTGGTCCCGCCGACGGCCGTGACGGTCCCGAGCCCGAACAGCCCGAACAGCCCGCCGCTGGACAGGGTGACACCGGTCGCGCCGATGCCCGACGCGGTGCCCGCGCCACTGCCGAGACCTGTCGACGCGGCGGCGGCGGACGAGCCCGGCGCGAGCGAGGATCCGGCAATCCCGGCGGCGTTCAGGCCTGTGCCGAGCCCGGTGCCCAGACCGGTGCCCAGACCGGCGCCGGCGCCCGTGGCGCCGGCGCCCAGGCCGGAGGTGAGGCCCGCCCCGCTCCCGAGCCCGCCCGTGCCGGGGATCGACGTCAGGACGCTCCCGGTGGTCGAGCCCGAACCCGTGCGGGACGCGCCGCTGAGACCGCTGCGGAATCCGGTGGCGCCGATCGTCCCGCCGGTCCCGGGGGTCGTACCGGTGACACCGGCACCGCCGGTCGCGGTGGATCCCAGGCCGCCGAGCTGGCCCGCGCCGCCCGATCCGGCGGTCGTCGTACCGAGTGTCGTCCCGGCCGACAGGCCGGCCGACGAACCGATGCGGCCGCCACCTCCGCCCCCGCCGCCGAAGCTGAGCTGACCGGCATTCACGAGGCCGCCGGTCTGCGCCGAGACGGTCGGGAAGGGGCCGGTGGTGGAACTGCCGCCCAGGCTGAGCTGGCCAGGATTGGCGATGGGGGTGATCGGCTCCAGCGCGGCCCCACTCGGCACCGTCGCGGTGGCCGAGAGGCTCTGCGCCCCGGCCGGGACGGCGATCGGCAGCAGCAGGGCGGCGGCGAGGATGGACCGCATGGCACGCTCCTCAGGCGGAGGGACGGTGGCAGAAGCCGGGACGGGGTACGGCTCGGAAACCGGAGGGCGTCCGGCGGGTTCCGGCGGCGCGGGGACGCGGCGCGGCCCTGGCCGGCGGGAGAAAGGAGGCTGCCGGCCTTCATGCTGCCGGAAAGGCGGTGTGCTCTCGGCCCGGATCCGCCCGACCTGCGCCCGAACCTGCGACCGTGCCGTTGCCCGAAACCCTCGCCCAAGGCCTGCGCAGTGCCGGCTGGCTCGCCGGCCTGCCGGCCCTCGCGCTGATCTGGGCGAGCGCGACCCTCTACGCCGCCCCGCGGATCGCCGACGGGCTCGAGGCGGAGGGCGCGGCGATCGCCGCCGGCACGGCCACCGCCACCGGCGAGCCGTGGCTGCGCCTGGAGGCCAGCGGGCGCGACCTCGTGGCCGCCGGCGAGGCCCCGGACGTCGCCGAACGCGCCACCGTGCTGTCCCGCCTCGCGGCCCTCGACGGCCCGCGCCGCATCGTCTCCGAACTCGGCATCGTGGAGACCGCCGCGCCGTTCCAGTGGGCGGCGATCCGCACGGGTCAGAACCGGATCGCCCTGGAGGGGAGCCGCCCGGTGGAGATCGGCCGGCGGGCGCTGGAGGCGCGGATCACCGGCGCCCTCAATCCCGGCACCGGTCTCGACGACACCGCCAGGGCCGCCCGGGGCGCGCCGCCGGATTTCGCCGGCGCGGCCGCGTTCCTGGCGGCCCGGCTCTCCGGCCTCGCCAAGGGCGGGCGGGCGGCGCTCAGCGACACGGTGCTCAGCCTGTCGGGCGAGGCCCTCGACGTGCCGGCCTACGAGGCCCTGCGGGCGGCCCTGTCGGACCCGCCGGAGGGGTTCAGCGTCGGGCGGGTCGAGATCCTGCCCCCGAAGGTGGCCGCGTACCGGTTCGCCGTCGAGAAATCGGGCCGGGGCATCGTCCTCGACGGCTTCGCCCCCTCGGCGGCCGACCGCGAGGCCGCCCTGCGTGCCGCCACCGAGGCCGCCGCGGGCGGCACCGTGGAGGACCGGCTCCTGGCCGCCCGGGGACTCGACCCGGCGATCGACCCGAAGGGCCTCATCGCCTTCGCGTTCAGACTCGCCGAGCTGATCCAGTCCGGGCAGGTCGTGTTCCAGGACGGGGCGGTGTCGGTGACCGGAGACGCCATCGACGGGCAGGCGCTCCCCGACGCCGAGGCGCTGATGCGCGACGGCCGGCCCGCCGGCGTGGCGGCCGGGCGGGTGGCGCTCACGGCGCGGCCGCTCTCGCCCTACCGGGTGGCGATCCGCCGGACCGCCGACGCCGTGACCCTCACCGGCCACCTGCCGGACGCCGCGACCCGGGAGCGGGTGCTCGCCGCCCTGCGCCCGCGCCTGTTCCGGGAGCCGGTGATCGACCGCACCCGCCTCGCCGACGGCGCCCCGCCGGATCTCGGGGACGCGCTGGCCGCCGCCGCCCCGCTGGTGACGAACCTCGCGGACGGAACCGTCTCGGTCTCGGACCGCGCCCTGACGCTCACGGGCGAGAGCCTCTACCGGGAGGGCGCCGCGCGAACCCCGGACCGGCTCGCCGAGGCGCTGCCCCCCGGCTGGACCGGGCGGGCCAGCGTCACGGCCCGGGACGCGGCGGAGCGGCGCGATCCCGCCACATGCCGCACCGACTTCGCCGCCGCCCTGGCGGGGGCGGACCTGCACTTCCCCGCGGGCGGCGCCGTGCTGACGCCCGCCTTCTACCCGACCCTCGACGCGCTGGCCGCCCTGGCGAAGACCTGCCCGTCGCTGCGCGTCGCGGTCTCCGGCCCCGCCGACCCGGCGAGGCCGCCCGCGACCCCGGCCGCCGGGCCGTCGCCGGGGGAGGGCGCGGCCGCCGAGCCGACCCGGGTCGCCGACGCCGCCAAGCCGGAGGTTGCTGCCAAGCCGGCCCCGGCCGCTCAGGACACCGCGACGCATACGGTCAAGGATGCGGCCAAGGACGCGGCCAAAGATCGGGGCAAGGACGCGGCCAAGGACCGGGGCAAGGACCGGGGCAAGGCCGAGACCGGCAAGGCGAGCACGGCCAGGAAGGAGCCGGCCGCGCCCGGCAAGGTGGCGGCGAAGAAGCCCGCCGAGGCCCCCGACGAGCCGCCGGCCGACCTGCCGCGCCTGCGCGCCCAGGCGGTGGTGGAGTATCTCCTCCAGGCCGGAGCCCGGCCGGATCAGGTCGCGGCCGGTCCGGACGGGCCGGCCGGCCCCGTCGTCTTCGCGCTGCTGCCGTGAGGGACATCCGCTCCGCCGCGCGCCCGCCAGCCGGGCCGCGCCCATCCGCGCGCCACCATCGCGCCCGCAGGGAGGCCGGACGGCCGTGACGCTGCTGCTCGCCGGATTCTGGCCCGGACTCGCCGGGGCGGCCGCGCTCGGCCTCGTGGTCGGCGCGCTGGTCGGCTGGCCGGACCGGCTCGCCGTCTCGCTGGGCCTCTGCGTGGTCGCGGGGCTCGTGGCCGCGGCGGCGATCGCCGGGTTCGTGCCGGGCCTGCCCGGCCTGTGGCTCGACGGCGCGGCCCTGATGCTGCCGGTCTACTGCGCGGCCTGCCTGCTCGGGGCGCTGGGACGTCGCCTCGCCGGCCGGACCTGACGGCGCGGGAACCGGTCCGCCCCCCGGCCGCGTTTTTCCGGCAGAAGGGCCCCGAGGGCCCGCCCCGAACCCGGAGAGGCCGCGATGCCCAGGACCGTCGACAGTCCCCAGCCCGCGCGACGCCGCGCCGTCCGCCTGCCGCGCCCCCGCGCCGGCGCCGCCGCCACCGGCCTGTTCCTGGCCGGACTGATCCTCTCGGCCGCGACGGTGCCGCTGGTCGAGCCCGCCGACGCCACCACCGGCGGCGGCACCGCCCAGGCCGCGCTCGCGACGCCGGCCCGCTGAGCGAGGCAACCCGCGCCCGCCCCGGATTGTTGTTCGGCCGGGCCCGTCCGGCCCGGTTCTGCGGGGGAGACGCGCATGGGACTGCTCGAATCGGCGATCGGCGGCGTGCTCGGTCAGGTGTTCGGCGGGCAGAAGCAGGGCTCCGGGGGCATGTCGCCCCTGGTCAAGGCGCTGCTGATGCTGCTGCTGGCCAAGGGCGCCAGCGGCGGCTTCGGCGACATCTTCGGGCGCGGGCGCCAGGGCGAGCCCGGCCCCGAGGCCGACCGCTCCGGCGGCGCCGGCCCCTACGGGCGCGATCCCGGCCAGCACCCCGCCGATGCCGGCGGGCGCCGCCCCGACGACGGCGGCGATATCGGCGGCTGGGACCAGTACGGCGGCCGCCGCGACGGCGGCCGCCGCGACGGCGGCCCGGTGGACTCGTCCCTGCCGCCCGGCGACTTCTCGGACCTCTCCGGCATGCTCGACGGCCCCGGCGACGCCCCGCCGCCGAGCCGCGCCGCCCCGGACGGGCAGGGGGATCTCGGCGGCCTCGACGGGCTGGTCGACCGGTTCCGCCAGGGCGGCCTCGGCGACGTGATCGAGTCCTGGATCGGCCACGGCACCAACCGCCCGGTGGCCCCGGACCAGCTCGCCCGGGCGCTCGGCCCCGACACGGTGGACACCCTCCAGCAGCAGACCGGGATGGACCGCGAGACGCTTCTTTCTCAGTTGGCCCAGGCGCTGCCGGAGGTGGTGCACACGCTCACGCCGCAGGGACGGGTGCCGGGAGCGGATGAGCGGCGGGGGTGGTAGCCGGACGCCGGATCGGGTGCCGCGCGGCGCGCCGGACAGGGGATTCGATCACGACCCCATCCTGAAGGGCCGGTTTCTCAGTTGGCCCAGGCGCTGCCGGAGGTGGTGCACACGCTCACGCCGCAGGGACGGGTGCCGGGAGCGGATGAGCGGCGGGGGTGGTAGCCGGACGCCGGATCGGGTGCCGCGCGGCGCGCCGGACAGGGGATTCGATCACGACCCCATCCTGAAGGGCCGGGGCGCCGCGCCGGTCACGATGCCCTCCGTCGAGGCGGCCGCGCAGTCTGCCAGGATGCGCGCGGGATCCCGCTCACAGCGCGATCACCCGATCGAAGCCCCCATTCCGGACGTCAGCGCGCTGACGGAACCTGCGGAAGACTTTCCGAAGACTTCGCGAAGATTTGCGGAGCGTGTCGGAGTTGGACGGCGACGCGCCTAAGCGACCCGCCGCATCACCAGCGACGCGTTCGTCCCGCCGAACCCAAACGAGTTCGACAGCACGACGTCCACCTGCTTGCGCTTCGCCTCGAACGGCACGAGGTCGATCTTGGTCTGGACGGAGGGGTTGTCGAGGTTGAGCGTCGGCGGGATGACGTTGTCGCGCAGGACGAGGATCGAGAAGATCGCCTCGACCGAGCCGGCGGCGCCCAGCAGGTGGCCGACCGAGCTCTTGGTCGACGACATGGTGGCGTTCGCGGCGGCGTCGCCCAGGAGGCGCTCCACGGCCTTCAGCTCCAGCTCGTCGCCCATGGGCGTCGAGGTGCCGTGGGCGTTGATGTAGCCGATCTCGGACGGGGAGATGCCGGCGCGCTTCACCGCGGCGGTCATGCAGCGGAAGGCGCCGTCGCCGTCCGGGGACGGGGAGGTGATGTGGTAGGCGTCGCCCGAGAGGCCGTAGCCCACCACCTCGGCGTAGATCTTCGCGCCGCGGGCCTTGGCGTGCTCGTACTCCTCCAGCACCACGATGCCGGCGCCCTCGCCCATGAGGAAGCCGTCGCGGTCGCGGTCGTAGGGGCGCGAGGCCTTCTCGGGCGTGTCGTTGAAGCCCGTGGTCAGCGCCCGGCAGGCGGAGAAGCCCGCGATCGACAGGCGGTTCACCGGCGACTCGGCGCCGCCCGCCACCATCACGTCGGCGTCGCCGAGCGCGATCAGGCGGCTCGCGTCGCCGATGGCGTGGGCGCCCGTGGAGCAGGCCGTCACCACGGCGTTGTTCGGCCCCTTGAGGCCGTACGCGATCGAGACCTGGCCCGAGGCGAGGTTGATGATCCGGCCCGGGATGAAGAACGGCGAAATCCGGCGCGGGCCCTTCTCGTGCAGGGTCACGGAGGCGTCGTAGATGCCGCCGATGCCGCCGATGCCGGAGCCGATCAGCACGCCGGTGGCGCACTGGTCCTCGTGGCTCTTGGGCGCCCAGCCGGCATCCTTCAGCGCCTCGTCGGCCGCCGCCATCGCGTAGACGATGAACGGGTCGACCTTGCGCTGCTCCTTCACCTCCATCACGAGGTCGGGGTTGAAGGTGCCGTCGGTGCCGTCGCCGAAGGGGACCTGCGCGGCGATCCGGCAGGGCAGGTCGGCGGATTCGAAGCCGCGGATCGGGCCGGCGCCGCTGTCGCCCGCGATCAGCCGGCTCCAGGTGTGCTCCACCCCGCTCCCCAGCGGCGTGACCATCCCCAGACCCGTGACCACCACCCGCCGCATGTGCCCTGTCCCGTCTTGAGGCGCCGCCCCGCCGGCACCGCCGCGGTCGCGCATCGTCCTAACTCGCTCGGAGGCGGAATCGGTCCCTGCGGGACGCCTCGCGACTCCGAGCCTTGAAACGCGTAACGGCGCGGGGGCTGTCTCGCCTCACCCGCGCCGCGTCAAACCCGCTCCCCGGCGCCTTCAGGCGGCGGAGTTCTTCTCCAGGAACTTCACGGCGTCGCCGACCGTCTGGATGGTCTCGGCAGCGTCGTCCGGGATCTCGACGTTGAACTCTTCCTCGAAGGCCATGACCAGCTCGACGGTGTCGAGGCTGTCGGCACCGAGGTCGTCGATGAAGTTGGCGCTCTCGACCACCTTCTCGGGCTCCACGCCCAGGTGCTCGACGACGATCTTCTTCACGCGCTCAGCGATATCGCTCATCGGTCTTCCGTCCTCGTCCTTCTGGTCTGTCAGTCTTCTCGGGGTGGTGCCGTGGCCGCGTCGCGCCCTTGCGGGCTTGTTGTGACGGGCCGGTGTCCGATCGCGCGTGCTTCTGAGGTGAACCGGCGCGTGAGCCGGGACGCCCCCGCCGGAGGGCCTTGGACTGAAAACCCGCAGAACCGTCAACCCCCTGTACGGCTGCGGGGCGTGGTAGCACAGGGTTCCCGCCCTGGCGAGGGCCCGTTCAGAAAGCCTTCATGGGTGTGGCACTTGCGTGTCGGCGGGGGTGATTCGCGCGCCGTTCGCGCCGGTCGGGAGCCGGTATACGCGCCCTAGTACATGGCCATCCCGCCATTCACGTGCAGCGTGTGGCCGGTGACGTAGCCCGCCTCCGCGGAGGCGAGGTAGAGGCAGGCCGCCGCGACCTCCGCGCCCTCGCCGAGACGGCCGGCCGGCACGCGGGCGAGAATACCCTCGCGCTGCTTCTCGTTGAGGGCGTCGGTCATGGGCGAGCTGATGAAGCCCGGGGCGATGCAGTTGACGGTGATTCCCCGCGAGGCGACCTCGGCGGCGAGCGCCTTGGTCATGCCCACGAGGCCGGCCTTGGCGGCGGCGTAGTTGCCCTGGCCGGGATTGCCGGTGCTGCCGACCACCGAGCCGATGTTGACGATCCGCCCGGAGCGGCGGCGCATCATGCCCTTCACGGCGGCCCGCGACAGGCGGAAGGCGGCGGTGAGGTTGACGGCGATCACCTGCTCCCACTCCTCGTCCTTCATCCGCATGAAGAGGTTGTCGCGGGTGATGCCGGCATTGTTCACGAGGATGTCCAGCGGACCGATCGCGGCCTCGGCGGCCGGGACGAGACCCTCGACCGAGTCCTTGTCGGAGAGGTCGGCCGCGACGGGGCTCGCGCGCTCGCCGAGCTCGGCGGCGAGCGCCTCCAGGGCCGCGGGCCGCGTGCCCGAGAGCGCCACGGTGGCCCCCTGCGCGTGCAGGGCCCGGGCGATCGCCTGGCCGAGGCCGCCGGTCGCGCCGGTGACGAGGGCCTTGCGGCCGGTGAGGTCGAACATGCGGGACTCCGTCGGATCAGAGCGCGCGGATCAGAGCGCGAAGGCGGCGACGTCGGCGGGGGTGCCGATTGCGGCGGCGCTCGCCTGGGGGGCGATGCGCTTGACGAGGCCGGTCAGCACCTTGCCGGCGCCGAGTTCGTAGAACCGGTCGACGCCGGAGGCGGCCATGGCGGCGACGCTCTCGCGCCAGCGCACGGTGCCGGTGACCTGCTCGACCAGGGCCGCGCGGATCGCCTCCGGATCGGTGACCGGGGCGGCCGCGACGTTGGCGTAGAGGGTGACGCGCGGGGCCGCCAGGGTGACGGCGGACAGCGCTCGGGCCATGGCCTCGGCGGCCGGGGCCATCAGGCGGCAGTGGAACGGCGCCGAGACGTTGAGCATCACGGCGCGCTTGATGCCGCGGCCGGTGGCGATGCCGACGGCGCGCTCCACGGCCGGACGGTCGCCGGAGAGCACCACCTGGCCGCCGCCGTTGTCGTTGGCGACGTCGCAGACCGCGCCGTCGCCGGCCTCGTCGGCCGCCGCCTCGGCGACGGAGCGGGCGGCCTCGAGGTCGGTGCCGATCAGCGCCGCCATGGCGCCGGCGCCCGGCGCGACCGCCGCCTGCATGGCCTCGCCGCGCAGGCGCAGAAGCTTGGCGGCGTCCGCGACGGTCAGGCTGCCGGCGGCCGCGAGCGCGGCGTACTCACCGAGCGAGTGGCCGGCCACGCAGGCGACGTCGCGCGCGAGGTCGAGGCCGCGCTCGGCCTCCAGCACGCGCAGCACCGCGAGGCTCGCCGCCATCAGGGCCGGCTGGGCGTTGGTCGTGAGGGTCAGCTCCTCGACCGGCCCCGCGAACATCAGCCGCGACAGGTTCTGGCCCAGGGCGGCGTCGACCTCGTCGAGCACGGCCCGGGCCTGCGGGAAGGCCTCCGCGAGGTCCCGCGCCATGCCGACCGCCTGGCTGCCCTGGCCCGGAAAGATGAGTGCGCGCATGTTGCGTCCTGATCGCCGGCGCCGTGCGGCGCGCGAACGCCGCCCGTGTCGGCCGAAACTCTGGAATGGCGCGCGCACTCGCACCCGCGGCCCTGGGTGTCAACAATGCGCCGCACCATGACGCCGCAGCACGATGCGCGTCGGCGGCGCGCCTCGGAGGGGCGCCGGGGCCCCGGGGGCGACCGGACCGGCCTGCTCGTCGGACGCTCGTCGGACGCTCGTCGGACGCTCGTGGGCCGCTCGCCGGACGCGCGCCGGGTTCGCGCCGGGCGCGCGCCCTGCGCAACCCGCTGTGCTTGTTGCACAACGGCATCCGGTGTAGAGTGGGCCCATACCCGACATCACCCGTCGCTCAAGCCCAAGGAGCCGCCCCGCATGGCGCGCGTCACCGTCGAAGACTGCATCGAGAAGGTCGAGAACCGCTTCGAGCTGGTGCTGCTGGCGAGCCACCGGGCCCGCCTCCTGGCCGCCGGCGCCCCGCTGACCATCGACCGCGACCGCGACAAGAACCCGGTCGTGGCCCTGCGCGAGATCGGCGACGAGACGATCACGGCCGACGACCTCAAGGAGCAGCTGATCCACTCGATGCAGAAGTACGTCGAGGTGGACGAGCCCGAGGCCGAGACCGTGCCGCTGCTGTCGAGCTCGCCGGCCGCCGCCGCGGTGGCGCCCCAGTCCTCCAGCGACGACGCGGCGGTCCAGTTCGACCGCATGAGCGAGGAGGACCTGCTGCGCGGCCTCGAGAACCTCGCCCCGCCGGTCGAGACCGACGACGAGGGCGAGTGAGCCTGACGGCGTGGGCCTGGATGCGCGCGACCTGACCGAGACCGGACCCGGCGGAGACGCCGGGTTCTCTCGTTCCGTGGCCGGCCCGCCGGCACCCGGCGCGGCCGCGCCGCCGGAGGCCGGCGCCGTCCCGGCCGTCGCGGAACAACCGCGCGTGATCCCGGCCCCGCGCACCGCCCCGGACGCGCCGGCGCCGTCCCGGCGGATGATGCGCCAGTACGAGCTCGTCGAGCGGGTCAAGCGCTACAACCCGGCCGCCGACGAGGCGCTGCTCAACCGCGCCTACGTGTACGCCATGCAGGCGCACGGCACGCAGAAGCGCGCCTCGGGCGACCCCTTCTTCGCCCATCCCCTCGAGGTCGCGGCGATCCTGACGGATCTCCACCTCGACGACGCCACCATCGTGGCCGCGGTCCTGCACGACACCGTCGAGGACACCGAGGCGACGCTGGAGGAGATCCGCCGGCTGTTCGGCCCGGAGATCGGCGCCCTGGTCGACGGCCTGACCAAGCTCAAGCGCCTCGACCTCGTCTCCAAGCAGGCCGCGCAGGGCGAGAACTTCCGCAAGCTGCTGCTCGCGGTCGCGGCGGATGTCCGCGTGCTGCTGGTCAAGCTCGCCGACCGCCTGCACAACATGCGCACCCTCCAGCACATGCGCGACGACAAGCGTCGCCGCATCGCGCAGGAGACGCTCGACATCTACGCGCCGCTCGCCGGCCGCATGGGCATGCAGGAGCTGCGCGAGGAGCTGGAGGACCTGGCCTTCCGCAACCTGGAGCCGGAGGTCTACGCCACCATCACGCAGCGCCTGACGCGGCTCTCCGCCAAGTCCGAGAGCGTGGTCGAGACCATCGCGCAGGTGCTCACCGAGAAGCTCGGCGCGCAGGGGATCACCGCCGAGGTCAGCGGCCGGCAGAAGCGCCCGTTCTCGATCTGGTCGAAGATGGAGCGCAAGTCCGTCGCCTTCGAGCAGCTCTCCGACATCTTCGGCTTCCGCGTGGTCGTCGACACCGTGCAGGACTGCTACGCGGCTCTGGGCATCGTCCACACCAGCTGGCCGATGGTGCCGGGACGGTACAAGGACTACATCTCGACCCCGAAGCAGAACGATTACCGCTCGATCCACACCACGGTGATCGGGCCGAAGAGCCAGCGCGTCGAGCTGCAGATCCGCACCCGCGCCATGGACGACATCGCCGAGTACGGCATCGCGGCCCACGCGCAGTACAAGGAAGTCGGCGCCGAGCTGGTCAAGGACCCGGCCCGCGCCGAGGGCAGCGTGCATCCCCGGCTCGCCGCCGAGAGCGGTGCCTACCAGTGGCTGCGCCGGACCATCGAGCTCCTCGCCGAGGGCGACAGCCCCGAGGAGTTCCTGGAGCACACCAAGCTGGAGCTGTTCCAGGACCAGGTGTTCTGCTTCACCCCGAAGGGCCGGCTGATCGCCCTGCCGCGGGGCGCGACGCCGATCGACTTCGCCTACGCGGTCCACACCGACGTGGGCAACACCGCGGTGGGCGCCAAGATCAACGGCCGGATGGCGCCGCTCCTGCACGAGCTCGCCAACGGCGACGAGGTCGAGATCAGCCGCTCCGACGGCGCCTCGCCCCCGGCGGCCTGGGAATCCCTCGTGGTGACCGGCAAGGCCCGCGCGGCGATCCGGCGGGCGACCCGCACCGCCGTGCGCCGGCAATATGCCGGCCTCGGCCGCCAGATCCTGGACCGGGCGTTCGAGCGCGCCGCCAAGACCTTCTCGGAGGACAAGCTCCGGGGCGCCCTGCCGCGGCTCGCCCGCGCCACCACCGAGGACGTCTTCGCCGCCGTGGGGCGGGGCGAGATGTTCTCGGGCGACGTCGTCCGCGCCGTGTATCCCGACCACCGCGACGAGCGCCGGCCCTCCGCCGCGCAGGGCGCCGCCAGCGGCGCGGGCCGGCTCGTGCGCTCCTCCGACCAGACCATGCGGCTGACCTTCCCGGGGGCCGAGGGCGGCAAGGAGGGGGAGGACGCGGATCGCAGCGACGCCATCCCGATCCGCGGCCTCGCGGGCGACCTGCCGGTGACCTTCGCGCCGAACGGCGGCGCGGTCCCGGGCGACCGGATCGTCGGCATCCTGACTCCCGGCGTCGGCGTGACCGTCTACCCGATCCAGTCGGCGGCGCTCGCGGCCTTCGACAACGAGCCGGAGCGCTGGCTCGACGTCCGCTGGGACACGGAGGCGCTCGGCGGCGAGCGCTTCCCGGCCCGGCTGGCGCTCAAGTCGATCAACGAGCCCGGGGTGTTCGCCCAGATCGCCCAGGTGATCGCCGACCACGACGGCAACATCGACAACATCTCGATGAAGCGGCGCACCCAGGACTTCACCGACATCACCATCGACCTGTCGGTCTGGGATCTCCAGCATCTCAACGCCATCATCGCCGAGCTGCGCGGCAAGCGCCCGGTCAACAGCGTGGAGCGCGTGAACGGCTGAGGCCGAGAGTCGCGGGGCCCGGTGGATCTGAGGTTTACAGGATCAACTTCCGTAAACCGTCTTCTTCATGATGAATCCCTGGCGCGGCCAATTATTCCCGACCACGGATTGAGTTTTTCAGGTCCGCACAGTCTCGTGCTCTGCTTGACACGGACCCGTTTGAATCGAATGGTCCGGCGCCCGGGGCGGCGGTCGCGCGGATCTCCGACCGCGCCGGTCCACCCCGGAGTGCAGAGCGTGGCGGCCGCGATCGCGGAGCACCGTCCTCGACCGCTCGTCCCGGCCATTCGCCCCGGGCGAACCCTGACCGATTGTTCAGACGATTTCCTGTCACCCACGATTTTTCGGGATCTGACCTGTTCATGCCAGCGACCCAGCGCAGCGCCATCTTCATCGACGGCGCCAACCTCTACGCCACCACCAAGGCCCTCGGTTTCGACATCGACTACAAGAAGCTGCTCAAGGAATTTCAGTCGCGGGAGAATCTCCTGCGGGCATTCTATTATACGGCCATGATCGAGGATCAGGAATATTCGTCGATCCGGCCGCTGATCGACTGGCTCGACTACAACGGCTACCGCGTCGTGACCAAGCCCGTGAAGGAGTTCACGGACTCGATGGGGCGGCGCAAGTACAAGGGCAACATGGACATCGAGCTGGCGATCGACGCCCTCGAGCTCAGCCCGCACATCGACCACATGATCCTCTTCTCGGGGGACGGCGATTTCCGCTCCCTGGTCGAGGCGATGCAGCGGCGCGGCGTGAAGGTGACGGTGATCTCCACGATCCAGACCCAGCCGGCGATGATCTCGGACGAGCTGCGGCGGCAGGCCGACGAGTTCGTCGACCTCGCGAGCCTCGCGGGCCGCATCGGGCGCGAGCCCGGCGAGCGCCCGGCCCGGGCCTCCGGGGAGGCGCCGACCCGCTACCGCGGGGAGGGCCGGGCCAATCCGGGCCTGGAGAACCGCTACGGCATCCGCCAGCCGGAGTCCGAGGCGGAGTAGCGCCTCAGGCGCCGGCCGCGTCGAGCCAGTCGAGGACCTGCCGGGCGCTCCGGTCCGGCGGGAAGACCGGGTAGAACAGCTGGCTCACGACGCCGTCGTCGATCACCAGGGTGAGGCGGCGCAGCAGCACGTGGCCGCCGGCCTCGAAGACCGGCAGGCGCGCCGCCATCGCGAAGGCCCGGTGCGGATCGGCCAGCAGCGGGAAGGGCAGGCGCAGGCGCTCGGCCGCCTCCCGCTGGTAGGCGCTCGTCTGGGTCGAGAGGCCGAAGACCTGCGCGACGCCCCGGGCCTTCAGGTCGCCGTGGTGATCGCGGAAATCGCAGGCCTGCGGCGTGCA
This sequence comes from Methylobacterium sp. PvP105, assembly GCF_017876975.1. Lineage (NCBI taxonomy): Bacteria > Pseudomonadati > Pseudomonadota > Alphaproteobacteria > Hyphomicrobiales > Methylobacteriaceae > Methylobacterium > Methylobacterium sp. PvP105. Next base: position 2,933,585 of record NZ_JAGIPA010000001.1, on the reverse strand, counting down.
GCCCCGGGCGCCCGGGATCGCGTCCCAGTCGGGCGTCAGGCCCGGCTGACCCGGCTCGCCGGTGCGCGGGTAGGCGTAGGCCACGGTGCGGCCCGGCAGCCGCGCCAGCGAGACCGTGCGGCCGTCCGTGGCGGTGAGCGCCACGTCGGGCAGGCGCATCCCGCGCAGATGGTCGGCCGCGCCGTCGTCGACGGGGACGGGCAGGTCGTCGGGCAGGGCGTCGTGGGTGGACGGCATGGATGTCTCCTCCCGGCTCGGCGCACGGCCGCGGCACCCGTCATCGCGAGCGGAGCGATCCAGAGGCGCACCGCTCGCCGACGTCGCGACACCCTGGGTCGCTCCGCTCCGCTCGCGATGACGCCCGGCCTCAGCCCCGGTCCCGCATCAGCCGCGCCCGGTCGCGCTGCCAGTCGCGCTCCTTGACCGCCTCGCGCTTGTCGTGGGCCTGCTTGCCCTTGCCCAGACCCAGCTCGACCTTCGCCCGTCCCTTGTCGTTGAAGTAGATCTTCAGCGGCACCACCGTGTAGCCCTGGCGCTGGGTCGCGCCGATCAGCTTGTTGATCTGGCGGCGGTGCAGCAGCAGGCGGCGCGGGCGCTTGGTGTCGTGGTTGAAGCGGTTCGCCTCCAGGTATTCCGGGATGTAGGCATTGAACAGCATCAGGTCGGTGCCGGAGGGTCCGGCATAGGCCTCGCCGATCGTCGCCTTGCCGCCGCGCAGGGACTTCACCTCGGTGCCGGTCAGCGCGATGCCGGCCTCGAGCGTGTCCTCGATCGTGTAGTGATAGCGCGCGGCGCGGTTGTCGGCGACGATGCGCCGACTGGGCTCCGGTTTCGGGGCCATGATGCGTGACTTCCCTCAGTCGACCAGCAGGCCGGCGTGGCGCAGGGCGTCGTCGACGATGCGCTTGGTGGGCTCGGTCACCGGCACGAGCGGCAGGCGCAGCTCGTCGGTCATGTGGCCGAGCCGCGACAGCGCGTACTTCACCGGCGCCGGGTTGGCCTCGGCGAACAGGCCCGTCTGCAGCGGGAACAGCCTGTCCTGGAGGGTCAGCGCCTTGGCGTAGTCGCCCGCGAGCGTCGCCTCCTGGAGGTCGGCGCAGAGGCGCGGGGCGACGTTCGCCACCACCGAGATGCAGCCGTGGCCGCCGTGGGCGTTGTAGCCGAGCGCCGTCGCATCTTCGCCCGAAAGCTGGATGAAGCTGTCGCCCATGGCCTGACGCTGCTGGCTGACGCGGTCGATCTTGGCGGTCGCGTCCTTCACGCCGGCGATGTTCTTCAGCTCGAAGAGCCGGGCCATCGTCTCGACGCTCATGTCGATGACGGAGCGCGGCGGGATGTTGTAGATGATGATCGGAATGCCGACCGCATCGTTGACGGCCTTGAAGTGGGCGTAGAGGCCCGCCTGCGTCGGCTTGTTGTAGTACGGCGTCACCACGAGGACGGCGTCGGCGCCCGCGCGCTCGGCGTGCTGCGCCCGCTCGACCGCCTCGGCCGTCGAGTTGGAGCCCGCGCCTGCCACGACCGGCACGCGCCCGCCCGCCTCGTCGATGCAGGCCTCTACCACCCGGTCGTGCTCGGAATGGGTGAGGGTCGGGCTCTCGCCGGTGGTGCCGGTGGGCACGAGGCCGTGGCTGCCCTGCTCGATCTGCCAGCGCACGAACTTTCGGAACGCGGCCTCGTCGAAGGCCCCGTCGCGGAAGGGCGTCACAAGCGCGGTGAGCGAGCCCCGCAGGCGGCTCCCGGTCATCTCGGTCATCTCAGGCGTCCCAAAGGGTCCCAGCTGGGATTTCGGCGGTCTCGGCGCCGCGCGTGGTCCGCATCGTGCGGGCACGGACCGGCAGACATAGGCGGTCGCGTCACGGCGCGCAAACAGATCGTGGCGACGGTTAACGCGATCTTAATGGTCACAGCCCGATCCTCGACCTTTCCCGCTCCGGTGATCAGTAGGGGGGAATCGTGATCCGACCCGCGGCCTCGTCTCCGGCCTCGAAGCGCACGTCCCTCACCGCCGCCGCGCTCGTCGCCACCGTCGGCGTCGCGCTGGCCGGTCAGGTCGGCACGGACGCGCCGACCGCGGCGGCCCTGGCGGCGCCCGCGTCGCAGCCGAGCTCGCAGCCCGCCTCGCAGCCGACCCCGCCGGCGAGCGACGCCGCCCTCTCGACCGCCCAGGTCCGGGGCGCCCAGGCCGCGAAGGCCGCCGACCCGGTCGCGGCCGACGCCCTGAAGCTCGACCCGGTCCACGCCTCCGGCGGCGACGACAAGGGCGAGGAGCCCGCCCGGACGCTGCCCGCCGCGGCCTCGGCCTACGCCTCCGCCGACCCCGACGCCCCGGTGGCCTTCCCGCTGCCCGACGCCGCCGTCACCCCGGCGGCCCCGGTGCCCGAGGTGCCGGACCCGGCGCGGCCCAAGATCTCCGGCGACACCGACCCGACGCTGCTGCGCGGCGCCATCGACCTCTACCGCAAGGGCCGGGTCGCCGACGGCGACCGGATGCGCGACGGCTTCACCGACCCGGCCGCGCGGGCGCTGCTCGAATGGGTGGCGATCCGCGCGGGCGCCGGGATCGGCTTCAACCGCACCGTCGCGTTCGTCCGGGCCAACCCGGACTGGCCGGCGGGCCCGCTGCTGCGCCGCCGGGCCGAGGAGGCGCTGCTCTCCGAGCGGAAATCCCCCGCGGTCGTCCGGGCCTACTTCGCCACGGCGAAGCCGTCGAGCGCGCCGGGCAAGTTCGCCCTGGCGCTGGCCCTGCGCGCCGACGGCTGCGAGGCCGACGCCGCCGAGATGGTCCGCGACCTCTGGCGCACCGAGAGCTTCGGCCGCAGCCTCGAGGCCAAGGTGCTCGACGCCTTCCCGGACGCGCTGACCCGTGTCGACCACCGCTACCGGATGGAGCGGGCGCTCCTGAAGGACGACTGGGAGAGCGCCGGCCGGGCGGCCGGCTACGCGGGCGGCGGCTACGCCAGCCTCGTGCGCGCCCGCCGGGCCGTGGAGGACAAGTCCTCCGGCGCCGCGGCCGCGCTCGCCGCCGTGCCGCCGTCGCTGCGCGGGGACGCCTCCTACATCTTCTCCCGGGCGCAGTATCTCCGCCGGGCCGACAAGCCCGAGGCCGCCGCCGCCGTGCTCGCCACGGCGCCGAGCAACCCGGACGTGCTGGTCGACGGCGACGAGTGGTGGATCGAGCGCCGGATCGTGGCGCGCAAGCTCCTCGACCTCGGCGATGCCAAGACCGCCTACGCGGTGGCGAGCCAGCCGGCGGCGCGCTCGCCCGAGAAGCGCATCGAGGCCGAGTTCCACGCCGGCTGGATCGCGCTCCGCTTCGCCGGCGATCCCGCCGCCGCCGCGCAGCATTTCGCGCAGGTGGCGGCGATCGCCGAGAGCCCGATCTCGGTGGCGCGGGCCGCCTACTGGCAGGGACGGGCGGCCGAGGCGCTCGGCCAGTCGGAGGAGGCGAAGCGCTTCTACGAGCGCGCCGCCCTGCAGCCGATCGCCTATTACGGCCAGGTGGCCCGGGCCCGGCTCGGCCAGACCAGCCTGCCCCTGCGGGCGCCGGCCGACCTCGAGGGCGCGGAGCGCCAGGCCTTCGACGGGCGGCTCTCCATCCGCGCCCTGCGCCTGCTCGGCGAGGCCGGGATCAAGGAGCTGGCCCTCCCGCTCTACATCGACGCCGCCCGGGACCTCTCGGACCCGCGCGAGCTCCAGGCGCTCGGCGACCTCGCCACCGACATGAAGGACGCCCGCGCCCTGGTGGCGATCGGCAAGCTCGCGGTCCAGCGCGGCCTGCCGCTCGACGCCCACGCCTACCCGACGATCGGCATTCCCAGCTACGAGACCTTCACGGCGGTGCCGCAGGTCGAGCGGGCCATGGTCTACGCCATCGCCCGCCAGGAGAGCCAGTTCGACCCGCGGGCGCAGTCGGGCGTCGGCGCCCGGGGGCTGATGCAGATGATGCCGGCCACCGCCCAGCGCACCGCCCGCCGGGTCTCGACGGCGTTCGACGTCGACCGGCTGACCAGCGACCCCGCCTACTGCGCCAAGCTCGGCCAGGCCCATCTCGGCGAGCTGATGGAGGATTGGCGCGGCTCCTACGTGCTCGCCTTCGCGTCCTACAACGCGGGCGGCGGCAACGTGAAGAAGTGGATCGACGCCTACGGCGACCCGCGCAAGGGCGACGTCGACGTGATCGACTGGGTGGAGCGCATCCCGTTCACGGAGACGCGCAACTACGTGCAGCGGGTCATGGAGAACCTGCAGGTCTACCGCTCGCGGCTCGACAGCCGCAGCGCCCTGCTGATCGAGGGCGACCTCCACCGCGGCGCGCGGTAGGTCCTGGGCACGAGGCGCCGGCCCCTCGCGCGCGCGGCAGAGGTGGCGCGCGCGGCAGCGGCGGCGCGACAGAGGGCGCGCGGGGAGCCTCGCGGCGCGCGGCGGGAGTCGGCACCCGCTCGACGGACGAGCCCCTCCCGTCCGCGCCGCGGCCGCGCGAGGCCGACACCCGATTTTCCCACACCCCGCTCCGCAGCGGCATAGCTTTTGGTTGTGCCCTCGTTGCCTGGCTCCCTAGAAGATGGGCCGGTCCGCATTGATCGGCTCCCGTGAGCCCGCGCTGCCGAGAGGTTCCCCATGCCGCGTTCGAGATCGGGTTTCGCCCTCCTGCTGAGCACCGCGCTCACGGTCGCCGCCCCGGCCCTGGCCCAGGAGGCCTCCACCGCCGAGCAGACGATCGACGTGATGAACACGCTGTTCGGGAAGCATCCCGGGGCGCGGGCCAACCACGCCAAGGGCGTCGTCGCCGAGGGCAGCTTCACCCCGTCGCCCGAGGCGGCGAAGATCAGCAAGGCGTCCCTGTTCCGGGGGCCGGCGGTGCCGGTGACGGTCCGGTTCTCGGACGCCACCGGCGTCCCGACCATCCCGGACGGCGCCGCCGACGCCAACCCGCACGGCCTCGCGCTCAAGTTCAAGCTGAGCGACGGCTCCGAGATGGACGTCGTCACCAACGCGCTGAAGTACTTCCCCGTCGCCACGGGCGAGGAGTTCCGCGACCTCCTCAAGGCCGCCGCCGAGAGCGGCCCGAACGCCGCCCATCCGACCGCGCTGGAGCGCTTCGCCGCCGCCCACCCGGCCGCCGCCACCGCGGGCGGAACCGCCAAGACCCCGTCGAGCCTCGCCCGGCAGACCTACAACGGCGTCAACGCCTTCATCCTGGTGGACGCCGCCGGCAAGCGGCAGCCGTTCCGGTTCCGCTTCGTGCCGGTGGAGGGCGAGGAGATCCTCGCCCCCGATGAGGCGGCCAAGCGCGACCCGAACTTCCTGATGGCCGAGATCGGCCCGCGGGTCGCCAAGACTCCGGCGAAGTTCCGGATGCTGGCCCAGCTCGCCGAGCCGGGCGACCCGACCAACGACGCCACCAAGCCCTGGCCGGACGACCGCAAGACTGTCGATCTCGGCACCGTGACGGTGAGCAAGGTCGTGCCCGACAGCGCCGAGGCCGAGAAGGCGCTGCTGTTCATGCCCAACAACCTGACCGACGGGATCGAGGTCTCGGACGACCCGCTGATCGACGCCCGCGTCCAGGCCTACGCGGTCTCGTTCAGCCGCCGCTCGCAGTAGCGCGGTCCGGCCGGACGGGATTTCCGGCTCGCGTCCTCACCCTGAGGCACCCGCCTCAGGATGAGGTCCAGGGTGGGCGGTCGCCCGGACCGGGCGGATCAGCGGCCCGTCCCGGCCATCGGGGCTGACGGCGCCGTCGCGCCGCCCGGCTGCCCCTTGCCCTCGGCCGAGCCCGTGCGGGCGCCGTCCCGGGTGGAGCCGGTGCCGCTGAGGCCGCCGGCGCCCATGCTGGTCGTGGGCGCGCCGGCATCCTTGCGTCCCTCCGCCTTGCCCGGCCCCCCGGCGGCGTGCGCGGTCCCGGCCGCGCCGGCAAGGAGGGCGGCGAGCAGCGTCGTACGGGTCAGGATCCTCATGGGGCCTCCGCGGTTCCACCTGCGCCCGGGCGGGCTTGCCGGTCCAACCGGGCGCGCCCGGGAGCGTTCCCGCGCCGGCGGGGCGTCACCCGTTGGCGCGCAGGCTCGCGGCGGCGCGGCGGCCCCGCCGCTCGGCGGGATCCTGGAACACCCCCGACCACAGGCCGATGCGGCGTCCCCAGGCCCGGTCCGCCGCGGGCGCGTAGTCCGGCGCGACGTCCCGATCGGGCAGGGCGAGGCCCTGCGCCACCATCCAGGCCCCGAGATCCGCGTCGCCGACCCGGCAGAGCGCCGTGCTCGCGTCACCGCGCGGCTCGCAGGCGACGGCGGCCCCACCGATCCGGTCGGCCAGCGCCCGGGCGGCGTCCCGGCCGCACGGGTAGGGCCGGTCCCGGGCATCCGCGCAGGTCGCGTCCGCCTCCGGCGCGGCGATCCCGAACAGGCTGACCTGACGCGCGCCGACGCGCAGCGTGCCGGCGTCGATCACCTGGGCGGGGCCGCGCAGGATCTCGCCGGCCCGGGCGGGGGCATGCCAGGGCAGGCCGCCGATCAGGAGCGCGGCGAGGAGCGGCAGGCGCGAGCGGCCGCCCCTGTCGTCCGGGCAGAGGAGGGTGCCGGCGAGGCCGGCCGCGCAGGCGAGGAGGATACCGACGAAGAGCGACATGGTCTCAGGTCTCCGAAAGGGCTATGGCCGCCCTTGTGCCGAAGCCCCGCCCCGCGACCCTGACGCCGCCTGTCAGCGTCCCGTCAGGCGGCGCCGACTAGCCTGCACCCGCATGAGCCCGTTCCCGCCCCGCCGCGCCCTCGTTCTCGCCCTCGGCCTCGGCCTCGGCCTGCTGGCCGCCCTCGCGGGCGGGCCCGTGCACGCCTCCGAGGACGCCGACCGGGCCCGCCGGGCCCTGGAGAGCGGCGCGATCCGCCCCCTCGACGCGGTGCTGGCGGCCGCCCGGGCGGCGGTGCCGGGAGACGTCGTGTCGGTCGACCTCAAGCACGACGACGGGCGCTGGCTGTACAAGCTGCGCATCCTCGGGGCCGACGGGAAGCGCCGGACCGTGAAGGTCGATGCCGGCACGCTCAAGATCCTGGACGAGGACGACGATGATTGAGGGGGCCGACCCGTGCGCGTCCTGATCGTCGAGGACGAGCCGCGCATCGCCGCCGACATCCGGCAGGGGCTGGAGAGGGCCGGCTACGTCGCCGACGTGGTGGCGGACGGCGAGGCGGCGTGGTTCCGCGCCGAGACCGAGACGTACGACGCCATGGTGCTGGATCTCGGCCTGCCGCGCCTCGACGGTCTCGGCGTGCTGCGCCGCCTGCGCGCCGCCGAGGTCGCCCTGCCGGTCCTGATCCTCACCGCCCGCGACGGCTGGCGCGAGCGCGTCGAGGGCATCGACGCCGGCGCCGACGACTACCTCGCCAAGCCGTTCCGCATGGAGGAGCTGGTGGCGCGGCTCCGGGCGATCCTGCGGCGCACCGCCGGGCACGCCGCGCCGGTGCTACGCGCCGGCGCGGTGGAGCTCGACACCCGCACCCGCGCGGTCAGCGTCGACGGACGGCCCGCGGAGCTGACCGCCCTGGAGTACCGGCTGCTGGCCTTCCTGCTGCACCGGCCGGGGCAGGTCGTGCCGGCGGGCGAGCTGCTCGACCACCTCCACGGGGTCGGGACCGAGCGCGAGGCCAACGCCCTGGAGGCGCTCGTGACCCGCCTGCGCCGCAAGCTCGGGCCGGGGGTGATCGAGACCCGGCGCGGCCAGGGCTACCGGATCGCCGGACCGGGCGGGTCGTGAGGCGCGACTCCCTCCGCCTGCGTCTCGGCCTCGCGGCGGCCGCGCTGATCGCGCTGGCGCTGGTTCTCGCCGGGATCGGCCTCACGGTGATCCTCGACCGGGTGCTCGACGCCCGCACCGTCGCGGAGCTGGACCGGACCGCCAAGCTCATCGCCGGCCGGGTCGGCCTCGCGCCGGACGGGGCGCCGACGCTCTCGCGGGACCTGCCGGACCCGCGCTTCGCCACGCCCTACGGCGGCCTGTACTGGCAGGTCGAGGCGGGGTCGCACCTGCTGCGCTCGCGCTCCCTGTGGGACAAGAGCCTCGACCTGGGCCAAGCCGGGGCGGCCGCGCAGGCCCCCGCCACCCTCGACACGACCGGGCCCGACGGCGGCCGGCTCATCGCGGTGGTGCGGCCGCTGCAGATCGGCGCGCCGGGCGCCGAGACCGCGCTGCGGGTCGCGGTGGCGGAGGACCGGCGCGGCCTCGCGGCGAGCCGGACCACGTTCCTGCGCCTGCTCGTCCCGGCCCTGGTCGCCCTGTTCGTCGTCCTGACGCTGGCGATGGGCCTGTTCGTGCACCGGGCGCTCGGCCCGTTCCGGGTGCTGCAGGCCGAACTCCTGGCGGTCCATGCCGGGCGGCGGGCGCGGCTGCCGGAGCATTTCCCCGACGAGGTCCGGCCGCTGGTCACCGACCTCAACCGGCTGCTCGACGCGCAGGAGCGGGCCCTGGTCCGCGCCCGCGCCGCCGCCGCCGACATGGCCCACGGCCTCAAGACGCCGCTGGCGGTGCTGGACGCCCTGGCGCGCCGGACCGGGCCGGCCGACCCGGCGCTGGCGGCCGAGATCGCCGAGCAGGCGCGGGCCATGGGCGGGCAGGTCGAGCGGGCGCTGGCCCGGGCGCGGATCGCCGCCGCGGGCGACCTGCGGCGGCGCTCCTGCCGGGTCGCCCCGGTGGCGGAGCGCCTCGTCGCGACCCTGCGGCGGCTGCCGGAGGGCGACTCCCTGGAATGGACAGTGGCGGTGCCCGAGACCCTCGCCTATCCGGGCGAGGAGGGCGAGCTGATGGAGGTGCTGGGCAACCTCCTCGACAACGCCCGCAAGTGGGCGCACCGGCGGGTCCGCGTCACCGGGACGGACGCCGGCCGCCCGGGCCTCGCCGTCGAGGATGACGGCCCCGGCATGAGCGCCGCGGCCATCGCGGGGATCGGGCGCGGCCAGCGCTGGGACGAGAGCCGGCCGGGCACCGGCTTCGGCATCGCCATCGCCCGCGACGTCGCCGAGGCCGCGGGCGCCCAGCTCGATTTCGGCCGCTCGGAGCTGGGGGGCCTGCGGGCGGACCTGCGCTGGCCGGGCGGGTAGGGCCACGGGCGCCGCTGGCGGGCGCGACCTGCCCCCTCTCCCGTGCGGGAGAGGGCTGGGGTGAGGGACCGGATGCTTCAGGACGGAGCACGCCGTCGACGCGCATGAACGGTGCGCCTATTCCGGACAGACCTGATCCTTCACCCTGTCCCTCTCCCGAACGGGAGAGGGGACCCGCGTCCAGTCCCGGATCGTCAGCGCGGCCGCGACCCGTCCGCAGCTCCCGCGGCCGCCCGGCTCAGCCGCATCAGCCGCGCGCTCAGGGCGCGGGCGCAAGGCCCGGTGCCGCGGCCCTCGGTGGCGATCGTCAGATCGGGCCGCTCCGGCGCCTCGTAGGGCGCCGAGATGCCGGTGAAGCCCGGGATGCGGCCGGCGCGGGCCAGACGGTAGAGGCCCTTCGGGTCCCGGGCCTCGCACAGGCCCAGCGGCGTGTCGACGAACACCTCCAGGAACGGGATGTCGCCGGCGATCCGGCGGGCGAGCGCCCGGTCGGCCCGGTAGGGCGAGATCAGCGAGACGATCACCACCGTCCCCGCCTCGGCCATCAGCCGGGCCACCTCGGCGGTGCGCCGGACGTTCTCGGCGCGGTCCTCCGGCGAGAAGGCGAGGTCGGCGTTCAGCCCGTGGCGCAGGTTGTCGCCATCGAGGACCGCGCTGTGCCGGCCGCCCGCGACCAGGGTCCGGTCGGCCTCCGCCGCGAGCGTCGACTTGCCGGCACCCGACAGGCCGGTCAGCCACGCGATCACCGGCACCTGGCCGAGGCGCGCCCAGCGCGCCTCGCGGGCCTGGAGGGGGTGCCAGGTCACGGGACCCGGAGGGAGACCCGTCGAGACCGTCTGCGGGATCGTCCGCGGGACGCACATATCCACCGCCTGGGGCTCCACCACCTGGGGCAGCGTCCGCGAAGGCGGCCGCCGGTTCTCGGACATCGACACGGGCGCGGCCCCTAGGGCACGCGCCAGACCGGGTAGCCGAGGGCCTCGCCGAGGCGCTCCCGGCACTCCTCCAGGACGTGGGCCGTCCGCCGCCGCCACGCGGGCGGGGACCGGAAGGCGGCCCGCGCCGCCGCCGCCCGCACCAGCGCCTCGACCGCGGCCTCCGTCTCCGGCGCGACCGGCCCGGCGGCGAGCTCGTTCGGCGGCGCGGCGGGCGCGGGCGCGATGACCGCGTCCCAGCTCTGCCCCCAGCAGGCGGCGGCGAAGCGCGCGTTCCCGGCCGCGTAGCGCGCCGCGACGCGGGCCAGCCCCTCCGGCGCGTCGCCGCGGAACCGCTCCGCGTCGAGCCCCCGCGCCCAGGCCCAGTCGTCGAGGATATGGCCGAGCAGGCGGCGATGCCCGGTCACCTGCCGATGCACGCCGAGCCGGTACAGGCGGCGCGACGCCTCGACCGCGACCGGCCCGGAACTCCGGTTCGTGCGGTAGGCGAGGTCGGCCGGGCCGAGGAGCGGCGCGAGGCGCTCGCCCAGGCCCAGCCCGTCGACCAGCCGCGCCAGCAGCGGCGCGTCGGACCGTCGGTCGCGGTAGGGCAGGGCGGTGACGCGCCCCGCGGCGGCGCGGCGCCAGGGCTCGAGCCGTTCCGCGTAGTCGTAGCGCCGGGACCCGCCCTCGGAGCGCAGGAAGCCGCGGAACGTGCGGCCCTCGGCGACGACCTGGGCCCGCAGGGCGTAGGCCGAGGCCAGCTGCTCGGCCTGCGGCTTGACCACCAGCGCCGCCTCCAGGGCGAAGCCCCGGCGCGCGAAGAGATCTGCCAGAATCTCGGGCACGCGCCAGAGCGGGCGCTGGACGGAGAAGTCCTCGTAGGAGAGCAGGACCGTGTCGGCCGGCGTGGCGGCGAGGATCGCGTCGAGGCGCGCGAGGGCCTCGCGGCGCTCCGCGGCGCCGCGGCGCCGGTCCAGCGCCTGGCCGAGCCGGTAGTGATTGACGTCGTCGCTCCCGGGCGCGCCCGGCGGGGCGAGGTTCGGGTAGCAGATCCCGGCCGAGGCGAGGCGGGGGCGCAGGCGGGCCAGCACCTCCTGGAAGGCGGTGGAGCCGGTTCGCGGCATCCCGATGTGAACGATCGCGCGGCGCACGTGTCCTGTCGACCCTGCTGGAATTCGCGGTTGCGGCAAGTCTTCCGCGCAGCCGGACACAGTCCACGACCCCTCGTGGACGCGCACGTCTCGGGAAAACGCCGAACGAATCCGTAATCACGGTCCGATCACGGGAACGCGATCGGAAATAGCCAAGCTCCGTTTCTGGTCTATTTCAGGCTGCTGTCGGCAGCGCCGGGCCGGGGCGCGGCGGGTGCCGGGGAGAGACAGCGCCGTGCGGCGACCCTCGAGCGCCGGACACCAGCGGCGCGATGCTGGGGCCGCTTCCGATCGTGTTGCAACGGTTGGGAAGGACGAAGACCCCGGTCGAGACATCCGCGCCATGCCCCCTCTCCCGCACGGGAGAGGGTTGGGGTGAGGGACAAGACGCTTCGAGGTCGAGCGAGCCATCACGGCGCGACGGGGGTGTGCCTCGTCCGGACAGAGCTGATCCCTCACCCTGTCCCTCTCCCGCACGGGAGAGGGGCCCCGCGCCTCGTCCGGCACGGGCTCGACGCGCCACCGCCTCGCCTTGATCGGGAGCGGCGCTAGGGCCCGGGATCCTCGCGCCGGAGCAGGAACACGCCCTGCGCGCCGAACAGGTTCCAGACCCACCAGGGCATGGAGAACCGCATCGGCCGGCCGCGGGCGTCCAGCGCCGTGGCGTGCTCGATCCGGGCGCCGATCAGGCGGCACAGGCCGACGAAGTCGCGGATCGTGCAGTGGTGGATGTTGGGCGTCTCCCACCACGCGTCCGGCATGATCTCGGTGACCGGCATCCGGCCGCGGAAGGCCAGCTCGGAGCGCACGCGCCAGTGCCCGAAATTCGGGAACGAGATGATCACCTGCCGGCCGATGCGCAGCAGGTGCTCCAGCACCACCCGGGGATTGCGGGTCGCCTGGATGGTCTGGGACAGGACCACCACGTCGAAGGCGCCGTCCGGGTAATTGGCGAGGTCGGTGTCGGCGTCGCCCTGGATCACCGACAGGCCCCGGGCGAGGCAGGCGTTCACGCCCTCCCGGGACAGCTCGATCCCGCGCCCGTCGATGCCGCGGCGGTCGCGCAGCAGCGCCAGCAGCGAGCCGTCGCCGCAGCCGATGTCGAGGACCCGGGCGCCGGCCGGGACGAGGCCGAGCACGACGAGGTGGTCGACGCGGGCGCCGCCGCCCTCGGCCGCGTGGGGGAGGGCGTCCGCGCTCTCCCAGGGGGCGCCGTGCCGGATCCTGCCCAGGGGCAGCTTGCCGAAGGTCATCTTGCCGGACCCGCCGCTCGCCATCCGCGTCACAGCCCGCGCGCCCGGGCGGCGGCGTCGATGAAGCCGCGGGCCGCGGAGAACATCGCCGGCTCGTCGAGCAGGAACGCGTCGTGGCCCTTGTCGCTCTCGACCTCCACGAAGGCCACCGGCGCCGCGGCGGCGTTCAGCGCGTGGACGATCGCCCGCGAATCGCGGGTCGGGAACAGCCAGTCCGAGGTGAACGAGATCACGCAGAAGCGGGTCTTGGTGCCCCGGAAGGCGTTGGCGAGCACGCCGCCGTGGTCCTCGGCGAGGTCGAAATAATCCATCGCCCGGGTCAGGTAGAGGTAGGCGTTGGCGTCGAACCGCTCGACGAAGCTCAGGCCCTGGTGGCGCAGGTAGCTCTCGATCTGGAAATCGGCGTTGAACGAGAAGGTCGGCGCCGTGCCGCCCTGGAAGCGCCGGCCGAACTTCCGGTGGAGCGCCGGCTCGGACAGGTAGGTGATGTGCGCGCCCATCCGGGCGACGCCGAGCCCCTTGGCGGGGCGCGTGCCCGCCTCGAGGTAGCGCCCGTCAGCCCAGGCGGGGTCGGCCATGATCGCCTGGCGGCCGACCTCGTGGAAGGCGATGTTCTGCGCCGAGTGGCGGGCGCCGGTGGCGATCGGCATCGCGGCGAAGACGCGCTCGGGATAGAGCGCCGCCCATTGCAGCACCTGCATCCCGCCCATCGAGCCGCCGATGCACAGGAACAGGTCCCGGATGCCGAGATGCTCCAGCAGCATCGCCTGGGCCCGGACCATGTCGCGGATCGTCACCAGCGGGAAGTTCAGCCCGTAGGGCCGCCCCGTCGCCGGGTCGATCGAGGCCGGGCCGGTGGAGCCCATGCACGAGCCGATGACGTTCGAGCAGACGACGAAGTAGCGGTCCGTGTCGATCGGCTTGCCGGGGCCGACCAGCGTCTCCCACCAGCCGGGCTTGCCGGTCACCGGATGGGTGTGGGCGAAGTACTGGTCGCCGGTGAGGGCGTGGCAGATGAGGACCGCGTTCGAGCGCGCGGCGTTGAGGGTGCCGGCGGTCTGGTAGGCGATCTGGAACGGCGCGAGCTCGACGCCCGCGTCGGTGAGCAGCGGCGTGTCGGCGGCGAAGCGCGCCACCGGGCTCCTCGGGTCGAGCGCCTGCGAGCGCTCGGACGCGCGCCGCGCCGGCTCGTCGATCGGGTCCGGCCTCAGGGCCGTGTCCGTTTGGGTGTCCATGGCGGGTCTTGACGACCGTGTATCGGTTCGGATCCGAACCGGGAGAGCACGGAATCGCCTGACGCGCCGCACTCGCCCGACGCGGCCAGCCCCGCCGAGGTAATGCGCGGGGCGCCGAGCGTCAACGCGGGCCGGCCGGCGGCCCCTGCCGGGCGAGGCCGGCGCGACCGCTCACGCGATCGGCGCGGCCATCACGGCGAGCCCCAGGGCGGGCAGGCCGAGCGCGAGGGCCGCCCGGACATCGAGCCGGTCGGCGCGGACGCCCGCCCGCCAGTGCCGGCTCGCCGCGCTCTCGATCAGGATGCCGGTGAGCACGAGACCGCAGCCGATCAGGGCCTGCATCGAAACCATGGAAACCTCGCCCAGCCAGCCGCAGATCCTGGCGCCGCACGGCCCGGCACGCACCGGGTCGACGCTGGGAAATTCCGTCCGGTGGCCGACGGTTCCTCAGCGCATGGCGGCCGCGCAGGCCGCGAAGACCAGGGCGGCGCCGGCGGCCGTGATGCAGCCGTTGGCCCAGGGCGCCGCCTCGGCACGGCGCAGGCGGCAATCCGCGGCGACCGACACGAGGATCCCGATCAGGAAGAGGCTGCAGGGGATCAGGTCACCGGGCATCGTCGATCCATCCAGGGGCATGCGGGGCGGGGCACGCCCGACGCGCCCCTGTTCTCCCGGTTCAACAGGCCGAAACGTGGCGAGTGCCCCGCGGCATTTGCGCGTCGCCGATTTGCCGCGGCGCCCCGGATGGATCGAACCGGCGGGAGCGCGTCGATCAGAGCTCGGCGATCAGAACTCGGCGATCAGAGCTTGGCCGAGGCGGGCCGCGTGTCGAAATCCTCCGGGCCCAGATCGAGGAGGTCGTTCGGGGTCTCGGTTCGGTCGTAGGCCTGGCTCGCCGCGGCCTCGATCACCGCCTGATTGCGGGCGAACAGCTCCAGGGGGGCGAGGTCGGCGCCGCCGCCGAACTGCTGGCGCAGCACCGGAACCGGGACCTCGACCGCGATCACCCGCTGGCCGTTGGTCATGGCGAAGCGGATCAGCGAGTCGTCGGCGGGGAGGATGTGGGCGCCGCCGTCCAGGTAGCGTTCGAGGGGCATGCGGGAGATCCTTCGCGTTGGGCGCCTGTCGGCGGAGCGCCGGCATACAGCCACGACTCCGTGGGGCCGGACAAGTCGCCACGGCGGGATCGGGCCGGCGCCGGAGGAGGCGGGCCCGGGTTCACCGGAAGAGGAAATGCTGTAGACGGGCGCGGAACCGATCGAACCCCGCGCATCCCGAGTCGCACTGCAATGTCCGCCCCCCGACCCGCCCGTCCGGAACCGCGTCCCGGCGTCCTGGCGATCGACACCTACGTGCCCGGCAAGAGCGGGCGGCCCGGCGGCGGCAAGGTCTACAAGCTGTCCTCCAACGAGACGCCCCTCGGCCCGAGCCCGGCGGCGCTCGCGGCGCTCCACGCGGCGACCGCCAAGCTCGAGACCTACCCGGACGGGCGCGCCACCGCCTTGCGCACCGCCATCGCCCGGCGCTACGGGCTCGATCCCGAGCGGATCGTCTGCGGCGCCGGCTCGGACGAGCTCCTGTCGCTGCTGGCCTACGCGTATTGCGGGCCGGGCGCCGAGGGCATCTACTCCGAGCACGGATTCCTGGTCTACCGGATCGCCATCCTGGCCTCGGGCGGCGAGGCGGTGGTCGCGCCCGAGCGCGACCTGACCGTCGACGTCGACGCGATCCTGGCCCGGGTCACGGACCGGACCCGGATCGTCTACGTCACGAACCCCAACAACCCGACCGGCACCTACCTGCCCTTCGACGAGATCCGCCGCCTCCACGCCGGCCTGCCGCCGCACGTGCTGCTGGTGATCGACGGCGCCTACGCCGAGTACGTCCGGGCCAACGACTACTCGGCCGGGCTCGAGCTGGCGCTCGAGGCCGAGAACGTCGTGATGACCCGCACCTTCTCGAAGATCCACGGCCTCGCCGCCGTCCGGATCGGCTGGATGGTCGCGCCGTCCCACGTGGCGGACGCGGTCAACCGGATCCGGGGGCCGTTCAACGTCTCGGGCCCGGCGATCGCCGCGGGCTCGGCGGCGATCGCCGACGAGGCGCACATGGCGGCGGCCGCCGCCCACAATTCCGAGTGGCTGCCGAAGCTCACCGCGGGCGCCCGCGCCCTCGGCCTGGAGGTCACGCCGAGCGTCGCGAACTTCCTGCTGATCCACTTCCCCGACGCGCCGGGCCGCTCGGCGGAGGACGCGGACGCGTTCCTGACCGAGCGCGGCCTCATCACCCGGCGGGTCACCGCCTACGGCCTGCCCAACGCCCTGCGGGTGACGGTGGCGGGCGCCGAGGCGAACGAAGCCTTCCTGGCGGCGCTCGGCGACTTCGTGCGGGGCCACCATGGCTGAGACATCCGAGGGCGTCCCCGCGATCGACCGCCTCGCCATCGTCGGCCTCGGGCTGATCGGCTCCTCGATCGCCCGGGCGGCGCGGCGCTACGGCCTCGCCCGCACCATCGTGGCGGTGGACCGGGACGAGGCCGTGCGCGCCCGGGTGCGCGACCTCGGCATCGCCGACGTCGTCACGGGCGACCCGGCGGAGGGGGCCGCCGGCACCGACCTCGCGATCCTGTGCGTGCCGGTGGGCGCCATCGGGGCGGCGGCGGCCGAGATGGCGCCTTACCTCAAGCCCGGCGCGATCGTGTCGGATGTCGGTTCGGTGAAGGGTGCCGTGGTGGCGGCGGTCCGGCCGCACCTGCCCGACGGCGTCGCGCTGGTCCCCGGCCACCCGATCGCCGGCACCGAGTTCTCGGGCCCGGACGCGGGCTTCGCGACCCTGTTCCAGGGCCGCTGGTGCATCCTGACCCCGCCCGAGAGCACCGACCCGGCCGCGATCGAGACCGTCCGCGCCCTGTGGGCGGGGATGGGCGCCGACGTCGAGACGATGAGCGCCGAGCACCACGACCACGTGCTCGCCATCACCAGCCACCTGCCGCACCTGATCGCCTACAACATCGTGGGCACCGCGGCCGACCTCGAATCGGCGACGCAGTCCGAGGTGATCAAGTTCTCGGCGAGCGGGTTCCGCGACTTCACCCGCATCGCGGCGTCGGACCCGACCATGTGGCGGGACATCTTCCTCAACAACCGCGACGCGGTGCTGGAGATGCTCGGCCGGTTCAACGAGGACCTGTCGGCGCTCGCCAAGGCGGTGCGCTGGGGCGACGGCGACGCGCTCCACGCGATGTTCACCCGCACCCGGGCGATCCGGCGCAGCATCGTGGCGCAGGGCCAGGAGACCGCGGCCCCGGATTTCGGCCGGCCGCGGCCGCCGGAGGAGTAGGGACCGCCGGCGCTCACGCCGGCGGGCGGTTGACCAGCACCGGCTGCGCCGCCGCCCGCTCCGGGAACAGGTGCTTCAGGGCTTCGAGCTTCGGCGCGTCGTTGGCGGCGATGTACGGGTGCCCCGGATGCAGGACCATGAAGTCCTGGTGGTACCCTTCCGCCGGGTAGAAGGCCGCCCCCGGCTCGATCCGGGTGGCGACCGGCCGCCCGTAGGTCTTCGCCCCGTCGAGCTGGGCGATGTAGGCCCGCGCCACCCGCGCCTGGTCGGCATCCTGCGGGAACAGCGCCGAGCGGTACTGGCGCCCGGCATCGGGCCCCTGGCGATCCACCTGGGTCGGGTCCAGCGCCACCGAGAAGAAGATCCGCAGGAGCTCGTCGTAGCGGATCGCGGCCGGGTCGTAGGTGACCGACACGGCCTCGGCGTGGCCGGTCCCGCCGCCGCTCACGGTGCGGTAATCGGCCTCCGCACGGGTGCCGCCGGCGTAGCCCGACACCGCGCTCGTCACCCCGCGCACGTGCTGGAACACCCCCTGCACGCCCCAGAAGCAGCCGCCCGCGAAGACGGCCACGCGCGGCCCCGGCGGCTCGGCGGAGCGGGTCGCGGCCTCCGGCAGGCGCCGGGGCGCCTCCTCGGCGAAGGCCGGCAGACGCGGGAGCAGGACGGCCCCCGCGAGGCCGAGCCCGAGGGCGGCCCCGAGGAGCGGGCGGGCGAGGGGACGGGAAAGGGGGCGTACCGTGTCGCGAAGTGCCATGCTGACCTCCTTCGGCCTCCGTGCCGGCCTCCTGGCGGAGGCTGACAGCCCGTTCGTCCCGGCACCCGTTCCGGTTACGCGCGCGGCAGGCCGCATTGCGGTGGCGGCCGCATGGGTCTAGGCACCCCGCAAATCATCGCTTCGCCCGCAGGATCCGTCCCGTGACCATCGCGCCCGAGCCCAACTCCTTCCGCACCGGCCCCGACGAGCGCGGCCGCTTCGGCATCTTCGGCGGCCGCTTCGTCGCCGAGACGCTGATGCCGCTGATCCTCGAGCTCGAGGCGGCCTACGAGACGGCCAAGAAGGATCCGGCCTTCCAGGCCGAGATGGAGAGCTACGGCACGCACTATATCGGCCGGCCGAGCCCGCTCTACTACGCCGAGCGCCTGACCGAGCACCTGCGCGCCAAGGCGCCGGCGGGGCAGGGCGCCAAGGTCTATTTCAAGCGCGAGGAGCTGAACCATACCGGCTCCCACAAGGTGAACAACGTGCTGGGCCAGATCCTGCTGGCCCGCCGCATGGGCAAGCCGCGGATCATCGCCGAGACCGGCGCCGGCCAGCACGGCGTCGCCACCGCGACGCTCTGCGCGCGCTTCGGCCTCAAGTGCGTCGTCTACATGGGCGCGGTCGACGTCGCCCGGCAGGCGCCCAACGTCTTCCGCATGAAGATGCTCGGCGCCGAGGTGGTCCCGGTGGAATCCGGCACCAAGACCCTCAAGGACGCCATGAACGAGGCGCTGCGCGACTGGGTCACCAACGTCGCCGACACGTTCTACTGCATCGGCACGGTGGCGGGCCCGCACCCGTACCCGGCGATGGTGCGCGACTTCCAGTCGGTGATCGGCCGCGAGACCCGCGAGCAGATGATCGCGCAGGAGGGCCGGATCCCGGACTCCCTCGTCGCCTGCATCGGCGGCGGCTCGAACGCCATGGGCCTGTTCCACCCGTTCCTCGACGACCGCGAGGTCGAGATCTTCGGCGTCGAGGCCGCGGGCCACGGCGTCCAGTCGGGCCTGCACGCGGCCTCGCTGACCGGCGGCAAGCCGGGCGTGCTGCACGGCAACCGCACCTACCTGCTGATGGACGGGGACGGCCAGATCGCCGACGCCCACTCGATCTCGGCCGGCCTCGACTACCCGGGCATCGGCCCCGAGCACGCGTGGCTGCACGAGATGGGCCGGGTCACCTACCTGTCGGCGACCGATTCCGAGACGCTGGAGGCGTTCAAGCTCTGCTCGATGCTGGAGGGGATCATCCCCGCCCTGGAGCCGGCCCACGCCCTGTCCAAGGTCCTGGAGCTCGCGCCCCAGCGCCCGGCCGAGCACCTCATGGTGATGAACATGTCGGGCCGCGGCGACAAGGACATCCCGCAGGTGGCCGAGATCTTCGGCACGAAGATCTGAGGACGCGCGGCGGCGGTCCTCCGCCCGCCGCGCCCCGCCTGCTCCGCACGCGCACCGTCGGCCTCAGGCGGTCTCGATGTCCGTGAGCGGGAAGTCGTTGCCCTTGTAGAGCAGCGGGACGCCGTGGGCGCGGGCACAGGCGTAGGCGAAGCAGTCGCCGAAGTTCAGGCCGGCCGGGTGCCGGCCCTTGCCGAAGCGGTCGTAGGCGTCCAGCGCACCCGCTTCGGCCTCCGGCGGGACGGCCAGGATCTCGATGCCGGCGAGGTCGAGATAGGCGTGCACCGCCTCGCGGGCGGCCGGGACCGGGAGATCGAGGTGGCGCGCCACGGCCACGCCGGTTTCCCAGACTGCCAGGGGCGACGTCACGCGGCGCAGCGCCCGCTGAAGCCGGGCCGCCAGGGCCGCCGCATCCGTTTCGTCGGTGAGGATCGCCGTGAGGGCCGACGCATCCACGAACATCGGGTCCCGCCTCAGGTGCGCTCGTACAGACCGTCGATGAACGCCGCGTCGGCGGGCTTCCGGTCCGGACCGGCGCGCTCGTGCAGGGCACGGACGAAGTCGGCCGTCCGCGCGACGAGATCGGGCCGGTTCGTCTGGCGGGCGATCTCGTTCTGAAGCGCGCGGCGCACCGCGTCGGTCTTGCTCGTGCCCAGCAGCGCCATGAGCTGGGTCGCGAGCGCGTCGACCTGCGGATCCTTGACGTAGAGCGGCATGCGCGGACCCCTGGGATATCCCGCACAGCGCTAATTTATATCCTCGGACGCCGCAAGACAGAGCGGGCCGGAGCGGGTCGCGGGGCCGCGGCCTCACCGAACGCTCACCGCACAGTCACCGCACAGTCACCGCACAGTCACCTGATCCTTGATCTTCTCGTAGACTGACCGGCTGAGCACGCGCTTCGACAGCAGCTGCTCCACCGACGTGTAGGGCCGCTTGGCGACGATCGCCCGGCCGATGGCGCCGCCGCCGCGCAGGCGGTTGAGATCCGCCACCGAGGCGGTGTTGAGATCGAGGATGGCCAGGGCCCGGGGACCGGCGCTGTCCTCCGCCCGGTCGACCTCGTCCTGACCGGCCGGCTCCTGCGCCGACGGCCCGGGCTGCGCCTCCCGCGGGGGCGGCTCGGCGGGGAAGGCCGTCGCGTCGGAGGGCATCTGCGTCGGCGCCGGGGCGCCGCCGGACGGGGCGGGGGCGGGCTGGACCGCCGCGGGCGGCGCGGGCGATGCAGCCGGCGGGGGCGGAGCCGCCGGAGCCGGCTCGACGCGCCGCACCGTCGCCGAGGGCTGGGGGGCCGCCGGTGTTTCCGGAGCGGACGCGGGCAGAGTCGCCGGTCCGGGTGCGGGGCTCGGCAGCAGGGCCTGCACCACCGCCGCGAGGATGCCGGCAATGATGAGGAGAACCGAAACTCTGAGAATTGCAGGACCGCTGAGCACGCACCACTCGACGAGGATTAAAACTATATGCATCTACAGTTAATGCTGTCCTTGCGCCTCGTCCAATCCACGTCCGAAACCCGGCCGGTCATCCCCAGGGGATGAGCGGGCCCGCGCCGCGGCCGGGGGCGGGCCCGCGCCAGCGCCTCCGCGAGCGACTCGCTGGGCGCCTCGGTGGGCGCCTGGGCGAGCGCCTGGGCGAGCGCGTCGGCGCCCTGCGCTACCTGCCGACCCTGTTCCGGGAGATCGCCGCCGCGAGCCCGCGCCTGCTGGCGGCGAGCCTGTCGCTGCGCCTCGTGGCGGCCTGCCTGCCGGTCCTGACCCTCTACCTCGCCAAGCTGATCCTCGACGGGATCGTGGCCGAGCACGCCCGGCCGGCGCCGGAGGCGGGGCTCGCGGCGTGGTTCGCCGATCCCGGCCGGGCGCGGCTCGCCGGCCTCGTCGCCGCCGAGCTCGGCCTCGCCCTGCTCTCGGACCTGACCGGCCGGCTCACGAGCCTCGTCGAGACCCTGATCGGCGACCTCTACGCCAACGCGGCCTCCCTGCGGCTGATGGCGCACGCCGCCGAGCTCGACCTCGCGCAGTTCGAGGACAGCGCCCAGCAGGACCGGCTGGAGCGGGCGCGCCGGCAGGTCAGCGGCCGCACCGGCCTCATCGGCACGGTGTTCGGCCAGCTGCAGGGCCTCCTGACCCTCGCGACCCTGGCGGTCGGGGTCGCGGCCTTCACGCCCTGGCTCGTCGTGCTGATCGCCGCCGCCCTGGTCCCGGCGGTGCTCAACGAGTGGCACTTCACCAAGGCCGGCTACCGCCTCGCCTGGATCCGCAGCCCGGAGCGGCGGCGGATCGACTACCTGCGCTACCTCGGCGCCAGCGTCGAGACCGCCAAGGAGATCAAGCTCTTCGGCCTCGCGGGCTACCTCACCGGGCTCTACGCCGCGGTGGCGGGGCGGCTGCTGGCCGAGAACCGCAACCTCGCGGTCGCCCGGGCCGGCTGGGGCTTCGCCTTCGCGAGCCTCGGGACGCTCGCCTACTACGCCGCCTACGCGGTGATCGTCTGGCGGACGGTGGCGGGCGCCTTCTCGGTGGGCGACCTCGCCTTCCTGGCCGGCGCCTTCCAGCGGCTGCGCGGCGGCCTGGAGGGGCTGCTCCTCGGGCTGACCCAGATCACCGGGCAGGCGCAGTACCTCGAGGATTTCTATGCCTTCTTCGCGATCCGGCCGCAGATCCGCTCGCCCGCCCGGCCCGTGCCGGTCCCGCGCCCGATCCGGGAGGGGCTGGTCTTCGAGGGGGTCGGCTACCGCTATCCCGGCACGCAGACTTTCGCGCTGCGCCACCTCTCCTTCGCGGTCCGCGCCGGGGAGACGGTGGCGCTGGTCGGCGGCAACGGCGCCGGCAAGACCACGATCGTCAAGCTGATGACCCGGCTGTACGACCCGCACGAGGGCCGCGTGCTCCTCGACGGCGTGCCGCTCGCCGCCTACGACCTCGACGAGTTGCGGGCGCGGATCGGGGCGATCTTCCAGGACTTCGTCCGCTTCGACCTCACCGCCGGGGAGAACGTCGCGGTCGGCCGGATCGAGGCCGCCGACGACGCGGGCCGCATCGCGGCCGCGGCGGCCCGGGGGCTCGCGGCCCCGGTGATCGAGCGCCTGCCCGCGGGCTACGCCCAGCCGCTGGGCAAGCGCTTCGCCGGCGGCCTCGACCTCTCCGGGGGCGAGTGGCAGAAGGTCGCGCTGTCCCGGGCCTACATGCGCGAGGCCGAGATCCTGATCCTGGACGAGCCGACCGCCGCCCTCGACGCCCGGGCCGAGCACGACGTCTTCGCGCGGTTCCGGGAATTGTCGGCCGGGCGGACGGCGGTGCTGATCTCGCACCGCTTCTCCACCGTGCGCATGGCCGACCGCATCCTCGTCCTGGAGGGCGGCCGGGTGCTGGAGGAGGGCAGCCACGCCGCCCTCATGGCCCGCGGCGGCCGCTACGCCGAGCTGTTCACCCTCCAGGCAGAGGGCTACCGGTAGGCGGGCCGCGGCCGCCCGGCGCCGCCGCGTCCCGCAGGCGCGAGGTCCCGCGACGCGGCCCAAGCATTGCCCGATTCCGTCAGCCTGCTATCTGCGGCGGACCGAACCGGGGTTGTCCATGCGCCTGCGCCTCTCCCACCTGCTGACGGCCGGCCTTCTCGTCTGCGCCGGGCCCGCCCGCGCGGCCCCGCCGGCCGGGCCCGAGCCGGAGGCCAAGCCGCCGGCGCCCGAGATCGTGCTCGCCAACCACCGCGCGGTCTACGACCTGTCGCTCGCCGAGGGCGGCGGCACCCGCTCGGTGGAGAGCGCCCGCGGGCGCATCGTCATCGATTTCCGGGGCGACGCCTGCCGCGGCTACACGATGCAGACCCGCCAGGTGACGGAGCTGTCCTCCGGCGAGACCGGCG
Organism: Methylobacterium sp. PvP105; assembly: GCF_017876975.1. Lineage (NCBI taxonomy): Bacteria > Pseudomonadati > Pseudomonadota > Alphaproteobacteria > Hyphomicrobiales > Methylobacteriaceae > Methylobacterium > Methylobacterium sp. PvP105. Next base: position 2,910,591 of record NZ_JAGIPA010000001.1, on the reverse strand, counting down.
CGCGCCTGTCCGACATGCGCAGCACCACCTTCGAGGGCGGGCAGGGGCGCGAGTTCCGGTTCAAGACGACGACGCTCACCAACAACAAGCCCGCCGCCCCCGTGGACGGGACCGCCTCCGAGCAGGGCGACGCCCTGACGGTGAGGCTGAAGGGCGGCCCGAAGCCGTTCACCGTGGAGGGGCCGGTCCTGTTCCCGAGCGAGCACATGCGCCGCCTGATCGAGGCGGCGCGGGCCGGCCAGTCGACCCTCGCGGTCAAGGTCTTCGACGGCTCGGACGACGGCCGGAAGGTCTACGACACCTTCGCGGTGATCGGCCACGCCGCGACCGGCCCGGCCCCGGCCGCCGACTCGACCCGCGACAAGCCCCTGCGCGAGGGCTCGCTGGCCGCCATGCCGCACTGGCCGGTCCGCCTCAGCTACTACACCGAGGGCGCCGGGGAGCGCACGCCGATCTACACCCTCGGCTTCGACCTGTACGAGAACGGCGTCAGCGGCGCGCTCAAGCTCGATTACGGCGACTTCGCCATCCTGGGCGACATGACCGCCCTCGACATCGACGCCAAGGCCGGGCGGGCCGACAGGGAGGCGGGGAAGGGCTGCACGCCCTGAGGGCCCGCCTCACGCCCACTCGTCGTCCGGCCGCGGCGACAGCCTCTGCCAGGCCGCGGCGATCCGCTCCGGCTTGATGCCGAGGCCGTTCGCGCAGGCGACGAGCACGTTCTCGTCACCCATCACGTGGTCGAGCACGCCCACCAGGAAGGCGGGCTCCCGGGCGCTCGCGCGGAGCGTGTCGGGGCTCAGGCCGCTCGCCGCCAGGAAGGGCAGGAGACGGTCGTCGTCCCCAGCGATCCACAACAGAACGTCCAGGGCGAGCCGTTCGGCCGACTCATCCCCTTGAAGAGGTTTGCCATTCATCAACATGTGAACGCTACAAAGGTGACGGAGGGGCTTCACGGCCCGCTAATCATGATCGGCGCGCACCGGGACAACGGATCATGAAGAAGACGGTGCTGATCGTCGAGGACAACGAGTTGAACATGAAGCTGTTCAACGATCTCCTGGAGGCGAACGGCTACGCGACGCTCAAGACCGCCCACGGCATCGAGGCGATCGAGCTGGCGCGCGCCCACCACCCCGACCTGATCCTCATGGACATCCAGCTCCCCGAGGTCTCCGGCCTCGAGGTGACGAAATGGCTCAAGGAGGACGACGACCTCAAGGGCATCCCGGTGATCGCCATCACGGCCTTCGCCATGAAGGGCGACGAGGAGCGGATCCGCGAGGGCGGCTGCGAGGCCTACCTGTCGAAGCCGATCTCGGTCGCGAAGTTTTTGGCAACGGTTCGGGCCTATCTTGAACCGCGTTGACGCCGGCGAGGCGTGCCGTTGAACCGGCCCCCCGGCCGCGCCGGGCCGGGGGGCCGGTTCAACCGTCCGTCCCGTCGTGTCCGCCCCGGCCCCGGCGGCCGACCGGCGGCGCGCACCCACGGCACACGGCGCCCGGTCCGGGCCGCTCACCCGCGCCCTGACGAGGAAGCATGTCGGCCCGTGTCCTGATCGTCGACGATCTGTTCCCGAACGTCAGGCTTCTGGAGACGAAGCTCGGCCTGGAATATTTCGACACGCTCGCGGCCATGAACGGCCGGGACGCGATCGCGATCTGCGAGAAGGGCCTCTGCGACCTCGTCCTGCTCGACGTGATGATGCCCGGCATGGACGGGTTCGAGGTCTGCCGGCACCTCAAGAACAACCCGCTCACGGCCCATATCCCGGTGGTGATGGTCACGGCCCTCGACCAGCCCGCGGACCGCCTGCGCGGCCTCGATGCCGGGGCCGACGACTTCCTGACCAAGCCGGTGGACGACACCGCCCTGTTCACGCGGGTGCGCAGCCTGGTGCGGCTCAAGGCCGTGACGGACGAGCTGCGCCAGCGCGCGCTCGCCTCCCGCGAGTTCGGCATCGGCGATCCCCTGGCGCTCGCCACCGCCGAGACCGGCCTCGACGCCCGGATCCTGCTGATCGAGGACCGTCCCGGATCGGCCGAGCGCCTCGCCGGGGCCCTGCGCCAGCACCACGTCGTCACGGTCGAGCCCGACCCGCAGGAGGCCCTGCGCCGCGCCGCCGAGGAGACCTTCGACCTCGCCCTGGTGAGCCTCGACCTCACCGGCTTCGACGGCCTGCGCCTGTGCAGCCAGCTCCGGTCCCTCGACCGGACCCGGGCGATGCCGCTGATCATGCTCGCCGAGGAGTACGACCGCGCCCGGGTGGTCCGCGGCCTCGATTTCGGCGTGCACGACTTCCTGATGCGGCCGGTCGACCGCAACGAGCTGATGGCCCGGGTCCGCACGCAGGTGAAGCGCAAGCGCTTCACCGACGCGCTCCGCGGGGCGATGCAGGCCTCCCTGCAGATGGCCGTGACCGATGCGCTCACCGGCCTGCACAACCGGCGCTACCTCGACAACCACCTCGGCACGCTGTTCGGCGACGAGGCCGCCCGCCGGGCGAACCTCGCCGCGCTGATCCTCGACATCGACCACTTCAAGGGGATCAACGACAGCTTCGGCCACGAGGCCGGCGACGAGGTGCTGCGCGGCTTCGCCGAGCGCGTCCGCCAGCACACGCGGCCCATCGACATCGTGGCGCGCTACGGCGGCGAGGAGGTGGTGGTGATCCTGCCGGAGGCGGGCCTCGTCGAGGCGCAGGGCATCGCCGAGCGCATCCGCGAGCGCGTCGAGGCGATGCCGTTCACCGTGCAGCGGGCGAGCCGGACCGTGTCGGTGACGGTCTCGATCGGCGTCGCCGTGCGCCGCGGCGACGATCTCGGCCCCGCCGACATGCTCCGCCGGGCCGACCTCGCCCTCTACCGGGCCAAGGCGGCCGGGCGGAACCGGGTCGAGTCGCAGGCGGCCTGACCGGCGGCCTGACAGGCGCCCCCCCGCGTCAATCCGCGCGCCCGCGCGCGCGGATGAAAAGGCCGGCCTCGCCGTGTTATCGGATTCGGCCGGCCCGGCGAGGCCGGCGGAGCGGCGCGCGGGACCGAATCCATGGACATGCAGGTACCGGCACGATCCGGCCGCGACGCGAGCGTGCTGAACCACCGCCGCCTGTGCAAGATCGCCTCCTCGCCGCACGCCTACGTCCGCGGCAGCACGGCGCGGTTCTACGAGCTGCTCGCCGGGATGCCGGCCGGCACCCTGCCCGAGGGGCCGCCGGTCTGGATCTGCGGCGACGCGCATCTCGGCAATCTCGGCGCGCTCGCCGGCCCGGACGGCGGGATCGACATCCAGATCCGCGACCTCGACCAGACCGTCGTGGCGAACCCGGCCTTCGACCTCGTCCGGCTCGCGCTCTCCCTGGTCACCGCGGCGCTCAACGCGACCCTGCCGGGCATCGTCACCGCCCGGATGATGGACGCGATGGCGGACGGCTACGCCGACGGGATCGCCGATCCCGAGGGGGCCGAGCGGGGCGTCGACCCGTCCGAGATCGTCGTCACGACGAAGCGGCGGGCGCTCGGCCGGCGCTGGCGCCACCTCTCGCGCGAGCGGCTGAAGGGCAAGGCCGCCCGGCTCCCGCGGGGCAGCCGGTTCTTCGACCTCGACCCCGACGAGCAGGCGTCGCTGACGGCGCTGGTCCGCGACCCGGAGATCCGCCGCCTCGTCCTGGCGCTCGGCAGCGCGGCCGACGGCGCCGAGATCCGGCTGCTCGACGCCGCCTACTGGATCAAGGGCTGCAGCTCCCTCGGGCGCCTGCGCTACGCCGCCCTGGTGGAGGTCCTGGGCGGCGACCGCCCGCAGCTCGCCCTCCTCGACGTCAAGGAGGCCGTGCCGCACCTCGCGCCGGCCGCCGCCGGGATCGCGGTGCCGCCCGACCACGCCGAACGCGTCGTCGCGGGCGCGCGGGCGCTGTCGCCCAACCTCGGAGACCGGATGGTCGCCGGCCATGTGGGCGACCGCGCCGGCGGCACGCCCGTCACGGTCCGCGAGCTGCTGCCGCAGGATCTCAAGATCGACGCCGAGCAGTTCTCCCGCGGCGAGGCGGTCCGGGTCTCCCGGCACCTCGCCGCCATCCTGGGCCGGGCCCACGGCCGCCAGATGGGCGCGGCCGACCGCCGGACCTGGATCGACGCCGTGCGGGCGCCGGGGCCGGGCCCCGACGCCCCCGGCTGGCTCTGGTCGGTGGTCACCGACCTGATGGGCGCGCACCAGCGCGGCTACCTGGAGCATTGCCGCCGGATCGCCCGCGAGGCGCGGGACGCGGCCTGACGCCCGATCGCCGCCCGACACCGCCCGACGCCGCCCGACACGGCGTGCCTCGACCCCGGCGCGGGGCGCATCCGCCACAACGCCGGTTGACACCATCCCCGCCATCGCCAACACCTCGCGCCCGCCGCCTCTCGCGCGGCGGACCCCGGGAAGACCTGTGATACGATGGCGGTGACGCGCACCTACCTCGACTTCGAGAAGCCGGTGGCCGAGCTGGAGGCCAAGCTCGAGGAGCTGCGCGCCGTGAGCGCGCGCGACGGCGCGGTCTCGATCGCCGAGGAGGTCGGCCGGCTCGAGGCCAAGGCCGGCCAGGCGCTCGCCGAGATCTACGCGAATCTCACGCCCTGGCAGAAGACCCAGGTGGCCCGCCACCCGCAGCGGCCGCACTTCGTGGACTATTGCGACGGGCTCATCACCGAGTTCACCCCGCTGGCCGGCGACCGCAGCTTCGGCGAGGACGAGGCGATCCTGGGCGGGTTCGGCCGGTTCCGCGGCCGGCCGGTCCTGGTGCTCGGCCAGGAGAAGGGCGCCACCACCGAGGCGCGGCTGCGCCACAATTTCGGGATGGCCCGGCCCGAGGGCTACCGCAAGGCGGTCCGGCTCATGGAGACCGCCGACCGGTTCGGCTTAGCCGTCATCGCCTTCGTGGACACCGCCGGCGCCTATCCGGGCATCGAGGCGGAGGAGCGCGGCCAGGCCGAGGCCATCGCCCGCTCGACCGAGGCCTGCCTCGCGCTGGGCGTGCCGAACGTCGCCGTGGTGATCGGGGAGGGCGGCTCGGGCGGCGCCATCGCGCTCGCCACCGCCAACCGGGTGCTCATGCTGGAGCACGCGATCTACGGGGTGATCTCGCCGGAGGGCGCCGCCTCGATCCTGTGGCGCGACCAGGGCCGCGCCTCCGACGCCGCCACCGCCATGAAGATCACCGCCCAGGACCTGCTGCGGCTCGGCGTCATCGACGGGATCATCCCGGAGGCCACCGGCGGGGCGCACCGCGACCGCGAGGCGGCGATCCGGGCCGCGGGCGACGCCGTCGCCGACGCCCTCGCCCAGTTCGACGGCCTCTCGCCCGCCGAGGTCCGCGACCGGCGCGCGGAGAAGTTCCTGGCGATCGGCCGGACCCTGTGAGCGAGCCCGGGGCGACGGGGGGCCTGTTCGGCGCGCTCGGCCGGCTGCTGGGCCGGCGCGACGCGCGGGAGCCGGGCCGGCACAACCACGTCTCCCTCGGCTGCAATTGCCAGATGGCGCACGTCCTCAAGACGCTCGACCTGCGCCAGTGGTCGGGGCCCCTCGACTGGATCTTCTCCATGCCCGGCATGGCCCGGGACTGTCTCGCCGACGACTTCGCCGCGCTCGTCGACCGGGGCCAGCTGGAGAGCATCCCGGAGGCCGAGCGGCGCGGCCCCGGCATCTGGCGCGGGCGCCACCGCCTCTACCGGGAGCGGCACGGCCTCGAGTGCGTGTTCAACCACCACGACCCGGCGACGAGCGAGGCGGACTACGCCTTCCTGACCGAGGGCGTGCGCCGGCTGCGCCGGGCCCTCGACACGCCGGGCACCGACAACCGGCTCTGGATGATGACCCATCTCCACACGCCCCGGGACGTGGTCGAGGCGATCGACGACCTGCTCGGGCAGCGCGCCAGCCGCAACCACCTGACCTTCGTGCAGCTCGAGACCGGGCACCCGCGCATGGCGGTGGTCGAGGCGGTCGACCTCCGGCCCACCCTGCGCTGGCTCACCGTGCACACGCCCTCGGAGCCGGTCGGCCTGCGGCTGGCCGACCCGGCCGACGACGCGGCGCTGGTGGCGATCATCCGCGCCGAGGCGGCGCGGCGGCCGGCGCTGTTCGCCTGAGCGGCCGCCCGGGAGCGACGTTGCGGGGGCAACGTGGCCGGGGCGACGGCCGGTCGGCGCCCGGGGCGGCCGTCAATGGGCGGCGCGCGACAGGGCAACGATCGCGCCGACGATGACGATCGTCTGGACGCCGATCGAGCCGATCACCCATTTCATGATGTCGACCGTCGCTTCGGCCAGATCGGTCTCGGTGACGCGGTTCGTCAGATCGGAATCCCGACTCTCGCGGATCGCCGCGGCGATCGCCTCGGCCTGATCCTCGGACAGGCCGGTCGCCCGCAGGCGACGGACGAGGGCGTGCGTGTCGAGCGAGAGGGCCGTCATGGGCGACGTTCGCGTGTTCGAGCCGTCCGGGTCGATCGGCCGAATCCGGATGGCAGCCTCCGCGACCGTGGCGCCCTCATCCCGCCGGGGCAAGCAGCTCGAAGTCGGGCGCCCGGCGCGGTCACGCGCGTCCGCTCCGCAGGGAGTCCACCGGTACGCGCACCGGGCCGGCAGGACGGACCGGGGGCCGGACCGCGGGCCGGACCGCGCACGCGCACCGCCTGTCTCGCCGCGCGGCCCTGCGGCTCGAACGGCGCCGGCCCGCGACCCCGCCGCGGCGCGCTGTGGATAGGGTGCATCCGCCGGCTCTCCACACCGGAGAACAATCCAGTGTTGCAGCCGGGTCCTTGCGGTAAGGAAGGCGCAAGCTTAACGAGCCTATTGGGTTGGGGAGTGGCACCCGACGCGGCCAGCAAGGCCCGCGGGCGCGCGTAAGACGATCGAGGTTCCCCATGACGGCGCGTCTCGCGACCGCGCGACTGCTGGCGGCGGCGTCCCTGCTGGCCCTGTCGCTCGCCGCCTGCCAGGACGGTTCCGGGATCAACGGCCCGAGCGCGCGCAGCCTCGCGCCGATCGCCCCCCAGACCGTCGCGCTGATGCAGTCCAAGGGGATGCAGCCCTCCGACCCGATCCTGATCCGCACCTTCAAGAAGGAGGCGGAGATGGAGATCTGGAAGCGGGGGAGCGACGGCCGCTACGCCCTGATGAAGACCTACCCGATCTGCCGCTGGTCCGGCCAGCTCGGGCCGAAGACCCGCGAGGGCGACCGGCAGGCGCCCGAGGGCTTCTACACGATCACCCCGGGCCTGATGAACCCGAACTCCTCGTACTACCTGTCGTTCGACACGGGCTTCCCGAACGCCGTCGACCGGGCCAACGGGCGCACCGGCAAGTACCTGATGGTGCACGGCACCTGCTCGTCGGCGGGCTGCTTCGCCATGACCGACGCCACCATCGCGGAGATCTACGCCGTCGCCCGCGACGCGTTCATCGGCGGCCAGCGCAGCTTCCAGTTCCAGTCCTACCCGTTCCGGATGACGGCCGAGAACATGGCCAAGTTCCGCAACGACCCGAACATCGCCTTCTGGCAGAACCTCAAGGAGGGGTCCGACTATTTCGAGGCCCTGCACGAGGAGCCGAAGGTCGGCCAGTGCGGGACCAAGTACGTGTTCGGCGGGGCCGACGCGGCCGCCGGCGCGTGCCGGCCGCACGTCGACCCGCTGGTGGCCGAGAAGAGCGCGCACGACGCCCGCGCGGTCGCCGACCTCGTCGCCAAGGGCACGCCCGCGGTGCGGGTCGTCTACCAGGACGGCGGCCAGAACCCGGTCTTCCGCCCGCAGAACGCCAGCGCCTTCGCGAGCCTCGGCGGCACCGAGACGGTGCTGCCCTACGACGCCAAGGAGTACGGCCGGCACAATCTCGGCGACGTGAGCCGCCCCGAGACCCTGGCGGCGGGCCCGCAGGAGATCGAGGTCGGCCCGAAGGGCCGGCCCACGATGCTGGCCGGCGCCGAGCCGGAGGTGCCCGCCCGGGCCGCGAAGGCCGGCGGCAAGGGGCACGGGCGCGAGCCGGCGGCGCCCGCGGCGCCCACGACCCTCATGGCGAACCGCGCCGATCCCGGCGCGCAGGTCGAGACCACGGCGGCCCTGCCCGACAAGCCCGCCCGGATCGCCGTCGCGGACGCGGACGGCGATGCGAGCAGCTACCAGAAGCTGTTCGGTCAGCTCTTCGCCAAGGACAAGCCGGCCCCGGCGGCGCCCCCGGCCCCTCCGGTCGACGCCGCGGCGGCGCCGGAGCCGGCGAAGCTCGCCCACGCCGCCGAGACGGCCGCGCCGCGGGCCGCCAAGGCCCACGCGGTGAGGACCGCCAGGGTCGAGGCGAAGGGCGACGGGAAGGGGAAGGGTGACGGGAAGGCGGAGGCGAAGCCCGCCCTCCGGAAGGGCGAGCCCGAGGGCCGGAAGCCCTGACGGCTCAGACCAGCGGACGGTCGCGGTTCATCAGCCACAGGGCGTGGACCGTGCCGGGCAGCCAGCCGAGGATCCACAGCAGGATGTTCAGCAGGAACTGCAGGCCGAAGCCCGTGGTGACGAGCACGGCGATCGGCGGGAAGAAGATCGCGAGCAGGATGCGGACGAGGCTGGACACGGGGACTCCGGGCGCGAGGTAGGCACGTCCCGGCTCCAACGGCACACGGTTTCATCCGTTCCGCCCGATCCGGCCGCGACAGCCCCGGCCTGCCGGGGCCGCGCGGCGGCGCCTCAGTTCCTGGCCGGCGGCGTGGTGGCGGAGGGGACGTTGGCGGCCTGCTTCTCCGGGTGCTTCACCTGGCTGTAGGCGACGTTGGCGAAGGTGCCGATCACCGCGGGCCAGCTCGGCTTGCCGTATTGCGGGTCGTCGCGGCCGACCTTGCAGAAGGCCGTGGTCAGGCCGTTGACGATGTCGTCGTCGGTGACGCCGGTCGGCTCCGCCTTCACCTGCTGGACCAGCCGGGCGAGGGTCGGGACGAAGTCCTGCTGCTTCAGTCCGGTCAGGCTCGCCTGGATGCCGAGCTTCTCGAAGGCGGCCTTGAGCTTGTCCTGCTCGATCTCCGCGCAGGGGGCGGTGCCGGCCAGCATGGTTCGGGTGGCGGCGCGCGCCTCCGAGGCCTTGTCGCCGGTCACCGGCGGCGCCCTGTTGCCCCAGGAATTGCGGATGTAGTCGGTGACGTTCTTCACCTCGACATCGGTCATCTGCTGGCCGATCGCCACCATCGGGGCCAGCCCGCTCTGGGCGGCGAGGCCGCCGTAGATCACCCGCAGCACCGTCTCGGGCCCGTCGGACTGGACCGAGGTGTTGCCGGCGAGCGCCGGGACCGCGCCCTCGATGCCCTTGCCGTCGGGCTGGTGGCACGAGGAGCAGTAGGTCAGGTAGGTGGAGGCGCCCGGCGCGTCGGGCGTGTCGAAGGCCGTGAGGTCCTTCGGCTTGTAGGTCTGCTTGGCCGGCACGGTGCGCAGGTACGCGACCATGGCCTTGAGGTCCTCCTCCTTCACCTTGGAGAGGGATTCCATGATGGTCTGGCGCATCGGGCCGGCGGCGACGCCCGGCCGGTCGCCCGGGGCGGTGCCGGTCTTGAGGTAGGTCACCACCTGCTCGTCGGTCCAGGCACCGATGCCCTGGTGGCCGTCCGGGGTGATGTTGGGGGCGTACCAGCCGTCGATCACGCCGCCGCCGAACCGGCCCGCGAAGCTCGAATTGCCGACGAGCTTGTTCTCGTTGTGGCACATGGCGCAGTGGCCGAGGCCCTCCACCAGGTAGGCGCCGCGGTTCACCTCGGCGCTGGCCTTCGGGTCGGGCTTGAAGCGCTCGTCGGTGAAGAAGGCCGTCCGCCACGTCACCAGCGCCGTGCGGACGCTGAACGGGAACGGGATCTGGCTCTCCTGCCGCTTCTCGTTCACGGCCGGGACCGATTGCAGGTAGGCCCAGATCGCCTGGGTGTCCTCGTCGGTGACCTTGGTGAACCAGCCGAACGGGAAGGCCGGGTAGAGGTAGCCGACGTTCTTGCTGTAGCCGTGCCGGAACGCCTGGTCGAAGTCGGCGTAGCTCCAGTTGCCGAGGCCGGTCTCCTTGTCGGGGGTGAGGTTGGGGGTCATGATCACGCCGAAGGGCATGTTCAGCGCGTAGTTGCCGGCGAGGTACTTGCCGCCCGGCGCCGTGTGGCAGGCCGCGCAGTCGCCCATGGTCACGAGATACTTGCCGCGCGCGATCTGGTCGGCCGACCCGTCCTGCGCCAGCGCCGGCGCGGCCGGGAACAGGCTCGCCAGGAACAGGCTCCCCAGGATCGGCGCCGTCCGGATCGGCGGCAGGCGGCCGGAGGAGAGGGCTCTCGTGCGCTGCATGCCGCGTCTCCCATCCCGAGTTTAGAGCTGTTTGAGATTTGTGACGCGCGTGAACGCGGCCGTTCGGGGCGTTGTTCCGGGCGGCGCCGGGCTGCGGCGATGTGCCGTGGCGGACCGGAAGCGCAGGCCGAGATCGGCCAGATGGGCGGCGAGCCCGGCGAGCATCCACCCGGCGACCGCGACGAAGCCGGCCCCCGCCAGCGCCGCCCGCAGGGCCAGCATCAGCGCGGCGCCGGAGGCGAGCGTGGCCAGCAGGGACGGCAGCGGCGGCCCGCCCCGGCGGCTGAGCCAGGCGAGGACGAGGGCCTCCAGGGCGACGAGCAGGAGGATCCCGTCGACGATCCGGCCCGAGGCGAAGGCGGCGGCGAGGGCGGCGGCGAGCGGCGGCTCCATCACGCCGGCTCCCCGAAGGGCGCGTTGAGGCGCACGATCCGCAGGTTCAGGCAGGCGGCGACGCTGACCCAGGCGAGGTAGGGCAGGTTCATGAGGCCCGCCGCGACGGAGATCCGGCCGGTGACCAGCACCAGCACGGCGATCGACAGCCACAGGGCCGCGACCTCGGCGAGCGCCCAGTCGGGCCGGCGGAACCGGAAGAACAGCACGCTCCAGGCGATGTTGAGCACCCCGTTCACCGCGAAGGCGGCGATCAGCACGCCCCGGGCGACGGGGTCGGCCGCGCCGCTCCAGGCGAGGACCGCCGAGGTGGCGGTCAGCGCGAAGATCACCGCCCAGACCGGCCCGAAGGCCCAGTCCGGCGGCTTCCAGGCCGGGACCCGCAGGCGCCGGTACCACGTGTCCGTCGTGGTCGCGAGGCCGCCGGCCACGGCCACCAGCACGGCGGCGGCGGCGGCCACCGCGGGCGGCCCGAGATCGGCGAGGCCGAGGCTCACGGCGAGACCCAGCGGAACAGGTGGGCGAGGTCCTTGAAGAAGATCCGCGCGTGGGCGGCGGGCTTCGCGCGGACCAGCTCCTTGTTCATGTAGCTGTCCCAGGTGAGCTGCTGGACGTCCTTGTCCCGGCAGATCGAGACGAAGCGCTCGCGCAGACCGTCGCTGCGGTACCAGACCCACTGCATCATCCCGAGGATCCAGAACACGCGCCCGTGCAGCTTCATGAACCGTCTTCGCGCGCGCCCGAGCGCCCGGGCATCGCCGGTCTCGAGGAAGGCGGCGGCGGCCTCGGCGGAGAGGCGCCCGCCCAGCATCGCGTAGTAGATGCCCTCCCCGGAGGCCGGGGCGACGACGCCGGCGGCATCGCCCGCCAGCAGCACGTCGCGGCCGTTGTCCCAGCGCTTCAGCGGCTTGAGGGGGAGGGGGGCGCCCTCGCGCCGGACGGTCTCGGCCCCGTCGAGGCCGGTCGCCACCCGCAGAGCGCGGATCGAGGAGCGCAGGGAGAAGCCCTTCCGGGCGCTGCCGGTGCCGATGCTCAGCGTGTCCCCGTGGGGGAAGATCCAGCTGTAGAAATCCGGCGAGTGGCGGCCCTGGTAGTAGACGTCGCAGCGGGTCGCCTCGACCGACCCGGCCCCGGGGGCGCCGGCCTCCGGCACCCGGAGGATCTCGTGATAGGCGAAGACCTGCCGCATCCTGGCGTGGCCCGGCACCTCCGCGCGGCCGACCGGCGAGCAGGCGCCGTCGGCGCCGACGACGAGGCGCGCCCGGACGGCGTGGCGGGCGAGGCCGGTCCCCGCGCCGGTGGTGAAGTGGACCAGCGGCGGCCCGTCGTCGGGCCGGGTGATCCGCTCGAAGGCGGCCGCGCGCAGGTCGGCGCCGGCCTCCGCGGCCCGGGCGCGCAGCCACGGGTCGAAATGCTCGCGGTCGACCATGCCGACGAAGCCCTCGCCCACCGGCATGTCGACGGTCTTGCCGCTCGGCGCCACCATCCGGGCCGAGCGGATCTTGGCGACGAGGAGCGCGTCGGGGATCGCGAAGTCGCGGATCAGCCGCGGCGGGATCGCGCCGCCGCAGGGCTTGATCCGCCCGGGCTTGTCGAGGAGCAGCACCGCGTGGCCGGCCCGGGCGAGGTCGGTCGCCGCCGTGGCGCCGGCCGGCCCGCCGCCGACCACCACGACGTCGTAGCTGTCGCGGCCGGGGCCGCCGTCGTCCAACCGGGCCATGGCCTCACCTCGCGCTGAAGGCAGGATCGAGCGGCACCGGGTCCGGTGCCGGGGCTGAGTCGAGCCGGGCCGCCAGGACGACCGCGACGAGGAACAGCAGCCCTTCCGCGGCGAACACCGCCGCGTAGGCCTGGACGGGTTCGGCGGTGACGAGCCGGACGGCGTCGACCGCCACCGCTCCGAGGAAGCCGCCGGCGCCGAAGGCGACGCCCTGCGCGGCGCCCCAGACGCCCATGCGGGTGCCGCGCTCCCGCGCGTCGCCGCGGCCGGCGAGCGCCATCATCGAGCCGATGGCGGCGACCGCGTAGGCGCCGTTGGCCACCCCGAGGGCGAAGACCGTCGTGCGCAGGGGGAAGTCCGATCCCGCCGCCGCGCCGCTCGCCAGGGCGAACAGGGCGGCGGCCGAGCCGGCGCAGCCGATCCCGATCCAGAGCCGCAGGGACGCGAGGGCGGTGCCCCGGGCGAGGAGCGTCACCGCCGCCACCAGCAGCATGCCGGCGAGCACGCCGCCGTGCTGGAGGCCGGCGAGCTTGGTGGTGGCGCCGGGGGTCATCGCGAAGACGAGGCCGGCATAGGGCTCCAGGATCAGCTCCTGGGCGCTGTAGGCCAGCATCGACACGAAGACGAAGACCGTGAAGGTCCGGGCCACGGGGTCGGCCAGCACCCGGGCCAGCACGGTGAAGAACGGGCGGCGGGCCTCCGCGGGCTCGGGGGCCCGGACCGGCAGGCGGCGCTCGACACCGGCGAGCGCGAGCGCCGCCACGCCGAAGGCGACGAGCGAGACCGTGCCCGAGACCGCGACGAGCCGCGGGCCGGAGAACGGGTCGAGGAAGTGCCCGGCGAGCGGCGCCGTGACGGCGAAGCCGACGATCATCATCACCCAGACGACGGTGGCGGCCGCGCCCCGCCGGGCCGGCGCGACGCCGCCCGACAGCAGGACCAGGAGGGAGGTCCCGGCCGCGCCGACGCCCATGCCGACGCACAGGAACGAGAGGGCGGCGAGCGCCAGCCCCAGGGCGAGGTTCTCGGCCGCCAGCGCGGTGCCGCAGGCGGCGCCGAACCCGCCGAGGCAGAGGGCGGCCATGCCGCCGACGATCCACGGGGTGCGCCGGCCGCTCCGGTCGGACCCGTAGCCCCAGCGCGGGCGCAGGACCTGCACGGCGTAGTGCAGGGCGACCAGCAGGCCCGGCACGAAGGCGGGAAGCGCCAGTTCCACCACCATGACCCGGTTGAGGGTGGCGGTCATCAGCACGACGACGCTGCCCAGCGCGGTCTGGACGAGGCCGAGGCGGACGATCTGGGGCCAGCCCAGGCCGTCGGCCGCGCCAGGCTGCTCGGGCACCCGCCCACGAGAACCGCGACGTGCCCCCTCTCCCGTGCGGGAGAGGGGACCCGCGCCCGGCCCTGAAACCGGCTGCGCAGCGGAGGAACCGAGAGCCCCCGTACGGCGCGCGCGCGACTCGATCCCCATCACGCGCCTCCCACCAGCGGGCGCAGCGCGAAGGCCGCGACCAGCATGCCGAGGACGTAGAGCGTGGTGCCGGTGCCGTTGTACCAGATCGCCCGCTCCCGGGGATTCTCGAGGAACCGGGCCATCAGGGCGACCTGGCCGGCGAGGAGCGCCGCCACGAGGCCGGCGTGCCAGTAGCGCTCCCAGCCGGCGAGGAGCGCGATCACCGCGACCTGCGGCAGGGCCATGACCAGGCAGGCGAAGCGCGCGGCGCGCGCGGAGCCCATCTGCACCGGCAGCGACAGCAGCCCCATCCGCCGGTCGCCCTCCACGGACTTGAAGTCGTTGAGGGTCATGATGCCGTGGGCGCCGGCCGCGTAGAGCAGCGCCACCAGGAGCACCCGCCGGTCGGGCAGGGCGGCGGCCATGACGGCGGCGCCGGTGAACCAGGGCAGACCCTCGTAGCAGAGCGCCACCGCGGCGTTGCCCCACCAGCCGTTCCGCTTCAGCCGCACGGGCGGCGCCGAGTAGACCCAGGCGAGCGCGAGCCCGAACAGGGCGGCCCCGAGGATCCAGGGCCCGAGGGCGGCGGCCACCGCTAGCGACAGGGCCGTCCAGGCGAGGGCGAGGTAGAGCCCCCAGCGGCCCGGGATCCGCCCGGACGGGATCGGCCGGTCCGGCTCGTTGATCGCGTCGACGTGGCGGTCGAACCAGTCGTTGGCGGCCTGGCTGGTGGCGCAGACCAGCGGGCCGGCCAGCAGGATGCCGGCGGCGATCACCGGCCACTGGCCGCTGGCCGGCTGGCCCGAGGAAATGACCCCGCAGGCGAAGGCCCACATCGGCGCGAACCACGTGAGCGGCTTCAGCAGCTCGATGACTGCGCTCGGGGCGGGCGTAGCGGTCATGGCGGGAGGCTAACGGGGCCCGCCCGAGTGTCAAGCCAGATTTACACGACGCGACCACGTGTGCGCGACGTTTGTCGGATCAATACAGCGGCGGCCCAGAAATACATTATCCGAAACACCTGATAACCGCGGCGGCGGACCCGCCCGGCGCGGGCGGATCCTGGCGCGACGGCGGCGCCCCGGGCGCTCCCGGCGCCCCTCGGACGCGAGCACGATTCCGGGATCCTCGAGCCACTCGGCGCCCGGCTCAGGCACCCGGTTCCGGCACCGGGTTCCGGGCCGACGCGGCGCGCCCGCGCGGGGCTCCGGCAGGCCGGGCGGGGATGAACCGGACGGGACCCGCGGTCGGCCGCGCCCCGGGGCGGGGGCCGTCAGGCCTCCTCGACCGGGCCGTCGAGGTCGCCGACGCCGTAGCGGCGCATCTTGGCGTAGAGGCCCTGCCGGCTCAGGCCGAGCATCTCGGCCGCCGAGGCCCGGTTGTCCCGGGTGATCCGCAGGGCCGCCTCGATGCAGAGCTTCTCGATCAGGTCCGTCGTCTCGCGCACCAGGGTCTTCATCGAGACCCGGCCCACGAGCTCGGTCATCTGCTCCACCGAGCGGGGCACCTCCCGACCGACCCCGGGACGTCCCTCGGCGATCCGCCGCGGGCCCGACCGGATGGCGAAGCCCAGGCAGGGGCGGGTCCCGGCCACCGACACGGCGGCGACCTCCACGTCCTCCATGCCGCCGTAGGCGCCGCGGACGACGGTGGCGAAGCGGCGCACGGCGCCGTGGTCGACGAGGGTCGCGAACAGCGCCTGCGCCTCGGTCTCGTCGCGGCCGAGCCAGTGGTCGAGGGTGCGCCCGCGGGCCTGGCCCACGGTGGCGAGCTGCGCCAGCTCCAGGAAGGCGGCGTTGGCCATCAGGACCCGCCGCGCCGAATCGGTGACCACGAAGCCCTCCGGCATCGCCTCGATCACCGCGGCGGTCGGCGCCTCCTGGTCGGGCCCGGCCGCCGCGGCCGCCGGGTCGGCGGCCAGCTGCAGCAGGGCGCTCGCGCCGCCCTCGCCCCGGAACAGCGAGGCCGAGACCGTGACCTCGCCGCGCCCGTGCTGGAGCGCCGCCCGGATCTCGCCCGCCTGCCCGGTCGCCCGCAGGGCGGCGAACTGGGCCTCCAGGGTCCGGGTGCTGGCGGGATCGAACAGCTCGACGGCGTCCTGCCCGGCGATGCGCTTGGCCGGGCGTCCGAGGAGGCGCGCCGCCGCCGGGTTGGCCTCGGCCACCCGGCGCGTGCCGGCATCGACCACCAGCACCGGCTCGCCGGAGATCTGGAACAGCAGCCGGTAGCGGGTCTCGGCGGCGCGGAGCCGGTCGTAGTCCCGCTCCAGGGCCTGCTGGGTCTCGACCAGCCGGCGCTGCAGGGCCGCCACCGCCCGCATGTCGCGCCCGAGCACGAGGATCGGGCCGCCCTCCGAGGGCCGGATCGACGCGTAGCGGATCGGCAGGTCGGCGCCGTCGGGCGAGGGGTGGTTCACCTGGCGCCAGCGGGTGATGCCCTCGGTCCCGGCATCCCGCAGCAGGGCGTCGATCTTCGGGCGGCTCTCCACCGTGACGGTGTCGATCCAGCGCCGGCCCAGCCAGCCGGCCACGGTCTCGGCCGCGAGGTCGGCGCCGACCGCGGCGTCCCGAATCACCCCGTCGGCGTCGATCACCAGGGAGAGGTCCGCGGACGCCGCGACGATGCGCCCGACCGCCTCGCCCTGGAGGAGGCCGGCCACCTGCTGCAGGGCCGCGGGCGGCGACTGCGGGGAGGGGCGGGGCTGAGGGGTCACGGTCACCGCAATGTGATAGTCGGTTTGAGGCCCTTTCAGCAGGCCAATGCCTGTCTGTCCAGCAAAGCTTCCGCCGCGGCGGGCGCGAGGCACGCGTCCGACGCGCAGGCATCCGCCCCGACGATCCCCGCCTCGCCGCCGTGGCGCGCGAAGAAGGGGCCGCCGACCAGCACCCGGACGTCCCGGTTGCGCGAGTCGCGGCGCACCTCCGCCACCGTCGCCGTCAGGACCGGCAGCAGGACGTCGCAGGAGAGCGACAGGCCGACCACGTCGAACCAGTCCGACCGGAGCAGGTCCAGGGGGTCGACCCCCGGCCCGGGCACCGCGGTGGTCACGTCCCAGCCGGCCTCCCGGAAGAAGCTCGCGACCAGGGACAGGCCGAAGACGTGGGTCTCGCCCGGGCAGGGCAGCAGCAGGACGCTGCGCCCGTTGGCCGGGACCGATTCGCTCTCCAGCTCGGCGCAGAGGCGGCGGCTCACGGCGTGGAGCCGCCCGAGGGCCTCGGTCACCGCCAGGAAGTCGCAGGCATCCTCCTCCCAGAGGGCGCCGAGATGCCGGGCCGCCGGGGCGAGCAGGTCGAGGAGCAGGCGCGCGAGCGGCAGGCCGCCGTCGCGCAGGGCGTCCACCCGGGCGTCGAGGTCGACCGGGCCGGCGGCCAGGAGCAGGGCGCTGAAATCGGCGATCTCCCGCGCGCTCGGCGCCCGGTCCGCCGGGACGGCGCGGCCGGCGGGCCGGTGGGCGAGCATCAGGCGGGGCAGGATCTCCGCCTCGACGACCTTGGCGAGCGCGTCCGGGACGGGCCTGTGCAGGTCGGACCAACCGAGGGCAGTGTCGCGGAACACGGGAAGACCATCGCTCACGGGGCTGCAGCCGGCCGCGGACGGACCGTAATCAAGACGGCCACCGAAATGCCTCCAGTTTCCCATCGGCATCCTCCCTGAGACGACCCCGGCCCGGAAGGGCCGGCGGATCCGCTCGCCTGCTCGGTGTGGCGTTGCTCGCCCGTCTATTCTTCGCGTCCGCCAGTTCCTGGATCTGACAAGCCAAACGGCGGCAATCTCTGCCGTCTCAGTTGACGATACGCTTCCTGGCCATCTTGGCAATGATCTTATTCGAAGAAAAAATATCCCTCCCCGTGTCATACCGCAGAAGCGTCAAGCGCACTTGACACTTCCGGGACCCCCGCCCTAGCCTCTGTCAACGACGGAGCCTCTGGCGCCGCCGACCAGCAGGGAGCGGATGCATGGGTCCCGAGGACCGGCCGGCACGACCGCTCTACACGCCCGCCGAACGGCGCCGGCGCGATTCCTCGCCCTGGACCCTGGTCCAGGGGGTTCTGGCGCCCCTCCAGTTCGCGATCTTCCTGATCAGTCTCGCCCTGGTGCTGCGCGCCCTGGCCACCGGTGACGGCGCGCGCGCGGCCGAGATCTCGGTCGTCGTGAAGACCGTGGCCCTCTACGCAATCATGGTCACCGGTTCGATCTGGGAGAAGGTCGTGTTCGGACGGTGGCTCTTCGCACCCGCCTTCTTCTGGGAGGACGTGGTCAGCATGCTGGTGCTGGCCCTCCACACCGCTTACCTCGCGGCCCTCGCGACGGGCGCCCTGAGCGGGCAGGCGCTGCTGCTCCTCGCGCTGGCGGCCTACGCGACCTACGTGGTCAACGCGGCCCAGTTCCTTCTGAAGCTCCGGGCCGCGCGCCTGGAGAGGGCCGGCAGCCGCGCACCGCGTCTCGCGGAGGCGCTGCCATGAACGCCCCCCTGGCCCACCCGCCGTCCTGCGGCGGTATCGAACTGCGCCAGGAGCACGGCCAGCGGGCCGTGTTCTGCGGCCTCACCGGCATCGTCTGGCTGCACCGGAAGATCCAGGACGCGTTCTTCCTCGTGGTCGGCTCGCGCACCTGCGCGCACCTGATCCAGTCGGCGGCCGGGGTGATGATCTTCGCCGAGCCGCGCTTCGCCACCGCCATCATCGACGAGCGCGACCTCGCCGGCCTCGCCGACGCCAACGAGGAGCTCGACCGGGTGGTGACCCGGCTGATCGAGCGCCGGCCCGACATCAAGCTTTTGTTCCTCGTGGGCTCCTGCCCGTCCGAGGTGATCAAGCTCGACCTGTCCCGGGCGGCGCAGCGCCTGTCGGGCCGCCTCGCCCCCGTGCGGGTGCTGAACTATTCGGGCTCCGGCATCGAGACGACCTTTACGCAAGGTGAGGATGCCTGCCTCGCGGCGCTGGTGCCGGACCTGCCCCGCGAGGCAGAGGCAACCGCGTCGTCGCTCCTGATCGTCGGGGCGCTGGCCGACGTGGTGGAGGACCAGTTCCTGCGGATGTTCGCCGCGATGGGCATCGCGGATGTCCGGTTCCTGCCCGCCCGCCGGGCCGGCGCCATGCCGGCGGTCGGGCGCGGCACCCGCTACCTGCTGGCCCAGCCCTTCCTGACCGAGACCGCCCGCGCCCTCGAGGAACGCGGCGCCCGCCGGCTCGCGGCCCCGTTCCCGCTCGGCGCCGAGGGCACCACCGGCTGGCTGCGGGCCGCCGCCGAGGCGTTCGGCGTCTCCGGGGAGGCGTTCGACCGGGCGACCGCCGCGGGCCGGGCCCGCGCCGAGACCGCGCTCGCGCCCCACCGCGAGAAGCTCGGCGGCAAGCGGGTGTTCTTCTTCCCCGACTCGCAGCTAGAGGTGCCGCTCGCCCGCTTCCTCGCCCGGGAACTCGGCGCTGAGCTCGTGGAGGTCGGGACGCCCTATCTGCACCGGGGACATCTCGCCGCCGAGATCGAGTGGCTTCCCGCGGGCACACGCGTGACCGAGGGCCAGAGCCTCGACGACCAGATGGACCGCTGCCGGGCGGCCCGCCCGGACCTCACGGTCTGCGGCCTCGGCCTCGCCAACCCGCTGGAGGCGGAGGGGCTGTCGACCAAGTGGTCGATCGAGTTGCTGTTCACGCCGGTGCAGGGCTACGAGCAGGCCGGCGACCTCGCCGAGCTGTTCGTGCGCCCGCTCCGACGCCGTGCCCTGCTGGAGGTGTAGCGCCATGCAGCTCACCCTCTGGACCTACGAGGGTCCGCCTCACATCGGCGCGATGCGCGTCGCCACGGCGATGTCCGGGCTGCATTACGTGCTGCACGCTCCGCAGGGCGACACCTACGCCGACCTGCTGTTCACCATGATCGAGCGGCGGGACGCCCGCCCGCCCGTGACTTACACGACCTTCCGTGCCCAGGATCTCGGCCGCGACACCGCCGAGCTGTTCAAGGAGGCGGTCGCCGCCGCGCACGCACGGTTCCGGCCCCAGGCCATGATCGTCGGCGCCTCCTGCACGGCCGAGCTGATCCAGGACGATCCGGGCGGCCTCGCCAAGGCCCTCGACCTTCCGATCCCGGTGATCCCGCTGGAGCTGCCCGCCTACCAGAAGAAGGAGAACTGGGGCGCGTCGGAGACCTTCTACCGGCTGGTCCGCGCGCTCGCCGGGGCTCCGGCCCCGCGCCCGGCGCGGGAGCCCGGGCGGCGCCCGCTCTGCAACATTCTGGGTCCAACGGCGCTGGGCTTCCGCCACCGGGACGACCTGATCGAGATCCGCCGGCTGCTCGATACCCTCGGCATCGCCGTGAATGTCGTGGCGCCGCTGGGGGCCACGCCCGCCGATCTGGGCCGGCTCCGGGACGCCGACTTCAACGTCGTGCTCTATCCCGAGACGGCCCGCTCCGCTGCGGACTACCTGAAGAAGGCCTTCGGGCAGCCGTTCACGCAAACCATCCCGATCGGCGTCGGCGGCACCCGCCGGTTCGTCGAGGAGGTGGCGGGCCTCGCCGGGATCGACCCGGCGCCGGTGCTCGACGGATCCGGCTCGCGGCTGCCCTGGTACTCCCGCTCGGTCGATTCGACCTATCTCACGGGCAAGCGCGTCTTCGTGTTCGGCGACGCCACGCACGCCATCGGCATCGCCCGGGTCGCCGCGAAGGAACTCGGCTTCACCCTCGTCGGGCTCGGCACCTACGGCCGCGAGTTCGCCCGCGAGGTCCGCGCCGAGGCGGCCGCGCACGGTATCGAGGCGCTGGTCACCGACGACTACCTCGACGTCGAGGCGGCGATCCGCGCGGCCGCGCCGGAACTCGTCCTCGGCACCCAGATGGAGCGCCACGTCGCCAAGCGGCTCGGCATCCCCTGCGCGGTGATCTCCGCGCCGGTCCACGTCCAGGACTTCCCGGCGCGCTACGCCCCGCAGATGGGCTTCGAGGGCGCCAACGTCCTGTTCGACACCCTGGTCCATCCGCTGATGATGGGCCTCGAAGAGCACCTCCTCGGCATGTTCCGGGAGGATCCCGAATTCCACGACGGCGTCGGCCCCTCGCATCTCGGCGGCAAGTCCTTCGGGACTCCGGCGGACGAGGCGTTCGAGGCCGCGGAACGGGCGCCGGCTGACACCCCTCCGACGCCGGCGCCCGTTCCGATCCTGCTTGAGCGGCCGGCCGCGACCGCGTGGTCGCCCGAGGCCGAGAAGGAGCTGAAGAAGATCCCGTTCTTCGTGCGGGGCAAAGCACGCACGAACACCGAGACTTTCGCGCGGGAGCGGCACCTGCCGCTCATCACCCTCGAGACCCTCTACGATGCCAAAGCGCATTACGGCCGCTAGGCCGCCGATCCGCGTCGTCATCGTCACGCTCGACAATCACTTGGCGAGCGCGGTGGAGCGGGCGCGCCTGCGCCTCCGGTCCGAGATGCCCGGGCTGGTGCTGGGCTTCCACGCGGCCGCCGAGTGGGACAACGATCCCGCGACGCTGGCGGCCTGTCGGGCCGACATCGCGCAGGCCGACATCGTGCTCTCGGCCATGCTGTTCATGGACGAGCAGGTGCGGGCGATCCTGCCGGCGCTGGCGGCCCGGCGCGCGGCCTGCGACGCGATGGTCGGCTGCCTCTCGGCCGGCGAGGTGGTGAAGACCACGAAGCTCGGCCGCTTCGACATGAGCGGCACCAAGCGCAGCGCCCTCGACTTCCTGAAGAAGCTGCGGGGCAAGCCGGGCCAGCAGGGCAATGCCGGCCGGCAGATGGCCCTGGTGCGCAAGCTGCCGAAGATCCTGCGCTTCATCCCGGGTTCGGCCCAGGACGTGCGCGCCTATTTCCTGACCCTGCAATACTGGCTGGCGGGCTCGGACGAGAACGTCGCCGCCCTGGTGCGCTTCCTCGTGCACCGCTACGCGGCCGGCGAGCGCGCCGCTTGGCGCGAGGGTCCGGCGGCGCCCGCACCCCTCGATTATCCGGAGACCGGTCTCTACCACCCGCGCCTCACCGGTCGGATCGGTGCCGACCCGTCGCGGCTGCCGCGCCTCACGGGCGCCAAGGGCCGGGTCGGCCTGCTGGTGATGCGCAGCTACGTGCTCGCCGGCAACACCGCCCATTACGACGGCGTCATCGCCGCCCTGGAGGCGCAGGGCCTCGACGTGGTGCCGGCCTTCGCCAGCGGCCTCGACAACCGCCCGGCGGTAGAGTCCTTCTTCATGGAGGACGGGCGCGCCTGCATCGACGCGCTGGTCTCGCTCACCGGCTTCTCGCTGGTCGGCGGCCCCGCCTACAACGACGCCGCCGCCGCCGAGGCGATGCTGGCCCGGCTCGACGTGCCCTACCTCGCCGCCCAGGCGCTGGAGTTTCAGACCCTGGAACAGTGGGAGGCGGGTGACCGCGGCCTGTCGCCGGTCGAGGCGACCATGATGGTCGCGATCCCCGAACTCGACGGCGCCACCACCCCGATGGTGTTCGGCGGCCGCTCCGCGAATTCCGGCGCCGACAACGCAAGGGACATGCGGGTCCATCCCGAGCGCGCGGCCCGGCTCGCCGAGCGGGTCGCGCGACTGGTATCGCTCCGCTGGACCGCGAAGGCCGAGCGGAAGCTCGCCGCGGTGCTGTTCAACTTCCCGCCCAATGCCGGCGCCACCGGCACGGCGGCGTTCCTGTCGGTCTACGCCTCGCTGCTCAACACGCTGAAGGGCCTGGCGGCGGACGGCTACACGGTCGAAGTGCCGGAGAGCGTCGACGCCCTGCGCGAAAAAATCCTCGACGGCAATGCCAAGCGCTACGGCACCCAGGCCAACGTCCACGCCCGCATTCCGGCCGAGGACCACCTGCGCCGCGAGCCCTACCTCGCGGAGATCGAGGCCCAGTGGGGCCCGGCGCCGGGCCGCCACCAGACCAAC
Organism: Methylobacterium sp. PvP105; assembly: GCF_017876975.1. NCBI lineage: Bacteria > Pseudomonadati > Pseudomonadota > Alphaproteobacteria > Hyphomicrobiales > Methylobacteriaceae > Methylobacterium > Methylobacterium sp. PvP105. The sequence continues at coordinate 2,887,812 of NZ_JAGIPA010000001.1, read as the reverse complement.
GGCGCCGACATCTTCGTGCTGGGCGCGCAGTTCGGCAACGTCTTCGTCGGGGTCCAGCCCGCCTTCGGCTACGAGGGCGACCCAATGCGGCTGCTGTTCGAGCGCGGCTTCGCACCGACCCACGCGTTCAGCGCCTTCTACCGCTACCTGCGCGAGGACTTCAGCGCCGACGCCGTGCTGCATTTCGGCACCCACGGGGCGCTCGAGTTCATGCCCGGCAAGCAGACCGGCCTGTCCGAATCCTGCTGGCCGGAGCGGCTGATCGGGGCGCTGCCCAACGTCTACCTCTACGCGGCCAACAACCCGTCCGAGGGGACGCTCGCCAAGCGGCGCTCGGCGGCGACGCTGGTGAGCTACCTGACCCCGAGCCTCGCGGCGGCCGGACTCTATCGCGGGCTGCTCGACCTGAAGAGCTCGATCGAGCGCTGGCGCGGCCTCGGCCCCGAGGCGGGCGGCGAGCGCGAGACGCTGGCGCGCCTGATCCAGGACCAGGGCGCGGCGGTCGATCTCGTCGCCGCCGAGCCGGCCTGGACCGGCGATCTGGAGGCTCGGGTCTCCGGCCTCTGGACCGCGCTGCAGGAGCTGGAGCAGACCCTGATCCCGCACGGCCTGCACGTGGTCGGCGCGGGCACGCCGGAAGAGGAGCGGGTCGATCTGCTCCTGGCGCTCGCCCAGTCGGCGCACGGCGTGCGGCCGGAGCGGGCCGGGATCGAGGCCCTCGTCACGGGGCAGGGGGTCGAGGCGGCGCTGACGGCTTCCGGCCTGCCCGCCGACGACGTGACCCGGGCGGCGTTCGCAAGTCTGGCGGAGACCGACCGGCTGCTGTCGCGCGACCACGAGGTTCCGGCGCTGCTGCGGGCGCTGGACGGCCGCTTCGTGCCGCCGGTGGCCGGCGGCGACCTGCTGCGCAACCCGGCCGTGCTGCCGACAGGCCGCAACCTCCACGGCTTCGATCCGTACCGCCTGCCCTCGGCCTTCGCGGTGGCGGACGGTGCCCGGCAGGTGGCCCGCATCCTCGAACGCTTCGCCGCGGACGGAAAACCCTGCCCGGAGAGCGTCGCCCTGGTCCTGTGGGGCACCGACAACCTCAAGAGTGAGGGCGGCCCGATCGCCCAGGCTCTGGCGCTGATCGGCGCCGCGCCCCGCTTCGACGGCTACGGGCGCCTGAGCGGCGCCGAGCTGATCCCGCTGGAGACCCTCGGCCGCCCGCGGATCGACGCGGTGGTGACCCTCTCGGGCATCTTTCGAGACCTGCTACCGCTGCAGACCAAACTCCTGGCGGAAGCGTCTTTCCTCGCCGCCACCGCCGACGAGCCCCTCGAACAGAACTACGTCCGCAAGCACGCCCTCGCGATCCAGGCCGAGCAGGGCTGCGATCTGGAGACGGCGGCGCTCCGGGTCTTCTCCAACGCCGAGGGCGCCTACGGAGCCAACGTCAATCACTTGGTCGACTCGGGCAACTGGGACGACGAGGCCGAGCTCTGCGAGACCTTCGCGCGCCGCAAGAGTTTCGCCTACGGCCGCACCGGCCGCCCGGCGCCGCAGCGGGCGCTGATGCAGGCGGTGCTCGCCTCCGTCGACATGGCCTACCAGAACCTCGACTCGGTCGAGGTCGGCGTCACCTCGGTCGACCACTACTTCGACGGGCTCGGCGGCATGGGCCGGGCGGTGGCCCGGGCCAAGGGCGAGTCGGTGCCGATCTACATCAGCGACCAGACCCGCGGGGAGGGGCGCGTCCGCTCCCTGGAGGAGCAGGTGGCGCTGGAGACGCGCACCCGGATGCTCAACCCGAAATGGTACGAGGGCCTGCTCGGCCACGGCTACGAGGGCGTCCGGCAGATCGAGACGCATCTCACCAACACGGTCGGCTGGTCGGCCACCGCCAACGCGGTCCAGCCCTGGATCTACGAGCGGATCACCGAGACCTACGTCCTCGACCCCGCCATGCGCGAGCGCATGGCCGCCTTGAACCCCACCGCCTCCGCCAAGGTCGCCCAGAGGCTGATCGAGGCGCACCGCCGCGGCTTCTGGACCCCCGACGCAGCGATGCGCGACGCCCTCGACCGGGCCGAGGAGGAGCTGGAGGACCGCCTGGAAGGCGTCACCGCAGGAGTGGCCGCATGAACATCGCGATCCGCAACCCCGTCGTGGCGCGAAAGGAGGAGGGGAGCCTTCAGGTCGCCCTCGATCCCGATCTGAAGATCGAGACCGCCAAGGTCTTCGCGGTCTACGGCAAAGGCGGGATCGGCAAGTCGACCACCTCGTCGAACCTGTCGGTGGCCTTCTCGAAGCTCGGCAAACGGGTGCTGCAGATCGGCTGCGACCCGAAGCACGACTCGACCTTCACGCTGACCAAGCGCCTCGCCCCCACGGTGATCGACGCGCTTGAGGCGGTGAACTTCCACTCGGAGGAGCTGCGCGTCGAGGATTTCGTGGTCGAGGGCTACAACGGGGTGATGTGCGTCGAGGCCGGCGGCCCGCCCGCCGGCACCGGCTGCGGCGGCTACGTGGTCGGCCAGACGGTGAAGCTCCTCAAGGAGCACCACCTCCTCGAAGACACCGATGTCGTCGTGTTCGACGTCCTGGGCGACGTGGTCTGCGGCGGCTTCGCCTCGCCGCTCCAGCACGCCGACCGGGCGCTGATCGTCACCGCCAACGACTTCGACTCGATCTTCGCCATGAACCGGATCGTCGCGGCGATCCACGCGAAGTCCAAGAATTACGGCGTGCGACTCGGCGGCGTCATCGCCAACCGCTCGGCCAAGACCGACGAGATCGACCGGTTCAACGACGCGGTCGGCCTGAAGCGGCTGGCGCATTTCCCCGACCTCGACGTGGTCCGCCGCTCGCGGCTCAAGAAGTCGACCCTGTTCGAGATGGAGTCCTCGCCGGAGCTCGACGCCGTGACCGCCGAGTACATGCGGCTCGCCGAGACGCTCTGGGCCGGCGCCGAGCCCTGCGAGGCGCAGCCCATGAAGGACCGCGACCTGTTCGAGTTTCTGGGATTCGACTGATGGCCAGCGCCAGCTACGACGCCCGCCGGGGCGAGCTGACCACCTACTTCGACCGCACCGCGGTCGAGGCGTGGTCGCGCCTGACCTCGGACGCGCCCGTGAGCCGGATCCGCGCCACGGTGCGGGCCGGGCGCGACGCCATGCGGGCCACGCTGCTCTCCTGGCTCCCGGCCGACATGACCGGCCTGCGTTTGCTCGATGCCGGCTGCGGCACCGGGGCGCTCAGCGTCGAGGCGGCGCGGCGCGGCGCCGAGGTGGTGGCGATCGACGTCTCGCCGACGCTGATCGGGCTGGCGCAGGAGCGGCTGCCGGCGATCGCCGGCGCGGGGCGCATCGATTTCCGGGTGGGCGACATGCTCGATCCCGGGCTCGGGCGGTTCGATCACGTGGTGGCGATGGATTCGCTGATCCACTACCGCGCCGCCGACATCGCCCGGGCGCTGGCGGTCCTGGGTGCGCGCACGGACGGGTCGGTGCTGTTCACCGTGGCGCCGCGCACGGCCCTGCTGACGCTGATGCACGCGGCCGGAAAATTCTTCCCGCGCGGCGACCGCTCGCCTTCCATCGTGCCGGTGACCGAGGGTGGATTGCGGCGGCGGATCGCCTCGGAGAGCGCCCTGGACGCCTTCGCCTGGGCGCAGAGCCACCGGATCAACAGCGGGTTCTACCTGTCGAACGCGGTGGCGCTGACGCGCACCCTGCCGCCCCGCGCGGATCGGGGCGGGGGCCCGGTGCAATCCGGGATGCGGCCATGACCCCCACCCGCAAGCTCACCGCCGCCCTGATGCGCCTCGGCCCGGCGGTGCTGCCCTTCGCGGACGCCGCCACCGCCGAGCTGCCGCTCGGGCGGCTGCTCCGCCTCGCCCTGTTCCAGGTCACCGTCGGCATGGCCGCGGTGCTGCTGATCGGCACCCTGAACCGGGTGATGATCGTCGAGCTCGGCGTCCCGGCCTGGATCGTCGCGATGATGCTGGCGCTGCCGCTGGTCTTCGCCCCCTTGCGGGCGCTGGTCGGCTTCCGCTCGGACACGCACCGCTCGGTGCTGGGCTGGCGGCGCGTGCCCTACATCTGGTTCGGCACGCTGCTCCAGTTCGGCGGCCTCGCGATCATGCCGTTCGCCCTGCTCATCCTGTCGGGCGACACGACCGGGCCGCTCTGGGTCGGCGACCTCTCGGCGGCGCTCGCCTTCCTGCTGGTCGGCGCGGGCCTGCACACGACCCAGACCGTGGGGCTCGCGCTCGCCACCGACCTCGCCCCCGCCCATGCGAGGCCGAAGGTGGTGGCGCTGCTCTGCGCGGCCCTGCTGTTCGGCATGATGGCGAGCGCGGTGCTGTTCGGCCTGTTCCTGGCCCATTTCTCGCCCGTCCGGCTGATCCAGGTGATCCAGGGCGCGGCCCTCGTCACCATCATCCTCAACGGGTTCGCCCTGTGGAAGCAGGAGCCGCGCGATCCGAACCGGACGCGGACGGCGCCGCAGCGGGACTTCCGGTCCTCCTGGCGGGCCTATGCGGGGCAGGGCACCGCCCGGCGCCGCCTCGTGGCGATCGGGCTCGGCACGGCGGGCTTCTCCATGCAGGACATTCTGCTCGAACCCTACGGCGGCCAGATCCTGCACCTCTCGGTGGCGGCCACCACGGCGCTGACCGCCTTGCTGGCCGCCGGTGGCGGGCTCGGCCTGCTGGTCGCGGCGCGCTGGCTCGGCCGCGGGGGCGACCCGTTCCGCGTCTCCGCGGTCGGCGTCGGGATCGGGATCCTCGCGTTCTCGGCGGTCGTGTTCGCCGCCCCGCTCGCCTCGGCCGACCTGTTCGCCGCGGGCGTGAGCCTGATCGGGCTCGGCGGCGGCCTGTTCGCCCACGGCACGCTCACCGCCTCGATGAACCGGGCCGGCCCCGAGGATACCGGGCTCGCGCTCGGCGCCTGGGGCGCCGTGCAGGCGACCGCGGCCGGCCTCTCGATCGCGGCGAGCGGCCTCGTGCGCGACGTGGGCGGCGCCATCGCCCAGTCGGGGGTGCTGGGCGAGGGCATGAACGAGCCGGCCATCGGCTACCTCATCGTCTACCACATCGAGATCGCCCTGCTGTTCGCCGCGCTGCTCGCGCTCGGACCGCTGGTGCGCGAGGACGCTCGGACAGAGGATCGGAACCGCATCGCCGACGGCCTTGCCGGCCGGACGGCCTGACATTCGGGGAGGACAGCCATGCCAACCGGCGCACTTACGGGTTACGTCGACGTCGCCCAGGTCGTGCTCTACGCCTTCTTCCTCTTCTTCGCGGGACTGGTCTTCTGGCTCCGCCGCGAGGACCGGCGCGAGGGCTACCCCCTGGAGAACGAGGCGGTCGGCCGGCGCAAGGCGGACGACCCGATCCTGATCCCGCGGTCCAAGGCGTTTCACCTGCCGGGCGGCGAGACGACCTACGCGCCGCAGGCGGTGCACGGCCGGGACGACATCGAGACCGGCATCCCGGCCCGCAAGGTCGAGCCCTGGCCGGGGGCGCCCTACGAGCGCACGGAATCGTCGCTCCAGGCCGGCGTCGGTCCCGGCTCCTGGGTGCTGCGGCACGACGTGCACGACCGGACCTGGGACGACGAGATCCGCATCGTGCCCCTCCGGGTGGCGAAGAACTTCGTCATCCACGAGGACGGCCCGAACCCGATCGGCATGACGGTGTTCGGCACCGACAGCGCCGTCGCGGGCGTGATCAGCGACGTCTGGGTCGACCGCGGCGAGTCGCTGATCCGCTACTACGAGGTCGAGCTCCCGACGGGCGGACGCCGGCTGATGCCGACCACGTTCTGCCGGGCCGGCGGTTTCACCAAGACGGTGACGACCGAGGCGCTGCTCGCGAGCCAGTTCGCCGACATCCCGACCACCCGCGATCCCGACAGCGTAACCTTCCTGGAGGAGGAGCGGATCATCTCGTATTTCGGCGCCGGCACGCTCTACGCGACGCCGGCCCGGGCGGAGCCCCTGATATGAGCGGCGACTTCCTCCCCGAAGGCACCCTGCGGGGTCTGCCCGGCCCGCTGCCGCCGGGCGAGCGCATCCTCTGGCAGGGCGCGCCGACCACCGCGGGCCTGCTGGTCCGAGTGTTCCACGCCCGCCTCGTGATCGCGTGGTTCTCGGTCTGCGCCCTGGCCTTCGGCCTCGCGGCGGGCTCGCCCGCGGCGGCGCTGAGGGTGGTGGCGCCGACCCTGGTGATCGGCGCCGGCGCCGTCGCGCTGCTCTGGCTGCTCGCCTGGCTCACCCACCGGACGACGCTCTACACGGTGACCAACCGCCGCGTCGTGCTGCAGGCCGGCATCGCCCTGCCGGTGACCCACAACCTGCCCTTCGCGCAGATCGAGACCGCGGCCCTGCGCGCCTTCACGGACGGCAGCGGCGACCTGCCACTGCGGTTGCAGCCGGGCCTCCGGATCGCCTACCTTCACATCTGGCCGCACGTCCGGCCCTGGCGTCTCGCCCGGACCGAGCCCATGCTGCGCTCCGTGCCGGACGCGGACGCCGCGGCGGCGCTGCTGGCACGCGCCCTCGAGGCCCATGCCGACGGCACCGCGCCGCCGGTCCGGGTGGCGCGTCTCGGCCGAGCGGACGAGAATCCCGGTCGCCTCGTCGCGGCCGAATAGGGAGGGGCACGATGGGCGAGCGGGCGGAAGGCGCCGGCCGGGCCACGGCATCGGCGGTCGCGGGACCGGCACCGGCGCTGCTGATGATCGGCGGCGGCGCGCTGATGGGCTTCACCATGCTGGCGGTCCTGATCGGCCGGAGCGAGAAGGTCGGCCTCGTCGCCCTGCCGCCCGCCAATGTGGTGGAACGGCTCGAATTCCGCGCCGAGGATCAGGTCGACGGCTCGATCGCCCTGCGGGACGTCGCCGACCGGCACATCGTGGCCTGGATCCGCCCCGGCGAGGACGGCTTCCTGCGCGGGACGCTGCGGGGCCTCGCCCAGGCCCGCCAGCGGGAGGGACTCGGCCCCGAGAAGCCCTTCAGCCTGACCCGCTACGACGACGGCCGCCTCGCGCTCGCCGACGAGGCCACCGGCCGCCAAGTGCCCCTGGAGGCCTTCGGGTCGACCAATGCCGGGGCCTTCGCCCGGCTGATGCCCGGGCCGGGCGCGCCCGCCACGGAGACGCGGTGATGGGCCTGTTCGGCAGCCGCACCGTCACCGTGCCCTGCACGGTGGAGATCGAGCAGACGCCCGAGAGCCTGCACGCGCACGTCACCCTCGATGCCGGCTTCGAGATCGAGCCCGGCGACGCGGTTCAGGTCCACGACGCGCCGACCTCGGTGCCCTACGGCGAGCGCCTCACCGTGCGGCGCACCGCCACGGTGACCAGGGCCGGCCCGCTGGAGCGGGCCTGGACCAAGCTCATCGCCCATCTCGAGCTGACCGAACTCTACGAGGTCAGCTTCTCCGAGAGGAGGAAGCTGTGAACGCACCCGTCCCGCCGCCCTCCGGCCAGCCCGTTCCGAAGACTCCGGTCAACGAGTCGACCCGGGCCGCCCAGGAGACGACCTTCCTGTCGCCCCGCTTCTACACGACCGACTTCGACGAGCTCGACCGGACCAACGTCGAGCCGGTACGCCGCGACTGGGACGTGCTGATCGCCGAGCTGCGCTCCGACCCGAACAAGCGCCACTTCACCCGCAACGCGGAGTTCGACTGCGACCTGTCGCGGATGGAGCCCGAGTTGCGGAAGGAGTTTCTGGACTTCTTGGTCTCTTCCATCACGGCAGAGTTTTCCGGCTGCGTGCTCTACGCGGAGATGCGCAAGCGCGCGAAGAACAAGGACATCAAGGAGCTGTTCGGCTTCATGAGCCGCGACGAGGCGCGTCACGCCGGCTTCATCAACGACACGCTGAAGGATTTCGGCATCGGCGTGGACTTGGGGTTCCTCACCAAGTCCAAAAAATACACGTTCTTCCGGCCGAAATTCATCTTCTACGCCACCTATCTCTCCGAAAAGATCGGCTACGCCCGCTACATCACGATCTTCCGCGAGCTGGAGCGGCACCCGGAGCGGCGCATCCACCCGATCTTCAAGTGGTTCGAACTGTGGTGCAACGACGAGTTCCGCCACGGCGAGGCCTTCGCGCTGCTGATGCGCGCGAACCCGAAGCTGACGAGCGGCGTGAACCGCTACTGGATCCGGTTCTTCCTGCTCGCGGTCTTCGCCACGATGTACGTGCGCGACCATCACCGCCCGGCCTTCCACGCGGCGCTCGGGGTCGATCCCAGCGACTACGACTTCAAGGTCTTCCGGATCACCTCGGAGATCTCCCGCCAGACCTTCCCGCTGGAGCTCGACCTCGACAACCCGAAGTTCAAGGCGGGGCTCGACCGGCTGCTCGCCTGCTCCCGGGCGATCGCCGACGCCAAGGCGCGGGGCGGCCTCGTCGGCAAGGCCCTGCAGGGGTTCCACGCCGCCCGGGCGGCGGTGACCTTCGCGCGGCTGTATTGTCTCCCCGTCAAGGCCAACGTCCTGCCGGCCGACATCCGTCTCCAGCCGGTCTGGTAGCATGGGGACCTACGCCGCCCCGGTCCTGTACGCGGTCCTGCTCTGGTGGTTCTCCACCGGGCTGATCCTGCTGCTCGACCACGCCCCGCGGCGGACGCATCCGTGGAGCATGGCCGGGGCGACCCTGCTGCTCGCCGGCGCCCTGGTGGCGATCCGGTCCAGCGCCGCCGACACGAGCGCCACGGGGGCCTACACGGCCTTCACGGCCGCGCTCGTCGTCTGGGGCTGGCAGGAGATGAGCTACTACATGGGCTTCCTGTCGGGCCCGCGGCCGGTCGCCTGCGCGCCGAGCGTGCGCGGCCTCGACCGGTTCCTCGCCGCGCTCGCCACCAGCCTGTGGCACGAATTCGCCATCGTGGTCGGCGGCCTCGCGATCCTGGCGCTGGTCTGGGGCAGCCCCAACCGCTTCGCCCTGTGGACCTACGGCACGCTGGTGGTGATGAACCTCTCGGCGCGGCTCAACCTGTTCCTGGGGGTGCGCAACCTCCACGCCGAGTTCCTGCCGGACCATCTCGGCTACCTCGCCTGCTACCTGTCCCGGAAGCCGATGAACCTGCTGTTCCCGGTCTCGGTGAGCCTCGGGACCATCGCGGCGGCCCTGCTCGGGCGCGCGGCGCTCGGCGCCGACCTGCTGGAGCACGAGCTGATCGGCTTCACGGTCCTGGCGACGCTGACCGCGCTCGCCACCCTGGAGCACTGGTTCCTGATGCTGCCGCTGCCCTCGGCGGAGCTGTGGCGCTGGAGCCTGCCCGCGCGGGCGCCCGGGGAAGCGGCCGGGCCGCCGGACCACGTGTAGGCCGAGGGATCATCGCGGGGCGACGCACGTCCACCAATCTGGAACTGGTCTTGTGCGAAGTCCGGTGTCACAGGCGGGATCAACCCGCAGGATTTGTTCGGGGAGAGGCGACATGGATTACGAGACCTTCTTCGAAGGCGAGATCGCCGGGCTCCACCGGGAGGGCCGCTACCGGGTCTTCACCGACCTCGAGCGCCACGCGGGCAACTTCCCGCACGCCACCCACCACCACGCCTCCGGCACGCGGCCGGTCACGGTCTGGTGCTCCAACGACTATCTCGGCATGGGCCAGCACCCGGCCGTGACGGGGGCGATGCACGCGGCGATCGACCGCTGCGGCGCCGGGGCCGGCGGCACCCGCAACATCTCGGGGACGAACCACTACCACGTGCTGCTGGAGCGCGAGCTCGCCGACCTCCACGGCAAGGAGGCGGCCCTGCTGTTCACCTCCGGCTACGTGTCGAACTGGGCGGCGCTGGGGACCCTGGCGTCGCGCCTGCCGAACTGCGCGGTCTTCTCCGATTCCGAGAACCACGCCTCGATGATCGAGGGCATCCGGTTCTCCCGCGCCGAGCGCCACATCTTCCGCCACAACGACCCGGAGGACCTGAACCGCAAGCTCGCGCTGGTCGACCCGGCCCGGCCGAAGCTGGTGGCCTTCGAGTCGGTCTACTCGATGGACGGCGACATCGCGCCGATCGCCGAGATCTGCGACGTGGCCGAGGCCCACGGGGCGCTCACCTATCTCGACGAGGTCCACGCGGTCGGCCTCTACGGGGCGCGCGGCGGCGGCATCTCGGAGCGGGACGGCGTCGCCCACCGGCTCGACGTGATCGAGGGCACGCTCGGCAAGGCCTTCGCGGTGCACGGCGGCTACATCACGGCCTCCGAGAAGCTCTGCGACTTCGTGCGCAGCTTCGCCTCGGGCTTCATCTTCACGACCTCGCTGCCCCCGGCCGTCGCGGCGGGCGCGGCGGCGAGCATCCGCCACCTCAAGGAGAGCGGCGCCGAGCGCGCCCGGCATCAGGAGCGCGTGGCGAAGGTCCGGCAGGCCCTGGAGGCCGCCGACATCCCGACCATGCCCAACGACAGCCACATCGTGCCGGTGATGGTCTGCGATCCCGTGCTCTGCAAGGGGATCTCCGACACCCTGCTCGACGAGTTCGGCATCTACGTGCAGCCGATCAACTACCCGACCGTCGCCCGCGGCACCGAGCGCCTGCGGATCACGCCGTCGCCGCTGCACACGGACGCCGACATCGCCCATCTGGTCCAGGCGCTCACCACGATCTGGGGGCGGATCGGGCTCCGGCAGAAGGCGGCGGAGTAGGGCTTCCCTTCTCCGACCCACCCCCTCATCCTGAAGTGCCCGCGGCGGCGGGCCTCGAGGGAGGGCTCGGGCCGGCCGCGCGATCCCTGGAGTTCCCCTTCGAGGCCTTCGCCGCGCTCCGGCACCTCAGGATGAGGGGGGTGGGTCGGATGCCCCCCGCAGCGTCGAGTCACACCCGTGCCCACCTTTCCCTTCTCGGCCATCGTCGGCCAGGACGAGATGCGCCAGGCGCTGCTGATCGCGGCGGTGGACCCGGCGGTCGGCGGCGTGCTGGTCTTCGGCGACCGCGGCACGGGCAAGTCCACGGCGATCCGGGCGCTGGCCGCCCTGCTGCCGCCGATGCGGGCGGTGGTCGGCTGCCCGTACAATTGCGATCCCGACGGCCCGGCGGAGAGCTGCCCGCACTGCGCCGAGGGTGGCCCGCGCAAGAGTCATAAGAAGCCGGTGCCCGTCGTGGACCTGCCGCTCGGCGCCACCGAGGACCGGGTGGTCGGCACCCTCGACCTGGAGCGGGCGCTCGGGGCCGGCGTGAAGGCGTTCGAGCCGGGGCTGCTGGCGCGCGCCAATCGCGGCTTCCTGTACATCGACGAAGTGAACCTCCTCGAGGACCACCTCGTGGACCTGCTGCTCGACGTGGCGGCCTCCGGGGTCAACACCGTGGAGCGCGAGGGCCTGTCGCTCCGCCACCCGGCGCGGTTCGTCCTCGTCGGGTCCGGCAACCCGGAGGAGGGGGAGTTGCGCCCGCAGCTCCTCGACCGGTTCGGGCTGGCCTGCGAGGTCGCGACCCCGAAGGACATCCCGACCCGCATCGCGGTTGTGCGCGCCCGCGACGCCTACGAGCGCGACCCGGAGGGTTTCTGCGCGGCGCACGCGGGTGGCGAGCGCAAGATCCAGAAGAGCATCCTGCTGGCGCGGGAGCGCCTGCCCGCGGTGACTGTCCCGGACGCCGCCCTGGAGCGCACGGCGCGGCTCTGCCTGGCGCTGGGCACCGACGGGCTGCGCGGCGAGCTGACCCTGATGCGCACCGCGCGGGCGCTGGCCGCCCTCGACGGCGCCGGGGCGGTGACCGACGACCACCTCCGGCGCATCGCCCCGGCCGCCCTGCGCCACCGGCTGCGTCGCAACCCGCTGGACGAATCCGGTTCCACCGCCCGGGTGGAGCGGGCGCTGGCGGAGGTGTTCGCGTGACGGGCGCGCGGCTTCTCCCTCCCCGCGCAGAGGTCGGAAGGCGTGCGCTCGATCTCTGGGCCGATGCTCGTCTCGCCGCCCGTCTGCTCGCCGCCGACCCGCACGGGCTCGGCGGCGCGGTGCTGCGCGCCTCCCCCGGCCCGGTGCGCGAGCGCTGGCTCGAGATCCTGAGGGCGGCGCTGCCGCCCGGAACGCCCTGGCGGCGCCTGCCGCCCGGCATCGGCGACGACGGCCTGCTCGGCGGCCTGGATCTCGCCGCGACCCTGGCGGCGGGCCGCCCCGTCGCGCGGGCCGGGCTGCTCGCGGAGGCCGATGGCGGGATCGTCCTCGTCCCCATGGCCGAGCGTCTGCCGCCGGGCACCGCGTCGCGGCTCGCGGCCACCCTCGATACCGGCACGGTCTCCGACCGCCGCGCCCGGTTCGGCCTGATCCTCCTCGACGAGGGCGTGGCGGACGAGACGGTCGCCGAGGCGCTGGCCGATCGCCTCGCCTTCCGGATCGACCTGAGCGGGCTCGGCCTGGCGGAGGCCGCGGCGGCCGAGCCAGAACCCGCCGCAGGCGCACCGGAGCCCGACCCGGTCGGCAGCCTCTGCGCCCTGGCCGAGGCCTTCAGGATCGCGTCGCTGCGCGGGCCGATCCTGGCAGCGCGGGTGGCGCGCGCCCTCGCGGGAGTCGGGCCGATCGACCAGGCGGCGATCGTGGCGGCCGGGCGCCTGGTCCTGGCGCCGCGCGCCACGCGCCTGCCCGCACCGGAGCAGCCCGCCTCCGAGACCGCGGAGGCGCCGCCGGCGGAGCCGCCCGAGCCGAACGAGGCGGAGGCGTCGGATCCGGCCGCCGCGGAGGCGCCCGACGACGTCGTGCTGGAAGCGGTGCGCGCCGCGATCCCGCCGAACCTCCTCGACCAGCTGCTGGCGGGCGCGCAGCGTCTCCCGGCCGCGAGGGCCGGCCGGGTCGGGCAGGCGGCCTCCGCCCGCACCGGGCGCCCTGTCGGCAGCCGGCGGGGCGACCCGCGGCGGGGACGCCTGGACCTGCTCGCCACCCTGCGGACGGCGGCGCCCTGGCAGGCGCTGCGGCGCGACCCGGAGGAGGCGCGCCGCATCGTGGTGCGGCGGGACGATCTGCGGATCCGGATCCTCAAGCAGCGGACCGAGACCACCACGGTGTTCTGCGTGGACGCCTCGGGCTCGGCCGCCCTGGAGCGGCTGGCCGAGGCCAAGGGCGCGGTCGAGCTGCTGCTGGCGGAGGCCTATGTCCGCCGGGACCGGGTGGCGCTGGTGGCGTTCCGCGGCGCCGGCGCGGATCTGGTCCTGCCGCCGACCCGCTCGCTCACCCGGGCCAAGCGGGGGCTCTCGGGACTGCCGGGCGGAGGCGGGACGCCCCTCGCGGCGGGAATCGACGCCGCGGTCGCGGTGGCGCTGGGCGTGCGCCGCGGCGGCAGCCGGCCGGCGATCGTGCTGCTGACCGACGGGCGCGCCAACGTCGCGCGGTCGGGGGAGGGGGGACGGGTCCGCGCGGGCGCGGAGGCCCTGCAGGCGGCCCGCGCGTTGCGTGCGGCCGGGCTGCCGGCCCTCGTGGTCGATACCGGCACACGGGGTGAGGAGGCCCGTTCGGTCGCGAGCGCGATGGGCGCCCGCTACCTGAAGCTGCCGCGGGTCGAGGCCGGTCAGATCAGCGCGGCGGTGCGGGCGGCGCTCTGAGTGCCGCGCGCGTCAACCTCGGGCCAGGGTGTCAGAGGTCGCCGCCGATGCCGCTGTCGGCGAGGCGCTGGTGGTGGGCGAGCCAGGAGTTCAGCATCTCGCGCACGATGGCCTTGAGGCTCCAGCCGCCGGAGACGGGGGCGGCGATGTTCTGGGTCGAGGAGGTGAAGAGGATCATGGCCTTCTCCGAAGTTGGCGAACGCGTCTTGTTCTTGCTCGCCCGTGATATGCCGCCGCTGTTGCAGCGCAGCAATCGGTCTCCGCTCACCGGTGGCATGCGGCCGCCGCATGGGATTGTTCAGTGTTACGAAATACTTCCGGCCATGAACGATAGCGCCGCCGCCTCCCCCGGATCGCCCGGCGATGCCGCAGTGCAGGATACGGGCCCATGCTGACCGGTCTCGACGCGGAGCGGCCGGACTGGGCCGTGGAGGGCCGGGACTGGCCCCATCGGGAGGCGAGCCGCTTCGTGGAGGCGGCCGGCCTGCGCTGGCACGTCCAGGAATTCGGGTCTCCGGACGCCCCGACATTGCTGCTCCTGCACGGGACCGGGGCGGCCACGCACTCGTGGCGCGGGCTGGCGCCGCTCCTCGCGCGGGACTTCTTCGTGATCGCCCCGGACCTGCCGGGCCACGGCTTCACGGATCCGCTGCCCGACGCTGACCTGTCCCTGCCCGGCATGGCCCGGGCCGTGGCGGGCCTCGTGGCGGCGCTCGGCCGGCCGCCGGCCCTGGCGGCGGGCCACTCGGCCGGCGCCGCCGTCCTCGCGCGGATGTGCCTCGACGGCGCCATCGCGCCCCGGTTGCTGGCGGCCTTCAACGGCGCCCTGGCGCCGCTGCCGGGGGCGGCCAACCTGCTGTTCCCCAGCATGGCGCGGCTGCTGTTCCTCAACCCCTTCACCCCCCGCATCTTCGCCTGGACGGCGGACCGGTCCGCGGCCAAGCGGCTGATCGAGGGGACCGGCTCGCGCCTCGACCCGGAGGGCGTCGACCTGTACCGGCGGCTCTTCGCCCGGGCCGGCCATGTCCGCGGGGCGCTGGGCATGATGGCGAACTGGGATCTCGCCGGGCTGCACCGGGCGCTGCCCGGCCTCGCGACCCGGACCCTGCTGATCGTCGGCGGCGACGACAAGGCGATCCTGCCGGACACCGCCTTCGCGCTGCGCGATCGCCTGCCCGACGCCCGCGTCCGCCTGATCCGCGGGCTCGGCCACCTCGCCCATGAGGAGGCGCCCGAGCGCGTGGCCGAGGTGCTCCGCGCCGAGGCTTCGGACGCGGGTGTGCTGTCGCCGCCGTGAGCCGCATAGGACTGGCGCCGGCCTTGCGTGGGTCGTAGAGCCTGCCGCGGAGCGCGGCGGCCGCCGCGCGGCCAGGACAGGATCGAGGAGCAGCCGGGACGATGACGAGACCCGTGATCGGCGTCATCGGCAACGCGCGCCTGATCGACAGCCGCTTCCCGGCACAGATCGTCGGCGAGAACAACATGCGGGCGGTCGCCGCGGTGGCCGGCGCCCTGCCGCTGATGTTCGCCGCCGTCCCGGCGATCACCGACCTCGGCGACCTCCTCGACACCGTGGACGGCGTCCTGCTCACCGGGGGCCGCGCCAACGTCCACCCGGCGCGCTTCAACACCGAGCCCTGCGCGGCGCACGAGCCCTACGACGAGGATCGCGACGCCGTGGCGCTGCCGCTGATCGAGGCCTGCGTGGCGCGCGGCGTGCCGCTGTTCGGCATCTGCCGCGGCTTCCAGGAGATGAACGTCGCCTTCGGGGGCAGCCTGCACCCGGAGATCCGCGATCTGCCGGGCCGGCTCAACCACCGCATGCCGCGCCTCGAGAACGGCGAGATCCACCCGGACCTGGAACTGATCTTCGCCGACCGTCACGAGGTCAGGCTGGCGCCCGGGGGCACCTTCGCCCGCCTCCTGGAGCGCGAGACGATCCGGGTGAACTCCCTGCACGGCCAAGGTATTCTGGAGCCGGGCGGGCGGATCGTGGTCGAGGGCATCGCCGAGGACGAGACGGTCGAGGCGATCCGCGTCCGCGACGCGGCGGACTTCGCGCTGGGCGTGCAGTGGCACGCCGAGCACGACCCGGCGACCAACCCGATCAACCGCGCCCTGTTCGAGGCCTTCGGGGCCGCCGCGGCGACGCGGCACCGGGCGCGAACGGCCGGGCGGGCCTGAGCTTCCGCCCGGCGGATCGGCCCAGTCCAGGCGGCCCTCGCGGCAGCACAGCGCCGGAGCGGTGCCAGTCCGGCGAGTCTTTCCTGCCTTAACCTATGTTTATCCGGCACGCCTGATCCACGGAATATTGGCTGATCGGCGGAGCACAACTTACCCGCGTTCAGCCGGATTCACCCTGTCCCCCGGACGACCTGTCGCAGGACGGAACAGCGGCCGCCCGGTGGTGTTGCCGGAGTCCCGAACAGCGGCCGCCTCGCGTCGAGGCCGGCCGCACAGAGACCGGGCAGGACCCGCATGCATCTCCCCCGCGACGACCGAGAGCACCCCCGTGCCGAGGCCTTCCGCGACTTCATCCGGAATCCGCCCTTCCCCTGCGTGGGCGCCAAGTCGGCCCTGTCCCGCGGGCGGATGCGGATCGTGGTGGCCCGGGACATCACCTCGGGTTGGGACGACATGCGGATCTACCCGGCGCTGCTCGCCTTCGTGGCGCAGTACCGCGCGCAGCCCGACCTGTTCCAGAGTTTCGCGGTCGTGTTCGAGGGTCCGGGCGATCTCTCGGAGGAAGCGTTCGAGCGGAATCTCTGGGCGCGCGCGCAATCCCTGACCGACAAGGATGCCTGGCTCGGTCAGCCCCACGATGCCCGCGTGGCCGAGGATCCCGACAACCCGCACTTCTCCCTGAGCTTCGGCGGCGAGGCGTTCTTCGTGGTCGGGCTGCACCCGCAGGCGAGCCGGCCGGCGCGGCGCTTCTCGTCGCCGGTCCTGGTCTTCAACCTGCACGCGCAGTTCGAGCGGCTGCGGGCGGAGGGGCGCTACGAGAAGCTGCGCGCCGCGATCTTGGAGCGCGACGAGGCCCTCGCCGGCAGCGTGAACCCGATGCTGGCGCGCCACGGCGAGGCCTCGGAGGCGCGCCAGTACAGCGGCCGCGCGGTCGACGCGGACTGGCGCTGCCCGATGAAGGGCCGACCGGCACCGGCCCCCGAGGCGCGGGACTGGCACCCGCCGGTCCTGCCCTTCGACCGCGGCCTGCCGGGCAGCGGCGCCTGAGCCGGTCGGATCGCGGGCCTCGAACGGAGTGAGCCAACCCACCATGTGCCAAGACGACGTGCAGACGATCGAGCCGCGCTCCGGCGTCGCCTTCACCCTCGAGCAGGGTCAGCGCCTCACGGTGATCGACCCGTGCGGGGAGCAGGTGGCCGACCTTCTCGCCTTCAACCGCCACGATACGGGGGAGGTGATCTCGTCGGGCCGGACCCTCGACTACGCCAGCCGGATCTACCTGACCACCGGTGACCCGCTCTACTCGAACCGCTCCAACATCCTGCTGCGGATCGTCGAGGACACGGTGGGGCGGCACGATTTCCTGCTGACGCCGTGCTCGTCCGACACGTTCCGCATCATCTACGGCGACACGAACCCGCATCGCGGCTGCTTCGGCAACCTCGCGGCGGCGCTCGCCCCCTACGGCATCGCGCCGGACGCGATCCCGGTGGCGTTCAACTGCTTCATGAACGTGCCGGTCGACGGCGCGACCGGGGCGCTCACCGTGGCGCCGCCCCTCAGCCGGGCAGGGGACCGGATCGTGTTCGTGGCCGAGACCGACCTGATCATCGGGCTCACCGCCTGCTCCGCCCTGCAATCCAACAACGGCAGCTTCAAGCCGATCCACTACAGCGTCAGCGCGTAGCTGCAGGCCGTCAAACGGCCCGGCCCGGCCCCGATACTAATCTGTGTAAACCTCTAGACTGAACCGCATTCGCTGACTTGGCACCGATATTCGCCTCCGAAGTGCCGGCTAACGGCCTCACATCTTTGCGATTTACTAACCCGATTGCACGACGCTGATGCGGTGCAGCGCCGACGGCGAGTCCATGCCGGCCGGCCGAACGCCTCCTCTTCCGGTGCTCGGATGACCCCCACGCAGACCAGCCGCCCGCCCGCCGACCGTGCCGCGCCGTGGCAGGGCCTCGCCGATCTCCGGCTTCGCCACAAGCTCGCGGCCGTGATGGCCCTGGTGCTCCTGGCCATCGGCGCCCTCAGCGCCCTGAGCTTCGTCGACATGCGCGGCTCGGCGCTCGAGGACCGCGCCCTGATGACCAAGCGCCTGACCGAGGTCGCGCAGAGCCTGCTCGTCCACTACGAGGCGCAGGCCCGGACGGGCCAGATGCCCGTCGCCGAGGCGCAGAAGGCCGCGCTCGCGGCGATCACCGCCCTGCGCTTCGGCAGCGAGGACTACTTCTTCGTCCTCGACGCCCAGGGCCACCTGATCGCCAACGCCTTCAACGCCAAGAACGTCGGCAAGCAGGTGCTGGACCAGACCGACGTCCCGGGCGGGAAGCGCTACTTCGCCGAGATGGTCGAGACCGCCAAGCGCGACGGCTCCGGCTTCGTCGACTACATGAAGCCGCGCGCCGGCGGGTCCGTGCCGGTGGAGAAGGTCGCGAGCGTGCAGATGTTCAAGCCGTGGGGCTGGATCGTCGCCACCGGCCTGTACCGCGACGACGTCCACGCGGCCGTGCGCGACCGGGCGATCACCCTCGGGCTCTGGTCGGCCGGCCTCGCCCTGCCGATCCTGGCGCTGCTCCTGCTCGTCGGCAACGGCCTGTCGCGCCCGATCACCCGCCTGACCGCGGCGATGCGCGGCCTCGCGGACGGCGACCTCGCGGTGACGGTCGCCGACCAGCGCCGCGGCGACGAGGTCGGCGCCATGGCGCGCGCCGTCCAGGTGTTCAAGGACGCCCTGATCGCCAAGCGCGCGGCCGACGCGGCCGCCGTGACGGAGAGCGAGGCGAAGATGCGCCGCGCCCAGATGCTGGACGACGTCACCGCCCGGTTCGATGCGCAGGTCAGCGCGCTGACGCAGGGCCTGTCGGCGGCCGCGGTGGAGATGGAGGCCACGGCCCGGGAGATGACGCGCACGGCCGCGCGGACCACCGACCAGTCGGTGCGCGTCGCCGCGACCTCCGAGCAGACCTCCAGCAACGTGCAGACCGTGGCGGCGGCCAGCGAGGAGATGGCCGCCTCGATCAACGAGATCGCGTCCCGCGTCGCCCAGTCCTCCGCGATGGCCGACCGGGCCGGCACGGACGTGGCTCAGACCAACGCGCTGATGCAGGTGCTCTCCCGCGGCACGGACCAGATCAGCGAGGTGATGGGCCTGATCGCCGGGATCGCCGGGCAGACCAACCTGCTGGCCCTCAACGCCACCATCGAGGCCGCGCGCGCCGGCGAGGCGGGCAAGGGTTTCGCCGTGGTGGCGGGCGAGGTGAAGGCACTGGCCTCGCAGACCGCCCGGGCGACCGAGACCATCGCGACGCAGATCGCGGCCATCCAGAACGAGACGCGGCAGGCGGTGGAGTCGATGCGGACGATCGGGGGCACGATCGAGGAGATGCGCACGGTCGCGCTCAGCGTGGCCGCCGCCATGGAGGAGCAGGGCGCGGCGACGAGCGAGATCGTCCGCAACGTCACGCAGGCGGCGCAGGGCACCCAGGCGGTGAGCACCGACATCGCCGACGTCCGGCAGGCGGCCCGCGAGACCGGCGCGGCCTCCGATCAGGTGCTGAGCGCCGCGCAGGAACTGGCCCGCTACTCGACGAGCCTAGGCCAGGAGGTCGCGACCTTCCTCGCCGCCGTGAAGGCCGCCTGACAGCGGAGCGCCGGGCCGGCCGGGGCGGGCTGAGGCGGCGACCCGGCCGCAGATCGTCCGGCCCCCCGTCTCGGCGGCCGCCCGGCCTCGCGGCCCCTCGGCTCACGCGATCCCGTCGATCGCCACCCGCAGGTGCTCCGGACCGCGCAGGGCGGCGCCCGGCCGGTAGGGCGGCGGGTCCTCGATGAGGCGCGGCGCCTTCAGCCGGCGGGCGAGGGCGGTGAGCGCCGCCTCGGCCTCGAACCGGGCGAGCGGCGCGCCCACGCAGTAGTGCAGGCCGCCGCCGAACCCGAGATGGCGGGTTCCGGCGCGGTCCGGGTCGAACCGGTCGGGATTGGGGAAGACGGCCGCGTCGCGGTTGCCGGAGGCCAGCAGCAGCACGAGATCGGCCCCCTCGGGGACCGTGACCCCCGCGATGTCGATGGGCGACAGGGTCCGCCGCGTCCGGAACTGCACCGGCGGCTCGTAGCGGAGCAGCTCCTCGATCAGCCGCGGGGCCCGGAGCGGATCCTGCCGCAGGCGCTCCAGCTCGTCCGGATGCCGCAGCAGGGTCAGCAGGCCGTTGGTGATCAGGTTCACGGTGGTCTCGTGCCCGGCGACCAGCATCAGGATCGAGGTGGCGATCAGGTCGTAATCGCCCATCTTCACGCCGGCCGGGGTGGCGTGGTTGGCGAGGCCCGACAGCATGTCGTCCTGCGGGTGCCGGCGCTTCTCCTTGATCAGGTCGCCCATGTAGCCGCCGATCGCGTCGAAGGTCCGGCTGTTCGCCGCGCGGATCTCGGGGTCCGACAGGCTGTCGGGCTCCAGCGCGGTGGCGAGCTGGGTCGCCCAGCCGTGGAATTTCGGCTCGTCCTCCCGGGGCACGCCGAACAGCTCGCAGATCACCGTCACGGGCAGCGGGTAGGCGAGGTCGTCGACCGCGTCGATCTCCCGGGCACCGCATTTCTCGTCGAGCAGGTCGGCCACCAGCCGGTCGGAGCGGGCGCGCATCGCCTGGACGCGCTCGCGGGAGAACTGGTGCATCACCGCCGAGCGCAGCGCGTCGTGGTCCGGCGGGTCGCGGAAGATGAAGACCCGGTGCCGGTCCATCATCCAGTCCTTGAGCGGCTTCACGATCAGGTCGGTGAGGGGGTTGCCGGTGCGGGGCCGGTCGGCCGGCGGCAGGGTGTCGGAGCTGACCCGCGGGTCCTGCAGCAGGCGCGCGATGGTGCCGTGGCTCGCCGCCACCCACGTGCCCGCCTCGGTGCCGTCATCCTGGCGCGAGACGGGATTCTCCCGCAGCTTCGCGTAGACCGGGTAGGGGTTCGGCCGGTTGGCGAAGTCCTTGACCTGATCGAGGAGGGTGGCGTCGGGCATGCGGTCTCCTTCACACTTCGGGACAGATGCCGCGACAGCAAAGGCTTCGCGCATCGTGGCGGTTCCGCATCCGGGTCCGCGTCGTCCGCGCGACGCGGTCGGGCGGTCCTAGGCGAAGCCCGGCTCGAAGACCGTGACGCCCTTCGGTCGGTCGGTCGCGGCGCCCTCGGGCGGGAACGGCGCGCGGGCCTCGACCAGCTCGGCATGGGCCGGCAGCCAGCGGGCGGAATCCACCGAGACCGCCGCGATGCAGCGCCCCGCGCGGCCGTAGGTGGCGACGAACCGGCCGGCGGCCGCGTCGCCCTGCGTGATCGCCACCGCGTCGGCGCCCTCGGTCAGGCCGACGGACTTCACCACGAGGTCGCCCTGCGTCGACCAGAAGGTCGGCAGGGCGCCGTAGGGCGCCCCGGGCTCCGCGCCGGCGAGGAGCCGGCCGGCATGGACGCCCTGCGCCACCGCGTGGCTCCAGTGCTCCAGGGCGACGCGCCGGCCGTCGTAGAGCGGGTGGGGAAAGCGCGCCACGTCGCCGGCGGCGGCGATGCGCGGGTCGGGCCTGCCGTCGGTATCGAGGACGTGGCCGCGGGCGTCGCAATCGACCCCGCCCGGATCCGCCGACAGGCCGGCCCCGTCGAGCCACTCGGTGTTGCGCACGGCCCCCAGGGCGATGACGGCGATGTCGGCCGCGAGGCTGCTGCCGTCGACGAGATGGGCGCGAACCAGCCGGCCGTCCCGGCCCTCCAGCCACTCGACCTCGCGGCCGCACCGCAGCGCGACGCCGTGGCCCTCGTGGATCGCGCCGATGAACGCCCCGACGGTGCTGCCGAGGACGCGGCCCAGCGGCGTCGGGCCCGGCTCGACCAGGGTGACCGGCAGGTCGAGCTGCCGGCACAGGCTCGCGACCTCGCAGCCGATGAAACCGGCGCCGATCACCAGCACGTGCTTCGGGCCGGCGGCCAGCGCCCGCCGCAGGGCGGCGGCGTCGTCCCGCCCGCGCAGGGTGAAGACGCCGGCGAGGCGGCCCTCGTGCGGATTCGCCCAGGGCCGGGCGCGGGTGCCGGTGGCGATGAGCAGGCGGTCGTAGGGGAGGATCCGCCCGTCCGCGAGGCTGACCGTGCGCGCCTGCCGGTCGAGGCGCTGCGCCGCGCTGCCGAGCTGCCACTCCGCCGCGAGGGCGCCGATTCCCGGCAGGGTCGTGGCCTCCGCCGGGATCGCGCCGGTGAGGACGTGCTTCGAGAGCGGCGGCCTGTCGTAGGGAAAATGGGGCTCGTCGCCGACGATCGTCAGCGGGCCGGAGAAGCCCGCTTCGCGCAAGGCCTCGGCCCCGCGCAGCGCCGCGAGGCCGGCGCCCACGATCAGGACACGCCCGGGCTCCCACGCCATCAGGCGCCCCGCTCCGGATCCTCGACCCGGATCGCCTGGACCGGGCAGGCGACGCGCGCCCGCTCGATGTCGTCCCGGTCCCGCGCGGCGGGGGCGGGATCGTAGAACAGCGCCTCGTGCCCCTCGATGCGGAAGTGCCGCGGCGCCGCGTAGCAGCACTGGGCGTAGGCCTGGCACAGGTTGAGGTCGACGCTCACCCGAAGGCCGGGTGGGGGACCGGAGGACGCATCGGCGGGGGCGGACATGGCGGAGCAACCGCGCGCGGCGCCGCGGGTTCCGCGGGCCTTCGTCGCGGGCCTCGGTCGCGGGTTCCATCGCTGGTATCGCCGCCGCCGGTCGTCGGACGGCCCGTCCGCGTCCGGCGCCGGCCGTCATCCGTATTAAACGTGTTTCGGCGATCCTGGTGGAAATGCAGCGACGCGATTCCCCTGCGCGGCGGTTCGATCTATTGTTGCGCTGCCCCGCGGATCTGTCCGAAACCCCGCGATGACAGGAGGGCGCCATGCCGCACGGTGCGCGAACGAGCCTCGCCGCCCTCATGCTGGTCCTGGGGATCGGCGGCGCCTCCGCCGAATCCGTCGCCACGACCTGGACGGACCCGCCGGCCCACAAGGCCGCGTCCCCGAAGGCGCCGGCCGCGGACCCGAAGGCGGCCGCACCGGCGCCGTCCGCCTCGACCCAGGCCGCGACCCCCGCCGCCGCGACCGAGACCCGGGCGGCCCCCGCCCGGCGGAAGGCCGTGGCCGCGCGGCGCGCGCCGGAGCGGAAGACCGCCCGCGCGGCGTCGGCGCCCAAGCGGGTCGACGCCGCGCGCCGCGCCCGCGTCGCCGCCGCGCCGGCCCGGACCGTCCGGGGCACCCCGCAGGTCGTCGCGGCCGCGCCGCCGCCCCCGGAAGGCTACGCCCGCTACCGGGCCTACAATTACGGGCCGGGCTACGGCTACGGCTACGCGCCGGGTTACGCGTCGGGCTACACCGACGACCGCCTCGACCGCCTCAGCAGCGCCCAGGCCGCCGGCTACGTCGTCGTCCACCGCCGGACGGTGCAGTTCCCCGACGGCCGCACCCTGCGGGTCTATCGCCCGGACGACGAGGGCGAGCCGTTCTGACCTGAACCGGCCGCGAACACCGCCCGCAGGGGCGCCCGCAGGATCTTCCCGGCGGGGTTGCGGGGCAGGAGCCCGTCCCAGATCTCGATCCGCACCGGCACCTTGAACGCCGCGAGCCGCTCGGCCGCGAAGGCGCGGATCGCCTCCGGGCCGGTCTCGGCGCCCTCGGCCAGCACCACGATGGCGCCCGGCTCCTCGCCCAGCGTCGGGTGGGGCACCGGCAGCACCACGGCGTCGATCACGTCCGGATGCGCGTAGAGGGCGTTCTCGACCTCGCAGCAGTAGATGTTCTCGCCGCCGCGGATCAGCATGTCCTTGATCCGGTCGACGATGGTCAGGAAGCCCTCGTCGTCGGTGCGGGCGAGGTCGCCGGTGCGCAGCCAGCCCTCGGAGAGCACCTCCGCGGTGGCCGCCGGGTCGTCCCAGTAGCCGCGGACCACGTTGGGGCCCTTCGCGCAGAGCTCGCCGATGCTGCCCGGCGGCAGCGGCTCCCCGAGGGGATCGACAATCCGCACCTCGCAGACCGGCAAAGGCGGGCCGCAGGATTCCGGGTGGGCGAGGTAATCCTCGCCCTGGTGGTGGGTGAAGGTCGCCGAGGTCTCGGTCATGCCCCAGCCGGTGCCCGGGACGACCCGCGGCAGGGCCTCGCCCAGCGCCCGCACGAGGTCGCCGGCCGCTGGAGCGCCGCCGTAGGTGACGCCCTCGAGGGTCGGCAGGGGCCGGCCGGCCTCCCGGGCCGCGGTGGCGAGCTGCCACGCGATGGTCGGGACGCCGCCCGCGCTGGTGCAGCCCTCGGCCTCGATCAGGTCGAGGGCCGCGTTCGCGTCCCAGCGGTGCATCATCACCAGCCGGTGGCCGCCGTAGAGGGCCGCCCCGAGGCTCGCGTGGCAGCCGGTGACGTGGAACAGCGGGATCACCAGCAGCGCCGCCCGCTGCGGCGCGGCCGGGTCGGGCTTCGGCGGCGCCTCGCCCCGGCGCAGGGCGCTGCGCGCCGCCGAGTAGGGGTAGGCCATCACCGTGGTGGCGGCCGCCCGGTGCGTGCCGACCGCGCCCTTGGGCCTGCCGGTCGTGCCCGAGGTGTAGAACAGGGTCGCGTCGTCCTCCGGGTCGAGGGCGATGTCGGGCAGGGGCAGGTCGGGCAGGGCGCCCCAGTCCCGGACTGGCCCGAGGATGTCGGCGAGCGGCGTCGCCCGGGGGTCCGGCGCCGTCCGCGCGGTGAGGACCCGCTCCAGGGCCGGGCATTCGGGCAGGTGCGGGGCGATGCGGTCGAAGCGCTCGCCGTCGGCGATCAGCACCCGCGCGCCCGAATGCTGCAGGCCGTAGGCGAGTTCGGGCCCGGTCCACCACGCGTTGAGCGGCGTCGCGATGGCCCCGGCGAGCAGCGCGCCGAAATAGCTCACCGGCCATTCGGGCAGGTTGCGCTGCGCGATGGCGACCCGGTCGCCCTTGCGCACGCCGGCCTCGACCAGGGCCCGCGCCAGGGCGGTGGCGGCGCGGGCGAAGCCCGTGAAGGTCACGCGCTCGTCCTGGTAGACCACGAAGGTCTTGTCCCCGTGGCCGCGCGCGATCCGGAACAGATCGCCCAGCGTCGGCGGTGCCTTCTCCCAGATCCGGGTCGGCACACCCCGGATCGGCACCGTGGCGATGGCGAAGGGCGCACCCGGGGCGGTGAGCCGCGCCTCGGCCTCGCGGAAGGGCAGGGCCGGCCAGCCGGCGGGGATGCGGGGATCGGGGCTCATCGGGCGATGGTCACGCCGCCGTCGATCACGAGCGCCTGGCCGGTCACGAACCGGCCGGCCGCCGAGGCCAGGAACACGGCGGCGCCGGCGATCTCGTCGGGCTCGCCGATCCGGCGCAGGGGGGCGGCGTCCGTGGTGGCGGCCAGCATGTCGGGATTCTCCCACAGGGCGCGGGCGAAATCGGTGCGGATCAGGCCCGGGCACAGGCAGTTCACCCGCACGTTGGCGGGCCCGTACTCCACCGCGTAGTTGCGGGCGAGCTGGAGGTCGGCGGCCTTCGAGACGTTGTAGGCGCCGATCACGGGCGAACCCTTGAGCGCCCCGATCGAGGAGACGATGACGATCGCCCCGTCCCGCCGCGCCACCATGCCGGGGGCGACCATCTGGATCAGCCAGTGGTTCGACAGGACGTTGTTCTCGAGGATCTTTCGGAACTGCGCGTCGGAGATGCCGGCCAGCGGCCCGTAATAGGGATTGCTGGCGGCGTTGCAGACCAGAACGTCGACCGGCCCGAGCCGGCTCTCGGTCTCGGCGACGAGGTGTTCCAGCTCGGCCTTCACCGAGATGCTGGCCGGAATCGCCACCGCCCGGCCGGCGCCGTGCGCGGCCTCGATCTCGGCGACCACCGCCGCGCAGGCCTCGCGCTTGCGCGAGGAGATCACCACGCGGGCGCCGTGCTCGGCCATCCGCAGGGCGATCGCCCGCCCGATGCCCCGGGACGAGCCGGTGATGAGGGCGACCTTGCCGGTCAGGTCGAACAGGGACATGGCGAGACTCTGCGCTGCGTGAAGCGGCGAACGGCTTCCATTCTTGGTTCGCGGATCGTGATGGTCGCGACGCGTCCCCTCTCCCGTGCGGGAGAGGGGACGCGCGCCTCATCCGGCCATCGGTGGGATAGCCCGGAGCCGCCCATCCTCACGCTCCCGCCCGCATCGACCGGCGCAGGCGCGCCATGCCGGCGAGCCAGCGCTCGGGGTCCTCGGCCCGGCGGCGGGCGTAATCCGCCACCTGCGGGTGCGGCAGGATCAGGAAGCGCCCCGACGCCAGCCCGTCCAGGGCCGCCTCGGCGACGACCTCCGGCGTCAGCACGCCGTCGCGCGACGCGGCGCTGGCTTCCCCCAGCATGGCGGTGTCGACGCCCTGCGGGCACAGGGCGGCGACCCGGATCCCGTCCTCGGCATGGGCGATGGCGATATGCTCCAGGAAGGCGAGCGCCGCGTGCTTGGTGGAACCGTAGGTGGCGCTGCCGATCTGGCTGAGCAGCCCCGCCGCCGAGACCGTGCCGAGGAACGCGCCGCCGCCCCGGGCGCGCCAGAGCGGGACCAGCACCCGCGCCGCGTGGACGTGGCCCATCACGTTCACCGCGAAGGCACGCGCCCAGCTCTCCGGGTCGGCGGAGGTGGCCAGATCCGGATCGGGGTCGCGCTCCAGGAGGCCGGCGTTGGAACAGTACAGCGTGACCGGGCCGATCTCGGCCTCGATGCGCGCCAGGATGGCGGAGACCGCCACCGCATCGCCCACGTCGAGGGCGAAGGCCCGGCCGCCGAGTCCCGCCGCCACCGCCTCCGCCCCGGCCCCGTCCCGGTCGAGGGCCACGACCGTCGCGCCCCGCGCCCGTGCGGCTTCCGCGAGCGCCCGGCCGATGCCCCGGGCGGCCCCCGTGACGGCGACGACGCGGCCAGCGAGGTCCATGCTCACGCCCCCGCCCGCTCGGCGAAGCCCCAGGCCGCAGCGGCGAGTTTCGGCACCCGCGCCGCCATCGCGGCGGCGTGCTCGCTCGCGGCGTTGCCGGCCTTGGCGCGGGCCGCCACGCCCTGGAGGATGCCGACCAAGCGGAACAAGTTGTAGGCGAAGTACCAGTCGAGATCGGGCAGGTCTCTGCGATCCGACGCCCGGCAGTAGAGCGCCACCGCCTCGTCCCGCGTGGGGATGCCGAGCGCCTGGAGGTCGAGCCCGCCCAGCCCGCTGCGCCCGTCCGCCGGCAATGCCCACTGCATCAGCAGGTAGCTGAAATCGGCGAGCGGATCGCCCAGCGTCGACAATTCCCAGTCGAGCACGGCGCTGACACCGCCATCTGGCGAAAAAATCAGGTTGTCGAGGCGGTAATCGCCGTGGACCACGCAGGCGCCCTGCTGCTCCGGCACGGTGCGGGGCAGCCACGCGATCAGCCGCTCCACGTCCTCCAGCCGCCCGTCCTCGGCGGCGCGGTATTGGCGGGTCCAGCGGTCGACCTGCCGGGCGAAGTGATTGCCGGGCCGGCCGTAATCGGACAGCCCCGCCGCCTCCGGGTCGATGGCGTGGAGGCGCGCCAGCGTCGCGATCATCGCGGCGTAGTGCCGGTGGCGGGCATGGGGGTCGAGGCCCGGCAGGGCGCCGTCCCAGTGCACGGCGCCGTCCACCGCCTCCATCACGTAGAAGGCCGCGCCGATGACCTCCGGGTCCTCGCACAGCGCGAAGGGCCGCGGCACCGGAAACCCCTCGCCGTAGAGGGCACCGATCACCCGGAACTCGCGGTCCACCGCGTGCGCGGAGGGCAGGAGCGCGCCGAACGGCTTTCGGCGCAGCACGTAGGCCTGGCCCGGCGTGTCGAGCCGGTAGGTCGGGTTCGACTGGCCGCCGCGGAACTGCTGCACGGTGAGCGGGCCGGCGAAGCCCCGGACGTGCTCGGCCATCCAGGCGGCGAGCTTCGCCTCGTCGATCCGGTGGCGCGGCTCGACCGGCTTCACGCCGGAGAAGATTTCGGCGTCGCTCATGCCCCCTCCCGGGCATTGGTGTAGCGCCCGAATTCCAGCCGGGCGATCGAGCGATTGTGGACCTCGTCGGGCCCGTCGGCGAGCCGCAGGGTGCGGATATGGGCGTACATTTTGGCGAGACCGAAATCCTCCGAGACGCCGGCCCCGCCATGGGCCTGGATGGCGTCGTCGATCACCTTCAGCGCCACCCGCGGCGCCGCGACCTTGATCATGGCGATCTCGAGCTTGGCGCCCTTGTTGCCGACCTTGTCCATCATGTCGGCGGCCTTCAGGCAGAGGAGGCGGGTCATCTCGATGTCGATCCGCGCCTCGGCGACCCGCTGCTCCCAGACCGACTGCTCGCTGATCCGCTTGCCGAAGGCGACCCGGGACACGAGCCGCCGCGCCATGGCCTCCAGCGCCACCTCGGCGGCCCCGACGGTGCGCATGCAGTGGTGGATGCGGCCCGGCCCGAGCCTGCCTTGCGCGATCTCGAAGCCGCGCCCCTCGCCGAGGATGAGGTTCCCGGCCGGGACGCGGACATTCTCCAGCACCACCTCGCCGTGGCCCTTGGGGGCGTCCTCGTAGCCGAAAACCGGGAGCAGGCGCTCGACGCGCACGCCCGGCGTGTCCATGGGCACGAGGATCTGCGATTGCTGCCGGTGGCGGGGGGCCTCCGGGTCGGTCTTGCCCATCAGGATCGCGATCCTGCAGCGCGGGTCGCCGACGCCGGTCGACCACCACTTGCGGCCGTCGACGACGTAGTGGTCGCCGTCGCGGCGGATCGCCGTCGCGATGTTGGTGGCGTCCGAGGAGGCGACCTCCGGCTCGGTCATCAGGAAGGCCGAGCGGATCTCGCCGGCCATCAGGGGCTTGAGCCACCGGTCTTTCTGGGCCGCGGTGCCGTAGCGGTGCAGCACCTCCATGTTGCCGGTGTCGGGCGCCGCGCAGTTGAACACCTCCGAGGCGATCCCGACCCGGCCCATCTCTTCGGCGCACAGCGCGTAGTCGAGGTTGGTCAGGCCGGCGCCGCGATAGGCGTCGGTGTCGTGCTCGGGGGAGGGCGGCAGGAACAGGTTCCACAGGCCCTCAGCCCGGGCCTTCTCCTTCAGCCGCTCCATGGTGGGCGAGGGTTCGCGGCTCTCCGCGCGCTCGGCCGCCACCGCGGCGGCGGCCGGCAGGATCGCGTCTTCGATGAAGGCGCGGACGCGGGTCAGCCAGTGGGTCTGGGAGGGGGAGAGGGTGAAATCCACGGTGTCCGCTCCCTAGGGTTTCTCTGCCGGGCGAGCGCACCGAGCTTGCATGCGCCGGCTGCCCGCCTTCCCGTTGCCTTCACCCACGGCGCGACGCGCCCCCTCTCCCGTGCGGGAGAGGGTTGGGGTGAGGGACGAGAAGCCACAGGATCGAGCCCGCCCTTGTCGCGCAGTCAGATCGAGCCCTCTCTGGACAGACCTGATCCCTCACCCTTTCCCTCTCCCGCACGGGAGAGGGGACCCGCGCTCCGACCCAAATCGAACCTAGATCTTGATCGACCCGGATCACGCCCCCCTCACAGATAGGCCGATCCCATCTCGCTGGCGAAGCGCTGCGGCGGCCCCTCCCAGACGATCCGCGCCTGTTCCAGCACGTAGACCCGGTCGGCGTGCGGGAGCGCGAAGGTGACATTCTGCTCGCCGAGCAGCACCGTGATCGGCGTGGTCTGCCGCAGCTTCTCCAAGGCCTTCGACAGCAGCTCCAGGATCACCGGGGCGAGGCCCAGAGTCGGCTCGTCGAGGATCAGGAGGCGGGGCCGCATCATCAGCGCCCGGGCGATGGTCAGCATCTGCTGCTCGCCGCCCGACAGGGTGCGGGCGCTCTGCGTCTCGCGGTCCTTGAGGATCGGGAACAGCTCGTAGAGCCACTCCCGCTGCTTGGCGCTCTCGGCCTTCGGGAAATGCTGGCCGCCGAGGTCGAGGTTCTCGCGCACGCTGAGGTCGCCGAACAGCTCCCGGGTCTCGGGCACCTGGACGATGCCGGCGCGCGCGATGGCGGCGGGCTTCATCCGGGCGAGATCCTGGCCGTCGAACCGGATCGTGCCCCCATGCGGGACGAGGCCCGAGATCGCGTTGAACAGCGTGGTCTTGCCGGCGCCGTTCAGGCCCACCACCGAGACGAACTCGCCCTCGTGGACGTGGATCGAGGCGGAGCGGAGGGCCTGCGCCTTGCCGTAGAGCACGTCGACATTCTCGACGGTCAGCAGCGAGTCGGGCTTGAACGCGGCTTCCGGCCGGGCCGCCGTCTCGATGCTGCCGCCGAGATAGACCCGGCGGACGGTCGGGTCGGCCATGACGGCTTCGGCCGAGCCCTCGGCGATGCGCTCGCCGAGATACATGGCGAAGACCCGGTCCACGAGGGCCGCGACGCTCTTCACGTTGTGGTCGACGAGGAGCACGGCCTTGCCCTCGTCGCGGAAGCCGCGGATCAGCTCCGAGAAGGCCGCGACCTCGCCGCCGGTCAGGCCCGCGAAGGGCTCGTCGACCAGCACCACCCGGGGGTCGCGGGCGATGGCCTTGGCGAGTTCCAGCCGGCGGAGATCCGCGAAGGGCAGGGTGCCGGGCCGCCGGTCGACGACGGCCCCGAGGCCGACGCGCTCGGCGATTTCCTTGGCGCGCCGGGCCACGTGGGGGTCGGCGGCCAACCGGATCAGGCTGTCGGGCAGGAGCGCGAGGCTGATATTTTCGAGAACCGTCTGCCGCTGGAGCGGGCGGGCGTGCTGGAACACGAGCCCGATCCCGGAGCGCGCCACCCGGTGGGCCGGCATCCCGCCGATCTCGGCGCCGTCGAGGCGGATCGTGCCGGCGCTCGGACGCTCCAGGCCCATGATCAGCTTCATCACGGTGGACTTGCCCGAGCCGTTCGGGCCGATCAGGCCCAGGATCTCGCCGGGCCGCAGATCGAGGTCGATCCCCTTGACGGCGACGAGGCCGCCGTAGCGCTTGGTCAGGCCGCGCACGCTGAGGCAGGGCTCGGCCAGGACGGGGGACACGGCCCGCGGGGGCGCCACGGCGACGGTCATCGGGCTCTCCGGAGCGATCCGAGGCCGAGCAGCCCCGAGGGCACGAACAGGATCACCAGCAGCGCCACCGCCGAGACCACGAAGGTCGAGAGGCCGCCGAGTGGGCGCAGCAGCTCGCCCGCCGCGATCAGGAACACGGCGCCGAGCGCCGCGCCCACGATGGTGCGCCGGCCGCCGAGCACAGCCGCGATGATCACCTGCACGCCCACCGACGTGTTGATCAGCGTGCCGACCGAGGCGGTGCCCATGTAGAAGACCACCAGCCCGCCCGCGAGGCCCGAGAAGGCGGCGCTGACCGCGAAGGCCGCGAGCTTGTGCTTGGCGACGTTGAAGCCGAGCGCCCCGGTCACCACCGGGTCCTGGCCGGCGGCCTGGAGGATCAGCCCCGCGGGCGAGCGCGCGATGGCCGTGAGGATCAGGCCCGAGACCGCCATGAAGCCGAGCGCCAGCCAGTAATTGGTGTCGGCGTCGATCGAGATGACGTCCGGCACGGTCAGGCCGATCTCGCCGCCGGTGAGGCCGGAGAACACCACGATCATGTTCTGCAGGAGCAGGACCGCCACCAGGGTGATCAGCCCGAAATAGGGGCCGCGGACCTTCAGCGCCGGCAGCGCCAGGGCGAGGCCGCCGACCACGGCGAGCACGGTCCCGGCCGCGAGGCAGTAGGGGATCGGCAGCTCGTAGCGGTTGTTGAGGATGCCAGCGCCGTAGGCCCCGAGGCCGATCAGGAAGGTCGGGCCGAAATTCACCTCGCCGGCGAAGCCGAAGAGCAGGTCCCAGGCCATCGAGAACACGCCGAAATAGTAGGCGATGGTCAGGAGGCCGAGGATGTAGCCGGAGACCCACCAGGGCAGGGTGGCGGCGGCCAGGACGGCGAGGACCGCGATCCAGAAGCCGGGGGTGGTGAGGAGCTTCATGGATTAGCCAGACCGGGACCGACTGCGAGGGATCCGATTGCCCGAAGCGATGCGGGCACGGCGCGGGTCCCCTCTCCCGTGCGGGAGAGGGTCAGGGTGAGGGATCAGGTCTTGCAGGACGAGGCGCGACCGGAATGCCCGGGGATGGGCTGCTCCATCCGGAGCCTCCTCATCCCTCACCCCAGCCCTCTCCCGCTCGGGAGAGGGGGTGCGTCGCGCTCTGCCGCCGGCGTCGATGCCCCACTCCGATTCCATCATCACCGCCGCCCCAGCAGGCCCTGCGGGCGCAGGTACATGACGGCGACCAGCAGGAGCAGGGCCGGGATCACCCGGTAGGCCGGCGAGATCAGGTAGGCGGTGGCGGTCTCCAGATACCCCACCACGTAGGCGGCGATCAGCGAGCCGGTGACGCTCCCCAGGCCGCCCAGCACCACGATCGAGAAGGCGCTCGCGGTGAGCGGCCCCACCGAGTACGAGGACACCCCCAGGAACATCCCGAGCAGCACCCCGGCGGTGCCGGCGAGCAGGCCGTAGATCGCCCAGACCGCCACGTAGATCTTGCCCATGTCGTGGCCGAGCAGCGTGACGCCCCGCGGGTTCATGGAGGCGGCGAGCAGGACCTTGCCGGCCCGCGCCCGGTTCACGAACAGCCAGAGGAGGCCGATCACGATCCAGCAGACCACCGCGGTGAAGACCTGGTTCCTCGGCGTCCGCACGCCCGCGATCTCGAAGACGCCCTCGACGATCGGCAGCACGGTCTTCGGGTTGTCGGTGAAGAAGTAGGCCACCAGCTCCTGGATCATGATCCCCCAGAGCAGCGTGCCGGTGAGCACGAAGATCTCCTTCTCCTCCCGCGGGATCGCCCGGCTACGCTCGATCGGCGCGACCACCGCGAAGTAAGTGACCAGCGCGCCCGCGAGCCCGCACAGGATGCCGATCGCCGCGCCCGCGTAGGAGCCGAGCCCGAACAGCGCCGAGGCCGCCCAGGCCGCCACCGCGGCCATGACCATCAGGGCGCCGTGGGTCAGGTTGAGGACGCCCGAGACCCCGAAGATCAGGGTGAAGCCCATCGCGCCGAGCGCGTAGAGGGCCGAGATCGCGAAACCGTCGACGAGGATCTGGAGGCCGATCACCGCGCTCTCCCCGCCCGACCTACTGGACCGCCGGCTTGACCGCAGGGGGCAGGATCATGGTCCCGTTGGCGGTCGCGGCCGGCCAGATCGCCACCTGCTTGCCGTTCTGCCACTGCCCGAGGACGCTGGTCATCAGGCCCGGCCCGTACTGGATCGAGTGGGTGAACGGGTCGTCCTTGCCGTAGAACTTCAGGCGCCCGACGGTGCCGACGTAGTCGGTCTTCTCCAGGGCCTCGACCAGCTTGTCGGCCTCGGTCGAGCCCGCCCGCTTGATCGCCTCCGCCGCGTAGTGCGTGGCGTCGTACGCCATGTAGCCCGCGTAGGACGGCGCGCCGCCGAAGCGCTTGGTGAAGGCCTCGGCGAACGGGATCGTCTTCTCGGTCAGCGCCACGCCCGGCACCGCCACGCTGTCGAACAGCACGCCCTGGGTGCCGCCGTTGGTGTTGGCCCAGAAGGTCGAGGAGGTCGCCTGGCCGCTGATGCCCGTCATGGCGATCGGGACCTGCTGGTTCTGCCACTGCACGGTCGGCTGCACGCCGACATGGGCGATGCCGGTGACGATCAGGTCGGGCTTGGCCGCCTCGATCTTGTTGTAGATCGGCGTGAAGTCGCCCGTGTCCGGCGAGAAGCGGACGTGCTCGACCACCTTGAGCCCGGATTTCGGCAGGCATTCCTGGTAGGCGGCGTCCAGCGGCCGGGTCCAGGCGGCGTCCTCGCTCATGATCGCGGCGGTCTTGGCCTTGAGCTTGTCGACCAGCACCTCCTTGGCCGAGTCGCAGACCGCCTGCGCCAGGGCGTGCGAGGTCAGGTAGCCGTGGAAGGTGTACTTGTTGCGGGCGTAGTCCTTGTGGACCGCGACGCTGATCTCGTTCGAGGCCGCGCCCGGCGTGATCATCGGCGTCTTGAGCCGGGCCGCCCAGGGCATCAGCGCCAGCACGACCTCCGAGATGTAGCTGGCGATGACGAGGTTGACCTTGTCCTCGGAGGCCGCCCGCTGGAAGGCGCGGACCGCGTCGGAGGCGGAGGACTTGTCGTCGTAGGTGACGACCTGGATCTGGCGGCCGTCGACGCCGCCCTGGGCGTTGATCTCGTCGGCGGCGAGCTGGACCGCCTGCGGGATCGAGGCCCCGGCCACCGACTGGGCCTCGGCGATCACCCCGATCTTGATCGGATCGGCGGCCCGGACGGGCCCGGCGGCGACCAGCCCCGCGGCGATCAGCGCGGGCAGCGTGCGCCGAATCGGGGCAACCCGGGCGGCGGCGCGCACGGTCTCGGACATCGGCGTTCCCTCATCCCAGTGCCCGAATTTTATATTCGCGGGCTTGGCCCGGACTGTACCCGCGCTCCGACGGATCACAAGGGGCCGATCGGGATCGGCCGGTGACGTTTGCACCGAGTCGTTTTCCGCCCGGGGTATCGCCGCGCGCCGCCGCGGCCTAGGCTCGCCGCGGCCCTGCGAAGCGCGGGCCCGGCGGCCTCGAAGAAGGGCACGGTCTGGTGAGGAACGCACGCTCGGCCGCGGCCGGGGTTCGCCCCGGACCGCGGCCCTGGAGCCTCGGGAAGCGGCCCGCTCGGCGCTCGGCGCGGGCAGGGGAACCACAGGCATGACCCTGCGCTGGACGCGGCGGCCCGAGGGCTCGACCTGGGGGGATTTCGGACCCGACGACGAGCTGGGCCGCCTGAACCTGCTCACCCCCGAGAAGGTGCTGCAGGGGATCGCGGAGGTGCGCGAAGGGCTCACCTTCTGCCTCAGTCTGCCGCTGGACCTGCCGGGCGGCAACGTCCTGAACCCGCGCCGCCACCCGCCCCAGATCACGCCGACGCGCCGCGCCAACGGCCGGCCGAACATGAACTTCCCGGTCTGCGAGGAGGTCGACGGCGCCACCGACGTGATCTGCGACGACCGCGCGCTGATCCACCTGCAATACTCGACGCAGTGGGACGCGCTCGCCCATGTCGGCGCGCTGTTCGACGCGGACGGGGCGGGCGCCGCGCCGACCTTCTACAACGGCTTCCGCGGCGGCCACGACATCGTCGGGCCGAGCGCGCCGGAGGCGGCGGATGAGCCGTCCCGGGCCAAGCGCCTCGGGATCGAGCGCCTCGCCGAGACCGGCATGCAGGGCCGGGCCGTGATGATCGACCTGCGCGCCCATCTCGGCGATGCCAAAGCCAAAGTCGGGTACGACCAGCTCGCCCGGATCCTGGAGGCCGACGGCGTCGTGGTGGAGCCGGGCGACATGGTCTGCCTGCACACGGGCTTCGCCGAGCGGCTGATCGCCATGGGCGGCGCGCCGGACCCGAAGCAGGTCCACACCCTCTGCGCCGGGCTCGACGGGCGCGACCCGCGGCTCCTCGACTGGATCACCCGCACCGGGCTCTGCGCGCTGATCGCCGACAACTACGCGGTGGAGGCCTACCCGGCCGGCCCCGGCCCCGCCTGCTGCGCGACGCTGCCGCTCCACGAGCACTGCCTGTTCAAGCTCGGGGTCAATCTCGGCGAGCTGTGGCACCTGACGCCGCTCGCCGACTGGCTGCGGGCCCGCGGCCGCAGCCGCTTCCTGCTCACCGCCCCGCCGCTGCGCCTGCCCGGCGCCGTCGGCTCGCCGACGACGCCGGTCGCCACGGTGTAGGGATCGGGGGCCCCGGGACGCGCTCCCGGGGCCGCCCGGATCAGCCGAGGGCGGCGGGCGCAGTGGCGGGCGCGGCGTCGGCGCGCGGCGGGCCGCCGGCCGGCGCCGCGGCTCGCTCCGCGGCTTCCTGGGGCGGCCCGGGGCGGAGGACGGCGCGCTCGCGGAAATGCGGGATGGCCGCCTCGAACACGGCCTCGGCGGCCGCCCGGTCGCCGGCCGACACGGCGTCGCGCAGCCGCGCCACCCAGGCGTCGAGCCGGTCCCGGTCGGCGAAGACCGGCCGCGCCGCCATCACCCCGTCGATGCCCGGCAGGGCGATCCGGGGCTCCTCGCGGGCGAACAGGATCTCGTTGAGCCGCTCGCCCGGCCGGGCGCCGGTATAGGCGATCTCGATCTCGGTGCCGGGCTCGAAGCCGGCCAGCCGGATCATCCGCTCGGCCAGGTCGGCGATCCGCACCGGCTGCCCCATCTTGAGCACGTAGACCGCGGCGCGCTCCGCGCCCGCCCGCGCCTCGCCGTCGGCGTGCGAGGCCGCCGTCAGCACGAGGTCGCAGGCCTCGCGCACGGTCATGAAGTAGCGGACCATGTCCGGGTGGGTGACGGTGACCGGGCCGCCACGGGCGATCTGCGCCTTGAACACCGGTACCACCGAGCCCACGGAGCCCAGCACGTTGCCGAAGCGCACGGCGATCAGCCGGGTCGGGTGGTCCGGCCGCGCCGCCTGCGCGGCGTCGAGGGCCTGGGCGACCATCTCGGCGAAGCGCTTGGTGACGCCGAGCTGCGAGACCGGCTCGATCGCCTTGTCGGTGGAGATCATCACCAGGGCGCGGGCGCCGGACGCCACCGCCGCCTCCGCGACGTTGATCGAGCCGAACACGTTGGTCTTGATGCCCTCCTGCCAGTCCCGCTCCAGGTAGGGCACCTGCTTCAGCGCGGCGGCGTGGAGCACGTAGTCGGGCCGGAACGCCGCGATCACCGCGTGCGTCCGCTCCCGGTCGCGGATATCGGCCAGCACCCCCGTCACGGCGGCCTCCGCGGCCAGGATCGCGGGGTGGCTGAGGATGCCGTGGAGCGCCGGCTCGGAGGATTCGAGCACAAGCACCGCCGCGGCCCCGAAGGCCACGGCCCGCAGGCAGATCTCCGAGCCGATCGAGCCGCCGCCGCCGGTCACCACGACCCGGCGGCCGGCGAGGAACGCCTCCAGGCGCGGCCGGTCGATGGCGACGGTCGGCCGCAGCAGCAGGTCCTCGATCTCCAGCGGCGCCAGTTCCGGCCCCTGCACGCCCTCGCCGAGGCCGACGACCCGGGCGAGGGGCAGGCCGAGGCGCCGGGCGCGGGCGATCAGGTCGTCCGGCGCCGCCTCCGGCACGAGGGCGCTCGGGGCGGCCACGAGCCGCCGCACCGGCTCGCCCCGCGCGGCGAGGTCGGCGACCACCCGCTCGAGATCCGGGAAGCCGCCGAGCACCGGCACGCCGCGCATGAACTGGCCGCGCTCGTCCGCCCGGGGCGACAGGATGCCCCGCGGCGCGAGCTTCCGCACCGAGCCCGACTCGATCGCCCGGATCAGCACGTCCATGTCGGCGCCGCGCCCCAGGAGCAGGGTCGGGACGGTGGCGGCCCGCGCGCTCGACTGCCGGGAGCGCGTGTCCTTGAGGTAGCGGAACGCCAGGCGCGTGCCGCCCAGGAAGAAGATCTGCAGAACCCAGTAGAGCAGGATCGCGATCTTGCCGAAGAAGTAGAAGCCGTAGAGGTCGGACGAGACCAGCACCCAGTCGATGACCAGCAGCGCCAGGGCCAGGACGCTGGCCGCCCGGACGATGCCGGCGAGGTCCTGCAGCGAGGCGAAGCGCCACTTGGTTCGGTAGAGCCGGAAGCGGCCGTAGACGAGGCCGGCGAGGACCAGGAACGGCGGCAGCAGCAGAGGCAGGGCGTGCAGGCGCTCGGCCAGCATGCCGCCCTGGAAGCGGAACAGGAAGGTGAGCACCACGGCGGCAGCGGTCGCCGCGAGGTCGTGGGTCACCATCACCGCGGTCTTGTAGAGGCGCTGCTGCATCGTGGGCCGGATGGGATGCCGGGGGTATCCGCCGCGGCACCGGCCCTGTCAACGCGGCCCGTCCGGGGCCGGCGGCCGCGCGGGCGCGGGCCTCAGCCGAGCGCCCGGGCCGCCGCACCGGCCGCATCGTCCACCCGGTCGATGTCGGGGGCGTCGATGTGCCGGTAGCGGGCCTGGATGAGCCCGAAAGCCCCGAAGGCGGCGTGGCCGGCCGCCACGAGCCCGAGGAGGATCCAGCCGTAGGGCTGGGCGCGCAGCAGCGCGAACGCCTCGGACAGGCCCTTGGCATCCGAGGAGCGCTGGTGCCACGCCGCCGCCACGAGGAACCCGCCGATGATCAGGAAGGCGAGGCCCCGCGCCGCGTAGCCGAACCGGCCGATCGGGCCGGCCCAGCGGTCCCGGGCCCGGGCGTCGAGGGCGAGGCGGTCGGTGACGTCCCCGCGCCAGGCCTTGCCGAGGAAGCCGAAGCCGCCCGCCACCACCGCGAGGCCGACCAGGGCCACGAGCCAGCGGCCGAAGGGCTTGCTCAGGAGCCACGCGGTCCCGTCATGCACGCCGTCGCCGCCGCTCATGCCCAGGCCGAGGCTGAGCGAGGCCGCGCTGGCGGCGAGGCCGAGATAGAGCCCGGCGCTGATCAGGTGGGCGCCGCGCACCGCGAGGCCCTTGGCGGAGGTGCCCCGCCGGTCGGCGTCGGTGATCCCCTCGACGAGGCGCCAGAGGGCGAAGCCGGCGAGGCCGAGGGCGATCAGGCCGACGACGGCCGCGCCGAACGGACCGGCCATCACGGCGCGGAGCGCGTCCTTGCTGTCGCCGGCCCGGCCGCCATGCCCCAGGGCCGCCAGCAGGGCGAGGGCGCCGACCACGATGTAGACCACGCCGCGGGCGCCGTAGCCGAAGCGGGCGATGCGCTCGATCGCGTTGCGGCCGCCGGGAAGGGTCCTCATCGGCGGGACCGGGCTTCGGGGAATCGGGCGTCGGGCACGGGCGGCATCCTGTCGGGCGGGCCTGTCGGGCGGGAGCGTTCAACGCCCGGCGGCGCGCACCCGATCCGTTGCCGGCACAACCTCCGCGGCCGCCCTACATCGGCGTCCGCTCGGCCCGGCCGGTGAGCGCCACGTAGAAGCCGAGGCCGTCCTGGGCCGGCAGGGTCTGGAGGCGCTCGATCAGGCCGCGGCGCTTCGCGTCGAGGAGCAGGCGCCCGGCCGGCTGGAACAGGGTCTCGCCGCCGCCCTCCGGGGGCGGATCGAGCCGGATCGCCACGGTCTTGCCCTTGGCGAAGCGGCTGCGCTCCAGCATGTCCTTGAGCGAGGCCTCGGCGGTCGCCCGGTTGGTGCCGCGCAGGTCGAGCACCGACTCGGCGTCGGTCACGCCGAGGGAGCCGCGCAGCTTGGCCGCGTAGAAATCTTCGAAATGGGGCAAGTCGGTGCCTTGATGCTTCGCCGTTCGATCAGGTGGGGTGCGGCCGCTCAGAAGGCGAGACCGCGGTAGAGGTCGCGCACCGGCACGGCGCCGTCGAGCTCCGGCAGCGACACGGTGCCGTCGAGCCCGAGGGCCGCGACGCTCCAGGCGTCGCCCGCGCGCCGCCAGACCTCGACCCGCGCCTCGTCGGAATAGACGATCAGCAGCACCGCGAGGCTCGGCACGGTCCGGTAGAAGTCGATCTTCCGGCCGCGGTCGAGACTCATGGTCGAGGGCGAGAGCACCTCGGCGACGAGGAGCGGGTCGGCGGCGTAGCCCTCCGGCAGCGGCGGCCCGCACCGCACCACCACGTCGGGGATCGGGGCGAAATCGTCCATCGCGGCGCTGAGGATCGCCAGCCCCGGCATGGCGCGGCAGCCTCGCGGCTCCGCCAGGGCGTCGAGTCGTCCCGCCAGGTTCATGACGATTCGCCGATGCCGCTCCCGCGGCGACGCCATGAGCACGGGCTCGCCGTCGAGCAGCTCCCAGCGCTCGTGCGCGGGCCGGCCCTCCACCCAGAGCCTGAACTCGGACACATCCATCCGCGCGTCGCGCATCGCGGCCAGAGCCATCGCCGATCCCCACCTCGGCCGGATCGTAGCACCGGGCCGGCCGCCCGCAACAGGTCCGGCCCGGAAGGCCATCCCCGCGCGGGCGTCGCGCGTCACGGCGGCCCGCACACGGCGACCACCGCGACGGCTCAGTCGGCGCCGAGCCCGGCCGCCGCGACGGTGGCGCCGGCCTCCAGGAAGCGCTGCGGATCCACCGGCTCGCCGTCGATGCGGGTCTCGTAGTGGAGATGCGCCCCGGTGGAGCGCCCCGTCGAGCCGACGGCGCCGACTACGTCGCCCGCGGCCACGCGCTGCCCGGGGCGGACCGCGATGCGGGCGAGATGGCCGAACCGGGTGCTGACGCCGTGGCCGTGGTCGATCTCGACCATGTTGCCGTAGCCGCCCGCGGCCTCGGCGGCGATCACCCGGCCCGGCGCGGTGGCGCGGGCGGGCTCGCCGTACTCCGCCTTCAGGTCGAGCCCGGTATGCAAGGCGAGGCCGCGGGTGAAGGGATCGAGGCGCGTGCCGAACGGGCTCGACACGGCCGAGGGGCCCCGGATCGGGCGGCCCAGGGGCAGCGTGGCGGCGAGCCGGCGCAGGCGCTCGCCGTCGTCGAGCGTCCGCCGGGCCAGGGCGAGGCCCTCCGCGAAGCCGGTGCCGTCCAGGGCGCGGCCGTCAAGGGCGCGGCCGTCCAGAGGCACGAACGGTCCGCCCAGCCCGGCGGCCGGTGCGGCCGCGCCGGTGCGGTCGGGATCGAGGCGGTCAGGGTCGAGACCGGTGCGGCCGATCAGGCCGCGCAGCCGCCGCACCGCGTCCCCGGCCCGGGCGGCCAGCCCGGCGAGGCGCTCGCCCTGGGCCGCCTGAACGCCGTCGAGCCGAGCCTCCAGCCGGATCAGCCCGGTCTCGGCCTCGCGCGCGCCGCGCCGCGGCAGGGGATCGCGGGCGGAGCGCGGCTCCGGAGCCGGCCCCTCGGTCGGACGCAGGAAGAGATCGTCGTAGCCCCCGCCGCGCGCTCCGTCGGGCCGACCGGGCAGGTCGCCGGTGGCGGACGGCTCGGGCAGGGCCTGCCGCGCGAGGTCGGCGAGGGCGGCGGTGCGCCGCTCCAGCTCGGCCTGGCGCTCCAGGGCGGCCGCGACCCGGTCGGCCAGCCCCGCCTCGCTCCCCGCCCGGTCGCTCCGGTCGCGGTCGAGCCGGTCCAGGAGCTCGCCGATGCGCGCCTCGTAGGCGTCGCGCAGGGCGGCCTGCCGGGCCACGAAGCCGGCCAGCACGTCGTCGTGGAACACGATCAGGTAGGAGGCCCCGAGCGCCCAGGCCAGCGCCAGGGCGAGGCCGGCGGCGAGCCAGGGGGTCGGCCGGTGCGGCCTGAGACGCGCGAGGAACTTCGGAGACTGCATCGGGACGGCACCGGAGGAGCCGCCATTCAGACCTCGGTAGGGTTAAGGATCCGTCGCGCGCCGGGCGTTCCGCCGATCCGGGCGGCGGGCGTCAGGGGGCGTCAGGGGGCGTCAGGGCAGCGCGCGGGCGGCCGCCAGGACGGCCTCGGCGTGGCCGGGCACCTTCACCTTCGGCCAGATCCTGGCGACGCGCCCCTCCCGGTCGACCAGCACGGTGGTGCGC
Source organism: Methylobacterium sp. PvP105 (assembly GCF_017876975.1). Lineage (NCBI taxonomy): Bacteria > Pseudomonadati > Pseudomonadota > Alphaproteobacteria > Hyphomicrobiales > Methylobacteriaceae > Methylobacterium > Methylobacterium sp. PvP105. Next base: position 2,846,708 of record NZ_JAGIPA010000001.1, on the reverse strand, counting down.
TCCACGCCCATGTACTTGCGCCCGTACATGCTCTTCTCGACCCAGACGCCGTAGGCCTCGAGCACGGTCTTGTCCTCGTCCGCGGCGAGCGGGAAGGTCAGGCCGTACTTGCCGCAGAACTTGTCGTGGCTCTTCACCGGGTCCGGCGACAGGCCGACGACCTTGGCGTCCGCCTCCGCGAAGGCCGGCAGCAGACCGTTGAAGTCCTGCGCCTCCAGCGTGCATCCGCTCGTGTCGTCCTTCGGGTAGAAGTAGAGCACGACTTTGTGACCGCGGAGCGCGGACAGTCCCACGCGCCCTCCGCCCGAAGCGGGAAGGTCGAAATCGGGGGCGGGATCCCCCTCTGACAGCGGCATCGTGCCTTCCTTTCGGCCGATTGATGATGTGCAACCGATCTCGTGCGCCGGCTCGAGCGATGGGCCCCGCGCACGTCCGAGCCAAGCCCGGAGTCGCGGCCGCTGTAAAGCGCGGGCGCGCTTCGATCCACCGGCCGCGGAGCCCGAGGGCGCCGCGCGCAGAGACCCCGGAACAAAGGTCCCGATGGCGGACGAGACAACGCCGGCATGCAGGCCTCGGGGGAAGGCGCGACGCGTCGGCGGCGTCTGCCTCGTGAGCGCCCTCGCGCTGGTGCTGCTCGTCGGCGCCGGTGTCGGCCTCGTGGCCCTGCGCCTGTCGAACGGGCCGCTGCAGATCGACGGCCTGTCGCGCCGCGTCGCCGCCGCCGTGGCCGAGCGGATCGGGCCCGGCTGGAGCATCGGGCTGCGCGGCAGCAGCCTGGAGCTCGACCGCGAGAACGCGCTGAGCCTGCGCTTCTCCGGCCTCGACATCCGCAACCCGCAGGGCGACCTCGTGGTGCGCGCGCCCCTGGCACTCGTCAGCCTCGACCTCTGGAGTCTCCTGCGGCTCAACCTGCAGCCGCGCTCGATCGAGTTCCGCGAGACGCAGACCACCGCGCTGCTGCACCGGGACGGCTCCATCGCCTTCGCGGCCTCGGAGGCCAACCACCCGGTCGACGTCGCGCCGCACACGCCGCCGAGCGTGGACGGGGTGCGCGGCACCGTGTCGCCGCTCTCGGCCGCGATCGCGTCGATCTTCGGGGTCGTCCTCGATACGGGCGGCGTGGTCGGCGCCCTCGACCGCGCCCGCGTCACCGACGCGCGGCTGCGGCTGATCGACGAGGACGGGCACGAGCGCGCGGTCTTCGCGCGGGTCAACGGCCTGTTCGGGCGCGACCCGGTCAACGGGACCCGGAACTTCGAATTGCGGCTCGACGGGCCGCACGGCGAGTGGCGCTTCGGCGGCACGCTGCGCGACGGCGCGGACGGGCAGGAGCGCTCGGGCGTCATCACCCTCGACGACCTGCCGGTCACCGATCTCCTGCTGCTCTCGGGCCAGTCCGGCCTGCCGCTGACCACCGACCTGAAGCTCTCGGCCCGCGCCGACGTCAGCCTGACGGCCGGCCGCATCCGGACCATGAACGCCAAGCTCCACACCGGCGACGGCACGTTCCTGATCGAGGAGAAGGACTTCAACCCGGTCACGGTCGAGAGCCTCGACGCCTCGCTGGACTGGGACGAGGCCAACCGCGTGATGTCGCTCACCGGCCTGGACTATCGCGGGGCCGGCAACGCCGTGCACCTCACGGGGACGTGGAAGGGCGGCCCGCCCGACGCGAGCACGGCCTGGACCGCGACGCTGGCGAGCCGCGACGCCACCTTACGCGGGGCGACCCCGCAGGACGCGCCGGTGAAGATCGACGCCCTCGACGCGCAGCTCTCGGGCCGCGACGGCGGCATCGCCATCGACGCGCTGACCCTGTCGGGTCCCGGCGTGAAGGGCGCGATCACCGGCACGATCGGCACCAGCGCCGACGACGGCGGCCTGACCCTGCACCTCGCCGGCCACGACGGCGAGGTCCGCACCGGGCTGCGGCTCTGGCCGGAGCACATCGCCCCGCCGGCCCGGACCTACCTGGTGGACCAGCTCCGCCGCGGCCGCGTCGATTCCGTCGACATCAAGGTGAAGATGTCCGGCTCGGTCCTGGCCGCCGCGACCCGGGGCGACCCGGCCCCGGACGACGCCGTCCACATCGACTTCCACGTCTCGGACGCGGCCATCGACGTCACCGCCGACGCGCCGCCCGTGACCAAGGGCAACGTCGTCGGCGTGATCACCGGGCGCTCGACCACGGTGCGCAACGTGACCGCCGAGGTCCACGGGCCGGACGGGCGCGGGCTCGCCATCTCGGACGGCAGCTTCGTCATCCCGCAGATCACCCCCGACCGGGTCGTGGCCCAGATCGGGATGCGGCTCTCCGGCGGCGCCGACGGCATGGCCTCCGTGCTCCAGGCCAAGCTGTTCAAGAGCGTGATGAGCGTCGACCTCGACCCCGCCACGATCAAGGGCAGCGCCGACCTGCGCGTCGACTTCCCCCTCGACCTCAAGCACATCCCCGACCTGCCGGACCTGCCGGTGACGCTGACCGGCTCGCTGGCCGACCTCTCGGTCGACAAGGTGATGGGCCGGGACCGGCTCGAGTCGGGCCGGTTCAACCTCGTCTACGACCGGGGCGCCTTCACGCTGAAGGGCGACGGACGGGTCGCGGGCGCGCCCATGTCGGTCGACCTGCGCCAGCCGAAGGTCGGGCAGCCCGGCGAGGCGGTGGTCAACGTGTCGCTCGACGAGGCGGTCCGCGGCCGCAAGGGCCTGCCGACCGCGCCGCAGCTCACCGGCACCATCCCGGTCCGCGCGGTGGTGCAGATCGGCCGGCCGGGATCCGGCAAGCCGCCGATCCGGGTCGAGGCGGATCTGGCGAAGGCCGGGATCGACGGGCTGATCCCGGGGTTGACCAAGCCCCCGGGCAAGCCGGGGCGGCTCACCTTCACCCTGGTCGACGGCGGCCAGACCTTCGAGCTGCGCGACTTCGCCCTCGACGCGGCCCCGGCGAGCGCGCGCGGCACCGTCTCGATCACCCAGGAGGGCGGCCTCGAGCGGGCGGACCTGAGCAGCGTCAAGCTCTCCCCCGGCGACGACCTGCGCGTGAGCCTCGACCGCACCGGCGGCGGCTACAAGGTCGTGGTCCGGGGGGCGGTGGCCGATGCCCGGCCGTTCCTGAAATCCCTGGGCGGCCCCGACTCCAAGGGCGGCCGGGAGGCGAAGGACGCGAATCCGAAGGATATCGACGCCGACATCCAGGTGCCCATCGTCACCGGCTTCAACGAGGAGGCGCTGACCGGCGCCACCCTGAAGCTCGCCCTGCACGGGAAGACCCTGCGGGCCGCCAACATCACCGGGCGCTTCCGCGCGGCGCCCTTCGCCGCCACGGTCACCCGCGGCGAGCGCGGCGTGCCGACCCTGTCGGTGGAATCGGCCGATGCCGGCGCGACGCTGCGGTTCGTCGACGTGTACCGGCGGATGTATGGTGGCCGGCTGACGGCCGGGATCGGCCTCAACGACGGCCCGCAATCCGGCGTCGTCCAGATCCGCGACTTCATCCTGCGCAACGAGCCCGCGCTGTCGAGCATCATGGCGCAGGGCCCGGAGCCGACCGACGCGGAGACGGCCCGCGGCCGCCGGGTCGCCCCGGGCCGGGGGGCGGGCGACGTCACCTTCGACCGCATGCGCGCCAATTTCGTGCGCACCGGTACCCGCGTCGACTTCACCGACGCGGCGATCTCGAACGCCGCCATGGGGTTCACCCTGTCGGGCTGGCTCGATACCGGCCGCGAGCGCACCGACATGACCGGCACCTTCGTGCCGCTCTACGGCCTGAACAACGTGGCCTCGCAGCTGCCGCTGCTCGGGCCGCTGCTCGGCGGCGGCCACAACGAGGGCCTGTTCGCGGTCAATTTCCGCGTCTCCGGCAAGCTCGCCTCGCCGGACGTGAGCGTGAACCCGCTCTCGGCGATCGCCCCGGGCTTCCTGCGCAAGCTGTTCAGCGCCGGCGGCGGCCCCTTCGCGGACGGGATGCCGGGCGTCCCGCAGCAATAGGGCGGGCAGCCCGGAAGAGCCGCCCGCCCCGTCTCACGCGCGGATGAAGTCCGCGATCACGGCCGGAGCCGCGGTGTCGAAGCCGACCACGTCGAGCATGCCGGGATCCTCCGGGTCGGCGATGCTGAAGCCGTTGGAGACCAGCCCCACGACCACCAGCTTCGCCGGGATCCCGGTCTTCTCCCGGTACGCCCGCAGCGCCTGGACCGGGTGGACCGGCCCCGCCCAGGTCTCCGAGTCCGTGTAGACCACGAACGCGTCGGCCTTCACGCCCCGCTCCAGCGCCCAGCGCATCGGCAGGGCGCAGTCGGTGGCGCCGAACGGCAGGTCGGCGGTCACCCGCACCGCCTGATCGAGCCGCGTCGACGGCCCGATCGGCAGCGGCGTCAGCGCGGCCCCCTGGCTCCAGGCCCGGCCGGCCTCGGCGGTGAAGCCCAGCACCTGCCAGCGCTCCTCGGTCGCCGCGGTGACGAGCGCCATCGCGGCGGCCGCCTCCCGGGCCGTGAGCGTCGAGCCCGCGACCGTGCTGGCGCCCATCGAGCCCGAGACGTCCAGTGCCAGCACGAGGCGCTGGCCCGTGGGCTCGACCGCGCCGAACGCCGTGTAGAACGCGGCGTTCAGCGCCTCGACGATCGCCGCCACCGGCTCCCAGGTGAGCGTGCCCCGCTGACCGCGCCCGGAGGCGTAGGTCGCGAGGGCCAGCAGCAGCGCCATCGGGTGCAGGCGCGCCCGCAGGATCCGCTCCCGGTCCGACAGGACCGCCCGGACGTGCTCGGTGCCCTCGGAGAAGGGCGCGAGCACCCCCGCGGCCGTCAGGCGGCCGAGCTGGCGCACGAGGGCTCCGACCGGCATCCGCTCGATCAGGGCCTCGTTCACCGCGCGGCTGCCCATCAGCCCGGTCGGCAGCGCCTCCCAGGGCAGGCCGTGGGAGCGCACCAGGGCGGCGGCCACCGCCCCGTCGACGCCCGGCGCCTGCACCCGCGCGAAGGCGTGGACGATCCCGGGTGCGGCCTCGGTCACGGTGCCGCGGCAGATCCAGTCGAACAGCGCCTTCCGGGCGGGCTCCTCCGTCTCCGGGTGGGCCAGCCGCAGCAGGTCGCGGTGCGACCAGCCCTGGCGGGTCCGGTACTTCACCGCCTGGAAGGCCAGGGCCTCCACGGGCTTGGCGCAGTACCAGTTACCGACCGCCCGGCGCAGGCCCCGGCCCCAGCCGCGCATCGCCTCGACCGAGGCGGCGAACTGGAACAGATGCGTGCCGGTGCGGCAGACCCGCGGCAGGGCCGCGAGGGCCGCGCGCCGGGTCGCGAGGTCCGCCGACGCGGCGGCCAGCGCCAGGGCGAAGATCGCCGGATCCTGCTTCGGGGCCCGGCCGCCCTCGCTCACCGCCACGATGGCGGCGACCGCGCGGGCGCCGTCCTGCGCGACGCACCGCTGCACCGCCGCCGCGTTCGCGGCGGTCAGGGCGCGCGGGCTCGCGTAGTACGAGCCGCCCTCGGAGCCGAGCACCAGGAAGCGGTCGAGCCGCGCCCAGTCGCCGACCGCGAAGACGTGGCCTCCGGCGGCGTTCGGCACCGTGCCGGGGATCGGCTCCGTCTGCGGGGTGGCGCGGAGCCGGAACATCTGTGCGAGCTTCGTCATGGCGGGCTCCTCTCGGTCTCTCCTCTCTCCATCGCGGCCGATCGCCGGCCGGTGGCGCGTCCCGGCGCGCGCGGTCGGGCGGGGACGCGGCCGCGGCGCGTCGTCCACCGCCGCTCGCGCGCGGCCGGTATCTCGTGTGGTCGGGGGCGGGGTTCCGTCCGGCCGGGCGCGGGCGTGGCGGCGACGAAGGGCTTGTCCGATGCTCTGCTTGAGCTACGGGCCTGACGGCCCGGCGGGACTCGCACCCGCACCCCTCGGATCCCGATAACCTTCGTCTTCCGGCCCGCGTCCGGGCGATGCGGGCGTGGGGTGAGGAACGGTGTCCGGGCGCTCTATCCGGGCTGAGCTACGGGCCTCGCGGCCCGGCGGGATTCGAACCCGCGACCTCCCTGACGTGAAGATAACCGTTCCTCTCCGGCCCGCATCGTCGGCCGGGATCCGCGCACGGTCGGCGCCCCGGTCGTCTCGCGGGGCCCTGCGGTCGTGGTGTCGGGGACGGGCATGAGCTCCGGCGACCGCGCGGCCCCCGGCGGGGATCGAACCCGCAACCTCCGCGGGACAAGCCCGCGGCGCTCTACCGATGATAACCGTCCCCTGCCGGCCCGCAGGGTCCTCGAGACGCGCTCAGCCTCTCGGGCCGAGAGCCCCGCGATACGACCGTAACGGTCGCATCAGCCCGGGACGGGCGAACGCCGCGACGTCGATGCCGTCGTGCTGTTTCATGCCATGCTCCGTCCGAACGGGGCTTCGGGTGACGCGGGCGTGTCGATGAGGCTCGGGGGGATCCGTGACAGGGATAACCGAGCGTCTCCGGCCCGCGCCGGTGAACTGCGATTGGCTGCCGGTGGCGACCGACGCGAAGGGAACCGGACTCTTCCGCCGCGGCGCGCGGGCCGCGGATACAGGGAGGGTGCGGAAACTTCAGATCACCGGCCCGGCAGGCCGATGGCGCGGTGGATACGGTCGCGCTCGGCCTGCGTCAACCGGAAACTTGATAATTCTTTCAGTTCGGGCGATCCCGGATCCATGATCACTGCCGCCCAGATCCGCGCCGGCCGCGGACTTCTCAAGTGGACGCAGGGGGTTCTCGCGAGCCGCGCCGCGGTCTCCGTCGTCACCCTGAACATGATCGAGAGCGAGCAGGTCCAGCCCCGCACCCGGACCCTCGCGGCGATCCGCGCGGTCCTCGAGGGGGCCGGCATCCGCTTCGTCGGCGACCCGCAGGAGGGCTACGGCGCGATCCTGCGCCCCGCCCCCGAGGCCGGATCCGGGGACGCGCCGGCACAGAAAAGCCCGGCGCGGCGGACCGCACCGGGCTGAAGCCGAACCGGCCTGCGCGGACGCGCTACTTCTCGACGAAGGCCTTCTCGATGACGTAGTGGGCGGCCTCGCCGTGGTTGCCCTCCTCGTAGCCGCGGGAGGACAGGAGCTCGCGGGTGTCGCGGATCATGTCGGGGCTGCCGCAGAGCATGAAGCGGTCGTTCTCGATCGACATCGGCGGCAGGCCGATATCCTCGAACAGCTTGCCCGAGACCATCAGGTCGGTGATCCGGCCGCGGTTGCGGAACGGCTCGCGGGTGACGGTCGGGTAGTAGATCAGCTGGTTCGAAATCATCTCGCCCAGGAACTCGTGGCGCGGCAGCGTCTCGGTGATGGTCTCGCCGTAGGCCAGCTCCTGCACCTGCCGGCAGCCGTGGACAAGCACGACCTTCTCGAACCGGTCGTAGGCCTCGGGATCCTTGATGATCGACAGGAACGGTGCCAGCCCGGTGCCGGTGCCCAGCAGGTACAGGTTGCGGCCCGGCAGCAGGTTGTCGAGCACCAGCGTGCCGGTGGGCTTCTTGCCGACGATGATCGGGTCGCCGACCTTCAGGTGCTGCAGCTTCGAGGTCAGCGGGCCGTCCTGGACCTTGATCGAGAAGAACTCCAGCTCCTCCTCGTAGTTGGCCGAGACCACCGAGTAGGCGCGCAGCAGCGGCCGGCCCTCGACCTCCAGGCCGATCATGGTGAACTCGCCGTTGCGGAACCGGAACGCCGGATCCCGCGTCGTGCGGAACGAGAACAGGTTGTCGGTCCAGTGGTGGACCGACAGAACGCGCTCCTCGTAGAACTTGCTCATCGACGGATCAGTCCTCGAATCCTCTGACGCTCGGCTCACGGTCCCGACGATTCGGGTCCCGTGGTGCGGGGGATCCCCGCCGCCCCGCTCGGGCGGGGGTGGATCCTCGGCAGGGAACCCGCCCGGATCCGGATGCGAACACACGCGCGCTGCTTCTTTCGCAGTTGCAGCACGCCCGTCAAGGCGCGCCGGGATCACACACGCGAAAGAAGTGAACGGCCTGGAATCGTTCGAATATTTAGCGTCTTCGGGGACGCCCCGCAGCGTCGCCCGGGACATGGGAGGGTTGCCGCCGGGCGGGCCCCGCGCCGCGCCCTCAGGCGGGGGCGCCGGGCCGGAGCGGCGTCAGCCCGGCCTCGATCTCGGCCCGGCGCGGCTCCAGGAACGGCGGCAGGGCCAGGCGCTCGCCCAGGGTCTCCAGGGGCTCGTCCGCGGTGAAGCCCGGCCCGTCGGTGGCGATCTCGAACAGGATGCCGTTGGGCTCGCGGAAATAGAGGCTGCGGAAGTAGTAGCGGTCCACCGGCCCGCTGCTCGGCACCCGCGCCGCCCTGAGCCTGTCGGCCCAGGCCTCGTACGCCCCGTCCGGGATGCGGAAGGCGACGTGGTGGACCGCGCCCGCGCCCTGGCGGGCCGGCGCGGACCGGTCGGCCAGGAGCTGGAGCTCCGCGGCCGGGCCGCCGGGTCCCATCGCGTAGACCTCCACCGGGCCGTCCCCCGTCTCGAAGGTGCGGTCCCGGCGCATGCCGAGCACCTCGGTCAGCACGGCGGCGGTGCGGGCCGGGTCCGGAACCGACAGCCGGATCGGGCCGAGGCCGCGGATCTGGTAGGCGGCCGGCACCGGCGATCCGTCCCAGGGATGCTCCGGCCCGGTCCCGCCATCGTCCACCAGGGCGAGGCGCTGGCCCTCCGGATCCTCGAAGTCGAGGGTGAGGCGCCCGTCGCGCGCGACCGGCTCGGCCTCGACGAGGCCGGCCTCGCGCAGGCGCGCGTGCCACCACGCCACCGCGCCCTCGCCCGGGACGCGCAGATGCGTGCGGGTGATGCTGCTGGAGCCCCGCCGCTCCCGGGGCGCCGGCCAGTCGAAGAAGGTGATGTCGGTGCCGGGGCTCGCCAAGCCGTCGGCGTAGAACAGGTGGTAGGCCGAGACGTCGTCCTGGTTCACCGTCTTCTTCACGAGCCGCAGCCCGAGCGTGCCCGTGTAGAAGGCGACGTTCTCCGCCGCGCGCGCGGTCACCGCGGTGAGGTGGTGAATACCGGTGAGCTGCATGTCGGTCCTGGGGTTCGCCGCGTCCGCCTCAGGTGGGGAGCGGCGGCGGCTTTGCGAGCGGCCCGCGGATCGGGAGGCCGGCACCCGTTCCTCCGGCGCAGCGCCGCGGTCGGCCTGCACCGGTCGCCGCCCGGGAGGCGCCACGCCGCTCCGGGCCGCACCCCGGAAGGGAGAAGGGGTCGCGGCGCGCCGATCGTCCCCCGGACGCGGCGGATCTTGCGGAGCCGCGTTCCCGAGCCCTGGCCCTCAGAGCCCGACCGGCCGGCCGGCGGCGACCACCAGCATCTTGCCGTCCGCGAAGGTGCGGGCGGCGGCCCGGCGGATATCCGCCTGGGTCACGGCCGACACCATCGCGTTGCGGCGGGCGATGTAGTCCATGCCCAGCTCCTCGAAGGCGATCTGCACCAGCTGGTGGGCGATCTTGGTCGAGGTGTCGAAGCCGAGCGCGTAGGAGCCGGTCAGGTAATCCTTGGCCTTCTGCAGCTCGTCGTCGTCCGGCCCGTCGGCGATCAGCCGGCCGATCTCGTCGCCGATCACCGACAGGGCCTCGCCGACGCGCTCGTTCTTGGTGGCGGTGTAGCCCCAGGTCATCGCGGCCGACCGGTGGCTGACCAGAGAGGTGCCCACCGAGTAGGCCAGCCCGCGCTTCTCGCGCACCTCCTGGAACAGGCGGGACGTGAAGGCGCCGCCGCCGAGGATGTGGTTCAGCACGTAGGCCGGGATGAAGTCCGGGTCGCGCCACGGCACGCCGGCCATGCCGAACCGGATCACCGACTGGGGCACGTCGAGGTCGACGATGACGCGCTTGCCGAGATCGTGCACCTCGGTGCGCGGCACCGCCTTCAGTTCGCCGGCCTCCGGCAGGGCCCCGAAGGCGCGGTTCAGGCCCTCGGCGAGCTGCTCGGCGCCGATGGCGCCGACCGCCGCCACCTTCACCCGGCCCCGGCCGATGATGCGGGCATGCATCGCCAGCAGGTCGTCCCGGGTGATCGCCGTCACGCTCTCCACGGTGCCGGAGGACGGGCGGGCGTAGGGGTGGCCGGCGAAGGCCTCCTTGAAGAAGCGGCGCGAGGCGAGCACGCCCGGATCGTTCTGCTGGTAGCGCAGGCCGGCGATGATCTGGGCGCGGACGCGCTCGATCGCGTCGGGGTCGAGGCGCGGCTTGGCCAGCGCCAGGGCGAGGAGCGCGATGCCCTCGTCGGCGTGCTTCACCAGCATCTTCAGCGAGCCGCCGACCGCGTCGGCGCCCGCGTGGAACGACAGCTCGATCGCCCGGGCGGCGAGCCGCTCCTGGAACAGGTCGGAGGTGAGGTCGCCGGCGCCCTCGTCGAGGAGCCGCGCCAGCATCTGCGCGCAGCCGGCCTTGCCGGCCGGGTCCTGGGCGGCGCCGCCCTCGAAGGTGAAGGCCAGGGCGATCATCGGCACCACCGGCGACTCGACGTGCCACGCCTCGATGCCGGGGGCGGTCGTCACCGGCAGCGCCGTGGTCGGCGAGCTGACGGTTTGGGCGGTGGTCTCGACCAGAGTCTCGGCCAAGCTCATGGGAACCTCGTGTCTCTTTCTCGGGCGACGGCGGAGCGGGCCAGGGCTCCCGTTCGGCACGCGCCCCGTCCGGCCCCGTCACGGGCCCGGCGGGACGCACCCGGGGTTACTCGGCGGCCATCGCGACCGGGGCGTCCGGATCCTGCGCCTTGGTCAGGTAGCCGGTGACCGAGCGGGCCGGCGTCAGCCAGCGCTCGGCGGCGCCCTTGAGGCGGTCCTGCGTCACCGCCTCGATGTCGGTCGGCCAGCGGCGGACCTCCTCGATGGTCTCGCCGATCGCCAGCGCCGAGCCGTAGATGCGGGCCAGCGACGACTGGCTGTCGGAGGAGTAGACGGTCTCGGCCACGAGGCGGGTCTTGGCGCGCTCGATCGCCTCGGCGTCGAGGGCCTCCGCGGGGGCGCGGCGCAGCACCCGGTCGACGGCCTCCTCCAGCTTCTCCAGCGGCACGCCCTCGGCGGGCACCGCGTAGACGGAGAAGCGGGTGTCGTCGATCGCCGAGCCCATGTACCAGGCGCCGGCATTGACCGCGAGGCCGCTCTCCATGACCAGCTTGCGGTAGAGGTACGAGGTCGAGCCGCCGCCCAGCACCTCGGCCAGCAGCTCGAGGTCGTGGCAGCCGCCGTCGCGGGCGGTGATGCAGGAGGGGGTCAGGTAGAGCCGCTGCAGGGTCGGCTGCTCGACCTTCGGGTCGGCGACGGCGACGCGGCGCAGGGCCTTCGGCTCCGGCTCCCGCGCCCGCAGACGCTCGGGCCGGGCGCCCTGGGGCGCGACGCGGCCGTAGGTGGTCTCGGCCAAGCGCCGGACCTCGTCGGGGGTCACGTCGCCGGCCACCACCAGGATGGCGTTCTCGGGGGTGTAGAAGCGCTTGTAGTAGGCCAGCGCGTGCTCGCGGTTCAGGCCCTCGATCTCGTGCATCCAGCCGATGATCGGGATGCCGTAGGGATGGTGCACGAACAGGCCGGCGGCCATCGCCTCGGAGAGCTGGGCGGAGGGGTCGGTCTCGACCCGCATGCGCCGCTCCTCCAGCACCACGTCGCGCTCGGGGGCGACCACGGCGTCGTCGAGGACGAGGCCGCTCATGCGGTCCGCTTCGAACGCCATCATGGTGCCGAGGTGGTCGCGGGCGACCCGCTGGAAATAGGCGGTGTAGTCGTAGCTGGTGAAGGCGTTCTCCTGGCCGCCCAGGCCCGACACCGCCTTCGAGAAGGCCCCGACCGGGTGCTTCTCGGTGCCCTTGAACATCAGGTGCTCGAGGAAGTGGGCGATGCCCGACTGGCCGAGCGGATCATCGGCCGAACCGTTGCGGTACCAGATCATGTGGGTGGCGACGGGGGCCCGGTGATCGGGGACGACCACCACGTCGAGGCCGTTGTCGAGGGTGAAGGCCGTCACTTCCGGTCCGCCCGCCTCGGAACGCCCGAACGGCGCGGCCTCGCCCCGGCCGGCGCTGCCGCCGTAGGGCGAGCCCGGACGCAGCGGGAAGAGGGTGGGCGTCGCCTTCCTGAACAGGTGCATTCCGCTTTCCTTCTGCCGGCCCCGGATCGAAGCGTCCCGCGTCGGGATGCGCGCGCGGATCGGGGCCGTCCTGGTCACCGGGGCGCAAGAACCGCACCGGGACAATCGTCTCATGTTGCCACGCCGCCGCGCCGTTGCAACGGCGACACGGCGCCCCCGTCACTGCTGCGCGCGCTGACGGAGATACGCGCGGGGATCCGCCTCCTCGCGCTCGCGGCTGGCGTTGTTGATCGGGTCGCTCGACGGCGGCCGGGCCAGCTGCTTGGGCGACTGCCGGTATCCGGTCGGCGGATCCGTCAGCGTGTCGCGGCTCGGCTCGATGTCGGAGGGCTCGGCGTTGGCGCTCTTGCCCTTGAGCAGCTCGAAGGGGCTGAGCAGGCTGTCGTCGCGGTTGTTGTCGCCGGGCTTGCGCTCGGCGGTGGTCGTCAGGCCCGCCCCGGCGCGGCGGCCCCCGCGCATCTCCTCCACGGAGAGCGTCGCGTTGTTGTCGTCGTAGCGGCCCTGGGCCTGGGAGCCCTTGGGGTTGCGCCGCTCCACGGCGGCGCGCTCGCGCTCGACGATCTCGGGATCCTTCGGCCAGGCGGTGCTGGTGGAGCGCGCCCGCGGCTGGGGCAGGGCCTTGCCGTCGATCTTGGGCGGCATCACCAGCGGGGGCCGCTCGTGATAGTCGATCGGATCCTGGCGCTTCTCCAGGAGGCCGATGCCCGACAGGGCGTCGCGCATGAACTCGCCGCGCTCCTGCGCGTGCGCGGGGCCGACGCAGAGCGGAGCCAGGGCCACCGCGGCGGAGAGGAGGGGACGAAGCCTGCGATGCCCGGTCATGCTGCCTCACGGGTTCCGGACGGGGGGTCCGGCTCTGGGACGACCGCGGCGCGGCCTGATCCGACGGGTCCCGGCCTGAGGCCGGTTTCCGGCGATCGTATGGCGCCTTGACCGCGTCGCGCCAGGAGGGCGGTGCAGCCGTACCTGTGTGTTGCAGGGATCACAGGCGCGGCGCCGGGTCGCCCCGCGCCGGCGACGCCCGGTCCTTGCGGCCGTCCGGGGACAGGCTGTCGAGGATCAGGCCGATCACGCCCGCCACGATCGCCGCGTCGGCGACGTTGAACACGTACCAGGACCAGCCGCCGGCATGCAGGTGGACGAAGTCGAAGACGGCGCCGTAGGCGGCCCGGTCGATGGCGTTGCCGAGCGCGCCGCCGACGATCAGCCCGAGGGCGATGCCGAGGAGCCGCGACGTGGCCCGGCGCATCCAGATCCCGAGGCCGAGGGCGGCGGCCAGCGACAGGGCCACGAGGAGCCAGCGGCCGATCCCGCCCTCCTGCTGGAACAGCCCGTAGGAGACGCCCCGGTTCCAGACCACCACGAAGTCGGCGAAGGGCGCCAGCCGCCAGGGCTGCGTCAGCACGAGGTCGGTGCCGAAATAGAGCCCGAGCTTGGTGGCCTGGTCGAGGATCAGGGTGAGGACGAGGGCCAGGAGGCCGGCGCCCCCCGCTCCCCGCGGGCGGGGAGCAGGGGCGGCGCCGCCGACGACGTGGGAGGCCCTCACGCCGCGCTCGCCTCCGGATGCGCCGCGTCCCACTCGCGCAGGGCCTGGGCGTCGCGGGGCGTCACCTCCGGGTAGTCCGGATCGCTGCCCACGCTCGGGCTGACCCGCCAGGACCGGGCGCATTTGCGCCCCTCGGCCGGGCTCGGCACCACCGCCACGCCGCGCACCTCGTCGAGCCGGAAGGCCTCGGCCGGGCCCTCGCCCGCGACCACCGTGATGGCGGAGGTGATGCAGGTATCGGCGAAGTCGCAGCCCTCGAGCGCCGCGAGCAGCTCCGGGTCCGCCACGTAGACCGTCGGCGCCGCCTCCAGGCTCGCGCCGATGCGCTTGGCCGCGCGCTCGATCTCCAGGGCGCCGGTGACCACCCGCCGGACCCGCCGGATCCTGTGCCAGCGCTCCGCGAGGGCGGGGTCGAGCCAGTCCGCCGGGGTCTCCGGCAGGGTCTGGAGGTGCACCGAGCCGTCCTCGGACGGGTAGCGGTCGAGCCACGCCTCCTCGGCCGTGAAGGCCAGCACCGGGGCGAGCCAGATCGCCACGCGCCGGAAGGCCTCGTCGATCACCTGCAGCGACGCCCGGCGGCGGACCGAGGACACCGGATCGCAGTACAGGGCGTCCTTGCGCACGTCGAAGTAGAAGGACGACAGGTCGCCGGTCATGAAGCCGTTGAGCAGCGCCACCACCCGCTTGGTGTCGAACGCCGCGTAGGCCTCGCGGATCTCGCCGTCGAGCTCGGCGAGCCGGTGCAGGATCAGCCGCTCCAGCTCGGGCATGTCGGCGTAGGCCACGTCGTCGCCCGGGACCCGGTGGGCCAGCGAGCCCAGCATCCAGCGCAGGGAGTTGCGCAGCTTCCGGTAGGTCTCCGCGAAGGTCTTGATGATCTCCGGTCCGATGCGCAGGTCGTCGGTGTAGTCGGAGGCCGCGACCCAGAGGCGCAGGATGTCGGCGCCGGAATCCTTGATGACGCTCTGCGGCGCGACGACGTTGCCCTTCGACTTCGACATCTTCAGGCCCTTGCCGTCGAGCACGAAGCCGTGGGTCAGGACGATGTCGTAGGGCGCCCGGCCGCGGGTGCCGGCGGATTCGAGCAGCGAGGACTGGAACCAGCCGCGGTGCTGGTCGGAGCCCTCCAGGTACATGACCCGATCCCGGCCGCCGTCGCGGACGCGCTTCACCCCAGAGAGACCCGGGAAGGCCTCCGGATCGTCGAGCACGAAGGCGTGGGTCGAGCCGGAATCGAACCAGACGTCGAGGACGTCGGTGACCTTCTCGTAGGCGGCCGGGTCGTGGTCGGGCGCCAGGAAGCGCTGCGCGGCGTCGTCGCGGAACCACGCGTCGGCGCCCTCGGCCGCGAAGGCGTCGCGGATGCGGGCGTTGACCCGCTCGTCCCTCAGGATCTCGGCGGTCTCGCGGTGGACGAAGACGGTGATCGGCACGCCCCAGGCGCGCTGGCGCGAGACCACCCAGTCCGGCCGGTTGGCGACCATGCCGGTGATGCGGTTCTTGCCCTGGGTCGGCACCCACTGGGTGTCGTCGATGCCCTGGAGCGCGACCTCGCGGAGCGTCCGGTTGCCGAGCGAATCCACCGGCCGGTCCATGGCGATGAACCATTGCGGCGTGTTGCGGAAGATCACCGGCTTCTTGGACCGCCAGGAATGCGGGTACTGGTGGCGCAGCACCCCGCGGGCGATCAGCGCCCCGGCCTCGGTCAGCGCGGCGATGACCGCCTTGTTGGCGTCGCCCTTCTCGCCCTTGGCGGTGAGCACGCGTGTGCCGGTGAAGCCCGGGGCGGCCTCGGTGAGGACGCTGTCGGCGTCGACCGTGTACGGAATGGTCGCGTCGATGCCGCGCTCGCGCAGCAGCCGGCCGCTGGCCATCCAGAGCTCGAAATCCTCGCGGCCGTGGCTCGGCGCCGTGTGGACGAAGCCCGTGCCGGACTCGTCGGTGACGTGGTCGCCGTCGAGCATCGGCACGGCGAAACCGTAGCCGAGCTTCGCCAGCGGGTGGTCCAGGGTCAGGCCCGCGAGCGTCGACGGGCTCACGTCGGCCACGCGCGCGAACGCCTCGACCCGGGCGGCCTTGAACACGGTCGCGGCCAAGCTGTCGGCGAGCACGTAGGTCTGGCCGGGGGTCGCCCAGTTGTCGGCCGGCGCCTCCGTGACCCGGTACAGGCCGTAGGCGATTTTTTTGGAGTAGGCGACCGCGCGGTTGCCGGGGATCGTCCAGGGCGTGGTCGTCCAGATCACCACCCGGGCCGCCGCGAGGTCGCCCTCGGCGCCGGACCGGATCGGGAAGGCCACGAACACCGTGTCGCTGACGTGCTCCTCGTACTCGACCTCCGCCTCGGCGAGCGCGGTCTTCTCGACCACCGACCACATCACGGGCTTGGAGCCGCGGTAGAGCTGGCCGCTCATCGAGAACTTCATCAGCTCGTCGGCGATCACGGCCTCGGCGGGGAACGCCATGGTGGCGTAGGGATGGTCCCAGTCGCCGGTGACGCCGAGGCGCTTGAACTCCTCGCGCTGCACGTCGAGCCACTGGGCCGCGAAGGTCCGGCATTCCTGCCGGAACTCGATCACCGGCACGTCGTCCTTGTTGCGGCCCTTGGCGCGGTACTGCTCCTCGATCTTCCACTCGATCGGCAGGCCGTGGCAGTCCCAGCCGGGGACGTAGTTGGCGTCGAAGCCGAGGGCGGTCTGCGAGCGGACCACCACGTCCTTGAGGATCTTGTTGAGCGCCGTGCCGATGTGGATGTTGCCGTTGGCGTAGGGCGGGCCGTCGTGGAGCACGAATTTCGGCCGGTCGCGGCCGGCGGCGCGCAGCTTCCCGTACAGGTCCATCCGCTTCCAGCGCTCGATGAAGAGCGGCTCGCGCACCGGCAGGCCGGCGCGCATCGGGAACTCGGTCTGCGGCAGGAACAGGGTCTTGGAATAGTCGCGGGCGGGCGCGGTCTCGGGGGCGGTCATCGGATCTCGCATCGGCGGTCGGGCCGGCAGCGTCGGGCCGGCGGAATCGGGTCGGGCGGCAGGAGGATCCCGGACCTCCGCGCGGCCACGCTGGAGCGGGCCCTCAGGCGGAGGCCGGGCCGGTAATTCGGATCGGGCGGCCGGGGCCGCGCAGGGCGCGCGAAGCGTGCATGGGGCGTTCTCTACCAGCCGCCCCGGCCCGAGGCCAGCGGCAGCGCGGATCACGCGCCCGTGACCGCGGATGGGACCAATCGGCGTCTGAACCGTTGACCGACACACCCTCCGCCCGCCTCGGCGGGCGGAGCCGATTCGGACAGACATCCGGGAGTAGCCCCATGAAGAAGCTTCTGATCGCGACCCTCGCCCTCGCGCCGCTGGCCTACGCGGGCGCCGCGGAGGCCCAGGGCACGGCGCGCGGCGCCCAGCGCGGCGTCGAGGACGGCACGGCCGCGGCCGGCCCCGTGGGCGGGGTCGTCGGCGGCGCGGTCGGCGCGGCGACCGGCACGGTCGGCGGCGTGCTCGGCACCGATCCGGACCCGGCCCGCCGGGCGCGCGAGAACCGCCGCGAGGAGCGGATGGAGCGCCAGGAGCGCCTCGGCCGCTGACAGGTTCCGGCCGGTCGCCTCAGGCGGCCGGCCGCGCCTCCCGGCGGATCGTCTCCTGCGCCAGGAGGTACAGGCCCGATCCGACGACGATCATGGCGCCCGCCACGGTCCAGCGGCTCGGGACGTCGCCGAACAGCAGGAAGCCCAGCGTCACCGACCACAGCAGCTGCGTGTAGATGAACGGCGCCAGCACGTTGGCCGGGGCCCGGGCATGGGCCATCACCAGCAGCCAGTGGCCCAGCGTCCCGAACAGCGCCACCCCGAACAGCAGCGCCCAGTGGGTCAGGCTCGCCGGGCTCGTCCAGATCCAGGGCAGGAGCGGGGCCATCAGCGCGAGCCCCGCGAGCCCCGTGTAGAACATGGTCGTGGCGGTCGAGTCGTAGGCCGCGAGCTTGCGCGTGATGATCGCGTAGAAGGCGTAGACCACGACGTTGGCGACGCAGAGCAGCGCGGCCGGATGCATCCCGCCGACGCCCGGCCGCACGATCACCAGCACGCCCAGGAAGCCGACGCCGATCGCCGTGAGCCGCGCCCGCGACGACCACTCGCCAAGCAGCGGCCCGGCGAGCAGCGCCACGGTGAGCGGCGCGGCGAACTGGATCGAGATCGTCTCGGCGAGCTGCAGGTAGCGCAGGGCCAGGAAGTTGAGGGCCGTGGAGGCGAAGAGCAGCAGGGAGCGCGCGATCTGCAGCGGCAGGCGCCGGCTCTTGACCACGCCCGGCGTGCGCACCGGGTTGATGAACAGCGAGATCATGGCGACGCTGGCCGCGTAGCGCATGAAGGTGGTGACCAGGGGGTCGACGCCGGCCCGTGCCAGGGTCTTGCCGCAGGCGTCGAGGCTCGCGAAGAAGGCGACGGCCCCGCACATCAGGGCGATGCCGACGATCCGCCGGCGGCCGGCGAGCTCGGCCTCCGGATCGGCGCGCGTCGCGGCGCTGTCGTCGGGGACGGAGGTCGCGACCTGCGTGCTCATGCCTGACCAATCTCGGTAGAGGCCGAAATCCCTGCCACGCCCGGCGCCGCGCCGGTATCCGTCGGCGCGCAGGGGAACCATGCAGCCGGCACGGTCGCCCGCGCCGGCGGGGGCTCAGCGCTTCGCCGCGACCTTCTCGGCGACGGGCGCCCTCTCGGCGGAGGCCGTCTTGGTCGCGGCCTTGGCGAGCTTCGGCTTGGGCGGCGTCGCGCCGGCGATCAGGGCGGCGAGGTGCGACTGGTCGAGCCCCGCGGCGGCGCGCGCGGGCGCAGCGGGAACCGGCGCCGCCGCGGCGACCGGCGCGGGCGCCAGCGCGGCGGCCCGCTCGACCCGGCGCGGCTCGATGGAGCCGGTCGCGGTGGGCTCGGCGAGGCTCGCCGTCGCGACCGCGGGGGCGGCGGACTCGCGCTGCACCCGCAGGGTCCAGTGCGCGGCGGTGGAGAGCGCGGCGATGCCGAGGATCGCCTTGATGCCGCTGGTGAGCAGGGCTCGCATGGTCGTCAGGCCCGAGAGAACGCGGTTACGCGGAACCGGATCCCCGGCCCGGACGCATCATCGCGCGGGAGCGTGAACGAAGCCGCAACGGCCCCGGCCGCCCCTGTCCCGGAACGGGGCAGGGCCCCGCGCCCGCGACAAGTCCGGCGGGCGGGATCGGGCGGGAAATCATGTGGGCCATGCGCCGGACCCGCGGTTCCTGTTCCCCGCGCTCCCGACACTCCTGCAGCGACTCGGCCCACTGAGCCTCACAGGAACGGTCCAGAGAACTGGTCCGGACCGCCCCGTCACTGCCGACCCCGCCGCCATGCAGGCCCGAGCGGGCTCGCGAAACCTTCAGGCGCATCGGCCGCTGGGGACAGCCCGTGTAGAGGGTGACAGCCGAGCCGGCAACAGAGGCGGGGCCGTTTCGGCGGCCCCGCGGCGATCAGCGCTCCGCCGCGGCCGCGGCGAAGCGCATCAGCGCGGCGATCTCGGCCGCGCCGTCCTCCGCGGCGAGGCGGCGGTAGAGCGCGGCGTAGCCGGCGAAGACCTGCCGCCCGACCGCGTCGGGACCGAGGAACCCGGCGATCTCCTCCATCTCGGGCGCCCAGCGGTGGGCCTTCGGCGCCATGTCGGGCAGGCCCCTGGCGAACCGGGCCAGCAGCGCCGGCTCGTTCTCGGCGAGTTCGGCCAGCAGCGCCTCGCCGGCGCCGGCGCGATCGGCGGCGCCGATCACGAGCGCGGCGAGCGCCGTCAGGCCCTTGTTGAGGCCGGCATAGCTCATCTTGAGGCCGGAGGCGGCGCCGACCGCGCCGGGGCAGACGCGCAGGTCGAGGCCGAGGTCGCGCAGGACCAGCGCGGGAGCCGTATCCGCGCCCGAGACGTAGACGCGCGGCCCCCGGCTGCCGGGCTGCGGCGGCAGGCCCAGGATCGCCCCGTCGAGGAACGGCGTGCCGGTGGCCGCGACGACCCCGGCGATGCGCCCGACCGTCTCCGGGCTGACGGCGTTGGCGTCGATGTAGACCGGCTTGCGCGGGGCCGCCGCCAGGGCGGGCGCGAGCCGGCGGGCGAGCGCCTCCGCGTCGGCGGGCGGCACGATCGCGAGCAGGAGGTCGGCGGCGGCGAGCTCGCCGTCCCCGGCATGCGCCATGCCGGCGGCCGCGGCCCGGGCGCGGCTCGCCGCCCCGCGCCCGTCCAGGGAGGTCAGCACGCGGGCGCCGTGCCCGGCGAGCCGGGCCCCGACGGCGCTGCCCATGGCGCCCGGGGCGATCACCGCGACGGTGGGCATGGCGAGACTCTCCAGGGCACGTGATCCCACCATAGTAGTCAGCAGGGCCGGCAGAGCCTAGGATGCCAAACGATCGGATCCCCCGCCCATGACTCAGACCAAGCCGAGGGAAGGCTCGCCGAAGAACTTGCGCTATCGCCGCGTGCCGCAACGCGACGGCATGAAGCTCATACGCCTCTGGGTGCCTGATCCGGCGAGGCCGGACTTCATCGAGGAGGCCGCCCGGCAAGCCGCAATTCTGAGGGGGGCCCCCGAGGAAGCCGAAGCTCTCGACTTCATCGAATCAGCGTTCGACTGGCCCGAACCGTGACGCGCGGTGACATCGTCACCGTCTCCCCGCCAGGGGCTTACGGCCAGCCGCGTCCTGCCGTCGTCGTGCAATCCGACTGGCTCACAGGGACCGTTAGCATCCTTGTCTGCCTCATCACGAGCACGCTCCGCGACGCACCGCTCTTCCGGCTGACCGTCGAGCCGAGCCCCGCCAACGGCTTGCGAAGCACTTCGCAGATCGTGGTTGACAAAGTTATCGCGCTGCCACGGGCGAAATGCGGTGCCCTCATCGGCCGACTTGAACGCGACACCCTCGCAGCCCTGAGCCGGATGCTCGCCATCGTGCTCGGCCTTGCCGACTGATACAGCGATCTGGTTCCGCACGCTCGATCCCGCAGGCGTGGAACGCTCCGCGGGATGACCGGACAGCAGGGCTCCTGCTCCTACCGCAGCGAGCCGCAGAAGCGCTGGATGCGCCGGCAGGCCTCCTCCAGCACCGCGTTCGACGTCGCGTAGGAGATGCGCAGGTTCGGGCCGAGCCCGAAGGCCGAGCCGTGGACCGCGGCCACGCCCTCAGCCTGGAGCAGCTCCATGACGAAGTCCTCATCGGTCTCGATGGTCTTGCCGGCCTCGGTCTTCTTGCCGATCAGCGCCGCGCAGGACGGGTAGACGTAGAACGCGCCCTCCGGCGTCGGGCAGGTCAGCCCGTTGGTCTGGTTGAGCATCGACACGACGAGGTCGCGCCGGCCCTGGAAGGCGGCCCGGAACGTGGCGAGGTGATCCTGCGGCCCGTCGAGGGCGGCGACCGCGGCCCATTGCGCGATCGTGCTGGCGCCGGAGGTCTGCTGGCCCTGCACGAAGTCCATCGCCTTGATGAGCTTCTCCGGGCCGGCCGCGTAGCCGATGCGCCAGCCGGTCATGGCGTAGCCCTTCGAGACGCCGTTCATGGTCAGCGTCCGCTCGAGCAGCTGCGGCTCGACCTGGACCGGCGTGACGAACTCGAAGTCGCCGTAGGTGAGGTGCTCGTAGATGTCGTCGGTGAGGATGTGCACGTCCGGGTAGCGGAGCAGCACGTCGGTGAGCGCCTTCATCTCGGCGCGGGAATAGGCGGCGCCCGACGGGTTCGACGGCGAGTTGAGGACGATCCACTTGGTCTTCGGCGTCAGCACCCGGTCGAGCTCCTCGGCCTGGAGCTTGAAGCCGTGCGCCATGTCGGTGTCGGCGAAGACCGGGGTGCCGCCGCACAGGCCGACCATCTCCGGATAGGACACCCAGTAGGGGCGGGGGATCACCACCTCGTCGCCGGGGTTCAGCGTGGCGAGGAAGGCGTTGTACAGCACCTGCTTGCCGCCGGTGCCCACGATGGTCTGCGAGACCTTGTAGTCGAGCCCGTTCTCGCGCTTGAACTTGCGCACGATCGCCTCGCGCAGGGGCACGATGCCGGAGACCGGCGGGTAGCGGGTCTCGTTGCGGTGGATCGCGTCGATCGCCGCCTGCTTGATGTGCTCGGGCGTGTCGAAATCGGGCTCGCCCACCGACAGGCTGATGACGTCGACGCCGGACGCCTTCAGGTCCCGGGCCTTCTGGGTCATCACGATGGTCGCGGACGGCTTCACCCGCGAGAGGACGTCGGCGAGGAGAGCCATGGCGTGCGGTGCTCCGGATCAAGTGGGCGAGGGATGCCCGGGCGCCGCCCATATTGCGGCGCGGCGGACCCTAGGCCGGGGACGCTGAGCCGGCAAGGCGGTGCGCAGCACGCAGCCGACGCTCGCGCCCGGCGCGCGGCGCAGGGCTCTCCTGCGCGGCCGCCCTCGCTTTGCCGGATCATCGTTACCAGATCCTGCCCATGACCCCGCTCTCCGTCCTCGACCTCTCCTTCGTCAGCGCCGAGTCCACCCCGGCGCGGGCCCTGCACGACACCCTGGCGCTCGCCCGCCACGTCGACGGCCTCGGCTACCGGCGCTACTGGCTCGCCGAGCACCACGCCCTGCCCAACGTGGCGAGCCCGGCCCCCGAGATCATGATCGGCCAGATCGCCGCCGCGACCCGTAACCTCCGGGTCGGCTCGGGCGGGATCATGCTGCCGAACCACGCGCCGCTGATGGTGGCCGAGCGCTTCCGGGTGCTGGAGGCCCTGTTCCCGGGCCGCATCGATCTCGGCCTCGGCCGGGCGCCGGGCACGGACGGCCTCACCGCGCGGGCGCTGCGCCGCCGCGAGGCCCCGGGGGAGGGCGGCGGGGACGACTTCCTCGACCGCCTGCAGGAATTGCTGTTCTGGGACGGCGGCTTCCCGGAAGGTCACCCGTTCGCGCGGATCGAGGCGAGCCCCGCGGGCGTGCCGCTGCCGCCGATCTTCCTGCTCGGCTCCTCCGATTACAGCGCCCGCCTCGCCGGCGAGATCGGCTGCGGCTTCGGCTTCGCCCAGCACTTCTCCGGGATGCCCGCGGAGCCGCCGATGCTGGACTACCGGAACCGGTTCCGGCCGACGCGGCTCGGCGCGAAGCCCCACGCGATCCTGGCGGTGGCGGCGATCTGCGCCCCCACGGACGCGGAGGCCGAGCGGCTGGCGGCCAGCGCGCGGCTGGCGACGCTGCGGCGGGAGCGGGGCGAGTACCGGCCGCTGCCGAGCCTCGCCGAGGCGCTGGCCTACCCGTATTCCGACGGCGAACGGATGCAGATCGAGCGCGGCCGCGACCGCCTGCACGTGGGCGGCCCCGAGACCCTGCGGGCCCGGCTCGCCGACATGGTCGCGCGCACGCAGGCCGACGAGCTGATGATCGTCACGGCGATCCCCGATCAGGCCGCGCGGCACCAGTCCTACGCGCTGCTGGCGCGGGCCTGGGGGCTCGGCGCCGACTCACAGGCGGCCTGAGCCGTCACCCGGACCCCGCCGCGGGTCCTGGCGGCGCCGCCGCCGGCCGTGCAGGCTCCGCCCGGTTCACGCCCGCGACCAGACGGGCCGACCGGAGGAGGAGAGGCAGCATGGGCAACCGACGCGAATTCCTGACCGCCACGGCCGCCGGCCTGGCCGCCGCCGCGGCGCCGGCCCGCGCCGCCGAGGAGCAGACGGCGGCGCCGAGATCCACGCCGGCGGGGGCACCCCCCTTCGGCATGCCCCGCGACATGGTCCTCCTCAACATGCGCCGCGGCGACGGCTACGCCCTGGGCGTGAAGACGAAGGACGGCGTCCTCGACGTCGCCGCCGCCGGCCGGGCGCTCGGGATGCCGGTCCCCGCCGACATGGACGACCTCCTCCAGAACGGGCGCGGCCCGGCGCTGCGGGCGCTGATCGACGCGGTCGAGGCCGCCCCCGACGGGCGCTTCGTGCTGGCGGAATCCGGCATCGCCTACGCGCCGGTGGTCACGCGGCCCGAGAAGATCATCATGATGGGCTTCAACTACCGCCACCACGCGGAGGAGACCGGCACGCCGATCCCCAAGGACCCGCCGCTGTTCAACAAGTACAACAACGCCCTGAACCACCACGGGGGCACGATCGCGCTGCCGACCCAGGCGGCGCGGGAATTCGACTACGAGACCGAGCTGGTGATGGTGTTCGGCCGGGAATGCCGGAACGTGTCCGAGGCGGACGCCCTCGATTATCTCGCCGGCTACTGCACGGGCAACGATTTCAGCGCCCGGGACCTCCAGACGCTGACCTCGCAGTTCATGATCGGCAAGACCTCGGACGGGTTCGCCCCGCTCGGCCCCTACCTGGTGACCGCCGACCGGGTGAAGGACCCGAACAATCTCAAGCTGAAGACGCTGGTCAACGGCCAGGTGCGCCAGGACTGGAGCACCAACGACATGATCTTCAACTGCCGCCAGCTCATCAGCTTCGCGTCGAAGGTGATGACGATCCGGCCGGGCGACATCTTCTACACGGGCACGCCGCAGGGCGTGATCTTCGGCGAGAAGATCCCGCGCAAGGACCGGGCCTGGCTGAAGCCCGGCGACGAGGTGGTCTCGGAGCTGGAAGGGCTCGGCGCACTGCGCTTCAGGCTGGTCTGATCCGTCGTCCGAGCGGTGCGACCCGCACCGTCATCACCGACGCGACGCGCGGCCGGCCCCCTCTCCTGTGCGGGAGACGGGGGCCCGCGCGCGAGCCGCGTCGCGCGCCCGGCCTCAGCGCCCGAACAGGCGACCGAGACGGGCGAGGATCCCGGCCCCTTCCGCGGGCTTCGCACCGGTCGCCGCACCGGTCGCCGCACCGGGCGTCGCCGCCTGCGCGGCCTCCGCCTTCGGCGCCAGGACCAGCCCGAGGGCCGCCGTGTCGGTGGTCTCGCGGTCGATCAGGATCAGGCTGCCGGTCTCGCGGTTCTCCGCGTAGGCGTCCACCGCCACCGGCCGGTCGAGGCGCAGGGCCACGTCGGCGATGTCGTTGGCCGACAGGCGCTCGGCCGGGCCGGGCTTGCCGGTCTCGGGGTCGATGCGCGAGACGATCCGCTCCACGGTCGCGGTGACCGTGGCGGTGCCGATCTTGGCGAACAGGCTGGCGCCCGGCGCCAGATCGGTCTCGGCCGCCCAGAACAGGCGCGCGTCGAGGGTCTCGGTGACCCGCATCGGCGCGCCCGTCGCCACGATCACCTGCCCGCGCGAGGCGTCGATCTGATCGGCGAGCACCAGGGTCACCGACTCGTCCTCGCCGGCCTCGGGCAGGTCGCCGTCGGCGGTGTAGATCCGCGCCACCGTGGAGGTCCGGCCGGAGGGCTGCACCGTCACCGAATCGCCCGGGCGCACCCGGCCGCTGGCGATCCGGCCGCTGTAGCCGCGGAACTCGGAATTGGGCCGGTTGACCCACTGCACCGCCATCCGGAACGGCGCGTTGAGCGCCTCCGCGTGGACCGGCACGGTCTCGAGGTAGTGGAGCAGGGTGCCGCCCGTGTACCAGGGCGCCGCGACGCCCGCGTCCACGACGTTGTCGCCGTTCTTGGCCGAGAGCGGGATCGCCTTGACCTCGGCGAAGTTCAGCCCGCGGGCGAAGTCCGAGAACCCCGACACGATGCCGTCGAAGGTGCCCTGCGCCCAGCCGGCGAGGTCCATCTTGTTCACCGCGAGCACCACCCGGCGGATCCCGAGATTGGAGACCAGCAGCGCGTGGCGCCGCGTCTGGCGGGTCAGGCCCTGGCGGGCGTCCACCAGGATCACCGCCACGTCGGCCGTCGAGGCGCCGGTGGCCATGTTGCGGGTGTACTGCTCGTGGCCCGGCGTGTCGGCCACGATGAAGGAGCGCCTGTCGGTGGAGAAGAACCGGTAGGCGACGTCGATGGTGATACCCTGCTCGCGCTCGGCCTGGAGGCCGTCCACCAGCAGCGCGAGGTCCACCTCCGCGCCCTGCGTCCCGTGCTTGCGGGAATCCCGCTGGAGCGCCGAGATCTGGTCGTCGAAGATCTGCTTGGTGTCGTGCAGGAGCCGCCCGATCAGGGTCGACTTGCCGTCATCCACCGAGCCGCAGGCGATGAAGCGCAGCACCGCCTTGTTGCGGTGGGCGGTGAGGAAGGCCGCGTAGCCGGCGGCGCGGTCGGCGAAGGCCGTGGGAGCCTGGTGCACCGTCATCAGAAGTACCCCTCCTGCTTCTTGCGTTCCATGGCGCCGGCCCCGTCCTTGTCGATCACCCGGCCCTGGCGCTCCGAGGTCCGGGCGGCGAGCGTCTCGCCGATGATCTCGGGGAGCGTCGCGGCGTCGCTCTCCACCGCGCCGGTCAGCGGGTAGCAGCCGAGCGTGCGGAAGCGGACGAGGCGCTGCTGCGGGGTCTCGCCGGGCTCGAGCGGCAGCCGCTCGTCGTCGACCATGATCAGCTGGCCCTCGCGCTCCACCACTGGCCGCTCCTGGGCGAAGTAGAGCGGCACGATCGGAATGTTTTCCTGCTCGATGTAGAGCCAGATGTCGAGCTCGGTCCAGTTCGACAGCGGGAAGACCCGCAGCGACTCGCCGCGCTTCTTCTTGAGATTGTAGAGGTGCCAGGGCTCGGCGCGCTGGCGCTTCGGGTCCCAGCGGTGCTGCGCGGTGCGCAAGGAGATGATCCGCTCCTTGGCGCGGCTCGCCTCCTCGTCGCGGCGGGCGCCGCCGAAGGCGGCGTCGAACTTGTGCTTGTCGAGCGCCTGCCGCAGGGCCTGCGTCTTCATCACGTCGGTGTGGACCTCGGAGCCGTGGCTCACCGGGCCGACGCCGCGGGCGAGCCCGTCGGGGTTGGTGTGGACGAGAAGGTCGAGGCCGAGCTCCTTCGCCCGGGCGTCGCGGAAGGCGATCATCTCGCGGAACTTCCACGTGGTGTCGACGTGGAGCAGCGGGAACGGCAGCCGCCCGGGCGCGAAGGCCTTGAGGGCGAGGTGCAGCAGGACCGAGGAATCCTTGCCGATCGAGTAGAGCATCACCGGGTTCTCGGTCTCGGCGACCGTCTCCCGGAAGATGTGGATGGCCTCGGCCTCCAGCCGCTTGAGGTGGCTGAGGCGGTCGGCGGTCTGTGCGGACGCGGGGGCGCTCGGCTGCACGGCGGCGGCGAGGGCGGCGCTCATCGGGCGAACTCCGGCTGGCGGGCTGTCTGATTCGGGGTGGTCTTGAAGGCGGCGGGCTCGAGGATTGCGGGCTCGAGGATTGCGGGCTCCTGGCCCGGCTGCACCGACGCGCCGGGGCGTCCGACGTGTAGGCCGCACTCCTTCTTGTCTTCCTGCTCCCACCACCAGCGGCCGGCCCGCTCCGGCTCGCCGAGCCTCACGGCCCGGGTGCAGGGGGCGCAGCCGATCGACGGGAATCCGCGATCGTGCAGGACGTTGTAGGGCACGAAATTGTCGCGCACGAAGCGGTCGACCTGCTCCCGCGACCAGTCGGCGAGCGGGTTCAGCTTGATCAGGCCGCGCTCCGCGTCGAGCGCGGCGAGCGGCGTCGCGGCGCGGTTGGCCGACTGGCCGGCCCGCAGCCCGGTGAGCCAGCCGCTCGCGCCGGCGAGCGCGCGGCCGAGCGGCTCGACCTTGCGGAAGCCGCAGCAGGCCTGCCGGGCGGCGACCGAGCGCCGGAAGCCGTTGATGCCCTCGGCCCGCACGAATTCCTCCGCGGCCGCGCGCTCGGGCGCGTAGGCGGTGATCCGGATGCCGTAGGCCGATTCGGTCTCGGTCCAGGTGTCGTAGGTCTCGGCGAAGAGGCGGCCGGTATCCAGGGTGACGATCTCGACGCGCCCCTTCGCGAGGCCCGCCATGGCCAGGGCGTGGGTGAGTGCCTGATCCTCGACCCCGAGGCTCGTCGTGAAGACGAGGCGGCCGGGGATCTCCGCGGCGATCAGGTGGAGGCGGCCTGGAAGGTCGAGCCCGGACAGCCGCTCCGCGAGGGAGTCGGCCGCCTGTCGGTCCGGACGGGTCATCGCGCCATGTCCCGGGGTTCGCGTGATGGAAAGGCCACGGCCCGCGCCGCGCCTGTTGTCGAGCGGTCGAAATGTTCGCTATACCGAACGAAGTCAAGGCGCCCCGGCGCGCTCGACCGGGTCGGACCGGCGGTTCGGCGTGCGGTTGCGCACAGCTTCCGGCGCGGGCAGCATGGGCCCGAGGTAAAAGATTCTTCTCACCGGTGCCGGTAGACACGTATATGCGCCCGCGCCCCGCGCGCGGCGGAAGCCCACGGAGACGGCTTTGGACGCGATCGATCTGAAGATTCTCGCCCTGCTGCAGACGGACGCCACGCTGTCCATCGCGGCGATCGGCGAGCGCGTGGGCCTGTCGCAGACCCCGTGCTGGAAGCGCATCCAGAAGCTGGAGGCCGACGGGGTCATCGACCGCCGGGTCGCGGTGCTCGACCCGGTGAAGCTCGGCCTCGGGCTGACCGTGTTCGTGTCCATCGAGACGGCCGACCATTCCCAGGAGTGGCTGCAGCGCTTCGCCGCAACCGTCTCGGCCATGCCGGAGGTGCTCGAGTTCTACCGGATGGCCGGCGACGTGGACTACATGCTGCGGGTCGTCGTCGCCGACATGCAGGCCTATGACAGCTTCTACAAGCACCTCATCGCGGTGCTGCCGCTCAAGAACGTCACTTCCCGCTTCGCCATGGAGAAGGTGAAGTCCACCACGGCGCTGCCGCTGCCGGCGCCGCCCAAGAACGGGCGGCACCTGCCGGGGACGGCCCCGGTGCTGGCCGTGGTGGGAGAATGATATTCTCTTTTTTCGCAGCGCAGCGAATGTGATGTCCTATACGCCGCCCGTTCTGCAAAACGAACGTTTCTCGATTGACACAGGCCCTACCGGCCCCGACATGGTCCCGTGATGTCCCGCCCCAATCTCCTCCCGCGCACCGCCCCGTTCGGGGACGGCGAGCGCGCCAGCCTCGACGCGGTGCTCGGCACCGCGAGCCCCACGCAGCGCGCCTGGCTCGCCGGCTTCCTGGCCGGGCTCGACGCCGCGGGCGGCCAGCCGGCCGCGGTGCCGGCCGCCCCGCCCAAGGCCGCCGCGCCGCTCACCGTGATCTACGCCAGCGAATCGGGGAACTCCGAGGCGCTCGCCGGCAACGTCGCCAAGCTCGCGCGCAAGCAGGGCTTCAAGCCGAAGGTCGTGGACTTCTCCGACCTCGACGTCGCGACCCTGCCCAAGGCCGGCAAGCTGATCGCCATCGCGGCGACCTGGGGCGAGGGCGAGCCGCCGGCCCGGGCCGTGCGGGCCTACGGCGAGCTGATGGGGGAGGGCGCCCCGCGCCTCGACGGCGTCGAGTTCGCGGTCCTGTCGCTCGGCGACACCTCCTACGCGGAGTTCTGCGCCATCGGTAAGGCGCTCGACGCGCGCTTCGAGGCCCTGGGGGCTAAGCGCGCCGCCGAGCGCGCCGACCTCGACCTCGACTTCGAGAAGCCCGCCGCCGACTGGATCAAGGGCGCGCTGAAGGCGCTCGCCCCGGCGGAGCAGCCCGACAACGTCGTGGCGGTGGACTTCGCCCGCGCCGGCGCCGGCGAGGACGACGAGGCCGAGCCGAGCCGCGAGCCCCTGGTGGTCGAGGTCGTCGAGCACGTGAACCTCAACTCGTCGCGCTCCGACAAGGAGACGATCCACCTCGCGCTGGCCTTCGAGGACGGCGCGCCGGCCTACGAGCCGGGCGACTCGCTGGAGATCTTCCCCGAGAACGACCCGCAGCTGGTGGACGAGATCCTGAACGCCGCCGGTCTCGCGGGCGACGAGGCCCTGCGCCGGGCCCTGCTCGCCGAGCGGGACATCACCACGCTCTCGGCCGCCACGATCGAGCGGTTCGTCAAGGCCACCGGCCACGCGGACGCGCAGACGCTCATCGACAGCGGCGAGGCCAAGGCCTGGATCGAGGGCCGGCACCTGATCGACCTGCTGGAGACCTACCCGGCGAAGCTCACGGCCGAGCATATCGGCACGATCACCCGGCCGCTGCCGCCGCGGGCCTACTCGATCGCCTCCTCCCGCAAGGAGGTGGGCGACGAGGTCCACCTCGCCATCGCGGCGGTGCGCTACGAGACCCACGGCCGGGCCCGCTCGGGCGTCGCCTCGGTCCACGTCGCCGACCGGATCCGCGACGGCGCCAAGCTGCGGGTGCGGCTGAAGCCGAACCGCCACTTCCGCCTGCCGCAGGATCCGGCCACCGACATCATCATGGTCGGCCCCGGCACCGGCGTCGCGCCGTTCCGCGCCTTCGTGCAGGAGCGCCGGGCCGTGGAAGCCCCCGGGCGGTCGTGGCTGTTCTTCGGCGACCGGCACTTCACCCACGACTTCCTGTACCAGCTCGAGTGGCAGGACGCCCTGGAGGACGGGTCGCTCACCAAGATCGACGTCGCCTTCTCGCGGGACCAGCCGGAGAAGGTCTACGTGCAGGACCGGATCACCCAGCACGCGCAGGAGCTGGTCTCCTGGCTGGACGGGGGCGCGCATCTCTACGTCTGCGGCGACGCGAAGAACATGGCCAAGGACGTGCGCGCCGCGGTCGTGAAGGCCTACGAGACGGCCAAGAGCCTGAGCGCCGCCGACGCCGAGGCGCAGGTCGCGGCTCTGGAGCGCAGCCACCGCTACCAGCAGGACGTTTACTGAGGACACACCGCTCCCCGCACCGCGGGGGGCCTTCGACGAGATGCGGCAGAGACAGGCGTGACGCAGGTCCCCTCTCCCGGGCGGGAGAGGGGCAGGGTGAGGGATCAGGTCGTTCCGGAGAGGGCGCAGCCCTCACCCCGAGGTCGCGGATCCGGTTCCAGTCCTGCACCGGCTTCGCTCCGCTCGCCCCCTCCCCACCGGGGAGGAAGACGCGTTCAGACAGACGGATTCACCCCATGGACGACCACAGCCCCCGCGACGCCGCCGAGACCCCGGCCCCCGGCCCTGCCGCCACACCGGCCAAGCGCGTCTACGAGACCCCGCCGACCTCCCGGCCGATCACGGATGCCGAGGCCGCGCGCGCGGAGAAACTCGCCGCGAACGAGCACATCAAGATCGCCAGCGGCTACCTCCGCGGCACGCTGGCGGACGGGCTCCTGAAGCACGCCACCGGGGCGATCTCGGAGGATGACGGGCAGCTCGTGAAGTTCCACGGGATGTACCTGCAGGACGACCGCGACCTGCGCCCCGAGCGGACCAAGAAGAAGCTCGACAAGGCCTACAGCTTCATGATCCGCCTACGCATCGCCGGCGGCGTCATCACCCCGAAGCAGTGGCTGATCCTCGACGACATCGCCCGGACCTACGCGGGCGGGGCGCTGCGCGCGACCACGCGCCAGACCTTCCAGTACCACGGCGTGATCAAGTCGAACCTGAAGCGCACGATGGCCGCCATCGACGGCGCGCTGCTCGACACGATCGCGGCCTGCGGCGACGTCAACCGCAACGTCATGGCGGCGACGAACCCGGCCCAGACCGGCGCCCACAAGGCCGCCTACCAGCTCGCCAAGGACATCTCCGACTCGCTGCTGCCGAAGACCAGCGCGTGGCGCGAGATCTGGCTCGACGGCGAGCGCGTGGTCGGCGGCGAGGACGAGGCCGAGGTCGAGCCGGTCTACGGCCGGACCTACCTGCCGCGGAAGTTCAAGACCGTCGTGGCGGTGCCGCCCTCCAACGAGGTCGACATCTTCGCCCACGACCTCGGCTTCATCGCGATCCTCGACAAGAAGAACCAGGTCACCGGCTGGAACGTCACGGTGGGCGGCGGCATGGGCATGACCCACGGCGAGCCCGACACCTTCCCGCGCACCGCCGACGTGATGGGCTTCGTGAAGCCCGAGGACGCCCTGAAGGTCGCGGAAGCCGTGATGACGGTCCAGCGCGACTGGGGCAACCGCAAGAACCGCAAGAACGCCCGGCTCAAGTACACGATCGAGCGCTACGGCCTCGACGCCTTCCGGGCCGAGGTGGAGAAGCGGGTCGGCAAGAAGCTCGGCGCGCCCAAGCCCTTCACCTTCACGGGCAACGGCGACCGCTACGGCTGGGTCGAGGGCGACGACGGCCGCCACCACCTGACGCTCTACGTGCCCTCGGGCCGGATCAAGGACATCGACGGCGGCCCGCAATTCCTCTCGGGTCTGCGCCGCATCGCCGAGGTCCACCAGGGCGATTTCCGCCTGACCGGCAACCAGAACGTGATCATCGCCAACGTCCCGGCCGAGAAGCGCGCCGAGATCGACGCCCTCGTCGATGAGTACGGCCTGACCCGGGGCGCGAGCGCGCTCCGGCGCAGCTCGCTCGCCTGCGTGGCCCTGCCGACCTGCGGCCTCGCGCTGGCCGAGAGCGAGCGCTACCTGCCGGACCTGATGACCGAGCTGGAGGAGAGCCTCGCGTCCCACGGGCTCGCCGAGGAGGAGATCACGATCCGCTCCACCGGCTGCCCGAACGGATGCGCCCGGCCGTTCATCTCCGAGATCGGCCTCGTGGGCCGCGGCCCCGAGCGCTATCACCTCTATCTCGGCGCGGCCCACGACGGCTCGCGGCTGAGCAAGCTCTACAAGGAGGACGTGGCGGCCTCCGAGATCCGCGACACCCTCGACCCGCTGTTCGCCGACTACGCGAGGGGCCGGCAGCCGGGCGAGCATTTCGGCGACTACCTGATCCGCGCCGGCCACGTGGCCCGCACCACCAACGGCCCGGACTTCCACGACCGGACCGGCGCCCTCAAGCCGGCCACGCTCGGCTGACGGCAGCCCCCGGGCGCGTCCGGGACGGGGTTCCCGGGCGCGCCGAGGCCGCCGCGGCAGGGCCGCGGATCGCGTGCTCCGGCCCCGCCTCGCCCTGACCCATCGCGCGCACCGAACCCGGACCGGTCCCGGGCTGCCGGAGCGCGGCGGGAGGCGCGACGGCGATCGCCCCCCGAGAGGCATCTCTCCCGCGCACCGTCCCGGACGGCCGCCCGGGCGCCCCTGAAGCGCTGCCGGGGACTCGGCCGCGCGCTCGGCCCCCCGCCCGGCGAACCCTGCCCCGGCCGCGGATCGCCGCAGCTACGCCCGTCCCGCGGCCGCGATGAGAATGAACGTTCATTGACATGAGAATGAACGTTCATTACAAGGGTGGGGCAAACAGGAGCGCGCGATGGCTCTCACCCTCGAAGGCCGCTGGTCCGATATCGATGCCCAGCGCTTCGGCGCCCGCGGCCCGGGCGCGCTCGCCCTCGTCCGCAGCGTCTGCACCCCCGCCAACCTGACCTTCGGCGCCGTCCTGGCCCTCGCTTGGCTGGCGCTGATCAACTGGACCGGCGCCGGCCCGGATGGCTGGCAGGCCCGGATCTGCGCGGACCTCCGTCAGGGACCGCAATCCTGCGCCGTCGCCAGCCTGGGCAAGGATCAGAGCCGCGTCGCGCCGGTCGCCGCCGCGGCGCAGCCCGGGTCGTGACCGGCGCGGCGGACGGGGCGCCGGAGACCGCGGCCACCCGCCCGCCCGGCGCGCGCACATCCTCGACGCCGCCGGGGCCCGTTGCGCGCGCGCCGGCTTTCACCGCACCGCCCTGCAGGACCTCGGCCGCGTGGCCGCGACCCTGCGGGCGGAGATCCGGTCGGCATCGACCCGCAACCCGGACAGCGCCCCCATGACGGCGCGGAGCGGGGCCGGGAGCGGCGACCGGTTCGCCGCGACCCCGTCGGGGCGCGCCACCGCGCCGGACTGCGACCCGGCCGCGCTCCCCGATTCCGACGTCGCCGCGGCGATCGCCCCGCTCCGCGCGCGGCTCGACGCCGGGCTCGACGGCCGCCTGCCGACCCCGGCGCTCCCGGATCGGCCCGCGGCCCGCTGATCCCGGCGCCGCTGCGCGCCCCCGGGCCCCACCGGCGACGCGCCCTCACCGCCGCCATCACCGATCGCGGGCCGGATCCGGCGCGCGGTACGCCGGCCGGCCCGCGACCCCCCCCTCGCGCGGGCCGGCCGGCCGTTCTCACGGGCGACGCCGCGTAGCCCCCGGCGGGGCGCGTCGCCGTGAGTCGGCCCGCGCCCGGCGCGCCCCGGGCCGTTGCCGGTTGCAAAGCCCAGCATTGCACACGCAAAGGTCGGTATCTTTGAATCATTTCAAAGCATTGCCGCTCAAAACGTGCCTTCCGCGCCACATCCGGGCAGAGGATGCGCGCGTCACCCGCGGCTTTCCCGATCGGCGTTGAGAAAAGACGGCGTATGCAATCTAGAAATACCGCATCGCGTCGATACGTCGCTCTTGAGAACGATTTTAAAGCATGTCTGCCGCCCGGATCGACGTCGTCGATCGCATCAAATACTGCCGGTCGCGCCTGAATTTCTGCAGCACTGGGCTCGCGACGTCGCTCCTTCTGCTCGCGCCGACAGAGATCCGCGCGCAATCCGAGCCGGTCGCCGACGAGGTCGTTCTCTCCGAACTCAGTGTTGCGGGCACGGGCCCCGTCAGCGAGCGGGCCGACGGTCCCGTCGTCGGCTACCGGGCGACGCGCTCCGCGACCGCCACGCGCACCGACACGCCGGTGCGCGACTCGCCGCAATCGATCAACGTCGTGCCCCGCTCGGTGATCACCGACCAGCAGGACCTGCGGCTGACCGATGCCGTGACCAACGTCAGCAACGTGGTTCTCGGCAGCACGGTGCAGGGACGGTCGCAGAACTACCTGATCCGCGGCTTCTCCACGCAGGTCTTCGCCGTCGACGGCGTGCTGGTCGATCCGGCCATCAACTTCTACCCGGTGACGCGCGACCTCGTGGATGCGGAGCGCGTCGAGGTGATCAAGGGACCGGCCTCGGTGCTGTTCGGGCGGGGAGATCCCGGCGGCGTCATCAACATCGTGACCCGCCGGCCGACATTCGAGCCCACGGCCGACGCGAGTGTTCAGGGTGGCAGCTTCGGCTTCCGGCGCTTCCAGGGCTCCGTGTCGAGCGCGCTGCCCGCCGTCGAAGGACTCGCCGCGCGCCTGAGCTTCGCCGCCCAGGAGGATCCGACCTTCCGCAATTACGGCGGCGACACCAACCGGCGCGTCTTCGTGGCGCCGGCCTTCAGCTGGACGCCGAGCGCCGACACCCGGGTCTACGTGAACTCGGAATTCACCAACCAGCACACCCAGTACGACGAGGGGCTGGTGGCCTTCCGCGGCCGCGTCCCGCTCGACAACATCGGCCGGTTCTACGGTGAGCCGTCCTCGCGCTACTTCGGCGCCTTCAACACGATCACCATGCGGGCCGAGCACGACGTCAACGAGAACCTGACGCTCCGGCAGGTCATCGCCGGGCAATGGGGCACGTTCGACGTGTTCGCCGCCCGTGCCCTATCGGTCAACAATGCCGGCACGCTGCTGAGCCGGCGTGAGGCCACGGTCAACTCGCGCTTCGCCGCGGTCGACAGCCAGACCGAGGCCGTGATGAAGTTCGACACTTTCGGCTTCGCCCATACGGCGCTCCTCGGGCTCGAGTACTCGAACGGTTTCCGCCACGCCTTCTCCCAGCAGGGCAACCTCGCCCCGGTCAGCTTCCTCAACCCGATGTTCGGCGCGGCCTTCCAGCCGCTCCAGTTCCAGGCCGACCTGAAGCAGAAGCTGGAGGTGTTCGGGCTCTACGCCCAGGACCAGATCGTGCTCGCGCCGGGCTTGCAGCTCGTCGTCGGGGCCCGGTTCGATCTCGGCAGCCAGTACTATTTCAACCGCCAGCCGGCCTCGCGGACCCAGCCGCCCGAGCAGACCCTGTTCGGCGCCTCGCCGCGGGTCGGACTGATCTACCGGCCGTTCGAGCCGCTGACCTTCTACGCGAGCTACGCCACGTCGTTCCTGCCGCAGACCGCCAGCGTGCTGAACGTGGCGAGCCCCCCGCCCAGCACGGGCGAGCAGGTCGAGGCCGGCACCCGGGTCGATCTCACGCCCGGCCTGACCCTGAGCGCGGCCGCCTTCCAGATCGTCCGGGACAACGTCGCGGCCACCGACCCGCGCAATCCCACCTTCTCGGTCATCACCGGCCAGCAGCGGTCGCGGGGTGTCGAGGCCGATCTCGCCGGTGAGATCCTGCCCGGGTGGAGCATCATCGGCAGCGTCGGCCTGATCGACGCGCGGATCACCAAGGACACGACCTTCGCGGTCGGCAACCGGCTCGCCGGCGTGCCGGTGTTCAGCGGCAGCCTGTGGACGACCTACGCGTTCCAGGACGGCCCGCTGCGCGGGCTCGGGCTCGGCTTCGGCGTCACCCATGTCGGCCGACGCTACGGCGACCTCGACAACAGCTTCACCGTGGGCGCCTACAACCGGCTCGACGCGCTCGTGTACTACGATTTCGACGCCCACTGGCGCCTGTCGGTGAACATGCGCAACCTGACGAACGCGCGCTACATCGAGGCGCCGACCAACGCGACCAACAACACCCCCGGGGCGCCGTTCACGGTGCTGGCGACGATCACCGCCCGGCTCTGACGGGCCGAAACCTGCGCGGGGCGGGCCCCATCGAACGATGGCCCGCCGGAGGCTGCCGTCAGGGGCTCGCCGTTCGGACGGCGCCCGCCGGCGC
The DNA here is from genome assembly GCF_017876975.1 of Methylobacterium sp. PvP105. NCBI lineage: Bacteria > Pseudomonadati > Pseudomonadota > Alphaproteobacteria > Hyphomicrobiales > Methylobacteriaceae > Methylobacterium > Methylobacterium sp. PvP105. Next base: position 2,810,618 of record NZ_JAGIPA010000001.1, on the reverse strand, counting down.
CCCGGCTTCGACGGCCCTCCGGCGGGCCCCGGCGCGGCGGCGCAGGACGTAGAGCGTCAGGCCGGTCGCCGCGAAACCCGGCATGGCCAGCGCCGCGAGGCAGAACAGCAGCGCGACGAGGTCGCCGAAGAAGCGGCCGCGATGCACCTCCAGGACGTTGTCCAGGAGGCGCCGGCCCAGCGGCGCGTCTGCGGCCCGCTCGGAGGCCAGCAGCGCGCCCGTGGCGGGATCGTAGCGGTCCTCGTTGCGGGCGCTCGGCGCGTCGACGCCCTTCGGCAGCCAGCGGATGCGGATCGCCTTCGTGTCGGCGCCCGGGAGGGTCAGGACCGCCGTGCCGGCCTCCGCGCCGGTCCGCGCGCGGAAATCCGCCCAGGCGCGGTCGACGGCCGGGCCGCTGACGGCGGGATCGGCCGGCTTTCCGGCGGCCCTGCGGCCGGCCGGCTTCGCGGCGTCCGGAGCGCCCGCGAGCAGCCGCGTCGCGCCGTCCTTGAACCACGGGTAGGACCACGTCAGGCCGCTCAGCGCGATGACCAGGTAGACCGGCAGGAGCCACGTCCCGACCACGGCGTGCAGCGACCACCAGCGCGGCCGGCCGGGCCGCGACAGGGCCGGCTTCAGCCAGATCCGCCAGCGGTGGATCCGGGGCCAGCGCAGGTAGAGGCCGGTCGCCAGGAAGGCCAGCAGCGCCAGGGTGCAGGCGCCCGTCACCGTGCGGCCCCAGCCCTTCGACCCGCCGGGCAGCAACAGCCAGCGGTGCAGGTCCCGCACCGTCGTGAAGGCGCCCTCCAGCCGCACCGGGCCGAGCAGCGCGCCGTCGTAGGGGTCGGCGTAGGCGGCGGGCGGCCGCGCGCGGGTCTCGGGATCGCGGGCGAAGCGGACGTGGACGCTCGCGCGCGGGTCGTCCGACAGGGTCAGCACGTTGGCGACGCGGCCGCCCGCCTGCGCGTCGATCCGCGCCGCCAGCGCCGCTGGGGCCAGCGCCGTCCGGCCGCCGGGCGCGACCTCGAGCCGGTCGCGGTTGGCGAAGGCGGTGACCGCCTCCTCGTAGCTCATCAGCGCCCCGGTCAGGCCCATCAGGGCGAGGACGAGGCCGGCGGTGAGGCCGAGCGCCCAGTGCAGGCGGAAGAGCAGGGTCCGGAGGGAGGGAATCGGCAGCGTCATGGCAGTGCCGGCTGCCTAGCAGAGTCCGGCCACGCTGACGACGCGGCGGGACGCAACGCCGTCCCGCCGGTGAGTCTCAGGTGATCGGCGCGGGGTTGAACAGGGTCAGGTCGTTGAACAGCCCCCACCGGTCCGACCAGGGGCGCTTGCGCCCGCTCGCCACGTCGAGGATCAGGTGGAACAGCTCCCAGCCGACCTCCTCGATCGTCGCCGCGCCGGTGGCGATGCGCCCGGCATCGAGGTCGATCAGGTCGGCCCAGCGCTCGGCGAGCTCCGTGCGGGTGGCGACCTTGATCACCGGCGCCTGACTGAGCCCGTAGGGCGTGCCGCGGCCGGTGGAGAACACCTGCAGGGTGATGCCCGAGGCGAGCTGCAGCGTGCCGCAGACGAAGTCGCTCGCCGGCGTCGCGGCGAAGATCAGGCCCTTCTCGCGGACGCGCTCGCCGGGCGCCAGGACCCCGGAGATCGCGCTCGTGCCCGATTTGGCGACCGAGCCCAGCGCCTTCTCGACGATGTTGTTGAGCCCGCCCTTCTTGTTGCCCGGCGACGGGTTGGCGCGGCGGTCGGCCTCGCCCTTGGCGAGGTAGGCGTCGTACCACGCCATCTCGCGGACCAGCGCCGCGGCGACCTCCGGGGACTTGGCGCGCGGGGTGAGCAGGTGGATCGCGTCGCGCACCTCGGTCACCTCGGAGAACATCACGGTGGCGCCGCAGCGGACCAGCAGGTCGGCCGCGAAGCCGAGCGCCGGGTTGGCGGTGACGCCCGAGAAGGCGTCGCTGCCGCCGCATTGCAGGCCGACCACCAGCTCGGAGGCCGGGCAGGTCTCGCGCGTCCGGCGGTTCAGCACCGCGAGGCGCGCCTCGGCCATGGTCAGGATGCTGTCGATCATGGCCGAGAAGCCGTGGTGGCGCTCGTCCTGGAGCCGCACCACCCCGTCGCCGGCCGCGCCGCTGTCGGGCAGGAGCCGCTCCGAGACGAGCTTCTCGCAGCCGAGTCCGACGACCATGACCTCGCCGCCGAAATTCGGGTTCCGCGCGAGGCTCTGGAGCGTCCGGATCGGCACCACCGCCTCGGGGGCGTTGATGGCGACGCCGCAGCCGTAGGCGTGGGTCAGGCCGACCACGTCGTCGACGTTGGGGAAGCGCGGCAGCAGTTCCTGCTTGATCCGCCGGATCGCCACGTCGAGGGTGCCGGCGACGCACTGGACGCTGATCGAGATCGCCAGGATGTTCTTGGTGCCCACCGACCCGTCCGGGTTGCGGTAGCCCTCGAAGGTGTAGCCCTCGAGCGGGGGCAGGGGGGCCGGCACGCGGGTGGCCATCTCCAGGGCGTCGAGGGCCGGGGCGACCGGCGTGGCGACGCGGGATTCCTCCACCCAGGCGCCCCGCGGGATCGGTTGCGTCGCGATGCCCACCACCTCGCCGTAGCGGCGGACCTCGCCGCCCTCCGGGATGTCGGTGAGGGCGACCTTGTGGCCCTGCGGCACGAACTCGACGAGTTCCAGCCCGTCCGGGAACACCGTGCCGGCCGGCAGCCCGAAGGCGTTGACCACGATCGCGACGTTGTCGCGCGCGCTCAGGCGGATCGTGCGCGGCACGTCTCCGGCGGCCCCTGCGGCCCCTCCGCCGGCCCCCGCGCCGGCCGGGTGCGGGCGGGTCGGGGCTTCGATCTCGGCCCGCATCGGATGCTCCTTCCGTCTCGCGCCCGTCCGGGCTCCTGTCGGGATCAGGCGGCGTCGCCGACCGCGTGGTTCGCCAGGGCCTCCAGGGCCTTCACCAGGGCGGAGTGGTCCCAGGCCGCGCCGCCCTGCGCCACGCAGGCCGAGAACAGCTGCTGCGCCAGCGCCGTGGCGGGCAGGCTGAGGCCGAGCGTCCGGGCGTTGTCCAGGGCGAGGTTCAGGTCCTTCTGGTGCAGGCCGATGCGGAAGCCGGGGTCGAAGGTCCGCTCGATCATCCGCGCGCCATGCAGCTCCAGGATCCGCGAGGTGGCCAGCCCGCCGGTGATCGCCTGCCGCACCTTGGCGGGGTCGGCGCCGGCCTTCGAGGCGAAGAGCAGCCCCTCGGCCACCGCCTCGATGGTCAGGGCGACGATGATCTGGTTGGCGACCTTGGCGACCTGCCCGGACCCGACCGGGCCGACATGCGTGACCGTCTTGCCCATGGCGGCGAACAGGGGCTCGGCGCGCGCGAAGGTCTCGGCCTCGCCGCCGACCATGATCGAGAGCGCGGCGTTCTTGGCCCCGACCTCGCCGCCGGAGACCGGGGCGTCGAGATAGGCGCCGCCCCGCTCGGCGATCCGGGCGGCGAAATCCTTGGTGGCCAGCGGCGCGATCGAGCTCATGTCGATCACGGTCTTGCCCGGGCTGAGCCCCCCGGCGACCCCGTCCGCCCCGAACAGGACCTGCTCCACGTCCGGGGTGTCGGGCAGCATCAGGATGATCGTGTCGGCGCGCTCGGCCACCTCGGCTGCGGTGGCGCAGGCGGTGCCGCCCGCCGCGAGCAGGGCCTCGGGCACGCCGCGCCGGGACTTGAGGAACAGGCTGTGGCCCGCCGCGATCAGGTGTCCGGCCATGGGCGCGCCCATGATGCCGAGGCCGATGAATCCGATGTTCATGCGTAGCGATCCCGGTTGCGGAACTCAGGCGCGGAAGCGGGCGGCGAGCGCCTCGGCGTTGCGGGCGAGCAGCCCCATGTCGGAGCCCACCGCGGTGAAGCGGGTGCCGGCCGCGATGTAGCGGCGGGCCAGCTCCTCGCTCGGCGTGAGGATGCCGGCCTGCTTGCCGGCCTTGACGATCCGGGCGATCGCCGCCTCGATAGTGGAGACCACCTCCGGATGGCCCTGCTGGCCGAGATAGCCGAGGCTGGTCGACAGGTCGCCGGGCCCGATGAACACGCCGTCGACGCCCTCCACGGCGGCGATCGCGTCCAGATTGTCGAGGGCGCGGCGGGACTCGACCTGCACCGCCACGAAGATCTCGGCCTCGCAACGGGTGTGGTAGTCCTTGATCCGGCCGAACCGGGCGGCGCGGGGCGCCTGCGAGAAGCCGCGGATGCCCCGCGGCGCGTAGCGGGTCGCCGCGACCACCCGGGCAGCCTGCTCGGCATCGTCGATGTTGGGGATCATCAGCGACTGCGCGCCGGCGTCGAGGACGCGCTTGATGGTGATCGGGTCGTCGCTCGGCACCCGCACCATCGGGTGCGTGTCGCCCTCCATCATCGCCTGGAGCTGGGCGTAGATGTCCCGGAGGTCGTTGGCCGAGTGCTCCATGTCGAGGAGCAGCCAGTCGAACCCGGCCCCGGCGACCACCTCGGTGGAGATGGGACTGGCGAGGCTGCACCACAGGCCGATCTGCTGGCGCCCCTCGGCGAGGGCCGCCTTGAAGCGGTTGGTGAGGCTGTCCATCACGATCCTCCCTGCGCGCGGGCGCGTCGCGGCGTCTGCGCGCCGTCCGCCCCATCACGCGCAGCCTTCCGCCGCGAGGTCAAAGCCAAACACTGGATCGATCGATGCGGATCGAGCATCGATCGACCGTGTGGGCTCACGCGGGCGGCATCTCGGCCACGATCGAGACCAGCTGGGCGATGAGCGGGTCGTCCGCGTCGCGCCGCCACGCGAGGAGGAGCTCCACCGGGCGCGGCGCCGGCAGGGCGAGGGGCCGAAACACCACGCCCTCGAAGCGCAGGCGCTCGGCGGCGGCCGGCACCAGGGCGATGCCGAGCGACGCCCGGACCAGGGCCAGGATCGAGTGGATCTGCGTCAGCTGCTGGACCATAGGGGGCCGGATCTCGGCCTCGGCGAGCAGGCCCAGGACGAGGTCGTGGAAGTAGCGCGCCTCGTTGGGCGCGTAGCCGATGAGCGGCTCGCGCCCGAGATCGGCGGGGGTGAGCCCGTCGCGCAGGGCCAGGGGGTTCCCGGCCGGCAGGGCCACCACCAGGGGCTCGGCCAGCGCCCGGACGGCGATCAGGTCCGGGTGCGTCACCGGCGGGCGCACCAGCGCGGCGTCGATCCGGCCGGCGAGCAGCTCCTCGATCTGGTCCTTGCTGACCATCTCGCGCAGCGCGAGGGTCACGTCCGGCAGCGCCCGCCGGAACGCGGTGACGAGGCGCGGCAGGAAGTCGTAGGCCGAGGCGGCCGTGAAGCCGAACTTGAGGACGCCCGCCCGCCCCGCCGCCACCTGCCGGGTGACGTGGGTCGCGGTCTCGGCGAGCCGCAGGATGCGCTGGGCCTCGGGCAGGAAGCTGCGGCCGGCGGCGGTCAGCCGGACGGTGCGGCTGGTGCGCTCCAGGAGCTGCACGTCGAGGACGCGCTCCAGAACCTGGATCTGCCGCGACAGCGGCGGCTGCGTCATGTTCAGCCGGGCGGCCGCACGCCCGAAATGCAGCTCCTCCGCCACGGCGGCGAAGCACCGGAGCTGGCTGAAGTCGAACATGAAGGCTCCCTCTGCGGATGGCGGCGCAGTCGGGGGAAGCATAAGCCCTGCGCGGCCGCCACGTTCAGGCAGCCGCCCTCATCCAATTAGGTGAGGCGGCGGCCGGCCCGGCCCGCCCGGCCTACGGCGCCACTTCGTGCCCGGCGTAGTCGATCCGGCCGTCCGGACCCTTCGTCCACTCGTAGATCACGTAGTCGGGCCGGGTCAGGTCGCCCTTCCTGTCGTAGGCGATCGGCCCGACCACCGTGTCCACCGGCTTGCCCTGGTGCAGCCAGTCCGCGAGCGCCCGGCCGTCGCTGGAGCCCGTCTCGGCCATCGCCTTCGCCAGGACCTGCACGGCCGCGTAGGCGTAGAGCGTGTAGGCCTCGGGATCGATGCCCCGGGCGTTGAACGCCGCCACCACGCCCCTGGCGTTCGGGTTCTTGCGGGCGTCCGGCGCGAAGGTCATCAGAGTCCCGGCCGCGCCCGGGCCGGCAATCTGGACGAATTCCTTGTCGGGGATGGCGTCGCCGCTCATCATGCGGGCGGTCAGGCCCTGGTCACGCATCTGCCGGATGATCAGCCCGGCCTCGGTGTGCACGCCGCCGAAATAGACGACGTCGACGTTGGCCGACTTCATCTTGGAGACGAGGGCGGAATAATCCTTCTCGCCCGGGTTGATGCCCTCGAACAGCACCTCCCTGCCGCCCTTGGCCCGAAAGGTCTTCAGCGTCTCGTCGGCCAGACCCTTGCCGTAGGGGGTCTTGTCGTGGACGAAGGCGATCTTCTTGCCCGGGAAGTGCGCGGCCAGGTAGCTGCCCGCCACCGCGCCCTGCTGGTCGTCGCGGCTGCAGGTGCGGAACGTGTTCCACATGCCGCGCTCGGTGAACTTCACGCTCGTGGAGGCCGGCGTGACCTGGATGATGCCGGCGTCGAGGTAGACGTCGGAGGCCGGGATCGTGACGCCCGAGTTGTAGTCGCCGACGACCATCTTCACGCCGTCGCTGGCGAACTTGTTGGCCACCGAGACGCCCTGCTTCGGGTCGGAGGCGTCGTCGCCGACCGTGACGGTCAGCGTCGTGCCCTTCAGCGTCCCGGCCCTGTTCAGGTCCTCGACCGCCTGGCTCACGCCGTTCCGGATCTGGGCGCCGAAGGCGGCGTTCGGCCCGGTCATGGGCGCGGCGACGCCGATCTTCACCGGCGCGCCGCCCTCCTGACCTCGCGCCGCGGTCATGAACAGCAGCCCGGCCAGGCCGGCTATCAGTAATCGCGTCATCTTTCCCCCAAGATGTGGCCGGACAGATCGCCGACGAACGCTGAATTCGGACAGATCAACGCGGATCGCCGCGCGTCGAGTCGCAGACCAGCCGGCGCGATCCTGTCGCTCACCTTCACCGGGGTCAAGGTTTCGGGGCGGGCCGGGACGGCCCGGGGACGGGCGGGCCGCGGGGCCGGAGGGCTCGCCCTCGCGGAGCTGTGTGGCGGCCGCGCGGCAGGCCGGGCCGGGCTGGCGTCAATGATGCATCGGGCCGGCGCATCCGCAGCAACCCGCCGTGACCGATGGCCGCCTCCTGTCCCCGCCGCGCCCCCAGCCCCAGCCGACCGAGCCCGCGTCGGGGACGCGGCTGATGGGGCCGCGCGCGGACGAGGATCGGGACGGGGATCGGGGCGAGGGTCGGGACGCGTCGGTAGACTGGGCCGAGCGCCGCCGGATCGCCGAGCAGGGCCGGGGCGAGCGGGCGTGGTCGCTCTGGGGTCCCTACCTCAGCGAGCGGCAATGGGGGACCGTGCGGGAGGATTACAGCCCCTGCGGCAACGCCTGGGCCGCCCTGACGCACGAGGACGCCCGCTCGCGCGCCTATCGCTGGGGCGAGGACGGGCTGGCGGGGATCTGCGACGAGCGCGGCGGCCTCTGCCTTTCTCTCGCCCTCTGGAACGGGCGCGACCGCATCCTCAAGGAGCGGCTGTTCGGCCTGACCAACCAGGAGGGCAACCACGGCGAGGACGTGAAGGAGGTCTACCACTACCTCGACGCGGTCCCGAGCCACGCCTACCTGAAGATGCTCTACCGCTACCCGCAGGCGGCCTTTCCCTACGCGGACCTCGTCGCCGAGAACGGGCGGCGCGGGCGGGAGCAGCCCGAGTACGAGATCGAGGAGACGGGCGTCTTCGACGGGGACCGGTTCTTCGACGTCACCGTGGAGTACGCCAAGGCCGACGCCGACGACGTCCACGCGGTGATCACCGCGCTGAACCGGGGGCCCGAGCCCGCCGACCTCCACCTCGTCCCGCAGCTCTGGTTCCGCAACACGTGGTCGTGGCAGGCGGGGCCGGCCGGGCAGGCGCGCCCGCGGATCGCCCGCGCGCCCGACGGGGGCGCGATCTGCACCCACGACCGGCTCGGGCCGTACCGGCTCGCCTTCGACGGGGCGCCGGACCTCCTGTTCTGCGAGAACGACACCAACCTGCGGCGGCACGGCGGGCAGCCGGACGCCCCCGGGCCGTTCAAGGACGGGCTCCACGCGGCGATCGTCGACGGCGATCCCGCTGCGGTGCGCCGGGACGCGGGCACCAAGCTCGGCCTGCACTACGCGCTGCGGCTGGCGCCCGGGGAGACCGCCCGGGTCCGCCTGCGGCTGTCGGCGGGCCTGCGCGCCCGGGCCGTCGACGACGGCTCCCTGGTCCGCCGCCGGGTCGCCGAGGCCGACGCGTTCTACGAGGAATTGCAGGACGGCATCGCGAGCCCGGAGTCCCGCGCGATCTTCCGCCAGGCCGCCGCCGGCCTGATCTGGTCGAAGCAGCTCTACTGCTACGACGTGCGGCGCTGGCTGGAGGGCGACCCGCTCCAGCCGCCGCCGCCCCGCGCGCGCGCGGGCGGCCGCAACGGCCAGTGGCGCCACTTCGCGGCGGCCGACGTGCTGTCGATGCCCGACACCTGGGAATATCCCTGGTTCGCCGCCTGGGACCTCGCCTTCCACTGCCTGCCGCTCGCCCTGCTGGACCCGGACTTCGCCAAGAAGCAGCTCCTGCTGCTGACCCGCGAATGGTACATGCACCCGAACGGCCAGCTCCCGGCCTACGAGTGGGAGTTCGGCGACGCCAACCCGCCGGTCCACGCCTGGGCCACCTACCGGGTGTTCGAGATCGACCGGGACCGGCGGGGCGGGCGCGGCGACCTCGCCTTCCTGGAAGGCGTGTTCCACAAGCTCCTGATCAACTTCTCCTGGTGGGTGAACCGCAAGGACGCGCAGGGGCGCAACGTCTTCCAGGGCGGCTTCCTGGGACTCGACAATGTCGGCGTGTTCGACCGCTCGCGCCCGCCCCCGGGCTTCGGGGTGGTGCACCAGGCCGACGGCACCGCCTGGATGGCGATGTACGCGCTCAACATGATGCGCATCGCCCTGGAGCTCGCCCTCCACAACGACGTCTACGAGAGCACCGCCTCCAAGTTCTTCGAGCACTTCCTGCTCATCGCCGAGGCCATGACCGACATGGGCGGGTCAGGGGGCGGGGAGGGCGGCGGGTTCGGCCTGTGGGACGAGATCGACGAGTTCTACTACGACGAGGTCGACATCCCCGGCGGCGGGATGCTGCCGTTGCGGGTCCGCTCCATGGTCGGGCTGGTCCCGCTCTTCGCCGTCGAGGTGATCGAGCCCTCGGTGCTCCACCGGCTGCCGGACTTCGCCCGGCGCCTGAACTGGGTGCTGGAGAACCGGCCCCACCTCGCCCGGCTGGTCTCCCGCTGGACCGAGGGCGGCGTGAAGGACCGCAAGCTGCTGTCGCTGCTGCGCGGCCACCGGATGAAGGCGCTCCTGCGCCGCATGCTCGACGAGGCCGAGTTCCTCTCGCCCTACGGCGTGCGCTCCCTGTCGAAGGTGCACCGCGACGCGCCCTACGTGCTCAACGAGCTCGGCGCCTCCTTCACGGTCCGGTACGACCCGGCCGATTCCACGTCGAACATGTTCGGCGGCAACTCGAACTGGCGCGGCCCGGTCTGGATGCCGATGAACTTCCTCATCGTCGAGGCGCTGCGGCGCTTCCACACCTATTACGGCGACGACTTCCGGGTGGAATACCCGACGGGCTCGGGCGCGCTGCTCACGCTCAGCGCCATCGCGGACGCCCTGGAGGATCGCCTGATCGCCCTGTTCGCCAAGGACGAAACAGGCCGCCGGCCGGCCTTCGGCACCCGTCCGCCGATCGCCCCGGCACCGGGCGCCGAGGAGCCGCTGCTGTTCCACGAGTTCTTCGACGGGGATACGGGGCGGGGCCTCGGCGCCGCGCACCAGACCGGCTGGACGGCCCTGATCATCAACCTGCTGCGCGACCGGGCGCGCGCCCGGTAGGCGCGCCCGGTCGGGAACCGGCCGATCCGACCAGCAGCCGGTCAGAAGCCGGTCAGCAGCTCAGCCGCCGGCCCTCGCGGCGCCCGAACACCCGGTAATGGGCAGCCCCCGATTCCATCTGGCCGTTGGCCACGGCGCGCCGGACATCCGGGTTGCAGCGCAGGTACTCGCGCTCGTCGAACCCGTAATTGGCGCGGCCGCGGTAATCGTCCCGGTCGCGGTAGCCGCGGTCCCGGTAATCGTAATCGCCGCGGTCGCGGTAACCGCGCCCGCCGTAATCGTCGTAGTCGGGGCGCGGCTGCGCGGAGACCGGGCCGACCACGCCCAGAATGCCGAGGCTCACCGCGGCCGCTGCCAGAATCGCCTTCATCGTACCAATCCTCCCTTGTCGGTGGCCAGAAACGCGTCGGGGCGCGGATGGTTCGATCGCCTCGGACGTGGCACCCCCGGCCAAATCGAGCTCAGCCCCCGCGATGCGGGAAGCTCGCCTCGCGGCGCTGCCCCGGCCCGCGCCGGGTCGGACGCCGCCCCGGCGCGGATGCGCGTCACATGCGACGCATCATCTCGCGACGCATCTCGCGGTGGCGCATCTCGCGACGCATCTCCCGATGCATCATGTGGCGCTCCATCCGGTGGCGCATCATCCGGCGCTCCATGCGACGGCGCATCATGTGGCGCTCGACGGGATCCATCTGGACCGTCGAGACCATGCCGGCGGGCGCCGACACGCCCGTGCCGGGTCCGATCGGCGCGGCGGAGGCCGGGATCGCGACGGCGGAGCCGAGGGCCGCCAGCAGGGCGGCGGCAATGATCGTTGAACGCACGTGAGGTTTCCTCTCTCGCCGCCCGGCAAGACGGGCGGGCGTTTCCAGGGGACTCGCGGCCGGGTCCGCCCGCAATCCCGCCCAGGAAGGCTCGGGCTGCCCGGATGGTTCCCCGGACCGGGCCGCCCCGCCACGAACGCGCCGGAGCGGTGTCGCGACGGGCATCGCGTCGGGCCGGCGGCCCGGCCCCGTGGCCGCCCTGGATTAGACCGGGCAGGGCGCAGGTGATGCACGAACGCATCACCCGGCCGCAAAAGCGAACGGAACCAAGCCGCGGCGCGACCGAAGATCAGAGCAAAATCTCCGCTGACAATGACTCCAATACACCCTCAACATACTAAGTCTCGAAGATACACGACATCGATAAAATACACTTCTCTCATCGACGATTGCGGAGCGAGTGAAATTTGATGAGACAGATCAAAACTTCGCGCTTCAAAATCGAGACATCATGACCTAGTCATAAGAACGCATTATGCGAACCGCGCGAGATCAGCAGAAGCTCCACTTCGGCATCCGAATCCTGACCGACGAAGAGACCTTGACGCTCATGCCTTCGACGACGCGCGGCGGGGGACACTACATGTATCGCATCTCGAGTTCCGGACTTCTCCTGTGCCTGCTGTCGCAGACCGCGATGGCGGCGGACCTCCCGCGGAGGGCCCTTCCGCCGGCGGTGACGGCCGTGCCGATCTTCTCCTGGACCGGAGCGCATGCCGGCCTGTTCGCCGGTTACGGGACCCTCGATCGGGCCACGCAGTTCGTCTGCACAGGTCCGGACGGGCAGCCCGGAGCCCGGAACTGCCCGGTCATTCCATCGAAGCGGGCCTCGGACGGGAGCTTCGTCGGCGGCGCCGAGGTCGGCTACGATTGGCAGGTGAATTCCGGCTTCGTCGCCGGCGCCGCCGCGGATTACCAATTCACCCGGCTGTGGGGCTACGATCGCCGCGAAGGCGCCTTTCCGGCCGCGGGCGGCGGCTTCTATCGCCGCAGCGTCGCCCATTCCGGCCAGAGGCTGGACGAGCTCGCCACCCTGCGCGGCAGGATCGGCTTCGCCGTCGATCGCACCCTCGTCTACGCCACGGGCGGCCTCGCCGCGGGCACGGTCCGGACCGACAACAACCTGTCGCTGGCCGGTTTCCCGCTGTTCGACGGGCGCCAGGGCGCGGTGCGCCTGGGCTACGTGGCCGGCGCCGGCATCGAGCACGCCTTCAGCGAGCACCTCTCCGCCAAGGTCGAGGGTCTCTACTACGATCTCGGCTCCCGGGCGGTCCTCCCGGCTCCGTCGTACCCCGTGCTGACCGGCTACCACGCCGGCTCGCGGGTCGCGACGGACGGCTTCCTGGCCCGCGTCGGCCTCAATTACCGGTTCGGAGCCGGGCTGCCCGACCTGCCGCCGGTCGCGCTGGCCGGCCCGGCGACCTGGGATGTCGAGGGCGGCCTGCGCTACTTCTTCAGCGCCGGGACCCCGCGCGAGAAGCTCGGCGACCCCGACGCGCCGGGCCAGCTCAACTCCCGCCTGACCTACGCCAACGCCCAGGCCCATGCCGGCGAGAGCTTCGCCCGGCTCGAGCACAACCCCACCGGCCTGTTCGCCAAGGGCTTCCTCGGCTCGGGCGGCGTCACCGGCGGCCGCCTCGCCGACGAGGACTTCCCGCCCGCCCTGCGCCGCTACTCGAAGACGCTGTCGCTGATCAAGGACGGCGACATCGGCTACGGCGTGATCGATCTCGGCTACGACGTGCTGCGCCGGGACGGGTACAAGCTCGGCGGCTTCCTCGGCTACCAGTTCGCGTCCGAACTGTATAACGGCTACGGCTGCCGTCAGGTGGCGGGCGGGACTCCCTGCGCCAGACCCTACCCGACCAGCATGAAGACGCTGGGCGAGAGCATGCAGTGGAACGCGCTGCGCGTCGGCGTGATCGGCGAAGCGCGGTTCGACCGGGTCCGGCTGAGCCTGGAAGGCGCCTACCTGCCGGTCGTGAGCCTGAGCGGCGTCGACCGGCACTGGCTGCGGCCCGACATCAACCCGGGGCCGGAAGGCGGCCGCGGCGACGGCTACTTCCTGGAGGGGATCATCGCGTACGACCTGACGCCGTCCGTCAGCGTCGGCGTCGGCGGCCGCTACTGGCAGCTCCAGGCCGACAAGGCGCACACGACGGCCTTCCCGTTCTCGCCGCCCAGCCCGATGAAGTTCGAGACCGGTCGCTACGGCGGGTTCGCGCAGCTCTCCTACCGGCTGGCCGATTTCGGCTTCGGCGAGACAGGCGCTCCGGCGGCCCCGATCCGCAAGGACTGATCCAGCCGCCACCCCGCGCCCGAACGCCGGCGCGGCCGGTCAGGGGACGGGCCGCGCCGGCCGTTCGATCCCGGTGCCGCGATCCCGGTGCCGCGATCCCGGCATCGGCCCCACCCGGCCCGCGGCAGCGACGCCGCGGGGCCGCTCAGCTTGGCCGCGCGGCCGTGTGAACCGGCCGCGACCGGTCGTCGGCGTCCCCGGCAGGTCCGGCCCGGACGGGAGCTCCGGCCCGGACGGGAGCTCCGGCAGGCTCGGCGGAGGGCCGACGCGGCCGGACCGCTCCCCCACGCAGCGCGCGCCCCGCGCCCCCTCATCCCCTCAGGGCCGCGGCCGCGCCGGGTTCCCCACCACGGTGACGCCGGCCGGGACGTCGCGCGTGACCACGCTGCCCGCCCCGACGATCGCGTCGTCGCCGATCGTGACCCCGGGGAGGATGATCGCGCCGCTGCCGATCCAGACATTGGCGCCGATCACCACCGGGCGGGCGAATTCCAGCATCTGCCGCCGCTGCGCCGGGTCGCGCGGATGATCGGGTGTCAGGATCTGCACGGCCGTGCCGATCTGCGTCAGGTCGCCGATCGTGACCGACATCACGTCGAGGATCGCGCACCCGAAGTTCAGGAACACGCCGCGGCCCAGGCTGATGTTGTAGCCGTAGTCGCAGTGGAACGGCGGCCGGATGTTGCAGCCCGGACCGACGCGCGCGAAGGCCTCCTCCAGGAGTGCCTGCCGCTCGGGCTGGCTCCGCGTCTGCGTGGCGTTATACCGGTCCATCCATTCCGAGATGCGCCGGTTGTCGGCGGCCAGCTCCGGGTCGTCGGCGCAGTACAGCTCGCCGGCCAGCATCTTCTGCTTCTGGGTCTTCATGATCTCTGTCGTCACGGTGAGAACCTCCCTCCGGCCGCGTCGGTCCGCCTCCGGCCCGACACCGCGGGCCCCAGCCATGCGTACAGATGTACACATCGAGGCCGCGCGCGTCACGGCCCGGCTGCCCTGAACCGGATCCGAGGAGGTCTGCTTGCCCGCCGCCCAGCGCCGTTTCGACCCGGATCGCCGGGCGCGCATCGTCCGGGCGACCCTCGACGTCGTCGCCGAGCACGGCGTCGCCGGCACGACCCACCGCCGGGTCGCGGCGGCGGCCGACGTGCCGCTCGGCTCCATGACCTACCATTTCGACAGCCTCGACGCGCTGCTGACGGAAGCGTTCACCGGGCTGGCCGACACGGTCTCGGCGCGGTTCGCCGACCGGCTCGCCGCGGCCGCGACCGTCGACGAGGCCTGCGAGGCCGTGGTCGACCTGATCGTGAGCGACATCTGGGCGAGCCCGCGCACGATGCTGCTGAGCTACGAGCTCTACGCCTTCGCGGCCCGGAACCCGCCGCTGCGCCGGGTGATGCAGGACTGGATGGCCAAGAGCCGCGCGGCCCTGGGGCGGCACTTCGCGCCGGAGACCGCCAAGGCCCTCGACGCGATGATCGAGGGCCTGACGATCCATCGCTCGGTCGACCCGCAGCCGGCGGATCGCGCGCAGGTGCGGGCGATCGTCGAGCGGCTGGTGCGGTAGGTCTGCTCCCGTCCGCGCCGCGACACGCTCCGGCGCGCCGGGCCCTCAAGCGATCGTGATCGCGGGGTGACAGGCGCCGAATGCCGCACGGTGCCGGCAAGGAATCCGCAACCATCGCACGAGCAGGTTCGTGCCGATATGCGCGCCGCCGGCGCGTCCGGGCGCGGTCCGCGTCGCTGGCAGGGATCCGCAAGCGCCGATGCAGACTGACGCGACCCGCCCGGCCGCGCCGCCGGATCCCGCTCGGCCTCAGGCCGCGGGCGAGCCTGCCCCCTGGGACGGGGCCCCCGGCTTCGGGCAGTGGCGCCTCGATCCGTGCACCCGCCGGGTGACCCGGTCGGCGAATCTCGCGCGGCTGCTCGGGACGCCCGGCGCGTGCGACCTGCCGCTCGCCGAGCACGTCGCCTGCTATCATCCGGACGACCGCGCCGCCCTGGTCGCGCGGCTCGAGGGGATCCTGGAGGGGAGCCGGCCGGCCATCCCCTACCAGGCGCGGGCCCGCGTCGTCCGCCCGGACGGGACCGTGCTGGACGCGATCATCCAGGGGCTGCCCGAGTCCGGGCCCGACGGCGCGCTCGTGGCCCTGCACGGCCTCATCCTCGATGTGACCGACCTCGTCCAGTCGGAGCGGCGGGCGCGCGAGACCGACATGATCCTGCGCGGCACGCTGGACAGCATGGAGCAGGGCCTCGTCGTCCTCGATGCCGGCCGGCGGGTGCGCGCGTTCAACCGGAGCGCCGCGGACCTCCTCGACCTGCCGGACGACATCCTGCGGGCGGGCGTCGCCCTCCCGGACATCCACGCCTACCAGCGGGCCCGCGGCGACTTCGCGGAGGCCGGGTCCGATCCGGGCTTCGCGACGGCCGGGCGCGGGCGGGGCCCGCTGCCGCCGCTGTTCGACTGGCGCCTGCCCAGCGGGCTGATCCTGGAAGTCCGGTGCTCGGCCCTGCCGGACGGCGGCACCGTCCTGACCTTCGGCGACGTGACGCAGAACCGGATCGCCGAGCGGGCGCTGGAGGAGAGCGAGCGCCGCTACCGGCTGCTGGCCGAGAACGCCACCGACATCATCATCTGGTCCGACCTGACCGCCCGCCGCCGCTACGTCTCGCCGGCGGTGCGCGCCGTCCTGGGCTACGACCCGCAGGACCTGATCGGCACCCACCCCCTCGACTTCGTCCACCCCGACGAGGTCGGCGCGTACCGCCGCGTGCTCGACGACCTCACCGGCGGCCGCGCGTCCCGCGCCCTGACCTCCCAGCGCTACCGGCACCGGGACGGGCACTGGGTCTGGCTGGAGATCTCGTTCAGCCTGACCCACGACCGGGCGACCGGCGCCCCGGACGGCTACGTCGCGACCCTGCGCGACGTGAGCGCCCGCAAGGCCGCGGAGGACGCCCTGCGCCTGAGCGAGGCCCGCTACCGGGCCCTGGCGGACGCGCTGCCGCAGCTCGTCTGGATCGCCAGCATCGAGACCGGCGACGCCTCCTACGTCAACCGGCGCTTCGAGGATTACTACGGCCCGATCGGCCCGACGCGCGCCGCCCGGATCGCCCGGACCCATCCCGACGACGCGGAGCGGATGGAGCGGCTCTGGTCGGAGGCCCCCACCCGCCGCGCGCCCTACGAGGTCGAGGGCCGCCTGCAGCGGCACGACGGCCCCTACCGCTGGCACAAGATCGTGCTCCTGCCGATCTGGCAGGGCGAGACCATGGTGGGCATGCTCGGCACCGCCCTGGACATCGACGAGATCGTCACCGCCCGGCGCGAGGTGGAGGCTGCCAGCAGCCTGCTGCACCTCGCCCAGCAGGCCGCGCATGCCGGAACGTGGCACCTCGACCTCGACAGCGGCCGGATCGAGTGGTCCCCCGAGAGCGCGCGCCTCCACGGCATCGAGACCGACCGGAACCACGTCCTCGACACCCGGGACTGGCTCGCGCTGATCGACCGCGGCGACGGGGAGCGCGCGATGGAGATCGCCGCGGCGGCCGCGGCCGCGGGGGAGACCTTCTCGATCGAGTTCCGCGTCCCCACCCCGGACGGGGGCGTGCGCTGGATCAACGGCGTCGGGCGCGGCGCGCCCGGGCAGGCGCGGCGGATGATCGGCCTCAACATCGACGTCACCGCCCGCAAGGCCGCCGAGGCGGCGCTCCTCGACGCCAAGGCGGCGGCCGACGCCGCGTGCCTGCAGGCGGAGCGGGCGAGCGCGGCCAAGAGCGAGTTCCTCGCCGCCATGAGCCACGAGATCCGCACCCCGCTCAACGGGGTGATCGGCTACGCCGACCTGCTCCTCGACGGGACGGATCTCGGCCCGGCGGCGCGCCGGAACGCCGACCGGATCCGCACCGCCGGAGCCGCGCTCCTGACGGTGGTCAACGACGTCCTCGACTTCTCGAAGGTCGAGGCCGGCCAGATCGAGATCGTGCCCCGGCCCTTCGCCCTGGAGGCGCTGATCGACAACGCGGTGTCGATCGTGCGCCCCTCGGCGGAGCGCAAGGGGCTCGCCCTCACGGTCGCCCTCGGCCCGGGCCTGCCCGACTGGATCGAGGGCGACGAGGACCGCCTCCGGCAGATCCTGCTCAACCTGCTCAACAACGCCATGAAGTTCACCGCCTCGGGCGGCATCGACCTGTCGGTCCGGGTCAGCCCGGACGCCGCCAGCGCGACCGGCGGGACGCGGCTGCGCTTCGCGGTCCGCGACACCGGCATCGGCATCCCGACCGACAAGTGCGACCGCCTGTTCCGGCGCTTCTCGCAGGTCGACGGCTCGATCAGCCGCGAGTACGGCGGCACCGGGCTGGGGCTCGCCATCTCGAAATCCCTCGTCACGCTGATGGGCGGGACGATCGGCGTCGCGAGCACGGTCGGTCACGGCTCGACCTTCTGGTTCGAAGCCGACCTGCCCGCCGCCTTCCCCCCGGCCCGCGAGACCGCGCCGGCCTCGGCGATCGCCCGCGCGACCGGCCGCCGCCTGCTCCTGGCCGAGGACGTGCCGCTCAACCAGGACCTCGCCCGGACGATCCTGGAGCGCGCCGGGCACGCGGTGGACGTGGTGGCCGACGGGGTCGCCGCGGTGGCGGCCGTCCAGCGGCGGTCCTACGACCTCGTGCTGATGGACGTGCAGATGCCCGTGATGGACGGCATCGCGGCGACCCGGAGGATCCGCGCCCTGGGCGGCGCCGCCGGCCGCCTGCCGATCCTCGCGATGACGGCGAACGTCCTGCCGCAGCAGGTGGCCGAGCTGCGCGCCGCCGGGCTCGACGACCATATCGGCAAGCCGTTCCGCGCGGACGCGCTGCTCGCCGCGATCGACCGCTGGGCGGGGCCCCGCGCGGAGCCGCCGCGCCGCGGGGGCACGATCGACCGCGCCACCCTGGACGAGATGACCGCGATGGTCGGCCGGGCGCGGATGGGCGATCTCCTGGCGATGCTGGCGAAGGAACTCGCCGAGCGGTTCGGGCCGGCGGCGCCCGACGGCGACCGGACGCGGCTGATGGGGGACGCGCACGCCATGGTGTCGGCGGCCAGCATGATCGGCTTCGTGGATCTGGCCGCGACCTGCCGGGCCTTCGAGACGGCCTGCCGCGCGGGCGACGACGTCACCGCGCTGCTGTCCACCCTCCGGGCCCAGGCGGCCGCGACGATCGACGAGATCGCGGTGCTGCGCGCGGCCTGAGCGGACGACCTGAGCGGACGACCTGAACCCGCTCGCCCCCGCGGCGCGCACCACGCCCTCTTCGGCGGCCCGCGAGAGCCGCTCCCGGTCGTGCGGCGACCGGGCCGAGGACGGCTCGAGGACGGCTCGAGGATGACCGTCGCCGATCCGGGCCGGGCGCCTGTCCCGCCCCTCCGACGACCTCGATCGGGACGATTCCACGACCGGACCGGGAACGGGAACGGGAACCGACGGCGTCGGTGATGCCGATGGCCGTCCGCCGGGCCGTCCGTCAGGCCGGGACCTGGAACACAACCTCAATCAGCATCAGCCATATATACGCATACTATTAGCGCCATATTCCAATCTATTCGGACATAACTTCTTATTACCTGTGATGACATAAGCCGCCTTCGCCGACCGAACTGCGTTCCGGCCTGCCGCTTATAGCCTCCACGAAGCTCTCCCCCTCTCGCGCATGCACCCCGCGTCGGACGCGGCGGCCCTGCGCCGCGACGCCCGGATTCCCATGACCCTGCGCATCGGCACCCGTCTCCAGTTGATCACCGCGATGGCCCTGCTCGGCATGGCGGTGCTGATCGGGCTGGCGGCCTGGGACCTGTCCCGGGTGATCGGCGACGCGCGCGCGCTGCAGACCCGCAACCTCGTCGAGGCGGCGCACGGGGCGCTGGCCTACTTCGAGGGCGAGGAGCGGGCGGGGCGGATGAGCCGCGCGGCCGCCCAGGCCGCCGCGATCGCGGAGATCCGCGGCCTGCACTACGCCGGCAGCGAGTATTTCTGGATCCAGGACATGCAGCCGCGGATGCTGCTGCATCCGAAGGACGCGCTGATCGGTCAGGATGTCGGCGGCCTCACCGATCCGGCCGGCAAGCACCTCTTCGTCGCGATGGTGGAGCAGGTTCGCCGGGCGGGGGCGGGGTTCGTCGCCTATAGCTGGCCGAAACCGGGCCTCGACCGGCCCGTGCCCAAGATCTCCTACGTGAAGGGTTTCGCGCCCTGGGGCTGGATCATCGGGACCGGGATCTACGCGGACGACACCGCCGATCAGGTGCGCCCGGCCCTCCAACGCCTCCTCGCCGGCGCCGCCCTCGCCGCGCTGGTGATCGCCGGCCTGGCGACGCTGATCGGCCGGGGCGTCGCCCGCCCGATCCGGGCGCTGACCGACACGATGGACGGCCTCGCCGGGGGAGACCTCGAGCGGGCGGTGCCCCGCTCCGGCGGCACCGAGGAGATCGGCCGGATGGCCGCCGCCGTGCAGGTGTTCAAGGACAACCTGATCCGCACCCGGCAGCTCGAGGCGGAGACGGCGCGGGCCCGCGCCTCGGCCGAGGCGCAGCGCCGTGCCGGCATGCGCCAGATGGCGGACGGTTTCGAGGCCGCGGTCGGGGGCATCATCGGGCAGGTCTCGGCCGCGGCCACCGAGCTGCAGGCCACCGCCGGTTCCATGTCGGGCTTGGCCGGCCAGACCTCGATCCAGTCCCGCACGGTCGCGGCGGCGGCCGAGGAAGCGGCCGCCAACGTCGGCACGGTCGCGGCGGCCGCCGAGGAACTGGGCGCTTCGGTGCAGGAGATCGGCCGGCAGGTCCAGGGCTCGGCCGGCCTCGCCCAGGCGGCGGTCGGCGAGGCCGACCGGACCGGCGCGCTGGTGCAGGAGCTCAGCGCGGCCGTGACGCGGATCGGCGACGTCGCCGGGCTGATCGCCGCGATCGCCGGCCAGACGAACCTGCTCGCGCTCAACGCCACCATCGAGGCGGCCCGTGCCGGCACGGCCGGGCGCGGCTTCGCGGTCGTGGCCTCCGAGGTGAAGGCCCTGGCCGAGCAGACCGCCAGGGCGACGGCGGAGATCTCGGGGCAGATCGCGCGGGTTCAGGGCGTGACCGGGCAGGCGGTCGGCGCGGTCGGCGCGATCACGGCGCGCATCCGCGAGATCGACGCCGTGGCGACCTCGATCGCGGCCGCCGTGGAGCAGCAGGGCGCGGCCACCCAGGAGATCGTGCGCAACGTCGGGGAGGCCGCGCAGGGGACCGGGGCGGTGACCGGCACGATCGCGCGCGTGGCGGGTGCCGCCGGGGAGACGGGCGCGGCGGCGGGGCAGGTGCTCGGCGCGGCCTCCGCGCTGTCGCGTCAGTCCGAGCACCTCGCCGCCGAGGTCGGGCGCTTCCTCGCGACGGTGCGCGCCGCCTGAGCCGCGGGCGCGGCCCCGCGCGGGACCGCGCCCGGGGTTTTGCACGCCGAAATTTTCGTCTCCCGCGGGCGCGGCGGCCAGCAGCAACGATCCCGGCCGTCGGTCCGGCCCGCCGGACCGTGCCGGGCCAAGCGCTGCATCGACCCGGCGTGGCGCCGCGCCTCCGCTCCGAGACGCTCCGGGACGACGAGGAGCGGCATCTCCGATCGGATCGTTCCGGAGATCAGGCCACGATCTCGCGCGCTCCGGGGAGATGAACATCCCGACGCGCGCGATCTTCGCGCCGCCGGGCGCGACCGTCCCCGGCCCGCTTGCCGCCGCGACGGCCCGCGGCGCGGCGCGGATCCCGGGCGCGGCCCGGCCGGAGCGCGGGCCGCGGGCGCGCGGGTGGCGCGCCCGGAACGGCCGCCCGGGCCCTTGCCTTCGACGCCGAGCTTGGCCGACCCTGGACCCCGGCCGCCCGAGTCGCCTCCGCGCCGGGCCGGCCGGAGAGGGGACATCTCATGACATCAGCCGGTCCGCACCGCCGCGCCGTCGCGCTGGCCGCCCTGGCCACCCTGGTTCTCGGCGCGCCGCTCCCCGGCACCGCCCGCGCGGCCGACCGGGAGGTCACCTTCGCCCACCAGGACATGGTGGTGCCGTTCCGCGCCCTGATGGCCTCCGGGGCGATCGAGAAGGCGACCGGTTACACGATCCACTGGCGCAAGTTCGGCGGCGGCGGCGACGTGATCCGCGCCATGGCCTCGGGCAGCGTCCAGATCGGCGAGGCGGGGTCGAGCCCGATCGCGGCGGCCGCCTCGCAGGGGCTCGACATCCAGCTGTTCTGGATCCTCGACGAGATCGCCGACGCCGAGCAGCTCGTGGCCCGCGCCGGCAGCGGCGTGACGGGCGTGGCCGACCTGCGCGGCAAGACGATCGCGGTCCCGTTCGTGTCGACCGCCCACTACCAGCTGATCGCCGCCCTGGCGGAGGCCGGGCTGACGCAGGCCGATGTCCGGATCCTGAACATGCGCCCGCCCGAGATCGCCGCCGCCTGGGAGCGCGGCGACATCGACGCGACCTTTATCTGGGATCCGGTGCTCGCCCGGGTGAAGAAGTCCGGCACGGTGGTGGTCTCGGCCGGCGACCTCGCTCGCCGGGGCAAGGCGACCTTCGACGGACTCGTGGTCGACCGGGCCTGGGCGGCGCGGAACCGCGACTTCCTGGCGACGCTCGTCCGGCTGATCGCCGCCCAGGACGCGGCCTACGCCGCCAAGCCCTGGGGCGCCGACGCGCCGGAGGTGGCGGCGGTGGCCCGGGTCACCGGCTCGGCCCCCGCGGAGGTGCCGGCGAGCCTCGCGGCCTACCGGTTCCCGACCCTGGAGGCGCAGGCCTCGCCGGCCTGGCTCGGGGGCGGCGCCGCCAAGGCCCTGACCGAGACCGCCGCGTTCCTGAAGGCGCAGGGGCGCGTGCAGGCGCTGGCGCCCGACTACGCCCGGTTCGTCACGACGGAGTTCGTCGAGGCGGCCCGGAAATAGCCTGTCGCCGGACCGGAGGGCCCATGATCGAGATCCGCAACCTGAGCGTCCGCTACGGGCAGGGCGCCGACGCGGTCGCCGCGCTGTCGGGGATCGACCTGACCATCGCGCCCGGGGAGTTCGTGGTGGCGCTCGGCGCCTCGGGCTGCGGCAAGACCACCCTGCTCTCGGCGATCGCGGGGTTCCTGGCGCCCAGCGAGGGCCGCATCCTCCTCGACGGGGTGCCGGTCCGGGGGCCGGGGGCCGAGCGGGGCGTGGTGTTCCAGCGCCACGCCCTGATGCCCTGGCTGGACGTGGCCGAGAACGTGGCCTTCGGGCCGAAGATGCGGGGCGTGCCCCGGGCCGAGCGGCGGCGGATCGCCCTGGCGATGCTCGACCTCGTGGGCCTGCCCGACTGCGCCGACCGGAAGGTCCACGAGCTCTCGGGCGGCATGCAGCAGCGGGTCGGCCTCGCCCGGGCGCTCGCCGGAGACCCGCGCGCCCTGCTGATGGACGAGCCGCTCGGCGCGCTGGACGCCTTCACCCGCGAGCAGATCCAGGAGCTGATCCTCGAGATCTGGCACCGGACCGGCAAGATGGCCTTCTTCATCACCCACGACGTCGAGGAGGCGGTGTTCCTCGCCACCCGGCTGGTGATCATGAGCCCGCGGCCCGGCCGCATCGTCGAGACGCTGGACCTGCCCTTCTCCCGGGCCGCGGTCGCCGGCCGCGACACGCGGGCCGTGAAGTCGGACCCCGCCTTCATCGCCGTGCGCGAGCGCGTGCTCGCGCGCATCCGCGGCGGCGCCGACGCGGCGGCCGAGGCCGTCCGATGAGCGCTCTGTCCCGCGCCGCGCCGGACGCGGTCCCGGCCTCGGCGCCGGCCCCGCGGGCGCGCTTCGGATCCCGCCGCGGCGGGATCCTGGTGCCGGCGGTCAGCACCGTCACCGTGCTGTCGGCCCTCGGCCTCTGGCTGGCCGCCACCCGCGCCGGCTGGGTGAAGCCGCTGTTCCTGCCGCCGCCGGAAGCGGTCCTGGCGGCCTTCGGTCAGGCCTGGCGCGGGGAGATCGACGGCGCCCCGCTCGGGCTCCACATCGGCGACAGCCTCCTGCGCGTCCTCGGCGCCTTCGCGCTCGCCGCCCTGTTCGGCATCCCGGCCGGGCTCGCCATGGGCACGAGCCGGATCGCCCGGGGCATCCTCGACCCGCCGATCGAGTTCTACCGGCCGCTGCCGCCGCTCGCCTACCTGCCGCTGATGATCATCTGGTTCGGGATCGGCGAGCTGTCGAAGGTGCTGCTGATCTTCCTCGCCTGCTTCGCCCCGGTGGCGCTCGCCGCGCGGGCGGGGGTGCGCTCCGCCTCGCTCGACCAGATCAACGCCGCGCGCGCCCTCGGGGCGAGCCGCTGGCAGGTCCTGCGCCACGTGGTCTTCCCGGCGGCGCTGCCGGAGATCCTGATCGGCCTGCGGATCGGCATGGGCGTGGGCTGGACCACCCTGGTGGCCGCCGAGATGGTGGCGGCCCAGGCCGGGCTCGGGCAGCTCGTCCTCAACGCCTCCAACTTCCTGCGCACGGACGTGGTGCTGATGGGCATCCTGGTGATCGGCCTGTTCGCCGGCCTGTTCGAACTCGGGATGCGGGCCCTGGAGCGCGTGCTGGTACCCTGGAAGGGCAGAAACTAGCGCCGCCGCAGCACCTGCTTGAGCCGGCTGTCCGCGTGCGGATCGACGTAGTGCAGCAGGGCGGTGGCCCGGATCGCGTCGGACGCGCAGGGCTCGTTCGTGTGCAGCGAGCGGTAGCCCCAGAAGAAGTAGAGGCTTCCCGGCTTCAGCGGCAGGCGGATCACGCGGTTGCTGCCGCGGTCGTAGGCGCGGGTCAGGAGCGTCTGCGCGAGCGGATTGTCGACCAGCACCTTGTCCACGAGGTTGACGAGGTAGCTCCGACGCAGCGGGCGGGTGTTCGGGTGGATGATCAGCCGCCCCGGGGACCCGTGGTCCGGCATCGTGACGGGGATGAGGGCCGTGAGCACGTAGGAGTCGAACTGGAAGCGCATCGAGTGCGTCCTGGCGCCCCCTCCCGCCAGGCAGCGCAGGATCTGGTAGAAGCCGACATCCGGCGCGGGCCGTCCCACGGCGCTCTCGTAGATGCCGCGGCACAGGGCGTTGAAGGCCGGGTCGTCCGGCAGGGCGGCCAGGAACGTGCCGCCGAGATCCTTCGTCCCGGCGAAACCCGCGTACTCGCCGCCCTTCGCGGCGACCGCCCGCGCGACGAAAGCCTGCGCGACACGCAGGTCCTCCGGGCTCACGTAGTCCTCGAGAACCGCGTAGCCCCGTGACGTGATCTGCCGTGCAATCGCCCCCGCGACCGGTCCGGAGGGGGCCTTGAACATGTAGCTCATGGGACCGTACCTTGCCGACGCGCGCCGCACGACGCCTGAGAGCCGGTAAATCCGCTACCAAGAACACTATCTAAGCCTATACAACCCAATTCGGCAATCGTTAACCGGCATAAATAGCTGCACGGGATGGCGCAATTTGCGCCATTACTGCACAGTCCGCCGGGGCAGATGGATTCGTTCTCACGGCGCGGCGATGGATGGTTCCGCGCGGAGGCTCTGTGGATCGACGGAGCCTGCCGTCTCGCGCGGGTCTCTGCATCCACGTCCGCGTCCCGACAAGATGTGGGGCCCATCAGGCAGCGGACGTGGAGGTCGGCAGAACCAACCCGTCCTTGATCGCGTCGGCCCGCGCGCCGGTCGCCCTCATTTGATGTGCTGACGAACCGCCCTCGGCCTTCGCGCGGATGTCCAGGGCGCGCCCGATCCGCTCCGGGTCGGGGACGGCGCCGGCTCCGCTCCTGCCGGCGCAGATCAGGTGCCGGCCAGTGGAAGGGACGGCCCGTCGCCGCGCGAAGCAGAAGAAAATTCTCTTCCGGCCCTCCGCTCAACTCTGGCGGAAGCCTAGGGCTGGCGAACCGGACACGGAGAGACAACACATATATTTGAATACAAGATCTTTACGAACATTTATATTACGCTAAAACGAATTACGCAGGATCACACGCGTCGTGCAGCATCGCCTCTGGCTGCGGTGAGATCGGGGATGTCTCGGATGGACCACGCGGACGACGTCGTATCCGAGGCGGCGCTCCTCGCGGCGCTCGAGGCCTCCGGCGGCGTCGGCTTCTGGATGTGGGACATCCGCCGGGACGAGGCGCGGGCTGATCCGGTGAGCGCCCTGCTGTTCAACATCAGCCCGGCCCGGTCGCGGGCCGGGGTCAGCCTCGCCGAACTCCTGAAGGCCGTCCATCCGGACGATCAGCCCCATATCTCGCAGGTCATCCTGGACTGTGTCCGGACCGGCGGCTCCTACACGGCCGAGTACCGCGTCTGCTCGCCGGAGGGGCGGCTGCGGTGGCTGTTCACCCGCGGGCACTTCTACCTGGACCCGGACGGGCGGCCGACCACCGGACGGGGCGTGATCGTCGAGATCTCGGACAGCAAGTCGGCCGGCGCGGCCTTCGCGGAGCGCGACGGGGTCACGATCGACGATGCGCTCAACCGCACCGCCGACCTCTGCCTGTCGCTGCACAACACCGTCTCGGCGCTCGGCGACACCGCCCTGGTGGCGCTGGCCGAGACGCTGCTCCTTGAGACCGGCAAGCGGCTCGCGGAGCGCCAGCGCGCCGAGCGCAGCGGCGCCCTGCACTGAGCGGGGCGTCCGCTAGAGCTCGCGGATCTTCCGCTCGATGCGCGCCGCCTCGGCTTCGTCGACCTCCACCGGCCGGCCGGTATCGTTCGGCAGGCCGGGCCCCGTCTGGGCGATGGTCTCGTCGCGGGGGCGGGCGCTCGGGCCGTCCGAGAGCGGCGGCTCCTTCGGGCGTTCGCGCTCCTGGTCCATCGCCATCCTCCAGGTCCGAGACCGCGCCCCGGCCGGATGCCGGGCGCGCCTCACAGGACCAGAACCCCGCGCGGCCCCGTCCGGGTCCCGGCGCCGTGCCGTCCCGCTCGGGACCGGCGCACGCCCCGTGCGGTGACGGGGCGGGCCAGGCCCGCGCGGCCGGGCGGCCCTGCGCCTGCGACCTTCCGACCGGAACTTGGCCGTGCGGCACCCGTGTTTGCCGGTTGAAAGAGCCCCGGGCTCGCAACCACTGAGAGGTGAACACCATGACCATGGACGCCCGCGAGATCTACGTCACGGCCCTGAAGAACACCCATGCTGTGGAGATGCAGGCGCTGCAGATCATGGAGCGGCAGGTCGAGCGCCTGGAACGCTACCCCGAGATGGAGCAGGCCCTGCGCCGCCACATCGAGGAGACGCACGGGCAGCGCCACCGGCTGGAGGAGGCGCTCCAGAGCCTGGGCGACAGCCCCTCGACCCTCAAGGAGGGCTTCCTCGGCTTCGTCGGCAACATGATGGCGCTGGGCCACACGCCGGCCCAGGACGAGATCCTGAAGAACACCTACGCCAACCACGCCTTCGAGAATTTCGAGATCGCCGCCTACGAGTCGCTGCTCACCATCGGCGACGCGGCCGGCCAGCAGGGCCACCGGACGGCGTTCGAGCAGTCGCTGAAGGAGGAGCAGGCCATGGCGGAGGCGGTTCGCAAGCTGATCCGCCCGACCACCGAGCGCTACCTCTCCCTGACGACGTCCGGCGCCAAGGCCGACCGCTGAGGTCCCGCCGTCCCCGCCCCGAGACGGGGCGGGGACGGCGCCCTCGCGCACCTTCACCCCTTCCCGAGCCACGTCGAACCGGCCTGATCGCGCGCCCATGGACACCGGAAGCCGCCCATCGACGGACAGCCCCCGGCCGGAGCCGGGATCCCCCGGCGGAGCCCTGGGACGTGGCTGCGTCCATCTCTGCGTCGACATGCAGCGCATGTTCGCCGAGACGACCGACTGGCAGACGCCGTGGATGAACCGCGTCCTGCCCCAGGTCTGCCGCCTCGCGGCGGCGCACCCGGAGCGGACCGTCTTCACCCGCTTCATCCCGGCAGCCCGGCCGGGCGAGGGCCGCGGCACCTGGGCGACCTACTCGCGGCGCTGGGCCGGCATGACCCGGGAGCGCCTCGACCCGGGTCTGATCGACCTCGTCCCGGATTTGGCCCGGCTGGCTCCGCCCGCCGAGATCGTCGACAAGACCGTCTACTCGCCCTGGCTGGAGACCGGCCTGGACGCGCGCCTGAAGGCGCGGGGCGTTGACACCCTGATCGTCACGGGCGCCGAGACCGACGTCTGCGTGCTGGCCGCCGTGCTCGGCGGGGTCGATCTCGGCTACCGGATCGTGCTGGCCACCGATGCCCTGTGCAGTTCCTGCGACGAGGCGCACGACGCCCTCCTGCTGATGTACCGGATGCGCTACGGCCACCAGGTCGAGACGATGACGACCGCCGAGATCCTCGACCGCTGGCACTGAGCCGGCCGCCCGCCTGCCCGCCGGGCCCGAACATTCGCCCTGTAATGGCCAAGCTCAGGCGAGTTCTCCGCCGGGTGCCGCCGGCCTTCCCGGTTCACGAACACTCGATCCGTGCGCTCGCGCACGCGAAAAACAGTCGCAACGCATGAACCAGCGGCCGGCGCGACCGTTATGCTCCTGAACACGGTTCCGGAGGAAAGGTTATGGCCAAGCACGAGATCCTCGGCTACTTCGAGCACCGCCGCGACGGAGCCTGGGTCTGCGTCCGTCCCTTCACCCTGACCACGCGGGATGCCAGCGTCGACATCCGTCAGGGCATGCGCTTCGACTACGGCAAGCGTGTCGGGGGCGTCGATCTGGCCGAGTACCTCGAGCGCCTGGGCTCGCAGTTCGGGTCCTGAGAGCGCGGCCGCCGGCCCGCCACACAGCGCAGATCCCTCGACGCGGCGCCGGGCGTGACCCCGGCGCCGCGTCGCGTCGTTCCGGCCCCGTTCAGGCGCCCCCCCACTGCATCGTCAGGCCACCGTCGACCACCAGGGTGTGGCCGGTGACGTAGGCGGCGTCGTCCGAGGCGAGGTAGAGGATCGCCCGGGCGATCTCCTCCGGCTGGCCGGCCCGGTGCCACGGGATCCGCTCCAGAGACTCGTCGAGAACCTCCCGCTTCTCGAACCGGTCGGCGGTCATCGGCGTCTCGATCAGGCCCGGGGCGACGTTGTTGACGTTGATCCGGTCCTCCGCGAGTTCCCGCGACAGCGACCGGCAGAGGGAGCCGAGCCCGGCCTTCGACATGCCGTAGGGGGCGCTCTCCGGCGTCGGCAGGTGCTGGGCCACGGAGGAGACGAACACGATCTTGCCGTTCCCGCCCTGCGCCCGGCGCATCCGGATGAAGGGGCGGGCGCAGAACAGCGGCCCCATGAGGTTCACCCGCAGGATCCGCTCCAGCACCGCGTCGTCCATCTCGGCGACCGGCATGCCGCTCATGGCCTGCCCGGCATTGGCCACGAGGATGTCGAGGGTGCCGAACTCGCTGCCGATGCGGTCGAAGGCCGCCGTGACCGCCGCCGGGTCGCCGACATCGAGCTGGAGCACCAGCGCCCGGCGGCCCGCGGCCTCGACCCGCGCGGCGGTCTCCCGGATGCCGTCGGCGTCGCTGTGATAGGTGATGGCGACGTCGGCGCCCGCGCGGGCGAGCAGCTCCGCGGTCGCCTGCCCGATGCCGGAATCGGCCCCGGTGACCAGGGCACGGGTGTCGGTGAAGCTCATCGCGGATCTCTCGCTGGCGCCGCCGTCGCGGCCGGGTGCCTGGGCAATGGGTGTCGCCGGGGCCGGTTCCGGGCGCGCGCAGCCGCCGCAGGGGAACCCGATCTGGGTTCGCGTCTTTGACGCTCCGCCTCCGCATGGCCTAGTGAGGACGCATGTCCCTGGAAGTTACGATCCCCTCGCTCGCGGAGGAGTGCGCGCCCGACACGCGGAGCCGCATCCTCGCGACGGCGGACGCGTATTTCCGGGAGATCGGCTACCAGAAGACGACCGTGGCCGACATCGCCCGGACGCTGAAGATGAGCCCGGCCAACGTCTACCGCTTCTTCGAGTCGAAGAAGGCGATCAACGAGGCGGTGCTGGAGCGGCTGATCGGCGAGAGCGAGGCGGTGATCCTCGGCATCGCCGACCGGCCCGGCCTCGACGCCGCCGCGCGCCTCGCGGCGGCGATCGAGGCCCTGCATCGCGACTGCACCCGGCGCTGCGAGACGTTTCCCCGCCTGCACGAGATGATCGAGGCGGCGATGGCGGAGAGCTGGGACGTCTGCCGCCACCACGTGGCCCGGATCACCGCCGGGTTCGAGCGGATCATCCGCGACGGGGTGGCGCGGGGCGAGTTCGAGGCGGCCGATCCCGCCGAGGCGGCCGCCTGCATCCACGTCGCCATCGCCCGCTACACCCACCCGCTGCTGGTGGGCTGCTCCACCCTTCAGCCGGTGCCGCCCATGGCGGCGATGACCGCGTTCCTGTTGCGGAGCCTCGCGCCGCGCAGGCCCCTGTCGTAGCGCGCCGGGGCCGCCCCTCTCGGGTTCCGCCCCTTGCCCCGCGGGCTACTCGGAGGCCGGTCCCGCCTCCGGCGCCGGCTCGGAGGCGCTGGGCTGCGGGCCGTCATAGCCCTCGATCACCAGGATCTCGGCCTCGACGCCGCCGCGCTGCTTGGCCTTGGCGGCTTGGTAGAGGTCGGAGTTCCAGCAGGCGAGGGCGTCGGCGTAGCTCGGGAACTCGATCACCACGTTGCGGGACCGGGCCGGGCCCATCACCGCCGCGTGGGCGCCGCCGCGCACGAGGAAGCGGCCGCCGAACTTGGCGAAGGCCGCGCCGTTGGCCGCCACGTAATCCTTGTAGGCCTCCGCGTCGCGGACATCGACCCGCGCGATCCAGTAGCCCTTCGTCATGCTGCGTCTCCTGCCCTGCGGAGCGAAGTGGATCCGGCCCGCGCGAAGGCAATCCCTGTCCGGGTCAGGCGAGGTCCGCCACGATCGCCTGCGTGACCGCGCGGGGGTCGGCGGCACCGGTGATCGGGCGGCCGACCACCACGTGGTCGATCCCGGCCCTGCGGGCATCGCCCGGCGTCATGACCCGCTTCTGGTCGCCGGCCTCGGCGCCCGCCGGGCGGATGCCCGGGGTGACGATCAGCCTGTCCGGCCCGACGATGCGACGGACCGAGCCCGCCTCGGCGGCCGAGCAGACGAGGCCGTCGATGCCGATCTCGGCGGCCTGGGCGGCGCGCTTGGCGACGAGCTCCGCCACCGGCAGGCCGTAGCCGGCCTCCGCGGCGTCGGCATCGTCGTAGGAGGTGAGCACCGTCACGGCGAGGATCCTGAGCCCCGCGCCCCGGCCGCGGACCGCCGCCCGCATGGTCTGCGGGTAGGCGTGGACGGTGAGGAAGGTGGCGCCCGAGCCCGAGGCCGAGCGCACGCCCTCCTCGACGGTGTTGCCGATGTCGTGGAGCTTCAGGTCGAGGAAGACCTTGAGGCCGCGGGCCGCCAGCCGCTCGGCCAGGGCGAGGCCGCCCGCGTAGCCGAGCTGGTAGCCGATCTTGTAGAAGGTCGCGGCGTCGCCGATCCGGTCGATCAGCGCCTCGGCCGCCTGCACGCTCGGCAGGTCGAGGGCCACGATCAGGCGGTCGCGGGGGTCGGCAATCTCGGTCATCGGCGCGTCCTTCGGGGGTCGCGGCAGCGATCCCGCGGAACGCCGGCGACGTCAATGCCGGCACGGCCCCTCACCCCGCCATCACCCGCGCCACCTCGGCGCGCAGCACCGGCAGCAGCTCCGCCTCGAACCAGGGCTCGCGCTTCAGCCAGCCGTTGTTGCGCCAGGACGGGTGGGGCAGGGGCAGGACCCGGGGGCGGCGCGGCTCGGCCAGGATCTCCCGCCAGCGCCGCACCGTCCCGGTGAGGCCGCCCTCCATCCGCCCGAGATGCCAGCCCTGCGCGTACTGGCCGATCACCAGGATCAGCTCCAGCTCCGGCAGGCCGGAGAAGAGCTCCGCCCGCCAGCGCTCGGCGCATTCCCGGCGGGGCGGCCGGTCGCCGCCCTTGGCGTCGAGGCCGGGGAAGCACGACCCCATCGGCACGATGGCCACCCGGGCGGGATCGTAGAACCGCGCCTCGTCGAGGCCGAGCCAGGCGCGCAGCCGCACCCCGGACGGGTCGGTGAAGGGCTGTCCTGTGCGGTGGGCCCGGGTGCCGGGCGCCTGGCTGGCGATACAGAGGCGCGCCGTGGCCGAACCCTGGACGATCGGTCGGGGCTCCTGGGGCAGGGGCGGCCCGTAGAGCGGGCTGTCGCGGCAGAGGCGGCAGGCGCGCAGGCGCGCGGCGGTGTCGTCGAAGGCGGGCATGCCCCAGAGATGGCGTCGCGGCGCCCGAAAAAGAAACGGCGCGGTGTCGCGCCGCGCCGTCGTCAGTCGGGTCTCTTGCCTTGGGGGGAAGGCCCCTCCGTCCTACGCCGAAGCGCGCGATCGGAACGTGCGTTTCCTCACGCGCCCTTCACGCCCGAGAGGTCGAGGGGCAGCGAGCGCACGCGCCGGCCGGTCGCGGCGAAGACCGCGTTGGCGATCGACGGCCCGAGCACGGGTACGCCCGGCTCGCCGATCCCGGTGGGCGCCACCTGGCTCGGCACGATGTGCACCTCCACCTTCGGCATCTCGCTCATCCGGGTCGGTTCGTAGGCGTCGAAATTGTGCTCCTGCACGTGGCCCTCCTTGAGGGTGATGCGGTTCCGCAGCACCGCCGACAGGGCGAAGCCGACCGCACCCTCGACCTGCGCGCGGATCACGTCCGGGTTGACCGGCACGCCGACATCCACGGCCGCCACGATCCGGTTCACGCG
Organism: Methylobacterium sp. PvP105; assembly: GCF_017876975.1. Classification (NCBI taxonomy): domain Bacteria; kingdom Pseudomonadati; phylum Pseudomonadota; class Alphaproteobacteria; order Hyphomicrobiales; family Methylobacteriaceae; genus Methylobacterium; species Methylobacterium sp. PvP105. The sequence continues at coordinate 2,778,875 of NZ_JAGIPA010000001.1, read as the reverse complement.
GATCGCGGCGTCGCGTGCCGTGACGTCGGCCACCATGGCGACGTAGGAGCCGAAGGATTCGTGGACCGCCACCCCGAGGCCGCGCCCCTGCTCCTGCGGCTTGGCGCTCCAGCCGGCCTTCTCGGCGGCGAGCTTGAGCACGCCGGAGAGCCGCGGCGCCTGGGTCAGGAGGGACAGCCGGTAGGCTACCGGATCGACGTTGGCGGCGTGGGCCAGCTCGTCGATCATCACCTCCATCACGTGGGCCGTGTGGGTGTGGCCGACCGAGCGCCACCACAGGACCGGCACGCCCTCGCGGCCGTTATGGACGCCGAAGCGGTAGGCCGGCAGCGCGTAGGCGGTGTCGGAGGCGCCCTCCACGGTGGTCGAGTCGACGCCGTTCTTCACGATCATCGCCTCGAAGGGCGAGCCGATCATGATCGACTTGCCGACCATGACGTGGTCCCAGCCGACCACCGCGCCCTTGCCGTCGATGCCGGCCCGGACCCTGTGCAGCACGGTCGGGCGGTAATAGCCGCCGGCCATGTCGTCCTCGCGGGTCCAGACGAGGTGCACGGGGGCCTTCTCGCCCGACGCCTTGAGGACGGTCGCGGCCTCCGCGAGGTAGTCGGCGGTGGGCGTCGCCCGGCGGCCGAAGGAGCCGCCGGCCCAGTTGCTGTGCAGCCGGACCCGGTCGGGCGTCACCCCGAGGATCGCCGCCATGGTGGCCTGCTCGACGGTCTGGAACTGGAAGCCCGCGTAGACGTCGTAGCCGCCGTCGGCCGCCCGCTCGATCGTGGCGTTGAGCGGCTCCATCGCCGCGTGCGCGAGGTAGGGGAAGGTGAACTCGGCCTCGACGACCTTGGCGGCGCCCTTCAGGGCCGCCTGCGGGTCGCCGCGCTCGGACGCGGTGAGGCCGGGACTCTTGGCCCGCTCGCGGTACTCGGCGAGGATCGCGTCGGACGAGCGGGTCTCGGCGGTGCTGTCGTCCCAGGCGACGGTCAGCGCCTCGCGGCCCTTCATGGCCGACCACGTGTCGCGGGCGATCACCGCCACGCCGGTCGGCACCTGCACCACGTCGAGGACGCCCGCGACCTTCCGGGCGGCCGCGGCGTCGAAGCTCTTCACGGTGGCGCCGAAGCGCGGCGCCCGGGCCACGACGGCCGTGACCTGGTTCGGGCGGCGGATGTCGAGGGAGTAGACCGCCGTGCCGTTCGTCTTGGCGACGGAATCGAGGCGCGGCACCTTCTGGCCGATCAGCGTCCACTCGCTCGGGTCCTTGAGCCGCGGCTCGGACGGCACCGGCAGGGAGGCCGCCGAGGCCGCGAGCTCCCCGAACCGGGCCTGCCGGCCGGACGGGGCGTGGCGCACGAGATGGTCGGCGACCGTGATCTCGGCGACCGGCACCTTCCAGCGGAAGGCGGCCTCGGCCGTCAGCATCTCGCGGGCGGCCGCGCCGGCCTTGCGCAGCTGGAACCACGAATTGGCCACCGCGGTCGAGCCGCCGGTGCCCTGGATCGGGCCCATCAGGGTGTTGTTGTAGAGCGCCGCGTCGGCGGGCGCGAACTCCGTGCGGACCTTCGCCCAGTCGGCGCCGAGCTCGTCGGCCAGGATCGTGGCGAGCCCGGTCGTGTTCCCCTGGCCCATGTCGAGGTGCTTGATCACCACCGTGACGGTGTCGTCGGCGCCGATCCGCACGAAGGCGTTGGGCTGCGCCTTCACGTCGGCGAGGTTCGGGCCGGGCGCGGCGCGGGCGGGTTTCGGGTCGAGCCGGAACGCGACCACGAGGGCGCCGGCGCCGGCCAGCAGGCCGCGGCGGCTGGGACGGGCGGGCAGGGGGCTCGGTCGACGGGCGTTCAGCATGGCGGCGAGGCTCCGGTCGGGACCGCGGGGGAGGGCGGGAAGGTGGGCGCCGGGACGGATCAGGCGAGGCTGCGCGCGGCTTCGTGAATCGCCGCGCGGATGCGCTGATACGTGCCGCAGCGGCAGATGTTGCCGTCCATGGCGCCGTCGATGTCGGCGTCGGTCGGCTTGGCGTTGCCCGAGAGCAGGCCGATGGCCGACATGATCTGGCCGGACTGGCAGTAGCCGCACTGGACCACGTCGAGCTTGCGCCAGGCCGCCTGGACGGCCTCGGCCACCCGGCCCGACACGCCCTCGATGGTGGTGACCTGCGCGGTGCCGACATCGCCCAGGCGCGTCTGGCAGGCGCGGACCGGCTGGCCGTCGAGGTGGACCGTGCAGGCGCCGCACTGCGCGATGCCGCAGCCGTACTTGGTGCCGGTGGCGTCGAGCCGGTCGCGCAGCACCCAGAGCAGGGGCATGTCGGGATCGGCGTCGATCGCGTGCGTGACGCCGTTGACGGTGAGATTCGGCATGGTCGGCGACCCTCTCTCGACGCGCGTGTCCGGGCGCCCCGGACCGCGGCGTGCGGCCGCGCTCGGGCAAGCGGGCCTGCACACCAGGATAGCGAGTGCGGGCCCGGACACGATGTGCGGCACCGCACGCCGATCCGGCGGCACGACAGTCTCGATACAGCCCGCGATGCTTAAGATTGCAGGGATGTCGGCAGCCGCTTCTTAACACATCCGCCCCATCCTCACGGAGTGCTTCCCAGCCACCGCCGCCCGTCCGCGCATTCGAGCCGAGTTTCAAGACGCGCATGTCCGATCTCACCGTCGAGATGGTCCAGCGCGGTCGCGGCCCCTCGACGGAGGAGGCGGCGCGCCGCCTCGGGGTTGCCCGCGAGATCCGCTCGGCCCGCGAGAAGCTGACCTCGCAGACCGGACTTGAGCGGGCCTTCGACTACGAGCTGCTGCGCCACTACGCCCAGTACCGGGCCGGGGCGGGCATCCCGCTGGCGGGGTTCGCGGCGGCGCTGGCCGCGGCGGCGACCTTCTGGATCGCGCCGCCGGTGGCGGCGGCCTGGGCGCTCGGCGTCTTCCTCATGATCACGCTCAACACGACGTTGAGCCGGCGCTTCCTCCGCGCCGACCCGGCGACGATCCCGCTCGCCCGCTGGCGGCGCCGCTTCCTGGTCGGCGAGGTGCTGCAGAGCCTGTCGTGGGCCGCGATGATCGGGCTCGGCACCACCGGCGGCTGGACCTTCGCGCTGTTCGGCCTCGTCATCGCCTCCGCGGTCACAACCATGCTGGCCGCGACGGTGCCGCTCGCCGCCGTCGCCGCCCTGGTGCCGCTGGCCCTCGCCACCGCCTCGCTCGCGGCCTTCTCCCGCGGGATGGACCTGCTGATGCTGGTGGTGATGGCCGGCGGCGCGCAGGTCTTCTTCCTCGGCCTGTCCCGCCGCCTCTACACCTCGACGGTGGGCGCCCTGCGCTCCCGCGCCGAGAAGGACGCGGTGTTCGGCGAGCTGGAGCAGGCCAAGGCCAACTCGGACGAGGCCCGCCGCCGGGCCGAGGAGGCCAACCTCGCCAAGTCGCGGTTCCTGGCCACGATGAGCCACGAGCTGCGCACGCCGCTCAACGCCATCCTGGGCTTCTCGGAGGTGATGAAGAACGAGGTGTTCGGCACCCACACGGCGCCGTCCTACCGCGAGTACTCGCACGACATCCACGACAGCGGGATGCACCTCCTGAACCTGATCAACGAGATCCTCGACCTGTCGCGGATCGAGGCGGGGCGCTACGAGCTCAACGAGGAGCCGGTGCAGCTCGCCCACGTGGTCGAGGAGTGCCGCCACATGATGGGCCTGCGAGCCAAGGCGAAGAACCAGACCTTCCACGACCTCGTCGACGGCTCGCTGCCGCGGCTCTGGGCCGACGAGCGGGCGCTGCGCCAGATCGTCCTGAACCTCCTGTCGAACGCCGTGAAGTTCACGCCCCCGGGCGGCGAGATCTGGCTGAAGGTCGGCTGGACCGCCTCCGGCGGGCAGTACGTGTCGGTGAAGGACAGCGGCCCGGGCATCCCCGAGGACGAGCTCGGCACGGTCCTGTCCTCGTTCGGGCGCGGCTCGCTCGCGATCAAGACCGCCGAGCAGGGCTCCGGCCTGGGGTTGCCGATCGTGAAGGGGCTGGTGGAGCTGCACGGCGGGCAGTTCCAGCTGTCCTCCAAGCCCCGCGAGGGCACCGAGGTGGTGGTGACCCTGCCGGCCAGCCGAGTCATGGACACGCTGCCGCCGGTCGATGTCGAGCCGGAATTCATGGGGCCCGTGCGCGGCCCCCTCAACCGCGCGGCCTGAGCCGGCCGTCGGGCGGCGCGCCGCGGCTCAGCCGAGACCGCCGAGCGCGCAGACCCGCGCCCACTCGGCCTCGGTTACCGGCTGCACCGACAGGCGGGAATTGTTGACCAGCACCATGTCGGCGAGCGCCGGGTCGGCCTTGATCGCCTCGAGCGTCACCGGGCTCGGCATCGCCCGCACGGCCTTGACGTCGACCATGCCGAAGCGGCCGGTCTCGTCCGTGTGGTCGGGATAGTAGGCGCGGATCACCGCCACGATGCCGACCACCGCCTTGCCCTCGTTCGAGTGGTAGAAGAAGCCCCGCTCGCCGACCTGCATGGCCATCAGCTGCTTCTTGGCGAGGTGGTTGCGCACGCCGTTCCAGTACGTGCCGGCCTCCCCGGCCGCGACCTGCTGATCCCACGACCAAGTCGCGGGCTCGGATTTGAACAGCCAGTACGCCATCGCTGAAGTCCCAGTGGACCGCCCGGTCGGGCGGCGCGCCCCGCCATAGCCCAGCTTCGGCCCTCCGGGACAGGCCGGCCCGGCCCCGGCCGCGCGCGGCACCGCCGGCCAAGCAGAACCCGCGTCAAACGCCGCAGATCTTCTATCGTATTTCTTGGGTAAATATTAAATTCTGCATGCCAATAGCCGTACAAATCATCAACTACCAATTCTCGGTTGCATAGATGCTCGCAGTCGTCGGTTGTTTCGTCGGGGAACACAACCTGTGGCTGGTGGCCCTCGCGGCCCTGGTCTGCACGCTGGCGAGCGCCACCGCGATCGAGCTGCTCATCCATGCCGGCCGGGCCGGCGGATTCAGCCGCTACGTCTGGCTCGCGGTGGCCGCCGCCGCCGGCGGATCGGGGATCTGGGCGACGCATTTCCTGGCGATGCTCGCCTTCGAGCCGGGGCTGCCCTCGGGCTACGGCGTCGGGCTGACGCTCCTCTCCTACGTGGACGCCGTCGCGATCACGGGGCTCGGCTTCGCCCTGGCCGCGTCCGGCCGGGCGATCCAGGCGGGTCTCGGCGGCGCCGTGGTCGGCGGCGGCATCGCGACGATGCACTACACCGGCATGGCCGCCTATCAGGTGGCGGGACACCTCGTCTGGAATCCCGCGCTGGTCGTCGTCTCGGTCGCCCTCGGCGCGGGTCTGGGCGCCGCCGCCCTGGTGGTCGGCCTGTCGGCCACCACGGTCCGGGGTCGGTACGGCGGCGTCGCGCTGCTGATCCTGGCGATCTGCGCCCACCACTTCACCGGCATGGGCGCGGTGACCCTCCATCCCGACCCCACCGTGGCGATCCCCACCGGCGCGATCCGGACCGGGTGGCTCGCCGCGGCCGTGGCGGTGGCGAGCTGCTTCATCCTGCTGCTCGCCGGCGCCGCCCTGATGGTCGACCTGCGGGAGCGCCGCCGCGCCGATCTCGAGCGCGAGCGCCTGCGCAGCCTCGCCAACGCGGCCGTGGAGGGCCTCGTCGTCTGCCGCGGCGGCGAGATCGTCAGCGCCAACGAGGCCTTCGCCCGGCTCGCGGGCCTGGAGGCGGCCCTCCTGACGGGCCGGAGCCTGACAGCCTACCTGCCGGACCTCGTGTCCGGGACCGGGACGGCCGACCAGCCCCTGGAAACCGAGCTCGTCCCGGCAGGGGGCGCCCCCATCCCGGTCGAGGTGATCATGCGCCCGGTCGCCGAGTACGGGCGGCTGCCGCACCACGCCGTGGCGGTGCGCGACCTGCGCGCCCGGCGCCGGGCCGAGAGCGAGATCCACTATCTCGCCCACCACGACGCGCTCACCGGCCTCGCCAACCGCACGAGCTTCCACGCGCGGCTCGAGCGCGAGATGCGCACCGCCGACGCCCTGGGCGGCCGGCTCGCGGTGCTGTGCCTCGACCTCGACCGTTTCAAGGAGGTCAACGACCTGTTCGGCCACGCGGCCGGCGACGCGATGCTGCGCGACCTCGCGCTCCGGGTCGGCGGCCTGCTCGATCCCCGGCAGCTGATGGCGCGCCTCGGCGGCGACGAGTTCGCGATCCTGACGCCGCAGGCGGACGGATCCGCCGAGCGGCTGGCCGAGCGGATCCTCGCCACCCTGGCGGCGGTGCCGGCCGCCTCCGGCCCGGTGATCGCCACCAGCATCGGCATCGCGGTCTATCCCGACGACGCCGCGGACCAGCGCGCGCTGCTGAGCCACGCCGACGCCGCCCTCTACCGGGCCAAGAACGAGGGGCGCGGCACCTGCCGGCGCTACGACGCCAGCATGGGCGCGCAGATCCGCGACCGGCGCCAGCTCGAGCACGACCTCCGCCACGCTGTGGCGAAGGGCGAGCTGGAACTCGTCTACCAGCCGCAGACCCAGATCGAGTCCGGCGCGATCACGGGCTTCGAGGCGCTGCTGCGCTGGCGCCATCCCGAACGGGGCAGCATCTCCCCGGCCGTGTTCGTGCCGATCGCCGAGGAGACCGGGGCGATCCTAGAGATCGGCGCCTGGGTGCTGCGGGAAGCCTGCCGGGCGGCGGCCGGCTGGCCGAACCCGCTGGCGATCGCCGTCAACGTCTCGGCGGTGCAGCTCCACAATCCGCTCTTCGTCCAGTTCGTCCACGGCACCCTGTACGAATCCGGCCTGAAGGCCGAGCGCCTGGAGATCGAGATCACCGAGACCGCGCTGATCCGGGACCCGGCCCGGGCGCTCCTCACCCTGCGCCAGCTCAAGGCGCTCGGCGTGCACATCGCCATGGACGATTTCGGCACCGGCTACTCGTCGCTGTCGAACCTGCGCTCCTTCCCGTTCGACCGGATCAAGATCGACGGCTCGTTCATCAAGGCGGTCCACAGCAACCCGCAGGGAGCCGCGATCGTGCGCTCCGTCCTGGGGCTGGGACGCGGCCTCGGGCTCGCCGTGGTGGCGGAGGGCGTGGAGACCGCCGAGGAGCTGTCCTTCCTGGCCGACGAGCAGTGCCACCTCGCCCAGGGCTACCTGCTGGGCCGGCCGGCACCGATCGCGCGCTTCTCGACCCACACCCACGGCGACGCCCGCGGCGTCCCGCCGGGGCCGGCGGCCTCGGCGGCGTGAGGGGGCTGCGGACCGGGGCAGGCGCTCAGTCGGTCTCCCCGCGCAGCGGCCGGGCCAGCAGGCCGGCGATCACGTCGTCGACGCTGGCCGTGCCGGCCACGATGGCGGCGACGGCCGCCGCGACCGGCATCTCGATGCCCTTGGCGGCGGCCAGCCCGGCGAGCGCCGCGGCCGTGAACGCCCCCTCGGCGAGCTTGCCGCCCGCGGCCTCGGCCGGGCTCGCCCCGGCGCCGAGGCGCTGGCCGAAGGCGAAGTTGCGCGATTGCGGCGAGGAGGCGGTGAGCACGAGGTCGCCGAGGCCGGAGAGCCCCATCAGGGTCTCGGGCCGGCCGCCGAAGGGGCGCGCGAAGCGCATCAGCTCGGCGAAGGCCCGGGCGATCAGCGCCGCCCGGGCGCTCTCGCCGAGCCCGCGCCCGGCCACGATCCCGCAGGCGATAGCGAGCACGTTCTTGCCGGCACCGCCGATCTCGACGCCGCGCACGTCGTCGGTGTGGTAGAGGCGGAAGCTCGGTCCCGACAGCAGGGCGCTCAGGGCGGCGGCGCGGCCGGCATCGGACGCCGCCAGGGTCACGGCCGTGGGCAGGCCGCGGGCGACGTCGATGGCGAAGCTCGGGCCGGACAGGACCGCCACGGGCGTTCCCGACGGCAGGACCTGCTCGGCCACCGCGCTCATGAAGCTGTCGCTGCCGCGCTCGATCCCCTTGGCGCAGAGGATGACCGGCCCGGCCGTCGCCAGGGGCCCGCGCAGGGATTCCAGCACGCCGCGCACGGTCTGGGCGGGCACGACCAGGAGCGTCGCCCGGGCACCCGCGAGGTCCGCGGCCTCGCCCGTCGCCCGGATCGCCGGGTGGAGGGGCACGCCCGGCAGGTAGCGCGGATTCTCCCGCTGGGCCTGGAGGGCGGCGGCGGCCCCGGCGTCGCGCAGCCAGAGGGTGACGGGATGGCCGGCCCCGGCGGCGGCGTTGGCCAGCGCCGTGCCCCAGGCACCGCCGCCGACGACGTTGATCGGGGTCTCGGCGCTCATGCCGCTTCCTCCCTGTCCGCGCAGTCCAGCCGGTAGAGCACGTGGTCGCGCAGCGGCCCTTCCGGCACCGCCGGGTGCGGGAATGTCCCGGCCAAGCGCATGCCGAGGCGCTCCATCACGGCGCGGGAGCGGCCGTTGCCGGCCGCCGTGAAGGCCACGACGTCCCGGATCCCGCAGCGCCCGGCGAGGTCGGCGCGGGCGAGCCGCGCGGCGCGCGTGGCGAGCCCCAGGCCCCACGAATCCCGCGCGAGGCGCCAGGCCAGCTCGACCGTCGAACCGGGCCGGTCACCGCCCGGGAAGGGCAGGGGGCGCAGGATCCGCATCGCGCCGGCGAAGCCGACGAACCGGCCCGCGCGCTCCAGGGCCCAGGGGCCGAACCCGTCCGCCACGAAGCGGCGGTCGAGGAGGCCGGCCTCGGCCTCGCTCTCCGTCGCGGTCCGGGTCCGCGGAAAGTGGGCCATCACCGCCGGGTCGGCGTTGAGCGCCGCGAACGGCGCCGCGTCCTCCGAGCGCCAGCGGCGCAGGGTCAGGTCGCCGTCGCGGAGAGCCGCTGGCACCGGCGCGAGGGCGATCTTGCCGCGCCACGCGAGCGAGCGGCGGTTGAGGAGGGCGAGATCCGCGCGACCCGCGAGCACCGCCTCGCCGAGCGCGATCGCCAGCTCCAGCTGCGCGAGGGGCATGGTGGCGTGGGCGGGCGGGCGGACATGGTCGCGCCACGCGCCGCCGCAGGCGTGGTCCAGGAGGATGCGGGCGAAGCAATGGTCGAGCCGCACCGGCCAGCCCGGCCGGGCGGCCCCGGGCAGGCGGCGCTCCACCAGGTCCCGCCAGTGGGCGCGCCGGTCCGCCGCGCTCATCCGGCCGGGACCGCCGCGCGGGCCGGGGCGGCCGCCAGCGGCCAGCGCGGCCGGGCCGGGGCGGTGAGGTCGTCCACCAGCCCGAGGCGCAGGCGCTCCAGCCCGGCCCAGGCGATCATCGCGCCGTTGTCGCCGCAGAGCGGCAGGGGCGGGGCCACGAAGCTCAGGCCCGCCTCGCCGGCCAGGGACGCCAGCGCCCGCCGGACGGCACCGTTGGCCGCCACGCCGCCGGCCGCCACCAGGGCGGTGGGCCGTCCGGCCACGTCCGAGAAGGCGCGCAGGGCGACCCGGGCGCGGTCCACCACCACGTCGACCACGGCGGCCTGGAAGCTCGCGCAGAGATCGGCGACGTCGCGCTCGGCCAGCGGGGCGATCCGCTCGGCCTCGATCCGCACGGCGGTCTTGAGGCCCGAGAGGGAGAAGTCGGCCTCGCGGCGGCCGAGCATCGGCCGGGGCAGGGCGAAGCGCTCGGGATCGCCGGCCTCGGCCGCGCGCTCGACCTCGGGGCCGCCGGGATAGCCGAGGCCCAGGAGCTTGGCGACCTTGTCGAAGGCCTCGCCGATGGCGTCGTCGACGGTGGAGCCGAGGCGCACGTAGTCGCCGACGCCGCGCACGGCCACGAGCTGGGTGTGGCCGCCCGAGACCAGGAGCAGCAGGTAGGGGAAGGCGATGCCGTCGGTGAGCCGCGCCGTGAGGGCGTGGGCCTCGAGGTGGTTGACGGCGAGCAGGGGCTTGCGGGTCACGAGCGCCAGGGTCTTGGCGGTGACGAGGCCGACCAGCACGCCGCCGATCAGCCCCGGCCCGGCCGCCACCGCGATGCCGTCGAGGTCCCGGAAGCCGGTCCCGGCCCGGTCGAGGGCGCGGGCGATCAGCCGGTCGAGCACCTCGACATGGGCGCGGGCGGCGATCTCCGGCACGACGCCGCCGTAGGCCGCGTGCTCGGCGATCTGACTGAGCACCTCGTTGGCGCGGATCTGAGCGACACCGTCCTCGTCGATCGACACCACGGCGGCGGCGGTCTCATCGCAGGTGGTCTCGATGCCGAGCACGGTCTTCTGCACGCGCGGAACTCCTTGTCCGGACTCATCCTATCCGGCGGCGGCGGCGGCGCGAAGGCGGCCGGCCCCCACCGGAGCCCGGAGCGTGGTAGATGGGCGTCGTCAGTCGACGGCGACCATGACGTCGGAGGCCTTGATCACCGCGTAGGCGGGACCGCCGGCGACGAGCTTGAGGGACTCGACGGCCTCGTTGGTGATCGAGGCGGTGACCACTTGGCCGGGGCTGATCTCGATCCTCACGTGGGAGGTGGTCGCCCCCTTGTCCACCGAGACGACCGTGCCCTTGAGAACGTTGCGCGCGCTGATCTTCATGGTCTGCTGCCAATCTCCATGAGCGGTCCCGGGCCGGTCTCCTACAGCATGGCGGAGCCCGGCGCGACCACCTCAGCGCGGATCGGCCTCGGGCTCGCCGGGCTCGTCCTCGGGGACCGGCGCGGCGCCCCAGGCGGCGAGCGCGGCGTTCAGGTCGTCGAGGACGAAGTGCCGGGCGCTGTCCCGGTCGTAGCCGTCGGCCAGGAGTTCGTCGTAATCGGTGAAGACGTGGCGCGCGTAGCTCACGAGGGCGAGGCGGGCCGCCGTCTCGGGGGCGGCGCGGCGCAGGCCGGGGCTCGCCAGCGCCCGGTCGAGGGCGGCCTCCGCCTCGAAATCCGGCAGGCGCGGGGCGAGGCGGGCCAGGGCCGCGGCGACGGCCTCCCGGCGGTTCAGGGGCGGACCGGCGCTCACCGGAGATCTGCCGTCGGCATGATTTTAAAGGTGTGATCGGATAGGATCGCCGCCAGATGAGGCGGGGCCGGCACAGGATCCTCCGCCGGGGAGATCAGGTCCATGGCAATTCTTCGTCCCGCGCTGCTTCTCGGCCTCCTGCTCGGGGCGACACCGGCGCTGGCCCAGAGCCCGGCTCCGGGCGCGGCTCCCGGACCGGCCGCCGCCCCGACCGGTCCCATCGTGGGCGGCCGCCGGGTGACCCCCATGAGCCAGACCAAGGCGCCGGGCAACGCCGCGGCCACCGGGCTGCCGCAGCCCGTGAGCCAGGCCGAGATGATCAAGGCTCAGAAGGCCGCCGAGGCCCGCTCGAAGGCCTGGGACAGCAAGATGCGCCACACGATGGGGTCGATCTGCCACGGCTGCTGAGACCCGACCCCCGCCCCGGCCGGCGGTGGCCGGCGGTCGGGCCGGGGCCCTCGAAACGCGAAGGGGCCGCCCGAACGGGCAGCCCCTCCACCGGTCGCCGGGGCGACAGGATCAGCGGGAGTAGAACTCGATGACGAGGTTCGGCTCCATCTGCACCGGGTAGGGCACCTCGGACAGGCTGGGGATGCGGGTGACGCGGGCGGTCATCTTGGCGTGGTCGGCCTCGATGTAGTCCGGCACGTCGCGCTCGGAGAGCTGGGTCGCCACGATGACGATCTCGAGCTGGCGGGACGATTCCTTGACCTCGATCAGGTCGCCGGCCTTCACCTGGTAGCTCGGGATGTTGACGCGGACGCCGTTCACCTTGACGTGCCCGTGGTTGACGAACTGGCGCGCGGCGAACGGGGTGGCGACGAACTTCGCCCGGTAGACCACGGCGTCGAGGCGGCGCTCGAGCAGGCCGACGAGGTTCTCGCCCGAGTCGCCGCGCAGGCGGATCGCCTCGGCGTAGTAGCGGCGGAACTGCTTCTCGGTGATGTTGCCGTAGTAGCCCTTGAGCTTCTGCTTGGCGCGCAGCTGCGTGCCGAAGTCGCTCATCTTGCCCTTGCGGCGCTGGCCGTGCTGGCCGGGGCCGTACTCGCGGCGGTTGACGGGGCTCTTCGGGCGGCCCCAGATGTTCTGGCCCATGCGGCGGTCGAGCTTGTGCTTCGCCTGAATCCGCTTCGACATATTTTCCGCGTCCTCTCGTGACGAGAATGAGGAACGCGCCCTCCTTTTCCCGGCCCTTCGCGGTCCGGGACGACAGGGCGGGAGGATCCCGCCCACGGGTGCGCGTGAAAACGCGACGGGGCCCCGTGCGGGGCCCCATCGACGGGCGGGTCTTTAGGGGACGGAGACGCCGCGGTCAACCGTGAGAGGTCAGATGAACGAGTCAGTCGCGCTCCGGCGCGGTGCGCAGGCGGACGCGGAGGCGGTCCGGGCGCTGGTGGAGGCGGCCTACACCAAGTGGATCCCGGTGATCGGCCGCCTGCCGATCCCCATGCAGGCGGACTACGCGCAGGCTTTGCGCGACCACCGCTTCGACCTGCTGCTGGCCGGCCCGGATCTCGCCGGCCTGATCGAGACGCGGGCCGAGGCCGATCACCTGCTGGTCGTCAACGTCGCGGTGCACCCGGCCTTCCAGGGCCGGGGCTTCGGCAGCCGGCTGATGGGACGGGCCGACGCGGTCGCGGCCGAGGCCGGGCTCGCGCGGCTGCGCCTCTACACCAACAAGAAGTACACGGCGAACCTGCGCCTCTACGGCGCGCTCGGCTACCGGGTGGAGCGGGAGGAGCTCTACGACGGACCGGGCCGGACCCGCGACGACGACGTCACCGTGCACATGGTGAAGGACCTCGCGGCGTGACGCCCCGCTCCCTCAGGTCACCACGCTCGGCTCGGCTCGGCCGGTGCGCGGCGCGATCTCGGCGATCGCGCGGGCCGCGGCCGCGACCGGGGCCAGCATTTCGGCAACGGCCAAGTCGAGCCGGTCCGGCGCGTTCTCGTAGCGCTCCAGGTAGACCCGCAGCGTCGCCCCGGCGGTGCCGGTGCCCGAGAGCCGGAACACCGCCCGCGCGTCCTCGGCGAAGCCGATCCGGATGCCCTGGCGCTCGGTGAGCGAGCCGTCCACCGGGTCGCGGTAGGCGAACTCGTCGGCCGTCGACACCGTGAGCTCGCCGATCCGCGTGCCCGGCAGCCCGGCGAGCTTCCCGCGGAGCGCGTCCATCAGGCCGTTGGCGGCGTCCGAATCCACCTCCTCGTAGTCGTGGCGGGCGTAGTAGTCCCGCCCGTAGGTGCGCCAATGCGCCCGCACCAGCGCGTCGGCGCGCTCGCCGGTGGCCGCCAGGATGTTGAGCCAGAGCAGCACCGCCCAGAGCCCGTCCTTCTCGCGCACGTGGTTCGAGCCGGTGCCGGCGCTCTCCTCGCCGCACAGGGTGATGAGGCCCGCGTCGAGGAGATTCCCGAAGAACTTCCAGCCGGTGGGGGTCTCGTAGGCCTCGATGCCGAGGGCGGCCGCGACCCGGTCGGCGGCGCGGCTCGTGGGCATCGACCGGGCGACGCCCGCGAGCCCGCCCGCGTAGCCCGGCGCCCGGTGGGCGTGGGCGGCGAGCAGCGCGAGGCTGTCGCTCGGCGTCACGAACAGGCCCGGCGCCACGATCATGTTGCGGTCGCCGTCGCCGTCCGAGGCGGCGCCGAAATCCGGCGCGTCCGGGCCCTGCATCAGGTCGAACAGGTCGTGGCAGTGGACCGGGTTCGGGTCCGGGTGGTGGCCGCCGAAATCCTCCTTCGGGACGGCGTTGACCACCGTGCCTGCGGGGGCGCCGAGCATCCCCTCCAGGATCGCCGTCGCGTAGGGGCCGGTCACCGCGCTCATGGCGTCGAAGCGCATGCGGAAGCCGGAGGCGAACAGGCGCGACACCGCGTCGAAGTCGATCAGCGTGCGCATCAGTTCGGCGTAGTCGGCCACCGGGTCGATCACCGTGACCGTCATGGCACCGAGGCGGGTGTCGCCGAGCGTGTCGAGGTCGAGGTCCGGAGCCTCGACGAGGCGATAGTCCGTGATCGCCCTGGCGCGCGCGAAGATCGCGTCTGTGACCGACTCGGGCGCCGGGCCGCCGTTGGCGGCGTTGAACTTGATGCCGAAATCGCCCTCCGGCCCGCCGGGATTGTGGCTCGCCGAGAGGACGATGCCGCCGAGCGCCTTGGCCTTCCGGATCACGCAGGAGGCGGCGGGCGTCGAGAGCAGGCCGCCGCGCCCGACCAGGACCCGGCCGAACCCGTTGCCGGCGGCGAGGCGCAGCGTCTTCTGCACCACTTCGCGGTTGAGGAACCGGCCGTCGCCGCCGAGAACCAGGGTGGCGCCGGCCTTGTCGGGGAGGGTGTCGAAGATCGCCTGGACGAAGTTCTCGACGTAGTTCGGCTGCCGGAACACGGGCACCTTCTTGCGCAGGCCGGAGGTGCCCGGCTTCTGGTCGGGGAAGGGCGTGGTCGCGACGGTCGTCGGGGTCGTCATAAGCGGGCGTCTCCCGGGCTCTCCCGCCTCAATGCCCGCGCGGAGGCGCGGCGTCACCAGCCCCGGCGACAGGGACGGGCTTTTTTCACGCTGTTTCGCCGGATCGGGCGACGGAATCCGCCGCCTGTCCGGCCGCCCGCGCCGCCGGGCGTTGCACCGGTCGACACCCGTGGGTTGAATGACCGGAGCCGCCAGACAAGGCGGGCCGGAGGAAACCATGGCGGACAGACGCGCGCAGACAGATCCGAACCGGGCGCCCCCGGGCAAGGATCCGCCCCGGGGCCTGGCCCGGCGCCATCTGGTCGGAGCCCTCGCCGTCGGTGCGGCGGTCGCGGCGACGCCGGCGCGGGCGGCCGCCCCGCCGGGCCGGCTGGCGACGGAGGAGTTCCGCCTGCCCTGGAGCGAGCCCGGGGTCGACATCTACGTGCGCAACAAGCGCCCGGCCGGCACCGACACGTTCCCGGGCGACCGGATCCTGCTCTACGTGCACGGCTCGACCTACCCGTCCTCCACGGCGTTCGATCTGCCCCTCGGCGGGATGTCGGCCATGGACTACCTCGCGGGCCTCGGCTTCGACGTCTACTGCGTGGACCTGCCCGGCTACGGCCTGTCCGGGCGCCCGGCCGCCATGGACGCGCCGCCGGACGACAACCCGCCGCTGATGCGCACGCCCGACGCCGCCAAGGTCGTGGGACAGGTCGTCGACTTCATCAAGAAGCGGCGCAGCGTCGAGAAGATCGACCTGATGGGCTGGTCCTGGGGGACCTCCACCATGGGGCTCTACACCAGCACCCACAACGACAGCGTCAACCGTCTCGTCCTCTACGCGCCGCAATGGCTCGCGCGCACGCCGGGCCTGATCGGCGGCGGCGGCAAGGTGGGTGCCTACCGCACCGTCAGCCGGGACAGCGCCCGGGCCCGCTGGCTGACCGGGGTGCCCGAGGACAAGAAGGCCGACCTGATCCCGGCGGGCTGGTTCGACCAGTGGGCCGACGCGACCTTCGCGACCGACGCGGCCGGCGCGAAGCGGTCGCCGCCGGTCCTGCGCGCACCGAACGGCACGGTCGCCGACAAGGACGCCTACTGGGCGGCCGGCAAGCCGCTCTACGACCCGGGCGAGATCCGCGTGCCGGTGCTGATCATCCACGCCGAGTGGGACGCCGACCTGCCGAGCTATCAGGCGCAGGAGTACTTCACCAAGCTCACCCACGCCCCCTACAAGCGCTTCGTCGAGCTGGGGGAGGGCACCCACACGGTGATGATGGAGAAGAACCGCATGCAGTTCCTCCACGCCGTCGGGGCGTTCCTCACGGAGGCGGACCCGCAGGCGCTGAACTGAGCGCCCCATCCCCGGGGCCGGCCGATCCCATGCCACCGCCTCATTCTGCGGTGCCCGCGCCAGGGAGCCTCCGAGGAGGGGTCAGGGATCGCGCGACTGGCCGGAGGCCTCCTTCGAGACCTCCGCTGCGCTCCGGCATCTCCGGTTGAGGGCGGGGGCGGGAAGGATCGGGGCGGCCAAGCCCGGCCACCGCGGGAGGCTCGCCCTACTCCGCCGCCTGCCGGGCCGCGTAGCCCAGCCGCTCGTTCAGCGCGCGGATCAGCTTGGCGGCCGCCTCGGCGATCACCGTGCCGGGCGGGAAGATCGCCGCCGCGCCGGCCGCCGTCAGCGCCTCGTAGTCGCCCGGCGGGATGACGCCGCCGATGGCGATCATCACGTCGTCGCGGCCCTGCTCGGTGAGCGCCGCCTTCAGCTCCGGCACCAGGGTCAGGTGGCCGGCCGCCAGCGACGAGACGCCGACGATGTGGACGTCGTTCTCCACCGCTTGGCGGGCGGCCTCCGCCGGCGTGGCGAAGAGCGGCCCGATATCCACGTCGAAGCCGAGATCCGCGAAGGCCGAGGCGATCACCTTCTGGCCGCGGTCGTGCCCGTCCTGGCCCATCTTGGCGACCAGGATGCGCGGCCGGCGGCCGTCATTCTCCTCGAACGCCTCGACCAGCGCCCGGACTTCCTCGACCACAGGCGACATGCCCCCCACCTCGCGCTTGTAGACGCCGGAGATCGAGCGGATCTCGGCGCGGTGCCGGCCCCAGGCCTTCTCCAGGGCCTCGGAAATCTCGCCCACCGTCGCCTTGGCGCGGGCCGCGTCGACGGCGAGTTCCAGCAGGTTGCCGGCGCCGTCGGCGGCCTTCGTGAGCGCGTCGAGCCGGTCCGCGACCGTCGCCTCGTCGCGCTCGGCGCGCAGGCGCTTGAGCTTGTCGATCTGGAGCCGGCGGACGTTGCCGTTGTCGACCCGCAGCAGCTCGATCGCCATCTCGTCGTCGGCCCGGAACTTGTTCACGCCCACGATAGTCTGGCGGCCGGAATCGATCCGCGCCTGCGCCCGCGCGGCGGCCTCCTCGATGCGCAGCTTCGGGATGCCGGCCTCGATCGCCTTGGCCATGCCGCCGAGCCCGTCGACCTCGCGGATGTGCTCCCAGGCCCGGGCGACCATGTCGGCGGTGAGCTTCTCCACGTAGTAGGAGCCGCCCCAGGGATCGACGATCCGGGTGGTGCCGCTCTCCTGCTGGAGGAACAGCTGGGTGTTGCGGGCGATCCGGGCCGAGAAGTCGGTCGGCAGCGCCAGCGCCTCGTCGAGCGCGTTGGTGTGGAGCGACTGCGTGCCGCCCTGCGTCGCCGCCATCGCCTCGATGTTGGTGCGGGTGACGTTGTTGAACACGTCCTGGGCGGTGAGCGACCAGCCCGACGTCTGCGAGTGGGTGCGCAGCGCCAGCGACTTCTCCGACTTCGGATCGAAGCCCTTCACGAGCTTCGCCCAGATCAGGCGCGCGGCCCGCATCTTGGCGACCTCCATGAAGAAGTTGGTCGAGATCGCCCAGAAGAACGACAGGCGCGGGGCGAACTGGTCGATGGTCAGCCCCGCCGCCAGCCCCGCCTTGATGTACTCGACGCCGTCGGCGAGCGTGTAGGCGAGCTCCAGGTCGTTCGTGGCGCCCGCCTCCTGCATGTGGTAGCCGGAGATCGAGATCGAGTTGAACTTCGGCATATTCTTGGACGTATATGCGAAGATATCGGAGATGATCCGCATCGATCCCTTGGGGGGATAGATGTAGGTGTTGCGGACCATGAATTCTTTTAGAATGTCATTTTGAATGGTGCCCGCGAGCTTCTGCGGCGGCACGCCCTGCTCCTCGGCGGCGACGATGTAGAGGGCGAGGATCGGCAGCACGGCGCCGTTCATCGTCATCGACACGGTCATCTCGTCGAGGGGAATCCCCGAGAACAGCGTGCGCATGTCGTAGATCGAGTCGATCGCCACGCCCGCCATGCCGACATCGCCCGAGACGCGGGGATGGTCGGAATCGTAGCCGCGGTGCGTGGCGAGGTCGAAGGCCACCGACAGGCCCTTCTGTCCGGCCGCGAGGTTGCGGCGGTAGAAGGCGTTCGAATCCTCGGCCGTGGAGAAGCCGGCGTACTGCCGGATCGTCCAGGGCTGGGTGACGTACATGGTCGGGTAGGGGCCGCGCAGGAACGGCGCGAGACCCGGATAGGTGTCGAGGAACTCGATGCCCTCCCGGTCCTCCGGCCCGTAGCGGCCCTTCACCAGGATGCCCTCCGGCGTCATCCAGGGCTCGCCGAGCGCCGGGGCCGCGATCGCGAGTGATTCGCCGGCGAGCGGGATTTCGGCGAAGTTCGGGATGCGCGAGGTCATGGCGTTGACTCGTTGTGGCGTTTGTCACGCCATTATAGGGACCCGCTCGGAGCGGGCTACTCCCCTATCGGTCAAGCTTCCGCGGAGGCGCCTGAGCGCAGCTCAGCGCAGCTCGGAGTCCCGGTCGCCCGGGCCGCGCCGCAGGAGGTAGACCACGGCGCCGGCCAGCATCAGCGCCATCCCGTACCACGTGATCGCGTAGACGAGATGGTTGTTGGGGAAGGCGATCACCGTCAGCCCGCCCACCGGGAGGCCGCCGGGATTGGGCGTCGCGTCGGCGTCCACGAAGTAGGGCGCGACGTCGCCCAGGCCACGCGCGGCCGCGATGGCGGCGACGTCCCGGGAGTACCAGCGGTCATCCTTGGGATCGTTGGCGCGCAGGAACGCGCCCTTCGGTTCGGTCAGCCGCAGGAGGCCGGTCACCGTCGCCGCGCCCGCGAGCTGCCCGGCCGCCCGGGTCGCCGGATCGCGCCGGGCGCCGGGCACGAAGCCGCGATTGACCAGCACGAGGGTGCCGTCCGGACGCCGCAGGGGCGTCAGCACCCAGAAGCCGCCGCCGAGTTCCGTGACGGCCTGAACCAGGGTCTCGCGATCGTTCAGGAAGGTGCCGGAGAGCCGGACGTGCCGGTAGGCGTCGTCGGGGCCGACGCGCGGCCAGTCGGCGGGGCCGGGGGCCGGCACGGGCGGGGCGTGGACCCGAGCATCGACCCGGGCGATCAGGTCGAGCTTCCAGGCCCGCCGCTCCACCTGCCACGTGCCGAGGCCGAGCAGGACCAGGAAGACGATTCCCGCGCCGACGCCGAACACGGCGCGCCGCAGCAACGAGAGCGGGGCCGGGGAGGGGGCCGGTCCCGGATCAGCCCCCCCTCCCGGCCCCGCGGGCCTCATCTCCGGACGCGCGCTCAGCGGGCGTTGTTCATGACGTCGTGGGCATCCATCGGCATCATGTTGTGGTTGAGGTGGTACATCACCCACACCGAGCCGGCGAGCATGATCACCACCAGCGTGATGGTGAAGATCAGCGCCATGAAGGTCCAGCCGCCCTCCGACTTCGTGCTCATGTGCAGGAAGTAGATGACGTGCACGACCATCTGGACGCCGCCGAGCGCCAGGATGACCAGGGTGGTGACGAGGCTGTTGTCGAGGACGTTGCCCATCACCAGCCAGAACGGGATCACCGTCAGGATCACCGACAGGACGAAGCCCGTCATGTAGCTCTGGAAGGTACCGTGGCCGCCCTCGCTGTGGGCGTGGGCGTCGTGCGTGTCCTGACCGTGACCGGTGAGGTGGTGTGCGTCGGCGCTCATTCGAGCACTCCCATCAGGTAGACGACGGTGAAGACGCCGATCCAGATCAGGTCGAGGAAGTGCCAGAACATCGACAGGCACATCAGCCGGCGCTTGTTCTCGACGATCAGGCCGCGCTTGCCCACCTGCACCATCAGCACGACGAGCCACAGGATGCCCATCGAGACGTGCAGGCCGTGGGTCGACACCAGCGTGTAGAAGGAGGACAGGAACGCGCTGCGCCAGGGCGGCGCGCCCTCGTGGAACAGGTGGACGAACTCCCGGATCTCCAGCGCCACGAAGGCCGCGCCGAACAGGCCGGTCACCGCCAGCCAGATCTGCGTCTGCTTCACCCGGTCCCGGTCCATCTCCAGCATGGCGAAGCCGTAGGTGATGGACGAGAACAGCAGCATGGCGGTGTTCACCGCGATGCCCGGCAGGTCGAACAGCTCCTTCGGGGTGGGGCCGGCCGCGTAGCTGCGCCCGAGCACCCCGTAGGTCGCGAACAGGGTCGCGAAGATGAGGCAGTCGCTCATCAGGTAGAGCCAGAACCCGAGCATGGTCGAGCCCTCGGAATGATGGCCCTCCTCGTCGATCTGGTAGAAGACCGGCGCCGCGGCGCCGGGGGGTGCAGTCTCCGCGTGCATCATCGGATCACGCCATCTCCAGTTCGCGCGTCCGCTGACCTTCCGTCCGACTGACGACGTCGGCGGGAATGTAGTAGTCGCGATTGTAATTGAAGGTGTGGGCGATCGCCACGACGAAGATCGCCACGAAGCTGAGGATCGCCAGCCACCAGACGTACCAGACCATGGCCAGGCCGAAGATGAGGTTCAGGGCCGCCAGGATCGCGCCGGCCGCGGTGTTCTTGGGCATGTGGATCGGCTTGTAGCCCTTGAGCGGACGGTCGAAGCCGCGGTTCTTCATGTCCCACCACGCGTCGGAATCGTGGACCACCGGCGTGAAGGCGAAGTTGTAGTCCGGCGGCGGCGAGGAGGTGGACCATTCCAGCGTCCGGCCGCCCCACGGGTCGCCGCTCAGGTCGCGCAGCTTGTCGCGGTTGCGGATCGAGACCACGAACATGACGATCTGCGAGGCGATGCCGCAGGCGATGAGCGCCGCGCCGATGGCGGCGATCACGAACCAGATCTGCAGCGACGGGTCGTCGAAGTGCTGCATGCGCCGGGTCACGCCCATCAGGCCGAGCACGTAGAGCGGCATGAAGGCGACGTAGAACCCGGTCACCCAGAACCCGAGGGCCATCTTCCCCCAGAACTCGTCGAGCTTGAAGCCGAAGGCCTTGGGGAACCAGAAGGTCACGCCGGCGAACATGCCGAACAGCACGCCGCCGATGATCACGTTGTGGAAGTGCGCGATCAGGAACAGCGAGTTGTGCAGGACGAAGTCGGCCGGGGGCACCGCCAGGAGGACGCCGGTCATGCCGCCGATCACGAAGGTGACGATGAACGCCACCACCCACAGCATCGGCACCTCGAACCGGATCCGGCCGCGGTACATCGTGAACATCCAGTTGAAGATCTTCGCGCCCGTCGGGATCGAGATGATCATGGTCGTGATCCCGAAGAACGAGTTCACGTCCGCGCCCGAGCCCATCGTGAAGAAGTGGTGCAGCCACACGAGGTAGGCGAGGATGGTGATGACCACCAGCGCGTAGACCATCGAGGTGTAGCCGAACAGGCGCTTGCCGCAGAAGGTCGAGGTGATCTCCGAGAACACCCCGAAGGCGGGCAGGATCAGGATGTAGACCTCCGGGTGACCCCAGATCCAGATCAGGTTGAAGTACAGCATGGCGTTGCCGCCGAGGTCGTTCGTGAAGAAGTGCGTGCCGACGTAGCGGTCGAGCGACAGCATCGCGAGAACGGCCGTGAGGATCGGGAAGGCGGCCACGATCAGGATGTTGGTGCACAGCGCCGACCAGACGAAGATCGGCAGCTTCATCATGGTCATGCCGGGCGCCCGCATCTTCACGATGGTGGCGACCAGGTTGATGCCCGAGAGCAGCGTCCCGATACCGGCGATCTGCAGCGCCCAGATGTAGTAGTCGACGCCGACGCCGGGGCTCATCGCCGCCCCGGAGAGGGGCGGGTAGGCGAGCCAGGTGGCGCGGGAGAACTCGCCGACGAACAGCGAGACCATCACCAGCAGGCCGCCGGCGACCGTCATCCAGAAACTGAAGTTGTTCAGGAACGGGAAGGCGACGTCGCGGGCGCCGATCTGCAGCGGCACGGCGAAGTTCATGAGCCCCGTGACGAACGGCATCGCCACGAAGAAGATCATGATCATGCCGTGGGCGGTGAAGATCTGGTCGTAGTGGTGCGGCGGCAGGAAGCCCTGCTGATCGCCGAAGGCGACCGCCTGCTGGGAGCGCATCAGGATCGCGTCGGCGAAGCCGCGCAGCAGCATGATGCCCGCGAAGATGCAGTACATGATGCCGATCTTCTTGTGGTCGATCGACGTGATCCAGTCACGCCACATCGGCCCCCAG
This sequence comes from Methylobacterium sp. PvP105, assembly GCF_017876975.1. Lineage (NCBI taxonomy): Bacteria > Pseudomonadati > Pseudomonadota > Alphaproteobacteria > Hyphomicrobiales > Methylobacteriaceae > Methylobacterium > Methylobacterium sp. PvP105. The sequence continues at coordinate 2,757,030 of NZ_JAGIPA010000001.1, read as the reverse complement.
AAGCGGTAGTAGGTGATGACGCCCAGCACGGTGAGGCCGACGACGGCCACGCCGGCGAACGTCGCCTGCAGGATCGGCTCGTGATAGGGGATCTGCTCGATCGTAAATCGCCCGACGAGCAGCTGCTGTAGGTCCAGGTTTGCGAACATGGGATCGGCCCGTTCAGTGGGTTCGACGGCGACCGCCGGTTGTGTGTGTGGAGTCCGCTGTCAGCACGCGCGGCCTCACTGGTTCAGCTGCTTGGGGGCGATCTGGCCGCCCTCGCTCTGGCCCTCGCCGGAGCCCTTGCCCTGGCTGTCGGGCGACTTCTGGCCCCGGACGTCCGGGTTGCCCATGTCGGGCCGCGGCTTCATGCCCTGCGGCTGCGTCTGGCCGTGGGGCAGGGTCTCCGAGGCCGGCGCCGTCGCGCCGGGCCCCTCGACGCCGCGCTCCGCGAGGCGGTTGTCGTACTGCAGGCGCTTGTAGTTCTCGGCGGCCTCCGCGCCGTGGGCCCCGCCCTGCGCGTCGATCTTCACCATCTCGCCGACGCACATCTGGTCGGGCCGCGGGCACATGCCGATGATCCGGTCGTAGAGGCCCTTCATGTACGCCTTGTAGAACCGCGCCGGCTCGGCCTCGCTCGGCTCCTCGAGCTTCAGGTAGGCCTCCTGGGTGAGCTCGCCGCCCTCGGCCTTGGCCTTGGCGATCCACTTGTCGAAGCCCTCGTTGGTGAGGCCGTGGAACTTGAAGAACATGTTGGAGAAGCCGGCGCCGCTGTAGTGCGCCGAGCGGCCCTCGTAGGCGCCCTCGCGGTTGATCACCGCGTGGAGCTGGGTCTGCATGCCGGGCATCGCGTAGACCATGCCGGCGAGCGTGGGCACGTAGAACGTGTTCATCACGTCGGTGGCGGTGATCTTGAAGCGGATCGGCCGGTCCACCGGCGCGGCGAGCTCGTTGACCGTGGCGATCCCGTATTGCGGGTAGAGGAACAGCCACTTCCAATCCATGGCCACCGCCTCGACCTCCAGCGGCACGGTACCGGCCGGGACGTCGCGCTTCGGGTCGATCTTGCTGAGCGGCCGGAACGGATCGAGGGTGTGGGTCCCGATCCAGGTCAGGGCGCCGAGCGCGATGATGATCATCAGCGGCGCCGTCCAGATCAGCACCTCGAGCTGGGTCGAGTGGTGCCATTCGGGATCGTAGACCGCGTCCTCGTTGGTCGCGCGGTAGCGCCACGCGAAGATCAGCGTGAAGGCGATCACCGGGACGATGATCAGGAGCATCAGCCCGGTCGCCGCCAGCACGAGGTTGCGCTGCTGCTCGGCCACGTAGCCGGCCGGGTGCAGGACCACGAAGTTGCAGCCGCCGAGCAGGGTCAGGAGCGGCAGGGCGAGGAGCGGCAGGAGGCGCCGCCCGCGGCCGCCTCGGCGGGTCGCGGCGTCGGTCCTGTCCGGTCGATGGATCGTGGAGGTCACAGCACGCGTCTCGTCATCCCAGGCCGCTCGCGCGGCGCTTCTGCCATGCCGCTGCCGCGGCGCTTCAGCCGTGCCGCGCGAGGCGGCGTTCCCGTCAGCTCACGGGCGGGCCGGGCGGCCCGCGCCGCCGACTCACATCTGGCGCAGTTCCGACCGGTCGGTGAACAGGGCCACGAGGCTGCAGACGGCGCCGGAGAGGAGGTAGACGCCGATCATCGCCAGGCCGTAGCGCTGCGACAGGAACAGGGCCACCAGGGGGGCGAAACCGGCCCCGAGCAGCCACGCGAAGTCGGAGGTGAGCGCGGCGCCGGTGTAGCGGTAGTGGTTGCCGAGGCGGGCGCTCACCGCACCCGCGGTCTGGCCGTAGGCGAGGCCGAGCAGCATGAAGCCGATCGTGACGTAGATGGTCTGGCCGATGGCGCTCTCGCCGAACAGGAGCGGCGCGATGATGCTGCCGACGGCGAAGAAGGCGATCAGCGAAGAGCTCATGATCAGGCAGTTGCGGCGGCCGATCTGGTCGGCGATCAGCCCCGAGGCGGCCACCGCGCCGGCGCAGACGATGGCGCCGGAGAACTGCACGATCAGGAACTCGCCCGGCGAGCGGGTGGTGCTGTTCAGCGCGAGCCACGCGATCGGGAAGATCGTCACGAGGTGGAACAGCGCGAAGGCGGCGAGCGGCACGAAGGCGCCGCGGACCACGTCGCCGGCGTGGTGACGGAACAGCTCCAGGGCCGGGACCGGGCGCAGCCGGTCGAGGTCCATCATCCGGGCGAACTCGTCGGTGGCGACGAGGCGCAGCCGGGCGAACAGCGCGACCACGTTGATGGTGAAGGCGCAGTAGAACGGGAAGCGCCAGCCCCAGTCGATGAAGTCGGCCTCGTCGAGGTTGACGAGGAAGAACGCGAACAGGGCGCTCGCCACCATGAAGCCCAGCGGCGCGCCGAGCTGCGGGATCATCGCGTACCAGCCGCGGCGCTCGCGCGGCGCGTTCATGGCGAGCAGGGAGGCGAGACCGTCCCAGGCGCCCCCGAGGGCGAGGCCCTGCAGGATCCGCAGGCCGGCCAGGATGTAGACCGCCGAGATGCCGATGCTGTCGTAGCGCGGCAGGAAGCTCACCGCCGCCGTCGACCCGCCGAGCAGGAACAGGGCGGTGGTCAGCTTGACGCTGCGCCCGTGGCGCCGGTCGATCGCCATGAAGATCACGGTGCCGACCGGGCGGGCGATGAAGGCGAGGGCGAAGATCGAGAAGGCGTAGAGGGTGCCCTTCAGCGGGTCGACGAAGGGGAAGAACACCTTCGGGAAGACCAGCACGCAGGCGATGCCGAACACGAAGAAGTCGAAGTATTCGGACGCGCGTCCGATCACCACGCCGATGGCGATCTCGTTGGGATGGACCTTGTGGTCTCCCATCGCCTGCTGGGCGTCGCGCTCCAGGCCCGTGACCGTAGGGGTGTTCGCACTCATCTCTGATTGTCGCCCTCGCCGCGCGCCCGTGGGGGCGCCTTGGCCGGAACTGCCTCTTGCGGCATGTCCAGAGGTACCGCAACCGGCTCCGGACGCAAGTTCACCCACTGACGCACGCATAGCACCGCGTGGCCGCAGCCACCGGCGGCGTCAGGGGCGCGGACCGCTCACACGCGGTAATGCGCCGAATTCCGTGACAGGTTGATGTTGTAATAGGGGTCGGCGCGCAGCTCCGGGCCCCAGCGGTCGAGCATGGTCAGCACCTCGCCCTCGAATCGCTTCTGCTTCTCCGGCGTGTCCTCGGCCCCGCGGCTCTTCGACTCGTGATGAATCAATTTCGCGAAGGGCGTCCAGACGATCCGGTAGCCGGCCCGGCGGATCTTCAGGCAGAGATCCACGTCGTTGAAGGCGACCTTCAGGGCCTGCGCGTCGAAGCCCCCGACCTCCGCGAACACGTCCGCCCGCATGGCCAGGCACGCGCCGGTGACCGCCGAGACCTCGTGGGCGATGACCATGCGGCAGAAATAGCCCGGATCCGCGTCGGCGACGCCGAGATGGCTGTGGCCGGCCACGCCCCCGATCCCGAGGACGATGCCGCCGTGCTGGATCGTGCGGTCCGGATAGAGGAGCTTGGCCCCGACGGCCCCGATCTCCGGCCGCACCGCGTGGCGGACCAGCTCGGCGAGCCAGCCGGGCTCGAGCACCTCGATGTCGTTGTTGAGGAACAGGAGCACCGCGCCGGTGGCCGCGGCGGCGCCGCGATTCGACAGATCCGAGAAATTGAATGCCCCCGGCACCGGCACGACGCGCACCCGCGGATCGTCCCGGTAGCGGGCGAACAGGGCGGCGGTCTCGGGCTCGCGGCTGTCGTTGTCGACGATCACCACCTCGATGTCGGGGTAGTCGGTCGCGCCGAGCAGCCCGTCGAGGGTCACCGACAGGATCTCGGCCCGGTCCCGGGTCGGGATGACCGCGGAGACCCGCGGCGGCCGCGCCGGCAGCGGCCGGACCAGGCGGTTGAAGCCGCCGGGACCGCGCTCCGCCCGGCCGCCCCAGGGTGCCACGACCTCCTCCAGGGCGCGCAGGCGCGCGGCCTCCGCCCGGGCGAGTGCCCGGTCCGAGAAGGTGCCGGAGCCCTGCGCGGCGCGCCAGTGATAGAGCACCCGCGGGATGTGGCGGATGCGGGCGGGGTCGAGCCCGTCGGTCAGCCGCAGCAGCAGGTCGTGGTCCTGGCTGCCCTCGAAGCCGGGGCGCAGGCCGCCGACGGCGCGCAGCGCCTCGGTGCGCACGACCGTGAGGTGGTTGATGTAGTTCTGAGCGTAGAGCAGCTCGCGGTCGAAGCAGGACTTGAAGTGCGGGTCGAACCGCCGGCCGCGCCCGTCGATCTTGTCCTCGTCGCTGTAGATCAGCACGAGGCCCGGGTCGCGGCGGAGCGCCCGGGCGACCTCGTAGAGGGCGTCCTCGGTGAGCGCGTCGTCGTGGTCCATGAAGGCGCAGACCGCGCCCCGGGCCATGCCCAGCGCGTCGTTGGTCGCCCGGGCGATGTGGCCGTTCTCGGTCCGGGCCAGGACGCGGATGCGCGGGTCGGCCTCGGCCGCCCGGCTCAGGATCCGCGGGATCTCGGGGCGCGTGGAGGCGTCGTCGACGGCGCACAGTTCCCAGTGGGGGTAGAGCTGCGCGCGCAGCGACGCCAGGGCCGCCCGCAGCACCTTCGGATCCGGATCGTGGACCGGCATCAGCACGGAGATCAGCGGCGGATCGGTCCAGGCGGCGATCTCGGCGGCGATCCCGTCCCGCTCCGCGCGGCGCAGGGTGTGGGTGCCCAGCCAGGCCTCGTAGCCGCTCACGCGCCGGTGGCGCAGCGCCCGGCCGAGGAAGCCCCGCGCGCGCACCTTCTTGCCGAGGATCCGCCAGGTGAAGGCCTGCACGGTCAGGCCGGGATCGCGCAGGAGCCCGCGGGCGGCCAGGACCGGCCGGGCGAGGCGGCGCACGGCGATCCGGCGCAGCCGGACCGGCACCCGCCCCGCCGGATCGGCCACGCGCAGCTCGACGACGTCCTCGGGCAGGCAGCCGATCCACGCGAAGGCACCGCCGCCCCGGGCCTCCTGGGGCAGCAGCGTGCCCGGCCGCCCGTCGGGACCGACGAAGCTGATGTCGGGGAGGGTGTCGCGGGCCTCGGCCGGGTCGTTGGACAGGATGATCTCGACCCAGCGGCCCGCGAGATCCGGCAGCGCGACGCGCAGCCCGTCGGCGCCCGCCCGCGCCGGGAGGGCGCGCCGCTTGCCCCAGAGCCCCGCGACCTGCGCCGTCGGGAGGCGGAGTTCGGGCACCGCCGGCCCGGTCGAACGCACCATCAACTCCAGCTCTTGTCGACCGAGGCCTTCACGGCATCCGACATGGCCACGTCGAACACGATCATGTCCTCGACCGCCTTGACGCTCTTCAGGCGCTCGGCCAGCGCCAGCGTCTCGGCCGGCACCGGCGGCAGGGTCGGGATCGGCGTTCCGATCCCGAGGCGGTCGAACAGCGTCGACGCGAAGGCGGAGAACCGGGTCTTGTGGCCGACGATCCCGACCCGGGCGAGAATCTCGATCGCCGCGATCGAGTTGCCCGGATGCAGCCGGTCGTCCGGCATGCGGGTCCCGAGCTGGCGGGTCAGCGGGTTGTAGAGCAGCCGGTAGGCGGGCTCGGGCAGCATGCGGAAGAAGCGCTTGAGGCTCTTCACGTCGGAGAAGTCGTAGTCGTCCGCGAAGGCGGCGGCCTCGGCCAGCGGCCCCAGGCGCCAGCTGCGCCCGGGATCGGCGGCATCCGCGGCCCGGGCCTTCAGCCAGCGCATCCGGGCCGCCATCTCGATCTGCGGTTCCTGGAGCAGGATGGCCGTGACCATCAGGTCCGGCGTCATGAAGTTCTCGTAGCGCGGGATGGTCACGGCGCCCGACAGGAAGGCCGACGGCGCGGCCGGGCCGGCCAGCACGCAGCTCAGGATCTCGTCCGGCAGCTTGTGGATGCCGAAATAGCAGTGCTGGAAATACGGGAAGAGCGCCGTCTGGAGCACGATCTCGGGCTCGATGCCGGTGTTGACCAGCATCACCCGCTGCCGGATCTGCCCCTCGGCCGGCATGCGCCGGTAGACCAGCACGTTGGTGTCGGCATCGTAGAGTTCGAGCCGCGGGATGTCGGACAGGCCCGGCACCTCGGCCTCGCTGACCACGAAGGTGCATTGCCCCGTGGCGTGCCAGCCGTTGCGCTTGAAGGCCTCGTCGATGACGCTGGCCGGGACCTCGGCCACGCGTCGTCCGTCGACCGCGACCACGACCCGGCTGATGGCGAGGGGATTGTCCGGCACGATCCAGCCGCGGATCGAATCGCCCTGATCGTGGTCGATGAAGTAGCGCATGTCCTGAAGCGTGAGGCGGCGGCATGCCGGCGCCAAGTGTCCGCCATGTGTCGCGGCGCGGCCGGATGCCGAGCGGCAGGGCCATAGCGCATTTTTCCGTCGGCGTGCACCATGGCGCGTTCGGACCGGGGACGGATCCCGGCGGGTCGACCCCACCGGCTCTATGTAACCGTCTCTAAGCCACTGATGCCGAACGCGCTATCCGACCGCGGCGCGATGCGATCGGATCGGCGCGTGCCCGGGACGGACCGGCGGGGGACGCGATCGATCGGCCTCGGCATGCAGGTTCCGCTTGCGCCCTCGCCGGGCAGCCGCTATAGGCCCCGCCCACCGGAGCCCGAACGGCGCCGGGCCGGGCGCGTAGCTCAGCGGGAGGGCACTACCTTGACAGGGTGGTCGACACTCCTCATAAGCTACTGACCGATATGGACTATCTCGATGGCGTCCAGGTTCGGTGAACCTGATCGTGATCGATGAGGAGACGTAGCACAGCGGTAGTGCATTCCCTTGACATGGGAAAGGTCACAGGTTCGATCCCTGTCGTCTCCACCACTCGACGCCGTGAAGTGTCCGGCTTTCTTCAGAGCACGCGCCTCGAACGGATCCCTCGCGGGATCACCGACCCCGAAGGGGTCTGCCGAACCTGACGCGGCCTTTGGCGGCGCGCTTGCCCGCCTATCCCACAGTCGCTCGGCGGCCCGCCCCGCGCGGCGAGACGATCAGGCTCGCCCGTGCGCGTCATCGGCGCGATGGCGCCCCCTCGTCCGGGGTGAGGAGCCGCACGGGGACCCGTGAGACCCGGACCAGCCGCGCGCGACCGCGTCGGACAGGGACGGGAAGCCGCCGCGCAGGTCGACGGACGCGATCCGGTATCGGTGGTCGCCGACGAACCCGGTTCAACCGCGCCACGCGCCGCGTGCGCCTCGCCCGGCAGGGACGCGGCGATCCGCGGATCGACCTCGAAGGCGATCATGCGCCGACGCCGGATCTGCACCGTCGCGATGCCGCGCGCCGCCGTCCAGGGGATCCAGTCGGTGGAGAGCCGCCGGTCGAGGATCTCGCCCGGTCCGACCGACACCACCGGGCCGCGCCGGAGCAGCGTGCGGAGGACGCGCGCCGCGCACAGCCCGGCCGCCCTCCCGGGCGAGCGATGGATCTCGACGACGGTCAGGGCGATGCGCTCCCGGCTGCCTCCGGCCCCGCGCACGGGCACGCGGTCTCAACAGCGACGGCGCACCGGGGCGGCACCCCGCCGAAGCGGCCTCGGCCGCACTGTCCCGCGGCTACGCCGCGCCGCCGGCGAGACCGGAGTCCTACGGTGTCGCGGCGCGGGCGAGGGCCGCGCGGCGCAGCCGGCAGACGGCCTCCGAGACGCGGCGCGCCCGGTCCCGTCCCGCGTCCGGCCGCGGGCGGTCGCAGGCCTCCGCCACCGCGTCCAGCACGGCCGAGGCCGCCGCCATGACGGCCAGCGCCGTCGCCGAACCGGCCGAGACCAGGAAGAAGATCGTTGCGATGACTTGCGGGGCGGTCATGGCGCACCTCCTCGGGTGCTCCGCGGCGGTTTCGCGGTGGTTTCGCGGTGATGAGGAAGACTTATGACCGCTCCGGCGGGAATCGCGTGCGGCCGAGCACGGGCCGCGTCGCGTCGGGCGCATCGCGTGCGGGACCGGCGCCCGTCCCCGCGGCCGTCGCGCCGGCGGGCTCCGGAGGCGCGGAGAACCTCAGCTCGATCGTCCGGCCCGCGCGCGCGACGACCTCGCAGGCCTGGTTCAGCATCAGGGCGATCGAGACGAGCCGGACGGTGCGCGGCGGCACCGCCTCCGGCCGGACCTCGATCCGCGCGCCGGATGTCCGGAGCTCCCAGATGAGGCAGTCACAGCATTCCTGAGGGTGCCCGAAGAAAATCTGTCCGGTCTTGAAGGCCGGCCTCCAAGTCTCGTCCGAGCGGTACCCGGCCATCGCGATCTCCCGAACGACAAACATTTCAACCCGTAACGACGGACTGAATACACGGTCATTCGAGGCGCGAATTCTGTATCAAACAACACGTCCTGCGAGCGCGCCGGCGAACCCGCCGCCGGCAGGTGCCGGCGATCCGGCGCCTGCCGAGGGGCCGCCGCCCGTGGCCACCGCGCGCGCGCGATCCGCGGCGTTAACAGTCCGACACCTCATCGCCCGCCGTTTAATCCTTCGTTAACCATTCTAAACAGTTTAGTCGGATCAGAATTGCGTCCACAGGGAGCAGGGGATCCGTGAGCGAGCTGCAGAGGCTTCTGAGCGATCCTCGGTTTCGCTCCGCGGACAAGGTCAAGCGCGGCGCCGGTGCCGCGCCCGAGCCCGACCTCGGCAACGTCCTGCGCGCCGTCGCGTCGTTGCAAGCGCGGACCGAGTCCCCGACACCGCCGGCCGCGCCGCGGGACTGGGACGCGCTCATCAACCGGGTGCAGACCGCCGCGCGCCAGGCGCGCGTGATCGAGGCCCAGGCGCGCGAGCGGGAGGCGCGGATCGAGCAGGTGCTGGATCAGGTCCGGGAGGAGATCCACGCCTCCAACGAGCGTGCCCGGATGGCCGAGATGCAGGCGCGCGAGGTCCAGCTGCGCGCCGAGGCGCAGGTCGCCGCCGCCGAGGAGCGCGCCAAGGCGGCCGAGGCCCGCGCCCGCACCGCCGAGGATCGGGCCCGGCAGGCCGAGGAATGGCTGGACCGCGTCCAGCAGGCGATCCTGTCCGAGTTCTCGGACCTCACCGAGCAGGCCGCGGCATGAGCGCCGCCCGCGCGTGGGACGGGCCGACGGAGCCCCATCCCCTGTCCGACCCGGCCTCGCCGCGCGACGGCCGCGCCGACCCGGTCGACCGGGTCGTGGCGCTGTTCTCCGGCGCCGCCTCGGCCGCGCCGGCTTTTTCCGCGGCCGAGGATGACTGGTCGACGTCCCTGACCGCCGTGCGCGGCGCCGCGGCGCGGTTGCGCGCCCTGCAGGCGAGCGCCCGCGATTCCGTCCGGGAGGCCCAGAGTTCCGTGCGCGCGGCCGAGACGGCGCGCCGCGCCGCGGAGGAGCGGGCCCGCCACGCCGAGGCGCTCCTCGCGGCGGCGCTCGCCCGGGCCGAGCAGGCCGAGGCGCAGGCCCGCGCGTCGGACGAGCGGGCCGAACGGGCGGAGGCCCAGCGGGCGGAGGCGCGAGCGTGGCTGCGCCGGATGCACGAGTGCATGGTCAACGAGTTCGGCGCCCTGTCCGGAGCGGCGGATCGGCCCTGAGCCGGGGCGCGCCGGCCCCGGTCGGGCAAACGTCCGGCCCGGATCGCGCGGCCCGCTCCCCTTGATCCAGGAACGCGGGTATCCGGCCTATCGCCGCGCTGACCCGCCGCGCGTCGGCCCCCGCCGAGCGCGCGACGCAGCCGGCAGGGCGCACGGTGGCCGCGCCGGCGCGAGGGGCGCCGTGCAGATTTCCCCGAGCTCCCGCAATTGCGAGCACTCGCCTTAAGCCGGCGAAAACAATTCTCAGGCCATAGAATTCTGATCTCGTCGTCTCGACGCCGTCCGCTTGGCAGGATCGCCGTGACCCTCAGCCTCGTCCTCAGCACGTCCCTTCCGCTCCTCACCGGGGCGGTGGCGCTGCTGTGGGCGGGGTTCGTCGCTCCGGAGCGGGAGGAGCGTCCGGACGTGCCCGACGCCCGCGACCTGCGCACGTGGTGAGCGCCGGAAGCCGGCCGGGCGTCCGCGCCCGGTGGCGGCGCCAGCGGCACGGATCCCGGTTCCGGCCGTAAGGCATCCTCCGCCGGACGGCTCCCCACTGACGTCACCCCGGGACGCCCCGCGCCCTGTCCCGGGCCGCTTCCGGGGACGGCCCCCGGCGCGCTATGACGCGCCGGGCGCCCTCGCGGCGAGGGCCGGCTCACGGAGGCTTCCCATGGATCTCGGCTTGAGCGGGCGCCGGGCGCTCGTCTGCGCGGCGAGCAAGGGGCTCGGCAAGGGCTGCGCCCTGGCGCTCGCCCGGGAGGGCGTCGCGGTGACGATCACGGCCCGCACCGCGGAGACGCTGGAGCGGACCGCGGACGAGATCCGCGCCGCGACAGGTGCCACCGTGACCACCGTCGCGGGCGACATCGCCACCGAGGCCGGCCGGGCCGCCGCGCTCGCCGCCTGCCCCGAGCCCGACATCCTGGTCAACAATGCCGGCGGCCCGCCCCCCGGCGATTTCCGCGAGTGGGACCGCGACGCCTGGATCCGGGCGCTCGACGCCAACATGCTGGCGCCGATCGCGCTCATCAAGGCGACGGTCGACGGGATGATCGGCCGCGGGTTCGGCCGGATCGTCAACATCACCTCCGGCGCCGTGAAGGCGCCGATCGAGCATCTCGGCCTGTCGAACGGCGCCCGCTCGGGGCTGACGGGCTTCGTGGCCGGGCTCGCGCGGACGACCGTGCGGCACGGCGTGACGATCAACAACCTGCTGCCCGGCCCCTTCGACACCGACCGGATCCGCAGCAACGCGGCGGCGGGGGCCGCCAAGGCCGGCACCACCGTGGAGGCGTTCCTGGAGGCGCGGGCGCGCGACAACCCCGCCGGCCGCTTCGGCCACCCCGACGAGTTCGGCGCCGCCTGCGCGTTCCTGTGCAGCCAGCAGGCGGGCTTCATCACCGGGCAGAACCTGCTGATGGATGGCGGCGCCTATCCCGGCACGTTCTGACGCGGACCGGCCCTCCGTTTGCAGGGGCGGGCCGGATCACATCGTGCGGTGAGGACCATGAGCGTACGCGAGACCGTCGAGGAGCGTCTGGCCCGGATCGCCGAGGGGGACCCGGCGGTCTTCACCCGCCTGTACGCGGAACAGGCCCGCGCGGCGGCGGACGCCGCCGATGCGCGCCGCCGGGACGGGATCTCCCTCGGCCCCCTCGACGGCGCGATGGTCTCGATCAAGGACCTGTTCGACGTGGCGGGCGAGACGACGCGCGCCGGCTCGATCCTGCTCGCCGACGCGGCGCCCGCGCGGGCCGACGCCCCGGTGGTCGCCCGGCTGCGCCGGGCCGGCGCGGTGATCCTGGGCAAGACCAACATGTCCGAGTTCGCCTTCTCGGGGCTCGGCCTCAACCCGCATTACGGCACCCCCGGCAACGCCGCCGATCCGGCGCGCATCCCCGGGGGCTCGTCCTCCGGCGCCGGGGTCTCGGTGGGGCAGGGGACGAGCGACATCGCGATCGGGTCCGACACGGGCGGCTCCGTCCGGATCCCGGCCTCGCTGAACGGCGTCGTCGGCTTCAAGCCGACCGCAAGCCGCGTGCCGCTGGAGGGAGCGTTCCCGCTGTCCTACGCCCTCGATTCCCTGGGGCCCCTCGCCCGGACGGTCGCGGATTGCGCGGCCGCCGACGCCGTGATGGCGGGCGAGGAGCCCGCGCCGCTGGAGGCGCTCGCCGTCGCCGGCCTGCGCATCGGCGTGCCGCGGGGCCTGCTGTTCACCGAGACGGAAGGGCCTGTCGCCGAGGCCTTCGAGCGGGTGCTGTCGCGCCTGTCCCGGGCCGGCGCCCGGATCGCCGATCACCCGATCGACGACCACCTCGCCGCCATGGACGCGGCGCTCCCGGACGGCTCCCTCGCGGCGATCGAGGCCGCGGCGATCCACGCCGACTGGCTGGACAGCGCGGCCGACCGCTACGACCCGCGGGTCCATCGCCGCATCGTGGCCGGCCGGGGCGCGACGGCCGCGGGCTACATCCGGACGATGCGCCGGCGGGCCGCGCTGATCGCCGCCTTCGACCGGTACCTCGCCCCGCTCGACGTGCTGGCGCTCCCGGCGACCGCCACGACGGCGCCGCTCACCGCCCCGCTGGCGGCGGACGACGCGGCCTTCCTGGCGGCCAACCGCCTGATGCTGCGCAACACCGCGTTCGGCAACTTCTTCGATCTCACCGGCCTGTCCCTGCCGATGCCGGACCTGCCCCGGCCGGCGGGCCTGATGCTGCTGGCCCGGCACGGTCAGGATCGCCGGCTCCTGGCGATCGGGGCCGGGGTCGAGGCCGCGCTGGCGGAGTGAGCGATCATCCATCCGCCGGCGCGCCGCCTGTGCAGGTTGCGCGGGACTGCGCCGCGAGCAGTGATGGAGGGGAATACACGACGAACCTCGCGCGATGCGCGAATGCCGCCGCGCGAACGATGCAGTCATTCGTTGAATGCGCGCCATTGACATCAATCTTCGTTCATAAGCAGCGTGCCACAGGATCGGGGCGCGAAGGACGCGTCGCTCGCGGGAGGGACACGCCGCGCGCCTCATGCGGGTGATGCGGGTCGTGACCCTCGGGTTGAGCGGCCCGGACTCGGCGGGTGCCGCACGGGCGGCGGTCTAGACGGCCCGGTCCGGGCCCCCGTGCTGTCCATCTCGTGGCCCATCCGCGGCCGGCAAAGCGGCTGCCGGCCCAAGGCCGTATCCGGAGACCTGTGACAATGCGCCCCCTCATCACCCCCCTCGCCATCGTGATCGCCCTGACGACGGGGGCGGCGGCGCAATCCGTTCCGGAGCCGCCCATTCAGAGCCCGCAGGACGCCGCCTGCCGCGAGCAGGCGCGGGCCCAGATCTTCAGCTATCCCAACCCGAACAACCTCAGCCTCTACGACCTCGGCTCGCAGATCTGGCACCTGTGCATGGCGTCCTATCATAGCCGCGGCCCCAACCCCGGCCGCACCGATCAGCGCTTCTAGGAGCGCGCCGGACCGACGCGAGACCGTCGACGGCAGGGTCGGCCCCGCGCCACCGGCGCTCGCCGCCCCGACTCGGCCGCGTCCGCGCACGCGCGGCCCGGTGCATTGCCGGGCCGCGCGCCGTGGTGCACCCTGCCGGCGATTCCCGGGCCCGGTCCTCGTCCCGGACCGCCTCAGGAATCGCGGGACCGCCTGCGCCGGGCGGCGATCCCGGAGGGCCGACAGGGCCGACCGGCAGGGAGCCGTCGCATGAGCGCAGCCACACCGTCGATCGTCGCGGACCGGGATACGGACCCCGCCGATCACGCCGCGACCCGCGCGATGCGCGTCGACCTCGCGGCCGCCTACCGGCTGATCCATCGGCTGGGCCTCGACGACAGCATCTACACCCACATCTCGGCGCGGCTGCCGGGCGGCGGGCACCGGTTCCTGATCAACCCCTACGGGATGCGCTTCGAGGAGGTGACGCCGGAGAACCTCGTCACCGTCGACATCGACGGGAAGGTGCTCGAGGACCCGATGGGGCTCGGCATCAACCCGGCCGGGTTCACGATCCACAGCGCCATCCACGCCGCGCGCCACGACGCGATCTGCGTGCTGCACACCCACACGGTGGCGGGCGTCGCGGTCTCCTGCCAGGAGGAGGGGCTCCTGCCCCTGAACCAGTGGTCGATGCAGTTCACGGGGCGCGTCGCCTACCACGCCTACGAGGGCATCGCCCTCGACCTCGACGAGCGGCAGCGGCTGGTGGCCGATCTCGGCGACAAGCCCGTGATGGTGCTGCGCAATCACGGCCTGCTGACCTGCGGCCGCACGGTCGGCGAGGCGTTCCGGCTGATGCACAACATGGAGCGCTCGTGCCGGGCGCAGCTGGCGATCCAGGCGGCGGGCGCGCCGGTGATCCGGCCCTCCTCCGCCATCGCCACCAAGACCGCCGGGCAGTACGCTGCCGGCTACGACCGCGTCGTGGTCCAGGGAGCGCCCGACAACGAGTGGGCGGCGTTCAAGCGGATGCTGGCGCGGACGGATCCGGATTTCTTCGCGAATGGGTGAGGGCGGAACGGTCGCCGGCTGACCAGTTCGGTCGATGCGCCGCTCTCCGTCATCGCGAGCGCAGTGAAGTGACCCCGGGCAGCGCGATTCCGGCCAGCCGGCGCTGCTGGATTGCTTCGCTCCGCTCGCAAGGACGGCGGTGCCGCTCTCATCGACCGGAGAGGGTAGGAGACGCCTATCGGGTGCTCCCTCTCTGCAGGAGCGAGACGCCGCAGCACGCGCCTCACCCCTCCGCCCAGGCCCCGCTCGACCGGTAGGCCTGCTTGAGGAACGCGATGAAGGCCCGCGTCTTGGCCGGCACGAAGGCCCGGCTCGGGTAGACCGCGAAGATGCCCGCCGAGGCCGCCGCCGCGTAGGCCGGCAGCACCACCTCCAGCAGGCCGTCGCGGAGCTCCGCGTGCACGTCCCAGGTGGAGCGCAGCGCGATCCCGAGGCCGCCGATCACGGCCTCGCGCACCACTTCGTTGGAATGGGTGCGCAGCGGCCCCGACGCGCCGACCGTGCAGGGGCCCTCCGGCCCGACCAGCCGCCAGGGATTCTGGTTCTCGGTGGCGAGGCAGACATGGCCGCGCAGGTCCTCGAGGCTCTGCGGCCGCCCGGCCGCGTCGAGGTAGCTCGGCCGCGCGCAGAGGACCCGCTGCACCGGCGCGAGGCGCACCGCCGTCAGCCCGGAACTCTCCAGCGCGCCGACCCGGATCGCGAGATCGTAGCCGCGCTCGACGATCGACTCGAAATCGTCGCTCAGCTCCAGGTTCAGCACGATGCCGGGATGGAGGGCGAAGAAGGCCCTCAGGTGCGGGACGATGTGCAGGCGCCCGAAGGAGCTCGGCGCCGTGACCCGGAGCGTCCCCCGGGCCCGCGTCGCCGTCTGCGACACGAGGCTCTCGGCCTCCGCGATGGCGTCGACGATCGGGGCGATCCGCTCGAAGAAGGCCGCCCCGACATCCGTCGGCGCCACGCGCCGCGTGGTGCGATGCAGCAGACGCACGGCGAGGCGTTCCTCCAGCCGCTTCAGCCGCTTCGAGACCACCGCAACCGACAGGCCGAGTTCCGAACCGGCCTGAGTGAGGCTGCCGGTGCGGACCACCCGGGCAAAGATCTCGAGGTCGCTCTGGTCGCGCATTCTCAACGCTGCGGAAAAAATCAAATCCCTTTTGCCGCCTTTCTCGCGGATGCCAAGCGATCTATCGAGGGGAAATCAAAAAATTTTCACGGCGCGTTCGATTTTTTCTGACGCGCGGGCCCACGCATCCCAGAGGATCGCCATGTCGAATCTCGTCGTCGCCGAGGATCTCCGCACCTTCCTGTCCGAGGAGGCGCTGCCGGGGACCGGCCTCTCGGCCGACCAGTTCTGGTCGGGCTTCGCCGCGATCGTCCGCGATCTCGCACCGCACAACAGGGCGCTGCTCGACCGGCGGGACGGCCTCCAGGCGGACATCGATTCCTGGCACCGCGACCATCGCGGCGAGCCGCACGACCCGGTGGCCTACGCGGCCTACCTGACGCGGATCGGCTACCTGCAGCCGGAGCCCGCGACCGTGCGGGTGACCACCGAGAACGTGGACGCGGAGATCGCCGCGATCGCCGGGCCGCAGCTCGTGGTGCCGATCTCCAACGCCCGCTACGCGCTCAACGCCGCCAATGCCCGCTGGGGCAGCCTCTACGACGCCCTCTACGGCACCGACGCGATCCCGCAGGACGGCGACCGCGCGCCCGGCACCGGGTTCAACCCGGCCCGGGGCGCCGCGGTGGTGGCCCGGACCAAGGCGTTCCTCGACGCGATCGCGCCGCTCAGCGTCGGCTCCTGGGCGGATGCCGTGGGCTTCTCGGTGACGGACGGCCGCCTCGCCATCGACCTCGGCGCCGGCCGCAGCGCCGGCCTGACCGGCTCGGCCACCTTCGCGGGCTTCACCGGCGACGCCGCGGCGCCGACCGCGCTCCTGCTGCGCCACAACGGCCTGCATATCGAGATCGTCATCGACCGCGCGAGCCCGATCGGACGCACCGACCCAGCCGGCATCGCCGACGTGGTGCTGGAGGCCGCCCTCTCGACCATCATGGACATGGAGGATTCGGTGGCGGCCGTGGACTCGGCCGACAAGGTCGCGGTCTACCGGAGCTGGCTCGGCCTGATGCGCGGCGACCTCGTCGCCACCCTGTCCAAGGGCGGCCGCACGATCGAGCGGCGGCTCGCCGCGGACCGGACCTTCACGGCCCCCGACGGCGGGCGCCTGACCCTGCCGGGCCGGTCGCTGATGCTGGTCCGGCATGTCGGCCACCACATGTACACCGACGCGGTGACCCTCGACGGCGCCGAGATTCCCGAGACGATCCTCGACGCGGCGGTCACCGCGCTGATCGCCCTGCACGACCTGAAGGGCACCGGTCCGCTCCGCAACAGCCGGACCGGCTCGGTCTACATGGTCAAGCCCAAGCTGCACGGCCCCGACGAGGTCGCCTTCGCGGTCGAGCTGTTCGGCCGGGTCGAGGCACTGGTCGGACTCGCGCCGCGGACGCTCAAGATCGGCGTCATGGACGAGGAGCGGCGCACGACGCTGAACCTCAAGGCGGCGATCGCGGCGGCGGCGGACCGGCTGTTCTTCATCAACACGGGCTTCCTCGACCGGACCGGCGACGAGATCCACACCTCGCTGGAGGCCGGCCCCGTGGTCCGCAAGGACGCCATGAAGGCGACCGCCTGGATCAAGGCCTACGAGGACGGCAACGTCGATGCCGGCCTCGCCTGCGGCCTGCCGGGCCACGCCCAGATCGGCAAGGGCATGTGGGCCGCCCCCGACCGGATGGCCGCGATGCTCGACGCCAAGGGCGCCCACCCGGAGGCGGGCGCCAACACCGCCTGGGTGCCGTCGCCGACGGCCGCGACGCTCCACGCGCTCCACTACCATCAGGTGGATGTCCGCGCCCGCCAGGCGGCGCTCGCCGGCCGGGCGCCCGCGACCCGCGCCGCCATGCTGACCCTGCCGCTCGCCGCGGGCGCGCTCGCGCCGGAGGCGGTGCGGGAGGAGCTCGACAACAACTGCCAGGGAATCCTGGGCTACGTGGTCCGTTGGGTCGACCAGGGCGTCGGCTGCTCCAAGGTGCCGGACATCCACGAGGTCGGGCTGATGGAGGACCGCGCCACCCTGCGGATCTCCAGCCAGCACATCGCCAACTGGCTGCGCCACGGGATCGTGGATCGCGCGCAGGTCGCCGCCGCCCTGCGGCGGATGGCCGAAACCGTCGATCGCCAGAACGCCGGCGACCCGGCCTACCGGCCGATGGCCCCGGGCTTCGACGGGCCGGCCTTCCGCGCCGCCGAGGCCCTGGTCTTCGAGGGCGCCGGCCAGCCGAACGGCTACACCGAGTTCGTGCTGCACCGGTTCCGCCGGGAGGCGAAGCGCCTGGACGCCCCCGTTCGGGCGGCCTGAGGCCGCTCCCGGATCCCGGGCGCGCCCCGGGATCCGCCCCGGCGGGATCGCTGAGGCCTGCGCCCCGGCGGCCCGGCGAGCCAGTCGACGGCCTGCGAACTCCGCAATCCCGCGCAGCGGATCTGCGCGTGGAGCGGCATCGTGTCCGGCGCGTCGCCCTTCCGCCGCGTCCGGCCTCTGCTCCGCAGCCCTGTCGCGCAGGCCCGCCGAGGTCCGCAGCCCCTGCCGGCCGGGACGGGCCCGACCCGTCGACGACGTGCCGACACCGCCACGCCGGTCAGCGGCGTTTGCGCGTCATCACGTAGACCAGCAGGTTCGCCACCGCCCGGTAGAATTCCGCCGGGATCGCCTGGTTGATCTCGACATGGTCGTACATCGCCCGGGTGAGCGCCTTGTCGACGACGACCTCGATCCGGTGCTTCTCGGCGATCTCGCGGATGCGCAGGGCGATCAGGTCCGCCCCCTTGGCCAGCACCATCGGGGCATCGTTCTCGCTCTGGTCGTAGCGCAGCGCGATCGCGTAGTGCGTCGGGTTCGCCAGGATCATCGTGGCGCGGGGCACCGCCGCCATCATCTGCTTGCGCAGCCGGTCCTGCGCCAGCGAGCGCATCTTCGCCTTCACGAGCGGATCGCCCTCGAGCTGCTTGAACTCGTCCTTCACCTCCTGCCGCGACATCCGCAGATCGCGCTGCCAGCGCAGGCGGGTCCAGACCAGGTCGCCGGCGACCAGCGCGATCGTCGCGACGCTGACGGCCGAGACGAGGCGCACCGACAGGGTCAGCAGGAATTCGGGCAACCCGACTGGATCCACGAACATGACATTGACGATCTCGTGGCGGTCCGCGTGCAGGACCATGTAGGACATGCCGCCGATCGCGAAGAACTTGAACAGACTTTTCCCGAACTCGATGAATCCCTGCAGACTGAAGAGCCGATTCCAGCCGGTGACGGGGGAGATGCGGGACCATTTCGGCTGAATGCGATCGATCACGACGCGCGGTGCATTCTGGAAGATCGAGGCGGTGATGCCGGCCGCGAGGAGGATGATCAGGACCGGCAGCAGGAACCGGCCCATCTCCAGGGCGAGGGCGTGGACGAGGCGCATCGCGTCGTGGCGCGTCTCCACGCTGAAGTTGCGCGGCTGCTCCAGGATCAGCGCGAGCCTCTGGACGAAAGGCAGCCCCTGATCCCGCGCCAAGAAGACGAGGAAGATCAGCAATCCCAGGATGGAGGCGAAGACGGGCGCTTCCCGCGAGAACGGCGTGTTGCCCTCCGCGATCGCGTCGCTGATCTTCTTCTCGCTCGCCGCCTCGGTCTTGCTCTCCCTGTCCTCAGACATCGCGGCGGCCCGATCTCCGGCCGCCCACGGCACCGCGCCGACCGGCCCGGCGGGACGTGTCCGTCGGACCGGAACCTCGGAGCCGTCCTCGACCGGGGACGGCGCTAGCGGAAGTAGGTCTCATCCGAGTCGGCCGGGGTGAGTTCGATCTCGCCGCGCGCCGCCATCTCCAGCGCCTGGTCGGTGATCGCGCGACGCGCGTCGAGCACGTCCCGCTGCGGGGCAGGCTCGCCCCCCTCCAGCTCGTGCTCGACGAGGCGCCGGGCGCGGGCGGTCAGCGCGCTGAGCACGACGTTCCGCAACGGCCCGTTCGTGCCCTTCAGGGCGAGGATGACCTTCTCGTGCGGGACTTGGTCGAACAGCGTCGTCCGCGCCCGCGGCGTCATGTGGATGATGTCGTCGAAGGTGAAGAGCAGGCTCTTCAGGATCTCGGCCGATTTCGGCCGCGTCTGCGTGAGGTTGTCCAGGACCTCCTCCATGCTCTGGCGCTCCATCTTGTTGACGATGTCGGCCATGCGCGAATGGGTATCCGCCGCGGCATTGCGCGCCAGGTTGATCATGAAGTCCTCGTGGATCGTCTGCTCGATCATCTTCATGGTCGCGTCGACGATCGGCTTGAACGTCAGCATCCGCCGCATGATGCCGTTGCGCAGCGGGGCCGGCAGCTGCGCCATCACCTTGGCGGCGCAGGCCGGCTTGACCTTGGACAGCACCAGCGCCGCGGTCTGAGGGTGCTCCTTGATCAGGTAGCCCGCCAGGGCGGTCTCGGATCCGTTGGAGATGCGGTCCCAGATCGAGCGCTCCCCGCTGCCGAGCACGTCGGCCATGATGTCGGCGATCTGCTCGGGGGGCAGCACGCCCTCGAGCAGCTTCTCCATCTCTCGGGCGGTGCCGATCAGGTTCGCACCGTCGGCGAAGAACGCGGCCAGCTGCTCGACGATGACCTCGAGCTGCGGCCTCGGGACGGGCCCGAGCTGCGAGACCGCCCGGGTGATCTGCTTCAGCTCACCGGTGTCGAAGTACTTGACCAGTCGACTCGCCGAGCCCTTGTTCATCGCGATGAGGACGGCCGCGACTTCCTCGGCGGGCGTGAGAACCTTCCGACCAACCTTGGTCACGGAGCCTGCGGCCATGGTGTCCGCCCCGTCAGCCGTTGGCATCGGCCGCAGCGGGGCCGACGATCTCGGTCAGGGAGACGCCGAAGCGCGAGTTGTCATCCTCGACGACGACGACCTCGCCGCGGGCGATGACGCGGCCGTTGACCACGACGTCGACCGGTTCGCCGACGCGGTGATCCAGGGGTACGATCGCGCCGCGTCCCAGCTTCATCAGGTTGGAGACCGGCATCGTGGCCGAGCCGAGGACCACCTGCATCAGGACCGGGATCCGCAGGATCGAGTCGAGGTTCCGGCCGCTGCCCAGGCGCTCGTCGTGCACCCGCTGCCCTTCGGCCTGGGCCTCGATCCGCGTGAACAGGCTCTCGCTGTGACCGCCTCCCTGTCCGGACTCGGTACTCGGTTGTTCTGAGGGGGATGACATCAAGCGTCGTACATGCTCACCCGGGCCGGGATCGACGAAGCGCGGATCTGGCGCGTCGAGGGCGCCGCGGACCGGATGCCGCGCAACGCCGCGGATCCGAAGGCTCCGGAGAACCGCCGGATCGAGATCCTCCTGCAGGGATCTCCAGGATGAGCGTTTCCCGGATCGGCCGGATCGTCGCGGCCGCACTCGGCCTGCTCATCGCGGGGTCAGCCGGCCCCGTCGCCGCGGAGCCGGAGCCCGGCCCCCCGGCCGGCCCGGCCGCAGAGCCGCGGGCGCTGACCGGCGATCCGGTGCAGTGGGTGCGGACGCTCCAGTTGCTGCAGGACCGGGTCGCCGCCGGCTCCCTGGCCGCCCACGAGAGCCAGCCGCTCCTGATCGCCCGCATCAACGCGGATCTCCTGGCCGCCCCGCCCGAGATCTGGGGCCGCCGGAACAATCTCCGGTCCGCGATCACGTTCGCCCTGAGCGGCGGCGGTCCGGCGGTCCTGCGACGGCTGACGGCGCGGGACGGCCTCGGTGAGCCCGAAGCGACGCTCGCGCGCGGCGCGCTCGCCTATCTCGAGGGACGGGAGGCCGAGGCGAGGCGCCTGCTCCAGGATGTCGACACGACGGATCTGCCGCCGACGCTGGCGGGCGCCGTCGGCCTGACGCAGGCGTCGCTCGCCGTGACCGACCAGCCGGCCCGGGCGATCGGCCTGCTCGATCGCGTCCGGGTGCTGCTGCCGGGAACCCTGGCCGAGGAGGGCGCCCTGCGCCGCGAGATCTTCACCCTCGGTCAGATCGGCGACCTGAAGACGTTCGAGGCGCTGGCGATCCAGTACCTGCGCCGCTTCCCGCACTCGGTCTACGCGGGCAATTTCCGGCAGCGACTGGCCTATCAGTTGACGCAGTTCGATATCGGCCACGACGAGGGGCGCTTCGGGACCCTCAACAGGATCCTGAGCGAACTCCGGCCCGAGAGCCGGCGCGACCTGTATCTCCTGGTCGCCCAGACGGCGATCCAGGCCGGCAAGACGGCCGCGGCGCTTCGCGCCAGCGAGAAGGCTCTCGCACTCTGCGCCCCCGGAAGCGCGGAGGCGACCCAGGGCCAGCTCTACCGGGCGGCCGCCGAGATCGTGAACCTGGCGACGTTCCAGTCCGGTCTGCGAACGCTGCGGTCCCTGGACAGGGCCAAGCTCACGGCCCGCGACCAGCTCCTCCTCGAGACGGCCCTGTCGACGGCCGGGGCGATCGGACGCGGGCTCGCCGGCCGGTCCGGCCTGCCGGAGGCCGACAGCCTTTCGAAGCCGGCGCGGGCCGCGCGGGATCCCGCCGACGGGCCCGCGAGCCTGATCCCGAAGGCGCAGGCCACGATCGACCGGATCGATCTGATGCTCAGCAAGGCGACCCCGTGAACACGATCTCCGCCGCGGTCCAGAAACCCGCTCCCAGACCCGACCGGGACGTCGCACCGTCCCCGTATCCGGCGGGCGCCCTTCAGACCCTCCCGGATCCGGGGACGCAGAGCGCCTTCGATCTGGTAATGCGCGCCGCCTCGGGGCGTGCGACCGGGTCCCGCGCCGAGACCGACGCGGGCGAGCCGGGCGAGGCGGGCGAACCGGACGGCGCGACCGGGGAGGACTCGAGGGCCGAGGCAGGGGCATCACCCGGGACGCCGCAGCCTCCGGTCGATCCCGGCACCGCCGCCGCGGTGCTCGCCGAGATCCTGAGCACCGCCGTCCTGTCGACCGCTCCGGACGCTCCCCCGGGACCTGGGACCGATGCCCCGGGACCGGCCCCATCCGCCGCATCTCCCGCGGACCCCGACGCGGTCCCGGAGTTCACCCGGGTGGGGAACGGCCAGGCGGCCGGCCCGGGCAGCCTCCTCCAGGGCAGCCCCCCGAAGGTCGAGGTGCTCGACCGGGCGGTTCACTTCAGGCCCGTCCTCCCCGGTGCCGTCCGGCGCGCCCCCGCGGCCCCGGCCCCGGCAACGGTCCCGTTACCGGCCGCGGCGGACGCGCAGCTTCACCCCGGCCGCCCCGGATCGGCGGAGCCGGCCGCCGCCGCGCCCCGGACGGCGCGGATCGCGCTGGCCGACAAGGTCGCCGCCGCGGCGCCGAAGGCGATCGCGGCCCTCAAGGCCGATCCCGATCCCCGTCGCGGCGATGCGGTGACCCGCACCGCCGCGACGGGGATCGATGGGCCGGGGGACCCCGCGGCGCGCGAGGACAACCGTCCCCGCTCCGGCATCGCCGGGATTCTCCTCGCCTCGACCGGCCGCCAGGGGCCACCGAGCGGCCCCGTCCAGGGCGCGGGCAACGGGTCCGGGTCCGATCCGGGCCAACCCGCCGCCGCCCTGCCCACGATCGCGGCGGCCATCAAGGAGGAGATCGAGCGCGCGGCCGCGGCCGGGCCGGAGGGCCGCGTCAGCGCCGATCCGGCGATCCCCGCGGCTCCGGACGGGCCGCTGCGGGTTCTCAAGATCCAGCTTCGGCCGGAGAACCTCGGGATCGTCACGGTGGAATTGCGGCTCACCGACGGTCAGCTCGAGACCCATCTGCGCGCCTCGCGTCCCGAGACGGCGGCGATGCTGCATCGGGATTCGGCGATCCTCGCCGAACTGCTCAAGCAGGCCCATTACCGGGCCGAGATCACCGTCGGGCCGGTTCGCCCGACCGATGCCGGGTCTTCCGCAGGCGGATCGTCGTCACAGGGCCAACCCGCCTTCACCGACGGCGGTGCCCGGCCGGGCCACGGCGAGGACGGGCAGCGGCAGGCAGAGCGGCAGCGGGCGGAGCAGCGGCCGGCGATCAGCAGACGCGACGGGGAGCGGACGGATGAGACGGTACGTCCTCGCGACGGCGGCGTTTATCTGTAGCGCCGCCCCGGTCGCCGGGAACGTGTGCGAGGCCGAGATGGGCCGTGCCTCGGCCCGTTACGGCGTGCCCCTCGGCGTGCTCTACGCTGTCGGCCTCACGGAGACCGGCAAGCGCGGCTCCCTCCAGCCCTACGCCATGAACATCGAAGGGGCGGCCTATTTCGCGACCGGGCCCCAGGACGTGCTCGCCCACTTCACCGCGGCGCGCCGCCGGGGCGCGCGCCTGATCGATCTCGGCTGCATGCAGATCAACCACCACTATCACGGCGGCAAGTTCGCCTCGGTCGAGGCCATGATCGACCCGCGCGCGAACGTGGACTACGCGACGCAATTCCTCCGGGATCTGAAGCAGCGGGAGGGCAGCTGGACGATGGCCGTGGCGCGCTATCATGCCGGCCCGCACAACAACGCGGCGCAGAAGATCTACATCTGCCGGGTCGTGGCGAACATGGTCGCGACGGGTTTCGGCCAGTGGACGCCGGCCGCGGCGCATTTCTGCCGGTGATCGTCCAGGCCGGGCGCAGAATGCGGACCGGGGCGGGGCCAGGGAACCAACCGGAGGACCGGGGCCTTTCGGCACAGGCCCCGTCACCGGCCGGTCAGCGGACGGGGACGGCCGTCCCCGTCCGCTGACCGGCCTGGAGGAGCCGCATGTCCGACGCCTCAGACCCACCGGAGGGACCGCCCGGGAAAACGGTGCTGCTGGTCGTCCTCACCCTCACGGCCGTTGCCGCCGCCGCCTACGTCCTGATCCACATGGACTAGGTCGCCGGCGACGCCCCTACAGGGTCCGGCAATTCCCGTAACTGACCTTGACGTCGTTGCGGTCCTCGGGATTGAGCTGCGCCTCGACGAAGTTCATCTTGTTGAGATCGATCAGCAGGAAGTAGACGCCGTTCTGACACTTGATCGCGTTGCGCGGGGTGCGCTCGTTCAGCCGCGGCGAGGCCGTCTGGCACTCGTAGTAGTCGGAACGTCCGGCCGAGATCACGGTCAGCAGGCCGCCGCTGGAGACCAGCGAGAATGTCCGGGCCTTGTGGGGCTGCGGTGTCGCCCCTTCGGGTGCGGCGGCATCGAGACCGGTCGACGCCTCCACCGTACACGTCATCGGACGGCGCAGCTGGGAGACCGAGGGCGTGATGCTCAGCAGGAGGAGCGCACCAGCGAGTGCTACCCGTTTGGCGATCATCGGCGATGGATCCGTGATTCGTGGGTAGTTTCTACCCAGAAGCTAGGCCGTTATCCATCGTTGTAAATGCCGCCGGATCGGATCGATGGGCCGATCAACAGATTTGCCGCCCGCTCCATTGCACCGCCCGAAGGATTACGGATCAGGCCGGTTCAACCGTCGGGACCCGGTCCCACCGGAACGCCGGCGAAGCGGGTTCTAATCCTCCCGGACGTCCGGATTGTCGTTGGCGGCCGGGTCGGCGTCGCGCCGCGCCGCGATCTCCGTACCGATGTCCATGAGCAGCAACCGGGACAGGAGCTTCATCGTCGCCGTGCCGTGCGCGGCCACGAGTTGATGGGCCAGGATGGTCGCCTCCACCATGCGGTCAAAACCGTCGTCGTCGGACATGGCGGTGCAGTAACCTGGTTGAATGCCGAGCATACAACTTAAAGGTAAGGATCCGGTTCGACCGTCCGCGCAGAAACAGGATTCTCCATGATCCCGACCGTCCAGGCCGACGCGCTGCTGGGGAGACTGGCCGAGGCCCTGGGGCGCCCGGTCGAGATCTTCTTCACCGGGTGCGGGGACGCATCCGGGGACACATCCGGGGACGCGTCCCCGGAATGCGACGCGCTGCCGACGCTGGAGCTGCTCCGTCTGTGGGCTGCGCTGCGGGAGCCGGTGAGCCGGCAGCGGGTGCTGGCCGCCGCCCGGCAGGAGGCCCGAACCCTGCGGGCGGGCCGCGCCGAGGATGCCGCGGCCGGCTGACCGGCGCTCGCCGCCGGGATCCCGCGACGCGGCGAGCGACGCGGGCCGCCGCGATCAAGGGCTCGCGGCCGGCGGCGCGGGTACGGCCGCGAAGGTCAGGGCGGTCGCGGGAAGGGCGGGCGTGGCCGGCTTGTCCTGCTGCGCGGGCTTGTCCTGCTTCTCCAGCTTGGCCGTCCGCCTGTCGCGCTTCTCGTAGAAGGCGTTGCCGCCGGCGACGGCCACGTAGTGCATGTTCGTGTAGGGGAAGTGGTGGCCCGCGGTGTGGAAGAACATCGCCTTCCCGACCTTCGGGTGCCGCTCGCCGGCCAGGACGGCGTCGGCGGCGTCGGCGACCTTCTGGAGATCCTTCTCCTGCATCGGCTTGGTGAGGACGCCCGGCGCGAACTGTCCCGGCTGCCCGACCACCGCGCAGATGCCGCCCGGGAAGATCGCGTTCTCGAGCCGGTTCATGACCACGGTGCCGACGGCGACCAGCCCGTCGCTGTCGCTCCGGTTCGACTCGAAGTACATGGCGCGGCCGAGACAATCGCGCTCGGCGTCGCTGACGACCATCGGCGGCTTGCGGTCGGGGATCGATCCCGTCGTGAGCACCGGCGAGGCGGTGTTGCAGGCCCCCAGGCCCCCGGCCGCCGCCAGAACGATCAGTGCAGGACCGACCTTCGTCCTCTCGCTACCCTGCATGCATCCGCGCTCCGTGCTCCTCCAGCCTGACCCGCCGGGCGGTGTTCCGATCCGACCGGACGAAGGCCAAGCTTGACGGCACGTTCGCGGCGAGGATGTGGCGAGAGTGTCCCGTTTCGGGACCGACCCGGAGCCTCAGTGCTGGCCCTGGCCGGCGGCCAGGATGGTCACGCCCACGGCGATCACCCCGATGCCCACCAGCATCGTCGGGTTGATCGCCTCACCGTACAGCCACGCGCCGCCGACCGCCGCGCCGATCATGCCGATCCCCGACCAGATCGCGTAGACGACACCGATCGGCAGCATGTCCATGCTGGTCGACATCAGCCACAGGGCGGTGCCGTATCCGAGGGCCACGATCACCGTCGGCCCGGGGCGGGTGAGGCCCTCGGCGGCCTTGAGCGCCAGGGTGGCGGTCACCTCCGCGCCGATGGCGAGCCCGAGGATCAGGTACGGATTCATGGCACGGCGGACTTTCGGGCTGCGCGGGCTGGGTGAGTCGGGCGGTCGCGGCGTGTAGAACCAGGTTCGCGTCGGACGCCCGAGCGGACGGGGCGGCGCCGGGCCGGCCCGGATCCGCGTCGAAACGGCCGCGGGACGTCGGCGGCCGCCGGAGACAAGGCCACAGATCCGTGAACATTTCCGAACCGGCCCTCCGCCGCCGCGCCGGCGACCGGCCGGCCCCGTGCCAGGGCCGGTTGGGGCTTTCGTTAATGCCTCCTGATCATGGTGACCGCGCGCCGTCCCGCCCCGGGGCCGGCCGCGCGACCGCGACGATCCAGAGCGACACAGACCCAGCATGACCGCGTCCATGGCGATCCCGGATTCCCCGGCCCGCACACGCCGGGGCCGCCGCTGGGGCGCGATCACGGCAGCGGGCGGCGCGGCCGTCGTCGGCTGCGCCTGGACCGCCGCCGCGCTGATCAACGTCCCCGACCCCGTCACCCTGGCGGCGCTCGCGGTCATCGAGCCGTCGTCGGTGGGCACGTGGTTCCCGAGCCGGATCGTCCAGGCCCCGGCCCGGGCGAGCGACCTGCCGGTGCGGCCGCGCCCGATCCTCGACCGCGTCCCCTGGAAGGGGAAGACGGTCCCGCTGATGACGGTGCTGGGCGCGACCCACACCAACGCGTTCCTGGTGCTGCAGGACGGCGTCCTGATCCACGAATGGCAGCGCGCGGGCACCGGACCGGAGACGCTGTTTCCCTCGTGGTCGGTGGCGAAGTCCGTCGTCTCGCTGCTGGTCGGCGCCGCGGTGGCACGGGGCCAGCTCGCCGAGGCCGACCGGGTCTCCACGCTCCTGCCCGAGTTGCGGAACGGCGCGGTATTCGGTCAGATCACCGTGCGCAACCTCCTCGACATGGCGAGCGGGATCGCGGTGCCGGAGAACTACGATCCCCGGCACCCCCTGACCGGCACCGCCGGGATGTACCTGACGCGCGACCTCACGGCCTTCGTGCGCGACAACGCCCACCTGGCCTTCAAGCCCGGCACCAAGGGCCGCTACCGCAGCATCGACACCGAGCTGCTCGGCCTGATCCTCGCCCGGGTCGAGGGCAAGCCGCTGGCCGACATCCTCTCGGAGCGGATCTGGAAGCCGATGGGCGCCCAGGCCGACGCCACCTGGAACCTCGACCGGCCCGGCGGCATCGAGAAGGCGTTCTGCTGCATCAACGCGACGGCCCGCGACTTCGCCCGCCTCGGCCTGCTGGTGGCCGACCAGGGCCGGTCGGGCGAACACCGCATCATCCCGGGCCGCTGGATCGAGCGGATCATGACCCCGGCCCGGCGCGACGTCGACGGCTGGCAGTACTCGGCCCAGTGGTGGCACGCGCCGGGGGGCGAGGACGACGACATCTCGGCGATCGGCGTCTACGGCCAGTACATCTACGTCAATCGCGCGACCGGCACGGTGATCGTGAAGCTCAGCGACCACGGCGCCGAGCAGGACGAGGTCGACACGCTGGCGGTGATGCAGGCCATCGCGGGCGATCTCGCCGCCGGTCGCCCCGCCGCCGCCCGCAAGGACCCGTGAAGGAGCCGTGAAGGACCCGTGAAGGAGCCGTGAAGGACCCGTGAAGGACCCGTGAGCGGCGGGGGCCGCGGCCCGAGTCCCGACCGGGCCGCGCTCAGGCCTCTGTCGGACCGGCCCCCGGCACGGAGGATCGCCGGGCGATCGGGCTCAGGGACGCGAGGTCCCGCGCCCGCCAGTTGCGCAGGAGCCGCCAGCCGACCCGCTTCCAGGCGATCGACGGCACCGGCGAGGCCGGATCCACGAGGGCGCTCAGCGCCCGCGTGTAGTCGAGGACGAGACCCGGGGTCCAGGTCATGGACCGCGCCCCGTTGCGCAGGAAGGCCGCGGCCCAGAATTCCGGCGTGGTCAGCGCCGCCGCGAGCTGCCGCCAGGGATGGCCGCCGCGGCTGAACGCGCCCTCCACGGCGATGTCCAGCGCCCGCGCCACCGTGGTCGAGCAGTTGCGGCTGATGAAGTTGTAGGTGGTGTCGCGGCTGTACTGCGCCCAGAACGCCCGCAGCCGGGCGGCGTCGATGCCGTTCAGCGTCACCGCCACCGTGGCCGGGCACCAATCCGCCACCTCCGCGGCGTGCGAGGGCAGGAAGCGCCCGGGCACGTCGTTCTCCGGGCCCGCGCGCAGGCTCGAGCGCAGGTTGGCGGGGGAGCGGTCGATCTCCACGGCGGGGTAGTGGCTGACGTAGAGGTCGTCGCCCTGCTGCAGGGCCGCGTGGCCGGTGGAGAACCGCCCGGCCTTGTCGACGGAGGCGACGTAGCGCCGGATCAGCCGCTGGCCGGCCGGGGTGGTCGCCTGCCCGGTGGGCGTCCAGACATAGACCGTCAGGCTGCCGGGCTCGGTCGCGCCGGCGCCGGTCGCGGCGGCGGCCGGCTCGGCGGTGCCCAGGCGCCGGGTGCGCAGCCCGACCAGCGCGAGGTTGGC
Source organism: Methylobacterium sp. PvP105 (assembly GCF_017876975.1). Classification (NCBI taxonomy): domain Bacteria; kingdom Pseudomonadati; phylum Pseudomonadota; class Alphaproteobacteria; order Hyphomicrobiales; family Methylobacteriaceae; genus Methylobacterium; species Methylobacterium sp. PvP105. The sequence goes on along the minus strand of NZ_JAGIPA010000001.1, from coordinate 2,728,243 downwards.
GCCGTTCAGGATCAGGAACATGCCGATGCAGTAGCCGACCGTGCCGGCGTACCAGGTCGGCCAGGGCTGGAGATGGAACAGGCCGAAGGCGATGCTGAGGCCGCCCAGGGCGACCGACATCCGCCAGCCGGCGAATTTCAGCAGGCCGGCGATCGTGATCCGGACGAGGCCGTCGACCACGAAGGCGACGCCGAAGATCATGGCGAGCAGGAAGGTGCTGTGCCGCGTGGCCATCATGATCAGCACGGCCATGACCGACAGCAGCGCGCCCTTGGCGAGGCGCAGGCGGCGCGCGGCGCCGACCGCGGACGCGCCGACGACGAGGGCGCTCACGCCCTCGGCCAGGAGGATCAGGCCGAACCACCGGTCCGGGACGTGGAGCGCGCCGTCGAGGGAATCGACCACCACCAGGAGGCCGAGCAACGACCACAGCAGGCCGGTGGCGACGATCAGGTGCCAGTGGCGGCGGACCGCGGCCCGGCCGACGAGCAGCATCCAGAGGGGCGCCATCCGGCCGCCGACCGCGTCCGCGGCGCCCGGTCCGGGCGCTTCGAGCGCGGAGAGCGCGCGCGGGATTGAGGTCGCACAGGGTCCGGACATAGGGGTCGCCCTCGAAAGCGCGCGTCGACGAGCCTCTCGCACGGATGCCGCCGTGCCGTCACGGCCGGAGAGAGGCTCCCGACACGCGAGCGTTTCGCGAAGCGCCCGGGGCGCACGATCCACGCCTTGCCTGAGAACTTTGTTAATCGCGGCCTGCTCCGGGCGCCAGCGCCCGCGGATAACCGCGACGGGGCCCGGAATCCCGCCGCGCGCCGCCCGACCGAAGGTCGGCAGGACCGCGACCCCATCGACCCGTAACGGGGCCACATCGGTGATCGGTCCCTGTCTCCGCCCCTGATTCGCGCCCCTGCAGCCTGTCATCGTGCGGCCGTTCGAAGTCATCGCCGACAGCCTGCCGGACCGGATGCCGAAACTGCGCAGAGTTTGCGACAGGCCGCGCGCGCAGCAACCTCATGTTGCCACACAAGAACAGAAAATGTTCAAAGAACATCCTAAGATAAACCGTAGACAAAATAGTCAGTTTTTGTATAGTTACGCGCCAATGTTGGCAGACTCGAAGCAGTTTGGTGCATGCTTGGGCGGTAACAGCTGATCAAGTCTCCAGCTTTATCGATGCACCGTTTTCCATGCCTCGACTCTCGGTACTGGGGGATCCATGAACACCATCGATTTGAACGAAAAGACCTCGGACCCGAACACAGACCTGATCAAGTGCACGGCATCACTGGTTGCGGCCTACGTGTCCCGGAATGCGGTGGGCGTGGGAGACCTGCCGGTTCTGATCGACCAAGTGCACACGGCGATATCGGTCCTGCAGGGCGGCGGTTCGGGATCCGGTCCGGGCTGGACCGGCCCGACGGCGGCGCAGATCGAGGCCTCGATCCAGCAGGACGGCCTGATCAGCTTCATCGACGGCCGGTCCTACAAGACTCTGAAGCGCCACCTCACCGCGCACGGCCTCACGCCGGAGCGGTACCGGGCGAAGTACGGCCTGCCGGCCGACTACCCGATGGTGGCACCGGGCTACGCCGCCAAGCGTTCGGAGATCGCCAAGGCGATCCAGCTCGGCCACAAGGCGGCCTGAGGAAGCCGGGCCGGCCCGCACCGCCCTGGATCGGCGGCCCCGTCCGGGCCGCCGCGCGACGCGGGCGCGGGATGCCCGACGGCGGATCACCCGATCCGCCGGTCCCGGTCTCCGCGCCGGAAGTGGGGGTCCCTCCGGGCCAGCGCGGAGACCGTCCTTGGCCCGGCAGGGCAGGGCGGATCCCGCGAAGCGCCCGTCGGCCGCGCGGGCCGCTCAGACCCGGGCGACCGCCACGGTCCCGTCGTCCATGGGAATGAAGCGGACGCCCGCCCGGCGCAGCGCCTCGACCGCGTGCAGGCGGGACCGGCTTCCCCGATGCTCGCTGTCCTCTTCCAGACGCCGCACCGTCGAATGCGACAGGCCGCTGGCCTGGGCGAGATCCATCATCGACCAGTCGAGGAGAGCCCGCGCGGCCCGCAGGTGGTGACCGGTCACGGAATGCGCCAGCCCCTCGTGCAGGCCGACCAGGGGCGGCGCGTGGTTGCGGACGGGGTACTTGAGCCCGCAGCGGCCCAGATAGGTCCCGTCCGGATCCCAGACCGGCATCGTGAGGATCCGGAAGTGCCAGAGCTCGCCGTTGGCGAGGCGCTCGTGGGCCGCTCCCTGGAAGAACGCCCGCCGCTCGATCTGCTCCTCGGCCGCCGCCCGGAAGGCCTCGCGCTCCTCCGGAACGATCAGGAGATACGGCTCGGCGCAGATCTCCTCCAGCGGGAGCCCGTGGACCTGGGCCACGGCGAACGGGATGTCCCGGACCCGGTCGAGCCCCATCGAGAAGGTCGCGATATGCTCGGTGAGGTAGAGCGCGCTCTGCCGGCGGCGCTCCTCCTGCCGCAGACGCGCCAGCTGCTCGCGGTCGCTCACGTCGAGCGCCGTGCCGTTGAGGGCGACGGGCCGCCCTTCCGCCGAGACGCGCACCTCCATCGTCAGCGAGAGGGTGCGCACCGTGCCGTTCGTCCGGATCACCCGGACGATGACCTCGCGCGGGACGTGCCCCTGCCGGATGTCGGCCAGCGCCGGCATCAGGTGCCGGTCCTCCGGATGGATCAGGCTCAGCAACAGGTCGTAGCGCGCCTTCGCGGCGTTCGGAACGAGCCCGAGCAGCCGGTAGAACCCGGGCGACCAGACCTGCTCCTCGCCCGCGAAGATCCAGCTCCAGGCACCGCTCACGCCTCGGCTTTCCGTGAGAGTCAGGAACTCTCCCGACGAGAAAGTCAGGGCGCTTAAAGCAGTGTGGAACATCTCGGCACCGATCGAACCGTATCACCGTTTCCGCCACTCGGCCATGAGAATTTTTCCAGCATAAAAATTCAAAATTCAGCCGAAATCTCTTACGATCAAGTCCAGATCCTCGTCGATCGGACGTGAGCTAGCCGCACGACATCTTTCGAGGACGTACGCGCCGGCGCGATCTGTTGCCGAGTCCGCGAATCTGCCGCTGCCGCGCTGTGGACCGAAGCTCCTGAGATCCTCGACCGGCCCCGCCCCGCGGCGCGTTCGGCACGCACCGCCATGACAGCAACGCGACGGTCTCCGGGTCGGCCACGACCGTTCTCGCGGCGGCCGTTCTCGGCTACATGGTGTTTCTGAAGTGTGATTTTCCGTTCCGGCTTTGAATCTATCTCCGAGAAACGCGCCGCAGGAGGCGGCTAACTTGTAAATTTCTAAAATTTGAGAATTCAATACGATTTGCATGGCGGATTATTGACATAAATACTTAAACGAATTGTCGAATTGCGGTATTTAATTCCAGAACACAGCGGAAATAAGCTATGAACATCGATCGGGCGGGCGGGCGCGCGGTTCGCAGATCGTCGAGCTCCGGAAGCCGGGCGCGCGACAGGACCGGCGAGACCGGGGCCTGTGGACGATTGACAGGTCGGTCCGAACAATGCGGGGAGACGGGGTCGCGCACCGGGAGGAACCGCATGAGGGTCGCCTGCATCGGCGAGTGCATGGTCGAACTGTCCGAACGCCCGGACGGGAATCTGGTCCGGGGCTTCGGCGGCGACACGCTGAACACCGCGCTCTATCTCGCGCGCCTCGGCGTCGCGGTGGATTACGTGACGGCGCTCGGCGACGACATCTGGAGCGACGAGATGGCGGCGGCCTGGGGCCGCGAGGGCATCGGCCTCGAGCGGGTCCGGCGCCTGCAGGGCCGGATGCCGGGCCTCTACATCATCCGCACGGATGCCGACGGCGAGCGCAGCTTCCACTACTGGCGCGACCGAGCCGCGGCCCGCGACCTCTTCACCGAGCCGGGCGCCGCCGAGACGGAGGCGGAGCTGGAGCGCTACGACCTCGTCTACCTGTCGGGCATCAGCCTCTCGCTCTACGGCGAGACCGGGCGCGCCGCCCTGTTCGAGACCCTGGCGCGCCTGCGGGACCGGGGCGGCCGGGTCGCCTTCGACACCAATTACCGCCCCCGCGGCTGGCCCGACCGGGACGAGGCCTGGGCGGCCTTCCGCGCGGCCCTGGCTCTGGCCGACGTGATCTTCGCCTCGGCGGAGGACCTGGACTGGCTCTTCGGCGCGGCGGGCGAGGACGAGGTGCTGCGCCACCGCGGCCGGGCCGAGATCGTGCTCAAGACCTCGGGCGCATCAGGCCCCGTCGCCCGGGTGCTGCACGGCCCGGCCGACACCGCCGTGCCGGCCGGGCGCGCCGCGCGGGTCGTCGACACGACGGCGGCGGGCGACAGCTTCGCGGCGGGCTACCTCGCGGCGCGCATCGCCGGGCTGGCGCCGGAAGCCGCCGCCGCCGAGGCGCACCGCCTGGCCGGGGCGGTGATCGGACATCGCGGCGCCGTGATTCCCCGGGACGCGATGCCGGCCCCGGCCGCCCGGCCGCCCGGCCCGGGCGCCTGAGGCCGTCCGGGCCGCCCTTGAGGCGGACAAGCGCAACCGCTACCTCTCTGCCAGCGGGGGACGGCCCCCGCAGCGTCATCGCCGCCCGTGGCGCGGCCGAGAGGGCACCCGTGGCGCCGATTCCCCCGCCGATCCAGGTTCCCGAGCCCGACGCCGCCGCGGCGGGCGGCGGCGCCCCGAAGACGCGGGTCAGCGCGCGCGGCCGGCTGCGCACCTATTTCCTCACCGGCATCATCGTCGCCGGCCCGCTGGCCATCACCGCCTACATCACGTGGTGGTTCATCGCGCTGATCGACTCGTTCGTGAAGCCGCTGGTGCCGGCGAGCTACCTGCCGGACCATTACCTGCCGTTCTCGATCCCGGGCCTCGGCCTCGTGATCGCGTTCCTGGCGGTGACGCTGCTGGGCTTCCTCACGGCGAACCTCGTCGGACGCTCGGTGATCGAGTTCGGCGAGGTGCTGCTGGCGCGGACTCCCGTGATCTCCGGCCTCTACAAGGGCCTGCGGCAGATCTTCGAGACGCTGTTCTCGGCCAACGGCACCTCGTTCCGCACGGTGGGGCTCGTGGAGTTCCCCGTGAAGGGCACGTGGTCGGTGGTGTTCCTGTCCGCCCCGGCGGCTCACGAGGTCGAGGGGGCGCTGCGGGCCCGGGGGGCGCCGGCGGACGACCTCGTCGGCGTCTTCCTGCCCTGCGCGCCCAATCCGACGACGGGCTTCTTCTTCTACCTGCCGCGCGCGGAGGTGGTGGAACTCGCCATCAGCGTCGACGACGCCGCCAAGCTGGTGATGTCGGCCGGGGTGATCCAGCCGGAGGACCCGCAGGGCCGCCTCAACGCCATGGCGGCCACCCTTCGGACGGCCCAGCAGGCCGGCGGTCCGGTGCCCCGGCGGGAGCCGCAGGACGCCTGAGGGCCGGGCTCGGAGCGCTCCATCGTCGCTCGCGACGCGCGGCCGGCCGCCCGGCAGCGGAGACCGACCACGAGAAAGGGCCGCCCCGCTCGCGCGGGACGGCCCCGGATGTTCAGGCTGCCTGAGCGGCTTCAGCGCTGCAGCGAGGCCGTCTGCGGCGCGATGGTCGGCGGCGTCGCCTGCGCGACCGTCACGGCGCTGCGGGGCGCCGTCGGGCCCCAGCCGGACGCGCATTGCAGGGTGAGGGCCAGCCCGAGGGCGATGCAGAGCCCGTTGGCGGCCAGCCAGAAGGGCCGGGACGCCCGGCGCACGGCGGCCTGCAGCTCGTCCGCGGTCTTGCCCGCCGCCTCGGCGGCGCGATCCGAGATCGGCAGGAGCCAGGGCTCGGTCGGCAGGGCGTGGGCACCGGCCATCTCGTGGGAGCCCGGCAGGCCTTGGAACAGTCCGTTCGACATGTCCGTCCTCCAGATTCGTCCGTGATGTCCCGGCTTACCGGGCCATTCGTTCATCTCCAGTTAAGGGAAGAATATGGCTGATGCAAGGTCACGAGGCCTGTCCGGCGCCTCCCGGACCGCCCGCCGAGCGCCGCCAAGCTTCGGCGCGATCTCGCCAAGCGTCTGAAAAAGCTCGTCTTTTCGGAACGCCTGTGACATTGCCGCATCGGAGTACGGATCCGGTCGCGCGGCGACGATTCCGGATCCGGCCGTTCAGGAAGGCCGGGCTTTCCTGAACGAAACCGTTCAGGAAGCCGTTCATCCGGCCCCGATCAGCCGGATCGCGGCCTCCCGCTCGAACAGGTAGAGCAGCACCCGCAGGGCCTGCCCCCGCGGGCTCCTGAGGCCGGGATCGCGCTCCACGATCAGCCGCGCGTCGTCGCGGGCCGCCTCCAGCAGGGCGGCGTCGCTCTCCAGCCGCGCCAGCCGGAACGCCGCCAGGCCGGATTGCCGGGTGCCGAGCACCTCGCCCTCGCCGCGCAGCTTCAGGTCGGCCTCGGCGATGCGGAAGCCGTCCTCGCTCGCGCGCATCATCTCCAGCCGGGCCCGGGACACCTGCCCGAGGGGGCCCCGGTAGAGCAGCAGGCACGAGGAGGCCTTCGAGCCGCGCCCGACCCGGCCGCGGAGCTGGTGCAGCTGCGCCAGCCCGAACCGCTCCGCGTGCTCGATCACCATGATGGTGGCTTCGGGCACGTCGACCCCGACCTCCACCACCGTGGTCGAGACCAGGAGCTTGGTCTCTCCGGCGGCGAACCGGGCCATGGCGGCATCCTTCTCGGGCCCCGGCATCTTGCCGTGGATCAGCCCGACCGCGTCGCCGAAGTGCTTCCGCAGGTCGTCGAAGCGCTCGGCCGCGGCGGCGAGGTCGACGAACTCCGATTCCTCCACCAGGGGGCAGATCCAGTAGACCCGCTCGCCGCCGGCGATCGCCCGGGCGAGGCCGGCCACGACCTCGTCGATCCGCTCAGTCGGCAGCGTGATCGTGCGGATCGGCTGCCGGCCGGCGGGCTTCTCGTCGAGGATCGAGACGTCCATGTCGCCGAAGAAGGTCAGCGCCAGGGTGCGGGGAATCGGCGTGGCGGTCATGACCAGGAAGTCCACCGCCTCGCCCTTGGCGCCGAGCGCCAGGCGCTGGTGGACGCCGAACCGGTGCTGCTCGTCGACGACCGCGAGGCCGAGGTCGCGGAACGCCACGGCCTCCTGGAACAGGGCGTGGGTGCCGACCAGGATGTCGATCTCGCCCGCGGCGAGGTCGGCGAGCGTGCTCTTGCGCTCCGCGGCCCGGTCGCGGCCGGTCATCAGGCGCAGGCGCAGGGGACCGGCCAGCGGTTTCAGCCGCTCGAAGTGCTGGCGGGCCAGGATCTCGGTGGGCGCCATCAGGGCGGCCTGACGCCCGGCCTCGACCGCCGAGGCCATGGCGAGCAAGGCCACCGCGGTCTTGCCCGAGCCGACATCGCCCTGGAGCAGGCGCAGCATCCGCCGGGGCGCCGCGAGGTCGGCGCGGATCTCCGCGACCGCCCGGGCCTGGGCGCCGGTCAGCGCGAAGGGGAGGGCGGCCTGGAGGCGGGCGCTCAGGGCCCCGTCGCCGGCATTGACGCGGCCGGCCTTGCGCCGCTGGCGGGCGCGCAGCAGGGCGAGCGCCAACTGCGAGGCGAGGAGCTCGTCGTAGGCCAGCCGCTTCCGGGACGGCGTCGCGGGCGGCGGCTGGAGGGGGTCCTCGGCCTTCGGGGGCGCCTCCTCGGGGCGGTGCTCGAGGCGGAGCGCGTCCGCGAAGGCCGGCAGGCGGTTCCGCTCCAGCCAGGCCGGGTCCTGCCATTCCGGCAGGATCGGCAGCCGGTCGAGGGCCACCACCGCGAGCTTGTTGATCGCCCGGGACGTCAGCCCCTCGGTGGCACCGTAGACCGGCTCGACGGCGGGCAGCTCGGCGAGCCCCGCCTCGTCCACGATCCGGGACGGGTGGACCATCTGGCGGGTGCCGTCCCAGAGGTCGATCCGGCCGGTGATGTAGCGGTGCGCCCCGAGCGGCAGCATCTTCTCCACCCGGGCGCGGGGCATGCCGAAGAAGACCAGCGAGATGTCGCCGGAGGCATCCTCCACCAGCACCCGGTGCGGGCGCCGGCCGGCGCCGACCTGGGCCGGGCGGTGCGCCACCACGGTGACGCCGATCGTCACCGGCTCGCCGGTGGGGGCCTCGCTGATCGAGCCCATCAGCTTCCGCGCCACGCCGCCCTGGGGCAGGTGGAACAGCAGGTCCACGACCCGGGCCTCGCGCTCGGGGGTCCCGAGCAGCCTCTCGATGAGCGGCGCCATCTTCGGCCCGATCCCCGGCAGGGCGCGGGCCGGCGCGAAGAGCGGATCGAGGATGCTCGGCCGCAGAGTCGGGGCGACGGCAGGCGCGGGGGCGGCCTCCGCCGCCTCGGCCGCGTCGGAATCCTTCAAGGCCGGGTCCTGAGTCGGGCGTGCATCTGTCATGGCGGTTCGGCGGACATGGTGCCGGAGGCGCCTTATCATCCGGTGCATCCCGGCGCGCCAGTGCGGCAGGATGGAGACCGAACCCGGAGACCGATGCCATGGCCCGCGACTTCCTGCCGGGATTCGACCGGCACCGGATCGAGACCGCGCCCGGCGTGACGATCAACGCCCGCTCGGCCGGATCCGGGCCGCCGGTGCTGCTGCTGCACGGCCATCCCCAGACCCTGTCGACGTGGCTCCACGTCGCGCCGCGCCTCGCGGAGCGGCACGCCGTGGTGGCGATGGACCTGCGCGGCTACGGCGATTCGTCGAAGCCCCCCGGGGGCGAGCGCCACGCCAACTACGCCAAGCGCGCCATGGCGGCGGACGCGGCGGCCCTGATGCGGGCGCTCGGGCACGAACGCTTCGCCGTCGTCGGGCATGACCGCGGCGGCCGCGTCGCCCACCGCCTCGCCCTCGACCACAGCCGGGCGGTGGAGCGGATCGCCGTGTTCGACATCGCGCCCACCGCGACCATGTACGCGCGCACCGACAAGGATTTCGCCACCCGCTATTTCTGGTGGTTCTTCTTCATCCAGCCCCATCCCCTGCCGGAGACGCTGATCGGGGCCGATCCGGAATATTTCCTGCGCCACCACGTCGACGGCCAGTCCAAGACCCCCGGCTCGACCCCGCCGGAACTCTTCGCCGAGTACCTGCGCTGCTACGCCGACCCGGCCTGCCGCCACGCGATCTGCGAGGATTACCGGGCCGCCGCCGGGATCGACCTGGAGCACGACGCGGCCGATGCCGAGGCCCGGATCACCGCGCCGCTGCTGGCGCTCTGGGGCGCGAAGGGCGTGGTCGGCCGGACCTACGACGTGCTGGAGACGTGGCGCGAGAAGGCGACCGACGTCTCGGGCCGGGCGCTGGATTGCGGCCACACCCTCCAGGAGGAGCGGCCGGACGCGGTTCTCTCGGAGTTGGCGGCGTTCCTGCGCTGAGCCGGCCGCCGGCCCGGAACAGATCGACCGCGCTGTCGTAGCCCGCGTCGCAGATCCGGCCGCGCGCCGGGAACAGACCGGCGGCGATCAGCCGGTCGTAGCGGGCGCGGCGACGCGCCTCCGGGATGCGGCGCTGTGGCCTGCGCGGAGCGGGCTTGGCAGACATACCCGAAAGCTCAGATACGGGCACGTGCCGCGCGGACGCGACGCGACGGCCCTGTCCCGGGCCTCCGGCGAGCGTGGTCGGGCGAGCGTGGTCGGGTCGGCACGGGAACGAGCGGAGATCGTGCGGGGCAGCATGTCCGAGGGAACCAGGGTCGAAGAAGCCGGCGCGCCGTTCGCGGTCGCGGTGGTCGGAGCCGGGGCAGCCGGCCTCGCCGCCGCGCTGGCGATCGCGCGCGACGGGATCCCCACGGCGCTGGTCGGGCGCCACGCCCCAGTCGCGGACGGGCGGACCGTCGCGCTCCTCGACGGGTCGGTGCGCTTCCTGGAGGCGCTCGGCGCCTGGGAGGCGGTGGCGCCGCACGCGAGCCCGCTCTGCACGCTGCAGATCGTCGACGACACCGGCAGCCTGTTCCGGCCGCCGCCGGCGCAGTTCCGCGCCGCCGAGATCGGCCTCGACGCCTTCGGCTGGAACGTCGAGAGCGCCCGCCTGGTGGAGAGCCTGCGCGCCCGCGCCCGGGCGCAGGACAACCTCACCCTGGTCGAGGCGGACGCCGCCGGCGCCGTGCCCGGCGAGACGGCGGCGCGCGTCGCGCTGGCGGACGGGAGCGCCGTCGAGGCCCGGCTCGTGGTGGGAGCCGACGGGGCGCGCTCGCCGCTGCGGGCCGCCAGCGGCGTCCGCGTGCGCGACTGGACCTACCCGCAGAGCGCCATCACCACGATCCTGGCCCACGCGCGCCCGCACCGCGACGTCTCCACGGAGTTCCACACCCGGTCGGGACCCTTCACCCTGGTGCCGCTGCCGGGCGGCCACCGGTCCAGCCTCGTCTGGGTGACCGGGGAGGGGGCGGCCCGGCGGCTCGCCGCCCTCGACGACGCGGCGCTGGGACAGGCGGTGGAGCGACAGGCCCGGGCGATGCTCGGCGCCATGCGGGTCGATGGCCCCCGGGGTCTCGTGCCGATGCGCGGCCTCGCGGTGGCGACCCCGGTAGCCCCGCGGCTCGCGCTGATCGGGGAGGCGGCCCACGTCTTCCCGCCGATCGGCGCGCAGGGGCTCAATCTCGGCCTGCGCGACGCCGCGACCCTGCGCGACGCGGTGCTGGCCGCCGCCCGCGACCGCCGCGATCCCGGGTCGCGCGCCGTGCTCGACGGCTACGCGCGGGCGCGCCGCGTCGACACGGCGGCGCGCACCGCCGCGGTCGATCTCCTCAACCGCAGCCTGCTCAGCGACCTGCTGCCGGTGGACGCGCTGCGCGGCCTCGGCCTGCTGGCGATGACGCAGCTCGGACCGCTGCGGCGCCTGGTGATGCGGGAGGGCGTGCTGCCCCGGATCGGCGCGCCGGAGCTGATGCGCGCGGCGCGCTAGGACCGCTCCCGATCGTCTTGCGGCCGCCTGGACGAGGGGCATCTCCGGCCGAGGCCGCCGCGCCCTGCCCCCTCTCCCGACGGGAGACGGAACCCGCGCCCCTCTCGGCACGGACCGGTTCGGCTGCAGGCTCCCCGGGCAACGGCGCACGGATACGCTGCCCCGGCCCGGGGCGCGGGAGCGCCAGCGGAGGCGACGAAGGGGGGCCGTTCGGACGGCGCTCGGTCGCCGGAGGGCGCCCTCTAGGAGCGCCGGCGGGTCCGTCCGCGTGTCCCGGGCCAGGTGGAGCGAGGTGGGGCGACCGTCCGCGCGCGTCGGAGGCCGAGACGGGCCTCAGAGATCCGGCTGGGCGGCCACGTAGGCGCCGAGGCGGGTCGCGAGATCGACCGGGCCGCCGGCGCGGGCCTCGCCCGAATCACCGATGAGGATCACCGGGATGCCGCGCTCGCGTAGTTGGCCGCGGAGGCGGGCGGCGCGGCGGGCGTAGGCAGGATCCCGGCGGGTGGGCGCCTGGAGCAGCACGGCGGCCGGGCGGGCGATCACGGTCAGAACGTCGTCCGCCGCCTCCATCGAGGCGGTCACGCTCGCGTATCCGAGGCTGGCCAGCTCGCCCGAGAGGGACCGGTCCACGGCGCGGACACCGTCGTCGACCACGAGCACTTGTTGCAGCGCACCCATAAGCTTGAGCGGTACTCCATCCGGGACGGCTTGGAAAGATAGCCGTCACGACAATCCGATGCAGAACCCGCGAACAGGCGGATCGGATCCGTCGGTTCGTGTGCAGATGCGAGATTATCCGCGCCGCCTGAGTGCCGGATGAACCGGCGATCGCCCGCCGTTCAGGCGGACGGGACGGGGGCGGCGGCGATCGCCGCGACCGTCCCGTCCGCGCGCCCGCCCGCGCGGAGCGGCCGGAAGCCCGTGCTCCGCCACGCCAGGGGCTCGGTCGCCGGGGTCTCGCCGCGGGTAAGAGGGGCCGCCGCGCAGGCCGCCCCCCGGCAGGCGAGGGCGCCGTCGGCGCCGCCGGCGAGGTCCAGGAGATCGCGGGGCAGGAAGGCCTGCTCGGGCTCGGCCAGGGTCGCAACGAGGTCGTCCGGGCCGGGGCGGGTGAGCACCAGCACCTCGCCCAGGACCAGGGAATCGAGGCGCTGCGGGCCCGCGGGCCCGGCGCTCCGCGGAATCAGCCGGGCGGGCGCGCGGTGGACCACGTCGAGGACCCGGACGGTCCAGGGCAGGGGCAGGGCGGCGAGGGCCGATTCGACCCGCGCCGGGACCACCAGCCGGGTCGGCACCGGCCGCAGCAGGGCGGCGCGGAACCCGGCCTCGTCGAAGGGCAGCACGGTCTCCAGGCCGGCACCGGCCGCCAGGGCGGTGCCCAGGCCGGTCACGAGGCCGCGCAGGTCGTGGCCGGGCAGGAGCGTCAGGACCCGCTCGTCCGCGGTCAGGGGCAGCGCGTCGAGATGGGCGGCGACCGCCGCCGCCAGCGCCGCGGCGGTGCGGTAGACCGGCCGGCCGGGATCGCCGCCCGCGAAGGTGACGAGGCCGCGACTCGGCGCGGGATCGACCACGCCCCGCTCCAGGGCCATCGCGTCGAGGCTGATCACGCCGTCCGGCACGCTCGGGCCGAAGGCCGCGAGGTAGCGCAGGCCGAAATGGCGCATGGCCGCGCGGGTGAGGTCCTCCGCGGGCCGGCGCGCGCCGCGGCGGCCCTCCGTCAACACGGCCACGAGGCCCGCCGCCTCGATCCCGGCGGAGAGCTCCGCGTCGTCCCAGAGGGCCGGCATCGCGCAGGGCAGGTGGCCCGCCGCCTCGACGGCGAGGTGGGCGAGGGCCGATTCGGCGCCCCCCGAATACCACAGCCCGATCCGGCTGCCGGCCGGGAGCCGCCACGCGCCGATCCCGCGGGCGAGCCGCCCGACGATCTCGGCGGCGGCCGCGTAGGTCCAGGTGATGTTCGGGCGCCCGCACCACGCGACCCGGTCCCCCGAATCACGCAGGACCGTGCGCTGCGGGCCCGTCAGGGCGGCGGCGAACAGGCGGGTCGCGAGACCGTCGCACGGGCCGCCGAACAGCCCGCCGGGCCCGTTCTCGGATCGCGCGGACGCGTCCGGTGCGGCGTCGACCGCCCACTCCGCCACCGCCAACGCGCTCAAACCCGCTGCCCCCGCCGATCCTGCAGAACTCCTATCATCTCGGCCCCACAGGGTTAACCGACCACTAAGAGGGCCGCGCCGCCGGGCGCCGCAGGAGGGCGGCCGGCGGCGGCCGGCGGCGCGGTCCGATCACGCGCTCGTGCCTCGCGGCCGCGCAACGTCGCGCTTGCGGCCGGGCGGGCGGGGGCCTATCGGGGGCCGGGCGCGGCCAGGACGGTTCCGACAGCCCCAAGGCCGCGGTGTCATGCCTTCGCCTCATTCGAGGGGAAAGGCAGGCCGCCCGGTCGCCGGGGTGAGGGATGCGCGCAGACGGGCGCCCGTCCCGCCCGATGGCCGGACCGATTCATCCGGAGCTCCGGGCGGTGCGCCAACGCGGCGGGCGGCCGGTCGCTCCGGCGGACCTGCCGCCAGGCCGGCTCCGCATCCTGCCAGCCACACCACGTCTCTTCCAAGGGGTCAGAGCCGATGTCCTTCACCCGCACCGCGACGCTCGCCCGCGCCGCTCTCCTCGGCCTCGCGGGCCTCGGCCTCGCGGCCGCGCCGGCCCTGGCGCAGCCGAAGAAGCCCGCCGCGCCCGCCCCGGCCGCGCCGGCGCCGACCGCCCCGGGTACCCCGGCGGCCAACACCCCGGCCGCCCAGACGGGCCCGCAGATCGTCGCGGTGAAGTCCGAGCCGAGCCAGGCCGACTGGACCAAGGTCTGCGGCAAGGACCAGGGCTCGGGCACCGACATCTGCTACACGACCCGCGACTTCGTGTCCGACCAGGGCCAGCCGGTGTTGGCCGTGGCGGTCTACGAGATGAAGAACCCCGCCCAGAAGCAGGAGGTGCGCGTGGTGCGCTACCTGCTGCCGCTGGGCCTGCTGCTGCAGCCGGGCATCCGCTTCAACGTCGACGGCCAGGCGGCGACCGCCGGCCGCTTCGCGGTCTGCTTCCCGAACGGCTGCTTCGCGGAGGCCGGCGGCGTCGATGCCGGCGTGATCGCCGCGATGAAGAAGGGCACGACCCTCAACGTCTCGGTCCAGAACCAGACCCAGCGCGAGGTCACCTTCGCGGTGCCGCTGGCCGGCTTCGGCAAGGCCTTCGACGGCCCGGCCATCGACCCGAAGGTGCTCGAGGAGCAGCAGAAGAAGCTACAGGCCGAGCTGGAGAAGCGCTCCGAGGACATGCGCAAGAAGCTCGAGCAGCAGCAGGGCGCCGCCCCGGCCGCCGGCGCGGCCCCGGCCCCCGCCGCCAAGTAACGAGTGAGCACCAGCGACCCGCCGCGCGGCGGGTCCGTATCGGGGGCCGGGCCGCGAGGTCCGGCCCTTCGCGTCTGGCCCGCCCGGCGGCGGGGTCTAGCGGATCCCCGCGGGCCCCGAGTCCGGCTGGACGATCAGCACGCGCAGGTCCTGGTCGGGCACGTAGTCCCGGGCCTCCCAGCGGAACGTGGTCGGCCCGGTCTTCCGGACATCCGTGCGGCAGAAGCTCGCCACCGCCTCCGGGCTGCCCTTGTCGACCGTCAGGGTGAAGCGCCCGATCGGCGCGGCCCAGTTGCGCGCCGTGGTGACGATGTAGGGCACCACGGTCGCCCGCAGGTGGCCGCCGGGATCCGCCGCCTTCGCGTGCAGGCGCCGGATCGCCGCGAGCCCGGCCGCGTCCGCGTCCAGGCAGTAGGTCGCCCGGTAGGCCGCGCGGGACGCCGCCTTGAGGTCGAGCAGGTGGAAGCCGGTCACCGGCGCGTAGCTGTGCGCGATGCGGACCTCCTGCCCCGTCGGGAAGGTCTGGAGCCAGTGGAATTTGGCCTCCCCGCGCCAGAGCCCCTCGGTCATCCGGTCCGGCGCGTCCGCGACGTCGGGGAACAGGCCGGCCCTGACCAGCTCGGCCCATTCGGGCGCGCCGATCCGCCCGGCCGCCGCGCTGATCGCCGCGAAGCGCAGCGGGTTCAGCAGCAGGCCGTGGCGGCGCAGCAGGTCCGTCACCTCGCGCTCGCCCACATAGGCGCGCTCCTCCAGCTCGGGCTCGAGGGGCCTGCCGTCCACCGTGACGGTGAAGCCGACGAAGTTCGGGCTGTCGGGCCGGGGCAGCGCCAGGGCCGAGAAGCTGAGTTCGCGCCCGTCGATCGGCGGCAGCGGGAAGGCGATCCGGACCGTGCGCGGCTCCTGAACCTGATTGCGGAACAGGTAGGACACGCCGATCCGGCCGCGGGCGATCGACAGGTCCTCGCTCACCAGGGCGATCCCGGGCTCGCGCCGCAGGACGAGGCCGCCGGCATCGAGCTCGGCGGCGCTGTCGTTGGCGCGGGCCGCCGTAGCGAGAAGGCCGGCGGCGAGCAGAGCGGCGGGTCGGATCATGGCGACGGGCTCGTCCGACGGCAGCGGCCGTCGCGACAGACTAGCGCCCGCCGCTTGCCAGGACCTTCACGGGCCCGACCCGCTCAGTTCGTGGCGCGGTCGCGCATCCGGTACGCGCCGGCGGCGTCGCGCTCGAACATCTCGGCGATGCCGGCGTGGCGCAGGGCCTCGCCCGACGTGTCGGGCAGGAGGTTCTGCTCCGACACGTAGGCCACGTACTCGGTCTCGGCGTTCTCGGCGAGCAGGTGGTAGAACGGCTGGTCCTTGCGCGGCCGGACCTCCTCGGGGATCGACAGCCACCATTCCTCGGTGTTGTCGAACACCGGGTCGACGTCGAACACGACGCCCCGGAACGGGTAGATCCGGTGGCGCACCACGGCGCCGATCGCGAATTTCGCGGTTCTCAGTGTCACGTCCGACATGGTTCAACCCGTCCAGATCGGACAGATAGGTCCGATGACGGATCGTGTCACCCGGTCGCCGCGGAAGTCGGCGTCTCGGCGGCGCGGGCCAGGCGATCCCGGACGGCGATCGCCTCCGGCAGCGGCCGCCACAGGACGGTCATCTCGGCGATGCGCCCGGCCGCGTCGAGGCGCCAGTAATCCATCCCGTCGAGCCGGTGCGGGCCGGCCGTCGCGCCGAAGAAGGCGGCGGCGTGCGCGGGGCCTTCCAGGATCTCGCGGATCTCGAAGGCGTCGACCGCCGCCAGCAGGGCGTCGACCACTGGCCGGATCGCCGCCTTCCCGCGCACGGGCTCGGCGGCGAGCGGCGTGTTGAGCACCACCGCCTCGGTCATCTGCGCCAGCATGGCGTCCCGGTCCTTCGCCGCCAGGGCGGCCGCGAAGGCGCGAACGTGGCTGAGGTCCATCGGAGTCTCCTACGAAATCCGGATGCCGAGGTCGGCCGCGATCGCCCGGGCGGTGGCCTCGCGCCGGGCCGTGATGTCGGCCGCCGCCGCCCGCGCCCGCGCCACGGTGGCCGGGGAGGCCGTTCGGGGTGTGCCGCTGTCGAAGGGCGGCTCGGGGGCGTACTGCATGCCGAGCTGGATCGTCCGGGCGGCCTCGTCGCCGCGCAGTTCGGCGGCGAGCCGGAGCGCCCCGTCGATCCCCGCGGTGACGCCGGCCGCGAACACCCAGCGGCGGCCATCCGCGTCGCGGTCGAGCACCACCCGCTCGTCCACCGGCTCGGCCCCGAAGAGGGGCAGCAGGTGGACCGCGTTCCAGTAGGTCGTGGCCCTGCGCCCGACCAGGAGGCCGGCCGCGCCGAGGAGCAGGGCACCGGTGCAGACCGAGAGGACGTGGCTCGCGCCCGCCGCCTGGTCGCGGATCCAGCCGAGCACGGCGGCGTCGCGCATCAGCGCCTCCTGGCCCTGGCCGCCCGGCACGTGCAGCACGTCGAGCCGCGGCGCCTCCGCCAGGGTCGCATCCGGCAGCATCCGGAGGCCGCGGACGTCGCGGACGGGCTCGAGGCGCGGCGCGTAGACCCGGTAGGTGCTGTTGGGCACCCGGGACAGAACCTCGAACGGGCCGGTGAGGTCGATCTGGTCGAGCCCCTCGAACAGGAGCGAGCCGATCTGCAGGTGGGTGTCGGGCGGGATCATGCCGGAGCCTCCGTGGTGGACAGGACGACCCTACCGCGTCAGGATCTGGCCGAAATGCCAAAGAGCCCTCGTTTCTCGCCAGACGCGCCGCGCCCCGTCGAGGTGCTGGCCTTCCCGTCGGTGCAGCTCCTCGACGTGGCCGGGCCGCTCCAGGTCTTCGCCACCGCCAACGAGCACGGCGGCGCCGGGATGCCCTACGCGCCGCGGGTGATCGCGGCCGGCGACCCGGGGCTCACCGCCTCGGCGGGGCTGCGGCTGGTGGCCGACCCGCTGCCGGATCCCCACGCGCCGGTGGACACGCTGGTGATCGCGGGCGGCCCCGGCGTCGTCGCGGCCTGCGACGACGCCGCCCTGGTGGCCTGGGTGCGGACCCGGGCGGGTCGGGCCCGCCGGGTCGCCTCGGTCTGCACCGGCGCGTTCCTGCTCGGGGCGGCGGGGCTCCTCGACGGGCGGCGGGCCGTGACCCACTGGAAGCATTGCGGCGCGCTCGCCGCGCGCTACCGGCGCGCCCGGATCGAGCACGACCCGATCTTCGTGCGCGACGGCCCGGTCTGGTCCTCGGCGGGGGTCACGGCCGGTATCGACCTGGCCCTGGCGCTGGTCGAGGAGGATCTCGGCCGCGCGACCGCCCTGGCGGTGGCGCGCCACCTCGTGATGTTCCTCAAGCGCCCCGGCGGGCAGGCGCAGTTCAGCGCGGCGCTGGCGCTGCAGGCGGGCGAGGAGCGGTTCGGGCGGCTCCACGCCTACATCGCCGACAACCTGTCCGGCGACCTGTCGCTGCCGGCGCTCGCCGCGGCGGCCGGGATGAGTGCGCGCAGCCTCAGCCGGCACTATCGCGAGGCGACCGGCCTGACCCCGGCCAGGGCCGTGGAGCGCCTGCGGGTGGAGGCGGCCCGGCGCGCGCTCGCCGAGACGGCGCAGCCGATCAAGCGCGTCGCCCGGACCTGCGGCTTCGGCTCCGAGGAGACGATGCGGCGCAGCTTCCTGCGGCACGTCGCGGCGACGCCGCAGGAGTACCGGGCGCGGTTCGGCGGGTGAGGGTGGACTAGAGCCGTATCCGACCATGTTGCAACGGTCGGGAAGGAGGGCGAGCCCGGTCTCGCCAACCGCGCCAGGCCCCCTCTCCCGTGCGGGAGAGGGTTGGGGTGAGGGACGAGAAGGATCAGGACTGAACAGGCCGCCGATGCGCGTACAGGCGCGACTCTTCCGGACTGTTCTCATCCCTCACCCTATCCCTCTCCCGCACGGGAGAGGGGACCCGCGCCTCGTTCGGCACGGGCTCGCCGATCGCCTGCGTCCCAACCCGATCGGGAACGGCTCTCGACCGTGTCGCGGCGTTCGAGGGCCGCCAGGATCGTCTCGCGCACGCCGTCGCGATGCTCGTGGATGTCGGCGTTCGGGATACGGAGCAGGGCGAAGCCGAGCGATTCGAGGATCGCGGTGCGCGCGGCATCCCGGGCGACCTCGCTGGCGGTCGAGTGCGTTGCCCCGTCGACCTCGACGATCAGCCTCGCCTTGAGGCAGGCGAAGTCGACGACGAACCGGTCGATCGGGTGCTGGCGGCGGAACTTCCAGCCGTTGAGCGCGCGATTGCGCAACACGCGCCAGAGCTCGGCCTCGGCGCTTGTTTGCGCGCGCCGCAGGCTGCGCGCGCGCGGGATCGATCTGCTCACCGCACGGTTCCGGCAACGCAGTTGCGGACCCGGTGGATGATACGGTGCTGCGGCTTGCGCGGGCCTAGCCCCAGCGAATTGTCCGGCTCCGCGGCGTCATCGCTTCAGAAAGGCCGCGGGTCCCCTCTCCCGTGGGGGAGAGGGACAGGGTGAGGGATCAGGTCTGCCCGAGCGAGGCGTGCCCTGTTGGCAACCTGAGGCCGCGTCTTATCCTGAACCTCCGCGTCCCTCACCCCAACCCTCTCCCCCACGGGAGAGGGGGGCGCGTCGCGACTCGCGGACGCCGAATCGGGACCGCCACACGCGGCCCCGGCAGCCCGCTCACCCCAGCTTGTAGACCGCCGCCAGATCCGGATCCTTCGCGGCGACCAGCTTGGCGAGGTCCACGATGACCTTGGCCTGCTTCCAGGTGGCGTCGTCCTGCATCTTGCCGTCGAGCATCACGGCGCCGGTACCGTCCGGCATGGCCTCGACGATCCGGGCCGCGAAGGCCACCTCGGCCGGGTCCGGCGCGAAGACCCGCTTGGCGATCGCCACCTGGCTCGGGTGCAGCGTCCAGGCGCCGGCGCACCCCATCAGGAAGGCGTTGCGGAACTGCGCCTCGCAGGCCGCGCCGTCGGAGAAGTCGCCGAACGGGCCGTAGAAGGCCTTGATGCCGTTGGCCATGCAGGCGTCGACCATCCGGGCGATGGTGTAGTGCCAGAGGTCCTGCTGGGCGCTCGCCCGGGGCGCGTCGCCGGCCGGGTCGGCGATCACCCGGTAATCGGGGTGGCCGCCGCCGACCCGGGTGGTCTTCATGCCGCGGGACGCCGCGAGGTCCGCCGGCCCGAGGCTCATGCCGTGCATGCGCGGCGAGGCCGACGCGATGGCGTCGACGTTGGCGACGCCCTCGGCCGTCTCCAGGATCGCGTGGACTAGGATCGGCTTCGTCACCCCGTGGCGCGCCTCGAGCTGGGCGAGCAGCTGGTCGATGTAGTGGATGTCCCACGGCCCCTCGACCTTGGGCACCATCACGACGTCGAGCTTGTCCCCGACCTCGGCCACGATCGTGAACAGGTCGTCCAAGATCCAGGGCGAGTTGAGGGCGTTGATCCGGGTCCAGAGTCCGGTGCCGGTGGCGGCGAAGTCGGTGGCCTGGGCCATGGCGACGAAGCCCTTGCGGGCCGCCTCCTTCTGGTCGGCCGGGACCGCGTCCTCCAGGTTGCCCAGCACCACGTCGACGGTCCCGGCGAGCTCCGGCACGCGGGCCCGGACCTTGTCGTTGTGGGGCGGCACGAAGTGGATCATCCGCTCCAGCCGCACCGGCAGCTCGCGGAACGGGGCCGGCGCGCCGGTGGCGAGGGGCTGGAAGAAGCGGCGGGGCAGTTTCATCGGGTGCCTCTTGTCAGGGCTGGCGTCTGAGCCCCGTTAAGGCAGCTTGGGCGGGCGCGTAAAGCCGCGCCGCGCCGAAGTGATCTCGGACTTTAGTGATCTCGGACGCTCGGCCCAGCGCCGCCGAGCCGCCGATCCTCAGCCCCGGCCGCCCCGGCGGCCGGCGAGGCCGATCCGGTTGAGGATGCCGCCGTCGCCGCTGCCGGCCACCACCACGAGGCGCCGGACCTCGCCCCGCAGGAAGGCCTGCAGGAAGCGGTTGTAGTCGCGGAACGAGACGCAGCCGTTCGAGGCGCCGGGCTGCCGCAGCATGTAGGTGTGGGCCAGCAGGCCGTCGCGGCCGTGGATCGCGGCGCTGCCGCCCACCGGGTTGAGCCGGATCGCCCGGACCCCGTGGAACAGGCGCTCGCGCTCGGTCAGCGTGTAGGTGCCGGGCGGGGTCGAGCCGCGCATGCGCAGGTGGACGTAGCGCGGGTTGTCCATGTGCTCGCCGAGGCCGGAATGGGCCTCCAGCACCTCGCCGGAGGGCAGCGTCACCGTGCGGGCGGTGATGTCGTAGACGGCCGTGCCGGCCACCGAATCGGGCTCCGGGCTGATCCGGGTGCGCGGCGCCTCCTGCGGCAGGGCGTCCGGGCTGGCATAGGCCAGCGCCTGACGGGGCTCCTGACGATTCTCCTGAGACGGCGCGGCCGCGCCGACCCCGAACAGCTTCTCGAAGAAGGACGGCTCCTCGGCCATCGCGGCGCGGAACACGTCGCGGGTCCGGGGCAGGGCGCGGCTCGCCACCCGCGCGGGCGGCGGCGCCGGCGCGCGCCGCAGCTCGGGCGGGCGCGCCACCGGCAGCGGCACCAGGGCGGGCGCGAGGGCGGCGGGGGTAGGCTCGGCCGCGGCCATCCGGACCGGCGCCCCCGCGCCCTTCTCGGCGATCTTGTCGCCGGCCTTCTCGGTCGCCCTCTCCGCGGGCCCGGCCTGGGCCAGCCGGACCTGGGCGGTCCGCGCCCGCTCCGCCTGGGCCACCTGCCGGGCGATCTCCCGGACCGCCGGGGACGGCGCGGCGGCGGCGATCTGGAAGCCGGCGGCCGGCGGGGCCGCGCCTCCGAAGGCCGTGGCGGTGTCGGAGCCCAGCGCCGGGCTCCGGTCGAGCATCCAGGCGAGGCTCGGCCGCGGCGCCGCCACGGCCTGCGGGACCGGGGCGGCGGTCGGCCCGGCCGCCGCGACGGTCTGCGCGTCGGGGCGGGCCGGCCCCTGCGGGTGGCTGAACACGGCCCAGCCGGCCAGGGTCGCGCCGGTGAGGGCGATGAGCGCCGTCAGCCGGGCGCGGCGGCGGGCGCGCCGCATGGCGCTCGGGTAGGGCGCCCGGGTGCGGACGACCGGATCGTAGACGGTCTCGACGTAGGTGAGGCGCGGGGGCGCCGGTCGCCGGGGTTCCGCGCTCGGATACGCGGTCTGGAACGCGGCGAGGGACAACGCAGCCTGGGCCATTCGGGAACTCGCGTACGCGCTTCCCCTGGGCAGCCGTCGCCGTTCGCCCGCGAGAGCCGTTCTCGCGCACGTGGTCCGGGTCGCCCGTCTGGGGAGGACATCAACCGTCCACCCCATTAAGCCGCGGTGTGGTTAATCCCCGCTAAAGGGACAGTTTGCGCGCGCGTTCCCGTGTTGGGACACAGCCTCAGGTGGCCCGATTCGGCGCGTCCCCGGGCGCCTCCGCCGAGACCTCCATCGGCCCGTGCCGGCGCGCGACCAGCAGGCAGAGCAGGGCCACCGGCACGCCGATGAGCGACGTGCCGACGAAGAACCATGGGAACCCGGTCCACTCGATCACGAAGCCCGAGAACCCGGCGAGCAGGCTGCCGGGCAGGGCGCAGAGCGAGGTCAGCAGGGCGTACTGGCTCGCCGCGTGGGCGGTGGCCGAGAGCCGCGACATGTAGGTGATCAGCACGATCGACGCGAAGGCGTAGGCGAAGCCGTCGATCCCGACGGTGAGCGCGAAGGTCCAGAACGCCGCCCCGCCGTGGCCGCCGTGCCACGCGAGGTAGGCCAGCGCGAGGTGCGAGGCGGAGGCCGTCACGGTGCCGATCAGCAGGCTCGCCATCATGCCGATCCGCGGGATGATGGCGCTGGCGAGGAACGTCCCGCCGAGCGCGATCCAGAAGCCGAACAGCTTCGTCACCGTGGCGATGTCGGTGTTGGAGTAGCCGAGCGTCTTGAACAGCGGGATCGCCATGGCGTTCGAGACGTAGCCGGGCATCCGGAAGCCCGCGACCAGCGCCAGCACCGGCACGGCGAGCGGCCCGAGCCGGGCGAGGAGGTCGCGGATCGGCGCCCAGACGGTCTCGACGAATCCGCCGGTCGGTGGCGCCTCGGGGGCGGGGGGCTCGGGGGCCAGCAGCGCCGCGACCGTGCCGGGGGCCATGAGCGCGGCCATGCACAGGTAGGCGGCGCGCCAGCCGTACGCGTCGGACAGGTAGAGGGCGCCCGCCCCCGCCGCGAGATTGCCGATCCGGTAGCCGATCTCCGACCAGGACGACATCAGCGCCTGCTGCTCGGGCGGCGCGGCGGTGATGCGCCAGCCGTCGATCACCACGTCCTGGGTGGCGCCCGCGACGCCGAGCGCCAGGGAGAACGCCACCGTCCAGGCGAGCCAGTGCGCCGGGTCGCCGAAGGCGACGCCCGCGAGCGCCAGGGCGACGAGGATCTGCGTGGCGACGATCCAGCCGCGGCGCCGCCCGAGCCAGCGGCCGATGAGCGGGGCGTCGTGGCGGTCGAGGAAGGGGGCCCAGAGGAACTTGAGCTTGTAGGCGATGGTGAGCTCGCTCATCAGCCCGATCGTGGCGAGCGGCACCTTCGCCTGGACGAGCCAGGCCGACTGGGTCGCGTAGACGAGCAGGAACGGGATGCCCTGCGCGAAGCCGAGGCCGAGCACCGCGGCGACGCGCCGGTCGGTGAACAGGGGCGTGAGGAAGGCGCCCGGCGCGGCCTTCACCGGCTCGGGCGCGCCGGTGACCTGCGCCGGGTTTGCCATCCACGCGTCTCCTGACCGTCGTCACGAGAGAGCAGAGATGGGCCGGACGCGCAACGATCGCGCGACCGTGCCCACCGTCACGCCGCCTTCTTGCCCCGCTCGGCGATCTTCACGAGGCTGCGCAGCACCTCGGTGGCGGTCTTGAGCCGCGCCGGGACGGTATTCAGCTCGCGCACGAACACGACGCTCATGTCGGGCCGCACCTTCGCGAACGAGGCCTGCTCGGCCACGTAGGCCACCAGCCCCTGCGGGTTGGCGTAGGAGCGGTCGCGGAAATGGACCACCACGCCCTTCGGCCCCGCCTCGACCTTCTCGACGTTCGCCTTGAGGCAGAGGATCTTGATCGTGCCGATCTTGAGGAGCTGCTCCACCTCCGGCGGCAGCGGCCCGAACCGGTCGATCAGCTCGGCGCCGAAGCTCTCCATCTCGGCGTCGTCCTGGATGGTGGCGAGCCGCCGGTAGAGGGCGAGCCGCACCCCGAGATCCTCGACGTAATCCTCCGGGATCGTGACCGGTGCGCCGAGCGCGATGGTCGGCGACCACGCCTCCTCGGGCACGTCCTCGATGCCGGCCTTGAGCGCGGTGACCGCGTCCTCCAGCATCTGCTGGTAGAGCTCGTAGCCGACCTCCTTGATGTGGCCCGACTGGGCGTCGCCCAGAAGGTTGCCGGCGCCGCGGATGTCGAGGTCGTGGGAGGCGAGCTGGAAGCCCGCGCCCAGCGTGTCGAGGCTCTGGAGCACCTTGAGGCGCTGCTCGGCCTGGGCGGTGAGCTGGCGGTTCGCCGGCGTCGTGAACAGCGCGTAGGCGCGCGCCTTCGAGCGCCCGACGCGGCCGCGCAGCTGGTAGAGCTGGGCCAGCCCGAACATGTCGGCCCGGTGGACGATCAGCGTGTTGGCGGTGGGGATGTCGAGGCCCGATTCTACGATCGTGGTCGAGAGCAGCACGTCGAACTTGCCCTCGTAGAAGGCCGTCATCACGTCCTCGAGCTGGCCCGCCGCCATCTGGCCGTGGGCGACCGCGACCTTGATCTCGGGCATCTCGGCGTCGAGGAACTTCTTGACTTCCGCCAGATCCTCGATCCTGGGCACGACGTAGAAGGACTGGCCGCCGCGGTAGCGCTCGCGCAGCAGCGCCTCCCGGATGGTCAGGGGGTCGAACGGCGTCACGAAGGTGCGCACCACCAGCCGGTCGACCGGGGGTGTCGCGATGATCGACAGTTCCCGCACCCCCGTCATGGCGAGCTGGAGCGTGCGCGGGATCGGCGTCGCCGACAGCGTCAGCACGTGGACGTCGGCCTGGAGCGCCTTCAGCCGCTCCTTGTGGGCGACGCCGAAATGCTGCTCCTCGTCCACGATGATCAGGCCGAGATCCTTGAAGGCGATGTTCTTCGCCAAGAGCGCGTGCGTGCCGACCACGATGTCGACCGTGCCGGCGGCGAGCCCCGCCCGGGTCTGCTTCATCTCCGCCGCGGAGGCGAAGCGCGAGAGCTGCGCCACCTGGACCGGCAGGCCCTTGAAGCGCTCGGCGAAGGTCCGGAAGTGCTGGCGGGCGAGCAGGGTGGTCGGGACGATCACCGCCACCTGCTTGCCGGAGATCGCCGCCGCGAAGGCGGCGCGCAGCGCCACCTCGGTCTTGCCGAAGCCGACATCGCCGCAGACCAGCCGGTCCATCGGGCGGCCGGCATTGAGGTCGTCCAGCACCGCGTCGATGGCGTTGGCCTGATCCTCGGTCTCCTCGAACGGGAAGCGGGCGGCGAACTCCCCGTAGAGCCCCTCGGGCGCCTGCAGCGCGGGGGCCTTGCGGACGAAGCGCTGGGCCGCGACCTTGATCAGCTCGCCCGCCATCTCGAGGATGCGGCGCTTCATCTTGGCCTTGCGGGCCTGCCACGCGCCGCCGCCGAGGCGGTCGAGGGCGACCTCGGAATCCTCCGAGCCGTAGCGGGTCAGGAGCTCGATGTTCTCCACCGGCAGGAGCAGCAGGCCGCCGGTATACTGCAGTTCCAGGCAGTCGTGCGGGGCGCCCGCGGCGTGGATCGTCTTGAGGCCGACGAAGCGGCCGATGCCGTGGTCGGCGTGGACCACGAGGTCGCCCGGCTGGAGCGCCTGCACCTCCAGGATCACGTCCTGGGGCCGCTTGGCCTTGCGCTTCTGGCGGACCAGCCGGTCGCCCAGGATGTCGCCCTCGGAGACGACGGCCAGCTCGCCCGCGGTGAAGCCCGCCTCCAGGCCCCAGACCGCCACCGCCGCGTCGGTGCCGCGCTTCAGCGCGTAGACGTCGGTGAGCCGGGTGATCGCCACGGGCTTCCTGAGGCCGTGGTCGGTGAGCACGCCGCAGAGCCGGTCGCGGGAGCCGTCGGACCAGGCTCCCAGGATCACGTGATGACCGGATCCCTGGAGATCGCGGATATGCGCCACCGCGGCGTCGAACACGCTGGCAGTCTCGTCGGCCCGCTCGGGGGCGAAGCTTCGTCCGGCCTTGGCGCCGCAATCGATCACGGCGCGCTCGGGCGATTCGGGCTGCGCGAAGGGCGTCAGCCGCGCCACGGTGGCGGTGGCGATCCGCTCCTTCAGCTCGTTCGGCGTCAGGTAGAGGGCGCGGGGCGGCAGGGGCTTGTAGGGGGCGACGCCGGGCTGCGGCGTCTTCATCGCGCCCTCGCGGGCCTGGTAATAGTCCTGGACGAGGCTGATCCGCTCGGCGGCGGCGTCCTCCACCTGCGGATCGAAGACCAGCGGCACGCCGCCGAGATAGTCGAACAGCGTGTCGAGGTGGTCGTAGAACAGCGGCATCCAGTGCTCGAGGCCGGCGTAGCGCCGCCCCTCGCTCACGGTCTCGTAGAGCCGGTCGTCCCGGGTCGCCGCGCCGAAGCTCTGGATGTAGTTCTGGCGGAAGCGCCGGATCGTCTCGGTGGTGAGCTGGACCTCGCTCATCGGCATCAGGTCGAGGGAGCGGAGCTGACCGGTGGTGCGCTGCGTCTCCGGGTCGAAGGCGCGGATCGATTCCAGCGTGTCGCCGAAGAAGTCGAGGCGGATCGGGGCCGGCAGGCCCGGGGGCGACAGGTCGAGGATGCCGCCGCGGACCGCGTACTCGCCGGTGTCGCGCACCGTCCCGGTGCGCAGGAAGCCGTTGGCCTCGACCCAGGCCACCACGTCGTCCATTGCCACGACGTTGCCGATCGCCGCCGAGAACGCCTCCTTGGCGATGTGGGCGCGGGGCGGGACCCGCTGCACCAGGGCGTTGACGGTGGTGCAGAGGATGCGCGGCCTGTCCTCGGCCGAGCGGGTGCGGGCGAGGCGGGCGAGCGCCGTCATCCGGGCGGCGGCGACGGCGGTGGTCGGCGAGACCCGGTCGTAGGGCTGGCAGTCCCAGGCCGGCAGGCTCATCACGTCCATCTCGGGCGCGACGAAGCCCAAAGCCGCCTGGAACGCGGCCGAGCGCCCAGAATCGCGCGCCACGTGCACCAGCACGGCCGGTGCGTCGACGGTGGGCGCCAGGGCACGGGCGAGGTCGGCGAGCGCCAGCGCGTCGAAGCCCTCCGGGGCGTTCGCCAGGACCGGGCTGTCGCCGCGCTTGAGGGCGTCGATCGCCCGGGCGAGCGCGGAGGATTTCGGCAGCGCGAAGCGCGCGACCGGCGGCTTGGCGGCGGGGGCGGGGGGCTTCGGCTGAGGCTTGGCCATCGGGTCTTTCGCGGGGAGGCCCGCCGGGCGCGTCAGGGGAGGAGGTCGGGTGGCGTTAGCCGATCGGGCCGCCGCGATAAAGCGTCCCGACGGAAGCGTCTGGGCGGCTGAGCCCACCCTATATGGTGGTTCTGGTACGGCGTGGAACGGCTGCCGTCTTCGCGAGCGTCGCGGAGCGATCCAGGGCAGCGCCACGGTTCCGAAGTCGCGCCACCCTGGGTCACCTCGCTCCGCTCGTGATGACGGAGCGGTCTGCAAGAGCCGACAGCTTCGATGGGATGCGATCGAGGCCTCCGGCCGGACCCGTCACGCGTCCGGCCCGACGATCTCCGCCAGCGCCGCCTCGACCCGGCCGCGGAAGAAATCCGCGTTGGGCATGTGCTCGGTCATCGCGGCGGCCCGGACCGTCGCCTGCCGCAGGATCTCGCCGCGCAGCGCCGGGTCGGAGCGCTCCATCATCTCCAGCATGATGCGCACCACGAGTTCGGTGGCGATCGACCGGGCCGGGTGGTCGTAATTGGGCTTCGGTTCGTCCATCTGGGTCTCTCAGGCGGTCCCTGTCACGAGTGGATCGGCGCGTCGTGCCGGTGGAACGCCCGCACGCGCTGCCAGACCGACGTGTCGTAGTTCGAGGGCGTCTCGACCTCGCCGGTCAGCCACTTGAACAGGTCCCGGTCCGGAACCTCGATCAGCGCCTCGAACTGGTCGAGCTCCGCCTCCGACAGGTCGCCGATCTCGGCATCGGCGAAGCGGCCCATGATCAGGTCCATCTCGCGGATGCCCCGGTGCCAGGCGCGGTAGAGGAGGCGGCGGCGGCGCGGATCGAGGTCGGCGCTCGTGCGGGTGGTGCCGGACATGGATCTCGGACCTCGGCTCGAACATAGGGCAGTCGCTAGATAGGCCGCCCGCGGCGACGGATCCAGAACGGGGTCGCGACCGGGCGAGTTACAACCGGAGCGCGAGACGGCAAAAACAAATTGCCTCCGCCGGGCGGTCCGTTATCTCGGGCTGCAACGCCCCCGCGTGGGGCGGCGAGCGGGAGTCCAACGATGCCGAAGGCGATCCGGGTCTACGAATATGGCGGCCCCGAGGTGATGCGCTTCGAGGACGTGCCCCTGGCCGAGCCGGGCCCCGGGCAGATCCGGGTCAAGCAGGCCGCCATCGGCGTCAACTTCATCGACATCTACTTCCGCACCGGCGCCTACAAGTCCCCGCACATGCCCTACACCCCCGGCAAGGAGGGCGCCGGCACCGTCACGGCGGTGGGCGAGGGCGTCAGCCAGTTCAAGCCCGGCGACCGGGTCGCCTACGGTTCGGTGGCGGACGGCTGCTACGCCGAGGAGCCGGTGATCCCGGCCTCCGCGGCCGTGCCGATCCCGGACGGCGTCGACGAGAAGACCGCCGCCGCCATGATGCTCAAGGGCCTGACCGTCGAGTACCTGCTGCACCGGACCTACGCGGTGAAGCCCGGCGACACGATCCTGTGGCAGGCGGCCGCCGGCGGCGTCGGCCTGATCGCCTGCCAGTGGGCCAAGCACCTCGGCGCCACCGTGATCGGCACCGCCGGCAGCCCCGAGAAGGCGGAGCTCGCCAAGCGGAACGGCTGCGACCACGTCATCCTCTACCGCGAGGAGGACGTGGCCAAGCGCGTGCGCGAGATCACCGGCGGCAAGGGCGTGCCGGTGGTCTACGACGGCGTCGGCCAGGCGACCCTGATGGGCTCGCTGGACAGCCTCGCGCCGCTCGGCCTGCTGGCGAGCTTCGGCTCGGCCTCCGGGGCGATCACCGGGCTCGACCTCGGCCTGCTCGCCCCGCGCGGCTCGCTCTACGTGACGCGCCCGACACTCGCGACCTTCTCGTCGAACCGCGCCACCCTGGAGGAGGCGGCCGGCCGCCTGTTCAAGGTGGTCGGCGACGGCGCGGTGAAGATCGCCGTCAACGCCACCTACCCGCTGGCCGAGGCGCAGCAGGTCCACCGCGACCTCGCGGGCCGGGAGACCACCGGCTCGATCGTGATGCTGCCCTGAGGCAGGCGACCATGACGCCCGGCAGCGCCGACCTGCTCCTCGTCGTCGACGTGCAGGTCGATTTCCTGCCGGGCGGGGCGCTCCCGGTCCCGGAAGGCGACGCGGTGGTCGGCCCGATCAACGACCTCCAGCACCGCTTCCGGCACGTGGTGCTGATGCAGGACTGGCATCCGGCCGATCACGTCTCCTTCGCCGAGACCCATCCGGGGCGGGCCCCGTTCGAGACCGTGGCGCTGCCCTACGGGCCGCAGGTGCTGTGGCCGCGCCACTGCGTCCAGGGCAGCCCGGGCGCCGCCTTCGCGCCGGGTCTCGCCACCGACCGGGCGAGCCTCGTGGTGCGCAAGGGGCTCGATCCCCGGGTCGACAGCTACTCGGCCTTCCTGGAGGCCGACCGGTCGACCCGCACCGGGCTCGCCGGGGCGCTCAGGGAGCGCGGCATCACCCGCGTCGCCGTGTGCGGCCTCGCCACCGATTTCTGCGTCGCCTGGAGCGCGCTCGACGCCAGCGACGCGGGTTTCGAGGTCCTCGTGGTGGAGGATGCGGTGCGCGGGATCGACGTGGACGGGTCGCTCGCGCAGGCCTGGGCGCGCATGGAGGCGGCGGGGGTGCGCCGGATCCGGTCGGCGCAGATCGGCTGAGCGGGCTGACCGGCCCCGGGGGCGGGAGGCGAACCGCCGCACGCCGCGCGGGAGACCGGCCCCGCGCCGATGCGTTGGCCCGGCATCGGCGTCCGTCGGGATGCCAGTCAGGAGCCAGCATGTCAGGCAAGCACCCGAAGACCGACACGCCCACGGACGCCGACCTCAAGGGCAATCCCGGGATCGGCACCTCGAAGGGGATGAGCGGCGCCGACCCGGCGGATCTGCAGGCGGATTCGACCTTCGAGGGCGACGTCGACAACGAGACGAAGCTCGACGGCGGCGTCGACCCCGACCACCGGCCGCGCAAGAACGCGTGACAGCCTGAACGCGTGACGGATGCCCGGGCCGGCGCGGCCCGGGCGCTCCCCGTCAGCGGGCGCGGGCCGGCGGCTTCGGCCGCCGGGGTGCGGGGGCCGGGCCGGTCGCGAGCCCGGCGGACGGGCCGCCCGCCGGGACGTAGAGCTGGGCGGGGCTCGCGGAGTAGCCCCGGAGCTGCGCCGCGCTGGCGGCCCCGAAGGCGGCGGTGCCGTCGGCGCGGGCAGCGCCCGCCGGGACGGTCAGCAGGAGCGCGGCGGACAAAACCAGAGACGGGGCCGGGGAGGCGGGCTTCGACATGGGGCGGACCCTTCGGTTCGTGCGGGCCCCGGGCAATCCCGGTCCGCGCCGGACGGATCCCATGTGGGGCGGCCGCGCGGGCCCGGCGTGCGGGACCGCACCGCGATCCCGCGTCGCATCATCGCGGGATCGGCGCGGGCCCCGCGGCGGGAGCCCGTCACAGGGCCAGCCCGAGCTGGAGCGGCGCCTCGGGCGCGTCCTGCGCGAAGCCCGACAGCGACACCCCGATCAGCCGCGCGCTGCGCCGCAGGGGGAACAGGCCGGCCAGCAGGTCGAGGCCGATCCGCTCCAGCCCTGCCCGGTCGGCGACGGGGACGGGCAGCGACCGGGCCCGGGTGACCTGGGCGAAATCCGAGAACTTGAGCTTCAGGGTCACGGTCCGGGCGCGCATGCCCTTGGCGTCGGCCGCGGCCCAGACCTTGTCGAACAGCGGCGCCAGCCGGGCGGCCAGGACCTCGAAGGCGGCGGTGTCGTCCGAGAAGGTGGTCTCCGCGCCGATCGACTTGCGCACCCGGTGGGCGCGGACCGGCCGCTCGTCGATCCCGCGGGCGACCGCGTGGTAGTAGGCGCCCGCGGAGCCGAAGGTCTCGCGCAGGCGCTCCGGCGTCCAGGCGCGCAGGTCCGCCCCGGTCTCGATCCCGAGCCGCTTCATCTTCGCCTCGGTGACCGGGCCGACGCCGTGGAACCGGCCGATCGGCAGCGCGGCCACGAAGTCCGGCCCCATGGCGGGGGTGATGACGAACAGGGCGTTCGGCTTCCTGTGGTCGGACGCCACCTTGGCGAGGAACTTGTTGTACGAGACCCCGGCCGAGGCCACGAGCCCGGTGCGCTCCAGGATCTCGGCCCGGATCGCCTTCGCCACGGCCGTCGCGGTCGGGAGGCCCAGGAGATTCTCGGTGACGTCGAGATAGGCCTCGTCGAGGGCCACCGGCTCGATGACGGCCGTGTGCCGGGCGAAGACCGCGCGGATCTCCTCCGAGACCGCCCGGTAGACCTCGAAGCGCGGCTTCACGAACAGCAGGTCCGGGCACAGCCGCCGCGCGGTGGCCGACGGCATGGCCGAGCGGACGCCGAACCGGCGCGCCTCGTAGCTCGCCGCCGCCACCACGCCGCGCTCCCGCGAGCCGCCCACCGCCAGGGGTTTGCCGCGCAGGGACGGGTCGTCGCGCTGCTCCACGGAGGCGTAGAACGCGTCCATGTCGATGTGGATGATTTTTCGGAGCGCGACCTCCGGATCCATCGCCGCCTCGGAGATCCGCCGCTGGTTCCCGCTCTGTTCTAAAGATCGCGGCGGCCCTGCGGGGTCAAGCTGCGCCGGGCGGGGCGTCAACAGGGATATCCCACCCACGCCCCCATCCCGAGGTGCGAGCGGAGCGAGCCTCGAAGGAGGGCTCCGGGGATCGCGCGGTCGGCTGGAGCCCTCCTCCGAGGCCTCCGCGGCGCTCGGCGCCTCAGGATGAGGGCACGGTTCGGATCGTCGCCACGGCGCGCCGCCTCAGGCGACGCTGCCGTAGAGGTCGTAGGCCTCGGCCCGGTCGATCTTCACGGTGACGATGTCGCCGACCCGCACCGGGCGCCGGAAGGCGGCGTGGACGGTGCCGTCGATCTCCGGCGCGTCGGCCTTGGACCGGCCCCGCGCGACCCCGCCCTCGACGGAATCGACGATGACCGGCAGCCGCTTGCCGACCTTGGCCCGCTGCAGCCGCAGCGCGATCCCGTTCTGCGTCTCCATGAACCGGCGCTTGCGCTCGGCCTTCACCGCCGGCGGCACGGGGTCGCCCAGCGCGTTGGCGGTGGCGCCCGCCACCGGCTCGTACTCGAAGCAGCCGACCCGATCGAGCTTGGCCTCCTGCAGCCAGGCCAGCAGTTCCTCGAACTCGGCCTCGGTCTCGCCGGGGAAGCCGACGATGAAGGTCGAGCGGATCGCGAGATCCGGGCAGGTCTGCCGCCAGCTGCGGATCCGGTCGAGCTGGCGCTCCTGATTGCCGGGGCGGCGCATGCGCTTGAGCACCGACGGGCTCGCGTGCTGGAGCGGCATGTCGAGGTAGGGGAGCACCTTGCCCTCGGCCATCAGGGGGATGACCTCGTCCACGTGCGGGTAGGGGTAGACGTAGTGCAGCCGCACCCAGGCCCCGAGCTCGCCGAGCTCCCGGGTCAGGTCGTAGAACTTCGCGCGGACCTGCCGGTCGCGCCACGGGCTCTCACTGTAGCGGATATCGACGCCGTAGGCGCTGGTGTCCTGGCTGACGACCAGCAGCTCCTTCACGCCGGCCTTCACCAGTTTCTCCGCTTCCCGCAGCACGTCGGCGGCCGGGCGGCTGACGAGGTTCCCGCGCAGGGACGGGATGATGCAGAAGCTGCAGCGATTGCTGCACCCCTCCGAGATCTTCAGGTAGGCGTAGTGGCGCGGGGTGAGCTTGATCCCCTGCGGCGGCACGAGGTCGAGGAACGGGTCGTGGGCCGGCGGCACCGCCTCGTGGACGGCCGCCACCACCGACTCGTAGGCCTGGGGCCCGGTCACCGCCAGGAGGTCGGGGTACTTCTCGCGGATCTCCTCCGGCTGCGCGCCCATGCAGCCGGTGACGATCACCCGGCCGTTCTCCGCCATGGCCTCGCCGATCGCCGAGAGCGACTCCGCCTTGGCCGAGTCGAGGAAGCCGCAGGTGTTGACGATCACCACGTCGGCGCCGTCGTGCCGGCGGGCCAGCTCGTAGCCCTCGGCGCGAAGATGGGTGAGGATCCGCTCGGAATCGACCAGCGCCTTGGGGCAGCCCAGCGAGACGAACGAGATTTTCGGGGCGGCGCCGGGAGCGGGGCCGCGGGGGGCGGGCGTGGCGGTCATGGCATTCGGGTCGGACAGTCCGGCGGGGCGATCGGCCGCCCGGCGCGCGGGACCAGGAATTCGGGGTCGCGCTCCTATACAGGCTCCGGCGCCTCCGCGCGAGGCCGGCCGCCGCAGGGGTGACCAGCCCCGCGCGCGAGCCTGGGCCCGGACGCGGATCCTGTCATGACAGCAAAGCTTTGCGGCGGGCTTCTCAGACCCCACATCAGGACGGGACAGCGCGGCCCTGCGCCCCGGACACGGCCCGCCCGCGCGAGGCGGCGGGGCCTGCGTGGAACTGCCGCTTCCCCCGCGGCATCGCCTGTGCGACGGCAGCGGACGACGCACAGCCCGAGGATAACGGCCCCGAACCCGGTCATGTGGACCCGAGAGATCCCCTTCATCGATCCCGTCGCGGCGGCGGCCCGGCTGCGCGCCCTGCCCGGGCTCGCCTTCCTCGACAGCGCCATGCGGCACGACCCGCTGGGGCGGCACTCGATCGTGGCCGCCGACCCGTTCGCGCGGTTCCGCTACCGCGACGGGCGCGCGACCCTCGACGGGCGACCGGTGGCGGGCGGCCCGATGGCGGCGCTCCGGGCCTGCCTCGAACCCTACCGGCTCGAGCCCGGGCCGGAACCGTTCCCCGGCGGGGCGATCGGGTACCTGGCCTACGACCTCGGCGCGGCGCTGGAGCGGGTGGCGGCGCCGGCCCGGCGGGCGGGGCTCACCGACGACATCGCGCTGAACCTCTACGACACGGCCCTGGTCGTCGACCACGCCGCCGGCACGGCCCGGCTGGTCGCCACGGGTTTCCCGGAGACCGCGCCGGACGCGCGGCGGGCCCGCGCGGAGGCGCGGCTCGCCGGCTTCGCCGACCTGCTCGGCGGCGCGGAGCCGCCGGTCCCGGCCGCAGCCCGGCCGGCCCAACCGCTCGCGTGGCGCTCGAACTTCGACCGCCAAAGCTATGAAGAGGCTGTCGAAAAAGTCCGCGCATACATCCGCGCCGGCGACATCTACCAGGCCAATATCGCCCAGCGCTTCGTCGCCGACCTGCCGGCCGGCTTCGACCCGTTCGCCCTCTACCGGCGGCTGCGCGAGACCAATCCGGCGACCTTCGGGGCCTACCTGGAACAGGAGGGCCTGACCGTGGCCTCGTCATCGCCGGAGCGGTTCATCCGCCTCGACGGCCGGCACGTGGAGACGCGCCCGATCAAGGGCACCGCCCGCCGCCTCGACGACCCGGTGGCCGACCGGGCGGCGGCCGAGGCGCTGCAGGCCAGCGTCAAGGAGCGGGCCGAGAACGTCATGATCGTCGACCTGCTGCGCAACGACCTGTCGCGGGTCTGCGCGCCGGGCAGCGTCGCCGTGCCGACCCTGTGCGGGCTGGAGACCTACGCCAACGTCCACCATCTGGTGTCGGTGGTGACCGGAGACCTCCGCGACGGGCTCGACGCCCTCGACCTCCTGGAAGGGACCTTCCCGGGCGGCTCGATCACGGGCGCCCCGAAGATCCGCGCCATGGACATCATCACCGAGATCGAGGGCGACGCGCGGGAACTCTACTGCGGCGCCATCGGCCGGATCGGCTTCGACGGGGCGCTCGACACGTCGATCGCGATCCGCACCGTGTTCATGGACGCGCACCAGGCGGTCCTGCAGGCCGGGGGCGGGGTGACCCTGCTGTCGGAGCCGGGCCCGGAATACGACGAGACCCTGGCCAAGGCCGCCCGCGTCTTCGAGGCCTTCGCATGATCCTCGTCCTCGACAATTACGACTCGTTCGTCTTCAACGTCGTCCGCTACCTGGAGGAGCTCGGCGAGACGGTCCGGGTCGTGCGCAACGACGCGCTGGACGTCCCCGGCATCCGGGCGCTCGAACCGGAGGCCCTGGTGGTCTCGCCCGGGCCCTGCACCCCCGCGGAGGCCGGGATCTCCCTGCCGGCGATCCGGGAGCTGTCGGGCGCGGTGCCGATCCTCGGCGTCTGCCTCGGCCACCAGGCGATCGGCGCGGCCTTCGGCGGCACGGTCGCGCGGGCGCAGCGGCCCCTGCACGGGCAGATGACGCCGATCGACCACGCGGGCCAGCGCCTGTTCGCCGGGCTGCCGGCGCCGATGCCGGTGGGACGCTACCACTCGCTGGTGGTCACCCCCGGCCCCGACATGGCGCGGCACCTCTCGGTCGACGCCGTCTCGCAGGAGGGGGAGGTGATGGCGCTGTCGCACCGGACCCACCCGACCTACGGCATCCAGTTCCACCCGGAATCGGTCCTGACCGAGGGTGGCCACGCCCTGTTCGCCAATTTCCTGGGACTGGCCCGCGCGTGGCGGCAGAAACCGGAGGGGCGCCGCGATGCTGTGGCGTGACGGGGCGCTTCTCCCCGGGACGACCGCGCCGCTGGACCACACCGACCGCGGCCTGACGCTCGGCGACGGCCTGTTCGACACCGCGCTGGCGCTCGGCGGCCGCGTGGCCTTCGAGGACGCCCACATCGCCCGGCTCGTGGCCTCCGCCGACACGCTCGGGATCCCGGCCGACGCCGAGCGCATCCGTGGGGCCATGCGGGCGCTGGCCGGGCAGGGGGAGCGGCTCGCGATCCGCACCACCCTCACCCGCGGCTCCGGCCCGCGGGGACTGAAGCCGCCGGACGCCCCGAACCCGACGCTCTTCGCCACCGCGGCCGTGAGCACCAGGGCCGCGTCCTTCGCGCCCCTGCGCCTCTGGCCGACCGCCATCGCCCGCAACGACACCTCCCCCGCCAGCCGCCTGAAGACGCTGGGCTATGGCGACGCGGTGCTGGCCGCCCGGGAGGCCGCCGCCGCGGGCTGCGACGAGGCGCTGTTCCGCAACACGCGGGGGCGCGTCGCCTGCGCGGGCACCGGCAACCTGTTCGCCCTGCTCGGCACCACCCTGGTCACGCCGCCGCTCGGAGACGGCGTGCTCGCCGGCATCGTGCGGGCGGAGGTGCTGGGCCTCGCCGCCGGATGCGGGCTGCGGGCCGAGGAACGGTCGCTCGGCCTGCCCGATCTCCTCGGCGCAGAGGCCGTGTTCCTGACCAATTCCCTGCGGCTCCTGGCCCCCGTGACGGCCATCGGCGACACCGCCCTGGCCAGTGACGGCCACCCGGCGGTGGGCCGCCTCAAGGCGGCCTTGCGCGCCCGCGTCGCCCAATCCTGCGGCGTCACGGAGGACGCTGTCGCGTGACCGAGCAGGCGATCGAGACCGGGCGGCGCCGGCTGCGCTACGGGCTCGCGGCGATCTACCTGTTCATCGGCGCGGTCCACCTCGTGGCGGCCGACGCGATGCTGCCGCTGATGCCCGGCTGGGTGCCGCAGCCGCGACTCGTCATCCTGGCGACCGGCCTGTGCGAGATCGCCGGGGCGATCGGCCTCCTGACGGGCCGGTTCCGCCGGGCGGCCGCGATCGGCCTCGCCCTCTACGCGGTCTGCGTCTACCCGGCGAACCTCAAGCACGCCTTCGACCACGTCCACGTCGACGGCATCCCGGATTCCTGGTGGTATCACGGGCCGCGCCTCGCCTTTCAGCCGGTCTTCGTCTGGGCGGCGCTCTGGGCCGGCGGCCTGATCGACTGGCCGTTCGGCGGGGGCCGCGGATCCGGACAGGGCGCGGCCGGGACCTCCCGCGATCCGGCGCGGCCGCTGGCGGCTCCGGGACCGGACGCGCCGGCAACCATCCGGGAACCTTGATCACAGGATCCCGGGATCATGGGAGGCTTTGATCTCAGGATCCTGGCCGCTCGACCGGCCGGCAGCCGTCGCGCGGGCCGGAAGACCGGTCCGCCCGGCACCGACACGGGCGGACGACATGCCGAAGCGCCGCGACCCGGGCCGATCGACCCCGCCCCCGCCGGAGACCGTTCCGGACCGCGACGCCGTAGAGCGCGCCCTGGAAACGGTCCTCGACCGCCTGCGCCCGAAGCCGGGGGGCGCGCCGCGGGCCGGGCGGAAGCCGCGCCCGGACGGGGCGGGCCGCTGAGCCCCGAAAGGTTCCTCCACAGGGCGAAGATATCGTCCGGATACGGCCGGCCGGACCGGCGTTGCCCGGAGGACGCCGCCGAACACGGCGCGCGGCCCCCAGCGGAGACAGACCGAATGGCCAAGCAGAAGACGCTGCAGGACGCTTTCTACGAGACCC
Source organism: Methylobacterium sp. PvP105 (assembly GCF_017876975.1). NCBI lineage: Bacteria > Pseudomonadati > Pseudomonadota > Alphaproteobacteria > Hyphomicrobiales > Methylobacteriaceae > Methylobacterium > Methylobacterium sp. PvP105. The sequence continues at coordinate 2,691,272 of NZ_JAGIPA010000001.1, read as the reverse complement.
TGAAGGACGTCTACTACGCCGAGAAGCAGTCGGTGAAGGCGCTCAAGAAATCCGCCAAGGCGGCGGAGCACGACGAGCTGCGCCAGGCCTTCGAGACCCACGCCGAGGAGAGCGCCCAGCAGGTGGAGCGCCTGACGCAGGTCTTCGAGATCATCGGCAAGCCGGCCCGGGCCAAGACCTGCGAGGCGATGCAGGGCATCGTCTCGGAGATGGAGGAGGATCTCGACGATTTCGCCGACAGCCCGGCCGCCGACGCGGTGCTGGCCGCCTGCGCCCAGGCGGTGGAGCACTACGAGATCGCCCGCTACGGCACCCTGAAGACCTGGGCGGCCCAGCTCGGCTACGCGGACGCCGCCGAGCTCCTGGACGAGACCCTGCAGGAGGAGAAGCGGACCGACGCGCTGCTCTCGAAGATCGCCGCGTCGATCAACGCCGCGGGCGAGCCCGGCGGGGCGGAGCCGGATGCCGAGCCGTCGAAGGGCAGGGGGAAGAAGGCCGCCTGACCGCGCCCCGGCCGCGCGGGCGGGCCGGCGCCCCCGGGCGCCGGTTCGCCGCTGCCCGGGCCGGCGTCAGTTCGCCTTCTCGATGGCGCTCAGCGGCGTCCAGTAGCAGCGATCCTGCGTGTCCTTCAGGGCGAGGCAGCCGTAGCTCATCGTCCGGGACTCGAGCCGGACCTCCTCGCCGGGCTTGAACGAGCGGCACTCGCCGCTGGCGAGGCTGCCCTGCAGCAGCTGGCCGAATCCGGACTCGTCGCCCGCCATGACCAGCTTGAACAGGCGGTCCGTGACCTCCTGGCTGTGGCAGCCGAACCGCTCTTGGAGGACCGTCTCGGCCGCGGCGGGCCGGGGCAGGGCGGCGGTGACGGCGAGGGCGGCGAGGACGGGCAGGGCGAAGCGCATGCGCGGAACATATCCGCGCGCCGCGACGTGTCGAGCCCTCGGCGCGCGGGGGAAGCGCGGAGGATCGCCGCGGCGATGTCCGGCCCCGGCCTCCGCCACCGTCAGCACGGCGGCGCCTGGCTGAAGACGGACGTGCCCGGCACGGGCGGCCGCCCGGCCCACGCGCCGTCGCGATAGCGCCGCTTCGCCGCGTACATCTGGGAATCCGCGCGGGACACGGCGGCCTTCAGGCCCCCGTCGCCGCGCCAGGTGGCCGAGCCGAGGGCGGCGCTGATGACGGCCGCGCCGGGCCGGTTCTCGCCGTCGATCCCGTCGAGGATCCGCCGGGCCAGCGCGGCGGCGTCCGCGGCGTCGAGGCCCGGCAGCAGGATCACGAACTCGTCGCCGCCGATCCGGGCCGGGCGGGCCGCGACGGGGCTGTGGCGCTCCAGGATGGCCCCGAACCGGCGGATCACGTCGTCGCCGGCATCGTGGCCCCGGTCGTCGTTGGTCGCCTTGAGGTCGTTCAGGTCCGCGACGATCACGGAGGTCGGCACGGTCCGGCCCGCCTCCAGCCGGTCGAGCGCGGCCGCGTAGCCCAGGCGGTTGAGCAGGCCGGTCAGCGGATCGGTCAGGCTCAGGACCGCGAGGCGCGCCTCGGAGCGCTTGTTGTCGCCGATATCCGTGAGGGCGATCTGGACGAGGCGCCGCCCGCCGCCGGCCTCCGGGACCGGCGAGCGCTGCATCTTGAGGTGCAGGTCGCGCCCGTCGCGGCTGCGCGCCGCGATGTCCCGGCTGCGCGGCGCCGCGCCGTCCCAGAGCTCGGCCAGCTCCTCCCGGAAGAGCTGCAGCGGCGCCTCGCCGAGGCCGCTGCCGAGACCGCTGCCGAGACCGCCGCCGAGACCGCCATCCAGGTGACGCGCGAGGGCGTCGCAGGTGTCGACGCCGAACAGCGCCAGGGCGGGGCGGTTCGCGTCGACGATCCGGCGGGAGGCCTCGGCCTCGGCGAGCCAGCCCGGATGGGCCGCCAGGTGGCCGGCGAGATCCGTGATCCCGTCGGCCCGCAGCGCCGCCAGCCGGGCGGCGACCCCCGTCTCGTCGCGGATCAGGGTCGGGACCGGCGCGTGCTGGAACAGGGTTCCGGTGCGCCGGTCCGCGTCGCGCTCCCGCCGCAGCGCCTCGCGCCGCGTGATGTCCTCGACCGAGATCAGGTAGCGGGTCCAGCCGGCCTCGTGCCCCGGCAGCATCTGCCCCGCGTAGCTGACGTCGATGACGCGCCCCGAGACGGTGCGGTTCCGCGTGACGAGGCGGACCTGGGTCGCCCCGGCCCAGAGCTGGCACAGCACCTCGATCAGCGCCTCCGCGCGCGGATCGTCGAAGATCGCCGGGATGTGGGCGAACAGCTCGGCCTCGTCCCGCGCGTCGTAGGTCGCGAGCGTGCTGCGGTTGACCCGCACGATCCGGATCAGGCTCTGGCAGGTCCGCAGGTGCCCGGGATCGCGCAGCCAGGCGCGGAGGTCGACCATGCCGGCCTCCCGCCACGCGTCGAGACGGGCCTTCAGCGCGCCGAGGTCCTGCAACCAGAGGGAAACGGGCGCGAGCTCGAACAGCTGCGCCTCGAGCATCTCGGTCTGTCCCGGGGTCTGCGGCATGGAACGGCGAAGCTTGGGCGGTCGTCTCGACGGATAGGGTCGCGGCGTCCTAGCCCCTTTACCTTGACGAATGGTGCTCGTCCCGACGCTCGACCGGACGCGTGCGGCGGCCGGCCTGCCGGCCTCGAGCCCTCGCCACGGCGCGCGATCCCGACCCGCGGGCCTCCGGAGCGCCCGCGCGCGGTCGGGACGGGGCGGGCCTCGATCCGCTACGGCCCGCCCGCCGCCTCGTCGCGCTTGGCGGCCTGCCACGCCGCCTCCATGGCGGCGAGGTCGGAGCGGCCGAGGGCGCCTCCGGCGGCCGCGAGATGCCGCGCCATGGCGGCGAAGCGGCGCTCGAACTTGGCGGTGCCGTCGCGCAGGGCGGTCTCCGGGTCGATCCCGGCGTGCCGCGCGAGGTTCGCCACCGAGAACAGCAGGTCGCCGATCTCCTCCGACACGGCCTCCGGGTCGCCCGCCGCCAGGGCCTCGGCGACCTCGTCGGTCTCCTCGCGGACCTTGGCGACGACCTGGGCGGCGTCGTCCCAGTCGAAGCCGTGGGCGGCCGCCCGCCGGGAGATCTTCTCCGCCCGGGCGAGGGCCGGCAGCGCCCGCGCGACGCCGCCGAGCGGGTCCGGCACCGGATCCGGGCTATCGGCCCCCCGCTCCGCCTGCCGGGCCGCCCGTTCCTGCGCCTTGATCGCCGCCCACTGCGCCTCGACCGCCGCGGGGTCGCGCCGGGGCGAGCCGGCGGGCAGGGGCGCGCCGTCCGGGGTGAAGACGTGGGGGTGGCGCCGGACCAGCTTGTCGCCGATGGCGCGGGCCACGTCGTCGAACGCGAAGGCGCCCTGCTCCTCGGCCATGCGGGCGTGGAACACCACTTGGAGGAGCAGGTCGCCGAGCTCGTCGCGCAGGTCGCGGAGATCGCCCCGCGCCACCGCGTCGGCGACCTCGTAGGCCTCCTCGATCGTGTAGGGCACGATGGTGGCGAAGCTCTGCGCCACGTCCCAGGGGCAGCCGGCGACGGGATCGCGCAGGCTCGCCATCAGCCGCAGGAGCCGGCCCAGGGGCGCCTCCGCGGCGGGATCGTCGTCCCGCACCCCGTTCGCCCCGGACCGGCCCGCGTCGCGTGTCTCGCTCATGGCGACGGCGTTAGAGCATGGCGCGGCGCAGGGAAATCCGTCCCGGGGGCCGCCGGGGCTCAGACCCGGCGGGGATCGCGCTCCCGTACCTGCTCGGCCTGCAGACCGTTCAGGTAGCCGGTCAGGCGGCCGCTGACCGCCGGATCGGCGCACTGCACCCAGAGGGGCGCCGGGAGGGCGCGGACGGGCAGGCGCAGCAGGAAGGCCTCGGCCGAGAGGGCCGCCTCCCGCTCGGAGGCGGCCGCCAGCAGGCGCGCGCCCGCCCGCGTGCCGATCAGGATCGCGATCGTGCTCATGGCAGCTCTCCCGGCAGCTCTCTCGGCACCTCTCCGGGCCGCGCCCGTGCGGGACAACGGCGCGCGGGTCGCGGGCGTTGCACGGCGCGCCAATCTGCGCGGCCGCCGGCATGGCCGCCAGCGCGGCCCTCAGCTCGTCGGCCGGACGCAGAGCGGCTCCCGGGCCAGCGCCAGGGTGAACGACCACAGGATCCGGCCGACGGAATCCGTCAGCACCGCCCCGGTCAGGAGCATGTTGGCGGCGGTGCGGCACAGGTCGCGGGCGTTGCGGATCGCCGTCTCCGCGTCGTCCGCCTCCAGGCAGTCGCTGGCGAAGGCGAGGCCGCAGCGGCCGTCCGCGTGCTCGAGGGTGCGTCGGAGGTGATAGGCCGGCATCGCTTGGACCACCGCGAGGCGAATCACCGGCCGCCCGCGGCGCGGGCGGGAGCCGGCGCGCGAGGCTAGCGGCGCCGCGCGCCGGCGCGACTGATCCAGATCAAGCCGACGCGCATTCGCCGCCGCCCCGCCCCGGCCCGGTGTCGCAGGCTGTCGCAGGGTGTCGCAGGATGCGCCCGGCGCCGCCGGCCGCTGCGGGAGGTCCGCGCGAGGCCGTGCCGGGTCTTGTTCCAGCGCAGCGGAGCGCGGACCAGCTCGATCAGCGCCAGCCACGCGGCCAGGCTGACCAGCAGGAAGTAGACCGGCATCCACGGGACCGACCGGGCGAGATCCCCCCAGCCGCGGCGGGCGCAGCCGACGAGGGCGGGCAGGACCAGGGCGGCGAGCCCCGTCCCGAACAGCGTGATGGCGAGCCCCGTGGAGAGGTTGTCCAGGAAGACGGGGGCGGCCGGGATCTCCAGGACCAGGAAGGACCACGCCGCCGCGGCGAGGCAGACCGGGTAGGCGAGCGCCGAGACCACCGTCCCGGGAACCAGGGCGGCGGCGCAGAGCGTCTCCAGGCCGCCGAGCCTGCAGGCGTTGGCGAGGGGGCGCCGCCCGTGGGTGAGGCTCGTCTGGACCAGGCCCTTCAGCCAGCGGGTGCGCTGGCCGAGCCAGGGCCCGAGGCGGGCCGGCGCCTCCTCGAAGGTGGGGCTGGGCAGGTCGCCGACCGTGTAGCCCGCCAGCGCGAGGCGCAGGCCGAGATCCGCGTCCTCGGTGACGTTGTGGGCGTCCCAGCCGTGCAGCGCCCGCACCACGTGGGTGCGCAGGTGCATCGAGGTGCCGCCCAGCGGGACCGGCAGGCCGCAGCGGGCGAAGGCCGGGTTCAGCACGTCGAACAGCCCGGCATATTCCAGGGCGAAGGCGCGGGCGAGGCGCGAATCGCCGGCATTGTCGATCACGAGCCGCCCCTGGAGGCAGGCGGTGCGCGCGGGCAGGCGCGCGAACAGGGCGGCCGCCAGCCGCAGCTGCCCGGGATCGGGCACGTCCTCGGCGTCGTAGACCGTGAGCAGGGCGCCGCGGGCCAGCGGCAGGGCGGCGTTGAGCGCCCGCGGCTTGGTGCGCGGGCCGCCCGGCGGCACCGTGATCACCTCGAACCGGGCCGGGAGGGTGTCGCGGGGGAGGGCCGCGGCGGTCTCCGCGTCGTCCGCCTCGAGCAGCAGCTTGATGTCGAGCTTGGCGGCCGGATAGTCGAGGGCGGAGAGCGCCCTGAGCAGGTCCGGCACCACCGCCGCCTCGCGGTGGAGGGGGACGAGGACCGTGTAGACCGGCAGGTCGGCCTCGGCGAGGGGCGCGACCGCCTCCGCGGCCACCGGGGCCGCGATGGCGAGGGCCGCGATCCGCAGGGTCGCCATGGCCAGGAACAGGACCTGCCCGGCCGTCATCGCCGCGCGCGCCAGCGGGGCCGGCAGCGCCGCGCACAGGCAGAGCGCGGCGGCGGCGGCGAGGGCGAGGACCAGCAGCCAGCGGAGGGCCGGCTCGGGGGCGGCCGCCCGCTCGGGGCTGTGCCGCCGCAGATCGTGCGCCGCGTGATCGGCCACCTGCCCGGGCACGGACGCGAACACGGCCTCGCGCAGGCGGGTGGGGCTGGTGATCGCCGGGACGGCGGCGCGGCCGGGTACGCGGCCGGGTACGCGGCCGGCCGCGTCGAGGAGGTCCGCGATCGCCCGCCCGCGGGGCGCCAGCACCCAGGGCGCCACCGCGCCCGGCGCCAGCGGCGCGAGGCCGGCCACGAGGCTGTCGGGGAAGCGCAGGCCCAGGCCGAACGGGATCGAGCCGTCGAGGAAGGGGGCGCCGAGCGCCCGGGCCAGGGCCGCGTAGTAGGCCGATTCGGTGATCAGGCCGGCATTCATCAGCGCGGTCGCCGCGTCGGTCCCGGCCGCGGCCGCCGCGGCGGCCGCCCGGACCAGCAGCCGCCCGTCGACGCCCTCGGCCAGCAGGAAGGCGATCTCCGGCGGCAGGGCCTCCGGCCCCGCGGGCGGGCGCTGGAAGGACACGCCGCGCGCTCCCCCGGTGGCCCCAGGACGTGGTAGAGGAGGGGGGTGAGCCAGTCCCCGCCCCCGCGCTCCGAGAGGAGCACCACCCCGTCCCAGTCGTCAAGAGACGATAGGACAGTCATCCCATTCCGGATCGCGGCGGCCGCGGTCGCGGCACTCCTCGCGGGGCCGGCCGGCGCCGCGGCGCCCCCGGCCGCGCCCGCCCCTGCAGCTGCCCCTGCCGCCGCCACCGCCGGGGCCGCGGGCGGGACCGCGACCCCCGCCGTCGCGGTCCCGGATTTCTGGAACCCGCGCAGCCGGGGCGAGCGGATCGAGGCGCCGCAGACCGGGCGGGCGGTCCGCTTCCTCACGGACGACGAGTTCCCGCCGCTGCACTTCGCCGGCCCCGACGGCAACCCGACGGGCTTCGTGGTCGAGCTCGCCCGGGCCGTCTGCGAGAAGCTGACGATCACCTGCACGGTGCAGGCGCGCCGCTTCGACACCCTGCTCGACGCCCTCGACGGCAAGCAGGGCGACGTGGTCGCGGCCGCCATCCCGCTGACCGCGCCCCTGCGGTCGAAATTCCTGGCGACGCGGCCGTATTTCCGCTGGCCGGCGCGCTTCGCGGCCCGGACCGACAAGGGCCTGCCGGTCCCCTCGGCGGCGGCGCTCGCCGGCCGCAGCGTCGGGGTCATCGCCGGCAGCGCCCACGCGGCCTACCTGAAGGCGTTCTTCCCGAAGGCCGTGCCCAAGGACTTCACAGACCTCACGGCGGCCGAGAGCGCGCTCAAGCGCGGCGAGATCGACTACCTGTTCGCCGACGGCCTGAACCTCGCCCTCTATGTCGGCGGCCAGGACGCGGAGAATTGCTGCGCGCTGACCGGCGGCGACTACCTGGAGAACCGCTATTTCGGGGAGGGGATCGGCCTGATCACCCGCCAGGAGGACGCGGCCCTGTCCCGGGCGCTGGACGACGCGCTCCAGCGGGTCTGGGACGACGGCAAGTACACCGAGCTGTATCTGCGGTTCTTCCCGGTGAGCCCCTTCTGAGGGCTTTTATCGCGCGCGGGGATCCTGCCCGCCGGGCTTCGGCTGCCGGACGGCACCATGACGGACCTGCTCGGGAAGGCCGCGGGCGGCGCGCGGCCTGTCCCCGGACCTTCAGGAGAGATCGCCCGCCTCATGCTGGCCTCGGTGGGCGATGAGGGCTCGATTTACCGTTCCCCCCCGGAGGCGGCGGCGGATCAGGACGAAGCCGACGCCGAGGGGGCTCGCGGCGAGTCTGCACCGATGCGGCGGTGGATGCCGTCCGGGCGCGGTATGGGCTCCGAGAGCCTGTCTGACTCACGACCTCCCATCCTCGCCCTCATCCCGAGGCGCCGCGCGGCGGCCTCGGAGGAGAGCTCCGGCCAGCGCAGCGGAGGGCTCCTCGGGATGAGGGCGAGGATGGGCGATCCGGAATTCGGGCCTCGGCCCGGCCCGATCAGGAAGCCGAGCGGATTAGGCGTGCGCCTGCCGAGCCGGGACCAGGTGCGCGGTCACAGGCCTCACGCGCGGGCCGGCGATGGAACCCCGCAATGCACCGCCGGGCGTTCCGCTCCGCTGCGAACCGCTCTAGGGTGCGCGCGCCCTACCCGCGTTCAGCCCCGAAGATCACCCCCGACGACATGCCCGCCGCTCCGCCTGCCCTGACCCTCGACGCCGACATCATCGAGGCCGCCGCCAACGCCGCCGCCTGGCCCTTCGAGGAGGCGCGCAAGCTCGTGGCGCGGCTGGAGAAATCCGGCAAGGCCGAGATCCTGTTCGAGACCGGCTACGGCCCCTCGGGCCTGCCGCATATCGGCACGTTCGGCGAGGTTGCCCGCACCTCCATGGTGCGCCACGCCTTCCGGGTGCTCACCCGCGACGCGGTGCCGACCCGGCTGATCGCCTTCTCGGACGACATGGACGGGCTGCGCAAGGTTCCCGACAACGTGCCGAACCGCGCGATGCTGGCCGACCATCTCAACCAGCCGCTGACCCGCGTGCCCGACCCGTTCGGCACCCATGACAGCTTCGGGGCGCACAACAACGCCGAGCTGCGCCGCTTCCTCGACGCGTTCGGATTCGCCTACGAGTTCCGCTCGGCGACCGAGTGCTACCGCTCGGGCGTGTTCGACGCGACGCTGTTGCGCGTGCTGGAGCGCTACGATGCCGTGATGGAGATCATGCTGCCGTCGCTGCGGGCCGAGCGCTCGGCGAGCTACTCGCCGTTCCTGCCGCTCCACCCGGTCACCGGCCACGTGATGCAGGTGCCGATCGACGAGGTGAAGGCGGAGAGCGGCACGATCGTGTGGCGCGATCCCGCCACGGGCGAGCGCTACGAGACCCCGGTGACCGGCGGCCACGCCAAGCTGCAGTGGAAGCCCGACTGGGCGATGCGCTGGGTGGCGCTCGGCGTCGATTACGAGATGGCCGGCAAGGACCTGATCGACTCGGTCAAGCTCTCCGCCAAGATCGCCCGGGCGCTCGGCGGCGAGCCGCCGGAGGGCTTCAATTACGAGCTGTTCCTGGACGAGAAGGGCCAGAAGATCTCGAAGTCGAAGGGCAACGGCCTGACGATCGACGCGTGGCTCACCTACGGCACGCCGGAATCGCTGGCCCTGTTCATGTACAACAAGCCGCGCGAGGCCAAGCGCCTGTTCTTCGACGTGATCCCCCGGCACGTCGACGAGTATATCGGCTTCCTCGACCGCTACGCCGGCCAGGACGCGAAGCTGCGCCTCGGCAACCCGGTCTGGCACCTCCACGCCGGCAACCCGCCGGAGCCCGAGCGGGTCGAGGGCGCGAGCCTGACCTTCGCGATGCTGCTCAACCTCGCGGCGGTCGCCAACACCGAGGATCCGGCGGTGCTGTGGGGCTTCATCCGCCGCTACGCGCCGCGGACCGGTCCGGAGACCCATCCGGGCCTCGACCGGCTGGTGAAGCACGCGCTGAAGTACTTCTCGGACTTCGTGCGGCCGGCCAAGACCTACCGGGCGCCGACGCCCGAGGAGCGGGCGGCCCTGGAGGACCTCGCGGAGACCCTCACGGAACATGCCGGCTCCACCGATCCGGAGGCGCTGCAGGCGGCGGTCTACGAGGTCGGCCGGCGCCACTTCCCCGACACGTCCGGCAAGGCCAAGAGCCCGGACGGGCGGCCCGGCGTGTCGCAGGCGTGGTTCACGAGCCTCTACAACGTGCTGTTCGGCGAGGCGCGCGGACCCCGGTTCGGCTCCTTCGTGGCCCTCTACGGCGTCGACGAGACCCGCGGCCTGATCGCCGCGGCCCTGTCGGGGGCGCTCGTGGCCGAGCACGCAGCCTTCGCGGCCGGCAAGGCGGCCCCGGTCGCGTGAGGGCGCGATGATCGTCGACGATCTCGCCGCCCTGGAGGCGATCTACAGCGCGCCCCTGGCGCCCGCCTCCACGGTGAAGGTGGCGGCCGCGATCACGCCGGACTACGCGGCGCTGATCGCGGCCTCGCCCTTCGCGGTGCTGGCGACCGCCGGCCCCGAGGGGCTCGATTGCAGCCCGCGCGGGGACCAGCCGGGCTTCGTGCGGGTCGCCGACCCGCGCACGCTGATCCTGCCGGACCGGCGCGGCAACAACCGGATCGACTCGCTGCGCAACATCGTGCGCGATCCCCGGGTCGCGCTGCTGTTCCTGATCCCCGGTTCGGGCACGACGCTGCGGGTGAACGGGCGGGCGGTGATCTCGGCCGACCCGGATCTCCTCGCGTCCTTCAGCGTGGACGGCCACGCGCCGCGCACCGCGATCGTGATCACTGTGGAGGAGATCTACTTCCAGTGCGCGCGGGCGATCATCCGGGCGAAGCTGTGGGATCCGGACACCCGCGTCGACCCGGAGAACCTGCCGACGCCGGGGGCGATCCTGGCGGCGCTCACCGCGGGCGCGGTCGGCGGTGCGCGCTACGACGCGGACTGGCCGGAGCGGGCGGCCAAGACGATGTGGTGAGGGCCGGCATCCGCGACACGCCGCGATCGTTGCCGGTGCTCCTCCGCGAAGCCATCCCGCAGCGCCACGTCCGCCGATGTCGCGCCGCGCCAAGTCGCCCCGCTCCGCTCGCGAGGACGGAGCGTCCCCTCACCCCACCAGCGCGAGATCCTGCGTCTCGGTGTCGGGGATGACGTCGACCTCGACCTTGAGGCGCTGCTTGCCCGAGCCGCTGACGATGCCGTCGACCGGCGCCACGTCGCCGTAGTCGCGGCCGCGGGCCACCACGATGTGGTCGTCCCGCACCGCGACGCCGTTGGTCGGGTCGAGGCCGAGCCAGCCCGCGCCGCACCAGACCGCCACCCAGGCGTGGCTCGCATCCGCCCCGCGCAGGCGCGGCCGGCCCGGCGGCGGCACGGTGCGCAGGTAGCCGCTGACGTAGGCCGCCGGCAGGCCCATCCCGCGCAGGGCGGCGATCATCACGTGGGCGAAGTCCTGGCAGACCCCGGCCCGGAGCGCGAAGGATTCGGCGAGCGGCGTGGAGACGGTGGTCGCCTTGGAATCGAAGCGGAAGTCCCGGCCGATCCGCAGCATCAGGTCGTGGGCCGCCCCGTAGGCGCTGCGCCCGGCGGCGAAGCTCGGCCGGGCGTAGTCGGTGATCGCGGGCAGCAGCGGCACCCGGGTGCTCGGGAACAGGAAGTGCACCGGCGCCCGGCCGCCGAGGTCGCGCCCGGCCAGAACGGCGTCGCGGACCCGCTCCCAGGGCATCCCGGATTCCGGCGGCGGCGGGGCCGGGCGCTCGACCCGCACGGTGGAGAGCGCCTCGACGCTGAAGGCGGTGTGCGGCGTCTCCAGGGTGATCGCCACCGCGTCGATCCCGAGATAGTCGCGCCGCATCACCGCGCGGGCGGGGCTCGGGTCGATCGTGACGGCGCTCGCCAGCACGCTCTGGCCCTCGCAATCCTGCGGCTTGAGCCGCAGGGTGCAGCGGGCGAAGTGCACCGGCCGGCCGTAGCGGTAGGCGGTGCGGTGGCGCAGCGTGTAGATCACGCGAGCCCCGTCAGCTTCTCGGGGCGCAGCGCGTTCGGCCCGGTGGGGAAGTAGCGGGCCGCGATGCCGTCGGCGAGGCGCTCCAGGTCGGTCGCGAGGGCGGTGAGGCGCACGGCGTCGAAATCCGCGGCCTCGCCGCTGCGCAGCTCCGCCAGGATCCGGGTGGCGAGCCGGCACTGCGGTTCGGGGATCCCGTCCGCGGCGAGCGCCGGCAGGTCGGCGAGGTGCCGGGTGATCGCCTCGGCCTGGAAGGCGATCGAGCGCGGGTTGTAGGGGTCGAGCAGCACCATGTCGCGGACCGGGTCGAGGGCCGCCCCCTGCAGGTAGCGCCGCCCGTAGCTGATCTGCGAGTCGCACAGGGACAGCATCACCCCGAGGCAGCCGGGAGTCGCCTCGTCGTTGGCGAAGGCCAGCGCGAAGGCGCCGGTGTTGATCGCCCGCTCGATCCGCCGGCCGAGCTCGATGAAGTGCCAGCCCTCGGCCCGGCTCATGTTCTCGTGGGTGAGGCCGGCGAGCGCCGCGAGCTGGCTCAGCGCCCGCTCGGCGCGGCCCGCGAGCTGCGACTCGGTGAAGGCCCGCTCGGGGTCGAGGGACAGGAACTCGTTCAGGTCGGCCAGGACCCGCCACGCCTCGCCGGAGAGGCGGGCGCGGAGCGCGGCGGCGTTGCGGCGGGCCGCGAGGATGTGGGACCGGGCCGAGCCCGACCGGTCGCGCCCGGAGAGCGCCTCCTGGGCGAGGCGGGCGGTGGGCAGGTCGGCGGCACTGACGGCGCCCCACTCGTGCAGCAGGGCCCGGAGCGCCAGGGCCGCCGGCGTGTCGAGGGCGCCCGAGATGTCGGTCCCGACCGCGTCGCCGACGCTGCGCAGGTGGGCGAGCACCAGCCGGATCACCGCCTCGCCGCGCTCCAGGTAGCGGCCGAGCCAGAACAGGCCGTCGGCGGCCCGGGCGGGGAGGTGGCCGCCGACCCGCCGCACCCGCGGGGCCGCCTGCGCGCCGATCAGGGGCGCGGCGACCGGCTCCTCGGACAGGACCCAGACGTCGGCGGAGCGGATGCCGAGCCGCAGCTCGATCGGGTCGACGTCCTCGCGCTCCGAGACCCGGCAGAAGCCGCCGGGCATGACCTGCCAGCCGAGCGGCGTGCGCGCGGCGAAGACGCGGACCACGAAGGGGCGGGGCGTCAGGAACAGGCCGTCCGGGCCGCGCTCCCAGCCCGGCATGGTCGAGAGCGGCGCCGCCTCCTGGGCGACGTAGTCGAAGGGCCGGTCGCGCAGGGCCGCCACGACCCGCTCCCGCTCCGCCGCCAGGACCGGGCCGGCCAGGATCGCGTCGCGCCCCGCCCCGCGCTGGGGCGTGGCGGCCGGGCGCAGGGTCAGGCTGTCGAGGTTGGCCCGCGCGTGCGCCAAGCCCTCGAGGTCGCCGCACCACCACGTGCGCGGGTGGCCGAGCCGCAGGGGCTCGCCCAGCACCCGGCGGGCGATGCCGTCGAGATAGGGCGCGAGCGCGGCCGACTCGACGAGCCCCGCGCCCGGCATGTTGGCCATCACCAGGGAGCCGTTGCGCAGGGCGTCCAGGATGCCGGGCACGCCGAGCCGCGAGGCCGGGTTCAGCTCCAGCGGGTCGAGGAAGTCGGCGTCGATCCGCCGCCACAGGGCGTCGGCGCGCTTCAGGCCCGAGACGGTGCGCACGTGCAGGCGCCCGTCCCGCATGACGAGGTCGTCGCCCTCCACCAGCATCAGGCCGAGATAGCGGGCCAGCGCCGCCTGCTCGACGTAGGTGCTGCTGTACGGGCCGGAGGTCAGCAGGCAGATCCGCGGGTCCGAGCGCTCGGCACCGAGCGCCAGGCCGTCGCGGAACGCCTGGAAGAAGGCCGGCAGGCGCTCGACGTGGAGGTCCTGGAAGAAGTCCGGGAAGGTCCGGGCGAGGACCATGCGGTTCTCCAGCGCCCAGCCGAGGCCCGAGGGCGCCTGCGTCCGGTCGGCGAGCACCTGCCAGCGCCCGTCCGGTCCCCGGCCGAGATCGGCGGCGTAGAGCTTGAGGTAGTGGCCGCCGGGGGGCGCGACCCCGTGGAGCGGGTGCAGGAACTCCGGCGTCCCGGCGACGATCGCGGCGGGCAGGAGCCCCTCGGCGACGAGCCGCCCCTCCCCGTAGGCGTCCGCGAGGATCGCCTCCATCAGCTCCGCGCGCTGGACGATCCCGGCGCTGAGCGCCGCCCATTCCGGTCCCTCGATCACGAGGGGCAGGCAGCCCAGCGGCCAGGGGTGCTCGCGCTGGTCGCCGGCGATGCGGAACGAGATGCCCGCGTCCCGGATGTGCCGCTCCGCCGCGACGAAGCGGGCCATGATCTCCGGCTCGGTGAGCCCGCCGAGGCGGTCGAGCAGGCGCGGCCACGCCCCGCGGGGCGAACCGTCGGGGCCCAGGAACTCGTCCGGCCGGCCGGGGGCGGGGCGGTAGCCCGCGCACCAGCGGGCGACGCGCTCCCGCGCGCCCTCCGGCCGCTCGGCCCGGCCGCGGCTGCCCGCGAGCGCCGCCTCCATCACGGATCCCCGGTCATTGCGGGGCCGGCGTCCGCAGGTCGAGGGTCAGCGGGAACTCGGCGCTCGATTCCGGGCGGGGCATCTCCACCCGGCCCGGCGTGTGGCCGTTCGGCTGGAACCGGGCGAGGCGCCGGCCCTCCGCCTCGTAGGCGTTGACCGGATGGGTCTCGTAGTTGCGCCCGCCCGGATGGGCGACGTGGTAGCGGCAGCCGCCGAGGGAGCGCCCGCTCCAGGCGTCGAGGATGTCGAAGGTCAGCGGCGAGTGGGCCGGGATGGTCGGGTGCAGGGAGGAGGCCGGCTGCCACGCCTTGAAGCGCAGCCCCGCCACGGCCTCGCCGCCGCGGCCGGTGCCGGTCATGGGCAGGCGGCGGCCGTTGCAGGCGATGACGTGCCGCTCGGGCACGAAGCCCTCGACCCTGACCTGCAGCCGCTCGACCGAACTGTCGACGAAGCGCACGGTGCCCCCGCTGGTCCCTTCCTCGCCCATCACGTGCCAGGGCTCGAGCGCCTGGCGCAATTCCATCCGGACCCCGCCCTGCTCGATCGTGCCGAAGACCGGGAACCGGAACAGGGCCTGCGCCTCGAAGGCGACCGGATCGAAATCGTACCCCGCCGCCCGGAGATCCTCCAGCACCGAGAGGAAGTCGGACCAGAGGAAATGCGGCAGCATGAACCGATCGTGGAGGTTCGTGCCCCAGCGGACACAGCCGCCGGTCTGCGGCTCGCGCCACAGCCAGGCCACGAGGGCGCGGAGCAGGAGCTGCTGCGCGAGGCTCATCCGCGCGTCCGGCGGCATCTCGAAGGCGCGGAACTCCAGCAGGCCGAGGCGCCCGGTCGGGCCGTCCGGCGAGTAGAGCTTGTCGATGCAGATCTCGGCCCGGTGGGTGTTGCCGGTGACGTCGACGAGGATGTTGCGGAAGATCCGGTCGACCAGCCAGCGCGGGATGTTGGGCGCGTCCGGGGCCGGCACCTGGGCCAGCGCGATCTCCAGCTCGTAGAGCCCGTCGTGGCGAGCCTCGTCCATGCGCGGCGCCTGGCTCGTGGGCCCGATATAGAGGCCCGAGAACAGGTACGAGAGCGCAGGGTGGCGCTGCCAGTAGAGCACGAGGCTCTTGAGCAGGTCGGGCCGGCGCAGGAACGGGGAATCGTCCGGCGTGACGCCGCCCATGACCACGTGGTTGCCGCCGCCGGTGCCGGTGTGGCGCCCGTCGGTCATGAACTTCTCCGCGCCGAGCCGGGTCTGCCTCGCCTCAGCGTACAAGTCGGTGGTGATGGCGACCGCCTCCCGCCACGAGGCGGCCGGGTGGACGTTCACCTCGATCACGCCCGGATCGGGCGTCACCTTGATCACGCCGATCCGCGGGTCGTAGGGCGGCTCGTAGCCCTCGAGGTGGATCGGCAGGTTCAGCTCGGCGGCGGCCGCCTCGAGGTGGCCGGCGAGTTCGAGATACTCGTCGGCGCGCTGCACCGGCGGCATGAACACCCGCACCACCCCGTCGCGGGGCTCGATCGACAGGGCCGTGCGCACCGCCACGCCGGTGACGCCGGCACCGTTGGCGACCGCGCCGGGATGCCCGTCGGGGAGGGCGGTGCGGGGCTCCAGCGGGTCCTGCGGCTGATAGTAGGGATAGTGCTCCGGCGGCACGTAGGGCAGGGACGACAGCGGCAGGCGGAAGCCCACCGGGGAATCGCCCGGCACCAGGAAGGCGGCCCCGCGGCGGAACTCCCACTTCTCGGAGATCCAGACCCTGTCGGCGTCGCCGTCACGGCCGGTCGGCAGGCTGGCGAGCGGCAGGACGTAGCCCGCGGCCTCCCCGAGGCCGCGGGCGTAGACCCGCCTGATCCGGGCGTCGAACTCCGCCGAGCCGGACCGGGCCGCCCCGGGCGTGACGTTGACCGGCAGCGCCGCGGTCTTCTTCTCCCAGAGCTCCCCGTCCTCGAAGGCCGGGAAGACGTAGTCGGCGAGGCCGAGGCGGCGGGCCAGCGCGCCGGCGAGCGCCTCGGCCTGCGCGATGGTGGCTTGTCCCGCCTCCCCGGCGACCACCTCCGGCGCGATCAGGTCCGGGTCGCGCCAGATCGGCTTGCCGTCCTTGCGCCAGTAGAGCGCGAAGGCCCAGCGGGGCAGGCTCTCGCCGGGATACCACTTCCCCTGGCCGTAATGGAGCAGCCCCCCCGGGCCGAACCGGTCGCGCAGGCGCCGGATCAGCCGGTCGGCGAGCCCCCGCTTGGTCGGGCCGACGGCCGCGATGTTCCACTCGGGCGACTCGAAATCGTCCACCGACACGAAGGTCGGCTCGCCGCCCATGGTCAGCCGCACGTCCTGCGCGACGAGGTCGGCGTCGACCCGCTCGCCCAGCGCGTCCATGGCGGCCCAGACGGCTTCCGGGAACGGCTTGGTGATCCGCGGCGTCTCGGCGACGCGGGTGATGGTCATCTTGAAGTCGAACGTGGTCTCGGCCGGCTCGACGGCGCCGGAGATCGGCGCGGCCGCGTGGTAGTGCGGCGTCGCGGCGAGCGGGATGTGGCCCTCGCCGGTGAGCAGACCCGATGTGGCGTCCATCCCGACCCAGCCGGCGCCCGGCAGGTAGACTTCGGCCCAGGCGTGCAGGTCGGTGAAATCCGCCGCGGCGCCGGTCGGCCCGTCGACCGCGGTCGTGTCGGGCACGAGCTGGATCAGGTAGCCGGAGACGAACCGGGCGGCGAGCCCGATCCGGCGCAGCACCTGCACGAGCAGCCACGCCGAGTCGCGGCAGGAGCCGCTCTTCAGCCGCAGGGTCTCGGCCGGGGTCTGGACGCCCGGCTCCATCCGGACGCCGTAGGCGGTCTCCCGGGCGATCAGGCCGTTCAGCGCCACCAGGAACTGGACGGTGCTGGGCTCCTCCGGGAGACGGGCGAGCAGCGCCTCCATCTCCGGACCCTCCGCGTCGACGGGGGTGAGGTAGGGGGCCAGCTCCTCGGCGAGACCGCGATCGTACGCGAACGGCCGGACCTGCGCGTAATCCTCCACGAAGAAGTCGAACGGGTTGATCACCGCCATGTCGGCGGTGAGGTCGACCTCGATCTTCAGTTCGTCGGTCTTCTCCGGGAAGACGAGGCGGGCGAGCCAGTTGCCGCTGGGATCCTGCTGCCAGTTCAGGAAGTGGTTGGCCGGCGTCACCGTGAGCGCGTAGGCCGGGACCTTGGTGCGGGCGTGCGGGGCCGGACGCAGGCGGATCACCTGGGGGCCCAGGCTGATCGGCCGGTCGTAGCGGTAATGCGTGACGTGGTGCAGGGCGGCTTTGATCGACACGATGGCTCCGTCGAAAGGATCGAACGCGGTCGCGCCGCCGGTCCCTGGCGCCGGCGCCCGCCGCACGGTTACGCGATACGGCCCCGCCGACAAGCAATTTCCGTGCGGCGGGCGGGCACCGCGGCGCCTGGCAGGAACTTTGCCGCCCGGCCCCGCTTGACCGGAAGGTGGGTCGGCCGCCGGCCCGGGACCGCGCGATGAAGATCTTCCAGTGCCAGGCCTGCGACCAGCCGGTCACCTTCGAGGCGACCGCCTGCGAGAGCTGCGCGCGGCCGCTGGGCTACGCCTGCGCGGTCCACGAGGTCTCGGCGCTGGAGCCGCAGGGCCTCTCGGCCCACCCGCTGATGGGCGGGGCGCAGGTCTTCCACGCCTACGCGGATCCCGGCCGGCGCTACCGGCTGTGCAACAACGCCCTCGCGCAGGCCTGCAACTGGCTGGTGCCGGAGGACAGCCCCGACATCTACTGCACCGCCTGCCGCCACAACCGCGTGGTCCCGGACCTGTCGCAGCCCTGGAACCTCGCCCGCTGGCGCCCGATCGAGGCGGCCAAGCACCGGCTGTTCTACTCGCTGCTGCGCCTGGAACTGCCGCTCGCCACCCGCGCCCAGTACACGGACGGGCTGGCCTTCGACTTCCTGGTCGACCCCTCCGAGAGCGTCTCCGGCGGGCCGCCGGTGCTGACGGGCCACATCAACGGCCTGATCACCATGAACATCGCCGAGGCCGACGACGTCGAGCGGGAGCGTCGCCGGATCCTCTTCGGCGAGCATTACCGCACCCTGCTCGGCCATTTCCGGCACGAGATCGGGCATTACTTCTGGTACCTGCTGGTGCTGAACAGCCCCTCCTGGGAACCGTTCCGGGCCCTGTTCGGCGACGAGCGGCTGAACTACGTCCAGGCCCTGCAGGACCACTACGCCAGGGGCGCGCCGGCCGATTGGGACGAGGCCTACGTCTCGGCCTACGCCACCGCGCATCCGTGGGAGGATTTCGCCGAGACCTTCGCGCATTACCTGCACATCGTCGACACGGTGGAGACCGCCTCGACCTTCGAGCTGCACGTGCGCCCGCGCCTGCGCCAGCGGGGGCAGTCCGGGCCGCCGGCGCCGACCGTGATCGATTTCGATCCCTACAACACCCTGGATCTCGACCGGCTGATCGCCGCGTGGCTGCCGCTCACCTACGCGATCAACTCGCTGTCCCACAGCATGGGCCAGCCGGCGCTCTACCCGTTCAAGCTGACGCCCGCGGTGATCGCCAAGCTCGCCTTCGTGCACGAGCGGATCTACGCCTCCCGCACCGGCACCCTGCCGGATGCCGGCGAGGCCGGGGCCGAGATGCTCCGGGCGGTGATCCTGGGCCTGCGCCAGAAGGTGGCGGCGCCGACGGTGTGAGGGCCGGAGAGGGGGGCCTCACGCCCCCCCGTGCCGCTCCGCGAAGGCGCGGAACGCCGCGAGCGTCTCGGCGCTGACGTGGTGCTCGATCCCCTCCGCGTCCCGCCGGGCGGTCTCGGGGCTCACCCCCAGCGCGCACAGGAAGCGCTCGACGATGCGGTGGCGCTCCCGGGCCTGCGCGGCGAGCCGGCGGCCGGCCTCGGTCAGGAACACGCCGCGATAGGGCCGCTGCTGCACGAAGCCGTCCTCGCACAGGCGCTTCAGCATCTTGGCGACGGTCGGCTGCGCCACGCCGAGCCGGGCCGCGATGTCCACCTGCCGCGCCTCGCCGCCGTCGCCGATCAGGTCGTCGATCAACTCGACGTAATCCTCCACGAGCTCCGAGCGCCGCGCCTCGCGGGCCTGGCGGAAGCTCTCCACGTGGCGCTCGGGATCGACCAGCACGGTCTCGGGCGAGCCCGGCTCGGACGGTTCCTGCATCGGCTCTCCCCCACCACGGCCCGCGCGGGCCGCCCCGGCCCCTGTCTAGCAAACACCGCCCCCGGGAGGGGAGTCCCGCGGAGGCGGTGCAGGCCCCCGGAATTCCGGCCCTGACTCCTGACCCTGGAATCCCGATCCTGGAATCCCGATCCTGGGATCCGGGCCCTTGAATCCCGGCGCCGAACCCTGAATATAGCCTCCGCTATATCTTTGAGGAGAGGGTGAGCATGGTGGCGCCGAACGCCGCGACGGCCCCCGGGCGCGCCGCGCCCGGGGCGATGAGCCGGCGGACCGAGGGCGCGATCCGCGACGTCCTCGACGGCCGTCCCGGCGGCCGGGCCCGGTTCCTGCTGTTCGCCGGCCCCGCCGTGACGGCGTCGATCGCCTACATGGACCCCGGGAATTTCGCGACCAACATCCAGGCCGGCGCCCGCTACGGCTACGGCCTGCTCTGGGTGGTGCTGCTCGCCAACCTGACGGCGATGCTGTTCCAGGCCCTGTCGGCCAAGCTCGGCATCGTCACGGGCAAGAACCTCGCCGAGCATTGCCGGGACGCGACGACGCGCCCGGTGCGCCTCGCCCTGTGGGGCATCAGCGAGGTCGCCGCCATGGCGACCGACCTCGCGGAGTTCCTCGGCGGCGCCATCGGCCTGTCGCTGCTCACCGGCATGCCGCTCATGGCTGGCATGGGCATCACCGCGGTGGTCACCTACGCGATCCTGCTCCTGGAGAACGAGGGCTTCCGGCCGCTGGAGATCGCCATCGGCGCGATGGTCGGCACGATCGGCCTCTGCTACGCGGTCGAGCTCCTGGTCGCGCCCGTGGCCTGGGGCGAGGCGGCCAAGGGTCTCGTCACCCCGCGGATCCCGGACGCGCAGGCGCTCACCATCGCGGTCGGGATCATCGGCGCCACCGTGATGCCGCACGCGCTGTTCCTGCATTCGGGCCTGACCCAGGGACGGGGCAATCCCCGCACCGAGGCCGACCGGCGCCTGCTGGTGCGCTACTCGAACCGCGAGGTGGTGGTGGCGCTGCTGCTGGCGGGCCTCGTCAACATGGCGATGGTGATCATGGCGGCGGCGGCCTTCCACGTCGGCCACAGCGAGGTGGCGGAGATCGGCGAGGCCTACCGCACCCTGACGCCGCTCCTCGGGCCCGCCGCGGGGGCGGCCTTCCTGGTGTCGCTGCTCGCCTCCGGGATCTCCTCCTCGGTGGTGGGCACGCTCGCCGGGCAATTGGTGATGCAGGGCTTCACCGGCTGGCGCATCCCGCTCCTCGCCCGCCGGCTCGTGACCATGCTGCCGGCCTTCGCGGTGGTGGCGATCGGGGTCGACCCGACCCAGGCGCTGGTCCTGTCGCAGGTGGTGCTGTCGCTCGCCCTGCCGGTCCCGATGGTGGCGCTGGTGGTGTTCACCCGCCGCCGCAGCGTGATGGGGCCCTTCGCCAACGGCCCGCTCACCCAGGCCGCCGCCGTGGCGGGGGCGGCTCTGGTGCTCGCCCTCAACATGGTGCTGCTGGCGGCGGCCTTCGGGCTGCCGGTGCCGGGGCTGGAGTGAGCGCCCCCTGACGGCCCCGCTCAGGTCGCCCGCACCACCACCTCCACGAGGTTGGCGCCGCCGGACCGGATCCCGGCCTCGATCGCCGGGGCGATGTCGGCGGCCCGGGTCACCCGCCGGGCCGGCACGCCCATGGAGGCGGCCAGCGCCGGGAAGTCGACGCGCGGGTCGGTGAGGTCCATGGCGATGAAGCGGTTGGCGCGCACCGAGGCGTAGTGCGCCTGGCCCTTCATGAAGGTCTTGAGGATGTTGTACTCGGCGTTGTTGATCACCACGAAGGTGACCGGCAGCTTCTCGTGCGCCGCCGTCCACAGCGCCTGGGGCGAGTACATCGCGGCCCCGTCGCCCACGACGCAGACCACGGGCGCGCGGTCGAGGCCCAGGGAGAAGCCCACCGCGGCCGGCATGCCCCAGCCGAGCACGCCGCCGCGCATCGCCGCGTACTGGTGCGCCGAGGGGCTGTCGAGGAAGGTGCGCAGGTGGGTCAGCGTCGCGGGCGCCTCGTCCACGATAGTGGTCTCGGCCCCGACCGCGCGGGCCACCTCCCGGGCGGCGACCAGCGGCGCGATCACCGGATCCTCGAAGGCCGCGTCGGCGGCGGCGGCGAGCCGCGCCCGCCGCTCGGCCCGGGCAGTCACGGCCTGACCGCGCAGCTGCTCGAAGGCGTCGGCCCGGTCGGCGAGGCGCGGGGCCAGCAGCGGCAGCAGGGCGTCGAGCGAGGCGCGGATGTCGCCCACCGTCGACAGGCAGGTGGCGTAGGTGCGCCCGAGGTCGCGCACGTCGGCCGAGAGCTGGAACACCTGCACCCCCGGCGGCACCGCCGAGACCTCCGAGTAGAGCACGGTGATCAGCGACTTGCCGCCCAGCGCGAACACCGCGTCGTAGCGCCCGAGGATGTCGGCGATGGCGTCGGCACGGGTCGGCAGGTTCCCGGCCCAGAGCGGGTGCGCGGTGGGGAACGGGATGTGGGCCGGCCAGGACGAGCCGTAGACCGGCGCCGCCAGCAGGTCGGCGAGCGCGACCATCTGCGCCGAGGCGTCCGAGGCGTCGATCTCGTCGCCCGCGATCAGGGCGAGGCGGCCCGGCGCGATCGCGGCGAGTCTCTCCGCCAGCCGGTCGAGGGAGCCCGCCACCGCCCGCTGGTCGATGGTCGAGGTCTCGCCGGCCGGCACCGCCGACAGCGCCTCCATCACGTCCATGGGCAGGGACAGGAAGACCGGGCCGGAGGGGGCGGCCCCCGCGTCGTGGAAGGCCCGGCGCAGCAGGATCGGGATCTGGTCGGGGCTCGTCACCTCGCGGGCCCACTTCATCACCGGGTCGGCGATGGCGACGAGGTCGCCCATCAGCAGCGGGTCGGTCAGCGCGTGGCGGAGATCCTGCTGCCCGGCGGTGACCACCAGCGGCGTGCCGGAGACCTGGGAATTCACCAGCCCGCCCATGGCGTGGCCGAGGCCGCCCGCCGTGTGCAGGTTGAGGAAGGCGGGGCGCCGCGCGCCCTGCGCGTAGCCGTCCGCCATGGCGACCGCGGTCGCCTCCTGCAGGGCGAGGATGTAGGCGATGTCGGGCGCCTCGGTGAGCGCGTCGATGAGCGGCAGCTCGGTGGTGCCGGGATTGCCGAAGATGTAGCGCACGCCCTCCGAGCGCAGCACCTCCACCAGGAGGTCGGCGCCCCGGCGGCGGCCGGCGGTCTCCACGGTCTCGATCGGCATGCCCTGTCCTCTCCGGGGGAATCAGCCGGAGGCTACCCCATGGGCGGACCGGGGCAATGCCGGCGCCGCCCCGCGCCGGGCGGCAACCGATCGGCAGCCTTTTCGGCGTAACCTCCGGCCGGGACGCGCCCGCGCCCCCGGGCGCAGGCCCGACGATCCACGCCACCGACCGGGACGAGACATCATGCGGATCGCGGCGCCCCTCGCGCTCCTCGCCACCCTGGTGGCGCCCCTGACAGCCCCCATAACAGCCCCCCTGGGCCTCGCCGCGGACGCGCGGGCGCAGGGGCTCGAGCGCGGGGCCCGGGAGGGCGCCTCGCGCGGCGAGGAGATGGCGGGCCCCCTCGGGGCGATCGTCGGCGGCGCGATCGGCGCGGCCGTGGGCACGGCCAACGGCATCCTCGGCGTCGACCGGCGGGAACGGTTCCGCATCTACGCCCTCGGCGAGCGCCGCCCCTCCGTCGCGCTCGCGGGACCCGTGCGGGTCGGGACGGTGCTCCCGGAGGACGGCATCGTGTACTACGATGTCCCGCGGGAGTTCGCCTTGCCGGATTACAGCTACACGATCGTCAACGACCACCCGGTTCTCGTCGATCCGCGGACGCGCCGGATCGTGGAGGTGATCGACTGACGGCCCCGGCGGGCGGCGCGCGGCCCGGGGATCCGGCGCGACGGAGAGGACGATCCGATGCCGAGAAGGAGGGGGGGCCGGGCCGCGCCCCCGGCGACCGGCCCGGTGACGCGGTGAGCGCGCGCGGCGCCGCGGGCGCCGGCGATGCCGGGCGGCGGCACTGGTTCTACGACAGCCGGATCCTGGTCTGCACGTTCTGCCTGCTCGCGGTCATGGTCATCTTCTGGCAGGTGAGCCGGTTCGAGGGCTTCCAGCCGATCTTCACCTGCGCGCGGGATCAGGACGTCGACCGCGACCTGCTCTCCGTCGGGATGCGCGCCTGCATGGGCGACGCGCCCTCGCAGGCCGCCCAGGCGCGCTGCATGCACGTGGTCTACCTGCTGGCCTGCACGGACGAGCGGTGGCGCTGACGCCGCCGTGCACCACCGCGCGCGGGCGCGGCGGGCGGCCCTGCAGCCCCGGCGCGAGGCTGCGCGCGGGGGACGCCGCGGCCCGTCCGCGGCGGGGCGGGTCGTGTCCGCGCGGATCGCGCGGTTCCGGGGCGGGCTCCGCTCAGGCGCGCAGTTCCGCCACGAAGGCCCGGATGAACGGCGGCAATCCGTCGAGGTCGCGCAGGCACAGGGTCAGGTCGCGCCGCGCCCAGGCATCGGCGAGGGGCACCACCGCGAGGGCGAGGCCCTGCGCGGCGCGGGCGGCGGCGCTCTCGGGCAGCACCGCCAGCCCGACCCGCGCCTCGACGAGCCGGCAGACGGCGTCGAAGCCCCGGAGCTGGACCCGCAGGCGCATCGGCCGCCCCTCGCGCACCGCCTGGGCCACGAGGAAGCGGCTGATGGCGCTGCGCCGGTCGAGGCCGACGAGGTCGTGGCCGAGCACCTCGGCGAACGGGATCGTCCCGCGCGCCGCCAGGGGATGGTCCCGGGCCGCCACCAGCACGAACCGGTCCTCCCGGAACGGGAAGGTCTGCAGCGAGCCGGTATCCACCGTGCCGGACAGGATCCCGAGGTCGGCCGCCCCCTCGGCCACCAGCCCGACGATCTCCTCGGAGGTGCGCTCGTCGATCTCGACGCCGATCCCGGGGTGATCGGCCAGGAAGGCCGAGAGCGCCTCCGGCAGGAACTCGGTCAGCGCGTTGGTGTTGGCCAGCACCCGGATCTGGCCGAAGGCGCTCCCCGAGAAGGCCGCCATCTCCTCGCGCAGGCGCTCCACCCCGGCCAGGACCTCCCGGGCATGGACGAGGAGCGCGCGCCCGGCCGGGGTCGGGCTGACGCCCTGCCGGCCCCGGGTCAGCAGGGCGGCCCCGAGGGATTCCTCCATCAGCCGGATCCGCGTCGAGGCAGCCGCCAGGGCGAGGTTCGCCCGCGCGGCCCCGTGGGTGATGGAGCCGGCCTCGACCACGTGCCGGAACAGGCCGAGATCGACGAGATCGAACCGCATCATCGCGAAGGCGCCTCCCGCCGCGCCGTCCGGCCGGCGCGCTCCGGGCCGATCCGGGCCGCCCGGGACCCGTCCGGATCCGCGTCTCCGTCGGGGGGCTGCGCGGCCGCGTCAACCCCGTCGCCCCGGGGCCGCGCCGCGGCCGCCGCGGCGATCCCGGTTACAGACGCGCCGATCCTTCAGGTGCCCCGGACCGGACGAAGACGGCGCTCCGCGTGTCGATCGCCGCGGCCTCACCCGTGTCCGACAAACGAAGACCGGAATTCATGACCACAACGACCGTGAGTAAAATAAATCTTGTCAGTATAGCCGAGAGCGACGATTTACCGCCCGTTAATACCGCATACTTCAATGCTGCTCGACAGTCTTGCGAGGCGTCGCGGCGATGGTCCCTGTGTCGACATACTTGGCCCGGCAGCCGCCCCGGGACGGCCTGCGGCGTCCCGGCTCCGGGCCGTCCGGGCGGGCGCGCCGGCCCGGGAGCCGCTGATGGACGCGCTCCTCGTCGACGACAGCGCCACCATGCGGATGCGGCTGCGCCTCCTCCTGGAGGCCAAGCCCGACGTGTCCGTCACCGATCACGGCGACCCGGTCGCCGCCATGGTCGAGGCGCGGACGCGGGCCTTCGACCTCGTCCTGGTCGACTGCCACATGCCCGGCATCGACGGGATCGCCTTCATCCGGCAGATGCGGACCATCCCGCACTACGCGCAGGTGCCCATCGTGATGGTCACCAGCGACATCTCGGACGCGGTGCGGCTCGCCGCCCTGGAGGCCGGGGCGACCGATTTCCTCGACAAGTCCATGCAGGGCGTCGAGCTCACCGTCCGCCTGCGCAACCTGATCCGGCTCGCCCGGGCGGTGCGGCGGCTGGCCGAGCAGGCGGCCTGGCTCGACGGCGAGGTGGAGGCCGCCCTGCGCCACATGCGCGAGCGCGAGGAGGAGATCATCTTCCGCCTCGCGCTGGCGGTCGAGTACCGCGACAACGACACCGGCGATCACACGTGGCGGGTGGCCCGCTACAGCCAGATCGTGGCCGAGGGCCTCGGGCTGGCGCCGGAGATCTGCCGCAACCTCTACCTCGCGGCGCCGCTGCACGATGTCGGCAAGGTCGGCATTCCGGACGGCGTCCTGCTGAAGCCCGGCCGGCTCGACCGGGACGAGTTCGACCTCGTCAAGACGCATCCGGCGATCGGTCGGCGCATCCTGGGCGGAAGCGCCTCCGAGCTGATCCGGCTGGCCGCGGAGATCGCCGAGTTCCACCACGAGAAGTGGGACGGCGGCGGCTACCCGCACGGGCTCGCCGGCGCCGCCATCCCCCTGTCGGCCCGGATCGTCGCGGTGGCGGACGTGTTCGACGCCCTGACCACGGCGCGGCCCTACAAGGACGCGATGTCCTTCGACGCGGCCCTGGACTGCATCCGCGCCGAGAGCGGCCGCCATTTCGACCCGGACTGCGTGGCGGCGTTCTGCGCGCGCTTCCCGGACATCCGCGTCGCCGGCGGGCAGAACCGGGCGGCGGTGCGGCCGAGCGCCGGGCCGGTCACGGAACCCTGGGCCCGGGTCCCGACCCTGCTTCGCGAGGTCACCCCGGCCGCGCCCGTCCCGACGGGGTGGCGCGCCGACGCCCTCGACACGCTCCTGAGACCGTCCCCGGAATCGTCCCCGGCACCGTCGGCGAACCCGGACGCGTTTGCGCCGTTGATCCCCGACCCGCACGGATCGCGGACGGAGCCGGACCATGACCCCGACCTGGAAGACGCTGCCGGAGATCGCCCTGGCGCACGGGATCTCCCTGGAGGATGCCCAGCGCCTCGTGGACGGGGCGAACTGCCCGAAGGTGTTCCGCGCGGACGGCACCGTCTACCTCATCTGAGCCCGTCCCGTCCGGGTGCGCCCGTCGCGGGTGCGTCCCACGCGGGTGCGCCCCGCGAGTCCGTGCCGGGCGGATGACGCCGGTCCCGGCGGGCCCTAACCTGCCCGCATGCGCATCGTCCACACGCCCGATTCGAGCCGGCACGACCCCGAACGCTACATGCGGCGCGGCGCGGCGATCCCGCATCCCGAGCAGGCGGCCCGCTACGCGATCCTGCGGGACGCGGCCGCCCGGGGCGGCCACGCCCTCGCCGAGCCGGCCGATCACGGCCTCGAGCCGATCCGCGCGGTGCACGACCCGGACTACGTGGCGTTCCTGGCCGAGGCCTGGGCGCGCCGGGACGCGATCCCCGGCATCGGCGACGAGATCCTGACCGGGTCCTTCGCCCGGCCGCAGATGCACCGGAAGCCCCCCGGCCTCCTCGGGCGCCTCGGCCTCTACACCGCCGACACCTCGACGCCGATCCGCGCCGGCACCTGGGCGGCGGTCTACGGGTCGGCGCAGTGCGCGGTCGCGGCCGCCGACGCGGCGCTGGCGGCGGGGCACGCCTACGCCCTGTGCCGCCCGCCCGGCCACCACGCCTACGCGGACTCCGCGGGCGGCTTCTGCTTCCTCAACAACAGCGCCATCGCGGCCGAGCGGATGCGCGCCGCGACCGGCGGCCCGGTGGCGATCCTCGACATCGACGTCCATCACGGCAACGGCACGCAGGGGATCTTCTACGCCCGCGCCGACGTGCTGACCGTCTCGGTCCACGCCGACCCGTCCGACTACTTCCCGTTCTTCGCCGGCTACGCCGACGAGACCGGCGCCGGGGCGGGGGCGGGGTTCAACCGCAACCTGCCGCTGCCGCCGGGCTCGGGCGACGCGCCCTGGCTCGAGGCCGTGGCGGCGGGCCTCGCGGCCATCGCCGCATACCGGCCCCGGGCCCTCGTGGTGGCCCTGGGCCTCGACGCCGCCGCGGACGATCCGATCGGCGCCCTCGCGGTCTCTCGCGCGGGCTTCGTCGGGGCCGCGGAGCGGATCGCCCGGGCCGGGCTGCCCACGGCCCTGGTCCAGGAGGGCGGCTACCTCTGCGCGGCCCTGCCGGACAACCTCGCGGCCTTCCTCGCCGCCTTCGACGCCGCGCGCTGAGACGCGCACCGCGCGCCGGCCCCGCGCCGGCCTCGCGCCGGCGCGACGCGCGGACACGATCCGCCGGCGTGATGCGATCGTGATCGCCGGAATGCCGGGCCGGCCAGCCGGATATGGTCGACCCGATGCCACAACCGACCTATCAGGGCGGGGCGGGCGCCGCCGACGCGTCCCGGGCGGGAGGAACGGGCGATGGACGCGGGCGACGTGGGCTTGCGCGGGGCGGCCAGCGCCCCGTGGTACGCGGGTCTCACCCGGCGCCACTGGCGGATCCTGTGGGGCAGCTATCTCGGCTGGATCTTCGACGGCTACGAGGCGGTGGCCCTGGTCTACGCCCTGCGCCCGGCCCTGGCCTCGATCCTCACCCCCGAGCAGGCCCAGGCCCCGGCCTTCTACGTGGGTCTCGCCATCGGCATCACCCTGCTGGGCTGGGGGATCGGCGGCCTGATGGGTGGGATCGCGGCCGACTATATCGGCCGCAAGCGCATGATGATGGTGTCGATCCTGGGCTACGCGCTGTTCACGGGGCTCACCGCCTTCGCGGAGAGCTTCGCGCAGCTCGCCGTGCTGCGCTTCATCACCGGGCTCGCCATCGGCTCGGAATGGTCCACCGGCATCGCCCTCGTGGCCGAGACCTGGCCGAACCGGGCGCGCCCGAAGGGCTGCGGCTTCCTGCAATCGGGCTTCGGCGGCGGCGCCGTGCTGGCCGCCATCGTGTGGGCCGTGCTCGCCGCCACCGAGCCGCTGGGCCCGGAATCCTGGCGGATCCTGTTCGCGCTGGGCGCGCTCCCCGCCTTCGTGTGCCTGTACCTGCGGCGGGCGCTGGAGGAATCCGAGCAGTGGATGCGGGCGCTCAGGGCGCAGCGCTGGGCGGCCACCGCGGAGGACGCGAACCGCGCCCCGCGGAGCGCGCGGCGCCCGTTCTCCCTGACGGAGATCTTCCGCGAGCCCGAGAGCCGGCGGCGGGTCCTGCTCGCCACGCTGCTGTCCTTCGCCACCACGGTGGGCTGGTGGGCGGTCTCGTCCTGGCTGCCGGCCTACACGGAGGGGCTCGCCAAGGCCGCGGGCGCGCCGGCCAATCTCTGGGGCCCGCGCATGGGCATCGTCTACAATATCGGGGCGATCACCGCCTACGTGATCTCCGGCTTCGTGGCCGACGCGATCGGCCGCCGCGCCTTCCTGCTGGTCACCTATGTCGGCTGCATCGCCACGTCGCTCGCCTGCTACCTCTGGACCGGCGGGCTGGTGCCGTTCATGGCGCTCGCTTTCCTGAACGGGTTCTTCACCCTGGGCTTCGCCTTCTCGTGGATGGCGATCTACCTCGCGGAGCTGTTCACCCCGGCGGTCCGGGCGACGGCGGCGAGCGTCGTGTTCAACGGCGCGCGGCTGATCGCCTGGATCTTCCCGATCATCGCCGGGCAGATCGTGACCGCCTTCGGGGGCGTCGCCGCGGCGGCGCTGACGCTCTCCAGCGTCTACGTGATCGGCCTCGTCGTGCCGTGGTTCATGCCGGAGACGCGGGGCCGGCCGCTGCCGGAATAGGGCGATCCCGTTTCCGCCCCGCCCTCTGGCGCGCCCGGGTCCGGCCGGACGCGGAGCGGCCCCCGACTCCGCGGGAGCCGGGGGCCGCGTCCTGCACGGGCCGTCCTGGCGCCCGCCCCGCCTTCGGCCGGGCGGGCGCCGGCCGGCTCCTAGTCCTCGTCGTCCTCGTCGTGGTGCCGGCCCTTGAGCTTGGCGAAGACCGAATCGGCGTCGAGCCGCTCCTCGCGGCCGCCGTGATCGTCCTCGTGCTCCCGCTCGTCGGCGTCGCGGGCCGTGGAGACCTCGGTCGGCAGCAGCGAGGCGCCGGACTCGGCCGCCACCGCGGCCGGGCGGTCGGCCGCCGCGCGCTGGACCTCGAAGTCGAGGTTGATCTGGGTGGTCAGCCCCAGGGTCACCGGGTCCATCGGCTGGAGCGAGCCCGAGTTCCAGTGGGTGCGCTCGCGGATCTGCTGGATCGTCGACTTGGTGGTGCCGACCAGCCGGATGATCTGCGAGTCCTTCAGCTCGGGGTGGTTGCGCAGCAGCCACAGGATGGCGTTCGGCCGGTCCTGGCGGCGGGAGAGGGGGGTGTAGCGCGGGCCCTTGGTGGTGCGCTTCACCTCCGGCAGCTTCACCTTCGAGACGGCGGGCTTCAGCTTGTAGTGCGGCGCCTTCTGGGCCTTCTCGATCTCGTCGCGGGTGAGCTGGCCGGTGGAGACCGGGTCGAGCCCCTTGATGCCGGCCGCGACCTCGCCGTCGGCGATGCCCTTCACCTCCAGCGGGTGCAGCTTGCAGAAATCGGCGATCTGCTCGAAGGCGAGCGAGGTGTTCTCGACCAGCCAGACGGCGGTCGCCTTGGGCATCAACGGACCCTGGGACATGCTTCTCGTGCTCCGGCCTGGCGGGACGGGGGCCGGGCATCGGGCCGCGGGCTCCGGATGACCGATCCGGATGTCCCGTCTCACGCTGTCGAATGGGGATGAGGCACTATAGGCCCGGGCGGGGAGGGGCGCAATCGCGGGTTGGGCCCGTTCGGAGCCCGGCGTGCCGATTCACCGGCGGCCGGATCACCGGCGCCGACTGGTCGCCCTCAGCGGGGGCGCACCCCGTCGAGGAACAGCCGCACCGCCGCCTGCCGCCGCCGCTCCTGCGCCTCCGGGTCGGTGGCGATGCCGTAGAGGGTCGCCTGGGACGACCGGCCGAGGACGAGGCTGAGGAACAGGTCGGCCGCGATCTCGGGATCCGCCACGGCGATCCGCCCGCGCCGGGCGAAGGCGTCGAGCAGCCGCGCCACGGCGCGCACGCCGCGCAGCCAGCCCTCCTCGTGGGCGAGGCGGGCGAGTTCGGGAAACTGCAGCGCCTGGGCCACGAGGTTGCGCTTGAGCATCGCCGCGCCCGGCGACTGGCCGTGGGCCAGCAGGGTGCGGCTGAGATCCTCCAGGGCGGTCTCGACGTCGTCGCTCCCGCCCTGCGCGGCCTGGGCCTCGGCCGCGGCGGAGAGCGGCGCCAGCCACGCGGCGATCCGCTCGCGCAGGACCGCCTCGAACAGGGCCCGCTTGTCGCGGTAGCGCGCGTAGACCGTCGGCTTGCTCATCCCGGCGGCCTCGGCCACCGCGTCGATGGAGGTGGCGTCGAAGCCGCGCTCGAGGAACAGGGTCGTCGCCACGGCGATCAGGTGCGCCTCGCGCCGGGCCGCCTCCGCGCGGGTCGGCCGGCCGCCGCGCCGCGGGCCCGCCTCCGCCCGCTCGATCTCCGTGACCGTCACCCCGCGATCCTCCCTGCTCACCGGCTTGCTCCCCGGCGCCGTTCGTCCTATCAAAACGATACCGTACCGTTTTGATTCTGGCCAGACCCGATGGACGCACGTCGCAGCGACAGCTTCAAGAGCGCCGACCCGGTCGCGGGCGCCCCGGTCTCCCCGCCGGCGACCGCGGCTGTCACGCCCCCGGTCTCCACGCCGGTCCCGGCCCCCGTCTCGCCCCCGGCGCCGCGCCGCCGCCGCGCGCGGACCGTGCTGCCCCTCCTCGGCCTGCTCGCGCTCGGCGGGGCCGGGACCTACGGCTGGCACTGGTGGACCGTGGGGCGCTTCCTCGAGGTGACCGACGACGCCTATCTCCAGTCCGACAAGGTCACGGTGGCGCCGCGCATCGCCGGCACCGTCGCGGCGGTGCTGGTCGGCGACAACCAGCCGGTGAAGGCCGGCGAGGTGATCGCGCGCCTCGACGACCGGTCCTACCGGGTCCAGCTCAAGCAGGCCGAGGCCGAGGTCGAGAAGGACCGGGCGCAGATCCTGGGCGTCGCCTCGGCGATCGTCCAGCAGCGGGCGCAGGTCGCCTCGTCGCGGGCCGACCTCGCCAACGCCGAGGCCGCCCTGACCTTCGCGCAGCAGGAATACACCCGCTACCAGAACCTGCTGCAGACCGGCTCGGGCACGGTGCAGCGCCAGCAGCAGGCGGATGCCGACCTCCGCCAGCGCCACGCCGCCCGCGACAAGGCCGCCGCCTCGCTCGACGCCGCGCAGAAGCAGATCGACAGCCTGAAGGCCCTCGAGGCGAGCACCCGGGCGAGCCTGGAGGGCGCGCAGGCGAAGGTCGAGGGCGTGAGGCTCGACCTCAGCTACACCACCATCGTGGCACCGATCGACGGCGTGGCCGGCGACCGGGCGCTGCGGATCGGGCAGGTCGTCTCGGCCGGCACCGGGCTCCTGACCCTCGTGCCGATGGGCCGCGACATCTACCTCGTGGCGAACTTCAAGGAGACCCAGACCGGCCGCATGGTCGAGGGGCAGCACGTGACCTTCACGGTCGACGCCTTCGGCGATCATGAATTCCAGGGCCGGGTCGAGAGCTTCTCCCCGGGCACCGGCTCGCAGTTCGCCCTGTTGCCGCCCGAGAACGCCACCGGCAACTTCACCAAGGTGGTGCAGCGCGTGCCCGTGCGCGTCGCCCTCGACCCGTCGGACCCGCTCATCGCCCGCCTGCGTCCGGGCCTGTCGGTGGAGGCCACGGTCCACACCGCCGACCCGGTGGAGCCGGTGGATCCCGCCCGCCGCCGGCCGAGGCCCGCCCCGGCGCTGGTCAGCGAGGCCCTGCCGCGATGAGCCCGGCCGCGATGAGCCCGGCCCCGATGAGCCCGGTCCCGGCCGTGGCGGTGGCCGAGGCGAAGGCGAGCGCCCGGGACTGGCTCGCCGTGTTCGGCGCGATCCTCGGCGCCTTCACGGCGATCCTCGACATCCAGATCACCAACGCCTCGCTCGCCGACATCCAGGGGGCGCTCGGCGCCTCCACCGAGGAGGGGAGCTGGATCTCGACCGCCTACCTGATGGCCGAGATCATCGTGATCCCGCTCACCGGCTGGCTGTCCTCGGTGATCGGCCTGCGCCGCTACCTCGCGGTGAACACCATCCTGTTCACCGCCTTCTCGCTGGCCTGCGCGCTCTCGACGTCCTTGAGCCAGATGATCCTGTTCCGCGCCGGGCAGGGCTTCACGGGCGGCGTGCTGATCCCCACCGCGATCGTGATCGTGCGCACGCGGCTGCCCAAGAGCCAGCAGGCGGTCGGCATCGCCATGTTCGGGCTGACCGCCACCTTCGCGCCGGCCATCGGCCCGACGGTCGGCGGCTGGCTCACCGACAACCTGTCCTGGCACTACATCTTCTACCTGAACCTGATCTTCGGTCCGATCGCGGCCGCGATCCAGCTCGGCGCCTTCGAGAAGGCGCCCGCCCGCTGGGGCGAGCTGCTCAAGGGCGACTGGATCGGCATCGGCCTGATGGCGACGGGCCTGCCGGCCCTGACCTTCGTGCTGGAGGAGGGCCAGCGCAAGGACTGGTTCGGCTCGCCCGTGATCATCGAGGCGAGCTGGATCGCGGCGGCCGGCATCGCCGGGTTCATCGTCCGCGAGCTGACGGCGGCGCGGCCGTTCATCAACCTGCGGGTGCTGGCCAACCGCTCGGTCGGCGGCGCCTGCGTGCTGATGACCGTGCTGGGCGCGGTCTCGTACGGGTCGATCTACATCATCCCGGTCTACTGCGCGCAGATCCAGGGCTACAACGCCCAGCAGATCGGCTACGTGGTGATGTGGTCGGGCCTGCCGCAGCTGCTGCTGTTCCCGATGATGCCGCTGATCATGCGCGCCGTAGACGCGCGGCTGCTCGTGGTCACCGGCACGCTGTTCTTCATCGCGAGCTGCTGGATCAATGTCGGCCTGACCCACGACGTCGGCGCCGACCAGCTGATCCTGCCGCAGATCATGCGCGCCATCGGCCAGCCGCTGTTCACGATCCCGCTCTCGCAGCTCTCGACGGCCGGCCTCGCGCCGCGCGACACCGCGGACGCCTCGGCGCTGTCGAACATGATGCGCAACCTCGGCGGCTCGATCGGCATCGCCATGCTGTCGACCATGATCGATCGGCGGGAGCACTTCCATTTCTCGATGCTGGCCGAGGCGATCACCGTCAACGCCACCCGCACCCAGGACCGGCTCGCGGCGCTCGCCGCCGGGATGCACGCCCGGATCGCTGACCCCCTCGCCGCCAAGGGCGTCGCGCTCGGCCAGCTCGCCGCGCAGGTCCGCCGCGAGGCCTACGTGATGGCCTACGCGGACGGGTTCTGGCTGGTGGGGGTGAGCCTCGTGGCGAGCCTCGCGGTGGTGGCGGTCCTCAAGAAGCCGCAGCGCGCCGCCGGACCCGTGGAGGCGCACTGACCGGCCCGGGGCCTACTTCCCCGGCAGGTTGTGGACGATCGGGAAGAACGTGTCCTTCCAGTCCTTGGGCTCGGCCTTGATGGTCTTCATCGCGTAGAAGTGCCGGGCCTGGAGCATGATGCCGTAGGGGGTGGTGGAGAAGTTCGTCCCCGGCTCCTTCATGATCTCGACCAGCGTCTCGGGCGGGGTCTTCTCGTTGGTCGCCGCCACGTAGTCCCTGGCGGCCTTCAGCGGGTCCCGGGCGATCTCGGCGTTGGCCTCGTCGATGGCGGCCACGATGGCGGCGGCGAGCTTGGGATTGCGGTTGTACCAGCCGGTCCGGGCGTAGAAGATCGCGTTGCTCACCGGCTCGCCGACCAGCTCGTAGGAGTTGAGCACCTTGTGGATCGCCGGGTCCTGCAGCTCGCGCTGCTGGAACGGCGGCAGCGAGAAGTGGCTGTTGACCTCGTTGTGCGGGCTCGCCAGGGCCGCCACCGCGTCCGGGTGGCCGAGCTGGACGGTGAGCGGGTCGAGCTTGGTGGCGTTCTCGGGCCCGAACGCTTTCTTGGCGGCGATCTGGAGGAGCACCGCCTGGGACGAGACCTTCACGGAGGGCAGGGCGATCTTGTCCTTGGTGGAGAAGTCCTTGAGTTCCTTCACGTCCGGGTTGCGGGTGAGCAGCATCATCGGCGTGGTGCCGACCCCGCACAGGCCCTTCACGTCGCCCTTGGTGCGGTCGTTGAGCAGCAGCATGTTGGTCGAGCCGCTGTCGACGATGTCGATGTTGCCCGAGAGCAGCGCGTCGTTGCCGGCGGCGCCGCTCGTCAGGTTGACCCACTCCACGGTGACGTCCCCGAGGCCCGCGGCCTTGGCGTGCTTCTCGATCAGCTTGTGCTGCTCGGCCAACACGGCGGGCAGGTAGACGAAACCCGGCTGCCGGCTGATCCGGACCTTGGCATCGTCGGCCCGGGCGGGGGCGGCCAGCGCCAGCCCGGCCAGCAGGAGGGCCGATCCCGTCCGCAGGAGCCGGCGGCGGCCCGGCAGAAACGAGCTCGTCCGCGACGTACGCACCATGACGCTTCTCCCTGTGGCCCGGCATCATCCTGAGCGGAGCCGGGCTTTCGTTGGACGGGGAGTGGACAGGCTCGGGCCGGTGCGCGCAAGGCCGTCCTCACGGTCCGCGAACGCAGAAGCTGCAAAATCCTGCCTGTTGAAATCATCTGCGCGGGGGCGCGGGCGAAGATCGGGCGCGCGGTGGCGAGCGCCGCCACGGGGCGCAGGGCGTGTCCAGGGCGTGTCCAGGGCGTGTCCAGGGCGTGTCGGAGAACGCCGTCGGCCTGCGCCGGGGCGCCGCCCAGACCGGGACCGCCTCCGCGCAGGTGCTGGCGGCCGCCCGCGGCCTCGCCCGGGGTTCGGACGAGCTCGACCAAGGGGTGAAAGCGTCCTGGCGGAGGTCCCGGCGGCCTGGGCGGGGGCCGGGCGCTCAGCCCGCCGAAAAACCCCGCACGGCCGCCCGCACCAGCGCGTCGATCATCGGCCGCACGTCGTCCACGCCGAGGGGCCCGAGGCCGCCGAGATCGGCGAGATAGGTCATGCCGTGGACGCTGGACCACAGCGCCCGCGCCATCACGGGGATCGCCGCCTCGGCGAGGCGGCCGCCGTCGCGCAGCACCCCCTCCAGGATCCCGAACAGGGCCGCGATGTCGGCCTGCACCGAGTCCGGCGCCGGCACCGTGCGGCGCTCGAAGATCGCCGCCCAGGCCGCGTGGTGCTCGCCCGCGAAGGCGAGGTACGCGTCGGCCAGGCACAGGAGCCGCGCCTCCGTCTCCCGCGACGGACAGGCCGCCAGCGCCCCCGCGAGGGTGTCGCGGAGGCGGCGCATGGTGACGGCGTTCGCCTCCAGCCGCAGCGCTTCCAGGCTGTCGAACTGCGCGTAGACCGAGCCGACCGCCGTGCCGGCCCGCTCCGCGACGCCGCGGGCGGTCAGCGCCGCCGCGCCGCCCGCGTTCAGGATCGCCACCGCGGCCTCGATCAGGGCCCGGCGATCGGCCGCCCGGTCGCCCGGCTCCTTCCGCGGCCGCCCCCTCACTTTTTTATGAACGTCGTTCATTTTATCCCTTGCGGCCCGGCGCGTCCCGTGTTCAATTGTTTTATGAACGACGTTCAATCAAATCCGGACGCGGTCCGGCCCGTCGTTCCCGCGAGGTGAACCGTGATGAGGACCCTCTCCTTCCTGATGCGCGGCGTGATCGCCGACAACGCCCAGGCGATCCACGACGCCCACGCCGTGACGATCCTGCGCCAGCAGATCCGGGACGCCGCCGGCGCCCTGGCGACCGCCCGGCGGGAACTGGCCGTCGCCATGGCCTACCACGCCGCCGAGGCGCGCGCCCTGGCGGCGATCGGCGGCCGGATCGACACCCTGTCGGACGGGGCGCGCCGGGCGCTCGGCGACGGCCGCGAGGATCTCGGGACCGAGGCGGCGATCCACATCGCCGCCCTGGAGGACGAGCGGGCCGACCGCCGGGCCGCCGCCGAGCGCTTCGCCGCGGAGGTCGAGCGGCTGAAGCGCCTCGTCGCCGAGGGCGGCGAGCGGCTGCGGGACCTCGACCGCGGGCTCCAGACCGCCCGCACCACCGAGGCGCTGCGGCGGGCCGGCCTCGAGGGCCGCCGGGTCACGACCCTGTCGGCGGGGGCGCTGGGGGAGGCCGAGCGGACGCTGGCGCGCCTGCGCGAGCGGCAGGCGGCCGAGGCGGACGTCGCCGCCGCGCTGACCGAGCTCGAGGCAGAGGCCGCGGGCGGGATCGAGGCCGATCTCGAGGCGGCGGGCTACGGCCGCCCCCGCACGGACCCGCGGGCGGTGCTCGACCGCCTCAGGGCCGGGGCCTGACCGGCGCCGCACGTTTTCCCGTCCGAAGATTCCACTGGAGACCGCACCATGACACCGCAGATGCCCCATACCGGCGCCTGGAAGACCTTCACGCTGGTCAGCTTCGCCGCCGCCGCCGCCATGCTGACGATCGGCATCTTCTTCCTGCCCGCCGAGATCTGGATCAAGGGCTACCTCGCCATGGCGTCGCTGTTCCTCACGGGCACGACCTTCACCCTGGCCAAGACCCTGCGCGACGAGCACGAGGCGAAGCGACTGATCAACAAGATCGAGGACGCCGCCACCGAGCGCGTCCTGCGCGAGGCGGTGCCGGGCCGGCTCTGACCGGATCCCGGAGGCCCGTTCAGCCCGGGGCGTCCAGGAACGCGGCGAGCACCCGGGAAAATTCCGGGGTCCGCAGGTAGCCGTAGGACTTGTGCCGGTTCTCGGCGCCGTCCGGCCTCCGGTAGGCGTTGATCACCGGCACGTCCCGCACCCGCACGCCGGCGGCGTTCGGCGCGTAGAGGGCCGCGAGGTCGTCGCCCACCGTGGCGATGTCCTGGCGGTCCATCAGGTTGGTCCAGGCGGCGAGCGCCGCCGGCACCCGGAGATCGCCGTGCTCGTCGGCGAGCTTCAGCTTCAATTCGGCGAGCCCGAGGGGGGCGCCGAGGGTGACGAGGTCGCAGCGGGGCATCGGCGTCCCGTCCGCCTCGGCGGCGCGCAGCACGTCGTAGGCGATCAGGCCGCCCATCGAGTGCGCGGCGATCAGCACGCGGTCCGCCGCGGCCGCCGCCAGGGCGTCGCGCAGGCGCGCCCGCGCCGCCGCCCGGAACGCCGCGTCCTCGTAGTAGCCCCACAGGTCGTCGAGGCGGTACTCCAAGATCAGGTCGTCCACCGGCGTCAGCCCGGCGGCCTCCTGCAGGTGCGACAGGCCGCGGTAGATCCGGTCGGTGAGGGTCGGCTCGGCGCGGTCCGGCTGCCCCGCCGGGGAGGGGAACGGCCCGAGGCCGTGATCGGGGCGGTAGGGCTCGCGGTTGCGGTCGCCCGCGAGCGGCTGCGGGTAGCGCAGGTCCGCCCAGTACACGAAGGTGAAGGACAGGTCGGCCTCCGCCACCCGGAGCCCGAGATTGCGGTCGAGCCCCTCGCGGATCGCGGCGCGCCACCAGGCGGCCTTCTCATCCCGGGGCGGCTTGTTGGCGAGCCCGTGAATGCCGATGATGTGCGCCCGACCCAGTGTCCGCTCCCAGACCGACGAGAGTGCCGGCCGGGCAAGATAGGGCCGCCCCGCGCCGACGGAACTGCGGCTTAGTTTCCGCGCGGCCCGTGATCCCTGCCGCCGCCCGCAGCCCCAGCCGTCCCCCGCCGTCACGCCCCGCCGTCCCCCCCGCCGTCACCCCATTGCCACGCGGCCGCTCCGCCATAGCTGCGCTGCGGGAACCGGATCGGGCCCGGGGCCTTCTCCCACGACAGATGATCCTGCCGCGCTTGCGTCCCGGTGCGCGCGGCCAATGACGAGGACGGTGGCCCGATGCGGCGCGCCCACAGCATGGAATTCGGGGCCGAGATGGTCGAGGGCGGCGTCCGCTTCGCCCTCTGGGCGCCCACCGCCGAGAGCGTCGACCTCGTCGTCGACGGCGCCGACCACCCCCTGCCCGAATCCGGCGGCGGCTGGCGCCGCACCGCCCTGCCCGGGGTGAAGCCCGGCGCCCGCTACGGTTTCCGCATCGACGGCGACCTCGTCGCCCCCGATCCCGCCTCGCGCTTCCAGCCGGACGACGTCTCGGGCCTCAGCGAGGTGATCGACCCGCGGAGCTTCGAGTGGTCCGACGCGGGCTGGACCGGGCGGCCCTTCGAGGAGGCGGTGATCTACGAGTGCCATGTCGGCACCGCGACGCCGGAGGGCACCTATGCCGGCCTGCAGGCCCGGCTGCCCGACCTCAAGGCGCTCGGCGTCACCGCCATCGAATTGCTGCCGCTCGCCGACTTCAAGGGCTCGCGCAACTGGGGCTACGACGGCGTCCAGCCCTACGCGCCGGACGGCGCCTACGGTCGCCCGGACGATCTCAAGCGCCTGGTCGACGCCGCCCACGGTCTCGGGCTGATGGTCTATCTCGACGCGGTCTACAACCACTTCGGCCCGGCCGGGAACTACCTCCACGCCTACGCCAAGACCTTCTTCACCGAGCGGCACCAGACGCCGTGGGGCGCGGGGATCAACTTCGACGGCAAGGAGAGCGGCGCCACGGTGCGGCAGTTCTTCATCCAGAACGCCCTGTACTGGCTGGAGGAGTACCGCTTCGACGGCCTGCGCTTCGACGCCGTCCACGCGATCCTCGACGATTCGCCCCGCCACTTCCTGGCCGAGCTCGGCGAGACGGTCCGCAAGACCTTCCCGGACCGGCAGATCCACCTGATGCTGGAGAACGAGGCCAACCAGGCCCGCTGGCTCGAGCGGGACGCCGCCGGGCGCCCGAAGATGCACGACGCCCAGTGGGCCGACGACCTGCACCATTGCTGGCACGTCCTGCTGACAGGCGAGGACGCCGGCTACTATAAAAGCTTCGCCGACAAACCGGTCGCCCACCTCGCCCGCTGCCTCGCCGAGGGCTTCGCCTACCAGGGCGAGCCGTTCCCGACCCTCGACAATCACCCGCGGGGCGAGCCTTCCGGGCACCTGCCGCCCTCCGCCTTCGTGACCTTCCTCCAGAACCACGATCAGGTCGGCAACCGGGCGCTCGGCGAGCGGCTCAACCACCTGGCCGATCCCCGGAAACTCGACCTCGCCCGGGCCGGGCTCCTGCTGGCGCCGCAGATCCCGATGCTCTGGATGGGCGAGGAATGGTCGGCCTCGGCGCCGTTCCTGTTCTTCGTCGACTTCGCGCCCGACGCGGACCTGAACAAGGCGGTGCGCGACGGCCGCCGCCGGGAGTTCAAGAGCTTCGCGGCGTTCGCGGACGACACCTCCAAGATCCCCGACCCGACCGAGGCCGAGACCTTCGCGGCGTCCAAGCTCGACTGGTCCGAGCGGGAACGCTCGCCCCACCGCGAGGTGCTGGCCGAGACGACCCGGCTCCTGGGGCTGCGCCGCGACGCAGTCGTGCCCCTGGCGAAGTCCGGCTACGAGGGCGCCGCCGCCACCCTGCCGCGCCCGGACGTGGTCGACTGCACGTGGCGCTTCGGCGCCGGGACCCTGCGCTTCGTGGCCAATGTCGGGACCGAGCCCTTCGCGCTGGATCCGGGCGGTGCCGAGCCGGTCTGGACCAATGCCCCGGACGGCGCCGGACGCGATCTCCCATCCTGGACCGGCGTGTTCCTGACGGAGTCCCGCTCGTGAGCGCCCTGGAACAGCTGGCCGACCTCGTCGGCGTCGCCGCCGGCTACACCGACGCCTTCGGCAAGCCCGTCGAGACGCCGCTCGAGGTGCGCCGCGGCCTGCTCGCCGCGCTGGGCTTCGCGGTGGAGGACGAGGCCGCGATCGCCGGGAGCCTGGCCGAGGTCGAGCGCCTGCGCCGCGGCCTGATCCCGCCGCTCCTGCCCGTGGAGGCCCGCCGGGCCGCCCGCGTCCCGGTGCGGCCGCAGAACGGCGCGCCGCACACGCTGGTCTGGCGTCTCGTGGACGAGCGCGGCACCGCCCGCGAGGGACGCGCCAACCCGCAGGGGTCGGAGCCGAGCTTCGAGCTGCCGCCGCTGACGCCGGGCTACCACCGCCTCATCGTGCAGGCCGGGCCGACCCGCACCGAATCCTGGGTGATCGCCGCACCCCAGCGCTGCTGGCGCCCGCGCCCCTACACGGAGGAGGGGGCCTCCGACTGGGGTCTGGCCGCCCAGCTCTACGGCCTGCGCTCGGCGACCAATATCGGCATCGGCACATACGCGGATGCCGGCGAGGCCGCCCGCGAGGCCGCCCTGCGCGGGGCGGCCTTCCTGGGCTTGAGCCCGGTCCACGCCCTGTTCGGCTCCGACCGGACCAAGATCTCGCCCTACTCGCCCTCCTCGCGCCTGTTCCTGGAGACGCTGTTCATCGCCCCGCGCAGCCTGCCGGGCCTCGCCGGGTCCCGGGCCGAGGCGCTGCTCGCCGAGCGCGCGGACGCGATCACGGCCTTGCGCGAGGCGGCCCTCGTCGACCACCAGGGCGTCCACGACGTGCTCGACCCGGTGCTCCGGGCGCTCTGGGCCGAGTCGCCGGCCCGCGCCGGCACCGATGCGGGCTTCGAGCAGTTCCGCCAGGAGGGCGGCGAGGATCTCGAATCGCACGCCCTGTTCGAGGCGCTGTCCGAGCATTTCCGGCAGCGGGGCGCCCACTGGCTGGGCGACTGGCCGGAGGATTATCGCCGGGCCGGCACGGACGCGGTGCGGGCCTTCGCGGCGGAGAACGCGGACCTCGTCGGCTACCACGCGTGGCTGCAGTACCTCGCCGACCGGCAGCTCGCCGAGGCCTCCGCGGCGGCGCTCGGCGCCGGCATGCGGGTCGGGCTCTACCGCGACCTCGCGGTCGGCGCCGACCGGGGCGGCTCCGAGATCTGGTCGCATCCCGAGCGCTTCGCCGACAGGGTCTCGATCGGCGCGCCGCCGGACCTGTTGGCGCCGAAGGGCCAGAACTGGGGCCTGCCAGCCTTCGACCCGCTGGCGATGGAGCGCGACGGGCTCGCGGCCTTCCGGGCCCTGGTGCAGGCCAACATGCGCCACGCCGGCGCGATCCGAATCGACCACGCCTTCCAGCTCGCCCGGCTGTTCCTGATCCCGCTGGGCGCCGGCGCCCAGGCCGGCGCCTACGTGGCGATGCCGTTCGAGCCGATGCTGGCGGTGCTGCGGCTGGAGAGCCACCGCAACAAGTGCCTCGTCATCGCGGAGGATCTCGGAACCGCCCCGGAGGGCTTCTCCGACGCGCTGATGCGGGCCGGGGTGCTCAGCTACCGGATCCTCGCCTTCGAGCGCGAGGGCGACGGACGGTTCAAGCCGCCCGCGGCCTACCCGCGCGACGCGCTCACCGCCATCACCACCCACGACCTGCCGACCTTCGTCGGCTGGTGGCGCGGGGTCGACACCGACACCCGCCAGTCGCTGGGCCTCTACGACCAGGAGCGGGCCGAGGCCGAGCGGGGCGAGCGGGTGGTGGAGCGCCGCCGCCTCGCCGAGGCGCTGGCGGCCGAGCAGCTCATCCCCTCCGCCGAGCCCCCGGACGCCGCGCCCTTCGAGGCCGCCGCCCGCTATCTCGCCCGGGCCCCCGCGATGCTCACGGCCGTCCAGTACGAGGACGTGGTCTCGGAACTCGCCCAGGCCAACGTCCCGGGCTCGACCGAGGGCTACCCGAACTGGCGGCGCAAGCTCGACCGGGACCTGGCCGACATCGCCGCCCCAGGCGGGCCGCTGGCGAAGCTCGCGGCCGCCCTCTCGGCCGAGGCGCGGGGCCCGCGCTCGGGCGCCGCGCGGCTCGCCGCGCCGCCGCCGCGCGCGACCTACCGGCTGCAGTTCCACAAGGACTTCACCTTCGCGGATGCGGGGAAGATCATCCCGTACCTGCACCGGCTCGGGATCAGCCACGTCTACGCCTCGCCGCTCCAGAAGGCGCGGCCCGGCTCGACCCACGGCTACGACATCGTCGACCACGGCGCGATCAACCCGGAACTCGGCGGCGAGGAGGGCTTCATCGCGCTCTCCGAGACGCTCCACGCCCACGGGATGAAGCTGCTGCTCGACATCGTCCCGAACCACATGGGCGTCGGCGGGTCCGACAATCCGTGGTGGCTGTCGGTGCTCGAGTGGGGCTCCCTGTCGCCCTTCGCCGACGCCTTCGACATCGACTGGCAGCGGCTCGGCGCCGGGCGCAACCTCGTGATCCCGTTCCTCGGCGACCGCTACGGCGAGGCCCTGGAGAAGGGCACGCTGGAGCTGAGGTTCGACCCCGACAAGGGCGCCTTCAGCGTCTGGCACTACGAGCACCAGCTGCCGATCCGCCCCTTGAGCTACCCGACCATCCTCAACCGGGTGATCGCCGCCATCGGGGCCGTGGACGACGACACCACCGCGGAGCTGCTCGCCATCTCCGAGCGGCTGCGGGCCATGGCGATCGACACCGACGAGACCCGCCGCAAGACCTTCCCCGAGGAGGCCGAGGGGCTGAAGCGCCGGCTCGCCGAGATCTACGGCGTGTCGCCGCTGATCCAGGAGGCCACCGCCAGCACCCTGGCGCTGCTCAACGGCTTCAAGGGCCGCCCGGACAGCTTCGGGCCGCTGCACCGGCTCTTGGAGGCCCAGGCCTACCGGCTCGCCCACTGGCGGGTGGCCTCGAGCGACATCAACTACCGCCGCTTCTTCGACGTGAACTCGCTCGCCGGCCTGCGGGTCGAGCTGTCCGACATCTTCCACCGCTCCCACGAGACCGTGTTCCGGCACGTCCGCGAGGGCCGGATCGACGGGCTGCGCATCGACCACATCGACGGCCTCGCCGACCCGCTGGGCTACGCGCGGGCGCTGCAGGCGGCGGTCGGCCCCGGCTTCTACGTGGTGGTGGAGAAGATCCTGGAGCCGGGGGAGCGGCTGCGGCCCTGGCCGGTGGCCGGGACCACGGGCTACGACGTGCTCAACCAGCTCGACGGGATCCTGGTCGACAAGGGAAAGCGCGCGAAGATCGAGCGGCTCTACACCTGGGCCACGGGCTTCGACGAGCCCTACGGTTTCCAACTCCGCGCCGCCAAGGCCGAGATCCTGGAGATCAGCTTCGCGAGCGAATTGGAGGTGCTGACCTCCGACCTCAAGGAGGTCGCCGATGGCGACCGGCGCACCCGCGACTTCACCGTCAACGCCCTGCGCCGGGCGCTGATCGAGATCATCGCGCGCTTCCCGACCTACCGGAGCTACCTGCCGCCGGAGCTGGAGGAGGGCGAGGTCGAGCCCGAGGATGTCCGGCTGATCGAGGGGGCGGTGGCCAAGGCCAAGCGCTGGTCGAGCCTGCCCGACCGCTCGGTCCACGATTTCGCCGCCGAGGTCCTGCTCGGGCGGATCGAGACGGCGGGACCCGGCCGGCCGGACCCGCGGGTGGTGCTGCGCTTCCGCCGCCGGTTCCAGCAGCTCACCGGCCCGGTCATGGCC
The DNA here is from genome assembly GCF_017876975.1 of Methylobacterium sp. PvP105. Lineage (NCBI taxonomy): Bacteria > Pseudomonadati > Pseudomonadota > Alphaproteobacteria > Hyphomicrobiales > Methylobacteriaceae > Methylobacterium > Methylobacterium sp. PvP105. The sequence goes on along the minus strand of NZ_JAGIPA010000001.1, from coordinate 2,647,714 downwards.
AAGAGCCTGGAGGACACGCTGTTCTACCGGTACGCCTGTCTGCTCGGCCTCAACGAGGTCGGCGGCGATCCGGGCGAGTACGGGATCGACGCGGAGCATTTCCACGATCTGCAGGTCGCCCGCGCCCGGGACTGGCCGAACGCCATGATCACCACGGCGACCCACGACACCAAGCGCGGCGAGGATGCCCGCACCCGGCTGCTCGCCCTCTCGGAGATCCCCGAGGAATGGGCCAAGGCCTGGGACCTGTGGCAGCGGGTCGCCGGCCCGCACCTCGCCCGGATCGACGGCGAGCCGGCCCCCGACGCCAACGACCAGTGGATGTTCCTTCAAGCCATCCTCGGCGCCTGGCCCCTGGAGCTGCTGGAGCGGGACGAGGCAGGCGCGATCGAGGATTTCCGCAATCGGCTGATCGCCTACGGCGAGAAGGCCATGCGCGAGGGCAAGCGCCGGTCGAGCTGGGTCAACGTCGACGCGGTCTACGAGGGCGCGGTCAAGAAGCTGTTCACGGCGCTGATCGCCCCCGGCTCGGATTTCCTCCGGGAACTCCGGCCCTTCGCCCGGCGGCTCGCCCATCTCGGCATGCTGGCGAGCCTCGGCCGGACGGTCCTGAAATGCACCCTGCCGGGCCTGCCCGACACCTACCAGGGCACGGAGATCTGGGACTTCTCCTTCGTCGATCCCGACAACCGCCGCCCGGTGGACTACCCGGCCCTGGAGCGGATGCTGGAAGAGGGTGGGGCGCCCGCCGAGCTGCTGGGCCACTGGCCGGACGGGCGGGTCAAGCAGGCGACGCTGACACGGCTGCTCGCCGAGCGGGCCGAGCGCCCGGACTTCTACGCGAGCGCCGCCTACGAGCCCGTCGCGGCGACCGGCGCACGGGCCGACCACGTCATCGCCTACCGGCGGACCGATCCCGTCCAGGAAGGCGGCGACCTGTTCGTGGCGGTGCCGCGGCTGGTGGCGGGCTCCGTCGGGGAGGCCGTCTGGTCGGGCGAGGCCTTCGCGGGCACCCGGGTCGATCTCGGGGCCGGCAGCCGCTGGCGGGACCTCGCCTCGGGACGGGTGGTCGAGGGGGAGGGGGCCGATCTCGGGATCCTCCTGCGCGACCTGCCCTACGCGGTGCTGCGGCGGGAACCGTGACCGCGCCGTCGTCGCGCGCGCAGCGACGCGACCCAGGGCAGCGCGACGTTCGCGGACGTGGCGCTGCTGGATCTCTGCGCTGCGCTCGCAGAGACGGGGGCGCTCCGGGCAGTTCATTCGATGCCGCCGCCGCGGCCTTGTCACGCGCGTCTGCTGAGACACGTCGGACCGGATCGCGAGGCACGCCCGCGCGGTTCGGGCGTTACGACACTGGGAACGGGAGCCGAGAGGCAGCATGAACGCACCGACCAAAGCCGCTGCGACGTCCGGGGCCGAGGCCGTCCTGCCGGCCGCGCTGGCGCCCCGGGCCGAGGGGCCGCGGATCTACAACCTGTTCCCGCTCCTGGTCGGGCGCGTCTCGGACTGGACCGCCGAGCTGCCGCGGATCGCCGCGCTCGGCTTCGACTGGGTCTACCTCAACCCGTTCCACCAGACCGGCGGCTCCCGGAGTCTCTACGCGGTGGCCGACCCGGACCGCCTCGACGAGCGTTTCCGCGATCCTGACGGCACGCCCGACGACGAGCAGATCCGCCGCTTCTGCACCGCCGCCGAGGCGCTGGGCCTGTCGGTGATGACCGACCTCGTGATCAACCACACCGCCGACAACGCGCGGCTCGCCACCGAGCGGCCCGACCTGTTCATGAAGGAGCCCGACGGCTCGATCATGCACCCGGCCGCCGTCGATCCGGACGACCCGTCGATCCGCACCGTCTGGGGCGACCTCGCCGAGCTCGACTACCACACCCCCTCCGCCCGGGATGAGCTGACCCGGATCTGGGGCGCCTACGTGGCGCATCTCCAGAGCCTCGGCGCGAAGGGCTTCCGGTGCGATGCCGCCTACAAGGTGCCGCCGGAGACGTGGCGCGTCCTGATCGGGCAGGCCAAGAGCCGAGATCCCGCCTGCCTGTTCGCCGCCGAGACCCTCGGCTGCACCTTCGAGGAGGCCCGGGCCACGGCCGGCGCCGGCTTCGACTACCTGTTCAACTCCTTCGCGTGGTGGGACCTGAGGAAGCCCTGGGCGCTCGAGCAGTACGAGCGCCTGCGGGTGCTGGCCCCCTCCATCGCCTTCCCCGAGAACCACGACATGAAGCGGCTCGCCGCCGAGATCGGCGGCGGCCCGGACGCGGTGGCGGCGCATCTGCGCACCCGCTACGCGCTCGCCGCCTTCTTCTCGGCGGGCGTGCTGATGCCGATCGGCTACGAGTGGGGCTACCGCCGGGCGCTGCACGTGGTCGAGACCACCCCGGGCGACCGCGAGAACGAGACCGGCATCGACATCTCCGCGTCCATCCGGGCCATCAACGCCCTGCGGGCGGAGCTGCCGGCCGCCAATGTCGAGGGCGCGCAGATCCGCATCTCGTCCCCCGACAGCGATCTGGTGGCGCTCGCCCGCTTCGACACCGGCCACCCGGCCTCGGCGCGGCACGGGCTGATCGTGCTCTACAACCCGACCGACAGGCCGGTGCCGGTCGAGGCCGGCGCGCTCATCGCCCGCACCGGCGGGATGCTGGGCGCCTTCGTCGACCGGACCCCGGAGGCCGAGCCGATCGCGTTCCATCCCGGCAGCGCCATCGACCTGATGCCGGGCGAGCTGCGCATCCTCGCGGCCACCGCCCAGGAAGTCGCCCGGTTCCCCGAGCGCGGGGCGCCGGACGGGGAGGGGCGGGTCGTGATCGAGGCCGTGGCGCCTGAGATCGACGGCGGCCGCTCGCCGGTGAAGCGGATCGTCGGCGAGTCCCTGCGGGTCGAGGCCGACATCTTCTCCGACGGCCACGAGATCATCGACGCCGCGATCCTGTCGCGGGTCGCCGGCAGCGACGCGTGGCGCGAGGACCCGATGGTCTTCGTCGACAACGACCGCTGGGCCGGGCAATTCCCCCTGGAGCGGAACGCCCGCTACGAGTTCACCCTGATCGCGTGGCGCGACGCCTTCTCGTCCTGGGTGCGCGACACCCTCAAGAAGCGCGCCGCCGGCGTCGATGTCCGCCTGGAGACGATCGAGGGCGTGGCGCTGGTCGGGACCGCCGCCTCGCTGGCCCGGACCCGGGGCGGCCGCGACGCCGACCGGCTCGCCGCGCTCGTCGCCGCGCTCGCCGCCGAGGAGACCGGCTCGGCCGCCCAGCTCGACCGGATCCTCCAGCCCGACGCGTCGAGCCTCGTGCGCCGCAACGCCGAGCGGGTGAACCTGACCCGCTATCCCGTGACCCTGCCGGTGATCGCCGACCGCCTCGCGGCCCGGTTCTCCGCCTGGTACGAGATCTTCCCGCGCTCGCAGTCGATGGACGTCAACCGCCACGGCACCTTCGACGACGTCATCCGGCGCCTGCCCGAGATCCGCGAACTCGGCTTCGACGTCCTCTATTTCACGCCGATCCACCCCGTGGGCCGCACCAACCGCAAGGGGAAGAACAACACCCTCAAGGCCGAGCCCGGCGACGTCGGTTCGGTCTACGCGGTGGGCGCGGAGGAGGGCGGCCACGAGGCCGTGCATCCCGAGCTGGGCACGCTCGCGGATTTCGAGCGGCTGGTCGCGGCGAGCCACGCCTACGGGATGGAGATCGCCCTCGACTTCGCGATCCAGTGCTCGCCGGACCATCCCTGGATCAAGAACCACCCGGAATGGTTCGAGTGGCGCCCCGACGGCACGCTGAAATTCGCCGAGAATCCGCCGAAGAAGTACGAGGACATCTCGAACGTCCACTTCTACGGGGGGGCCCTGCCCTCGCTCTGGATCGAGCTGCGCGACATCCTGCTCGGCTGGTGCGCGCGGGGCGTGCGCATCTTCCGGGTCGACAACCCGCACACCAAGCCGATCCCGTTCTGGGAATGGGTGATCGGCGAGGTCAACGGCCGCTACCCGGACGCGATCTTCCTCGCCGAGGCCTTCACCCGCCCGAAGATGATGAAGAAGCTCGCCAAGGCCGGCTACCAGCAGAGCTACACCTACTTCACGTGGCGCAACACCAAGCAGGAGCTCACCGACTACGCCCTGGAGCTGGCCGGCGAGATGGGCGAGTACTACCGCCCCAACTTCTTCGCCAACACGCCCGACATCAATCCCTACTTCCTCCAGACCAGCGGGCGCGCGGGCTTCGTCATCCGCGGCACGCTCGCCGCGACCCTCTCGTCGGTCTACGGCATCTACAACGGCTTCGAGCTGTGCGAGGCGGCGCCGTACCCGGGCAAGGAGGAGTATCTCAACTCCGAGAAATACGAGCTGAAGGCCTGGGACTACGACCGGCCGGGCAACATCCGCGAGCACATCGTCAAGTTGAACAGGATCCGGCGCGAGAACCCCGCCCTCTGGGACTTCCGCAACGTCACCTTCACGGGCGCCTGGAACGACGCCATCATCGCCTACGCCAAGGCGACGCCGGAGCGCGACAACTGCGTCTTCACCATGGTCAACCTCGACCCGAAGAACCGCCAGGAATGCACCTACGAGGTGCCGCTCTGGCTGTTCGGTCTGCCCGATGACGGCGCCGTCGAGGTCGAGGACCTGCTGCAGGGCTACCGGTTCGAGCTGCGCGGCAAGACCCACCGCATCGCCCTCGATCCGGCCGAGCGATCCTGCGTGATCTGGCGCCTCCGGGCGCCGCGGCGGGTTGCGGGCTGAGGCCGCCCGTGGCACTCGACCCTCCGGCACGCGGCCATGGCCGTTGAATCCGGCGGCGGGCCTGCCCGTCGCCACCCCCCGCACCCGCGCGGCGGCCCCCCGCCCGCGCCCCGGCCGGTCACCGCGCCGGTCCCGTCCGATCCGACCGATGAGGCAGCGACGCGATGATCGATCGCAGCGACCCGCAATGGTACCGTGACGCCATCATCTACCAGATCCACGTCAAGTCGTTCTTCGACTCGAACAACGACGGGATCGGGGATTTCGTGGGCCTGACCCAGCGCCTCGACTACGTGCGCGACCTCGGCGTCACGGCGATCTGGCTGATGCCGTTCTACCCCTCGCCCCTGCGCGACGACGGCTACGACATCGCCGATTACCGGGACATCAACCCGTCCTACGGGACCATGGAGGACTTCAAGGCCTTCGTGGAGGCGGCGCACGAGCGCGGCCTGCGGGTCATCACCGAGCTCGTCATCAACCACACCAGCGACCAGCATCCCTGGTTCCAGGCCGCCCGCGAGGCGCCGCCCGGCTCGCCGGAGCGCAACTTCTACGTCTGGTCGGACACCGACGAGCCGTACAAGGACACACGCATCATCTTCCTCGACACCGAGGCGTCGAACTGGACCTGGGACCCGGTCGCCAAGCAGTATTTCTGGCACCGGTTCTACAGCCACCAGCCGGACCTGAACTTCGACAACCCGGCCGTGCTGGAGGCCGTGATCGAGGTGATGCGCTACTGGCTCGACATGGGCGTCGACGGGCTGCGGCTCGACGCGATCCCCTACCTGATCGAGCGCGACGGCACGAACTGCGAGAACCTCGCCGAGACCCACGAGGTCATCAAGAAGATCCGCGCCGCGCTGGACGCCGAGTATCCGGACCGGATGCTGCTCGCCGAGGCCAACCAGTGGCCGGAGGAGACCGCCCAGTACTTCGGCGACGGCGACGAGTGCCACATGGCGTTCCACTTCCCGCTGATGCCGCGGATGTACATGGCGATCGCCCGGGAGGACCGGCACCCGATCACCGACATCATGCGCCAGACCCCGGAGATCCCGGAGGGCTGCCAGTGGGCCATCTTCCTGCGCAACCACGACGAGCTGACGCTCGAGATGGTCACGGCCGAGGAGCGTGACTATCTCTGGTCGTTCTACGCCGCCGAGCGGCGGGCCCGGATCAACCTCGGCATCCGCCGCCGCCTCGCGCCGCTCCTCGAGAACGACCGGCGCAAGATCGAATTGATGAAGTCCCTCGTCCTGTCGATGCCCGGCACGCCGGTGCTCTACTACGGCGACGAGGTCGGCATGGGCGACAACATCTATCTCGGCGACCGCGACGGCGTGCGCACGCCGATGCAGTGGAGCCCCGACCGCAACGGCGGCTTCTCCCGGGCGAACCCGCAGAAGCTGTTCCTGCCGGCGATCCAGGACCCGATCTACGGCTTCGACGCCATCAACGTCGAGGCGCAGACCCAGGCCCAGACGAGCCTCCTGAACTGGACGCGGCGCATGATCGCGATCCGCAACAACAGCGTCGCGCTGGGACGCGGCACGATCCAGTTCCTGTACCCGTCGAACCGCAAGGTCCTGGCCTGGATCCGCGAGCACGAGGACGAGCGGATCCTGTGCGTGGCGAACCTGTCGCGGGCGCCGCAGGCGGTGCAGCTCGACCTGTCGGAACTGCGCACCGCGGTGCCGATCGAGCTCACCGGCGGCACCGAGTTCCCGCCGATCGGCGACCTGCCCTACCTGCTGACCCTGCCGTCCTACGGCTTCTACTGGTTCAGCTTGAGCGCCGCGCGCTCCGGGGTGGTCGGCCCGCAGCAGGAGCCGCCGGAGCTGTTCACCCTGGTGCTCACCGGCGGGATCGAGACCCTGATGAGCGGGCGCGAGCGCGTCGCCTTCGAGCGCACCGTGGTGCCGCCGTTCCTGACGAGCCGGCGCTGGTTCGGCGCCAAGGGCTCGCGGATCAAGGCCACGAAGGTCGTCGACTGCGCCGCCCTGAAGGACGTCGACGGCAGCGCGCGCTTCCTGCTGCCGCGGCTGCAGGTGCAGCTCGCCAGCGGCGAGACCCAGGAATACTTCGTGCCCGTGGGCGTCGAGGAGGGCCGCGAGGACGAGACCCTCATGCCCTTCGCGGTGGCGCGGGTGCGCCGGGGACCGCGCACCGGCCTGCTCTACGGCGCGGCCGGCTCCAACGACTTCGCCGCCTGCCTGATCGACGACATGCGGCAGGCCCGCGAGATCCCCACGGAGACCGGGCGGCTCGTCTTCGCCGTCACCTCGGCCTTCGACCCGGACGTCACGGTCGACGTGGCCGACATCCGCCGGCTCTCGGGCGAGCAGAGCAACACCTCGATCGCCATCGGCTCGAAGATGATGCTCAAGCTGCTGCGCCGCCTGCAGCCGGGCCTGCACCCCGAGATCGAGGTCGGGCGCTTCCTCACCGAGCAGGCGGGCTTCTCCAACACCCCGGCCCTGCTCGGCACCCTGGAGCATGTCGCCGAGGACGGCACCCGCACGGCCCTCGCGGTCCTGCAGAAGTTCGTCATGAACCAGGGCGACGCCTGGACCCTGATGCTGGAGGGCCTGCGCCGGGACTTCGAGACCGTGGTGCTGACCCCGGAGAGCGAGGCCGCGACCCCCGAGGAGGCGTTCCAGGCCCACCGGCCCTGGGCCGACCTGCTGGGCCGGCGCACCGCCGAGCTGCACGCGGCGCTCGCCATCGAGACCGACGACCCGGCCTTCGCGGCCGAGCCGTTCACCGGGGACGACCTCGCCGTGCTGGCGCGCGACGCCCGCCACCAGGCCGAGCGCGCCTTCCGGGCGCTCAAGGGCCTCGCCGACCGGGGCCTCGACGCCGGCAAGCCGGCCTGCGCGGAGCTCGGCCGGCGCCGGGGCGAGGTCGAGGCGCTGATCGGGTCGCTCACCGCCGCGCCGGTCCGGGGCGCCCACAAGACCCGCATCCACGGCGACTACCACCTGGGCCAGGTGCTGGTCGCCGAGAACGACCTGATCATCGTCGACTTCGAGGGCGAGCCCTCGCGCCCGGCCGACGAGCGCCGGGCCAAGTCGATGCCCCTGCGGGACGTCGCCGGGCTGATGCGCTCCTTCGCGTACGGCGCCGAGACGGTGATCCGGGAGATCACCGCGCGGTTCGCCGACTCCGAGGAGCGGGCGCGGGACGCGGCGACCGCGTGGCGCGGCATGATCGAGGCGGCGTTCCTGGCGGGCTACGAGACCGCGGTCGAGGGCTCCCGGGCGGCGGTGACCGACGCGGATTCCAGGGCCCGGCTGCTGCGCCTCTGCCTGCTGACCAAGGCCCTCTACGAGGTCGACTACGAGGCCAACAACCGGCCGGACTGGATCGAAATCCCCGCCCGTGGGGTTCTCACCATTCTGGACACGGACGGACACGAGCCCGGAGCATCTGAATGACGGCGATCGACGAGACCTTCGCAACGCGGGTCGACCCGGAGGGGGCGACGGCGCGGTCCGCGGATGTCCCGGGCTCCGGCGCCGCGCAGCCGCCGAGCGTCCACCCGGACGCGATCGCCGCGCTGATGGCGGCCAATCACGGCGACCCCTTCGCGGTGCTCGGCCCCCACCGCGTCGGGCCCAGGGCCTGGGAGGTGCGCGCCGTGCTGCCCGAGGCGCGGGCCGCCACCCTGGTCATGGACGGCCGCACCGCGCCGTTCGAGAAGCGCCATCCGGACGGGTTCTGGGTCGCCCGGGTCGAGGGCGAGCACCGGCCGCTCTACGAGATCGAGGTCGAGTCCTGGGACGGCGCCAAGCGCCGCCGCTACGACCCCTACGGCTTCGGCTCCTCGATCGAGCAGTACGACGTGGCGGCGCTCCGCGAGGTCGGCACCAACCTCGTCTACCGGATGCTCGGCGCCCAGTCGGGTCAGCTCGACGGCATCGACGGTTTCCGCTTCGCCGTCTGGGCGCCCAACGCCCGCAAGGTCAGCGTCGTCGGCGACTTCAACGACTGGGACGGGCGGCGCCACCCGATGCGCCTCTGGCAGGACGGCGGCATCTGGGAGCTGTTCGTGCCGGGCCTCAAGGCCGGGGTCCGCTACAAGTTCGAGATCCGCGGCCCCGACGGGTCCCTGGTGCCCCTCAAGGCCGACCCGGTCGCCTTCGCGGCCCAGCACCCGCCGGAGACCGCCTCGGTCACCCACGGGTCGGGCGACTTCGACTGGCGCGATTCCGGCTGGATGAGCACCCGCGGCGCCAAGGACCCGCGCCACGCGGCGATCTCGGTCTACGAGGTCCATCTCGGCTCCTGGGCGCGGGTGCCCGAGGAGGGGAACCGCTACCTGACCTACCGGGAGCTCGCCGAGCGGCTGATCCCCTACGTGAAGGATCTGGGCTTCACCCATATCGAGATGCTGCCGATCACCGAGTTCCCGTTCGACGGGTCCTGGGGCTACCAGCCGGTCTCGCTGTTCGCGCCGACGAGCCGCTTCGGCACGCCCGAGGATTTCGCGGCCTTCGTGGACGCGGCCCACGCGGCCGGCATCGGCGTGCTGCTCGACTGGGTGCCGGGCCACTTCCCCCTCGACGCCCACGGGCTCGGCCTGTTCGACGGCACGCACCTCTACGAGCACGCCGACCCGCGCCAGGGCTTCCACCAGGACTGGGGCACCTACATCTACAATTTCGGGCGCACCGAGGTCGCGACGTTCCTCGCCGCCAACGCCCGGTTCTGGCTGGAGCACTACCACCTCGACGGCCTGCGCGTGGACGCCGTCGCGTCGATGCTCTACCTCGACTACTCGCGCCGCCAGGGCGAGTGGATCCCGAACCGCTACGGCGGCAACGAGAACCTCGACGCCATCGACTTCCTGCGCAAGACCAACGAGGCGACCTACAGCCACGCCCCGGGGACGATCACGGTCGCGGAGGAATCGACCTCCTGGCCGGGCGTCTCGCACCCGACCTACACGGGCGGCCTGGGCTTCGGCTTCAAGTGGAACATGGGCTGGATGCACGACACCCTGCATTTCATGCAGGAGGATCCGATCCACCGCCGCTACCACCACCACAACCTGACCTTCGGGCTGCTCTACGCCTTCTCGGAGAATTTCATCCTGCCGCTGTCCCACGACGAGGTCGTGCACGGGAAGGGCTCGCTGCTCGGCAAGATGCCGGGCGACCGCTGGCAGAAATTCGCGAATCTCCGGGCCTATTACGGCTTCATGTGGGGGCATCCCGGCAAGAAGCTGCTGTTCATGGGCGGCGAGTTCGGCCAGGAGCGGGAGTGGAACCACGACAACAGCCTGGACTGGCACCTGCTGGAGGATCCCCTGCACAAGGGCGTCCAGAGCGTGATCCGCGACCTGAACCGGCTCTACGTGTCGACGCCGGCCCTCTACAGCCGCGACGTCGAGCACACCGGCTTCCAGTGGCTGGTGGCCGACGACCAGGACAACAGCGTCATCGCCTGGGCCCGCAAGGGCGCGCAGTCCGGCGAGGTCGCCATCGTGGTGTCGAACTTCACGCCGGTGCCGCGGGAGGGCTACCGGATCGGCGTGCCGCAGGCGGGCTTCTACCGCGAGGCGTTCAACTCGGATGCCGGGGTCTACGGTGGCTCCAACCTGGGCAACCAGGGTGGGCGCCATACCGACGATCAGGCGAGCCACGGCCAGAAGCAGAGCCTGTCGCTGACCCTGCCGCCGCTGGCGACGATGATCTTCCTGCTGGAGGGGTGAGCCCCTCGTCCCGCCCGCGGGGTGCGCCCCCCGCGGGCCACGCGCGGCGAAGCCGGAGCGCGGGTGCGGGCGCGGCGGCACGGCAGGGTGCGGCTCGGATCCCCTCTCCCGCGCGGGAGACAGGGCGCGTCGCGCTCCGCCATCCCGGCCCGATGTGCAGCCTACGTCGACCCTACGCCGCCCGCCAGCGCAGTCCCACGCTGTTGCCGATGGCGCGGCCGTACAGGCCCGCGTAGTTGTCGGCGGCCTGATCCCAGCCGAAGCGGGCCGCCATGGCCCGCCGCCGCATGGCGTTGAGGCGCTTCTTCTGGCCGAAGGCCTCCAGCGCCCGGCGGACCGCCGCCCCGAAGGACGCGGCCGAAGCCTCCCCGAAGGTGAAGCCCGTCACGCCGTCCTCGACCGTGTCGGCGAGGCCCCCGGTCCGCCGCACGATCGGCAGGGAGCCGAAGCGCTGCGCGTACATCTGGGCGAGGCCGCAGGGCTCGAAGCGCGAGGGCATCAGCAGGAAATCGCTGCCGGCGAACATCCGCCGGGCCTGCGCCTCCTCGAAGCCGACATGCACGCCGACCGCGTCGGGATGGCGCTTGGCCAAGCCCCGGAGCGCCTGCTCGAACCGGCCCTCGCCCTGGCCGATCACCACCAGCTGGCCGCCCCCGGCCACGATGGTCTCGGCCGCCTGCAGGCTCAGGTCGATGCCCTTCTGGTGCACGAGGCGCGACACGATCGCGAAGAGCGGCCCGCGGGAGACCGCGAGGCCGAACTGCCGGCGCACCGCCTCGGCATTGGCGCGCTTGCCCTTCCAGTCGTCGATCTCGAACCGCGTGGCGAGGTGCGGGTCGGTGGTCGGATCCCAGGTCTCGTCGATGCCGTTGAGGATGCCGGCGAGCCGGCCCTGTCCGGCGCGGGTGCGCAGGAGCCCGTCGAGGCCGCAGCCCAGCTCGGGCGTCTGGATCTCCCGGGCGTAGGTCTCGCTCACCGTGGTGACCTGCGAGGCGTAGAAGATGCCGGCCTTGAGGAAGGAGAGCTGCCCGTAGAACTCCGCGCCGTCGACTTGGAAGGCCGCGTCCGGCACGCCGAGCCGTGGCAGGGCGTCCCGGGGGAACAGGCCCTGGTAGGCGAGGTTATGGATCGTCAGCACGCTCGGGACCCGCCGGCCGCGCCACGCGAGATAGGCCGGGGCCAGGGCCGCCTGCCAGTCGTTGAGGTGCAGGAGGTCGGCCGCCCAGTCGGGATCGGCGCCCGTGGCGAGGTCCGCCGCCGCGAGGCTGAGGCGGGCGAATCGCAGGTCGTTGTCGCCGAAATCGCCGTGCTGGTCGCCGTAGGGCGTGCCGTCGCGCTCGTAGAGGTCGGGGCTGAGCAGGACGTAGATGCGCAGGCCGTCGGCCGCCTCGACCAGGCCGAGGTCGCAGGCCGGGATGCCCGCGAATCCCTCGAGGCGGGCGACGACCGGGATCTCCGGGAAGGCGGCGCGGACCTGCCGGTAGCCCGGGATCAGGACGCGGATGTCGTAGTGCGGGACCAGGGCCCGGGGCAGGGCGGCCGAGACCTCCCCGAGGCCGCCGGTCTTCACGAAATCCGCCATCTCGGGCGTCGCGTAGAGGATGCGGCGGCGCAGCGAGGCCGGCCGGGCCGGAACCGGTACGGGACCGGCGCCGTTCCCCTCGCCGGACGACCACTCGGCGAAGGAACCACCACGGCGCGCATCGAGCATCAGCATTGATCCTGGCCGGGCGGAATGCCCCGGTCTGGCAGTCGACCGGGCAGGCACGGCTGTCACGATCTCAACCACGGCCAATGCTCCTTCGCCGCGACGGTTCCGTTGCGACGCACAAAATAGGCCACCGTGGTGATTAAGCGTCACTTACCTATGTGGCATCGCAGCGAGAAATCGCGCCGCCGAGGCAGATTTCGGCCGCTGGATACGGCGCTCCGGCCGGGGACGACGGCGCCGGGCCCCGCCCGGCGGGCTCGGCCGAGCGACCCCGCCCGACAGGCGGCGCGCGCCGGGCACCCGGTTCGGTTCCCGGACTGACGCGCCGGGGCCGGGCGCCGGCTCGCCTCACCCGGCGCGGCGCAGGATCACCCCCTCGGCGGGCTCGAGCGCGAGGGTCAGGCCGGCCGGCTCGCCCGCGCGCCCCGGGCGGGTCGAGAGCAGCACGGTCCAGGCCCCCTCGGGCAGCGGCAGGTCCTGCGACGCCGCGCCGAAGTTCAGGAGCACCCGCAGGACGGCCCCGTCGGCGAAGCGCTCGTAGGCGAACACCTCGGCGATCCCCAGCGGCACCTCCCGGTAGCCGCCCACGGCGAGCGCCGCGTGGTCGCGGCGCAGGGCGAGCAGCCGCCGGTGCAGCGTGAGCATCGAGCCCGGGTCCGAGCGCTGGTTCTCGACGTTGCAGGTTGCCCAATCCGCCGCCAGCGGCAGCCAGGGCTCGGCCGTGGAGAACCCCGCCTGGGGATTGTCGTCCCACTGCATCGGCGTGCGCTCCGGGTCGCGGCCGTGTCCCGGCTCGTTGTGCTCCCAGGGATCCCGGGCGCGGTCCGGAGGAATCGGCACGTGGCCGAGCCCGATCTCGTCGCCGTAATAGAGGGTCGGCGTGCCCCGCAGGGTCAGCAGCAGCATCGCGGCGATGCGGGCCTGCGCCGGACCGACCCGGGCGGCGATGCGCGGCTGGTCGTGGTTGCCCAGCACCCAGTTCGGCCAGCCGCCCTCGGGCAGGGCCGCCTCGTACTGCGCCACGAGGTCGGCCACCGCGTCGGCCCGCCAGGGCGTCTGGATCAGCTGGAAATTGAACGGCAGGTCGGCGCCGGTGAGGTCCGGACCGTAATAGGCGACGAGCCGCTCCACCGGCAGGTAGATCTCGCCGATCAGCACCCGCTCGCCGTACTGGCGCAGCACCGCCCGCATCCCGGCGATCACGTCGAAGATCTCGGGCCGGTCGGCGGAGTAGACCTGGGTGAAACGGTTGATCTCGGGCGAGCCCGGCGCGTAGTCGGGATTGGCCGGGTTGTCGCGGAAACCCGCGTCCTTCATCAGGTGCCAGATCACGTCGACCCGGAACCCGTCGACCCCGCGCTCCAGCCAGAAGCGGAGCACGTCGTGCATGGCCGCCCGCACGGCGGGGTTGCGCCAGTTCAGGTCCGGCTGCTCGGCCAGGAAGGCGTGGTAGTAGTACTGGCCGGTGGCCTCATCCAGCGTCCAGGCCGGGCCGCCGAAATTCGACAGCCAGTTGTTGGGCGGGCCGCCGCCGGGCGCCGGGTCGCGCCAGATGTACCAGTCCCGCTTCGGGCTCGCGCGCGACGACCGGCTCTCGGCGAACCAGGGATGGGCGATCGAGGAGTGGTTCGGCACGAAGTCGAGGATCACCTTCAGCCGGCGCCGATGGGCCTCCGCCACGAGGGCGTCGAAATCGGCCAGCGTGCCGAACAGCGGGTCGATCCCGCAGTAATCCGCCACGTCGTAGCCGAAATCCGCCATGGGCGAGGGGTAGACCGGCGAGATCCACACGGCGTCGACCCCCAGCCATGCGAGGTAGTCCAGCCGCGCCGTGATGCCCGGCAGGTCGCCGACGCCGTCGCCGTTCGTGTCCTGAAAGGACCGCGGGTAGACCTGATAGACGGTCCCGCGCTTCCACCAGACGGTGTCGGTCATGCTGCGCCCCTCGCATCGGCGGCCCACGCTTAACCGCTGACCCGCGCGCTGGCGACCGGCGATGGATGCGCTCAGAGCGCGCGCCGCGCGCGGAACGCCGCGGCGCAGCGTCGCCGAGGGAATGGCTGCGGCCCGCAAAACCTGTGCGCATGCCCCTCACGCAGGGCGACGGCGCGCGGCTGTGTCTGGAATGTCACGCCGCCGTGCCATATCTGCTCCGGTGTGCCCGTGCGCTCCGCCGGAGCGGCGCTGCCACGACTTCGCCGGAAGCCGACCGCATCGTCGGACGCTTCGGGGCACGGATCGCCCGTCCGTTCATGCGGCGGCAATCCATCAAAAGAGATAATCCGCCCACGATACCCCCGGCGCTAGAATCCGGGGCGACGACTTTGGGGGACCCGCACGTGTTGAACGATGTTCTGACCCGGCCTGTGCCACAAGATGTCGCGCGCGACGAGCGCGCCGCCGAGGCGCCCGCCCCGGCCGCCTGGACCGCCCCGGTGCTGGCCGGCAGCGGCGACGCGGTGGTGGACCTGCGCGAGGCGATCCGCGCCAAGCTCACCTTCGCGCTGGGCCGCACGCCCGAGACCGCCCGCCCGCGCGACTGGTTCGCCGCGACCGCGCTGGCCCTGCGCGAGCGGATCGTGGCCGCCGCGCTGGCCTCGGAGCGCGGCGTGCCGAACAAGCGCGTCTACTACCTGTCGCTGGAATTCCTGATCGGCCGGCTGATGTCGGACGCGCTGAACAATCTCGGCCTCACCGAGACGACCCGCAGCGCGCTCCGGGAGCTCGGGATCGATCTCGACGCCGTGCAGGAGGCCGAGCCGGACGCGGCTCTGGGCAACGGCGGCCTCGGGCGGCTCGCCGCCTGCTTCATGGAGAGCATGGCCAGCATCGGCATCCCGGCCATGGGCTACGGCATCCGCTACGACCACGGCCTGTTCCGCCAGTCCTTCGAGGACGGCTGGCAGCGCGAGGCGCCGGAGACCTGGCTCGCCGAGGGCAACCCCTGGGAATTCGCCCGGCCCGAGGCGACCTACACGATCGGCTTCGGCGGCAGCGTCACGCTGTCGTCGCCGGAGGAGGGGGTGATCCGGCGCCACTGGCAGCCGGCCGAGACCGTGCGGGCGGTGGCCCACGACGTGCCGGTGGTCGGCTGGCGCGGCCGCCACGTCAACGGCCTGCGCCTGTGGAAGGCCGAGGCCGGCGAGCCGGTGGACCTCGCCCGCTTCAACGGCGGCGACCACGTCGGCGCGGTGGCGGCGCGGATGCGCGCCGAGGCGATCTCGCGGGTGCTCTATCCGAGCGATTCCTCGGCCGAGGGCCAGGAGCTGCGCCTGCGCCAGGAATACTTCTTCACCGCGGCCTCGATTCAGGATCTCGTGGCCCGCCACGTGGCCGAGCGCGGCGACGTCCGGTCCCTGCCGGACCACGCGGCGATCCAGCTCAACGACACCCACCCGGCGATCGCGGTGCCGGAGCTGATGCGCGTCCTGCTCGACGGGCACGGCCTCTCCTGGGAGGACGCGTGGCACGTCACCACGCACACGCTGCACTACACGAACCACACCCTCCTGCCCGAGGCGCTGGAGACCTGGCCGGTGGAGCTGATGGAGCGGCTGCTGCCGCGCCACATGCAGATCATCTACCTGATCAACTGGATGCACCTGGAGGAGCAGGCCAAGCACGGCCGCCAGGATGCGGCCTACCTCGCGTCGATCTCGCTGATCGACGAGTCGCACGGGCGGCGGGTGCGGATGGGGCACCTCGCCTTCCACGGCGCGCGCCGGGTCAACGGCGTCTCGGCCCTGCACACCGACCTGATGCGCTCGACGGTCTTCTCCGACCTGCACGCGCTGGACCCGGACAAGATCGTCAACAAGACCAACGGCATCACCTTTCGCCGCTGGTTCCACAACGCCAATCCCGGCCTCACCCGGCTCGCGGTGGAGACCGTGGGCGCCGGCGTGCTGGACGATCCCGAGCTGCTCCGGGGCCTGGAGGCCCGCGCCGAGGATCCGGCCTTCGTGGCGCGCTACGCCGCCGTGCGCCGGGAGCGCAAGGAGGCCCTGGCGGCGCTCATCGCCGAGCGCACCGGCATCGACGTCGATCCGGCCGCGCTGTTCGACGTCCAGGTCAAGCGCATCCACGAGTACAAGCGCCAGCTCCTCAACGTGGTCGAGACGGTCGCGCTCTACCAGGCGATCAAGGCCGAGCCCCACCGGGACTGGACGCCCCGGGTGAAGATCTTCGCCGGCAAGGCGGCGCCGAGCTACGTCCAGGCCAAGCTGATCATCAAGCTCGCCTGCGACGTCGCCAAGGCGGTGAACGACGATCCCGAGGTCGCGGACCGGCTGAAGGTGGTGTTCCTGCCGAACTACTCGGTGAGCCTCGCCGAATCGATCATCCCGGCCGCCGACCTGTCCGAGCAGATCTCCACCGCCGGCATGGAGGCCTCGGGTACCGGCAACATGAAGTTCGCCCTCAACGGCGCGCTCACGGTGGGCACCCTCGACGGCGCCAACATCGAGATCCGCGACCATGTCGGGGCGGAGAACATCTTCATCTTCGGCCTGGAGGCCGACGGCGTCCGCGCCCGGCAGGCCGAGCCGGACTACGCGGCCCGGGCGATCCAGGCCTCGCCGCGGCTGGCGGCGGCGCTCGACATGATCGCCGCGGGGCGGTTCTCGCCGGAGGAGCCGGGCCGGTTCCGGCCGCTCACCGACGACCTGCGCCGGCGCGACCAGTACCTGCTCACCGCCGATTTCGACGATTACTGGCGGGTGCAGCGCGCCATCGACGCCGCGTGGCGCGACCCGCGCGGCTGGTGGGCCAAGGCGATCCGCAACACCGCCCGCATGGCGTGGTTCTCCTCCGACCGGGCGATGCGCGAGTACGCCGAGGAGATCTGGCGGGTCCGGCTCGGCTGAACCGCCGGTCGGACCGACAAACCGCCGGGGCGGGGATCGGACCGATCCCCGCCCCGCGGCCTGTCTGGTGCCCGGCGCGGGCTCTCAGGCCCCGCGGACGAGGCCGACCCGCAGCCAGACGCGGCACAGGCCGCGCCGCAACCGGTGAAGCAGGCGGGCGGCGCGCGGGGCGAGGCCCAGTCTGCGCCGGCAGACGACGTGCGACACCCGCCCGACCCGCGGGCCCGGATCCGGCGCGCCCTTGCGCAGGGCGATGTCCGGGCGCTCCGCCGATTGCGCGAGCGTCAGCGCGCGCGCCCCCGGGAAGGTCACGCTGCGGAACATCGAGCGCGTGTAGTAGGAGAACGCGTCGTAGGCGACGAGGGCCTGTGCCCGCCCGGTCGCCGGGTCCGCGACCGTCAGCGTGCCCGCCTGCGGCCCGTAGGTCACGAGGAGCCCGATCACGTCGCGGGGGCACCCGAGGGGAACGGCGACGCCCGTGCCCTCCGGGATCTCCAGGAAGTCCAGCGGGATGCCGTTGCGGCGCAGGGCGAACCCGCAGGTCAGGCCGGGGAGGGCGCGCAGCGGCAGGGCCTCGAACCGGCCCGGCAGGGTCCGGAACCGGTCGATGTAGGCCCGGCCCGGCGGCGGCGCGCGCAGGAAGCTGTAGACCAGGGTGCCGTAGAGGTCGGCGCCCGCCGGCGTGACGTGGGTCGCGTCCTTCAGCAGGTAGGTGATGTCGCCCGCGCCCGCGGCCGCCACCGGGGCGGCGATGTCGAGATAGGGGATCCCGTAGAGGGCGCGGTACTCCGCCAGCAGGCCGGCGACGGGCTCGGCCGCGTAGTCGACCCCGCCCTGGTGGAGGTTGAGGAAGGCGACGGGCAGGTCCCGCCGGGCGGTCGCCGCGAGGATGTCGTCGAGATAGGCCCGCATCGTCGCGCCGTCGAAGTAGCGGACGTTGCCGGTGAACAGCTCGAGGAGGACGCGGTCGCAGGGGAGCGCGTCCAGGATCTCGTCGATCAAGGCGGCGATGGAGGGCAGGGAATGGCCGCCCCAGCCGCTGCGGAGGAACGTGACCGGGCGGCCCTCGGCCTCGGCCAGGGCGTTGGCCCGCTCGACGTAGCCCGGCAGCTCCGTGACGCTGTAGCCGAGGCAGAGGACGCGGACCATCGGGGCTCGGATCGGGCTCAGGATCGGCCCCGTGCGGCCGGCCCGGCGCCGGTAGCAGCCGGGCGCCGCCGCGTCGAGGCGACGGCGGTCAGTCGACCACGATCGGGTAGCAGCGGGCGCCCACCGAGGCGGCGAGCACCTGCACGGCGCCGACCGTCGAGACGTCGCCCGCCACGTGGACCACGTCGGTGGCGCGCAGGCTCGGCAGGTGGGCGCTGAGCGGGCCGGAGCGCACGTCCGGCGGCCGATGGCGGCCGCGATCGGCGCAGAGCACGATCCGGCCGACGCCGGTGCGGCGCAGCCAGTCCAGGCTCTCGCGCATGTAGAGGTCCAGGGCGTCGCGGGCGCCGACGGCGAGGGCCATCTCGCGGGCGGGCTCGACGTAGCGGGCCGCCCGGGCGATCGCCCAGATCGCGCCGAAGCCGGCGCCGGCCGCCACCAGCACGAGCCGGCCGCCCCCGGGGCGGTACTGTCCCCGGCCGACGGGTCCCTTGAGCCGCACCGGCTGGTCGAGGCGGAGCCCGTCGAGGGGATCGCCCTCGGGATCGCGGGCGACGTGGAACACCGCGTCGTTGATCTCGGTGGTGCCGTCGACCCGCAGGGTCGGGGACAGCGTCCGCGTCGGCAGCCCCGCGAAGGTCACCAGCGCCTGGTGGCCGGGCTCGCCGGTCGGGCGCCGGGTCAGGGTCGCGACGATCTCGAGGATGCCGGGGCTGAGCCGGCGGATCTCCGTGACCGTCCCCTTGCGGACGGCGACGGGCGGCGGCGGCGCCTCCTCCTGGCCCTGGATCGGGGCGCCGGGGAGGGCCGGCCGCAGGGCCTCGGCCCGGGCCCGGCGGACCGGGTGCCGGCGGCCGGACGGCGCGGCGCCGCCCTGGGCCAGGCCCTGGGCCAGATTCTGGCCGGCGAGCAGGTTGCCGGGCTGCGCCTGCAGCGGCGCGATCATGCCCTCGGCCAGCGCCGCCTCCAGCGGCGTGTCGCCGGTCGAGACGCGGACCGACCGACCGTTGACGACGAGCGAGCAGCGCGCGCCCATGGCTCTCCCCCGCATGCCCTGGTGACGGATCAGCGGGCGCGGATCAGGAGCGAGTCGACCAGGGCCGCCCAGCGCTCGCGGGTCGCGCGGACATCGTCGGTCGGGGCCGATTCGGTGAGGAGCTGGCGCTGCGCCCGCAGCGACTCGACCTCCTGCCGCTGGGCCCGGAGCACCGCCTTCATCACCTGCAGCTCAGCCTCGAGGCGGGCGATCTCGTCGGCCTCGTCCCGCGCCTCCGCGTCGTCGGCGAACGTCTCGGCATACGCCTCGGCGCGCGCGTCGACGGGACGCGGGTCGCGGAGGGGCATCCGGGTCCGGACCTGCTGCTCCAGCCGGACCGGCCGGGCCATCAGGCGGCGCACGAGGTCCGAGCCGCCTGCCTGCTGGTAACGCCGTGCCGCCTCGGCCATCCGACCCATCCCCATCGCGGGCGCTGAAGGGCCCGCCTATCAACAGGAGCTTGATCGGACATGGTTAAGGCGGACTTAAACCGATCCGCGACTTTCGCCGCGTCGGAGCCCTGAGGCGGCCCTTGGGCCATCCGCACGCGCCGCGCACGCCGGCGACCGGCGCGCAGGTCTCGGTCCAGGCCCCCGGACCTTCGGGGTGAAGTCCCCGCGCCGAGTCCCGGCTCCTGGGTCCCGGCCGGGTCGCCCCACCGGCGCGTGGTGGGCGTCCCGCGTGCCGTAGCCGCCAGGCTCGCGCCCGAGATCCCGGAGCGCCGGCACCGCGGCCGCCGGACGGCTCAGGCCGGCCGCAGCTTCGCGAAGCGGTCCTGCAGGCGCCCGATCTGGGCCGGCCTCGGCGCGTCACCCGTCGCCGCGCGGATCGTCGGTCGGCCGTGTTGCCGGGCAAGCCGGTCCGGACCGGATCTCAGGCCGCTTCCGGGGCGGCGCCGACGATCTGGCGGGCCTGCAGCATGGTCATCGGCTCGCCGAAGGCCGGGCCCAGGGCGTACTCGCAGCCGAGCCCGGCGAGGGCCTGGGCGTCGGCCTCGGACTCGCAGCCCTCCGCCACGATGGCGAGGTTCAGCTCGCTCGCCATCCGCACGATCGAGCGCAGGATCGCGGTCTGCCCGGTGCCGATCTGGCGCACGAAGGTCGCGTCGACCTTGATCGTGTCGAACGGGAAGCGCTGCAGGTAGGAGAGGGCCGAGTAGCCGGTCCCGAAATCCGACAGGCACAGGCCCGCCCCGAGGTCGTGGATCCGCGCCAGCATCTGGGCGGCGTATTCCGGGTTCTCCATCACGAGGCTCTCGCTGAATTCCAGCTTGAGCGAGCCGGGCAGGGCCCCCGAGCGGGCCAGCACGGTCTTCACGTCGTGCAGGAGGTCGTGGCGCAGGAGCTGGCGCGAGGACAGGTTGCAGGCCGCGAAGATCGGCGGCTCGACCTCCAGGGAGCGCTGCCACGCCGCGAGTTCCAGGGCGGTGCGCTCCAGGGCGAAGATGCCGAGATTGACCACGAAGCCGCTCTCCTCGGCGAGCGGCAGGAAGGTCGAGGCGGGGATGCGCCCGAGCTTCGGATGGTCCCAGCGCAGCACGGTCTCGAACCCCGCCACGGTGCGGTCCTCGAGGCGCACCACCGGCAGGAACAGCACCCGCATCTCGTTGCGCTCGATCGCCTTGCGCAGGTCGCTCTCCAGCATCAGCCGGTCCGAGCGGTCGGTGCGCATGTGGGCGCGGAACACCTCGATCCGGTCGCCGCCGTTGCGCTTGGCCTGGATCATGGCGATCTCGGCGCTCTTGAACACCTCGTCGCGCTTCAAGTTGGCGCCCGCCTCGTAGAGCGCGAGCCCGATCGAGACGGTCAGGAAGATCTCCCGGTCCGCGTAGGTGATCGGCGTGGCGATCGCCCGGCGGATCATCTCGGCGAAGGCCAGGATCCGGTCGGGGTCGCGCTCGGAGAGGAGGATCACCGCGAACTCGTCGCCGGCGACCCGGGCCAGCGTGTCCTGCGGCCGCAGCAGGCGGCCGAGGCGCCGCGACAGGGTCAGCAGGATCGAGTCGCCCGCCGACAGGCCGATCGCGTCGTTGATGCCCTTGAACCGGTCGACGTCGAGGACGATCACGGTGGGCTTGAGGCGCTGGTCCTGGCCGGCGAAGGCGAGCGCCGCGTCGAGGCGGTCGCCGAACAGCTCGCGGTTCGGCAGGCCGGTCAGGCTGTCGTGCACGGCGTCGTGGAGCAGGCGCTCCTCGGCGGTCTTGATCTCGGTGACGTCCGCGATGGTGCCGACCACCCGGATCACCTCGCCGTCGGCGCCGATCACCGGCCGCGCCTTCAGCCGGTACCAGAAGAACGTGCCGGCCTCCGAGCGCAGGCGGAAATCGTGGACGATGCGCCCGCGCCGCTCCTCGATCACCGTGTCGAGGGCCGCCGAGTAGCGCTCCACGTCGAAGGGGTGGAGCGCGCCGAGCCAGTTGGTCGCCGGCCCCTCCAGGGTGCCGCGGGCGAGGCCGA
Organism: Methylobacterium sp. PvP105; assembly: GCF_017876975.1. Classification (NCBI taxonomy): domain Bacteria; kingdom Pseudomonadati; phylum Pseudomonadota; class Alphaproteobacteria; order Hyphomicrobiales; family Methylobacteriaceae; genus Methylobacterium; species Methylobacterium sp. PvP105. The sequence goes on along the minus strand of NZ_JAGIPA010000001.1, from coordinate 2,626,016 downwards.
GCTGGCCCTCGATCTCCGGGCCGACGAAGACGCGGTCGGCGGGCACGTCCCAGTCGAACACGACGTCGCCGGCGCCGGTCAGCGCCAGCGCGCGCCGCTCCGTGTCGGACACGAGGGCGTGGCTGAGGCCGCCCCCCGCGAAGGCGTGCTGGAGCACCGTGAAGCCGATCAGCATCACGATCAGCACGAGGCCGCCGATCAGGGCGGGCTGCACGAGGTCGCTGCCGATCTGGCCGGTGACCGCGAAGCCCGCCGCCGTGACCCAGACCACCAGAAGCAGCCAGGTCGGCACCAGCAGGATGGCGCGGTCGTAGCCGTTATGGGCGGCGAGGTAGACGATCAGCAGCAGGCCGATGCCGGCCACCGCGGCGATCGAGATCCGCGCCACGCCCGCCGCCACCGGCGGGTCGAACACCGCGAGCCCGACGAGGCCCGCCAGGAAGGCGAGCCAGAAGAACGCCACGTGGCTGTAGCGCACGTGCCAGCGGGCGAGGTTGAGATAGGCGAACAGGAAGACCAGCAGCGTCGCCCCGAGCACCGCCTCCGCGGAGGCCCGGTAGACCCGCTCGGCGAGCTCGGTGACCGGGAAGACCCGCTGCAGGAACCCGAAATCGATGCAGGCATAGGCCAGCACCGACCACGCGAGCGCGGCGGCGGCCGGGAAGATGATCGCGCCCTTGACCACGAACACGATGGTCAGGAACAGGGCGAGCAGGCCGCTGATCCCGATGATGATGCCCTTGTAGAGGGTCAGGCCGGCGGTCTTGCGCCGGTAGGCGTCCTGGTCCCAGAGGCGGAGCTGGGGGACGTTGGAGCCGCGCAGCTCGGCCACGTAGGTGACGGTGGCGCCGGGATCCAGCGTGATGGTGAACTGGTCGGCCTCCGGGTTCTCGTCCCGCTCGGGCCGGATGCCCTGGCTCGCCGTGATGGCGGCGATGCGCGAGCCGCCGAGATCGGGCCAGATCACCCCGGAATCGACCAGCCGGAAATGCGGGGCGACCAGGATGCGGTCGATCTGCTCGTCGGTGTCGTTGGTGAGCGCGAACACGATCCAGTCGGGCCGGGCGCCGGCGTCGCGCGCCTTGACGACGATGCGCCGGACGATGCCGTCCTTGCCGGGCGCCGTGGAGATCTGGATCAGGTCGCCGTCGGAGCGGTAGCGCTCGATCGCGGTCGTCAGGTCGATCACCGGCGCGTCGAGGGTGACGCGGACCGCCTCCACGGCCCGGGCGGGCGCGCTCGCGGCGAGCGTGAGCGCGAGGGCACCGACGAGACCGCCGACCAGGGTCAGGAGGAGGGCGAGGATGCGCAAGGGTGTCTTGACTTCCGGCCGTGCGAGCTTCGGCATCGGCCGCCCGGGCGGCCTCGATCGATAGGCGCGGGCCCGACCTGGGGCAAGGTCGCCCCGGGGCCGGTCCACCGCCCGCGGATCGCGCCCCTTTGCGGCCAAATCAAGTTGGGCGGGGCGGGGGCGGCCGTTCTGCCGCCCTCTCCGTCATCGCGAGCGCGGAGACGGCGTCGGTCTCAGGCGGCCCGGAGCGCGCCCGCGATCCTGTCGAGGGCGGGCAGCTTGCGGATCGGGCCGATCGCCGCCAGGGTCGGCGTGCCCTGCAGCATCGCGGCCGCCGCGGCCCGGACATCCGCCACCGTGACGGCGTCGACCTTGTCGATCACCTCCCCGGCGGGAATCACCCGGCCCCAGGCCAGGATCTGGCGGGCGTTGCGCTCGATGCGCCCGCCCGGCGTCTCCAGGGCCGAGAGCAGCGAGACCTTCAGCTGCGCCTTGGCGCGGGCGATCTCGGTGGCGTCGAGGTCCCGGGCCGCCCGGGCGGTGGCCGCCAGCGTCACGTCGACGAGTTCGGGCAGGTCCGCCCCGGCGGTGCCGGCGCCGATGCCGAACAGGCCGCAATCCGAGAACGGCCAGTGGAAGGCCTGGATCTCGTAGGCGAGGCCGCGGGTCTCGCGCACCTCCTGCCAGAGCCGCGAGGTCAGGCCGCCGCCCAGCACCTGCGCGAACATGTGGAGCGCGTAGTAGCGCTCGTCCCGGAAGGAGAGGCCCGGCAGGCCGATCACCACGTTGGCCTGCTCGAGCTTGCGCGGCATCCGCCGCTCGCCGCCGCCGTAGACGCCCGGCACGGAGGCGGGGGCGGTCTTGGCGGGGAGCGCGCCGAAATGGCGCTCGGCCGCCGCCACGATCGCCTCGTGGGCGACGGCGCCGGCGCCCGCCACGACGATGCGGTCCGGCGTGTACTCCCGGTCGAGATAGGCGCGGATCCCGGCCTCGTCGAAGCTCCGGATCGTCTCGGGCCGCCCGAGGATCGGCCGGCCGACCGGCTGGTCCGGGAAGGCGGCCTCCGTGAACGCGTCGTAGACCACGTCGTCGGGGGTGTCCTCGACGGCGGCGTATTCCTGCAGGATGACGCCCTTCTCCCGGGCGAGCTCGCCCGCGTCGAACACCGAGTCGGTGAGGATGTCGCCGATCACGTCGAGGGCGAGACCGGCATCCTCGCCGAGCACCCGGGCGGTGTAGCTCGTCCCCTCCGTGGAGGTCGCGGCGTTGATCTCGCCGCCGACATTCTCGATCTCTTCCGCGATCTTCTGCGCCGACCGGGTGCGGGTGCCCTTGAACGCCATGTGCTCGATGAGGTGGGACAGGCCCGCCTCGTCGGCCCGCTCGTTGCGCGAGCCGGCCCCGACCCAGACGCCCAGGCTGGCGGTGGCGACCCCGGGCATCGGCTCGGTCACCACCGTGACGCCGTTCGGAAGCCGCGTGGTGCGCAGGGACGGCGAGGCGGCGTGCGTTGAGAAATGCTGGTTCATCGACGGCTCGTCGCGGAGGGGGCCGGATGCGGCGCGGATCCCCTCTCCCGTGCGGGAGAGGGGGAGGGGCGCGTGACCCGCGCCAAGCTCACGCGCCCCTCGCGATGCGGGCGCGCTCGCGGATCAGCGCCTCCAGGGCGGCCTGGTCGTTGGCCACCCGGGTCAGGCGCTCGGGCCGGTCCATCAGGTCGGCGAGGTGCGGGGGTAGGGCGGGGCGCAGGCCGCCCGTGGCCCTGGCGACCGCGTCCGGGAATTTCGCGGGATGCGCGGTGGCCAGCGCCACCACCGGGGTCGCCGGATCCTGCTCCAGGAGGCGGCGCCCGGCGCGCACGCCGATGGCGCTGTGGGGATCGAGCACCACGCCGGTGGCGGCCTGGGTCAGCGCGATCTCCGCCATGACGTCGGGCTCCGGCACCGCCACGGCATCGAAGTCCGAGCGCACCGTGGCCAGCACCTCGGGGCTCAGCGAGAAGCCGCCGGACTGCTTCAGCCCGGCCATCAGCCGCGACAGGGACGAGGCGTCGCGCCCGAGCGCCTCGAACAGCAGACGCTCGAAATTCGAGGAAATCTGGATGTCCATGGAGGGGGAGGTGGTGGGGACCACGCCGCGCAGCTCGTAGGCGCCGTGCTCCAGGGTGCGCACCAGGATGTCGTTGGCGTTGGTGCCGATCATCAGCCGCCCGACCGGCAGGCCCATCTGCTTGGCGACCCAGCCGGCGAGCACGTCGCCGAAATTGCCGGTCGGCACCGCGAAGGAGACCGGCCGGTGGGGCGCGCCCAGCGCCACCGCGCTGGTGAAGTAGTAGACCGCCTGCGCGGCGACCCGGGCCCAGTTGATCGAGTTGACCCCCGACAGCCGCACCGCATCGGCGAAATCGGCGTGCTGGAACAGGGCTTTGACGAGGTTCTGGCAATCGTCGAACGTGCCGTCGACGGCCAGCGCGTGGACGTTCTGCGCCGGCACCGAGGTCATCTGCCGCCGCTGCACCTCCGAGACGCGCCCGTGCGGGTAGAGGATGAACACGTCGACCCGGTCGAGGCCGCCGAAGGCCTCCACGGCGGCCGAGCCGGTGTCGCCCGAGGTCGCGCCCACGATGGTGGCGCGGGCGCCGCGCTCGGCCAGGACGTGGTCCATCAGCCGCCCGAGCAGCTGCATCGCCACGTCCTTGAAGGCGAGCGTCGGCCCGTGGAAGAGTTCCAGCAGGAACAGGTTGTCGTCGAGCTGGGTCAGGGGGCAGACCGCCGGGTGGCGGAACGTCGCGTAGGCGGCGTCGATCATCCGGTCGAGGTCCGGCCTGGCGATGTCGCCGTCGATCAGCGGGCGCAGCACCCGCTTGGCGGCCTCCGCGTAGGGCCGGCCCGCCAGGGCGGCGATCTCCGGATGGCCGATCTGCGGCCAGGTCTGCGGCACGTAGAGCCCGCCGTCGCGGGCGAGGCCCGCCAGGAGCGCGTCCGAGAACGAGAGCGGCGCGGCCTCGCCGCGAGTCGAGACGTGGAGCACAGGGTCCTCCGAGGGAAGGCGCCCCCTCTACACGATGCGGGCGGACCTGTCGAAAGCCCTGAATGCGTCGCCGGGACACGGGCCCGGGACCGGTCCGCGCACGGGACGGAGCCGGCGGTTAAACCGGGGCTGAACGGGCCGGTTCAGGGCCGGTTGCCCGGCCGCGTCCTAGAGCCGGACCGCCCCGCTGCCCCCGAGCTGCCGGGCGGATCCCGTCTCGGAGAGAGCCGACATGACCCGAATCATCGCCCTCGCGGGCGTCGCGGCGCTGCTGTCCGGCACCGTCGCCCTCGCGCAGACCCCGCCGCCGCCCGGCGGCCCGAGGCCCGGCCCCGAGGCCGGCGCGCCGCCCCCGCCGCCGCCCCCCGGCGAGCCGCGGCGCGCGCGCGGCCCCGACGGTCCGCCGCCGCCACCGCCGCCGCCGTCGCGGGCCGCCCACATCGTGCTGGAGCGCGGCGACGCGCGGGTCGACGTGAGATGCGCCGACGACGACACGACCAAGGCCTGCGCCGACGTCACCCTGCAGATGCTCGAGAAGCTCGCGACCTTCCGGCCCTGAGCCCCCTCCCGCGCCCGCCGCACCGGCGGCGGGCGCCCCCCGGGGGCGCCCTCAGGCGCGCGTGCCGGGCGCCCTGGTCAGGCGGCAGCCGGTGATGCGCCACTGCCCGTCCGCGTCGCGGGCGAGGCTGTACTCGGCCGTCCAGTCGACGCCGTACTCGTCCTGGATCGCCACCGACTGGACCACGCCCGCCGCGTCCGTGTCCCGCGCCTCGCCGAACACGAAGCTGCGGTGACGGTAGACCGGACGGTACTGGTTCCGGACCATGCCGATGAACAGGTCGGCATTCGGGAACAGCTCCCGGATCCCCGGCGCGGCCTGCTCGTAGGCGGTCTGCGCGTCGTCGCGGCCGAGCGCCTGCGCCTGCTTGGCGATGACCGCCCGGGCCGCCGCGCGCCCCGTCTCGTCGGCCGCCGCCGGCCCCGCGAGGCCCAGGACGAGGAGCAGGACGGACCAGGCGCGCATCGCTGTCACTCCGGCAGAGTCGGACCGAGATCCGTCTTCGTCCCATGAAGATGGTCTCCGCCGCGCCCACGACAATGTCGGCCGCGGTGCCGACGATGATCGCCGCGCCGTCGCCGGTCACCGGGCCGCGCGGAAGCGCGTCCCGGCGGGCAAGCGCGGCCGTTCGGGAAGCGCGCACGGGTTGGGCAGACATCGCGCCCTGGTTGTGCAAGTCGCTGGAAAGATGGGCATTTTCGCACCCGCCGGGCGCCGCGGGTTTGACCCTCCGCCGCGGTTTTGCGAGCCTCCGCGGGCCGACTCGGTTCCGGCGGGGAACCGACCGGGCGGAGCGCGGGACGATGATGCGAAGCCACGCGGACGACAGCGCCGAGGCCCGTCCGGCGCCGGCCATGAGCGTCGGGGTGTTCATCCCGATCGGCAACAACGGCTGGCTGCTGTCGGAGAACGCCCCGCAGTACCGCCCGAGCTTCGCGCTCAACAAGGCGATCACCCTGAAGGCGGAGGGCTACGGGCTCGACTTCGCCCTGTCGATGATCAAGCTCCGCGGCTTCGGCGGCAAGACCGAGTTCTGGGACCACAACCTCGAATCCTTCACCCTGATGGCGGGGCTCGCCGCCGTCACCACCCGGATCCGGCTGTTCGCCACCGCGGCGACCCTGTGCCTGCCCCCCGCCATCGTGGCCCGCATGGCGGCGACCATCGACTCGATCTCCGACGGGCGCTTCGGCCTGAACCTCGTCACCGGCTGGCAGAAGCCGGAATACGACCAGATGGGCCTGTGGCCGGGCGACGCGCATTTTGCCAATCGCTACGATTACCTGGCCGAGTACGCGCAGATCCTGCGCGACCTGTGGGAGACGGGCGCCAGCGACCGCAAGGGCGCGTATTTCCAGATGAACGATTGCCGGCTGAGCCCCCGGCCGCAGGCGCCGGTGAAGATCATCTGCGCCGGCCAGAGCGGCGCCGGGCTGGCCTTCACGGCCCAGTACGCCGACTACAATTTCTGCCTGGGCAAGGGGCTCAACACGCCGACCGCCTTCGCGCCCGTGGTCGAGAAGCTCGCCGAGGCCAGCGCGCGGACCGGGCGACGGGTGACCGCCTTCGCGCTGTTCATGATCATCGCCGACGAGACCGACGACGCCGCCATGGCGACCTGGGCGCACTACAGGGCGGGCGCGGATGCCGAGGCGATCGCGTGGCTCGGCGCGCAGGGCGCGGCCGACACCAAGTCGGGCAGCGACACCAACGTGCGCCAGCTCGCCGACCCGGCCTCGGCGGTGAACCTCAACATGGGCACCCTGGTGGGCAGCTACGCCAGCGTGGCCGCGATGCTCGACGCCGTCATGACCATCGACGGGGTGGAGGGCGTGCTGCTGGTCTTCGACGATTTCCTCAAGGGCCTCGACGCCTTCGGGACCCGGATCCAGCCCCTGATGCGGTCGCGCCGGCACGTGACGGCGGCAGCTCTGCCCGAGGTCGCCTGATGGACCGCCCGACGACCTATCCGATGGACCAGCCCGCCGGCTTCCGCGACGCCCAGGGTCGGCACGGCGGCGTCGTCCTGCCGGCCCGCCCGGAGCCGATCGCCCTCGATCCCGCGACCACGTTCCTCATCGTCGTGGACGTCCAGAACGCCTACGCGAGCCCGGGCGGCTACCTCGACCGGGCCGGCTTCGACGTCTCGGGCACCGGCCCGGTGATCGCCCGGATCGCCCGGGCGGTGGCGGCGGCGCGCGCCGCCGGCATCCCGGTCCTGTGGTTCCAGAACGGCTGGGACCCCGCCTATGTCGAGGCCGGCGGCCCGGGCTCGCCGAACTGGCACAAATCCAACGCCCTCAAGACCATGCGTCGGAATCCTGAAGCGAACACGCAGCTCCTCGCCAAGGGATCCTGGGACTACGCGCTGGTGGATGCCCTGACGCCGGAGCCCGGCGACATCGTGATGGGCAAGCCCCGCTACAGCGGCTTCTACAACACGCCCCTCGACAGCACCCTGCGGGCCCGGGGCGTGACCACGCTGGTCTTCACCGGCATCGCCACCAACGTCTGCGTCGAGTCGACCCTGCGGGACGGGTTCCACCGGGAGTATTTCGGGATCGTGCTGGCCGACGCCACGCACCAGGCCGGACCGGAGAGCCTGCACCGCGCGGCGCTCGCCAATATCGAGACCTTCTTCGGCTGGGTCTCGGACGTCGCCGCCTTCGAGTCCGCCCTCGGGGTGCCCTCGCGCGCCCCGGTCGGCGCGGCCGGCGCCGATCTGGCCGGATAAGTGCATCGCCCGCCCGGCCGGTGACCGGCAGGGTGCGCGAGGACCGCCGCGACGCGGCCCTCCGCGCGGCCTGCCCGGCCCAGCCGACAGGTCGAGCGCGGGAGGCGCGGGGAATGCCCAAGCAGGTCGTGATACCGCCGGGAACCGGCAAGCCGCTGGCCCCCTACGTGCCGGGCACGCTGGCCGACGGGGTCCTGTACGTCTCGGGCACGCTGCCGCTGGACGCGGAGGCCAACGTGGTCCATGTCGGCGACGCGGCGGCCCAGACCCGCCACGTGCTGGAGACCATCAAGGGCGTGGTCGAGGCCGCGGGCGGCACGATGGACGACGTCACCTTCAACCACGTCTTCCTGGCGGACTGGGCCGACTACGCGGCGATCAACGCCGTCTACGCCGAGTATTTCCCGGGCGAGAAGCCCGCGCGCTACTGCATCCAGTGCGGCCTCGTGAAGCCCGAGGCCCGCGTGGAGATCGCCGCGATCGCCCATATCGGCCGCTGATGGGCCCGCTCCACCACGCTGTGGCGGGCCCGGCGGGCGGTCGGCCGGTGCTGCTCTCGCCGGGGCTCGGCGGCGCGGCGGGCTACTTCGCGCCGCAGATGGCGGCCCTGACCGCGCGGTTCCGGGTCGTCACCTACGACCATCGCGGCACCGGGCGCTCGCCCGGCCGGCTCGCGTCGGACCACGACGTCCCCGCCATGGCGCGGGACGCGCGCGCGGTGCTGGACGCGGCCGGGATCGAGCGGGCCGACGTGGTCGGCCACGCGCTGGGCGGTCTGATCGCCCTCCAGATGGCTTTGGACGCGCCCGACCGGGTCGGGCGGGTCGTGGTGATCAACGGCTGGGACGCCCTGGACCCGGCCACGCGCCGCTGCTTCGCGGCCCGCCGGGCGATCCTGGCCGGGGGCGGACCGGAGGCCTACGTGCGGGCGCAGGCGATCTTCCTGTACCCGGCGGCGTGGCTCTCCGCGCAGGCCGAGCGGGTCGAGGCCGACGAGGCGCAGGCCCTGGCGCATTTTCCCGGCGCCGAGACCGTGCTGACGCGCATCGCCGCCCTGGAGGGCTTCGCCATCGCCGACCGCCTCGGAGCGATCGGCCACGAGACCCTGGTGATGGCCGCCCGGGACGACGTGCTGGTGCCCTACACCCGGTCCGAGCGGCTGGCGGCGGCGCTGCCCAACGCCCGGCTCGCCCTCGCCCCGGAGGGCGGCCACGCCCACAGCGTCACCCGGCCCGAGGCCTTCAACCGGGCGCTCCTGGACTTCCTGGACCGGGACTGAGAGCCCGCTACGCCCGCAGCGCGATCATCGGCAGCACCACCGCGTCGAGGGCGGCGGCCAGCACCGGGAGCAGGGCCGGCCAGCGCAGGGTCGCCGCGGTGCCGATCTGCCCCCGGGCGAAGGCCAGGATCAGCATCGGCACCAGCGGCAGCAGATCCCGGACCTGCAACCCGCCGTGGCCGGCCGCCGGGGCGAGGGCCTGCGCCAGCACCGTCAGCCAGAGGCCGAGCAGCGCGCCCCCCGAGAGCCACAGCCGCTCCGCGAGCGGGGGAAGGGGCCCCCGCCGCAGCGCGAAGGGCGGCACCAGCAGCGCGGCGGCCCAGAGCGCGTAGAGGATCCCGGGCAGCGGGACGGGCAGGGACCCGAATCCGTCCCCCGCGCCGGCGGGGTGCGGCAGTCCGAGGCTCGCGGCCGGGAGGGCCGGCAGCAGGGCGAACACGGCGAGCGGCAGCCGGTCCCGGCAGGCGCGGGCCAGCCGCCCCGGAGGTGGGAACGGCACCAGCAGCATCCCCGCGAGCGGCGCGCAGGCCGGCCGCGCCAGCACCACCAGGCCGATCGCCAGCGCCGCTCCGGCGCGGCGCGCCGATCTGCGCCGGCCCGTCATCGGCCGGGGGCTGAGCAGCGCGGCCGCGAGCGCCGCCAGCGCCAGGACGGGCCCGTCCGGGCCGGAGGCGGCCGCGAGCGAGGCCGGGCAGCACAGCAGCGCGAACAGCGCGGCCCGTCCCCGGGTCGCCAGGGCCAGGGCGGCGAGCCCCAGGCTCAGGAACGCCGCGATGCGGGCGAAGGCGAGGGCGAGGGCGGCCGGCTCGCCGGGCAGGCCGATCCAGGCCAGCGCGAGGCAGGCCGGGAGGCCGAGGCCCAGGAAGGCGCGGGCCCAGAACCGGCCGCCGCCGGTGACCGGCAGGTTCACGGCCGCATCCCGGGGGCCGCCGCGGCCCCGGCGGGGTCGACCGGGCGGCCGGCCTCCGCGCCGAGGGCGCGCGGCATCGCCATCCCGCTCAAGCCGCGCGCCGCGCGCGCGCGGCGCGCAGGAGGTCCGGCACGAGCCCCGGCAACGCCGCGGCCAGGAGGCCCGCCGCCCGCAGGACCTCCGCGGCCTCCCGGGGGGAGCGACGGGCGAGGGCCAGGGCGAGCCGCAGGGGCACCTGCGCGCCGAAGCTCGCCGCCGCCAGGGCGAGGGCCGTCCCGGCGCCGTGGTGCTTGCCGGCATAGAGGATCTGGCTGCGCAGGAAGTAGAACAGCCGCCGCGCCCGCACCTGCCGGGTCGTGCCCTGGCCGACATGGTGGGCGACCGCCCCGGCCACGTGCCGCACCGCGAAGCCCGCCGCCCGGGCCCGGGCGCAGAGGTCGGCATCCTCCCAGTAGACGAAGAAGCGCGGGTCGAACCCGCCGAGCGCCCGGAACAGGTCGCGGCGGATCATCAGGAAGGCGCCCATCACCTGGTCGACGGCGCGGTCCTCCGCGTGGTCCCATTCGCGCAGGAAGTGCGGCCGCACGAGGCCCAGGCGGTCCAGCGCCAGGGCGCGGCCGACGAGGCCCAGCGCCGAGGGCGCCCGCGCGCAGGAGCGCGCGGTCCGCCCGTCCGGATCGACGAGCCGCGCGCCGACGATCCCGGTCCGCCGATCGGCCGTCAGGGCGGCCAGAGCCACGCCGAGCGCGTCGGGCGCGACCTGCGTGTCCGGGTTCAGGAACAGGATCGCGGGGGCGTCGCCGGCGGCGGCGCCCTGGTCGCAGGCCCGGCCGAAGCCGAGATTCGCGGCGTTCTGGATCAGCCGGAGCGGGCGGGGCAGGGCGGGCAGGGTCTCGGCGGAGCCGTCCGTGGAGGCGTTGTCCACCACGGTGACCTGCACGGCCGCGGCGTCCCGCGCGGCCGCGAGGCTCGCGAGGCAGGCGCGCAGCAGCGAGCCGCCGTTCCAGTTGACGATCACCACGTCGAGGGCAGGGCGGTCGGTCACGGCAGGTCCCGGGGCGGCCCGAGGCGGCCGAGGGCGCCGTCGCGGGCGGCCGCGAGGAGCCTGAGCAGCACGGCGGGCCGCCAGCCCGAATCCGCCCAGTACAGCCCGGCCTGGAGCGGCAGGTAGGCGGCCTGGGCGAGCTTCCAGCGCAGCGGCACGTGCGGCAGCCGCCACGCGTAGATCGCGTTGCGCAGGTAGGTCGCCATGCGGAACAGGGGCTGGCGCGGCATCGTGATCCCGAAGGCCCGGACCGTCCCGCCGCCGACGCGGTGCGGGATCGCGACGGCGTCGGTCTGGTAGCAGCCGTAGCCGAGGCTCCAGGCACGGAAGCACCATTCGAGCTCGACCCCGTCGATGAAGAAGTCGCCGCGGAAGGGCCCGACCCGCGCGAAGGCGTCGAGGTCGATGAGCGAGCCCGAGGTCGCCAGGAACTGCACCGGGGCGAGGTCGTCGCGTGCCGGCGCGCCGGGACGCGGCGGGTAGGCGGGCGCCTTGTGGCCCGGTGCCGGCGCCGGGACCGGGCCGACCACCGCCGCCGGGATCCCGGCCTCCCGCAGCCGGTCCCGCGCCGTCAGCAGCGCGGCGGCGAGATCCGCGGGCGGCTCGGCGTCCTGGTCGAGAAGGAGCAGGGTTCCGGCCCCCGCGGCGCGGGCGGAAGCGGCGATCCGGTTGAGCGCCTCGGCGATGCCGAGATTCGCGCCCTCCGACAGCAGGGTCACGCCGGACCGGGCGAGTTGATCGGCCGCCCCGGCCGGGAGGCCGCCGTTGTCGAAGGCGATCACCGCGGCGTATCCGGCCGAGGCCAGGGCCCGGACGCGCGCCAGCTGGTCCGGCCGCGGCCGGAACAGGGTGATCCCGAGGACGAGGCGGCCGGGCCGCGGATCGGGCACCGGCCGTGCCCCGGTAAAGGGTCCGGCAAAGGCCCCGGCGACGGTCGCGGGACGGCCCGTCACGCCCGCTCCACCGCGGCGGTCGCCGCCTCCAGCGCGGCCGTGATGGCGGCGGCCTGCTCGGCGCTGAGCGGGCCGCGGGCGAGCCGCATCTGCAGGGCGAGCTTCAGGCCCTCCTTGGCGCGCACGACCGAGGGCGGGGGACCGTCGCCCCGGGCGGCCTCGGCCTCCGCCATCCGGGCGAGGATCGCCTCGAGAATCGGGCGGTTGCCGTCCAGGAAGGCTTGCCCCTCCGGCGTGATCGTGTGCAGCCGCTTGGTGCCCTCCCCAGGGGTCACCGTGACGTGGCCGAGTTCCTCCAGGAGAGTGAGCGTCGGGTAGACGGTTCCGGGGCTCGGGCTGTAGGCGCCGCCGACCCGCTCCTCGATCGCCTTGATGATCTCGTAGCCGTGGCGGGGCTTCTCGGCGATCAGGTGGAGGATGACGAGGCGCAGGTCGCCGTGGGCGAAGAAGCGCGCGAGGTCGCCGCGGCCGCCGCGGCCGAACATCCGGCGCTCGCCGGGCCCGCGACCCGGGTGGCCGTGGGGCCCGTGCCGTCCGCGTGGATCGCCGCCCATCGGGCCGCGATGGGCGCGGACGCGGAAGGCGTCGAAGGGATCGGCGCGGAGGAAGGCCGAGAGACGGGGATGCATGGATTCGACTCGATTTCGATATGACTAATTTTCAGATATATCGAAATACCGTCGGCTGCAAGGCCGTCGCGCCCGTCGCGCGGCGCGGCCTCCGATGCGGCGTCCGATGCGGCCTCCGGCGCCAGCGCCGATGGGGCCCCACGGTTTACGGCCTCGGCCGGTTCCGTTAGTGCGACGGGTGTCCGACAGGACGATCGTTCCCGCGCCGCCTCGCGCCTCCGACGCTGCCCGCCAGCTGCCGCCCATGACCCGATCAGAGCCCCGCGCCCCGACCGCGCCCGCTTGGCGGGCGGCCGACGGATCCCGCGCCCCGTGACGGCCCGCGGCGAACGCCCCACCGCAGAGTCCTGAGATGCGCCGCGGCTCCGACGGGACCGGCCGGATCTCGGCCCTGACGCGGATGCGACGCCGCCTCGGTCGGCTGCGCGACCCGCTGGCCACGCCGTCGGCGCTGCACCGCCGCTGGGCGGGCGCGGCGGCCGGCGCGGACCTGGAGGCGCGCCTGATCGCCGTCCTGTCCCCGCACGTCGACGCGGCGTTCTACGCGAGCTGGTACGGGATCGCGGCCGACCCGGTGCGCGACTACCTCGTCCACGGCTGGCGCGCGGGCCGCGACCCGCGCCCCGACTTCGACTCCGCCGCCTACCTCGCCGCCCATCCCCACATCGCCCGCGCCGGCATCAACCCGCTCCTGCACGCCCTCGCGCGCCGGCGCGCCAGACGTGAAGGGGAGGGGGAGGCGGCCGCCCTGCCGAGGCCCGACACGGCCGAGGCCCACCGCCTCGCCCGCCGCCTCGTCGACGGCGCCTTCTACCTCGCCGGCAATCCCGACCTCGCCGCCGCCGGCGTCGACCCGGTCGACCACTACATGGCCTCGGGCTGGCGCGAGGGCCGCGAGCCGGCGCCGCAATTCGACACCCTGGCCTACTGCCTCACCCGCGGGATCACCTTCGCCACCCAGAACCCGCTGGTCCACTACGTCCTCCACGGCGGTCCCGCCCGGCCCGACCCGGACGCCGCGCTCGCCCTGCGGATCGAGACGCTCGCCCCCTACTTCGACGCCGCCCACTACCGGCAGCGCCTGCCCGAGCCGCAGGCCGAGGCCCTGGCCGGGGCCTCGGACGCCGCGCTGCTGCGCCACTACGTGGCGGAGGGCTGGCGGGCGCGGATCGGCCCGCGGCCGGACTTCGACCCGGCCGGCTACGTGCAGGCGCGGTCCGGCAGCCGGGCGGTCGCGGACGACCCGTTCTTCCGCACCGTCGCCGAGGCGCGGCTGACGGGGGCCGAGCCGTTCGCGGAGCCGCACCGGCTGAACCTGCCGGCGGTGGACGCGGACTGGTACCGGGCGACCTACCCGGACGTGGGCGGGCGCGAGCCGTTCCTGCACTTCGCCGAGGCGGGCTGGCGGGAGCTGCGCGATCCCGGGCCGGGACGCTCGACGCTGGCGGCGCTGCTGCGGGTCTGCGGGCTGCGGCCGGCGCGGGCGCCGGTGGAGGACACCGGCTGGCTGGGGGCGATCGGGCGGGAGACCCTCGACCGGGACGCGCTCCTGGACCTGCAGGCGCGGCTGGTGGCGGGGCATTTCGACCACGGCTTCTACCGGGCGCGCTACGGCCTGTCCGAGGCGGAGGACGCGGTGCGCGACTACTGCGACACCGGCTGGAAGACGGGCCGCAATCCCCGACCCGACTTCGACGGGCAGGCCTACGCCGACGCGCATCCCGGGATGCGCGAGACGGGCCTCGCGCCCCTCGCGCACCTCCTCGCCACGGCGCTGATGCACGGCACCGACATCGCGGCCGGTGCCTTCCACCCCTGCTACGGCACGCCGGACTCGCGGGAGGCGGTTCTGGCCGACGAGGCCCGGACGGTCGCGCCGTTCTTCGACGCCGCCTTCTACGCCAAGCGCAACCCCGACGCCGCCGGCGCCCCCGGCGGGCCGCTCGCCCACTTCGTCGCCTACGGCCAGCACGAGGGGCGCGACCCGAGCAAGACCTTCTCCATCGCGTTCTACAGGGAGACCTACGGCCATCTGCTGGGGCCCGGGGAGTCGCCGTTCCTGCACTACGTGCGCACCGGCCGGGCCGCCGGGCTGATGGGCTGCCCCGAGGATCTCGGCACCTACCCGCCCATGGAAGCCCCGGCGGCCCACGAGTGGGACCGCCTGCCCCGCGCCCTGCCCATCGCGCAGGCCCGCGTCGTCGTCATCGTCCCGGTCTACAAGGGCCGCGGCGAGACCCTGCGCGCCATCCATGCCTGCCTGTCGGCGCCCCAGGCCACCCCCTTCACCCTGCTCGCCGTCAACGACCGCTCCCCCGACCCGGAACTCACCGCGGAGCTCGCCGCCCTCGCCGCCCGCGGCCTGTTCCACCTCGTCGAGAACGAGCAGAACCTCGGCTTCGTCCGCTCGGTCAACCGCGCCCTCGGCCTGCGCCAGGGCCGCGCCGTCGTCCTGCTCAACTCCGACGCTGAAGTCTTCGGCGACTGGCTCGACCGCCTCGTCGCCCACGCCGAACACAACGCCGAGCCTCGGGCCGGGTCCGGCACGGAGGCAGGGGCTGGGGCAGGCGCAGGGGCGGGAATGGGCGCGGGGCTGCCCGTGGGCAGCGTCACGCCCCTGTCCAACAACGCCACGATCTGCTCCTACCCGCGCTTCAACGCCAACAACACCATGCCGCTCGAGATCGCCCGGCCCGACCTCGACCGCGTGGCCGCGCAGGTCAACCGCGGCCGCGCCGTGCCCGTGCCCACCGGCGTCGGCTTCTGCATGTACATCACCGCCGCCGCCCTCGACGCGGTCGGCGACCTCGACGCCGAGGCCTTCGGTAAGGGCTACGGCGAGGAGAACGACTGGTGCCTGCGCGCCACCAAGGCCGGCTTCGTCAACCTGCTCGCCGAGGACGTGTTCGTCCACCATGCCGGCCAGATCTCGTTCGGGCTCGACGCGGGCGGCGAGTACGACCAGGGCCAGGCGGCGCTGCTGGCCAAGCACCCCGACTACCCGGCCCGGGTCGGGCAGTTCGTCCAGGCCGATCCCGGCCGGCGCGGGCGGGCGCGGCTCGACCGGGCGCGGCTGGCCCGGCACTTCTCGGGGCGGGCGCTGCTCTACGTGACGCACAGCTGGGGCGGGGGCATCCAGCGGCACATCGACGACATGGTCGCGCAGGCCCGGGCCGAGGGCCTGAGCGTGGTGCTGCTGCAGATCGACCGGACCCGCAACCTCGAGGTCCACGTCTCGTATCGCGGCCCCGAGTTCCTGTACCTGCCCAACCTCGACAGCCTGTACCTGCCGCGGGACGCGGCCGAGCTCGCCGACTTCGTCGGGCAGCTGGCGCCGGTGCTGATCCACGTGCACTCGCTGGCGGGACTGCGCTGGGGCGCGGCGCGGGCGCTGATGGCGGTGGTGGCGGGCGCGGGGCGTCCCTACGCGTGGACGCTGCACGACTACTCGCCGGTATGCCACCGCAACCACCTGGTGCAGCCGGACGGGCGCTACTGCGGCCTGGCGCCGGTCAGCGAGTGCCGGTCGTGCCTGGCGGTGGACGCGGACGGGTTCGAGGAGCCGGATCCGGGCGAGCGGCGGGCGGCGTTCGGGGCGTTCCTGGCCGGCGCCGCGCGGGTGTTCGCGCCGTCCTGCGACACGGCAGCCCGGATCCGGGCGGTGTACCCGGACCTCGTCGTCACGGTGCGGCCGCACGTCGAGCCGGAGCGGTCGGTGCGCTCGACCGCCCTGCAGCGGCCCGGCCGCGTCCGCCGCGTCGCCGTGCTCGGCGCGATCAGCGCCACGAAGGGCGGCCTGTTCCTGCAGGCGCTCGCCACCGACGCGCAGGACCGCGACCTGCCGCTGCACTTCGCGATCGTGGGCTACTCGGATCCGGCCCTGGCGATCGGCCTGGAGCGCGTCGGGGTCGCCCAGACCGGGCGCTATTCCGGCGACCACGAGGCCCTGGACCTGGTCTGGCGGCTCTCGGCCGATCTCGTGCTGCTGCCGGCGATCTGGCCCGAGACCTACTCGTACGCGCTGACCCTGGCGCTGCGCACCGGCCTGCCGGTGGCGGCCTTCGACCTCGGCGCCCCGGCCGAGCGGCTGCGCGCCTACCCGAACGGGCACCTGCTCCCCGGCGCGCTGGCCACCGATCCGGCCGCCTTCAACGACCGGCTGCTCGCCATCGACGTCTCGGCCGCCGGCCGGCTCACCGTGCCGATCCGGGCCGCCACCTACGGGGACCTGAGGCGCGACTATTACGGCCTGGACCCGGCGCCGGCCGGAACCCGACACCCCATCGACGAGGACGCCGCATGATCTCCGTCAACGAGGACATGAAGCAGGAGATGCTGCGGCGCGGCATCTCGGTGCTGCACCCGGCCCCGTTCGGCCTGCCGGAGGATTGCGTCTTCGAGCCGCCGTGCAGCATCAAGTGGATGGGCGTCGATTACTGCCTCACCATGGGGGCGTTCTCGTACGCGGTGAGCGGCTACTATTTCGGCGCCGACATCGCCCGCTACTGCTCGATCGGCGAGAGCGTCCAGGTCGGGCGCGGCAGCCACCCGGTCCAGTGCGGCTCGACCTCGCCGCTGTTCTACACGCACCACTCGGCCGTGTTCGACCGCCTCGACCCGCGGGCGGAGGATTACGAGATCTGCGGACCGTATCTCTGGCCCAAGCGCGTGCGCATCGGCAACGACGTCTACATCGGCCACGGCGCCTTCCTGATGCCCGACATCACGATCGGCGACGGGGCGGTGATCGGCGCCATGGCGGTGGTGACCAAGGACGTGCCGCCCTACGCGATCGTGGCCGGCAGCCCCGCCCGGATCGTGAAGATGCGCTTCCCCGACGCGCTGATCGAGCGCTACCTGAAGGTGCAATGGTGGCGCTACGCCTTCTGGGACCTGCGCCAGTGCTCGATCACCGACCCGGAGAAGTTCATCGACGCCGTCGAGGAGCGGATCGCCGGGGGCATGCAGGAATACCGCCCGGAGCGGATCCCGATCCAGTCGCTGATACCGGGCGCCTGAGGCCCGGGGCCCGCCGGAACGCGCCGCGGCGGGCGTCCGGGGCGGCGCGCTCAGCCCGCCAGCACCCGCGCCGCCGCGTCGCCGAGGGCCCGCACCCCGAGGGCGAGGTCGGCGTCGGCGGTGTCCTCCGCCCAGTGGTGGCTGATGCCGCCGATCGAGGGCACGAACAGCATCGCGGCCGGCAGGATCCGGGCGACGTTCTGGGCGTCGTGACCGGCGCCCGACGGCATCACCTGCCACGAGCCGGGGCAGACGCTCTCGGCGGCCTCCGAGAGGGCGCGCATCAGGGCCGGGTCGCAGGGGGCGGGGACCGCCTTCGCCAGGGCCGTCAGGGTGGCCGGGCAGCGCTCGCGCCGGTTCGATTCCCGCACCAGCGCCTCCAGGCAGGCCTCCATCCGCTCCAGCACCGGCATCGCCACGTCGCGGAACTGGAAATACACCTCGGCCCGGCCCGGGATGATGCTGAAGCCGCCGGGATCCAGGGTGATCCGCCCCGTCGTCCAGGTGCTGCGCGGGCCGCAGACCTTCGGGAACTCCCGGTCGATCGCCGCCAGCAGCCGCACCGCCGAGAGGCCCGCATCCCGGCGCTCCGCCATGGTGGTGCCGCCGGCATGGTCCTGGTTGCCGGCGAAATCGATCCGGAACTGCCAGATCGCCACGATGCCGCTCACCACGCCGAGATGCAGGCCGGCGGATTCGAGCTGCGTCCCTTGCTCGATGTGCATCTCCAGGAAGCCGCGGTAGCGGGCCGGGTCGAGCCGCATCCGGGGCAGGCCGGCGAGGCCGGCACCCGCGAGCGCCGCGCGAAGCGGCGTGCCGTCGGTGCGGTTGCGGGCCTCGTCCATCTCGGCCTCGGTCAGGTCGCCGATCGCCGAGCGGCTGCCCAGGAAGCCGCCGGAGAAGTGCCCCTCCTCGTCCGCGAAGGCGACGACGTCGACGGGCAGCCCGGCGCGGGCCAGCGCCACCCCGGCCACGACGCCCAGCGCCCCGTCGAGCCAGCCGGCCTCGTTCTGCGTCTCGATGTGGCTGCCGACCAGCAGGTGCGGGCCGGGGCCGCGGTGGCGCCCCAGCACGTTGCCGATCCCGTCGATGGAAGCGTCCAGGCCGCAGGCCTCGAGCCGGGCCATCAGCCAGCGGCGGGATTCCATGTCCGCGGCCGAGAAGGTCGGCCGGTGGACGCCGGTGCGGAACCGGCCGATCTCGCGCAGCTCGTACAGGTCGGCCAGGAAGGCTCGGGTGTCGATCGCGGTCATGGTGCGCCCAGGATGATGAGGCCTCGGGCGGTGCAAGCCCCGTGCGGCTAGCTATTCCGCAGCCGCAGGTCTCGCCGCACCGTCCCGCGCGCCCTCCAACCAGAGAGCGAGATCGGCCCGGGCCCGGTCGGTGAGCGCGCGCTTCTTCAGCGCCGCCTTCTCGGGCCCGCGCAGGCGCCGGCCGGTCTCGTTGCGGGGGGCCCGCTCGAGCGGCGGGAACAGGCCGAAATTGACGTTCATCGGCTGGAACGAGCGCGGGGCGTTGGCCTCGCCGTCCGCCATCAGGTGGCCGCCGGTGATGTGGGCGATGAGCGCGCCGAGGGCCGTGCTCTGGGGCAGGGGGGCGAGCGGCCGGCCGGCCGCCTCCGCGACGGCGAAGCGGCCGGCCATCAGCCCGACCGCGGCGCTCTCGACGTAGCCCTCGCAGCCGGTGATCTGGCCGGCGAAGCGTAAGGAGGGCCGGGCCCTCAGCCGGAGGGTGGCGTCGAGGAGGCGCGGGCTGTCGAGATAGGTGTTGCGGTGCAGGCCCCCGAGGCGGGCGAACTCGGCCCGCTCCAGGCCGGGGATCATGCGGAAGATCCGGACCTGCTCGGAATAGGTCAGCTTCGTCTGGAAGCCGACCATGTTGTACAGGGTGCCCAGCGCGTTGTCCTGGCGCAGCTGCACGATCGCGCAGGGCTTGACCAGCGGGTCGCGGGGATTGGTGAGCCCCACGGGCTTCATCGGCCCGTGGCGCAGGGTCTCGGGGCCGCGCTCGGCCATGACCTCGACGGGCAGGCAGCCGTCGAAATAGGGCGTGCCCTCCCACTGCTTGAACCCGATCTTCTCGCCCGCCACGAGGGCGGCCACGAAGGTGTCGTACTGCTCACGGCTCATCGGGCAGTTGAGGTAGTCCGCGCCCGTGCCGCCGGGTCCCGGCTTGTCGTAGCGGGACTGGAACCACGCCACGTCCATGTCGATCGAGTCGCGGTGGACGATCGGCGCGATCGCGTCGAAGAAGGCCAGCGACTCGGCGCCGGTGAGCCCGCGGATGCCCTCGGCCAGCGCCGGCGCCGTGAGCGGGCCGGTGGCGACGATGCAGGGGCCCCATGCCTCCGGCGGCAGGCCCTCGACCTCCCCGCGGACGAGGGTGACGTTGGGGTGCTGCTCCAGGGCCCGGGTCACCGCGGCGGAGAAGCCCTCGCGGTCGACCGCCAGCGCCCCGCCCGCCGGCACCTGGTTAGTGTCGGCCGCCCGCATGATCAGCGAGCCCAAGCTGCGCATCTCCTGGTGCAGCAGCCCGACGGCGTTGCCCTCGGGGTCGTCGGACCGGAACGAGTTCGAGCAGACGAGTTCGGCCAGGCCGTCCGTCCGATGCGCCTCGGTGCCGCGCACGGGGCGCATCTCGTGGATCACCGCGCGGTGCCCGGCTTCGGCCACCTGCCAGGCGGCCTCGGATCCGGCGAGACCGCCGCCGACGATGTGGATGATCTGTGTCATGTCTGAGAATAGCGAAGGACCGCCGTCCGGATCAACGGGCGGCGGTCCTTCGGGACGTTCGTCTCGGGTGCTGTGACTCGGGCGCTGGGATCAGACGCGGGCGACGCCGCGGATCTCGCTGCGGTTGATGCCGAGATCGGCAAGATCGCGGTCCGACAGGCGGGACAGCTGGGAGACGGTGTCGCGGTACCGGAGATAGGCGCGGACGCGGCTCAGGACGCTACGGGCGGCGGACATGGTGTGCTGTGACCTCTGCTCAGGCAGACGATGGCGCCCCATTGCGCATCGCTGCCTCTTGTTGGTGCAACGCACATATAATCCGACCGCAGCGCAGCAGGAGGCGCAAGGTCAAGCACCAGACCTGCGGGAATTGCATAACCGGCTTAAGAAACCGGCAAGGTTTCCGAATGGTCATTCTTTGTGCGCATGCGGGGTCGCGCGGGGCTCCCCGCACGCGCGAAGGGCGCCCCACCGGTCGGCGGGACGCCCTCCCGGCGTCTCACGCGTGCCCGGACCGGGCTCAGTAGAACGGGCGCGGCCCGTAGAAGCCGTAGGGCCGGTAGAACGGCCGCGGCCGGTAATAGCCGCCGTACCCGCCGTAGTAGATCGGGCGCCGCCAGTAGCCGTAGGGCCGGGGGCCCCAGTTCGGCCGGCAGATGCCCCAGGGATTGGGGTGGAAGCCGGGGCCGCAGCCCCCGGCCGCCTCGGCGGACCCCGCGAGCCCGAGGCCGCCCGCGACCGCGGCGGCCATCACGAGCGCCTTCGCGCGCGGTGCGCTCAGAATCGTCATGACTGGATCTCCTCAACGCTTCCGGCGGATCGGGAGCCGGTGGTTGCAGATTCGGTCCCGCCACCTGAACCGTCGCTGAGCCGTAGGTTGTGTCCGGTACAGACCCGCGACGGCACCCGCGGCAACGCCGCCCGCCGCGCGAAAGTTGCGCGCTGCGGGCTCAGTGCAGCGAGGGCGTGCGCAGGAACCGCTCCCGGTCCCCGGAGACGAGGGCGAGCTTCACCCCGCGTCCCTCCCGGCGGATCGTGAGGGGGACCCGCACCCCGGCCTCGCCGAGGGCCCAGACGCTGCGGAACAGGGCGGCGAGATCGGCCACCGGCTCGCCGGCCACCGCCTCGATCACGTCCCCGGCCTGGAGGCCGCCGGTCTCGGCCGGGCCGTTGTCGGCGAGGCCCATGACGACGATGCCCTCCTCGCTCTCGGTGGCGTAGAGGCCGAGCCAGGGGCGCGGCGGCCGGTTGGCGCGCCCGCGCGTGGCGAGGTCCTCGAGGATCGGCGTCAGCAGGTCGATGGGCACGACCATGTTGATCGGCCGCGCCGCGCCGGCGCCGCCCTGCTGCAGCTGCAGCGAGCCGATGCCGAGCAGGTCGCCCTGGGGACCGATCAGCGCGGTGCCGCCCCAGTGCGGGTGGGCGGGGGCGGTGAACAGGGCCTCGTCGAGGACGTATTCCCAGTAGCCGGCGAATTCCTGCCGGGCGACCACCTCGACGGCGACGCAGCGCTGCCGCCCGCCCGCCCCCGCCAGCACGGCCCGGTCACCGGTCTTCAGCCCGGCCGAGCGGCCGAGCGGGAGGGCCGGCACGCCGAGATCGCCGAGCGCCTGGACCAGGCCGAAGCCCGTGGCGGCATCGAAGCCGAGGACGTGGCCGGGCACCGAGCGGCCGTCCCGGGTGGTGAGCCAGACGCTCTCGGCCTCGGTGACGAGGTAGCCGATGGTGAGCACCAGCCCGTCCTCGCGGATCACCACGCCGTTGCCGGCGCGCTCGGTGCCGAGCGTCTCGGCCGTGAACGCGCTCTCCGGGATCCGCGCCGACAGGGCCAGGACGGCGGAGAGCGCCCGGTCGAGGTCGTAGCCGTAATCCGCGGGCCTGGGCTGGGCCTGCGCGGGGATCTTCCACTCGCCCTGCGTCGCCATGACATTCCTTCGGCTCGTCCGCCTGCGCCCCGGTCGGCCCCGGAGCCGCGCAATCGGCACACCATAGGATGTCCGCGCCGCCCGCGTCACCCGCGGCCGGTTGCGACCCATGGCCGGGCCCGCGCGGGGCGGCCCGCGGCGGGGCCGGCACAACAAAAAACCGCCCGGCGGGGCCGGGCGGCGCGCCGTCCCGGGGGACGGCCTGTCGGAGATCCGGGAGCCCCCGCCGCGCGGCGGCGGGGAGCCCGGCGTCTCGGGAGGGTCTCAGTACTTGCGAACAATGGCAACAGGCTCCGGAGCGGGAGCCGGGGTCGGCGAGTACAGCGGCACAATGAAGCGGAGGAACCCGTCCGTCGAGTAGTTGGACCGAGGCTGGCCAAAAGCGGTCCGGTAGGTGTCGCCAGTCACGACATCGCGGCCGACATAAGCTTGAACAGAGAAGAGCTTGAAGTCGTAACCGATGAGGCCGCCGACTGCGAAGCGGCCGCGGTTGCCAACCGCCGCGCTGTACTGGCTGATGTCGAAGTTGTAGGTGCCGTAGGCGATCGGACCGATCTCGAAGTTGCCGAACTTCTTCGTTGCCGTGAAGTCGAAGTTCAGGGCGTCCGAAAGGTGGAGCGGGCCAATGGCGGCGCCGACCTGGCCGGGGAAGCGGCCGGGCGAGTCGTAGATGTTGGCGGTCAGGTTGGCGGTGATGTTCCAGCCGTTACCCGTGTAGCTGCCGGCGACGCCGAAGCGGTAGGTGTTGGAGGAGAGCTGCGGCAGAAGCGGCGTTCCGCCAAGGCCAGTGCCGAGCGAGCCGCGGTCGCCGTTGAGGTCGTTCAGATATGTGCCGCCGAGCAAGCTGACGCCAAAGTTGTTGCCCAGGTCGAACGCCCAGACGCCGCCGACGAAGGTGCCGACGTTGATCGAGATGTCCTTGTTGCGCACGCCCGCCGGGTTGCGGGTGAACACAAAGACGGTCGGGGGTGCCACGAGCAGCTCGATGCGGCCGCCGAACGGCACCAGCGGGGTCGACCAGACCAGGACAGGGATGTTGACGGCGGTATCGGCCGTGTTCGGCCCATCGGTGCGACGGTAGATGAACGTGTTGATGGCGTAGAGGCCTTCCGGCAGCGGCGCGCCGGTGGCCAGACCGACCTGCTCGCCCGGAATGGTCGTGGTCTGTGCCTGAGCGATCGTCGAGGTCATGCCGACCGTCAGCGCGACCGTGCCGGCCGCGAGCCAGTTCTTCATCATTTTCTCATTCCTTCCCAAGGTCACACGGCGTCCGTCCCGCATTCGGCACTTCCCTGCCGGTCTGCTCGCCTATCGCGGCTGCCGGCTTCGGACCTGCCGAGCGCCCCCACGGAGCCTGCCCGTCTCAACGTCTGCGACTATTCTACAGAGACCTGCGGAAAGACAGTGGAATGCTCGCCGAAACGCCACAACCAGCCGAACCGTTGCGCAAAAGCCGCATTTTTGCGGCGATGCAACACTGTCCACAGACCCTGCTCGAACGCGGGGTCCGGCAAAATATCGTTGAACGGTCAAGCTGTTGTCGGGCCGGGCGGCGGGAGAATCCGGCAAGGTCGGGGCGGCGATCGGGCAGGCGGCCGGTCCGGACGCGGCGTCCAGAATCCGGCGCCGGACCGGCCGGCAACCGGTTCGGACCCGCGCCCCGCGGCTCGAATCACCGCCCGCTCGGGCAGGTTCCGGACCGCATCCGGCAGAAACTGCCGCGCCGGGATCGGCCGGCGGGGCGGGCCAATCCGGAGACGGCCGCCGAGCGGGACGGTCCGCCGCGCTACTCCGCGGCGCGACCGCGGCTCGCCGGTGAGGCGGGGCGCCGCTCCAGCACCTCGCGCAGGAACCGGCCGGTATGGCTCGCGGTCGCGCGCGCGATCGCCTCGGGCGTCCCCTGGGCCACCACCCGGCCACCGCCGTCGCCGCCCTCGGGGCCCATGTCGATCACCCAGTCGGCGGTCTTGATCACTTCGAGGTTGTGCTCGATCACCACCACCGTGTTGCCCTGGTCGACCAGCTCGTGGAGGACCTCCATGAGCTTGGCGACGTCGTGGAAGTGCAGGCCGGTGGTCGGCTCGTCGAGGATGTAGAGGGTGCGGCCGGTGGCGCGCTTCGACAGCTCCTTGGAGAGCTTCACCCGCTGCGCCTCGCCCCCCGACAGGGTGGTGGCCTGCTGGCCGACATGGACGTAGTGCAGGCCGACCCGCTTCAGGGTCTCGAGCTTGTCGCGGATCGCCGGCACCGCCTTGAACAGCTCGGCCGCCTCCTCGACGGTGGAATCGAGCACGTCGGCGATCGACTTGCCCCTGTACTTCACCTCCAGGGTCTCGCGGTCGTAGCGCTTGCCCTTGCAGACGTCGCAGGTGACGTAGACGTCCGGCAGGAAGTGCATCTCGATCTTGATGACGCCGTCGCCCGAGCAGGCCTCGCAGCGCCCGCCCTTGACGTTGAACGAGAACCGCCCGGGCTGGTAGCCGCGGGCCTTGGCCTCGGGCAGGCCCGCGAACCAGTCGCGGATCGGCGTGAAGGCGCCGATATAGGTGGCGGGGTTCGAGCGCGGGGTGCGCCCGATCGGCGACTGGTCGATGTCGATGACCTTGTCGAGGTGCTCCAGCCCCTCCAGCCGCCCGTAGGGCGCCGGGTGCTCCAGGGCGCCGTTCAGCTTCTTCGCCACCGCCTTATAGAGCGTGTCGATCACCAGGGTCGACTTGCCGCCCCCGGACACGCCGGTGATGCAGGTGAAGGTGCCGAGCGGGATCTCGACATCCACGTCCTTCAGATTGTTGCCCCGGGCGCCGAACAGCCCGAGCTTGCCCTTCCGGCCCTTGCGGCGCGCGGTCGGGGTGCGCACGGACATCGCGCCGGTGAGATACTTGGCGGTGAGCGAGGCGGGATTCGCCAGCACCTCGGCGGGCGTCCCCTGCGCGATGATCTCGCCGCCGTGGATGCCGGCGCCCGGCCCGACATCGACCACGTAATCGGCCTGCAGGATCGCGTCCTCGTCGTGCTCGACCACGATCACCGAGTTGCCGAGGTCGCGCAGGCGCTTGAGCGTGCCGAGCAGCCGCTCGTTGTCGCGCTGGTGCAGGCCGATCGAGGGCTCGTCCAGCACGTAGAGCACGCCGGTCAGCCCCGAGCCGATCTGCGAGGCGAGCCGGATGCGCTGGCTCTCGCCGCCCGAGAGCGAGCCGGAGCCGCGGGCGAGCGTCAGGTATTCCAGGCCGACATCCACCAGGAAGGTCAGCCGGTCGCGGATCTCTTTCAGGATCCGGACCGCGATCTCGTTCTGCTTGGCGGTCAGCTTCTCCGGCAGCTCCGAGAACCAGCGGTGCGCCTCGCTCACCGAGAGGGCCGTGACGTCGGCGATGTCCGCCATGGCGACCTTCACGGCGAGCGCCTCGGGCTTCAGCCGCTTGCCGCCGCAGGCGGCGCAGGGCGTCTCGCTCATGAAGCGCCCGATCTCCTCCCGGACGGCGTCCGAGTCGCTCTCCTTATAGCGGCGCTCCAGGTTCGGGATCACGCCCTCGAACGGCTTGTTGACCGTGTACTTGCGCAACCCGTCGTCGTAGGCGAAGCGGATCGACTGCTTGCCCGAGCCGTAGAGCACGATGGCGCGGGCGGTCTCCGACAGGCTCTGCCAGGGGACGCCCGTCTTGAAGCCGAAATGCTCGGCCAGCGCCTCCAGGGTCTGACCGTAATAGGGCGAGGTCGACTTCGCCCAGGGGCCGACCGCGCCGCGCTTCAGGCTCAGGGCCGGGTCGGAGATCACCAGTTCGGGATCGATCCGCATCTCGTGGCCGATGCCGCTGCAGGTCGGGCAGGCGCCGAACGGGTTGTTGAACGAGAACAGACGCGGCTCGATCTCCGCGATGGTGAAGCCCGAGACCGGGCAGGCGAACCGCGACGAGAAGGTGATGGTCCGGGGCGCCTCGCCCTCGGGGGCGTCGGCGAACACGATCTCGGCGACGCCGTCGGCGAGCTCCAGCGCCGTCTCGAAGGATTCGGCGAGGCGCGAGCCGATATCGGCGCGGACCACGATCCGGTCGACCACCACGTCGATGTCGTGCTTGAACTTCTTGTCGAGCTTGGGCACGTCGTCGATGGCGTAGTACTCGCCGTTCACGCGCAGACGCTGGAAGCCCTTCTTCTGGTACTCGGCGATTTCCTTGCGGTACTCGCCTTTCCGCCCGCGGACCACCGGCGCGAGCAGGTAGAGCCGGGTCTTCTCCGGCAGTTCCAGCACGCGGTCGACCATCTGCTGGACGGTCTGGCTCTCGATCGGCAGGCCGGTGGCCGGCGAGTAGGGGATGCCGACCCGCGCCCAGAGCAGGCGCATGTAGTCGTAGATCTCGGTGACCGTCCCCACGGTGGAGCGGGGATTCTTGGAGGTGGTCTTCTGCTCGATGGAGATGGCCGGCGACAGCCCGTCGATCTGGTCGACGTCGGGCTTCGACATCATCTCCAGGAACTGGCGAGCGTAGGCCGAGAGCGACTCGACGTAGCGGCGCTGCCCCTCGGCGTAGATCGTGTCGAAGGCGAGCGACGACTTGCCCGAGCCCGACAGCCCGGTGAACACCACGAGCTTGTCCCGGGGGATGGTCAGGTCGACGTTCTTGAGATTGTGCTCCCGGGCGCCGCGGATCGCGATGACCCGCCGGTCCTCGACGGGGGCCGGCGCGGCGTCGAACAGGGCCTCCAGCCTGGCGTCGATGGCGGCCTCGGTCCGGGCCGCGGGCGCTTCGCCCTTCGCGCGGGCCTGTCTCGGCAGGGCCGCCTTCGTTGAGCCTGCCTTCGTCGAGGCTGCCTTGAGGGGCGCCTTGGGAGCGGCTTTGGCGGCGCCGGCGCGGCTTGCGACACGACTTCCAGCTTGGGCTTTGGCCATGAGAGCGGCGGTCTTTCGAGGCGTCGACGCGGTCAGAGTCGGATTCGCGCGCGGGCCAGCCGCCGCACCGGCCTCATGTCGAGCCCGCGGGGGCTCACGGCAAGATGTGGCCGGC
This sequence comes from Methylobacterium sp. PvP105, assembly GCF_017876975.1. Lineage (NCBI taxonomy): Bacteria > Pseudomonadati > Pseudomonadota > Alphaproteobacteria > Hyphomicrobiales > Methylobacteriaceae > Methylobacterium > Methylobacterium sp. PvP105. The sequence continues at coordinate 2,598,907 of NZ_JAGIPA010000001.1, read as the reverse complement.
GGGACGCAGGCCCGTCATGCGCCGCCCTTGCTAGAACGAAACGCGTACGTCGGCAACCGCTCGGTGAACGCGCAGCCGTCTTTGCGCGCAGCGAAGCAATCCGGATGGCGCCACGCTGACGAGCCGCGCGCCGGGCCCCTTCGCTTGCGCGGGCGACGACGTGCAGCCAACGGCCGCGATCGGAGTCCGGCGGCCCCGGGTTCGCCGGATCTCGATTCGCCAAACCTTGGCCCACCTTCGGTGTTGCACCGCGGGAGTTGAGATCCACATCGCCCAATCCCGCCCACAGATCCAAGTCCCGACAGGCATCGATGCCAGCACTCGACCTGACCGATCCGGTCGCCATCCCGGGGGCCGACGACCGGGCCGCGGCCCGGCAGAGGCTGTCCACGCGGCTGCTGTTCCTGATCGTCGGCATCGCCAACGCCACCTGGGCGCCGCTGGTGCCGCTGGTGAAGGACCGCGCCGGCCTCGACGCGGCGGGGCTCGGCCTGCTGCTCCTCACCTTCGGCATCGGCTCGATCCTGGCGATGCCGAGCGCCGGGGTGGCGGCCGCGCGGCTCGGCTTCCGGCCGGTCCTGCTCGCCGGCACGCTGGCCCTCGGCCTCGCCCTCCCGGTGCTGGCCGCGGCCTCGGGGCTCGTGACGCTCACCCTGGGGCTGCTGCTGTTCGGGGCCGGGATGGGGGCGGTGGACTGCGTCATGAACCTGCAGGCGGTCGCGGTGGAGCGCCGGAGCGGGCACCCGATGATGTCGGGCTTCCACGGCCTCTACAGCCTCGGCTGCATCCTGGGGGCGCTGATCGCCAGCGGCCTGCTGGCGGCGGGCCTCGGCGCGGGCTGGAGCGTGCTGCTCCTGACCGCCGGCATCGCGGCCCTGTTCGCCGCCGCCTGGCCCGGCATCCTGCCGCCGGACAGGGGAGGGGCGCGCGGCGGCCCCGCCTTCGCGCTGCCCCGCGGCCCGGTGCTGGTCCTGGGCCTGCTCTGCTTCGTGGTGTTCCTCACCGAGGGCTCGGCCCTCGACTGGAGCGCGGTCTTCCTGATCCAGCAGCGGGGGCTCGATCCGGCCTGGGCGGCGCTCGGCTACGCGGCCTTCTCGGTGACGATGACGGTCGGCCGGCTCGCGGGCGACCGGGTCGTGGCCCGGCTCGGGCGCCGGAGCGTGGTCGTCCTCGGCGGCCTGCTGGCGGCCGTCGGCCTCGCGCTCTCGGTCCTCGTCCCGGCCTGGGAGGCGGCACTCGCCGGCTACGCGCTGGTCGGGGCGGGCTGCGCCAACATCGTCCCGGTCCTGTTCACGGCGGCCGGCCGCCAGAGGGCGATGGCCGCGCGCGTGGCGGTGCCGGCGGTGACGACGCTGGGCTATGCCGGGGTGCTGGCGGGCCCGGCCCTGATCGGCTTCGCCGCGCAGGCGCTCGGCCTTCCCGCGGCGCTCCTGATCGTGGCGATCCTGCTCGTCGGCGTGGCGGCGGCCGGGCGCTCCCTGCGGGTCTGACCTCAACCCTCCGCGTTGCGCGCCATGAAGCTGGCCGGCGTCCCGTCCTCCGGGTTCACGAAGATGATGTCGGTCGGCGCCCGGCGGGGCGTGTCGATCGACAGGAACACCACCGGGTCCCCGGGCTCGAGCGCCGGCATCGCGTGGACCGTGCCCTTCTCGAAGAACAGGAGCTGGCCGGGGCCGAACGCGGTCACCGCGGCGGGATCGCGCATCCAGAAGGTGCCCCGGCCCGAGAGGCAGTAGAGGTACTCGTCGCAGGTGGCGTGGTAGTGCGGCGGCGTCGGCCGGTAGACCCGGAACACCCGGGCGCTCGCGGCCTCCCGGTCGGTCAGGTAGGTGTCGACCAGGAGGGTCCCGGCGCTGTCGGGCAGCGCCGCCGCCAGTGCCGCCACGTCGAAGATCCCGGTCCCCGCCGCCTCCGTCATCGCGTCCTCACTCCGAGAAGCCTTCGAGCACGATCTTGCCCCTGGCGCGCCCGCTCTCGATCAGGCCGTGGGCGCGCCGGAGATTCGCGGCGTCGATCCGCCCGTAATGCTCTCCCAGGGTGGTGCGCAGGCGGCCCGAATCAATGAGGCGGGCGACCTCGTCGAGGAGCGCGCCCTGGGCAGCGATGTCGGCGGTGGCGAACATCGAGCGGGTGAACATGAACTCCCAGTGCAGCGACAGGCTCTTGCGCTTGAGGAGCCCGACATCGAGGCGCTCCGGATCGTCGATCAGGGCGAGGCGGCCCTGCGGGGCGATGAGCTCGACGATCGCGGCGAGGTGCGCGTCGGTGTTGGTCGTGGAGAAGACGAGGCCCGGCGCGCCGAGCCCCAGGGCCGCCACCTCGGCCGCCAGGGGCTTGGAATGGTCGACCACGTGGTGGGCGCCGAGGTCCCGGCACCAGGCCGCCGTCTCGGGCCGCGACGCGGTGGCGATCACGGTGAGGTCGGTGAGTTCCCGGGCGAGCTGGATGGCCACCGAGCCGACGCCCCCCGCGCCGCCGACGATCAGGATCGCCGGGGCGGCGCCCGGAACCGGCTTGCCCGTGTCGAGCCGGTCGAACAGCGTCTCCCAGGCGGTGATCGCGGTGAGCGGCAGGGCGGCGGCCTGCGCCCAGTCGAGGCGCGCGGGCTTGCGCCCGACGATGCGGGCATCGACGCAGTGGAACTGGGCGTTCGTCCCCGGCCGGGTGAGGTCGCCCGCGTAGAACACCGCGTCGCCCGCGGCGAAGCCCTGGACCTCCGCGCCGGCGGCGACGACGGTGCCGGCCGCGTCCCAGCCGAGCACCTTGGCGCCGCCGGCCTCCGGCTCGGCCCGCCGCCGGACCTTGGTGTCGACGGGGTTCACCGAGACCGCCTCGACCTTCACCAGCAGGTCCAGCGGGCCGGGCGCCGGCTGGGGCAGGTCGAGGTCGACCAGGGCTTCGGGATCGGTGATCGGCAGGGACTTGCGGTAGCCGACGGCGCGCATGGTGATCTCCTCGGGCTGTCGCCGCAGGAGATGCCGCCCGCCTTCACGGGCCGCAAGTACGCACATAAAACGCCGCTAGTGCCGGAAACGATACCGTCGGAGACGCCCATGCCCCGCACCCGCCGCCACACGGGGGCCTGCAGCCCCGGCTGCGCCGTCGAGGCGACGCTCCGGCTCATCGACGGCAAGTGGAAGGGCGTGATCCTCTATCACCTGCTGGAGGGGACCCTGCGGTTCAACGAGATCCGGCGGCGCCTCGCCAGCGTGACCCAGCGCATGCTCACGAACCAGTTGCGCGAAATGGAAGCCGACGGCCTGATCACCCGGACGGTCTATGCCGAGGTTCCCCCGAAGGTCGAATACAGCCTGACCGAGCGGGGGCGGTCCCTCGAGCCGGTCATCCGCGCGCTGAAGACCTGGGGAGATCTGCACGTCGAATTGGCAGATGCGGCCCAAAACGCCGCCTGATTGGGCAGACCGGTCCCGGATCCGCGCGAGACCCATAACCGGATTTTTATGACTTGGCCGGAAGGTGGCGCGTCTCCTGCCGGACGGTTCCAGATCTTCCGATGCCGATCCTCGCCTCGCTCCGCGCCCGCATCCTGGCGGTGGCGCTCGCCCCGTGCCTCGCCTTCGCGGGGGCGGCCGGCCTCGCCGTGTCGGACCAGTGGGCGCGGCGGGCCGAGATGGACCGGGTTGAGGGCCTGGTCGGCCTCGCCTCCCGGATCAGCGCCTTCGTGCACGAGGCCCAGCGGGAGCGCGGGGCCTCGAGCCTGTTCCTGGGCGCGCAGGGCGCGCAGTTCGGTCCGGAACTGGCGGCCCAGCGCAGGCGCACCGACGCGGCGCTCGCCGGACTGCCCGAGGCCGTGACCGCCGCGACGGGCTTCGGGCCGGTCTTCGCGGCCCGGAGCGAGGGCTTCGCGCAGGCGCTCACCGGACTGGCCGCGCAGCGCCGGGCCGTCGACGCCCTGACGGCGGCCACGCCGCAGGCCGTGGCCTACTACACGGGCCTGATCGGGGAGGGGCTCGGGCTGGTGCGGGCCATGGGCGGCGCGATCGACGAGGCCGGCCTCGCCGCCCGGGCGAACGCCTACGCGGCCTTCCTGGCGCTGAAGGAGGCGGCCGGCCAGGAGCGGGCCGTCGCCGCGGCGGTCTTCGCCTCCGGCAACCTCGACCTCGCGGCCGCCCGCCGCCTCGCGACCCTCGCGGCCGAGCAGGCGACCTATGCCGGCCTGTTCCGGGCCGGGGCCGAGGCCGGGCAGGCGCACCTGCTCGACGCCGCGGAGGCGACCGGGCCGGCCCGCGAGGTCGCGCGCCTGCGGACGGTCGCGCAGGAGACGATGCCGGGGACGCCCCTCGCCTTCCGCGACGCGCCGGCGTGGTTCCGCCTCGCCACGCAGCGCATCGACGCCCTGAAGGGCGTGGAGGACCGGCTCACCGCCGACCTGGTGGCGGCCGCGGGGGCGGTGCACGCCCGCGCCGGGCGGATGCTGTCCCTCTGGGCCGCCGGCGGCCTCGCCCTGTTCGCCCTCTCGGCCGGCCTCGCGGTCTGGCTCGGCACGGCCATCGCCCGTCCGCTCTCCCGGATGGCCGGGGTGCTGACCGCGATCGGCCGGGACGCGGGCACGGCCGACCTGACCATCCCGACCGGCGGGCCGCGCGAGGTCCGGGCGATCGCCGCCGCCGCCCTGGCGTTCCGCGACAGCGTCGCCGAGCGCCGGGCGGCCCGGGCCGCGCAGGAGCGGCTCGCCGCCGAGACCGCGGCGGCCCAGCGCGCGGCCGCCCTCGGCCTCGCCGACAGCTTCGAGCGCCAGGTCGGCGGGATCGTCGCGGCCGTCTCGGCGGCGGCGGCCCAGCTGGAGGCCTCCGCGCACGGGATGGCCCGCGCCGCCCAGGACACGACCGATCTCAGCCGGGCGGTGGCGGTGTCGGCCGATTCGGCTGCCCGCTCGGCCGACACGGTGGCGGCGGCCACCGAGGAGCTCACCGCCTCGGTCCGGGAGATCGGCGTGCAGGTCGGGTCCTCGGCGGACCTCGCGGCGGCCGCCACGCGGAGCGCGGACGGCATGGCCGGGGAAGTCCACCGCCTCGCCCAGGCGGCCGGCAGCATCGGGGAGATCGTCGCGATCATCTCGCAGATCGCCGGCCAGACCAACCTGCTGGCGCTCAACGCCACCATCGAGGCGGCGCGCGCCGGGGAGGCCGGCCGCGGCTTCGCGGTGGTCGCCGCCGAGGTCAAGCACCTCGCGGAGCAGACCGCCCGGGCCACCGAGGAGATCGCCGGCAAGGTCTCGGAGATCACCGGATCGACCGAGGCCTCGGTCCGGTCGATCGGCGGCATCACCGCGGTGATCCGCGACCTCGCCCGGATCGGCGCCGAGATCGCCGCCATGGTCGAGCAGCAGGGCGCGGCCACCGCGGAGATCGCCCGGACTACCGCGCAGACCTCGCAGGACACAAGCGGGGTCTCGAAGCACATGGCGGGCGTCGGCGCGGCGGCCGGCACCGCGAGCCAGGGCTCGGCCCAGGTGCTGCACGCGGCGGCCGACCTGTCCCGGCAGGCGGGCGATCTGCGCGGCGCGGTCGAGACCTTCCTCACCCGGGTTCGCGCAGCCTGACGCGGGATCCCGAAGGGCTCGGCCCTTCGGCGGGGTGTCGGGGCAGTGCCCCGACATGCGGGCCGCGCCCGCGAAAGGTCCCGGACCTCCCGAACCGGGCTTTCCCTACGCGGCGAGGCCGAGCCCGAGGAGCCGGTCGGCGTTGCGCCAGAGGGCGGCCTCCAGGGCCTCCTCGGACAGGCCGAGGCCGCGGAAATCCGCGACGCCCTGGCCCATCGGGCGGAACGGGAACGAGGAGCCGAACAGGAACTGGTCCTTCATGAACCCGTTCGCCGCCTCGACGTAGAGGCCGCCGCCCGGCGCGAACGTGTACATGTCGGGCGAGACGAAGACGTTCGCGTTGCGGAACGCCACCGTCACCATGTCGGCGACGTGCGGGTAGAACCCGTGGCAGCACACGATCGGCAGCGCCGGGAAGGTCCTGGCGACCCGGTCGACGGCGAGCGGGTCGTTGAGGCGCAGGTCCGGCGTCGTCGGCCCCGACATCACGAAGGCCGGGACCTCGAGCTCCTGGCACAGCTCGTAGAGCGGCATCAGGCGCTCGTCGTCGGCCCGCATGGCCTCGCGGTAGAAGCCGGCATCGAGGTTGATGCCCTTGAAGCCGAGCTCGGTCACGGCGCGCCGCGCCTCCGCGAGGGCGGCCTTGCGGCCGAGCTTCACCGGATCCACCGAGGCGATGCCGATCAGCCGCCTCGGGTCGTGCCGGGCGGCCTCCGCCAGGGCGTCGTTCGAGACCCGCACCCCCGGGACCGAGCGGGCGACCATGACGGCGACGTCGATGCCGGCCCCGTCCATCTCGGCACGGAAGCCCTCGATCGTCGCGCCGCGGGTGAAGTGCTCCACCTCCCGGCTGCCGACCCGGGCATTGAGCCAGCGGGCCACGCCGAACTCGGGCGTGTCCGGCTCGGCGCCGAAGAATCTGTGCAGGAAGGTCGGCCGGCTGCGCATGTCCACGACGGGCATTGTTCGCGAGTCTCCTGTGCGGATCGAGCTGTGTGTCCGGTCGGTCCTCGTCTCAGCGCGAGACGGCCTCCAGCACCTTGCCGCGGGTCTCGACGCCGAGGGTCAGGACCAGCAGGGCGGCGATCAGGAAGCCGCCGGCGCCGACCTGGAACGCGGTGGCCGGGCCGTGGTCGCGCACCAGCACCGGCACGATCATCGGCCCCAGGATGGCGCCGATCCGCCCGAAGGCCGAGGCGAAGCCGGCGCCCGTGGCCCGGGCCCGGGTCGGGTAGAGTTCCGGCGTGTAGGCGTAGAGGCAGCTCCACATGCCGAACATGAAGAACTGCATGATGAAGCCGGCGACGAACAGCCAGGTCACGGCGACGCCCGAGACGGTCAGCACCGTCCCGGCGCCGGCATTGCCGTACAGGTAGGCCGCCGCCGCCGCGCAGATCAGGAACAGGGCGGTGGTGGGCTTGCGGCCGACCCGCTCGAGCAGCACGGCCGCCGCGGCGAAGCCCGGGATGCCGCCGAGGGTGATCAGGGTGACGAAGCCCACCGAGCCGACGATCGAGAAGCCGCGCTCCTTGAGCAGCACGGCGATCCAGGAATTGAGGCCGAAGAAGCCGATCAGCGCGAAGAACCACAGCCCGAACGCCATCACGGTGCGCAGGCGGTATTCGGGCGCGAACAGAGTCGCGACGGCGCCGCGGTGCGGACCCTGATGCGGACCCTGATGCGGATCTTGCCGCGGGCCGGGCACGGCCGCCGTCGCCGCGGCCAGGGCCGGCGCGACCGGGGGGAGGGGGCAGCCGGTGGCGCGCTCGACGGCCCGCTCCATCGCGGCCATCGCGGATTCCGCCTCCGCTTCGCGGCCCGCCTCGGCGAGCCAGCGGGGCGATTCCGGCATCGTGCGGCGCACCGCCAGCACCACGAGCGACAGCAGGCCGACCACCACGAAGGCCCAGCGCCAACCGAGATGGGGCAGGACGAAGAAGCTGATCGCCCCCGAGAGGACGTAGCCGACCGCCCAGAACCCCTCCAGGATCGCGATGTACTTGCCGCGCACCCGGGCCGGTACGATCTCCGAGACCATCGCCTGCGCCACCGGCGCCTCGCCGCCGACGCCGACCCCGATCAGGAACCGGCAGGCCATCAGCACGGGCAGGCTCCAGGCGGCCGCCGCCGCGAGGCTCGCCAGCCCCCAGACCACCATGGTCACCTGGAACACCGCCTTGCGGCCGAACCGGTCGGAGGCGGTGCCCGCGAGGACGTTGCCCACGAGCTGGCCCGCGAAGGTCATGGCGGCGAGCTGGCCGGCCTCGGTGGGCGTCAGGCCGAAGGCCGCCACGATCGCGCCGAGCAGGAAGGTCAGGAGCGCCACGTCGATCTGGTCGACGAGCCACGCCGAGGCGATGACCGCGAAGATCCGGCGCTGGTAGCCCGACATGGGCAGCCGCTCCAGGCGCGCCGCGATGTCGGAGGCGTGCGGCCGCGCGGCCCCGGATGACGGGGCGACCGGGCGTTCGGCGGCTGGCGGCACGGTCGGCTGCTCCCTCCGCGTCCCGGACCGTACCGGGGCGGTTCCGCGGATCCGGTACATCACGCCGGGGTCTCGGAACAGGGACGGTGCGCGCCCGTGCGCTTCGGAGCGGGACCCGGGCCGGATCCCGGTCGGCCGGGGCCGCCCCCGGGGTTTCCGGTTCAGTCGGGAATCGCGAAGCCGATCGACAGGCACAGGGCCGCGACGGCCGTCAGGGCCATGGCGGCCTGACGGACCTGGTGCCAGCGCGCGCTGCGCGCGCGCTCCTCCGGGCTGGCGCCGAGCCGGAGCTCGTCGTCGAAGCCCGTCACGAAGGATTCGAAGCTCGGGAAGGCGCGCCGCGCGAGCCAAATCCACACACCGACGGCGACCAGGCCGAGGGCCCAACCGCCGTAGGTAAACGCATCGTCCAACATCCGGCGCAGCCCTCGAGCCGACGCCCCCCTCGCCGCGTATTCTACGGGAAGTTGCGAAGATTGCCTAGGCGGAACAGGGGCTTCCGGGCCCGGTTCCGTGTTTCCGAACGTATCGCGGCGGCCCCGCTCGGGGACTGGTCCGGCCGCGTCACGGTCCCGTCAGTCCCTCTTCCGGCCGAGGGCGTAGAGGGTGATGGCGGCGGCGTTCGAGACGTTGAGGCTGCGGATCGCGCCCGAGAAGGGGATCCGGGCCAGGACGTCGCAGCAGCCCCGGGTCCGCTCGCGCAGGCCCTTGCCCTCGGCGCCCAGCACGATCACCAGGGGCCGCGCGACCGTCAGCGCGTCGAGGCTCTCGGGCGCGTCCGAATCGAGGCCGACCCGGGTGAAGCCGCGTTCGCCCAGTTCGATCAGGGCCTCGGCGAGGTTCCGGACAGTCACGAAGGGCACGTGTTCCAGGCCGCCGGAAGCGGATTTCGCCAGGACCCCGGTGGCGCCCGGCGCGTGGCGCGCCGTGGTGACGATCCCGGCCACGCCGAAGGCCGCGGCGGTGCGCACGATCGCCCCGACATTGTGCGGGTCGGTGATCTGGTCGAGCGCCAGCAGCAGCGCGTCGGCGGGCAGATCGTCGAGGCCGGGGGCGGGTAGGGGCTCGGCCTCCAGGTACAGCCCCTGGTGGACGGCGTCCGGGCCGAGCAGGCGGCCGATGTCGCTCGGCCGGACCAGTTCCGGGGTGATCCGCACGGCGCCGCCGAACTCGGCCTCCAGGCGCGCGGCCGCGTTCTCGGTGGCGAGCAGCCGGTGCAGGCCGCGCTGGGCGTTGCCCAGGGCCTGCACCACGGGATGCCAGCCGTAGAGCACGGTCGGCCCGTCGCCGCCCTCCTCCCGCGGGCGGGCCGCCGCGGCTGGGCGGCTTCCGGGCCGGGGGGCCGGGCGCCGGGGCCAGGGCGGGCGTGGCCGGCTGGGGCGTCCGCCGGGCGGGCGGCCGTCGTCGCGGCGATCCGTCATCGGGCTGCGATCGGCGAAGGGGCCCAGGGCAGGGCGAGGCTGGGCCGGGCGAATTCGGGCAAGGGGGGCATCGGCGCGCTCTTCTCTGAGGGCCCTCTCGGAAGGAGCCGAGAAACCGGGCCGCATCGTCCGCGTCAAGCCGCCATCACACCGTGACCCTGGCCGAACCCCGGTGCGATGCCGGAGGCCACCCGGTCGTCGGCGGGGCGCGGCGGCACGGCACGGAACTCCTTCGCCGTTCCGTCAAGCCGCGACGGTCGTTCCCCGTGGGAATGTGGAAAACCTGCTCATATTCCCTTTGAACCCTGTGCATGTGCGGCGCGACACGGTCGTTCGTCAGAACGAACGGGCTGGTCCGCAGTAGGAAGATTATCTGGATGAATCTTTCAGAGAGTCAGTTCAGCAGGTTATATGGGGTGGCGAATTCCGCATGTGTGCCAGTGGTTTGGCGCGCGTTCGCGCATCCGACTCTGCGCGGGGATGCATTGAACTCTGCGCGGCGGCGTATCCGATTCTGCGCCCGGGCCGCGCCCCGCCGTATCGGAATCTGCGCGGCCGCGTATCCGATTCGGCGCGGATTCGCCCCCGGATCGGTGGATAACGGGGACGGTCACCGGGCACCCGCGCGTATCGGACTCTGCGCCGGACGCGGCGTCGGCTCGGCGTCGGATCGGCGGGCGACAAGACCCGTATCGAACTCTGCGCGCCGGGGCGGGCGCCGGCCGTGAAGCGACCGGCGTCGGCCCGCTCGCGGGCGTGATCCCGCACCGGGGAAGCGTGGATTGCCGGGACAAGGCCGACCGGACGGGGGCCGCGGCGGGCGAATCGTGGCATGGCAGGATCGGGCCGTCCGTCCGCCCGCCGGATGGACGGCCCGTGCAGCGCGGGCCGAGGGGCGATGAGCATCGAGGAGAAGATCGCCGGGATCCATGACCCGGACCTGCGGGCCGAGATCGAGGCGGCGCGCGGCGGCTTCCTGTTCGCGCAGATCGTCGAGCACGTGCTGCACCGTCAGCGCGAGCGCGATGCCCGGGCCGCCCTCCTGGGGGAGGAGGAGAGCCGCCGGGCCGGGCTGTCGCGCGACCAGCGCCGCCGCGACGCGGTGCGCCTCGTGATCGAGAACGAGCCGGCCCTCCCGTCGAGCCTCCAGCACATCCACTCGGTCCTGGCTCTGTGCGGCCTGCCCTACCGCGATCCCGGGCCGGTGCGGGAATTCTCCCGCAGCTACGGCCGCAACTCGCTCAACCTGATCGCCGGCCGGATCAAGGACCCGGAGACCGGCGCCTTCGAGCCCCAGGGGCTGCCCTACGGCCCGAAGGCCCGGCTGGTCCTGCTCCACCTCTGCACCGAGGCCGTGCGCCAGCGCAGCCCCACCGTGAAGGTGGCCGAGACCCTGTCTGGCTTCATGCGCGAGATGGGCTTCGCGGTCACGGGGGGCGAGCGCGGCACCATCCGCCAGTTCAAGGAACAGCTGAACCGGCTGGCCGCCTGCTCCATGCAGATCGGCCTCTGGGACGGGCGCGACAGCGCCACCACCCTCAACGTCCCGCCGTTCCGCAGCCTGGAGCTGTGGCGCCCCCGCGCCGGGGAGGGGGACGACGAGGCCGGCCGCACGGTGCGCTTCGATCCCGAATTCTACGAGACCCTGATCCGGCACGCCCTGCCGGTGGACGTGCGGGCGGCCCGGGCCTTCTCGGGCTCGGCGCGCAAGCTCGACCTGCTGTTCTGGACCGGCTACCGCCTGCGGTCCCTGCAGCGGCCGCTCCGCCTGACCTGGGCGAACCTCCACGCGCAGTTCGGGGCCGAGAACGCCTCGATCCGCAGCTTCCGCCAGGCGTTCAAGGCCGATCTCGCGCACCTGCGCGAGGTGTTTCCGCGGCTGCCGCTGGTGCTCGACGACGGCGGCCTGACCCTGCACCCGGCCGATCCCAGCACGCTGCTCGTGCCGCCCCGCCCGGCGAGCAAGGGAATACGGAAGCGCGCGAAGGAATAGATCAGAGCGCGAGGTTCATTCCCTCACGGAATGAAACGGGCCAGGATGGAGAGTCGGTCGTATTCCCTCTGCCGATCGGAATGAGTATATGTTCCGTCCGCTTGGAAGGAACATGACGTGGGCCTGTCGGACTCCGAGATCGCGGCGCGGCTCGCCGCGCTGCGCCGCCAGCGCGAGGCGCTCGATCGGGAGATCGCCGATCTCGTCCTCTACCAGGAGCTCGGTCGCCGACTGGCGGCCGGCGGAGCGGACGCGCGGCCGGACCCGACCCTGAAGCCCGATCCGCCGGCGGGGCTGCGCCGAGACCCGGCCGACGGGCCGCCGCGGGGTCGGGACGTGCCGGAGGGCCGGCCCGGGGCGCCTGCCGACGGGGAGCCCGCGGCCCGCGGACGGCGGGGCGTGCGGGTCGATCCGGCGGCGCGGTCCGCGGGGGCGCCCGATCCCGCCGGCGCCGCCGGGCCGATCCCGCCGGTGATCGCCTTCACGGAGGACGCCGCCGGCGCCCGCCGCTACGGCCGGGCCGTGGTGCAGGCGGCCTGCGCGGCGATCGCGCGGGCGGGCCGGCCGCTGCACGCGGCCGAGATCCTGGAGGTGCTCGCCCGGCAGGGCTTCACCCTGCCCGGCCGGGATCCGGTGGCGGCCCTCAACACGCGCCTGTGGAAGCGGTCGGGGCCGGGCGGCCCCCTGAACCGGGTCGCCGAGGCCACCTACGCCCTGGCATCTTCGGAGCCGGACCCAGCCCGAGGGGTGCCAGTCACGAAGACGTGACGCCGGACCCCGCCACCGTCTCCCCACTTGGGCGCGCGTCGGGCCCGGCGATCCGCTCGGCCGCGCGCTGACCCAGGCCGCCCGCGCCCACGCGGATCTGATCACGCGGCTGCTCGCCGTCGCGGCGGTCGGCGCGGCCGTGCCGGTGCTCCTCGTCGCCTCCCGCGACCACGCGCCGGAGGGTTGGGACCTTCGACGAGGTCACGGTCTACGCGGCCTCCTGGCCCGGCCGCCGGGCGCCGGCAGCGCCGGTCGGGCCGCTTCAGTTGACCAGGCAGAAGCCCTGACCGGTGCCGACCCGGCGCTCCTGCGCGCACCAGGGCTTGGACGCGCCGGAGCCGGTCGCCGGGGCCCTCAGGCTGGCGGTCGTCTGCGCGGGGTCGGCCGCGGTGCCGCGGAGGGTGAGGCTGCCGAGGGGCGCCCGGCCGGGCTCGGGCCGGAGCGCGGCCTGATCGGGGCCGGCCTCCGGTCGCGACCCCGGCGCGACCGCCCTGTCCGGCGCCGGGAGCGCGGGGCTCGCGGCCACCGGCTGCACCGGGTCGGGCGGGCTCAGGGTCGCGAGGCCGGGCATGTCCTGCGCTGCCGCGGCGCCGCACAGGACCAGGCAGGCGGCCGGGGCCGCGAGGAACCTGATCATCGACGAAGCTCCTGACGAGAACCATTCCGCCGGCCGGTCCCGCGGCGCGGGCCTGCCGTGGGGCTGAGTCTGGCCTTCCGCTCGTTAAAGGGGCGCGAAGATTCAGGATTAACCGGTTTTGAAGATCGCCGGGTCCCCGGACCCGGACAGCCTTGACGGCCCGCGCGGCGGGCTGCCGCCGCCCGGAGAGCGGGGCCGGTGGCCGGACGCGGCGCGGAGCCGCTCCCGATCGCCCCAGCGACGGGAACGGCTCCGCGCCGTTGTTTCTCGGGCCGCGGCTTCGGCGCCCGGCCCGCGCTGCGGGCGCCCGCCGCCGGACCGGGCCGGCCGCCGGCAGAGGGCGCGGGGCCCTTCAGTGGGCCGGGGCCGCCACCGCGGCGGCGAGCCGGTCGTGCGGGACGCCCGAGCCGCCGACCACCGCGATCCGGCTGCCGCCGGCGCTGCGCCGGCTCGCCCAGTCGCCGATCATCTCCAGGCAGGTGTGGTCGATGGCCGCGAGGTTGTCGGTGGCGAGGCGGACCTCGCCGCCCGCCGGGGTGCGCTCCAGGGCCGCCGTGAGGCTCGGCAGCTGCAGGAAGGTGGCCGCCCCCGACAGGCGCAGCTCCGGCACGCCCGGCACTTCGGGGGCCGCCGCGTGCTCGATCCGGAGCCGTCCCTTGCGCAGGCTCGGCAGGGCCTGGAGCAGGCTCAGGGCGAGGCCGGTCAGCACCCCGGTGAGCAGGTCCACCGCCACCACGGTGGCCATCGTGGCGAGCCAGATCGCCGCGGTCAGCCAGCCGTAGCGGGCCTGCAGGTGCAGGGCGTGGGCCGGGCTCGCCAGACGCCAGCCGGTGACCACCAGGATGCCGGCGAGGCTCGCGGTCGGCACCAGGGCCAGCAGCCAGGGCAGCGCGAGCAGGAAGGCCAGGATCCAGGTCCCGTGCATCACCGTGGCGGCGCGGCTCACGGCGCCCGCCTGGACGTTGGCCGAGGAGCGCACGATCACCCCGGTCATCGGCAGCGCGCCGACGAGCCCGCAGATCAGGTTGCCGATGCCCTGCGAGCCGAGTTCCCGGTTGAACTGGGTGCGGGGGCCGTCGTGCATCCGGTCGACGGCGGCCGCCGAGAGCAGGCTCTCGGCGCTGGCGATCACCGCGATCACCAGGGCCATGATCAGGATCTCGGCCTCGGCGAGGCGCGCCCAGGACTCGGCGGCCGGCAGGGCGAGGCCGGAGAACAGCGCCTCCGGCACCGCCACGCGCTTGACGGCGAAATCCCCGAGCCCCGCCACGAGGCTGCCCGCCAGCACGCCGACGAGCGCCCCGGGCAGGAGCCGGAGCCGCGCCGGGCGCAGCCGCTCCCAGGCGATCATCGCCGCGATGGTGATCCCGCCGACGATCACGGCCCCGGTGCGGTCGCCCGTGCCGGTGACGAAGTTGAAGAACGCGGCCGGGATCGCCACGAGATTGTCGAGGCCGCTCGCCCGGGGGAGGGCGTCGGTCAGGACGTGGATCTGGGCCAGCACGATCAGGATCCCGATGCCGGCCAGCATGCCGTGCACCACGGCCGGCGAGATCGCCCGGAACCAGCCGCCGACCCGCAGGGCGCCGGCGGCGAGCTGGATGAGGCCCGCCACCACCAGGACGGGGCCCAGGGCGTCGAGACCGTGCGCCTGCACGAACCCGTAGACGATCACGGCGAGCCCGGCGGCTGGCCCGCTGACCTGGAGCGGCGAGCCGGCGAGGAGGCCGACCACGATGCCGCCGACGATGCCGGTGATGAGGCCGCGCTCCGGCGGCACGCCGGACGCGATGGCGATGCCCATGCACAGGGGCAGCGCCACCAGGAAGACCACCACGGAGGCGGGCAGGTCCCGGGCGAGGCTCGCCCGGACGGCGCCGCCCGGGGCGAGGGCGCTCTGCAGGGTCGTGGTCAGGCGGCCGGGGGGGCGCATGATCAGGCCGCCTGCAGGCGGCTGCTGGCGGAGGAATCCTGCGCCACGGGCATGTCGGCCCCGGCGATCGGCCGGAAGCGCCCGCTCGCGCCGTCATAGGCCAGGAGGGCCCCGGTCTCGATCTCGAAGAACCAGCCGTGCAGCCGCAGGGAACCCTTGGCCAGGGCGGCGGCGACGCTCGGATGGGTGCGCAGGTTGGCGAGCTGGACCACCACGTTCTCCAGGGCCAGGGCGTGGTGGCGGGCCTGCGCGTCCATCCCCTCGGGATAGGCCTCGCAGACGATCCGCTCGGCGGCCTCGGCGTGGCGCAGCCAGGCGGCGACGCTGGGCATCCGCTTGAGCAGGTCCCGGTTCATCAGCCCCTTCATGGCGCCGCAATCCGAGTGGCCGCAGACCACGATGTCGCGCACGCCGAGGGCCACCACGGCGTACTCGATCGCCGAGGAGACGCCGCCGACCACGTCGGAGGCCGGGGGCACGATGTTGCCGGCGTTGCGGCAGACGAACAGGTCCCCGGGCCCCGCCTGGGTGATGTGCTCGGGCGAGACCCGGGAATCCGCGCAGGCGATGATCAGCGCGCTCGGGTGCTGCCCGTCGCGCACCAGCTGCTGGTACATCTGCCGCTGGCCGGGAAAGACGCTGCCCTGGAAGCTGGCGATGCCCTGGATGATGTTGTTCATGAAGGGTCCCTGAAGCTGGGAGAGCCGGAAGGCGGAACGGGGAAGGGCGATGCGCCGGAGCGCGCCTGCCGGACGGCGGCGCTGCGCGGGAGCGCGGAGCGGTGTTCGGTCGGGTCGGGACCGCCCGGCCGGAGGGGCCGGGCGGTGAGTCTCGGTGTCGGGGTGTCGCGTCCGAAGTCTCGGCGTGCGAAGTCTCAGCGACGGACCCGGCGGCGCTCCGCGGTTCCGGAGGCCCAGTGCGGGTCGACGACCTGGCCACGCGCCACGCTGGCCCCGGCCCTGTCGTGAACCATCGGCGCCCCGAGGAGCTGCCCGGACCCGGAACGCTGCGAGTGCAGCGAGCGCGGGTCGTGGTGGGGGTCGCTGATGTAGGAGCTCATGTGGCCGCCGCCGGCGGCCTGGCGGCTCCCACCGCCGCCTTCGCCCGCCTGCGCCGCCAGGGGCGCGCCGAGGATTCCGGTCAGGAGGCCCAGGGCGAGGCCGAAGGCGGAACCGGCCGTGCGGCCGCGAGCCGGGAGATGTCGGGACTGGGTCATGGCGTTTCCTCGCTGTTCAACCTGTGGCGCGGGACACTGCATCCCTGCCGCTAAGTCGAACCTAGTCTAAATTTCCGGAATAGCGTGTGCGCATCGGCACATTATATCGATTAACACTTTAATCCTCGGCATATGTACTATCGTGTGCGCCCGCACACGTCTTCGTTGCGCCGTGAAATCATGGCCGGGATTAAAGGGGAATCCGGCCTCGCCGGCGCGCAGGGCTGCGCGGCCGCCCCGCCGCAGAGGGGCGCGCGATGTCGGGTCGAGGCGGGGACGACGGTCGCCCGGGTCGGGGCGGGATCAGGCCCGCCCGGCGTTCGGACGCGGCGCGGACCGTGCGGGCGCGCGGCCGGCGGCGGGCAGAGGATTGGCCGCCACGTAGACGAGGCCGCCGGCCTCGTAGGTGAGGCTGGCGGTCCTGCCCCCGGCGAAGCCCCGCTCGAGCAGGCGGGTGCCGAACCCCTTCCGCGAGGGGGAGACGACCGGCGGGCCGCCGCGCTCGCGCCAGGTCAGCCGCAGGGTCTCGGTGTCCGGACCGGCCTCCACCGTCCAGGCCAGCGCGGCTCGCCCGGCCGGAACCGACAGGGCGCCGTGCTTGACCGCGTTGGTGCACAATTCGTGCAGGATCATCGTGAGCGCGAGCGCTCCCTCGGGCGGCAGCCGCAGGTCGGGGCCGTCCAGGGTGATGCGCGGGGTGTTCGCGCCCAGAGCGTCCCGGTCCGAAGTCTCCCGGTCCGAAGTCTCCCGGTCCGAAGTCTCCCGACCGGAAGAATCCCGGTTCGACGGATCGCCGCCCGCGGGTTCCGGACCCAGGAAGGGCCGCACCGCCTGGGCGGCGATGCCGCGCAGATCCGCGCTCGCCCAGCTCTCGCGGGTCAGGATATCGTGGGCGCGCGACAGGGCGAGGAGCCGCGCCTCGAAGGCGTCGCGCCCTGCCGCCGCGCCGGCGCCGAGATTCTTCAGGCTCTGCGCCGCCATCGCCTGCACGGTGGCGAGGGTATTCTTCACCCGGTGATTGAGTTCGTCGATCAGCAGCCGGTGGGTCTCCGCGCGCCGGGCCCGTTCGTCCGCCGCCGCCGCCAGGGCGGCGGCGATCGTCGCGCCCTCGCGCACGAAGGAGCGGGGCAGCGGCGGCAGGGGCTGGTCGCGGCCCAGGGTCTCGGCAGCGGCCGCCAGATCCAGCAGGGGGCGGGCGATCAGGCCGGCCAGCAGCCACGCGAGCAGCGCCGCCGCGAGGGCCACCGCGCTGCCCGCCGCCAGGATGCTCCCGCGCAGGGCCGCCACCGAGGTCAGGGCCCGGTCGGCCACCTGCCGGACCACCACCTGCC
This sequence comes from Methylobacterium sp. PvP105, assembly GCF_017876975.1. Lineage (NCBI taxonomy): Bacteria > Pseudomonadati > Pseudomonadota > Alphaproteobacteria > Hyphomicrobiales > Methylobacteriaceae > Methylobacterium > Methylobacterium sp. PvP105. The sequence continues at coordinate 2,581,560 of NZ_JAGIPA010000001.1, read as the reverse complement.
AGCCGAGGCCCGGATAGTCGCGGTGGCCGGCCGTGGACGCGCGGGCGCTGAGATACGCGGTGCCGTCCGGCCAGGGGCCGACCCGGCTCGTGCCCTCCGGATCGAGGGGCCGTCCGCCCGCCAGGACCGACCGGGGCAGGGGGGCGCCCTGCAGGGCGGGCGGACCGAGGAGCACGGTGCCGTCGCGGGACAGGATCAGGATCTCGGCACCCTGGCGGTGGCCCCGGAGGGCGCCTTCGAGGACGCGGGCCATGTCGCGCGCCCAGGCCCAGTCGAGATGCGCGGCCAGCACCCCGAGGACGCGGCCGTCCGGCGCCCGGACCGGGGCCGCGACGTCGAGGAGCCGCAGGGGCTCGCGCGCCGCCGCGCGCGCGGCGGCCTCGTCCGGGGGCATCAGCGCCTCGAGGAGCTTGGCCGGGTGCACGTCGCCCACGTAGGGGCCCGCGCGGCCGCCGCGGAAGTAGTCGCGACCGGAGACGTCCGCGCCCTCCAGGGCGCCGGTGCTGGTGACGGAGACGCGCCCGTCGGAGTCGATCAGCCCGATGATCGAGTAGGCCGGGTAGGTCGCCTGGAGCCGCTCCATCACGGCGCGCTTGGCGGCCGTTCCGGCTCCGGGATCGCGCAGACTGTCCGAGGCGGCGGCGATCTGGATGTCGCGCCAGCGCTCGAACATCCCGATATCGAGGCCCCGGGCCATCTGCCCGGCGATCTCGACGAGCTGCCCGCCGACCTCCGCCTCGAGCCGGCGGGTCGCCTCCCGGCTCGCCAGGGCGGCGAGCGCCAGGGTCGTCAGGAAGCCGAGCGTGCCGAAACCCAGGGCCAGCACGACGCGCAGCCGCGGCGCGCGCCATCCGCCGCGCCGTCCGCCGCGGTGGCTGGCGCGCGCCGCGGGGCCGGCGCAGGGCGCCGCCGCAGGGGGTTCCGATCGCGCGACCGCTTGCATCCGATCTCCCTGGGATCGGCCGGCTCCCGGTAGGGGGAGATCGTGCCCGCGAGCCCGTCTCAGCACGGGCGGCAAGCCTCAGCAAGACGGAAACCGGCCTCGTCGATGCGGAATTTCTATCGGGAGTTGCAAATCTGCACGCGGTCGTCCCCCGCGTCGTCGCGGGTCCGGTGCGGGAGCCCGGCCGGGGCCTCAGCCCTCGAGCAGGGCGTGGGCCGCCCGGACCAGGATCCCGCCGGGCCGGCGCAGGGCGTCGAGCACCGAGAAGTGATCGGCCCCCGGGACCGGGAGCAGGGATCCCGGGGCATGGGCCGCCGCCCGCAGGGCGTGCAGGTTGCGGGCGTCGTGGATCAGCGCCGGCAATTCGCGGGAGCCGTAGGCGATGCAGAGCGGCTTCGCCACCGCCGGGAGGCGCAGGGGCGACAAGGTCTCGACCTCGCCGTCGGTGAGGCCCAGCTTGGCGTCCAGGGCGGTCTGTCGGATCGGCGCGAGGTCGTAGACGCCGGAGATCGCCAGGCCCGCCGCCACCGCCGGATGGCCGAGCTGCATCGCGGTGAGCAGCCCGCCCGCCGACCAGCCCGACAGCACCAGGGGACCGCGGATCCCGCGCGCGGCCCCGTGGGCGGCCAGCCAGTCGAGGGCCGCGCCGATCTCCGCCACGATCCGGGCGAGGCTCGCCTCCGGCGCCAGGGTGTAGCCCACCATCGCCACCGACCAGCCGGCGGCGTTCGGGCCCTGCGCGAAGCAGGCGAACAGCTCCCGGGCGCCCCGCTGCCAGTAGCCGCCGTGGACGAAGACCAGGCAGGGCGCCGCCGCGTCCCGCGCCGGGTAGAGGTCGAGGGCGTTGCGGGCGCCGGGGCCGTAGGGCACGTCGAGGCCGGCCGGATGCGCGGCCCGGTAGGCGGCCGAGGCCGCGTCCCGGGCGGCGACCTGGGCGGCGCTGTCGGCCACCGCGCGGGTGTTGTCGTAGCAGGCGTCCCGCGCCTCCTGCGCCAGGGTGTCCCAGCGGCGGCGCGGATCCGCGGGGGTCGGGTCGTCCAGGCGGAACTCCAGCACCATCGTGTCCGTCTCGGGCCGCTGCTTTCGCCCGCACCATGGCAGCCGGCCGGGTTCGGGTCGAGGCGGTTCAGAAACCGGGCGCGGCATCCGGGACGGTGCCGCCGTAGCCCCAGCCCGTGAGCGGCGGCGCCGCGACCCGCTCGCGCGCCGACGGGGGGAGCATCCGGGCGAGGGGCCGGGGCCGCTGCCAGACCCGCCAGAGGGGCCGGTCGCGCGCCGCCATGCGGGCGAGGGTCAGGTCCGTGTCGGAGGCCGCGCGGTGATGCGGTCGCCCGGCCGGGGGAGCGGCCTGCCGGCGGGCCTCGGCCGGGGCGGCCAGCAGCAGGAGCGTCGGCAGCAGGAGCGTCGGCAGGAGGGCGGCGAGGATCGGGGCGGGACCGGGACGCATGGTCGGGGCTCCGGGACGGGCGACCTGACGGGCTTCACCGGCGGCTACGCCCGAGCGCCGCCCCGGTTCCGGGGCGCCGCCGGCCGGGCATTGCCCGGGATCCCGGAAGCGCCGAAAACCCTCTAGGACTCCGCGCGCCCTCGAGACCGATTCGCGCGGGTCGGCACGCCGGCCGCGACCCGGCCAAGATCCGGCCAAGATCCGGTCACGACCTCGCCACGCCATGGGATCCATGACAGAGCCCGCACAGACCGCCACGCCGCGCCCCGGCACGCCCGATCCGGCGGCACTGCTCGCCGCGCTCGTCGCCTTCGATACGGTGAGCGCCCGCTCGAACCTGCCGCTGATCGACTGGGCGGAGGCCTATTGCCGCGGCCACGGCGCCGCGGTCGAGCGAGTGCCGGATCCGTCGGGCCGGAAGGCGGCGCTGCTGGTCAGCGTCGGACCGTTCGAGACCCGCCCCGGCTACGTGCTCTCCGGCCACAGCGACGTGGTGCCGACCGACGGCCAGCCCTGGTCGTCGGACCCGTTCGTCCTGCGGGAGGAGGGCGGGCGGCTCTACGGGCGCGGCACCTCCGACATGAAGGGGTTCCTCGCGGTCTGCCTCGCGCTCCTGCCCGAGATGGTGGCGGCGGAGCTCGCCACCCCGATCCACCTCGCGATCTCGTACGACGAGGAGATCGGGTGCCTCGGCGTGCGCCCGCTGATCGCCCGGATGCTCGAGCGCGTGCCGCGGCCGCTCGGCTGCTTCGTGGGCGAGCCGACCGGGATGGACGTGGTGGTCGGCCACAAGGGCAAGGCGGCCGCCCGCCTCACCTTCCGCGGCAAGGCCAGCCACTCGGCCCTGGCGCCCCAGGGGGTCAACGCGGTCGAGTACGCCGCCCGCTTCATCGAGCATGTCCGCCTGTCCGCGGAGGCCATCGCCCGGGACGGGGCCCGCGACCCGCTCTACGACGTGCCCCACACCACCGGCCTGTCGAGCGTGGTCCGGGGCGGATCGGCGCTCAACATCGTGCCCGACACCTGCAGCGTCGAGTTCGAGTACCGGGCGATCGGCGCGGACGATGCCGCCGCGCTGGCGGCGTCCGCGATCGCCTACGCCACCGGGACGCTGGCGCCGCTGATGCGGGCCGGCGATCCGGCCTGCGGCGTCGCGGTCGAGCCGCTGATCGACTATCCGGGCCTCGACACCGATCCGGAGGCGGAGATCGTGACCCTGGCCAAGCGCCTCGCGGGCCGCAACGGCCACGCCAAGGTCTCGTACGGCACGGAGGGCGGGCTGTTCGAGCGGCTCGGCGGCGTGCCGGCCGTGGTGATCGGGCCGGGCTCGATCGCGCGCGCCCACAGGGCGGACGAGTACGTCACCCGGGACGAACTCGAGGCCTGCGCGGGCTTCGTGCGGCGGCTGATCGGCGCCTGCGTGACCGGCCCCGCGTCAGCGTCCCGAGGGGTGATCCCCGGCTGAACCGGCCTCCGCGTCGGTCGCGAGAGGCGCCGGTCCGCCGAGCGTCCGCCGCGCGGCGCGATCTCACCAGGGGATGCGGCCGAAGCGGTCGACCAGCCGCCGGTACTCGGCCTCGCTCTCGGCTCGCGACGTCCCGCCCTGGCCGACATCCGAGCTCCCGGAGCCCGGATGCACGAGGCGGCACACCAGCGGCAGGACGAAGCCGTGGCGCGCGAGGGATATGCTGGGGCCGCCGAGCTGGAGGACGTTGGCGAGCCACGGGCGGACCAGGATCGCGTCCTGCAGCGTGACCGGCGCCGTCGCCTCGACGAGGTGGGCGCGGCGCAGGCCGGTCTCGGCGAGGCGGCCGAGCCACTCGTTGTCGTAGTGCCACTTCGAGGCCGGGCTGATCGCGCCGACCTGCGCGAAGGTGGCCCGCCGCATCAGCCAGCCCGACGGCGTCGCGAAGTCGTTGATCCGGACCACCTCGCCGGCCTCGTCCACCTCGAGCTGCGTCGAGGAGACGAAATCGAAGCTGTCCAGGGCTCGGACGGCGACGCCCAGATAGGGCGGCAGCCAACGATCGTCGTCCTCGAGGAAGCCGACGAGGTCCCAGCTGTCGTCGACGGCGCCGATGGCCGCGTTCAGCGCGGGGATCTGCCCCTTGCGCGCGCCGCGCGCGAAGGTGACCTGCGGGTGCGCGGCGAGCCGCGCCGGGATCTCGGTCTCCGGATCGGTCCCGACGAAGAAGTGGATCGTCGCCGGCCGGTCGAGCTCCTGGGCGTTGGCGCTCTCGATCGCGTGTTCCAGGAAGTACTGACCGGCCTTTCCGACCAGGGTCGAGGGCTTGAGCCGCGACGGCGTGATGATCGCGATGCGCATGGTCAAGATTCGACACTCTCACGGACACTGATCGGCGCGTGGTTCCCCCGGGCCGGCGCCTCGGCAATCATCGCCGCGCGTCGACCGGGGGAAACGTCGAGAAATCGAGCCGTGAAGTGAGCGTGCCTGTCAAGATTTGGGCGAATGATCTGAGATGATTTCGAATAATGATCACGAAATTGCCGATACGGTGTCTAGGCCGATATCTATCATCGATTGAAGGATGGGTCGTAATTTTCAGAAGGATCCGGAACTCGACCATCTGCGCGAAGCGGATTGAACCATTGTTGCCGCCATGCCACCCTCGATCGAGGAAGCGCGCCATTCCGGGCGGTGCCGCCCATCCTGGCCGGGCGGCACCGGCGCGTGGCCAAGGAAACCTTTGGGCCGCTCGCGGCTTGGATCAGCGCCTTGGATCAGCGCCTTGGACCGGTGCCTCGGATCGGCGCACCGGGCCGGGTTGAGGGAGACCGTTCAGCGCATGGCCAGCCTCAGCGTCGCGATCGCGTTCGGCGTCCGCCTGCTCCTCGTGCTGCTGTTCCTGCCGTTCAGCGCCCTCGACAAGATCCTGAACTTCAGGGGTGCGGTCGGGCAGGCGCGGCAGGCCGTGCACGCCACCGCGCCCGCGGTGGCGCTGATCGTGATCGGGCTCTGCGTCGAGATCGGGATGTCGCTCTGCATCCTGACCGGGACCGCCGACCGGGCCGCCGCCTTCGTGCTCGCCGGCTATTGCGGGGTGACGGCGCTGCTGTGGAAGCAGTTCTGGGTGCCGGGGGATTTCTGGGCCGGGGGCAAGGGCCGCGAGCTGTTCTGGGACTTCCTGAAGAACTTCGCGCTGGCGGGCGGCTTCCTGCTCATCACCTTCGGCACGGGCGCCGGGACGGTCCAGGACTTCCTCGCCGACCCGCTCGGATCGACCCATCCCTACGCGATCGCCGACCGGGCCCGGCCGTAGCGAGGCCCGGCGCGGCGGGGCCCTCAGCCCTTCGGCACGGTGGCTTCCATGGACGGGCGGCGCTCGAACTCCGCGTACCAGGCGGCGACCGCCGGGCGGCCCTCCCGCCACGCGAGATCGGGGAAGCGCAGATCCAGGTAGCCGAGCGCGCAGCCCAGCGCGACCGTGCCGATATCCAGCGCCGGCATCCCGCCGACCAGGCTCTCGAAGCGGTCCAGCGCCGCGCGGATCTTGCCGACCTGACCGGCCTCCCAGGCGTCCCAGCGCTGGGATTCGGGGCGCAGCACCCGCTCGTAGCGGGTGAGCAGCGCCGCATCGAGCAGGCCGTCGGCGAGCGCCTGCCGGGTCAGCGCGTCCCAGCGGGCGGCCCCCTCGGGGAACAGGTGCGGCCCGGACGAGAGGCCGTCGAGGTACTCGCAGATCACCCGGCTGTCGTAGAGGGCGGTACCGTCCTCCAGCACAAGGGCGGGGATCTTGCCCAGCGGGTTGTGGGCGGCGACCTCCGCGGAGGGGCCCGTCGGCGAGGCCCCCGCGACGGTGACGGCGATCCGGTCGATCAGTCCCGTCTCGTGGGCGAGGACCAGCACCTTGCGGGCATAGGGGGAGGCGGGGGAGTAGAGGAGCTTCATCGGACCGTCCCGGTTGGTCTCAGGCGCCGTGATCGCGGCGTCGGGACCTTGCACCGATGCCGCGGGGAATCCAGTCCCCAGCGCCCCGCCGGAGGCTCAGACCTTCCGGGTCATCCGGGCGCCGGCATGGACCACCCGGCTCCGGCTCCGGCTCCGGCTCGGGCTCGGGCTCGGGCGTCGCGCCCGCATCCGCGCGCGCCAGACGAGGATGGCGCTCGCCACCCGATCGAGGGCGAGCATGCACAGGCTGCCGACGATGGCGAGCACGCAGGCGGCCCCGATCAGGACGCCCCAGATCCCGGGGGCCGGGATGATCATCAGGCACAGGAGACCGAAGACGGCCGCGCCAGGAATCCACTTCGCCATCGCGCCGTCCGCCGGAACAAGAAGGGTGTCGCTCGTGCACACCCTGCACCGAGACCCTTAAGAGTGTTGGTTCGACTGGTGTGTCGGCGAATAATTCCACCTTTAGAGGATACGTATCTGTCGATCTAGGTTTATTTGCGGTAAATACGGCGATGAATATAGGCGGTGATTGCCGTCCCGCGGCCGGATCCTAATCCGCCAGCGACAAGGTCCGGCCGGCGCTGACCAGATGGTAGAAGCGGCCGTCGAACATCTGCATCACCGCCTCGGTGGCGGCGTGCGATTCCGGTCGGATCGGCGAGGCGAGGCAGGCGTCCAGGGCCGCCTGATCGGGGAAGTCCATCTCCAGGATCATGGCGATCGGCCGCGCGTCGTCGTCCTTGGAGACGAGGCGCTGGACCCGCACGGCGGTGACGCCCGGGAACCGCCGCCAGAACGGCTCGAGCTCGTCCCGGACCCGGCGGAAGAACTCCTCCTCCCGGCCGTCGCGCACCGTGCCCTCGTAGATCGCGGTCCTGGTCAGCATCGGCCGTCCTCCGGAATTCCCCGTCCAACCGCCGGATCAACCGCCGGCGGCCGGGATCGCTCCCGCGGTGACTCCGCGGTGCCTCCGGGGTGACCCGGCGGCGACCCGGCGGTGACAACGCGCACCGGCTGTCGGCGGAATCGGCCGCCGGCGGGGCGGGCGGGCTTCTCCCCCGCGGCCGATCGGCGTATCCGGGACCGGCCCATCGTGACGATGCGGGAGAGACCGGGATCTTCCCAGCAGAGGGGACCCGGCGCCGACGGAGCAACCGCCCCGGAAACTCTCAGGCACCGGAACCGTGTCGTCAGGGCGATCTGGAGAGCGGTGCAGCGGGCGAGCCCGTGGGCACCCGCCGAAGGGGACGTCCGCGAAAAGCCTCGCCAGGGCCGGTCGCGGATCAAGCTCTCAGGCACCGGGACAGATGGGGCGCGCAACCGGCCGACCGCTCGCGGGCGGCCTCCACGCGTCCAGTCCCGGAGTCCAAGCCCATGACCCACATCGCCGTGATCGGCGCCGGCATCACCGGCGTGACGACCGCCTACGCGCTCGCCCAGCGCGGCTACCGCGTCACCGTCCTCGACCGGCAGCGCTACGCCGCCATGGAGACCTCCTTCGCCAATGGCGGCCAGCTCTCGGCCTGCAACGCCGAGGTCTGGAACAAGCTCTCCACGGTGATGCAGGGCCTGCGCTGGATGACGCGGCGCGACGCGCCGCTGCTGATGAATCCCAAGCTCTCCTGGCACAAGCTGTCCTGGATGGCCGAATTCGTCCGCGAGATCGCCCATTACCGGGAGAACACCGTGGAGACGGTGCGGCTGGCCCTGAAGGCCCGGGAGGCGCTGTTCGCCATGGCCGAGGCCGAGGGGATCGACTTCGACCTGAAGACCCGCGGCATCCTGCACTTCTACCGGGACCGGGCGAGCTTCGAGAAGGCCACCGCCGTCAACGCCCTGCTGCGGGAGGGGGGCCTCGAGCGCTACGCCGTGACCCCGGAGGAGATCCGCGCCATCGAGCCGACGCTGGCCGGGCGCTATCACGGCGGCTTCTTCACGCCCTCCGACGCCACCGGCGACATTCACAAATTCACCCGCGGCCTCGCGGCCGCCTGCGCGCGCAGGGGCGTCCGCTTCGTCCAGGACGCCAGCGTCGAGACGATCGCGCCGGGGGAGGGGGGCTACGCGGTTCGCTGGCGTGACGCGGGCCAGCCGGCCGGCGACGCGCGGGTCCTGCGGGCCGACGCGGTGGTGATCTGCGCGGGCTGCGCCAGCCGGCACTTCGCGGCGATGCTCGGCGACCGGGTCAACGTCTACCCGGTGAAGGGCTACTCGATCACCGTGAACCTGCTGACGCCGGAGGCCCAGAAGGCGGCGCCCGAGGTGAGCATCCTCGACGAGGCGGCCAAGATCGTCACGAGCCGGCTCGGCGACGAGCGCCTGCGGGTCGCCGGCACGGCGGAGTTCAACGGCTTCAACCGCGACATCCGCCACGACCGGATCCAGCCCCTGGTCGACTGGACCCGGGAGCAGTTCCCCCTGGTCGACACCGACCGGGTGGTGGCCTGGAGCGGCCTGCGGCCGATGCTGCCGAACATGCTGCCCAAGGTCGGCCGGGGCCGCCGGCCGGGCGTGTTCTACAACACCGGGCACGGCCATCTCGGCTGGACCCTCTCGGGCGCCACCGCCGAGCTCGTCGCCGGGGCGATCGCCGCCGAGCACGCCCCGGAGCCGACGGTTCTGCCGCTCGCGGCCTGACCCGGGTTTTTAGGGGGCCCGAGGCCCTTCGGCGGGTTGTCGGGGCGGAGCCCCGACGCGCAGCACGGCGCGCTGTCCCATCCCCGAACTGGGGGGCGCGTCGTCGCAGATTATTTTGTATTCTCTTTTCCGAACCACCCCGGAAACCGAGCCGCGATGCCTCCGTCCGCCGCCTATCTCGACCCCGCCACCGGGGCGACCTACCCGATCGAGACGCCGCGCTGGCGCTCGGAGACGGGCGGTCCGCTGATGATCACCGACCTGCCGGGGATCGGGCGCGGCGAGATCGACACGGGCCAGCGCTCCCTCTGGCGCTACGCCGCCGCCTTGCCGGTGGCGGTGGCCGACCCGGTCACGCTCGGGGAGGGCTGCACGCCGCTGGTGCGCCGGCCCTGGCGGGGCGGCCACGCGCATTTCAAGCTCGAATGGTTCGCGCCCTCGGGCAGCTTCAAGGACCGGGGCGCCTCCGTGATGCTGTCGATCCTGCGCCAGCAGGGGATCGACGCGGTGCTGGAGGATTCCTCCGGCAATGGCGGGGCCGCGGTGGCGACCTACGCGGCGGCGGCCGGGATGCGGGCCAAGATCCTGGTCCCGGCCTCGACCTCGCCGGCCAAGACCGTGCAGATGCGCGCCGTCGGCGCGGAGGTCGAGCTGATCCCCGGCACCCGCCAGGACACCGCCGACGCGGCCGTCGCCCAGGCGGACTCGATCTTCTACGCCAGCCACAACTGGCAGGCCCACTTCCTCCAGGGCACCAAGACGCTGGCCTACGAGCTGTGGGAGGATCTGGGTTTCGCCGCGCCCGACCATGTCATCATCCCCTGCGGCGCGGGCAGCAACATCCTCGGCTGCGACATCGGCTTCTCGGAGCTGCTGCGCCGGGGCGCGATCGCCCGTCTGCCGCGGCTCCACGCGGTCCAGCCGGCCCACTGCGCGCCCCTGCACGCGGGCTTCGAGGCCGGCGCGGCGGATTTCGTGCCGGTCACCCCGCGCCCGACGCTGGCCGAGGGCGCCTCGATCGCCCAGCCGGTCCGCGGCCGGGCGGTGCTGGCGGCGCTCCGCCGCTCCGGCGGCGGCACCGTGGCGGTCTCCGAGGAAGCCATCGAGGCGGCCCTGATGGAGCTCGCCCGCTCGGGCCTCTACGTCGAGCCGACCTGCGCCATGGCGGCGGCGGCGCTCACCGATCTCACCGCGCGCGGCGCGATCCGGCCCGAGGACACCACCGTGGTGGTGCTCACCGGCACCGGCATCAAGGCGACGCCGCGCATCGCCGAGCTTCTGGGCCTCGCCCCGTAACCGGGCCCCGCCACGAGATCCGCACGCGATCAGGAGGACACACCATGCGCAACAACATCCCCGCCACCGTCGGGATGCCGGTCGAGGAGGTGGACACCCCCTGCCTGCTGGTCGACCTCGACGCCCTCGAGCGCAACGTCGACAAGCTCGGCCGCTTCATGAAGGCGCACGGCCTGCGCCACCGGGCGCACGCCAAGACCCACAAGTCGTCCGACATCACGGTCCTGCAGATCGAGCGGGGCGGGGCCTGCGGCGTCTGCTGCCAGAAGGTCAGCGAGGCCGAGGCGCTGGTGAGCGCCGGCATCCGCGACGTGCTGGTCTCCAACCAAGTGGTCGCGCCGAAGAAGATCGAGCGCCTCGCCGCGCTCGCCACCCGGGCGCGGGTGCTGGTCTGCGTCGACGACCTCGGCAATGTCGACGACCTCTCGGCGGCGGCGGTCAAGTACGGCGTCACCCTCGAATGCCTCGTGGAGATCGACGTCGGCGCCGGCCGCTGCGGCGTCGCGCCGGGCGAGCCCGCCGTGGCGATCGCGCAGAAGATCGCGGCGGCGCCGGGCCTGAGCTTCGCGGGCCTGCAGGCCTACCAGGGCAAGGCGCAGCACGTGCGCGACTACGGCGAGCGCAAGGCCCTGATCCAGACGGCGATCGATGAGACGAAGCGCACCGTCGACCTGCTGAATGGAGTGGGCCTCGACTGCGCCATCGTGGCGGGGGCCGGCACCGGCAGCTTCGCCATGGAGGGCGGCAGCGGCGTCTACAACGAGCTGCAATGCGGCTCCTACGTCTTCATGGACGCGGACTACCAGCGGGTGAAGGACGCCGAGGGCCAGCCGATCGCGGAGTTCGAGAACAGCCTGTTCATCTACACGGCGATCATGAGCAAGGCGAAGGCGGACGTCGCCATCTGCGATGCCGGCCTGAAGGCGCAGAGCATCGACAGCGGCCTGCCGGTGGTGTTCGGCCGGGACGACGTGGAGTACATCAAGTGCTCGGACGAGCACGGGGTGATCAGCGATCCCGGCAACGTGCTGACGCTCAACGAGCGCCTGAAGCTGATCCCCGGCCATTGCGACCCGACGGTCAACGTCTACGACTGGTATGTCGGCGTGCGGAACGGCCGCGTCGAGGCGATCTGGCCGGTCACCGCACGCGGCATGACCCTGTAGGGGATTCCGAAGGGCCGAGGCCCCTCGGCGGGGTGTCGGGGCGGCGCCCCGACATCGGGCTCCGCCCGAGGGCAGGGCTCTGCCCTGCACCCGCGAAAGGTCTCGGACCTTTCGAAACCATGATTCTGGAGGTCCGTGAACCCATGCGCTTCATCTCGGAGGAGGAATCGGCCTCGTTGGTCGATCACGCCATGGCGTTCGACGCCGCCCGCGAGGCGCTGATCGCCGCGGTGGCGCCGGGTACCACCCTGTTCCCGGCGGTGCTCGGCCACGGCTCGGAGCCGGCCAACCGGTTCTCGATCAAGTCGGGCTCGACGGTCGATTATGCCGGCCTGAAGGTCGGCTCGTTCTGGCCCGGCAACCCGGACCGGGGCCTGCCGCGGCACAATTCGGTGATCCTGCTGTTCGACCAGGCTGTCGGCCGGGTCGACACGGTGATCGAGGCGGGCCGCGTCAACGCCTACCGGACCGCCGCTGCCGATGCCGTGGCGGCGAGCGTGCTGGCCCGGCCGGATTCGGTGGTGCTGGCGGTGTTCGGGGCCGGCAACCAGGCCGAGTTCGAGTGCGCGGCGCTCGCCCGGATCCTCCCGATCCGGACGGTGCTGGTGGTCGCCCGGGACGCCGCCAAGGTCGCGGGGCTCAGTGAGCGCCTGGCGGGGCAGGGGGCCTCCGGGCTCGACGTGCGGGCGGCCTCTGCCCAGGAGGCCTGCGCGGCCGCCGACGTGATCGTCACGGCGACGCCCGCCCGGGCGCCGCTGTTCGAGGCCGGCTGGGTCCGCCCCGGCACGCATGTCGCCGCCATGGGGGCGGACGCGAAGGGCAAGCAGGAGCTGCCCCCCGCCCTGCTGGAGCGGGCGGCCCTGTTCTGCGACCTGCCGGAGCAGTCGCGCACCATCGGCGAGTTCCAGCACGCCTCCGCGCAGGCTCAAGGCGGCCTCACGGCGCTCGGCGACGTGCTGCGGCGCGGGGAGGGGGGCCGGACGGACCGGGACCAGATCACCGTGTTCGATTCCTCCGGCATCGCCCTGCAGGACCTGACCATCGCCCGGGCGATCCTCGCCAAAGCCGACGCGCGCTTGTAGGGGAGGCCGGCGCCGGCCCTCCCCGCCCCGGCGGAGGACGGCATGCAGGACAGGCAGATCCGGGTCATCGGCATCGGCACGGGCGATCCCGAGCACCTGACCCTCCAGGCTGTGCGGGCGCTCGCCGACGTCGACGCGGTGTTCGTCCTCGACAAGCGCGCCGAGACCGCCGACCTCGTCGAGATCCGCCGCCGGATCTGCGCGGCCCATATCCGAAAACCCCACCGGGTCGTCACCGTCGAGGACCCGCCCCGGGAGCGCCACCCGGCCGATTACGGGCGCACCGTCGAGGCTTGGCACGCGGCCCGGGCCGAGCGGCTGGAGGCGGCCTTCGCGGCCCATCTCGGGGCCGGGGAGGTGGGGGCGATCCTGGCCTGGGGGGACCCGGCCCTCTACGACAGCGTCCTGCGCATCCTCGACCACATCCTGGCCCGCGGACGCGTGCCGTTCCGGCGCCGCGTCGTGCCCGGTCTGTCCAGCGTGCAGGTCCTGGCCGCCCGCCACGGCGTGCCGCTGAACGGCATCGGCGGGTCGGTGCTGATCACCACCGGCCGCCGCCTCGCCGCGGGGTGGCCGGCGGAGGCGGAGAGCGTCGTGGTGATGCTCGACGGCGACCCGTCCTTCGCGCATCTCGACCCGGACCTGACGATCCACTGGGGCGCCTATCTCGGCAGCCCGGACGAGATCCTGATCTCCGGCCGGCTGGGCGACGCGGGCGCCGAGATCCGCCGGGTCCGCGCCGAGGCCCGGGCCCGGCACGGCTGGATCATGGACATCTACCTGCTGCGCCGTGACCGCGCCGCCACGGACAGGGCCGGCGCGGCCGGCTAGACCGCCGCCATGCTGCGCCTGCGGGACTACCAGCGCGCCAGCCTCGACGCGCTCTCGGCCGCCTGGGCGCGGGGAGGGGCGGACGACGCGGCGCCCGGCCACCTGATCGTCCTGCCCACCGGGGCCGGCAAGGCGCTCGTGATCGCGGCCCTCGCCCGGGAGACCCTGGACGAGAACCCCCTCGCCCGGGTGGCGATCGTCACCCACAGCCGCGAGCTGGTCGCCCAGAATTTCTCCGAGCTGACCCGGTCCTGGCCGGGGGCGCCGGCCGGCATCTTCTCGGCCGGGCTCCGGCGGCGGGAGGCCGGGGCGCAGGTGCTGGTCTGCGGCATCCAGTCGGTGGCCGACCGGCTCGACGCGATCGGTCCGCGCGACCTCGTGATCGTCGACGAGGCCCACCTGATCCCCCGCGCCGCCGACACCCGCTACGGCCGCTTCCTGGCGGGCCTGCGCGCGCGGACCCCCGGGCTGCGTGTGGCGGGCTTCACCGCCACGCCCTACCGGCTCGATTCGGGCCGCCTCGACGAAGGCGAGCACCGGCTCTTCTCCGGCATCGCCTACGAGGCCGACACGTTCACGCTGATCCGGCGCGGCTTCCTGGCGCCCCTCGTCTCCAAGGCGACGCTCACCCAGCTCGACGTCTCGGGCGTCGGCCGGCGCGGGGGCGACTACATCCCGGGCGAGCTGGAGGCGGCGGTCAACCGCGACTGGATCACCCGCGCGGCGGTCGCGGAGCTCGCGGAGTACGGGCGCGCCCGCCGGGCCTGGCTCGCCTTCTGCGCCGGCCTCGCCCACGCGGAGGCCGTGCGCGACGCGGTGCGGGCGGAAGGGTATTCCTGCGAGAGCGTCTCGGGCGAGACGCCCCGCCGGGAGCGCGACCGCATCGTCGCGGCGTTCCGGGCCGGGCAGATCCGCTGCCTGACCTCGGTGGGCGTGCTCGGGACCGGCTTCAACGTGCCCGAGGTCGATCTGGTGGCGCTGCTGCGCCCGACCCGCAGCACCGGCCTCTACGTGCAGCAGGTCGGCCGGGCGCTGCGCTGCGCGCCCGGAAAGGCCGACGCGCTGATCCTGGACTATGCCGGTCTGGTGCGGATGCACGGGCCTGTCGACGCCGTGACGGTCCGGAGCGCCACACAGGGATTGGGCGGGGCAGGGGCCTCGCGCGCCAAGCCCTGCCCCGGCTGCGGCGCCCTGATCGCGCTGAACGCCTCCACCTGCGAGGCGTGCTGGACCGAGCCGGAGGCGGACCCGGACGCCGAGGCGCCGCACGAGGCCGCCGCCGACGACGAGCTGGCGATCCTCTCGGCGGATCCCGGGCTGCCCGGTCCCGAGCCGGCGGGCCCTGCCCCGGCGGCGGAGGCCGGCTGGCAGGAGGCCGCGTGGCATCCAGTCACGGCCCTGAAGCTGGAGGCCGCGCCCGACGGGCTCGACCTCGTCCTCGGCTGGCGGGACGGCCCCGCCGAGGCGGCGTGGCGCGTCCGCCTGCGGCCCGAGCGCAGCGGCTACGAGCGGGATAAGGCGGTGTCCTGGTGGCGCGGCCTCGGCGGCGGCCGGGACGCGCCGATGAGCGCCGCGGAATTCTTGGAGCGCGCCGCGCTCCTGGCCCGGCCGGCATCGATCCGGATCCGGACCGGCCGTCTGTCGGAGCATATCGACTGCCGGACGCGGGACGGCCGGATCCTCGGCGACGTCCGCCGCACGGCCGGGCGCGCCGCGTGAGGGCGCGCGGGCGGCACGCCGCGCCGCGGGGAGGGGGCTCGGACCGCCCTCGCCCGATCCGGAAGCCGCCCGGCCGGACGGGACCCGACGCCGGGGCCGCACCGCCCGGATCGGAGGCGGCGCGAGGCGGGATCCCATCTGGGCGCGCCGGCCGGCGGAGCGACCGCCCCTCACCCGACCTGGGACGCCCTTTGCATTCCATAATATATCTTATGCGAACAACGGGGAGAGGTTCGTGGGACCGGATCGTCCCGTGTCCCGGCGTCGCCGCCCGAAGGCCGCCCGAAGGCCGCCCGAGGGCGGCACGGGGCTGGATGCGACTGGATGCGGCTGGATGAAGGCCGCTGATCGGGCGGGAGGTCGAGGCCACGGGGATGGGAGGCCGCGCGCCGCCGCCGGACACGCTCGGCTCCGACCCGGGCCGCCGCGCGCCCGTCGTCGCGCGCGGCGAGGCGCGGTCGCAACGGGCGCGATGACGAAGCGGCTGACGGGCGCCGACACCGGCGCTCCCGGGCAGGGCGGTCGGGTCAGGGGGGTGGAGGCCCCTCCCCGCGACGGGTGGACCGGGACGACGTCCGGCCGATCGCCGCGGCGCTGACCCGGCTCGCCCGGCGTCGCTCGCGGCGGCGGCTGGAGCGGCGGTCCGGCTCTCCGGGCGTGACCGCCCGCGACCCCGGCGGCGGCGATCTCCGGCGCGCCCGCGCGGGTCCCGTCCGCGCGGGCGAGGGCCCCTGCGCGCTGGCCCGGGGCTCACCGGCCCCCTGCCCTGCCTGACGGCTCCCGGGCCGGATGAGCGACCCGACAGGGTCGCCGCAGGCAGGCGGTGCGCGCCGCGTCAGCGCATCACCGACACGCTGGTCAGCCAGAGCCGGCAGAGCCTCGGCCAGAGGGCGACCGGCGCCTCCGACCGGCCGATCCCGAAACCGTGGCCGCCGACCGCGAAGCGGTGGTACTCGACCGGCACGCCCGCCGCGCGGCAGGCCGCGTCCAGGATGCGGCTGTGCTCCGGGCTGATGACCGGGTCGTCGTCCGCCTGCACGAGGAACAGCGTCGGGCAGCCGGACCGGATATGGGTCTGGAGCGACCAGTCCCGGCTCGCCTCCGGGCTCGGGGCCTCGCCGACCAGGGAGCGCCGGGTGGTCGTGCGGTCGTGGGGCGGCTCCAGGCTCACCACGGGGTAGATCAGCGTCGCGAAATCGGGCCGCGCCGACAGGTCGTCGGCCGCGTCCACGGGTTCGTAGGCCCGGAACGCGGAGCGCGCGGCGATCAGGCCGCCGAGGTGGCCGCCGGCGGAGAAGCCGAGCACGCCGACGCGGGCCGGGTCGATCCGGAAGCGCCCGGAAGCGGCGCGGATCAGGCGCAGGGCCCGCTGCCCGTCCTGGAGCGGCGCCAGGGGGCCCGCCGCCCAGCCCTCGCCCGGCAGGCGGTAGGTGAGCACGAAGGCCGTGATGCCCTGCGCGGCGAGCCAGAGCGCGGCGGGGAGCGCCTCCTTGACTATCCCGATCCGCGCGTAGCCGCCGCCGCCGGCGACGAGGACCGCCACGCCGGTCGGCGTCTCCGGGGCGTACACCTCCAGGACCGGCACGGCGACGTTCTTCACGGCGCCGCTGTCGTCGCGGACCGGCGGACCCTGCGGACCGCCGCCGCCCGGCGGCTGCCCCGGCCAGAGCGGGATCCGCTCCGGCGCCCCGACGGCGTCGGCGCCCCGCGTCGACAGGAGCGCCGACCCCGCGGCCAGGGTGAGGAGCAGAGAGCGGCGGTCGGGCACGGAACCGGGCATGGGCTCCCTCGCGACGGGCGCTGTCCCGTGCGGCCCGGTAGGCAAGACCGCCGTGCCGGATCGGTTCCCGGTCGGGTGCCGGTCCGGGGTCTACAGGACCCGCGGCAGCAGCCGGCCGAGGAGATCCCGGCCCGGGAACCGGGCCGGCGGCATCCGCAGCTCCGGCGCCGGCTCATCGCCGGGGATCGGCCCCTCGGCGAAGCGGGCCCCGGCGGACCAGAACCCGTCCCGCCGCGTGCCGATCATGCCGAGCCCGACGGGCTCCCGCGCCGCGTCGGGGCGCAGCCGTCCCGCCGCCCAGACGCGCTGCCAGCACCGGCGCCGCGACAGGTCGGCGTCCCGCCAGCCGAGCCGCGCGTAGCCGGCCGCCGCGAAGACCCGGTCCCCGGCGAAGTCCTCCGGGATCCACACCCAGCTCGAGAACACGTGGACCGTGTCGGCGCGGAAGCCGGCCGGATCCACCGCCCGCGTGTAGGCGCTCAAGGCCGTCGCCCGGTGCCGGCCGACATGCCGGCGCAGGCGTCCCGGCAGCGCCAGCGCCTCCGGGAAGGCGGCGGCGTCGAGGCGGGTCGGCGCCGCGCCGCGCTCCAGCGCGTAGGCGCTGTCCACGAGGTGCATCCAGGGTTCGAGATCGACCTCCCAGGCCTGCTCCACCGGCGCGAACCGGCGGACCTGTCCCGCGATCAGCCGGTCGGCGACGCGCCGGGCCGGTTCGGGAACCCAGTCCGGTCCGGCCTCGGTCACGCGCAGCAGCGTCGAGGGCCCGTGCGCCCGGACCGCCTCGACCAGGCGGGCGAAGTCGGCCTCGGTCTCGTCGCGGCCGACCTTGCGCACCAGGATCTTCGAGCCGTCCGCGAGTTCGTCGAGCAGCTTGCGCTTGAGATGGGCCAGCCGGCCGTATTCCCGCTCCAGCAGCACCTCCGGCTCGATCGAGCCGGCCGGGTGCCCGGTATTCGCCCAGATGTTGTAGGCGACGCTGTGGCAGTAATAGGTGCCGCCGGAACTCACGGAGAGCCGCAGGTCGCCCGGCACGCCGAAATCCGCGAAGCCGCAGCGCAGGCCGCGGATCAGGTCCTCCATGGGCGTGTAGGAGAAGCGCAGCAGGCCGGAGGGCTCGACCCCGCCGTAGCGCTGCACGAACCCGAACTCGCAATTGTCGCCGAGGCTCCGAAAGGCGTGGAGCCGTTCGGCGAGGAGCGCCGCCGTCGTCCTGTCTCCGGTCACTGCATCCGCTCTGTCTCGCCGAACCCGCCGCGCCCAGATCGCGGCGGGGCAGGGCCTCTGTCCAGTCCCCGCCCGGTCGGGGAGCACGCCGCGCTCAGCCGGCCGGGGGCATCTCCAGGGGCACCTCCAGGCGGAAGCAGGTGCCCTTCTCCCGGGCCGGAATCGTCAGGCTGCCGCCGAGCTGGCGCGTGAGGCTGCCGACCACCCGCATCCCGAGGCTCCTCGAGTTACGCCCGATCTCGAATCCCGCCGGCAGGCCGATCCCGTCGTCGGCCACCTCGACCACGAGCCCCTCGGGCCGGCGCTCGGCGCGGACCCGGATCTCGCCGCCTGCCGGGTGCGTCTCGGGGGGGTAGGCGTATTTGAGCGCGTTGGTGACGAGTTCGTTGACCAGCAGGCCGATAGGGATCGCCCGATCGGCCGAGATCCGCTGCGGGCAGGCCGCGCAGGCGAGCCGCTGGCCCGGCACGCCGCTGGCGAGGTTGGCCACGAGCTTCTCGAGGAAGGGCGCGAGGTCGAGCTCGCCCGGCACCCCCTCCCCCTCCCCCTCCGCCTTGTCACCCTGCCGCCAGAGCTGGTCGTGGACGCCCGCGATCGCCTCGACGCGGCTGCGCGCGTCCGCCAGGGCCGTCTGCACGGCCGGGTCCTCGGCGGCCCGGGCCTGCAGGGCGAGGAGGCTCGCCACGATGGCGAGGCTGTTCTTGACCCGGTGGCTCATCTCGCGGGCGAGCAGGTCCTGCCGGGCGAGGGCGGCCCGCAGCAGGCTCTCGGTCCGCTGGCGCTCGATGGCGCCCCCGAGCAGGTTGGCGAAGCCCTGCATGAAGGCGATGTCGGCCTCCGCGAACATGCCCTCGCGGGTGTCGTCAACCTCCAGCACCCCGAAGGCGCCGTCCCGGTTCTCGATCAGCACGTTGATCGCCCGGCGAATGCCGTGCTCGGCCATGAGCTGCGGCGTGCGGAACCGGGTCTCGTCGGCGAGGTGGTTGGAGATCACCGGCCGGCCGGTCTTGAGGGCGAAGCCCGCGGGGGAGGCGAGGTCCGCCCCGATCCGGGCCTTCCCGATCACGTCGGGTCCCCAGCCGACGCCGGCCCGGACCAGCAGGGTGTCGGCGCCGCGCTGATATTCCAGGGCCTTGCAGAACTCCGCGCCCATGCCCTGCGCGCACAGTTCCGCGGCCCGCTGCAGCAGGTGATCGACATCGGTGCCGCGCAGAGCCTCGACGCCGAACTCGGACAGGATCGCCTGCTGGCGCAGGCGATAGTCGAGATCGGGCGGCGCGGGCGCGGGGCGCGTCTCGGGGCTCGGTTCCACTTCGGTCTGATCGGTGTGCTGGGTCATGGAGAGCGGCAGATTAGCAGCAAGCCGGGCCCGGCGCGAAGCGGCGCCGCTCCGGCGGGCGCGCCTGTCGTCGCACCTGTCGCCGCGCGTGTCGTCGCACCCTGGCGTCCGTCCGGACCCCTCAGGCCCGTACGGCGTTCGTCCGACGAACCCGACGCGAGGAGCGCACGCATGGCCGACGACCTGAACGGACTCTCCGACAAGGCCCTCTCGATCTTCGCCTTCGCGGCCTACCACCGCCTCGTCAGCGGCGAGAGGGTCACCTCGGTGATCCGCCGGGACGGCGCCGGCCACGAGGCCGACCCGGAGGGCGTGGAGGAACTGGAGGCGCGCGGCCTCGTCACCGCCGGCGAGACCGACATCGACCTCGGTGAGACCGCGCAGGCGGCGGTCGAGACGATGGTCGCGGCCCTGCGCCGGGAGGTCGGGCGCTGAGTGCGGCATCCCGGCCGTGGAGAGCCGGGAACGCACCCGCTCCCGGCGCCTTGTCCCGCAGCCACGACGGAGGATCGGATGACTGCCAAGGCCAAGGTGAAGACCGGCGACGACGTCACCTACAAATGGGGCAAGGGCACCGTCTCGGGCGAGGTGACCAAGGTCCACACCCAGGACGTCGAGAAGACCATCCAGGGCAACACGGTGAAGCGCGAGGCTTCGAAGGCGAAGCCGGCGGTGGAGATCAAGACCGCCAAGGGCAAGACGGCGCTGAAATCCGCCTCGGAGGTCACGGTCAAGTCAGCGTGAACGCGCAACCTGCGCGTGCTGTGATCTTGCGCACATCGCTTTCTGCATAAGGTCTCGCCGAGGGCGCGGCGGCGGCTATCTGTAACGGTTCCAGCCTCAAAAGCCGGGACCCCCGCATGACCATTCCCCTCAGGCTCACCCTGAACGGGCAGCCGCGCGAGATCGCCCTCGACGATCCGCGCGTCACCCTCCTCGATCTCCTGCGCGAGCGCCTCGGCCTGACGGGCGCCAAGAAGGGCTGCGACCGCGGCCAGTGCGGCGCCTGCACGGTCCTGGTGAACGGGCGGCGCATCAACAGCTGCCTGACCCTCGTCGCGAGCCTCGACGGCGCCGAGATCCTGACCATCGAGGGGCTCGCCGAGGGCGACCGGCTGCACCCGGTCCAGGCGGCCTTCATCGCCCATGACGGCTTCCAGTGCGGCTTCTGCACCCCCGGCCAGATCATGAGCGCGGTCGGCCTGATCCGCGAGGGTCATGCCGGCACCGATCCGGAGCGCATCCGCGAGGGCATGAGCGGCAATCTCTGCCGCTGCGGCGCCTACGCGGGCATCCTGGACGCCGTGCAGGACGCGGCGGCCCGGACCTCGGAGCAGCGGGAGGACGCGGCGTGAGGACCTTCGACTACATCCGCCCCGCGAGCGTGCCCGAGGCCGTGGCGGCCGGCCAGCTTCCGGGCACGGCCTACCTCGCCGCCGGCACCAACCTCGTCGACCTGATGAAGGGCGGCGTCGCCACGCCGGAGCGGGTCGTCGACATCACCCGCCTCCCCGGCCTCTCGGCCATCGAGCGGCTGCCGGACGGCACCGCCCGGGTCGGCGCCCTGGTGCGCAACAGCGACCTCGCCCACGACCTGGCCTTCGCCGAGGCCTACCCGATGGTGGCCGAGGCCCTGCTGGCCGGCGCCTCGGCGCAGCTGCGCAACGCCGCCACGGTCGGCGGCAACCTGATGCAGCGCACCCGCTGCCAGTACTTCACCGACGCGGTCTCGCCCTGCAACAAGCGCGCGCCCGGTTCCGGCTGCGCGGCCCTGGGGCACGCCACCCGCATCCACGCGGTCCAGGGCTGGAGCGAGCACTGCATCGCCACCCACCCGTCCGATTTCTGCGTGCCGCTCGCCGCCCTCGACGCGGTGGTCGAGATCGCCGGGCCGGACGGCGCCCGGGAGGTGCCGCTCACCGCGTTCCACCACCTCCCCGGCGACCACCCGGAGTGGGAGACCGACCTGCGGCCCGGCGAGCTGATCACCGCCCTGCGCCTGCCCCCGGAGGCGGCGTCCTTCCGGGGCAACGCCCGCTACCTCAAGGTCCGCGACCGCACCTCCTACGCCTTCGCGGTCGTCTCGGCGGCGGCCGCCCTCACCCTGGAGGCCGGCGGCCGGATCGGGCAGGCCCGGCTCGCCCTGGGCGGGCTGGCGCTCAAGCCCTGGCGGGTGGCGGAGGCCGAGGCGGCGCTCGCCGGACAGGCACCCTCCGCCGAGGCCTTCGCGAAGGCCGCCGACGCGGCGCTGTCCGGCGCCAGGCCCACCGGCGAAGCCAACGCCTTCAAGATCGAGCTCGCCCGCCGGGTGGCGATCCGCGCGCTGACCCAGGCCGCCGCGGGCACGCCCGCCCGGATCCCGGCGCTCCCCGCCTCCCCGTTCGGCATCGTCTGACCCCGCCCCCGGTCGGCGGCTCGGCGCCGTCATCGCGGGCGGAGCGAGCCGGGCGGCGCCACGATGCCCGACGTCGCGCTGCCCTGGGTCACTTCGCTCCGCTCGCGATGACGGAGCGGGTCGCCGCAACCGAAGGCTTCAACCGGACCCCTTTGAGGAGACCCGCATGACCGCGACCTCCAAGCCATCGAACATGCCCGCCTCGAACCTCCCCGCCGGCGCGATCCGCCACGGCTCCAGCATCGGCCAGCCGCTGACCCGGCGCGACGGCCCCCTCAAGGTGACGGGCCAGGCCCGCTTCTCCGCCGACAACCTGCCTCCCGGCACCCTCCACGCGGCGCTCTGCGTCGCCCGGATCGCCCGCGGCCGCGTCACCGGCCTCGACGTGGCCGCCGCCGAGGCGCATCCCGGCGTCGTGGCGGTGATGCGGCCGGGGCACGCCCCGGCGCTCGCCAAGGACCCGGACGCCAAGGACGGGCCGTTCACGTTCCGCCTCGACCTCCTGCAGAACGACCGCGTCCGCTACGCCAACCAGCCCATCGCCGTGGTGATCGCCGAGACCCTGGAGGCGGCCACCGAGGGCGCCCGGCTGCTCGCCCCGACCTACGCGGCCGAGACGCCGCGGATCGGGCTCGATGCCGGCGCGGCCTTCACGCCGGATTCGGTCGGCGTCGGCGCCCCGCCCGTCGAGACGGACGGCGACGTCGAGGCCGGACTCGCGGCCGCGTCCAGGACGATCGCCGCGACCTACGAGACGCCGGCCCAGTACCACAACGCCATGGAGCCCCACGCGGCGGTGGCGAGCTGGGACGGGAACCGGCTGACGCTCTTCATGCCGACCCAGGCGCTCGCCATGTCGCAGGCCCGGCTCGCCGGGCTCTTCGGCATCAGCCCCGACGACATCCACATCGAGAGCCCCTATCTCGGCGGCGGCTTCGGCTCGAAGGGCGTCCCCGCCGGGCCGCAGGTGCTCGCCTGCATGGCGGCGAAGCTCGTCGGCAGGCCGGTGAAGCTCGTCCCGACCCGCACGCAGATGTACGGCCCGATGGGCCATCGCGGGCCGACCCGGCAGACCCTCCGGCTCGGCGCCGACGCGTCCGGCAAGCTGACGGCCCTCGACCACCACATCCGCACCGCCTCGTCGAGCTTCGACGACTTCTTCGAGCCGGCGGGCCGGGCGACCAGCACCCTCTACGCGAGCCCCGCCATCGCCATCCGGCACGAGGCCGTGCGCCTCGACACCGGCACGCCGCTGTTCATGCGCGCGCCCGGCGAGGCCACCGGCAGCGTCGCCCTGGAGAGCGCGCTGGACGAGATGGCCCACGAACTCGGCATGGACCCGCTGGAGTTCCGCCTCGCCAACTACGCCGAGGTCGAGCCGATCACCGGCAAGCCGTTCTCCTCCAAGGCCCTGCGGGACTGCTACCGCCGCGGCGCCGAGGCGTTCGGCTGGGCCGGGCGCCCGCTCCAGCCCCGGCAGACGCGCGACAAGGACGGGTTCCTGGTCGGCACCGGCATGGGCACCGCCACCTTCCCGGCGCTGATCTTCGAAGGCATGGCCCGGGCCGAGATCCGCGCCGACGGCACCGGCACGGTGGAGCTCGGGGCGATCGACATGGGCCAGGGCTCGTGGACGGCGCTGGCCCAGATCGCCGCCGACGGGCTCGGGATCGGGATGGACGCCCTCACCTTCCGGATGGGCTCGTCCGACCTGCCGAATGCCGGCATCGCGGGCGGCTCGGGCCACACCGCCACCGCGGGCGGTGCGGTCCACGCGGCGGCCGGCGACGTGATCCGGCAGCTGGCGGAGCTCGCCACCAACGATCCCGCCTCCCCGCTCTACGGCGCCGGCAACGCCGGCGTGACCGCCGCGGACGGGCGTCTGACCCGGCGCGACGACCCGGGTCGGAGCGAGTCCTTCACCGACATCCTCAGGCGGGCCGGCCGGTCGAGGATCGAGGGCCAGGGCAAGGCCGGCGCCGACCCGGCGGCGCAGGCCTCCTACGCCATGCACGCCCACGGCGCGGTCTTCGCCGAGGTGAAGGTCGATCCCGATCTCGGCCAGATCCGCGTGAGCCGCCTCGTCGGCGCCTTCGCGGCCGGACGGGTGATCAACCCGCGCCTCGTCCGGAGCCAGTATTACGGCGGGATGATCTGGGGCCTGTCCTTCGCCCTGCACGAGCGGGCCGAGATGGACCCGCGCACCGGCCGGTTCCTCAACGACAACCTCGCCGAGTACCACGTGCCGGTGAACGCCGACGTGCCCGCCATGGAGGCGATCCTGGTCCACGAGGACGACGCGGTGGTGAACAACCTCGGCGTGAAGGGGGTCGGCGAGATCGGCATCACCGGCACGGTGGGCGCCATCGCCAACGCGGTCTGGCACGCCACCGGCGTGCGGGTCCGCGAGATGCCGATCACCCTCGACAAGCTGCTGGGCTGACCGAGCGGGTCGGTCGCGCGCCGAACGCGGTCCGATCCCGTCCAGCGCCCGATCCCGTCCCGGGCGCGTCGCGTCGCCCGGGATTTTTTAGTATGGGGCATGCCACCCGGCGGCCGGCGGCCGCCGCAGCAGCAGCGCGGAGACCGGCATGCCTCTCACCAGCGACATCGGCGGCGTCGTCCCGATCGCGCCGACGCCGTTCCATCCGGACGGCCGGATCGACGAGGTCTCCCTCGACCGGATGACCGACTTCTTCGGGGCGGCCGGCGTCGACGGCCTGACGATCCTCGGCCAGCTCGGCGAGGCCGGCAAGCTCGACCACGCGGAGGGGATCGCGGTGGCGCGGCGCGTCCTCGGGCGCACCCGGCTGCCGGTGATCGTCGGCGTCACGGCGCCGGGCTTCGCGGCCATGCGGGCGCTCGCCCGGGAGGTGATGGAGCTGGGCGCGGCCGGCGTGATGATCGCGCCGCCCAACACGCTCCGCACCGACGACCAGGTGGTCGGCTATTTTCGGAATGCCGCCGAGGCCGTGGGCCCGGACGTGCCCTTCGTGCTTCAGGACTACCCCCTCACCTTCTCGGTCCAGATGACCCCCGGCGTGATCCGCCGGATCGTGTCCGAGAACCCCTCCTGCGTGATGCTCAAGCACGAGGACTGGCCGGGCCTGGAGAAGATCTCCACGCTGCGCGGCTTCGAGGCGGACGGCTCGATGCGCCACATCTCCATCCTCGTGGGCAATGGCGGCCTGTTCCTCGACTTCGAGACCGAGCGCGGCGCCGACGGGGCCAATACCGGCTACGCCTTCCCGGAGATGCTGGTCGACGTGGTCCGCCTCGGCCGGGCGGGGCAGCGCGACGCTGCCCACGACCTGTTCGACGCCCACCTCCCCTATCTCCGCTACGAGCAGCAGCAGGGCCCGCTGGGGCTCGCGGTGCGCAAATACGTGTTCATGCGCCGGGGGATCTTCGCGTCCGACGCGCAGCGCAAGCCGTCGCAGGCTCTGACCGCGCAGGCGAAGGCCGAGGTCGAGTACCTGCTGGCCCGCCTCGCCCGCACCGACGCGCGGGCCCGGCTCGCGGCCTAGAACGCCGCCCCGGCGGGAAGGGCCGGGGCCTCGCCGAAGCCGCCGCAGCGCCCGCTTCGGCGGCCGGCCGGCGCGCGACGGCTCACTCCAGCCTGAAGGCGATGACCGAGTCGCCCGGCGTGGTGCCGAGGGCGCCGTGCCCGCCCGCCGCGATCACCACGTACTGCCGGCCGTCACGGCCGCGATAGGTCATCGGCGTGGCCTGGCCGCCGGCCGGCAACGTCGTGGACCACAGGACCTCACCGGTCCGCATGTCGTAGCCGCGCATGCGGTCGTCGAGCGTGGCGGCCGTGAACGCGACGCCGCCCGCCGTGGTCAGGGTGCCGCCGTGGGCCAGCATGCCCATCTCCAGGGGGAGCGGGACCGCCAGGCCGCCGACCTTCTGCCCCGCGACCGTGCCGTTGCGGCGCTTCCAGGCGAGCGTGCCGTCGGCGAGATTCACGCCGACCCGCACGCCCCAGGGCGGCGCGCTGCAGGGGATGCCGAGGGCGGAGCGCATGTGCGCGATGGAGACCGCGTAGGGGCCGCCGAGATTCTCGTTGACCGGGCTCGCCTCGGGATCGGCGCCGACGAGGCGCCGTTCCGGCTCGCCCGGCGGGCGCGGGAGCAGGCGGTAGATGTAGGGCAGGTATTGCGGCGTCGCGATCATCCAGTGATGGACCGGATCGACCGCTACCGACCCCCAGTTGAACACCCCGATATTGCCGGGCCAGACGATCGCGCCCTCCGACGCCTGGGGCGGTGTGAACGGGTTGCCGTCGTAGCGGTTCGACCGGAAGGCGAGGCGGCACTGAATCTGGTCGAAGGGCGTGACGCCCCACATGCCGGCCTCCGTCAGCGGCGCCGGCGTGAAGCGGAGGGACGACATCGGCTGGACCGGGGACGGCGTCTCCCCCGGGATGTCGGTCCGGGTCGAGACCGGGACCTCGGAGACCGGCCGGATCGGGGCGCCGGTGCGGCGGTCGAGGACCCAGACGTTGCCGACCTTGGTGGGGATCAGGATCGCCGGCACCGTCCCCTCGCCCTGCGGCAGGGTGAGGAGGACCGGCTGGGACGGGTTATCGCGGTCCCAGAGGTCGTGATACGTGGTCCGGAACGCCCAGCGCAGCGTGCCCGTCTCCAGATCCAGCGCCGCCAGGGCGTCGATGAGGTCCTCGTCCGTCTTCGACCGGGCCACGCCCACCTGATCGGGCGCCCGGTTGCCGAACGGCACGTAGACGAGCCCCAGGGCCTCGTCGGCCGAGAACTGCGTCCAGGCCACCGCCGAGTTGGGCTCGTACTTGTCGCCGGGCCGCAGCGGCGCGGTCGCGTCGGGCTTGCCGGCGTCGAACTTCCAGACGATCGCGCCGGTGCGCACGTCGAAGGCGCGGATCACGCCCGAGGGGTTGTCCGCGTAGTAGTTGTCGGCGATGGCGCTGCCGAGGACGATGAGGTTCCGGGTCACCAGCGGTGCCGAGGTCTGCTGATAGGCGGCGCGCCGGAGGTTCGGCATCTGCGCCTTCAGATCGACGAACCCGTCCGCCCCGAAGGTCCGGCACAGGGCGCCGGTCTCGGCGTTCAGCGCGTAGAGGCGCGCGTCGACCGAGGCCGCGATGATCCGGCGCGGACATTCGGCGACCGCGGCCACGACGGCGGCGGCCCTGTCCGCATCGGCCTCGGCGGGCGGCGCGTAGCCGGTCGAGTCGTTGTAGGACACGCCGCGGCAGGTCTGGTGCTGGTACTGGCCGTCCCGCGCCATCTTCGGGTCGAAGGCCCAGACCAGCCGGCCGGTTTCGGGCTCCAGGGCCTGGACGATGTTGTGCGGCGTGCAGAGGTAGAGCAGCCCGTTCACCTTGATGGGCGTGGCCTCGAAGGTGAATTCCTTCGGATCCGCCCGGCTGTCGCCGCGCAGGTCGCCGGTATGGTGCTCCCAGGCCACGGCGAGGCCCCGGACATTGGCGGTGCCGATATCCGCCAGCGCCGAGTAGCGCTGGCCGAGATTGGTGCCGCCGTAGGCGACCCAATCGTCGGCCGGATAGGGAACGCCGCTCGGATCGACGGCGGCGGGCCCCGCCCCCGCGACCTTCGGCAGGCTGCCCCGCGTCTCGACCGGGTCGAAGAACCAGGACGCGGCACCCGAGGCCGCGATCAGCAGCACGACGACCCGGAGGGCGAGCGGGCCGTTCCCGAGGCCAGGCTTCCAGGGCCGCTCCGGCGCGTCGCGCAGGCGCCGCACCACGGGGGGCAGGCAGAGCACGAGTCCGACGAGGAGGAGCAGGGCCCCGCGCGGGATCCATTGCCACTTGTCGAGCCCGACCTCGCCGACCGTCCAGGCGAAGGCCGCGGCCAGCACCAGCGCGTAGATCCCGAGGCCGCGCTGCCGCCGCCGGGCCAGCTCGACGCCGGAGGCCAGCACGCCCACGCCCAGGGCGACGTAGAACCAGGTCCCCCCCGCGAGGGCCAGTGTCAGCCCGAGGATCGCCAGGGCGAGCCCAAGCAGCGCGATCGACAGCGCTATCGTTCCGAGTGCCACGGCGGTGAGATCCGCTTCCTGAGCCGGCCGGTCACGGCGGCGCCGGGGTCTGACCCCGCGTCGGCCGCCGCGTGCCCGGCGCTTATCGCCGCCGGAGCTGTCCCAGGGCTGGACACGGCGGCCGGACGGCGGGCGCCCGTCCCGTGCCGCGCGTACGGCCGCCGCCCACAGCGCGGCTCACGCCCCGGCCCGGTCCTCCGGACGCAGGGTGACCCTGTCGCCGTCGCGCAGCGAGGCCGGCGGGCCCACGACGACGCGCTCGCCGCCGCTCAGGCCGTCGCGCAGTTCCAGCAGCGTGCGGGTCTGCCGGAAGATCGTGACCGGGCGCATCCGCACCACGCCGCCCCCCTCCCCAGCCGCCTCGACCACGGCCACGCGGGTCCCGTGCTGGTCGAAGATCAGGGCGTC
The DNA here is from genome assembly GCF_017876975.1 of Methylobacterium sp. PvP105. NCBI lineage: Bacteria > Pseudomonadati > Pseudomonadota > Alphaproteobacteria > Hyphomicrobiales > Methylobacteriaceae > Methylobacterium > Methylobacterium sp. PvP105. The sequence goes on along the minus strand of NZ_JAGIPA010000001.1, from coordinate 2,553,338 downwards.
GTTCGGCACCGTCACGGCGGGCGAGACGCGCGGGATCTCCAGCGTGATGGTGATGTAGAGCCCCGGCCGCAGCGCGCCGTCGGGATTGGGGATGTCGACCTGCGTGACCAGCGTGCGCGCGGCCGAGAGCAGCGTCGTCGACGAGCGCGAGACCGTGCCGGGGAAGATCCGGCCCGGGATCTGCGCCACCTCGACCTTGGCGGCCAGCCCGTCGCGGACGCCGTCGGCGGCGTAGAGCGGCACGTTCACCGCCATGCGCAGCACGTCGTCGCGGTTCAGCGTGAGGAGCGGCGCCCCCGTATTGGTGTCCGCCGTGACCGCGTCGCCGACGTCGTTGTTGCGGGCCGTCACCACCCCGTCGAAGGGCGCGCGGATCTCCTCGAACCCGGTCAGGACCTTGAGCCGGGCGACCTGCGCCTCCTGGGCGGCGATGTTCGCCTCCGCGACCTTCACGGCGGCCCTGGCGGCGTCGACGTTGGCGGTCTGCGCCAGCACCCCGGCCTGGGACGTGTCGGCGTTCTGCCGGGTCTCGACCCCGGTGCCGGCCAGTGTCGAGGTCCGCCGGTTGGTGACGTCGGCGAGGTGGCGGTTGGCCTCGGCCTGGTCCACCATCGCCCGCGCCTGGATCAGCGCCGCCTGGAGCTGCAGCACCTGCGACTGGGCCTGAACCAGCTGCTGGTCGAGGTCGGGCGCGCTGATCCGGAACAGCAGGTCGCCCGCCTTCACGTGCGAGCCGATATCGACCTTGCGCTCGACGATGTAGCCGGTCGCCCGCGGGTAGAGGTTCGCGATGTCGAACGCCTGGGTGGTGCCCGTCTGGGTCAGGCTCAGGGTGTCGGAGGCCCGGGCCGCGGCGGCGACCCGCACGGTCGGCGGCTTCGCCTCGGCGGCGGCGGGCGGACTCGCCGCGCGGGACGCTTCCGGCCACAGGCGGTATCCGAGGGCACCGAGGCCCGCCAGCGCCAGCAGGGCGAGCCACCGGCGGCCGCCGCGGGCGGGCGGGACGGTTCCGTCCGCGGCTGAACTGTCCCGGTCCGCCATCCTGCCCTCGGGTCGCGCCGCGCCTGAACCGCCGCATCGGCGCCCGGTCGGGACGCGTCCGGTGCCGTATCCAATGCGCCGTACGCAATGCATAGACCGCGCGCGGTCTCCGGGCGAGATGCCGCAGCGCACAGTGCGGCCCGTCCGCGGATCCTCCGAGCACGCGACCGGTTTCCCTGCCACTGACGCAGGGACCGATCCACGATGACCGAGATCTCCAGGCGCGCCGTCATCGCAGCCGCCGGCGGCGCGATGGCGGCATCCTCCGCCGCGGCGCAATCCGCCGGGCCCTCCGCGCCCCGTCCCGAGCGCGGCGGCAAGGGGGCCGACATCCTGGGCCCGCAGAACAGGCCTCGCGCCGCCGAGGAGCCGTTCACCCTGGCGCCGCCCGCCACCGATCACGGCACGATGCCGAACCTGAAATGGTCCTTCGCGGACAGCCACATGCGGCTGGAGGAGGGCGGCTGGGCGCGCCAGACCACGATCCGCGAGCTGCCGGTCTCCAAGGCCATGGCGGGGGTCAACATGCGGCTCAAGGCCGGCGCGGTCCGCGAGATGCACTGGCACAAGGAATCCGAGTGGGCCTACATGATCAAGGGCAAGGCCCGGATCACCGCGGTCGACCAGGACGGGCGCACCTTCGCGGACGACGTCGGCGAGGGCGATCTCTGGTACTTCCCGGGCGGCATCCCGCACTCGATCCAGGGGCTCGCCGCCGACGGGGTCGACGGCTGCGAGTTCCTGCTCGTGTTCGACGACGGCGGCTTCTCGGAGGATTCCACCTTCCTGCTGACCGACTGGCTGGCGCACACGCCGACGGACGTGCTCGCCAAGAACTTCGGCCTGCCCGAGGCCGCCTTCGCCGAGGTTCCGCAGAAGGAACTCTACATCTTCCCCGGTCCCAAGCCGGGACCGCTCGCGGCCGACAAGATGGGCGGCTCCGGGCCGGTGCCGAAGACCTTCAGCCACCGGATGCTGGCGCAGGAGCCGGTCCGCACCCGGGGCGGCAGCGTGCGCGTCACCGATTCCACGGTGTTCCCGGCCTCCGTGACGATCGCGGCGGCGCTGGTCGAGGTCGAGCCCGGAGGGCTGCGCGAGCTGCACTGGCACCCGAACAGCGACGAGTGGCAGTACTACCTCTCCGGCCAGGGCCGGATGACGGTGTTCGGCTCGGAATCGAAGGCCCGCACCTTCGACTACCGGGCCGGCGACGTCGGCTACGTGCCCTTCGCCATGGGGCACTATATCGAGAATACCGGCGACACGACCCTGACCTTCCTGGAGATGTTCAAGAGCCCGCGCTATGCCGACATCTCCCTGACGCAGTGGCTGGCCCTCACACCGCACCCCCTGGTCCAGGCCCATACCGGCCTGGATCCCAAGCTCGTCGAGGCCCTGCCGGAGACGAAATCCCCCGTCGTGCCGGGTTGACGCGCCCGGGAACCCGGACCGATCCTGGCGCGTCGACTTCGGACAAGCGTTTCCGGAGACCGCTCGAATCTCCCACGGAGGGACCCATGCGCGCCGCGTCCCGCGCGCTCCTCGTCCTGGCGCTCGCCCTCCCGGCGAGCTCCGCCCGGGCGCAGGTGCAGCAGAACGACCCGAACGCCGCCAACGCCTCGTTTGCCCTGCAGGGCCAGATCCGGTCGCTCAACCAGCAGCGGGTCTCGGACTTCAACACGCTGAACCAGACGATCCAGCGCAACGTCCAGGCCGACTCCTTCGGGCCCTACCTGCCCTATCGGGGCGTCCGCGGGGACGTGTACCGGGGCCGCCATATCGGCCGCAACGGGGTCGTGCGGCGGGGGGGCGGCCTCAACACGAGCGTCTGCATCGGCTGCTGACATCGGCCTCCGAGCCGCCGGGATATCCGCGCAGAGCGGGGAAAGCCCGAAAAAAACCTTTTCCCGCGGGCACGCTTCCCCCAGAAGCTGGGCCCATGGTGGCGCGCGCATGAACATCCTGCTGATCGGCTCCGGCGGCCGCGAGCACGCCCTGGCCTGGCGACTGGCCCAGAGCCCGCTCTGCACCCGCCTGTTCACGGCGCCGGGCAATCCCGGCACGGCCCGCCACGGGACCAACCGACCGGACCTCAAGGTCACGGACCACGCGGCCGTGGCCGCCTTCTGCGCGGCGGAGTCGATCGGCCTCGTGGTGGTCGGGCCCGAGGCGCCCCTCGTCGCCGGCCTGGTGGACGACCTGAAGGCCGCCGGGATCCGCGCCTTCGGGCCGACCCGCGACGCCGCGCGGCTCGAGGGCTCGAAGGGCTTCACCAAGGATCTCTGCGCCGCCTGCAACATCCCCACCGCCGCCTTCGCGCGCTTCACCGAACTGGAGCCGGCGCTGGCCTATGTCCGCCAGCAGGGGGCCCCGATCGTCGTGAAGGCCGACGGCCTCGCCGCCGGCAAGGGCGTCACCGTGGCCGAAACCGTCGACCAGGCCGAGGACGCGCTGACCGCCCTCTTCGCCGAGCCCGGCGCCGAGGTGGTGGTCGAGGAGTGCCTGTTCGGCGAGGAGGCGAGCTTCTTCGCCCTGTGCGACGGCACGCGGGCGATCCCCCTCGGCACCGCCCAGGACCACAAGCGGGTCTTCGACGGCGACCGCGGTCCCAATACCGGCGGCATGGGCGCCTATTCCCCGGCCCGGGTGGTCACCCCGGAGATCGAGGCCCGGGTCATGGCCGAGATCATCGCGCCGACGCTCGCCGGCATGCGGGCCCGCGGCTGCCCGTTCACCGGCATCCTGTACGCCGGCCTGATGCTCACCGCCGACGGCCCCAAGCTGATCGAGTACAACACCCGCTTCGGCGACCCCGAGGCGCAGGTGCTGATGCCGCGCCTCGCCTCCGACCTCGTGCCGGCCCTGCTCTCGGCCTGCGACGGCGACCTCTCCGGCGTGGGCCTGGAATTCGATCCCCACCGGGCGGCCCTCACCGTGGTGATGGCGGCGGCCGGCTACCCGGGCGCCGTGGTCCGGGGCTCGGTGATCCGGGGCGTCGACGCCGCCGAGGGCGACGGGGTCCACGTGTTCCAGGCCGGCACCCGCGCGGAGGACGGGCAGCTGCTCGCCGACGGCGGCCGGGTCCTGGCGGTGACGGCCCTCGGCGACAGCGTCACCGACGCCAAGGCCCGCGCCTACGCGGCGGTGGCCCGGATCGACTGGCCGGAGGGTTTCTGCCGGCGCGACATCGGGTTCCGCGCCGTGGCGCGGGAGGCGGGAGAGGGCTGAGCGGCGCCCGTGTTCGACGCCGCGGCGGGCCGTGCGCCCCCTGCCCCGGACGCCCGGGTCGCCGCGGAGGCTGATCCGGGACCCGAGCCCGCGCGGTGCCGCGCAGCCTCCGGGACCCTCCCCTACTCCCCCACAGCCGCGCCGGCCGGCCGGCGGTTGTCGTTGGCGCCGTAGAGCAGGCCCGGCCGCATCCGCTCCGTGCGCGAGGCGTCGTTGCCCGACGACGCGGCCTCCGGCAGGGCGGGCGCCGCGGCGCGGACCGCGATGAGTTCCTGTGCGCCCCAGGGCTTCTGCTCGACGATCGTGTGGCCCATGCCCCGCAGGAGGCCCTGCGTGTCCGCCGAGAGCGCGAAGGGCTCGGCGTAGATCGTGTCGGGCAGCCACTGGTGGTGGATGCGCGGGGCGTCCACCGCCTCCTGCGGCTCCATGCCGAAGTCGAGCATGTTGATCAGCGTCTGCGCGTTGATCGTGATGATCCGCGAGCCCCCCGGCGAGCCCGCCACCAGCGCGACCCTGCCGTCGCGCAGCACGATCGTGGGCGCCATGGACGAGAGCGGGCGCTTGCCCGGCTGGATCGCGTTCTTCGTCCCCTGCACGAGGCCGAACAGGTTCGGCACCCCGGTCTTGACCGTGAAGTCGTCCATCTCGTCGTTGAGGAAGAACCCGGTGTCGCCGGCGATCACCCCGGCGCCGAAATAGCCGTTGATCGTGTAGGTCAGCGCGACCGCGTTGCCGGCCCTGTCCATCACCGAGATGTGGGTGGTCTCGGGCCGTTCCCGCGTCTCCGGGCCGGGATCCGGCCGGATCTCCGCCGACGGGGTCGCCCGGTCCGGGCGGATCGAGGCCCGGAGCGTCTCCGCGTAGGCCGGCGACAGCAGCCGGTCGACCGGGTTCTCCACGAAGGCCGGGTCGCCGAGCAGCAGGTTGCGGTCCGCGTAGGCGCGCCGCATCGCCTCGACCATCAGGTGCACGGTCCGGGCCGAGTTGAACCCGGCGGCCCGCAGGTCGTAGCCGTCGAGGACGGTGAGGATCTCGCAGAGCGTGGTCCCGCCCGACGAGGGCGGGGGCGCCGACAGGATCGTCGCGCCCCGGTAGCGGCAGGTGAGCGGCTCGGACTGCGTCACCGTGTAGGCGGCGAAGTCGGACGCCGTCAGCAGGCCGCCGCCCGCCCGGGAGGCCGCCTCCACGGCGGCCGGGATCGCGCCCCTGTAGAACGCGTCCGCGCCGCGGTCGGCGATGGCCTGGAGGGTGCGGGCGAGGTCGGCCTGGACCAGCCGGTCCCCGGGCCGCCAGGGGCTGCCGTCCGGGCGCAGGAAGATCCGGGCGACGTTCGCTTGGCCCGCGAACACCTTCGTGCCGGATTCGAGGATGTCGGTATCGCCCCGGGTCAGCACGAACCCGTCCCGGGCGAGCGCGATCGCCGGCGCCATCACCTGGGCCAGCGGCAGGGTCCCGTACGCGGCGAGCGCGGTGTTGAGGCCGAGCACCGTCCCGGGCACGCCGGCCGCCTTCCAGCCGCGCAGGCTCGCGCCCTTCACGACGTTGCCGGCGGCGTCGAGATACATGTCCCGGGTGGCGGCCGCCGGAGCCGTCTCGCGGAAGTTGATGAATCGGCTGCGCCCGTCGGCGCTGTGGAGCACCAGGAAGCCGCCGCCGCCGAGATTGCCGCAGCAGGGGTTCACCACCGCCTCGGCGTAGGCCACCGCCACCGCGGCGTCGACGGCGTTGCCGCCGGCCCTCAGGATGTCGGCGCCCACCTGCGAGGCGAGGCGCTGGGACGAGACCACCATCCCGTTCTCGGCCTCCACGGCCGGTCCCGAGGCGGCCCGCGCGGCGGGCGCGCCCAGGGCGAGCAGGGCCGCCAGGAGCAATGCGCGTGCCGGTGCGATCATCCTTGCCCTCTCCGGTTCGGGTCCCGCGCCGTTGCTGGCGCAGGCCGCCATATAGGGCAGGTGGGACGACGCGGGTGCCGGCCGACCGGTCCCACGCGCGACCCCGTCCTGAGGCGCCGGAGCGCAGGCCCCGAAGGAGGGCTCCTTCGAGGCGGCTTCGCCGCACCTCAGGACAGGGGCGGGTGGAAGGGAGAGGCCGGGCAGGCCTTCCGATCCCGCCTCAGCCGTTGCGGAACGTGTAGCTGTAGCCGTTCAGCGCCGGTGCGCCGCCGAGATGGGCGTAGAGCACCTTCGAGCCCTTCGGGAAGAAGCCCTTCTTCACGAGGTCGATCATGCCCTGCATCGACTTCCCCTCGTAGACCGGGTCGGTGATCATCCCCTCGAGCCGGGCCGAGAGCCGGATCGCCTCCACGGTCTCCTTCGAGGGCACGCCGTAGACCGGGTAGGCGTAATCCTCGTTGAGCACCACGTCGTCGGCCACGATGTCACCCGCGCCGACCAGGGCGGCGGTGTTCTGGGCGATGTCGAGGACCTGGGCCTTGGTCTGGGCCGGTGTGCAGGAGGCGTCGATGCCGATGACGTTGCGGGCGCGCCCGTCGGCCGAGAAGCCCACCAGCATGCCGGCATGGGTCGAGCCCGTCACCGTGCAGACCACCACGTAGTCGAAGCGCAGGCCCATCTCGGCCTCCTGCTTGCGGACCTCCTCCGCGAAGCCGACGTAGCCGAGCCCGCCGTACTTGTGCACGGAGGCGCCGGCCGGGATCGCGTAGGGCTTGCCGCCCTCGGCCTCGACCTCGGCGAGCGCCCGCTTCCACGAATCGCGGATGCCGATGTCGAACCCGTCATCGACGAGCTGCGTCTGCGCGCCCATGATCCGCGACAGGAGGATGTTGCCGACCCGGTCGTAGACCGCGTCCTCGTGCGGCACCCAGGCCTCCTGGATCAGCCGGCACTTCATCCCGATCTTGGCGGCGACCGCCGCGACCATGCGGGTGTGGTTCGACTGCACGCCGCCGATCGACACCAGCGTGTCGGCGCCGCTCGCGATGGCGTCCGGCACGATGTACTCGAGCTTGCGCAGCTTGTTGCCGCCGTAGGCGAGGCCGGAATTGCAATCCTCGCGCTTGGCGTAGAGCTCGACCTCCCCGCCGAGATGCGCGGTCAGGCGCTTGAGCGGCTCGATCGGCGTCGGGCCGAAGGTCAGGGGATAGCGCTCGAATTTGTCCAGCATCGGGTCTCTCCGGGTCTCGGGGCGCGGCCGGGGGCAGGAGCGGTCTCCGCCGGGCCCGGACGCGTCGAAGCGAGGCCTCGGGGACGGCCCGGCGCGAGGCCCGGCTCCGTCTTCGAGGCGCGGGGAAAACTACCCGATCCGCGATGAAAGGTGCTCTCGATCTTTCAGCTCAGACATCCCGCCACTTGCGTTGCTGGGCGCCTCAGCTGCAGAGAATTCCGGATTGAGCTGTGACCCTGAAAGAATCGTCCATGTCCGCAGGGCTCGACCGGATCGACCAGAAGATCCTCCGCCTCCTCCAGGCGGACGGGCGCATGGCCAATGCCGAGATCGCCGAGCGGGTCGGCACCAGCGCGGCCACCTGCCATCGCCGGATCCAGCGCCTGTTCGCGGACGGGTTCGTGCGGGCGGTCCGGGCGCTGATCGATCCGATGCGGGTCGGACGCGGCACCCTGGTCTTCGTCGGCGTCGTGCTCGACCGCTCGACCCCCGAGAGTTTCTCGGAATTCGAGGCGGCCGTGCGGGCGATTCCCGCGCTCCTCGACTGCCACCTCGTGGCCGGCGACTTCGACTACATGCTGAAGATCCGGGTCTCCGACATGGCCGACTTCAACCGCCTCCACAGCGCCACGCTGATCGGCCTGCCGGGGGTGCGCCAGACCCGGACCTTCTTCGTGATGAAGGAGGTGATCGACAACGCGCCCCTCGATCTGTGAGGCCGCCTACCCCTCCCCGCGCCGTTCCTTCCGCAACGCCTCCCAGCGGTCGAGGCGCTCGGCGATGCGGTTCTCGTAGCCCCGTTCGGTCGGCTGATAGAGGTGCTGGCGCCCCAGCGCGTCGGGCCAGTAATCCTGGCCCGAGAAGGCGTCGGGCTCGTCGTGGTCGTAGCGGTAGCCCTCGCCGTAGCCGATCCGCTTCATCAGCTTGGTCGGCGCGTTGAGGATGGTGCGCGGCGGCGGCAGGGACCCCGCCTCCTTGGCGAGGCGCGTCGCGGCCTTGTAGGCGGTGTAGACGGCGTTCGATTTCGGCGCGCAGGCGAGGTAGATCGCCGCCTGGGCGAGGGCCAGCTCGCCCTCGGGGCTGCCGAGGAAGTCGAAGGCGTCCTTGGCGGCGTTGGCCACCACCAGCGCCTGCGGGTCGGCGAGCCCGATATCCTCCACCGCCATGCGCACCAGCCGGCGGGCGATGAACAGCCGGTCCTCGCCGGCATCGAGCATCCGGCAGAGATAGTAGAGCGCCGCGTCCGGGTCCGAGCCGCGGACGGTCTTGTGGAGCGCCGAGATCAGGTTGTAGTGGCCCTCCTGCGCCTTGTCGTAGATCGGCGCGCGCCGCTGCACGATCTCTTGAAGCGCCTCGGCGTCGAGGGTCTCGCCGGGTCGGGCCGAGCGCCAGACCTCCTCCGCCAGCGTCAGGGCCGCCCGACCGTCCCCGTCGGCCATGCGGACCAGCACGCCCCGGGCCTCCTCGGTGAGCGGCAGGGCCTGGCCCGTCAGCGCCTCGGCCCGGACCAGGAGCCGCGCGACGGCGCCCGGGTCGAGCGCCCGGAACAGCAGCACCCGGGCGCGGGACAGGAGCGCGGCGTTGAGCTCGAAGGACGGATTCTCCGTCGTCGCGCCCACCAGCGTGACGGTCCCGTCCTCCATCACCGGCAGGAAGGCGTCGAGCTGCGCCCGGTTGAACCGGTGGATCTCGTCGACGAACAGCAGGGTCCCCTGCCCGGTCGCCCGGCGCTTGCGGGCGGCCTCGAACACCTTCCGCAGGTCGGACACGCCGGAGAAGATCGCCGAGATCTGCTCGAAATGCAGGTCCGTGCCCTGGGCGAGCAGCCGCGCCACCGTGGTCTTGCCGGTGCCGGGCGGTCCCCAGAAAATCAGCGAGCCGAGCGTCCGTCCCCGCAGCAGGCGCGTGAGCGCCCCGCCCTCCCCGGTCAGGTGTTCCTGGCCGACGACCTCGGCGAGGGTCTGCGGGCGCAGCCGGTCCGCCAGCGGGCGGGCGGCCTCGGCACCGGGGGCGCGGCCGGGATCCGGCGCGGGAGGCGGTTCCGCGGAGGCGAACAGGTCGGACATCCGCGCATCAACACCGGGCGCGGCCGGGGGCGCAAGCCGGGAGCCGGGGCTTGCCCACGGCCACGGACCTGGCGCCCCCGGACGGGATCAGCCGCCGAACACCGAGGTCAGGATCTCGCCGTTGCGGTTGATCGCGACCTCCCACGAATTGAGGCTGTTGCGGGTGACCCGGTCGAGATCCTTGGTGGTCGACATCGGCACGCCGTTGACCGCCACGATCACGTCGCCCTTCTGCAGCCCGACCCGGGCCGCGATGGAGTTCTCGTCCACCGCCTGCACGGCCACGCCCTCGGCCGGGAAGTCCACCTGCATCTCCTCGGCCACCGCCGGCGAGGTGTTGACGAGGGTCGCGCCGACGAACGGCGAGCGGGTCTTCACCTTGAGCACGTCCCGCGGGCGCGTCTCGGGAGCCGGGGCGAGCTTGACCGAGACCGTCTGCCGGGCCGTGCCGCGCAGGATCCCGAACCGGGCGTGGCCCTGCACGCCCTTCAGGGCGAAGCGGTAGCCGAAGGCCTCCGGGTCGGCCACCTCCTGGCCGTCGACCGTGAGGATCAGGTCGCCGCGCTTCAGGCCCGCCTCCTCGGCCGGGCTCTTGGGCTGGAGGCTCGCCACCAGCACGCCGGTCGGGTGGTCGAGACCCATGCTGTCGGCGATGTCGGGGGTCACGCTCTGGATCCGCGCCCCGAGCCAGGGCCGGCGCACCACGCTCGCCCCGTCGCGGGCGGCGTCGACCACCGCCTTGACCATGCCCACCGGGATCGCGAAGCCGATGCCGTGGCTGCCGCCCGATTGCGAGTAGATCGCGGTGTTGATGCCGACGAGCTGGCCGCGCAGGTCCACCAGCGCGCCGCCGGAATTGCCCGGGTTGATCGCCGCGTCGGTCTGGATGAAGTACTGATAGTCCGCCGAGCCGACCTGCGTGCGCGCCAGGGCCGAGACGATGCCCTGCGTCACCGTCTGGCCGACGCCGAACGGGTTGCCGATCGCCATCACGAAGTCGCCGACCTCCAGGGCGTCGGCATCGCCGAACGGCATCGGCACGAGGCCCTTCGGCGGCTCCTTGATCTTGAGCACCGCGAGGTCGGTGCGGGTGTCGCGCATCACGATCGTGGCCTCGAACTCGCGGCGATCCGCCAGGGCGATCCGGACCTCGTTCATGTTGTCGATGACGTGGTTGTTGGTGATCACGAGCCCGTCGGCATCGACCAGGACGCCCGAGCCCAGGGACCGCTGCGCCCGGTCACCCCGGGGACCGCGACCGCCCTCCGGCTCGCCGAAGAAGCGGCGCATGAACTCCTCCATGGCGCTGGTGCGCGCGCTGGAGCGCTTGTCCACGTGGGAGGCGTAGACGTTCACCACCGACGGCGCGGCCCGCTTCAC
>NZ_JAGIPA010000001.1:0-2535000 GCF_017876975.1 Methylobacterium sp. PvP105 | reverse complement strand
CGTTGCCGTGCTCCACCGGGAGCGCTTCCACGGTGATCGCGCCCCCCTCCCCCTCTATGGCCAGGTCGCGGCCGGCGGCGAGGTCGCGCAGGTCGAGGATCGGCGGGTAGGCACTCCCCGGGGGCGTCTCGAAGCAGTAGCCGAACCGGGCCGTGAGCAGCGACCGCGTCAGGGCGTCGGCGTAGACGGGGATGCGGGCCCGCATGGCGATCACCAGCGGGCGCAGGTCGTCGATCCCGTGGGTGTGGTCGGCGTGGGCGTGGGTGTAGAGCACCCCGTCGAGGCGCGTCACGCCGGCGTCGATGAGCTGCTCGCGCAGGTCCGGAGAGGTGTCGACCAGGAGCGTGGTCCGCCCCGTCCCCGACGCCCGCTCCACCAGGATCGAGCAGCGCCGCCGGCGGTTGCGCGGCTCCTCCGGGTCGCAGGCGCCCCAGCCGCTGCCGACCCGCGGCACGCCGCCGGACGAGCCGCAGCCGAGGATGCGCAGGGTCAGGCTCGCCATCCGGATCTCCCGCTCTGAACGCGTCACGCGGCGCCCGGAGTCGTTCCGGCAGCCTTGTCGAACAGCGTGAAAAAGTTCGCCGTGGTGATCCGGGCGAGATCCGCGGCGGGCAGCCCCAGGGTCTCGGCCAGCGACCGGGCGGTGTCGGCCGTGTAGGCCGGCTCGTTGGTCCGCCCCCGGTGGGGCTCGGGCGCCAGGAACGGCGCGTCGGTCTCCACCAGGATCCGGTCCCGCGGCACCGCCCGGGCGATGTCGCGCAGGTCGTGCGAGCGCCGGAAGGTGACGATGCCCGAGAAGGACACGTACAGCCCCAGCTCCACCCCGGCCTCCGCCAGCCGCCGCCCCGACGAGAAGCAGTGCAGCACCGCCCGGAACGGCGCCCGGCCCATCTCGTCGGCGAGCACCCGCTCCATGTGGTCGTCGGCGTCACGGGCGTGGATCACGAGCGGCACCCCGGCGAGGCGGGACGCCGCGATATGGGCGCGCAGGACCCGCTCCTGCACGGCCTCGGGGGCGGCGTCGGCATAGTGGTAGTCGAGGCCGGCCTCGCCGATCCCGACGCAGCGCGGGCTGGCCTGGGCGAGGCCCGCGATCGTCTCGGCGGCGACGTCCGGCTCCTCGGCGGCCCCGTGGGGATGGGTGCCGACCGTGTACCAGACCTCGGCATGGGCCTCGGCGATCGCCCGGTAGGTGTCGGCCTTGGCGACCCGCGTGGCGATCGTGAGCATGCCGGTCACGCCGGCGGCCCGGGCGCGGGCGATCACGCCCGGCAGGTCGGCGGAGAAATCCGGGAAGTCGAGGTGGCAGTGGCTGTCGATGAGCATCGGGTCTCGGGGCCGTCGGGCGGCAAGGTCCTTCAAGCGGCAAGGTCCATCAAGCGGCAGGGGCCATCAAGCGGACGGCGTCTCGGGGCGCTCGAAGCGCGGGAAGATCGGCGCGGGGGCGGGGAGCGCCGTGCCGGGCACGAGGCGGCCCCCCTCCCCCACATCGGCGAGGCCGCGCCGGTCGGCCGGCACCGCCAGCAGGTCGAGGAGCTTGGCCGCCGCCGCCGGCACGAAGGGCTGGGTCAGGATGCCGAAGACGCGCAGGGATTCCAGCGTGGTGTAGAGCACCGCGTTCATCCGCGCCGGGTCGGACTTGCGCAGCTTCCACGGCTCCTGGGCGGCGAAGTAGCGGTTGGCCTCGGCCACCACGGCCCAGATCTCCGCCAGGACGGTGTGCAGCGCCAGATCGCCCATGAGGGTGCGGGCCCGCGCCGGCAGGGCATCGGCCTGGACCAGCAGGGCCGTGTCGGCCGCGTCCAGGGCGCCGGGATCCGGCACCGCACCGTCGCAGTTCTTGGCGACCATCGAGAGCGAGCGCTGGGCGAGGTTGCCGAGATCGTTGGCGAGGTCGGCGTTGATCCGGCCGATGATCGCCTCGTGGCTGTAGCTGCCGTCGCCGCCGAACGGCACCTCCCGCAGCACGAAGTAGCGCACCGGGTCGACCCCGTAGGTGTCGGCGAGCTCGAACGGGTCGAGGACGTTGCCGAGCGACTTCGACATCTTCTCGCCCTTGGAGAGCAGGAAGCCGTGGCCGAAGACCCGCTTCGGCAGCGGCAGCCCGGCCGACATCAGGAAGGCCGGCCAGTAGACCGCGTGGAACCGGACGATGTCCTTGCCGATCACGTGCAGGTCCATCGGCCAGAATTCTTTTCGGGGATCGGACGCGTCGGGGAAGCCCGTCACCGTCAGGTAGTTGGTGAGCGCGTCGACCCACACGTACATGACGTGGTTCGGATGGCCGGGCACCGGCACGCCCCAGTCGAAATTGGTGCGGCTGACCGAGAGGTCCTTGAGGCCCGAGCGCACGAAGCTCGCCACCTCGTTCCGGCGGGTGTCCGGCCCGATGAAGCCGGGCTGCTCGTCGTAGAGCTTCAGCAGCCTGTCCTGGTAGGCGGAGAGCCGGAACAGAAAATTCTCCTCCTCCATCCACTCGACCGGCGTGTCGGTGGCGAGGCTGCGGCGGCTGCCGTCCTCTAGGAGCCGGGTCTCGGCCTCGTCGTAATAGGCCTCGTCGCGGACCGAGTACCAGCCGGCGTACTTGTCGAGGTAGATGTCGCCGTTGGCCTCCATCCGCCGCCAGATCTCCTGGGCGGCCGCGTAATGGTCGGGCTCGGTGGTGCGGATGAAGCGGTCGTAGGCGCAGTCCATCCGGTCGGCCATGGCCTGGAACCGGGCGGCGGTGCCGTCCACGAAGGCGCGCGGGGTGGTGCCGGCCCGGGTCGCGGCCTGCTGGATCTTCAGCCCGTGCTCGTCGGTGCCGGTGGAGAACAGCACGTCGTAGCCGTCGAGCCGGTGGAAGCGCGCGATCGCGTCGGCGGCGATCACCTCGTAGGCGTGGCCGATATGGGGCGCGCCGTTGGGGTAGGAGATCGCGGTCGAGAGACCGAAGGTCTTTCGGGGATGCGCCGGGGCGTTGGACGTCACGTCTGTGGTGTTCCGGATGAGCGCGGGAAGACGAGCGCGGGAAGCTGCCCGCGTTGTCGCGCGGCCGGCGCCGGGACGCAACCGTCGCCGCCCGCGGGGGCGGCGCCCGGCCGGGGCCGCCGAGAGAGCACCCGCCGGCTTGCGGACGCGCGTGATCGTCCCCGCGCGCCTGGGCGCCGGGGGCATGGCCCGGGAGACCGCACGAGGGACGCGGGACGCCGCGGGAACCCAGGTGTCGGCCAAGCACGCGCGGGATCCGATCCCCGCGGCGCCCCGCGGCACCGGCCGGGCCTCTCCCCCGGCCGCTGCCGTCTTTCTCGTCGCGGCGTCTCCGACGTCCCGGTCCTGCGACTCCCCGTTAGCGGTCTCGGGCGAGGTGCGCGCACGCCGTGCCCGCAACCCCCGGAACCCGCATCGGCGCCGTGGCCTTCCAGCCGTCCCCCGCCTCGTCGTGGGCGGGTCCGCAGGTCGCTCAGGGTCAGCCCAGAGGCGGGTCGGCGCGGGGGCATTTCCTCCCCCGCCGGGCAGAGTGCCGCCCGGTCTCACGCCCGCGTCCGAGGCACGCCCCGCACCGGTCCGCCGCCCGGGGCGATGGCGGCTGAGAGCCACCGACGCGGGCGCCGCCCCGTCCCCGGACCCGACCGGTCAGCCACCGGGCAGGCCCCCGAAGGACGCCCCGGGATCGCTCCCGAGGCGCCGCGGACAGGTGCGGTCAGGAAGCACAAAATAGGAAGATTGTCAAGGCTCGAAGGATGATGGGACACCGCTCCGCGGCCGGCGCGTCGCGACGTCGACCCGATCCCGGGCCCGCCGACGCCGTCGGCGCGGGACGCCGCCGCGGGACGCAGCCCGCCCTCGACCGGCGCCGTCGACGTCGCGCCTGCGCCGGGACGCCGCAAGCTCGCGGGCGTAGAGCGCGCGCGTGAAGCTGTTCTCCCCTCTTGAGGCCGGCAGTATCGTCGCGTATGAGCGCGACGTGTCCTGTATTGCCGGCATTATTCGGCGAGTTTCGACGTGATAAAGCGTATAAATTGCTCATAAAAACAGAATCATGGACGTTTGATAGCGTAATATTTTTGACGAAAGCATTATTAGAACGAAAGAGATTAATTTAGAATGGTATCGGCGCAATCCAATACCGGTCCTCGGATCGCCCTTCAGGGCGGCCGGTTCCGTCCGGCGGACAGGCCCTCCGCGGGCCGCGCGGCAGCCGCTCCCCGAGTCCCTTGATGCGCCGGGTCTTCTCGACGGCCGGGATCCATCCCCGGACGCGCTTCAAGCTCTGGCAGGAGGTCGTCGCCGACCGGATCGGGCCGGTCGAGCAGCGCCGCCGCGCCGACGGGCCGTTCGCGGGCGAGATCGAGATCGGCGCCGTCGGTCCGCTGACATTCAGCCGGATCACCCAGGGCGCCATCACGACCACGATCACCGCCGACACGGTCCGGCGCCGGCCGGACGGGCTCATCCGCGTGAATTTCCGCCTCGCCGGGTCGTCGACCTTCCAGCAGCACGGTCGCGAGGCGCTGCAGGGAGCCGGAGACTTCACCGTCGTCGACCATCACCCGGGCCTGCTGGACGCGCGCACGGATGGCCAGACCCTGGTCATGGCCCTGCCGCGGGAGCGCCTCGAGGGCGTGCTCGGGCCGGCTCGGCTGTTCGCGGCCCTGACGATGACCGCCGAATCGGCGACGACCCGGCTGGTGACGACCTTCTTCGGGGATCTGCTCCGGGTGAACCGGCGGCTCTCTCCCGAGGCGGCCGAGCGCATGGCGGCCATCGGCGTCGATCTGATCGTGGCCGCCCTCGCCGAGCGGATGGCCCGGGAGGTGCCGCGTACCCTGCACGGCAGCGTCGTCGTCCAGCGCGCCAAGGCCCATGTCGAGGCGAATCTCGGCGAGCCGTCCCTCGATCCGCCCCGGCTCGCCGCCGCGATGGGCGTGTCCCTGCGCCGGCTCCAGGAGCTGTTCCACGAGCGCGGCCAGCACATCTCCGACTGGATCTGGGAGCGCCGCCTCGCGGCGGCAGCCAAGGGCCTCTCCGATCCGGTCAGCCTGCACCGCCCGATCGGCGTCGTGGCCTACGAGTGCGGCTTCGCGAGCCAGGCCCATTTCGCGCGGCGCTTCAAGGACCGCCACGGCCTGTCGCCCCGCGCCTACCGGGAGGCCGCCGCCCTGCGCCTGTCCGGCAGCCGGCCGGATCCGTGAGGCGCCGCGATGTCGGTGCCCGTCGCGGGCGGCCGGGGCGCGGCGGCGGGACGAGGGGCGCCCCGGGGGAGGCCCTCGGGGCCGCGGCCCCCCGCAACCCTCACCCGGCGCAAGCCGCCTCCGGCCGCGCCGCGTCTCCGGCCGCGTCCCCGGCCGCGTCCCCGGCCGCGCGGTCCGCCGCGTCGAAGAGCGCGCGGCAATACGCGACCAGGCGGTCGGTCCGGTCCGCGCCGCTCCGGAAGGCGATGTGCCCGTCCGGGCGCACCAGCACGAGCGCCGGCCGGCCCTCCAGCCCGTAGGCGCCGTGCGCCCGGCCGTCGAGGTCCGACAGGACGGGCACCGCCCCCGCCGCGATCAGGGGGCCGGCGAGGACGAGCCGCGGCCGCAGCCAGGGCCAGGGCGCGACGGCCCGGACCGCCTCCAGAAGGGCGGGGGCCGCCTCGGGGGAGCGTCCGTCGAAGCACAGGAGCGCCCAGCCCGTCGTCCACCCGTCCGGGTTGTAGAGGAACGGGAACAGGCGCGTGCGCGCCCCGTCCCGCGTCACCGGCGCGTCCGGCGCGCGCTGGCCCGGCTTCGGCCCCGGCCGCAGCAGGTGTCCCAGGTCCGCCAGGCCGGACAGGTGATCCGCGTTCAGGAGGCTCCCGGGATAGGCGACGCCCATCTGCTGCATGTCGTCCGTCCCCTGCAGCAGGGAGCCCAGGTTCGGCAGCGCCTTCGCGGCCAGCCCCAGCACCGTGTCGGTGACGGCGCCGCGGTAGACGGTCCACCGGAACCCGCGCACCTGCTGGGCGCTCAGCCGGGCGTGCTCGCCGCCGCGCTCGCCGTCGTAGGAGTCGAGGATGGCGGGCGCCGCCTCGCCCCGCAGGGTCATGGCCAGCCGCCACGCGATCTCGACCGCGTCGTGGAGGCCGGCATTCATGCCCTGGCCGCCGATCGGCAGGGACAGGTGCCCGGCATCGCCCGCCAGGAACACGCGGCCCCGCGCGTAGCCGGGGGAGACCCCGTAGGCGAAGCGGCTGTGGGTGAGCCATTGCGGGTCGCTCAGGGTGAGGGTCTCGTCGCCGGTCACCTCCCGGGCGAGCGCCTGGATCTCGTCGAGCGTCGGGTCGCGGTCCGGCACGCCGGCGTCGTCGGCCAGGAAGAACAGCCGGTGGTAGCCGCCCCAGACCGGCATGATGCCGGCGAAGCCGCCCGGGTAGTAGAAGAACCAGAGCTGGTCCGGCTCGGAGCCGCGCCGCCAGGACAGCCGGGCGTCGACCTGCCGGTTCATGCAGCCCGCGAGCCGCTCGGGCTCGAAATCCAGGCCGAGCCGGGCGCGGATCGTGCTCCGGGCCCCGTCGGCGGCCACGCAGTAGCGGGCGCGCAGCCGCGTCTCCGGCCCGTCCGCGCCCCGCCGGAGGGTCACGGTGACCCCTGCCCCGTCCTGGTCGATGCCGGTGACCGTGCAGCCCCGCTCCAGCCGGCCGCCGCGGGCCTCGAACGCGTCGATCAGGGTCCGCTCGATCACGTCCTGCCCGCTGTAGAGGACGTCGGGATGGGGGCTGGCGACGTCGGCGATGGGGATGGGCGTCGTCGGCGCGCCGTCGACGAAGAAGTTGATGGTGCGGACCGCGTAGGCGTTCTCCGCCAGGGCGTCGCGCAGGCCGATGCCGGCGAGCAGCTCCTGCGGGCGGGCCCAGAGGTTGTTGGCCCGCGAGTACGCCCTGACCTCCGTGCGCTGCTCGAGGAGCAGGCACGACACGCCGTGATGGCGCAGGGCGCAGCCCGCGGTCAGGCCGATGGGGCCCGCGCCCACGACGATCACGTCGGTGTCGTAGCCCGGGGCGGCGTTGGCGTCGGTCATCGGTCGGTCTCCGGTCGGGTTTCCTGTCGGGTCTTCTGCGGCGTCTCGTGCGGGCTCTCGTGCGGCGTCTCGCGCGGGGTCTCGTGCGGCCTCTCCTGCCGAGCCTCCGCGGCGATGGACGCGATGGCGCCGTGGGAGGCGCCGATCCGCCGCTGCAGGCTCTGCAGGAGCGCGGCGGCGGCCTCGACGGCCTCGGGCGCGAGACCCGCGGTGAGACCGTCCGACCAGAGGGCGTTGCGCGCCATCGCCTGCCGGTAGGCCTCCGCGCCCCGCGGGGTCATGGCGACGAGGGGCGCGCGGCGGTGGTGGGGGTTGGGCGCGAGCCGGATCAGCCCGTCGGCCCGCATCTCGCCGACGAGGCGCTGCACCGACTGGCGGGCGAGGCCCATGTTGCGGGCGATGTGGGCGACGGGCAGCGGCGCCGGCGCGAGGGCGATGGCCCCCAGCACCTGCCAGCGGGCGCTGGTCAGCCCGAGGTCCTGCACCAGCGCGTCGCCCGCCGCGAGCAGGTCGCCGTTGAGGCGGAACACCGCGACCACGAGGTCCGACAGGGCGTGCCGGGTCCGGTCGCGGTCGGGCGCTGTCCGGGGCGGGTCGGGCTCCATGGGGCGCGTCCTGGTGGCAGGGTATTGTCGAAATGACAGCATGCTGTCATCGCGCGGACAACGGGGGGCGGGCCGCACGGTTCCACGCCGGCGGCAGGCCGGATCCGGACGCGGGATCCGGACGCCGGAGCCGGGCGCCGGATCCGGGAGCGAGGACGGGTGCCCGCCGGGCCTACGCCACCGCCGCGAGATCCCCGAACAGCGACAGCACCACCGGGCGCCGGTCGAGGTTGTAGATTGCCGCCTCCCGGGCGGCGCGGCCGAACCGGTCGGCGACCTCCACCAGGGCGGCGAGGCGGGCGGGGGGCTCGTCCCGGCGCCGGTCGATCTCGGCCGAAACGAAGCGCAGGACCGCGTCCTGGGCGGCCTCGAACCGCGCCTCGGCGTCGCGGCCCGCCAGGGTCTCGGCGAGCTTGAGCACCCGGCCCCAGTCGGGCGTGCGCGCCCGCGCCAGGAGGGTCTCGATCTCGGCCACGAGGCCGGCGGTGACCGGGTCGAGCATCGCGAGCGCGCGGGCGACCGAGCCCTCGCACTGGGCCAGCGCCCGGGCCAGGGCGGTCTCGTCGGGCTGCGGGAAGGGCTCGGGCAGGCCACGCACCACCCGGGCGACGTCCTCGGCCGGGAGGGGGCGCAGCATCAGCGCCCGGCAGCGGGAGCGGATGGTCGGGAGCAGCCGGCCGGGCTGGTGCGACAGGATCAGGAACAGCGCGCGCGGCGGCGGCTCCTCCAGGACCTTGAGCAGGGCGTTGGCGGCGTTGGCGTTCAGGTCCTCGGCGCTGTCGAGGATGCAGACGCGCCAGCCGGAATCCGCGGCCGTCGAGGCGAACAGGTCGAGGGCGCGGCGCACCGCGTCGACCGAGATCTTGGTCGGCAGCGTCTTGGCGCCGGCGCTCCGGTGGCGGCGCAGGACCACGAGGTTCGGGTGCGACAGGCCCGCCACCTTGCCGAGGACGGCGTCGCCCGCCGGCACGGCGAGGCCCGCCGGGCCCCCGCCCGCGGGGTAGGCGAGCAGGCGCCGGGCGACCCGGTAGGCCAGGGTCGCCTTGCCGATGCCGGGGGCGCCGCCGATCAGCCACGCGTGGTGCAGGCGCCCCGCCGCGATGGCCGCCGCGAAGGCGTCGGCCGCCGCCGCGTGGCCGACGAGCCCGAGGGTCTCGCGCGGGCGCGGGATCCCGGCGAGGTCCCCGGGCTCGACGTCGTCGGCGGCGCGGTCGGCGGGCTTCATGGGACGGGCTTCATGCGGCTGGCTTCATAGGACGGGCTTCATGGGACGGGCTTCATGGAGTGGGTCTCGCGGCGCGGGCCGGCGGGCTCCGCTCCGGTCGGCGCGCCCGCGCGGCTGCTTACACGGCCGCCGGCCCGGATGGGACCGGTCGGGCCGGGAATCGCCCCGCTCACCCCGCCGCTCACCCCGCCGCTCACGCGGCGTCGCCGCTCCGGCCCGCACCCGCCGGCCGGTCGGGCAGGAGCGCCGGCAGCCGGGACGCGACGGCGGCGCGGACCGCCGCCTCGACCGCGTCGGGATCGCGGGACGCGTCGATCACCGCGCAGCGGTCCGGCTCCGCGCCGGCGATCGCCAGGAAGGACTCCCGCAGCCGGACGTGGAAGTCGAGGGCCTCGGCCTCGAACCGGTCGGCCCCCTGCCCCGTCCGGGCGCCGCGCCCGGCCGCGCGGGCGAGGCCGGACTCGGGGGCGAGGTCGAGGATCAGGGTGAGGTCGGGCCGGGTCGGTCCGACGACGACCCGCTCCAGGGCGTCCACGATCCCGGGGCCGAGCCCGCCCGCGGCGCCCTGGTAGGCCCGGGTCGAGTCGATGAACCGGTCGCACAGCACGGTCTCGCCCCGGCGCAGAGCCGGGCGGATCAGCCGGTCGAGGTGGTCGATCCGGGCGGCGCTGAACAGCAGGGCCTCCGCGAACGGGCCGTAGGGTTTGGCGACGCCGTCGAGCAGCGCCGCGCGGATCTCCTCCGCCCGCGGCGAGCCGCCGGGCTCGCGCGTCACGCAGACGGGCCGGCCCGAGCGCGCGCGCAGGGTCGCGGCGAGGCGGGCGATCTGGGTCGATTTCCCGGCCCCCTCCCCGCCCTCGAAGGTGATGAAGGTGCCGCCCGCCGCGGCGGGATCCGCGAGACGCGGCCCGGTCACGCGCGCGCCGTCACGACGGGTTGGCCGCCCCGGCAGCGCCCTTGTCGGCCCCGGCCCCCTTGTCCCCGCCCTTGTCCCCGCCCTTGCCGGCCCGGTCGAAGGCCTTGCGGACGAGGCCGGTGCCGAATTCGAGCGCCGCGTCCATCGCCCGCTGCGACAGGGTGCCGGGCTCCACCGCGGCGCCGGCGAAGAGCGGCTGGTCGAGGGCGACGGTGTCGCCGCGCTGGACGCGCAGGATTCCGACCCGCTGGCCCTCCTCCACGGGGGCGATGAGCGGCCCGGTATAGATCGCCCTGGCGCTGACCCGGTCGCTGGAGCCCCGCGGCAGCAGCACCCGCACGGGCTTCTTCGCCACCAGCGGCACCGAGCCCGACTGGCCGCCGAACACCGAGGCCTCGGCCACGGTCTCGCCCGGCGCGAAGACCTGCCGGGGCTCGAAGGCGCGGAACCCCCACTCCATCAGCTTGCGCGACTCGGAGGCGCGGTCCCGGGCGGTCTTGAGCCCCGAGACCACCAGCACGAGCCGCTGGCCGTTCTGCACCGCCGAGCCGGTGAGCGCGTAGCCGGATTCCTCCAGGTAGCCGGTCTTGAGCCCGTCCGCGCCGATGTCGAGGGCCAGCAGCGGGTTGCGGTTCTGCTGGCGGATCTTGTTCCAGGTGAACTCCTTCTCGGAGAAGATCTTGTAGTAGTCCGGGTAGGTGTCGATGATGTGCAGCGCGAGCTTCGCCATGTCCCGGGCCGTGACCTTCTGGTCGGGCGCCGAGTAGCCGGTGGCGTTGCGGAAGGTCGAGTTCGTCAGCCCGATCTCCTTGGCGCGCTGGTTCATCAGCCCGGCGAAGGCCTCCTCGGACCCGGCCATGTTCTCCGCGATGGTGATGGCCGCGTCGTTGCCCGACTGCACGATCAGGCCGCGCAGCAGGTCCGCCATCTTGATGCGGCTGTTGACCTGCGCGAACATCGACGAGCCGCCCCCGCCCGCGCCGCCGCGCTTCCACGCGTCCTCGGTGACGGTGAACTCCGTGTCCATGGACAGGCGGCCGGATTTCAGCGCCTCGAACACGATGTCGGTGGTCATCAGCTTGGCCATGCTGGCCGGCGAGAACCGCTCGTCGGCGGCCTTCTCGAACAGGACCGAGCCGGAATCGGCGTCGATCAGGATCGCGTGCGGGGCCGCGGTCTGGAAGCCCTGCGCGGCGGCGGCGGCGAGGCCGGCGCCCAGCGCGCAGGCGGCCGCGAGAAGGGTGAGAAGGGGTCTGCGCATCACCGTTCCGTCCCGCGCCTGCCGTCGGACCGGACACATCCCGGCCGTATCCCAATAACAAGCGTGACCATATTACGGTTTCGGCGCCGGATCGAATGCGAAATGCCGCATCGCCCGCCGCATCCGTCGGGCGGAGGGCGGCCGCGTCCGGGGCGGCGGGCCGGCCGGGGCCCGGGCGGATCCGCGTCGGATCCCGGGGCCGCCGTCAGTAGATCCCGGCGAGGCGCGCATGGCCGGCCTTCGCGGCGGTCCCGGTGGCCGGCCCCTTGGCGGCGGGGGCCTTGGGGGCCGTCTTGGCGGAGCCGGTCCCGGCGGGCGCGCCGCCCTTCGCGGCCAACCCCTTGGCCGGCACCGCGGCGAGGCGCGCCATGGCGAGCTTGGCCGAGGCCGGCATCGCGGCCGGCATCGCGGCCGGGGACGGGCCCGACGCTGCCTTGGCGAGCTTGACGGTCCCGGGCGCCGGGACCGCCCGGCCGTGGGCCTCGGCGGGCGTCGGGCGGGCCGCCGGCCCGGCCTTCGGGCCGGGCTTTCCGGCGGCATGACCGTGCGACGGCGGCGCGGCCGGGGCGAGGGCCGGGGCGAGGGCCGGATTGAGACCCGCGACCTTGACGGCCCCGGTCCCGAGGCCGCCCCTGGCCGCGACGGCCGGCACGGGGGCGGGCCGGAACTCGCGCACCCGCGGGGCGGTGGGCTGCACGGCCGCCGGGACCGTCACGGCGGCCGAGGCCAGCACGATCGGCGCGCGCACCGGCGCCGTCCGCTCGGGCCGGGCGGCCGGGGCCTCGGCGGGCGCCGTCCCGGCCTCCTCCGCCTCGGCGGGCTTGAAGGCCAGAGCCGGGGCGGTGCGCGTGTAGCGCTCCGTGTCCTCCGCCGGGCCGAGATCGGCCATCATCACGGTCGAGCGGCCGGCCGGCCGCCCGTCGGTGCGCAGGCTGGCGAGGAGCTTGCGGTCGTCGCTGCCCGCCACCGAGGCCTTGCCGACATACTCGACGCGCACCCGCGCGGTGCCCTTCCGGTGGAAGCCCAGCGCGTCGGCCGCCTCCTCCGACACGTCCATGACCCGGCCGGCATGGTAGGGGCCGCGGTCGTTGACGCGCACCAGCATCGAGTAGCCGTTGTCGAGGTTCGTCACCCGGGCGTAGCTCGGCAGCGGCAGGGTCGGGTGGGCGGCGGCGATCGAGTGGCGGTCGAAGACCTCGCCGTTGGCGGTCATGCGGCCGTGGAAGGCCGCGCCGTACCAGGAGGCCAGCCCCTCGCGCACGTAGCCGTTCGGATTCTCCTTCGGCACGTAGGTCTGGCCGGCCACCACGTAGGGCTTGCCGGTGTAGCGGCGCCCGCCGCCCTTCGGGATCACGTCGCCCTCGTTGTAGAGGCGCGGGCTCGCCTTGACCCCGTATTTCGGGTCGATCCCGTTCCCCGCGGCGAGCTTCTGCTGGGGCGAGGTCGCGCAGTTGGCCGTGGCCAGGGCCACGCCCGAGACGGCCATGAGCCGCAGGGCGAGGCGCGCCGGCCGGGGAAGCGTCGTGCGCACCATCGTGGGGTTCACCAAACTCTACGCGTGACCGGGGCCCGACCGGACCGGAGCCGGCCGCGTGCACTGGGCCGCGATCGGTCCACCCAGATTTGTAGCGGTCGCGTAAAGGAAGCCTGAACGATGGGGCGCGGCCGGGTTCAGGACGCGGGCCGTGCGGCCGGCCAGATCTCGAGCGTTGCGCGAGGATCGGCGGGCAAATGCTTGTTTCAGAAACGAATTTGTCAGGATCGCGTTGGCGCGCGCATCCGGTCGTCCCGGAGCGCGGCGCTCCACTTTTCCGTGTGGAGGCGCGGCCAGGATCGCGGCGGCTCGGGACCGGGCCGGTGCGGAGGCCGCGGGCCGGCTGATCCGCGCCGTCCCTCCGCGCCGTCCCTCCGCGCCGTCCCTCCGCGCCGTCCTTGCGCGCCGTCCTTGCGCGCCGTCGCGCCGGGATGCCGCGGGCGAGCCCGCACCCGAGGGCCGGCGTCGGTGCCCGAGTCCGGCGCCGCGGCGCCGGATGGCCGGAAGGCGCCGCACGCGCAGCGGCGGCCCGTACCCGGAGCGGACGCGCCGCCCCGGGTACGGGCCGGTCCGCCCTCAGCGGGACTGCGTGTCGGTGAGCTGCGCGATCGACTGGGCGCCGCGCTGCTTGAACAGCAGGTCGAGGCCTTCCAGCATCAGCGCGTGCATCTTGGTCCGCTCGGCGTAGGCGAGGTCGCGCAGCTGGTCGTAGACCGGCGGCTCCAGGTAGACCGACATCTGGCGGGCGCGCTGCTTGAGCGTGGCCGCCTGCTTCGGCGCCGGGGGCGCGAGGGTGAGCGACACGATCTCGGCGCCCTGCGGCCGGGCCGCCAGGGGCCGGGCCGGCGGGCTCGCCGAGGCCACGATCGCCGCGAGGCTGAGCTTAGGCGGCTTGGACATGCTGGCCCGTCCTCAGGGACTGCGTGCGGCGCTCGATCCACGACCAGAGGCGGCGGACCTCGCCGGCGGCCTGGCCCTTGGGGTTAAACTCGGTGACGCCCTGGCCGAGGCCGATCGCGTCCTGGTGGTCGGTGCGGGCGACGATGTTCACGTCGGGCAGGATGCCGAGCACCGCGAGCCCGTCCGCGGCGTCGCGGACCCGGTAGGAGCGCGGCGGGGTCTGGTTCAGCACGAAGGCGAACTTCTTCTCCAGCCGGTAGACGGCGGCCAGGGTCGGCTTGAACGCCCGCAGGTCCGCGGGGGTCGGCCGGCACGGGATGATGCACAGATCCGCGGCGCGGATCGCCGACAGGGTGCCGGTGGAATCGACGCCGGGCGTGTCGATGAACACGTAGTCGTAGGCGGAGTCGCGCAGGCGCTCCATCACGGCGTCGATCTGCGTGGCGTCGATCTGCGCCACCTCGGGACCGTCCGCCGTGCGGTGGTCCAGCCAGTCGGAGATCGTGGCCTGCCGGTCCATCTCCAGGATGCAGACCGTGTGGCCCGCCTCCCGGGCGGCCACCGCCAGGGAGATGCACAGCGTGCTCTTGCCGCTGCCGCCCTTCTGCGTGACGAAGGTGATCGCTTTCATCCCGGGCGTCCTCCAGAAGGCCCCATGCATCCGTCCGGGCGCCCGCAACCGCCGGTCGCCGCGCCGTCTGTGCCAACCTCAGGTATGGGATTCGGGGCGTGCCGCGATCCTGTGACCCAAGGATGTCCCGGCACAGGTTGGGGCCGGCATGGTTAACGACCCGTTAAGACGGCTGTCCCTTCCGGATATCGCCCGCCAGCACCGCAGCAGGACAGCAGTCTAAACTTCAAGTTAAGATTCTTGGCATATAGAGGGTTAACAGCCTTTCCAGCGACGCCCGGATACCGTAGCGTGAGCGCGGGTGAGACGAGGAGCTTGGCGGGGGTGAAAACCTCAAGTTTAAAGGCAAGGATCGCCCCGTCGAGGAATGGCATGTCCGAAGCCCCGATCCCGCAATCCATTCTGGAAGCCTCCGGCGTCGTCGGCACCTGGGCGCACGATTACTGGGCGGGGCAGCTGGCGCTCTCGGCCTCGCTCGCGGATCTGCTCGGCCTGGACCCCGAGGCGGCCGCGGCCGGCGTCTCCCTGGAGGCCTTCCTCGACCGCACCCACCCCGAGGACCGCGTCCGGATCGAGAGCTATCTCCACGCGGTGGCCGAGACCGGCGGTCCCGTCGAGGCGGAGTTCCGCACGGCGGACACGCGCACCGGGATCCGCACGCTGCTGATGCGCGGCCGAATCGAGCGGGACCCCGCCGGCGGGGCGACCCGGGGGCGCGGCATCGCCATCGACCGCACCGAGGAGCAGGCCGCCAACCTCGTGCAGAGCGAGCGGGTGGTGAACCGGATGGCCGAGCACATCATCGCCCTGCGCGACCTCGCCCGCGCCCTGCACCGGCCGACGCTCACCGACCGGATCGAGCACCTGATGATCGAGATCGGCTTCGAGCTCGCCCGCTTCCTGCCCGAGCCCGAGGACGAGCCGCGCCACTGAGCGCGCCACCGAGAGCGCCACCGGGCGGGCCACCGGGCGGGCCACGCGACGCGACGTGACACGCGGCCCGCACCGGGCCGCCTACGCGGCGTGACACGCCGCGCCCCCGGGTCGACGGCGCGGAAGCCCCGCCGGACCGATTGATCGCGCCCGTTCCGGCAAGCTACTGTCCCGGCAACACATTGCCGGGAGGACGGGGATGGCCCGCGACACGATCTACGACCGCGACCTCGACCGCGTCCCGGCCAACCACCAGCCGCTGACGCCCCTGCTCTACCTGGACCGGGCCGCGCGGGTGTTCCCCGACCACGTCGCGGTGGTCCACGGCCCCCTGCGGCGCTCCTACCGGGAGGTCTACGCCCGGGCGCGCCGCCTCGCCGCGGCGCTGGCGGCGCGCGGGATCGGCCGCGGCGACACCGTGGCGGCGCTGCTCGCCAACACCCCCGAGATGATCGAGTGCCACTACGGCGTGCCGATGACCGGGGCGGTGCTCAATACCCTCAACACCCGCCTCGACGCCGACGCGATCCGCTTCTGCCTGCAGCACGGCGAGGCCGCGGTGCTGATCACCGACCGCGAGTTCTCCCGGACGGCCGCCGCGGCCCTGGAGGGGCTCGCCACCAAGCCCTTCGTGATCGACGTCGACGATCCCGAATATGACGGCCCGGGCGCCCGCCTCGGCGCGACCGACTACGAGGCCTTCCTGGCCGGGGGCGACCCGGAGCACGACTGGCGTCTGCCGGACGACGAGTGGGACGCGATCACCCTGAACTACACGTCGGGCACCACCGGCGACCCGAAGGGCGTGGTCTACCACCATCGCGGGGCGGCGCTGCTGGCGCTCGGCAACGTCATCACGGGCGGGCTCGGCCAGCACCCGGTCTATCTCTGGACCCTGCCGATGTTCCACTGCAACGGCTGGTGCTTCCCCTGGACCCTGTCGATCGTGGCCGGGACCCATGTCTGCCTGCGTCAGGTGCGGGCGGAGGCGATGTACCGGCTGATGGCCGAGCACGGGGTCACGCATCTCTGCGGCGCGCCGATCGTCATGCAGATGCTGATCAACGCCCCCGACGCCGAGCGCCGCGACCTGCCCCGGCGCGTCGCCTTCTTCACCGCCGCGGCGCCGCCGCCGGAGGCGGTGCTGGCCGGCATGTCGGAGGCCGGGTTCGACGTGACCCACCTGTACGGCCTGACCGAGAGCTACGGGCCGGCGGTCGTCAACGCCTGGCACGCCGACTGGGACGCCCTGGCGGCCGACCAGCGGGCGGCCAAGAAGGCCCGCCAGGGGGTGCGCTACCCGGTGCTCGAGGCCCTCGACGTCCGCGACCCGGAGACGCTGGAGCCGGTGCCCGCCGACGGGGCGACGATCGGCGAGGTGATGATGCGCGGCAACGTGGTGATGCGCGGCTACCTGAAGAACCCGGCCGCCACGCGGGCCGCCTTCGCGGGCGGCTGGTTCCGCACCGGCGACCTCGGGGTGAAGCACCCGGACGGCTACGTGCAGCTCAAGGACCGCTCGAAGGACATCATCATCTCGGGCGGCGAGAACATCTCGTCGATCGAGGTCGAGGACGCCCTGTTCAAGCACCCGGCGGTGGCCGCGGCCGCGGTGGTGGCGCGGCCCGACGCGAAATGGGGCGAGACCCCGTGCGCCTTCGTCGAGCTCAAGGCCGGCGCGGCCCCCACGGCCGACGAGCTGATCCAGTGGTGCCGGGGGCGGCTGGCCTCCTACAAGCTCCCCCGCCACGTGATCTTCGGCGAATTGCCCAAGACCTCCACCGGCAAGGTGCAGAAGTTCATCCTGCGGGAGCGGGCCCGGCAGGACGGGGCCTGATCGGCGCCGGGCCGGGATCGGGCCCCGACGCCCGGCCCCGGTGTCGCGGGCCGGTCAGGCCTGCGGCGGATCCCGTCGGTCGGCGCGGACCGGCACCGGCACGGCCTTCGGGGCGGAGCCGGCGTCGCGGAGGTCGGCCAGGATCTGGGCGACGAACGCCTGGAGCGAGACGAGGCTGAACAGGGTGATGGAGGCGACCAGGGCGGCGGAGACCAGGGTCTTGGCGGTTTCGGGATCCACGGCGGGAGTCCTTGGCTTCGCCCCGCCGCGGGCGATCCGGGCGGGGGGCGCCGCTGGCGGCGCCGGTGCCCCCTCAAGGTGGGCGCGCCGCCCGCGCCGCGCCAGCACCGCCGCGGTCGCGCCTGGCATGCGCGGAGGGCCGGGCTCGGCCGCGATTGAGGTTACCGCGACGCTTCGTCCGACCGGGGCGTGATCGCGCGGGACCGCGCAGCTTTCCCGGCTGGCCGAACGTTGCGTTTCCCGCAATAAGCGCCGGCGCGGAGCGGCGCGCATCCGGGAGAGACGGCATGGCCGGCAGCGGCATCGCGGGCGGCATCGCGAACGGCACCCGCGCGGCGCGCCGCGCCGGTCAGGGGCTGGTCCTGGCCGCAGGGCTGGCCGCAGGGATGGCCGCCGGGCTGGGGGCCGGGCCGGCCCGGGCCCAGGGGCCCGTCCCGTCCCAGCCCGCGCCCCGCCCGGATGCCGCGCCCCAGGCGGCGGCGCCCGCCCCGCCGGGCCCGCCCCGCCCGCGGGCGGCGGAGCCGGGCCCGGCCGAGCCGGTGACCCGCGCCGGCTACTTCTACATCGGCGGCCGCTACCAGAAGCTCGGCGACAAGACCGTGATGGTCGGCCAGATGTTCGTGCAGTCGCGCACCCCGGCCCGGATCACGCAGCCCTACCCGGTGGTGATGGTGCACGGCCTCGCCCAGACCGGCGTGAACTACCTCGCCACCGCGGACGGCCGCCCCGGCTGGGTGCAGCGCTTCGTCGAGAAGGGCTACCAGGTCTACGTGGTCGATCAGGTCGGGCGCGGGCGCTCGGGCACCAACCCGGAGGTCTACGGCCCCTACGACCGGCTCGGGACCCGCAGCCTGGAGCGCACCCACACGGCCCCGGAGGTCTACGACCTCTACCCGCAGGCCAAGCTCCACACCCGCTGGCCGGAGGGGCCCGGCGTGCAGGGCAACGCCGCCTTCGACCAGTTCTTCGCGAGCCAGGTCCCGTTCCTCGCCAACAGCCAGCAGACCGAGGAATGGGTCGACCCCGCGCTGGTGGCGCTCCTCGACAGGATCGGGCCGGCGATCCTGGTCACCCACGGCCAGGCGGCCCTGTTCGGCTGGGCGGCCTCGGACGCGCGGCCGGACCTCGTGAAGGCGCACGTCGCCGTCGAGCCGAACGGCCCGCCCTTCTTCGACGTGCAGTTCCGCGGCGGCAAGGAGTTCTGGGAGAAGACCGGCGACGGGCGCGCCCGCGCCTACGGGCTGACCCGCATGCCGCTGACCTTCGACCCGCCGGTCAAGGCGCCCGAGGACCTGACGGTGGCGCAGCAGGCCAAGGGATCCGAGTCCAGGCCCGACAGGGCGGCGGACGGGCGGATCCGCTGCTGGCTGCAGGGCGAGCCGGTCCGGACCCTGCCGAATCTCGCCAGGGTGCCGGCCGTGGTGGTGACCGCGGAGGCCTCCTTCCACGCCACCTACGACGACTGCACCGTCGCGTTCCTGACCCAGGCCGGCGCCAGGCCGGACGTGGTCCGGCTGGCCGACCAGGGCCTCCACGGCAACGGCCACATGATGATGCTGGAGACGAACAGCGACGCCGTCGCGGACGTCCTGGCCGGCTGGCTCGCGGGCCGCGTGAAGTAGCCCCGCGGGGCCGCCTCCGCCGCGCCACCGATACGTGTCGCTACGGCAACAGCCGTCGCCTTCCGCGCGAAGGCCGCTTGCGGCCGCGCGCGGCTGTCCGTAGTCCGGTGTATAGAAAGATCAAGTATTACAGTAGTTTATCACAATTCTAAACAGCGCGGCTGAGACGTCGGGGGCGAATCCGGCGCGCGCGGCCGGCTGCCCGCAGCGTCGCATCCGGCAAGGGACCATGAGAGCCGTCCACCCCCGCCCCACCCTGCGCGCCCTGCTCGCCGGCGCCTCGCTCGCCGTGCTGGCGCAGGCCGCGCCGAGCCTCGCCCAGGACGCGGCGCCGCGCCGCGGCGGCGCCAACCCGCCGGCCGGCGGCAGCGTGCAGCTCGGGGAGCTGAGCGTCACCGGCCAGGGCGGCGGCCCGGCCTCCGGGGCCCCCGCCGGCGCGCCCGTGCGGGCCGCGGAGAGCCCGACCGGCCCGATCGACGGCTACGTGGCCCGGCGCTCGGCGACCGCGACCAAGACCAACACGCCGCTGATCGAGACCCCGCAATCGATCACCGTCGTGGGCCGGCAGCAGCTCGACACCCAGAACGCCCAGACCCTCACCCAGGCGACCCAGTACGTCGCCGGCACCTACGCGGGCACCTTCGGCGCCGACACGCGCCTCGACTTCTTCCAGCTGCGCGGCTTCGTGGTCAGCGATTACGGCCTCTACCTCAACGGCCTGCAGCTCCTGAACTACGGCTTCGCCTACAGCCGCGTGGACACGTTCGGGCTGGAGCGGATCGAGGTGCTGCGCGGCCCCTCCGCGGTGCTGTTCGGCGCCGGCAATCCCGGCGGCCTGATCAACCAGATCAGCAAGCGCCCGACCGAGACCCCGTTCGGGCTCGTCGAGGTCGGCGGCGGCTCCTTCGACCAGCGCTACGCCGCCTTCGACGTCGGCGGCCCGGCCGACGCCGAGGGGCACTGGTTCACCCGGCTCACCGGCTACGCCCGCAACGGCGGCACGCAGGTCCAGGGGGCGCCGGACGACAGCTACTACATCGCCCCGGCCTTCACCTATAAGCCGGACGGGTCGACCAAGTTCACGGTCCTGTCGAGCTTCCAGCACGACAACACGGCGGTGACGGCGAACTTCCTGCCCTACTACGGCACGGCCCGGCCGACCGTGCTCGGCCTGCGCATCCCGCGCTCGCTCAACGTGGGCGATGCCGGCTTCAACACCTTCCGGCGCGACCAGGCCTTCATCGGCTACGAGTTCGAGCACGTCTTCGACGACACCTGGGCGGTGCGCCAGAACGCCCGCTACGGCTACACGCAGAGCTTCCAGAATTCCTACATCGGCCAGCTCGGCTACACCGACCCGCTCCAGACCCAGCTCGGCCGCTACCTGTTCCGGGATTCCGCCAAGATCGCGCAGCTCGACGTCGACACCCAGGCCGAGGCCAAGTTCTCCGACGGCTTCTTCCGCCACGACTTCCTGATGGGCGTCGAGTACCGGAACTTCCAGATCCACGACAACCAGGCCTCGGGCTTCCCCGGGCCCGACCTGAACATCCTCGCGCCGATCTACGGTCCGCAGACGGTCTCGGCCTCGCCCTACCTGATCAACGCCAACTCGTTCCAGCAGGTCGGCCTGTACTTCCAGGACCAGATCAAGCTCACCCCGGAGCTGACCCTGATCCTCGGCGGCCGCCAGGACTTCGTCCAGAACACCGTCTACGACCGCCTGACCCCCGCCAACACCAACGGCCGCAACGACAGCGCCTTCACCTACCGGGCGGCGGCGATCTACAACTTCGACTTCGGCCTCGCGCCCTACATCATGTACGCGACCTCGTTCCAGCCCCAGATCGGCGTGGACATCAACAACCGCACCTTCAGACCCGATACCGGCGATCAGGTCGAGGGCGGCGTCAAGTTCGAGCCGCCGGGCCAGGGCTACTTCCTGACGCTGGCGGGCTTCGACATCCACCGCAACAACGTGCTCACCCCCAACCCGGTGAACACGATCTTCCAGACCCAGGTCGGCGCGGTGCGCTCCACCGGCTTCGAGGCGCAGCTCGTCGCCAACGTCGCCGACGGCCTCAACCTCGTGGCGTCCTTCACCAAGTTCGACTTCACCACCATCCGGGACGCCGATCCGGTGCGGGTCGGCAAGACGCCGGTCAACATCCCGCAGACCCTGGCCTCGCTGTTCGCCGACTACACCATCCCGCTCGGGCCGTGGCGCGGCTTCGGCTTCGGCGGCGGCGTGCGCTACGTCGGCAGCTCGTTCGCGGATGTCGGCAACACCCTGCGGGTGCCCGACTACGTGCTGTTCGACGCGCAGGTGCACTACGATTACGAGAACTGGCGCTTCCAGGTGAACGCCTCGAACCTCGCCGACCGGCGCTACGTCGCCTCCTGCCAGTCGAACGTGTCGTGCTTCTACGGCGACGCCCGGCGGGTGCTGGCGAAGGTCAGCTACAAGTGGTGAGGCGGCTCGGGCGGTCCCCGTCGTGACCGCCCGGTCGTCGTGATCCGCTGCGCCCGCGAGGACGGCCGCGCCCGGATCAGCCGTCCGCCGCCTCCGCCCCGGTGATCGGCTGCGGCCCGGAGAGCCGGGTCGGCAGGGCGTCGATGCGCAGGGACCGGCGCAGCGCCCGCGAGAACGCGTCGACCGCCACCGTCATCAGGGCGGTGGCGGCGATCAGCACCGCGGCCACGTCGAGGCGCAGCTCCGAGATCGCGGCGTCCACGTAGAAGCCGAGCGTCGTGACCCCCAGGATCCCGAAGATCGCGCTCTCCCGCAGGATCAGCTCCCAGCGGTAGAGCAGGTAGGCCAGGAACTGCCCGTAGAGCCGCGGCACGGTCTCGTAGGCGTAGAGGTCGAGGCCCCGCGGCGCGTCCGCCCGGTAGGGGATCGCGTCGGCGTGCCGGCCCATCAGGTAGGCGACGATGCCGGCATTGTGCAGCGCCAGCGCCAGGATCGCCGGCAGCATCGAGGGGCCGAGCAGCTGCAGGCCCACATAGGCCAGCATGTAGTCCGGCGTGGAGCGCACCACCACGAGGAGCGCCCGCCCCAGCGGCTGCCCGACCGGGCCTGCGAAGCGCCGCGCGGTCAGCGGGAACAGGACGAGGGCTCCGAGGGCGGTGGCGGCCAGGGCGACCTGCGCCAGGACCAGGGTCTGGGCGGTGCCGGGCAGGACCTGCTCGGTCAGGATCGGGCGCAGCCACGACCAGAGCCGCGCCCAGGTCTCGGGCTCGGCGAGCGACGCGCCCCGGAGCGGGGCCGGCACGACGTCGTGGCCGAGGAAGCGGGCGAGGCTCGGGCCGACCGCCGCGCTGCCGACCGTCGCCGGCAGCGCCAGCGCGGACCCGACGAGCAGGACGGGCAGGGTCCGGGCGCGCACCCAGAGCCGCCGCGTGCCGATCAGCGCGTAGAAGATCAGGAGCAGCGCCCCCGCCTCGGCGTAGCGGCCCTGGCGGAAGGCGGATTCGAAGGCGAAGCCCATGGTCGGCAGCCCGATGAAGCCGAGCACGAGGCTGGAGCGCAGGCCGCATTCCAGGCGATAGAGGGTGTAGTCGCGCATCCGCCCGGCCACCTCGGGCAGGCGCGCGTACAGGAAGGCCGAGACCGCGCCGGTGCCCGCGGGCAGGACCCGGAGCGCCGCGAGGTCGGCCTCCTCGATCAGCTCGGCGTAGACCTTGGCGCAGATGCCCGCGTAGGGCAGCGCGATGGCGAGCACGCCGGTGGTCGCCGACAGGCCGAAGACCTGCATCAGCAGCAGCGCCCAGAACAGCTCGTGGACGGCGCGCAGGCCCGCGCAGGCGAGCCGGACGGCGCGCGAGCGGCCGAAGGGGACGGCGAGCAGCAGCCCCGCCCCGGCCCCGAGCCCGACGCCCAGCATCGCGAAAGCCACGGTGTAGACGACGCTCCAGCCCTCCACGGCGGGGAAGTCGGGCCGGATCAGGCCGCCGAGGAGCCGGGCGAGGTCGGCGAAGGGGTGGAGCGTCGTGACCTGCAGGTCGGCCACCAGCAGGCCGGCGAGCGCCGCGGCCAGGAACCAGCGGCTCACCGCCCCGTAGCCCGGCCGCGGCAGGCGCGCGGGCTTGAACGCGGCCTTGAACGCGGGCTTGCGCGCGGCCTCGCGCGCGGCCTTGCGCGCGGCCTTGCGCGCGACTGCGCGCATCAGGCGGCCCCGTAGAACGGGCTGAGCCGCGCCGGGTCGAGGCCGGCCGAGGGCGCGTCGAGGACGATCCGGCCGGCCTCCAGCACCACGATCCGGTCGGTGTGGGCGAGCGCCAGGGCCACGTCGTGGAGCGCCAGGATCAGGGTCTCGTGGCCGCGGGCCAGCTCGGCGAGGATCCGGCCGCCCTGCCGGCGGTCCAGAGCCGAGACCGGCTCGTCCCCGACCAGGATCGGCCGGCCGTTGTAGAGGGCGCGGGCCACCGAGACGCGCTGCTGCTGGCCGCCGGAGAGTGCCCCGGCCCGGGCCCAGAGCCGGTCCGCGAGCCCGACCCGGTCGAGGACCGCCTCCACGGCGGCGACGTCGGCCCGCGCCGGCCGGACCAGAGTGCGCAGGTTGTGCAGGGTCGAGCGCCGGTCGAGGCGGCCCATGTAGACGTTGTGGAACACCGAGAGCGGCCGCACCAGGGCGGCGGCCTGGGGCACCAGCGCCACCCGATCGGGCGCCTGCCCGTGGATCAGGCCGATCAGGGTCGACTTGCCGGCGCCCGAGCGCCCCATGAGCGCGACCCGCTCGCCCGCCCGCACGGTCAGGTCGAGGCCCGACAGGACCGGGCGCCCGTCATAGGCCGCGGAGGCGTTCGCGAGGACGATGGCCGCGCCGCGCGACACCCGTGTCAGTCCAGGAGTCCGGTGGAGCGTCCGACCGCGACGAGGGGCTCGTAGGCCGCGTCGGTCACGGGGATGAATCGCGAGCGCCCGAACGGCTCCAGGATCGCCGGATCGGTGATGCCGGTCAGCGCGGCGCGCAGCCTGTCGGTGAAGCCCGCGCCGTAGGTCTGCTCCACGTCGCCCCGGACGGTCCACTGGTAGTCGGGGAAGGTCGGGCTCTCCCAGATCACCGAGACCGCCTGTCGGTCGACCTTGCCGGCCTTCGTGTCGAGGTCCCAGACCGAGTAGTCGACGGCGCCGACCGCGAAGGCGCCGGACTGGACCAGCTGGATCGTGCGGGTGTGGTCGCCCGAGAAGCCCACCCGGGCGAAGACCTGCTCGGGGGTCTTCCCCGGGAAGGCCTGCCGGATGAAGTACTCGGGCATCAGCCGCCCGGAGGTCGAGGCGCGGGCGCCGAACGTGAAGGTCTTGTCCCGGATGTCCTTCGGGAAATCCTTCTCCGGCTTCAGCCCGGCGGCGGCGTTGGCGATGATGTAGGTCTTGAACGCCGCGTCCTCGGCGCCCTGCGCGATCGCCTGGGAGCCCGGCACGGCCCTGCGCGCCTGGACGCCGGTGAAGCCGCCGAACCACGCGAGCTGCACCTGCCCGTTGGTGAAGGCGGTGACCGCCGCCGGGTAGCTCTTCACCGGGATGTAGCGCACCGGCACGCCGAGCCTGGCCTCGAGATAGGCGGCGACCTTGCCGAAGC
The DNA here is from genome assembly GCF_017876975.1 of Methylobacterium sp. PvP105. NCBI lineage: Bacteria > Pseudomonadati > Pseudomonadota > Alphaproteobacteria > Hyphomicrobiales > Methylobacteriaceae > Methylobacterium > Methylobacterium sp. PvP105. Next base: position 2,510,694 of record NZ_JAGIPA010000001.1, on the reverse strand, counting down.
GCTCGAACAGCCGGCTCTCGTCCTGGTCGGGAATGCCGGTGAAGACGAGGGGCGGGAGCGCCTTCGCGGCCGGCTTCTCCTGCGCCTGCGCCTGCGCCTGCGCCGGCGCGGCCAGGACCGCCAATGCCCCCAGGACGAGCCGTCCCAACCGTCCTGATCTCACCCTCGATCCCGACCTCGATCCCGGCCTCGATCCCAGCATCGCTTCCTCGTTACACCGCGCCCACGCACGGTGGGCTCACATCCCGGCGGGCGTAGCAGAAGTTGCCGCGGCCGCCAGCCTCACGGCGCTGCGAGCCCGCCCGCGGCAGCGGACACCGCAGCGAGGCCTGCGCTCCGCGCGGGCCGGCTCGCCTCAGGGACCCGGCGCCACCGCGATCGCCGACAGCGTGAGGTGCTCCGGCAGGGCGGCGTCCGGCACCGGGACGGCCCGGATCCCGGCCGGGAGGACGCCGCCGAGCAGATCCAGGAAATCCCCCGAGGCGGCGAGCTCGATCTCGGCCGCCTTGGCCCGGGTCTCGATCCGCGCCAGGGCGTTCATCGCCGGGCCCAGCACCGTGTACTCGGCCCGCACCCCGTCGTCGAAGACCCCGACCAGGAGGTCGCCCGCGTGCAGGGCGACGACCACCCGCAGGGGGAACAGCCCCTCCCGGGTGCGGGCCGCGTTGAGCGCGGCGATCCGGTCGTGGATCGACAGGGCGCAGGCGAGCGCCGCGCGCGCCTGGGCGTCGGGGTGTCCGACGACGAACTGCACCAGCACCGCGTCGCCGATGTACTTGTCGACGAGGCCGCCCTGCTCCGCCACCGCCGCCTGGGCGGCCGCCCGGACCGCCAGCAGGGCCGTCACCATGGCCTCGGGCGGGTGCTCCCGGGAGAGCCGCGAGAAGCCGCGGATGTCGAGGATCATCAGGCAGGCGTGGCGCCGGTGGATGCCGAGGCCGGAATCGCCGTCCTCGGCGGCGAGGTCGAGGGCGACCGTGTCGGGCACGAAGCGGGCGAGCTGGGAGCGCTCGTGCTCCATGCGCAGGGCCCGCGCCACCGCGGCGCGCAGGCGGATCATGCCGTCGACCACCAGGAGGCCCGCCACCATGAAGGTGGCGAGCCCGGTGACCTGCGCGGTCGGGAAGGTGTCGGCGTTCGGGAACAGGTCCGGATGGACCAGGCCGACCAGGAAGGCCGCGCTCCAGCAGACGGTGACGAGCCCGCAGAACAGCAGGGTCTGCGCCACCCGCATGCTCAGGCCGGTCTGGAGCAGGAGCAGGAAGGCGGGCAGGCGGCTCACCGCGTCGGCGCCGAGCCCCGCCCCGCCGCCGGCCAGCATGTGCTCGATGATCACGTAGACGGCGAGCCCGGCATTGAGCCCGGTGCCTGCCCAGCTGTAGGCGTTGGCCGCGGGGCCGCCGCCCCGCTCCCGCAGCCCGAACCAGACCGTGCCGAGCCCGTACAGGCCGAGGATGAGCCAGTGGCTCAGGGCGTGCAGCGAGCCGTCATAGGCCTGGGCCGCCATCAGCAGCACCAGCACGATCACCACCCGCAGGCCGAGCAGGCGCAGGCCGCCGCCGGCCTGCATGGCCCGCAGCACCGCCTCGTCGTCCGATCCGGGATCCGCCCGGCGCTCGGCCGGAGCCCGCGCGGGCCCCAGCGCGGAGAGCGTCGGGTTGCCGGCGCTGCCCGAGGCCATCAGCCGCCCCGGCCGAGGCGCCGGGCCGCCGCGAAGCGGTTGAGGAAGCGCGGCTCCTTCTCGGGGGCGATCCGGATCGCGAGGTGCAGGGTGCCGTCGGCCTCCGAGCGGCGGTCGAGGATCTCGGCGTTCTCGTAGAGCCAGTTCAGCGCCGCCCCGTCCTCCGGCGGCAGCGCCACCGCGAAGCTCGCGCGGTTGCGCCCGACCCGCGCCTCGATCCGGCTGGTGAGGGCGGCGAGCCCCTCCCCGGTCAGGGCCGAGACCAGGACCGGCGCGGCGCTGTCCCGGTCGTTGCGGGCCCTGGCCTGGCCGCTGAGGTTCAGGAGGCGGGTGCGCTCGTCGTCGTCGAGGAGGTCGGCCTTGTTCCAGACCTCGATGATCCGGTCGGCGCTGGTCTCGATGCCGAGTTCGCGCAGCACCGCCCCGACATCCTCGGCCTGGGCCTCGGAATCGACGTGGGAGACGTCGCGCACGTGCAGCAGCACGTCGGCCTCGATGGCGTCCTCGAGCGTCGCCCGGAAGGCCGCGATCAGCGGCGTCGGCAGGTCGGAGATGAAGCCCACCGTGTCGGACAGGATCACGGTCTCGCCGTGGGGCAGCTTGGTCGCCCGGGCGGTCGGATCGAGGGTGGCGAACAGCATGTCCTTGGCGGTGACCTCGGCCCGGGTCAGGGCGTTGAACAGGCTCGACTTGCCGGCGTTCGTGTAGCCCACCAGCGCCACGATCGGGTACGGCACCCGCGCCCGGCTCTGCCGGTGCAGGCCGCGGGTGCGCACCACCGCGTCGAGGTCGCGCTCGATCCGGGTCATGCGCTCCTGGATCATGCGCCGGTCGGCCTCGATCTGGGTCTCGCCGGGGCCGCCCAGGAAGCCGAAGCCGCCGCGCTGGCGCTCCAGGTGGGTCCAGGAGCGCACGAGCCGGGACTTCTGGTAGGCGAGGTGGGCGTGCTCGACCTGCAGCGTGCCCTCCCGGGTCGAGGCGCGGCGCCCGAAGATCTCCAGGATCAGGCCGGTGCGGTCGATGACCTTGGCGCCCCAGGCCTTCTCGAGGTTGCGCTGCTGCACCGGCGACAGGGCGCAGTCCATCACGACGAGGCCGATCTCGCGGGCGCGGATCAGGCCGGCGATCTCCTCGACCCGGCCCTTGCCGAGATAGGTGGAGGGCCGGATCCGCGGCAGGCTGATCGCGAGGCTCTCGACCACGTCGAGCTCGATCGCGGCGGCCAGCCCGGTCGCCTCGTCGAGGCGGGCCTCCACGGAGCGCGACGGCGCGGCCGGTCCGGGGCCGGCCCCCGCCGCGCCGCGCGCGAGGTAGGGGCCGATCACCAGGGTGTGGGTCGCCGCGGCGATCTCGCCCTCGGGGGCGGCCTGCGCCTGGAGGCGGGCTTCGCCGGACGTCAGCGTTTCGGTCATACGGCCTTTGGCACCGCCGGGACGCCGGCGGCTTCGTTCGAGAACTCGGACTCGACAGAATGGGGATGCGGGCGCGCCGGGCCAAGGCTCGGAGGCGGAAACGCGGCGGATATCCGCAGCCGCGCCGCAGCCGCGCCGCAGCCGCGCCGCAGCCGCGCCGTCTTCCCGAGGGCCGCGCGGCGGGGCCCGGGATCCGGACCCGCCGCCGTGCCGGCTCCGGGAACCCGTCGCGTTCGCGGATCCCGGGCTCGCCTGCGGCGCCCCGGAATGACGGCGCGAGAGGCCCGGGCCGGACGCGCGAGTCTACGCCCGGGCGACGGTCATCCGACGCAGCGGCCCCGCCCTCGTCCTGCCGCCGGCCCTCACGCCTTCTCGGCGGTCTCGTCCGGCTCGAACAGCTGCACCGGGTGGCCCGGCATGATCGTGGAGATCGCGTGCTTGTAGACCAGCTGGGAATGGCCATCCCGGCGCAGCAGCACGCAGAAATTGTCGAACCACGTCACCACGCCCTGGAGCTTGACGCCGTTGACGAGGAAGATCGTCAGCGGGATCTTGTTCTTGCGGACATGGTTGAGAAAGGTGTCCTGAAGGTTCTGTGCGCGTTCGCCCGCCATCTTCTTGGCCTTCTTGTTGTCCCGGCTCACTCGGCCCGGATGGGTATGCCGCGGGCCGGATCGTCCGATCATCCGGTCCGGCGTCGTGTATACAAGCACCATGACGACGTGAAAGCGTGGGCGCAAGCAACCCCCGTTCCAGCCGATCCGTGACGGATCGGCCCCGCCCTCAACGCGCGCCCCGGCGCCGCGGCCTCACGGGCCGATGCCGAGGGACTTCAACTTGCGGTGCAGGGCCGAGCGCTCCATGCCGATGAACTCGGCGGTGCGCGAGATGTTGCCCGAGAACCGGGCGATCTGCGCCACGAGGTACTCGCGCTCGAAGATCTCGCGGGCCTCGCGCAGCGCGAGGCTCATCAGCTTCTCGCCGCCCGCGCCCCCCGGCGTCGTCGGCACCAGGGCGCCGATCTCGGAGGGCAGCATCTCGGAGGTGACCTCCTGCTCCGGGTCGGCCTGCGTGAGGATCATCAGCCGCTCGACGTTGTTCTTGAGCTGGCGGACGTTCCCCGGCCAGTTGTGCGACTGCAGCACCGCCATCGCGTCCTCGGCGATCCGGCGCTTGGGCAGGCCGGTCTGGGACGAGATGTTGTCCATGAAGAACTGGATCAGCTCGGGCACGTCCTCCCGGCGCTCCGACAGGGCCGGCACCCGGATCGGCACCACCGAGAGGCGGTGGAACAGGTCCTCGCGGAAGCGGCCGGCGGCGATCTCCTCCTGAAGGTCCCGGGAGGACGAGGAGATGATGCGCACGTCCACGTGCACCCGCGTCGTGCCGCCGACCCGCTGGAAGTTCTGGTCGACGAGGACGCGCAGGATCCGGTTCTGGGTCTCGCGCGGCATGTCGGCGACCTCGTCGAGGTAGAGGGTGCCGCCGTGGGCCTCCTCCAGGGCGCCGACGCGCCGGCCGCTCTCGCCCTCGACCCCGAACAGCTCGGCCTCCATGGTCTCGGGCAGGATGGCGGCGGCGTTCAGGAGCACGAACGGGCCGTTCGCGCGGGCCGAGGCCTTGTGCAGGCTGCGCGCCGCGAGCTCCTTGCCGGAGCCCAGCGCCCCGGTGATCATCACCCGGGCGTTGGTCGGCGCCACCCGGTCGAGGGTCTGGCGCAGCTGGTTGATGGCGAGCGAGGTGCCGACGATGCGGTTGGTCGCGCCCGAGCGCGCCGTCAGGTCGCGGACCTCGCGCCGGAGCCGGGAGGCCTCCAGCGCCCGCTCGGCCACCAGGATCAGCCGGTCGGCCTTGAACGGCTTCTCGATGAAGTCGTAGGCGCCCGCCTTGATGGCCGAGACCGCGGTCTCGATGTTGCCGTGGCCCGAGATCATCACCACCGGCAGGTCCGGGTTGGCGGCCTTGATCAGGTCGAGCACCTGCAGGCCGTCGAGCCGGGAGCCCTGCAGCCAGATGTCGAGGAAGACGAGGTGCGGCCGGCGCGCCTCGATGGCGGCGAGCGCCTCGTCCGAGCCGCCGGCCGTGCGGCAGCGGTGGCCCTCGTCGTCCAGGATCCCGGCGACGAGGTCGCGGATGTCGGCCTCGTCGTCGACGATCAGGATATCGGCGCTCATGCGTGCATCTCCGCGATCCGGGGGGCCGTCGGCGCGGCGCCCTTCTCCTCTGTCGTGACGGGACTGGTCTGAGGACCGATCTCAGGGGCCGCCGCCGGTTCGGGCCCGTGCTCGCGCGGGACCCGCATCCGGACCTGGCCGCCGCGGCCGGCGGGATTGTCGTTCAGCTCGATCCCGCCGCCGTGCTCCTCCAGCACCTTGCTGACGATAGCAAGCCCCAGTCCGGTGCCACCCTCGCGGGTGGTCATGTAGGGCTCGAGCAGGCGCTGGCGCCCCTCGGCCGGAAATCCCTTGCCGTTGTCGGTGACGGCGATCACCGCGAACCCGTCCTCGACGGCGAGGCTCAAGGAGATCTTGCCCTTGCCGAGCTCGGCCTCCGGCACCTCGGCCACCGCCTCGACGGCGTTCTTGAGGATGTTGGTGATCACCTGGCTGAGCAGCCTGATGTCGAAGGCCGCCACGATCTTTTCGGACTCGCCGGCGCCGCCCTCCGCCGCGCCCGTCTGGGCCGAGAACGCGAAGTCGATGTCCGGGTGCGCCACGCGCATCATGAACAGGTTCTGCTTGGCGATCTCGGTGAGGTCGTTCGGCGCGATGGCCGGCTTCGGCATCCGCGCGAAGGCCGAGAACTCGTCGACCATGCGCTTGATCTCGTCCACCTGCCGGACGATCGTGGCGGTGCACTGGTCGAACACCTCCTTGTCGGCGGTGATGACCTTCCCGTACTTGCGCCGGATCCGCTCGGCGGAGAGCTGGATCGGGGTCAGCGGGTTCTTGATCTCGTGGGCGATGCGGCGCGCCACGTCGCCCCAGGCGGAGCTGCGCTGCGCCTGGACGAGGTCGGTGATGTCGTCGAGCGTCACCACCGAGCCGCGGGAGGCCCCCTGCGCCTGCTCGCTCGTGACCCGCACCGTGATGGTGCGCTCGCCCCGGGACCGGGTGAGCTGGACCTGCTGCTGCTGCAGGCTGCGCGGGCGCGCCTCGCTCTCGGCCAGCACCGGCGCGAGCTCCGGCACCGCGCGGGCCAGCGGCTGGCCGACGAGCGCGTCGCTCGCGAGGTCGACCATCCGCTCGGCGGCCGGGTTGGCGATGGTGACGAAGCCCGCCGCGTCCAGGCCGATCACCCCGGGCGAGACCCCCGACAGCACGGCCTCGGTGAAGCGGCGGCGGGTGTCGATCAGGTCGCTCGCGGCGATCAGGCCGGCGTGCTGGCGGCGCAGCTCCTGGGTCATCTTGTTGAAGCTCTCGCCGAGATGGGCGAGGTCGCCGCTGGTCTTCTTGGTCGGCACCTGGGCGTAGAAGTTGCCCGACGCCACCTGGTCGGCGGCGTTGATCAGCCGCCGGATCGGCGCCACGAACCGGTTGGCGAAGTTCATCCCGAACCAGACGGCCGAGAGCAGCGCGATCAGGGCGATCAGCAGGAACACCGACGCGAAGGTGATCTGGATCGAGCGGCGCAGCGAGTCGTAGGTGAGGTACTCGGCCGCCGCCGCCCGGGAGACGCCGGGGAACTCGATGGCGAGCTGGCTCACCTCCCGCTGCACCATCAGCACGGCGTCGTCGTAGGCCGGCATGCGCAGCAGCGCGGCGAAGACCCGGCCCTCGGTGGGCAGGAGGCAGATCGGGTCGGCGGAGTTGGCCGCGTCCTCGAAGGCCGCCGCCGAGGGCAGCCGGTTCGTCTTCAGGACGTCGATCTTGGCCCGGGCCACCACCTCGGTCGGCCCGCGCATGATCTGCGCCACCGGCAGGCCGAGATTGGTCGCCCGGGTGGTCAGGAAGGTCTGGAACCAGTCCCGGTTCACGTCGAAGTTCGGCCGGGCCCGGGTCAGGTCGTCGGCGAGGATGCGGATCTCGCGGGCGAGGCTCTGGCACTGGTTCTCCTGGTAGGCGTCGGCCACCTCCACGGATTTCAGCACCACGTCGCGGACCCGGTCGGTGAAGCCGAGCGACAGGCCCCGGTCGATCGTCACCGAGGCGACCACGGCGAGCAGGATCGTCGGCAGGATCGCGATCAGCGAGAACAGGCCGACGATGCGGGTGTGCAGCCGCGCCACCGCGGCGTTGGCCTTGCGGGCGTGCAGGAAGACCCGCGCCTCCCAGGCGATGATGACCGCGAGGCCGAGCACCAGGGCGGCGTTGATGGCGAGCAGCGTCACGCCGTAGGCCGGCGTCGGCGTCACCCGGATCACCCCGGCCAGGATCAGGAAGGTCGCGAGCGCCGAGACCAGGGCGGTGACCACCATGGCGGCGCCGATCCAGCCGGGACCGCGCGGGCCCGGCCGCAGCGATTCCGCCAGGGGCGTGCCGGACGGCTGGGCCGCGTCGGCACCCGCGGGCGTGCCCGCGTCCTGCTGGTCCGCGGTCTCGCCCGTCCCGTCGGCACCCCTCTCGGGGACCGGCGCGGGGCCTTCCTCTGTCCGTGAGCGTCTCAGGAACGGCATGACTGGTGCAAGGCCACAACAGTGTGGCGGAATTAATACGAATCCGGGCGCCCGGGCGGTGGACCGGCGGCGCGATCCGCCGCAGGCGGCCGGCCTTGACCCCGCCCCGCCCCGCCCGTACCCCCGGCCGTGGAGGCGAACGGGGTCTGGTGGCCCTCCTGGTCTTCAAAACCAGCGGTACGCCAACAGCGTACGGTGGGTTCGATTCCCATCCGCTTCCGCCACTCTTCGCGCAGTCGCGATCGGCAGATCAGTGTTCGCCGATATCCAGGCGACACGTGCGATAAAATTCGCAATACTGCTGCATCGGAACTGTGGGGGTGCCGGCTCGTTTCCCGCGGTCGATCCCGCACGGGTGCCCTCGTGAAGAACCGGTCCGCCACCATCGTCCCGTCCCCGCCGGCCTCGGCCGGCCGTGCGCGCTGAGGCCGGCCATGCTGGACAGACTCGTCACGTTCCTCCCGCCCGGCGCCCGCGAGGCGCTGCGGACCCTCGCGGCGCGCCGGCCTGTGCGACGGCCCGCGCTTCGGCCGGGCACCGAGGCCGCGATCCTGCCGGGCCTCGACACCCGGCCCGCCCCGATGGCGCCCTTGCACCCGCCCGCCGCCATCAACGACAATCCCCTCCAGGCCCTCCACGACGCCGTCGAGCGGGATCTGCGCGCCAGCGGCCACCTGCGCTGAGCCCGGGCCGAGGGCCCGTCCGTCACCGCTCCGTCACCGCTTGGCCGGCGCGGGGGCCTCGGGAATCGTCCCGGGCGCGATCCAGTGGCAGGCCGTCGTGCCGCGCACGCCGGCACAGTCGTAGCTCTGGCCGCCCAGCGTCACCTTGTCGACGATGCCGGTGAGCTCCGTGCGCGCCAGCGCCGCGCAGCCGAGATGGTCCGCCTTGGGATCGGCCAGGTGCGCCGCGGCGGCCGCCGCGCCGTCGCGCATCAGCATGCGGTAATTGGCCAGCGACGGGCAGCCGATCACCGGCGGCCCGGCCCGCCGGTCCGGGGCGCTCCTGTCGGCGCGCGCGCGGGGCGCCTGCTGCGCCTGAACCGGCGCGGCGCCGAGGCCGAGGGCCAGCGCGACGAGGACGGCGTCGGAGAGAGGGCGGCGTGTCATGGGCCGCTCGTAGCACGGCGCGTCCGGGGTTGCGCATCCGCCGCGGCGCCGCGCCCGGCCGCCGCGCAGGCCTGCGGCGGGCTCAGGGCTCGCCTGCGGATGTTCAGGCTTGACCGCGGGCCCGCCATTTGCGAGCGCCGCCGTGGAACGGAGGACGGGCCATGACGACGGCAATCGACAGCGACCAGAAGCTGCACTTGGTCTTCGGCGGTGAATTGCAGGATCTCGACGGGGTCCGGTTCCGGGACATCCGAAACCTCGACATCGTCGGCATCTTCCCGGACTACGCCTCCGCCCAGGCCGCGTGGCGGGCCAAGGCCCAGGCCACCGTCGACAGCGCGCAGACGCGCTACTTCGTGGTGCACCTGCACCGGCTGCTGGAGCCGCCGGCCCCCTGAGGGGACCGCGCGCGGCCCCGGCCCGGCTCCGGGTCCGCCGCGGGCACCCGCGGTGCGTGCGGGGCGGCCGTGAAGGCATTGTGACACTTCCTGCCCGCTGCTAAGAGCCTCGCCCGTCATCGGATCGTTCCGGCTCCTCGGGAGACCGGTCTGAACAAGAGCGGCGGGAGGTCCGGCCGCCAGCGAGCGGCCGCCCATGAAATCCTCGATCAAGATCATCGCCGGGAATGCCAGCCGGCCCCTGGCCGAGGCGATCGCGGCCTATCTCGAATTGCCGCTCGCCAAGTGCATGGTCCGGCGCTTCGCCGACATGGAGATCTTCGTCGAGCTCCAGGAGAACGTGCGCGGCGAGGACGTGTTCATCGTCCAGTCGACCTCGTTCCCGGCGAACGACCACCTGATGGAGCTGCTGATCATGATCGACGCCGCGCGCCGGTCCTCGGCCCGGCGCATCACGGCGGTGATCCCGTATTTCGGCTACGCGCGGCAGGACCGGCGCACCTCCGGCCGCACCCCGATCTCGGCCAAGCTGGTGGCGAACCTCATCACCGAGGCCGGCGCCGACCGCGTCCTGACCCTCGACCTCCACGCCGGCCAGATCCAGGGCTTCTTCGACATCCCCACCGACAACCTGTTCGCCGCCCCCGTGATGGTGCGCGACATCAAGGAGCGGCTGCCGAGCGCCGACCGGATGGTGGTGTCGCCGGACGTGGGCGGCGTGGTCCGGGCCCGCGCCATCGCCAAGCGGATCGACTGCCCGCTGGCCATCGTCGACAAGCGCCGCGAGCGCCCGGGCGAGTCCGAGGTGATGAACATCATCGGCGAGGTCGAGGGCCGCTCCTGCATCCTCGTCGACGACATCGTCGATTCGGGCGGCACCCTGGTCAACGCCGCCGAGGCCCTGCTCAACGCCGGCGCCAAGGACGTCTCGGCCTACATCACGCACGGCGTCCTGTCGGGGGGCGCGGTCTCCCGCATCGCCGCCTCGCGGATGAAGGAACTGGTGATCACCGACTCGATCCAGCCGACGCAGGCCGTCAAGCTCGCCCGCAACATCCGGGTGGCGACGATCGCGCCGCTGCTCGGCGAGGCGATCGGCCGGACCGCGACCGAGTCCAGCGTGTCCAGCCTGTTCGACTGACGGCGCCTCCCGGCCGATCCCGGGGGCGCCCCGCCCCTACCGGCCCTGCACCCAGCCGCCCCGGTCGCCGGTCTCCGTTCCCGGCGCGGTGAGCACCAGGACCGTGCGGCCCGGCAGCGGCACGGCGCCCCCGGCCGCGATCGCCGGCGCGCCGGGGGCGCGGGCGCCCGCGGGCTCGCCCGTGTCGAAGACCGGCGTCCACGGGCCGCCGATCACCGGGGCGAGGCGGAAGCCGACGGCCTCCGCCCCGGCATTGAACAGCATCAGCAGGCGGTCGCCCGGATCGCCGTCGTTGCCGATCTGCATGCCGAACACCTGGAGCCCGTCGTCGGACCAGTGCCGGACCTCCATCTCGATGCCCTCGGGGGAGAGCCAGTGCACGTCGCGCAGCGGCTCGTCGGGGTCGATCAGCGCGCCCGTGAAGAAGCGTCGCCGCCGCAGGGCCGGTTGAGCCCGGCGCAGGGCCAGCAGGTTGGCGACGAAGTCCGTGAGGGCGGGATCCGGATCGACGCTCCAGTCCATCCAGCTCGTCGGGTTGTCCTGGGCGTAGGCGTTGTTGTTGCCGCCCTGGCTGCGGGAGCGCTCGTCGCCCATGAGCAGCATCGGGACGCCCTGGGCCAGCATCACGGTCGCCAGCATGTTGCGCTTCTGCCGGGCGCGCAGGGCGAGGATCGCCGCGTCGTCGGTGTCGCCCTCGACGCCGTAGTTGCGGCTGACGTTGTGGTTATGGCCGTCGCGGTTGTCCTCGCCGTTGGCCTCGTTGTGCTTCGCCTCGTACGCCACCGTGTCGGCGAGCGTGTAGCCGTCGTGGCTGGCGATGAAGTTGACGCTGGCCAGCGGCGAGCGCCGGGACGGGGCGAACACCTCGCGCGAGCCGGTCAGCCCCTGCGTGACCTTGGCGAGGGTGGCGGAATCGCCCTTCCAGAAGCCCCGTGTGGCGTCGCGGAACTTGTCGTTCCACTCGCTCCAGCCGCGCGGGTAGCCGCCGAGCTGGTAGCCGCCCTCCCCGATGTCCCAGGGCTCGGCCACCATCTTGACCCGGGCCAGGACCGGATCCTGCGCCACCGCCTGGAAGAAGGCCGCCTGCGGGGTGAAGGCGAACGGGGCGCGCCCGAGGCTCGAGGCGAGGTCGAAGCGGAAGCCCGCGATGCCGTAGGCGGTGACCCAGTGGCGCAGGGAATCAAGCACGAGCTGCATCACCCGCGGGTGGCTCGCGTCGAAGGTGTTGCCGCAGCCGGTGCAATCGAGATTGCGGCGCGGATCGGCGGGGTCCAGCTTGTAGTAGCTGGCATTGTCGATGCCGCGGAACGACAGGGTCGGGCCGGTGTGGTCGCCCTCGGCGGTGTGGTTGTAGACCACGTCGAGCCAGGTCTCGATCCCGGCGGCGTTCAGCTCCCGGATCGCCGCCTTCAGGCCGCCGAGGCCGCCCTCCCCCAGGTAGCGCGGGTCCGGGGCGAAGTAGCCCAGGGGCTGATACCCCCAGAAATTGACCAGCCCCTTCTCGACCAGGAAGCGGTCATCCGCGAAGGCCTGGATCGGCAGCAGTTCCAGGGCGGTGACGCCGAGCTTCACGAGATGCGCGATGATCGCCGGGTGGGCGAGCGCCGCGTAGGTGCCGCGCTCCGCCTCGGGGATGTCGGGATGGGTGCGGGTCAGCGCCTTGACGTGCGCCTCGTACACCACCGTCTCGGCGAGCGGCCGGCGCACCGGATTGAGCGCGAGGTCGGGCACCTCCGGGGCGGTGACCACGCATTTCGGCATGTAGACCGCGCTGTCGCGCCGGTCGATCCGGTCCTCGCGCCCGCCCCGGCGATGGCCGTAGAGCGCGTCGTGCCAGCGGATCCGGCCGCGGATCTCCCGCGCGTAGGGGTCGAGGACGAGCTTCGAGGCGTTGAACCGGTGGCCCGCCGCCGGGTCCCAGGGGCCGTGCACCCGGTAGCCGTAGAGCTGGCCCGGCAGCACGCCGCGCAGGTAGCCGTGCCAGACGTCGTCGGTCCGGCAGGGCAGCCGCACCGTGCGGGTCTCGTGCCGCTCCCCCGGCTCGAACAGGCAGATGTCGACCGCGGTGGCGTGCTCGGAGAACAGGGCGAAGTTGACGCCGCGCCCGTCGAAATGGGCGCCGAGCGGCGCCGGCACCCCGTCGTCGACGGCGATCATGCGGGGCGTCCGGTCACACGGAGGGCGGCGGGCGGAAGCAGCGGGCGGCGCCGGCTATTCGGCGGCCGCCGCGGCGGTGGGCGGCTCGCGCTCGATCGTGCGGAAATTCTCGAGCTCCGCCAGGAAGTTGCGCGCCCACCAGTCGACGTCCTCGCGGGTCATGCGCTCGACCATCGGCTTCCAGCGCGCCAGCCGCTCGGCCTTGGGCATGTAGAGCGCGGCCCGGATCGCCTCGGCGACCTCGAACCGGTCGTAGGGGTTGATCAGCAGCGCCTCCGGCAGCTGCCGGGCCGCCCCGGCGAATTTCGACAGGACCAGCACGCCCGGATCGTCCTCGGACTGGGCGACGACGTACTCCTTGGCGACGAGGTTCATGCCGTCGCGCATCGGCGTGACGAGGCCGACCCGCGCGGCCCGGTAGAGGCCGGCCAGCACCGGGCGGGGATAGGCCTTGGTGATGTACTGGATCGGTGTCCAGGCCGGGTCGCCCAGCGAGCCGTTGATCTCGCCGACCTTCTCGTTCACCTCGCGGGCGAGCTGCTCGTATTCCGGCACCTCGCTGCGGGATTTCGGCGTGATCTGGATGTAGGTGACGTTGCCGCGCTGGTCGGGGTTCGAGGCGAAGAAGCTCTCCACCGCCTCCATCCGCTCGGGCACGCCCTTGGAATAGTCGAGCCGGTCGACGCCGATCAGCAGCTTGCGGGTCCGCAGGCCCGCGATGGTCTCGCGCACGACCTTGTTGGCGTTGGCCTTCTCGGCGGCCTCCTTGAAGCCCGCCACGTCGATGCCGATCGGGAAGGCGCGGATCCGGGTCCGGCGGCCGTCGACCATCAGCGAGCCGCCGCCGAGCGGGATCGCCCGCTGGGTGTCGACGAGGTTGCGCTGCAGGTTCTGGACGTCCGCCTCGGTCTGCAGGCCGATCAGGTCATAGTCGACGATGGCGCGCAGGAGCTCGCCGCTCGCCGGCAGCGAGTTGAACACGTCGGCGGCGGGCCAGGGGATGTGGTGGAAGTAGCCGATCGGGTTGTCGAGCCCGAGGCCGCGCAGCTCGGCGGCGAGCGGCAGCAGGTGGTAGTCGTGGACCCAGATGATGTCGTCGGGCTCGACCAGCTTGGCCAGCGCCCGGGCGAAGGTCCGGTTCACGCGGCTGTAGCCGGCGTAGTCCGAGCGCGAGAAGGCGCCGAGCCCGAGCCGGTAGTGCATGATCGGCCACAGGGCCCGATTCGCGAAGCCGGCGTAGTATTCCAGGTGGTCCTGCGGCGAGAGGTCGACGACGGCGTACTGGACCCGGCCCCGGTCGATCAGCGTCGGCTCCTCGGACGGCTCGTCCGTGATGGTGCCGCTCCAGCCGAACCACAGACCCTCGTAGGCCGTGAAGGCCTCCTTGACCGCGACGGCGAGGCCGCCCGCCGCCACCGCCTTGCCGCCCTCTTCCGGGACGGCGACGCGGTTCGATACGATCACAAGGCGTGCCACGCGGGTCGACTCCGGATCAGGGGCGCGGGTCGGGTCGAGGATCTCGCCGCGCCTGCATCGGGACATCACTACTATGTCAGAACGCGCGGAGTCCCTGCGCGATCCTTTGTTGGTCGTCCGGCAACCCAAGCGTGAAGCCGGGCGCGGGTCAAGTCGAGGCCCTGCCGTTCCGGGACAGGGCGACCGCTCCGTCCCGACCGGGCGCCCCGGGCGAGCGTCGTGCAAGCGTTGTGCGAGCGTTGTGCGAGCGTGGCGGTTCTGGCAGACCTTGCCTGAACGGGGACTGAGCGGTGCCGCGCGCCGCCCCGGACCCGGCGCGCGCACCGGAAGGACGCACGGAGGCCGGAACCCGCGACAGCCGAGTCGGTTACTCAGCCATCGCGGGGCCCGCGGTCGCCGCGAGCGGCCCCGTCCCCGCGCCGCGAGGAGTGTTTTCGAGATGGCCGGCAACGAGTTACCGCAAGGCACCCCCGTGGACCCGATCGCGGATCCGCACCGCGAGGGGCCGCACGACGCGCCGCACCACGCGCCGCACACCGCCGCGGAGGAGCGCGCGCAGTGGCGGGCCCTGCAGGGCGACGTCGAGGGGCTCGCCGACGTGGCGGCCGAGCGCGGGCGCGGCCTGCTCGACGCGGCCCGGCTGCAGGCGCAGAGCTACGTCGAGCAGCGCAAGAGCGATGCCGCGCAGTCGGTCCACGACCTCGCCCAGACGATCCGCAATTCCGGCCGCGACCTCGGCGACAAGCCGAACGTCCGCGCCTTCTTCGACAGCGCCGCCGACGGGCTGGAGCAGCTCGGCTCCTCGATCGAGCGCCGCAGCCTCGGCGAGTTCTACAGCGAGGCCGAGTCCTTCGCCCGGCGCGCGCCGGTCGCCGTGGCGGTGGGGACCTTCGTGGCCGGGCTGATCGCCGCCCGCTTCATCAAGTCGTCCAGCCTGCCGCCGGAGGCGCCGGACGGCGACGCCCGCGACAGCTTCCGGGCCTGACGCCATGACCCACGGCTCCGACCCGCGCCAGGCGGGCCCGTCCACGGGCCCCTCCGCCGGCCCCTCCAGCATCCAGAGCCTGATCGGCGACGCCCTGCGCGAGACCAACGAGCTCGCCCGCAAGGAGATCGCGCTGTTCCGGGCCGAGATGGCCGGCAACGTCCGCCAGCTCATCGTCGGCCTCGCCTGCATGGTCGGCTCGGCGGTGTTCGCCGTGGTCGCCCTGCTGGTCCTGATCGGCGCCTTCGTGAAGTGGCTCGCCACCATCGTGGGCTCCGAGTGGCTCTCGGCCCTGATCGTCGGCGGCGTGCTGCTGCTCCTCGCCCTCGGGATGGCCCTGTGGGCGCGCAGCGTCCTCTCCCTCTCGACCCTGGCCCCGACGCGCACGACGCGCCAGGTCCGCCAGGATGCCCAGGCCCTGTCGGAGCGCGTGTCCGGATGAGTACGATGAACGACCTCGAGAAGGAGATCGAGGAGAGCCGTGCCCGGCTCGACGACACGATCGACCGCATCCAGGGCCGGCTCTCGGTGCCGAATCTGGTGGACGAGATGCTGGGCAATGCCCGGCGGGTGCCGGCCCTGAACACCACCTACGATTCGGCCCTGGAGGCGGTGCGCCGCAACCCGGTGCCGGTGCTGCTGATCGCGGCGGGCGTCGGCCTGCTGTTCAACCGGATGGCCCGCGACGCCCAGCGCCGCCGCACCGAGGTCTCGGCCGAGCGCGTGCCCACCCTGAACACCGGCGCGGCCCGCGGCTACGACCCCGACCTCCCGACGGTCCGCCCGGCCCGCGATCCGCTGGACACGACCGAGATCTGAGGACCGACCCGTCCGGATCCGGGACGAGACACCTCGCGCGCCCGGGCGAACGACCGGGCGGACCGGCGCCGAAGGCGGGCCGCCGAGACCGACATTTGAGGACAGCGCCATGACCGACAAGCCGGGTACCCCTTCCAGCACCCCCGAGCAGCTCGCCGCCGAGGCGGGCATGCCGCACGGCGGCGGCGACAAGAGCCTGCGGCCGGACCCGGCCGGCCTCGGCGACCCGGGCGCGCCCGGCACGGCCGCGGGCGACTTCACCCTCCGGCCGGACCCGCGCGGCCTGCACGACCCGCTCCAGTCCGGCGCGGCGACGGGCTCGCACGACGCGGCCGGGCACGACGCCGCCGCGGCCGCGAAAGACGGCATCCGGGCGGCGGGCGACCGGGCCACCGAGTTCGCCGGACAGGCGCGCCGCACCGTGTCGGGCCTCGCCGACGACATCAACGACCGCCTCGGCGGGGCGGCCGACCAGGCCCGCGACCGCGCCTCCGCGGCCTACGACGATGCCCGGGAGCGGGCCGGCGCCCTCCATCGCCGCAACATGCGGGCGCTGGACGACCTGACCAACCAGGGGATCGCGGGGATCAACCGCGGGCGCACCGCCGTCGAGCGCTTCGTGGACGACAACCCGCTCCTCGTCGGCGTGGTCGGCGTGGCCGCCGGCCTGCTCCTCGGCGCGCTGCTGCCGCGCACCCGCCAGGAGGACCGGAGCATCGGCCCCTGGGCCGACGAGGTCCGCGACCAGGGCCTGCGCTACGCCCGTGAGGTGACCAATATCGGCCGGGAGTTCGTCCAGACCGCCCTCGATCCGGACAACCTCAACGCCGCCGCGCGCAAGGTGGCCGATCCGGAGGGGCACAAGCCGCCGGAGGGCGAGCGGACGCAGCACAATCTCTGATCCGGGTCCCGGGCCAGGCGCCGGCGGGTCGCTCCCGCACCGTCCGCACGGGCGGAGCGGGAGCGACCCGGGGCGCCGCGCGCCGGGAATCGCGGCGGCCGGCTTCCCGCCCCGGCGCGCGGGGACGGCGGGCCCAGGGACCGAGCTTCGTCGGCCCTGGCGCCGACGGCCGGATCGTCAGGCCCGGTACAGACCCGCGTGCGCCTCGCGGAGCAGGTTCTTCTGGACCTTGCCCATGGTGTTGCGCGGCAGCTCGTCCACGAACAGGACGCGCTTGGGGCACTTGAACCGGGCGAGGCGGCCCTCCAGGGCGGCCTGCACGCCGGCCTCGTCGGGGCAGCCGGCGCCGCCCACCACCACGGCGGTGACGGCCTCGCCGAAATCCGGGTGCGCCAGGCCGATCACGGCGGACTCGACCACGCCCGGCAGCGCGTCGATCTCGGTCTCGACCTCCTTCGGGTAGACGTTGAAGCCCCCCGAGATGATCAGGTCCTTGCCGCGCCCGACGATGTGGACGTAGCCCCGGCCGTCGACCTTGCCGAGGTCGCCGGTGATGAAGAACCCGTCGGCCCGGAACTCGGCCGCGGTCTTCTCGGGCATGCGCCAGTAGCCCTGGAACACGTTCGGGCCCTTCACCTCGATCATGCCGACCGCGTCGGTCCCGAGGGCCGCGCCGGTCTCGGGATCGACCACCCGCAGGGACACGCCCGGCAGGGGGAAGCCGACCGTGCCGGCGACCCGGTCCCCCGCGTAGGGGTTCGAGGTGCTCATGTTGGTCTCGGTCATGCCGTAGCGCTCGAGGATGGCGTGGCCGGTGCGGGCCTGCCATTCGCGATGGGTCTCGGCGAGCAGCGGCGCCGAGCCCGACACGAACAGGCGCATGCCCCTGGCCGCCTCCGGCGTCAGGCCCGGCTCCTTGAGGAGCCGGGTGTAGAAGGTCGGCACGCCCATGAGCACGCTGGCCCGCGGCATCAGGCTCAGGATCAGCTTCGGGTCGAGCCGGGGCAGGAACAGCATGGATCCGCCGCTCGCCAGCACCGTGTTGGTCGCCACGAACAGGCCGTGGGTGTGGAACACCGGCAGGGCGTGGATCAGCACGTCGTCGGCGGTGAAGCGCCAGGAGTCGACCAGCGTCCGGGCGTTCGACGCGAGGTTGTCGTGGGTCAGCATGGCGCCCTTCGAGCGCCCGGTCGTGCCCGAGGTGTAGAGGATCGCCGCGAGGTCCTCCGGGCCCCGGGGCACGTCCGCGAAGGCGGCGCCCGCATCGGCGGCCCGGTTGGCGGCCCGGTTGGCGGCCTCGGCGGCGCTGCCGCCGCCCGCCCCGTCGAGGGTCCAGATCTGCCGGACGCCGGCGGCGGCCTCGGTCAGGGCGTCGCGCCGGCCCGGGTCGCAGACGAACACGGTGGGCTCGGCGTCGCCCAGGAAGTAGCCGATCTCCGCCGGGGTGTAGGCGGTGTTGAGCGGCAGGAACACGGCGCCGGCCCGGACCGCGCCGAGATACAGGAAGATCACCTCGGGGCTCTTCTCGACCTGCACGGCCACCCGGTCGCCGGGCGCGACGCCCGCGGCCCGCAGGGCCGCTGCGTAGGCGCCGGAGCGGGCGATCAGGTCCGCGTAAGCGTAGCGGCGCCCGTCCGGCGTCTCGAGCGCGGTCTTGGCGGGATCGGAGGCGCCGTCCCGCACCAGGGAGAAGAGGTGGTTCGTCATCGTGAGGCTGGGCTATCACGGGCTGTGGGTCGCGCGCACCCATAGCCGCCCGGAGGCCCACTCGGCGAGCCCTTTCCGCGGCGGCCCGCCGTCCGTGCGGCCCGGAGAGCCGGGTCCCTACGCCTCGGCGAGCACCACGGCCCGGGGCGGCGGCAGCTTGGCGCGCAGCTCCCGGGTCACCGCCGGGGCCGCCACCACGGTGCCGAGATTGGCGTAGGTCTCGTGGTTCCGCTCGATGGCGGCGAGGTCGTACAGGTAATTGACCATCAGGCCGTGGGACTGGGCCAGCCCCTTCTTGGACGTGTCGCCCAGGAAGTTGATCCGGTCGAGGCGCGCGCCGTTGCCGAGATGGAACCGGGCCACCGGGTCGAGGGGGCGCCCGCGCTCGTTCTTGGCGCGCAGGAAATAGGCGGCCGCCGCCGGGATCAGCGCCCGGCGCACCGTCTCGGCCCGGGCCTTGTCGGCCGGCCAGGCCGGGTCGTCCAGCGCCCGCAGGGTCTCGACATCCTCGGGCAGCAGGCCCTGCGGGCTGTCGGCCCGGCGCTCCCGCGCCAGCCACGCGGCGAAGCCCGGCACCGGCGAGAGCGTCACGAAGGTCTTGAGCGTCGGGACCTCGCGGGTCAGGTCCTCGACCACCTGCTTGATCAGGAAGTTGCCGAAGGTGACGCCGGCGAGGCCCTTCTGGCAGTTCGAGATCGAGTAGAACACCGCCGTCGTGGCGGCGTGCGGCTGCAGCGGCTTGCGCTCCTGCGACAGGATCGGGGCGATCGCCGGGGCGATCTGGTCGGTGAGCGCCACCTCCACGAAGATCAGCGGCTCGTCGGCGAGCGCCGGGTGGAAGAACGCGAAGCAGCGCCGGTCCGGCGGCTCGATGCGGGCGCGCAGGTCGTCCCAGCCGGAGATGGCGTGCACCGCCTCGTAGCGGATGATCTTCTCCAGGATGTGCGCCGGCGTCGTCCAGTCGATGTGGCGCAGCACCAGGAAGCCGCGGTTGAACCACGAGGCGAACAGGTGCTCGAAGTCGCAGTCGAGGCTGTCGACGGCGTCCATCAGGGCCGGGTCGGCCTCGTCGCCGGCGCGCAGCGCCCGGCGCAGGTCGAACAGGTCCTCGCGCATCCGCACGAGGCTGAGCGTGCCGCCGCGGGCGAGGTTGAGGCGGCGGATCAGCTCCTGGCTGCGCGGCTCAGCGGCCTCGTGCAGGCTGCCGAGGCGGGCGCGGGAGGGGGCGGCGCGGTAGGCGGCGATCGCCTCGTCGACGGCGGCGTGGTCCGCGTCGAAGTCGAGGGCGATGGCCCGCAGGAAGGCGTGGCGCTCGGCCTGGCCGAAGCTCGCGTAGCGGTCGAGGATCAGGCGGGCCAGCGCCACCCCGGAGGCCTCGCCGCGCCGGGAGATCAGGTCCTCGCACAGCTTCACGAGGTCGCCGGCGCTGGCCCGGGATCCCATGTCGCCGCGGCCGATCCCGATCAGGTCGCGGCCGCGCTCGCTGATGGTCTGAAGCAGGTCGCCGAAGAAGGAGATCGCCGCCATGACCTTCGCACTGACCCCTGTCGACCCGGATTCGAGACGTGGCCGGCCCCGCGACGCCGGCTCGTCGATCGGGCGCGGGCGGAAGCGGATCCGGACGCCGCCGGGCGTCCCGATCCGCCCGCCATTCTACGGCGCCGCGGCCGCCGCGACCAGAGCTTGACCGGTCGCCGACGCGGGGCTCCCAGGGTGCGGGAGCGGCACGAAGATCGTGTGACGGGGGGGCGCACGACGGAGCCGGGCGGTCGGTCGTCAGGTCGCGCCGTCAGGGCCGCGCCGTCAGAGCCGCTCGGCCACCGTGGCGAGGTCCGCCCGCTCGCGCCAGTCGCCGACGCCGTGCTGGCGGGCGAATCGCAGCTCCGCGGCGCGGCGGGCGCGCTCGGGATCGCGGGCCCGCGCGATCGCGACCGAGCCGATCGTGAACGGCACCCCGAGGATCTCCTTGGCGAAGTCGACGCGGTAGTTCGGCATCCCGTACTCCCTGCTGCGGCGGCCCCGGCGCCGTTCTCGCGGAACGAAACCGCCCTCTCGTTCGTAGTCCGGTCCGTAAACCTCGCGAGGCTCGTCGCCCGGCGCACCGGTCCGCGGCGCCCGCCGGCATGGGGGCAGCGCCGGCTGCGTCTGATGCATATGGTGCGCCGTCGGCCCCGGTGAAGGGCCCCGGGGTGTGCCGGCAGGGATGCATCGCCGCAGCTTGCCCGGCGGCGCGCTCCGCCCGTATCGCTCGCGGCTCCGATCACCCTCCCCACACGGACCCGACCATGGCCCTTCCGCGGCGGCGTGCCTGCCTGCCCCCGACCCAGCCGTGACCACGCCCCTCGACGCGAAGGCCCGGCTCGGCCTGACGCTGATCGCCGGCGGGGCCGTGGCCAACATCTACTACAACCAGCCGCTGCTCGGCCTGATCGTGGCCGAGTTCGGCGACCGCGCCGCCCTGTGGGTGCCGACCACGGCCCTGGTCGGCTACGGGCTCGGCATCGTCGGGCTCGTGCCGCTCGGCGACGCCCTGCCGCGCCGCGCCCTGATCGTGGGACAGTGCCTCGGCCTCGCCCTGGCGCTGCTCGCCGTGGGCCTCGCCCCGAACCTCGCCTGCCTCGCGCTCGCCCATCTGGTGGTCGGGGTCCTGTCCTGCGCGGCCCAGCAGGCGGTCCCGTTCGCGGCCGAACTCGCCCCGGACGCGAGCCGCGGGCGGATCGTCGGCCAGGTCATGACCGGGCTCCTCACCGGCATCCTGCTCGCCCGCACGGCGAGCGGCTTCCTGGGGGCGCATCTCGGCTGGCGGCCGGTCTTCCTGGTCGCGTCCGTGCTGGCGCTCGCCATGGCGGGCATCGCGCGGGCCACCCTGCCCCACACGGTGCAGACGCACCCGCTGCGCTACCGCGCCCTGATGCTGTCGATCCTCCACCTCGCCCGCAGCCAGCCGGTCCTGCGCACGGCGAGCCTGTCGCAGGCGCTGCTGTTCGCGGGCTTCAACGCCTTCTGGGCGACCCTGGCCCTGCTGGTCGAGGGGCCGCCCTTCGGCCTCACCGCCGCCGGGGCCGGGCTGTTCGGGGTGATCGGCGTCTGCGGGGCCTTCGTGGCGCCGATCTCGGGCCGCTTCACCGACCGGCGGGGGGCGAAGCCCGTCGTCCTCGGCGGCAGCCTGCTGGTCGCCCTCTCCTTCGCGGTGCTCTGGGCGGGGGGCACCTGGTCGCTCGCCGCGGTGGCGCTCGGCGTGCTGCTCATCGACATCGGCATGAACGGCGCGCTCATCGCCAACCAGACGCGGGCCTACGCGCTGGTCCCGGGGGCGCGGGGCCGCATCAACACCGTGCTGTTCACGACCCTGTTCGTGTTCGGGGCGCTCGGCGCCTACGCCGGCTCGCAGGCCTTCCTGCTCGTCGGCTGGCCGGGCGTCTGCGCGGTCGGCCTCGCCTTCTCGGCGCTGGCCGTGATCGTGGCGGCCCGCGACCCGCACCCGCCGGGGGCGCGGCCTACCTGAGCACCCGCGACAGCCGGCACCAGCCCGCCCTGTCGGGCGGCAGGCCGAAGCGCAGGCGCTCCGGGCGCCCGGCGAAGCGCCGTACCGCGATCCCGGACGCCGCCAGCCGCCGGTAGAGGTCCGGCCCGTCGGGGAAATCGGCGGTCCGGAACAGGCACGTGCCGCCGACGACGCGGCCGCCGGCCCGGGCGATCATCCGGTCGAGGCGGCCCGCGTCCGCGGCCCGGGCCCGGGCGGCCTCGGCGCGCCAGCCCGCGTCCGACAGGGCCGCGCGCCCGATCGCCAGGGCGGGGCCCGACACCGCCCAGGGTCCGAGGGCCTCGGCGATCCGGGCCGCCGTGCCGGGCTCGGCGACCGCGAAGCCGAGGCGCAGGCCGGCGAGCCCGTAGGTCTTGCCGAAGGAGCGCAGCACCACGAGGCCCGGCGCCGAGTCCGGTGCGGCGACGTGAGGGCACAGGCTCTCCACCGGCTCCAGGTCGGCGAAGGCCTCGTCGGCGACGAGCAGGCCGCCGCGCCGGTTGAGCGCCGCGGCGAGCGCCCGGCGCTCGGCCAGCGGGTGGGTCCGCCCGTCCGGGTTGTTGGGATCGACGAGCACCGCCGCCCGGGCCTCGCCGAGGGCGTCGACGCCCGCGACCTCCGCCACCGCGTGCCCGGCCCGCGCCCAGGCGGCGGCGTGCTCGGCGTAGGTCGGCCCGACCACCGCGACCTCGGTCGGGGCCAGGAGCCGGGGCAGGGTCTCGATCAGGATCTGGGTGCCGGGCGCGGGCACGACGTGGTCGGCATCCGGCGCGCCGTAGGCCGCGGCGGCGGCCTCCCGGAGGGCGCGGACCTCGGCGGCCTCGGGCAGGCGCGTCCAGGCGCTGGCCTCCAGTGCGGGCACGCGATAGGGGACCGGGTTGATCCCCGTCGAGAGGTCGAGCCAGGGCTCCGGCGCGTCGGGAAAGGCTTGTCGGAGTCCGCCGAGATCGCCGCCATGCGCGATCGGGGCGACCTCACGCGCGGGAACGCTCCACACCGAATGGTCCATCTGCCCGGTACGTTTGCCGACACGCTCGCCGTCCTCGCCGTCGCCCTCGGGATCGAGGCGGCGGCCGGCTATCCCGACGCGCTCTACAGGGCGGCCGGTCACCCTGTCACCTGGATCGGCCGGCTGATCGCCGCCCTGGAGCGCGGTCTCAACCGCGGCTCGGCGCGCCGGCGGCGGGCCGCCGGCTGCCTCGCGCTGGCGCTGCTCCTCGCCGCGGTCGGCTCGGCCGCCCTCGCCGTCGCGGCGCTGGCGGGGCTCGCCGGCCCCCTCCCCGCCCTGCTCCTCCTCGGCCTGATCTGCGCCAGCCTGCCGGCGCAGCGCAGCCTGCACCAGCACGTCGCCGCCGTGGAGACGGCCCTGCGCGCGGGCGGCCTGGAGGCGGGGCGCCGGGCTGTGGCGATGATCGTCGGGCGCGACCCGGACCGCCTCGACGAGGCGGCGGTCTGCCGGGCCGCGATCGAGAGCCTGGCGGAGAACTTCTCCGACGGGATCGTGGCGCCGGCCTTCTGGATCGGCTGCCTCGGCCTGCCGGGCGGCGCCCTCTACAAGGCGATCAACACCGCCGACAGCATGATCGGCCACCGCAGCCCGCGCTACGAGGCCTTCGGCTGGGCGGCCGCGCGGCTCGACGACGGCGTGAACCTGCCGGCCTCCCGGCTCGCGGGCCTGCTGATCGCCGGGGCGGCGGCCCTGCGGGGCGCCGACGCCCGCGGGGCGCTCCGGGCGATGGCCCGGGACGCGCGCCGGCACCGCTCGCCGAATGCCGGCTGGCCCGAATCCGCCATGGCCGGCGCGCTGGGCCTGCGGCTCGCGGGGCCGCGGGTCTACGACGGCACCCTCGTCCCGGACGCCCATATGGGCGACGGCCGGGACGCGGCCGCGGCCGACGACATCGCCCGGGCCCTGACCCTCTACCGGACGGCCTGCTGGCTCCAGGGCGGGCTCGTGCTGGCGCTCCTCGGGCTCTGCCTGACCCTGGCGGGCTGAGCCGTCTTCGCTCCGCGCGCCGGGACGGCGGCATGCCCCGATCGGGCCTTGGCACGGCCCGCGCACCGGACGCATCGTGGCCGGACGGGGCCGGACGGGGCCGGATGAGGGAGACGCCGATGCGCGCTGTGTTCGTGGACGCCAGCGAGACCCTGGCGGCGGTGGCCCGGCGGCTGCTGCGCCCCGACGACCCGCCCTTCGCGATCCACGCGGATCCCGGCATCGCGCCGCAGGATCTGCCCGCGATCCTCGACGGCGCCGAGACCGCGGTGATCGACCACACCGCCCTCCCCCTCGACGTGGCCCGGGCCTGCGCGGGCCTGAAGCACGTCGTGTTCCTCGGCACCGGCGCCCGCAGCTACATGGACCCGGAGGCGCTCCGGGACGCGCTCGGCGTCACCGTCCACACCATCAAGGGCTACGGCGACACGGCGGTCGCCGAGTGCGCCTTCGCGCTGATGTGGGCCGCCGCCCGCGGCCTGCCCGAGATGGACCGGGCGATGCGCGCCGGATCCTGGCTGCGCACGGAGGGGATCCAGCTCACCGGCAAGACCGTCGGCCTCGTCGGGTTCGGCGGGATCGCCGCCGAGATGGCGCGCCTCTGCCGGGGCGTGGGCATGCGGGTGCTCGCCTGGAACCGGACACCGAAGGCCCATCCCGGCGTCGACTTCGTCCCCCTCGACCGCCTGCTCGCCGAGAGCGACGTGGTCTCGCTCCACCTGCTCCTCACCGACGCGACGCGCGGCTTCCTGTCGGCCGCGCGGATCGCCGCGATGAAGCCCGGCGCGATGCTGATCAACACCGCCCGCGGGGCGGTGCTCGACGAGGCCGCCCTGGTCGAGGCCCTGCGCACCGGCCAGGTGGCGCGGGCCGGGCTCGACGTGTTCACGGTCGAGCCCCTGCCGGCGGATCACCCGCTGGCGAGCCTGCCGAACGTCACCCTGTCGGCGCACTCGGCGTTCCGCACGCCCGAGGCCAGCGACAACCTGATCGGCGCCGCCCTCGCGCATTGCCGGCGGATCGCCGCCGGCTGAGGGATCGGCCGCGCGATCCTCAGTGCTCGGTGCCCGGCATGTTCGGCCGCGGCGCGCCGCCGTGGTGGTGGATCAGGTTCGAGCGCTCCGGGCTGCCCTTGGCGTCGGCGACCTGCTTCCGGGCCGCGGCGGCCAGGAACCAGATGCCGCCGAGCGTGCCGAAGGCGAGGATCAGTAGCGGGAATCCCTGGCTCATCGCGGTGCCCTCCTCGACGATGGCCCGCGGACGCGCGGGTCGGCATCATCCTGCCGGACAATCCGGCCTGAGGAAGGATAACGCACGAACCCGGCCCGTGTTCAGGCCGGTCGCGCGCCGGCCGGGACCGACCGCCGCGCCGCGTCCCGCCGCAGGGCCGAGAGGACCACGAACATGAGGCCGGCGCCCAGGGCCAGGCAGGCGGCCAGGAACAGCATCGGCACGAGGTCGCTCTTGGTCTGGTCGCGGATGAAGGGCACGGCGTTCTGGGCCACGAAGCCGCCGAGATTGCCCACCGAGTTGATCGCCGCGATCCCGGCGGCCGCCGAGGCGCCGCGCAGGAACGTCCCGGGCATCGACCAGAAGACCGGCTGGGCCGCGAAGGTCCCGGCCGCGGCCACGCACAGGCAGGCGAACTTCACGGCGTTGCCCGGCAGGACGACGCTGAGCGCGAGGCCCGCCGCCCCGACCAGGGCCGGTCCGACCACGTGCCAGGTCAGCGCGTTGCCCTGCGCGCCCGTGCGGGCGGCGTGGCGCGGCACCCACCACAGGGCGAAGGCCGTCGCCATCCACGGGATGATGTTGAGGAAGCCGTTGGTCAGGTTCGAGACGCCGAAGCCCTTGACCACGGTCGGCAGCCAGTAGCCCAGGCCGTAGGCGGCGAGCGGCAGCGAGACGTAGACCCCGGCGAGCATCAGCACCCGCCGGTCGAGGAGCGCCGCGAACGGGTTGCCGTGGTCGACGTGGCCGCCGTCCTCGCGCTCGGCCCGGAGCGTGCGGGCGAGCCAGTCGCGCTGGGCCTGCGACAGCCAGGGCGCGGTCTCGGGGCCGTCCGGCAGGACGAACAGCACCACCGCGGCCATGAGGATCGCCGGCGCGCCGGTGGCCAGGAACACCCATTGCCAGCCCTGGAGGCCGAGCAGCCCGTCGAGGCCGAGCAGCGCCCCGCCGACCGCCGCGCCGACCGCGTTGGCGACGGCGCTCGCGATCATGAACCAGCCGATCATCCGCGCCCGGTGGGTCTGGGGGAACCAGAGCGTGAGGGCGAAAAGCACGCCGGGGAAGAAGCCGGCCTCCGCGGCGCCGAGCAGGAAGCGCAGCACGTAGAACATCGCTGTGCCCTGGGTGAAGCCCAGCAGGACGGTGACGATCCCCCAGGTGATCATGATCCGGGCGAACCAGATCCGCGCGCCGACCCGCTCCAGGAAGACGTTGGCCGGCACCTCGAACAGGAAGTAGCCGAGGAAGAACAGCGAGGCCCCGAGGCCGTAGGCGGTCTCGGAGAGGCCGAGGCTGCCGACCATCTCCAGCTTGGCGTAGGAGACGTTCTGCCGGTCGATATAGGCGATCAGGTAGAGCAGGCCGAGGAGCGGCATCAGCCGCAGGGTCACGGTCCGGACGGTGCTCGCGGCGAGATCCTCCCCGGCGGGGGACGGCGTGGGCGGCATGGGGCGTTCCTCCGAGCGCGTGCGGCCCTTCGTGGCGGGGCCGGCATGACACGGAGTAATCCCTGGCTCAGGCCCCGGCTACCGGGCAAGCGCCAGGAGGCGGTCGCAGTCGACATGGGCCGCGATGTGTCGCGCGAGGCCGTCGAGGGCCGCCTCGACCCCGGCCTCGTAGCCGGCGCCCTCCGAGAGGGTGCCGAGGCGCGCGAGCCAGGCCGCCCGCTGGGCGTCGTCGGCGAACAGGCCGTGGACGTAGGTCCCGGCCACGCGCCCGTCCGCCGAGACCGCCCCGTCCCGGCGGCCGTCGGCGAGGCGCAGCAGCGGCCGGGCCGTGTCGGGGCCCGCGGTCGCGCCGATATGCATCTCGTAGCCGGAGAACGGCACGCCGTCGGGCAGGCTCGCGCCGGTGACGGCGGCGAGGCGCTTCTCCGGCGTCATCACGGTGTCGACGTCGAGGAGCCCGAGGCCCGGCACCGTGCGCGGCGCCCCCTCGATCCCGTGCGGGTCGGCGAGGCTCTTGCCCAGCATCTGGTAGCCGCCGCACAGGCCGAGCACCCGGCCGCCCCGGCGGACATGGGCGCGCAGGTCGACGTCCCAGCCCTCCTGGCGGAAGGCCTCCAGGTCGTCGATCGTGGTCTTCGAGCCCGGCAGCAGCACGAGGGCGGCCTCGGCGGGGATCGGCGTGCCGGGCCGGACCAGGACCACGGACACGCCCGGCTCCGCCCGCAGCGGGTCGAGATCGTCGAAATTGGCGATGCGCGGCAGCACCGGCACCGCCACCGTGACGGAGCCCGGTCCGCGCGCTTCCGAGCCGGCGAGGCCCAGCACGTCCTCGGCCGGCAGGCGCGCGGCGCCGGGGAAGTGCGGCACGAGGCCGAGCGCCGCCCAGCCGGTGCGCTCGGCGATCAGCCGCATGCCGTCGGCGAACAGGCTCGGATCGCCCCGGAACCGGTTGACGAGGAAGCCGGCGATCAGCGCGGCGTCCTCGGGGTCGATCACCGCCTTCGTGCCGACGAGGCTCGCGATGACTCCGCCCCGGTCGATGTCGCCGACCAGCACCACCGGCGTGTCGGTGGCCCGGGCGAAGCCCATATTGGCGATGTCGCCCGCGCGCAGGTTGACCTCGGAGGCGGAGCCCGCGCCCTCGACGAGGACGAGGTCGGCGTCTTCCGCGAGGCGCGAGAAGCTGTCCAGGACGGCGGACATCAGCCGGGGCTTCCAGGCCTGGTAGTCGCGCGCCTTCACGGTGGCGACCATCCGGCCCTGCACCACCACCTGGGAGCCGACCTCGCTCTGCGGCTTCAGCAGGACCGGGTTCATGTGCACGGAGGGCGCCACCCGGGCGGCGCGGGCCTGGAGCGCCTGCGCCCGGCCGATCTCGCCGCCGTCGGCGGTGACGGCGGCGTTGTTCGACATGTTCTGCGGCTTGAACGGCCGGACCCTCAGGCCCCGCTCCGTGAAGGCGCGCGCCAGCCCCGCCACGATCAGCGACTTGCCGACATCGGAGCCGGTGCCCTGGATCATCAGGGCCTTCGCGCGCGGCGGGCTCAGAACTCGATCCCTTCCTGCGCCTTCACGCCGGCGGCGAAGTGGTGCTTGACGCTGCCCATCTCGGTGACGAGGTCGGCGGCCTCAATCAGGGCCGGCTTGGCGTTGCGGCCGGTGACCACGACGTGCAGGTCCGGCCGGCGCGCGCGCAGGGCGGCCAGCACCGCGTCGAGGTCGAGATAGTCGTAGCGCAGCGCGATGTTCAGCTCGTCGAGGACGAGCAGGCGGATCGTGGGATCGGCCATCAGCCCCGCGGCGACGTCCCAGGCGTGGCGGCAGGCGGCGATGTCCCGGGCCTTGTCCTGGGTCTCCCAGGTGAACCCCTCCCCGAGGGTGTGCCACGCGACCCGGTCGCCGAAGGCCGCCACGGCGTGGCGCTCGCCCGTGTCCCAGCCGCCCTTGATGAACTGCACCATGCCGACCCGCCAGCCGCGGCCGAGCGCCCGCAGCATCAGCCCCAGAGCCGCCGTGCTCTTGCCCTTGCCGGGGCCGGTATGGACCAGGAGGAGGCCCTTCTCGAGGGTCTTGGCGGCCACCTCGGCGTCCTGGACGGCCTTGCGCTTCTCCATCTTCTCCCGGTGGCGCGCGGCGTCGTCGCTCATGCGGAGGCTCCTGTCGGGTGGACTTGTGTCTGAGGGGGCTGCGGCTTCACGAGCAGCGGCAGGCCGGCCACGGTGAGCACGACCCGGTCGGCCCGCGCGGCGAGTTGCTGGTGGAGGCGGCCGGCGGCGTCGCGGAAGCGCCGGGCGAGGGCGTTGTCGGGGACGATCCCGAGCCCGACCTCGTTGCCGACCAGCACGAGCGGGCCTGGGGCGTCGGCGCAGGCGGCGAGGAGCCGCGCCGTCGCCTGCGCCACGTCGGCCTCCGCCAGGATCAGGTTGGTGAGCCAGAGCGTGAGGCAGTCCACCAGGACCGGTCCCTCGGCCTCGGCGACCGCCTCCGGCAGGGCGAGCGGCACGTCGCGGGTGCGCCAGGCGCCGCCGCGCCGCGCGCGGTGCTGGGCGATGCGGTCGACCATCTCGTCGTCGAAGGCCTGGGCGGTGGCGAGGTAGAGCCACGGGCCGGGACAGGCTTCGATCAGCCCTTCCGCGTAGGCGCTCTTGCCGGACCGCGCCCCGCCGAGGACGAGGGTCATGCGAGGGGTGGGCTGGGGCATGGCTCTCCATCGCCCCAACCCGGCGCGCGGTCAAACTCGGGACCTGTGGCACCTGTGCCGCGCCTGGACGGTTGCCGGGCGTCTCCGGTCCGACTATAGAACCCCGGCCCAGCCAGAGCGCCCTTCGTCTAGCGGTCCAGGACGTCGCCCTTTCACGGCGAAAACACGGGTTCGATTCCCGTAGGGCGCGCCAGCAAAATCAAGCACTTAGCTGAAATTGCTGACGCGGCTCACACTGGCGTCTCACACAGCCGATCTCAACAGCGTGTGTGGGTGCTGCCTGAGCGCGTCTACGTGTGAGACGCTGCTAGCGTGGCCGCCTATGCAGTGGCGCGACCTTGCGGTTTCACACGACCACGATGCCGTTGTCGTTTGCGGTTCGTCCCGGAGCCGCGGCGGAATCAATTGGCCGGGAGATCGCATCCACGAAGCGTGGCGGCATGCCGTGCGACGTTGAGAAACTTCGGGCAGGCGTCACGTTCAGCATCGCGAGAACCAGGGGCGCGCAATGATACGGTTTGCAACCGCGCCTCTGATCCCGAGCGCCAAGAAGGAAGAAGTCGAGTCACCGATGGCAAATGACGACACGCTCGCGAAGGCCTTGGCCAACGTGAGGCACCAGCGCGAGAGCCTTGAGGCTGAGTACGAGCGCTTGAGCGGCGAGCTGACGAAGCTCCGCCTGGCTGAGCGGTCACTTGCATCTATCGTGGAAGGCGCACCGCTGGACGAGCCTGCCGACGATCTGTCAACTCGCCGTCGCGCGCCGGCGAGTGAGGACCGGCCTCGTGGTAGCCGTGGTCCCCGGGGACCGCGCGCCAACTCTGCCAAGGGGCGGTTGAAAGCGCTTCTTGAGGAAGCTGGCTCTGAGGGTCTGACGCACGCCGAGATCAGCGAGCGCCTGACAGATGTGGCGGCCAACACCTTGAACACGTACCTCAGCGTGATGGCTAACAGCGGCGAATTGGAGCGGCAGGGCGATAAGTACCGGACCGGCGCTCCGGCGGCGAACGCAGCGGACGAAGGCGCCGTTGAGGACGATCGGACTGAGGACGATCAGGAAGACAGCGAGAGGGCTGAGGCCGCGGAATAGGCCCGACAGTCCTACGCGGCCCTGTCGACAGGTTGAATTTGCAGGGCCGCGAGGGCTATGCGGACGCGGGGCCTGTAGCTCAACGGTTAGAGCCGACCGCTCATAACGGTCTGGTTGCAGGTTCAAGTCCTGCCGGGCCCACCAATCTTCTTTGCGTCGTTGAAGAAACGCTGAAGGCGGGGCGTCAGGTAGGCTGCCGCCCAGCTGCCGCGGCCTCGACGATCATTTGATGCATGGCAGTGTCTTGCTTCGCCCTCATCAGGATGATGCGAGCCGCGGTTCGTGCCCTTTCGGCGCGGATCCGCCCCCTAGGCTTCCCGTCCCGCAACGCCCGGGTCGCCATGTTGCGGAACCAGTGTGCGTCGGCGATCGCGATCGCACACCGCTCGGCGAGCGTGCTGTACTCGGCCGGATCTTGGCTCCTGGTCGGCATGACAAAGCCTTCCTGTGGGGTGGGGGCGGTCGGACAGGACGTGCAACGGCTATACCAGCAACCGCCAGCGTCATATTCATCGACGAGAACGGTGAGGGGCCTGGGGTGCGGCTGAGGGAGGTAGCATCTGATGCGAGCTGATGAAGCGAGTGGACAACAGTTCTATCTTACAGGAAGTGTCCTGGGCTCATCTAAGTCGATTGCCATAAGTAGAGAAACTTTTACCGAAGTGGCAGAAGCGCATGCTTTCTATGTGAATGTGATTTTAATTGAAGAGAAATATGACACCGTTGTAGAAAACTATTACGAGTTCGAGCGTGAGTTAATCGAAATCGCCGCTCGGCATATGCTTTTCGAAATCACGGATGAGGTTTTTTTCGGGCAGACAAGTTTAATTAATAGGCGACTCCTGAACCTCCTGTCTGCAGCAAAGATGTATATTGATCATACTCGCAAGCAATTGATTGCTATGTTCGGAAGAAAATCGAACCTTGTAGCTTCAATTTCCGAAAAAAGCGAGACCGTTAAGGCGACAAATACAGGCTATTTTTTGCTTGAGCAAATTCGAAACTACTCACAGCATGCAGGCTACGCTGTCGAAGATTTCAGCGTTGGCGCGTCATCAACGAGAACAAACGACAAAGTGTTGAGTTATTACGATCTTCGAGCAAGGATTAATATCGATAGTATAATTGGCGATCCAAAAATCGATCGATCATTGCGCGACAAAACATCGGAAATTCAAGGAAGAGACGCTAAGGATTTAATCAGGGATGGGATCGACGGTGTAAGTGAGGTTCATCAACATCTCAGGGATGGCATTGACTTGCACCTGACAGCAAGGCGCGATGTTCTGCATGCAGCTCTTGCACTATACCAAAATCAAGAGCCAAGGTACGCAAATGAGTCGCCAATTCTTGTTAGAAAAGAAAATAGTACAACCACATTCCATCGATATATATCGAAGGATATTATACATAGACTTGAAAATTACAGAAGGAAGAACAAGCAGCTGAGAGGACTTACTAATCGCAGGGTTATAAGTTGACCTATCAGACGAGCCGTGCGCCTGATCTGACCTGTGTTCCATTCGCACCCGTAGCCGGGATGCCGAGCGCGGCCACTCCATAAGCTCATACTTCTGCACACAGCCCGCGCCGCGCCAGGCTTATACGTCTGCGCGTCGCCGAGCGAGGCCACGAACAGGGCGTTGCACTGCCGCACTTGCGGAAGGCTCGTGACTGCTACAGGTTGTAGCCCTGCAACACGCGGGACGACCATGTCCTACCAAGAGCCGGTCCAGTTCCAGAGCTACGAGCGTCCTCGGCGATTCGATATCGATGACCTTGATGTCGTCGCCCTCATCGATGATCGCGTGCTAGAAGGTCGCAAGTTCAAGGCCGGAACACGGGGCACGGTGGTGGCAGTGTACGCTGACGGCTATGCCTACGATGTCGAGTTTAACGACTACGACGGCATAGTCACGGTCAGGCATCAAGATATCGGACTGGTGCGGCGAGCGGACTGAAGTGACCTATGTTCCGTGGCCACTCGGATTCTACATCAATCCGAGAAAAATCACTGGATTTCTGCTCAATAAGGCCGGACAGAAACCAGATCGCGCGAAATTCTTTCTAGATCTTGGTTTTGATCCGCAGCACCCAGGCGTCTTGGAGCACGCTCTGTTTATGCACACCAGCCTCGGCAACTATCAAGGGTACATCGAGGTGGTTGACAGCAGTAGAATATATTTCCGCGGCTCGCTTTTGACACCGAAGGGGCCGGCGCAGAACGTGCAATCTATCTGGCAGCTTCAATACACAGACCCAACCCGCGTAGCGACCTTCATCACGGCCATTTGAAGCTTCGTATGCGCACAGCCTTCGCCGCCCTCGCTCTCGTCGTCGCGGCTGGCGAGGCTCAGGCGGTAGGCAAGGTCACTCTGACCGTCAGCCAGATGCTCGCTGAGCCAAAAGGGCACCGCGGCGAAACGGTCATCGTCCGTGGGATCCGGTGCGTCGACCCCGGACCGGGCGGGTTCATCTGCGAGGCCACGGTGGGCGGCCAGCAGCTGCGGCTGGATGCCTCCGGTCTCGGCGGCGGGACGACGGAAGCGATTGCCGAGAGACTGATCGGCCCGTGCAACGGGCTCGCGGCGCTCGCCAAGGCGAGCTGCACCTTCGACGTGACGTTCGTTCCGACCGGCGCCGGCTTCGAGGACGGCGTGACGATCGTCCACACGCCCGAGATCGATATGAGCTCACCTCGGCATCGGTGAAGCCTTTGGTTGCCGGCGCCAGCAGCGCCTCTATCCTGGCGGGATGCGCACAGCCCTCGTCGCCCTCCTGCTGCTCACCGGTCCGTCCCTGGCTGCAGAACCGATCGTCGGCCGCGCCTCGGTCACGGACGGCGACACGGTGGTGATCCGCGGGACCCGCATCCGCCTGCACGGCATCGACGCGCCGGAGAGCGCGCAGCTCTGCCAGGACGCAGCCGGCAAGTCCTATCGCTGCGGGCAGGTGGCGGCGCTCGCGCTGGCGGACCGGATCGGCGAGGCGAACATCTCGTGCGAGCCCCGCGACACCGACCGATACGGCCGCACCGTTGCCGTGTGCCGGAAGGGCGAGGAGGACCTGAACGCCTGGATGGTGAGTCACGGCTACGCCACGGCTTACCAGCGCTACTCCCGCGACTACGTCGGGGCCGAGACCACCGCGAGGGCGCTGAAGCGCGGGCTCTGGGCCGGCACCTTCGACCCTCCGTCGGACTGGAGGCGCGCCAAGCGCGCGAGTGGGATCGAGACCCGGCCGGAGATGGAGAAGCCCCCGGCGGCCGCTCCGGCGCCCACGCAGGCCGTGTGCGCGATCAAGGGCAACATCTCGCGCAATGGCGACAAGATCTACCACCTGCCCGGGACGCGGGACTACGACCGAACCGTCATCACCACCAAGTCCGGTGAGCGCATGTTCTGCAGCGAGGACGAGGCGAAGGCGGCGGGCTGGCGAGCGGCGCGAGGCTGATCCGTTCTGCTCCGCTCGGCTCTGCCCCGATCTGCTCACGGGGCGGGGGGCGCCGAGTTGACCTCAGCCTCGCTCAGCCATCTTCTGCACAAGCTCCAAGAGCCTGCGCCGATCCTCAGGATCGCTAACGAGAATGAAGGCGGCCAGCAACTCCGCGCATTCAGCCTCGCTCGCGATTGCAGCGGTGGAGCCAGTAGAGGTCGGCGTTCCCGCATCGACGGCGTTCGATGGCTTGTAGAACGCAGACGTGGGCACCTGCATCGCCTCGGCGATCCGCTTCAGCAGCCGCTCTGTCCTCTCCTGCCGAAGCGCTGCGGCTCCGCGAGCTCCATCCCGATGGGACGCGTCCGAAGACGGATCGCTGAGCGGGCGTGCCTTAGATCCCATAGTTCTCCGAGCGGGCGCAAAAGGCGCCTCTTGTCTAGGTTCCGGTCAGTTGTATCCTATTTGATTGCGCGCAATGCGCAACGGGTGCGCTAGCGCAAAGCTTGCTCATAGAAGTTGTGGCGTGCGACACGGCACACCCTACCCAGCGCAGATTGCCAGCGTGTTGCTCGTGCCGAAACTCAACTCCTTGGATGGTAGGTCCCCCTACCAAGCGCTTCAATCCGCGCTCGATGAGCAGGACTTAATCGGCCGGTGGCAGTGCGACGTCATAGGTGGCCGCGTAGTTGTCGACGGCTTCATCGCGCAGCTGTTCAATGTTGATCCCGGTGACACGGAGAGCGGCGTTTCTGCCGAGGCCTATGTCGCAGCCATCCATCCCGACGATTGCGAGAGGGTCCGCTCTGTGGCTCGGCGCAGCGCCTCGGAGGGCGCTCCGTTCCTCACGGAATACCGCGTGATTTCGGGCGATGGCGCAGTCCGGTGGGTGTTGGCGCGTGGCCGGTTCTTCAACGATGACGCCGGCCGGCTCATGCGCGGAAGCGGCATCCTTGTGGACATCACTCGTGTGCGAAAGGACGAGGACGCGCTCGACGAGACGGAGGCTTTCCCAGACGAAGCGCCGCTGGACAGGGCAGCGGAGCACGCCATCAACGCACAGGAGGCGATCGTTGAGTTGCAGGATCCTGAGCTGAAGGCCTGCGCGGATGCATTGCTTATGGCGCTCGGTCGCAAGCTCGCTCAACGACAAGTGCAGGACCGGCGCCGGCGCATGAACTGACGAGGGAGTGTCTGGTTAGTTCACTGAGCACTGGGGAAGCGCCTGATCTCACCAGCGAGTGAGCCGAGCCGATATGCAACTTGGCTCGCGGGTAGGATGGCGGGTGGCGGTTACCGGACCATGCTCGCATTGGCCCCAGAATTGTCTGAGGTGGAGACGCACGCGCCTGGGTGCGCGTCGGACGAGATCCGAGGCGGGAATGGACGATGAGGACCGGGAGTTCGAGCACTCGCCCTTGTCCGGCACATTCCGCTTCGATGGCGGAGCCGTCGACGTCGAGATCTACCGCTATGCCGGCATGCAGGATCCCTGGCAGCTGGTCGTGATTGACCTGTCGTCAGGCGGCTGCATCGCTTGGGCTAATACCTTCGCCACGGATCAGGAGGCTTATGAGGCCTTCACCGCGATGGTCGAGACGGACGGCATGGCAGCCTTCGCTGGCAATCGGCCCCAAGCACGGCATTGACCACCGCGGTATCGCCCAGGAAAAAGCCCGCGCCGGCGAACCAGGCGGGCCTTCCCAGATCCGAGGCAAGTGGGGGCAAGCGCCTGGATCCGGTGCAACCATAAGGCGACATAGGTAAAGAAAAGCCCCGCGCGGCGGTGCCGGCGGGGCTGAAGTCGGGAGGAAACGTCGGGTCATCGCAAGCGGCAGGCCACCGGCACAAAAAAACCGCCGCGGCCGGAGCCGGGCGGTTTGGAGGGGTCGACGCTTAGGGTGCTGGGCAGCCTTACTCCGCTGCGACAGCAGCCTTCTTCGACTTACGAGCGCGGGCAGGTTTCTCAGCGGGCGCAGGCGCGGGCTCGGCCATCTTCTTCCGACCACGAGTCTTGGGAGCCTCCGCAACCGTCTCATCGGCGGCAGCAGCCTTCGCAACCGTCTCATCGGCGGCAGCAGCCTTCGGGGCCGCGTTCCGGCGCTGTGTCCCCAGCCCCGCGTTGCGAGCGAACTCGGCTCGCATGGCTGAGTAGTTGGCCGCCGTGGTCGGGTAGTCCCGCGGTAGGCCGAAGCGCTCCCGGTACTCCTCAAACGTCAGGCCGGCGCCGGTCAGATGGCGTTTGAGTGTCTTGTACGGCTTGCCGTCGATGAAGCTGATCAGCGCGTCCGGGGTGATCGATTTACGAATCTGCGAGGGCGTCGCTTTCTCCATCTTGGGCTCGGCAGAAGCAGAGGGGCCATTGAGCCCAGAGAGCGCGCCGTGAACCTCGGCTAGGAGAGCCGGAAGGTCAGCCGGCCGAACAGAATTCTTTGACACGTAAGCTGCAACGATGTCGGAGGTGAGTTCGATGAAATTGGTCTGTTCCGACGCAGAAATTGAGGCGGTCTCGTCCATTTGCAACTCCTCAGTGGGCGCACCACGAACGGGACCGGTGCGGGCCGTAGTCAAGGGATATTTGTGGAATTTTACGATATTGCGACCAGCATCAACATTTTTCTTGGAGAATATCTGACGTGTATCAGCAGCAACGCTCGCTCAACTTCGCTAGCTGAGGTCTCCCTCGACGCTCGGCTCAGCGATACCGAAATCTGTCGTCACGCCGTCTCCTCGCGTGATCTCTGGAGACTTGGCTCGCTGCGGCTCAGGCCTGAATGCGGCATCGTTGACGATGCTGCAGCACACCGACCGGGTCATGGCGCTTTGCTCGCTGGTCTCGAGCTCCTGCTTACGCCGTCAGGCGCCGCGTATTGTCCGCGACCAACTGCCGGTAGCGAGCAACGACCTGGTCATAAGTGCCGCCAGCAAGCAGCGTGTTGGAGGCCTCCATCGCAGCCACGACCTTTTCGCCTACCATCGACATCATTTCGGCCTGCGCCTCTGCCCCGCCCCAAGCGATCCGCACCAGCCTCAACTCAATCACCTTCTGCGCCTCGATGGCGAGCAGGAACGCGGCACAGAAGGGGTTCAGCATGGAGGCTCCAGAAAGTGGTGGCGTGCCATAACGTTGAGGCGCGCCCCGTGGTGCCCGAGGGTGGTTACGCGGGCACAACGGAGCCAGGCCATGCCTGCCAGCGCGGTGTCTCTACGCCGTAAGCGGCGCCCCGTGCTGCGATGCGCATAGGCGTACATCGCACGCTTCGGCTCGGGCGAACGTTCAGGAGCTATCGACCGTTTACGCCCGGACCCGAATGGCCTCGGATCGCGGACAGAGGAACCCATAGATGCCTGCACCTGGTACAACCGGGTTCGCAACGGCGCGGACGCAGCTGCCGGCCGATGCAGGCCATGGCTCCAAGACCTCGTTCTGGGCCCTGACGCTCGGATCCGTCGGCGTCGTCTACGGCGATATTGGGACGAGCCCACTCTACGCTCTCAAGGAGTCCCTGCACGCCGCGGCCGGCGGCGCGCACGCCCCAACACGCGACATGGTCTTCGGGGTCGTCTCACTGATCCTGTGGGCGCTCATCCTTATCGTCACGCTCAAATACGTGCTGCTCGTCATGCGAGCAGACAACGAGGGCGAAGGCGGCACCCCTTCCCTCGTTGCCCTTGCGCAGCGGGCGCTCGGCCATACCGGGGGGCCGGTCATCGTACTTGGCATGGTGGGCGTCGCGCTGTTCTACGGCGACGCCATCATCACCCCGGCGATCTCGGTCCTCTCCGCCGTGGAGGGGTTGAAGCTCGTCACCCCCGCCTTCGAGCCGTACGTGCTGCCGCTCAGCCTCGCCATCCTGATTGGACTGTTCGCGGTCCAGAGTCACGGCACGGCCCGCGTTGCGACCTTCTTCGGGCCGATCACGGCATTCTGGTTCATCGTCATGGCGCTCGGCGGTCTCGGCCATCTCGTCGACGACCTGAGCATCCTGGCGGCCTTCAATCCGGCCTACGGGATCAGCTTCCTGCTCAACCACGGCACGGCCGGCCTGCTAGCGCTGGGCGCCGTCTTCCTGGCCGTGACCGGGGCCGAAGCCCTCTACGCCGACATGGGCCATTTCGGCCGTTCGCCGATCCGCGCGGCTTGGTTCGGTCTCATCCTGCCGGCACTCGCTCTCAACTACCTAGGCCAGGGCGCGATGCTCCTGGCCCATCCCGAGTACATCGAGAACCCCTTCTTCCTGCTATATCCTTCCTGGGCTCTGCTGCCGATGGTGCTACTTGCTACCGTGGCGACCATCATCGCCAGTCAAGCTGTCATAACCGGCACTTTCTCAATCACGCAGCAAGCTATGCAACTGGGCCTGTTGCCGCGCATGCGGGTTCAGCGAACATCCGAGACGGAAAAGGGCCAGATCTATATCCCGCGGGTGAATTGGTGGCTGCTCGTGGCCGTCGTGTTCTTGGCGGTGCTGTTCAAGTCGTCGAGCGCGCTGGCGGCGGCCTACGGCATTGCGGTGACTGGAGACATGGTAATCACAGCCATCCTCGTCTTCGTCGTTGCCTGGAGGTTCTGGCGCTGGCCCGCCGCAGTCGCCGCGCTCGTCATCGCGCCGTTCCTGCTCATCGAGCTCGTGTTCCTGTCGGCCAACGCGCTCAAGCTGCTTCACGGCGGCTGGGTACCTCTGACCATTGGAGCGGCGCTGGTCACGGCGATGTGGACGTGGCGGCGCGGCTCGGCCCTAATCGCCGCGGAGATCCACCGGCGCCGCGTGCCCTTGTCGAATTTCACTCGGATGGCCGAGGCCGGCTCGGTCCTGCGCGCACCGGGCACGGCCGTATTCCTGACCGGCTCGCCGGGCGACACGCCTGGGGCCTTGATGCACAACGTGAAGCACAACCACGTGCTGCATGCTCGCAACTTCATCCTGCACGTC
Source organism: Methylobacterium sp. PvP105 (assembly GCF_017876975.1). Lineage (NCBI taxonomy): Bacteria > Pseudomonadati > Pseudomonadota > Alphaproteobacteria > Hyphomicrobiales > Methylobacteriaceae > Methylobacterium > Methylobacterium sp. PvP105. Next base: position 2,471,936 of record NZ_JAGIPA010000001.1, on the reverse strand, counting down.
GTTACCGACGACCTGCCACGCGTTCCGGAGGCGGAGCGCGTCACGGTCAAGCCGCTCTCGGACGTCTTCACCTGCGTGAGCGTGCGGTTCGGGTTCATGGAATTGCCGGACCTGCCTCGCGCCCTGGCCGTGGCCGGGTTCGACGCTGACGCTCTGTCCTACTTCCTAACGCGCCGTGTCTTGGTGCCCTCGTCAGAGACCGGCATGCCGGTTTGGCAGGACCGGCTCTACATCGCGATGGCTCGGGCTGCGACGGACGCCTCGCGCTACTTCCGCATCCCGGCGGAAAGGGCCGTTGAAATCGGTGCCCGGATCGACATCTGACGGCGTGCGTGTCATGGGCGCGCTGTTCCTGGCTTGCTTGCGCGGCCCATATGCGAGCGCCGGGCCTCAATCCTGCTGTCGAAGACTGTCGCGTCAGAGCCAGCCACTCTTGCGGAAGCGCCAGTACAGGAGGGTGCAGGCGCCAAGGATGCCGGCCAGCACGACATAGTAGCCATAGCGCCACTTTAGCTCGGGCATATTATCGAAGTTCATGCCGTAGATACCCGCTATCGCGGTCGGCACCGCGAGGATCGCCGCCCAAGCAGCGAGCCGACGCGTGATGACGGTTTGCTGCGCCTGTCCCAGCATCAGACTCGCCTCGAAGGCGAAGGCCAGCACCTCGCGCATCGCGTCGATCTCGTCCTGCACTCCCCGCAGGTGGTCGGACACGTCCCGGAATAAGGGCTGCATCTCCTCGTCGATGGCCACGAGGTCGCCGTGTTCCAGCTTCCGGCAGACCTCGACCAGGGGCACCACAGCGGAGCGCAGCCGCAGGAGATCGCGCCGCAACTGGTAAAGTCGCTCGACCTCTGCGGCCAGCAACTCGCGCCTAAGGATGCGGTCTTCGATGGCCTCCACCTCGGCCAGCACCGACTCCATCACGGGCGCGTAGTTGTCGACAATGAAGTCGAGCACCGTGTGGAGGATGTAGTCCTCGCCGTGCGCCAGGAGCTTGGGACAAGCTTCCGCCTTCTCGCGGGCCGAGGCGTAGGAGACCGAGGCTCCGTGGCGCACCGTCACCACGAAGCCTCGCCCGACGAACAGGTGCGTCTCGCCGAGCGCGATGCGGCCATCAACGAGTTGGGCCGTGCGGGCGACGACGAACAGGCAGTCGCCGTAGCGTTCGAGCTTGGGCCGCTGGTGCGCGCTCTGGGCGTCCTCGATGGCGAGGGGGTGCAGGCCAAACTGACCCTGGATGTCCGCCAGCAACTCGGTCGAGGGCTCGTAGAGGCCGATCCAGACGAGATGCCCGTCCTTGCGCGCCCATTCGCCGGCTTGCCCGATGTCCACGTCCGCCACGCGCCGTCCGTCGGCGTAGGCTGCGGCCATCACCACCCCCGGCGTCTTCGGCGGGGCAACGGCATTGGTTTTCGCGAGCATCATCCGCCCCCCTTCGAATCGCCGACTTTGGCGCCCGGCGACTGCAACGGTTCAGATGCGCCTAGGGTCGCATGCACAAAAGCCCGATCAGGGGCGGGACTTGACGGACGTCGAGTGTGTTGCCCCGGCTCAACAGAGGCCTCTCGTTTGCGTGATCTTCCTACTGTCGAAGCCGGACCGCTTTGACTCCGCCGGTTCATCGTGACTGTTCGCGGGGAACGGACACCTTGGAACAGACGGCGAATGAGGGATCGGGCGCTTCCCCCGTGCATCGACTGGCTCGCCGGCGTCTGCGGCCTCGCCATCCTTCTGTCGCCCGGTCTCTCCCGGGCGGCAGATCTCCCGAGAAGGGAGGGGGCGACGCTCCCGGCCTTCGTGGACTGGTCGGGCGGATACCTCGGCGTGCAGGCGAGCGCGGGGGCGTCCTACGGTGCCTTCAACTTCGACCGGACGGTTGTCGGAGGGCGGCCGGTCGAGGTGTTCCGGACGGGCGACGCGACTGGTAGCCGCGATCGAGGCCAGAACGCCACCACCGCGGTCGGCGGCCTCTTCGGGGGCTGGACGTGGCAGACCGGACGCTGGGCCTACGGCGTCGAGGCCGACCTCTCCGCGGCCAACCTCAAGCGACCGCTGGCGCTGGCTACACCCGGTTTCGGCTACGAGGAGATCGACGTCGACGGCAGCCTCCTGCGCGCCAAGACGGACCTCTACGGCTCCCTGCGTGCGCGCATCGGCTACAGCTTCGAGCGCTACCTCGTCTACGCCAGCTTCGGCCTAGCAGGCGCGAACTCGCGCTTCCTTGCTACCTACCCGGACTTGGCCAACGGCGGCACGGTGGCGGCACGCGCGGAGCAGGGCTACCTCGGCTTCACGCTCGGCGCGGGCATCCAGTTCGCCTTCCACCCGAACTTCGCGCTCGGCATCGACTACCGCTACGTCGACTTCGGCGAGAGCCGCAGGTTCGGCCTCGGCGCGGTGCCGGGACCGGCGGGCGGACCCGTGTCGACTCAGGCGTCGGCCACTGGCAACCAGATGTTCGTCCGCCTGATCTGGTTCCCGGAGGGCCTGCGCCTGCCGCCGGAGGAGGACGAAGCCGCCCCACACGACCCGGGCGACGGTGGAGGCGACCGCTTCTCCCTACACGGGCAGACGACCCTGATCGCGCAGGGCGTTCCGGGTTTCCGCTCGCCCTATCTCGGCCCGCAGAGCCTTGTGCCGCGCCAAACGCAGCAGACTACGACGGCGACGATCTTCCTCGGCCTCAAACTGTGGGAGGGCACCGAACTCTACTACAATCCGGAGTTCAGCCAGGGCTTCGGGCTGTCGGGCACGACGGGCGTGGCCGGCTTCGTCAACGGTGAGGCCCAGAAGGCGGGCGCGGCCTTCCCACGCCTCCGCTCGAACCGCTACTTCGTGCGCCAGACCTTCGGGCTGGGTGGCGAGACCGAGGACGTGCCGGACGGCCCGAACCAAGTGGCGACCCGGCGCGACATCGAGCGGATCACCGTGGTCGCCGGCAAGTTCGCTCTCGGCGACTTCTTCGACGGCAACCGCTACGCCCACGACCCGCGCGTTGACTTCTTCAACTGGTCGCTCTGGGCATCGTCCGCCTGGGACTTCCCGGCGAACCTGCCTGGGTTCACGCAGGGCGTGATGGCCGAGTACAACCGTAAAGAGTTCGCGATCCGGGCCGCCTACACGCAGGTGCCCAAGCAGCCCTCCAGCGACGTTCTCGACCCGCGGATTTTCGAGCGGGCTGGGCTGAACGTCGAGTTCGAGGGGCGCTACCGGATGCTGGCGCTCGACCGGCCGGGTGTGCTGCGGCTCGGCTTCTTCTCGAACGTCGGCAACGTCGCCGACTTCCGTCAGGTGGCAGCACTGACTCAAGCGGGTGTGTTCGACGACGCCGTGGCAGCAACCACTCTGACGCGCCGCCCGCGCCGCAAGACCGGCTTCTACGCCAACCTGGAGCAGGAACTGACGGACGACCTCGGCCTGTTCGCACGGGCGAGCTTCAACGACGGGCGCAACGAGAGCCTGTCGTTCACCGACATCGACCGCTCGCTCTCCGGCGGGTTCTCTCTGAAGGGCGCGGCCTGGGGACGGCCCAACGACACCGTAGGGATCGGTGCCGCAGTCAACGGCATCACCCCGGCCCATCGGGCTTTCTTCGCGGTCGGCGGCCTGGGCCTGCTCATCGGTGACGGGCGGTTGACTCGTTACGCACCCGAGAGTGCGTTCGAGGCATTCTACGCGGTGAGCCTGACGAAGGCGATGACGGTGACGTTCGACTACCAGCATGTCGAGAACCCAGCCTACAACGGCGACCGGGGTCCAGCAGACTTCCTCGCCGCCCGCCTGCATGTGGATTTCTGAACGGGCGCCGGAGCTTGCCACCGATCATGGCCAGCCTGACAGTTTCCCAGTTGTTGTCGGGGCAGGCAGATCAGGACAATCCCGATCAAGTGAGGAGCGTGTGGCGCATTAGCCTCCGACCTGTGCGAGGTTGCGGCTCTCATGCGGATCCGACACCGATGCCTCCTGTGGGGCTGCCCCAGGGGCGCGCCGTGAGAAGGCTAGGACGAGGGCCGGCAGGATCAGGAGAATCAGCACCGGTGCGAGGCTCATGCCGCCGACGACCACGAGGGCAAGGGGCTTCTGAACCTGAGAGCCAACTCCCGAGGAGAAAGCAGCCGGCAGAAGGCCAACGCCGGCCACTACACAGGTCATAACCACCGGTCGCATCTGGGTCGCGCACGTCTTGAGCATGGCCTGGACCCGCTCCTCCCCGCGGGCGATCAGGTCGTTGAAGTGCGCGATGACGATGATCCCGTCCATGACGGCGATGCCGAGGAGCGCGATGAAGCCGATCGCCGCCGAGACGCTGAAGGGCGTCCCGGTCAGAACGAGGGCGAGGACGCCTCCGGCAGCAGCCATAGGGATGACGCTCAGCGCCAGGAGCGTGTCGACGACAGAGCCAAAGTTGACGAACAGCAGGATTGCGATGAGGCCGACCGCCAGGGGCACCGTCACCGAAAGGCGGTCCAACGCGCCCTGCATGTTGTTGAACTCGCCGACGAGTTCCAGGCGGTAGCCGGCCGGCAGCTTGACCTCGGCGGCCACGCGCTCTCGCGCTTCCAGGATGGTGCTGCCGAGGTCCCGGTCGCGGACGCTGAACTTTACAGGCAGATAACGCCCCTGCCCCTCGCGGTAGATGTAGGCCGGACCCGAGACCAGTTCGACGCTCGCCACCTCGTTCAGTGGCACCTGGATCACCGCGCCGTTCGGGCCCTGGCCCGCGATCCGCAGGTTACGGATGGCCTGGACGCTCTGCCGGAACTGCTGGGCGAGGCGCACGACAATGGGGTAATGTCGGTCACTCCCCGAATCGTAGAGGTCTCCCGCGCTGTCGCCGCCAATTGCCGTGCGCACCGTGGCGTTGATGTCACCTGGCGTCAGGCCGTAGCGGGAGGCCCGGACCCGGTCGACGTGAATCTGGACGGTTGGCTGGCCGAGAGAGGTGAAGACGCCGAGGTCGGTCACGCCCGGAATGTCCCTGAGCACGGACTCGACGCGGCGCGCCACGTCGGTAAGGACCTGCAGGTCGGGGCCAAACACCTTGAACGAGTTCTCGCCCTTGATGCCTGAGACCGCCTCGGCAACGTTGTCCTGCAGGTACTGGGACAGGTTGAACTCGATGCCGGGGAACTCGCGGCGCAGCCGGTCGAGCAAGTCCGTAGTCATCGTCTCCTTGCTCACGCCGGCCCGCCACTGGTCCGTGGGCTTCAGCGGCGCGAAGAACTCGCCGTTGAAGAAGCCGGCTGCATCGGTACCATCGTCCGGACGGCCGTGCTGGGAGACGACCCGCTCGACCTCGGGCACCGCGGCGATGATCCGCCGGATGCGGTTGACGTAGCGATTACCCTCGGCGAGCGAGATCGTCGCCGGCATGGTGGCGCGCACCCAGAGGTTGCCCTCTTCGAGCTTTGGAAGGAATTCGAGGCCGAGGCTACGCCCGGCGGCCCCGACACCGCAGGCCAGGATCGCGGCGAGGCCCAGCGTCACGATGCGGTTGGCCAGCGCCACCCGGATCGCTGGGCGGTAGAGGCGGTCGAGCACCCGCACCAGCACGGTCTCGACCTCGCGCACATGATCCGGCAGCAGGTAGGCGGAGAGCACGGGCGTGACCGTGGAGGTCGCGATCAGGCCGCCGAGGAGGGCGTAGGCGTAAGTCTGCGCCATCGGCCCGAAGATGTGGCCCTCGACGCCGGTGAGCGTGAAGAGCGGTAGGAAGCCGGTGACGATGATGATAGCGGCGAAGACGATCGAGCGGCTGACGTCGTTCGATGCCCGCAGGATGTTTCCGAGCTTGCCCGTGAACGCGAGTGGCGGCCCAGAGGTCGATGGCGGCCCGTGTCCCGAGAGACGCCGGAAGATCGCTTCGACCATGATGACGGTGCCGTCGACGATCAGGCCGAAATCGAGCGCCCCCACCGAAAGGAGGTTTGCGGACTCGCCCCGGGCGACCAGGATGATGACGGCGAAGAACAGGGCGAAGGGGATCGTGGCTACGACGATGAGCGCGCTGCGCAGGTTGCCGAGGAAGAGCCACTGCACGATCAGGATCAGGACGATCCCGAACAGCATGTTGTGCAGCACGGTATGGGTCGTCACCGCGATGAGGTCGGCTCGGTCGTAGATCCGCTCGATCTTCACGCCCGGCGGCAGGATACCGGCCGCCTCGATCCGCTCGACCTCGGCCTTCACCGCCTCGATCGCCGGCGTGCTCTGCTCGCCCCGGCGCATGAGCACGATGCCCTGGACGATGTCGTCGTCCTCGTTCATTCCCGCGATGCCGAGGCGGGGCTGGTGCCCGATCGAGACCGAGGCCACGTCGCGTACGAGCACCGGGGCTCCGCTGGACTGGCTCAGCACTGTCTCCTCGATGTCGTCGGTGGAACGGATCAGGCCGACACCGCGCACCACTGCCGACTGACTACCGAGGCTGATCCGGTTGCCGCCGACGTTGAGGTTGCTGTCGTTGAGCGTCTTAACCACCCCCGCGAGGGTGAGGCCGTGGGCGGTGAGGCGGTCGAGGTCGACCGCGATCTCGAAGGTCTTGGTCTTGCCGCCCCAGCCGATCACATCGATCACGCCGGGCACCGCTTTGAACAGCCGGCGCAGAACCCAATCCTGCAGGGACTTAAGGTCGAGGATGCTGTAGCCCTCGGGAGCAGTGAGCTTGTATCGGAATATCTCGCCGATGGGGCTTACGGGCGAGATAGTGGGCTTGGCGCCGTTCGGAAGCGGATCAAGCTGGGCGATCCGGTTCAGAACTTGCTGCTCCGCTTCACGATAGTTGAACTCGAAGCCGAACTGCAGCTTCACGTCGGACAGGCCGTAGAGCGAGACGGTGCGTACCTGCTTGAGGTTCGGCAGCCCCGCGGTGATCGCCTCGATTGGTACTGTGACGTAGCGCTCGATCTCCTCGCCGGAGAGCCCGGGCGCCTGGGTGATCACGTTCACCATGGGCGGCGTCGGGTCCGGATAGGCTTCGATGTTGAGGGTTCGGAAGGCCACCAAGCCCGCGGCGAGCAGGAGTACGAACGCCAGCACCACAAGGGCGCGTTGGCGCAGTGCGTGCTCGACGATGAGTCTCATGCGCGTCCTTTCAGGCCTGAACCGAAACTGTCGGGCGCATCAGCCCCGGGTCACCATGCGGTCGATGAATAGGGAACCTCGCGAGATCACCCGCTCGCCGACCGTGAGGCCTTCGAGGACCTCGATGTTGCCGCCGTCGATGATGCCGGTGCGGACGCGGCGGCTCTCGACCACGTTGCCGGACTTCAGGACCCAGACGCTCGCCTTCGGTCCCTCCAGCACTACGGCAGCCCGCGGCACAGCGGTGGAGAGATGCTCGCGCTCGTTGATGATACGCACGCTCGCATACATTTCTGGCTTGAGGATGCGATGCGGATTTTCGATGTCGGCGCGCACGGTGATCCGCCGGGTCGCGGGATCGACCGAGGAGCCGATGAAGTTGATGCGCCCCTCGAAGGCCCGGTCGGGATGGGAGAGCACCCGGAACTGAAGTCGCCCGCCCATCGAGACTCGGGCGAGGTCAGCCTCGCGCAGCTGCACGATGAGCCAGACCTTGGACAGATCACCGATGATGTAGGAGGGCTCTCCCCCGCTCGTCGTAACATACTGGCCGGGGCCGATCTTGCGCTGGATGATGGTTCCGTTCAGCGGGGCGTTGATCGCCGTCTCGGGGTTGATCGCCCCGTTCTGAAGGCGCGCCATTTCGTCGTCGCGCAGGCCGAGGATGCGCAGACGGTTGCGCACGGCCTCCAAGCCGACCTCGGCGGTTTTGAAGTCGCTGCTCGCCGTGTTGAGGTCGTTCTGGACGCCCTGCAGTTCGCGCAGCGTGGTGACGCGGTTCTCGTAGAGATCGCGCTGGCGCTTCTCGGCGGCCTGCGCGAAGGTGAGTTGCGAGCGCGCCTTGTTTAGGACGTTCAGCGCCGCGAGGTAGTCGTTCTGTGCCTGGACCATCTCATTGGCCTGAATCGAGAACAGGTGCTGACCTTTCACAACCTGCTCGCCGGTGCGCGCGAAGATGGACACTACTCGACCGGGATAGGGCGAGAAGATCGGCGTCGACTGATACTCGTCGACCCCGATTTTTCCTTCCGTGACGATCTCCTCGAAGAATTGTCGCTGCTCGACGGCCTCGCTCGTCACTGCCGCGAGCTGGGCATCCGTCAGGGGGAAACCGGATTGGGCCGGGGACGTGAGAGTCGTCGAAGCCGCCGTTGCCGGCTGAGGGAAGAAACGCCATGCCGCGACGCCGCAAGCGGCACAGAACACCACGATGGCGATCTGAGCCGTGCAACTCAGTCCTTTGAGCGGATGGGCCGAGTCCCATGATGCCGTCATAACGAGATACACCCACCCGCGTTGATTGCGCGCCGAGACTCACCGGCTCTGGATTTTCCGCGAACTAAAGAGTTGAGCGTCACTAAAGTTCTCGAGAGGCAGAAAATAATCGCTCTTGGCACTCTTGTGACACATTGAAGACGGTGAATCGTGACTATTCGACGCTGTGACGCAAGATTTAGCTGGCTAACTCACTGCGACATGCGATTTTGCTTCAAGTTAAATTTTCCATCCAAGGGGTTGATGAGGTCTTGGCCGAGAGACGGCCGCCGACCGCAGCGCTTTGCCGGCTGGTCATTCTTCGTGAGAGCAAGGCGCTTTGAGACCCCCGTGCGAAGGAGCTCTCTGCTTAGCGACTCATCGAGCGCTATCGCCAGGATAGGACACGTGCACCGCGCAAGATTAATCCGGCAGGCAACAATAAAGTTGCGAGCCTTAATCAAGCCTTAGTGATAGACACTGGCAGTTTCGTACTTTATGAAGCGCCGCCGGTGATCAAAGGGCGCCGTGCCGCACGGAGAGACCTGATTATGTTCAACATGTTCAAGTCCCAATCGTCGCTCGACCTTTCGCCGCGCAACTGCCTGGCTGTCTCCCTGCTCTACTGCATGGCATCCGATGGCGAGATCGATCCGGAGGAGGTTGGTCACCTGATGTCCGTTCTCGGTCGCAACGCGACACGGCAGCAGTTGGACGCAGTCCTCAAGTATATGCGCTCGACCCCGCCGGACCAGTTCCTCGGCGAAGTGGCCACCAAGCTGCGGCCGGAGCAGAAACTTTGCATCGTGCTGAACATGATCGACAGCGCCATGTCGGATGGCGAGGCCGAGCCGGGCGAGGAGCGGTTGATTCTGCAGTTCGCTCAGGCTTTCGGGCTGACGGAGAGCGAGCTGACGCCGCATTTCCGCACGCTGGTCGCCAAGAATGACCGCGCCGTTCTAGATCGCTGAACGCGCGGGCCGTTACCCCAACAATCAGATGGTTGGTAGCTTCGTCCGCATGGCCGCTTCGCGTCGGTCCACTGTTTCCGGATCTGGCCAAATTATAGCCGGCCGAGTACGGCGCTCTCTTTGGGCCGCGGGCCAATCGCGCCACGGAAGACGGTCTGCTTGCCTTCCGGAATGCTATAGGCCCAATTTTCTATCTGCTGGGGCGCCGAACTCACCAAGCAGATCTCATGCGGCCCACGTGGATGTGTTGTTGTGATTTAGGGGCGGGCGCCACGAGGCGGTGACGTAGTTCACACCAACTCTACCTGGATCAAGTCGTATTTGCTTGGACGGTCCACCGGGCGCAACTGGCGACCGGTGGACCGTCCGTTCCTCACCGACCCACAGCCCTCAGATATCCTCCATCCATTCGATGTGTCCGTCGGACAGCCCATAACGCGCGCCGACGACTTTGACCTTTCCTTGGTTGAGCGCGCCGGTGATCACCAGGCTCTGGGTTGTCAGCCGCTTGGCGACGCGGCGCGCGTTGCTCCGCACGGAGGCTTCCAGGAGGTCGCCTCCCTGGGCCTTGGCCTCCAGCACGGCCGGCACAATCGGTTGCACCATCTCCCCAATGACGCCTGGGAACGTTGCGTTCTTCTCTACGACGTCGACCGCCGCCGCGACGGCACCACAGGATTGATGCCCGAGCACGACGACGAGGGGCACGCCCAGGACGCCAACCGCATACTCAATGCTCCCGAGCGCCGCTGTGTCGACGGTGTTGCCGGCGTTCCGGACAATGAATAGCTCTCCGAGACCACGACCGAACAGGATCTCGGGCGAGACGCGGCTGTCCGAACAGCCCACCAGCACGCAGAACGGTGCCTGACCTCGGGCAAGCTCGAGACGACGCTCACGTCCGTTGGCTGCCAGTGAGGGCGCCTCGTTCCGGAAGTTCTCGTTGCCCTCCTTCATCATTTTGAGCGCATCTGTGGGCGAGAGGGAGGTCTTCGCCATCTGTGATGCAGCCTGAACGGCACCGCTCGGCAGCGCGGACGCTGCCAGGACGCCTGCGGCCCCTATCAGAAGGCGTCTGCGGCCGAGCTGGAGGCGGCCGGCATCGGCGTAGCATTCACAGAGCGTGGACATGGTGGCAGATCCCTCTAGGTTCCGAGAGGTCAGCCGCCCCGCGGTGGAACCAAGCGCGCATCGGACGACAAGCGATTTAATATTACACTGCCGGATTTCTTCAATCGGCATAGAATTACAGACAGTGAATTATCCAAATAGTATAACGGCTGCTAGGGGTGGAAATCTTCCGTTCTGCTTCTGAGCGATCGGCGCAACTAAGCAGACGCTGTCGCCCACTCGCTGACGCTTCCATGCAGATCCACCGTCACCTGAGAGGGTTGCCGCCGGTTCATTCCCCGCCTTTCGCAGCAGGCGCGATCCAAAACAGGATGATGAGCACCGATTTGGACGGCGTGGGGATGGCCCTACGCGGAGGTGTGGCCCAGATCCTTATTCCAATCTATCGAAAGCGAGCCAACCACGCAGCACTCCTTCATCAAAGTCCTGGCATGCTCGCCGCATGCGAAGGAGTTGATCCATGCGGACGTGGCTTGCGGTTGGTGTGGCGGTTCTATCGCTTGTGGGGAGCATCGACGCTGCCGAGGCTCGCGCTCGAATCCGTTTGCCCTTCGGACGCACGGTAGCGCCCCAGCGACCTTCGATGCTTCCCCCCACGGCCGCTCTGCAGGTTCAGGCTGGCTCCGTCAGCCGGATCGGCTACCGGCCTGCAATCGTCATCACGCCGGGCCAGGCTGCCGTCGCGGCCGCTGCAACGGCAGCGCCGATCGCGGCCGCATCTGATGTCGCTGCCAACGCTGAGCCGACGCCGAAGCTCCAACGGGTTACAGTGCCCCCGACGCCTCCTTCGCCGCGTATCCAAGAAGTCCGCGCGGTCGCTCCGCCCTGCGAGGCCGGCAAGCGTGTCGGCGGCATCGATCGCGAGGATGCCGGGTTCTGTCTGATCAACTGATCCTTTGCTTCATTCGGCGGCAAGTTCCCTGACGCGCCCGAGAGGGGATTAGTCTGTTTCCCCTCGGATTGGAGGCACTGGAGCAAACCGATATATTCACGCTGTGGTCAGCATCATCCGAGGTATGGGGCATCACCTTCGATTGAAATAGCGTCGCTTTAAGACTCAACCTGTCACGGTGCTTGGAACCGCTCGAAAGCTACTGATGCCGCTCTCCTACTCCGCACGCCTGCGACGTGATCTGCGTGATTGGCAGGAGCGCGGCCTGCTCCAGCCGGAGCAGGCGGAACGCATCGCCGCCCATGCCCTCGCCCCACGCGGTTCCAAGCATCTACAGGCGGCGCTGAGCCTGTGCATCCTCCTGCTGATGGCTCCCTCGATCATCGCGTTCGTGGCGGCGAACTGGTCCGGGCTCTCGCCTGCGTCCCGGCTGGTCGTTCTGCTGCTCATCAACGCCGCGGCCGTGTTGGGCACCTACATCGCCGCGGCTCGCCAAGCCCGCGAGCGACCGGGGTGGGCTGGCAGGTTCGTCGATGGGCTCGCGACGCTGTCCCTGGCCATCGCGGCAGCTACCCTGGCCTTCGTCGGACAGACCTTTCACGTCGCTGCGGATCCCCGCGGCTTCGCCTGCACCGTCGCCGTCCTCGGATTGGCGACGGCGCTCGTCGCGCGCTCGGGCGGCGCGGCCGTCGTCGCCTGCCTCGCCCTCATCGCGGCCGATGTAAGCTTTGGCGAACTCGACCTCGCGACGCTGCGCGCGGATATCGCCTCTGGTGCCGGGCTCTGGTTTTGGGTCGTCGGTCCGGCGCTGTTCCTCGCGAGCCTGTCCAGCTGGTTGCCGGCTCGGGAGTTCACGCTACTCCTGATCCTGGTTGTTCTGACCAACCATCTCGGCGGCGCACCGGCCGGCCTGACATTCCTCCTGCCGCCCGACCGCATTCTGATCGTGGCCGCGCTCGCTCTCGCCCTCGGCCACGGGCTGACGCGCTTCCAACCTCCAGGCGGAGCGGCATTGCGTCTGCGCGACGGGGCGCATGCTCTCATGCGCGCGGCTGTCGGCCTCTGCCTGCTCGGCATCATCATGGTCGCGGTGCGCACGCTCGGCTTCGGCGGAGCGCGCTCGACCTTCACGGTACCATTGGCGTTTGGCGCGATCGCACTCGCAGCAGCGGTCATAACGCGCTTTCGATGGCCCTCACGCGCGACCGCCCTCACGAGCGATCTCCTGGTTCTCGCCGCGGCCGCGACGGCGCTCACGGTCTGGCTCATCGCCGGCGGAGGCCGGGAGCCCTCGACCTTCTGGACCGTGTGGGGCGGCATCGTCCCGGGCCTTATGCTTGTCGTCGCCGGTGATCTGGAAGGCAGGCGTGAACTCTACGGCTGGGGCATGGCGCTGACTGCAGGCATCACGATCGCGATGCTCGCCGCCTCCCGCAACCTGATCGCGTTCTCCGGCAATCTGCTGCTGTGCGCACTTATGCTCAGTCTCGCGTTGGTCGCCTGCCGCTGGGCCACCCGCCGTATCGCCGGGAGGACGGCATGAAAGGCCTTCTCGGGCTCGCTTTCGCCGGTCTGCTGGCGATCCAGGTCTCACCCTCGGTGAACCTGGCATGGCAACAGACACAGCGGCTGAATGACGGGCGTGCAGTTCGCTTGGCCGTTGAAACCCGGGACCCCCGCGACCTCCTGCGCGGCGAGTACAGCGTGCTCGCCTACGAGATCGGGCGGTTGCAGGGGGTCGGCGCGAGGACGACGCCGATGGCCTGCGATCTCGAGGCCCGCGAGAGTTGCCGGCTGGATGCGGGGCGCGACGTCTACGTCCGGCTGTCTGTCGACGCCGATGGCGTCCACAGGGCGGAGGAGGCCCGGTTCGCGGGACCGGCAGAGGACGGCTTGTTCATCAAAGGCCGTTTGGCATCCGGGACGCTTGTGCGTCAGGGGGCTCCACTCAGCGTTCGGGCCAGGACGAACGGCCAGCCGGCGGAGCCCACCACGTGCGACCGTCCAGCCTGTCTGACGGGCGTCGTGACCTATGGCATCGAGCGCTGGTACGGAGCGCAGGGTGTTCCGGGCAAGCTTGATCGGACGGCGCGCAAGGACGTCCTGGTTGACGTGCGCGTGGTGTCGGACGGAACGGCGGTAATCGACGGGATCACGGTGGCGGGCAAAACCTTCGCCAGGACGGCCCGCCTCTGGTGAAATAAGGAGGTTGTGAGCGACGTCGCCCAGCGCGCCTGCCTCGGTTTCTTAGCCTCGGCGCTTAGGGAACGGTGGACGTTCTACGGTGACGGAGGCGAAATTACGGTACCCGTCGGATCTCGGTTCTTGGCCAGACACGGTCCCACGGGGTTATGTCTTCAAATGACCAAGGTGGGTGGAATGCGGCCGATCCGCTTCCCGGGCTGCGATGCATGAGAGCTGACGTTGCCGCCGCTCAGGCGCATGTTCCATCTGAGTTCCCAAGCGCCTTTCTTGCTCAGGTTGACGGCGGAGGTATCCCATTTAATGATGGGTGACCAGTGCTAACCGTCAGCTTTACTCCACTAGTTCACGAGTACAGAATGGCCGCCTGATGTCGCGCTTGGCAGCGTCGAGCCGAACGTGAAGGCCGAGTTGCCGGTGAAGTGCACCTGCGAGGCGATCACCGACCCAAAGCGAGCAGGGTTTGTGGTCGTACCATTGCCTGTGAACGTCACCGACGTGGCCGGCGCATACAAAACCCCGTCTAGGAACACGGTGGAATTGCCGCTGATCGAAAGTGACGCGCCGGTCGATGAACGCGACTGAAATAGAACAATGCCTTGGAGAGCGCCGTTACTTGGGGCTGTCAGGCTGATCGACGGTGTGCCGACGATGTCTAGCGAGGAAGTCGCATCGAGAAACATCGTTACACCCGATCCCGATATGCTGGCGTTGCTGTTTATCTTGACCGAAGCACCTTTGAAATAGTAGGTCCCCGCCGCGAGTGTGACACTCCCCCTGAACGTCGTCGCGCCAGTGAAGCAGCCCGATGTCACAGTGCCGTTCAACGTGCCGCCTGCCTTGCAATTGACGGGGGTGGGTTCGGCGACATTTGCGAGCGGGTCTGCCGTAGGGGAGCCGCACTTCGAGATGGCCGGGCTGTAGCCGCGTGGGTTCTGCGACGGCGACGTCGTCTGGCAGATCGACGTCGCTGTCATCTGCGCAGCATTGCCCTTCGACGAGATTGCAGTTGCCGCGGAGGACTTTGCGCGCGCCGCGCAGTTCAGCTTAACCGTCGTGCTGCCGACAATCGTGAGTGTATCTGAGTTCGTGGGGTCAAGCGCGTACAGGCAGGCCGTACCAGCGCCACCATCCCCGTCGGTGGCCGTGATCGCGATTGAGTGGGCCGACAAGCTGAATGGGCCGGCAGAGCCGGCAAAGCGCGAGAAGAAGCCGAGCACCCGGTTCTGATGCGCCTCGTCTCTGGACGCGGTCACCCGCACGGCGTTCGCGGGTGCATTGGCATCTGCCGGTCGGTACGTTTTGGTCGAGGCGTCGTAGAAGACCAATTCGACGTCGCTGGCGAGCGTGACCTGCCCGGCATTGGGAGGGGCATTCAGGTTGGCCAGCGAGACTGCGGTCTGAATGGCTTTTGCCGTGTCTGGCAGCTGGCGCACGCCTGCCACCGCTCCTGCGTCGGCGGCGATCTGCAAGCGCATGGCGTTGTATCGCAGCACACCCAGATCCACGGCGAAGGCGCCGACGCCGAGCATGACCGGCATGGTCAGTGCGGAAAGGAGCGTTATGCCGCCCTCTTCATCGCGCCAGAACCCCCGCATCACTGCGTTTCCTGGGGCAGGGTTGCGGAGGCGGTCATCGATCGGGTGCCGTAGAGGCTCGCGAAGAAGTTCGTCGGCGCCGCGCTGGTGAGGGGTATCGCGGCTGTGACCAGATAGCGGGTGGCGTCAGCGGGATCCTTGTCGGCTGTTACCATCGCTCGGCCCTGCGCCCAGCGTGGGAGGGCCGCCACGACGGCATCATGGGCGGTGGTCGTTGTGACGCGACCGAGCGCGAGCTGGCGCGCTTCCGTCCATACCGCTTGCTGCGCGGAGGTCAGCGTGAAGAAGGCGAACGAGAACTCGCAGATGGCCATCATCAGGCCGACGAAGAGGGGCGCTACGAGGCTGAACTCGACAGCGGACGCACCCGAACGGTCAGTGCGCAGTTTCCAGAGCAAACGCGATACCATTGTCAGTGTCTGAACCGTAATGCCTGGAATGGTATACGAGCTCGGCTACGGCGTCGGCCTTGTTGGACTGGTTATAGGCAGCCAAATTGACTCAATAATTAACAGGCTATGACCAGCATGACGTCTACTGATGGCTGGTTCGCGCGGCCTGGCAACGCCATTCTGCTGTATCTGCCGCCCTCTGAAGGTCGCGGTCCCGCTGGTCGCGCAGCCGGAAAAGCCGCTTCAGCTTCGTCACCAAGAGACCTGCGGCCTCCGATTTGTCCCGCCCCTCTCGGTGCAACACTCGCAGCCGATGCAGCAGTGCAGCGACCTCCTGATCAACCGTTATGATCTCCGCATTCTGTTGCAGCAGCTGATGGATCAAGGTCTCCGACATGCCCCCCCCCGAAGCTCCTCCTGGCGCTCGCCGTCTCATGCCTCCGGAGCCCGCGACGATCACCCCGTTCAATCTGTGCCAAACCTCCGGTCGAACCTCACGCGATCGTGAGGTATGGATTTTGCTGTACATGGTATCTGCCGAGCACGAGGGAAGTCCAACATGCTCGAAGAGACGCCGGCTGCGATGGCTATAGCCGTCCGCACCCTACTTGATTGCGCCTATATCGACGGCGGCGATACTGTCGCAGTCCGCTTCGAGGCGGCCGACGGCCAGATCATCGGCGTGCTGGTCCCGCGAAGGGTGTTTGCCGCACTACAATCGGCTACTCCAAACGGCTCGAAGCAACAACAATGAGCTCTCCGAAGCGGCACTAATGTCACTAGAGAGAAACAAGGCGCGTCGCGTCCCTTCTGGGACGGAGAGCGAACGACCAGCAGTTTGGCAGAGCGGCAATCCACGAAGGCTCACAAACGGCTGCTTAGGAGAAGTGACGACAGCGGTTGGAGCGACTGGGTTGGGTCGCAACCTGCCGCCCGCCCCTGTCGGGAAAACGGTTTTTCTATTGACAGGCCGAACGACCCTGGCAAATCGCTGCGCGGGACGGATGTTCGCCTGCCCGCTTCGCGACTTAATGAGATGGTCGGCGCCTTTGGCCGACTCTAACGGTTAGCGGCGTGACGCTAGGGAACGCCCGATCCCAAACAGCAGCGTTTCGGACAAGCGGCGCAGGTCGACGACACTGCCGCGCTTGAGCGCCGCATGCACCTCGATGCAATGATCCGCAGCCGCGATCAGCGGATCTTCAGGATCGTGTCTAACGGCAGCGGCATGGATGAACGGGCTGCTGTGGCTGTCCGTGGTGTCGATGTAGACGCCGCGCCCCTGCATGGCTCCGGCTTTATCGCGCACCAGAGTGCCCCGATTGAGGATCCAACGGACCTCATTCTTTTCGCCAAGGATTCGGAATTCGGCCGAGAAGGGGCCTCCGGTTTGGCGAACCCGTCTGATCCGCTCAAAGACCCAGTCGCGGTCATCCGGATGGGTTCGTCCCAAGGCAACCTCAAGAGAAAGTGGCTCCCCGGCCAGGCTAGGATTGCCGGCGAGAATAGCCGCCGCACCTTCATCCAGGACGGAACGACCTGCTGCAACATTCGTATTCCAGACGCCAATCAGACCTGCTGCTTGCAAAGCAGGCGCTATTGCGTCAGTGAACATCATGAAGCCTCCCCGCAGGTTTAGGTTCTGGCTAAGTTCAGATGTAGCTGCACGGTTGTCATACAAGTTGTCAATCCGTACTTGTATGGGACGTCTAATGCGGCGCAATGACGCAATGTTTGATTGAGATCCGTGCACTTCTCCGACATAACAAGAGTGCATTCGCTACGGTTGGAATGAGGTTTTAATCCAGCCGCAGCTGTAAGCGTGATCGGGATGAATGAGGCCGCCAAAGCTGCCTTGCAGCGGATCGCGCAAACCCTTGGGGTTTCAGAGGAGATGTTCCTGGGCGACCGCGACGCGTGGCCAAGCACGGCGGCTAGGCATCGGCCTTCAGATGAGCTCGAACTCCTCCGGTTGTTTCGAGCCATCGAAGACCCGGAAACTCGCCGCGCCTGCCTGGCCTTCGTCCGCAATTCTGCTGGCTCGAACGCTGGCGCCTAAGCGGCCCTGACGCTCCTGGGAAGCATCAGATCAAGGCGTAGCCCTTGCGCATTTCGCCTGCTGTTTGACCTCGAGGCTTGCGCGACGAGTCGGGAGTTGCCTTCGGCACTCCCAATCCGCCTTCCCTACCAATTCACCTGTCCAACGCGGAGTCGGTCAATCATGGCAAGCGCTTGCGTGCGCGCCTTACTCTCGGTCGGTAGCGCGGTGTCGGATCGCTGCACGAGCTTGCCGTGCTTGCGAATAGCCCAATGGTAGCCGCCCGCTTCGCGCTTTGACGGGACTAGATCGAAGGTGAAGGGGTGACGCTCTTCCACCTGATTTATCCCCCTGACTTCGCTGTCTGTCATTAAGCCGGGAGGATATGAAGCATCCCACCAATCGCACCGAGAGCTCCAAACCCAATCAGCGCGACAGCGATGTACATCCGCATCCGACTCGTGTCGGCCGCCCACGATGGCTGAGGATCCTCAGCGCTCTCAAACCAGTCTGCCACGGCGCCTTTCCGCACAAAAGGATGTTGGGGGGCGTCGTCTAGGTCCGTTCCACGACGGACGAATGACCTTGGCCATTCGTGTGCGGCGTAATCGCGTTGTCGCGCTACCTGACGTAAAAGGCGGCCGGCGGAGTGATGGAGAGCAGCCATGGTCAAGGACAAGAAGAGCACGTTTCCCGGCTCCCTGCGGGACCATAAGGACGCTGCGAATGCCGAGGCCGAGAAGGTCAGCGCCAAGATTGACGAGGCTTTTGGCAAGCTCGCTAAAAAGATGCGCGAGCGCGCTGACAAGACAAAGTCAAAGATGGATGAAACGCGCAAGCCCGAGAAGCGCGCTGTTCTGCTCCGGCGCTTTGAAATTTATGCAGATGCCGCCAATTATCTTGAAGAGCGTTTGCCGGAACGCGGCGAGTAGTGCCCGTGGCCTAAGAAAAGAGCTACTCCCGAAGGCGTGACCCGAAGTCTGGGAGCAAACGCCCACGAGGGGCTGAATGACTGCGACACCATCGCAACCAGTCCCTCATAGCCTTCCACGCTGCATCGCAACAATCAAGCCGACGACGCACCGCACTGCAATCTGGGCGTGCTCATCCACCTTGGTCTAAGCACACAGGCTCGACGCATCCGTCAGCGTGCGGCGTGCCCATCCGCTTTTCTGCGATCCTTTTTCCTGCGCTTCTTGCTCGGCTTGACCTCACTCTCCGCGTCCTCGGTCCCGCGCTCGCTCAGGGCAAAGCTGTGTAAATCTGCCAGCGCCGCGTCACCTGCGGCGGGAGCGTCAGTCAGCGCGTAGAACGCCGCGCGCACGATTTCCTTCTTATGCGCATTAGGGTGCCGCTCACGTACGGCGGCCCGCAGCTCCTTAGGCTTCATGCCCGGCCTGACGATTGCCTGCAGCGTGGTCGCGATTTCTTCGATGGATGCCATGTTCAGCCCCGAATGATTTTGCCGCAGTGCGGCAGCTCGGGACCGTCCTACATGACAGTACCGTGACAATCAAACCAGCTGTTGGCGTTGCAAATCGGGTCTAGATCCCTGGCGGCACCAAGGCTAAGAGACGCCTGTTCTATCCTGAGACCGGAACGCACCTTGCAGGCGCCGCCGCGAAAGCGGGCGCCTGCTTCTTTATATGTAGCCGGCTTCATATCTCGGGGCTTTAAAGATTTCTAGGCCGTCACGATGCGCTACCGCAGCACCTCCTCTCTGCCTTTTGCGCTTCAAGCCAGCGGTCACGCGGCTTGCAACTCGCGATACGCGGAGCCAGAGCGACCCTCAGCACGTCGCCAGACCGGACCGGGGCGCCAGCGCAATGGAGCTGCATCGACGCCACTCTGTCGCTGACCTCGAACGTCAACCGGGCCCAGATCGAGGCCGACGTGTTCGGACACCTTGCGGATGATCGCGGCGAACGTGCCGGCGGTCATGTGGGTGCGGTCGCCGCAGGTAGCCCGCCTCCGCCGCGCCGCCGCGAACACGATTGTGGCGACCCGCTGCGAGGTCGTTCGGTCGGTCGAGATGTGGGGGCTGCTGCGTGAGCGGCCGCCGGGCTTCCCGAACACTCTCGGTGCTACCCTTGGGCTGGCCTGGCTTCTCTCAGTGGGTCAGGTGGCCGAACGCGATCTCGGTGGCCGTGATCGCCCGGACCGGGCCGCTGATCGGCGGCACCAGCGCCCCCCAGGCGTCCAGCCGGATGATCCTGGCCTGCCGATGTACCCCGAAGAGACGGACGACCGTCCAGCCCGGCGTCTCGGCCTGCGTCCCGAAGACATCAAGCAATCCAAGCGCCCGGGCCGGAGTGTGAGGCCACCCGACGTCGCGATAGCCAAGGCAGCCGGCACATCCCACGCCAGGCGTCGATGGCGCTATCGTTGTGGTAATTCTTCGCTTGCATGAAACGAAGATGCCCGCGCGGGGTTCGGAGAAGCATCAGTGACCCGTCTTGGTGCCTGGGGTACGAGCCTGATCGTCGCCGCGCTTCTCACCACGTCTACCCTTGCCGCTGAGTCGATCGTCGGGCGTGCTTCTGTCACAGACGGCGACACGGTGGTGATCCGCAACACCCGCATCCGCCTACACGGCATCGATGCACCTGAAAGCGCTCAGGTTTGCGAGGACGCCAATAGCCAGGAGTACCGTTGCGGACAGACAGCAGCGCTCGCGCTATCCGATCATATCGGCGAGGCGAGCGTCTCCTGCGAGCCCCGAACTACTGATCGCTACGGCCGCACCGTGGCCGTTTGTCGGAAAGGGACCGAAGACCTGAACGCCTGGATGGTCACGCAGGGCTACGCCATCGCCTTCCGCCGCAACTCCACGGAGTACGTCAGGCAGGAAAACGAGGCTCGTATCCGAAAGCGCGGGATCTGGGCCGGTACCTTTGAGGATCCTGCCGACTGGCGCAGACGGCGGCGAGGTGGCCATGGCGAAACACTGCCCGGGGCCGAGATGCCGCGCGCCACGCAGGAGGCCATGACCTGTACGATCAAGGGCAATATCTCTGGCTCCGGCGATCGCATCTACCACCTGCCCGAGAGCCGGGACTACACGCGGGTGGTGATCGACGAACGGGCCGGTGAGCGCATGTTCTGCTCTGAAGCCGAGGCGCAGGCTGCGGGTTGGCGAGCGTCACGCCGGTAGGTACGGCCACCTCATAAGGCTACAGCCCACTCAAGTCCGACAAGCTCGACGCTTTCGTCGAACGCCTCAAGGCGCACCAGCGCACCCTCATCCTGGGGCTGGCTGAGCACGATAGGCTGCCGGCCGGGAGCGTGCTGCGTCAGGTCGCCGAGCTGAAGAAGGTCATTGCTGCGGTCGAGGCTGGCGCAGACGAAATGATTAAGCTTGTGTTGCTCGGCGGGCTCTCAGGGGTGATGCGGCCGGAATGTCACTTTGGGCCGCATAGTACGGGTCCAGTCACAGGCCGCCCTGCACGGACGCTCTCAGCCAGAGGCCGCTCGCCACCCAGCTGCTCTCGCCTCGCGTTCGGAACAGAACATTCGCTCGCCCAGGTCCTCGTCTATGCGAGTCTGCCCGTAGCTGGGCGAACTAGGTAGGTAGTAGATCCGCTCGCCGCTGCCCGAGATGCTGCCCTTGATCTCGCAGGCCGCTGCATCCACAGGAGCCGCCGCTTTCGGCTTTGCAGTCTCTGGCCGGATGATTTCGGGCCGTAGATCGACGTCCGATATTTGCTTCCTGCGACGCCAGTCTGCAGGCATTTCGAACACGCCAGCCCAGAGCCCGCGTTTAGCGGCTAACGCCGCCTTCTCCTGCGGGAGGTACTCCTCCGAGTAGCGACGGAGGGCGACCGCATGCCCTTGCGCCACCATCCAGGCGTTCAGGTCCTCGGCATCCTTGCGGCAGACGGCGAAGAGGCGTCCGTGCTGATCTGTCTCACGTGGTACGCAAGTGAGCAGTCCTTCACCGATGTGCTCGGCCAACACGCGGGCGGCCTTCTGCCCACAGCGGTACGCTTTACCAGCAGCATCATCACAGCTCTGCGCACTCTCGGGCGCGTCGATGCCATGCAGCCGAACGCGAGTATCCCGCATGAGCAACGTGTCACCGTCGACGACACTGGCGCGCCCCGTGATGGGCTCCGCCGCCAGAGCCGGTCCGGCCCACACTAGAACAGCAGCTGTGAAGAGTCGCATTGGCCAGCCGTCTATTCGATATCGACGACAAGAACGTGTCGGCGGGCAGGCTGGTTCGCATAAAAGGTCATGCCACCGCGCCCCACCGGCTTCAGTCTGCCGAAGGGCCGCAAGAATGATCCATCTCGTTGCGACGACGACACGGCTAGTCATGGGCTCGGCGACCTACGCCGGCCGGCATCGCATCGGTAGAGCGACACCACCGACATGCAGGACCACTCTGACCCGCACTCCGGGTCCACGTCTGACTCAGGATCGAATTGCGATCCTGGGTCGAGCGACAGCGGCTCCTGCTCGAACTGATCGGACGCGACCGCCGGCGAATCTGGCGCCCATTGGCACTGAAGCAGCGAGCCGGCGTTGTCGTGAGGAGCGCGGAGAACACCCGCTATGCGAGACCCGAACAACGATCGCCGAGCCCGTCAACGGGCACTCTGGTACCTGCTCGTGATCCTGCTCGGCGTCTGCGTCGCCATCTACTACGGGTGGCGTCTTCTCGAACCGGATATGGTGTGGGCCACCGGCGGCAGTGACGGCCGCTGGCTGGGTCTGTTCGTCTGCATCCTGCTCGTCAGCTTGGGCGGTGTGGCGCTCTGGAATGGCCTGCTCGCCCGACCACTGACATCCGAGGAAGAGCGCCTGCGTGATCAGATGCGCGAATGGGAGCGAGAGCGCTCTCGCTTCATGAATGGCAGCGGCCAATAGCGTCGTGGCGACCGCAGGCATCAGGCGCGTTCCAGCAGATCGACAAGGAACGATCCGGCCGCGGCGATAACGTTCCCGCAGCCGCGCCAAGCAGAATGTTGGCCACCGGCTGCGGATCGGCCGACACCTCCGCCAGTAGGGTCTCGGGCGCCTCCTGCCCACGGTCCTGGAGTATGCGTTCGAGGACTGCGCCCATCGCGGCTTTCCCGGCCGCCATCGTGATGGTGGCTGCCGATCTTCGATCATGATCGGTGGCTTGGCGCTCAATTCCGCAAACGGCTGCAGAGCAGGGATCTGGTTCAGAGAGCGGAAGGGATAAAACTGGCGCTAGGTTCGTTATGGCGTCGACGAACCGCTCGCTTAGGGACCAAACGTGCGCAGCCTCATCCTCGCCGTCAGCTTCATCGCTATCGCCGCCCCCGCCTCAGCCCAAGCGCCCCAGCGCGGCAACGCAGACCTACAAACCAACTGTGCGGGTGACGCCCTCGCATTCTGCGCCGGCATTGATCCGAACAGCCCGCAGATGGACGCCTGCTTTAAGAAAAACCTGAGCCGGATGTCCCCGAATTGCCGTCGTGCCATCGACGCCTACGAGAAGGCCGGCGGTAAGTAGCAACTCGACGATCGGTCACAACCCGACTGCCGCGAAGGGAGCGAACCTCAATTCCATCGGCAGAAGGGATAGATCACCGAGCCAAGCCGTTAGCGCATCAACGAATTCCTCCGACCGGGCATCCAATATGCGAAGCGTCATCCTGGCACTCGGCCTCATCGCCGTCGCGGCTCCCGTGCTTGGGGCTCCAGATGCGTCGGCCTCAAAGCGTGGGAATAAAGATCTGAAGACCTACTGCTCCGGCGATGCGGTCACGTTTTGCAGCGGCAATGATCCGGACAGCCCGGAGATGGACGCATGTTTTAAGAAGAACATGGACAAGATTTCGGAGAACTGCCGGCGTGCGATCACGGCCTACAAGGGTGGTGGGGGCAAGTAGCGCCTCCACCTTGCTTGTGAGACAGACACCCACGCCGAAACCGCTCGGCCATAGGAGTAGACGAGGGTGATTACGGGCCCGCAGCTTCTCGCGGCATGGTTCTCCGTCGGCTTAGCACCAGCGGAACTGGCCAAGCGTGCCAAGGTGCCTCTGAGTGTCCTTGCGCGAGCAGAGGGCAGCCCAGGCGAGCCGGCGATCACGATCGCGCAGCTAAATGCCCTGATGCATGCGCTGCGCGCGGCTGGCGCCAGCTTCACGCCAGCTGACCCTTCGTCGGATCGGGTTGCGGATCAGCTGTAAACTCGATCCATCCCTGCCTCCGTGATCGCAGCGAAGGCCCGCTCTGTGCCTCCGCGGATGGGCTTTACTCGTTTGGAGGATTTGACCCGCAGTTCGCTGCCTTGCACCATAGGTTGTCCTCCCAAGGGACACCCATCGGCCTGGCCTGGATGGCCCCCCAATTACGGGTCGGGCCGGTGGGGCTCAAGCATTCAGCAGCGCAGCTAGACGGAACCACGCAGCGCAACATTTGTTGGCGCAGCGCAGCAAGGTGATAGCGCCAGCATCACTGCGCTGTAGCCCTTCTTGGGCGTTTCCTCCCTAGACTCGGGCCACTCCTTCGGGGGTGGCCCCTTTTGTACTGAGGTCTCGGCGGCCTTTTTGCCTCGGGCCGCGTCGCGTACTGGCCCTGCCGTGAGGAACGGCACCGAGCCCCGTCAGCCCGTGATCAGATCGGGCGACGAGGCCGAACGTTCTGCGGCTTCAGGATCTGGCAGCCTTGCGCCTCTTCGGAGCAGTCTCAGCCATGGCTCCTGGGCGCCCGAGACCGATCGCCTTAGCGAGGGCCGAGCGCTGCTCGGCGTAGCTCGGCGCGACCATCGGATAGTCGGCCGGCAGGCTGTAGCGGTCGCGGTAGCTGCGCGGATCCAGGCCGTGGCTGGTCAGGTGGCGCTTCAGCGTCTTGTAGGTCTTGCCGTCGATGAAGCTGACGATCCCGTCGTGCCGGACCGACTTGCGGATCTGGGCCGCGGTCGGCCTTTCAACCTCCTCCGCAGAGGCGGATGCATCGGGAGCGCTGCCGGAGGCTAAAGCGGCTATCGCACCGTGCACACTCTCGATCAGCTTCGAAAGCTCGGAGGCAGGGATCGGGTTGTTCGCGACATACGCGGCAACAAGTTCGGCTGCCAAGTCGGTGGTGCTTGGAGCCCGCTCAAAGCTTTCTTCCGCCACTTGAATTCCTGTCTACGTCCTATCGCTCAGGCCAACGCGCTGAGAACCGCACGCACAACAGGCAATCCAGAGCAAAATCAAGGTCCAGACCAATGTCATTCGCACGCTATGTGCACAATCATGCAAAATTTTTTTAGGTGAACCCCGATGTACGTTGTGCGCTCAATTCATCCGTCTTAGACGGTCCTTAAGTTCCTGCTGGGCAAGTCGCCGACCGACTGCCATCAGCAGCGCGTCTGCTCGCTCTTTCAACCCCGGATCTTGTAGCCGGTTGATAACTCGCTGTGCAGCTAGGGCATGGTCTGCTGCCTCCTCCAAGGGCGTCACGGAGGATGCAGGATCATCGGCTGTGGGGGTGAGCTTTCCGTACGCCTGTGGTGAAGGCCGCGATCTTCGTTGAGGCGGCGTGTCAGGCGGCGATCGGCTGAGGGTGGGTCTCGGTCCAGTTCCAGGGGAGCAGGTCGTCGAGGCCTCGAGCCGGATGGTCGGGCAGCCGGCTGAGCACATCGGCGAGCCAGGCCTGCGCATCGATGCCGTTGAGCTTGGCGGTCTCGATCAGCGTGTAGAGGGCGGCCGCGCGATGGCCGCCGGCATCCGAGCCGGCGAAGGTCCAGTTGCGGCGGCCTACCGCGATCGGCCGGATCGCCCGTTCGGCGGCGTTGTTCGACAGGCAGGCGCGCCCGTCGTCGAGGAAAAGGATGAAGGCGCTCCAACGCTTGAGCATGTAGTCGATCGCTTGCGCCACCGGAGCCTTGGCGGAGAGCTTGGCGCGGTTCTCCCGTAGCCACGCTTCCAGTTCGGCGACGAGGGCGGCCGAGCGGGTGCGACGGTGCGCGCGGCGTTCATCGGCGGCAAGACCGTTGGTGGCGCGCTCGGTGGCGAAGATCGCATCGATCCGCGCCACCGCCTCAATGGCGATCGGAGCCTTCCTGAGCTCGGCCAGCTCGAAGAACTTGCGTCGGGCATGCGCCCAGCAGGCCGCCTCGCGCAGCGGGCCTGGTTTACGGCCGGGTTCGTACAGCCGACCGAACCCGGAGAAGGCATCCGCCTGCACGATGCCGTGGAAGTCGCCCAGCCAAGTCTCGGCATGCGCGCCGGAGCGGTCGGGGGAGTAGAAGTAGGCCACAGCCGGCGGCTCGGGACCGCCGAAGGGACGGTCGTCACGCACCACCGTCCAGAGCCGGCCCGTGCGGGTCTTGCCCTTGGCCAGGACCGGGACGGGCGTGTCGTCGAGATGCAGGCGCTCAGCCCCTCGAACATGGGCCTCGATCCGGGTGACCAGGGGCGACAGGGCGGTGGTCACCGCTCCGACCCAGCCGGCCAGCGTCGAGACGTCGATCGGTACGCCCTCGTGGGCGAAGCGCTGGCTCTGGCGATGCAGCGGCAGGTGCAGGCCGAACTTGGCCATCATCACCTCGGCCAGAAGGTTTGGGCCCGCTCGTCCGCGCGGGATCGGATGGAACGGGGCCGGTGTCTGCGCGATCGTCTCGCAGTCGCTGCACGAGAAGCGCTCGCGTACGTGCTGGATCACGACCCAGCGCGCCGGGATCCGCTCCAGGGTCTCGGTGACGTCCTCGCCGAGGTGACGAAGGCGCGCTCCGCCGCAACAGGCGCAGGTCGTCGGGCCGGGATGGACGACGCGCTCGCGCGGCAGGTGCTCGGGCAGAGGCCGGCGGGCGGGCTTGCGCCGAGAGGAAGCCGCACCGGAGAGCGCTTCGGGCTCGGCGGCCGCCTGCACTTGGGTCTCGGCCAGCGTCTCCTCCAGATCCTCCAGGACGAGTTCGAGCTGGTCAATCCGGGCGCTGCGCTCCGAGGAGGTCCCAAACCGTTCTCGCCGCAGCCGGGCGACCTCCAGCTTCAGCCGTTCGACCGCGATCTCCGAGGCGAGCCGGGCCGCCCGCTCGGCCAGGATCATGGCATGGGCGGCGGCAAGATCGGTGGGAAGCGGCGGGGGCTCGGGCGCGTTCGGCACGCTTGAGAGAAGAACATATTCTTCAAGCGCTGTAACGCGTTATCCTCAGCCGAGAGCGCTCGGACGCCAGCTCTCCTGCGGCATCCGCCAGTCGATACCCGAGAGCAGGTAGCCGAGTTGCGCCGTCGAGATCGTCACGGCTCCATCCGCCACCGAGGGCCACAGGAAACGGCCGCGGTCGAGCCGCTTGGTGTAGAGGCACGCGCCCTGGCCGTCGTGCCAGATCACCTTGATCAGGTCGCCGCGCCGTCCGCGGAACACGAACAGATGCCCGCCATGGGGATCGCGCTTGAGCGTCTCCTGGACGATCAGGCCGAGACTGGAAAAGCCCTTGCGCATGTCGGTGTGGCCGGTGGCCAGCCAGACCCGGACATTGGCCGGCAGCGGGATCATCGGCCCTCCAGGGCATCGAGCACCCGGCGCAGCGCCGCGGCATCGACATCCCGGTCGACCTTGAGACGACGGCCGCCGCCGAGATCGATCTCGATGACACCGGTCTTGCGCCGTGCGCGACGGGGCTGGGCCGCAGCACCCGGATCATCCGACCGCGGCGCCAAAACCGCCGACGACGGCTCCGGAGTGATGGCCACGGGGACGAACACCGGAGCCTGCCCGTCCCCGCCCAGACGGCCTTGCCGAGCCTGGCGTCGCCACGTGAACAGCAGGCCCTGAGCGATCCCGTTCCGGCGGGCCACCGAACACACCGACACGCCGGCCTCGTACGAGGCTTCGACGATCCGCGCCTTGTCCTCGAACGACCAACGCCGCCGTCGTTCGATCCCCTCCAGTACCTCGACCCGCATCATCCTGACCCGCCGACCTTAACGCCAGCATTAAGGTCAGGCTTCAGCCGAGCGCGCGATGCCTCCGGGGGCGGCCTTCACCGGACGCGTACAGCTTTCCCGTCCGCGACCACGTGATATCGACGATGATACCGCGTCCGTGCGTGGGTCGCCCTGCTGCATCCCGCAAGATGTGGCCGCGATCCAGCACCCACCGGGTCACGCCGTCAGCTGACAGGACGCGGTACTCAGCGACGAATGGCGTGTCTTCGTCGATGCAGCGACGGATCAAGGCGTGGACGTGTTCCCGATCCTCCGGATGGATGCCCTTGATGTAGGCCGACAGGGGAAGCCCTAAAGCGGCCTCCTCCGGATCAACGTTGAACAGCAAGGCCACGAAGGTGTCGGCACGTACCAAGTCTGAGAGAATATCCCAATCCCAGCTACCAGCTATTTCAACGGTATCGAGCGCATGTTGGAGCGCTGCTGGGCAGGTTCTACCGTCTCGCGGCGTGAGTTTCGGCATCACATCTCCCGACAAAATCTTCGAACTCGCCGGTCTGCGACAGGCGCGCTCCTGCTACGTACAAGTTGCGCACAGCGCAATCTCAACAATTCAAAAGTGTAACCATTAACGGTCCGGTTGCAACCTGTGTTAGAGCACACTCAGGAGACGATCTGTGCCCCGATGGGGAGGTACCGATGGGACAGCGAACGCGGCCCCCGTTCAACTCCGCGAGCGAGCGAGGGAACACGTTGAGGACTACGGATCTCCGCTGTCGCGGCCCTCTGGAGCGAAGCGGCTCGTGATGCACATCGCCGACGCGCTGCATGTAGCCCGGCAGAGTTCTACAAGCCGCCTGCTGCCGTCGCGCTAGGACGCGAAACTGACAGCGCCGTCTTGGAACAGGAGTGCGAAGCACTTCTGGGCGCCTACAGGCGCATTCGTGACCCAGGGAAGCGGCAGCGGCTGCTAGCCCTCGTGCAAGACGTAGCCGAGCGAGGCTGACCTGCGGACGCATACCGCTCGCAACCGGATCGGGCGACGGTGCTGAGACGCAGGGCGCCCATGCGACCGAGCGCCGGATCTCGCCCATGATGTGATGTGTTCAAGCTCCGCCGCGAACCGGCGGCCAGGAGCGTGCCGTGTACAATCCCTTCTTCTCGTCGCTGATGCTGGCCATTGAGGGGCAGCGCGTCATCGAACTGCGGTTGGTTCGCCTAGCCTGGGGCGGCAGCGAGGGACTGGCCGAGGCGCAGTCCATGGTGATTGAGAAGGTTCACGCCGCCGGCGAGGCGATGACGACACTGATGTTTGGCGGCTCGCCCGAAACGGTCATCGCCCGCTACCGTGAGCACGTGGCTGCGAACACGAAGCGCCTCTCCGCTCCGTGAGGGTCGTGCTGCTCCATCATAGAAAGCCTAGCTGGAACGCTTCGCGCTCCAACTACCGCTGCACTCGACCAAGCCCCCAGACGTGCGCCAAGTGCCGCTACCGCTGCCCTTCGCGGTCAGACTGCCGGCGATCGGCACCTTGTTCGAGCCTTGGGTGATGGTGGCCTGCACGGCGCCGGCCGCCGAGACACCGCCATCGATGTCGACCTCCTCCCCGGGGATCGACGCGTCGCTGTCCTTAATCTGTACCTTATAGCTCGTGCTGGCCGAGCAGGGTCCCTCCGCAGTGGTGGCGACGATGGTCCAGGAGCCGTCGAACTGGTTCGGTACCTGCACCTTCTTCGTCGCGGCATCCGCTGGGAGGAAAGCGCCTGCCGTCAGGCCAGCCGCGAGGATAAGGATCGGGGTACGTGCCACAGACTGCTCCGGAGATCGCGCCGCCGGAGACGGCTACGCCATCGCAGAACGGATGTGTCGGCTCGATAGTTTCAGCGGCTACCTAGATCCCGCTGCGGCCGAAATACGAGGCGCTCCGGCGGCTCTTCGGAGGGCGCCACTTCCGCGAGCGTTTCGACCTTCGGCAACCTTCTGTTAACCATAACGGCCGAGGTAGCTCCCGGCGACCGGCTGGGGGGCTGAGCGCCGGCAGAGCAGCACCGAGACCCGGATGTACGGTCTCGCGGTGCGGCCTCGTCGGCGCAGTCGCATCAAGCCCGCACCTGGAACACCAGGGCGGGCTTCTATCGTCATATCAGGGGACGGACACCGCCCGCCTTAGGTGAGCGCCTGCGGATGCAGCGACGGCGTGCCGGTGTACGTGTCCGGCTTCAGCGGACAGCCCCCATGCGATTTCCGATGGGACATTGATCGGCGAACATCGGGCCTGCTGTAGGTACCAAGGATCATCACCCGGCCGTGACAGGCGGGGCAGCGTTTAAGCGAGGCAGAGTGGGCGACCGCGGCTTCGTTCAAGCTGACGGCACGCCATAACCCGTCGACCTTCACCTCGCAGGTGAGCGGCTCATCCACCGGCATGCTCTACGCCGTCAGACCCGGATTTCTTCCGCGGACAGGCCACCCGCCCTCAGGTGATCGGGGATGTCGCCGTGGTCGTAGTACCCGGCCTCGTGCGCCATAGCGTCGAGCGCGGCGATCGGGTCGGATGCCGAGCCGGTCCAGAGGATTGCGCCCGTCGCGGCCTGACGGATCTGGAACACCTTCATCATCGGACCCTCAAGCTTCGGCGTATGGTTAAGCGCCATTGCCGCCGCTCGTTCCGAGGTCGCTTGCCGAACGAGAGTCAGCGACGGTGCACACGATCCTCACGATCGCGTGGGCTGACGCCAAAGTCGCGCGCCATTGATCTAGATTGCACACAATCGATATGGATCATGATGCGGGCCAGCGAGACATTAAAGGGTTGCACGTGGATCGGCGCGTTTCCTCAACGGAAGATGGTGATGGTGAGCGTCTTCCAGTTCCGACGCCTGACGCTGTAACCGAGCTGATCGTCGCCTTATCGATCTGCGCAAAGTCACTCGACCAGCTGGCCGATTAGGTGGTCCAGTGTGCCTCGCATGCGAACGATCCCAACGCGCGACAGGACCTTTTGGCGGCCGCACGGGGTCAACGCATCCGGGTCCTTGAGGTGCAAGGCACGCTCGCCGCTTTAAGCGGCGCTTTGGTCGAACGAGATGTTGCGGACAAGCGGCTTTGAGGGCTGCGTTCATCAGATAGGTCTGACCGCGCCGAGATAGGCCGATGATAGGACGGCAGCGACGAACCGTTTGAATTTTGTATGCGGTTGGGACTGCCGCGATAATCCATGCGTTACTAAGCATGGCCATTACCGATCGCTCCGCTCGCACCATCGCGACGCTGAAACAGCTCGCCCGTGAGCTCAACGTTCCGGTTGAGGCGTTCCTCCGAGCGCCCGCGGAGGGCGAGGCAGGAGACCTACTGACCCTCGTGCGCCTTTGGTCCTCGATACCGGACACAGAGGGGCGTCGCCGGGTCCTCAGCGTAGCGCGCCAGGAAGCGGAGCAATCCGAGGGCAAGGAGCGCGCCTGATCCGTCCCGATCCATGATGGGCAACCCCGCTTCTGGCCGCATGGCTTGACGGTCACGCTTGCCGTAGCCAGCGGGATGGCTTCCAGTTTCGCACCCACCATGCTCCCAAACGCCGCCGCTCTGTGGCGCAGCTCGCTTGAGGATCTGTCCGAGCACGCCTCGCCGTGCCGGTATCTCCTCCCGGCTCGATGGGTGGCCCTCCGGACGAACGCGATGGCCTTCTGCGAGAAGTTCGGCGCCGAGGCCCACCGGCACGGCTGGACGGCGCCGGAGCTGTTCGCGGTGCATCCGGAGCACGGCACCCTGCGCGTGGACTACTGCGGGGTGCTCATGGTGGTGAGCGAACCTGCCCGCGGTGTCGAGGCGCAGCGGATCCTGTTCGAGCGGCTGACCGGCTACCGGAACAAGGTCGGCCAGCAGTGGGGCACTCCGATCTGGGAGTTCGCCAGGAAGGCTCACTGACGCGAGAGGTGGGGAGCCCCGGCAGCCTCGACACAAGCGATTAGGCCCAGGTCCCCTCAAGCCTCGCTGTCGGACAAGCCGGACGACGATAAACCGTGCCGCTCCTCAAGCTCGGCTCGGCCGGCTTCGGTGATGCGGTACTCGACGTTCTTCGTGTCCGGATCCGTCCGACCGGTAGCGACAACCAAGCCCAGCACCTCCAAGCGTCGCATGTAGCCGCTCACCTGATAGAAGCGAGCGCCGGTCTGAGCGAGCGTGCGGAGCCGGTAGAGGCTGCCAGGCGGGAGCTTGTACATCGCCCACCAGTATAGCCGTTGACAGCTCGGACGTCAGGGCGACCGGCGCCGGTGCGCGACCTGCGCTCGCCGCCGAGCTTTACCAGAACCAGATGATGCGGCCGGACATCGCGTAGATAACGAACCAGAGCCCGACGGCCAGGACGATCGACGCCACGACGACGGCTAGATGAGGCTTCCCGCGGCGGCTATCGGGGCGAACAGTAATAATCTAGTCCTTTAATGACGAATCATGAGTCTTGAGTGCCCAAACTTCTGAATATTATTATAAAATTTCTGCAGATAGAAAGTAATCTATGTTGTTTTTCGATAATTATATCGCTGCTCATCATTTGATCATTTGTTTGACGCGCAGTTATATTACAGAGATAGCAGGCGATCTCGAAGCACTCGCCTACAGCGATGCACTCAGCCCGCCCGGTCCAGCACCGTGGCGGGCTCTTTCACGAGAGCACGACGGTCAGTTCATCGCCTTGGGCCGATCCCCAACGAAAGGGCCGATCCCGGCGGCCTCGACCGTTGTGAGGAAGGCCGCGTGTGCATCCACATCCGTAGCGAATGTGTCCTGCCACCGCGTACAGCCGGAGAAGTGGATCACCTCCATCCGCCACCGATCCTGCGTACCGGCAAGGCGGTAGATCTCGACCTCAACCTCATGCCCGTCGCAGGTGAAGAGACCTGATAGGGGTGAACTCTCGAAGTCGTAGTCCTCGTCGTCCACCCTGCCCGCTCCGTGCCGCCGAGCAGGCCGCCCGCCCGGTCTCAACCTGAGACAGATGCGTAGAGGATGCTCACACGATCCGGCAACTAACGCTGGCCATCTGGGCATGCGAGCTGCGCTGGGTATCGGCTCCTACAGGTGAGGTAATCGAGACCCATGCCGCCGCAGAGCGAACCGCTTTCTTCTGCCACTCGGGGCGAAAAGGCTGGGCGGCTTGCAGCGAGCGAGATGATCAAGACGCTGAGCCCGGAGACAGGCAGCGTTCAGGGCCTTGTGCGCCGGATCGAGGAGGTCGGGATTATCGTGGCCCAAGAGCATCTGCGAGCCGGCGCGCTACCGGCTGAGGTTCAGGCGTGGCACATCGGCTTCCAAGCGGGGATGAGCCTCGAACTCGGAGTTTACATGCGCCGCTTTTGATCGGGCAACGGCTCCCCCGCCTCATGAGTAGATCGGGCCGCCAAGGTGTGTGGCTGGGCCGCTCTGGCAATCGACCAGCCGCCGGGCGATGGTTGCGCATGTCGGCGCCCCCGGATCAGGCATGCGAAGTGAAGGTGGATGGCGCTTGGCGCACCGTCAGCCTCGACGAGGCGCATCTCCGGCACCGCGACGACCTCAAGCGTTGCCCGGCCTGCCATGGGCGTGTGCTCATCATGGGCACTTACGGGTCGCTCCGGCGCTTGGCCATGGCGCACCGCCGCGGACATGATGGCTGCCCTTTGAGGCCGCTGCACTACCAAGGGGTGGCAACGCGGCATCCTGAAGCGGTCGAGTAGGCGCTCGGCGACGGCACAGCTCGATATGAAGGCGCACCTCGTTCCGTAGCGGGCCGTGGTGCGGACGATTCGCGCAGCCAGCGTCCGCTTATGGGGCATCAGCACAGTCAGCTGAATGACGGAATCTGCTTGATAGGAGGCGGTCCGCTCTTCTGGCGGATCGGCTCCTGAGCGGACCAGCCGACGGCGGCCCAAAGGACGCAGGCGACGGCTCGGACAATTTGTCCGAAACGCTTCAACGAGCGCAATTTTGTCCGGGCGTCTGGCAAGCGCTGACAGATCGCTGCGAGGGTGTACCCGGGGGGCCGGGGGCGCCTGCGTGGTGCGACGATCAATGACGCCGCGACGCTCACCCAAGCATCGTTGACATCGAGTCGTACCGTATCATCATGAGCAATCACCGTTGCATAGAATGATATGGTCATTCGATGACCCATGGCCGCTTCATCTCGTACCTGCGCGTCAGCACTGATCGTCAGGGCCGATCCGGGCTCTGATCTGCCCCCAATGAAGTGGTCCGCCCTGAGGTATGGCTTTCGGGCCAGGATGAGGACGGACAGATGGGAACGAAGCGGCACAAGCCGGAGGATGTCGTCGCCAAGCTGCGGCAGGTGGATGTGCTGGTCTCGCAGGGCCAGAGCGTTGGGGACGCGATCCGCACGATCGGCGTGACGGAGGTCACCTACTACCGCTGGCGCAAGGAGTACGGCGGCCTGAAGAGCGACCAGGTCCGGCGCATGAAGGACCTGGAGACCGAGAACCAGCGGCTCCGGAAGGCAATCGCCGATCTCACGCTCGACAAGCTGATCCTGCAGGAGGCTGCCCGGGGAAACTGACCAGCCCCGCGCGCCGACGCGCCTGCATCGAGCATGTCATGGACGTCCTGGACGTCTCCGAGCGCCGCGCTTGCAGTGCGCTCGGGCAGCATCGCTCGACCCAGCGCAAGGTGCCGCGGGGCAGAGACGACGAGGCGGCGCTGACCGCCGATCTTGTGGAGCTGGCGCGCCGGTACGGGCGCTACGGCTACCGGAAGATCGGCGCGCTGCTGAAGGCGGCCGGCTGGTTGGTCAACGACAAGCGGGTCGAGCGGATCTGGCGGCGCGAGGGGCTGAAGGTGCCCGGCCGCCAGCCGAAGAAGGGCCGGCTGTGGGACGGGGATGGTTCCTGCCTCCGGCTCAAACCGGAGCGGCGCGACCACGTCTGGGCCTATGACTTCGTCGAGGCGCGCACCCATGACGGGCGCAAAATCCGGATGCTGAACGTCGTCGACGAGTTCACCCGCGAATGTCTGGCGATCCGCGTTGCGCGCAAGCTGAAGGGAGCTGACGTGATCGACGTGCTCTCGGACCTGTTTATCCTGCGCGGCGTGCCCCAGCACGTTCGTTCAGACAACGGACCCGAGTTCATCGCCAAGTCGGTGCAGTCCTGGATTGCGGCCATTGGCGCAAAGGCCGCCTACATCGCGCCGGGCTCACCATGGGAGAACGGCTTTGTCGAAAGCTTCAACGCGCGATTGCGGGATGAACTCCTGAACGGCGAGATTTTCTACACCCTGAGGGAGGCACAGATCATCATCGAAAGCTGGCGTCGGCACTACAACACGATCCGCCCGCACGGTGCGCTTGGTTATAAGCCACCAGCGCCGGAGGTGTTCGTGCCAGCCATGACCGCTTGGCCGACTGCGCTCGCCCGACCGGCTCCGTCGGCCAAGCTACCCGTAGAGCAGAGGCCGACCCTGCACTAACTTTGAACTCGGACCACCGCGTGGGGGCTGGTCAGACCCGATCCGCGCTCTCCATACAGGCCAGCAGCCGTGATGATGGCTGCATCAACAGGCCGGACACACGGCAGCACCTGATCCTGCGCGCACAAATCTCTCCAACACCCCCTTGAATCCGATGGGGCGTCCACACACGGCCATTCCTCGTCGGTGCGACAGTTGCAGCTCAGGGTTGCAATCGATCGCTGCGATGCTAATGCATGAAGCTGCGTCTCCCCTTCCGCCTGCCGCTCAGGCGGAAGGAAGCTTGACCATCGTCTGAACCGCCGCCACGAACCGAGCGCGCGCTGTGGGCTCCGCTCGCGTCAAGTAAGCAAGAACCAACGCGAGCAACGCTACCTCCTCCGCGTTAGCCGGGCCATGCAAGGGCGTCACTTCGGTATCCACGCCACCGAAGCTCGACACAGGAACGCCGAGCGTCTCGGCAACGCGTCGCAGCGTCCGGTCGGACGAGGCGGTTTGCTGGGCCGACAGCGACGGTTCGAGGTCGTCTTGCATGCTTGTCTTCCGATCTGGACGTGACCCATCTGCTTGGCGATGGCGACGAGGGTTGCGCCCGTCAGTTCATACCGTAGATGCCGCACAACCAATGCAAAATTTTTCTCGCTTTCACATCTAGTAATTGCACACCAGCCTGGGGCAGAATATACTAATCTGGGTTGGAAACGCGCACGAATGGGACAGCGATCGACGACGCGGGTCAATGCGATCGACGGGTTCACCGAGCCGCTCGATCGCCTGCGCGCCGCGCTGAACGCCTCGTGCGTTGTCGGCACCTGGGACTGGGACATCGTGCGTCGCACGATGGTGTACGACGGGGGCGCGGCCCGGCTTCTCACGGGCGATGAGTCGCTGGCCGAACAGGAACTCAACGGAGTAGACGCCGTCGCGGCCGTCCATCCCGCCGACCACTCTTGGTTGATCGCGCATGTGCAGTCAGCGGTGCGGGCTGGCGGCCTTGTCCTAGCCGAGTATCGCGTCATCGATGCCGACGGCCACGTGCGTTGGCTGCTGAGCCGTGGACGAACCTACCACGACGCGACGGCGCAGCCGGTGCGCTCGCGTGGGATCATCATCGACATCACCGAACTGCGTGGTGATGGTGGCGAGCGCTACGTCGTCACCAGCAGCTTGGCCGCGACTCCCGACATGCTGGAGCGGGCGGCGGATCTCGCCATGGAGCTGAAGCGGATGTTGACTGCAGACGCCCCCGCGGATGTGCGCGCCGCCACGGATGTGCTTCTGTTCGCCATCGGCCGTGCTCTGGTGGCCAGCGCGTCAGAGACCAGTCATTGATTGCAGCGATCGACCAGGACCGGAGCCTCGCCATCTGATGCTTCCATATCGCGCGGCGTCGATTCGCTGCGTTTGTCACTCAAAACAGACCGTTGGATTACTCACGGGTAAACTCATCGAGGACATTCAGCATCCGGTATCTGCGACCGTTATGCGTCCGGTGCTCGACGAAGCCGTAGGACCAGACGTGGTCAGGCCGCTCGGGCCGCAGGCACACGCACGAGCCGTCATTGAGCCAGAGGCAGGCCCGCTTCGGCTGTCGGGCTGGAACCTTGCGCCCCTCCCGCCGCCAGATCCGTTCGACCCGCTTCACGTTGGTCGTCCAGCCATCGCGCCGGAGCAGCGGGGTGATCCGACGGTACCCGGAGCGCCCGTACCGCAGAGCCAGTGCGACGATGGCGGCGGGCAGTGCGGCCTCGTCCTCGACCACCACGGCGCGCTTGCGCTGTGTTGAGCGGTGCTGACCGAGCGCGCGGCAAGCGAACCGTTCTGACACGCCATGCTCGGCTACGACGTAATCGACACAAGCCTGGCGGCGAGCTGGGCTCCGAAGTTTCCCGAAGCCGCCTCCTTCAGGATGAGCTTCTTCAGCGTCAGGTCCGAGATCGCCCGGCGGAGGCGCTGGTTCTCGGTTTCCAGAGACTTCAACCGCCTGACCTGATCTCCCTTCAAGCCGCCGTACTCGGATCGCCAACGTTGGTACGTGACCTCCGTCACCTCGATGGATCGAATTGCGTCAGAGACCTTGCGGCCTTGCGAGACCAAGACATCGACTGGGCGCAGCTTGGCGACAATCTCTTCAGCCGTATGCTTCTTTCGACGCATCATGACATCCTTCACATGGCGCGAAGCCATACCCCAGGGAGGACCACTTTTCAGGGGGTCAGGCCAGACGTCGGCGATCGGGCGGCGGCGAGGCCTGCAACCGCAGATTTCTACTTGCGATTGCAATTAGCACATGGTTTAAATCGCTGATCGCACGGCCTCCAGTGTGAGCCGTTTCAAGGGTGCGATGCGCACCGCAGTCGGCAAGAGATCTACGATATGTCGAAGGCTATTCTGTTTCGCAGTGACCCCGGAGATGGTCTGTCGAAATCGAACGCCGTCTACCGCAACATCCAATCCGCCCTTGAAAGACTGGCGCGCGCGGAAGGGCGGGATATTCAATCGGGTTACGATCCCTTTCCGCTGGCGACGCCCCGCAAGGGAACGACATACACAAGTTCTCACAGTATTGTGGCCTTGGGAATGACGGCGCATCGGCATTTTCTGGATGTCGTATCGACCAGTGTCTTTTATCTGAACCCGAGCCGGGCGCCGCTCTCGGAAGATCCCGCGGTGGCCCAGATGGTCGGTTGCGTCGGGTCGGACCAAGCGTCGACCCGCATCAGCTTCCTTGGCCCCCGCGCCCGGAAGGCATCGGTCTTTCTGTCCAGGAACAGGGCCGCCTGCTATGAACTGCCGCCCGTCGATCTGGTCGGTCCGGCTCCGGCCGATCGATCGCGGCTGACGATGATCAACCATGCGAGCGACGATCGATTGGCGCGATCGGTCCTGTACCGATTCCTCGAATGCACCGACTTCGCCATCGACGTGTTCGGCCTGACGGGACCAGCCCACAACCGCGTCCGATATCTCGGCGATGACGAGATCAGTGAGCAGGCATCGAGCGTCCACATTCATATCGGCGTCCCCTGCCGCAGCGACGAACGCATCCGGATTGTGGATAGCTGGCAGAGCCGCGTGCCGGTGCTATGCTTTGACGGCAGGGACGACGATTGTCTTCAAACGATATTGCAGGATGTTCGAGACAATCACAACGTCATGCTGTGCCGGTCTTACAATCAGGCCTGCGATTTTATTGCACTTCTGCTTAGCACACCCAACCTGTACCGGCAGCTTGTGGCCCATGGCCGTGCGTCCGCGGCACCGGCCGCTCGAACTTGGGACGATCTGGCCAGGGATTTGGCGGCATGACGTTCCGGATGGGCTGGCTGACCCCATTCAACAACAGGACCGGCGTTGGGACCTTCAGCAAAGCCATCACCGACGCGCTTCCCGACTCGTTTGACGGTCGGACGCTCGACGTAACGATCTTCGCGCCGGTGACGGCTGGCATGTACAGCAGTCGACACCGGATTCTCGACATCAACACGATCGACCCCAAGAGTCGGATCTATGAGATGTTCGACGTCTTGCTGTATAATATCGGCAACAACGACGAGCACCACGGCGCGATTATTTCAGCTCTGCGAAACTATCCCGGGATCGTTATCTGCCATGACTACGTGTATCAGCACGTCCTGGCCAAGATGGCCCAGGAAGGCGGCAGCGATTTCGCCGATTACATCGCCCTTGCGGCCCGCTATGGCTCGCCGGAGGGTCTGCGCCGCGTGCGCGAGTCGAACATCACGCGTCTGACGGGCCTGCACTACGCCGTGTGGGATTCGGATTTCTGCGCCGACATGCCCCTCGGTGCGCCGCTGTTCCAGCTCGGCTCGGCGCTCGTCGTCCATTCACGCTATGCGGAAGACCAGGCAAGGCCGTCCTTCGACGGTCCGATCCTGCGCCTCGGCATGCCGTACGATCAGCGACCGGTGCCGGTCGCGAATGCCGACACCGGAGGCTTCGGGCGACGCGGCGTCGTGGTGTCCTTCGGCCATGTGCAGCCGCAGAAATGCATCCACGACGTGCTCCTGGCCATGGCCGAGTCGCCCCGCCTCCGCGACGGGCTCGTCTACGTCGTCTCGGGCTTCTCAAGCAACGCGGCCTATCTCGAGCGGCTGCGTAGCCTCGTGGCCGAGCACGCGCTCGGGACTTGCGTCCGCTTCGCCCTCGATCTCAAGGACGGGGATCTGGCGGATCTCAGCGCGCAAGCCGACGCGTTCATCAACCTGCGTTATCCCAATACCGAGGGGGCGTCCGTCTCCCTGGTCGAGCAGCTCATGACCGGTAAGCCGGTCGTGGTGTTCGATTCGGGTTGTTATGCCGAGGTTCCCGACGATGCCGTCATCAAGGTCGTCGGACGGCGCGACGTGGATGCGGTTGCGGACGCGATGCACCGGCTGCTCGGCGACCGGGCGACGCTGGCGGCCATCGGTTCCCGCGGCCGCACCCACGCGATGCGCCTCGATTCGCGCGGCTACGCGGCGCAGCTTCTAACCTTCATCGCCCGACAGGAGGACCTGCTGCGTCGACGCTCCGATGCCGTCGCCATCCAATCGCTTGATGCGGCGCGTCCGGGCGCGGCCGAATGCGCGCACGACGCCGCGTGGCGGGAGTCCTTGGCGGTTGCCCGAGGGACAATGAGTCGTCTGGAGATGGGCATTCTCGCGGACGATCCCACGATCCTCACCGACCTCGGCCCCGAGCAGATCGTCGATTTCGTGCAGGCCGCCAGACTGCGCCGCGGCACGGACCTCCGCCTGACCGCCGCCCTGCGGGCCTTCTTCGGAGACGGCCGGGATGCGGTCGGCAAGGCGCGCATCCTGCACGCGGTGAACGCCATCGCGTCCGCCGGCGACGACGAGGCCGCCGCCCTGTTGCCGGAGATCGTGCCCACGCGGGATGCGGCCTTCTGGGACGTCGTGGCCGCCCTCGGGGAGGAGACCCTTATCGGCGTGATCGCAGGCACCTGTTTCGGGGCGCGACAGCCGGATGCCTGGAAACGTGCGCGCACCTCCGTGCCATCCGGCCTGCGCCGCATCCGCCTAGCCGGCGTCCTGGCACGGTCGGAGCCGAGCGACCTGAAGGTATCGCCGCAGGACCTGCAGTTCCTTGCCTGGCGGCTGCGGCAGGGGGAGTCCTCCGAGGCGGATCTCTCGCTCGATCCCCTGCCCGTCGGGCGGTCGATCCGGATCGGCGCCCGCGATCAGGACCGCTTCGTCCAGCTCGAGGGGTTCTACGACATCCAGGGCGACCACGTCTGGAGCAAGCCTCACATCGCGCTGCTCCGTCTCGCACCCGATCGCGCAGTGCACCGGATCGTGCTGGCCGGCGAGGTACTCAGTGACCAGACGCAGGTGGCGGTCTCGGCCCAGACGCGGTCCGGCCTCCTCGAGGGGGTGCGATCGCAGAGCGGCGGCACTGTTCACTTCGAACTCAGCCTATCGCCCGCGAACGACCTTCCGGTCGATCGGGTCCTTCATATCGCGATCGACAGCACGGACTGTTCCTCGCCGGCGGACCTGAAATTATCGGACGATCTACGGCCGCTCGGATTCATGCTCAAGCACGTGACCGGCATCTGAATATAAATAATCTGTCGTTGTATCGATGTTTTTCGACGACGAGATCCATGGGGACAGCGTATGCGGTTGCTGATATACGGGGGATGCCACGCGCTAATCCTCAAGCGTCTGATTGATGAGCTGGGTGACTCCCCTCGGACCCGCGTGGATCTTCTAATCAACTACGATCTCGTCGCGTCCAATCAACCATTCAACTACGACATGTTGAAAAATTACGACGCCGTGATCTACTCTCCGATCCAAAACAAGGGAATCTACAACACCAGTTATCTCGATGAGGCGTGTGCCTCCAGCGGGGTCCAGGCGATCCGCTTTCCGTGGCTCGAGTGGCACGGCTACGCCGTGAGCGCGGACAAGGGTCAGTTCTGGGGGCACCACGGCTGGCATTTCCCCGACCTCATCGCGTTGGGCCGCGACTTCGAGGACGAGCAATCCTTCGCACGCACGGCCATCCACGAGTTTCCAAGCGTGCAGACGATCCGGCACCTGTTCGACGTCACCACACAGCGTCTGGCCGCGCAGGAGATCGAGACGGACTGCCATGTGCGCGTATCCGGGTTCATCGGCGAGAATTTCAGGCGGCGAAGGCTGTTCCTGACCCCCGACCATCCGACGGCCGAACTCTACCGCTGCGTCGTCGAACAGATCGAGGCGCTGCTCGGTCGCCGGCTGATTCCCTCTTGGTCTCCGGACATGCCCGAACTGCAGCCCGAAGAGCGCACGCCGATCCTGCCGCGGATCGCCGCCGAGACGGATCTCGCGTTCACCGATACGTCGTGGCGCTGCGAAACCCAGCCGCTCGGGGCGATGAGCCTGGACGCGTTTCTGGCCCTGCATTTCCAGGCCGGGCGCCGCTCCCGGGACGTAGACGGGGCGCCGCCCGAGGTCGTGCTCGCGACCGCGTCTCGGCCGACCTGGGCAAGCCCCATCGATCCCTCCGCCGGTGAGCCAGGCCCCGCGATGCTCCCGATCTTCCATCAGGCCCTGATCCGGGGCCGCCGACCGGCTGCGGGCGACATGCATTTCACCGGCGAAATCATCGCCACGCTGTCCGGGCACGAAGCGGCCGAAGCAACGCCGCGACAGCTTCGCGGAGCCTATCGCCTCCGCGCCCACGACTGGATCTTTAGATCATGAGTACGGAATCCCCCGACCCGACCGGCCCGATCTGGGTTCCTCCGCGCAGGAACCTGTCGAAGGATGCGTGCTTCTTCTATCACACCACCGACCTCTCGGACGGCTCGACGGTCTATGGGCAATGGGACCTGCGCGGCCGCTACGCCGATTATATCGGTCACGTGGATCTGCGGGGTGCCCGCGTGCTCGATGTCGGCACCGCCTCGGGCTTCCTCAGCTTTTCCGCCGAGGAGGCCGGCGCCCGCGAGGTCGTGTCGTTCGATCTGGACACGGCGGCACGCCAACATCTGCTTCCCTTCCACCGGAGTCTCTACGTCACGGATCACGCGGCCTGGATGCAGATCCAGACCCGAGCGTTCGAAAGCTGGAAGAACGCCTACTGGTTCACCCATCAGGACCGGGAATCGCAGGCCCGGGCGGTCTATGGCGATGTCTACGATCTGCCCCGCGCGATCGGACAATTCGACGTCGTGATCCTGGGCGCCATCCTGGAGCATCTCGGCGATCCGATCCGGGCCATCGGCGCCATCGCCAAGGTCGCTGCCAAGCGGATCGTGATCAACACGGATCTCATCGCCGGCCACGAGCCCATCGCCCAATTCAAGGGCGACCCGGAGCATCCAGATCGCAACTATATCTTCTGGTCTTATACACTGGAAACTTATAGGCGCATTCTTGAGATCTGTGGGTTTGCGATCGAACATACGGAAGAGCACGAATTCTCTGCGCTGTCCGTGGATGCGGGCGAGCACAGCTGGCAGGGGCGATCCCGGACCGCCATCGTCGCCTGTCGGATGTGAGGCGATCGCCGGCACCGTCACCGCCGGAGATCAGAATGAGCCCGCCGCACGACGCGCAATCTCTGCGTCGCAGTCAACGCCACCGGAGCGCCCTGCCATGATGCCGAATCTCTTCCGGGCGCCTCGGGGCGCCGACTTCACCCCGGATCGCGCCTTTCATCGCATCAAGGATTACTTCGCAGCCCCGAGCGCCCCCGGCCCGCGTCTCGTCATGGACGTCTCCACCGCGATGCGGTGGATCGGCCGCAACGCCGTCGGGATCGTTCGGACCGAGCGCGAGATCGCCAAGCACTTGGTCACCAGCGGGCATGATGTCGAGCTCGTCTATTATGATCGCGACAATCTCGAATTCCGTGTCCTGACCGAGGCGCAGTGGACAGATCTTCTGCCGGACATGCGGACATACTCCCGAAAACGATCGACCCTGCCAAACTACAACGCGCTGTTCCTGTTCCAAGAGAACGACATTCTGGTGAGTGCGGGCCTGCAATGGGATATCGAATTTCTCAATATCGTCTATCGGTCAAAGAAATCGTTAAATTTTAAGGTCGTTCAGCTGATTTACGATCTGATACCTATCGATATGCCGGAATATTGCGCGCCCGGCATGGACGTCCTGTTCCCACGGTTCATCATGGATACGGTCTGGACGGCGGATGTGGTCTACGCCATTTCCGAGAGCACGAAGACCGCCTTCGTCGAATACGCGAAGACCCTCAAGGCGGCGCGCATCCCGCCCGTTCGGCGCATCCGGCTCGGCTGTGACATCCCGCAGCAAGCCACGCCGGATCGCGGTTTCGGAGGCCTCCAGCCCGGCCGGTTCGTCCTTTACGTGAGCACCATCGAGCCGCGCAAAAATCATCGTATGCTCTTCGACATCTGGCGATTGCTATCGAAAAGACTTGGCGACAGGTTGCCGAAACTTGTACTGGTCGGAAGCAGGGGTTGGAACACCGATAATTTCATCGCCAATGCCGAAGCCTGCCTCGCGCTCTACCCGGACAAGATCACCATCCTCGAATCCGTCGCCGACGAAGATTTAAACTGGATGTATTCGAACGCGTACTTTACGGTCTATCCATCCCTCCACGAAGGGTGGGGACTTCCGATCGCAGAAAGTCTGGCGCGCGGCACG
The DNA here is from genome assembly GCF_017876975.1 of Methylobacterium sp. PvP105. Taxonomy (NCBI): domain Bacteria; kingdom Pseudomonadati; phylum Pseudomonadota; class Alphaproteobacteria; order Hyphomicrobiales; family Methylobacteriaceae; genus Methylobacterium; species Methylobacterium sp. PvP105. Next base: position 2,428,409 of record NZ_JAGIPA010000001.1, on the reverse strand, counting down.
CCCTGCATCGCGTCCGACTCGTCGTCGATGCCGGAGGCGGCGGATACGTTTTGCCAACTCATCGACCCGTACGACTTCGTGGGTTGGAAGTCGGCTATCGAGGCGTACATCACACAGCCGCACCTCGTCGCAGAGGCACGCGAGACGATCAGGTCCAGCTACAGGACCGTGACCTGGGACGAGGCGATCCGCGCGTTCGTCGCCGATCTCACGATGATCTCCAACCGCATGGTCGGTCGCGCATGAGAATCGCGACGTTTGCGACCTATCGGGCGGTGACGGCGCGGCACGGCGGGCAGATCCGGCTCCGGGCGCTCCACGAAACCTTGATCCGCGACGGCCTCGCGATCTGTCATGTCGCCGTGCACACGGGACACGAAGACGATCTCGCAAGCAACGAGATCTCCATCGCGCTCGATGCTGCGACACAGGCCGATCTGCGTCGGAACCAGATGCGGGCCGATGTTCACGCCTGCACGGTCTTCGATCGTCATCCCGACCGCTATCACGTCGTTGAAAGCGGCCTCGACGCCTTCGAGCCGGATGTCCTCTGGCTCGAGCAACCCTGGCTCTGGCCCCTGGTCAAGGCGTACGTGGCGCGGAGCCGGCGTCCGCACAGCGTCATCGTGTACGGTTCGCAGAACGTCGAGGCTGAGCTCGTCGCGACCGCGGAACTGGATTGGGACGCGGCGGCGCGGGCGAAACTCGCTGCGGACGTCAAGGCGTTGGAGGATGATCTCTGCCGTGCGGCGGACGGGATTGTGTCCGTCTGTCCAACCGACGCGAAGACGTTCCATCGGTACAAGAAGCCGGCACTTCTGGCACCGAACGGCGTATCGCCTCCGGCGGCTCCGGGGGGCCTGGATTACTGGAAGGCCGTCTATCGCCATACTACGACGGCCCTGTTCGTCGGATCGGCCCATCCGCCCAACGCGCAGGGTTTCGAGGCGATGCTCGGATGGGACATGAGCTATCTCGCGCCCGACGAGAAGATCGTCGTTCTGGGGGGCGTCTGTGATCTTCTCCAAGAGCGACCGGCCTTCCGGAAGAATCGCAGCCTGATCTTGCCGCGCGTCGATCTTCTCCACCAGCAGGATCCGGGCGGCCTCGCAACGTTGCTCGGATTGTCGAAGGCCGTTCTTCTCCCGATCGTCTCGGGGGGCGGGACCAACCTGAAGACCGCCGAGGCACTGTTCAGCCGGAAGCCGATCGTGGCCACGACATGCGCGTTTCGCGGTTACGAGGCCTTCCTCGATTTCCCGAACGTGCGGATCAGCGACGATCCGCACGAGTTCCGCGCCTTGCTGAAACAGCAGCTGCGGGCCCCGGACGATGCGGCCGTCTGGACGGATGCGCAGACCGAGGCCCTCGATCGGCTTCTCTGGTCACGCAGCACGGCGGAAGTGGCGCGCTGGATCAGGACGCTGGCGGTCAAGGTCCGGACGGTCCCACAGCTGGCGGCGGGCTTGCGCACGCCGACCGTCCCCGGCCCGCAGAGCCCGAAAGCCGTCACGGTGGAGGGGATGCTGCTGAAACCGATGCTGCACGAAGGCTGGCACACATTCGAGGTGCAGGGCACGTGGAGCAAATCTCGGATCGCGACGCTGCGGATACCGAATCCCTACGCGGGCGCCTCGGTCAACGTCACCGTCGAGGTCGAGGTGATGAGTCGAAGAGGTATGAGCAATACGCTCAGCATCTATTCGGCGACCGACCAGCATTTTTCGAGACGATGCAGCTTCAAGGGGCGAAGGCAAACTGTCACGTTCACTATCCATCATGCCGAGCTGACGCAGAGAGACGTCTTCGAGGTGTACATCGAAGTACAGAAACTGTTTCAGCCCCAGACGCGGACGGGCGTTGCCGACGAGCGGGCTCTGGGTTGCCGGATCGTGCGGATGACGATGACACCCGTGCCGGCCTCGACACCTCGACGCGTGCCGCGATCCAAACGGTCGTTCGACCGCATTCGCGCGCTGAACTTCGGTCAATAACCGCGACCGGCCTGCATCTGTGCGCCCGGACGGTACGGAAACGCTCTCTGTCGGGCCCGCATCCCCGGCCGCCCTGGGTGCACCCTGCGCGGATGCTGACCCCGCCGGATTCACGGACGGTGTCACCCGCGCCACGCGGCGTTCGGGTCGGGAGCGAGCGGTAGTGGAAAGGGATGGGGACAGGAAGGCATGACCAAGCGCGCGCTGATCACGGGTGTGACGGGCCAGGACGGGGCGTATCTGGCGCAGCTTCTGCTGCAGAAAGGCTATGCGGTCACCGGCATCGTGCGTCGATCCAGCCATGCCGGTGTGTTCGACCACCGGCTGAAGTGGCTCGGTATCCTCGACGATGTCGAGTTCGTGGACGGCAACCTGCTCGACCTCGCCGCCCTGATACGGATCGTCCAGGCCGCCAAGCCCGATGAGATCTACAACCTCGCCGCCCAGTCCTTCGTCACCTCGTCCTGGCAGCAGCCGCTGCTGACCGGGCAGGTGACGGGCCTCGGCGCCGCGCACATGCTGGAGTGCCTGCGTACCGTCGCCCCGGGCGCGCGCTACTACCAGGCCTCGACGTCGGAGATGTTCGGCCTGATCCAGGAGGAGCGCCAGAGCGAGACGACGCCGTTCTACCCGCGCTCGCCCTACGGCGTGGCCAAGCTCTACGCCCACTGGATGACGATCAACTACCGCGAGAGCTTCAATCTGCACGCCTCGAACGGCATCCTGTTCAACCACGAGAGCCCGCTGCGCGGCGTGGAGTTCGTCACCCGCAAGGTCACGGACGCGGTGGCCCGGATCAAGCTGGGCAAGCAGAAGGAACTGCGGCTCGGCAACATCGACGCCAAGCGCGACTGGGGCCATGCCCGGGACTACGTCGAGGCGATGTGGCTGATGCTGCAGCAGAACCGGCCGGACGATTACGTGATCGCCACCGGCCGCACGACGACCGTGCGGGACATGTGCGCGATCGCGTTCAAGCATGTCGGGCTGAACATCGACGATCACCTCGTGATCGATCCGGCCCTGTTCCGTCCGGCGGAGGTCGAGGTTCTGCTGGGCAACCCCGCCAAGGCGAAGGCGACGTTCGGCTGGGAGGCGCAGACCAGCCTGGAGGCGCTGATCACCGAGATGGTCGACGCCGACGTCAAGCGGTTGAGCTCAGGCTGGTTCGAGAATCCCCGGATCATGCAAGACGCCTGACCGGGGATTAGCGAAAGGCTCAGGCCGGTGCAGCAGCGTATTGGTCCGGCTGAATATATTGCACTTGATCGAATCATTGGAGGAAATACTCTGATGGATAGTCGATCTTCGTCATCGTCCCGATCCACCGTATAGACACGATGTCTCATCAGCGATCGCTAACCGTCAACATCTTCCGCTCGAGCATACGCGCCGCCCATACGGCGGATCCCCTGTTGATACATATCCTCGAGCTGGCGCAGCATCTTCTCGACATTCCGATCGCCGTCGCGGGTTTCACGGCCGGGGGAAAGCAGGTCCTTCACGCATCGGTCGGGTTGGACGCGTACGACGGCGCCGATGACCTAGCGACCGTTGCCATCACCATCCAGAAGGACGATCTGCTGGTCATTCCCGATACGTCCGTCGATCCCCGCCTCGGCGGCGATATCCTCGCCACCCAGACGCCTGGCATACGCTTCTACGCCGGGGCGCGACTGCGCATGCCGGACAGCACGACGCGCGTCACGCTCTGTCTCCTTGATACGGAACCACGCATCGACTTCTCGGAGGCGGGACGCCGAACGCTCCGACATCTCGCGCGTCTCGCCATGGATTGGATGGCGTTGCGTTTGATCGAGGTGGAACGCGACGCGACCCAGTCCCGCTTCGATCACATCGCTGGCACGTCACCCGACGGCATCATCTGCGCTAACGAGCGCGGCCGCATCACGTTCTGGAATGAGGCCGCGGAACGGATGTTTGGCTACCCCGCGTCGGAGGCGCTTGGGCAACCGATCAACCTCCTCGTCGCGGAGGGCAAGTCCTACGAGACGCGAAGCGGCTTTCGTCGGTTCGGGACGCGCGCCGCACGGAATCTAGAGGCTGTTATGGACCTGGGGCGGGTCTGTGCTCAGATGAGCGGGGATGAGCGCTCCCCGCAAGCCGTATCCGTCCGACGTTTCCGATGAGGAGTGGGCGCTGGTTGCGCCCTACCTGACGCTGCTGCGTGAAGATGCCGGTCAGCGTGAGCATGCGTTGCGCGAGGTGTTCAACGGCCTGCGCTACGTGGTGCGAAGCGGCTGCCCGTGGCGGCTGATGCCGCATGATCTGCCGCCCTGGTTTGCCGTGTATCAGCAGGCCCAGCGTTGGCTGGCTGCCGGCTGTTTCGAGCAACTGGCCGAGGATCTGCGCGCGGTGCTGCGCACGGCGTCGGGTCGCGCGCCGGAGCCGACGGCGGCTGTGCTCGACAGCCGGACTTTGCGCTCCTCGCCCGAGAGCGGCGAGCGGGCCGGCTACGATGGGGCCAAGCGCAAGAAGGGCTCGAAGCTGCACATGGCGGTGGACACCCTCGGCCATCTCCTGGCGCTGCACGTCACGCCCGCCGATGCCGATGATCGCGCTCAGGTCGGCCGGCTGGCCAAGGCCGTGCAGGCGGCCACCGGCGAGAGCGTCGAGGTCGCCTTCGTCGATCAGGGCTACACGGGCGAGAAGCCGGCCACAGCCGCCCGCGAGCATGGCATCGCACTGGAGGTGGTGAAGCTGCCCGAGGCTAAGCGCGGCTTCGTGCTGCTCCCACGCCGTTGGGTCGTGGAGCGCTCCTTTGCCTGGGCCACCCGCTTCCGCAGGCTCGTCAAAGATTACGAGCGCTATGCCAGCACCCTGGCAGACCTGCACCTCGTCGCTTTCGTCTGCCTCATGCTCAGACAGGCCGCTCAAATGGCCACAGGTTCATAACAGCCTCTAGGTGAAGCCCTGGAGGAAGGTCCGCTGGCCGGGGCGCGCGGTCTTGCTCTCCACCTCCGCGCGGGCCGGCAGGGCGAGGCAGAACGTGAGGCAGAGCGGCAGGCAGAGCGGCAGGCAGAGCGGCGGGCGGAGCGCCGAACCGAGCGCCGCACCGAGGGCGCGGACGCCGGCGCGCCGCCGCGGCCGGGTCGGTGCTGCAAAGCGGGGGTCGTTCGGGAGGCGCTGATGCACGGGACTCGTCCTCGGCTTGGCGATGGGCGCGGGCGGCCGATCCGGCCGTCGGCGACGCGTCAGAGTTGCGGCGCGGCGGGCGGGCGCGGCGGTGCCAGCTGCTGCGGCGGTGCGGGCGTGCCGGATACCGGTGCCGCGGCTTCGGCGGCCTTCGGGGGCGGCGCGGCCGGCGCCGGCCGGGTGGCCGGGACCGCGCCGCGGACCGCGTCGCGCAGGAAGTCGCCGGTGCTGGCCTCCTGGGGCGTCGGAGCCGGAGCCGGGGCCGCCCGCTCGGCCGGAGCGGCCCGCGCCGTCGGGGCCGGCCGCGCGAGGCCGGCGTCGCGGGGCGCGGGCGCCTGGGACACCGCCGGCGCCCGCCTGCCCTCGCCCGCGGGCACCGTGATCCGGTAGGTGTAGGTGGCCTCCTCGCCGGTGACGAAGGTGACGATCACCGACACCGTGTCCTGGCCGGAGAAGTCCGGCCGGGCCGTGTAGTAGAGCGTCCGCGCGTCCCGCTCGACGTCCTGGCAGCCGTCCCGCGACGGGGTGCCGTCGATGTTCTGGCCGAGGACCAGGAACTCGCGCCGCTGCTCGATCCGTCCGCCGCGCGGGGGCGTGACCAGCTCGATCGCGGCCGCCGGAACCGACGGGCAGCCCGGCCGGGTCTCGTGGGTGGCGTAGCCGTCGAGGCGGACCCGCTGCCCGGGCCGCGCGGTCACGCTCGTGGACCCCGCGAGCGCCGGTCCGGCGAGGCAGAGCCCCAGGAGGCCGGCGAACATCCCGGCGGCGCCGGCCGCTCCCGTCGTCGCGACGCGTCGTGCCATGGATCCTCCTCGAATTGCGGGACGGGTGGCCCCGGTCCGCGGCGGGGCCCTCACTTCGAGTCGCCGCGGGTCAGGACCGGCTTGCCGCCGTCGGTGCGGAACCGGACAGCGTAGGTGCTGTTCGCCGACCGGGCGTCGCAGGTGATGACCACCGGGCCGCCCATCGGATTGGGCATCTCGCAGGTGCCCTTCACCTTGAAGGTGGACTGGTCGCGCTCGGCGTACATCACCTCGTCGACGGGCTGGTGCAGGGTGCCGCCCTCGACGAAGCCCTTGGCCGAGGCCAGGAACGCCATGGCCTTGCCGTCGGTGGTGCCGAAGATGAACCCGGCCTTCGGGCTGCCGACGACGGAGGTGTTCACCGCCTCCGGGGCGCAGGTCGCGGTGAGGTCCTCCCCGTCCATCATCAGGGACTCGCAGCGGCCCCTGAAGGACAGCTTCAGGAACGTGCCCGATGGCGGATCGCGCGCCTCCGCGCTGTCGCCAGGCGGAGGCTGCGACGGCGACGGCGACGGCGGCGTGTCGGGCGGGGCCGGAGCCCGGGCCTCGGCCGGCCGGTCGCGGGCCGGCGCGGTCCCGCCGTCCCGCCGGTCCCAGCCGCCGCGGGGCTGGCCGGGCTGCCAGACGCAGAGACGGACGCCGTCATTGTCCCAGCAGGGGCCGCTCGGCGACAGGGCACCGAGGGCCTCGGCGGCGCGCAGGCCTCCCGACGACCCGTTCCAGAAGGCCGTGGCCCTCAGCGGGTTCTGCGAGTCGCGGACGAGCTGCGCCACGACGTCGAGCTTGCCCGCGGCGTAGGAGCGGATCTCGAAGCCGCGGGCGCCGGTCTGGCCGGTCTCCGACCGGAACTGGCAGGCCCCGTCGAGGCGGACATCGCCGGCGACCTCGAGGTAGCAGTCGGCGGCCCGCGGGGCGCCGGCCTCGGGCGCCGCCGCGGGGGCGCCGCCGAAGCCGGGGCGGCCCTCGCCGACCTTCCAGGCGCAGATCCGGCTCCGGGACCCGGTCCAGCAGGCGCCCTCCCCGGTGACGCCGTCGGCGGGACCGTCCTCGGGCTTGCCGCCGGGCTCCCGGTTCCAGGGCGCCGTGCCCTGGCCCGGCGCCGTCACCGACACGACCACGCCGTCGCGCAGGTAGCCGTCGGTGTAGGTGGCGAGGCGGAACCCGCCCACGCCGTAGCTGCGCGCGTCGGTCAGGAACTCGCAGACCCCGTCGATGACGGTCCTGCCGTCGGCCGCGAAGAAGCAGTCGGCCTTGCGGACCTTGATCTGCGCCTGCGCGGCGGCGGGCAGGAGCAGGCCCGACAGCAGGGCCGCCAGCGGCGCGGCGGCGCGGCGGCCGATGCGGTTCCCGGCCCGAGGGGCCGGGAACCGCGCGGGATATTTGCGGCGGGGGCCCATGGCCGTCTCCTATGGATTGCCGAGGAGGCGGCGCGCCGCCTGGATGGTCCGGTCGTTGCGCTGGTCGACGACGCGGCCCTGGTAGAGATTCCGGTCGGCGAGGCGCTGCTGGAGGGCGGCCCAGAAGCCGGCGCCCCACTGGTCCTGCTCGAGATTCTGCAGGATCTCGGTGGACTTGAGCTCGAGGGCGCGGATCGTCAGGTCGGCCGCCTTCGCGGGGTCCCGCTGCAGGCCGGCGCCGCCGAGATCGTACAGGAAGGCCGCCGAGGTCGCCGCGGGGGCGAAGGAGCGCTCGACTGCGAGGCGCTCGAGATACCGGGCCGCCAGGGGACCGTCCGGCGCGGTGACCCGCTGCTCCTTGTTGGCCGGGGACAGGTGCATCGCGGCGTAGAGGTACTGGGCCACCGGGACGCCGCTCTCCGCCAGGCCCCGGAGCTTCGCCGCGTCGGCGGCGTTGGAGACCGCGCCCTTCGACAGCGCGATCAGGTCCTCGACGCTCGGCGTCGCCGCGGGCGGCGCCGGAGGCGGCGCGCCGGCGGGCTTTGCGGCCCCGGGGTTGCCGGCCCCGGGGTTGCCGGCTCCGGGGTTGCCCGCCCCCGGATTGCCCTGCGGGCCGGCACCCCGGCCGGCCAGGGCCTGCACGGCCGCGCGCGTCTGCGGCGTCGCCGTCCCGTCGGCCGGCCCCGTGTAGAAGCCGCGCTTGGCGAGGTTGCGCTGGATCGCCGCCACGAGGTCGGGGGGCTGGCGGCCGAGCTCGTCCGTGAACGTGTTGATGGCGAGCGGCAGCTTGGCCGCCACCGTGTCCATGTAGAGGTCGGCGGCCTTCTGCGGATCCCGCGGGACGCCGCTCCCGGCATCGGTGTAGCAGCCGGCGATCCAGTAGAGCGTCGACCAGGAATCGAGGTAGTTGTTCCGGGCCGCGACCGGGTTCGCCTGGAAGGCCAGCCCGTAGCGGCAGCCCCGCTCGAGATCGTGCTGGCCGCGGGCCGGGTTGAGCAGGAGCTCGGTCATGCCGCGCTGAGCCCCGGGGAAGCCGAGGTCGGCGGGCTTCCGGTAGTAGGTCAGCGCCTTGGCGGCGTCGGGCTTCACCGGGTTCTTGGCGTAGAACGCGGCCCATTCGGGATTGTAGAGGGCGCCCATGAACGACCGGGCGCTGACGTCGCCGGCCTCGGCGGCCGAACGCAGCTTCTCGAAGGCGGCCCGGTCGCCGTCCTTGCCGGCCCTGTCGAGCAGGTCGAGATAGAGCTTCTCGTTCTCCTTGCTGTCGGCGGGCCTGCCCCACTCGCCCGCGGGCCTCAGCAGCGCCAGGGCGAGGCCGGCCAGGAGCGCGACCGCGGCCTGGGGCAGGACCAGCCAGGCGAGGCGGTAGCGCGCGTCCGCGTACCAGAGCGTCGCGTGCGCCCGGATCCGGTCGGTCCCGATCGTGACGCCGCTCATGACTTGGCTTTCATGTAGGCGCGCAGGGCCGTGATGACCGCGGCATTGCGCTTGTTCTCGACCGGGAGCGTGTAGAAGCCGCGGGCGGTCAGCGCGGCCTGGATCGCGCCCCAGAACCCGTCGCTCCAGTTGCCCGCCTCCGGGAACAGCAGCCAGAAGGTGATCTGGTCGTCCTTGAGGTCGACGCCCCGCAGGGCGAGGGCGGCGGCCTTCCGGGGATCCTTGGCGACGTTGCCGTAGCCGGAATCGTACAGCACCGCGGCCTCGCCCGCCGCCATGCCGTTGCCGGCGGCCGCGGCGCGCTCGTAGGCGGCGACGGCGACCTGCGCGTCCGGCGCGAAGACGTCGCCCTTGTTCATCACCGGGTTGAACAGGCGCGCGTAGGCGGTGAGCGCATCCGCGTCCCCGGCATCGGCCCGGCTCTTCAGCTCGGCCAGCTTCCGCCGGTCGCCGTCCCGGGCGGCGGCCTGGAGGGCCATCACCTCCGGGTCCGGGCCCTTGGGCGCCATCCGCCGCGGCTCGGGCCGCGGGGTCGCGACCGTGGCGGTGATCCCCGCCTCCACCTGAAGGGCCGTGATGATCCCGGGATTGGGGCGCCCGTCCACCGGACCGATGTAGCGGCGCTGCTCGGCCAGATGCCGCTGGATGCCCGACACCAGGGCGGGGTTCTGCCGACCGAGATCGTTGATGAAGGCGTCCATCGTCGGCCGGTGCCGGCGCCACAGCACCGCGGTCACCAGCCCCCCGGCCCGCACCGGGTCCTGCGGCAGGCCGCTCTCGGGCTCGACGTAGCAGGTGGCGAGCTTGACGGTCAGCCGCTCCTCGCCGGTGATCGTGCGCTCGAGAGTCTCGGGGGCGTCGATCCAGGTCTGGGCGAGGCGGCAGCCGCGCCGGAGGTCGCGGTTCGGGTTGGTCGGATCGAGCAGCACGTCCGCGAGGCGCGCGACCGCCAGGAGGTCGCCGATCGCGGCGCCCGGTCCGTAGAGGGCGGTCGCCCGGGCGAAATCGTTCGGCGCGGGCTTGTTGGGGAAGTAGGCGGCGGTCAGCGGGTCGTAGAGCGTCCCGAGCTTGGTCGCGGCGTCGATCTGGCCCCGGGTGGCCGCGGCGGTCAGCGCGTCGAACGCCGCGCGGTCGCCGTCCTTGCCGGCCCGGTCGCGCAGGGCGCTCAGCTCGGCGAGCCGCGCCTTCGAGGCGGTGGCCGGCTGCCCCCAGACGCCCTGCGCGGCCAGCGCCATGCACAGGCCCGCGACCGCGCAGGTCACGGCCTGCGGCAGGGCGAGCCAGGCCAGCCGGTAGCGGCGATCGTCGTACCAGAGGGCCGCGTGCGCGCGCAGCCAGTCCCCGCGCGCGACGCTCATGGCCGCGACGGCTCCCGGGCCGTCCCCGCGGTGTCCACCAAGTGCCGGACCGCCGCGCGGGTCGCGTCGTTGCTGCGCGGCTCGATCGGACCCGTGTAGAGACCGCGCGCGGCCAGCGCGGTCTGAAGTGCCGCCCAGAAATCCGGGCTCCAGACCGCGCCGATCCCGGGATCCGTGACGAGGCAGCCGCTGTCCGGGTCCGTCTCCAACTGGCGCATCACCAGCGCCGCGGCCCGGGCCGGGTCCCGCTCCAGATTGCCCGGGCCGCGGTCGTGGAGTTCGGCCGCCATCCCGGCGGCCACCCAGTTGCCGGCGGCCCCCGCGCGCTCGAAATACACGGCGGCGAGCCGGGCATTGCGCGCGGGTTCACCGGATCCCGCGGTGAAGGGGCTGTAGAGGTGGCCGAGGGTCACGAGCGCCGCGCTCTCGCCCCGATCGGCCGCGGCCACGACCGCCGCCACCGCGGTGGTGCGGCGCACGACCTCCGCGGCGAGGCCGCGGAGCACCGCCAGCGACGCGGGCCCCGCGGGGCGCGCGCCGTCGCCTTCGGGAGAGCTTCCCTCCGGTCCGGGCGGCGGGGGCGTGTCGGGCCGCGCCATGCCGCTACGCCCCCGCCGCCGGACGCGCCGCGTCCCCGGCGGGCCGGAGCGCCCGCTCGACATCCACGAGCTCGAACTGGCCGTAATCGCCCAGGGGATCGCTGGCGAGGCGCATCGCCTGGGCCTCGCGCAGGCGCTCCAGGAGCGTGCGCATCTCGCGGGCGTTCGCCCAGTCGTGCCGCTGCGCGCGCTGCTCGACCCACGGGATCAGCAGGGTCTCGAAGCGCGGCGGCAGCCGGAACGATTGCCGCGACGCCATCAGGCGTAGGATCTCGACGAGGTCGTACGGGTCGTAGGCCGGGAATTCGACGGTCTTGGTGAACCGGCCGGCGAGGCCGGGATTCGTGTCGATGAACCGGGCCATGTCGCCGGTGTAGCCGGCGACGATCACGATGATCCGGTCGCGGTTGTCCTCCATGAACTTCAGGAGGGTGTCGATCGCCTCCTTGCCGAAGTCGCTGCCGCCCCCGCCGCCCTCGGCCAGCGTGTAGGCCTCGTCGATGAACAGGATGCCGTCGAGGGCCTCGCGGCAGCGCTCCAGGGTCTTGGCCGCGGTCTGGCCGACATAGCCCGCCACCAGCCCGGCCCGGTCGACCTCGACCACGTGCCCCTTCCGCAGGACGCCGAGCGTCCGGAAGATGTCGCCCATGATGCGCGCCACCTCGGTCTTGCCGACGCCGGGGGGCCCGGTGAACACCATGTGCTGGCTCACCGCGCCGACCTCGATGCCCTCGGCGCGGCGCCGGGCATCGACCAGCACCCGCGCCGCCACGGTCTTCACCTGCTCCTTGACCGGCGCGAGCCCGATCATCGCGTCGAGGCGGGCCATGACCTTCCGGGCCGCGTCCATGTCGACCGCGCCGCCGGCCTGGCGGCCGAGGGCCGCGGCGATGTCGGCGGGTTCGAGCCGGTTGATGTCGCCGCCGGGGCTGGCGGCGAGGCGCAGCGCCTGCGCCTGGCGGGCCTTCTCCAGGACCGTGCGCATCTCGCGGGCGTTGGCCCAGTCCTCGGCCTTCGACCGGGCCCCGACATAGGCGGCGAGGTCCTTCTCGAACCCCTCCGGCATGACGAAGCCCTGGCCCGCGGCCATGCGCTTCAGGATCTCGGCGAGCTCCGGCGGGCTGTAGGGCGGGAACTCGACGGTCTTGGTGAACCGGCTGGCGAGGCCGGGATTCGCGTCGATGAACCGGCGCATGTCGTTGGTGTAGCCGGCGACGATCACGATGATCCGGTCGCGGTTGTCCTCCATGAACTTGAGGAGGGTGTCGATCGCCTCCTTGCCGAACTCGCCGCCGCTCCCGCCGCCGGGAGCCAGCGCGTAGGCCTCGTCGATGAACAGGATGCCGTCGAGGGCCTCCTTGCAGCGCTCCAGGGTCTTGATCGCGGTCTGGCCGGCGTAGCCTGCCACCAAGCCGGCCCGGTCGACCTCCACGAGGTGGCCCTTGCGCAGCACTTTCAGCGCCTTAAAGACGCTGCCGAGGACCCGCGCCACCTCGGTCTTGCCGACGCCGGGGGGGCCGGTGAACACCATGTGCTGGCTCATGGCCGCCACCGGCAGGTTCTGGGCGCGGCGCTGCTGCTCCACCTGCATCCGGGCGATGACGCCCTTCACCTCCAGCTTCACGGGGTCGAGCCCGACCATGCCGTCGAGGGTCGCGAGCGCGGTGGCCAGGAGGTCCTTCTTCTCCGCGGCCGCGCCGTCGTCGACGAAGCGGATCGGGCGGATCTTGCGGCTCGCCCGGGCCCGGTCCAGGGCGCGCCGCGTCGCCTCGATCCGCGCCGGGATGTAGCTCGCCGCGAGCAGGCCGCCGACGAGGCCGCCGAGGATCAGGCTGTTGCGCAGCAGCGCCGACGGCGTCGCGGCGAGCGACCCGAGCACGTCCGGCCGCAGGGCGACCAGCAGGCCGGTGGCACCCAGCACGATGACCGCGAAGAGCGCGACCGGATGCTTGTCGAGGCGTTCCATGGACGTGGTGAACCTTGGTGCTGGCCCTGGTGATGGCCTGGGTGCTGGCCTGGGTGCTGGGCGCGCGTGGCCCCTCGGGCCGCCCTCAGGCGTCCTCGCCGGTGGCGCGGAGCAGGTCGACGATCTCCAGGCGGCGCAGGTCGCCGCCCTGCAGGGCGACTCGGGCGGCCTGGGCCTCGCGGGCCTTCTCCAGGAGGGTGCGCATCTCGCGGGCGTTCGACCAGTCGTCGGCGCGGGACCGCTGCGCGAGCCAGGGGGTCAGCGCCGCCTCGAACCCCTCGGGGAGCGTGAACTGCTGCCGGGCCGCCATGCGCCTCAGGATCTCGCAGAGATCCTTCGGGCTGTAGGGCGGGAACGCGACGGTCTTGGTGAACCGGCCGGCGAGACCGGGATTGGTGTCGATGAACCGGCGCATGTCGTTGGTGTAGCCGGCGACGATCACGATGATCCGGTCGCGGTTGTCCTCCATGAACTTCAGGAGGGTGTCGATCGCCTCCTTGCCGAAGTCGCTGCCGCCCCCGCCGCCCTCGGCCAGCGTGTAGGCCTCGTCGATGAACAGGATGCCGTCGAGGGCCTCGTGGCACTTCTCGAGGGTCCTGGCCGCGGTCTGGCCGACATAGCCCGCCACCAGGGCCGCACGGTCGACCTCCACGAGATGCCCGCGGCGCAGCACCTCGAGGGACCGGTAGATCTCGCCGATCGCCCGCGCCACCTCGGTCTTGCCGACGCCGGGCGGCCCGGTGAACACCATGTGCTGGCTGATCGCCGCCACCGGCAGGCCCTCGGCGCGCCGCCGCTGCTCCAGCTCCAGCCGCGCGATCAGGGCGTTGACCTCGCGCTTGACCGGCGCGAGCCCGACCATGGCCTCGAGATTCGCGATCACGGCCTCGGGGGACCGGGCCTCCACGACCCGGCGCGGCGCCACGATCAGGCGCGGCAGGGCCAGCAGGCCGCCGGCCGGCTGCCCGAGGCCGGCCTCCGCCTTCCGCGCGGCCGTCGCGGTCGCGGCGAGGCCCAGAGCCGCCAGCAGGGCGACGGCGATCCCGATCGCCGCCTTCCAGCGCAGCTCCGGCCCGGCGGCGTTCCACCAGGCGACCGGGCCGTAATCGGTGCTCAGCAGGAGCGGGGTGAGGACCGCGACCACCAGCCCGGAGGCGGCGAAGGGGAGGATGGCGGATTTCGACATCCGTCAGCCTCCGCAGGGCTTGCTGGTATTCCAGATCACGGGGATCCGCTGGACGCCGCCGGTCGTGTCGACCTTCAGGCCCGGCGTCAGCTCGACGAAGACGTCCTTGGCGGCGCCCTCGACGGTGATCTCGCCCTTGCCGGTCTCGTAGGGCGCGGGGAACGGGACCGCGATGTTGATCGGCCCGTCGGCGATGTTGAAGGCCGGGGACAGGTAGTTCCCGGCCCGGATGCGCACCACGCCGCCGGCATCGGCCGCCATCTTCGACAGGCGCATCTGGCCCAGGGGGGCCCGGCAGGCCTTGGCCTCCGCGACGATCTTGTCCTTCTCGTCGAAGGGCAGGGTCTCGGCGGCCTTGTCGATCTCGGCCGCCTTGACCAGCGTCAGGGCCGGCCGCGCGGCCGTCCCGGCCGTCTCCCCGCTGCCCGAGAGCAGCACGCCCGCGACGGCGCCCGCCGCCACCAGGCCGCCCACGATTGCGATGAGGCTCGGCGACAGGCCCGGCTTGGCGGCGGGCGGGGCGCTCGGGGCCGCGCGGGGCTCGGAAAGCCTATCCTGAGCCTGCCGCTCAGCATTCTGATGTTCGACTTCCGACATCCAGCGGGCCCCCGACCATGGAGCGACGTAATTCGTGCGTCGCGTCGGCGCGCACGACATGGCAAGCAGCCTCGCTATCTTTGGAAAGATTCGAAAAAATTCGTGGGCCGTTGCCTGTCACCATGACGGGTCGACTTCTAGGCAGGCGGAAAAAACCGGTCTACTAGTGTATATGACCTATCGTCGCAGGCTTGACACGGCCTGGATTTCTCTCGGCATGGCTCAGCGCCGCGACGTCATGGGAAAGATTCCGGTGCTGCGATCGGGAGTGGCATGAACGGCTCCGCGCCAGAGACCCTCATCGTCGCCGACGATCACCCGCTGTTCCGCGAGGGCATGCGGCGCGTCGCGGAACGGCTCTACCCGCAGGCCCTGGTCCGGGAGGCCGCCACGATGGAGCAGGTCCTGGCGATGGCCCGTGCCGGGGCGCCCCCGCGGGCGTTCTTCCTGGACCTCCTGTTCCCCGGCCTCGATCCCCACCACTCCATTCGCGCGCTGCGCGTCGAGTTCGAGCGGGCCTCGATCATCGTCGTGTCGATGATCGAGGACGAGGGCCTGATCCGGACCGTCATGGCCGAGGGCGCCGACGGCTTCATCGGCAAGGCGCTGCCCGCGGCGGAGATCGCTCAGGCGATCGCGGCGATCCGCGACGGCGCGTTCGTGATCCGGCGCAGCCCGGTCTCGGGTCTCGCTGCGCCCCGCGGCCCGCTCCCGCCCCTGACGCAGCGCCAGCGCGACGTGCTGCGCCTCGTCGCCCTGGGGCGCACCAACAAGGAGATCGCCCGGGAGCTGGAGATCTCCCCCTTCACCGTCCGCATCCACGTCTCGGCGCTCCTGCGCGCCCTCGACGTCACCTCCCGGTCCGCGGCGGCCGCGAAGGCCGCCACGGCCGGCGTCGGGGATTGAGGGGGACACCGTGCGGCGGGGCCGATCGTACACCTGTCCGAATGGCCCGGTGCCGGGCTCCGTGGCAGAGCCCGGCGCATGCGATGGGCGGGACGGGAACACGGGCGCGCGGCCCGCGGGCGGTTTCTGACGGGTCCGGCCCTGGCGGTGCTGCCCGGCCTCGCTGCCGGGCTGGCTGCCGTGCCCGCCGCGGCCGATCCCGACCTCGCCATGCTGCCGCGCGGAGCGGTGCTGGCGGCGATCTGCGGGCGGCCCGCCGACAGGGAGGCCGGGACCTGCCGGATGAGGGACGGCCGCACGGCGGAATTCTGGACCGCCGCGATGTTCTCCACCGAGACCGGGAGCTGGTTCACCGGCTTCGTCACGATGCCGGCCCCGGGCGAGGATGCCGCCGCACCGGACCGGCGGAGCGTCGCGGCCGCCACCTACGCCCTCAAGGACATGCGCTGGCGCCTCGAAGGCGTGCAGGTCCTGTCCGGCCGGATCGGGACCGGGAACCGCAACGGCGGCGCCCCGGAGGTCGACGAGCGGCTCGGCGCGGTGTTCAGGCCGCTGAGCCGGGGCCGCCTCCTGATGGGCCTGCGCCTCACCGTCTACGGGACGGCCGGATCGCAGGGCTTCTCGTTCCTCCTCCTGCAGTTCCGCGACGCGCCGGCGCGCTGGGCCCTGGCCGGCGAGGTCGCGGCGGGCGCCGACGAGACGGCCGGCTGCGCGGAGAATCCCTGCCGGCTCGGGTCGAGCACGGGGCGGCTGGAGATCCTGCCGGAGGATCCGCGCGATCCCGCCGCGTGGCCCCCGGTCCGGGTCACGCTGAGCGGCACCGTGCTGGGCGCGGACGGGACGCTCCGACCGGCCAAGGACCGGGATGCCCGGGTCCATCGCTTCGATCCGGCTGCCGGTGCCTACCGCTGACGGCGCCCGCGCGCGCGCGGCCGGTCGACGAGATCAGTCCTGCGGTGCAGTAAAAAATATCGGGCCGCATATTTTCCTCTTGCGTGTCCCGTGGCAGCACAGCGAGGATTGTGGCGAAGACTGAATAAGGGTCGCACGCACGGAAGACTCGTCATCGCCGCCGTATCGCGCTCTCTCGTCGTGTCTGGTAGTATCGATTACCGTCAGGTAGACTTGTGAGATCTGTCCACGGCCGGCGACGGCGGCGCGCCGTCGCCCGGATCCCGGGCGGCGACGCGGCAGGGCAACTGCACGATGAAGCGACAGCAGGAGACCGGGAGCGGCACGGCGGGATCCGGGGCGGGATCCGGGGCGGACGCCGCGGGGACCGTCCCGGCGAGGCGGGCGATCGGCGGCACCGCCGGGCGGCGCGCCGCCGGCCGGGCCTGAGCCGCCGATGTTCGGGTCGCGGCGCCGGCGGGACGAGGCGTACGACAACGAGAAGGCGCAGGCGCTCATCCGGGCCGTCGTCATCGGCCTCGCCTGCCTGTACCTCCTGCCCCAGATCTACGGCGGGATCGCCCCGCCGGAGGCCCGGTTCGTCGCCTACCTCGTGACGTGCCACTGGGCCTTCGCCGTGGCGCTGTACGGCTGGATCACCCGGAATCCCGGCAGCAACACGCCGCGCCGCGTCGTCACCTTCGTCCTCGACCTCGGCGGGATGACCTACACGATGGCGGTGGGCGGCGCGCCGTTCCTGCCGCTCTACGCCATCGTGATCCGGCTGATCGTCGGCAACGGCCTGCGCTACGGGGTGACCGCCCTGAAGGCGTCCACGGCCGCGGCCCTGGTCTCGATCGCGATCACCACGTACTGCAACGCGTACTGGCGCGCGAACCCGTTCCTCGTCCTGACGCTGACGGCCATCACCGTCCTCGTGCCGACCTACATCTACAGCCTGCTGGAGCGCCTGCGCGGCGCCTACGAGCGCGAGCAGGAGGCGAGCCTGTCCAAGTCGCGCTTCCTGGCACAGGCGAGCCACGATCTGCGCCAGCCGATCCACGCCATCAGCCTGTTCACCGCCTGCCTGCGCGGCGCCAGGCTGGGGCCGGAGGAGCTGCAGATGGTCGAGAACATCGACCGGTCGCTGCAGAGCGTCTCGCGCCTGTTCAAGTCGCTCCTGGACATCTCGACCCTCGACAGCGGCCGGGTGGAGCCCCGGCCCGAGCCCGTCGCGATCGACGACGTCATCGAGGATGTGCGGCGCCAGAACTCGGAGGCCGCCCAGATCGCCGGGACGGCTCTGCGCAGCCGTGCCTGCGCGGTCGTGGTGCGCACCGACCGGGCACTGCTCACGACGATGCTCCAGAACATCGTCAACAACGCGATCAAGTACGCCCCCGGTCGGCCGATCCTGATCGCCTGCCGCCGGCGGGGCGACCGGCTCGCCGTCCAGGTCTACGATCGCGGCCCCGGAATCCCGGTCGCGCATCAGGAGCGGGTCTTCGACGAGTTCTACCAGGTCCGCCGCCGCGGCGACCGGGATGTCGAGGGCGTGGGCCTCGGCCTGCCGATCGTCCGGCGGCTCGGCGAGCTCCTGGACCTCGCGGTGACGCTGCGCTCGGTGCCGGGTCGCGGGACCTGCGTGACGATCGGCAACCTGCCCCTCGCCCGGGCTCCGGAGCCCGCGGCCCTCCCCGCCGGGCTCGACCCGCCGGCGACGATCGGCGGCCTGCGCGTGCTGCTGGTGGAGGATGACGGGGCGGTGCTGCGGGCCACGGCCAGCCTGCTGGAGACGTGGGGCTGCCGCGTTCAGCCCGAGACCGGGATCCCCGACGCCGTTCCCGAGATCGACCTCCTCGTCACCGATTTCGAGCTCGGGAACGGCGTCACCGGGACGGACTGCATCGCGGCGGTCCGGCGGCTCGCCGGCCGCGCGCTCCCGGCGGTGGTGATGAGCGGCCACGACGAGGCGCGCGTGCGCGAGGATCTGGGGGCTCCGGACATCCCGATCCTCTCGAAGCCGGTCCGGCCCGCCGAGCTGCGCTCCGTGCTCACCGCCGCGAGCCTCCGGCTGCGCCCTCGGCCCGCGCCGGCCGCCTGAGACGCGCGGCCGACGCCTCACCGGGCCGGTTCGGCCGGATCCGTGCCGGGACGCGCGGTCCCCGCTCCGCCGCCCTGCTGGTCGAGCATCGCCTTGAGCAGGGCGTCCCGCGCGAGGCCGTGCTCGGTCGCGACGCGGTCCACCATCCGGAGCGCCTGCGCGGCGGCGGAGCGGTCCGTCACCGGCGCCTGCGCGAAGGCCTGGCTGAGCCGCGTCCCCGCGACGTAACCGATGACGATCCCGACGAGGACGCCGCAGGCGCCGACCAGGATCAGGACGCCGATCTTCATGACTCACCCGTCGGCTGCCGCGAGACTGCCGGCCTTCCGAGCATGCCGCGCGGGTGATCTCAAGGGGCGGCCGGCTCGGCGGCCTCGGGTCGCCGCGTCAGCCCTGCTCCGCGCGGTCCGCGCCGTCGCGGGCTTCGGCCTCCCGCCGGGCCGCGCGGGCCTGGGCGATCAGGTCGACGGCCGCCAGCGGGGCGTTCGCCCCCACGCCGCCGGCCAGCAGCAGGCCCGGCGGCACCGTCCGGATCTGGGCACGGCCGCCGCGGACGCCGCGGCGCCCGGCCCTTCGATCGGTCGCGTTCGTCATGACAGCGCGTCGCCCGTCAGCGCGGGCCGGCCTGCGGCCGCGGCCGCGGTACGGCGATGGTGACCAGCTCGCCGGTGATCGGATCCAGGATCGTCATGGGCGCCTCCGTGGTTGAGCCCCATGGCGGACCTGAATTGTGTTTTAACATTGGCCGATCGAGGCCATATGCACAGTTTTGGCGGTCGATGTCGCCCCCTGCCCCGCCGCGATTGTTGAATATCCGTCCCGATATTCGGCTCGAAGGGCTGTATTCCCAGGCGCGCCGGCGGCGGGGGCGGGGGCGCGGCGCGCCCTAGCACTACCTGGGCACTTTGAGGTCAGATGGTAGCCTGAAGCGGCTCTGACAGTGTGGACATCGGACGGGCGGGATCAGAGCGGCAAACAGCTGTCCGAGAATGGCCTTCCGCACGGCGGGCAGGCTGGGTGACGGCGGCGGACCCGGCAAGCGGGCTGTCATTTTTTCCCCGCTCCGTCCGACGATGCTCGGACAGACGCAGGTGCTGCAGGTAGGCGTAGGCGATGCACGTCATCAGCGTGTGCCGATGCAGCCCCGTCCAGGAGCGGCCCTCGAAGTGGTCGAGGCCGAGTTCCTCCTTCATCTGCTGGTGGGCCTGCTCACACACCCAGCGTGCCTTGATCGTGCCGGCCAGCGCCCGCCGGGTCGTCCGGGGCGACAGGTTGGACAGGTAGTACTTGCGCTCGCCTGACGTGCGCCACTCCCCCACGAGCCAGACCTCCGCGCCCGGCAGATGGCGGTTGTTGCCCCAGACCGGGCCATCGCCCACCCGCACCCGGATCATGGCGAACCGAGCCGTGAGCTTGCCTCTCGTGCCCTGGCGCCAGGTCACGCGCCGCCAGGCGAGATCTGCCAGAACCGCCTCGGCGTCCTGCGGCTCCTGGTCCGGCACGGGCTTGCGCGCCCGGCCCGTTGGCGACACGAGCTGCACGTCGGCGGGGTAGACCTTCTGGGTCTTGGCGATGCCGACTGCCCAGCTCAGACCACGCGCGTCGAGGCCGTGCCGGAACGCGGCGCTGCTGCCATAGCCCGCGTCGGCGAGCACCACACCGAAGCGCAGGCTCTCAGCCCGCAGGCGTTCGAGTTCGGAGAGCGCGATCTCAATTTTGCTCCGCGGCGCGACCGCCGCCTCCGGCACGCCAGCTTGCGCACACCGCTCCGGGACGCTCGTCCACTCATCGGGCAGGAACAGGCGCAAGGCGACCGGCACGGGCACCTCATCGTGCGCCAGGGTGAGGGAAACCAGCGCTTGGCAGTTCGCCTTTTTGCCCAGCGCGCCGCAGTACTGGCGCGCTACGCCGACTGAGAGTGTGCCCTTCTTCGGCAGGGCTGTGTCGTCGATGACCAGGTACGCGTCCGGTCCACCGACCAGCCGATCGGCTTCACGGGCCAACGCCGTCCAGAGTGGGCCGTCGTCCCAAGCTGGACTGGCGATGAAGTGCTGGAGTTGATCGTGGCCCGACAGCCCGAGGCGTCCGGCCATTGGCTGCAAGCTCTTGCGCTCACCGGGGCCAAGCAGGCCGCGCAGGTACAGCGGCGCCCAAGTCCGCCGAGTCTTGCGGCCGATCACAGCGAGAAACGGCGTCAGCCACGCAGCAAGCCCATCTGTCTGGTCGCGATCCTCAGCCATCGCTGCCTCCTGAACCATCGCCAGGAAACAACTCACCAAGGCGCATCAAAGTGCCCAGGTAGTGCTAGACGGACATCCACCGGAGGACGTCGGCCTCGACCATCCCGGCCCGGGGGCCGGCCAGCACCACCTGCCCGCGATCCATCACCGCGTAGGAATCGCAGAGGTCGCGGGCCCACTCGAAATACTGCTCCACCAGCACGATCGCCATCTCGCCCTTGCCGCGCAGGTAGGTGATCGCCCGGCCGATATCCTTGATGATCGAGGGCTGGATGCCCTCGGTGGGCTCGTCGAGCACGAGGAGCTTCGGCCGGGTCACCAGCGCCCGGGCGATGGCGAGCTGCTGCTGCTGCCCGCCCGAGAGGTCGCCGCCGCGCCGGTGCAGCATGTCCTTGAGCACCGGGAACAGGTCGTAGATCTCCCCGGGGACGTGGCGGTCGCGGCGCTTCAGCGGCGCGAAGCCGGTCTCGAGGTTCTCCTTCACGGTCAGCAGCGGGAAGATCTCGCGGCCCTGGGGCACGAAGGCGATCCCGGCCCGGGCCCGGTCGTAGGGGGCGAGATCCTGGATCGGGCGGCCGGCGAGGCGGATCGCGCCGGAGCGCACCGGCTGCTGGCCGACGATCGCCCGCATCAGCGAGGTCTTGCCGACGCCGTTGCGGCCGAGCACCGTCGTGACCTGCCCGGCCTCGGCCGTGAGGGAGACGCCGCGGAGCGCCTGCGCGGCGCCGTAGTAGAGGTCGATGCCGTCGACGGAGAGCATGGTCATCGCCCCAGATACACCTCGACGACCCGCGGGTCGGCCGAGACCGCGTCGATCGAGCCCTCGGCCAGCACGGCGCCCTCGTGCAGGCAGGTGACCCGGCACCCCAGATCGCGGACGAAGTGCATGTCGTGCTCGACCACGAGGACGGCGTGCTCGCCGGCGATGCGCCGGAGCAGGCGGGCGGTCTCGGCGGTCTCGGCGTCGGTCATGCCGGCCACGGGCTCGTCGACCAGCAGCAGCTTCGGGTCCTGCGCGAGCAGCATGCCGATCTCCAGCCACTGCTTCTGGCCGTGGCTGAGATCGGCCGCCGGCCGGCCCCGGTGGGCGAGCAGGCCGACGGTCTCCAGAAGGGCGTCGATCCGCTCCCGCGCCACCCGGTTGCGCCAGCCGAACAGGGACGCGAAGGCCGCGCGCGGCCCTTTGAGGGCGAGCAGGATGTTGTCGGCGACCGTGTGGCTCTCGAACACCGTGGGCTTCTGGAACTTGCGGCCGATGCCGAGGTCGGCGATCGCCGGCTCGTCGCTCCTGAGCAGGTCGTGGCTGCCGTCGAACAGGGCGATGCCGCTGTCCGGCCGGGTCTTGCCGGTGATGCAGTCCATCATGGTGGTCTTGCCGGCGCCGTTCGGGCCGATGATCGCCCGCAGCTCGCCGCGGGCCAGCGTCAGCGACAGGCCGCGCAGGGCCTTGTAGCCGTCGAAGGTCACCCGCAGGTCGTCGAGGTAGAGGAGCGCGTCCGTCTCCCGCTTCCGGTTGGCGGGGCCGCGGGTGTCCGGGCGTTCGAGGAGGTCGGTGCTCATGCGCCCTGCCCTTGTTCGACGCGGTCCGGGGCGATGTCGGGCTCCGGCGGCAGCTTGGCGGCCGCACGCCGGGAGCCGAGGCGCTCGATCGCGGTGCCGACGAGGCCGCGCGGCAGGAACAGCGTCACGACCACGAACAGGGCGCCCAGCGCGAACAGCCACGCGTCGGGCATCGCCCCGGTGAGCACGGTCTTGGCGTAGTTGACCAGCACGGCGCCGAGCGCCGCGCCGACCAGCGTGCCGCGGCCGCCCACCGCCACCCAGATCACCGTCTCGATGGAGTTGGTGGGCGCGAACTCCCCCGGGTTGATGATGCCGACCTGCGGCACGTAGAGGGCGCCGGCGACGCCGGCCATCATGGCCGAGACCGTGAAGGCCAGCGTCTTGAAGTGCTCCGGCCGGTAGCCGAGGAAGCGGGTGCGGCTCTCGGCATCGCGCACGGCGATCAGGATCTTTCCGTACGCCGAGACCGTCATGACCCGGGCGATCAGGTAGCCCAGCGCCAGCGCGATTCCGGTGGCGACGAAGATGCCGACGCGGAAGTTCTGGGACTGAACCGGGAGTCCCAGAAAATCCTTGAAGTCGGTCAGCCCGTTGTTGCCGCCGAGGCCCATGTCGTTGCGGAAGAAGGCGAGCATCAGCGCGTAGGTCAGCGCCTGCGTGATGATCGACAGGTAGACGCCCGTCACCCGCGACCGGAAGGCGAGCCAGCCGAACAGGAAGGCGAGCAGGCCCGGCACCAGCAGCACCATCAGGGCCGCGAAGGCGAAGTGGTCGAAGCCGTACCAGTACCAGGGCAGCGCCTTGTAGTTCAGGAACACCATGAAGTCGGGCAGGACCGGGTTGCCGTAGACGCCCCGGGATCCGATCTGCCGCATCAGGTACATGCCCATCGCGTAGCCGCCGAGGGCGAAGAACGCCCCGTGGCCGAGCGAGAGGATGCCGCAATAACCCCAGACGAGGTCGAGGCTGACCGCGAGCAGCGCGTAGGCGAGGTACTTGCCGAACAGCGCCACGAGGTAGGTCGGCAGGTGCAGGCCGGAGCCCTCCGGCACCGCGAGGTTCAGCACCGGCACGGCGAGGCAGAAGGCGGCCAGGACGGCGAGGAAGATCCAGCCCTTCCGGTCGATGAGGGGGGTGCGGGACGGCATGGGGCTCACGATTCCACCGCCCGGCCCTTGAGCGCGAACAGGCCGCGCGGGCGCTTCTGGATGAACAGGATGATGAAGATCAGGAGGCCGATCTTGGCCAGCACCGCGCCGATATACGGCTCGGCGAGCTTGTTCACGACGCCGAGCGTCAGCGCCGCCACCAGCGTCCCCCAGAGGTTGCCGACGCCGCCGAACACCACCACGAGGAACGAGTCGATGATGTAGCCCTGGCCGAGGTTCGGCGAGACGTTGTCGATCTGCGAGAGGGCGACGCCCGCCATCCCCGCGATGCCGGAGCCGAGCCCGAAGGTCAGGGCGTCGACGTAGGGCGTGCGGATGCCCATCGCGGCGGCCATGCGGCGGTTCTGGGTGACCGCCCGGGTCTTCAGGCCGAACGACGTCCTCCGCAGCACGAACAGGAGGCCCAGGAACACCGCCAGCGCGAACACGATGATCCACATCCGGCCCCAGGTGATCGACAGGCCGTAGAGGTCGAAGGCGCCGCTCATGAAGGCGGGGGCGCCGACCTCGCGGTTGGTCGGTCCGAAGATCGTGCGCACGCCCTGCTGCAGCGCGAGGCTGACCCCGAAGGTGGCGAGCAGCGTCTCCAGGGGACGCCCGTACAGGAAGCGGATGATGAACCGCTCGATCAGCACGCCGACGAGGCCGGCGACCAGGAACGCGCACGGGATGCTGATCGCCAGCGACCAGCCGAACAGGGACGGCGCCTTGGTGCGGATCAGCTCCTGCACGAGATAGGTCGTGTAGGCGCCGAGCATGACCATCTCGCCGTGGGCCATGTTGATCACGCCCATCACCCCGAAGGTGATGGCGAGCCCGATGGCGGCGAGCAGCAGGACCGAGCCGAGCGAGATGCCGTACCAGACGTTCTGGAGGGCCCCGAGGATCGCGAGCCGCGTCTCGATCGCCGCGATGCCGCGGCCGGCGGCGGCCCGCACGGCCTCGTTCGGATCCGCCGCGAGACCGCGCAGGATGCCCATCGCGTCGCCATCGCCCCGGGCCTGGATGGCGGGAATCGCGGCCAGCCGGTCGGCGTCCGCGGTGCCGGGCCTGGCGAGCAGCACGGCGGCGCGGGCCTCGGTGAGCGCCTGCCGGACGCCCGCGTTGGTCTCGCGGGTCAGCGCCGCGTCGAGGGCCGGCAGCGCCGCCGCGTCCCGGGCCTTGAACACCGCGTCGGCGGCGGCGCGGCGCTTGGCCGGATCGGGGCTGGCGAGGTCGAGCTGGCCGCGGGCCGCCTCGATCGCCCGGCGGACCCGATTGTTGGCCCGCACGGGCCTGAGGTCGGGGCTGTCGGCGGCCGGGGCGCCGGTCCTCGCGTCCACGACGGCGCCACCCTGCCGGATCAGCAGCGTCTTGTCCGGGCGCACCAGCAGGCGGCCGTCCGACAGGGCCGCGAGGATCGCGTCGGCGCGCGGGTCGCCGCTCGCCGCGAGGCCGGAGACGCCGGCCTCGATCTCGGCGTAGCCGTCCCCGGCGAGCTGGCCGTAGGGATCGGCGGTCTGCGCCAGCGCCGGGACGGCGAGGAGCAGGAGGAGGAGGCAGAGGAGACGGAGCATCGAGACTTTCGGCACGACGGCTGACTCTCCTCCCCCTTGCAGGGAGGAGCCGGAGTTGGGGGTGGTGCAGGATCGAGCGGGGCGGTGCCTTCTGCACCACCCCCACCCCTCCCCCTCCCCGCAGGCTTGAGCGGATCCCGGGCAGGCCCGGGATCGCCCGGGGAAGGGATGGAGACGCCTCAGGCGCCGCCGCAGGACTTGGTCTTGGTGTTGTAGTTGCCGCACTTGAGCTTGACCCAGTCGGCCTCGAGGTCCTTCGAGCCCTCGAGCTGCTTCGACCACGCCTCGCCGGGGATCAGGCCCTCGGTCTTCCACACCACGTCGAACTGGCCGTTCGCCTCGATCTCGCCGATGAAGACCGGCTTGGTGATGTGGTGGTTCGGCAGCATCGTCGCGGTGCCGCCGGTGAGGTTCTTCTGCTCGATGCCCGGCAGCGCGTCGATCACCTTGTCGGGGTCCGTGGTGCCGGCCTTCTCGACCGCCTTCACCCACATGTTGAAGCCGATGTAGCTGGCCTCCATCGGGTCGTTGGTGACGGCCTTGGGGTTCTTCTTGAACGCCTGCCACTTCTTGATGAACGCCTCGTTCTCCGGCGTCTTGATCGACTCGAAGTAGTTCCAGGCGGCGAGGTGCCCGACCAGCGGCTTGGCGTCGATGCCGGCGAGCTCCTCCTCGCCCACCGAGAAGGCGACGACCGGGATGTCGGTGGCCTTGATGCCCTGGTTGCCGAGCTCCTTGTAGAACGGCACGTTGGCGTCGCCGTTGATGGTCGAGACCACGGCGGTCTTCTTCCCGGCCGAGCCGAACGCCTTGATCTTCGACACCTCGGTCTGCCAGTCCGAGAAGCCGAACGGCGTGTAGTTGATCAGGATGTCCTCGTCCTTGACGCCCTTGGACTTCAGGTAGGCTTCGAGGATCTTGTTGGTGGTGCGCGGGTAGACGTAGTCGGTCCCCTCCAGCACCCAGCGCTTGGCGCCGCCGCCATCCTCCGACATCAGGTAGTCGACCGCCGGGATCGCCTGCTGGTTCGGGGCGGCGCCGGTGTAGAACACGTTGCGCTCGCTCTCCTCGCCCTCGTACTGGACGGGGTAGAACAGGATGTTGTCGAGCTCCTTGAACACCGGCAGCACGGACTTGCGCGACACGCTGGTCCAGCAGCCGAACACGGCCGCGACCTTGTCCTTGCTGATCAGCTCGCGGGCCTTCTCGGCGAAGAGCGGCCAGTTCGAGGCCGGATCGACCACCACCGGCTCCAGCTTCTTGCCGAGCACGCCGCCCTTGGCGTTCTGCTCGGCGATGAGCATGAGCATCACGTCCTTCAGGGTGGTCTCCGAGATCGCCATCGTGCCCGACAGCGAGTGCAGGATGCCGACCTTGATGGTCTCCTGCGCCCGCGCGGCGCCCGCTCCCAGCGTGCCCATCGCCAGCCCGGCGGCCAGCGCGGCGGCCGAGGCCCAAGTTCCAAATGCCTTCATGGCGGTCCCCTGCGTCGTCTTCCTCGCGACGGGCCGACCTTCGCAAATCGTGTGCCAATTATTTAGGCATGCCGCGTCGGGAGGCTGTTCCGGGTCCGGCGGCGCCCAGAAGGGCGGCGTTTCGCCCGCCAGACCGGCAGCGCCGTGCCGCGTCCTGCGGCGTCCGCGAGCGGGCGGACCAAGCGATAGGCATCCGCGCCGGGACTTTCGCGCGCACGTTGATCGGACGCGGATCGATGCCACTTACCTCAGCCCCCGGCGCGCGGCGCCCGCGCGCCGGGGCGGGAGCGGGTCCGGACCTGAGCTGAAGGATGTCATGGCAGAGCGCTACTATTTCCGCCTGAGGAGCGACGGCGAGACGATCGAGGACGAGACGGGCGTCCTCGCCGCGACGGTCGCGCACGCGGAATCGGAAGCGCTGGTGCTGATCGAGGAGTTCCGGAAGGCCGGCGAGCTGCCGGACGCCGCGGCGGGCTGGCGGATGGAGATCCATGACGGGAACGGCACCGTCCTGCGCACGCTTCGGCTCTCCTGACACGCCGATCCGGCCCGCATGGCCCGGCGCGCCCTCCGCGGCCGATCCCGGGAGGCGGCGCCGGTCCGGTCGCGCCGAGGGCCGCATTCGGGCGCCGGCGCACCCCGGCGTCGAAGGTTCCTCGCGGATCGGCGCCGTCGGGATCCGGATCAGAGGCGTGGAGATCATTTGATGACCTCGCGGAGTAAGGATAAGCCGTCGCGCGTTCACGCAGAGGCGCCTCCGCGCGCGGGGCAGGACGTCCGGGAGATCCCTTGAACCCCTTCCTTCGCAAGCTGGCGCTGCGCGCGAACCTGGACGACGGCGACGTGGCCGCGCTGGGCGCGGCGACCAGCGATGTCGCGCAGGTCGAGGCGGGCCGCGACCTGGTCTCGGAAGGCGTGCGGCCCGACGCCGCCTACGTGATCCTCGACGGGTTCGCCTGCCGCTACAAGCTGGTGCCCGACGGGGGGCGCTCGATCCTCGCCTACCTCGTTCCCGGCGACGGCTGCGATCTGCACGCGTCGCTGCTCAACCGGGCGATCCACTCCGTGGCGACGCTGACGCCCTGCACCGTCGCCTCGGTCCCCTACCGGACGATCAAGGAACTCGCCGCCCTCCGGCCCAACATCTACCGCGCCCTGTGGTGGTCGGTCCTAGTCGACGAGGCCGTCCTGCAGGAATGGCTCGTCGGGGTGGGGCGCCGGTCCGCCGACAAGCAGGTCGCCCACATCATCTGCGAGCTCTTCGCGCGCCTGAACGCCGTCGGCCTCGGCCTGGAGCCCGAGTACCGCCTTCCGCTGGCGCAGTCCGAACTGGCCGACACGGCGGGGCTCTCGAACGTCCACCTCTCGCGCGTCCTCTCCGACCTGCGCAGGGCCGGGCTGATCGAGAGCGGGCGCAAGAGCGTGCGCGTGCCGAATCTCGAACGTCTGCGGGAGTTTTCCGGGTTCACGCCCGACTACCTGCTCCTGCCCGGCCCGAACCCGGCCGTGGAGGCGCTCGGCGCGCTGCCGCAGATGACCGGGCAGGTGCGGGCGGCGTCGAGCTCGTGAGCCTCACCGGCCGTCGCTCTCGCAGCCCGTCTCGGGATCCTCGGCCACGCGGCGCCCGACCTGGGCCGTGAGCGGCACGCGGATCGTGCAGCGCAGCCCGTCCGGCTCGTAGCGCAGGTCGACCGCCGCGCCGAGATCGTAGGCCAGCATCTCCGTCAGCACGTCCGTGCCGAAGCCGCGCCGGCCGGAGGGCACGACCCCGCGGCCGCCGGTCTCGGCCCAGTCGAGGCTGAGGACGGGCGGTCCGGCCTCCGTGTCCGCCACCCGCCACGCGGCGCGGATCCGGCCCTGGGGGAGCGCCAGGGACCCGTGCTCCACCGCGTTGCTGGTCAGTTCGTGCAGGGCCAGCGCGACGACCTGGGCGGCCTTGGGGCGGAGGCGCACCCGCGGGCCGGCGAGGCTGGCCTGCTCGCCCTCGCGGGCGAGGTGGAACATCAGCTCGTCCGAGATCAGCGTGTGCAGGTCGGCGTCGCCGAACGCGTCCGTGGCGGCCTGCACCCGCATGATCGCCCCGAACCGGCCGTCGAGATGCGCCACGTAGCTCTCGACATCGGCGGCACTGTCGGCGGACCGGTGCATGACGGTGCGCAACATCGCCATCGTGTTGCGCATCCCGTGACGCAGGCTGTCCGGGAGCCCCGCCCCGTCGAGCAGCCGGCGCAGGCGCGCGTTGTCGGCCTCCAGGAGTGCGAGACGCTCCGCCGGATCGCGAGGGTCTGTCATGCCGGGCCACTCCGGATGTCGTTCAACCTGGCTCAATCGCCTCGGGACCGGCAGGGTTCAGCGCGCGGCAGCGTGGTCGGCCTCGATGAGATGGAGATACGCGGTGTCGAAATGCGCGAGCCGCGCGAGCGCGGCCGGATCGTGGATCGTCAGGCGCCGGCTGCGCAGGGTGATCAGCCCCATGCCGCGCAGTTCCTGGAGCGTGCGGTTGATGTGCACGCTGGTCTGCCCCATCGCGTCGCCGAGATCGTTCTGCGTCATCGGCATCGCGCAGGTATTCCCGTCCGTCAGGCCGACGGCCGCGAGGCGCGCGTGCAACTCGCAGAACAGGTGGGCGAGGCGCTCGATCCCGGTTCGGCTGCCGAGGCTGACCGTCCACTCGCGCTGGATCGCCGCATTGGCCAGGGCCTCGCGGTGGAAGGCCATGTCGAGCCGCGGGCTGCGGGCGGTCAGATCCCGCATCGCGGGGCCGGAGATCTGGCCGAGGAGCACGGGCGTGATCGCGCCGATCGCGTGATCCATCTCGTCGAGGAGGAAGACGTGTGGGTCGCACGGGTCGCCCGGGAGCAGGAGCGAGACGATCTGGCGGCGCCCGTTGGCGAACTGCCGGTACCGGCAGGCCCAGCCCTCGAGGATCACGTTGATCGCGCGCGGATCGTCGCCCACGTGGATGATGTCGGTGCGGGCGGCGACCATGCGGCTCGGGCTCATGGCGTCGGCCAAGCACATCCGGTCGTCTTCGGAGAGCCGGACATAGCAATTTAGCTTGTGCGCGAGCGGGTTTGGCATGGCGGCGACTCCACGACGGCGTGGGGGCGCGAACCTACATTTTGTTTCAAGCCATGAATACTTATGCAGATTAGTTTATGCTACCGTAAGGTGTCTTTCCGCCCGCCGCGCCGGGCCGATCCGCCCGGATCCGGGCCCGTCACCGTCCCGGGGCGGCAAGATCTGGGTGGTGTGCGCGGACCCTCGGCACGACTAGGGAAGTGATCCCGCGCCGGCGCGTCCCGGAAGGAGAATGTTCGCGCGCCATATCGAAATTGAAAAGACTGTGCCTTTGACTTCGTGTGCGCCGCACAGCAGGATTTGACCGGCGGGAACATCGGAATGTTCGCCGGGGACGTGTCGTCGTCCTGTCTCTCGCCTTCTCTCAACGGGTGCCGCCGGTTCGCGCCGCAGCGGACGACCTATCGTGGACGGATCCTTGCCCATGCAGCCTGCGCTGCGCCTCGTCCGCCCCGTTCTGGACGGGCGGACCCCCATCCCCCGCCCCGCCGCTCGCCCGGCGGCAGGGCCCGGCGGCAGCCCGCACCGGGATGGGGCGGACGCGATCCTGTCGGTCGAGGGACTGTCCCTCGCCTTCGGCGGCACGGTGGCCTTCGCGGAGATCGACCTCGCTGTCGGGGCCGGCGAGATCCACGCCGTGATCGGGCCGAACGGCGCCGGGAAATCCTCGCTCATCAACGCGATCACCGGCCTCTACGCGCCGCGGGCCGGGCGGGTGCGGCTCGGCGCGGAGACCTTCGCCCGAGTGCCGGCCGGACGGCTCGCCGCGCTGGGCGTCGCCCGGACCTTCCAGAACCTCGCCCTGTTCGCGGGCCTGAGCGTGCGCGACAACGTCCTCGCGGGGCTCTCGGCCGCGCGGCGCGCCGGGCTCGGGGCCCAGATCCTGGGCCTGCCCTCCGCCCGGCGGGAGGCGCGCGCGCACCGCGCCGCCGCCGAGGCGGTGATCGGGCGCCTGGGCCTCGGGGCAGTGGCCGACCGCCCGGCCGGCAGCCTCCCCTACGGGCTCCAGAAGCGGGTCGAGCTCGGCCGAGCCCTGGTGGCCGAGCCGCGACTCCTGCTCCTCGACGAGCCGATGGCCGGCATGACGGCGACCGAGAAGGCCGAGATGACCGGCTCCATCCGTGCGGCGCGGGAGCGGTCCGGGGCCGCGATCGTGCTGATCGAGCACGATATCGGCGTCGTCATGCGCCTCTCCGACCGGGTGACCGTGCTCGACCACGGCCGCCGCATCGCCACCGGCACGCCGGCGGAGGTTCGGGCGGACCCGGCGGTCATCGCGGCCTATCTGGGGCTCGCGGACGGGGATGCGGAGGGAGATGCGGACGCGGATATCGACGCGGACGCGGCCGCCGCATGAGCCCGGACCTCGCCTTCCTGATCGAGGTCGTGGTCGGCGGCCTCCTCTCGGGCGTCATGTACGCCCTCGTGGCGATCGGCTTCGTGCTGATCTACAAGACCTCGGGCGTGCTCAACTTCGCGCAGGGCGCGATGGTGCTGCTCGCCGCCCTCACCTTCGTGAGCCTGACCGAGCGCGGGCTGCCCTTCCCGGCGGCCCTGGCGGCGACGCTCGCCGCGATGGTGGTGGTCGGCCTCGCGGTGGAGCGGGCGGTGCTGCGGCCGCTGGTCAACCAGCCGCCGATCACCCTGTTCATGGCGACGCTGGGCGTCGCCTACGTGATCGAGGGCGCGGCCCAGCTCGCCTGGGGCACCCAGGTCCATGGGCTGGACCTCGGCATCGACGACACGCCGATCGACCTCGGCGGCGTGCTGGTCAGCCGGTTCGACCTGTTCGCCGCCGCGGTCGCGGGCCTGATGGTGGCGCTCCTCTCCGCCTTCTTCCGCTACACCCGCACCGGCCTCGCCTTCCGGGCGGTGGCGGACGATCCGCTCGCCGCCCTCAACACCGGCCTGCGCCTGCCCCGGATCTGGTCGGCGGTCTGGATCGCCGCCGGGATCGTCGCCCTGGTGGCGGGGCTGCTCTGGGGCGCGCGGCTCGGCGTGCAGTTCTCCCTGTCGCTGGTGGTGCTGAAGGCCCTGCCGGTCCTCGTGCTCGGCGGCTTCGACTCCATCGCCGGGGCGATCGTGGCCGGGCTGATCGTCGGCGCGGCGGAGAAGCTGTCCGAGGTCTATCTCGGGCCGGTCATCGGCGGCGGGATCGAGGGCTGGATCGCCTACGTGGCGGCCCTGGGCTTCCTGCTGGTCCGGCCGTCGGGCCTGTTCGGCCTGCGCGCCGTCGAGCGGGTCTGAGGACACCATGGACGCCCTCCCCCTCGCCGCACCGCGCCTCGGCCTGTCCGCCCGCACCCTCGGTCTCGGCGCCCTGCTGGTCCTGGCCTACGGGATCGTGCCGCTCACCGGCACGAGCTACGTGTTCGAGGCGCTGCTGACGCCGTTCCTGGCCCTGGCGCTGGCCGGCCTCGGGCTCAACCTGCTCACCGGCTATGCCGGGCTGCTCTCCCTGGGCTCGGCCGCCTTCATGGCGGTCGGAGCCTACGCGGCCTTCAACCTGTCGCTGCGCCTGCCCGGCCTGCCCCTGCCGGTGTCGCTCCTGCTCGCCGGCCTCGTGGCGGCGCTCGCCGGGCTGGTGGCGGGGCTGCCGGCCCTGCGGCTGCGCGGCTTCTACCTCGCGGTCTCGACGCTCGCCGCGCAGTTCTTCGTCGCCTGGGCGCTGAACCGGATCGGCTGGATCTCCGACGACAGCCCCTCCGGCGTCATCACCGCCCCCCGGCTGGTGGTGGCCGGCCTGTCCTTCGACGATCCGCGCGGGCGCTACCTGTTCTCGCTGAGCGTGGTCACGCTGCTGACCGTCCTGGCGTGGCGCCTCGTGGCCTCCCCCACGGGCCGCGACCTCGTGGCGATCCGCGACAACGAGACCGCCGCCCGCCTCGTCGGCGTGAAGGTTGCCCGGACCAAGCTCCTGGCCTTCGCGGTCTCGTCCTTCGTGATCGGGATCGCCGGGGCGCTGTGGGCCTTCGCGTATCTGCGCACCGTCGAGCCGGCGGGGTTCAACCTCGACCGCTCCTTCCAGATCCTCTTCATCGTCATCATCGGCGGCCTGGGCACCCTGCGCGGCGCCTTCCTGGGCGCGGGCTTCATCGTGGTGCTGCCCCTGCTCCTCGCGCGCCTCGGCGCGGCGCTCCTGGGCGACGGGTTCGATTCCGGCACCCTGGAGATGGTCCAGCGCATCGTGCTCGGCGCCCTGATCGTCGCCGTGCTGATCCGCGAGCCCGCCGGCCTCGCCGCCCTCCTCGACCGGGCGGGCCGCCGCCTCGGCCGCCGCGCCGCCTGATCCCCCTTCCCGTCTGACCAACCCCAGGACGACCATGCCCCTGACGACCCGTCTCCGCGCCGCGCTCCTCGCCGGCACCGTCGTGCTCGCCGGCGCGGCCCCCCGGGCCGGACGGGCCGACGAGCAGTATTTCCCGCTCCAGAGCTACCGGGTCGGCCCCTACGCGGCCGGCGGGACCGGCTTCTTCGGCGGCTTCATCGACTATCTCAACCTGATCAACGCCCGGGACGGCGGGGTGAACGGCGTCAAGCTCACTTGGAGCGAGGGCGAGACCCAGTACGAGGTCGAGCGCGGCGTCGAGGTCTACGAGCGGCTCAAGTCCCGGCCCGGCATCGCTGCCTGGAACCCGCTCTCGGTGGGCATCGCCTACGCGATGATCGACCGCATCACCGCCGACAAGGTGCCGCTGATCACGATCAACCACGGCCGCACCGATTCCACCGACGGGCGCGTCTTCCCCTACGTGTTCCCGCTGCTGCTCAACCCCTACAGCGAGACGAGCGGCATCATCCAGTATCTCGGCACCCGCGCGGGCGGCCTCGACAAGCTGAGGGGCAAGACCGTCGCGGTGCTCTATCACGGCTCGCCCTACGGCAAGGAGACGATCCCGATCTACGCGCAGCTCGCCGCGCGCTACGGCTTCACCGTCGCGCAGATCGAGGTGCCCCATCCCGGCAACGAGCAGCAGTCGCAGTGGCTCACGATCCGGCGCCTGCGGCCCGACTTCGTGGTGCTGCGCGGCTGGGGCGTGATGAATCCGGTGGCCCTCAAGACCGCCCAGAAGACCGGCTTCCCGGCCGACCGGATCGTCGGCAATGTCTGGTCGAACTCGGAGGAGGACGTCATCCCGGCGGGCGACGCCGCCAAGGGCTACGTCGCCATCACGACCCAGGCCTCGGGCACGGCCTACCCGGTGATCCAGGAGGTCGTCGGCAAGGTCTACGGGGCCGGCAACGGCAACCTCGCCGACCGGAGACGCATCGGCAGCGTCTACCACAATCTCGGGGTGCTGAACGGCATCCTCAACGTCGAGGCGGTGCGGATCGCGCAAGGCAAGTTCGGCCAGCGCACGCTCACCGGCGACGAGGTGCGCTGGGGCTTCGAGCACCTGCGCCTCGACGAGGCCCGGGTGGCGGCGCTCGGCGCCAAGGGCCTGTTCCACTCGATCAACGTCACCTGCGCCAACCACGAGGGCGAGGGCCGCGTCACCTTCCAGCAATGGGACGGGGCGAAGTGGACCGTGGTGTCCGACTGGATCGCCCCCGACTGGGCGAGCCTGCGCCCGATCATCGAGGCGTCCGCGACCGCCTACGCCAAGGAGCACGGCATCACCCCGCGCGACTGCGCGGCGGAGGAGGCCGCGGACGCGGGCGGCAAGCACGCCGCCGCGGCGGCCCGGTGAGCGCCCGGTGAGCGCCCGATGAGCGCCGCGCCGACCCTCCTGGAGGTCGAGGCCCTGGAGGTCGTCTACGGCGGGGCGGTGCACGCCCTGCACGGCGTCGACCTCGCGGTCCGGGCGGGGGAGATCGTCGCCCTGGTCGGCGCCAACGGCGCCGGCAAGACGACCCTGCTGCGGGCGGTGTCGAACCTGCTGCCGGCCCTGCGCGGCCGGGTCACGGCCGGGCGCCTCGCCTATGACGGGCGCGACGCGACGCGGACCCGGACCGACGCCCTCGTCCGCGCCGGTCTCGTGGGCGTGCTGGAGGGGCGCCACTGCTTCCGGGGCCTGAGCGTCCAGGAGAACCTCGTCGCGGGCGGCCTCGGGCGCGGCTCGGGCCGCGGCGGCCTGCGCGCCGATCTGGAGCGGGTCTACGGCCTGTTCCCGCGGCTCGCCGCGAAGCGGGGCGTCGCCGCCGGCCTGCTCTCGGGCGGCGAGCAGCAGATGGCGGCGATCGGTCGGGCGCTGATGGGGCGGCCGCGGCTGCTCGTCCTCGACGAGCCGTCCATGGGACTCGCCCCCCGCGTGGTGGAGGAGATCTACCGGGTGCTCGCCGGCCTGAACCGCGCCGAGGGTCTGACCCTGCTGGTGGCCGAGCAGAATCTCCGCCTCGCCCTGCGCCACGCCCACCACGCCGTCGTGCTGGAGAACGGCCGCAGCGCGCTCGCCGGCACCGCCGCGTCCCTGCGAGGGCGGGACGACGTCCGGTCCCTGTATCTCGGCGGCGCCGATGAGCCCGACGCGGCGCTGCCGGAGACGCGCCGCCGCGCGCCCGCCTGACGGCGCCGGCCTGCGTCAGGACTCCCGGTCGGCGCGGCGCAGGGACCAGAGCAGGGTGCCGTGGGCGTCGACCAGCCACAGGGCGTTCACCGCGTCGTCCTCGATCGTCAGCGAGCGGCCGTTGGCGAGGCGGACCGCCTCCTTCGCGTCCGCGGCCGTGAGCACCTCGTCGACGCGGGGCGCGCCGATCTCGCCATCCTCGCCGCGGACCGCCCCGCGCAGGCGATAATCCGGCATCCGTCGAACCCCCGTCTCCCCGCGGCCGGCGCCCGTCCGGGGCGTGCCGCGGGTGCGAAGATAGGCGCCGGCGCGGCGTGTCGAGGGTCGGCGGCGTCGCTACGGTCCGGCGCGGCTCGCCAGGATCTGCTGCGGCTCCGCGAGGAACAGCGCCCGCAGCGCGGCAGCCGACGCGCGGGGCGGCAGGTCGAGGGCGTGCCGCGTCGCGGCGATCCGGGCGGCGCAATCGCCCGACGGGAAAGCCGCTTCGGCCGTCGACCGCGCGGCGCCCGGGCCCGTGGCGGGCGGGTCCGCCCAGACCGCTCCGTCCGGCCGCGCGGCCCGTGCCCGGGCGAGGAGCGGGGCGAGCCCGTGGGACGCGGGCTGCTCGGCCCGCAGGCGCGCGTCGAGCGCCACGAGGTCGCCGGCCGCGAGGAGGCCGCAGGCCGCCGCGTCCCCCCGCTCCAGCGTCGCCAGGATCCGCTGGCCCAGGGCGCGGACGACGCCGTCATCGGCCGCCCGGAAGCGCCGCTGCAGGTAGCCGGCGGCCATCCGCCTCAGGCCCGCGGCGGCCTCCGCCTCGGGCCGGCCGGCGGCGTAGCCGTCCCGGTACCACCGGGTGATCGGGGCGAGCCCCGCCGCCTCGGCCCGGCGCAGGATCGGCAGGCTCCGCAGGATCGCGGCCCGCGCCCCGGCCGCGCTCGGATCCGCGTCCAGGGTCGAGTCGGGGAAGCGGTCCGTTCCGACGACCTCGGTGACGATGCCGGCCGCGCGCAGCTCGCCGTCCGTCGGGATCCAGATCCCGGCCGGGGGCACCGCCAGCGCCCGCGTCACGAAGGCCGCCGGCAGGCCAGCGGCCCGGTAGGCCGCCCGCTCCGGCGCGGAATCCACCGGGCGCATCCGCCCCCGCGCCCCGATCTCGTAGGGCGCGTGGAAGCCGAGCCGCGCGCCGGTCGCGAGGTAGCGCGTCCGGCCGCGGACGAAGATCAGCGTGCAGGCCGAGGCGCAGGCGTCGGGGACGTAGGTGGCGAGCCCCCGCGCCGCCACGAGCGCCCCGATCGCCGCCCCCTCCTCCACGAGGCCGCCGTCGCTCGTGAGATGGATGCGCGCGATCCGCGGGTGCGCGGCGAGGATGGCGGCGGCCCGCGCGGCGACGCCCGCCGTGAGATCGCCCGCGAGCCGCAGGTCCCGGCCGCCCGGCCCGACCGTGAGCCGGGCCGGGACGTCCGGTCCGCCGGCCGCGGTGGCGGCCGCGGCGCGGCCCTTCGGCGTGTGTCCGGCCGCGGCCGGGCCGGCGGCACCGAGCGCCAGGGTGAGCGCGCAGGCAGCCGTCCCCGTCCGGCGCCTCCACCCGCGGGGGAAGACCGACATGACAGGTTCCCATCGTTCGTGGTCGGAGAGGCCGGCGCGGCCGGCAGCGGCGCGCCTACTGGAGGTAGGCGACGAACATCTCGGACACGGCCCGGGACGCGTAGGCTTCCGGGCTCTCGCCCCAGCGGATCGGGAAAGCCTCCGCCACCCGGCGGCCGGCGAGGATGCGGGCGACCTCGTCGGGCATCAGGCCGTCGTCGAGGGCGCTCGCGAGGGCGGCGCGTTCGTGGGAGGGATGGGAGCGGATGCTCCGGGACAGGGCTCGGCCGAGGGCGGCCGGTTCGGGGCTCAGGTCGGGACGGGTGTTCCGGGTCGTGTCATAGGTCAGCATCGATGGTCGCCTCTCGTGTCTGATATCGTGCGCTCTCCTCCTCCTGGACGCGGCAACACGGCAGACACGGCGCAATCATCCGGGCGATCCGTTCCTTGCTGGCGATCACGGCAAACCTCCGTTCGGCTCCGCTTCGACTGCGTGTCGGCGGGGCCACGACTGGGCCACGACTGGGACACGACTGCGCGTCGACACCGTCAATGTAGGGGGCGGTCCCGAGAATGTGCTGCCAAATTGGCGAGGACTTGCAGCGCAGGTTGTTCGTCGAAGCCGCGTCGCGGAGCAGAAGCACGGGGCCGGCGGGGGCGCGCCGGCGTCGCGGCCGCGATCGACGGCCCGTGCCGGCCGGGGTCTGGCCGCGCCCGGAGCATGCCGGAGACCGGGCTTGCCAAAGACGGGGCGATGCTTAAATATCGTTCTGTGACAGAGGCTTAGCGAAGACGATGCTCCGGTTTCGGGCCCGCGCGGCCGAAACCTTCTCCGGCAAGCCGGGGTGTCCGGAAAAGGCTTCTCGCCGGCGGCGCAGGCCCCGGCACAGGCGCCCCCCGGCGGCAGAATCAGCCCGCCACAGACGGCCGATCCAAGGGGAACGACACCATGGCCTCAGGGACGATGATGCAGGGCGACGCGGTCGTGTTCGCGCGCCCCGACCTCGCCGAGATCCTGGGAATCTGGCGGCACGCCCGGGGCCGGGTGGTGGGCGTCCACCGCGCGGGCGACGCCCCGGCGATTGTGGACGTGACGTTCCAGGGGCACGGCACCCTGGAGCGCTACCTGCCCAACCTGTTCCGCCCCGTGCCGTGATCGGCGGCGACCGATGCATCACGCCGCCCTGCCCGCCGCGGGTGCCACGATGGCCGTGGTCCAGCCGCCCCTGCGCATCACGAGCCGCGGCACGGGGGAGGCCGAGGTCTGGGCGGCCCTGCGCGCCGAGGCCGAGGCGGCCCTGATCGAGGAGCCGCTCTATGCCGGGATCATCCAGGCGACGATCCTCGACCAGCGCTCGCTGGCCCAGGCCTTCGCCTACCGGCTCGCCCACCGCCTCGGGGACGGCGACCTCGCCCGTCTGTCGATGCGCGACCTGTGCCTCTCGGCCTTCGAGGCCGACCCGCAGGCCGGCGCCCACGCGGTGCGCGACCTCGTGGCGATCCGCGAGCGCGACCCGACCTGCCGCCGCTACCTCGACCCGTTCCTGTTCTACAAGGGGCTGGCGGCGCTCGAGGCCTACCGGGTCGGCCACTGGCTCTGGCACCGGGGCCGGGCGACCCTGGCGCTGCACGTCCAGAGCCGGATCTCCGAGGTGTTCGGCTGCGACATCCACCCGGCGGCCCGGATCGGCTCGGGGGTGTTCATCGACCACGCCACCGGCGTGGTGATCGGCGAGACCACGGCGATCGCCGACGACGTCTCGATCCTCCAGTCGGTGACGCTCGGGGGCAACGGCAAGGAGAGCGGCGACCGGCACCCCAAGATCGAGCGCGGGGTGCTGCTCAGCGTCGGCGCCAAGGTGCTGGGCAACATCCGCGTCGGGGCGGGCGCCAAGGTCGCGGCCGCCGCGGTGGTGCTGCAGGACGTGCCGCCCCACACGACCGTGGCGGGCGTGCCGGCCCGGGTCGTCTCGCGCCTGCCCGTCGGCGAGGAGCCGGCGCTCAGCATGGACCAGT
The DNA here is from genome assembly GCF_017876975.1 of Methylobacterium sp. PvP105. Lineage (NCBI taxonomy): Bacteria > Pseudomonadati > Pseudomonadota > Alphaproteobacteria > Hyphomicrobiales > Methylobacteriaceae > Methylobacterium > Methylobacterium sp. PvP105. Next base: position 2,389,842 of record NZ_JAGIPA010000001.1, on the reverse strand, counting down.
CCTTCGGCTACGGGGATGGCATCTGAGACGCGCGAAAGATTATTCCTGACAACAAAGTCGTCCGGCCGCCGCCGCGGCGCGCGGCGTAGTAAAATGAAATTCTCTGACCGGACGGTCTGAGGATGATCATGTCCTATGTGCCGTGCATGCCAGGGTGCCCGCTTCCAAGAAGGCGCGGAAAATAGGGATATCCTTTCGTTGACCATCGGGCGAATCAGACCTTATCCAGACCTCGCCGGAGAAGCGATGACGCGAGACCGGTTGAGCGGCCTGACGATGGCTGTCTGGCCGCGGAGAATGCGTGCTTTGATTGACGACTCGGTCGCTCAGGTCGCGGTCGTCGTCAGATCTTGATCGAAACGTCTTGCGCCCGCCTCGCACAACCTGCGGGGCGCACCGCCGCCGCGCGGAACGATGCGGCGCGCCTGCAATCTTGGATGGAGTGAGGACGAACGATGAGCGGACCGGGTCTGAGCGTGAGCGCCACGGCGGCACGCAATCTTGCGACGGCGACCGTCACCTCGGTCCAGAACGCGGCCAACACGCCGCGCTGGCTGCTCCGGCTCCTGCCCTTCGTGGACGTTGCGGGCGGGGTCTACCGCGTCAACCGCCGCGCCGTCGTGCTGGCCAAGCCCGGCCGGATCGATCTCGTCGCCGAGGACAAGGGGGATGGCAAGGGGGATGGCAAGGGGGATGGCAAGGGAGATGGCAAGGGCCGGGTGATCCGCCCGTCCTCCCTGCGCGCCGTGCCGCTGTTCAGCCGGCTGGGCGATGCCGAATTGGCCACGCTGGCGGCCAAGTTCACCGAGAGCCGGCACCAGGCCGGCGCGGTGATCCACGAGGAGGGGTCCGCGGGCCGCAGCCTCACGGTCGTGGCCGACGGCACGGTCGAGCTGACCCTCTCGGGTCCCTACAAGGGCCGCCTGCGCCAGGGGCTCGCCACGAAGGGCGACTATTTCGGCGATGCCGGTCTCGCCGGCGAGAGCGCGCCCGCCCCGGCCGTGAAGGCCCTGTCGGCCGTGACCCTCCTGACCCTCGATGCCGCCGCGGTGGAGAGCGAGGAGATCCGCGCCAAGATCGCGCAGTACCGCGAGGAGCGCGACCGCCTCAAAGGGCACACCAATTCCTACGGCGAGCAGGGCATCGAGCTGCTGGCGGTCCATACCGGCGAGCCGCGCCTGCCGACGACCTTCGTCGACTACGAGGTCGATCCGCGCGAGTACCACCTCTCGACCATCCAGACGATCCTCAACACCCACACGCGGGTCACCGACCTCTACTCCAACGAGATCGACCAGCTCCGCGAGCAGATCCGCCTCACGGTCGACGCCGTGAAGGAGCGCGAGGAGTGGGAGCTCCTGAACAACGCGCAGTTCGGCCTGCTCCACGAGGTCGGCCCGCGCCAGCGCATCCCCACCCGCGGCGGCCCGCCCACCCCGGACGACCTCGACGAGCTGCTGACCCTGGTCTGGAAGAAGCCCGCCTTCTTCGTGGCCCATCCCCGCGCCATCGCGGCCTTCGGCCGGGAGGCGACCCGCCGCGGCGTGCCGCCGGTCGTCGTCCACCTGTTCGGCGCGCCGTTCATCACGTGGCGCGGCGTGCCGCTGGTGCCGAGCGACAAGCTGCCGATCGACATCGACCCGGTGACCGGGGCCGAGACCACCGCGATCCTGCTGCTGCGCGTCGGCGAGGGCGAGCAGGGCGTGGTCGGCCTGCAGAAGTCGGGCGTGACCGGCGAGATCGAGCCCGGCCTGTCGGTGCGCTACATGGGCACCAACGACCACTCGATCGCCTCGCACCTCGTGACCCGCTACTTCTCGGCCGCCGTGCTGGTCGAGGACGCGATCGCCCGCCTCGATAACGTGCTGCTGGGCAACTACCATGACTACGCCTGAGGCCTTCGCCCTCGGGCTGCCCGGGGCGAGCCCGGGCGAGCTGGCCCACGCGGATCTCGTCGGGCGCCTCGCCCGGGAGATCTACCGGCAGGGGCAGGCCGCGAGCCAGCCGTTCGCGCCGGAGATCCCCGCCGGCCCCCAGGTCCCGCAGGCGCTCGAGGGCCTGCCCCAGGGCCCGGGCGGGGCGCCGCTGCCGGGCGCGCCCGTGGGCGTCCCCTCCGCTCCCGCGGGCGGCCAGCCCGCCGGGCTGCAGCCCGACGCGTCGGCGCTGCCGGCGCGCTCCTTCGGGGCGCCGCCGGTCGGCCTGCCGGGCCTCTCCGGCCCGACCCTGCCGAACCGCGCACCCGCGAGCCCGGCGTTCCCCGACGCGGCGGCGATCCCGCCTGTCCACCCCGCGAGCCCGCGCCCCGTCCTGCCCGATTTCTCCCTCGCCGGCGCCCCGGCGCTGGCGGCCGCCCTCCCCGGCGGTCCGGAGCTGCACCGCCAGATCGCCGCCGACCACCCCCGCGCCAACGCCTTCGCGCACGCCCTCGTCCCGGACCTCGTGCCCGCCGACCCGTCGAAGGCCGGCCGCGATGAGGCGCCGGAGAGCCTCGCCCGGACCGGTCGGCGGTCCCGGGCGCCCGAAGCGCCGGCTGGCGACTACTACTTCCTGCCTCTCGGCCCCGGGCCGGCCCGCGGGGCGGCGGCGAGCCCACGGGTCGAGCCGACCCGCTATCCCGGTCCGGCGCCGCGCCTCGCCGCCCAGGGATCGAGCCCGGTGGCGGCGCCCTTCGATGTGGAGCAGGTCCGCCGGGACTTCCCGGCCCTGCATCAGAGCGTCAACGGCCACCCGCTGGTCTGGCTCGACAACGCCGCCACCACCCACAAGCCCCAGGCCGTGATCGACGCGACCGCGGCGTTCTACGCCCGGCACAACTCGAACATCCACCGGGCCGCCCACACCCTGGCCGCGCGCGCCACGGACCTGTTCGAGGGCGGCCGCGAGGCGGTGCGCCGCTTCCTCAACGCCCCGTCGAAGGACGACATCGTCTTCCTGCGCGGCACCACGGAGGCGATCAACCTCGTCGCCAATTCCTACGGCCGGGCCCAGATCGGCCCGGGCGACGAGATCATCGTCTCGACCATCGAGCACCACGCCAACATCGTGCCCTGGCAGCTGCTGGCGCAGCAGACCGGGGCGACGCTCCGGGTGATCCCGGTGAACGACCGCGGCGAGATCATCTTCGAGCAGTACGCGGCGCTCCTGTCGGGCCGCACCAAGATCGTCTCGGTGACGCAGGTGGCCAACGCGCTCGGCACCGTGAACCCGGTGCGGGAGATCATCCAGCTCGCCCACGCCTACGGGGTGCCGGTGCTGGTCGACGCGGCGCAATCCTCGCCGCACATGCCGCTGGACGTGCAGTCCCTGGACGCGGACTTCCTGGTCTTCTCCGGCCACAAGGTGTTCGGGCCGACGGGCATCGGCGCGCTCTACGGCAAGACGCACCTGCTCGAGGCGATGCCGCCCTGGCAGGGCGGCGGCCACATGATCGAGGACGTCACCTTCGCGAAGACCGTCTACAAGGGCGCGCCCGAGAAGTTCGAGGCCGGCACGCCCGACATCGCCGGGGCGGTCGGTCTGGGGGCGGCGCTCGACTACCTCGCGGGCATCGGCATGCCGGCGATCGCCGCCTACGAGCACGACCTCCTGGACTACGCGCAGGGCGGCCTCGCCGACGTGAAGGGCCTGCGCCTGATCGGCACGGCCCGGGAGAAGGCGAGCGTGATGTCCTTCGTGATCGAGGGGCAGACGAACGAGGCGGTGGCGCACCACCTCGACGCGCACGGCATCGCGGTGCGCTCGGGCCATCACTGCGCCCTGCCGGCCCTGCGCCGGTTCGGCGTCGACCAGTCGGTGCGGGCCTCGCTCGCCTTCTACAACACCCGCGCGGATGTCGACGCCTTCCTGAGGGCGCTGCACACCCTGCCGCGGCCTTGAGCAGAGGGCGCCGGCCGCGCGCCGGCGCCCCGTTGCGGGCCGGGCTCTCTACCCCGCCTTCGGCCGCAGGTGCCGGGTCCTCACGGTGCCGTCGATGGCCCGCAGCGCGTGCAGGACCCCGTCCGCCTCGCCCGGCGGCACCGACGCGTCCACCACGACGTAGCCGAACTCGCCGTCCGTCTGCAGGTACTGCGCGTCGATGTTGAGCGACCGGCCCGAGAAGATCGCGTTGATCTGCCCGAGCACGCCGGGCACGTTCCGGTGCACGTGGAGGAAGCGCGCGCCGGACAGGCGCGGCGGCAGCTGGACCTGCGGGAAATTCACCGCGCCGAGCGTCGATCCGGTCTGGATGTAGTCGACCAGCTTGCGGGCCACCTCCGCGCCGATGCGATCCTGGGCCTCCTCGGTCGAGCCGCCGACATGGGGGGTGAGGATGACGTTCGGCAGGCCCTGCAGGGGCGAGACGAAGCGCTCGGCGTTGGACGTCGGCTCCACGGGAAAGACGTCGATCGCGGCCCCGGCGAGATGCCCGTCGCGCAGCGCCGCCGCGAGGGCGTCCAGGTCCACGACCGTGCCGCGGCTGTTGTTGATCAGGTAGGCGCCCGGCTTCATCGCGCGGATCCGCTCCGCGCCCATCAGCCCGTGGGTCAGCGGCGTCTCCGGGACGTGCAGGCTGACCACGTCGCTGGCGGCGAGCAGGGCCTCGAAGCTCTCGGTCGGCTCGGTGTTCCCGTGGCGCAGCTTGTCGGTGAGATCGTAGAAGATGACGCGCATGCCCATCGCCTCGGCGAGGTTCGAGAGCTGCGCGCCGATATTGCCGTAGCCGACGATCCCGAGGGTCTTGCCGCGCACCTCGAAGGCGCCGGTGGCCGACTTGTCCCAGCCGCCGGCATGGGCGGATTCCGAGCGCGGCAGGATGCGCCGGAGCAGCATCACGATCTCGCCGATCGTGAGTTCGGCGACGCTGCGCGTGTTCGAGAACGGCGCGTTGAAGACCGGCAGGCCGCGGGCGCGCGCCGTCTCGAGGTCGACCTGGTTGGTCCCGACGCTGAAGCAGCCGATGGCGGCGAGATTGGGCAGGGCGTCGAGAAGCGCGGCGGTGACCTGCGTGCGCGAGCGGATGCCGAGGACGGTGACGTCGGCCAGATCGCGGGCATCCTCGGGGCTGACCGCGCGCGGCAGTTGCCGGATGGCGCCGATCCCGGCCTGGGTGAAGATCTTGGACGCCGTTGGCGCTATGCTTTCGGTCAGAACGACGCGCTCGGTCGACACGGTGTGTCCTCCTTCCACGGACGGGATGCGATCCGTGACCTTGGCGCCGGCGCGGCACAGCGGCAAGGGCGGGAAGGGCTGCGGACGCCGGTGGCGGGCCCCTGTCGCGGGCCCTTGTCGCGGGTCCCTCCCCCGCACCCGCGGCGGACTGCTCCGCTCCGTCGTCTCGACGCGGCGCGCCGGGCCTGCCAGTGTCCGCCCCCGGCGGCCGAGGCCGCGGAGCGACAGGTGCGTCATGACCGGATCGACAGCCCGTGCCGTCATCGTCCAGCCCGGCGGCGGCTTCGACAAGGTGACCTTCGGCGAGCGGCCCGTGCCGGAGCCCGGGCCCGGCGCGATCACCGTCCGCCTGCGGGCGAACTCCCTCAACTACCACGACTACGCGGTGGTCAGCGGGATGTGGGGGCCGAGCGAGCCGCGCATCCCGATGTCCGACGGCGCCGGCGAGGTCGAGGCCGTGGGGCCGGGCATGACCGAATTCGCCGTGGGCGACCGGGTGGTCAGCACGTTCTTCCCGACCTGGCTGGAGGGCACCCCGCTCGTCGAGGGCTTCGCCACCGTGCCGGGCGACGGGGTCGACGGCTACGCCCGCGCGCGCGTCACCGCGCCCGCCACCGCCTTCACCCGCGCCCCGAAGGGCTGGGACCACGCCGAGGCGGCGACGCTCACCACCGCCGCGCTGACCGCGTGGCGGGCACTGCACGCCGATGCCGGTCTGAAGAGCGGCGACGTGGTGCTGGTGCAGGGGACCGGCGGCGTGTCGCTGTTCGGCCTGCAATTCGCCAAGGCGGCGGGCGCCACGGTGATCGCCACCTCCTCCAGCGACGCCAAGCTGGAGCGCCTGCGCGGGCTCGGCGCCGACCACGTCATCAACTACCGCGCCGACCCGGCCTGGGGCGAGACCGCCCGGCGCCTGACCGACGGGCGCGGCGTCGACCACGTCCTCGACGTCGGCGGGCCGGCGACGCTGGAGCAGTCCATGGCCGCCGTGCGGGTCGCCGGCCACATCTCGGTGATCGGTATCCTCTCGGGCGTCGCGGGCGAGCTGCCGCTGGTGCCGGCGCTCCTGAAGCAGATCCGGCTGCAGGGCGTGCTGGTCGGCAGCCGGCGCCACCAGATCGAGATGATCCGCGGCATCGACGCCTGCGGGCTGCGGCCGGTCATCGACCGCCGCTTCCCCCTCGACGACCTCGTCGCGGCGTTCCGCCACCAGGAGAGCAACCGCCACTTCGGCAAGATCTGCGTCGAGATCTGAGCGTTCGGGCCGGGCCTGGGGCGTCGCGGCGGGCGGTGCGGCGGGCGTTCAGCGGAAGGCGATCCCGAGCGCTCCGGGCATCGCGACGACCCGGGGCGCCTCGGCCTGGCTCGGCGGCGGCGGCACGTGCGAGCAGCCGTTCTCGCAGAAGGCGCGGAGCGTGCGCCGGTCGAGGCCGATGTCGCTCAGCATCTCGTCGTCGAGGGCCGACAAAATGCGAAGATTTCGCGCCGCGATGCGGCTCTTTCGGGCAGATTTCAGGAACGAGAGGATCATGATCCAGTCTCCGTTGCGCCGAGAGATCCGTGTTTCGTCCACGATCGGCCGGATCAGCGTCGCTTTGTCGTGGACTGTGCGCATCCTCCGTTCGGATTAATCGTGGCTCGCGGCGCGAATATTTTTGCCGGATCGCGCTAGGGTGTGAACCGAACCAAGCCGTTGCGGGGTCTGTCGTTTTGTGATTCCAGGCGGCCGTTTTGCGGCCTGGAGGCGGTGATGGCGGACCTGTTCTGGCTCTCGGATGAGCAATGGGCGGTGATCGGACCGTTCATGCCCAAGGATCAGCCCGGACCCGAGCGCAAGGACGACCGGCAGATCATCTCTGGCATCCTGCACGTGCTGACGTCGGGCTGCCGCTGGCGCGATTGCCCGGCCGCCTACGGCCCGCGGACCACGGTCTACAACCGCTTCAACCGATGGTCGCGGCGCGGCTTCTGGAAAGCCATGCTCGCCGCGCTGGCCAAGGCCGGATGGACGGGCGATGCGGCTGCCCTCGACAGCAGCTACGTCCGCGCCCACCGCTCTGCCCATGGCGGCAAAGGGGGGCGACGGCGCAGGCCATTGGCCCATCGCGCGGCGGCCAGACCACCAAGATCCACGCGCTCACTGATGTCCTCGGCCGCCCCGGCGTCCTCCTGCTAACGCCCGGCAACGCCAGCGATGTGACCACCGCGCCTGCGGTGCTGGCCAAAGCGCCAGGCCGGATCCAACGTCTGGCAGCCGACAAGGGCTACAATGCCGACTGGCTGCGCGCTGACCTCCGCAAGAGCGGCATCACGCCGGTCATCCCGGGCAAGCGCGGCCGCAAGCGGAAGATCCGCCACGACAAGAGCCGCTATCGGGAGCGGTGGCGGATCGAGGCGACCTTCAACCGCCTCAAGGACTTTCGCCGGATCGCCACCCGCTACGACAAGCTCGCACGCAACTACGCCTCGGCCCTCGCTCTGGCCGCCGTCATCGCCTTCTGGTGCTGATCGAGTCCAAACCCTAAGCGTCCGCGATCGGCTGCGGGCACAGCAGGAGCAGCCGCACGAGCTCGGCCTGGCGGCGCGTCCCCGTCTTCTCGAACAGGTGGCGCAGGTGCACGCGCGCCGTGTTCCGCGTGATCCGGCGGCGCGTCGCGCTCGCCGCGAGGTCGTTTCCGGCCAGGATGTCGACGGCCAGGGCCGCCTCCGCGGGCGTGAAGCCGAACTGGTCCTGGAGAACGCCGGGATCCGGCAGGCGCGGGGTCCCGGGGTCCGTGAGACGCAGGAGAACCGCGCCCTCGGCGACCGTGCCGGGAAGCGCCGAGGCGGCGACCAGGAGCGTGCCGCCCGCGCCCTCCAGGCGCACCGAGCCGCCGCGATGGCCGGCGGCGCAGCGGGCGATGACCCGGCGCAGCGCCGCGCTGTCCTCGGGCGCCGCGCCGCGCAGGCCGCCCTGCTCGAGGCACAGCAGGCCGCGCGCGACGAAGGCCTGCGCGGCGCGGTTCAGGAAATGGGCCCGCCCGTACCGGTCGGTCACCGCCAGCCCCTGCTCGAGATGCTCAGCCAGGAGATGGAGCGCCGCCTCCACGAGGGACAGGTCCGGGAAGGCCGGGGCGGCGCCGGCCAGGGACCGCCGCTCCGGCGCGGGGCCGATCTCGGATCGTGCTTCGGCTCTGCGGGTGTTCAGGTGTGATTGACTGATCACGCTGGGATCCTCGCCGGATCGACATCACGATATCAGTAATAACCCGGCATTGACGGCCGTTATTCCCGCCTTATCCGGGCGGGGCCCCGGTCCGGGACTGGAACAGGTCGGCGAAAGCGCGCAGGTCGCGCCGGTTGAGATCCGAGACCGCCCAGTAGGTGAGGTCGCCGAGGCGCCAGCGCTCGATCGTCGAGCCGTCGCGCCGCTCCTCGCCGGCCCCGGGACCGTCGGCGGCCGGGATCACCGTGACGCTGATGACGTGCCGGTCGCGGCGATAGACCAGCGTCGGCACGGGCGCGCCGCCGACGATGTCGACCCGGCCGCCGACCAGCGGGAAGCCCTTGTCGGACAGGTCCGGCGCCTCGGGCGCGAGGGTGGTCCGGCCGTTGAACCAGGGCTTCACCACGTGCCGGTCCGAGGAGGCGATGTCGAAGGGCTGGGGGGCCGCGAGGCCGCGGAGGTGGCCGGCGAGCACGGCCGCGCCGGTATCCGGGGCGCCGCCGGGGCGGTCGAGATAGACGGCCCCGCCGCCGAGCGCGGCCCCGCCGACGAGACCGACGAGCAGCGTCGCGGCCAGTGCCTGCCGGGATCCGCGCCAGGATTTGAGCCAGGATTCGAGCCAGGTCTCGGGCCAGGACCCGAGCGCGCCTCCGAAGCGGCCGCGGGACGGGGGCGGGTCGGAGAAGCCGACCTGCTCGACCACGCGCGCCCGCAGGGATTCCGGGGCGGGCGGCCCCGCGAGGGTCTCGCGCAGGGTGCCGGACAGGGTGTGGAGGCGCTCCGCCAGGGCCCGCGCATCGGGGTCCGCCGCGAGACGGCGCTCCATGGCCAGGACCTCGCCGGGCGACAGCTCGCCGTCCGCGTAGGCGCTGAGGAGCAGGAGGGTCTCGTCGTCGGTCATCGCCCGTCCCTCGCGAGCCGTGCAAGCAGGTGCTGCCGCGCGCGGCCGAGGCGCGACATCACGGTCCCGATCGGGACCCCCGTCACCGTGGCGATCTCCCGGTAGCTGAGGCCGTGGTACTCGCGCAGGACCAGCGCCTCGCGGAAGGCCACCGGCAGGGCCTCGACGGCCCGGGCGAGCTGCCCCGCATCGTCGCGGGCGATGAGGGTCGCCTCGGGCGTCTCCGGAGCCTCGGTCAGGGCGCCCCCGATCTCCAGCTCGGCGCGGGCCTCGGGGGCGAGGTCGTCGGCGAAGACCACCGCCCGCGGCCGGTGCCGTTGCAGCCAGGAATAGCCGGTGTTGCGGACGATGGTCAGGAACCACGCCCGGGCATTGCCCTCGGCGAACCCCTCGATCGCCCGGTAGGCGCGCAGACACGCCTCCTGCATCACGTCCTCGGCGTCGGTGGCGTTGCCGGTGAGCCAGTGCGCGAGCCGGTAGCCCTCGTCCAGGCGCGGGAGAACGAGCTGGCTGAAGCGCGCCCGCGCCAGGGTCGTCATGCCGGCGGCCGGGCCGGGCCCGGCCCGTCGAGAGCCTGCGAAGCCATGGGGTCCCGCCCTGGTGCTCCTGCCTGCAGCCTTGTGCCACACAATCGGGAACCGGGCGGCGGCGGGCTTTATTCCCGCAGCCGGGCACGAGCACGTTCGCGCGCGTCTCGGCCCGTCGGGCGCCGCTAGCGGCCGCCGCGGGGCCGGACGGCGGCCCGGCGGTCCGGCCCCGCGGCCTTCATCCCGCTGGCCTGTCCGGTCGGCGATCGGGGGTCGGGCCCCGGCTCCGGGCAGCCGTCCGGGCCGAGGCGTTTGCGGGCGACGCGCTCGGCCGTCGCCCGCTCCGCCGCCGTGGGGTTCGCGCCGCCGCTCTGATCCTGGGCCATGGTCATGTCCAACCGGAGCGGGACCGTGCGCGGTCCCGGGCGTGGGGTCCCCGGCACCGCCGGAGGCCGGAACGGATGGGGGGCGGACGCGCCGTCCCGCCGCCCGATCCCGCCCGCCGCGCCGCCAACGGGAAGGGGCAGGCTGCCGCCTCCTCGGAGACGGGGCCTGCCCCTGGATCAACCCGCGGGCCGTGTCACGGTTCGGCGCCGGACCCTCGCGTCGGGACGCGTGCCTGCGCGTCCCTAGCGGCAGATGCGCCGCGGACCCCACGGGGTCGGACGGAAGAAGCAGCGCGGGCCGTAGAAGCGCGGCCGCCGGTACATCGGCCGGCAGCGTCCGTACGGGCCGGGCGCCCAGCCCGGGCCGCAGCCGAACGCGACCGTGCTGACCGCGGCGGGGCCGGTGATCGTATCGGCGCCGGCGGGCGCCAGGGGCGCCGCGCCGGCGGAGGCCAGGCCGAGGCCGCCGACGACAGCCGCGGCGGCCGCGATCATCTTCACGTGCATCATCATCAGACCTTCTGCTCGGTTTCGCGCCGGTTCGGCCCGGCGCAAGACCCGGCTAGGATGGTCTTCGGGCCTGAATGTGGGCTGACCTCCGCTATCATCGTCTAGAAACAAACAGTCCGGCCGGCGCCCGCGCGGGAGCGGGCGCCGCAGCGGCGTCCTAGCGGCGGTCGGCACGGCCCAGGAGCGCGGCCGCGGCGGCCGTGGCCCCCGCCAGCAGGATCCCGGTCAGGGCCGGGTTGATCGAGGCCCGGGTGTAGGCGCTGCGCATGACGTGGTGGGGCGAGCCGCCCCGCACGGCGCCGTCACGGCCGGCCGCGTGGAGGGCGCCGTCCCGCTGCCTGCCGGCCACGCCCGCGGTCTGGCTCCGCGACATCACCTGCGCGCCCATCCAGTCGGTCACCGCGGGCACCCGCTTGCGCATCGCGCTCATCAGCTTGCCGCCGCCGCCGACATAGAGGTCGCGGGGGCCGTGCTCCGCGGCGTACAGGATGGCCTCCGCGACGTCCGCGGGGGCGTAGACCGGTGGCGGCAGCTTGGGCGCCTGCGCCATGTAGTTCCGGGCTTGCTCGGGGAACGGCGTGTCGATCGAGGCCGGCTTGATGAGCGTCACCGAGACCGGGGCACCCTCCTCCTGAAGCTCCATCCGGAGCGCGTCCGTGAAGCCTTTGATCGCGTGCTTGGAGGCGGAGTACATGCCCTGGATCGGCAAGGCGAGGTCGGACGCGACGGAGCCCAGGTTGATCAGCGCGCCGCCGGCCTTCTTCAGGTGCTGCAGCGCCACGGTCGACCCGTAGACGATCCCCCAGAAATTGACGTCGAACAGCCGGCGGTGATCCGCGTCCGAGACCTCCTCGAGGCGGCCGAAGATCGAGAGACCGGCGTTGTTGACCCAGGTGTCGAAGCCGCCGTAGGCGCGCACGGTCTCGGCGGCCAGCGCCTCGACATCCTCGCGGCGGGACACGTCGGTCACCACGGCCCGGGCCTCGCCGCCGCGCTCCTGGATGTCGCGGACGATGTCCTCGAGGGCGGCGCCGTTCCGGGCCGCCAGCACGACGCGGGCGCCGCGGCGAGCGGCCGCCCGGGCCGTGGCGAGGCCGATCCCGCTGGAGGCGCCGGTGATGACGATCACCTGCTCGCGCAGGGGCTTGTGCCGGATCCGCATGCTGCGTCTTCCTCTCTCGTGGGCTGTCTCGTCGGCGGCGCTCAGCGCCCGCCGCCCGGCCGGTCGCGCTCCGCGCCGAGGCTGGTCCCGCCCCGGCGCGCCTCCTCCTTCTCGGTGCCGGCCCGCTCCATCGGGCCGTCCTGCGGCCTGACCGTGCCGGTGGCGGTGTCGCGGGGGCTCTCGGCTAAGCCCGCGCGCTCCGGTTCGCCGCGCGGCATCCGCTCGGCCTGGGTGTCGTCCGGCGCGTCGGCCATGCTGCATCCCTCGCGATGGACCTGGTTTCCGGGCGCCGCCGCGTGCCGCGACGGAGCCCCCGGCGGATCGGACCACGCGGCCGATCCCCTGAGGGCCAACCCGTCAGGCGCCCGGCGTATCCGGCGGCCCCAGTCGCGGCGGCAGCGGGCCTCGCGTGCGGGGCGGCGCGAATTGGGCGAACGCGCCGCAGGAACACGGCCGCGGGGCTCGTGTTGTCTGCCAAATCTTTTTCACGAGGCGCCGATGTCAGGAACCGCCAAGAAGACCGACCCCAAACTCTGGGACAAGGTGAAGACGCGGGTCACGAAGTCCGAGAAGGGCGGGAAGCCTGGTCAGTGGTCGGCGCGCAAGGCGCAGATCGCGACTGCCGAATACAAGAAGGAAGGTGGCGGCTACGCCGGCAAGAAGGCGGCCGACAACCATCTCCAGCAGTGGACCGACGAGGAATGGGGCACGAAGTCGGGCAAGGAGAGCGGCAAGACCGGCGAGCGCTACCTGCCCAAGAAGGCCCGCGAGAGCCTGACCGACGAGGAATACGCCGCCAGCACGGCCAAGAAGCGCGCCGATACCCGGAAGGGCAAACAGTTCTCGAAGCAGCCGAAGGCGGCCGCCGAGAAGGCCGCCGCGGCGCGCGACGACGGCAAGTCCGCCAAGGCGTCCGGCAAGGGCGGCAGCAAGGGGGGCGGCAAGGGGGGCGGAAAGTCGGAGACGACGAAGGCCGAACTCATGCGCAAGGCCCGGGCGCAGAACGTGCCCGGCCGGTCGCGGATGTCGAAGGCGCAGCTGGAGCACGCGGTCCACGCCTGAGGCGTGGCGCGGCGGGCCGTCGCCCCGACGCAAGACGTCCCGGGAATGGCTCCCGGGACGCTCCTCGGCTCAAGCGGCCAGTTTGATCGGGCTGGGGATGCTCAGGTCGAGAGAGGGTGCGGCCTGTCCAGAGGCTCGCGCGCCATCCCGGTGAGCGGGACGCAGCCCCCCGCGGCGCGGGGGGCGTCGACGCGCGGGCTTCTCAGTACGAGCCGAACTTGTAGTTCAGGCCGGCGCGGATGACGGCGAACTCGTCGTCGCGGCGGCCGATGTTGTTGTACACCACCGGGAAGTTGTTGGCGGCGTTGATGACGAACGCACCCTGGTTGCGGGTGTTGCGGTCGAGGTTGACGTACAGGCCTTCGACCTTGAGCGTCACGGCGTTCGAACGGAAGAAGTTCAGGAACGAGTCGGTGGGCAGGGCGTACTCGATGCCGCCGCCGACGGCGTAGCCGGTGCGGAAGCTGTCGTTACCGGCGAAGCCGCCGAAGGAGCGGTCGGCGCTGCCCGAGCCGTAGGCGAAGCCGCCGGTGCCGTAGAACAGCACGCGGTCGAAGGCGTAACCGATGCGGCCGCGCACGGTGCCGAAGAAGTCGAGGCTGGAGAGGCCGCGCGGGTCGGTCACGTAGTAGCCGGGAGCGAGCGGGCCGACGAGGAAGGCGTTGTTCCGGCTGCGGCCGAAGTCGAGGTACTGGGCGTCGGCCTCGACACCGACGACGATGCCGGAGCCGGGGGTGAACTGGAAGTTGTAGCCAACCTGGCCACCGCCGGTGAAGCCTTCCTGGTTGCGCTGGCTGAAGAAGGCGGTGGTGCCGTTGCCGTAGGGGGCGGGCACGCCGAAGCTGTTGGTGTTGTTGCTGCTGGCGTCGAAGGCGTAGCCGGCGTTGATACCGAAGTAGGCGCCGGTCCAGGTGAAGACCGGGACGGGGGTGAACACCGGCGGCGGGGCGGCGCGGCGCGGCAGGTCGGCGGCCGAGGCGGCGCCGGTCAGGAGGGCCGTGGCGGCGCTCGCGAGCAGAAGCTTCTTGATCATCTGGTCCTCTGTCTCCCGTTGGACGGGATGTGTGCGGGGCGGACAGAACGCCAGGATGCGCCGGGGCGATAGTGCATCGCTGCAACAGCCCGGAATCGGGTCCTCGGCGTCGAAACGGCCGGGTGCGCTGGAGCACATCGCGAAATCGACCGGTCAAAGCCAAGAAGAGGATTTGTATCCGAGTGTTTCCGGAAACAAAATGCCCCGTCGCGCGGGGGGCGGACGGGGCTTCAGTTTGTCGGTGAACGTTCCCAGGACCAACCAGGAAGCTTCGAGGTTTAATAAATCCTACCGGCCGGCGCCCCGCAAGCCCGCTCGCGATCCCGCGAGCGGTTAACATTAATTCACGGCCGTTCCCGCCGATGCCCCGGCCCGCGGCTGCGGGCTGTGCCGCAGATCTCGTGCGATCCGGTCCCGTATCGCAGAGGGTCTGGACGCGTCCGCGCACCTGCGCCGCGCCTATTCGCGATGCCGGTCGCGGATCCGCGCAGATGTATCCTGCGTCCGGTCCCGTCCGAGTCTTGATCCTGCGCCGCCGGGTCTTGTCGCCCGGCCCGTGCCGGATCGATGTCCTGGGGAGCGGCAGATCTCGCGGGGGAACGGCGCCGGCGCGGCGCCGTTCCCCCGGCCTGTGGAGAAGACGCCGCCACGGCCGGGCGGCGCGGCCGTCGCGGCTTTTCCGGTGCGCCGCGGGCCCTATGTGCCGGCCTCGTCGTCGGTGGAGATCTCAGGAGACGCGCATGCACCCCGTCGCGCTGCCTTCGATGCCGGCCCTCCGGGTCCGGATGGACGGTGTCGGCCCCGCGCCGGCCGGGAGGCCTCGATGACCGACACGCCGGCCCCGTATCTCGCGGTGGCGTTCCTCTCGGCGCTGTTCCTGCTGGTGGCCGGGCTGCAGGCGGAAGGCCTCCTGTGGTGACGCCCCGGGTCCGCATCGGTCGCGCCGCCGCGCGGCCGTCCGGCCCGGTCACCGGCGGGGGCGGCGCTTGACGCGTCCGCGCGCGTAGCCCGCCGATGTTCGGCTTCTCCCTCAGCGCCACCGAACCGGACAGCATCGCCCACATCATCCAGGTGGCGCTCGCGCCCGCCTTCCTGCTCTCGGCGCTGGCGACGCTGCTCAACGTGTTCTCGACCCGCCTCGGCCGGATCTCCGACAAGGTCGACAGCCTCTCGGCGGAGGCCGCCCGGGCGACGGACGCCGAGGCCGCTCGCCTCGCCCGCCGCCTGACCTTCCTGCGACGGCGCTCCTTCGTGCTGGACGTGGCGGTGGTCCTGGCCTCGCTGGCGGGCGGCCTGATCGGTCTGGCCGTGCTCACGCTGTTCGTCGGCGCGCTGCGCGATGCGGCGACCGCGTCCGTCCTGTTCGCCTGCTTCGGGGCGGCGCTGGTCTGCACCGTCGCGGCGATCGCGGCGTTCATGACCGAGATCCTCATGGCCGGCCGCGGCGTCCGCGACGCGGTCGACCGCCAGAAGGACCAGGTGGCGACGCCGCGGTGAAGCCCTCGAATCGCCCGGTCCTCCCGGAGATCGCGGGGGCGATCCTGCGGCGCCCGCTCGGGCGCGCCCGCGGTGCCGGTGGGGCGATCGGGACCGAACCGGCGGCGATTTCGATTGCGGCGCCCGGGAACCGGGCCTTAGTCTGCCGGTGGCCTGATTCCGCCGCCGGCCGCGCCCGAGTGTTCCGCCATGAGCATCGCGATCCTGATTGCCTTCGTCGCCGGCGCACTCTGCCTCGGAATCCTGTCCGCGCTCATCCCGTTCGGGCGGCGCGAGGCCGAGGAACCGGACGAGGCGCTCCCGTACGAGGACGAGTTCCTCGACCTCGGTGGCCCGGTGATCGATCTGGAGCCGCGCCACCTCACCTGACGGGAACCTACCGGGAGGCGGATCCCGCGGTGCCGGGCGTCGCGGCGTCCTGCCGGGCCGACCAGACGACGCGCCCGGCGGCATCCCGCAGGGCCGCCGAGCCCGCGCGGCCGGCACGCAGCGCCGCGAAGCGGGCCTTCGCGGCGGCGACCGCCGCCTCCTCGAGGGGGCCGGCAATCTGCTCGTCGTGGATGATGATGCCGCCAGCGCTCTCGCGGTGGATCATGCATTGCAGCCGGTAGGGCGCGGTGGTCTCGGGCGGAGCCATGGCGCTGTCCCGTCCGGTCACGGGGCCGGCCCTGTGCCGGTTCGGATGGCGGGCACGCCGCGAAACATCCGGCCCTCCTCGGTTCGACGCGTCGAGCGCGATCCATACCAGATTCGTCCGGCCCGGGGCGATCTCGCGCGGCGCCTCGCGCGCGGCGCCTCACGCGTTTGCCCCGAGCGCCCCCGTGGGCCGCCCGCGCGGCGTGCGCGGGCGGCCGTCGTCCGGCGGTCGGAGCCGCCCGCGCTCCGCTCAGGCCGCCTCGCCCTCCGCGTCGTCGGCGTCCAGGATCGTCTCCAGGTCGCCCACGAGGGCGTCGAGCTGGTCGGCGGTCGCGACGAGCTTGAGCTTCGTGCCGTCCTGCGCCTCGACCGCGATCTCGATTTGGTCGGCCACCTTCGCGGCCAGGGCCTGCTTCACCGTGTAGGTCGTCACGTTTGACGTGTCGGCGGACTTGTCGGCCATGCTGATCTCCTGAGTGGCTGCGGGCAACGCGGGGAGACCGGGATCGGCGGTGCGGCAGAAGCTCGCGACCGTGGCCGACAGCCAAGCGGGGCGTGTTCGACTGCGGCTAGCCGCGCCTGCGCGTGTAGCGCTCGACCACGCGCTGCCGGTGCGTCGGAACCTCCGGCAGCCGGGCGAATCCCGCCGGGGCGCGGTCCCGGGCCGCCGCGGGACGCGGTGCGGGCAGAAGCTCCGGCGGTGACCGGGGTGTCTCGACGACGACCGCCTCCAGCACGATGGGCCGCCTCGCCGGCGCGGGCCGCACCGGGCGCTCCGACCGGGCCGCGAGGGTCCCGAGGGCCCAGAGCCCGAGGCAGAACAGGCCGATCAGGATCCCGTCCCCGGACGGCTCGGTCCGGCACATCAGGATCCCGGTGCCGGTGAGGGCGGCCGCGGCCGCGAACAGGCGCGGGGTCGGATCGGCGGAACGCATGCGGCACCTTCGGTGCGGCGCCCCTAGGGACCCGTGAACGGCGTCGCTCCAATTGTCCGCACCGCCCGGTTCTCCCCGCTTCTCGCCACTTCTCCCCGGTCCACACCGGTTCAGGCGGCCGGGATGGGCTGGGCGGCCCGGGGGGCGCGTCTCAGCCCGCCAGGCTGGACGGGGCCTGCCACGCGACGCCGGGATGCTCGCGGATGTCCCCGGCCCGGGATCCGGTATCGGCGTCGCTCGTCCAGTCGCCGGGCTCGGCGACGTGGGCGATCTCGGCCTCCGGATAGGCGGCCGACAGGAACAGGCGCGCCTCGCCCTCGGCCTCGGCCCGGACCGTCACGAGCGGCCGCTCGCCGCCCCCGTCGCGCACCTGCGCGATGAACAGCTTGGTCATGGTCTCCCTCCGGATGGGTCCGCCGGCGCGGCGGGATCAGGCCCGCAGTTCCTCGACGTGGAGGCCGCCGGCCCGCAGGTGGTCCGGGATCCGGGTGCGGTCGCGGAAGCCGGCGGCGCGCGCCATCGCGTCGAGGGCCGCCAGGGGATCGAGCGCAGCGCCGCTCCAGAGAACTGCGCCCGTCGCCGCCTGCATGATCCGGAACACCTTCACGCCACGCCCCCAGTCTCGACTCTCGGACAAGCTCGGGGGAGTCGCGGGTGTTCCCGACGAACGGCCGTGGGCGGCTGCGGCCGATTCGCGCCGGCTCTGCCCCGGCGGGAACGGGGGCGCCGGGCGGCGGTTCTCCAGCCAACGCCGGCACGGGCCGGCACGGCGAGAACCCACGTCGAGAACCCGATCGGGATACAAGGAGAGCCATGACCAGCCGCACCGTCCAGTCCGCCCTGCTCGCCCTCGCCCTCGTCGCCGGGAGCGCCGGGATGGCCGCCGCGCAGAGCACGCCCAATGGCAACACCTCGTCCCCCGGCGCTCCCGCGGGCGACAACAGCACCGGCAACGGCGCCACCGGCAGCGGCGCGGCCCCGAGCGGCCGGTAACGGTCGGTTAACCGTCAGGATCGAAGCCCCCGATCCTCACAACCGTGCAACTCTCCGTCCCGCGGCCACCCGGCCTGCGGGACGTTCTGTTTCCGGGCCCTTGCCGACCCCGCCGGGACGGGGCGCGGCCCAGAGTCCGGTGATTGGAACGGAGTGCCACTTTTCTGGGCAGGCAGAATCGCCATACTGTCGGCGTGACCGGGCCGCGCCCGGTCGGGACCGACACGGGCGATGCGACCGAAACCGATCCTGGAGCTCACGGGCGAGAGCCCGGGCCCTCGTCAGGCCGACGACTGGCGCGACGCCGTCGCGCCGTTCTGGGATTTCACGATCCGCCGGGAGGACCTGTCCGATTTCCGCGGGCAGTCCCGGGTCCGACACCTCGGCACCGCGATCGTCTGCAGCGCCCGCGCCTCCGGGCTCCAGTTCGTGCGCGCGCGGGCCCTGACCGCCCGGATGGGCGTCGATCACATCGTCGCCCACATGCGCGTCTCCGGGCAGTCGAGGGTCACGATCGGCGGCCGGGAGCGGGACTGCGCCCCCGGCGACATCTGCCTGTTCGACCTGTCGCAGCCGCTCTCCGCGGCCTCCACGGATTACGAGGCGATCACGGTGGTGCTGCCGCGCCCGCTCTTCGGAGCCCGGCAGAGCGCCCTCGACGCCCTGCACGGGTCGGTGATCCGGGGCGCGACCCCGTTCGGCCGGATGCTCAACGACCACCTGCGCTCCCTGAGCGCGCACGCGACGGGGTTCTCGGAGCCGGAGGCCGCGGCGGCGGCCGAGGCCACTGCCGCACTGCTCGGGGCGGCGACCCTGGGCCTGCCGCAGGACGAGGGCGGCACGCAGCCGCCCGAGCGGGCGCCGCTGCTCGTCGCGATCCGGCGCTTCGTCGAGGCCGAGCTCGCCTCCGCGGACCTGTCCGCCGAGACGATCGGGCTGCGGTTCGGCGTCTCGCGCAGCGCCCTCTACCGGCTGTTCGTCCCCCTCGGCGGCGTGTCCGGCTACATCCGGCAGCGCCGGCTCGCCCGCGCCTATCGCGACCTCGCCGCCGGCGACGGGCGCTTCGCCCGCATCTCCGAGGTGGCGTATCGCTGGCGCTTCGAGAGCCCCGCGCACTTCACCCAGGCCTTCCGCGCCGAGTTCGGCTGCGCCCCCCGGGATGTCCGCGCCCAGGCCGCGGCCGAGCCCGCCCGGTTCCCGGCCGCGGAGCCGCCGGCCCAGGCCGAGACCTGGACCGACTTCTACCAGTGGGTCCTCAAGCTGGCGGCCTGAGCGGGTCCGGGGCCGGAACCCGGACCTTGTGCCCCCGGCGTCGGATGGACCATAAGGGCCGCGATGACCTTCGGGGTTCGGCATAGGCGCCCGGCCGGGGCGCGGCGCTGGTGGGCGCTCGTCGCCCGCACGCTCGCGCTCGTCCTGGCGCTGACCGTCGCCGCCCCGGGCGTCGGCCTCGCGGCGGATCTCGCCTTCCACGCGGGCGGCCATCACGATCGGAGCCAGGGCCCGGCCCTCGACGCGCCGGCGGCCCCCGCGACCGTCGATCCCGGCCTCTCGGAGCACCTCCATTGCGGCTGCCATCAGGCGGCCCGCCTGGAGGCGACCGAGATCGCGCCCCCGGCCGCCCCGGGCCGGTTGCGGCCGGGCGCGCTCGCCCAGGGCCGCCCCTCCGTGAGTCCCGACCGGCTGCCGCGGCCCCCGCGCGCGTGAGCTGACGCCGCCCGCGGGCGGCGCTCCGCCCGGATTCCGAACAGGCTCCGGGTTCGCCCTCACGTGTCACCTGAACGGGACCTCCCGGGACCGCCGCGCGCGGCACCCCGCCGTCCCGGCCGAGCAGCTTCCCCATGCGCATCGTCCCGTCCGTGGCCGCCGCCGCGGCACTTCTGGCCGCCGGCTTCGCCCTCGGCTCCGCCGTTCCCGCCGTCCCCACCCTGCCCGACCGTCTCTGGCAGACCCTCGCGGCCGCCGGGCTCGCCCGCCCTCCGGCCGACGATCCCGATCATCGCGCCGCGGCCGCCGCACCGGGCCGGCCGGAGGCCGCGCCCGATCCGCACGCGGGCGACGATCACGCCGACCACGGCCACGCGCACGACCACGCGCACGGCCACGCGCACGGCGCCGACGAGGCCCACGAGCGGGGCACGATCCGGATGCGGCCCGACCAAGTCGCCGGCCAGGACATCGTCACGCGGACGGTCGGGGGCGGCACGCTGGCGCGCCACCTCCTCGTCCCCGGCACGATCACGCCCGACACCGACCGGATCGCCCGGGTCCCGGCCCGGGTGGTCGGGACCGTGGCCGAGATGCGCAAGCGCCTCGGCGACGCCGTGCAGACGAACGAGGTCGTCGCCATCCTCGACAGCCGCGAGGTCGCCGACGCCAAGAGCGAGTACCTCACCGCCCAGGTCCAGGCCGAGCTGCAGACGATCAACTTCGAGCGCCAGCAGAAGCTGCTCGCCTCGCGCAGCGCCTCGGAGGCGGCCTTCGAGACCGCCCGCGCCGCCTATCTGGAGAACCGGCTCCGGGTCGACCTCGCCCGCCAGAAGCTGTCGGCGCTCGGCCTCGACGCCGCCGAGGTGGCGGCCGCGCAGAAGCGCGACGAGGCCACGCCGAACCAGTCGACCCTGCGCCGCTACCCCCTGCGGGCGCCGCTCGCCGGGCGCATCGTCGAGCGCAAGGTCGATGTCGGAACGGCGGTCGGCAAGGAGGGCGATCCGGCCGACCTCTACACGGTGGCCGACCTCTCCACGGTCTGGATCGAGCTGTCGGTGCCGACCCTCGACCTCGCCCAGGTGCGGGAGGGCGCCCGCGTGACGGTCACGCCCGGCCGGACGGGCGAGGCCGAGCGCCGGGCCGAGGGCCGGGTGATCTTCGTCAGCCCCTTCCTCAACCCCGACACGCGCTCGGCCCGCGTGGTGGTCGCCCTGCCGAATCCCGACCTCGCGTGGCGGCCCGGCACCTTCGTGACCGCCGAAGTCGAGATCGCGCAGGACGCGGTCCCGGTCCGGATCCCCAAGGCGGCCGTCCAGACCATCGAGGGCCGGAGCGCCGTCTTCGTGCGCACGGCCGAGGGGTTCGAGAAGCGGCCGGTCACCCTCGGCCGGTCCGACGACGAGGCCTACGAGGTCACCGCCGGGCTCCAGCCCGGCGCCGAGATCGCGGTCGGCAACGCGTTCCTGCTGAAGGCCGAGCTCGGCAAGGCCGACGCCGGCCACGACCACTGAGGAGACGGACGATGATCAGCCGCATCCTCGCCGTCTCGGTCCGCCAGCGCTGGCTGGTGCTGCTCCTCGTGCTGCTGGCCTCGGGGTTCGGCGCCGCCGCGCTCACGCGGCTGCCCATCGACGCGGTGCCCGACATCACCAACAACCAGGTCCAGATCAACACCCTGGCCCCGTCCCTGTCGCCGGCCGACGTCGAGCGGCAGGTCACCTACCCGGTCGAGACGGCCCTCGCCGGCATCAAAGGCCTCGAGTACACCCGCTCGCTCTCGCGCAACGGCTTCTCGCAGATCACCGCGGTCTTCGCCGAGTCCCTCGACATCTACTTCGCGCGCCAGCAGGTCGCCGAGCGCATCGCCCAGGTGCGGGAGGACCTGCCCTCCGGGGTCGAGCCGCGGATGGGCCCGATCTCCACGGGCCTCGGCGAGATCTACATGTGGTCCGTCCAGTACGCGCCCCCGGCCGCGCGCGCGACCGTGCCGGCGGGCCGGCCGGGCTGGCAGCCGGACGGGAGCTACCGGACCCCGGAGGGCCAGGCGCTCAGGACGGAGCTGGAGCAGGTCGCCTACCTGCGTACGGTGCAGGACTGGATCGTGCGGCCGCAGATCAAGTCCGTCCCGGGCGTCGCCGGCGTCGACGGGATCGGCGGCTTCGAGAAGCAGTACCACGTCCAGCCGGACCCCACGAAGCTGACCGCCCTCGACCTCTCCTTCTCGGACGTCGCCCGGGCGCTCCAGGCCAACAACGCCAACCAGGGCGCCCGCTACCTGGAGGATAACGGCGAGAGCTACGTGGTCCGCGCCGCCGGCCGCCTGGAGAGCCCGGAGGCGATCGCCGACGTGGTCGTGGCGAGCCGCGGCGGCGTGCCGGTGCGGATCCGCGACGTCGCCACGGTGCGGATCGGGCGCGACCTGCGCACCGGCTCGGCGAGCGAGAACGGGCAGGAGACCGTGATCGGCACCGCCCTGATGCGGATCGGCGAGAACAGCCGCACGGTGGCGGCCGCCGTCGACGCCCGCATGGACCAGATCCGGCGGGCCCTGCCCCCCGGCATCGTCGTCCAGACCGTCCTCGACCGGACGCGGCTCGTCGAGGCCACGATCCGCACGGTGGGCCGGAACCTCGCGGAGGGCGCGGCCCTCGTGATCGTCGTCCTGTTCCTGCTGCTCGGCAACATCCGGGCGGCGCTGATCGCCGCGCTGGTCATCCCGGTCGCCATGCTGATGACCGTGACCGGCATGGTCGAGGGCAGGATCTCGGCCAACCTGATGAGCCTCGGAGCGCTGGATTTCGGGCTCATCGTCGACGGGGCGGTGATCATCACGGAGAACGCGCTCCGCCACCTCGCCGAGCGGCAGCGCGCGATCGGGCGGCCGCTCGTGCTGGAGGAGCGCCTGGAGACGGTGCGGGACTCGGCCGAGGAGATGATCAAGCCGTCCCTCTACGGGCAGGCGATCATCATGCTGGTCTACGTCCCGCTCCTGACCTTGACGGGGGTCGAGGGCAAGATGTTCCAGCCGATGGCGCTGACCGTCATCCTCGCCCTGGCGGCGGCCTTCGTGCTGTCGCTGACCTTCGTGCCGGCCCTGATCGCCGTCGCCCTCACCGGCCGGGTCACCGAGGCGGAGAACCCCCTCGTCCGGGGCCTGAAGGCGGTCTACCGGCCCGTCCTCGCCGCGGCGATCCGGACGCCCACCCCGTTCGTCGGGGCGGCGCTGCTCCTCCTCGCGGGCGCCGGCCTGCTCGCCACCCGGCTCGGGACCGAGTTCATCCCGCAGCTCGACGAGAAGAGCATCGCCCTCAACGCCACCCGGATCCCGTCCACCTCCCTCACCCAGTCGCAGGCGATGCAGCTCAAGGTGGAGCGGGTGATCGCCAAGTTCCCGCAGGTCGCCTACGTGTTCTCGAAGACCGGCACCGCCGAGGTCGCCACCGACCCGATGCCGCCGAATTCCTCCGACACCTTCGTGATGCTCAAGCCGCAGGCCGAGTGGCCTGACCCGGGCCTGTCGAAGGCCGAACTGCAGGAGCAGATCGAGGCGTCCTTGAGCGAGCTCGCCGGCAACGTCTACGAGTTCTCCCAGCCGATCCAGCTGCGCTTCAACGAGCTGCTCGCCGGGACCCGGGGCGACCTCGCCGTGAAGGTGTTCGGCGACGCCTTCGAGCCGATGCTGGAGACCGCCAACAGGATCGCCGCGATCCTGCGCGGGATCCCGGGGGCCGACGACGTGAAGGTCGAGCAGATCGCCGGCCTGCCGGTCTTCGAGATCCGGATCGACCGGACCGAGGCGGCCCGGCTCGGCCTCAGCACGGGGGCGATCCAGGACGTGATCGGCGCCGCCATGGGCGGCCGGGACGCCGGGGTCGTGTTCGAGGGCGACCGGCGCGTGCCGATCGTCGTGCGCCTGACCGACCAGGTCCGCGAGGACCGGGAGGCTCTGGAGAACCTGCCCGTCCCCCTCCCCCCGGGCGCGAACGGCCGGGCCGCCTCTGTGCTCCTGCGGCAGGTGGCGCAGTTCTCGGTGAGCGAGGGCCCGAACCAGATCAGCCGCGAGAACGGCCGGCGCCGGGTCGTGGTCACCGCCAATGTCCGCGGGCGCGACATCGGCTCGCTGGTGGCGGAGGCGCAGGGGAAGGTCGCCGCGCAGGTGACCCTGCCGCCGGGCGCCTCCGTGACCTGGGGCGGCCAGTTCGAGAACCTCGCCTCGGCTCAGGCGCGGCTCACCGTGGTGGTGCCGGTGTGCTTCTTCCTGATCTTCCTGCTGCTCACCTCGGCGCTGGGCAGCGCGCGGGACGCGCTCCTGGTGTTCAGCGCGGTGCCGCTGGCGCTCACCGGCGGCCTCGCGGCCCTGTGGCTGCGGGGGATGCCGCTCTCGGTGCCGGCCGCGGTGGGCTTCATCGCCCTCTCGGGCGTCGCGGTCCTGAACGGCCTCGTGATGCTGACCTTCATCAAGCAGCTCGTCGCCGAGGGGCGGCCGCTGCGGGCGGCGATCCGCGAGGGCGCCCTCACCCGGCTGCGGCCGGTGGCGATGACCGCGCTGGTCGCCTCCCTGGGCTTCGTGCCGATGGCGCTCGCCACCGGCACCGGCGCCGAGGTGCAGCGGCCGCTCGCCACCGTGGTGATCGGCGGCCTGATCAGCGCGACGCTCCTGACCCTGGTGGTGCTGCCCGCGCTCTACGCGCGGTTCGGGCGCGCCGGACCCGCCGTCCGGAGCGCGGTCGGGGCCGAGCCGCTGACGGACCGTGCGGCCTGACGGCGCCCGCGCCGCCGCCGCGCCCTTCGTCAGGCGGGGAGGATGTGCAGCATCCCGCCGACCATCCCGAGGGCCCCGATGCCGATCAGCCCCACGGCGATGTAGAGCCGCATCCGGCTCTCGTCGGCCGGCGATGACGGGCGGGTGTCTTCGGGCAGGTCGAACCAATCCATCGGGTGAGCGCAGCCGGTCGGGTGAGCGGGAGGCGCCGCCCTAGGCCAGCCCGATGACGACGGGATGACGGCGGGATGACCGCGGCCCCGCGCCCGGCGGCTGCGGCTTCACCAGCAGCGCGCACCGCCTCGGCGAGCGCGTGGACGGTGTCGCCCTCCTGGGGCGGTCCGGCTCTTCCAGCGAGTCGACCCTCATGACCGAGGCCACGCGGTGGGCGGTGCCGACCGGCTCCACCTCGATCCGGGCCATCACATCTCCGCGCTCGATCGCCGTCACCGTGGCGGGGATGTCGTTGCGCGCGCCGTGTCTCCGGGGGCTTTCCGCGTTGCGCAGCCCGTTCGGCCGCCGTCGAGGCCGATCGATGCCGGGGCCCCGGCATCGATCGCGACGCCGGGGCCAGGACCCGATCAGCGACGGCCCGAGGCTCCGGCCGCGCCGGCGTCGCTGCCGCCCGGCTGGAAGCCGGCCGCGTTCGGCGGCCCCTTCATCCGGCCATCCTGCTTCGGCATCTCCGAGCCCGGAGATCCGGTCGTGGTGCCCGTCGTCTCGCCCTTGCCCGTCTCGCCCTTGCCCGTGTAGCCGGCCGCGTTGGGCGAGCCCTGCATCCGGGGACCGGTATTCTCCGCGGCCGTGGCGGCCGCGCCCGTTGCCAGGAGGCCGGCGACGGTCAGGCTGATCAACGTCTTCATGTGCGAACCCTCGAACGTTTCCCCAGGCCGCCTCTTCGGGCGTATCGGGGCAACGCGGCCGGACGGATCCCGTTCACGCCACCGGGATCGGTCCGGCGCGGGCGGCGCGTTGCGGGACAATACTTGCTGCGATGCGATAATTCCGCGTCGAAGCAGGCGGGAGCGCATTTCTATGGCAATGTATTGATTTATGTTCGCGCTCGCGCGGGCGCGGACAATTGCAATCCGTTGCAGAACCTGTTTAAATATTCATTCGCGTTGCATTTCATCGTGGTGACTGAATTCGCTTGCGGCCTATCGGGCTCCGCGAGGAGGTCGAACATGTACGCTTTGGCTAAGACTGGAGAGAGAACCGATTGGGAGCTGGTCGTCGTCTTCGGCGGATGGATCGTCTTCGAGGTCGCGATCCTGACGCTGTGCTTGGTGTCGATGTAGGCCGTCTTCGGGACTAGCCCGATCCTGATCGTCCGCCGGATCGCCCGGACCGGTGAATGCCCGCGGCTGGGCCGCCAATGCTTGGCGACGGGATCGCGGATAGGCGGAACCGCTTGAGAGACCCGCGCGTGCCGGGGCATGATCTGCCGATCGCAGGACACGTCGACCGAGTCGGCGCGACGGCAGGGGCGGGTGCATGGCGAAGGCGGTGCGGGCGGGCGGCGGGCGCGAGGCGCGTCAGAGACCCCCGGCCGAGGACGTCCACGCGGCGGAGCTCGCGCGCCTGCGCGCCGAGGATACGGCGCCGCGGCCGCCCGGCTGGCAGCTCTCGCTCCAGGCCGTCCGGCGCTTCATCTGCGGCGACGGCGCGACCCCCGCCAAGGTGGTCTGCGCCCCGGCCCTGGTGGAGCGGGCCATGGTCACCCTCGCCACCTCCCGCGCTCTCCTGCTGATCGGCGAGCCCGGGACCGCCAAGAGCCTGCTCTCGGAGCTCCTCGCGGCCGCGATCAGCGGGTGCTCGACCCTGACGATCCAGGGCGGCGCGTCGCTGACCGAGGACCAGATTCGCTACGGCTGGAACTACGCGCTGCTCGTCGCCGAGGGGCCGAGTCCGCGCGCCCTGGTCCCGGGCGCCCTCCATACCGGCCTCAGCGAGGGGCGGATCGTCCGCTTCGAGGAGCTGACCCGTTGCCCGCTGGAGGTGCAGGACAGCCTGCTCTCGGTCCTGTCCGACCGGGTGCTCGCGGTGCCCGAACTCACCGGCGCGGACGGGATGGTCTACGCCCGGGAGGGCTTCAACCTGATCGCCACGGCCAACACCCGCGACCGGGGCGTCAACGAGATGTCGGCGGCCCTCAAGCGCCGGTTCGGCTTCGAGACCGTGTTCCCGATCGCCGATCTCGAGGCCGAGCTCGCCCTGGTGCAGCGCGAGGCCACCGCGCTGCTCGCCCGCTCCGGCGTGCCCCGCGCCCCGGATCCGGAGGTGCTCGAACTGCTCGTGACCTGCTTCCGGGAGCTGCGCGAGGCCGTGGACACGGAGGGCACCGGCATGGAGCGGCTCTCGTCCGTGATGAGCACCGCGGAGGCGGTCAGCGTCGCCCACGCCATCGGCGTGAAGGCCCATTTCCTGCGGGGTGACGCCGGCCAGCCGGAGGACATCGTCGCCTGCCTCGCCGGCACCGCCGCCAAGGACGACGCCGAGGATCTCGCCCGCCTGCGCCGCTACCTCGACCAGCGCGTCAGCCGCCGCTCCGGCGCGGCGTGGCGGGAGTTCTACGCGGCGCGGCACCTCCTCACCCCGCAATGAACTCCGCAATGAGCGGTCCCGCGCCGGATCCCGGCCGCCTGACCGTCATCGGCGTGCGCCACCATTCCCCGGCCTGCGCCGGGCTCGTCCGGCGCACGATCGCGGCGCTGCGGCCTGCCTGCGTGCTGATCGAGGGGCCGGTCGACTTCAACCCGCACCTGCCCGACCTCGCCCTCGGTCACGACCTGCCGGTGGCGATCTTCTCGTTCCGGGCCGACGCGGCGGGCAGCGCCGCCTCCTACACGCCGTTCTGCGCCTTCTCGCCGGAATGGCAGGCCCTGGAGGCGGGCCGGGCGGTGGGTGCGCGGACGCTGTTCTGCGACCTGCCGGCCTGGGATCCGGCCTTCGGGCGCCGCGCCAACCGCTACGCCGACCCGCACGGGGCCCGTGCGGAGGCGGCCGAGCGGGCGCTCGCCGCCGCCCTCGGCGTCGCCGACCAGGACGCCCTCTGGGACGTCCTCGCCGAGGCGGCGCCCGAGGCGGAGCTGCCGGCCCGGCTCGACCGCTACTTCGCCCTGCTGCGCCCGCCGGGCACGGACGATCCCGCCGAGGAGGCCCGCGAGCGCTTCATGGGCGCCTACGCGGCCCACGCCCTGCGGGCGGCCGGCGACCGGCCGGTCGTCCTCGTCTGCGGCGGCTGGCACGCGGACGCCGTCCGGCGCCACGCCGCGCGGGCGGACGGGACCCGGCCCGAGCCGGCGCCGCCGGGGCCGGACCTGCGCACCGGCAGCTACCTGGTGCCCTACGCCTATCCCCGGCTCGACCGGTTCTCGGGCTACGCGGCCGGCATGCCGGCGCCGGGCTACTACGAGCGCGTCGCCTCCGCCGGCCTCGCCCCCGCGGCCGACTGGGCGATGACGGCGATCACCGCGGCCCTGCGCGAGGCCGGGCAGGTCGTCTCCACCGCCGACCGCGTCGCCTGGCGGGTCCACGCCGAGGCCCTCGCCCGGCTGCGCGCCCATCCCGCGATCCTGCGCGCCGACCTGATCGACGCGGCCCTCGCCGCCCTGGTGAAGGACGCCCTCGACCGCCCGCCCGCCTGGGCGGCCGGCGGCGCCGCGCCCGGCCACCCCGCGCTCGCCGCGATGCTGCGGGCGCTCACCGGCCGGCGCGAGGGACGCCTCGCCCCCGGCACCCGGCAGCCGCCCCTCGTGGCGGACGTCGCCGAGCGCCTGCGCGCCGCCGACCTGGAGCCGGGGCCTGTGCGCCGCCACGTCGACCTCGACTGGGCCGAGCCGGCCGACCGGGCGCGGGCGCACCTGCTGCACCGGCTGGTGCTGCTCGGGCTGCCGGGGATCGCCCGCGAGGGGCCGGACCGGGCCGAGCCCGGCCTGCCGCGGGAGCGCTTCACGCTCGCGCGCCACCCGCACTGGCTGGGCGCCCTGATCGAGGCCTCGCTCTGGGGCGGGACCCTGGAGATGGCCGCCTCCGCCCGGATCACCGCCCGGGTCGAGGCGGCGCCCGACGCCCTCGGTGTCCTCACCCGGGCCCTGTCCGACGCGCTGTTCGCCGGCCTCACCCTGGAGGGCGAGATGCTGGCCCGCCTCAGTGCGGGCATCGCGGCGGCGCACGACGCCGCGGCCCTGGGCGCCGCCGGGGCCGGGATCGTGCGGCTGTACCGGTTCGGCGACGCCTTCGCGCCGGCGCGGCCGGCCCTCGCCCGCCTCTGCGCCGTCCTGGCGGCCCGGGCGCTCTTCGTTCTCGAGGGCATCCGCGAGCCGCGCGCGGGGCTCGGCGCCATCCCCCTGGTCCTCGCCTGCCGCGACCTGTTCCGCGAGGCCGGCGCGGAGGTGCCGGGCCTCGACGACCTGCGCGCGCCCTTCGCCGCCATGCTCGGCCGGCGCCTCGCCGACCCGGAGACGCCCCCGGCCCTCGCGGGGGCGGCGCTCGGCTTCCGGGTCGCCTGCGGCGCGGCCGGATCGGACCCGGAGGCCGCCCTCGCCCGGCTGCGCCGCTTCGGCCTGCCCGCGACGCTCGGCGACTTCCTCGCCGGCCTGTTCGCCCTCGCCCGCGAGGAGATCGCCGCCGACGCCACCCTGGCGTCCGTCGAGGGGCTGGTGGCGGCCTGGGGCGACGACGACTTCCTGCGGGCGCTGCCGTCCCTGCGGATGGCGTTCGCGTGGTTCCCGCCCCGGGAGCGCGAGCGCATCGCCGTCGCGATCCTGCGCCGGAGCGGCCTCGGCGCCGCCCGGGCCGAGGTCGAGGCCCTGGCCTGGATGCGCCAGCGCGCGCGCC
Organism: Methylobacterium sp. PvP105; assembly: GCF_017876975.1. Lineage (NCBI taxonomy): Bacteria > Pseudomonadati > Pseudomonadota > Alphaproteobacteria > Hyphomicrobiales > Methylobacteriaceae > Methylobacterium > Methylobacterium sp. PvP105. The sequence continues at coordinate 2,360,536 of NZ_JAGIPA010000001.1, read as the reverse complement.
CGGCCGATCAGGCCGAGGCCCTGGCCCGCGAGGCGCGGGTGGCCGCGCGGCTCGCCCGCTACGGGTTGACCTGAGACCCGACAAGGAAAATTTTACCGCCGCGCCACCGGGAGAGGACTGCATGCAGCGTTACGAGCTGACGGCGGGATCATCGGCGAAGTTCTGGGAGGCCGGAACCGAGGACAGCGTTCTCATCGTGAGATTCGGGCGGATCGGCACGCAGGGGCAGTCCAAGACCAAGCTCTTCCCGAGCGCGCAGGCGGCGCAGGCCGAGCGCGACCGGCTGGTGCGGGAGAAGACCGGCAAGGGCTATCGCCCGGCCGGCGACCCGGCGCCCGCCGGGCCGGACCCGGCCTCCCGGGTCGGCAGCGCGGCGACGGCCCGGGCCGCCGGAACCCGGGTCGCCGATCCGGAGCCCGCCGAGGTCCCGCCCGCCCCCGCCGCCCGGGCGGAGGCGCGCCGCGCCCCGGACGCCGGCACGGCCCCGATCTTCTCCGGCACGCCCCTGCCCACGCGCAGCCGTCCCGGCGCGCCCCTCGACGCCGCGGCCGACTGGGCCGCCTTCGCGGCGCGGATCCGCCCGCTGCTGGCGGCCGCCCCGGACGAGGCCCGCGCGCAGGCCGAGGCCCTCGCCGCGCGGCTCGACGGCGCGCCGCCGGCCCCCGATCGGGCCGAGGCCCGGCGCTGGCTGGAGCAGCTCGAGGCGGCCTGCCCGGCGCTGCATCAGCGCCTCTGGGGTGACAAGCCCGGACCGCACGGGCCGGCGGCCCGGGCGGCGTTCACGCATTTCGCCCGCTGGCTCGTGGCCCGCTCCGGCACCGGGACGCTCGTGGCCCTGTTCGACCGGCTGCGGCCCCGCCCCTCCGGCCGCTACGGCTCCCTGCCGGTCTCGCCCTGGGACCTGCCCACCGCCTGCGGGGTCCGGGCCGCCCTGACCGCCGCCCCCGAGGCGGAGTACGCGGAGGCCCTGGAGGCCGCCCTCCGGCTCGCCGCGGCGGAGCCGGAGCCGACCCTCGCCCGCTGGCTCGCGGCGGTCTTCGCGGACGACCGGCCGGGCGCCGACCACGCCCTCTGGGCCCGCGCGGTGCTGGCGCGCTGCGACCCGCCGGATCCCAAGGCCTACGGCACGTCCCACGCGGCCCTGCCGCTGATCGTCGACCTGCCGCCCGCGCTGGCGGCGCCCTGGTACGCCGCGCCGTATCACCGGGCGACGCTGGCGACCTGCGACGTGGCGGCCGACGAGGCCGCCGCGACCGCGATCGCCGCCGCCGAGGCGGCCGGCGAGGCGGCCACCCCGGCCCTCGTCTGGCTCCTGGAAGGGGCGGTCGGCCCCGAGCGCACGCTCATCGCCCGGGCGCTGCTGGAGACCCGTGCCGCCGACGCCCTCGACGCGCTCCTGCCCTTCGTCGGCACCAAGCTGGTCCGCGACGCCCTCGACGCCGCCGACGCGGCCTTCCCCGACTGGATGCTGCGGGCCTATCTGGGCGCCCTCCACGGCAAGGGGGAGCTCGCCTACGGCCCCAGGGCCGTGACGCTCGCCGAGCGCCACGGGCACGAGACCGCCCGCGCCTGGGCGGCGGCCGAGGGCGGCCGGGGCGCGGGGCGCCTGGATCGGCTGCTCGCCGCCGGGAGCGCGCCGCAGGCGGCGCCGGAGGCCCTGCCGCCCGTGCTCCGGGACCCGCCCTGGCGGCGGCGCGGGGCCGCGCGCGCCCGGCCGGAACGGGCGGTGGCGCCGATCCCGACGCCCTTCGCGCACGGTTTCGACCCCGATCAGGCCCTCGACCGCGGCACCTTCTACTTCGAGGCCGGAACGCTGGTGGAGTCGATGTCGGACCTCGCGGCGCGGATCCGCGCCACCGAGGCGGAGGCGCTCTACGACATGCCGATCCCGCCGCCGGCCGAGCCCGTCCCGGCCGCCGACGCGGAGCCCGGGGCGGCCCTGGCCTGGCTCGACCGCCGGCTCGACCTGGACCGCGACGCGTTCACCGGCTTCTTCTACTTCAACTACGGGCCGTGGTTCCGGATGGTCGGGTGGCAGCCCGAGCCCCTGGCGCTGATGCTGTGGGAGAAGACCGGGCCGCAGCGCGCCCATTACGTGGCGTGGCGGCGCACCATCGCGATGATGCTGTGCCGCTTCGGGGCGCGGGCCGTGCCCGGCCTCGTCCGCCTCGTCGCGGCGGATCCGGCGCAGCTCCTGCCGGAGGTCGAGCCCGTGGACGCCGCCGACCTCGCCCCGGTCTCCGCCCGGGCCTTCCACCGCACCCGCAAGCTCCGGCCGGCCGCGGCCGCGTGGCTGCGCGCCCATCCCCGCACCGCCGCGCTGCGGCTCCTGCCCGAGACCCTCGGGCCCGCCGGCCCGGACCGCGACGCCGCCGACGCGGCCCTGCGCTTCCTCGCCGCCGAGCCCGCGGGTCGCGCCGCCCTCGACGCCGCCGTCGCGGCCTACGCGGAGCGGGATCCCGGCGTGCCCGAGGCGGTGGCCGCCGGCGTCGACAGCGACCCGCTGGAGCAGGTGCCGTCCAAGCCGCCGAAGCTCCCCGACTGGGTGGTTCCGGCCGCCCTGCCCCGCCCGATCCTGCGCAGCGGCGGCGCCCTGCCCGACGCCGCCGTCACCGCCCTGTGCGAGATGCTCGCCTTCTCGGACCCGCTCGCGCCCTACGCCGGCGTCGCGCAGGTCCGCGCCGCCTGCACGCCGGAGAGCCTCGACGCCTTCGCGGTCGCGCTGTTCCAGTCGTGGATCGCGGCCGGCGCCAAGGCGACGGGGGAGTGGGCCCTGCAGGCGCTCGCCCTGATCGGCGGCGACCACGCCGCCCGCGACCTCACCCGGCAGATCCGCGCCTGGGGGCAGGCGGGCCTGAAGCCCCGCGGCAAGGCCGGCATCGCCGTGCTCGCGGGGATCGGCACCGACGTGGCGCTGATGAACCTCAGCGCCATCGCCGAGAAGAGCCCGCTGCTGCAGCTGCGGGAGGCCGCCCGCGCCGCCATCGTCGAGGCCGCCGAGGCGCGCGGCCTCGACGAGGTGGACCTCGCCGACCGGCTCTCCCCCGATCTCGGCCTCGACGCCCGGGGCGGGCTCGACCTGTCCTTCGGGGCGCGCCGGTTCCGGGTCGGCTTCAACGAGACCCTAAAGCCCGTCCTGCGCGACGCCGAGGGCCGGCGACTCGCTGCCCTGCCCCGTCCGACCAAGGCGGACGATCCCGAGGCGGCGAAGGCAGCGTCCCGGCACTGGGCGGCCCTGCGCAAGGACGCGGAGGCCGCGGCCGGCCTGCAGGTCACCCGGCTCGAGGCCATGCTGGCGTCCCAGCGCCGCGTCGCCCCCGGGGTGTTCTGGCCGTTCTTCGCCGCCCACCCGCTGATCCGCCACCTCGCCGGGCGCCTCGTCTGGGGCCTCTACCCGGACGGCGCGCCCGCGACGCCGCCGGGGCGCGTCTTCCGCCTCGCGGAGGATCTCTCGCCGACCGACGCCGCGGACGACGCCCGCGGCCTCGACGTCGCGGCGGCCGAGGGCGTGGTCGGCCTCGTCCATCCCCTGCACCTCGGCCCGGACGCCCTGGCGGCCTGGAGCGGCCTGTTCGCCGACTACGAGATCGCCCAGCCCTTCCCGCAGCTCGCCCGCGAGACCTTCGCGTTCACCGCGGCCGAGCGGGACGGCGCCGAGACCCCGCGCTTCGACGGGGTTCGGGTGGGTGGCCGCCGCCTGCGGGGTCTGCGGCCCCAGGGCTGGTCGACCGACACGGGGGGCGAGCACGTCCAGGCGGTGCAGCGCCCGGTCGCGCTGCCCGACGGCACCCGCCTCGTCGCGGTCCTGCGCTTCGAGGACGGGTTCTGGCACCGGCCCGGACCGGAGGGCGACGGGATCCAGACGCTGCGGACCCTGACCCTGTCCGACACCGGCTGGCGCGCCGCGGCGACGCACCGGTTCGGCGACCTCGACCCGGTGACCGCGAGCGAGGTCCTGCGGACGCCGAGCCTGCTCGCCGCCGCCGGCGACGCGTGAGAGGGAGACAGCCCATGGAACGCTACGAGCTGGTCGAGGGCAGCGCGGCCAAGTTCTGGGAGGTCGGCGTCTCCGGCCCGACGCTCACCGTCCGCTTCGGGCGCCTCGGCACCCAGGGCCAGAGCAAGGACAAGACCTGCGCCGACGCGGCCGCGGCCGTGAAGGAGAAGGACAAGCTCGTCCGCGAGAAGACCGCCAAGGGTTACGTCCGCGCCGACGGGGCGGCCCCCGCGCCGGCCCCCGCCCCGGCCGCGGCCCGGAAGCCCGGCGCGGCGCGGGCGTCCGGACCGGCCGCCGAGACGGTTGCCGGGACGGTTGTCGAGACAGCCGCGGAGGGAGCCGTCGAGCCGGCCGTCGCGCCGCCGGCCGAGTCCCCGCCGGCCCCGGCCGCCCCGGCGGAGCCCGTCCAGCCCCCCGCCCCGGCCGCGGTCTTCGAGGCGGTGCCGCTGCCGACCCGCCTGCGCCCCGGTCCGCGCCCGGACGCGGCGGCGGCGTGGCGGCCGGTCGCGGCGCCGCTGGCGGCCGCGCTCGGCGACGCCGAGGCCGCGCGCCTCGCCGGAGCGCCGCCCGACCGTGACGGCCTCGCCGCTTGGCTCGACGCGGTCGTCGACGCCGCGGAGGCGCGCCGCCAGGGGAATCCGTCCCGGGCCGCCACCGGCGACGCCGTCCTGCGGCGGGCGCTGGAGGCGGTCCTGCGCTACGCCGTGTCCGAGGGCGGGACGGAGGCCGTCGCCCGGCTGGCCGACCGGCGGCGCCCGACCGCGAAGACGCCGCGCGCCTACCAGCGCCTGGCCTGGGCGGAGCCGCTCCACCTCGCCCTGCGGGCGGCCCTCGTGCACGCGCCGGAGTCCGATTACGACGCCGCGGTGGCGTTCCTGAACGCGCGGATCGCCGAGGACCACGACTGGCCGGCGGCCTGCGCCTTCGCGTTCATCCTGGCCGACGACCGGGCCGCCCCGCACCCGCTCCAGCCCGTCGCGGTGATCGAGGCCGCCGCGTCGGCGGGGATCGACGTGACGGCCGACACGGTCTACCTGCCGCTCCTGGCCGACGCCCCGCCGGAAGCGGTCGCGGCCTGGCGCGCCAAGCGCAGCTACCACCTCTACTTCGTCTACTGCGCCCTCGACGCGGCCGAGGCGGCCGCGACCCTCCTGGCGGTGGCCCGCGCCGCCGGGCAGCCGGCCCTGCCGGCCCTCGACTGGCTGCTGCACTACGCCCTCGACGAGGAGCGCCGCACGGTCGCCCTGGCGATCCTGTCGACGGGCGAGGCCGGGGCGCTCCCGGCCCTCTTGCCCCATCTCCACGAGAAGCCCGTCGCGGCGGCCCTCGACGCGGCGCTGGCGGCCGACCCCGCCGCGATCCTGCCCCGCTGCCTCGCGGCCCTCGCGGGCGGCCGGTCCGAGCCCGCCCTGCGCGCCCGGGTGAACCGGGCGCTCGAGGCCCACGGGATCGACCGGGTCCGCGGCTGGCTGGCGGCGTCGGGCGGGCGCGGAGCCGGCATCCTCGATGCCCTGGCCGAGGCCCGCGCGGTGCCCCTCGCGGAGCCCGCCGCCTGGCCGCGGGTGCTGCGCGCGCCGCCCTGGCAGGCCAAGGCCCGGACCCGGGACGACCTCGTCCTCGCCCTCGCGCCGCTGTCGACGCCGTTCGCGCACGCGGTGCCGGAGGTCGCGCCGAGCTACTGGCGCGCGCGGAACGCCGTCACCCTCGACGGCCCAGAGGCTCTGCGGGCCTTCGTGGCGGCCGCGGAACTCGCCCACCCGACGCAGGGCTGGAGCCGGATCCCGCCCCCGCTCTCCGAGCCGCCGCGCGACGACCCGCCGGCCCTGATCGCCTGGGTCGCCGCCCGCGTCGCCCAGATCGACGGGGCCTGCCATTACTGGTCGAACTCGCCCTATCACCAGCTCGTCGGCAGCCTGGAGCGTCAGCCCGAGCCCCTGGCGCTCGCCCTGTGGGCGCAGCCCCGCGTCGTGACCGGATGCTTCCACGTCTCGCAATGGCCGGAGATCGTGGGGGCGATGCTGGCGCGGTTCGGCGCGGGGGCGGTGCCGGGCCTCGTCGGGCTGGTCGAGGCCGATCCGGTCGGGCTGCTGCCGGCGGTCGCGGCGGTGGACGATGCCCGCCTCGCCGCGCCCGCCGCCCGCGCCCTCACCAAGCTCAAGAAGGCCCGCGAGCCGGCCCTGGCGTGGCTCCGCCGCCACCGCGAGACCGCCCTCACCCGCCTGCTGCCCGACGCCGTCGGCCGGTCCGGGGCGCTGCGCGACGCCGCCGAGCACGCCCTGCGGGTCCTGTCGCAGGATCGGCCGGACGGCCGCGCCGCCGTCGCGGCCGTGGCGGCGCGCTACGCCGACCAGGCGCCGGAGGTGACCGAGGCGGTCGCGCAGGTGCTCGACCGCGATCCCCTCGCCCGCGTCCCCGCCAAGGTCGGCAGGCCGCCCGCCTGGATCGTGCCGTCCATGCTGACCCGGCCGCGTCTGCGGGACGGGACCGCCCTGCCGGACGCCGCGATCCTGACCCTCTGCGAGATGCTGTCCTTCACCAACCCGGACGCCGTCTACGCCGGCGTGCCGATGGTGCGCGAGGCCTGCACCGAGGAGAGTCTCGCGGCCTTCGCGTGGGACCTGTTCTCCGCCTGGATCGCCGCCGGGACGCCGTCCAAGGACGGCTGGGCCCTGCGCGCGCTGGGCTGGTTCGGTACCGACGCCACGGCCCGCGACCTGACCCGGCTGATCCGCCGCTGGCCCGGCGAGGCCGCCCATGCCCGCGCGGTCACCGGCCTCGACGTGCTGGTCGACATCGGCACCGACGTGGCGCTGATGAACCTCAACGGCATCGCCGAGAAGCTGAAGTTCAAGGGGCTCCAGGAGAAGGCCCGGCAGAAGATCGCCCAGCTCGCGGAGGCCCGCGGCCTCACTCCCGAGGAGCTGGCCGACCGGCTCGCCCCCGACCTCGACCTCGACGCCCGCGGCGGCCTCGACCTCGATTTCGGCCCCCGCGGGTTCCGGGTCGGGTTCGACGAGACCCTGAAGCCCTGGGTGCGCGACGCCGCCGGCCAGAGGCTCAAGGACCTGCCCAAGCCCGCCAAGGCCGACGAGCCCGCCAAGGCCGCGGCGGCGGTGGCCCGCTGGAGCGCCCTGAAGAAGGACGCGCGGGCCGTGGCGAGCCTGCAGGTGGCCCGCCTGGAGGCGATGCTCGCCGGCGCCCGCCGGGTCCAGCCGACGGTGTTCGGCCCCTGCTTCGCCGCCCACCCGCTCGTGCGCCACCTCGCCCAGCGCCTCGTCTGGGCCACCTTCGCGGATGCCGACCCGCGGACCGGCCCGGGCCTGACCTTCCGGGTGGCCGAGGACCTGACCTTCACGGATGCCGACGACGCGCCGCTCGACCTCGACCTGACCGGAGCGGCCCCCGGCCTGATCGGCCTCGCCCATCCCCTGCAGCTCGAAGCCGGGGCGCTGGCCGCCTGGGGGGCGCTGTTCGGCGATTACGAGATCGTCCAGCCCTTCCCGCAGCTCGCCCGCGAGACCTACGCCTTCACGGAGGCCGAGGCGGCCGCCGCCACGACCGACCGCTTCGCCGGGACCGTGGTGGAGGCCAACCGCCTGCGCGGGATGGCCGCAAGGGGCTGGCCCCTCGGGGCGCCCCAGGATGCCGGGGTGGTGTGGTGGATCGAGCGCGCCGTCACCTTCCCCGGGGGCGCCGTCGGCCAGGCGTCGCTGACCTTCTCGGAGGGCCTGTTCACCGGCGCGGTGGAGTTCGAAGACCGGGAGCAGACCCTCGGCGAACTGACCCTCGGCTCGCCCTGGAGCAGCCGGACGGATCCGGGCCAGCGGACCTTCGGGGAGCTCGCGCCCGTGACGGCGAGCGAGCTCCTGCGCGGGCCGAGCCTCCTCGCCGGGACGCGGCTGCGGTGAGCCTCGACCCGGTCACGCGCTGGCGGCTCATCCTCGGCGAGGCGGCGGACTCGGCCTGTGCGGGGGCCGGCTGCGCCCTCTCGGGGGAGGCGGCCGCCATGGATCAGGCGCTCGACTGGCTCTACGGCCGCGACGCCGAGGGCGCGGCGCGGGGAGAGCGGCGCCAGGGCGGCCGCGAGGGCTCGAGGCTGACGGTGCCGGGCTGGATCAACGCGGTCCACACGCTCTTCCCCCGCGAGACGATCGAGCGGCTGGAGCGCGACGCGATCGAGCTCTACGCCATCGACGACGTGGTCACGAATCCCGAGGTGCTGGCCCGAGTCGAGCCGAACGAGACGCTGCTGAAGGCGGTCCTGCGCACCAAGCACCTGATGGCGCCCGACGTGCTGGTGATGGCCCGCAAGCTCGTCCAGGAGGTGGTGCGGCAGCTGATGGAGCGGCTGGCCCGGGACCTCGCGGTGGCCTTCTCGGGAGTGCTCGACCGGCGGCGGCACACGCGCCTGCCCGGCGCCCGCGACCTCGACCTGAACCGGACGATCCGCGACAACCTGCGCCACTACGATCCCGAGAGCCGGCGGATCACCGTCGAGCGGCTGCACTTCTTCGCCCGGAACCGGCGGCAGATGCGGCCGTGGCAGGTGATCCTGCTCGTCGACCAGAGCGGGTCGATGCTCGATTCGGTGATCCACGCCTCGGTGATGGCCGCCTGCCTGTGGAAGCTTCCCGGCATCCGCACACACCTCGTCGCCTTCGACACCGCGGTGGTGGACCTGACCCGCGACTGCGACGACGCCTGCGAGCTGCTCATGAAGGTGCAGCTCGGCGGCGGCACCGACATCGGCGGCGCCCTGCGCTACGCGGCCGGCCTGATCGCGGCGCCGGAGCGGGCGATCGTGGTGCTGGTCTCCGACTTCTACGAGGGCGCGAGCGAGGCCGCGCTGGTCGAGCAGGTGCGGGCGCTCTCCGGCCAGCGGACCCGCGTGCTCGGGCTCGCGGCCCTCGATTCGGAGGCGCGGCCGGCCTACGACCGGGCGATGGCGCAGCGGCTCGTGGCGGCCGGCGCCGAGATCGGCGCGATGACGCCCGGCGAGCTCGCCGGCTGGCTCGCCGCCGCGATCCGGGCCTGAGCGGCGCCGATGGCCCGCCCCGACCTCCGCGCCCTCACGGATGACGGCCTGATCCAGCTCGCCAATGCCGGGCTGGTGAAGCGCGCGCTGCGCGAGGTCGCCGCCGGCGCGGGGCCGGCCCTCGCGGAGGCCGGGGACGGCACCGTCGAGGCGCGCTTCGCCGACGGCACGGTCACGCGGCTCGGCCCCGGCCGGCCCCCCGACGCGGCCACCTGCACCTGCCCGGCGAGCGGGATGTGCCGCCACCGGGTCGCCCTCGTCGTCGCCTACCGGGCGGCGGCCGTCGCGGACGGGCCGGTCGAGGGGGCCGCCGAGGGACCCACAGAGGAGACTGCCGAGCGGACTGCCGTCCTGGCTGCGGCGGCGGTCGCCTGGGATCCCGGCACCCTCGACGGCGCCACCGTCGAGGCGGGGCTCGGCGGCGCGGCGGCGGCGGAGCTGCGGCGCCTCCTGGCGGGTGGGATCACGGTCGGGCTGGAGCGGGGCGCCGTGCCCGCCGCGCGGCTCCCGACCGCGACCGTGCGCTTCCTCGTGCCCGACGCCGTCGGCTACGCCCGCTGCGACTGCGCGGCCGGGGGCGGCTGCGCCCACGTCGCCCTGGCGATCCGCGCCTTCCGGGAGGCCGCGGGCGCCCCCGAGATCCGCCTGGGCGGCGCGGTGCCGGCCAGGACCGCCACGGCCGCGACGCCCGCGGAGGACGGACTCGCGGAGGCCGTCGACCGGGTGGTCGCCGGCCTGCTGGAGGCCGGGGTGGTCTCCGGGCCGGAGGCCCACGACGCCGCCCTCGTCCGGCTGCGGCGGGCGGCCGAGAGGCGGGGCGCCACGCAGGTTCTGCTGGCGGAGGCGGAACTCACCGATCAGCTCCCGGCCTATGCCGGGCGCCACGCCGCCTACGACGCGGCCGTCGTCCTGGCGCTCGCCGCGGAACTCCTCGGCCGCGTCCGGGGCGGGGCGGTCGCCCTCGGCCTCGGCCAGCCCTACGAGACCGCCATGGGCAAGACCCGCCTCGTCTCGCTGGGCGCGAGGCTCCTCGCCCGCGGGCGCGGCGCCGCCGCCCGGGTGGCCCTGGCCGACACCGACACCGGCGCGCTCCTGGCGCTGGAGCGCGCGTTCGCGCCGGGCGAGGCCGAGGCGGACGTCGTGGCCGGCCTGCCCGGGCGCCTCCTGAGCCCCGGCCTGTCCGTCGCGGGCACCGGCCAGGGCCAGATCCTGACCAGCGTCGCCCGGCGCCGGGCCGACGGGCTCCTCGCCCTCGGCCAGGGCGCGCGGGGCCGGACGGCGCTGCTGCCGCGGGACGCCCGCGTGCGGCTCCCGGCCCCCCTGGCGGCGCGGGACGTTTCGTCGGTCCTGCGCCGCCTCGCCGACCGGCCGCCCGCCTTCCTGCGCCCGCGCGACCGGCTGGAGGCCTTCCACGTCTTCGCCGTCGAGGCGGTCCTCGGACAGGCCTGGGCGCCGGGCGCCCAGACGTGGCAGGCCGCCGTCGAACTGCCGGAGGCGGGCGGCACGCTCCATCTCGCCCGCGCCTACGACCCCGCCGCGCCGCACGCGCTGGACGCCCTCGCGGGCGCCTGCTCGGGGCGCTGGGGACCGGTGCGGCAGGTCGCCGGCCCGGTGCGGATCGAGGACGGCGCCCTGGTCTGCGATCCCTGGTCGGTGTCGGCCGACCGGCTCGTCGTGCCCGACCTCGCCGCCCCGGACGGCGCCGGCCACCCGATCCCGCCGGCGCCGGACCTGGGGCCGGCCACGCTCCTCGACGAGGCGGCCGCGCTCCTGGCGAACGCCCTCCATGCCGGGCGGCGGGCCTTCGCGGCCAGCGCCCGCGCCGGCGGCGCCGACTTGGTCGCACGCCTCGCCGCGGCGGGCCATCCGGCCACCGCCGCGCGGCTCTCGGCCTTCCTCGCCGCCCCGGCCGCGGAGCCCGGCCCCTTCGCCCGGGCCGCCCTCTGGGTCGCCGCCATGCGCGACGATCCCGGGCCGGCGGAGGGCTGATCACGGAACCGTGTGGATGCGGTTGCCCCTGCGGCCCCGCTGGGGCAGGTTGCCGCGCCATCGGGCGCCGCGATTCGCCGGCCGGCCCGTCCCGGTCGTTTCGCGAGGAGCCCGGATGCGTGGACCCGTCGACCGTCGCGCGCGCGCGACGCAGCCCTGCCCGACCGCGCGGGCCGGCACGGTGGCATGAGGGTCGTCCGCGCGGCGCGCCTCCATCTGCGGGACGCCACCTCCGACAAGGTCTACGACGTCGATCTGATCGAGAACGAGGCCCTCGGGACGCCCGAGCGCTACTTCGTCAACACGCGCTACGGCCGGCGCGGCGCGACCCTGCGCGAGGGCTCCAAGACGCCCCAGCCCGTGACCGCCGAGGCGGCGGCCCGGGTGTTCGACAGCGTGGTGGTCTCCAAGATCAACGGCGGCTACCGCCGGGTCGACGGCCCGGAGTCCGCCGCACCTGCGGCGACGGCCGACGGGCGCGCGGGCGTGCTGCTGGCGCGGCTCTCCGCCTGCCTGCGCGGGAGCTGGACCGAGCGCGACCGCGACCGCCTGCTCTGGCGGATCGGCGAGTTGCGGCTGGCCGCGGCCGCTCCGGACCTGATCGCCCTGGCGCGGGCGCTCGGCCCGGCGCGGGCGAGCTACGCCCTGGTCTGGGCGCTCGCCCGGGCGGCGGGCGCCGAGGCCGGTCCGGTGCTCGCGGCGATCGCCGCCGACGCGCCCGGAAGCGTGGTCCGCGACCTCGCCCTTTTCGCCCTGGCCGCCCCGCTCACCGGGGCCTGCCGGCCGGAGGCCGAGCCGGACCTGCCCGGCATGGTCGCCCGGCCGGCCGAGGCGGGCGACGTCGACGGCCTGTGCGGGGCGCTGGACGGCCTCGCCCGGCACGATCCGGGCCGGGTCGGGCCGGCCCTCGTGGCGCTCGGCCGGCGGGCGCAGGCGGCGCCCGGCCTGCACGCGACGCTCTGCGCGGCCCTCCTCCGCCTGCCGGCGCGGCCGCCCTACCTGATCGGCCTGCGGCGCCTGTTCAAGCACGCCGAGATGGCCGACGACGCCGCCCTGTTCGGCGCCGCCGCCCAGCGCTTCGAGACCGCGCAGGCGATGTACCGGGCCGGCCGGAGCCACGCCTACGTCCCCGACCTCCGGCGCTACGTCGCCGTGGACGCGGCGCGCCAGGGCCCGGAGGCGCGGCTCGGCCTGTCCACCGCCACCCGCGCCTACATGAAGCGGCGGATCTGGCGCGCCCTGCGCAAGCGCGGCGCCGTCGGGGACCCGGCCTTCGCCCCGTTGGCGGCGGGCTTCCTGCTGGCCCTCGGGCCGGAGGATCTCGACCCCCCGGCGCGCTGGACCGCCTGGGGGCGGCAGCCGGACGGGACCTGGGGCCGGCAGGCGCGGGCGCGGGGGCCGCTCGCCCGCAACTGGACCGCGAGCCAGCTCCTGTACCGCCACGCCCCGGAGGCCCGGCCGCGGGCGGGATCGCTGACCTTCCTGGAGACCGGCGCCGTCGATCCCGACCGGCGCGACGAGGCCTTCCCGGACCTCTGGAGCGCCCGCCCGGACCTGGCGCTCCGCCTCGCCGCGGAGGGGCGGATCGAGGCGGTGGCGCGGCTGGGCCTGCGGGTGCTGCGCGCGGATCCGGCAGCCTGCGCGGCCCTGACGGCCGCCGCGATCGGGCGCCTCCTGGCGGCGGCGCACGACGCCGTGCGGACCTTCGCCTTCCAGACCGCCCAGGCGCGCCTCGCCGCCGGGATCGCCGACCCCGCCGACCTCGCCGCCCTGGTGGCGGCGCTGCTCACGAGCCCGGAGCCGGAGGCGCGGGCGCTGGCCCTGCGGCGCCTCGAGGCGGGGGCGCCGGCCGTCTGGTCGGATCCCGACCTCGCCGCCGCGCTGCTCACGAGCCCCGAGCCGGATGTCCGGGCGGCCCTCCCCGGCCTCGCCCGGGCGCGGGCGCTGTCCCCCGGGCTCGCGGCGCCGCTGGTCGCCCGGCTGGTGGCGTGGCTGCGGGCCATGCCGCCGGAGCCCGGCGCGGCCGCGACGTCCGCGATCCGGGGCCTGCGCGCCGCCCTGCCCCTCCTGTGGCCGGACCGCGACCTGCTGGTCGCGTCCGAGGACGCCGCGGCCCTGATCGCCCACCCGGCTGCCGCGGTGAGATCCGCCGGCCTCGCGCTCCTGGCGCAGTCCGAGGCCGGGGCCGCCGGCCTGCCGCCGGAGAGCTGGGACGCGCTGATCGGCGCGGAATCCGAGGACATCCGGGTCGCCGCCCTGGTCCTGCTGGCGCGCCTCGACGACGCGCGGCTCGGGCCCTGCGCGGACCGGATCGTCGCCTTCGCCAGCGGGCCCGGCAGCGCCGTCCGGCAGGCCGCCCGGCCCCTGGTGGCGCGCCTCGCGGCGGCGGATCCGGGTCTCGCCCCACGTCTCGCCCGGGAGCTGATCGGCAGCCTGTTCCGCGCGGCGCCCGACGACGCCTACGCGGCCGACGTCGTGGCGCTGCTGCGCGAGGCCCTGCCGGGGGAGTGCGCCGCCCTCGACGACGGCACCCTGTGGCGCCTGCTGCAGGCGCGGGCCGACGGCGCCCGCCGCCTCGGCGCCGCCCTCCTGCCCGACCGGCGCGCCGAGGCCCTCAGCGTCCGCCAGATCGCCCGGCTCGGCGGCCACCCCTACCGGGCGGTGCGGGACTGGGCGATGGCGGCCTTCGCGGCCGATCCGGCCCGGTTCCAGGCCGCGGCGGCCGAGGCCGTGCTCCTCGTCGAGAGCGACTGGCCCGACACCCTCGCCTTCGCCCGCGGCCTGTTCGCGTCCTGGCCGGAGGCCGCCTGGACGCCGGAGGCGCTCGCCGTCGTCACCGACAGCGTCAAGCCCGAGGTCCTGGCCTTCGCCCGCCATCTCCTGCGCGGCCGGCTCCGGCCCGAGGACGCGGAGGCGCAGGTCCTGCGCCTCCTGGAGCACCCCGCCCCGTCGATGCACCTCCTGCTCACCGAACTCCTGACCGAGCAGGCCGTGGCGAGCGAGGCGGCCTTCGCCCGGCTGATCCCCCTCGCCCGGATCGTGATGCTGCAGGTGCTGCGGGGCCGGGTCGCCAAGGACCGGATGGCCGCCTTCCTTCGGGCCGAGGCCCTGCGCAGCCGCGCCCGCGCCGAGGCGCTGCTGCCGCTCTTCGCCGACCTCACCCTGAGCGGCACGGCCCGGGACCGCAGCGCCGCGATCCTGACCCTGCGCGACGTCGCCGACGCGCATCCCGATCTCGCCGTGCCCCTCGTCCGGTGCCCGCCGGAGCCGCGGGGACCCGTCTCCGTCTCGGAAGGGGCTCGATGAACTTCGTCCATCGCTACCTCGGCGAGAGCCGGGCCGTCTCGGACGCGGACGCGACCCGGCTCGGCTTCGTCCCCGACACCTTGCGCGAGCCGACCTACTTCGCCGGGACCGTGGCGCGGCACCTGCCGTTCCGGGAGGCGATCTCGGCCCTGCACCACGTCGTCGTGTCGGACCTGCGCTTCGCGCCGAAGGACCGCACCGCCTACTTCGCGTGGCTCCAGGCCCACGAGCAGGAGCTCCTGGCCGAGGCCCTCGCCGAGAAGGACAGCCTGCGCGCCGAGATCGAGGCGCTGCGCGCCGAGAGCCGGGACATCGCGGCCCGCTCCGACGCCGTGATGCGGCCGTTCTACGACGCGCGGAAGCGGTACTTCGACCACCTCTACCGGGAGAACCTCGACGCCTGGATCGTGCTCGACCCGGTCATCACGGTCCATCCGGACGAGATCTTCTTCGAGGCGTTCAGCCTCGACGAATCGAGCTACGGGCGCCTGTCCTGCGACCACGACACGTTCGCGCGGATCGGCGACATGGCCTGCGGCACGACCAACATCGACTACAGCCACGCCCTCTACGACGAGTTCCAGAAGATCCGCAGCTACCGCGACACGGAGCTGGCGATCGACCCGACCGGCTTCGCGGTCCAGACCTCCGGCGAGGCCGCCTACCGCGAGGACAAGATCGAGCTGCCGGATTCCTGGATGCGGGGCTTCCTGCAGGTGTCGAGCGCCATGGCGCAGCCCGCCCACGTGGTGGATCTGCACCCGGTCGACATGCACGCGATCCTGACCCGCCTCGCCGCGCGCCGGGAGCGCCACGGCCCGCGCTCCCTCCGGTTCCTGCTCGAGCCCGACCGGCCGGTCAGCGTGCTGATCGAGCCCTGGAACGAGCGGCTGACTTTCCGGCGCTCGATCTACCGCGGGGGCGAGGCCGCGGAGATCCGCCTGTGGGGGCGGCGGCGCCTCGCGATCCTGGCCCGGACCCTGCCGCTCGCCCGGTCGGTGCGGCTGCACCTCCTCGGCACCGGGCTTCCGAGCTTCGCGGTCGTGGATTTCGGGGGCCTGCGCTTCACCCTCGGCCTGTCGGGCTGGACCGCCAACGACTGGTCCCGGGCCGGGCAGTTCGACCTGCTCGCGCCCCGGGCGGAGGTCGACGCCGGCACCGCCGCCCGGGTCTTCGCGGCGCTCCGGCGCCACCACGCCGCCGGGACCGGGCCGCTCGCCGCCGAGACCGGCCTCGACCGGGCGACCGTGGAGGCGGCCCTCGGCGGCTACGTGCAGGCCGGCCGCGCCATGTTCGACCTCGACAAGCGCGTCTACCGCCTGCGGGAGCTGACCCGGGAGCCGCTGGCGCCGGGCGCCCTGCGCTTCGCCTCCGAGCAGGAGGCCAAGGCCGACCGGTTCCTGGCGGCCGGGCTGGTCACCCTCGGGCCCGTCGAGCCGGCGGGCGACAGGCGGCGCCTGAGCGGGACCGTGCTGGACGACGGCCGGAGCCTGACGCCCGCGGTGGAGCTCGATCCCGACGACCGCATGGTCGGCGGCACCTGCCAGTGCGGCTTCTACACCCACAACCGGCTGACCCGCGGCCCCTGCGAGCACATGCTGGCCGTGCGGCGCTTCTTCCACGCCCAGGTCGAGGGCAGGCCCGCGCGGTGGCAGGCGTGAGGCGGGCCCGATTGATGCGGCCGCGCGCCTGGCCTATCCTGACCGCGACAGGGGGCGTCGGCCGGGGCGGACCTTGCATTTCGGGCGGCGATTCGCCGTCCCTGCACCCTGCCCGGCAAAGCGTCACTGGCCCGCTCTTCACTGGGCCGGCACTGACCACCGGTGCGCGTTCGCGGTTTGGGTTCGCTGAACCCAAACGCGCACCGGTGGTCGTGCCGGCGTCGAGTGGACCGGGCCAGTCCCGAGACTTGACGAAGGCATCCCGGCCGACGTCCCCCGTCACGCCTCCTGCCCGCGCCGGAGGCCGCCGATGAGCCAGCAGCCCGGCAGCCTGACCCGCCAGCAGCTCTACGACCGGATCCGCGAGAGCTCGAAGGACGAGGTCATCCTCGAGGAGATGATCCGGCTCGGCTTCTGGCCGGACGGGGAAGCGCAGCCCAACCCGCCGGACGACCTGATCCGCCGCCGCGGCGAGATCGCCCGCGCCCTCGCCGACCTCCACCGGCGGGAGGCGGCGTGGCGCGACCCCGAGGCCGCCCTCAAGGAGATGCATCGCCGCCGCAAGACGGCGGCGCTGGAGCGGCGGCGCGAGACGAGGCTGCGCAACGCCCGCGACCGCCACGCCCGGGCGCAGGCGTGGCACGCGCGCCGGGAGGCCGAGATCCTCCATCTCGGGGACGGCGTCTCGGCCGGACTCTCGGCCGGGCTCGCGCACGCGGCTCCGGACGCGGGCACGCCCGCGCGCGGGCCCGCCCCCGGGCTCCCGCCCCTGGCGAGCCCGAAGGCGCTGGCCGAGGCCATGGGGATCGGCCTCGGCGAGCTGCGCTTCCTCGCCTACGACCGGGCGCTCAGCACGGTGAGCCATTACCGGCGCTTCACCATCCCCAAGAAGGCGGGCGGGCTGCGCCGCATCTCGGCGCCGATGCCGCGCCTGAAGCGGGCGCAGTACTGGATCCTCGACGCGCTCCTCGCCCACGCCCCCGTGCACGCGGCGGCCCACGGCTTCGTGCCGGGCCGCTCGATCGTCACCAACGCCGCCGCCCATGTCGGGCGGGACGTCGTGGTCAATCTCGACCTCAAGGACTTCTTCCCGAGCCTCGATTACCGGCGGATCAAGGGGAAGTTCCGGGGCCTGGGCTACGCCGAGCCGGTGGCGACCGTGCTGGCGCTGCTCTGCACCGAGCCGGACGTGGACGCGGTCGAGATCGACGGCGCCCGCCTCTACGCCGCCCGGGGGCCCCGCCGGCTGCCGCAGGGCGCGCCGACGAGCCCCGCGCTCACCAACCTCGTCTGCACCCGGCTCGACGCCCGGCTCTCCGGGCTCGCCGGCAGCCTCGGCTTCACCTACACGCGCTACGCCGACGACCTGACCTTCTCGGCCTCGGGCGAGGCTGCCGGGAAGGTCGGCGCGCTGCTCAAGTACGTCCACGCCATCGTCGCCGGAGAGGGCTTCACCGTCCATCCGGACAAGACCCGGGTGATGCGCCGCGGCCGGCACCAGGAGGTGACCGGGCTGACCGTCAACGAGCGGGTCGGCGTGCCCCGCGAGACCCTGCGCCGCTTCCGCGCCCTCCTGCACGGGCTCGAGCGGGACGGACCGGTCGGGCGCCGCTGGGGCGCGGCCGGCGAGGCGGGCGTGCTCCGCGCCGCCGTCGGCTTCGCGCAGTTCGTCCGGATGGTCACGCCGGAGACCGGCGCGCCGCTGCTGGCGCGGGCCCGCGCCCTCGCGGACCGCCACGCGGACCGCCCCTCGGCCCGTCCGGGGGCCCGGCCGCTGCCGGATTTCCGCGCCCGGTCCGCCCGGGGCGAGGTGCCGCTCGCCCGCTGGTGGGCGCCCGCCCCCCGCCCCGCGCCCGAGCCGGACCCGATCCTGGCCGAGGCCGAGGCGGCCGCCGCGCGGGAGGCGGAGGAGGCCGCGGCCAGGGCTGCGGCCCGCGCGGCCGCGCCGGTGCCGGGCCGCAGCGGCGTCCCGGTCTCCGGGCGCCCGCGTCTCGGCGCGCCGGAACCGACCGCCCGCGCGGAGGTCGCCCCGGACACGGGCGCGGAGCCCGACGCCGCCCCGATGAAGCCCTGGAAGGTCGTCCTGGGGATCTTCGTCCTGTTCCAGGCCGCCGCCCTGCTGCACCCGGCGCTCGGGCTGCTCGTCCTCGCGGTCGCCCTGCTGCTCGGCCTCCGACGCCTGCTGCGCCGCTGGCGACGGCGCCGATGAGCTTCGCCCGGCGCCTCCCGGCCGGGCACCTCCGGACCAGCCTCGCCGCGCTCTTCGCCCTGGCCCCGGTCCTCTCGCTCGGACCGGGGGCGTCCCGGGCCGACGAGGCGCCCGCCGCACCCGTCTTCAACAAGGCCGAGGCCGCGGAGATCTCGGCGCCGCTGCGGCAGGACCCGGCCCTGCTGCGCAGCTTCGGCACCTGCCCGGCCGACACCTTCGCGCGGGAGCGCCCGTTCTGGCGGTGGGCGTTCGCGCCCCGCCGGCCCACCGAGCGCCGCTGCGCGCGCGAGCCCGCTTCCTGCTACGCGCTCTGCACCTGGTGGTCGAACGCGCCAGCCTGCTTCGACCTCGCCCTCGCCCTGGAGCACCACTCCCTCGACGTCGCCGACATCCTCGACAAGGAGCGGCTCTACGCCCTCGCCTGCGCGGGCGGGTTCCCGGCGGGCTGCACCAACCGGGCGGCCGGGATCCGGAACGGCGGCTACGCGGAGGGTCCTGTCCGCGACGCGCCGCGCGCCGACACGGAGGCCTGCCTCGCCCGGAGCTTCCGCCTCGATTGCGACCGGCGCGGCGCCTGGGGCTGCGCCATGCTCGGCCAGGCCTATCGCCTCGGCGAGGGCGTCGCCGCCGAGGCGTCCCGGGCCCGGGCGGCGTTCGACATGGCCTGCGCGATCAACCCGGACTTCGCGGCCTGTACCTTCGCCAAGCGGCAGCTGGCTGAGATGGGCGCTCTGTGAGCGCCGGCGACGCCGGACCAGATTCCGACGCCCTGCGGGCCCTCTACGGGCGGGTCGACCCGGAGCCCGAGGGGTCGCCGGCCCCGGGCCACGCGCGCGCCTCCCTGTGCGTGGACGTGGGCGACGGGGACGACGTCGCCGCCGCCGAGCGCTGGATGCTGGCCCATGCCGGCCGGCTCACCAGCGTGCGCAGCACCGGCTGCGGCTGCTGCGTGATCGGCTGGGACATCGAGGGGCCGGCGGCGCTCATCGCCACCCTGCCGGCGGCGCTCGGGGCAACCTCCGACTGGGCCGGCCCGGCCGCGGCCCCGCGGCGCGCGGCGATAGCGCGGGGCCGGAGCCTCTGGGCGCGCTGGTGGGAACGCTGGGTCTGCCGCGGCTGAGACGCGACCGACACGCGGTCGAGACGGGGAGCCTAGCGCGGTTCCGCGACGACCTCGGCGCGGTCCAGCACCGGCGGCGCCGGCCTCCGCTCCGGGATCAGCCGGTCCGGCACCGCTGCCCCGCGCTCGAGGGTGGCGACCGCCAGGGGCGCGCCGCGGCCGCGCAGGGCGTGCGTTCCCAGCGCGCGGGCGCGGACGCCGTCGGGCAGCCGGTCCAGCCGGTCGAGGAGATCCTGCGAGATCAGGATGCCGACGCCGAGGGGGCGGCACAGGGCCTCGATGCGCGCCGTCACGTTCACGGCGTCGCCGAAATACGCGATCTTGTGGCGGTCGACCCCGACCTCGGCCGTGACCACGGGGCCGCCGTGCAGGGCCGCCCGCAGCCGCGGCACCGTGCCGAACCGGGCTTGCCAAACCGCGGCGTCCGCCTCGATCCGGTCGAGCACCTCGAACACGCAGGTCACGCAGCGCGCGTCCTTCAGGCCGCGCTTCATCGGCCACGTGATCATCGCGAGGTCGCCGACGAAGTCGTCCGTGGAACCGGCGTTGCGCCGAACCGGCTCGGCCAAGGTCGCGAACACCGCGCTGAGATAGTCCTGAGCGCGCAGGTCGCCGTGGGTCTCGGCGAAGGCGGTGGAGCCGACGACGTCGAGGAACAGGAAGATCCGCTCCTCCTGCACCGGCTTGTGGTAGCGGCCGATCATGAAGTTCACGAACACCTCGCCGCCGATCAGGTCGCGCATGCGCATGACGAAGACCAGCAGGGCCGACACGGCCAGCGAGTAGGCGAGGAAGCGCGGCGTGATCCGCACCGCCGTGGACAGGCTGTCGCCGGTGAGGCCGAAGGCCCAGACGACCAGCCCGCCGAGGGCGCAGCCGAGCGTGATCAGCACCACGTACAGCAGCTCGGCCGCGAGCATGTAGACCAGCGCCGGCAGGCGGCGCAGCCGCGTCTGCAGCCCCGACAGGGCCAGGCCCGGCACGAAGGCCAGCACCGTCCCGCCCACCGCCAGGGCGTAGACGAGGCCGGCGAGCATCGAGGCCCCGCCGACGAAGAGCAGGTTGTAGAGGAGACCCGCCCCGCCGGAGGCGAGGAGGAGAGTCAGGGCCCAGAGCCAGCGGTACTGTGGGAGCATGGGCTGTCGGCGAGGTCGAGCGTGGCGGCGGGCACGGTTGGACCTACGCGATGGCGGTGGGCGAAGGCGAGAGGGCGGACGCGCGCCGCGACGGGTGGGTCGGGGCCGCAGACTGGCCGGTCAACCGTGACCGATCCGGAACGTTTCGCGCCGTCCACAGGACGTCGTCGGCCTGTGTCGCCGCGCGGCCACAGGCGGCGCGCCGCGCGTCCGCTCCGGGGCCTGCCACCCGGCGATCCCGCGCGACCGCGGGAGGCTGGTGGGCCCGGCAGGACTCGAACCTGCAACCAGACCGTTATGAGCGGCCGGCTCTAACCATTGAGCTACAGGCCCGACAGAGCGGAGACGCCTAGAGAAGCGATACCCGAACCGTCCCGTCTCGTCACCCCGGTTTCCCCTCATTCCGGTCCATTCCCGTGCGCTGGAACAGGCGCGGACCATCCCGGCTCCGGCAGCACTCGGGTCGGTAACCGAGTCCCGACCTCGTGACCGGTCGAGCGTCGCGTGGCGGGCGATGGGACAGCACGGCATCGCCGGTCCGCGGAACGGCTGCCCACCGAGCACGGCGGTGGCGATCCTCCTATGGGGGCTGCCCTCTTCCAGGTGAGCCCGCCCACAGGAGGATCGGGAGGAGCCGTTCGTGAGGATCGACGGCCGCGGCGACGGCCGCTTCCCGGCGCTCGTCGGCTTCGAGAAGGCGAAAACTTTTACCGGCCTCCGAAGCCATCCGAGAGGCGGCGGGGGGAGCCGACCGAGATCTCCAGCCTCGGCGGGTGCTACAACGTCGAAGCCTCGCGGCGTGGGACAAAACCGGTCTGGTCGAGTTGAGAGGTCATGGACGCTCTCCTGCCTGGCGACCTTTGGGCCGTCGTGGAGCCGCTTCTGCCGCCGGAGCCTGGAAAGCTGATGGATGGTCGGCCGCGCGTGGCGGATCGAGCCGGGGCGGCCGGTATCGTCCTGGTCCGGCGCGCGGGACCGCCGTGGAGGCACCTGCCGCGCGCGGGGGTTGGCCGCGGCGGCAAGACGCGCGGGCGGCGACCGGGCGTATGGCAGGCGCCCAGGGTCTGGGCCGCGCTGCACCGGGCGATGCTCGCCTGCGCCCTCGTCTGCCACGCTCAGGCCGAACGGTTTTGTCCCTGTCTCCAGATCTCATGACCAGCGGGTTCGACGTCATCATCGTAGGGGGCGGCGCCGCCGGCATCGGCGCCGCGCGGAGGCTCGCGGACGGCGGCGCATCGGCCTTGCTGGTCGAGGCATCCGCGCGTCTCGGGGGCCGCGCGTACACGCAGGATCTCGGGGGCTACCCGCTCGACCTCGGCTGCGAGTGGCTCCACTCGGGCGACCGCAACGCGTGGGTCGGCATCGCCGAGGCATCGGGCTTCCCGGTCGATCGCGGCGACCCGCCATGGGCGAAGGCACACCCGAGCATCGCCGAGGACGAGGACGACCAGGCGGCGGCGCGGAAGGCGTACGGCGAGTGGGAGGAGCGGCTCCGCACGGTCGCGGCGGGCAGCGACCGGGCCAGCGATGCCCTCGCGCCCGGCGGCGCCTGGAACGCCTACGTCCGGGCCATCGCCGGGTTCATGAGCGGCGTGGGGCCCGAGCAGATCTCGGCCACCGATTACCTCGCCTACGACGATGCCTCGACCGGCCGGAACTGGCACCTGCCGCTCGGCTACGGCACGCTCGTCGCCGCCAGTCTGCCGTCCTCGACGACGCTGCGGCTGGGCACCCCCGCCGAGCGGATCGACGTGACGGCGGACGGCGTCGCCGTCGCCACCCGCGCCGGCACCGTCCGCGCCGGGGCGGCCATCCTCACGGTCTCGACCGCAATCCTGGCCGGCGACGCGATCCGCCTTCCCGCCGAGGTCGACCCCTGGCGCGAGGCGGCCGCCGCCCTGCCGCTGGGTCGCAACGAGAAGATCTTTCTGGAGATCGGACGCGACACCGCGTTCGGACCGGGCACTCACGCCTACGGAAACCTGCGTGACCCGAGGTCTGCCGCCTATTCCATCCGACCCAACGGCTGGCCGGTGATCGAGGCGTTCCTCGGGGGCGACGGTGCCCGCCTCGTGGAGGAGGAGGGCCCCTCCGCCGGCTTCGCCCACGTCGCGGCGGAACTGGCCGCCCTGTTCGGCAACGACGTGGCGTCGGCCATCCGGCCGCTGGCGGCGACGTCGTGGAGCCGGATGGCGTCCATCGGCGGCGCGTATAGCTGCGCCGTGCCGGGCCGATCCGAGGCGCGGGCACGGCTGGCCCGGCCCTTCGAGGACCGGCTGTTCTTCGCCGGCGAGGCGACCCACCCCTTCGACTTCACGACCGCCCACGGGGCCCACGACAGCGGGCAGAGGGCCGCCGACGAGGCCCTGGTTGCGCTTCGGGAACGGGCCCGTTCCGGGCGGCGCGTCGCCCCCGCCGCGGGGCCGCGGGCGGCCGGATAGCGAGCTCGGTCGCGGTCGCGCAGCGCCTCGACCAGCACGGCCAGCGCCGGCTCCGGCCCGCGCCGGCTCGGGAAGTGGAGGTGACGGCCGGGGAACGGGCCGCACCAGTCCTCCCGCACCCGGACGAGGGGCCCGGCCTCCCTGTGCGCCCGCTCGCCGTCCTGCAGGTAGGCGATCTCGGACCCGTCCAGGGCGGCCTGGAGGAGCGCAGCGCCTCGGTGTTGAACACCAACGGCCCCTCGACCCGCACCCTCGGTTCGCGCCCGTCCTTCCCGAACTCCCGGGCGTGGAATCCGCCTTGTGTCGGCAGGCGCGGGTTGATGCAGGCGCGGGCGGTGAGGTCCTCCGGGCGCCGCGGCTTGGCTCGCCCGGCGAGACACGAGGGGGCGGCGGCCATGCGCATGTCCGGCCCGATCCGGACCGCGGTCATGTCCTCGGCCACGATGCCGTCCGAGCGCGGATCGGCCGAGAGTGGAACGGTGTTCCGGGTCACCCGCCGCCGGACGGTCCCCTCGGGATGCTCGGCCCCTGGCGGTTCTTCCTCGGGCAGTTCGCGGTGCTCCCCTGCCTGTCACCTGCCTGCGGCCGCTCCTGGAGACGGTCACGCAGGTCGGCGTCACCGCCCTGTGCCTCATCCTGCTCCCCGGGTCGCGCCTCTACGGCCTCCTCATCGCGACACCGGTCGCGACGGCGGTCATCGGCATCGCCACTATGGTCCTCGGCGGGTCGCCGGTCGCCGTGACGGTCCTGGCTTGGCGGCAGGGCAGCCGGCGGCGGCCAGACGGTGGGATGATCCCAGGCCGCGGACTCGAACGGCAGCGATGGGCGGTGACCGAACGCACCCCTGGCGTCCCGTAGGGAAGGTTCCGCTTCCGACCGAGGCCGGCCGGTGGAGGGGTCGGATCGGGGATGGAGGCGGATGGCGCGGTGAGATCAACTACCGTGTCCGCCAGAGCGCGCCGACCAGCCCGAGATTGGCGAGCGCGAGAGCGAGCAGCAACCACCACAGCGCATCCGGGCCGGCATGGGTGAGCACCACCGCGCCGGCTGGGGGAGCCAGAGCCTGCGCGATCAGGCCCGGCCGGGCCAAGCGGCCGACCACCAGCGGGTAGCGCACGGAGCCGAACAGCGCCAAGGGCACCGTGCCCCGCGCGATCGAGTAGATCCCGTTGCCGCCGCCGTAGAGCACCAGCCAGAGCCCCACGCCGGGCAGGCCGAACGCGAGCAGGGCCACGCCGAGGGCGACCAGAGCGAACGCGGCGGTCAGCGTCCACAGCGGATGGTGCCGCCCCTTGAAGGACATCTCCACGATGCGGGCACCGACCTGCGCCGGGCCGATCAGCGCCCCGTAGGTGACCGCCGAAGCGAGCGCTACGCCGCGCGCCTGCAAGAGGGTAATCAGGTGGACCGACACCAGCGCCATGATCGCGCCGCCGAGCACCAGGACCCCGGCGAACAGCAGGAACGCCCGCCGCTCCGGAGTCGTCAGCGGGCCGGCGCCGGCTTGGTGATGTGCCGCCGCTGGCAGCGCCGGGGCCTTCGGGATCAGCCGTAGCACCAGCGGCAGCGTCACCGCGAGGTGCAGGGCGGCGTAGGCGAGGCACGCCCCCCGCCAGCCGGCATGCGCGACCAGGAACGCCGACAGCGGCCAGCACACGGTGCTGGCGAACCCGCCCCACAGCGTCAGGCTCGTGATCGCCGGCCGCGCCGCCGCGCCGTAGAGCCGGCCGAGTGTCGCGAACGCTGGGTCGTACAACCCGCAGCCCATGCCGAGGCCCAGGAGCAGCCAGCCGGCCAAGTAGACCGGCAGCGCCGGCGCGAGCGCCAGCGTGGTCAGCCCGGCCGCAAGCAGCAGGGCTGCCAGCGCCAGCACCGGGCGACCGCCGTGGCGGTGGATCGCGGCGCCGACATGCGGCGAGGCGAACGCGGCGACCAACAGGCCGAGGGACAGGCCACCGACCACCCAGGCGAGCGGCCAGCCGGTGCTGTCCGCGACCGGGCCGGCGAGCACCGCCGGCAGGTAGAACGACGACCCCCAGGTGAGGATCTGCACCACGCCGAGGGCGGAGATCACCGGCCAGCGGCGAGCCTCGGACACGGGCCGCCTACCAGGTGCCGAGCAGCGGTAGCCAGGCCGCCAGCGCCAGCAGCGTGATCAGCAGCACGGGCGGGGTGATGACCAGGCCGACCTTCATGTACTGGCCCCAGGTGATCCTCTGACCCTTGCTGGCGAGGACGTGCAGCCAGAGCAAGGTGGCGAGGCTGCCGATCGGCGTGAATTTCGGGCCGAGGTCGCAGCCGATCACGTTGGCGTAGACCATCAGCTCGCGGGTCAGCGGAGACAGGTCCGGGGCCTGCTGGATCGAGAGCGCTCCGATCAGCACACTCGGCATGTTGTTCATCACCGACGACAGAACGGCCGCCGCAAAGCCGGTGCCGATGGTGGCGACCCACGGGCCGTACCCGGCGAGCCAGACCAGGCCCTTCGCCAGCTCGTCGGTCAGGCCGGCGTTCCGCAGGCCGTAGACCACGAGGTACATGCCGAGGCTGAACAGGACGATCTGCCAGGGGGCGCCGGTGAGCACCTTGCGGATCGGGATGATCCGGCCCCGGCCGGCGAGCAGCAGGAGCAGGGCCGCGCCGGCGCAGGTGACGGCCGAGACCGGCACGCCGAACGGCGCGGTGACGAAGTAGGCGAGCAGGAGCGCGCCGAGCAGCGGGAACGCCGCCCGGAACACCAGCGGGTCGCGGATCGCGCCGGCCGGACGCTCCAGCGCATCCACCGGGTAGGCCGCCGGCACGTCGCGCCGGAAGTAGGCCCGGAGCACCACCAGCGTCGCGGTCAGGGAGACCAGGTTCACCGGCACCATCACGGCCGCGTACCGGCCGAAGGTCACGTCGAAGAAGTTGGCGGAGACGATGTTGACGAGGTTGGAGATCACCAGCGGTAGGGAGGTGCTGTCCGCCACGAACCCGCAGGCGACGATGAACGCCAGGGCCGCCGCCGGCGTGAAGTCGAGCCGGAGCAGGATCGCCAGCACGATCGGGGTGAGCAGCAGCGCGGCGCCGTCGTTGGCGAACACCGCCGCGATGGCCGCGCCGAGGATCACGACCAGCGGAAACAGCCGCCGGCCCCGGCCACCGCCCCAACGGGCGACGTGCAGGGCCGCCCAGTGGAAGAACCCGGCCTCATCGAGCAGCAGCGAGATGATGATCAGCGCCACGAAGGTGAACGTCGCGTCCCAAACGATGTGCCAGACCGCCGGAACATCGCCCGGATGGATCACCCCCGTGGCGAGGGCGACGCCCGCGCCGGCCAAGGCGCTCCACCCGATCCCGAGACCCCTGGGCTGCCAGATGACGAAGACGAGGGTGGCAAGGAAGATGGCGAGCGCGAGCATCCGGGCGGTTTCTTCTTATGGCTCGGCGTGAGGCTCAGGCGGTGGCGACGCGGCGGCCGTGCTCGTCCACCACCCGCTCGCCGTCCTCTTTGACGAATTCGCCCCGCTGCACCGGCAGGAGATCCAGCACGGCTTCGGAGGGCCGGCAGAGGCGCACGCCCTTGGGCGTCACCACCAGCGGGCGGTTGATGAGGATCGGGTGCGCCTCGATGGCATCGAGCAGCTGCTCCTCGGTCAGCGTCGGATCACCGAGCTTCAGTTCGGCGAACGGCGTGCCCTTCTCCCGGAGCACGTCGCGGACGCTCAGGCCGGCGCGGGCGAGGAGCTGCACCAGCAGCGCCCGCGCGGGCGGGGTTTTGACGTACTCGACCACATGCGGCTCGATGCCGGCGTTGCGGATCATCGCCAGGGTGTTGCGGGACGTGCCGCACGCGGGGTTGTGGTAGATCACGACATCGAACGGCTCAGCCATGGGCGGTTTCTCCGGGGGGGCAGCAGGTTGCCAGCGCGGCCATCGCCGGAGCGCAGACTTCCGGGCGGCCCTGGCAGCAGTCTTTCATCAGGAAGGCGATCAGGTCGGACAGCGCCGGGTAGGCGGCGCTGTAGATGATCGAGCGGCCCTCGCGCCGCGAGGCGACCAGCCCGGCGTGGCTCAGCTCCTTGAGGTGATGGGAGACGGTGGCGGCGGAGACGCCGACCGCCTCGGCCAGAGCGCCGGAGGCCAGGCCGCCCGGACCGGCGGTCACGAGCGCCCGCACCAGGCGCAGGCGATGTTCCTGGGCGAGGGCCGCGAACGCGGCGAGGGCTTGCGGCTCGTCCATTTTCGTTACAATCTTCAAATTACCGTTTGAAAGTACAAGAAAGCCGATCCTTGGACAAGCCTGCACAGCCCTTCACCGATGGCCTGCCGAACTTGAGCCAGACGCACTTCGTGGTGCCGACCCGCGCCAGCGCGGTTTCGGCCGCGCCGTTCACCCATGCGCCCCGGTTCCTGATCCTCTATGGCTCCCTGCGCGAGCGCTCGTTCAGTCGGTTCCTTGCCTACGAGGCCGCTCGGCTGCTCGAATCCATGGGTGGCGAGGTGCGGATCTACGACGCCCGCGGCCTGCCCCTGCCCGACGACACGACCGCCGACCACCCGAAGGTGCAGGAGCTGCGCGCCCTGTCGATCTGGTCCGAGGGACAGGTGTGGGTGTCGCCCGAGCGGCACGGCAACCTGACCGGCGTGATGAAGAGCCAGATCGACTGGCTGCCCCTCTCCGAGGGCAGCGTGCGACCGACCCAGGGGCGCACCCTCGCCGTCATGCAGGTGTCCGGCGGGTCGCAGAGCTTCAACGCCGTGAACAGCCTGCGCCTGCTCGGCCGCTGGATGCGTATGATCACCATCCCGAACCAGTCGTCCGTGCCGATGGCCTACAAGGAGTTCGACGACGCCGGCCGGATGAAGCCGGGGCCGCTCTACGAGCGCGTCGTGGACGTGTGCGAGGAGTTGATGAAGTTCACGCTCCTGACCCGCGAGCGGGCCGACTACCTGGTGGACCGCTACAGCGAGCGGAAGGAGCGCGAGCCGGAGCGGCTGAGCGCGGTGGCCGCCGATATCGGCTTTGTGAAGCGCTGAGACCTTTCCCGAGAAACGACCCGTGGAGCGCGCCGATGCCGACCCTTGACCGCCCGGACCGGATGGCGCCGGCCGCCACGGACATTCCGCTGGGTGCCCTGCTCGCCGCTTGCGACGCGCAGCCGGCCGCGCCCCTGGTGTTCAGCTACGCCGGCCGGACGATCGAGCGCGGCTATCATGTCACCGAGGTGAAGGCCGGGCAGTTCGCCGCCCTCGACTGCGGGGCCAACCCGGAAGCCTGGTCGGAGATCTTCGTCCAGCTCTGGGACGTGGTCGACGGCGACCGCACCCACATGACCGCCGGCAAGTTCGCGGAGATCATCCGCACGGTGTCGGAGCACGTCGGCCTCGACCCGGGCGCCCGGCTCACCTTCGAGGTCAGCGACGGAGTCGCGCCGATGCAGCTCCATCGCGCTGACGCCCCCGTCCGGTCAGGAGATGTGCTGAGCGTGGCCCTGGCGCCGCGCGTGGCGAGCTGCAAGCCTCGTGATCGATGGCTTGAGGCGAAGCGGCGAGACGACGCGCGCTGCTGCTGAGGTGCTGTCCCTTCGACGACCGTCGGCACAAGGGCGCGGCGCACGCGTCTGGTGGCCGGGCTGGGTCGGGCTTGCCAAGCCGGGTTCGGGTTGGATCGGTCGACCTTCGGCCTGCCGCTCCCGTCGAACGGGTCTCTACCCCAGACGATGAAGCCACACAGGCGGGACGCGTCGGATCCGCACCGCTCGGTCCGGATTCGGGCGCGACCGTCTCCCGTGAGCCAAGTCCCGAACGGCTCGGCCGGACGCGGCGGCGGTCACCGAGGCGAACGGGGCCGCTAGACGGGAGCGGTCATCGGATTCCGTTGTAACGTGGGGCGGAAGGGGTGGCTCACGGCGTCGCCGCCGCGTGGCCGGACGCCTCGTCCCGCGGGCCGACGAAGCGGCCGAGCAGTCGGCCGAGGAGTCTGCCCAGGCTGTCCATCAGCAGGAACACGGCCGGGACGAAGACGAGGGAGAGCAGAGTCGAGACGATGAGGCCGGCGATGACCGCCACCGCCATCGGCGCCCGGAACTCGCCGCCGACCCCGAGCGCCATTGCGGACGGGACCATGCCCGCCGCCATCGCGATGGTCGTCATCACGATGGGCCGCGCCCGCTTGCGGCCGGCCTCGACGATGGCGGTGACCCGGTCGACGCCGCGGCCCATCTCCTCGACCGCAAAGTCGACCAGCATGATCGCGTTCTTCGTGACCAGTCCCATCAGCATCAGGATGCCGATGACGACCGGCATCGAGATCGGCATCT
Source organism: Methylobacterium sp. PvP105 (assembly GCF_017876975.1). Classification (NCBI taxonomy): domain Bacteria; kingdom Pseudomonadati; phylum Pseudomonadota; class Alphaproteobacteria; order Hyphomicrobiales; family Methylobacteriaceae; genus Methylobacterium; species Methylobacterium sp. PvP105. The sequence continues at coordinate 2,331,340 of NZ_JAGIPA010000001.1, read as the reverse complement.
GGAAGAGGAGCAGGCCGAGGATGGCGCCGCCGACGGACAGAGGCAGCGAGAACAGGATGGTCAGCGGCTGCAGGAACGAGCCGAACAGCAGGACGAGCACCGCGTAGACCATCATGATGCCGGCGCCCATCGCCATCAGGAAGCCCGAGAACACCTCGCCCATGATCTCGGCGTCGCCGGTCTGCTTGATGGTCACCCCCGGCGGCAGAGTCCTGGCCGTCGGCGTCCGCAGCGCCTCGGCGATGAGCGTCCCGAGGGCCTCCGAGTTCTCCATGTTGGCCTCGACGGCCACGCGCACCGCCCGGTCGTAGCGGTCGATGGCGCCGGGTCCCTGGTCGAGCTCGATGTCGGCCACGACCGCCAGCGGCACGGCGGCCCCGTTCTTGGCCGGCACTTTCAGGTTCTCCAGCCGTGAGACGGCGCCGCGGGCGCTCTCGGGCAGTTGCACCCGGATCGGCACCTGGCGGTCCGCGGCGTTGAACTTCGCGAGGTTCAGGCCGATGTCGCCGATGGTCCCGACCCGGACGGTCTCCGCGATGGCGTCGGTCGAGACGCCGAGATCGGCCGCCACGCCCTCCTTCGGCCGGATGCGGACCTCCGTCCGGTTCAGCGGCGCCGTCGACATCACCGCCACGAGGTGCGGGATGGCGGCCATGTCGCGCTGCAGCCGCGCGGCGACCTCCGTGACGACGTCGGCGTCGGGACCGCTCACCACCAGGGCGAGGTCGCGCTGGCCGCTGTCGCGCAGGGTCCAGGACCGGATGTCGGGCTCCTCGGCGAGCAGGGCCGCGATCTCGGCCTCGACCGTCCACTGGCGCTTGGCGCGCGCGGCCTTCGGCGTGAGGTTGACGGTCAGGGTCGCGAGCCGGGTCTCCTTCTTGCCGCCGACCTGCCGTCCGCCGTCGACGAAGACCGAGGTCACCTCGGGCAGCGCCCGGATGCGCGAGACCACCCGGTCGGACACCGCCACCGTGTCGGCGAGCTTCGCGCCCGGCGCCAGCTCGACCATGAACAGCGTGCGGGCATTGTCCTGCTTCGGGATGAAGCCCGAGGGCAGCAGGCCCGTCGACGCGATGGAGGCGGCGAACAGCGCGAGGCCGGCGAACAGCGTGACGACCCGGTGGCGTACCGACCAGCCGACGAGGCGCGTGTAGGCCCGCATGACCGGTCCCTCGCGCTCGTCGTGGTGGCCGCGGTCGCGCAGGAAGTAGGCGGCGAGCATCGGGGTGATGAGGCGCGCCACGAGCAGCGACATGAACACCGAGACCGCGATGGTCAGGCCGAACTGGATGAAGTAGCGGCCGGCGATGCCCGGCATGAACGAGACCGGGGCGAAAACGGCGATCAGGGTCGCCGTGATGGCGATGACCGCGAGGCCGATCTCGTCGGCGCCCTCGATGGCCGCTCGGTAGGGCGACTTGCCCAGCCGCATGTGCCGGACGACGTTCTCGATCTCGACGATGGCGTCGTCCACGAGGATGCCGGTCACCAGCGTGATCGCGAGCAGGCTGATGCCGTTCAGCGTGAAGCCCAGCGCGTCCATCGCCCAGAAGGTCGGGAAGACCGAGAGGGGCAGCGCCACCGCCGCGATGAGCGTGGCGCGCCAGTCGCGCAGGAACAGCAGCACCACGATGACCGCGAGGAGCGCCCCCTCGATCAGGGTGTGCATGGCGGAATCGTAGGAGCCGATGGTCGACGAGACCGACGAATCGATCAGCTCGAACTGCAGATCGGGATAGCTCGCCTGGAACTCGGCGATCTTCCTCTGCACCCCGGCCGCGACCTCGGCGTCGCTGGCGCCCGCACCGCGCGAGACCGCGAAGGCGACCACCGGCTCGCCGTTGAAGCGCGCGAAGGTGCGCGGCTCCTCGATACCGTCCTCGACGCGTGCGAGGTCGTCGAGCCGGACCTTGCGGCCGCCCGGCAGGACGATGGCGGTGGCCTTGAGATCGCGCAGGGTGCGCGACGCGGCGAGCGTCCGGATCGACTGCTCGCGCCCGCCGACCTCGCCGCGCCCGCCCGCCATGTCGGCGGAGGTGAGGCGCAGCTGCCGGTTCACGTCCGCGGCGGTGATCCCGAGCGACAGCAGCCGGTCCGGCTGGAGCACGACCCGGACCTCGCGCGCGACGCCGCCGACCCGCTCGACGCCGCCCACGCCCTTCACGCCCTGGAGCGCGCGGGCGATCTTGTCCTCGACCAGCCAGGAGAGGTCGGCGGGCGTCATCGCGGGCGCCTTCACGCCGTAGACGAGGATCGGCAGGCCGGCGATCTCGACGCGGCTGATCACCGGCTCGTCGATGGTGCGGGGCAGGTTGATGCGGATCTTCGAGACCGCGTCCTTCACGTCGTTGACGGCGCGGTCGGTGTTCACCTCCAGCCGGAACTCGACCGTGGTCACCGAGGAGCCCTCGGTGATGGCCGAGGTGATGTGCTTGACGCCCCGCACGCCGGCGATCGAGTCCTCGACCCACTTGGTGACCTGGGTCTGCAACTCGGACGGTGCCGCACCCGACTGGGTGATCGCCACCGAGACGATGGGCACGTCGACGTTGGGCATCTTCGTCACCGCGAGCCCGCGGAAGCTGACGAGGCCGAGCACGACCAGCACCAGGAACAGGACGAGGGGCGCGATGGGATTGCGGATCGCCCAGGCGGAGACGTTCAGGCGCATCGGGCGGCCCTGGCTCTCGTGACGTCGGGATGGGTGTGGGGACGCCGGCTTAAGGCACGCCGGCTTCGGCGGTGTCCCGCGGCGCGGGCACCGCGGCGACCGCGGGTGCGGGGGGCGGGGCCTCGAGGACCGGCCGGACCCGGTCGCCGTCACGCAGGAACGAGCCGGCCCGGGCCACGACGCGCTCGCCCTCGTTGAGGCCTGCGCGGATCTCGATGGTGTCCTCGTCGGCGATGCCGGTGCGCACGGTGCGGTCCTCGACCCGGTCGCCGGCGACAACGAGCACGCTGCGGCGTCCGCCGCCGTAGAGCACGGAGGCCTGGGGGACGCTCACGCCGCGGCTGCGGCCGAGCTCGACCCCGCCGCGGGCGAAGGTCCCGATGCGCAGGCGCGGGTCGGGATCGAGGCGCACGCGCACCTTGCCGAGGCGGGTGGCCTTGTCGACCTCGGGGTAGACGGCCCGCACGCGGCCCGCGACGCGGCCGCTCTCGCCGAGATCGATCCAGGCCGGGGCGCCCTCGCGCAGCAGGGGCAGCTTGGTCTCGACGATCTCGCCCTCGAGCTCGATCTCGCCGCGGGCGATCAGGCGGAACAGGGGCTCGGACGCGGCCGAGGCGGCGAGGCCGACCCGGGCGGTGCGGCGGCTGACGATGCCGTCCACGGGAGCGCGGATCTCCGTGCGGGCCAGCCGCAGGGACAGCTCGTCGCGCACGGCGCGGGCCTGGGCGAGGTCGGCCCTAGCCATGGCCAGCCCGTTGCGGGCGAAGGCGAGCCGGCCCTCGGCCTGGCGCAGGGCGGAAGTCCGGGTCTCCATCACCACGGCGGTGGTGTTGCCCGTGGATATGAGCGTCTTGGCCCGATCCAGGCTGAGCCGGGCCTCGGTCTCGGCGGCCTCGGCCTGCTCGATGCTGCTCTGGGACTGGGGCACGGCGGCCTCGGCCTTGGCCACCACCGCGTCCTGCTGGGCGATCTGGCGGTCGATGAGGTCGCGGGCGAGGCGCGCGAGCACCTGACCCTTGGTGACGCGCGCGCCCTCCTCGACCAGCACCTCGGTGACCCGGTAGCCGTCGATCTCGGGCGTCACCAGGATCTCGTCGCGGGGCACCAGGGTCCCGGTCACCGTCACGGTCTCCACGGTCTCGCGCCGCGTCGCCTCGACGACGCTGACCGCGGGCGCGGGCAACGGCTTGAGCGCGGCGGCGGCCTCGTCGCGGGCGGAGGCGGCCGACAGGCCGAGCGCCAGCAGCGCGGGGGCGACGAGGAAGGCGGCGCGGGTCATCGGCCGGTCTCCGGAACGGCGGTGGTGACCCGCGGCAGCGCGCCGTTCAGGCCCGCCTCGATCAGGGCCTGGAGGTGGGCGACGGCGGGGGCCGGGTCGTAGCCCGGCAGGATGGCGCGGCCGACGACGATGCCCTTCATCAGCGGGTTGATCGCCTCGAACATCGACGCGGGGTCGCAATCCGGCGAGGCGGCGAGCGCCGCGAACATCCCGCACAGCCACGCGCGGGCCTCGGCCTCGCTGCGGTCGACCAGCGCGGCGATGGCGGGGTTCCGCGTGGTTTCCGCCCAGAGGTCGAGGCGCAGCACCGCGGCCTCGCGGGTGATGCCGGTGAAGAACCGTTCGAGGATGCCGTTCAGGGACGCGCGGCGGTCGCCGTCCCGCTCCATCTCGGCGACCAGGGCGGCGCCGCGGGCGCGGTCGCGCTCCGCCATCGCCAGGACGATGTCCTCCTTCGAGGCGAAGTAGCGGTAGAAGTTGCCCTGGCTCATCGCGGCCTCGCGGGCGAGGTCCGACATCGTGGTGCGGTGGAAGCCGTTCCGGACGAAGCAGGCCTCGGCCGCGTCGAGGATCTGTTCGCGCCGCGCCGCCTGGACGTCGCGGACCTCGACGACGGCGCCGGTCACCGCGCCCACGACGCCAGCTCCGCCGCATGGGGCACGACCCGGCCGGCGTCCTGGATCGGGCGGATCTCGACGCAGGCGCGCGAGACCACGTCGAGACCGGCGCAGGTCCGGGCCTGCCAGCCCCCGGCGCCGTTGCCGGTCCAGGAGATCAGTGCGGCCCAGCCCAGAAGCGCCACGATGACGGCGAGCAGGTTGGCCGGGCGCGACGCCGCAAACGCGACGGAGCGCAGGCAGGCCCATGCCTCGGGGGCCGGTCCGTGGACGGGCCGCGCCTCTGAAAAACCGTGCATCATTCGCGTCTCCCGCGCCACGCCGGGAGCATTAGTGAACGTTCATTCTCATGTCAATGAACGTTCATTCACTGGTGCCGGGGCCCGCAGCCGCGGCGTGCCGGGGGCCTGCTCTCCAGTCCGTCGCCGGGGGCGGTGTTCGTCCCCCGACGGATCGAGCAGCCGGGATGCGCGCCGGGGCTGTCGGGCGACGCCGGCGCTGAGCGCGCTGAGGGACCGCGACCTCCGCGGGCCGTCCAGACCGGACGGACTCCCGATGCACGCGGTCGGGCCCGACGTTCCATCGCGCGTGGGCCATCGCGCGTGGGCGTGGTCACGTGGGCGCGGTCACAGGGCGTCGTAGTACCCGATGGCCTCTTCGAGCTCCCGCTCCTCGTACCCGAAGTGCGAGATCACGACGCGTTCGAAGACCCCGTAGACCTCCCTGAGGTCGAGGACCTGTTCCCGCGTGGGGGCCGATGCGACGGACCGCACGATGGCGCGGATGCGTTCGAGGAGGGCGTGCACGGTGCGGTGCTCCGCGCCGAGGCGGTCGAGGACCCGGCGCAGGCCGTCGGATTGCCGCAGCCTGGGGTACATGTCGCCCTCCTCGATGTCGTGGTGCATCTGGAGGAGGTGGCACTGGCGCCCGCAGAGGGTGCCGAAGGCACGGTAGTTCTCGGTCAGCGTCATCGACGCCACGCCGTCCGTCACCGCCTCGACGGTGCCGGTGCCCGCCAGGAAGCGGTCGAGCGCGCCGCGAACGGCGGCGAGCTCCGCGAGGTGGTGGCGATGATACAGGGCCAGGCGCCGCCCTCGCGCCCGCTGGGCCGGGGTCACGCCGGGGATGGGCGGCGCCTTCGGGCGCGTGGCATCGTCCAGGAAGGGAATGCCATCGAGGGCGCGGCCAAGCCTTGCCTCGACAGGCGGCGCGGCGGCTTCGGGCGTGTCGGGGGCCATCGGATGTGCCGTTCTCCGTCAGGCCGGCGGGAGGCGCTTCTTGAGGTCCATGTTCTCCCGGTAGAGCGCCCCGAGGTTCTTGAACACGCCGTTCAGGTAGGACTGGTAGGTGGGCAAGGCGGCCGGCTCGACACCCGCACGTGCCGCGAAGTGCGCGACGATGGCGTCGGACTCCGTCGTGAAGCTGCCGGGCGTGAGTTCGGCCGCCGGGAAGGTGACCTTCTCGACCACCGGGCCGAGCAGGCCGCGGATCTCGGTTTCCTCCTCGGTGCCGGGCGCGAACTCGCGCAGGACGACGCCGTCGAGTTGTCCAGCCTCGAGGAGGAACAGGCGCACCTTCATGCAGAAGGGGCAGCCCGCCTTGAGGAAGAGGACGGGCGCGAACGGTGTCTCGGTCATCGTAGGACTTCCTGTGCGATGGGGTCGGGTGTCGTGGGCAGCTGGCGCGCGACGGCCCGGCCCTGCGGCCTACCGCGGGCGTGGGACGAGACGGGCTGACGGGTCGCGGCGCAGCGACGCGAGCACGACGTCGAGGCTGAGCAGCAGGAAGGCGGGAGCCGCCGGGGTCGGGAGCACCAGGAGGTGCGCGAGGAGCGCGCCCACCATGGTCGCGGCGAGCCAGACGGCGCCGAGGAAGGCGTAGCCGGGTGTCAGGAGCGCGAGGGCGCCGACGACCTCGACGAGGCCCGTCGCGATGCGGAACCACTGCCCGAGGCCGATCTGATCGAAGGTCTGGACCATCATCGGCACGCCGGCCAGCTTGGCGCCGCCGGCCGCCAGATAGGCGGCGGACAGAGCCACCGACAGGACCCACGCGGCGATGTTGCGACCGCGCGAAGGTCGGGCGGCGCGGGCGAGACTCTGCGACATGCCGGGACCCTGGATGTGACCGGAGCGCCCGGAGCCGCGCGTGGGTTCCTTAGCAGGCCTCGGTTTCGTTTAGTGACCGCGTTATGATACGAGCCCCGTCTCCTCCTGCAAGACGGCACAGGAAGGGTACCGAGGTTACATGGATGTGACTGTCCATCGCCCCGAGCATTCGGCGGGATGCATGCGGGTCTCGAAGATCCTTTCCCGCATCGGCGACAAGTGGACCGTCCTCGTCATCATGCTCCTGCGCGACCGGTCGCGTCGGTTCAGCGAGTTGAAGCGCGGTGTCGAGGGGATTTCCCAGCGGATGCTGACCCTCACTCTGCGGAATCTGGAGCGGGATGGGCTCGTGACGCGAACGGTGACGCCCTCCATCCCGCCGCGGGTTGATTATGAACTGACGGAACTCGGGCACTCCCTGGCGGGGCCGATCCAGGCCCTCGGGGCGTGGGCGTTCGACAACATGGCGCAGATCGATGCGGCTCAGACTGCCTACGACGCGAAGGAGAAGGCTGTCTGAGACGGAACGGTCGCCGTCTGCCTCGACGCGCGTACCGCGCGGAAGCGGACCGGCGGAGACCGGCCCGCGACGGCTGTTCGGTTCGCCGCGTTCGTGGTTGCCCGTCTTCGACAGGGGTACGGCCCGCGGACGCCGCCTCGCGCGTCGGATCGATGACGGGGCTCCGGAACGTCGATCAGCCCCGGTGGCGCGAAGCCTCGACCGCGAAGGCCGGCGCGGCCTGGCGACGGCGCGGGCAGGTCCGGCGATCTCGGCCAGCACGAGATCCTCCGGGCGGTAGGCGAGACCGAGCCCGGCCAGCGCCGCGCTCCGGTTGAGGTCGATGCGGTTGAACGCACGCGGTCCGTCCACATCCCAGCCGCTCCACCGTCCCGGCGTGGACGGGGTCCGGTCCCGGCAAGATCACGACGCGATCTCATCCACGTTCGGGGCGCCGGGCCGGAGGCTCGGGCGCGTGACTGTGGAGGCGATGTCGACGGGCGAGCCGCGACATGTGGCGGTCCCCGGCATCGCCCCGCGTGAGCCGTTCGTGGGCAAGCGCGGGGTCCGCGCCCTCGCGGTCGCCACCGACCCGCACGGGAAGGTCCAGTACGGGAAGGTCCAGTACGGGCAGGACAGCCGCCCCGGTGACCATGCCGTCACCGTGCTGCCGGACGGGGTTCCCGACACGTACGTGGCCGCGTCGCGCGGGGACGGGGGACCTGCCTGTGCGCCGGCCCTGACGGTCGCGACCTCGCCACTTCCGTGGATGCGCACGGCGCGGCGTTCGGTGCGGCGTTCGGCGTCGAGACCCTCCTGCCGGAGGGCGGCGTGGTCCGACGCCGCGACCGGGTGGAGAAAGCGCCGAGCTGATCCGCAGGGACGGCGCGGCCCGCGCTCTGAGGGGAGACTGGCGGCGCGAAACGGGGTCTGATCGGGACGTCGCCCGTGCCGTTTCTCGTGCCCCAGCGAGAAAACGTGCCCCAGCGAGAAAAGCTGCGTCCAGCCCAGGGGACCGATGGTCCGGGCGGACCGTCAGGAGCGGCCGGCTCCGACCATCGAGCTACGGGCCCGGGCGGCGCCGACGGATAGCCGAGCCCCGGCCGTCACCCGGATCTCGCCGCGCCGCGGGAGCGCCGGGTCCGGGGCGCGGGATCCTGTGCGACCGGTTCGTCCGCCGGCGCGCCCACGGGGGCGGCCACCGGCGCGGGCGCCGTGTCCTTGATGCGCCACAGGTAGCGGGCCAGGATCGAGCGGTACGGCGCGAAGGCGGCCGCCACCGCGGCGGTATCGGCCCGCCCAGTGAGGCGGCGGAGGCACCCCACCGCCGCCACGTCGCCCGCGGGCCAGATGTCGGGGTCGTGGAAGTGGAAGATGCCGACCATGTCGGCCGTCCAGGGGCCGACGCCGCGGATGCCGCACAGGATCGCCGCCCGCTCGGGATGCGGCAGGTCGGCGAGGCCGGGCCCGAGCAGGCCCGCCGTCTCGGCCGCCACGATCGCCTGGAGCGCCCGCACCTTGTTGCCCGAGATGCCGCAGGCCCGCAGCAGCGCCGCGTCCCCGGCCTCGAACAGGTCCCGCGGGCGCGCGCCCGCCGCCGCGGCCGCGGCCTCGATCCGGGCCCAGATCGCCGCCGCCGCCCGGACGGAGAGCTGCTGGTTGACCACCTCGACGAACAGGCGGTCGGCGACGCACGGATGCGCCGGCGGCTCGATCCGGATCGGACCGGCCCGCACCAGGGCGGCCCGCAGCGGCGGATGGGCGCGCGCCGCGTCCAGGAGGTGGTCGTAGATGGCGGGATCCAGCATCGCCGCAGCCTAACCGGCCCGCGGGGTTTCGCGGAAGCGGCCCTGGAGCCGCCCGGAGCGGTCCGGAAACGCGGCGATGCGGCCGCGCGCCTCGCGCCGGCCGGTCTGGACGGGACGCGCCCGCGGCCCAGGTCTCGACACCATGGCGATCTTCTTCACCGCGGACACGCATTTCGGCGACCCGCACATCCTCCGCCACCGGGGGGCGCGGTTCGGCGGCGTCGAGGCCCACGACGAGGCCCTGGTCGCCGGCTGGAACGCCGTGGTCGGCCCGGAGGACGCCGTCTGGCACCTCGGCGACTTCGCCGCCCATGCCAGCCGGGCGCACTGCGCGGCGATCTTCGCGCGGCTGAACGGCACCAAGCGCCTCGTCCGGGGCAACCACGATTCGAACCGCGTCCTGGACCTGCCCTGGGCCGAGCCGCCGGTGGAGAGCGCCCGCCTCTCCGTCGCGGACGCGCGCGGGCGGCCGCACCGCCTGTTCCTGTCGCACTACGCGCACCGGGCCTGGCCGGGCCTGTGGCGGGAGACGCGCCACCTCTACGGGCACAGCCACGGCTGGCTCGCCGACACCACGCGCTCCTGCGATGTCGGCGTGGATGCCTGGGACGACCGCCCGGTCACCCTCGACGCGATCCTGCTGCGCCAGGACGCGGCCGCGGGCGCGCCGGAGGAACTCGCGGCCCACGGCCTGCGCTGATGGGTGGGGACCGGCGCGTTACATCGTCCGCCGGAGCATCGACAGCCCGGCAGGAGGCCGCATCGCCATGACCGACATCCCCGCCCCGCCGCCGGGCTCGACCGAGGCGGCGACCCGGGCCGCCGATCAGGCCGCGACCGAACTCGGCCTCGGGACCGACTGGGCCGCCCTCGGCGCGCCGGACTGGGCCCGGGTCTGCCGCCGGGCCGGCGCGATCCTCGCCGGGCAGGGCCAGGCGCCGGCGCCCGGCTGGGACGGAGCCCTGGCGCGGGCGCTCGGCCGCCCCGCTCCCGCGGCCGACCGGGACGAGCTGGCCCGCGACGCGGCCGACACCGTCCTGGCCGAGAAGGGCGAGGTCTTCGCCCCCGAGGACGATGCCTGAGGCGGACGACGACACGCTGTCGGACTTGCCACCGGATTTGCCACCGGATTTGCCACCGGACGTGACATCGGGCGGGCCGGTGGTTGCCGCGGCGGGGGTGCGGGCCGATGTAGGAGGCATGCCTCATCCCGAACACCGGGCCGAACACCGGCCTGATCACCGCCGTGCCGCCCCCGGACCGACCGAGCGCTACGCCGCCGGCGCGGCACCGTCCGCCCTGCGGGTGGTGCCCGTCGCGGGTGGCCCGATCCTCGACGCGCAGACGCGCGTGCGGCTCGGCCACCAGATGCGGGCGATGTACGATCCGGTGATCGACGAGGCGCTGGATCCCCGGCTGGCGGAGCTGCTGCAGCAGCTCGACGCGGACCGGAGCGGCTCGACCTGAGATCCGGGCGGGGGGCGTCCGGCCCGCGCATCCGCTGCGGCTGCCGGCGAAGAGGCTCCCATCGGTGGATCGGGGGGATGTCACACCGATGGGAGCCCGGCCGAGTCGACGGATCGACCCAACCCGCCCCATATCGCCCAGGCGACGGCCCGGGCGCTTTCACCTAAGTCAATTTGCTGGCGAATACGGCCGTCGAAGTGTCGAATTGGCGTATTCGATCGTGACAATCGTCGCGATCAGGCCGAAGTGCCGGTCACCGACAGCATGACCCCGTCACTGCCGATCTCGTCGCCGCCGTAGCCGAGCATGCGCGCGAGCTGCTCGCGGGCGCGCCAGACCCGGCTCTTCACGGTGCCGATCCGGCAGTTCATGACGACGGCGGCTTCCTCGTAGCTCAGGTTCTCGATCGCCACGAGGACCAGCGCCTCGCGCATCACCGGCGCGAGGCGGTCGAGGGCCGCGCGCACGTCCTGCAGGTCGAGGTGGCCCCCCTGCTCGGGAATGCTGGTCAGCCGCTCGGCGTAGTTGCCGTCGGTGTCGGCGACCTCGCGGCCCTGCTTGCGGTGCTGGCTGTAGAAGACGTTGCGGAGGATCGTGAACAGCCACGCCTCCAGGTTGGTCCCGGGGGTGAAGCCGCCACGGCCGCGCCAGCCGCGCAGCAGGGTGTCCTGCACGAGATCGTCCGCCGCGGCCGGGTCGCGCGTCAGCGAGACCGCGAACCGGTGCAGCGCCGGCACCACCTCCAGCAGGCCCGCGCGGAAGGTCTTGTCCCGCTCGCCCTCGGCCTGCGCGAGGGCGATCTCCAGGCGCGCGAGCAGGTCGGCGAAGGGGTTCGTGGCACCGTCCGCGTCCTGGCCGATCCGGTCGTAGGTGCGGCCGAGCAGGGTGCCGAGATGGGCCCGCACGGCCTCCGGCAGGCCGAAGCGAGTCTCGTCCCCGGCCTCCTCTGCGACATCCGCGATGGGATCGAGGAGCGATGAGCCTTCGGTGTCGGGCATTCGGTCCGGTCGTCGGCGGGCGGGCCGGTCAAGCCCAGAGGACCGGTTGTGGCGTGCCCGGGCCGCCCATGCCGCAACATGGGTTAGCGCTTTGCCCGAACGGGGCTCAGCCGCGGGCGCCGAACCGCCGCGCCGCCGCGAGGCCGGCGAGGAGCGCCGCGCAGGCCCCCGCGGCGGCGAGCCCGGTGCCGAGGGCGGTGCTCAGCGTGCCGGCATCGGGGACGTGCTTGCGGGCGCGCCAGCCGCCGTCGGCGCGCGTGCCCTCCGGCGTCGGCGCGCGCAGGGCGCCGTGCGTGCGCGGCCCGGGCTCGGCCCGGTCGAGGGCCCACCGGAACCCGGCGCCCATCAGGTGCTCGGTCGGGTACGGGGCGAGCGCGTAGCCCACCTGCGCGAGGCGGGCCGGCCAGCCGACCGCGACCTCGTCGCGCGGGTGGCGCACGAGGCGGAGATAGGTCTCGGCCACGGCCTCGGGCGCGTAGTACAGGTGCCCGGGATTGAGCCGCCGGCCGCTGACATTGGCGCCGTGATCCAGGCCCGGCGTGTCGACGATGGCGGGGAACACGGCGCAGACGCGGATGTGCCGGTGCCGGGCGAGTTCCTGGCGCAGGCTCGCCGAGAAGCCGCGCAGGCCGAACTTGCTGGCCGTGTAGGCGGCGGCGAAGGGCGTCGGTGCCCAGCCGCCCATCGAGACCGTGTTGATCAGCGTCCCCCGGCCGCGGTCGAGGAAGTGGGGCAGCACCGCGTAGGCCCCGTGCACGGCGCCCAGCAGGTTCACCGCGATCGTCTGCCGGTGCAGGTCCAGGGGGGCGTCCAGCAGGGGGCCGAACACCCCTACCCCGGCGTTGTTGATCCAGACGTCGATGCCGCCGAAGGCCCGGAGCGCCGCCCGGGCCAGGGCGTCCACCGCCTCGGGCTCGGTGACGTCGGTGGGCACCGCGACGGCCTCGGCGCCCGACGCGCGCAGGTCGCGGACGATCCTGTCGAGCACGTCGGCCCGCCGCGCCGCCAGGACCACCCGCGTGCCCCGCGCCGCGAAGGCCTCGGCCGCCGCCCGGCCGATGCCGCTCGAGGCCCCGGTGATGACCACCGTCCCGCCGTTCAGGCGCGCCATGCCGGTTCTCCGCGTCGTTCGCCGTCGAGTTGCAACTGCACGGCGAACCGTTCCCCGCGCCGCGGCGTTCCCCCTCGCAGCTGCGGCCATTCGGACGCGCCGTCCCGGACGCGCCGATCCGGACGCCGCGACGCGCGGCCCCGAAGGCCCCGCCCCTGTCTGCCCGAACCCTGCCGAGGTCGCCGATGCCTGCCCCCGATCCAGCCCCCGCCAGGGCCGCCGCTCCCGAGGGAGGCGCCTCGACGGTCTGGACGCTCGCCCTCGCCACCGCGCTGATCGGCCTCGTCGCCCTCCCCCGCCGGCCGGCCCGGGGCGCGGTCGGTGCCGCGGCGGATTCCCCGGTCGATTCCTCGGCCGGTTCCTCGGCCGACCGTGCGCCCGGCCGGTCCGCCGACCGGGACGACGCGCGCCGGACGTCGCCCGCGCACGCGGGACGGGAGGCCCACGCCGTCGCCCGGGCCGAGGCCGATCGCGGGCGGCGGGCCTCGACGCCGACCGAGATCCCCGCCAAGGGCTGGAAGGACATCGCGCTGCGCGCGTATCACGACATCGGCGAGAACCGCCTGTCGCTGATCGCGGCCGGCGTCACCTTCTTCACGCTCCTGGCGATCTTCCCGGCGGTGGCGGCCCTGGTCTCCTGCTACGGCCTCGTGGCCGATGCCTCGACCATCAACGACCAGCTCGCCAGCCTCCAGGGCATCCTGCCCCAGGGCGCCCTGGAGATCGTCGGCGATCAGGTGAAGCGGCTGAACGAGCAGGGCAACACCACCCTCGGGTTCAGCCTGCTCATCAGCATCGCCCTGTCGGTCTGGAGCGCCAATGGCGGCGTGAAGCACGTCTTCGACGCCCTCAACCTCGTCTACAACGAGCGCGAGAAGCGCAACTTCCTCGTGCTCAATCTCGTCTCCCTCGCCTTCACGGCGGGGGCGCTCCTGTTCCTCCTCCTGGCGCTGGCCGCGGTGGTGGTGGTGCCGGTGGTGCTGGAATTCGTCGGGCTCGGCGCGGACGCGTGGTGGCTGGCGCTGCTGCGGTGGCCGGTCCTGCTCGTGGCGGTGCTGCTCGGCCTCGCCCTGCTCTACCGCTACGGGCCGAGCCGGGACGCGCCGCGCTGGCGCTGGGTCACGCCCGGGGGCGCCCTCGCGGCCCTGCTGTGGATCGTCGCGTCGCTGCTGTTCTCCTGGTACGTCGCCCATTTCGGCAGCTACAACAAGACCTACGGCTCGCTGGGCGCGGCGATCGGCTTCATGACCTGGATCTGGCTCTCGACCATGATTGTCCTGACCGGCGCCCAGGTGAACGCCGAGATGGAGCATCAGACCGCCGAGGACACGACCGTCGGCGCGCCGCAGCCGCTCGGCACGCGCCGGGCGCGCATGGCCGACACGGTGGGCGCCGCCGCGGAGTAGCGGGGCGTCCGGCCATCCGCGCGGGCAGGGACTTCTGGGCGCAGGGCCGCAGGGGGAGCGCGGCGCGGGGGAGAACGCCGACTTAACACAGGTTGGCGCACGTTTTTCCGCCGCAGGCACAAGCCGACCAAGAAGATCCGGACTTCAATGTACGGACGACGGTTTGGCCCCCTGCCGATAGAAATATCCGTGCCTCATTATTTCACCGATACCCTTGGCAGCGCCGTCGTGCGGGGCGCTTCGGACGCGCGCCACGTCGCCCGATCCCCCGCGGTCGCCCGCCCCGGTGCCTGCCCCGGCGCCTGCCCGGCCGGGCTCCGCCGTCCGGCCGCCGGCACGCCGGCGCCGCGGTGATCTGACCGGAGGCGGACGTGGAGAACCCGTTCGTACGGAAGATGGAGCGGCATGTCCGGCTCGCGCCGGAGGACCGCGCGGTGCTCGACGGGTTGGGGCGCCTGCATGTCCGCCACGTCGCGGCCCGGCAGGATATCGAGGGGCAGCAGAGCGACCCGTACCACACGCACCTGATCCTCGACGGCTGGGCCTGCCGGTACAAGCAGTTCCCGGACGGGCGGCGCGCGATCGTCGCGCTGCTCCTGCCGGGCGACCTGTGCGACCCGTTCGTGTTCCGCCGGGCGCGGATGGACCACGCCATCGGCGCGCTGACCCCCGTCACCGTCGCGCGGATCGCCCCGGAGCAAATCGGCGACGCGGTCCGTGGCCGGCCCGCGGTCGAGGAATGCCTGTGGCGGGAGTTGCTCGCCGCCACGGCGATCCACCGCGAGTGGATCGCCAGCGTCGGCCGTCGCTCGGCGATCGAGCGGCTGGCGCACCTGTTCTGCGAGCTCCACCTCCGTCTGACGCGCGTCGGCCTCGCGGACGGGACGACGCTGCCGATGCCGGTGACCCAGCCCGACCTCGCGGACGCCCTCGGCCAGACGAGCGTGCACATCAACCGCACCCTGAAGGAGCTGCGCACCGGCGGCCTCATCGCCCTGCGCAGCCGGCGCCTGACGATCCGCGACCTCGACGGGCTGCGGGAGCGCGGGCTGTTCGATCCCGCCTACCTGCAGCTCTCCTGAGCGGCGCGGGCGATACGCCGCGGCATCGGAGGCCGCGCGCGCCTTGCCGCGGGGCGGCCGCGGCCGATCTGAGGCGGACCTGTCATCCGCCACGGGCGCCCGCGCGACACACGATGCACATCCACCTCGACGCGCTCGGCGGCGTCGCCGGCGACATGTTCGCCGCCGCCCTGCTGGACGCCTTCCCCGAGCATCAGGCCGGCGTGTCCGCCAGCGTCCGGGCGGTCGACGCGCGCATCGCCTGCGCGGTCCGGGCCCACAATGACGGGATCCTCAGCGGTGCGCGCTTCGCCGTGTCGGCGCCCGGTGAGGTGTCCGGTGCGGTGTCCGGGCCCGCGCCGCACCGGCACGAACACCCCGCGCCCCACGAACACCCGCATCCTCACCCGCATCCCCACGATCACGGCCACGATCACGGCCAAGAGCACGGCCAAGAGCACGGCCACGAGCACGGCCACGATCGGGCCCGCGCGCACGACCACGGCCACCGGCCCTGGTCGGAGATCCGCGCCGCGCTGGAGGCGGCGGACCTCGCGCCGGCGGTGCGGGCGCACGCGCTCGGCATTTTCGGGCATCTGGCCGACGCCGAGGCGCGGGTCCACGGCATCGCCGTGGAGGCGGTGGCGTTCCACGAGGTCGGCGCCGCCGACTCGATCGCCGACATCGTGGCCGCCGCCCACCTGATCGCCGCCCTGGGGACGCGCAGCTGGAGCGTCTCGGCCCTGCCGCTGGGCTCGGGCCGGGTGCGGACCCAGCACGGTCCCCTCCCCGTCCCGGCCCCCGCCACGACGCTGCTGCTGGCGGGTTTCGCGACCCTCGACGACGGGATCCCCGGCGAGCGCGTCACCCCCACTGGGGCGGCGATCCTGCGCCATCTCTGCGGCGACGATCCCGGGCGGGGCCGCCCCCGGGGCATCCTCGGGCGCACCGGCATCGGCTTCGGCACCAAGGTCCTGCCGGGTCTGAGCAACTGCCTGCGTGCCCTCGTGCTGGAGGAGAACGCCGCTCCCGGCCCGGGCCGGCGGGATCTGGCGGTGATCGCCTTCGAGGTCGACGACCAGTCCGGCGAGGACCTCGCCACGGGCCTCGACCGGCTGCGCGCGGAGCCCGGCATCGTGGACGTCGTGCAGATGCCGGTGATCGGCAAGAAGGGCCGGATGATGGCCCGGATCCAGGTCCTGGTCCGCCCGGAGAGCCTGGAGGCGGCGATCGCGGCCTGCTTCCGGGAGACCACGACCATCGGCCTGCGTTACCACCCCGTGGAGGGCGCGGTGCTCGCGCGCGCTGCCCGCACGGTCGAGCACGACGGTCTTTCCGTCCGCGTGAAGATCGTGGCCCGGCCGGGCGGGCGCACCGCCAAGGCCGAGGCCGACGACGCCCGCGGCCGTGCGGGCCACGCCGCGCGGGCCGCCCTGCGCCGCGAGGCCGAGCGGCGCGCGCTGGAACAGGAGCAGGAGGAGCGGTGACGCGCCAGCATCTCGAATCGGTCCTCGCCGGGCTCGGGCCCGTGGCGGTGGCGGTGAGCGGCGGGGTCGACAGCCTGACGCTCGCCACCCTGGCCCACCGGCTGGCGCCGGGGGCGACGCTCTTGGTCCACGCGGTCTCGCCGGCCGTGCCCGGGGAGGCGACCGCGCGCGTCCGGGCCGAGGCCGCCCGCGAGGGCTGGGATCTGCGGGTGATCGAGGCCGGCGAGTTCGCCGACCCGGCCTACCGGGCGAACCCGGTCAACCGCTGCTTCTTCTGCAAGACCAATCTCTACGGCGCGGTCCGGCAGGTCACGGACCGGCAGATCCTGTCGGGGGCCAATCGCGACGACCTCGGCGAGTACCGCCCCGGCCTCGACGCGGCCCGGGAGCACGGGGTGCGCCATCCCTACGTGGAGGCGGGGTTCGACAAGGCGTCCGTCCGGGCGCTCGCCCGCGACCTCGGCCTCGGCGCGGTGGCGGAATTGCCGGCGGCGCCCTGCCTGTCGAGCCGGGTCGAGACCGGCATCGCGATCGAGCCGGAGACCTTGCGCTTCATCCACGCGGTCGAGCGGCTGGTCGGCGGGGCGCTCGACGCGGAGAGCGGCGCCAAGCGCGCGGTCCGCTGCCGGGTGCGCGCCGAGGGCGTGGTGGTGGAACTCGATCCCGGGAGCTTGGCGGCCCTCGGCACCCGGGATCGTGAGAAGCTCGGGGCGGGCATCCGGGACATCGCGCCGGCGCGTCTCGCCGGCCCGGTCCGGTTCGCGCCCTACCGGGTCGGCAGCGCCTTCCTGGTGCAGCAGGGGGAGGGCCGGGCGTGAGCATCGCCGAAGAATTCACCCTCGATTTCGCCCGGTCCGAGCGGATCGGCCTGGAGGAGGCGATCTTCTGCGCCGGCAAGAGCCCGGAGCAGATCGACGCGATCCTGGAGGCCGCCCGGGCGCGGGGTGCCTCGCTCCTGCTCACCCGCCTCGACCCGGAGAAGCGCGACCGGCTCGATGCGGCGGCCCGGCTCGACTACTGCCCGGTCTCGCGCACGGCGGTGTTCGGCGAGCCGCCGCGGATCACCGGTCCCGCCCGGGTCGCCGTGGTAGCGGCCGGCACCTCGGACGTGCCCGTCGCCCGCGAGGCCCTGCGGGTGCTGGCCTATGCCGGCCGGGCGGCCTCGCTCTTCGCCGATGTCGGCGTCGCCGGCCTGTGGCGGCTGACCTCGCGGATCGAGGAGATCCGGGCGCATCCGGTGGTGATCGTCGCCGCCGGCATGGACGCGGCGTTGCCCAGCGTCGTCGGCGGCCTCGTGGCGGGCGCGGTGATCGCGGTGCCGACCTCCGTGGGCTACGGCGTCGCGGCGGGCGGGCGCGCCGCCCTCGACGCCGTGCTGGCGAGCTGCGCGCCGGGCATCACGGTGGTCAACATCGACAACGGCTACGGCGCCGCCTGCGCCGCCCTGCGCCTGCTCCACGCGGCAGGACGCCTCGCCGAGGAGACCGAACGATGAGCCGGTCCGACGCATTACCTCCCCTCACCCGGACATTTGCGAACGGAGACAGCCGATGGAACGCCGCAGCTTCCTACAGGGCGCCGTGCTCGGCGCGGGCCTTGCGGGCGCCGGCAGCGCAGGAGCGGCCGTGAACGCCCCCGCGCTCCCTGGCAACCGCCCGCAGGACCCGGCCGACCTGCCCTTCGTCACCGATCCCGGCGAGCGCCGGGGCGAGATGCTCTACCGGTCGTTCGGGAAGACGTCGGAGAAGATCTCGGCGATCGGCATGGGCGGGTTCCATCTCGGCAAGAGCGCCGTGACGGACGACGAGGCGACCCGGCTGATCCATGCCGGGATCGACCGCGGCATCACCTTCATGGACAATTGCTGGGACTACAACGACGGGCGCTCCGAGCTCCGCATGGGCGCGGCCCTGGCCCAGGGCGGCTACCGCGACAAGGTCTTCCTGATGTCCAAGATGGACGGGCGGACCAAGGAGGAGGCGCTCAAGCAGATCGACCAGTCGCTCCTGCGCCTGCGCACCGACCGGATCGACCTCGTCCAGCACCACGAGATCCTGCGCTACGACGATCCCGACCGGGTCTTCGCCGAGGGGGGCGCCATGGAGGGCTTCCTGGAGGCGAAGAAGCAGGGCAAGCTGCGCTACATCGGCTTCACCGGCCACAAGGACCCGCGCATCCACCTGCAGATGCTGGAGGTGGCGGCCGAGCGCGGCTTCCACTTCGATTCCGTGCAGATGCCCGTCAACGTGATGGACGCGCATTTCCGCTCGTTCAGCCACCTCGTCCTGCCCTATCTCGTGCAGAACGGCATCGCGCCGCTCGCCATGAAGACCTTCGGCGACGGCGTGATCCTGAAGGCGGACGCGCCGATCAAGCCGCTCGAGTACCTGCACTTCTCGCTGAACCTGCCGGTCTCGGTGGTGATCACCGGCATCCAGAACCAGCGCGACCTCGACCAGGCCTTCGAGGCGGTGAAGACCTTCAAGCCGATGGACAGGGCGGCGGTGGCCGAGCTGCTGTCGCGCTCGAAGCCCTACGCGCTGGAGGGCAAGTACGAGCTGTTCAAGACGAGCGCCACCTTCGACGGCACGGCCAAGAACGCGGCGTGGCTCGGCGAGGATGTCGCGAGCGTGAAGAAGCTCGCGCCGACGATGGAGTAGGGGGCGGACGTCCGGGCCCTCGGGCGACGTCCGACCCTCCACCTCAGGACGAGGGCGCGCCGGAAGTCCGCACCCGGCCTCCCCCTCACGCCACGTCTTCCAGCCGGATCGGCAGGCTGCGGATCCGGCGGCCGGTGGCGTGGTGGACGGCGTTGGCGATGGCCGCGTTCACCCCGATGATGCCGAGCTCGCCCAGGCCCTTCAGCCCCAGCGCGTCCACCCGGTCGTCGGGATCGGGCACCAGCAGCGCCTCGACCTCCGGCGCGTCCGCCGCGGTGGGGACGAGGTACTCGGCCAGATCCGGATTGCGGTAGGCGGCGCCGTCCACCACCGTCTCCTCGAGCAGCGCCGAGCCGAGGCCCCAGATCATCCCGCCCGTGAGCTGGTTCTTCGCGGTCAGCGGGTTGAGGATCCGCCCCGCCGCGAAGGCGCCGGTGAGCCGGGCGACCCGGATCTCCCCGGTTTCGGCGTGGACGTGGACCTCCGCGAACTGCGCCCCGAAGCCCCAGGACACCACCTTCCCCGCGCCGCCCAGGCTGAGCCCGATATGGCCGCCGCGCAGGCCCTTGAGCGCCGTCTCCCGGTCGCTGCCCTCCGGCACGAAGGCCGCGACGGTCTCGACGCCCTCTGAACCGACGGCCTCCGCGAGCGGGATCCCGGTCCCCTCCGGGGCGACGAGCCGGCCACCCACGAGGCGCAGGGTGCCCGGATCCCGGCCGGCGAGGCGGCCCCCCTGCCCGGTCGCGGCCTGCGCCAGAACCTGTCGGATCTGCCCGCAGCCGAGCGCCAGCGCGCTCATGAGGCTGGTGGTCGTGCTCGACCCGCCCGAGATACCGGCCGCCGGCAGGTCCGTGTCGCCGAGCCGGACCGTCACCCGCTCCACCGGCACGCCGAGCCCGTCCGCCGCGCCCAGGGCGAGCAGCGTGGTGATGCCGTTGCCGATCTCGTGGTGCGCGCAGGCGACCTCCGCGGAGCCGTCCGGGCCGAGCCGAACCCGCATGGTCGCGGCGGCAATCTTCACCGGCCGCACCGAGGCGGCGCAGCCGAGCCCCACCCGCCAGGGTCCGTCGCGCATCGAGCCCGGGCGCGGCACCCGGCGCGACCAGCCGAAGGCCCGCGCGCCCGCCGCGAAGCAGGCCATCAGCGGCCGGGTCGAGAACGGCTTTCCCGAGACCGGATCGACCGCCGTGTCGTTGATCCGGCGCAGCGCGATCGGATCCATGCCGAGCGCGACCGCCATCTCGTCGACGGCGCTCTCCAGGGCGAACAGGAACGGCACCTCCGGGGGCGCCCGCATCGGCCCGGGCGTGTTGCGGTCGACCCGCACGGCCCGCTCCGCGGTGCGGATGTTCGGGCAGGCGTAGAGGCTCGCCGTCACCTCCGCACCCTCCATCACGAAGGGATCGAAGCGCGACGTCACGGTCTCGGCCTCGTGCACCAGGGCGGTGAAGCGGCCCGTCCGGTCGGCGCCGAGGCGGATGGTGTGGCGCGATTCCGGCCGGTAATTGGCGATGGTGAAGCACTGTCGCCGGCTCGGCACCAGGGAGACCGGCCGGCCGAGGCGCTTGGCCGCGAGCGCGACCAGCGCGGTGTGCTGCGACAGGGCGAATTTCGAGCCGAAATGGCCGCCGATCAGGCCCGCCACCACCCGCACCTGCGCGGGATCGAGCCCGAGCTGCGCCGCGAGCCCGTGCTGGACGGCGCCGACGTAGCGGGTCGGCTCGTGCACGGTGAGCCGGTCGCCGTCCCAGGCGGCCCGGGTGGTGAACAGCTCGATCGGGTTGTGGTGCTGGACCGGCGTCGCGTAGCGCGCTTCGACCCGGATGGCCGCGCCGGCCAAGCCGGCCTCGGCGTCGCCCCGGGCGATGTCCTTGTGGTGGGGTTTCAGGTCGGCGAGGCGCACGGTCTCGGCGCCGGGCGCGTCGAAGCCGCCGGCGGCGGGCTCGGCCGCGTAGGCGACCGTGACCGCGCCGGCCGCCGCCTCGGCGGCCTCCAGAGTCTCGGCGACGACCAGCGCCACGATCTGGCCGGCATAGGCGACGGCGTCGGAATCCAGCGGCCGGTGCGAGCTGTTGGCGTAGCCGCCGGCCATCAGGTGCTTCACCGGCGCCACCGCGCCCGCGAAATCCCGGTGGGTGAAGATGCGCAGGACGCCCGGCACCCGCTCGGCCGCCGCGAGGTCGAACCCGGTGATGCGGCCCCGGGCGACCGTGCTGGTCACCAGGGCCGCGTGGGCCGTGCCGGATTCCGGCCCCGTGAGGTCGGAGCTGTAGCGGGCCCGGCCGGTGACCTTGTCGGGGCCCTCGACCCGGACGTGGGACTGGCCGAGACGGCCGTCGGTTTCCCCTGCGCGCGCGTCCATGCCGCCCTCCCCGTTCGCGGCCGCTCGGGCCCATCGCAAAGGAAGGAAGCGCCGCGAGGGCGTTCCGGCTCCCTGGGTGGCGGGGCGACAGGATGCAGCGGCCGGACCGAACCGGCCGTCCTCGCGAGCGGAGCGAAGCGACCGAGGGCAGCGCGCCCTGGATCAGCGGGGCGCCGCCTGGACGGCTTCGCGCCGCTCGCGAGGACGGGGCTGCGACGGGCTTCCGCCGCAGCCCGGGATCTCAGTTCAGGACCTTGCCGTCCGGTCCGACCTTGACCTCCTGCTCCTTGTCGGCGCCGGCGACCTTGATCTCGTACTGGACCGTGGAGCCGTCCTTCTCGACCTCGGCCTCGTAGGCCTTGCCGCCGCCGGCCTTCTGCTCGGCGATGGCGAGTGCGTCCTTCAGGGAGGTCTTCGCGTTCTGGAAGTCGGAGGCCTTCAGCCGGGTGAAGTAGCGCTCGATCGGCTGGTTCTCGGTCTTGTAGAGGGCGCCGGTGTCGGCGTTGATGCCGTACTCGACGAGCTTGCCGCTCGGGTACACGACCTTGATCGCGTAGTGGGCCGGATCCTTGCTGTCGGCCTTCTCGAAATCGGCGTCGATGGCGCGGCCGCCCTTCTCGTCGCCCTGCGACTCGGCGGTGGCGAGGGCCTGGGCGAGGCCGACCTTGGCGACCTTGGCGACCTGCCACTCCTTCATGTTGCTGTCCGCCTTCGTGGCGGGCTCGGCCGGCGTCGCGGTGGGCGTCTGGGCCAGGGCGAGGCCGGTGGAGAGGGCCAGGAGGCCGGCTGCGGCGGTGAGACGGGTGATCATGGCGGGGTGTCCCTTCGCGGGTTCGTTCAAGGATGCGTGAAACGTCGGGTCCGGAAACTCGGTTGCCCGCGATCGGGAAAAAATTCGGCTCCCGCCTCCCCGGCGAGACGGAGGGCCGGCGCCCCTGTATGACACGCGGACGTTCCGGCGCGCCGCTCGGCGACGGCGGACATTTCTCCGATGGAGCCGGTCATGACCGCGCACGAGCCCGAGCCGCTGGACGAGTTCACCCGCCTGCACGCCAAGCTGTCCGCCCTGGAGATCGTGCTCGGCGTCCTGATCGGGCGGCTCTCCGAG
The DNA here is from genome assembly GCF_017876975.1 of Methylobacterium sp. PvP105. Classification (NCBI taxonomy): domain Bacteria; kingdom Pseudomonadati; phylum Pseudomonadota; class Alphaproteobacteria; order Hyphomicrobiales; family Methylobacteriaceae; genus Methylobacterium; species Methylobacterium sp. PvP105. The sequence continues at coordinate 2,308,698 of NZ_JAGIPA010000001.1, read as the reverse complement.
GAGAACCCGGAGATCCGCGAGGACGTGAAGCGCGACGTGGCGGCGATCCTGTCGGACATGCCGATCGACGGCTCGAGCGAGGAGATGATCGCCGCCGAGGTCCGCCGCGCCGCCGAGGTGCTGACCAGCGTGTCGATCGGCTGAGCCGTCAGCGCGGCGGCATCCGCAGCGCCCCGTCGAGCCGGATGGTCTCGCCGTTCAGCATCGGGTTCTCGCAGATGTGGCGGACGAGGTCGGCGTATTCCGACGGGCGGCCGAGGCGCGGCGGGAACGGCACGCTCTGGCCGAGCGTGTCCTGCACGTCCTGGGGCAGGCCCGCCATCATCGGCGTCTCGAAGATGCCCGGCGCGATGGTGACCACCCGGATGCCGTGCCGGGCGAGTTCCCGGGCGATCGGCAGGGTCATGGACACCACCCCGCCCTTCGAGGCCGCGTAGGCGGCCTGCCCGATCTGGCCGTCGAAGGCCGCGATCGAGGCGGTGTTCACGATCACGCCCCGGGCGCCCGCCCCGTCCGGCGCCTCCCGGGCGATGGCGTCGGCGGCCAGCCGGATCATGTTGAACGTGCCGACGAGGTTGACCGAGACCGCCCGCGCGAAGGTCTCGAGCCGGTGCGGCGCGTCGCGGCCGACCACCTTCTCCCCCGGCGCGATGCCGGCGCAGTTCACGAGCCCGTGGAGGTGCCCGAACGCGTCCAGCGCCGTCCGCACCGCCGCCGCGCCGTCCGCCTCGCGGGTGACGTCCGTCTCGACGAAGCGGGCCCGCGCCCCGAGATCCGCCGCCACCCGGGCGCCGGCCTCCCGGGCGATGTCGGCCACGACCACCCGGGCCCCCGCCGCCGCGAGGCCCCGCGCCGCCGCCTCCCCGAGGCCCGAGCCCGCGCCCGTGACGACGAAGACCCGGTCCCTGATCATCTCGCTGGCCATCGTGACTCCCCGACGCTCCCGGGCGGCCGACGGCGCCCCGCGATCCCCGAGGTAGCGCGGCGGCGCGGCCGCCGGAAGGCGTCCGGCCCGCCACCCGGGCCCGACCGGACCCGTGTGGCGATTGACGTGTGATTTTTTCCCACATATAGATTGCGGCGGCGGTCCAATGTATCGGACCGTCTCTTCAAGTGTTTCCGGCGCTCCATCGCGCAGTGGCAAGTCGTGCGGCCGCGCGCGATCAGTCGACGCCCGTTGCCCTCCGCTCCCGGCCGTCCGGGAGCGGCCGATTCCCCACGCCTGATCAGGACCGCCATGGGCGCCCACTGGATCGAGACCGCGGCCCGGCATTGGCGGCACGGGCGGATCGTCGGGCGTCGCTTCGCCGAGCGGCGTCCCGGCATCCGCGCGGCGCTTCGGGCGGCCGCGCCCGACAGCGTGCTGCTCGCCGGCAATTCCCACGCGGAGTTCGTCGGCGCGCCGGATCTCGGCGGCCGGCCCTGCATCAACATCGCGGTCGGCGGCAGCACCGCGGCCGATTGCGGCCGTCATCTCGCGGCGCTGCGCGTCCCGGTCCGCTGCGCGGCCGCGGTGCTGATCATCGGCACCAACGATATCCAGCGCTGGCGGCATCCCGAGCGGGCCCGGGTGGCCGACCGGTTCGAGGCCGATGTCGGGGGCATCCTGCGCCGCCTGGAGCCCTGGGCCGCGCGGGTCTTCGTCGCCGCGATCCCGCCGATCGGTGCCGGGGCGGCCGGCCGGGATCCCGCCGCCGTCGCGGTCTTCACGGCTCGCCTGGCCGCGCTCTGCGCCGCGGGGGGGTACGCCTTCATCGACCCGTTCGCGCCGTGGCGATCCGGCGCCGGCGGCCTCGCCGGACCGGGCCTCCACCGGGACGGCGTGCACTTGGCCGATTACGCGCCCCTGGCCGCGGCGCTCGCCCGCGCGGTGGCGGTCGATATCGGAACGATCGACGCGCGGGCGAGCGCCGCGGTCCCGCCCGCGCCCGTCCGCAGGCCCGCCCCGGCCGCGCCCCTCCGGGTCCTGCGCGCGGCGTGGATCGGACGACCGTGAGGATCCGCGCGCGCCTCACAGCCCTGCGGCCGCCCGCGCGCGGCGCCGGGAAGCCCCTTCCCCTGCGGGTCTGGCCCGCCGACGAGTCGGTCTGGCTCGACGAGAACGGCGTCCGCCACGCGCGGGCGGCGCGGCGCGCCCTCGCGGCGCTGGCCGTCCTCGGATCCCGCGGCCGGTACGGGGCCCGGATCGCCGGCCGGGGCAAGGTCGTGACCGGTCCGGCCAGCGCGCTCGTCCTGCGCGACGCGGAGGCGGAGATCGGGTTCGTCCTCAGCGTCACGCCATACGGGTACGGCGCGGAGCCGTTCTGAGCGGGGTCCGGTCAGGGCGAGGTCGTGCACAGCAGGGTCGGCGCGCAGGCCGTCCGGAAGCCCACCCGGGCGTAGAGCGCCTCGATCCTGCCGCCGGCCGGGCACTGCAGGAAGACCTGGGCGGCCCCGCGCGCCCGCGCCTCGCGCAGGGCTGCGACCGTCACGGCGGTGCCGAGGCCGCGGCGCTGCCGGTCGGCCCGCGTGCTGACATTGTACAGCCCGGCGGTCTCGCCGCGCAGGTAGAGGCTGGCGCAGGCCGCCGGCCCGGCGGCGTCGCGCAGGACGAGGTGCAGCGCCGCGAGGCCGGGCCGGCCCCGGGCCGCGCGCAGCGCCGGGATGTAGTAGCGGCGCAGATGGGTCCGCACGGCCGGCGCGTCGGACAGGTGGGCGAAGACCCCCTCGAAATCCGGGCCCGGCGCGGGCGTCGCCTGCACGGTGACGGCGCTGCCGGCCGGGGCCGGCGCCGGGAGCCCCCGCGCCACCATCCAGCTCGCCGGGTAGAGGATCGCGGGCTCGAACAGGGCGCGCAGCAGCGCGATCTCCCCGTCGTCCCGGGCCAGGAAGGCCGGCGCCCGGGCGCGTCCGAGGGCCGCCGCGCCCGCCCAGGCGAACTGGTCGGGACGGCGGACCCCGAAGGCGAAGTTCAGGGTCGGGTCCGGGATGCTGCGCGACCAGACGTAGCCGGCCCCGCCGGGGCCGTGCTCGAGGCCGTCGATCAGGGAGCCGGTGAGCGCCGCCACATGGGCGTCGCGCAGGGCGTCGAAGGTCGGTTCGCGCTCCTGCATGTCAGGCGGCCGTCCAGGCGGGGGCCCGCGCGGGGGACAGCGCGGGGGACAGCGCGGGTGCCTCGGCGGCCGGCGCCGTCAGCGCGGCGATCCGGTCGTGGAGGTGCGGGGACAGGACGATGTCGAGGTGATCCGTGTCGGGGACGGTCTCCACCCCGAGGAGCCGGTCGGTGAGCGGCGCCCAGTCGATTACCGGCAGGCCGCGGGCCCGCGAATCCGCCGCCGCGAAGCTGCGGATCGGCACCGTGCCGGGCTCCAGGCGGAGGGCCCGGAACTGGATCGCGTGGTCGACGAGCGTCCAGAGCATCCGCTCCCGGCTGCCGACCTCGGGACCGTCGGCCGGCAGGGGCTGCGGCTCGGCGGCGAGGAAGCGCAGGAACTGCACCGTGGCCTCCGGGTCCATGCGGGCGCGCAGGGCCTCCCAGTGCGCGCGCATCGGCGCGCGCGCGAGCCAGGCCTCGACCAGGGCCTCGTGCGCCGCCCGCTCCGCGGGCTCGATCGGCCGGCCGGCGCCCGGGGCGAAGTTGGCCTCCAAGGCGCAGGCGTCGAGCATGCCGACCCAGTCCAGGGGACAGTCCGGGCCGAGCCGCCGGGCGGTCTCGTAGGCGAGCACCCCGCCCCAGGACCAGCCGAGGAAGACGCAGGACCCCGCGCGGCCGCGCATGAGGTCGCGCACCCGCTCGGCATAGGCGTCCGCGAGCTCGGCCACGGCCGGCAGGGGCCGGACCGCCTCCACCAGGGAGGCGCAGAGGAAGCCGTGCGCCTCCTGCTCGGGGCCGAGATGGGCCACCAGGGGCTCGTATTCCCGGGTGCTGACGAGCAGCCCCGGGAACAGCACCAGCAGCGGCCGACCGCTCTCCGGCCGGCCGGCGGACAGCCGGACCAGGGGCGCGAGGCCCTCCGCGTCGGCGGCCTCCGATCCGGCGTCGATCCGCGCCGCCAGCTCCGCGATGGTCGGATCGCGCAGGAGATCCGCCACGCCGATCCCGCCCCGCGGGGCGATGAGGCGCAGGCGCGCCACCAGCCGCAGGGCCGACAGGGAATCGCCGCCGAGCTCGAAGAAGCGCCGGTTCGCCACCCGGACCGGGAAGCCCAGGCACTCGGACCAGATCCCGGCGAGGCGCCGCTCCGTGGCGGTCCCGGGCGGGCGCCCGCGCCGGTCGTCGGCGGCGGGATCCGGCAGGGCGTTGCGGTCGACCTTGCCGTTGGCGGTGACCGGCAGCCGGTCGAGGATCGTCAGGCTCGCCGGCACCATCGGCTCCGGGAGGGTGCGGGCGAGGCCGGCACGCAGGCGTCCGGGCTCCGGTCGGCGTCCGCGTGACGGCACGACGTAGCCCGCGAGATAGGCGCCGGCCGGGCCCTCCCGGCGCAGGATCGCGGCCTCCGCGACCCCCGGCAGGGCGCGCAGGGCCGCCTCGACCTCGCCGATCTCGATCCGGTGGCCGCGGATCTTGACCTGATCGTCCGCCCGCCCCGCGAAGGCGAGGGTTCCATCGGGCCGCCGCCGGACCCGGTCGCCGGTGCGGTACATCCGGCCGCCGCCCGCGGCGAACGGGTCGGGCAGGAAGCGCTCGGCGGTGAGCGCCGGGCGCTCCCAGTAGCCCCGGGCGAGGCCGCCGCCGATGTAGAGCTCGCCCGTCTCGCCGTCCGCGACCGGCTCGAGGTCGGGCCCGAGCACGTAGGCCGCCCGCGCCCCGACCGGACCGCCGATCGGCGCGTAGGGCTCGGCGAAGGTCGCGTCCGGCGGCACCGCCCAGACGAGGGGCGAGATCACGCACTCGGTCGGGCCGTAGCCGTTGATCAGCAGCCGGGGCTTCAGGGCGCGGCCGAGCCGCGCGAAGGTCTCCCGGGGCATCCCCTCGCCGCCGAAGGAGTAGACCTGGACCGGGGGCGCCTCGCCCAGGCGCTCGGCCCATTCGGCGAGCTGGCCGATGAAGCTCGTGGGGAAGCCGGCATGGGTCACCCGGTGGCGGCGGATCTGCGCCAGGGTCTCGGCGGCGGTCCAGAGCTCGGGCCCGCGCAGCACGATGCAGCCGCCGGCGACGAGCGGCGTCATCCAGCGCTCGTGGGCGCCGTCGAACGCGAAGGACAGGACGTGGAGTTCGCGCGACTCCGCGTCCATCGCGTAGGCCTCGGCCGTGGTGCGGCAGTGCATGGCCAGCGGCCCGTGCTCCACGAGCACGCCCTTCGGCGTCCCGGTCGAGCCCGACGTGTAGATCAGGTAGGCGGCATCCCCCGGCTCCGGCAGGGCGGGACGGGGGCCGTCCGCGGCGGCCTCCAGCGCGGCGACCTCCAGCGCGGCGGGATCGAGCCGGGCGACGCCCGCCGGCAGTTCCAGGCGCGCGGCGATCGCGGCGGTGGTGAGACACTGCGCGATGCCGGCATCCGCCAGCATCGCGCGGACGCGGGCGGCCGGGTAGGCCGGGTCGACGGGCAGGAAGGCCGCGCCGGCCCGCAGCACCCCGAGCAGCGCCACGATGGTTTCCGGCGCGCGCTCCAGCGCCACCGCGACCCGGTGGCCGCGCCCGATCCCGCGCGCCGCGAGCCCGGCCGCGAGGGCGCCGGCCCGGGTGTCGAGTTCGCCCCGGGTCAGCGTCCGGGTCCCGAACAGCACCGCCGGCCGTTCGGGCTCGGCGGCGGCGAGGCGGGCGAGCCGGGCCGGGACGCTCTCGCGGTCGGCGTCGGGGGCGAGCGCCGAGGCGGGGGTGGCTTCGGGGGCGGCTTCGGGGGCGGCTTCGGTCGCCCGCGCCGGATCCGCGATCCAGTCCCGGGCCGCCGCGATCCCGCAGGGGCCGTACGCCCGGGTCCAGCCGGCGGGCAGCGCCCGGCCCGCCGGCCAGAAGGCGCCGTGCCCGGCCCGGTCGAAGGCCACCACCACCGGCTCGAAGGTCCAGTCCGCGGCCGGTTCCGCGGCCGTGCCCGCGATGGTGCCCACCATCGCGCCCGCAACAGCGCCCGCGCCCGCCTCTGCGCTCGCCTCCTGGCCGGCCTGCTGGTCCATCCGCTCGCTCCTGCGCCGCTCCGGGCTTCGACGGAGTGACGGTTGAGGCGGGGGGCCGTTCACGGCCGCGCCTCGGGGCCGCCGGGACGCGACCGCGCGAAACGTCTGAACGCCGGGCGGCCCCATCCGTCAGGGAGGTGCCGACGACGTGCGGAGGACGGATGACGGACGCTTCGAGCCCAGCGATGCGCGACCCGGGGGCGCACCCCGCGAGCATCCACGATGAGGGGGCGCCGGTGAGCGCGCCGGTGAGCGCGCCGGCGACCGTGCCGGTGCCCCTCACCCTGGACGGGACCCGGGAGGCGCCGGTCATCCGCCTCGCCGAGCCGGCCGCGCCGGCCGCGGCCGCGGAGGCGATCCTGGCGCGCGCCGAGGCTCTGACCGCCCAGGACAAGCAGGTCCTGCGCATCGTCGTCGCGGCCGATCCGGCGACGTCCGGACGGCTGCTCGACCTCGGCGCGGCCCGGCCCGTCGGCGACGGGGTCGAGATCCTGCCGGGTCTCCTCTGGCAATGCGCCGCCCGCTGGCTCCCGAAGGCCCGTCCGCCCTTCCCCGAGCTGTTCACCGCCACGGCCGGCCGCCGCCACCCGCTGCGGCCCGGGACGCCCTCCGGCACGGTCTACGCGCGGACGATCCCCTGGCTCGACCGGCGCCTGAGCTTCCGCACGATGACGGAGCCCGGCGACGTCGCCCTGTTCTCGGCCTGGATGAACGATCCCCGGGTCGCCGCGGTCTGGCAGGAGACCGGCACCCTGGAGGCGCACGCCGCCTACATCGCCGGGCTCCAGGCCGACCCCGCCACCCTGCCGCTGTTCGGCTGCCTCGACGGCAGGCCCTTCGGCTATTTCGAGCTGTACTGGGCGCGGGAGAGCCGGCTCGGGCCGCTCTACGAATCCGGCCCCTACGACCGCGGCTGGCACGTGGCGATCGGCGACGCGTCCGTGCGCGGGCGGCCCGCCCTCTCGGCCTGGCTGCCGTCGCTGATGCACTACCTGTTCCTCGACGAGCCGCGCACGCAGCGCGTCGTGGGCGAGCCGCGGGCCGATCACGCCCAGCAGATCCGGAACCTCCACGCCTCCGGCTTCGCGACGATCGCCACCGTCGACTTCCCCCACAAGCGCGCGGCCCTGGTCGCCCTGTCGCGCGAGCACTTCGTCCGTGACCGGCTCTGGGTGCCGGGCGCGGCCGCCGCCGACGCGGCGCCGCGGCCCCCCGCCGTGCCGGCCTAGACCGCCCTTCGAGCGAGCGAGATGCGAGCGATGACGGATCACCCCGCGACCGACGACATCATCGGGATCGGCTTCGGCCCGGCCAACCTGTCGCTGGCCATCGCCCTCCGGGACGCGATGGGCGACGGGCCGCCGCGACCGTCCCTGCGGTTCATCGAGCGGCAGGAGCGGTTCGGCTGGCACCGGGCGATGATGCTGCCCGGCGCCGACATGCAGATCAGCTTCGTGAAGGACCTCGTGTCCCTGCGCGACCCGACCAGCCCGTTCAGCTTCCTCAACTACCTGCACGTGAAGGGGCGGCTCAGCACCTTCCTCAACCTCAAGACGTTCAATCCGTCGCGGGTCGAGTACAACGACTACCTCGCCTGGGCGGCGGACCAGTTCTCGGACGTGGTCGCGTACGGCGAGATCGTGGACTCCGTGCGGCCCGAGACCCGCGACGGCCGGCTCGCCGCCTTCGTGGTGGAGGCCCGGGACGGGGCCGGGTCGCGCCGCCTGCGCCGCTGCCGTCACCTCGTCGTCGCGGCGGGCGGCGACCCGGCGATCCCCGCCCCCTTCGCGGCCCACGCGCGGGACCGGCGGCTGATCCACTCCTCCTGGTACCTGCCGGGGATCGCGCAGGCCCTCGGGGCGCCGCGCCTGGATGGGCCGGAGCCCCGCATCCTGGTGGTGGGCGGCGGCCAGAGCGCCGTGGAGATCGTCACCGATCTCGGCGCGCGCTACCCGCGGGCGCTCGTCGATCTCGCGATCCGCGGGCCCGCCCTGAAGCCCGCCGACGACAGCCCCTTCGTGAACGAGATCTTCGACCCGGCCTCCGTCGATCGGATCCACGGCGCCGCGGCGCCGGTGCGGGCGGAACTGATCGCCGCCCACCGCGCCACCAACTACGCGGTGGTCGATGCCGACCTGATCCAGGACTTCTACGCCACGCTCTACGAGCAGACGGTGAGCGGGGTGACCCGCTACCGGCTGCGGCGCAGCACCCGGGTGGAGGCGCTGGAGCCGGCAGCGGACGGCCTGCGCGCGACCCTGCGCGACGACGTCAACGGCACCACGGAGCGGCAGAGCTACGCGGCCGTGATCTGCGCGACCGGCTACCAGCGCGCCGCCCTGCCGGCGATCCTCGAGCCCGTGCGGCCGTTCCTCGCCGGCGACACCGCGGACCGGCATTACCGCCTGCCGCTGGAGCGCGCCGAGCCCCGGGTGAGCCTGCATCTCCAGGGCTTCAGCGAGCCGACCCACGGGCTGACCGAGACGCTGCTGTCGATCCTGCCCGTGCGGGCCGGCGCCATCGCGCAGACCATCCTCGCCGAGGAGCGGGCCGCCCGCGCGGCGATCCGCTCGGCCGCCTCGATCCCGTGAGGCGGCCGGTCGACCTCGACCAGGACCGGGTCGTCGGCCTGGTCCTCCGGCTGTCCGGGCCGGCGATCCTCGGCATCTCGGCGCACGCGCTGCAGATGCTGGTCAACGCGTGGTTCGTGGCCGATCTCGGCGCCGCCGCGATCGCCACCATCGCCCTGGCGTACCCGGTGACGCTGCTGGTCGCGGCGCTCGGCTACGGGGCCGGGATCGCGGCGGCCTCGCAGGTCTCCCGCGCCCTCGGGTCGGGGGACCGCGACCGGGCCGCGGCCGCCGCCGGCCTGGGCTTCTGGCTGAGCCTGCCGGCGGGGCTCGCCGTGACGGCCGCGATCGTGGCCGACACGCCGTTCTGGCTCCGCCTCCTCGGCGCCGATGCCGCCCTCGCCGCGGAGGCCGCGCCCTACACGGCGCTCGCCACGGTCGGCACGGCCCTGATGCTGGTGATGATCGTCGGCGGCTTCGTCGTGCGCGGCCAGGGCCACGCGCGCCTCAGCGGCGCCGTCATGGTCGGCAGCTTCGGCCTCAACATCCTGCTCGACGCGGTGCTGATCCGGGTCTGCGGCCTCGGCACCGTCGGCGCCGGCTGGGCGGCGATCGGCGCGCAGCTCGCGGGCGCGGCCGCCTACGGCCTGCACTTCGCCCGGGCGCGGGGGGCGGACCGGGTGTCGCTCCGGTGGCCCGGCGGCCGGATCGGGCGCGGGGCCCTCGCCGAGGCCCTGACGCTCGCGCTGCCCGCCACCGGCTCCAGCCTGCTCGCGGCCGTCGCGATGGCGCTGTTCGTGGAGGCGGCCGCGCCCTACGGCGACGCCGCGGTCGCCGCGCAGGGCATCGCCCTGCGCCTGACCCTGGTGGCGGCGCTGCCGCTCCTCGGGACGATGGCGGGCGCCCAGGCGGTGCTCGGCCACGCCGCCGGCGCCGGCCGCCGGGACCGGCTGCACCGCGCCCTCGCCTTCGTGCTCGCCGCCGCCCTCGCCTACGGCCTCGTCGTCGGCGGCCTGATGATCGCCTGCGCCGAGCCCCTCGCGGGCCTGTTCGCGCAGGATCCCGCGACCGCCCGCGCGGGCGCGCGCGCCACCGCGCTCTTCGCCGTCGCCTTCATGCCGGTGGGCCTACAGCTCACGGCCGCGACCCTGTTCCAGGCGATCGGCGCGCCGCGCCGGGCCGCCGCCGTGTCGCTGGCGGCGCAGGGGCTGGCGCTGATCCCGCCGCTCCTGATCCTGCCGCCGCTCCTCGGCTACGCGGGGGTGCTCGCCAGCCGGGTCGCGGCCGAGTTCCTGGCCGACGGGCTCGGCCTGGCGCTGCTGCTGGCCTGGGGCCTGGACGCGCGCCGGGCAGGCGGCGCAGCGCCGGTCGAGGGCCGCGAGGCAGTGCAGGTGGCCGCGGCGCACGAGACCGCACACCAGGGCGCGTGAGACCCCGAGCCGGGCCGCGATCTCGACCTGCGGCACGCCCTCGACCCGGTGGAGCTGGAAGGCCGTGCGCACCGGCTCCGGCAGCTCGGCCACCGCGGCCTCCACCTGCCGCAGGGATTCCCGCGACGCCGCGGCCGCCTCGGGGGTCCCCGTGCCGGGATCGGCCGGGTCCGGGGCGGCGTCGAGATCGGTGAACAGGCGCCGCTCGAAGCCCTGCCGCCGGGCCCGGTCGAGGGCGAGGTTGCGCACCATCCGCCCGATATAGGCGGCCTGGATCACGGTCTCGGCCGGGGGCGGATCGGCGATCAGCCGGAGCAGCACGTCCTGGACTACGTCCTCCGCCTGGGCCGGGCAGCCGAGGATGCGGCGTGCCCGCGCGAGATAGGTGGCGCGATGGCGCTCGAACGCCGCGAGGTTCCAGGATCCGCCGGGCGGCGGCCGGCCGGGCCGGCCCGGCGGGGCCGCGGCGATCCCCTGGCCCGAGAAGCCGGCGTCGCAGTTCCAGGTCGCCACTGTCCCGCTCACGATGTCCCATCGGTACGGCTCATGCGGGTCGGACGGGTATCACGCGGCTGTTCTGTGGAACAACGTCTATCTTTGTTGATTGGAATTATTAAAACTTACCGTCCCACGAGATTCTCAAGGGAATAGATGGAATGTCTCGCCGATCGCCCCGCCGGAGGACGAAACATCGGTCTGGATCCTGAATTCTACGCCGGGACTTCCCGGAACGAGCCGGCGTGACGTGCCGGATCTCGGCCCGCGCCAGGCTCGGTCGGCGCGTGTATGCTGGCGCTTCCTCGATTCGGGGCGCGGTGTGCGCTGCCGAACCCTTCCCCGCAGGATCGCGGCAGGAGAGCCAGGGCCGCGATGCCGTCCGCCGATACGCTCGTCCCGGTGGGTGCCTTCGCGCTGCTGGTCCTGGCGTTCGCCGTGAAGCACCTCGCGGCGGACTTCTTCCTTCAGACCAACTGGATGGCGCAGGGCAAGCAGCGGTCCTCGGCCTGGCTCGGCCCCCTCTGCGCCCATACCGGCCTGCACGGCCTCGGCACGCTGGCGATCGCGCTCGCGGTGAAGCCGGCCCTGTGGTGGCTGGCGCTCGTCGATTTCGCGATCCACACGGGGATCGACCGCGGCAAGGTGCTGGTCGGCCAGCGGACCCGCCTGCCGACCACCGACGCCCGGTTCTGGTGGCTGATGGGCATCGACCAGTTCCTGCACCACGTCACCCATCTCGGGCTCGCCGTGGTGCTGGCGGCGGCCTGACGCGCGATCGGGACGGCGCGCGCCGCCGGGCGCCTCACTGCATCTCCGCCTCGAGCAGCCGGTTCGTGTCGGAGACCTTGCCGGCCAGTTCCAGGATCAGGAAGCGCTGGAAGGCGAGCGCGAGGTCCGGGCGCTCCCGCTCCATCCGGGCGAGGGCGGCGCGGTCGATGCCGACCACCCGGCAGGGGCTCTCGGCGACGGCGGTGGCGGTGCGCCGCCCGCCCTGGACCAGCGCGATCTCGCCGATCACCGTGCCGGCCGTGGTGGTGCGCAGGCGCAGGTTGCCGCGGCCGGGGACCTCCATCTCGACGGAGACGACGCCCTGCTCCAAGAAGTAGAGGGCGTCGGCCGCCTCCCCCTGGCGCATCAGCGCCGCGCCCGCCGCGAGTTCGCGGACCGTCAGGTAGGGCGCGAAGTCGTCCGGCCCGAACGCGCTGCCCAGCCGGTCGGCCATGTGCCGGGCGAACAGGGCGACCTCCCCCGGGCCGGCGCCGCCGGCCTCGGCCAGGAGCGTGGCCTCGGCGGCGCGCAGGGCCTCGTCCAGCGTGTCGAGGATCCGGACGCGCGGGTCGGCGGTGAGCCCGTTGCGGGTGATCAGCAGCCGCGCCGCCGGATCCACGTGGACCAGCAGCACGTCGAAGCGCCGCTGCTCGGCGAGCTGGCCGACCTTGCGGAACGCGATCAGCGCCGAGCTGTCGAGCCCCACGGTCTCGCGGAAATCCAGGATCAGGACGCGCAGGTCGCCGGCCTCCGCGGCGGCCCGGCGGTGGATCGCCTGCGCGTTGAGGAAGAACAGGTAGCCCTGCAGGGTGTAGATCCGGGTCCGGCCGCCGGCCGCCGCGAGCCGCGCGGCGGCGTCGGGACCGCGGATGACGCTGCTGCGCCGCTCCGCCCCGGAGAGCGACCGGCGGATCGCGCCGATCTGCCCGTACTGAACCCCGAAGATCAGGATCGCCAGCAGGACGCCGACGAGGAAGCCCGTGGTCGCCCCGAAGAACGCGGTGGCGGCGCACACGACCAGCGCGATGGCGATCTCCCACCCCGGCAGGGTCCGGCTGGCGAGGCCGAGGTTGAACAGGAGCCCGATGCCGATGGCGATCAGCGCGCCGCCGGCCAGCGGGCGGGGCAGCAGCGCCAGGGGACTCGCGCCGACGATGAGCAGGGCCGCCATGACCGCGAGGGTCAGCCACCAGCCGAGCCAGTGGCCGCCGCCAATATTGTGCAGCAGCAGCGTCGAGGTCCGGCCGAAGCCCATCGCGGAGCTGCCGAACACGCTGCCGACCAGGTTGGTGGCGCCCGAGGCCACGAACATCCGGTCGATGTCGAGGTCGCGCCGGATCTCCAGCTCGACGCTGACCACGTAGAGGATCTGGATGATGACCGCCACGACGACCAGGGTGGCGATCTTGGGCCAGATCGGCAGGAGCAGGCGCGGATCGAAGGCCATCAGGCTGCCGATGGCGGGCGGGCGCAGCAGCGTGCCCGTCGGCAGCGGCTCGATCAGCCATCCCGAGGCCTGCCCGGCGGCGACGCTGGTGCCCGTCCAGGCCAGCCCGAGATGGACCACCGCGAGGCTCGACAGGATCACCGCGGGGTAGGTCCCCCAGTGCCGGACGATCCGGGGCAGGTAGAAGGCGCAGAACCCGATGGCGAGGGTCAGGGCGATGCGGGCGAGCGCCCCGGCATCGATCCGGCCCGGATCGAGGTTGGCCGGATCGACGGTGCGGAGCAGCGCCGCGACCGGATCGTCGACATGGCCGCCGATCTGCACGCCGCTGCGCAGGAACAGCAGCCCGACGCCGCCGAGGAAGCCGGCGAGCACCGGGTAGGGCAGCAGCTGCACCAGCAGGGAGGCCCGCAGGGTGCCGAGCAGCGCGAAGATCACGCCGGTGGCGAAGGTCGAGACGCCGCAGGCCACGAGGACGAGCTGGCCGACCGTCTCCGGATCGGTGATGCCCGCGGCCTCGAGCTGCCCGGCGACCGCCGCGGCGATCGCCGCCTGCACGATCGCGGCCGCGCCGATGAAGGACAGCGAGATCCGCGCGGTCCGGCGGATGGCGATGAAGACGAGGCTGCCCAGCACGTAGGCCGCGAGCAGCGCCGACAGGCCGGCCGCGCGGCTCTCCGCCAGCGGACCCGAGAAGATGAGCTGGGAGTAGCTGATGAGGTCGAGCAGCAGCACCATCACGGTGACGGCCGCGGCCGCCACGATGCGGGCCCCGCGCAGCATCGCCGCGCGGCCGCCGGCCGGGGATGCGGTCCCGGCGGACGTCAGGTCGGTTGTCGTCATCGGCACGGTACCCGCGTCTCGAAATCCCGACGGGCGCGGAGCTCGCAGATCCCCGGGCAGATCCCGCGCAATCACGCGCGCGGATCGTCGCCGAATCGCAGGACCTGACCTTGGCCACGCCAGTTCTCAACCGATGGCAGGTGCCGGCTTAAATTATCGTGCAGGCCGCTCCGGCGCGGCAGCATTGTGGCGATTGCTGCGGTGGATCGCGCCGCGTCGGCCGATCCGCGGTGCCGGCGGGCGTCGCCCGTGAAGATCGGGCCGGTCCGATCGCGGCGCGCCCTGCGCCAGGACAGGCGCGGGTCTCCCGGGCCCGCGCGGGCGGAGCCCGGGATCCGGACACGCGGAAACGCCCAGGTCCCGCGCCGGCGACGGCTCCGGGTTGCCCGCCTTCGGGCTCCCCCGGGACAGGACTTGCCCGCGGCGCCTGGGCAAGACGGGGCGGATCAGCGGGCGTGAGCCGGCGCGGCGGCGGCGACGGTGCTGGCGCGACGTGCCGAGCCCGCGCGGAGGAGCGGCACGCGCTGCCGGGGGCTCCCGGGTCGCGGACGCCGGCGGGACGGGCGTTCGGCCCTCAGCGCGCCTCGCTGACGCGCTTGGTCGCCCGCTGCTCCTTCTTGTAGGCGGTGATCGCCGCCGAGCAGTTCGGGGAGAGCTTCTTGAGATTGGCCTTGAAGCAGGCCTCGACCTCCGGACCGCCCGGCGCGTAGGCGCTGCAGAAATCCATGTAGTCGCCGGTGCAGTACTGCTTGAGGGCTTCCCGGGCCGGGGATTGTTCCGCAAAGGCCGCGGCGGGGCCGAGGCACAGACCGATGGCCAGGAGGGCCGTCTTGGTCGAAGTCATCGAAATCCTTCGCTCGTCCAGGCCGCGCGAGCGGGTCGCGCGGCGATGGGCGGTGCGGATGGGCGCCAAGGATGGCATGACCGTGACGCCCGGGCTGTCCGAATGCAGATCAGCCATGCCCCGTGCCGGCGGGGCCGCCGGTCAGTGCGCGCCGACGCGGTGGGTCGGCACGAGGTCGTTGGCGATGATCTCGCCGAACGGGCCGTCGTTGCGGGCGTTGCTGGCCGGCCGCCCGGTGGTGGCGCGCAGCGGCAGCTTCGGGAAGACCAGCTCGGCGAACCGGTAGGCTTCCTCCAGGTGCGGGTAGCCCGAGAGGATGAAGCGGTCGATCCCGAGATCGATATACGCCTTCATCCGGTCGGCGACCTGGTCGGCCGAGCCGACCAGCGCCGTCCCGGCGCCGCCGCGGACGAGGCCGACGCCGGCCCAGAGGTTCGGCGCCACCACGAGCTTGTCGCGGCTGCCGCCGTGGAGCGCCATCATGCGGCTCTGGCCGACGGAATCCTGCCGCTTCAGGGTCTCCTGCGCCTTGGCGATGGTGGCGTCGTCGAGCTTCGAGATCAGCTGCTCGGCGGCCTCCCAGGCCGCGGCCTCGGTCTCGCGGGCGATGACGTGCAGGCGGATGCCGTACGAGAAGGTCTTGCCCTTCGCCTCGGCGGCCTGCCGGGCGGCGGCGATCTTCTCCGCGACCTGGGCCGGGGGCTCGCCCCAGGTGAGGTAGACGTCGCAATGCTCGGCCGCGACCGCCATGCCGGCCGCCGACGAGCCGCCGAAGTAGAGCGGCGGATAGGGCTTCTGCACCGGCGGGAAGATCAGCCGGCCGTTCTCGGTGCGCAGGTGATCGCCCTGGAAGGTCACGGTCTCACCCGCGAGCAGGCCGCGCCAGATCGTCAGGAACTCGTCGGTGACGGCGTAGCGCGCGTCGTGGGACAGGAACACGCCGTCGCCGGCGAGTTCCACCGGGTCGCCGCCGGTGACGACGTTGATCAGGAGGCGCCCGTCCGAGATCCGGTCGAGGGTCGCGGTCATGCGGGCCGCCGCGGAGGGCTCCATCAGGCCCGGCCGCACCGCCACGAGGAAACGCAGCTGCTTGGTCAGCGGCGCCAGCGCCGAGGCGACGATCCAGGAATCCTCGCAGGAGCGCCCGGTGGGCAGCAGCACGCCGTAATAGCCGAGCTCGTCCGCCCCCTGCGCGATCTGCCGGAGATAGCTGAGCGAGACGTCCCGGGCCCCCTCCCGCGCACCGAGATAGCGGCCGTCGCCGTGGGTCGGCAGGAACCAGAGGACGTCGGCGCGCCCGTCATTGGCTGCGTGCATCGGAATCTCCTGTGCGGCCCGGTGGCCGGATGCGGAAAAGCCGGACCCGACTGCGCGCATCCGGTGATCGTCGAGAGCTAGGGCGGGCCGCCGCTTCCGGGAAACGGCGGCCCCGCGTTCAGGCGGTCGGCTGCGATCCGAGCAGGTGATCGAGGATGCGGCCCTCGAGGCGGGCGAGGTCCGGGTCCCCGCGCCGGCGCGGCCGCGGCACGTCGACCCGCAGGTCGAGGGCGATCCGCCCTTCATCGACGACGAGGATGCGGTCGGCCAGCGCCACCGCCTCGGTGACGTCGTGCGTGACGAGGAGCGCGGTGAACCCCTGCGCCCGCCAGATCCGCTCGATCAGGTCCTGCATGCCGATCCGGGTCAGGGCGTCGAGGGCGCCCAGCGGCTCGTCGAGGGCGAGCAGGCCCGGCCGGCTCACCAGCGCCCGGGCCAGGGCCACGCGCTGGCGCTGGCCGCCCGACAGGGTGGCGGGCCACTGCCCAGCCTTGTCGGCGAGGCCGACCTCGGCGAGCGCGGCGAGCGCCCGCTCCCGGCGCTCGGCCCGGGAGCCGTGGCCGGACAGGCCGACCGCGACGTTGTCGACGACCCGCGCCCAGGGCAGCAGCCGCGGCTCCTGGAACATGATCCGCTTCGGCGGCTCGGACCGGCGCGGGCTGGCGGCCGGCCCCTCGAGGTCGATCCGGCCGCCGGTGGGCGTGTCGAGCCCGAGGATGAGGCGCAGCAGGGTGCTCTTGCCGCAGCCGGAGCGGCCGACCACCGCGGTGAACCCCCCGGCCGGCAGGAACAGGTTCAGGCCCTCGATGACGGCGTTGCCGTCGAAGCTCTTGTGCAGGTCGCGGACGGTGACGGCGATCCCGCGGGCCGGCGGCTCCGCGGGCGCGCGCGCCGGCGCGGCGGCGGCCGCCTGCCGGGGATCGGTGCCGAGGTCGGGAAGCGCCTCGCGGCGGACGGCGTCGAGCAGCATCAGGCGCTCCTGTAGGCGGGGTTCCAGGCGAGGCAGGCGCGCTCGAGCTGGCGGGTCAGGGCGTCGGCGAGCTTGCCGAGGGCGGCGTAGATCAGGATCGCCAGCACGACGACGTCGACCAGCATGAACTCCCGGGCCTGCATGGCCATGTAGCCGAGCCCCGACGAGGCCGAGATCGTCTCGGCGACGATCAGCGTCAGCCACATGATGCCCAGCGCGTAGCGCAGGCCCACGAAGATCGACGGCAGGGCGCCGGGCAGCACCACGCGGCTGAACAGCTCGGTGCGGGACATGCCGTAGACCCGGCCCATCTCCACGAGGCCCGGATCCACCGAGCGGATGCCGTGCAGGGTGTTGGCGTAGATCGGGAAGAACACGCCGAGCGCCACGAGGAACAGCTTGGCCTCCTCGCCGATGCCGAACCACAGGATCACCAGCGGGATCAGCGACAGGTGGGGCACGTTGCGCACCATCTGCACCGAGGTGTCGGTCAGCCGCTCCGACAGGCGCGACAGGCCGTTGGCGAGGCCGAGCGCGAAGCCGATGCCGCCGCCGATCACGAAGCCCGCCAGAGCCCGCAGGGTGCTGACGCCGAGGTTGGTCCAGAGTTCCCCGGTCCGCCCGGCCTCCCAGCCGGCCCGGACCACGTCGAGGGGCGCCGGCATGAAGCGGTTGGAGACGAGCCCGGCCGAGACCGCGGCCTGCCAGCCGAGCAGGATGGCGGCCGGCAGCAGCCAGGGCACCGCGGAGTCGCGCAGGCGATCGAGCTTGGAGGGGCGCATCAGCGGTTCTCCGTCCGCTTCTCGGACTTGACGGCGTCCGCGGGTTCGGGCGCCGTCCAGACCGCGTCGGCGACCCGGACGGGCTTCGGCAGGAGCCCGAGGCCGTGGAAGGCGTCGGCGACCTTCTGCTGGTCGGCGATCGCGGTCGCATCCAGGGGCGCGACGCCGTAGGACAGGCGGCCGAGCGCCACGGCCAGGACCGGCGCGGGGATGCCGACCGAGGGCGCCAGGTCCGCCGCCACGGCGTCGGCATGGCCCGCGGCCCAGGCGTCGACCTCCCCGATCGCCTCCAGCACGGCCGAGACGATCGCGGGGCTCGTGTCGGTGAAGCCGCGCCGGGACAGGTAGAACTGGCGGTTCGGGGCGAGCGCGTGCCCGTCGACCCCGCGCCCGTCGACCAGGACCCGGGCGCCCGTGGCGCGCTCGGCGGCGGCCTGGAACGGGTCCCAGATCACCCAGGCGTCGACGGCGCCGCGCACGAAGGCGGCGTTGGCGTCGGCCGGTGCCAGGAAGGCGAGTTTCACCGCGTCGTAGGGGACGCCGGCCTGCTCCAGGGCGCGCACCAGCAGGTAATGGACGTTCGAGCCCTTGTTGAGCGCGATGGTCCTGCCGCGCAGCTCGGCGACGCTGCGGATCGGGCTGTCCCTGGGCACGAGGATCGCCTCGCCCCGCGGCGCCGGCGGCTCGGCGGCGACGTAGCGCAGCTCCGGGCTCGCGGCCTGGGCGAAGATCGGCGGCGCTTCGCCCGCCGAGCCGAAGTCGATCGCCCCGGCATTCAGCGCCTCCAGCAGCGGCGGCCCGGACGGGAATTCCGACCACGCCACCGTGGTGCCGAGGGGCTGGAGGGCCCGCTCCAGGGTGCCGCGGCCCTTCAGCAGCACGAGCGACCCGTATTTCTGGTAGCCGATCCGGATGCTGCCGGCCGCGCGGGCCGGCCGCAGCAGCGCGGTCGCCGCGAGGCCGAGCCCGGCGGACAGGAGGAGGCGCCGGTTCGGGGCGGGGCCGCTGGCGGGCGACAGGGACGGCGCGCGGGGCGATCGGTCGGTCATGGCTCTCTGCGGTCGGTCTCAGCCGTTGCGGGCGGGGGGCGTCCAGACCGCGTCGGCGATGCGGATCGGCTTGGGGATCAGTCTCAGCGCGTGGAAGCGGTCGGCGATCCGCTGCTGCTCGGCGGCGACGCGGTCGGTCATGGGACCGATCACGTAGTCGGTCCGATCCACCGCCCGCCGGGTCGCGGCCAGCGGCACGCCCGTGCCCTGCGACAGGAGTTCCGCCACCGCGCCGCGATTCTGCGTGCACCAGGCCGCCACCTCGCCCAGGGCGTCGATCACCGCGGTGAGGACCGGGGCCCGGCTCTCCGCGAAGGGCCGGCTCGCCAGGAAGAAGTTGTTCTGCGGGGTGACGTCGGTGGCCCGCACCAGCACGCGCACGCCCTCCCCCTGCTCGGCGATGGCGAAGTACGGGTCCCAGATCGTCCAGGCGTCGATGCTGCCGCGGGCGAAGGCGGCCGCGGCGTCGGCGGGCGCCAGCGTCACCGGCTCGATGTCGGCGTAGCTCAGGCCGGCCTTCTCCAGGGCCGCGATGGTCAGGTTGTGGGAGCTCGATGCCTTGGCGAAGGCGACGCGCCTGCCCCTGAGCTCGGCGAGGCTGCGGATCTCGGAGCCCTTCGGCAGCAGGATGCCGGCGCCGGAGCCGCCGGCCTCCTGGGCGGCCGCGTAGACGAGGTTGGAGCGCGCGGCCTGGGCGAAGATCGGCGGGGCATCGCCGGTCTGGCCGAGATCGATCCCGTCCAGCGACAGGGCCTCCAGCAGCGGCGGTCCGAAGGAGAACTCGACCCAGCGCACCGCGTATCCGAGAGGCTCCAGACGCTTCTCGATGATCTTCTGCTGCTTGGCGACGACCAGGATGCCGTTCTTCTGGTAGCCGATCCGCAGCACGCCGGGCTCGGCCGCCCGGGCGCCCGGGGCGAGCGCCGGCGCGAGGGGCAGGGCCGCGAGGGCGGCCAGCAGGGCGCGACGGTCGAGCATCGGGCGCCTCACTCGGCGGCGGCGAGGGCCGGCCGAGCCGCCGCGGCCCGGTGCACGAGCAGCGCGGCGAGCTGCCCGCCGGCCTCGCGGGCGCGGGCGCGCACGCCGGTCTCGGTCAGCACGCCGTCGCTGAAATCGGGATCGGAGGCGTAGACCGCGGTCGGGATCTGGAGCGCCCCGAAGAAGCCGAAGAGCGGCCGGAAGGCGTGCTCGACCACGAGGGCGTGGCGCGCGCCGCCGCCCGTGGCCACGATCGCCACCGGCTTTCCCGCGAGCGCGCCCGGATCGACCAGGTCGAACAGGTGCTTGAACAGGCCGGTATAGGCGCCCTTGTAGACCGGCGAGCCGACGACGAGCCCGTCCGCCTCCTCGATGGCCGCGAGCACGCTGCGCGCGGCCGGCGCGAGCTGGTCGCGGGTCCAGGCGGCACCGAGGCCGGTCCCGGCATCGACGAAGTCGAGGATCTGCGCGTCGAGGGGAGCCTGGGCGCTGGCCTCGCGGAGCACGGCATCCACCAGCGTGCGGGTCTTGGAGGGCCGCTGCACGTTGGCGCTCAGCCCGACGAGTCTCGGTCGTGTCATTCCGGATGCCTTGCTGTGAGACGGGATGACGGACCGCCCCGACTCCGAAGAGCGGAGGTTGCGCGGCCGGACATCCGAACAGGCCGCTAGAATTGATGGCCGCGACATCCGCCGTCAATGAAACGGCGTTCCCAATTCCCCGGCAAAGGAAAAACGTTCTCCTCGAAAACGGGCGTGGAATATGGAACTTCATCTCGCCAGCCGCGCAGGGCGGCGGAGAGATCTTGCGTCCTCGCGGCTCAGGCGCGCGGAAATCGGAGGTTCAGTCTCCCGATGTGCCTGAGGGGAGAAGTGTCTTCTCGAAACGCGGGCCGGCTTGGAACCGAATCGCCGAGCGCGCTCGCCGGAACGGCGCCGGATGCCGGCGCGGCCGGCGACCCTTCCGCGGTGTCATCCGGGCGGGCGTCAGCGTCGCCGTCGCCACGGTCGCCGCCACCGTCGCCGCAACCAACATCGGCGGCGCACCGGCGAGAGCCCTTATCGGCGGGCGCGTGCCTACTTGCGGGCGAGGAGATGCTGCACGGTGCCGTCGTCGCCGTACTTGGTCCACATCTGCGCGCAGGCCTCCTCGGGACGCGCGCGGAACTGCGCCAGCTCCGCGTCGAGGTCGTGCTGCAGGGCGACCGAGCGCTTCTTCGTGAAGAAGTCCGCGTGATTCAGATGGTTCTCGCGCGAGAACTGACGGAAGCGCTCCGTGTCGATCCGGACGGCCGGACAGTGTCTCGCGGCCAGATCGGCCTCGATCCCCGGACGGAGCGCCGGCATGTCCTTCTGCAAGGACGAGCGGCGGGCTTCGGCCCAGGTACCGAACACGGCCCAGGCCAGTGCGGCCGCCACGAGAGGAGCAAATCTATTCATCGCAAGACGTATCGCTGTGCTGCGACATCCCAAATCTCGCACCTGCGATAAGTTCGATCAGGGCCGCGGAACGCAAGACACTCCTGTGTGAAAGCGCACGCCCCGCGACCGGCGCGGCGCCGGGTCCGGAACCCGGACGGCCTCAGTAGGCCGGGACGACGCGCGTCTCGGGCAGCGGCGCCCGCATGGTGAAGTGCAGCCCGGCCGGCTGGAAATCGAAGGCGATCTCCGCCTGGCACTGGACCTTCAGGACGCGCTGCAGCAGCGTCGAGCCGAAGCCCTTCCGCGTCGGCGCCGCCGTGGCCGGACCGCCCCGCTCGGTCCAGTCCAGGTGGAGCAGGCGGGCGGCGGGCGTCTGCTCGATATCCCAGCGGATCGCGATCCTGCCCTCCGGAACGGACAGCGCGCCGTGCTTGGCCGCGTTGGTCGTCAGCTCGTGGATGGCCATGCCGGTCGGGACCGCGAGGTCGCCCATCAGGTCGATCGCGGGGCCGTCGAGCTGGATGCGGGAGCCCTCGACGTCGTTGTAGGGGCCGAGCTCGTTCATCAGCATGTCGCGCAGGGGCGCCTGCTGCCAGTAATCCTCGGTCAGGAGATTGTGGGTCTTGGCCAGCGAGATCACCCGCGCCGAGAACGACGCGTAGAACGCGTCGACGCTGGTGGCGGAGCGGGCCGAGGCCCCGAGCAGCGCCTGCACGGTCGCCAGCGTGTTCTTCACCCGGTGATGCAGCTCGCGGATCAGGAGCGCCTGCCGCTCGGTCGTGCGCTCGCGCTCCTCGAGATAGGCCCGCGCCTCGAGCTGCCGGCGCTTGGCGCGATGGGCGGAGCGGGCCGCCATGACCAGCGTCGCCGGATGGAACGGACGTTCCAGCACGCTCACGTTGCCCAGCATGTCGGTCAGCTGCGCGTTGGGCTCGGCGCCCCGCAGCCGCAGGAGGATGAACGGGAAGTCGGACCAGGGCGGCTGCGCGGCGATCCAGTCAGCCAGGGCCTGGCGGTTCGAGGACAGCAGCGCCTCCTCGGTGAGGATCGCGCAGGCGGCCGTGTCGAGCCGGCAGACCACGTCCGCGAGGCTGCCGCACACCTGTGCCGCGATCCGCGCTTCGCCGAGGATGGTCGCGGCGACGACGGCGTCGCGGCCACCGGGCGTGAAGATGAGAGCCGGCGGTTCAGCCTCGGTCATCAGCCGCGCGGATGGGCAGGAGGGACGACCGCTCACCTTCGAATGTCGGAACGCCGGTCATGACACCTCGGAACGCACTCAGCGGTTCGCCAACGCGGATCCCGTCGGAGTCGATCCGCAATTCGCGGATCGCGTCCTCGTGGCTGCCGGTGCGCTTCTTCACGACCGAGATCGCGCGCCGCAGCCGCCCCTCGGCCTCGAAGGTGCGGAACAGCAGGATCGTGTCGCTGAGGTAGGTGAGATCCACGTTCGTGCCCATCGCCCCGATCATCCCGTGCTGGGCCAGGACGAGGAGCGTGATGACGCCCTGCTGGTTCAGGTAGGTCAGCAGCTCGTGCATCTGCAGGAGCAGGTAATTCTCCTCCGGCATGGCGTTGTGATAGCCGGTCAGGGAGTCGATCACGACACTCGTCACGTCCCGGTGCTCGACCGCGTTCTGCACGATGTCGGCGAGTTCGCCGGGGGAGACCTCCGCCGGGTCGATCTGCTCGACGATGAGGGATCCGGCGGCGATCGCGTCGTCGATCGGCATGGCGAGGCCGCGGGCCCTGCGCGTGAGGACGCCGGTGGTCTCGTCGAAGCTGAGGATCAGCGCCCGCTCGCCGCGGGCGATCGCCGCGGTGACACAGGTGAGCGCCACCGTGGACTTGCCGACGCCGGACGGGCCGATCAGCATCGTGCTGGTGCCCCGGTCGAGGCCGCCGCCGAGCAGCTTGTCCAGTTCGGGGCTGCCGGTGCCGCACTGGTCGTCGGAGGAGGTGCCGAGATGCTCGGCCGCGACGAGGCGCGGGAACACCGTGAGCCCGCCGCGCCGGATGACGTAGTCGTGGAACCCGCCCCGGAACGGCGTGCCGCGCATCTTGATCACGCGCAGGCGCCGGCGCTCGCCGCCGTACAGGGGCGCGAGCTGCTCCAGCCGGATCACGGCATGGCTGAGGCTGTGCAGATTCAGGTCGTCCGTCTCGGCGGTGAGATCGTCGAGGAGCAGCGCCGTGGTGTTCTGGATGAGCAGGAAGCTGCGCAGGGCGTGGACCTGCCTGCGGTAGCGCAGCGATCCCTGCGAGAGCAGCCGGATCTCCGACAGGCTGTCGAACACCACGCGCTCCGGCTTGAACCGCTCGATCTCGGCGATCGCCATCCGGATGGTCTCGCCGAGCTCGAGGTCGGACGAGTGGACCAGGCTCTGCTGCTGCCCGGGATCGAGGCTGAGTTCCGGCGCGACGAGCTCGCAGATCTCGATGCCGTCGAGGGACCAGCCGTGGCGCTCCGCGACGTTCAGGAGCTCGCGCCGGCTCTCCGAGAGCGTGATGTACAGGCAGCGCTCGCCCCGGCGCACGCCGTCGAGCAGGAACTGCATCGCCAGCGTCGTCTTGCCGGAGCCGGGCCGCCCCTCGATGAGGTGCGAGCGCTGGGACGCGTAGCCGCCGGCCAGGATGTGGTCGAGGCCGGTCACCCCGGTGGAGACCGGTGCCGCGTCGTGATCGGTCACTGCCATGTCGAGGTCTCTGCCGTCGTCCCACGGGCGGGCGGCCCGTCGACCGCGCGACGGAACGCGGAGCCCGGTCTCGTACACGAAGGCGCGCGCAGCGCGAAACGCCGCCGCGCGGCCGGTACGGCGCGCCTGCCCGACGGGCGCGCGAACCGGTGTGCCCGGGCCGCGCGGTCGCGGGACGGCCCCTCCCCCGGCCGGGTCCGCGTGCCCGGCGCCCGCAGGGAGCGGGCGCCGGGGTGTCGGGGCGTCACTGGCTGCCCGGGCCCTTCGCGAGGCCGGCCAGGGTGAACAGGTCCACCGACAGCTTCGCGCCGATCACGAAGGCGTCCGGGATCGGCTTCGGGCGGAACGGGAAGCGGGTCTGGTCCGGGTCGATCACGTATTGCAGGTTCGGCATCAGCCGCACCGCCGGGGTGAGCTGGATGCCGTAGCTCAGCTCCAGGATGGTCTGCAGGGACTCGACGGTCCGGGTGCCGAGTCCCAGCGACGCGCGCGCCGCCCGGATGTTGGCCGTGCCCAGGGGCGAGAGCTTCTCCATGGCGAAGACGAGGCCGAGGGTGTCGTAGGGCCGGCCCGGGAAGGTGCCGGTCAGCACGGCGCCGCCCTCCAGGAAGTAATCCTGGGTCTGCCGTCCGCCGGTCCCGCCGATCGCGACGCCGAACACCGACAGGCCCTGGACGCCGTTCGGATCCGGCCGCCAGACCATCTGGTCGAAGCGGGCGTAGACCGCCGACCGCCCGAACCGGGTCAGCGGGTCGAGGCCGCTGAAGACCTGCGCGCCGCCCCGCCGGTCGCGCACGGGATCCGCGTAGTCCGACCGGTCGAACACGGCGCCGAGGCTGTAGTTGCGCGGCAGCGGGTCGTTGCCGAAATTGGTCGAGTAGCCGACCTCCACCGGCACCAGGTATCCGGTGGCGCCGCTGGTCGACCAGTCGACGCCGTTCCGGGTCGGCAGCTGGTCGCGCGGGTTCACCTCGTAGATGCCGGCGTGCAGGAACACCGTGTCGGTGACCCAGGCCTTGGCGTGGCCGCCCCAGGTGGCGATCGGCCAGTAGGTGAAGTTCGTCAGCTTGAAGATGGACTTGGGCGCGCCGCAGGTCGCGTTGTTCTGGAAGTTGCAGTAGAGCGGCGAGGCCAGGAAGTTGGGGTTGGCGAGCAGGCGGCCGACCTCGATGTCGAGGCGGTTGTCGAGCAGCTTCTGCTCGTAGGACAGCAGCGTCAGGTGGGCGGTCTGGCCGCCGCCGTAGATCTCCTGCACGCTGCCGTTGAAGCCGATATCGTCCTGCGCCAGGCTCCGGCCGTGGCGCTGGGTGACGATCGTGTGCACCGAGCCGCCGTCGATGCCGGCGAGGCGGCCGAGATCG
This sequence comes from Methylobacterium sp. PvP105, assembly GCF_017876975.1. Classification (NCBI taxonomy): domain Bacteria; kingdom Pseudomonadati; phylum Pseudomonadota; class Alphaproteobacteria; order Hyphomicrobiales; family Methylobacteriaceae; genus Methylobacterium; species Methylobacterium sp. PvP105. The sequence goes on along the minus strand of NZ_JAGIPA010000001.1, from coordinate 2,283,631 downwards.
GCGTCGAGGCCGAACGCGATCTGGCCCGCGTAGGCCGATCCCTGCCGGATCCCGCCGGACGGGTTGGCGGCGAACTCGCCCGTGTGGTTCAGGATCATGCTGATCCCGTTGCCGAGATCGAGGGTGCCCGGCGGCAGGCTGGGCGGCGTCGCGCTGCTGCCCTGCACGTCGAGGCTGGCCGCGGCGCTGCTGGCGCCCGAGAAGCTCCGCGCCTCCCGGATGACCCGCCGCCGGGCGCGGTTCGCCCGATATCTCGCCTTCTGCGCCGGGCTCGCCTCCGGCCCCGGATTCACCAGGGACGGTCCCCCGTCCGGGGCGGTCGCCTCGACCTGCGCGACCGCCGGGCCCGCCGTGACCGCCGCGGCGCAGAACGCGAGCGCGGCCCATCGCCGATGCTGTCCCCTATGCTTTCCCATGTGTGACTCCCCCTTGACCGCGCGGCCTTGCCTGGCTCTGTCGCGTTCGTGTCCCGCAGGGGCCCTCCCGGGCAGTCCGTGTCCGGTCAGTCCGTGAAGGCCTCCACCGTGCGGCGCTCGCCGCGCATGAAGGCGTCGGCGGCGTGGATCAGCGGATTCAGGTCGACGTCGCTGGCGCCGGAGCGGACCAGGGCGGCGAAGCGGTCGTAGAGGCCGCGGTACTCCGCCTCGGGCGGGAGCGGCCGGTCGCGGCCGGCGATCGACAGGGCGGCCCCGCCCCGCGACAGGACCAGAGGGCCGTCGTCGGTCTCGACGCGGATGTCCCAGGTCTGCGGCCCGGTCTGCCGCCAGTCGAACCGGGCGCGGATCGGGGTGCCGGCGGCGTCCGCGAAGTGCAGGTCGGCGGCGATCGGCGCCTGCCGGTTCGCCGGCACCGACAGGGTCGCGCCGGTGAGGAAGAACGGCGGCAGGATGTGGGTGGCGATCGACAGGGCGTTGATCCCCGGATCGAACACGCCCATCCCGCCCGCGTCCCAGATCCAGTCCTGGCCCGGGTGCCAGTGCCGGACATCCTCCAGCCAGGCGATCGCCACCGACCGGATCCTGCGGCCCGACAGCCAGCGGCGGGCGGGCTCCACCCCCGGCGCGTAGCGGGAGTGCCAGCTCGCGAACAGGCTCACGCCCCGGTCCCGCGCGGCCGCGACCAGGAGCCCGACCTCGGCCAGCGTCGCGCCGGGGGGCTTCTCGAGGAAGACGTGGCGGCCCGCCGCGATCCCCGCCAGGGCCGCCGCGAACCGCGCCTGCGGCGGCTGGCACAGGGCGAGGGCGTCGAGGTCGCCGTGCGCCGCCAGCATCGCCTCCAGCGTGGCGTAGCTCGGCACCCCGTCGAGGCCGCCGTGCGGGCTCGCCACCGCCACGAGCGCGTAGTCCGGCGAGGCGGCGAGGACCGGCAGGTGCTGGTCGCGGGCGATCTTGCCGACGCCCACGAGGCCGATGCGGATCGGGGACGCCATCTCAGAGCACCCGCACGGACGGTGCGCCCGCCGGCGCGATCGCCAGCGGGTTGCGCAGGGGCAGCGTGAACGGCGCCGCCGCGATCTCGAACACGTCGCCCGGCCGGGTCGCGACGCCGTCGCTGAACGACAGGGTCGCGGTCCCGAAGAAGTGGACGTGCACGTCGCCGGGCCGCCGGAACGGCCCGTACTTGAAGTGGTGTTGCTCTAGGTTGGCGATGCTGTGGGACATGTTGGCCTCCCCGGAGAGGAACGGCTTCTCCCAGAGCACGGCGCCGTGGCGCAGGATGCGGCTGGTGCCGCGCACGTCCGGCGGCAGGGCGCCGAGCCACAGCTCCGGGCCGAGGGCGGCCGGGCGGAGCTTGGAATGGGCGAGCCACAGGTAGTTGCCGCGCTCGGTCACGTGGTCCGAGAACTCGTTCGCCAGGGCGAAGCCGAGGCGCACCGGCGTTCCGTCGGCGTCGATCAGGTAGATCCCGGCGATCTCCGGCTCCTCGCCGCCGTCGCGCGCGAAGGCGGGCGAGACCAGCGGCTCCCCGGAGGCGACGAGGCCGGAGCCGTCGCCCTTGTAGAACCATTCGGGCTGCGCGCCGGCCTCGCCCGGCGCCGGCTTGCCGCCCTCGACGCCCATCCGGAACATCCGCATCGAGTCGGTCGGGGCCGGATCGGCGGCCGCCGCGCGGTGCATCGCGTCGCGGCCCTCCGCGGAGCCGAGATGCGTCAGGCCGGTGCCGCTCAGCAGCAGGTGGGCGGGGTCGGCGTGGTCGATCGGCGGCAGGAGCCGGACCGCGTCGAGATCGACGGGCGCGCCGAGCCCCGCCCGCTCCGCCGTCGCGGCCAGATCGTCCCCCGCCGCGAGGGCCCTCTGCGCCAGGGCGAGCACGCTGTCGACGCCGAGCACCCGCCGCGCCCGGCCGTCGGCGAGCAGCGCGAGGCCCCGCTGCCCGTCGGCGGCGCGGAATTGTAGGAGTGATCGTCCCATCTGGTCCTCCCGGGGACGACCGCTCCGGGGCGTCCCGAACGCGCGGCCGTCGAGGGTCGCGCGGCGGCCTGTCAGCGGCCGGGTTGCGGGGCGAGAGCGCCGTCGATCCGGCGCGCGAGGTGCCAGGGATCGTCCGGGCGCAGGGGCGGCGGCGGCAGCGCGTCGCGCAGGTCCCGGTAGCAGACCGGCCGCAGGAACCGCTCGATCGCCAGCGGTCCGACCGCGCTGCTGCGGCCGTCCGAGGTCGCCGGGAACGGGCCGCCATGCCCCATCGCGGGGGCGACCTCCACGCCGGCCGGCCAGCCGTTCGCCAGGACCCGGCCGACCCTTCGGGCCGACCGGACCGGATCCGCCAACAGGTGCAGCTGCTCGACCGTGCCGGCGCGCTCGTCCTCGGGCCGCGCGCGCGGCAGGCCCGTCTCGCCCGTCGCCCGCGCGACGAGCGGCGCGGCGAGTTCGGCGATGCCGTCGGCGACAGCCTCGAGACAGCGCGCGCGTGTTGCTAGGGGCCTCTCGGAGGCGTGCGGCGATGCCGCCGCCAGCGCGCAGGCGGCCTCGACCTCCGCCGGGCCGGCGGCCGAGAAGGCCGGCTCCAGGGCCGCGCCGGTGGCGGGACCGACGGCCCGGAAGACCTGTACCGTGGCCACGTCGGCGGCGCCGATGAGGACGCTGCCGCGGATCGTGGCGGACCCTGGCGGTTCACTACTCATACAATTAAGCTAGGGCAGTTCGCCTCCGCCCGCAAGCGCGACCGCGATCCCGGTGCGGCGGGCGCTCCCCTTTCCGCTCCTACAACTTCAGGATACGATCGCGCCGTTCCTGCCCCGATCCGGTGGCCCGGACCGGAGGTGGACGAGGTGAGGCAGGAGCGCGGCCCGGAGAACATCACGCTGCCCCTCGCCACGGGGACGCGCCGCATCCACGGCTCGGTCGCCCGCGATCTAGGTGCGGCGATCCTGGGCGGCCGCTACGCGCCCGGGGACGTGCTGCCCGGGGAGATCGAATTCTCTGAGAAATTGAACGTCTCGCGCACCGCCTATCGCGAGGCGATCCGCATCCTGAGCGCCAAGGGGCTCGTCGAGAGCCGCCCGCGCACCGGCACCCGCGTCAGCCAGCGCAGCCGCTGGAACCTGCTCGATCCCGACATCCTCGCCTGGGCCTTCGAGTCGGAGCCGAGCGAGTCCTTCATCCGCGACCTGTTCGAGCTGCGGATGATCGTCGAGCCGGCCGCGGCCGCGCTCGCGGCCGAGCGGCGCTCGGGCCTCGACATCGCCCGGATGGGCCACGCCCTGGAGGAGATGGGTCGCCACGGCCTCGCCACCGAGGCCGGGCGGGCCGCCGACCAGGCCTTCCACAACACGATCCTGGAAGCGGCCCGCAACGGGGCGCTGATGGCCCTGTCGAGCTCCATCGCCGCCGCGGTCACGTGGACGACGATCTTCAAGCACCGCCGCCAGGGCCTGCCCCGGGACCCGATGCCGGATCACCGCGCCCTCTACGACGCGATCGTGGCGGGCGACCCGGACGCCGCCCGCGCGACCATGACCGAGCTGGTCCGCCTCGCCCTCGCCGACACGGAGCTGGCGATGCGGCCCTGACGGTGCCGGCGGCGGGGTGCCGCTGGCCCGGACAGCGGCCGAGTGGCCTCAGGGGCCTCAGCGGCCTCAGTGGTTGTCGCGCGGCACGCCCCGCGTCTGCGCGATGCGCTGGAACGCCTCGGCGCCCTCCAGGATGGCCCCGGTGTGCATCTGCCCCACCGCGGCGCGCTGCATCGCCTGCCAGGGCGTCTGCGACGCCGGATAGGCGTAGCCGCCCGCCGCCTCCAGCGCCTCGCGCCGGCGCGCGATCTCGTCGGCGTCGACCAGCATGTCGGCGGTGCCGCGGCGCAGGTCGATCCGCACCCGGTCGCCGGTGCGCAGGAGCGCGAGGCCGCCGCCGGCCGCCGCCTCGGGCGAGGCGTTGAGGATCGACGGCGACCCGGAGGTGCCGGACTGGCGCCCGTCGCCGAGGCAGGGCAGCGCGTGCACGCCGGCCCGGATCAGCTGCGCGGGCGGGCGCATGTTCACCACCTCGGCGGCCCCCGGGTAGCCCACGGGCCCGGCCCCGCGCATGACCAGGAGGGTCTCCTCGGTGATGCCGAGGCTCGGGTCGTCGATCCGGGCGTGGTAATCCTCCGGCCCGTCGAACACCACGACGGGACCCTCGAAGGCGTCCGGATCCTCCGGGTTCGACAGGTAGCGGCTGCGGAACTCCGCGCCGATGACGCTGGTCTTCATGACCGCGGCGTCGAACAGGTTGCCGCGCAGGACCAGGAAGCCCGCCGCCTCCTTGAGCGGCCGGTCGATCGGCCGGATCACGTCCTCGTCCTCGATCGCCGCGCCCCGGCAATTGTCGCCGAGGGTGCGCCCGTTCACCGTCAGCGCGCCCTCGCGGATCAGGCCGCGGCGCATGAGCTGCGCCACGACCGCGGGCAAGCTGCCGGCGCGGTAGTAATCCTCGCCGAGATAGGCGCCCGCCGGCTGCAGGTTGACGAGGAGCGGCACGTCGAGCCCGTGGGTCTGCCAGTCCGCGATGTCGAGCTCGACTCCCATGTGCCGGGCGATCGCCGCGAGGTGGATCGGCGCGTTGGTCGAGCCGCCGATCGCGGAATTGACCGCGATGGCGTTGAGGAAGGCGTCGCGGGTCAGGATGTCGGAGGGCTTCAGGTCCTCGGCCACCATGGCGACGATGCGCTTGCCGGTCAGGTAGGCGGCCTCCTGCCGGTCGCGGTAGGGCGCCGGGATCGCGGCCGAGCCGGGCAGCATCATGCCGAGCGCCTCGGCGAGCGTGTTCATCGTGGTGGCGGTGCCCATCGTGTTGCAGAAGCCGGTCGAGGGCGCCGACGAGGTCACCAGCTTGATGAAGCCGTCGTGGTCGATCTCGCCGGCCGCCAGCATCTCGCGGGCCTTCCAGACGATCGTGCCCGAGCCCGTGCGCTGGCCCTTGAACCAGCCGTTGAGCATCGGCCCCACCGACAGGGCGATGGCCGGGATGTTCACGGTGGCGGCCGCCATCAGGCAGGCCGGGGTGGTCTTGTCGCAGCCCGTGGTCAGCACGACCCCGTCGAGGGGGTAGCCGTAGAGCAGCTCCACGAGGCCCAGATAGGCGAGGTTGCGGTCGAGGCCCGCGGTCGGCCGCTTGCCGGTCTCCTGGATCGGGTGGACGGGGAATTCGAGGACGATCCCGCCCGCCTCGCGGATGCCCTCGCGGATCCGCTCCGCGAGGACGAGGTGGTGGCGATTGCACGGGGACAGGTCCGAGCCGGTCTGGGCGATGCCGATGATCGGCTTGCCCGAGCGCAGCTCCTCCAGGCTGAGGCCGAAGTTCAGGTAGCGCTCCAGGTAGAGCGCCGTCATGTCGATATTGTCGGGGTTGTCGAACCACGCGCGCGAGCGCAGGGGCCGTGCAGTCGGTCGGTCGGTCATTTCTGGGTCCGGTGGGCGGGGCTGGTCGAGAAGCGGTAGGTGATGACGTTCCGGTAGGTCTTGCCGGGATCGAGCCGCGCCGAGCCGAAGGCCGGCCGGTTCGGCGTGTCGGGGAACAGCTCCGGCTCCAGCGCCAGGGCGTCCGACTGGCGGTAGGCGAGGCCGGATTTACCGACCGCGGTCGCGTTGAGGAAGTTGCCGGCGTAGAACTGGAGGCCGGGCTGGTTGCTCGCCACGTCGAGGACGCGGCCCGACTCCGGATCCTCGACCCGCGCCACGGGGTGCGGCTCGGCCGTGGGCGCGTCGGTCACGACCCAGTTGTGGTCGTAGCCGCGCCCGCGCACGATCTGCACGTCCCGCCCGTCGCGGATCCGCGCGCCGATCACCGCGGGCTCGCGGAAGTCGAAGGGCGTGCCGGCCACCGGCAGGATCTCCCCGGTCGGGATCAGGGTGGCGTCGACCGGCGTGAAGCGCTCCGCCGGGATCGTCAGGGTCTGGTCGAGGATGGAGCGGCCCGAGCCCTCGCCCGCGAGGTTGAAGAAGCTGTGGTTGGTCAGGTTGACGATCGTCGGCTTGTCGGTGGTCGCCTCGTAGGTGACCGTGAGCGTGTTCGTGTCGTCCAGCGCGTAGGTGGCGGTCGCCGTCAGCGTGCCGGGATAGCCCTCCTCGCCGTCCGGACTGACGTAGCGCAGGGTGACCGAGGGGGCCGCGCCGCCCTTGACCGCGGTGATCGTCCAGAGCCGCTTGTCGAAGCCGGCCGCGCCGCCGTGCAGGGCGTTCGGGCCGTCGTTGGTGGCCAGGGTGTAGGCTTGGCCGTCGAGGGTGAAGCGCCCGGCGCGGATGCGGTTGGCGTAGCGCCCGACGCTCGCGCCGAAATAGCTGCTTCTGGTCAGGTAGGAGGCGAGGTCGTTGTAGCCGAGCACCACGTCCGCGGCCTTGCCGGACCGGTCCGGCACGTCGAGGCTCCGCAGGAGCGCGCCCCAGGACAGGATCCGCGCCGTGAGGCCCTTGCCGTTCGTCAGCGTCACCTCCTCGACCGTCCGGCCGTCCGGCAGCGTGCCGAACACCGTCCGGGTCGGCTCGGCCGCCCGCGCCGGTCCCGGCGTCAGGCCCGGCAGGGCCGCACAGGCGCACAGCGCCAGGGATCCCACTCCACGCATCGCGTTCTCCCCCTCGTGACTCCGCCCGCCGCGCCGGTCCTGCGCCGGCCCGCGGCGGGGCTCGCGGTTGACGTCCGCGAACCCGCTATATACTCAGACAAATAAAAGGGACAACACGGGACCCCGACAAGGCGGCCCGGACGGCAGAGGACAACGCCCGATGGCAGGACCGATCGCGACCGCTGGGACCGCGGCGCCCCGGACGGGGGCGGAGGCCGCGCGCGACCGGGGCGGCTACCGCCCGGCCCTGTCGCTGCTGGCGAGCCTGTTCTTCATGTGGGGCTTCATCACGGTCATCAACAACACGCTGCTGCCGCACCTGCGCAGCGTGTTCGACCTCGATTACACGCAGACCACGCTGATCGAGTCCGTCTGGTTCATCGCCTACTTCGTCGCCTCGATCCCGGCGGCCAAGCTGATCGAGCGGGTCGGCTACCAGCGCGCCCTGGTGGCGGGGCTGGGCATCATGGCGCTGGGCACGCTCGGCATGATCCTGGCCGCCCACCGAGTCTCCTACGCGATCACGCTCACGGCCCTGTTCGTGATCGCCAGCGGCATCACCCTGCTGCAGGTCGCCGCGAACCCCTACGTGGCGGTGGTCGGCCCGGCCGAGAGCGCCCCGGCGCGGCTCAACCTCGTGCAGGCGTTCAACTCCCTCGGGACGACCCTGGCGCCGCTGTTCGGCGGCTACCTGATCCTCGGCCGCTCCGCCTCGGGCAACGCCGCCGCCGGGGCCAGCCTGACCCCGGCCGAGCGTCTGGCCGACGCGCAGTCGGTGCAGCTGCCCTACCTGATCGTGGCGGTGATCCTCGTCGTCCTCGCCGTGGTCATCGCCCGCTTCCCCCTGCCCGCCATAGGCGGGTCCGGCGGTGCCGGCGGCGCCGCGGCCCGGGCCGCCAAGGCCGAGCGCGCCGGGCTGTCGCTCTGGCGCCACCGCAACCTCGTGCTCGGCGTGCCGGCGATCTTCATCTATCTGATCGCCGAGATCGGGGTGTCGAACCTGTTCATCAACTTCGTGTCGCAGCCCGAGATCGGCGCCCTGACCCACGCCCAGGCCTCGCGCTACCTGTTCCTGCTCTGGGGCGGCATGATGGTCGGCCGCTTCGTCGGCAGCTACCTGATGCAGCGGCGCCCGGCCGAGACCGTCCTGGCCGGCGCGGCGATCGGCGCCTGCGCGGTGATGCTGGTGGCGACCTTCGCGACCGGCCACCTCGCCCTGTGGGCGCTGATCTCGGTCGGCCTGTTCCACGCGATCATGTTCCCGACGATCTTCACCCTGGGCATCCGCGGCCTCGGCCCCCTCACCGAGGAGGGGGCCGGACTCCTGATCATGGCGATCGCGGGCGGGTCGCTGGTGGTGGTGCAGGGCTGGGCGGCGGACCGGTTCGGGCTGCAGCGCTCCTTCCTGATCACCGCCGCCTGCGAGCTCTACGTCCTGTTCTACGCGCTCTGGGGCAGCCGCACCGGCGCCGCGGCGCCGCGCCCGGCGGGCGCCTGAGCGTCCGCCGGAGGGGGGAGGGCACGGCCATGGACCCGCGGATCCGCATCCTCGCTCGGTCCCGGCGCGACCGGCTCGGCGAGGGCCCGGTCTGGGTTCCGGAGCGGGGCGTGCTGTTCTGGGTCGATATCGAGGCGCCGGCCCTGAACTGGCTCGACCTCGCCGACGGCGCGACCGGCGCGCGGACGTTCCCGGAGCCGCTCGGCTGGATCATCCCCCGCGCCGGCCGGCGCGACTTCATCGTCGGGCTGAAGAGCGGCTTCGCGACCTACGACCTGGAGGCCGGTCGCCTCGTGCCGATCGGCGACCCCGAGCCCGACGACCCGGACAACCGCCTGAACGACGCCAAGGTCGACGGCGCCGGACGGATCTGGGCCGGGAGCATGCACCAGGCCGAGACCGCGGTGTCGGGCTCCCTGCACCGGCTCGATCCGGACCTGACGTGGCGGCGGATGGACACCAGCTACGGCGTCGCCAACGGGCCGACCTTCAGCCGCGACGGCCGGATCCTCTATCACAGCGACAGCGCCGCCCGGACGGTCTACGCCTTCGACCTCGCCGCCGACGGCGCGCTGACGGGCAAGCGGCCCTTCCTGCGCTTCCCCGACGCCTGGGGCTGGCCCGACGGCATGACCACGGATGCCGAGGGCTGCCTGTGGATCGCCCACTGGGGCGGCGGCCGGCTCAGCCGCTTCGATCCCGAGGGGCGCCTCGTGCGCGCGATCCCCCTGCCCGCCCCCAACATCACCAGCTGCGCCTTCGCGGGCCCCGGCCTCGATCGGCTGTTCGTCACCTCGGCGGCGCGGGGGGCCGAGCACGTGCCGGAGGCCGGCGCGCTGTTCGAGCTCGACGTCGGCGTCGCCGGCCTGCCGCCCCGCGCCTTCGCGGGCTGACGGACCCCGCGCCTAGGACAACGATCCCCTGCGGCGATCTTCCCCCGCCCCCGCCGGACCGGTTCCCTGGCGGCCGGGGAGCGGGAAGCCGGGGCCTGCGCGTGGCAACGGGCCCCGCGGATCCCGCGACGGGACCGCCGCGCCATGTGCCCGCACGGTGCCGGCGAGGCCCCGCCAGTACAGCCAGCGCGGGTTTGCTGGCGAAATAGGGCGCTGATCGTCGCCCCCGGGGCCGCGCATACTGGCGGCGGTCGCGGATCGACTGCCGCCCGATGATCCGTTGTTGTCGATAAGTAAGCGGCCGTATCTTTTCGTCTCCGCCGTTATAGTCCCGCTTTTCGGCGCAGAAATCCGGCTCTTAACCTGAGTTATTTCATCGAGACGGGATTCCCGATCTACATAGCTTTAAGTCCTCGCAGGGGAGTTTCCACGCCTCGTGCCGGAATCTGTGCTCATTACCGGTGGCGCCGGCTTCATCGGTCGCCATCTCGCCGCCGAATTGCTGCGCCGCGGCTACCGCGTGCGGGTGCTCGACAGTCTGATCGAGCAGGTCCACGGCGGCGAGAGCGGCGCCGAGGCGCTGCCGTCGGACGTCGAGTTCCAGGCGGGCGACGTCCGCGACGGTGCGGCCGTGGCGCGCGCCCTGTCGGGCATCGACCGGGTCGTGCACCTCGCCGCCGAGGTCGGCGTCGGCCAGAGCATGTACGCGGTCGAGCGCTACGTCTCGGTCAACGATTGCGGCACGGCGGTACTGTTCCAGCAGCTCATCGACGCCCCGGTGAGGCGCGTGGTCGTCGCCTCCTCGATGAGCATCTACGGCGAGGGGCTGTACCGCACCTCCGACGGGTCGACCGCCGAGGAGGTGGTGCGCCGCCCGCGCCAGCCCGGGGAGCCCTGGGACCCCCTCGACGGGCACGGGCAGCCCATGCGGCCGATCCCGACGCCCGAGACGAAGCGCCCGGCCCTCGCCTCCGTCTACGCCCTGACCAAGTACATGCAGGAGCGCCTGACGCTCACCCTCGCCCCCGCCTACGGGATGGAGGGCGTGGCGCTCCGCCTGTGGAACGCCTACGGGCCGGGCCAGGCGCTCTCGAACCCCTATACCGGCGTGCTGGCGATCTTCGCGGCGCGGCTCCACAACGGCCAGCCGCCGATGATCTTCGAGGACGGCGCGCAGCGGCGCGACTTCGTCCACGTCGAGGACGTCGCGCAGGCCTTCGCGCTGGCCCTGGAGCACCCGGCCGCCGCCGGTCAGGTCTACAACGTCGGCAGCGGCCAGGACCGCACGGTCAGCGAGGTCGCCCGCCTGCTCGCCCGCGCGATGGGCCGCGAGGAGATCGGGCCGGAGGTGACCGGTCAGGCGCGGCTCGGCGACATCCGCCACTGCATCGCCGATATCGGCAAGATCCAGCGGGAGCTCGGCTACGCGCCGCGCCGCGATTTCGCCGAGGGGCTCGCCGAACTCGCCGCCTGGGTGGCCGAGCAGCAGGCCGTCGACCGCGTCGCCGAGGCGCGGCGCGAACTCGAAGCGCGCGGTCTCGTCGCGTGAGCGGCCGGCCGATCCTCGTCACCGGGGGCGCCGGGTTCATCGGTGCCAACCTGTCCGACAGCCTCGCGGCCGACGGCCACGCGGTGATCGTCTACGACATCCTCTCGCGCCCCGGCGTCGAGGCCAACCTCGCGTGGCTGCGGCAGCGCCACGGCACCCGGATCATCCCGATCGTCGCCGACATCCGCGACATCCAGGAGCTCGGCCGCGCGGTGGCGGAGGCCGGCGCGGTGTTCCACTTCGCCGCCCAGGTGGCGGTGACGACGAGCCTCGTCGCGCCGCGGGCCGACATGGAGATCAACCTCCTCGGCACCGTGAACCTGCTGGAGGCCCTGCGGGCGCAGGCGCGGCCGGTGCCGCTCCTCTACGCCTCGACCAACAAGGTCTACGGCGACCTGCCCGACATCGCCCTGGAGGCGGTCGGCGACGCCTATCTGCCGGCCGATCCGGACCTGCGCCGGCGCGGCATCGGCGAGACCCGGCCCCTCGACTTCCACACGCCCTACGGCTGCTCCAAGGGAGCGGCGGACCAGTACGTCCTCGACTACGCCCGCAGCTTCGGCGTCCCGGCGGCGGTGATGCGGATGAGCTGCATCTACGGTCCGCGCCAGATGGGCAACGAGGACCAGGGCTGGGTCGCCCACTTCCTGATCCGGGCGCTCGCCGGCGAGGCGGTCACGCTCTACGGCGACGGACGGCAGGTGCGCGACATCCTGCACGTGCGCGACGTGGTGGCGGTCTACCGGGCGGCGCTCGCCCGCATCGACGACGCGGCGGGCCACGCCTTCAACGTCGGCGGCGGCCCCGGCAACGCCGTGAGCCTGCTGCAGCTCCTCGACCATGTCGGCACCCTGCTGGGGCGCCCGGTATCGCGCAGCTTCCAGGCGTGGCGCCCGGGCGATCAGCGCTACTACGTCTCGGACACGCGCCGGGCCGTCGCGCGGCTCGGCCTCGCCCCCTTCACGGGCTGGCGCGACGGCGTCGCCGACCTCGCCGGCTGGCTCGCCGCCGCGCGCGCGTCGTCGGATGGCGCGGCACCGATCGCGGGGGCGGCCGCATGAGAGTCGCGCTGGTCAACCCGCCTTGGGACTACCGCAACAGCATCTATTTCGGCTGCCGCGAGCCGCACCTGCCGCTCGAACTCGGCTACTCCGCCGCGCTGCTGGCGGCCTCCGGCCACGAGACGCTGCTCGTGGACGCGCATCTCGAGGGCCTGACCGCCGAGGCCGCCGCCGACCGCGTCGCGGCCTTCGCCCCCGCCATGACCGTGGTGGCGACCGCCCCCACCTACCTGTTCTGGCGCTGCGCCCCGCCGGAGCTGCGGGTGCCCCGCCTGTTCCTCGACACCCTGGCGGGCCGGGGCGGCACCACCGTCGCGGTCGGCCCCCACGGCTCCGCGACGCCGCGTCCGGCGCTCGACAAGCTCGGCTGCGACATCGTCGTGCGCGGCGAGTGCGAGGAGGTCGTCGCCCGGCTCGCCGGCCTGCCCGACCTGCGCCCGGAAACCCTGCGGGCCGTGCCCGGCCTCGCGGTCCGCGACGGTGAGGCGGTCGCGGTGACCGGCCCGCCCCAGGCCGGCCGCTTCACCGACCTGCCGGCCCTGCGCTGGCCGGATCACTGGATCGCCCGGCACCGGCACCACCACCACCGGTTCGACGCCGCGCCGGACGGCCCTGGCGCCGAGGTCGAGGCCTCGCGCGGCTGTCCCTACACCTGCTCGTTCTGCGCCAAGATCGACTTCCGCGACGCCTACCGGCGCCGGGATCTCGGGATCGTCCTCGACGAGATCGACGGGCTGATCGCGCAGGGCGTCACCTACGTCTACTTCGTCGACGAGATCTTCCTGCCGCAGAAGCCGCTTCTGGAGGCGCTGGTCACGCGGAATATCCGCTTCGGGATCCAGACCCGGATCGACCTGTGGAAGCCCGACCTGCTCGACCTCCTCGGGGCGGCGGGCTGCGTCTCCATCGAGGCCGGGATCGAGAGCCTGACGGAGGAAGGCCGCGCCGCCCTCGACAAGCGCTGCCGCGCCTCGACCGACGATCTCGCCGAGCGCCTGATCCACGCCCGCCGCACGGTGCCGTTCGTGCAGGCGAACCTCATCGCCGTGGCGGGCGACGATCCCGATCTCGTGGCGACGTGGCGCGACCGCCTGCGCGGCCAGGGGGTCTGGGCGAACGATCCCGTCCCGCTCTACCCGTATCCGAGCTCCCCCGATTACCGGCGCCTCTGGGGCGAGCCGGACGACCGGGCCTGGGAGCGGGCGCACGCGCACTATCTCGGCCAGTTCACGCAGTTCAGCGAGATCCAGGACGAGCGTCCCCTGCCGCTGTCCGAGCTGGAGGCCGCATGCGGGTGCCGCTGAGCCCCTCCCCGGCAGCGGCGCCGCACGTCCTGATGAGCGCGGACGCGGTGGGCGGCGTCTGGCAGTACAGCCTCGACCTCGCGGCCGGCCTGGTCCGGCGGGGCCTCGCCGTGACCGTCGCGGTCCTGGGCCCGGCCCCCTCCGAGGCGCGGATCGCGGCGGCCGAGGCCGCCACGGGCGCGCGCATCCGCGCCACCGGGCTGCCCCTGGACTGGACCGCCGCGACGCCCGACGCCGTGCTGGGCGCCGCGCGGGCGCTGGCCGGGCTCGCCCGGACCCTGCGCGCCGATCTCGTCCACCTGCACAGCCCCGCCATGGCGCTCGCCGACTTCCCCGTGCCGGTGGCGGCCGTGTGCCATTCCTGCGTGGCGACGTGGTGGGACGCGGTCGAGACCGGGCCGCTCCCGGCCGACCTCGCGTGGCGCCACGACCTCACCGCGCGGGGCTGCCGCGCCGCCGACGCCCTCCTCGCCCCCACCCGGGCGCACGCGCTGGCGACCGCCCGGGTCTGCGGCCTCCCGCAACCGCCCGTCGTGGTCCGCAACGGGCGCGCGCCGAGCGGCGCGCAGCCCCGGGCCGCCGCGCCCTTCGTCTTCACGGCCGGGCGCCTCTGGGACCGGGCGAAGAATGCCGCCGCCCTGGACCGCCTCGCCGCCCGCCTGCCGGTGCCGCTGCGCGCCGCCGGCTCCGTCGACGGGCCGAACGGCGCGCGGGTCGAGACGTGCCACCTGCAGCGCCTCGGGCGGCTCGACGATGCGGGCATCGCCGCGGAGCTCGCCGGCCGCCCGGTCTTCGTGTCCCTCGCCCGCTACGAGCCGTTCGGCCTCGCCGTGCTGGAAGCGGCCGCTTCGGGCTGCGCCCTCGTGTTGTCCGACATGCCGGGCTTCCGCGAGCTGTGGGACGGCGTTGCCGCCTTCGTGGGCGCGGACGACGACGGGGCCGCCGCGCAGGCCGTGCGGGACCTCCTGGACGATCCAGCCCGGCGCGCCGCCGCCGGGGCGGCCGCGGCCGATCGCGCCGCCCGCTACGGGGTCGAGGCGATGACCGAGGGTGTGCTCGGGGTGCTGCGCGGCCTCCTCGACGGGGCGCCGGCCCGGCTCGGCGGAGCCGCCGCATGAGGATCGCCTACTTCACCCACTCCCTGGCCTCGTGCTGGAACCACGGCAACGCGCATTTCCTGCGCGGCGTCCTGCGGGAGCTGATGGCAAGCGGTCACGCCGTTGCCGCCTACGAGCCGGAGGGCGCCTGGAGCCTCGAGAACCTCCTGCGCGACCACGGCGCGGCCGGCCTCGACGCCTACCGGGCGGCCTATCCGGAGCTGGCCTCCGACCGCTACGGCGCCATCGACGCGGTGGTCGAGCGCGTGTCCGACAGCGACCTCGTGGTGGTCCACGAGTGGAGCGAGCCGGCCCTGGTGGCGGCGCTGGGCGCCGCCCGGCGGCGCGGCGCGCGCTACACGCTCCTGTTCCACGACACCCATCACCGGGCGGTGAGTGCCCCGGCCGAGATGGAGCGCTTCGACCTGTCCGGCTACGACGGCGTGCTCGCCTTCGGAGAGACCCTGGCCGCCGTCTACCGGGCGCGAGGCTGGGGCCGCCGGGTCTTCGTCTGGCACGAGGCGGCCGACACGCGGCTGTTCCACCCGCCTGCGCGCGAACTGCCGGATCTCGACGGCGCCGGATCTGGCGCGGGTCCCCTCTCCCGTTCGGGAGAGGGACAGGGTGAGGGATCAGGTCCATCCGGACGCGGCGCGCCGTTCCCGCGCGTCGCTGGCGCGCCTCATCCGGAGGGTTCGCCGCCCTCACCCCAACCCTCTCCCGCACGGGAGAGGGCGCGCGTCGCGTCCGATCCGGATGGTCGGGAGAGCGCCCGCGCCGGCCTGATCTGGATCGGCAACTGGGGCGATGACGAGCGCAGCGCGGAGCTGGAGACCTACCTGTTCCGCCCCGCCGCGCAGGTCGGCCTGCCGCTGGACATCTACGGCGTGCGCTATCCCGAGGCGGCGCTCGCGACGCTCCGGCGCTACGGTGCCCGCTATCACGGATGGGCGGCGAACGCCGCCGCGCCGGGCCTGTTCGCCCGCCATCTCGCCACCGTGCACGTGCCCCGGCGCTTCTACGTGGAGCGCCTGCCGGGCATCCCGACGATCCGGGTGTTCGAGGCGCTCGCCTGCGGCATCCCCCTGGTCTGCGCGCCGTGGGACGACGCGGAGGGCCTGTTCCGGCCGGGCCGGGACTACCTCGTCGCCCGCACCGGCGCCGAGATGGAGGGTCACCTGCGCGCCCTGCGGTCGGATGCCGGTCTCCGGCAGGCGCTCGCGGCCTCCGGCCTCGCCACGATCCGGGCGCGCCACACCTGCGCGCACCGCGCCGAGGAACTCCTGTCCATCGCCGCGAGCCTGCGGGCGCCCGCCACCCTGGAGGCCACCGCGTGAGAATCGCCTTCTACGGCTCCTCCCTGCTGTCGTCCTACTGGAACGGCGCCGCCACCTATTACCGGGGCATGCTCGCCGCCCTGGCGCGGCACGGCCACACGATCACCTTCTACGAGCCCGACGCCTTCGACCGGCAGCAGCACCGGGACATCGAGCCCCCGCCCTACGCGTCCGTGACGGTCTACCCGGCGACGATCGAGGCGGCGCGCGCGGTCATCGCCGAGGCGGCGCAGGCCGACGTGGTCGTGAAGGCGAGCGGCGTCGGCGTGTTCGACGACGAGCTGCTCCACGGCGTCATCGCGGCATCCCGCCCGGAGGCGGTGCGGATCTTCTGGGACGTCGACGCCCCGGCGACGCTCGCCGAGATGCGCGCCGACGCCGACCACGCGCTCCGCCGCGCCCTGCCCGATCTCGACCTCGTGCTCACCTACGGCGGCGGCCCGCCGGTGGTCGAGGCCTACGAGGGCTTCGGCGCCCGGGCCTGCATCCCGATCTACAACGCGCTCGACCCGGACACCCATTTCCCGGTGCCGCCGGAGCCGCGCTTCGCGGCCGACCTCGCCTTCCTGGGCAACCGCCTGCCCGACCGCGAGGCCCGCGTCGAGAAGTTCTTCCTCGCGGCGGCGGCCCGGCTGCCGGAGCGGTCGTTCCTGATCGGCGGCAACGGCTGGGAGAGCCGCGGCCTGCCGCTCAACGTCCGGCATCTCGGCCACGTCTACACGCGCGAGCACAACGCCTTCAACACGACGCCGCTCGCCGTCCTGAACATCGCCCGCGACAGCATGGCGGCGGTGGGCTTCTCCCCGGCCACCCGGGTGTTCGAGGCCGCCGGTGCCGGCGCCTGCCTGATCACCGACGCCTGGGAGGGCCTCGGCCTGTTCCTCGACGAGGGGACCGAGGTGCTGGTCGCCCGGGACGGGCGCGACGTCGCCGACCACGTCGCCGCCCTCACCCCGGAGCGGGCCCGCGCCATCGGCGAGGCCGCCCGCCGACGCATCGCGGCCGAGCACACCTACGCGCGCCGCGCCGTCGAGGTCGACGCGATCCTGCGCGCGGAGGCGGCCCGCAAGGCGGACGCGAACCGGCGGAGCGTCGCGTGAGCGCGGCCCCGATGCGCCTCGTCGTCCTGGGGCTCAGCCTGTCCTCCTCCTGGGGGAACGGCCACGCGACCACCTACCGGGCCCTGCTCAAGGCCTTCGCGGACCGCGGCCACGACGTGCTGTTCCTGGAGCGCGACGTGCCCTGGTACGCCCAGCACCGCGACCTGCCCGATCCCGATTTCTGCGACCTCGCCCTCTACGGCGACCTCGACGGGCTCGACGCGCACCGCGCCGCCATCGCGGCGGCGGACGCCGTGATCGTCGGCTCCTACGTGCCCGACGGCGTCGCGGCGGGCGCCCGGGTGCTCGACTGGGCGCGGGGAACCCGCGCCTTCTACGACATCGACACGCCGGTGACGCTGGCCGCCCTGGAGGCCGGCACCTGCGCCTACCTCGCGGCCGGGCAGATCCGGGACTACGACCTCTACCTGTCCTTCACGGGCGGCCCGACCCTGCGGCGCCTGGAGCGGGCCTACGGCGCGCCCGCCGCCAGGGCTCTCTACTGCTCGGTCGACCCCGACGCCTACCCGGCCCTCGACCGCCCGGCGCGCTACGACCTCTCGTATCTCGGGACCTACAGCCCGGACCGGCAGCCGACGCTGGAGCGCCTGCTGATCGAGCCGGCCCGCCGCGCGCCCGATCTCCGCTTCGCGGTGGCGGGCCCCCAGTACCCGGCCGACATCGACTGGCCCGCCAACGTGGAGCGGATCGAGCACCTGCCGCCCGACCGGCACCCGGATTTCTACGCGGCGAGCCGCTACACCCTGAACGTCACCCGCGCCGACATGGTCCGGGCCGGCTGGAGCCCGAGCGTGCGCCTGTTCGAGGCGGGCGCCTGCGGCACGCCGGTGATCTCCGACCGGTGGGACGGCCTCGACACCCTGCTCGTCCCGGAGCGCGAGATTCTGCTCCCCGACGGCCCGGAGGCCGTCCTGGCCATCCTGCGCGGGCGCGCCGAAGCGGATCGGCGGAGCCTCGGCGCCGCCGCCCGCGCGGCGATCCTCGCGCGGCACACCGCCGCCGCCCGCGCCGAGGAACTCGAACGCTTCCTCGACGAAGCGGGCGCGCGGTCCGGATCCGCGCGCTCCGGCGCGCCCGATCTCGCGATCATCGGTCACTAGGCACTCGGGAGAATGATGGTGGGAACCAGGAGCGGCATCCGAGTCCTCGTCGCCGGCGGCGCCGGGTTCATCGGCTCGCATCTGATCGACGCGCTCCTCGCCGACGGGGCGCGCGTCACCTGTGTCGACAGCCTGCTGACCGGGCGGCGGGCGAATCTCGCCCATCTCGCCAACGAGGCGCGGTTCGACTTCGTCGAGGCGGACGTGACGGAGCCGCTGCCGGCGCTGCCGCGGTTCGACTGGGTGTTCAACCTCGCCTGCGCGGCCTCGCCGCCGCACTACCAGGCCGACCCGGTCCACACGATGATGACCAGCGTGCTGGGCACCGGCCGGCTGCTGGAGGTCGCCCGGGACGCCGGGGCGCGCTTCCTCCAGGCCTCGACCAGCGAGGTCTACGGCGATCCGGAGCGGCACCCGCAGCAGGAATCCTACTGGGGCAACGTCAACCCGACCGGGCCGCGGGCCTGCTACGACGAGGGCAAGCGCTCCGCCGAGACCCTGACCTTCGATTTCGAGCGCCAGCACGGCCTCGACATCCGCGTCGCGCGGATCTTCAACACCTACGGCCCGCGGATGCGCGCCGACGACGGCCGGGTCGTCTCCAACGTGATCTGCCAAGCCCTCGCGGGCGACGACATCACGGTCTACGGCAACGGCGAGCAGACCCGCTCCTTCTGCTACGTCAGCGACTTGGTGGACGGGCTCCTCCGGCTGATGGCCGTGGAGACGCCCCTCGCCGGCCCGGTCAACCTCGGCAACCCCCGCGAGCTGACGGTCGGCGCGCTGGTCGACCTCGTGGTGCGGATGACCGAGACCCCGTCCCGGATCGTGCGCCGGCCGCTGCCGGTGGACGATCCCCAGCGCCGCCGGCCGGACATCACCCGCGCCGAGACCCTGCTCGGCTGGTCGCCCCGGGTGCCCCTGGAGGAGGGGCTGGAGGCGACCATCGCGTGGTTCTCCCGCGAGATCGCCCCGCGCCGGGCCCGTCCGGCCATCGAGGAGCGCGCCGTTGTCGCCGGCTGAGCCGCGCCCCGTGCGGCCGAGGCGCTGATGGCCGCCGCCCCCATCCGCGTCGGCCTCGTCGGGATCGGCAACTGCGCCTCGTCCTTCGTGCAGGGACTGCACCATTACCGCGACGCGGCGCCCGGCGAGCCCGTGCCCGGCCTGATGTCGCCGGATCTCGGCGGCTACCGGGTGCGCGACATCGCGGTCGTCGCCGCCTTCGACGTCGCCGCCGGCAAGGTCGGGCGCGACCTCGCCGCGGCGATCCTGGCCGCGCCCAACAACACGCAGGTCTTCGCCGCTGTGCCGGAGACCGGCGTCACCGTGCGGCGCGGGCCGACCCATGACGGGATCGGCCGCTACCTCGAGGGCGTGGTCGCGGAATCGCCCGAGCCGGTGGCCGACGTGGTCGCGGAGCTGCGGCGCACCGGCACGCAGGTGCTGGTCTCCTACCTGCCGGTGGGCTCGCAGGCGGCCACGGAGTTCTACGCGGACTGCGCCCTGCAGGCCGGCTGCGCCTTCGTGAACTGCATCCCGGTCTTCATCGCGTCGAACCCGGAATGGGCGGAGCGCTTCGCCGCCCGGGGGCTGCCGATCGTCGGGGACGACATCAAGAGCCAAGTCGGCGCCACCATCGTGCACCGGGTGCTGGCCAATCTCCTGCGCGAGCGCGGCGTCCGGCTGGACCGGACCTACCAGCTCAACTTCGGCGGCAACGCCGACTTCCTGAACATGCTGGAGCGCGAGCGGCTGGAATCGAAGAAGCTCTCGAAGACCCGGGCGGTGACGAGCCAGCTCGACGGAGCCCTGGCGCCGGGCGACATCCATGTCGGCCCGAGCGACCACGTGCCGTGGCTGACCGACCGGAAATGGGCGCATATCCGCCTGGAGGGCACGGCCTTCGGCGGCGTGCCCCTCAACATCGAGCTGAAGCTCGAAGTGTGGGATTCGCCGAACTCCGCCGGGATCGTGATCGACGCGGTGCGCTGCGCCCGCCTCGCCCTCGACCGGGGTCTCGGCGGGGCGCTCGAGGGTCCGTCGAGCTACTTCATGAAGTCCCCGCCCCGGCAGTTCACCGACGCCGAGGCGCGCGAGCGGACCCTGCGCTTCGCGGCGGGCGAGGGCGCGTGATGGGGCGCGGTCCAGACCCGACGCGCGCCTCTCCCGCCCCCGCGGCGGGGGGTGGGAGAGGCGCGCAGGCGCGGCGCGCATGCGGCGCCGCGCCGGGCCGGAGCCCCGGATGAGGCAGGTCTTCCTCGTCCGCCACGGCAGCCACGACCGGCTCGGGCGGATCCTGTGCGGGCGCATGCCGGGCGTCTCCCTGAGCGAGACCGGCCGCGCCGAGACCCAGGTCCTCGCCCGCTCCCTCGCCCGCCGCCTCGCCGGGGGCGGCGCCGGCACCCTGCTGGCGAGCCCGCGCGACCGCACCGCCGAGACCGCCGCGCCGATCGGGGCGGCCCTCGGGCTCACGGTCGAGACCGAGCCCGACCTCGACGAGATCGAGACCGGCGCCTGGACGGGCCGCGGCTTCGACGAGCTCGCGGCCGATCCCCTCTGGGCCGCCTGGAACGCGGAGCGCGCGACGGCGCGCCCACCGGGCGGCGAGAGCATGGCGGAGGCGCAAGCGCGCGTCGGCCGGGTCCTCGCCCGCTTCGCCGCGGACGGCGCGCCCGTCATCCTGGTGAGCCACGGCGACGTCATCCGGTCCGCGCTCCTCGGGATCCTCGGTCTCGGCCTCGAGGCCTACGACCGGATCGTCGTCGATCCGGCCTCCTGCAGCGAACTCGCCCTCTGGCCCGGCGGCGGGCGGGTGGTGTCGATCAACGAACGGACCGCCCCATGACGGCTGCAGAGCTGCGCCGGCAGGCCGACGCCCTCGGCCCCTGGTTCCACAACATCGACCTCGGCGACGGGGTCTGGACCGCCCCGGACCATTTCCTCGGCGACTATCCGGGCGTGAAGTGGCGGCGCTTCGCCGACGCGCTGCCCGCCGACCTGACCGGCAAGAGCGTCCTCGATATCGGCTGCAACGGCGGCTTCTACGCCATCGCGATGAAGCGGCGCGGCGCGGCCCGCGTGCTCGGCCTCGACTCCGATGACCGCTACCTCGCCCAGGCCCGCTTCGCCGCGGCCCGGCTCGGCCACGACATCGAGTTCCGCAACCTCTCGGTCTACGATGTCGGCGCGCTCGGCGAGCGGTTCGACGTCGTGCTGTTCATGGGCGTGCTCTACCACCTGCGCCACCCGCTGCTGGCCCTCGACCTGATCCGCGAGCACGTGGCCGGCGACCTCCTGGTGTTCCAGTCGATGCTGCGCGGCAGCCGGGCGGTCGAGCCGGTCGCCGAGGATTACGAGTTCTGGGACATGGACCAGTTCGAGCGGCCCGGTTACCCGCGGATGCACTTCGTCGAGCGCGCCTACGCGCACGACTGGACGAACTGGTGGATCCCCAACCGCGCCGGCATCGAGGCGATGCTGCGGGCGAGCGGCTTCGCCATCGAGGCCCAGCCCGAGGCGGAGGTCTACCTCTGCCGCACCGCGCCGGTCCCCTACGGGGTGGGGGCCGAATATCCCGCGCGGGCGGAGGCTCACGGACGCGGGGGAACGCGATGATCGACTCGGTGATGCTCTGGAACGAGCCCAACAACAAGTCGCACTGGGATCCCGAGATCGACCCCGACTGGCTGCTCTTCGCCGAGATGGCCAAGGAGGCGGGGCACGCGGTCCGGGCGGCGAACCCGAACCTGACGCGCGTCCTCGGCGGCATCTCGCCGATCGACCCGGTCTTCATCCGCAACATGGAGGGGCGCGGCGTCCTCGACGCCGTCGACGCCGTGGCGGTGCACGGCTTCCCCCTCGACTGGAACCTGTGGTCGGTCCACGACTGGCCGGCCAAGCTGGAGGAGATCCGCGCGGTCACCGACCTGCCGATCTGGGTCTCGGAGGTCGGCGTCTCGACCTTCGGCGCCGAGGAGGTGCAGGATTGGGGCCTGCGCCGGACCCTCGAGCTGCTCTCCGGCCGAGCGCCGCGGATCCACTGGTACAGCCTCTACGACCTGCCGCGGGAATGGGAGGCCACCACCCGCCACAAGGAGGCCGAGGGCTCGTCCTATTACCGGCACTTCCACATGGGCCTGCTCCGGCAGGACGGCACCCCGAAGATCGCCCTGGAGAGCTTCGCCCGCCACACGCCGGAGATCGGCCTGTGCCAGTGGTTCCACTTCGAGGACCACCGGCTCGACGAGGCCGTCGCGTGGATGAAGCGGCTCGGCGTGCGCTACCTGCGCACCGGCCTGTCCTGGGCCGACAGCTTCCGGCCCGGGGCGCTGGACTGGTTCGACCGGCAGATGACGGCGCTGCAGGATTTCGACGTCACCGTCACCTTCTGCTTCACCCCGGAGCATCGGGGGATCTCGCCCCACCACACCAGCGCGCCGCTGGTCCGCGCCGAGTTCGCGGAGTTCTGCGCCGCCATGGTCCGCCGCTACGCCCCCGGGCCCCTGCCGGGCACGACCTGGTAGAGCGCGCGGCCCGCCGGCCGGGCCATCGCGGGAAAGCAGACGCGGCCGGCAGCCGCGGGAACGTGCGCCGGCCTCATCCGGATGGGGGATGCGGGTGCCCCGTCCCGGGTCTACGGTCGCACCGTCTCCGAGACGAGATCACCTCAAAGCCCGCCCGGCCAGGCCGCGGCGGGCTTCTTGTCGGGCGCCGACCGGCGCCCCGCCGCGCGTCCTGGACCCGCGCTACCGCCGGATCGGCAGCCGGTGGCGGGCGTACCCGGCGGCGTCGCGCACGACCAAGCTCCAGGACCGGTCGGGATCGGCCGTGCAGACCTCGTCGGCCATCTCGGCGATGACGCTGCGCGCCTCGGCCATGGCCTCGTCCAGGCTGCCGACCTCCACGCCGTCGTCGTCCCGGATCGTCTCCTCGCCGCTCTCGAGGTCGAAGTAGAAGCGCTCGGACACCGCCCTCCCCCCTGCTGCCGCCCCGCGGCGGTCGTCCGGATATCTCTACGTAGTGCGGAACACGACTGGGAAAGGTCTTCGGTTGGATAAACCTTAACGCATCTAAAACATGGAGTGTGCCCGGTTCTACGCGATCCGGCCGAGATTCCGCTCAGATTATCAATTATAAGAATCCGCGGCGTCCCCCCGCCGTCGTCCGACGGCCCGGTGCGGTGGCGCGCCTGAGTCGGGGCTCCGTGACATGTCGACCTCCGCCAACCCGCCCAACCCGAGCGCCGTGACGGCGGCGCTCCGCAAGGACAAGCTGCGCGCGCACATCAGGAACGTTCTGTCGACGATCCGGTCCCATCATACGGGGAGCGGGGCGTCGTCGATCCGCGCGACGGGCTACGTCCTTGGAGGGTGGTTCTGCGGCGCGGCCGCGGCGTCGATCCCGCTTTTTACGTAGCAACGGTCCGTCCAAGGGATGTGTTTCTTGAGGCGCCGCAGTCCGGCGCTTCGAACGGCGTCCCATGGCAGAGAACACCCAGCTTCGATCCCATATCCGCGGCGTGCTGCTCAGATGGGTGCAGCGCCTGCGCGAGCGGGCCGGCTGACAGGGCCTGTTCGAGGCCGGTGGGAGACCTCAGGGACGCCGCTCCGCCGCGCGGCGGAGCGGCTCCGTCGTCCGGCGGCTCAGCCCGCCTGACCGCCCATCATCGCCTGCATCCGGCTGAGTCGGGCGATGTGGAGGTTGATCAGCGGCAGGGCGCCGCGGGCGATCGCGCGCAGGCCGGGATCCTCCCCCGACTGAGCGTAGGCGCCGTGGATGCCCAGCGCCTCCTGATGGCCCTGGAGCGAGGCGTTCACGAAGGTGGCGTCGTATCGCGGCCCCGGCGGCATGGCGCTGAGCTGCGCCAGGATCTGCGCCTTCTGCGCGTCGGTGGTCATGCCCTGGGCCGGGGCCGGGCCGCCGAGTACGCCGCCCGCGACGCCGCCCACGACACTGCCCGCCGCGGTCACGGCGGTGCCGGCCACCGCCACCGGCGCCGCGACGAGGCCGCCGATCAGGCCGCCCGGCCCCGCCGCCGCGGCCGGGCCGGGCATCGGGGCGCCGCCCGTGTAGGCGCTGATCTTGCGGGCGAGGTTCACCTGCTCGACCACCTCGGCGCGGGCGAACTTCTTGACGCCGGGATTGGCGGTCTTCGCGTGGGCGTCGCGGGCGGTGTTCTCCAGGAACAGGCCGCCGCTGGTGGCCATCTGGAGATAGGCGCCGGTCGGGATCGCGCCGGCCGGCGTGACCTGCGCGAGGGCGGTGCGCGTGACCGCCAGGGCCGCGGTGGCGCCCAGCATCGTGGTGAGCAGACCGCGTCGGTGCATGCGACGGTGCATCATGGAGTGGCTTCCGGATTGAGTGAGGCACCCGACGCCCCGATCATCGCTTGAGGTGCTGCCCGGCGAACCGCACAGGGCGGACAAGGTTCCTGCCCGGCGCCCCTGCCGCAGAGCGGGACAGGGGCACCCGAGAACCCGCTGGATGGACCGGAATTCGCGCGCGAATGACCGGTCTTGCGCGGGTTCTGCGTCGGAAGGTGCCGTCTTTGCTGCCCGGCCCGCGGCTTTATCTCCGATCGATACAGATCTAGATTGCCGCACTGAACGAGGCGGCGCCGCGCGCCCGCGCCGGGCCGCGACCGTTCGGACCGGCTCGCGAGGGGACGATGGGCCAGACGACGATCAAGGACGTCGCCCGACGGGCCGGCGTGAGCTTCCAGACGGTCTCGCTGGTCCTGAACCACCCGCAGAAGGTCGCCCGGACCACGCGCGAGACCATCGAGACGGCCATGCGCGACCTGGACTTCGTGCCCAGCCTCGCCGCCCGGTCCCTGCGCAAGAAGCCGAGCCGCAGCATCGCCTGCGTGTTCGCCCCCGCGCCGGAGCCCGCCGCCGACGGGTCCCGCCCGGGGGAGGAGACCGACCACGGCCGCGTCCTCCAGACCTTCGGCACCGTCACCGACCAGCAGGGCTACACCCTGGTCCACCGCTGCCGCCGCGGCGACGACCCGGACGGCCCCGGCCGGATCGCCAGCCTCGTCAGCGAGGCCCGGGTCGACGGCCTCGTGGTCTTCGCCGAGGGCCGGGACGACCCGCTGATCGGCCTGCTCCAGGCCAAGCGATGCCCGTTCGTGGTGTTCGGCCTGGACGTGCCCGGCACGCACTATGCGGCGCGGGCCGAGCGCGACGCGATCCACGGGGCCGTTCGCCACCTGATCGCGGCGGGGAGCCGGTCGATCTGCCTGCTCACGGGCGACGCGCGCCGGCCGGCCGCCGACACCGAGCGGTTCCGCGGCTACAGGGACGCCCTCGCGGAGGCCGGCCTGCCCCTGCGCGACGCCCTCGTGGTCCCCTGCGACGGGACCGCCGCGGGCGGCTACCAGGCCGCGCGGGCGCTGCTGGAGACCGGGCCCGGCGCCCGCCCGGACGCCGTCGTGGCCGCCAGCGACGGGGTGGCGCTCGGCGCGCTGCGGGCGCTGCACGAGGCCGGCGTGCGGGTCCCCGCGGAGATCCGCGTCGTCGGCTTCGACAACCTCGCCCAGGGGGCCTACGCGGTCCCGAGCCTGACCTCGGTCGATGTGCCGGTGCTCGACATGGTCCGGTTCGCCTTCGCGACGCTGGTCGAGCTGATCGAGGGGACGCGGGCGCCGGACGACCTCGCCCAGAAGCTGTTTCCCACGCGCCTCGTCGTGCGCGAATCGAGCGCGGCGGCGCCGTCCTAGCGGGGTCGGTGGCCGGTTCTCACCCCGCCGCGAGGACGCCCGCGCCGGATGCGCCGCGCCCGAACTGCGCCGCGTGCAGGCGGCTGTAGGGGCCGCCGGCGGCCAGCAAAGCCGCGTGCCGGCCCTCCTCGACGACCCCGCCCTCCCCCAGGACCACGATGCGGTCGGCGTCCCGGACGGTGGCGAGGCGGTGGGCGATCACCAGGGTCGTGCGCCCGCGGGCCAGCTCGGCGAGCGCCCGCTGGATCTCCCGCTCGGTCTCCGTGTCGAGCGCCGAGGTCGCCTCGTCGAGGATCAGGATCGGCGGGTTCTTGAGGAAGACCCGCGCGATGGCGATGCGCTGCTTCTGGCCGCCCGACAGGCGCACGCCGCGCTCGCCCACCACGGTGTCGAGGCCCTCCGGCAGGCCGTCGATCAGCCCGCCGAGCCGGGCGCGCCGCGCGGCGGCGTCGATCTCGGCCTCGGTGGCGTCGAGGCGGCCGTAGGCGATGTTCTCCCGGATCGTGCCGGCGAACAGGAACACGTCCTGCTGGACGATGCCGATCTGGCGGCGCAGGCTCGCCAGGGTGATGTCGCGGATGTCGAGCCCGTCGACGGTGATGCGGCCCGCCTCGACCTCGTAGAAGCGCGGCAGCAGGGCGCAGAGGGTGGTCTTGCCGACCCCCGAGGGGCCCACGAACGCCACCGTCTCGCCGGCCGCCACCGCGAGGTCGAGGCCGGAGAAGACCGGGCGGCCGGGGCCGTAGCCGAAGCCCACCCCCTCGAAGCGGATGTCGCCGCGCAAGGCGCCGACCGCGCGGGCCTCCGGCCGGTCGGTGATGTCGGGCTCGGTGGCGAGCAGCTCCTGGTAGCGGCGGAAGCCCGCGACCCCCTTCGGATACGTCTCGACCACGGCGCCGATCTTCTCCAGCGGCCGGTAGAACACGCCCACCAGCAGCAGGAAGCCCACGAAGCCGCCCGGCGTCAGGTCGCCCCGGACCACGAAGGCGGCGCCGCCGAGCAGCACCGCGATCTGGACGAGGCGCAGGCCGAGATAGTTGATCGACAGGCCGGCCGCCATCAGCCGGTAGGCCTCGAGCTTGGTGTCGCGGTAGCGGGCGTTGTCGAGGGCGAACAGGGCGCGCTCGTGGGGCTCGTTGGCGAAGGCCTGCACGACCCGCATCCCGCCGACATTCTCCTCGATCCGCGCGTTGAAGGCGCCGACCCGTCCGTACTGGGCCTGCCAGTTGCGGGTCATGCGGCCGCCGTAGCGGATCGACACGAAGGCGATCAGCGGCAGGATCGCCGCGGTGATCAGCGCCAGCGGCGCGTGGACGTAGAGCATCAGCGCGAAGGCGCCCAGCAGCGTCATCACGGCGATGAACAGGTCCTCGGGCCCGTGATGGGCGACCTCGCCGATCTCCTCCAGGTCCTTGGTCACCCGGGCGACGAGGTGGCCGGTCTTCTGGCCGTCGTAGAAGCGGAAGGAGAGCTTCTGCAGGTGGTCGAAGGCCCGCGCCCGCATCGTGGTCTCGATGTTGATGCCGAGCACGTGGCCCCAGTAGGTGACCACCACCATCAGGCCGGCATTGGCGACGTAGACCAGCGCCAGCGCCGCCGCGGCGAGCAGGATCAGGCCCCAGTCCTGCCGGGGCAGCAGGCTGTCGATGAAGCCCTTCACCGCGATGGGGAAGCCGAGCTCCAGCAGGCCCGACAGCACCGCGCAGCCGAAATCGACCAGGAACAGCGTCCGGTACGGCCGGTAATAGGCGAGGAAGGCCTTCAGCATCGCGCGGCTCGGATCAGCGTTGGGCGGCGCACTCGACGGGGCAGAGCGCGCCGCAGGACGGCACCCCCGGCAGGCGGTGGCGCAGGCAGCAGACGCGGCGCCGCCGGCAGCCCGACGCCCCCGGGCAGAGCGCCTGCGCAAGAGGACTCTCGAGCGGGCTCCTAGCGCAGCCGGGGCCGGCGCGCCATCCGAGGCAGGCCGCGACGTCGTCACAGGCGTCGGTGCAGGCGCTCGCGCAGGCGGCGCCGTCCCCCTCCCCGTCCCCGAGCGGTCCCCCGGGCGCGCCGCCGAGTTCCCGGGCGACGTAGTCGAGGATCACGGCGGCATTGCCCCAGAGGACCCGGGGCGCGATCCCGCACCGGGCGTGGCAGAGCTCGACGAACGGGCGCAGATGCGCCTCCACCAGCCCGGTCAGGCCGGGCGCCGGGCAGGCCGCGCAGCCGGACCCGTCCGCGGGCAGGCGGAAGCGGCACGGCCGGCCGGCCGCGTCGAGCTCGAGGCTGACCGCGTCGAAGGCGAGCGGCAGCGGCCGGCCGAGGCGCACCAGGGCGGTCAGCGCCGGCGTCGCCAGGGCCGCGAGGTAGAACTGGCTCCAGTACGAGACCCGGACCCGCGGATCCGCGGTCCGGAACGCCGCGCCGAACCCGGCCCCGAAGGCCGCCAGCGTCGCGTCGAACACGTCGGGGTCGCGCAGGGCGCCGAGGGGCAGCGCCTCCGGGCCGCCGGGGCCCTCGGCGACCCCGTCCCGGTAGGCCGCGAGCGTGTCGGGAACCTGGGCGGCGACCTCGGCGATCATCGCGCCGCCCCGTCGTCCCGCAGGGTCCGCTCCACCGCGACGGCGAGCCACGCCACCGCGGCGGCGTAGAGCGGCAGGGTGGCGGCGAAGTAGCCCGGCCAGCCGATCCAGCCGGCGAGCGCCGGGGCGGCCACCCGCAGCGGCATCGCGGCGAAGAAGGCGGCACCGAACAGGAGCGCGTAGTCGGTGGCGGGCTTCGGGCCCTGGGCCCAGCGGTAAATCATGTTGAAGACCGGCACGCCCAGGAACCCGCCCGCGACGAAGCTCAGCACCGCGGCGGCGACGCCGAGATCGGGCATCCGGCCCGCGCAGGCGACGACCATCAGGCCCCCGGAGGCCAGGACGCCGAGGGCCCCTGCGGCGATCAGCCGGACCGTGCCGAACCGCGCGGCCAGCCAGCCGGCCGCCAGCGCCATGACGAGGTTCACGGCCGGGAGCACGGTGCCGGTGAGCGTGCCGACCTGCCCGAGCGGGACGCCGAGATCGAGGAGCGCCAGGGTGTTGGGCCCGGCCACGAGGTAGGAGGCGGCGAAGTAGGCCCCGAGCACCAGCACGCGCCCGGCCAGGCGGCGCAGCCGAGCCAGCGAGCCCGACCAGCGCTCCGGGCCGGCGCCGGTTCCGGCGGCGCCCCCGGCCCCGCGCGGGGGCGCCTCCCGGTAACCCAGGATCGGCAGCAAGCAGAGGGCGTCGAGGGCCGCGCAGGCCAGGACCGCCCCGCGCCAGCCCAGGCTGTCGTAGGAGCCGACCAGCACGCCGACCCCCAGGATGCCGCCGAGGGAGGCGCCGCACAGCTTGGCCGAGGCCACGAAGGCGCGCCGCCCCGCCGGCACGGTCTCGACCACCAGGGCCTCGAGGGCGATGTCCATGGTCGCCACGCAGGCGCAGGCGGCGATCGCCAGGGCGAGCAGCGCCAGGAGCGGCCAGGTCTCGCCGAGACTCAGGACGGCCAGCAGGAGCACCGAGGCGGCCTGCGCGGCCGCGATCCAGCCGATCCGGTGGCTGAGGAACGGCAGGCGGAGCCGGTCGAGCAGGGGCGCCCACAGGAAGGTGAGCCCGACCGGCAGGTTGATGAGCTGCAGAAGCCCGACCTCGGCCAGCTCCACGCCCCGCGCCCGCAGGATCAGCGGCGCCCCGCCGGACAGGAAGCCGAGCGTCGCCCCGAAGGTCACGTACAGGCAGAAGAACGGCGCCAGCGGCCGCAGGCCCGCCAGGGTATCGACGACCCGGGTGCCGATGGCAGGTCCGGCGGAACCGGTCACCGCGACCCGCACGCTGTGCCGCGATCCGCGCCGGCCCGGAGACTGCAGTTTATAATCACACTAATCTATTGATTTACCTCGGTTTTTGCTGTTTAGAGAGGTCGGCGCCGGGGATCAAGCCGGCGGCGTTTCGCGGCGCGTCGACGCGCGCCCCGCCGGCGGATCCGACGTTAATCTTTCGTCAACCATGCCCCCGACAGAGTCGCCGGCGGAGGGCTGAGCCATGACCCGACGCCGGGATTTCGACGCGCTGAGCGAGGCGCAGATCGCCGCGAACCGCACGCAGGGGCGCTGGGTCGAGCCGAAGGCGGGATTCCGTCCGACCGGTCCGCGGGCCGTGTCCGATCTGCTCGACACGATCCAGCACGTGGCCGAAGCCGCGACCGGCGAGCGCAGCTTTCTGCACCTGCGTCCGGAGGCCGGCCGGCCCCGCGGGCGCTGAGACGATCCGTCCCACGGCGCCCCCCGACCGCGCGGCGCACTGGCAAGGGCCGACCGGTTCTGCAACAACGCCGGGATGAGACGGCGTCCCGCCCGCGAATCCGCTTGCTCGCACGCGTCGATCGCGTCCGCCCGATCCGGCGGCGCCTCGTGAGCGCGGACGAGGCGGCGGACCGCCGGCCGCGCAACCGCACCCTCGCGCAGGAGGTCGAGCGCCGCCGCGCCGCGCCCGCGGCGACCGGCGCGGCGACCGGGCTGCCGATGAGCGATGTCGGCCTGTCCGGCGGCCTCGACGGCCGGGAGAGGGTGGAAGCGGCCCGGCCGCACCGGCCGGATCCGAAGGTCCTGGTCACCACCGGCTCCGTAAAGATCGCGACCTTCGGCCCCGGCGCCCTCGAACCGGGGATGCGGATGAGCACCGCGCCGCTCTCCGTGGAGACCCTGGCCGCGCGGGCGCGCGCGCCGATCGCCGGTCTCGACTGACCGCCGATGCCGCTCCGCTTCCGGTTCCGCACCCCGCTCCCGCTTCTGCGCTCTCGGCCGCGTTCTCCGACCCTGTCGCTGACGACCCGCATCCTGCTGCTCGTCCTGCTCGCCCTCGCCCCGGCGCTGGCGATCCAGGGCTACAACGAGGTCGCCCTGCGGGCGAGCCGCGACGCGGCCGTGCGGGCCGACGCCCGCGCCACCGCGCGCGACGTGGCGGAGGATTTCGCGCAGGTCTCCGACCGGATGCAGCAGGCCCTCGATCTGATCTCCGGGGACGCCACCGTGCAGGCGCGGGAGCCGGCGGCCTGCACCGCCTACCTGCGGCGGGCGGCCGCGCGGCTGCCGCACGTGCTGCTGATCGCCCTCACCGATCCCGAGGGGGCCGTGATCTGCGACAGCGCCGGCGCGCCCGCGGGCTCCTACTCGAGCCGCGGCCGGGCCTATCACCGCCGCGCCCTGGAGCGGGGCGGCTACGCGGTCGGCGGCTACGCGGTCGGCTTCCAGACACGGCGGCCGTCGATCCACTTCGCCCGGGCCGTCCACGCCGGCGACTCCGGGGGGGCGCCCGCGGGCGTCCTGCTCGCCGCCGTCGACCTCGACTGGCTCTCCGATCATCTGGAACAGGCGCTCCATCAGGCGGAGACGGCGATCACCGTGACGGACCGCGACGGCCTGATCATCGCCCGCCGCCCGGACGAGGCGGCCTGGATCGGCAGGCCGATCCCGCCCGACCGGGTCGCCATGCTGGAGGCCCAGGGCAGCGACGTCCGCGTCGCCGCGGGCCTCGACGGCCGCCAGCGGATCATCGCCACCGCGATGCCGGACGGCCCGCTGGCGGGGGTGCGCGTCGTCGTCGGGCGCGACCACGCCACCGCCTTCGCGGATATCGACGCCGCTACCCGCCGCGGGCTGGTGCTGATCGCCCTCGGGGCGGCCCTGGCGCTCGCCGCCGCCCTCGTGGCCGGGCGGGTGTTCATCCGCCGCCCGGTCGAGCGGCTCCTGCGCACCGCGGCGGCGTGGCAGGCCGGCGACCTCGCCGCCCGCACCGGCCTGCACGGCGCCGCGGAGTTCGACCGGCTGGGCAGCAAGCTCGACGCCATGGCCGCCACCCTCCAGCGCAGCACCGCCGAGCTGCGCGCCGAGATCCAGCGCGGCCGCGCCCTGCAGGCGCAGCAGGGCACGATGCTGCACGAGCTGAACCACCGGGTGAAGAACACCCTGGCCACCGTCCAGGCCCTCGCCCGGCAGTCCCGCGGCTCCGCCGAGGTCCTGGAGGCGCGGATCCTGGCCCTGTCGAAGACCCACGACCTCCTGACCCGCGAGGACTGGAGCGGGGCCCCCCTGCGCGAGGTGCTGGAGAGCGAGCTCGGCCCGTACCGGACCGGTGGCGACCAGATCCGTCTGGACGGGCCGGACGTGTCGCTGAGCCCCCGCGAGGTGCTGGCGCTCGGCCTGACGGTTCACGAGCTGACCACCAACGCCGCCAAGTACGGCGCCCTCTCGGTCCGCGAGGGCCGCGTCCGGGTGGCGTGGTCGGTCGCCGCCGGCGCGGCGGGGGAGCGGCGGCTGCGGCTCAGCTGGGAGGAGCGCGGCGGCCCGCCGGTGCGGGCGCCGACCCGGGTGGGCTTCGGGACGCGGCTGATCGCCGGCGGCGTGCGGCGCGAACTCGCCGGCACGGTCGACCTCGCCTTCGAGGCCGAGGGCCTGCGCTGCCGGCTCGACGTGCCGCTCGATCCGGGCCTCGGCGCCATGCTGGCACCGACGGGCTAGGACCGGCGTGGCTGGGCCAAATCGCGCCGATTGAGCAAGGACTTGGATCCGGATCCGGACAGACCGGTCGAGCGCGCCCGGACCGGTACGCGCGGCGAACCCTCGCTCGGATCACGCGTGAGCGGACCGCCGCATCGACCTGACAGCGCTGAGATTTCCGGTCCCGGAATCACGCGCCAGCGCGGGTCACCTCGCGGACGTCCCGCTTCACCTGCCGCCACGTCCGCCAGGGCTCGAGGTTCGAGAGCGCCATCCGGCGGGCGCCCATCCAGCCGAGTCCCAGCGCGATGACGAGGAACGGCGCGGCGACGATCAGCGCGGCCGGCGCCTCGGCGCCGAACGGCACGGCCAGCAGCTTCACCACGGCGTCCAGGCCGAGGAAGAAGGTGACGATCAGCAGCACCGGGATCGTGCCGACGATGGCGATCAGCGACACGATCGCCCGGAAATTGCCGTCGACCTCCGTCCGCGCCAGCGTGAGCAGCGCCTCGACATGCGCCGTCCCCTCGCGCAGGGCCGCGATCAGCAGGGCGAGGGTTCCGTCCGGGGTCTGACGCATGGATACGAGGGTCCTCGGGGCCGTCTCCGGCCGGCTCTCGCCAACGGGGCCGCGGCCCGAAGCGTTCCGCGCCGGGCGCTCACAGCATCAGGAGCACGGCGCCGAGGATCAGAACGGTCGCCAGGCCGGCCAGGAGGACGGCCCGGCCGGCATCGGCGCCGTCGTCCGGGATCGGCTCCGCGGCGGCCGGCGCGGCGGATGCGGGGGCCGCGAAGGCCGCGCCCGGCCCCGCCTCCGCGGCCCGGACCGGCGGCGTGCCGGACCCCGGCGCGGGAAGGGTGACCGCGGCCGGGACCGGCCGGTCCGTCGGGGGGCCGAAGGCTTCGGGCTCGACGCTCACGCCCGCCGCCTCCAGCTCCAGCATCACCAGGACCAGGGCGTCGACATCCATGCGCTCGACGGGCAGCGCGGCGCGCAGATCGTCGGCGGTGAGGAGGCCCCGGTCGCGGCCGAGGGCGACCAGCCGGTCGAGGGTCCCGCGATCCAGAACCTGCGTCATGTCCCGCCTCCGCGGCCGCGTCCCGCCTGTCCATCGAGAACGCGCCCGGGCGGCGCCGGTTACCGGCGGCCGCGGGCCTTCCGGCGCTAGGCGCCGAGGGCGGGCCCGGCCGCCGGGATCGCGCCGGGCTCCGGCCGGGCGCC
The DNA here is from genome assembly GCF_017876975.1 of Methylobacterium sp. PvP105. NCBI lineage: Bacteria > Pseudomonadati > Pseudomonadota > Alphaproteobacteria > Hyphomicrobiales > Methylobacteriaceae > Methylobacterium > Methylobacterium sp. PvP105. The sequence goes on along the minus strand of NZ_JAGIPA010000001.1, from coordinate 2,250,192 downwards.
GCCCGGTCCGGGCCGGAACTGGAGCATCGGCCGCTCGATCAGGTACCAGCTCAGCAGGCCGAGGGGGATGGCGGCCGCGAGGGTGAGGACGGCGACCGCCCAGGGTGAGATCCCGGGGATCCGCGCGACCAGCAGGTTCTGCACCGGCCAGGCGTAGAGGTAGAGACCGTAGGACGGGTCGACCTGGGCGGTGGCGCGGCTGAGGGCGGTGGGGCGCACCGCGAGGGCGAACCAGAAGATCAGGTAGCCGCCGAGGATCGCGAAGGCCGGCTCGGCCAGCGGCCGGCTGAACATCAGGGGCAGGAGCAGCAGGGCGGCGAGGGTCGCGCCGCGCCGCGTGTAGGTGATCCGGTCGGCGAACAGCCGGAAGGCGCCGCCGCAGCAGAACACGAAGGTGAGGCGGATCATCTCCGACAGGGATCCGAGGATGTCGCCCGGATGCCCGACGGGCAGGAAGAGCCAGCGCAGGGCGAGGAGGCTGCCGAGCCCCCCGAGCAGGCCGAGATAGCGCCCGCGGCGGCGCAGGGCGCGGGCGGTGCCGACGAGGCCGAGCAGCAGGTAGCAGCCGAACTCGCAGGGGATGGTCCACATCGAGCCGTTCAGCAGCGGGTAGGGCAGCTCGGCGAAGGCGCCCGGGACCACCGGCATCAGCAGCAGCGACAGCCGCAGCAGGGCCTCGAGCGGCGAGGCGTCCGCGAGGTTGCCGCCGCCGAGGGGCGCGACGACGGCGATGCAGAGCAGGGATGCGACCACGAAGGCCGGGTAGATCCGCAGCGCCCGCCGCGCGAGGTAGTCGCCGAAGGAGCGCTTGGCGCGGTAGCTCGCGGTGATCAGGTAGCCGCTCACGAGGAAGAAGCCGTCGACGGCGATCTCCCCCAGGGACAGGGTCCCGAAGACCTGGGTCAGCAACTCCCGCGACCGGTTCCCGTCCACGAGTTCGGGGGCGTGGGCGAGGATCACGAGGCCCGCGAACAGGAGTCGCAGGGACCCGAAATTGTTCGCCCGCGGATCCCGGCCGCCCGTCACCTCCGCCACCTCTGCCCGCTCCGCGACCTCTCTGCCCGGCGCCCAGGGGCCGGGAAACGGCGCGCGAAGGCAAGGACGCCGGGGCAACACGCGCCGGAGATCGGATTGCGTCGCCCGCGGCCGCACGCGATGGTGCGGGCGCCGTTGCGCTCCCGGCGCGGTTGGGCTAGGGAATGGCCACGGCTTGCACCCGTAGCTCAGCTGGATAGAGCGTTGCCCTCCGAAGGCAAAGGTCACACGTTCGAATCGTGTCGGGTGCGCCAATCTTCCCAATGACGTAGCAAGGGTTAGGCCCGAGGCGGACATCGCCGGGGTCACCTCGGTCTCGCCCTCGCGATCCCGTTGCGCGTCGCTTCTCTGCCCCCTGCTCGCCCCTATGACGATTTCCCGCCCCGCGCAGGATGCTTCCGCGAAAGCGGAGCTGGCGCCGACCGGCACGCTCCGGATCGGTCTCGTCGAGGCGCCGTCCGCCGGCCTGATCTTCGTCTGCCGCGCGGCCGATGGAGGGCTCGACGGCGTGACGGCCGATCTGGGCGCGGATCTCGCCCGGCAGGTCGGCCTGCCGCTGGCCGTCACCCTGTTCCCGAACTCGGGCGCCGCGGCCGCAGCGCTCCAGGCCGCGGCGATCGATGTCAGCTTCATGCCGGTCGACGCGACCCGGCGCCAGGTGATCGATTTCGGGCCGGGCTACTACGATCTGGAGAGCACTTATCTGGTCAGCGCCGGGTCGGGCATCACCGACGTGGCGCAGGTGGACCGGCCGGGACTCCGGGTCGTGGCGATCGAGGGCACGACGACGTTCCGCGCCTCCGCCCGCACGCTGACCCGGACGCAGCCCCTCCCCGTCCCGTCCGTGGCCGAGGCGGTCGCGCGCATGCGCGCCGGGCAGGCGGACGCCTTCGCGCTGTCCCGCGACACGCTGCGGCCGGTGGTCCTGCAGGTCCCGGGCTCCCGCATCGTCGCGGGCGGCTTCCAGCAGACGCAGGTCGCCGTCGCCGTTCCGAAGGGCCGGCCCGCCGCCCTCGCCCGCGTCACGGCGTGGATGGATGAGGCGAAGCGCGCCGGGGTCGTCCGGCGCATCTTCGATGCCCGCGGCTTCCACGACGACGCGGTCGCGCCCTGACGAGCCGACCCACGCGAGGCGTTCCAGGGGACGTGGAAGAGACGCAGATAGCCCTACCTAGCGAGATCTCACCGATTGGATCTCGACATGTGGTACCTGTACGGCGCCGTCCTGCTGGCTGGGATCGCGAACGCCATCCAGCCAGGCCAGAACAGTACCCTCGCCAGAGGCTTCTCTCAGCCGCTCGTGGCGGGTCTGATCGTTGGTATCGGCACCGCCCTGACCGTCCTGATCATCGGCCTCATATCCCGTCGCTTGGCATGGCCGACAACCCAGGAGCTGTCGCAGGTGCCGTGGTGGGCATGGGGCGGCGGCTTCCTGGGCGGCGGAGTCGTGATCGCGCAGCTGCTGATTGCTCGGCACGTGGGAGCTGGGGCGTTTCTCGGGCTTCTGGTGACGGCGGGCGTCGTGACCTCCATCCTGCTCGACCATTTCGGCTTGGTCGGCTTTGAGGTGCATCCGGCCAGCCTCTGGCGGATCCTCGGTGGCCTGCTGATGGTGGCCGGTGTCGCGCTCGTCGCGCTCTTCTAAAGGCGGTCGCGTTTCTCCCGCACGGCTCGCGCCACCTTCGTGCTCGACGGTCTGGAGCAGGCCCTGCACGAGCGCCGGCCCCTCCAGGTGAGCGGGCTCGCGCACCACAGCGACAGTCAGAAGATCTGCGCCAGTTCCCGGGTGGTCTGACCCGCACAGCGATGGACCATCGGTTAAGCTGGCGCCGCAGGGCGTCCCGGTGCGGCCTGACTCGCACTCTGATCGACCGGCCGTGTCTTTCCCCGGACCTGTCGGCCGCCCGGGAACACCCTGCGGTGAGGTTTTGCCTCGCCGATGCCTGTGACCCGAGAAGGGCCTGACCGTCTGGTCTCGTGACTGTCCTGTCCGCGCATCCGGTCGTGGTGAAGCCATCAGGCTCGATCGACAGGAGGATGGGATGAGTGCCGAGAAAGCTCACGAGCGTCGTGTCATCGGCGGTGTCGACACCCACAAGGATCTGCATGTCGCCGCGGTCGTCGATGACCGGGATCGGGTTCTGGCGACCGCCAGCTTCGCCGCGACCCGCCAGGGCTATCGGCAGATGCTGACCTGGATGCGTTCGTTCGGCCCGCTGCGCCGCGTCGGGGTCGAATCGACCGGCAGCTATGGTGCCGGCCTGCTTCGCTTCCTCCAGCGGTCCGGGATTAAGGTACTGGAGGTGACCGCCCCCGACACCCAGGACCGTCGCCGGCGGGGCAAGAACGACGACTTCGACGCACAGAGCGCGGCGCACGCGGCCTTCGCCGGCACCCGTACCGTCACGCCGCGCACCCGCGACGGCATGGTCGAGTCGCTGCGCGTCCTGAGCGCGTGCCGGAAGACGGCGGTCGCGGCCCGGCGCATCGCCCTGCAGATGATCCACAACACCATCGTGTGCGCCCCGGACGCCCTGCGCGAGACGCTGCGCCGGATGACCCGGATGCAGCTCGTGCGGACCCTGGCGGCGTGGCGGCCTGATCTGAGCGCCTACCGCGACGTCGAGGCCGCCTACCGGATCGGCCTGAAGTCCCTGGCGCGGCGCTATCTGGAACTGCACGACGAGATCGCCGATCTCGATGCCATGATCGGCGCCATCGTCGACGAGCTTGCCCCGGACCTCGTGGCCCGCAACTCCATCGGCAGCAATGGCGCCGCTCAGCTCCTCCTGACGGCCGGCGACAATCCCGAGCGCTTGCGCTCAGAGGCAGGCTTCGCGGCGCTTTGTGGCGTGAGCCCCGTGCCAGCCTCATCGGGCAAGACGGTGCGCCATCGCCTCAACCGAGGCGGTGATCGCGCGGCTAACAGCGCGCTGCACATTATCGCCATCGGGCGACTGCGAACCGATGAGCGGACCAAGGCGTATGTGACCCGCCGCATCGCAGAAGGCCACTCCAAGCTGGAAGCGATCCGTTGCCTGAAGCGCTACATCGCCCGTGAGGTGTTCACGCTCATCACCCGGAGGCGGCAGGCGATCAACCAGACCCAAATCGCGGCTTGACACACAGAAGGGCGTCAGGGGGAGCCGATACCTCGCTCGGCGCGACACGGAATGGCTGGCGGAGGCGGGCGTCGAGCCTTCGGTCGGCAGCGTCGGATACAGCGACGACAACGCCTCGGCCGAGACGATCAGCGGTCTGTTCAAGGCCGAGGTGATCCATCGGCGCGCGCCGTGGCGCAGCTTCGAGGCGGTGGCGTTCGCCGCGCCGGAAGGGGTCGATTGATCCTCTCGATCAGAAGGGTCCAAAGCCGGCCGGTCAGGTCAGGAGCGGCCGAGGAAGCGGGTCGGGCTCGGCGGGACGGCAGATACAGATGGGTCGCCCGCCCCGCGACATTCAACCACACACGCAGTGCCTAACTTGAGCTGTTTCCGGCCGAGCGTGTTGTTCAATTCGACAATTGTATATGGATCTAAACCGCTCTATCGCCAAACATTCACTTGAGAGCGGCATTCATGCTTTGGCTGAATGGCAATGATCGCCTTCGTGAGATCGTCGTGCGCGTTATGTCTGGATATTGGCTGAGCCATATATGGCGGAACGCAAGAAACATCTAAAAACTCCTCGCAAACCTGCTTCTGATCCCGGTTCGGCATATCGAACTGAGAGACAAAAGGTGCGAGGTCATGAGTACGACCGTCGGGGTCCTGATCCTGGATGAAGCGCAGGACCTGAGCGCCGCCGCCCGCGCTGCTTTGGATCACTTGCCGGAGATCCGCCTACTCGGCGAGGCATGCCTGGACGAAGCCGATGTCGAGGTTGAGGTCGCTGTGGTCTGTCTCAGCTCGGACAAGGTCGCGGAGGGAATCGCGCATGTCACCGGCCTGAGGGAACGCCGGCCGAACCTGCGCATCCTGGTGTCCTTCGACGCGCTGACAGCGGACCACTTTGAGTCTCTGTTGGATGCGGGTGCTGATGCCTTCGTCGGGCGATCACATTCGCAGCAGGAACTCAGTGCGGCGCTGCTTGCCCTTGTGAAGGGAGCGGCTTGCCTCGTTCCTCCGAAGCGGCCGGGCGCCATGAAGGCGGGCCAGAGCTGCAACTTCGGTCTGTCCCCCCGCGAGATCGACGTCCTGCGCTTCCTCTGTGCAGGCTTCAGCAACAAGGAGGTCGCCCGGCGCTTGGCGCTGAGTGTGCGCACTGTGGAGACCCATCGGCTCAACCTGCGCCGCAAGACCCAGACCGGCCGTTTGAAGGAGCTCGTTTCGCTCGCCCACCAGCTTGGGCTGCCGCTCCCGTCTGCTGACGAGTGGTCTTCGCATGCCGACAATCGGTTCGCGTCAAAGGGAGGCTCTCTTTTCGAGGCCGTGACCGGCCCGGAAGGGCTTTCCGTCCGTGCCGACGTCGCTAGCCGTGCAGGAGCGACTTCCTTGAGGAAGCGTTAACGGCGCGAGGCGGTCGCTACGGATGGTGGCGGCAGCTCTCCTGCGCGTACTCTGCAGCGTCGCTACGGCTTCTGACAGGCGAAACCGAACGGCAGGCGGGCCGGCCCCTAGAGGGCTCGGCCCGCGCCTTTCGGGCCAGTGTGAACTGTTGCGCCGCTCCTGACACTTCCGCGTTCTCGGGCAGGGACCCGGAACGACAACGGCGCAGCAACCCTGGAGGTCACTGCGCCGCGGGGTCGGGCTACTGAGGGGGCGATAGCAGCCACGAAGAAGGGCTACGCGCGACGCTGCTACTGCGGGGTGCGCCTGAACACATCCAAGAGCATGTGGCTCGGCAGCGACAGAGGTCGGCCATCGCCTGTGGACAGCGCGAAGCGCCCTCGATCCGTCAAGGTTCAGGCGCGAGGGTGCTGACCCCTCTTCCGATCCGGCCTGCCATGTTCGCCAGCCCTCACGCTTTCGTCCTGCATCATCGCGAGCGTCTCGCCGTGCTCCTCTCGTCGGCCCTGTTCCTGGCCGGCGCGCTCCCGCTTTTCTGGGCGGTCGGGTGACGACCCCGGCGCGCCCAGAAATCACCCGGCACTCCGTTAGTAGCAGCCGGCCGATGGCCGCTCAGGCGGCGTCATCCGATGACGGCTCGCGGCGCTCCGAGCCCGGCGGACATGGCGTTGTGTTCGTCCAGGGCATCGTGCCATCCGGTCGGCAGAGCATCGACCTTGCCCTTCAGGTCGCCCTTCCGCTCCGGGCGGGGGCCCTTGCAACCGCCATCGCGCCATACCCGGAACTTGCGGCTGTCGACCCACTCCGTTCGGCCGTGCTCGGCGCGGACGATGATGTCGGCGATCACCCGGTTGGCCTCGTTGAAGAACGCCAACGCGAGCCGTCGGGTCGCACAGCGCCGCAGGGCCCGCGCCTCTCGAAAGGCGGGACGTTTTTGCAGAACCCGCAACACCGCACGAGCATCGCCCGACCCACATCGTCCCGCTTCGGCGTGCCGGTCTTCAGGCGGTTCTGACGGCACTCGCCCCCGGTCTCGACGCTGCGCTTCGGCCGCTTCGACATGCCCTTGCGGGATTTCCGGGCCGCGGGTGTCCAACCTGGACGTCTCGCGTCGAAGTCGGGGGGCTCGTTCTCGTCCGACAGAGGTGCGCCTCCATGTGAGGAGCCCCCTATCCATACCGGATCGACCCGAAACACAAACGGCCGAGCGGCGGCAGCGCCTTGGCACCCTCATCGGCTGATGCGGCCGGGTCATCTGATGATGACGGTCCGGTCAGCGGCCGGCGCTCGATGCGTTGAGAATTCAACTCGCCATAACCGTCACGCGCGTTGCGACGACGTCATGGCGAGCCATGGGTTGGGATGGGATCGGATCCGCTCGGACGGCCCTTCCAGAACGAAGAAACACCCCGGGAGCTTGCGCTCTCAGGGTGCTGCCGACCTCGCGGCCAGTTTGATCGGGCTGGGGATGCGAAGGTCAGCCGATCGGCTGCTCTTCGGCGGCGGAGAGCGATGAGGAGGACCAACTACCCCTCGCCCGCCGCCGCACTCCCGGCACAGCCGCCGGGAGCAGCGCGACCGGATCTCAGTACGAGCCGAACTTGTAGTTCAGGCCGGCGCGGACGACGGCGAACTCGTCGTCGCGGCGGCCGATGGCGCTGTAGGCGACCGGGACGAGGTTGGCGGCGTTGACCACCAGGGCGCCCTGGTTGCGGGTGCCGCGCTCCAGGTTCACGTACAGGCCTTCGACCTTCAGCGTCACGGCCGAGGAGCGGAAGAAGTTCAGGAACGAGTCGGTGGGCAGGGCGTACTCGATGCCGCCGCCGACGGCGTAGCCGGTGCGGAAGCTGTCGTTGCCGGCGTAGCCGCCGAAGGAGCGGTCGGCGCTGCCCGAGCCGTAGGCGAAGCCGCCGGTGGCGTACACGAGGGTGCGGTCGAAGGCGTAGCCGAGGCGGCCGCGCACGGTGCCGAAGTAGTCGAGGCTGGAGAGGCCGCGCGGGTCGGTGACGTAGTAGCCGGGGGCGACGGCGCCGGAGATGAAGGCGTTGTTCCGGTTACGGCCGAAGTCGAGGTACTGGGCGTCGGCCTCGAAGCCGATCACGACACCCGAACCCGGGGTGATCTGCCAGTTGTAGCCGATCTGCGCACCGCCGGAGAAGCCGTCCTGGCTGCGGTCGCGGAAGGAGGCGACGGTGCCGGGGGCGGCGTAGGGGAAGGGCACCGCGAAGGTGTTGTTGGTGCGGCTGCTGGCGTCGAAGGCGTAGCCGGCGTTGATACCGAAGTAGGCGCCGGTCCAGGTGAAGACCGGGACGGGGGTGAACACCGGCGGCGGGGCGGCGCGGCGCGGCAGGTCGGCGGCCGAGGCGGCGGCGGTCAGGGCCGTGAAGGCGGCCAGCGAGGCCAGGAGCTTGGTCATAACGGAAGGTCCAAATTTCGATCTGGGTGTATGGCTACCGGTCCGTGATGGAAATAGCTGTAGTTTTACGGACACACCATGCGATGACGAGGTAGGGCGGCTTAGTAAACCGAATATGAACGCACCCGAGATCGGCAAAATACATCGCCTGACACTCAGCCGGTCGCCACAACATCTCAGATGCGTTTTGGTTGCAGTCCGCCGCCACGTCGCTTGGCAGCTGTGGCCGAAGGGCTACAGGACGGGGTCGGCGGTTCGCTGCAGAGCAGGACCCTCACTGGGTTTTCAGCCCCACCATGCCGATCCGGCCCGAGGACCGCTACTTCTGTCCCGTCGATTGGGCGCAGCTCTCGGCCGTGATCCGGTTCGGGCGGGCGAGAGACTGCTGCGAAGGTTGCGGGCGGCCGCGCAAGCGGATGGTCTACCGCCTCGGCGATGGCCGTGGTGGGCGCGGATGCCGGCCGGTGGCGCCGTGGCGCTCGGTATCCTCGGCGGCGTCGTGGTTGGCAGTGCCATCGCGTTGGCCAACAGCGGCTAGTACCCGGGCCGTCCGGTCTGCTCCGCGCCCAATCCGTACGGTTCCACTGCCACGTCGAGCGACGCGCGTACGTTGACCCGTACGGGGACGAGCACGTTCGGCGGGTCGGGGTTCGTGAGGAGGCCCAGGCCATTCCCGGAGGCTGGGGAATGGCAGACGTGGGTGGCCTAGGTGGCTTTCGTATTTGATCCGGTATCGGCCAGGATCGCGTCGCCGCGGCGCCGACACACCTATCCACCGTGGAACATAGCGCCACCGGAACAAGAACCGAATCTCGGCATTGGCGGCTCACATTGTGGAGACGACGATGACTGACAAGAAGGGCAACGGTAGCGCGACAGCCAAGAAAGCGAATGCCAAGGCGAGCAAGGAGGGTAAATCCAATCCTCGTAAGTCGTCGGCGGCACAGGCCGAACTCGGCAAGAAGGGCGCTAAGAGCAAATAAGCGAAGCCTTCACCCCACTTAGACGGGCGCTTCGAGGGCTGGCAGCCCCCGGGGCCGGTGCCCCGCGGTCTCCAGTCCTGCCGCCTCGCACCGACCCTCGCACGACTGCTCGACCTGGGCTTCGAGGGGTAGATGCGGAGATCTGTCCCCACCAGCCTGTCATCGCGTGCCCGCCGGCAACAGCACCGTGTGGCGTCGCGAACGCCTCGGGCACATCGGCAAGGGTAAGCGTTACCGTAGCAGGTGTTCCGCGCAGAAAAAGGCCGCTCCCGAAGGAGCAGCCCGACGTCTAGGGAGGAAACGCTCTCGGGGAGGGCTGCGAAACTGCGACGCCGTCGCGGTCTCACGTGGCCCGCCTCAGCCTGCGCGGTGCGGCGCACAACTGCGCTCGGGCTTCGTCGCGTGCATAAGTGGCGCTGGATGTCCGCTCAGGTGCGCGTCCGCGCCGTGGCTCGGGCTCCCGGAACGTTCCGGGGCCGCGTCTCACCTAGCTTCGTGGGAGACGCAGTCGTGTCCGCCGTCAGCGGGCCAAAGCGTCGGCCGGGCCGCCGGCATGCTGGCCCGAGTACCGGTAGGCCGGGGCGGTGCGATAGTGGGTCACTGAGATTTCCGGCAGGACCACCGAGGCGTTGCCGACGTAGCCCGAGTAGGCCGAAGCCGGATAGGGGCTGTGCCTGCTGTCGATGCCTTGCGCCAAGGCGGGCGTGGCGACGGCGACCAGGGCGGCCGCGGCGAGCAGATGCAGCTTCATGACGATCTCCATGCGGGTTCGTTCGACTTCACGGGGAAGCCATCCGGTCAGTCAGGTCGCGTGAGGAAGATCGTCGGTGCGGCGGTCTCGATCGCGGCGGCTGTGCTTGGCCGGCTGTGACCTCTCAACGGCATACTCTGCCGATCGTTCGCCGGGTTTTGTGCGCCGCCACACAGGGGGTGCACCGAGACAGGCGATCTATCCGTGACCCCTCCCCGCCAATACCCCCCGACAAATCCCGACCGAGGTCCGAGGTTGTGAGCGGCTCGCTGCGCAGGCGCACGCCAGGATCAAACACCAGGATCAAGCATCCCATTGTTGACGAGGGCGTTGCGCGTGTAGCTGTGCCTCGGCTTGCTCGCGCTGCAGGATCTCATGGCGGAGCGCATCGTTCACGGATCGAAGTTCGCGGGCGCGATGCCGGTCGGTCCGAATGACCAGCCAAGCGAGGGCAGCAGCGAGACACAGGGCGGTGACGATAACTGCAGCCAGGATCGACCGGCGGAACGCGGCTTGTTCGGCGCGTGTGGCCTGGAGTTCTATCTCTGCTCGGTCGAACTCAGCGATAGCCGTCCGAATACGCCTCATCAGGTCGCGTCCGGCGTTGGTGCGCACAATGGTGAGCGCTCCCGCTTGGTCGCCCGCCTGCATGCGCTCGGTCGTTCGCGCGAGCTCGGCCACCTTCTCACCGATGATGGGGCGGAGCTGATCCAGCCGGACTTGCTGCTCTGCATTGTCGCCCGTGAGGTACCGCAACTCTGCCTCGGCAGCCGGCAACTCGCGGCGAGCGGTCGTGAACGGGTCGAGGTAAGTCAGGTCGCCGGTGAGCAGGTAGCCGCGCTGGCCTGTTTCCGCTTCTTGAATGAGCCGAGATAGCCGCGCATCGGCCCGCCGCACTTCAGCGGAGTGCACAGCCCACGCATCGGCATCCGCGCTGGCCAGAGCGGCAACGACGGCTGCCAAGCCGGCGAGAATGAGCAAGGCGAACCCGACGACCATCGCGGCGGTCTCGCGAGATCCGGGGGGGCGTCGGGCGGAGCGATCTTCCAAGTTGCATCCTCCGCACTGGGAAATTGGCAGCTTGGCAGTGCCGACATAGGGGCCGCGTTGGCAAGACCATCGCACGTCGCTCAGGCCCGACAAGGGCTCGTCGCCGCGGTCGCCACACCGCCCTGCTGCAGACCGTCGCCGCGTCGCTCGTCCCGTCCGACTGCCCGCGAGATTTCTCACAGGATCGCCTCGGTTACGGTCGAACGCTGCCCCTCGGCGGCCTTTCATCGCTTCCGTTGCCTACTCCTCTGTGCGCCGCTTAACGGGCGGCAGGGCGTCGCCGGGCGTCGTCGCGTCCCGCTGATAGTTGGGCCCGCCGATCGCCACCTCGGCGACGTCGTCGATCGCCTCGATCACCTTCGAGATCGCGTTGTAGAGCGGCCCCCGCGGCTTGGCCCTGGTCAGAGCCTTGCGGCGCTGCCAGGGCCAGTGCTCAAGCGCTTGGACCGCCGTTTGCACTGTTCTTTCAAGTCGTGGAGGACCAGTGCATGCGCCTGGATCTTGATGGGCAGGGCGGGTGGCTGATTACACCGGCGCAATTAGCGCATCGGCTCGGCATGAGCGAGCCGGCTCTACGACGGCAAGCTGCTCTCGGCCATATCGATAGCCGCCTTGATCGAGGCTACGGCGGTGATGAGGGCCGTTCGCGTGTGACGGTAATCGTTGGCAAATTCGGTTGGCAGGGCATCTTCCATGCCGATGGCCGCCTGCTCTCTGAGTTCCGGTGGGAGCCTCGGCCAAGCACCATGAGCCTCAACAAGCTGAAGGCATCGCACAGACCTTGAAGACTGTCCGCCGTGGCTCATCGAGAGTGGCCGCGAACCAGCGCCGTTGAGCCTCAGATAACCGCCCTGCCCCCATTCCGCGTTTCGGGCTGCGTTGCGTACTGGCCCCGGTCGTGAGGAACGGCACCAAGGCCCGGTCATCCCGTAACCGGATCGGGTGACGGGTCTTATCGGGCACATCAGCCCCGCGGGTCTCCGAGTGCTGCTTCGCTATCGGCCCGCCTTTGCGAGGTCATCGCGTGTTCCTCCCAAACAGCCCTCAGACCGGTAGCTCCCGCTACTGGGCTTCTTTATTGACCAACAGGAGGGTCAGACTGCTGATGGTCAATGGAGGATTAGGGCGAGCATGCGACGCCCTCAAGTCCGCGCAAGCCGTTGGGTTCGCAATGCTGGGCGCTCGAAAGCACTGGAGACCCCGCAGCGCGTACATGGAAAATCAGGAAAGTACATGCACGGTTTACTGACAACAGCACCCGCTGTCCGCTGGCTTGCAAAGCTGTCGCTTTGAGCGTGCCTTCAAGTGACGACGGCGGTTTTCAAGGATCTGGCGACGTCATCAGCCTGATCTCGGGTCAGGCCCGTCACCAGAATGGCATCGTCCCGGTACACCGTGTACGTGCCGTCGTCTGTCGCGCGGATACGGATCATGTCAGCCCCCCGTGGCGAACTGCGTAGTAGCGTATACTCGGGCAGGGTATTGGCAAGGGTTGGCCGGTAAGAGTCTGTTTACCACCGCGTCGCAGCTTGCACCCGCGGCCGGAGCGCGACCTCCGAGCTACGGCAAGAGTGGCGTCAGGGCGCGATCTCGTTCCGGTCCCGGTGCGGCCTCGTCGGCGCAGTCGCGCTCGCCTAGCGTGGACCGCTCTTCTCGGATCTGACGCCGTGCACGAGGGTCGCCAGGTAGATGGCGGATGCGATCACGGCGCAGGCGATGACGCCGAGGGCTTGAGCGGTTGGCACGGTCATACCAGCAACCATGCCGTCCGGTTGTGGCGAGCATGTTGCCGGATTTGGGCAGGGCAATCACGAGCTAGCGATATGGTGTGCCGGGCTCCACAGCGGGCGTTAGGTCACAGCCACGCTTTGTCCTGCCTGATCCTCATCGCCGAACAGGCGTTCGTGCCGGCGCAGTGGGAGCGCGCCTCCGTGCGAAGGGAGGCGGTTCTTGAAGGGCTCGTGCTCGGTGCCGTCGCCGCCACCGTTGGCACCGGGGCTCTCGTGTTCTCGACAGGAGCCATTGAGATCAGCGGCATAACCCACTGCGTGGACTGGCAGCGAAGGCACAACCAGGTGCGGCTGGACGATGGGCCGCTACCGCCTCTTGCCCCTGAACGCCCCAGTCCCCCGCTACTCAAGCACCGTGCGGCCGCTCCTGGTCGAACCGCCGAGATGTAGAACGGTGCAGAGGCCCAGTCCGTCCGAAGGAGCGACCGATCGGCACGTGCGCTCGGCGCTTGGTTTCAGCGAGCGCTCTGCCACCGGGCAGTGATCTCCCGGAAGGCCACATCGCCGTCCGCCTCTGACGCGCCTTCCGACCCGAAGGATCGAACCGACTGGCGCACGATGACGCCGTCGCGCATGATCGACCAGTCGAACCGGCCGGGCTCCTTCGCGGAGGGCGTCACACGCAGCGTGTGAGGGTTCGGCTTGAAGATGATCATGACCTGCATGTGGTGGCTGACAGAACCATCCGTCAGGGGACGGAAGACAATGGACGGGCCGGAGTTCTCCCCGAGCCCCGTCAACCCGTGATCAGATAGGGCGACGGGGCTGACTGTCGTCCCTGAGGCACAGGACGGACTGCCTGCCGGGGAACGCGCTCTCGGGTCTCGGCCGTTCGGCTCGACAGCGAACGGCGAGAACGCCCACTGTTCCAGGCCAGATGGCCGAGACTGGCCACCACTCAGGTGAGTGCCTGTGGGTGAAGCGAGGGCGTGCCGGAGTACCGGTTCGGATCCTGCGGACAGCCGGTATGCACCCGGCGATGAGAAAGCCTTCGGCGGCCATTCTCCGCGTAGGATCCATAGAGCACCAGCGCACCATGGCAGGATGGGCAGCGCTTGGGCGCCATCACGTAGACGCCTCTTGCTTCGGTCGCGCTGATCGGACGCCAGACGCCCTCGATCTTGGCTTCACAGATCTGTGTATCAAGTGCTGCCATGCCTGCAAGGCGCCATGCTGAAGGGGTCGATACCAGCCTCGGATCGGGTGCGAGAGCATGGCAAAACGCCAGCGCTCAGTTCATGCGTTGGCGCCCGTTCTCGACCTCCTGCTGGGCCAACTTGCGCCCCAGCGCCAGCAGCAGCGCATCTGCCTGGGCCTTCAGATTGGGATCCTGCATCTCCACGATCGCCTGTTGGGCGGCAATGATATGATCGGCCGCCCGGTCCAGAGGCGCCTCGCCCAAGTGTGTCTCGGGCTCGTCGAACGTACCCTCGCTCACCCGCATCCGAGTGATGTCGATCAAGATGCCGCTCCCACCAATCGGCCTACCAATGTGATCGTGTGTGAAACGGCCGCGGGCCAAGACCCAGCGCGTCCGCCCGTCTACGGAGGTCACCCGGTATTCGGTCAGGTACGTGCTGCCGTCACGAGCACTGCGCCGAGCCAGAGCGAGCACCCGCTCTCGATCCTCTGCATGAAGTGCATCGATGTACGCAGCGAGCGGCATACCTTCCTCGGCTTCGCCGGGAACCAAGTTGAACAGCAGCGCCACGAACCCATCGGAGCGTACTTGATCAGTTGCCGCGTCCCAATCCCATCGGCCGATCACATCGAGTGCATCGAGGGCGTTCTGGAATGCTGCGGGACAGGTCTGTCGCGGAAGAGGCTTGGCTTTCGGCACCGAGGCACCCGGCTTTGGTTACTCGCTAACCTTTCTATCTGGCACAATCGTGCAATCACAAGGGAAAATTTATGCCGCACCGCAACTGCTGCGTGCGAAATTCGACAATTGTGTGCAAAACGAGCTATCCGTGCATGCAAGAGGTGCCATCGTGCGCCCGGACTGATGGCCGATGAGATCGAAGAGAACGCCCCTGAGCGTGGACGCGCAGGATGATCGGCCACAGGGCGACATCCACGACCGTCCATTGCAGGCGGGGGGCTTGGCGAAACGGCGGGTTCTAGGCCGCGTCGCCGAAGCGCTGGGGATGCCTCTGGCCACGCTGTACGACCCGCCCAGCGCTACCATGCTAGCGGCAGATGCCACCTCCGATCTCGACCACGAATGTGAGGCACTTCTGCACGCCTACAAGCGCATCAGCGATCCCGGGCGCCGCCGCCTCCTCGATCTCGTGCAGGAGGTGGCCGAGAGAGCCTGAACCGCCGACCCGTGGGTGTTCGAAGGCGGTTCGGCCTACCGAACCAAGCAGGGTCAGATCTGGTGGATCCCGGTATGGGAATTCGCCAGGAGAGGCGCTGACCGGTGAGCTGCCGGCGCTTCGCGCAGATCGGCAGCACGGGCTCGCTGCCGGCCTTCACCGTGCTGGTGGCGATCCTGGCGTACCGCGGGCTCACAGGGCTGGTGCCGTGGCGGCTCAGAATGGATCGAACGGGCCGCGTCCCCCCAGGTTCTGCAAACAGAACCCTCGGCGCTGTGGGGAGCACCCCGCGGGGGCGGCCGTTGCCCCGAGATGCGCACAGCCCCCGCCGTCCTGATCATGCTCGTCCGCTTCGGGCCCGACCTCGTGTACGTGGCGGGCGACACGCTCCCGCCACAAGACCCGTCGCGCCAGACGACAGCGCTCAAGTGGATCGTCAGCCCTCCTGCGGTCGTGGTGTTCCGGGCTCCTCAATGAGGATCTCACCGCTTCTGGTTGCCACTCTCCAGCGCTGCTCCGCCTGCGTGTTGGCTCGGGCAGGCATTCCACTCGCCGCTCGCCCGCGGCTTGTGACGACTCCATTACTTCCGGACCACAAACGTCAGATCCGCCCGGCCCGGCGCCGCGGCTATCTTCCTTCAAGACCAGCATAGCGTCGGAGATATCGAACCATCTCTCAACCAAGCGCGTTTCTCAGCCTTCAACTCAAAGGAAGCTTCTCATGCGTCATCGCGTTCTCGCAGCCGCGGCCGTCTTCAGCCTCGTTACAGGTGGGGCCTATGCGCAGGCTCCCGCGGCGGCTCCTGTTGCGCCCTCCACTCCCGGCGCTTCGGGCGTAGTTGCGCCGCAGAACAGCACTACCGGTAGCAACGGCGCCGTGACGGCTTCGCCGACCGGGCAGCCGGCCGACACGATGTCCAACAGCTCGTCGTCCGCCGGGAATGCCAATCAGCCTGAGCGCGCTGTTCCTCAGGGCGGCGGTGGCGGCGGCAGCAGCAAGTAGCCGCTGAGCGCCAGCATTTGCGCGCTCTTCCTTCGGTCCCGCCGGCACCGCCGCGCGGGGCCTTCTATCCGCATCTCACTCTGTCGGCACCGGGCCTTCGTATCGGACGTCGACCCACCCGCGTCGTCTTCAGAAGGTGTTCCGCCCCAGAGGCGCCGATGCACGGCCAAGCCATCTACGCCGCCGTCATCGCCGGCTCCGTCGAGTTCGACTGTCTCTGTCACGACGTCAGCGCCGCCAGCAGGCACGCGGATGTCTGGATGTAGCCGCGTGGCTCTAGCTGGGTTCTCGAAGGGCCACGGAGGCGGCGACCGCTCGCATCATACGCGGCTCCTGAGCGAGCCGGCGGAAACTCACCCATCTGAGACGTCCTGAGAGCTATAGGTGCTGACGGCACATGGCCGAAAGCCGCCGGTCCGCTTCTGGGCTGGTCCGCTGGAAAATCGGACGGGCTGCCAAGATCCGGCTCGGACAGGTATGCTCGCCAGATCTTCGCCTCGAAGCAGTTGTTCAGGGCGAATCATTCTCCAAGATGTGCTCGACCGTGGGTGGCCGAAGCCACGCACTCGCCGTATCCGAGTCGCCACGCGCATTGCGCCGGATGACCTGCGGCGGCTGCCCGAACGCTCGGAGGAACGCGCGACGCATCCGGTTGCGGTCTGCGAAGCCGGTTTGGTTGGCGACGGCGTCAATAGGATGCCGGCTGCGTTCCATCAAAACCCGCGCAGCCTCGACCCGGAGATTTTCGACTGCCTTGGCCGGCGATTGGCCGGTCTCCGCATGGAAGACGCGGCTGAACTGGCGCGGGCTGAGGTGCGCGGCTTCCGCCAACTCCTCGACCGATAGCGGGCGGTGTAGATTGCGCTTGGCGTAGGTCAGGGCCGCTTGGATGCGGTCCGACTTCGCGTCGAGGTCGAGCAGGGTCGAGAACTGCGACTGGCCCCCCGCCCGGCGATGGTAGAGCACGAGCTTCTTGGCGATCTCCTTCGTCACCTCGTGACCGAGATCTGCCTCGATCAGAGCGAGGACGAGGTCGATGCCGGCACTCATGCCCGCCGATGTCCAGATCGGGCCGTCGTTGATGAAAATGCGGTCCGTGTCGGCCGCGCACTTCGGGAACCGGTGCTGCAACTCGCGCGCATGCATCCAGTGCGTCGTGACCCGTCGGCCGTCGAGCAGTCCGGCCTCGCCGAGAACGAAGGCCCCCGTGCAGATGGCGGTGACGCGCCGGGCCCGGGCAGCCGCATGCTGAACGAGCGCGACGAGGCCCGGCGTCGACGGTTGCACGAAGGTGCCGCCGCCGATGACGAGTGTGTCGAAGGGCGTCTCGCCGAATGCCTCCGTTTCCACATTCATGCCGGCCGAGGTGCTGACCGGACCTCCGTGCTCGGAGATGAAGTGGATGTCGTAGATCGCTTCGTCTGATGCGAGGTTGGCGACCTCGAAGGCCGGCACGGCCGCCAGCGCCATCATCGAGTAGCCGGGATAGACGACGAAGCCGACGCGCTGCATGCCACCTCCTATGACCTAAACCGACGCAAACACGACATTTGCGCCATGTCGGGGCAACGGTAGCGTCCTCACATCGAACGCCGCCAACCTGTGGCGCGAGAGAAGAGGAGAACGACGATGACTACGCAAACCGGCAAGGGCCTTGCCGTTGTCACCGGTGCATCCGCCGGCATCGGCGCGGTCTACGCCGACCGTCTCGCCAAGCGGGAGTATGACCTCCTGCTGGTCGCCCGAAACGGTGAACGCCTGCAGGCGCTGGCCGACCGTCTGACCCACGAGACAGGACGCAAGGTCGAGCCGTTCAAGGCCGACCTAGGCCGCAAGGACGATCTCACGCGCCTGGAGATGCGCCTGCGCGAGGACGCGAGCATTACCATGCTCGTCAACAACGCCGGCATCGGCTCCGTCGCCTCGACCCTTCAGGCCGACGTGGAGGCGATGGACGCGATGATCCAGCTCAATATCACCGCGCTGACCCGACTGACCTACGCGGTCGCGCCGGCTTTCGTTGCGCGCGGCTCGGGGACCATCATCAACATCTCGTCCGTCGTCGGCATCGCGGTCGAGATGCTCAACGGCGTCTACAGCGCCTCGAAGTCCTACGTCCTCAGCTTCGGCCACGCGCTGCAGAAGGACCTCGCGGACAAGGGCGTGCGCGTCCAGACCGTGCTGCCCGGCGCGACGGCCACAGAGTTCTGGGATGTCGCAGGATACGCGGCCCAGAAGACGTCCGCGATCACCATGTCGGCGGCCGATCTGGTCGACGCAGCCTTGGCTGGTCTCGACCAGGGCGAACTCGTCACCATCCCGGGCCTGCAGGACGTAGATGACTGGACGCGCTGGGAGGAGGATCGCCGGGCCATGGCCGCCAAGTTCGGCAACGCCAAGCCGTCGGCGCGGTACGGGCTCGCGGCGGCGAACGCGGCCTGAACCCGGAGACTGTCCATGCCGTACCTCCAGCTCGACGTGACCGGCCCGTATTCCGTGGCCTCCAAGAAGCGCCTCGCGGCGCAGATGAGCCGGACCTATGCGGAGATGATGTCGGTCGACATCAGGCGGATCAGCGTCGCCATCCGCGAGCTCGGCGAGGGCGGCGTGTGGCGGATACCGGAAGCCGGCGGCGAGCCGGTGCCGGTCTCCGTGATGATGCTGGACATCCGCAAAGGACGCTCGGCCGAGTTGCGGATGGAGGTCGCCAAGGCGCTGTGCGCCCATTGCGTCGAGATCCTCGGCCTGCGCGAGGATCGCCTCAACGTCGAGTTCACGCAGCATTCCGGCGACGAGATGTATCACCCGACCCTCGGGGGCTACAGCCCCGAGTGGTCGCCGGACGAGCGATGATCAGTGTCGCAAACGGTTCTGGCCGTAAGCGGCTGGTCCATCTTTGTGAGTGCCGGTGTCGAGAGCGGACGAGCCGCTCCTAGAGGCTGTTATGGACCTGGGGCGGGTCTGTGCTCAGATGAGCGGGGATGAGCGCTCCCCGCAAGCCGTATCCGTCCGACGTTTCCGATGAGGAGTGGGCGCTGGTTGCGCCCTACCTGACGCTGCTGCGTGAAGATGCCGGTCAGCGTGAGCATGCGTTGCGCGAGGTGTTCAACGGCCTGCGCTACGTGGTGCGAAGCGGCTGCCCGTGGCGGCTGATGCCGCATGATCTGCCGCCCTGGTTTGCCGTGTATCAGCAGGCCCAGCGTTGGCTGGCTGCCGGCTGTTTCGAGCAACTGGCCGAGGATCTGCGCGCGGTGCTGCGCACGGCGTCGGGTCGCGCGCCGGAGCCGACGGCGGCTGTGCTCGACAGCCGGACTTTGCGCTCCTCGCCCGAGAGCGGCGAGCGGGCCGGCTACGATGGGGCCAAGCGCAAGAAGGGCTCGAAGCTGCACATGGCGGTGGACACCCTCGGCCATCTCCTGGCGCTGCACGTCACGCCCGCCGATGCCGATGATCGCGCTCAGGTCGGCCGGCTGGCCAAGGCCGTGCAGGCGGCCACCGGCGAGAGCGTCGAGGTCGCCTTCGTCGATCAGGGCTACACGGGCGAGAAGCCGGCCACAGCCGCCCGCGAGCATGGCATCGCACTGGAGGTGGTGAAGCTGCCCGAGGCTAAGCGCGGCTTCGTGCTGCTCCCACGCCGTTGGGTCGTGGAGCGCTCCTTTGCCTGGGCCACCCGCTTCCGCAGGCTCGTCAAAGATTACGAGCGCTATGCCAGCACCCTGGCAGACCTGCACCTCGTCGCTTTCGTCTGCCTCATGCTCAGACAGGCCGCTCAAATGGCCACAGGTTCATAACAGCCTCTAACTCGCTGAGGTTATGCCGAGCGCCTGGCGCTCAGTGCTGTACAGGCAGAGTATAAACAGTCCTCGGATCGCAGGCTGCCGAAGGAACGCGGTGACAAATCCTGCGCCGGCTTGTGAGCCTTGTGATGCCCGTGATCTGACTGGCGATCTCGCTCATCACAGCGATGTCGGCATAACACAGGAGCGACGGATCAAACCTCGACCTGCATGCCGGTCTGCGCGGTGATGCGGCTGTAGTGCTCGGTCCGGCGATGCCGGGCGAAGTCGAAGATCGTCGTCTTGCCGAAGGCGCACTTGTCGAAGTCGCAGGCGGCCAGGATGAGTTCGTCCTCCTCCGTTGTCGCCCGTGCGAGGACGAATCCATCCGGGTCGACGATGATCGAGCCGCCCATCAGCGGATGCCCATCCTCGATGCCGGCCTTGGCCACGCCGACGACATAAGTTGCGTTCTGATAGGCGCCCGCTTGAAGCGACAGGTCGGAATGGAACAGACGCTTCTCCAGGCCTTCGGCACTCTGCTGACCGTTCGCCGAGGGGGTGTTGTAGCCGATCGTGACGAGTTCCACCCCCTGAAGGCCCAGGCACCGGTAGGTCTCCGGCCAGCGCCGGTCGTTGCAGATCGCCATGCCCATCACGACACCGGCGTTGCGCCAAACGCGAAATCCGAGATCGCCCGGCTCGAAGTAGCGCTTCTCCAGATGCTGGTGGGTGCGCTTCGGGTCGTACTCGCTGTGCCCGGGTAGATGGATCTTGCGGTACTTGCCGACGATGGCGCCCGCCCGGTCGGTCAGGATCGAGGTGTTGAAGCGGCGTCCCTCGGGCGTCAGTTCGGCGTAGCCGAAGGTGATCGCAATCCCCAGGGCGCGTGCGCGCTCGAACAGGGGCGCCGTCGCGCCGTTCGGCATCTCGCGCTCGAAGAACCCGTCGATCTCGGCCTCGTCCTCCATGTACCAGCGTGGAAAGAAGGTGGTAAGCGCGAGCTCCGGATAGACCAGCATCTCGACACCCCGAGCGGCGGCGGCTTCCAGAAGGTCGATCATCCGGGCCACGACGACCTGCCGGCTGTCGGCACGCTGGATCGGGCCCATCTGAGCGCCGCCGACGACGAGTTGAACCATGGGTGAGCTCACCTTTCTGGATCGGTCACGGCCGGGCCGAACGCCCTGCAACCCCGTATTCTCCCGCCGGTGCAAAGCCGCTGCCAAGCTCTGAAACCGGCGCCTGCACGAACCCGCATGCAACCCTTGCAGGTAGCTTGGCTGAAGATTTGCGGGACAGACGTCAGTTGCCGGCCATCCCACGTCGGCACGAGACCGAGGTCCCGAGATGTCGACGTTGGCATCCTGGCGATTCGCGATCTTGTCCTTCGCCTGGCTGGTGGGCATGCACCACGCCTCCTTGGCCCAGGGCGTGCTGCGGATCGGCATGACCGCCTCCGACATCCCGCTGACCACGGGACAGGCCGACAACGGCGGCGAGGGGATCCGCTTCGTCGGGCAGACGATCTACGACGCGTTGATCGCCTGGGACCTCACCCGCTCGGACAAGCCGGCCGAACTGATACCCGGCCTCGCGACGAGCTGGACGGTGGATCCGGTCGATAGGAACAGATGGACGCTCAAGATCCGACCGGGGGTCAAATTCCACGACGGGTCCGATTTCACCGCCGATGCGGCCGTTTGGAACTTCGACAAGCTGTTGAAGCCCGACGCCCCTCAATACGACCCGCGACAGTCCGCGCAGGGCAAGGTGCGCATTCCGGCGGTTGCGAGCTACCGGGCAATCGATCGGATGACGCTGGAGGTCATGACCAAGGCACCCGATGCGACGCTCCCCTACCAGCTCGTCTATATCGCCATGTCCTCGCCGGCGCAGTGGGAGAAGGTAGGCCGGTCCTGGGACACCTTCGCCAAGCAGCCATCGGGTACGGGCCCATGGAAGCTGACGCTGTTCGCCCCGCGCGAGCGCGCGGAGATGGTGCCCAACGGCGCCTATTGGGACCAAGCACGTGTGCCGAAGCTCGACAAGCTGGTGCTGGTGCCGCTGCCCGATGCGAACGCGCGTGTCGCCGCGCTGCGTTCCGGTCAGGTCGACTGGATCGAGGCGCCGTCGCCGGACGCGGTCGCATCCCTGAAGAAGGCGGGCTTCACCATCGCCACCAACTCGTATCCGCACAACTGGACATGGCACCTGTCGCGCGTCGAGGGGGCGCCCTGGAACGACATCAGAGTGCGAAAGGCGGTCAATCTCGCCATCGATCGCGAGGGATTGAGGGAGCTGCTCGGCGGCTTGGCGGTGCCAGCCACGGGGTTCCTACCTTCCAACGACGCGTGGTTCGGCAACCCCACGTTCCGGGTGAAGTACGATCCCGAAGCGGCCAGGAAGCTCCTCGCCGAAGCGGGCTACAGCCCGGCCAAGCCTCTGAGGACCAGGATCGCGATCTCGGCATCGGGCTCCGGCCAGATGCAGCCTCTGCCGATGAACGAGTTCATACAGCAGAACCTTGCCGAGGTCGGCGTCCAGATCGACTACGAGGTGGTCGAGTGGAACACGCTCATCAACATGTGGCGCGCCGGTGCCAAGGCCGACATCTCACGCGGCGTGACCGGGATCAACTACAGCTACTCGCTGCAGGATCCGTACAGTGCGCTGATCCGTCATCTTAAGTGCGACCTGACGGCTCCCGTGGGAACCAACTGGGGATACTATTGCGATCCAGCGATGGACAAAATGTTCGATGACGTGCGCAACACCTTCGATCCCGTTCAGCAAGCCAAGGTCCTGATGAGGATCCACGAGAAGTTCGTCGACGATGCGCTGTTCGTCATGGTCGTCCATGACGTGAACCCGCGAGCCATGAGCTCGAGCGTGAAGGGGTTCGTTCAAGCTCAGAGTTGGAACCAGAGCCTCTCGCCGGTCTACATCTCGGCTCCGGAACGTTAGCGGGTGAGATGAGCGCCGTTCAAAGCCGATAGGACGTTGGCCGGATGTGGTCGATAGCGGAATGGCTGCTTCGGAGAAAAAACTGACAGGAAAGCAGCCCGCCTAAGAGCCTATGAGCAATCCGCAGCCGGCATGATTGACACGTGAGCTGACACCACCTTCCAACCGCTGTCGGGTAGACGCATCCAAGTCTGGCTTTGACGCCCGATGCCGGCCTTGCCGCGCGGCTTGAATTCCAGATTGACCGTGGCGAAATCGCTCCCGAGCGTCAGGATCTCCAGCCGGATTCGCGCCTCCTTGGTCCCGCCCGGCGGCGGATCGGCTGCGACGCGTGCGGCGTGGACTTCGGCAAAGCCGTAGCAGTTCTCGTGGAGGGCGAAGCGGATCGTGTGCGGACTGTCCCAGAAGGTCTCATCGAGAACGGCGACATCCTTCTCGACGAGCGCCCGCTCGTAGCGCTCAAACAGGGCGGTGATCTCGGCCACGACCTCGGGGCGGTTCACAGTCGCGTCCATTCAGCCCTCCAGGGCGACGGCGGTACGGAGCAGGTCGAGGTCGGCTCCACGGGCACCTAGGATCGACAGGCCGACCGGAGCGCCGTCGACAAGTGCGCCCGGCAGATTGACCTGCGGGACGCCGGTGAGGCCGCCGTGGCTCGTCAGGCAGGCGATGCGCTCGCGCAGAGGATGCAGCGCGCCGAGCGGCAGCCCGCGCAGGGGCGCCGGGAACGGGGTGGTCGGGAGGCACAGGATCGTGCCGGGGGACAGAAGCCGCGCGAGCCGCGCCCGGGCCTCGATCCGCATCAGGCTCGCAGCGCTGCGCTCGGCATCGGTTATCATCGAGCCCTGGATCAACGATCGGGCGACCGCGAAGGCCATGCGTGGATTGCAGGCATCGAGCCAGGGTTCGAAGGTCTGCCACGCCTCGCTGCTCTGGAGGACGCGCTGCGCCCGCTGCCACACGGACAAGCCCTGCGGCGCAAGGGTCACGTCGCGGCGGTTGCCGATCAGGGCGGCCAAGCGGTCGACCTGCGGGGCCAGCGCCTCCTGCACGGCGGCATCGGCGAAGCCGAGCGCGTCGGCGGCCACGAGCAGCGTGTGCGGCGTGTGGTCCGGCATAGCTTCGCCGAACACCACCTCGCCGACCCGCGCGAAGGTGCGCGCGTCCCGGGCGAACCAGCCGCAGGTATCGGAGCTCGGCGCCTGGACGCAGATCCCAGAAAAGTCGACGCGGCCGTGCGTTGGCCGGATGCCGTAGAGGCCGCAGAAGCTCGCCGGTACGCGCACGGACCCGCCAGTATCCGTGCCCAGGGCGAAGTCGCAGGCGCCCGCGGCCACCGCGGAGGCCGAGCCGCTGGACGAGCCGCCGGGCACCCGATCGGGCGCCGCAGGATTGAGCGGCGTGCCGTCGTGGGCGTTCTCGCCGAGAATTCCCAGTGAGACTTCGTCGGTGACCGTCTTGCCGACGACCGAGGCGCCCGCATCGAGCAGCGTCTGCACCACGCCGGCATGGCGGGCCGGCGTCGGGTAGACGCGCGGCCAGTCCGGGTTTCCGCCTCCCGTGGGAGTGTCCGCGAGGTCGATCAGGTCTTTGACGGCGAAGGTGAGGCCGGCAAGCGGCCCCGTCGCGGATCCGGCGACGCGGAGGCGCGATCCGGGCAGGAACGGGTCCGTCGAGAGGGGCTGCGCGGTCGTCATGCGGGGATCGGTTCCTGCCATTGGGCGCCGGGCACGGCGGCGAACAGCGCCTCGGTATAGGGGTGCTTCGGCGCGAAGAAGATCTCGGCCGTGGGCGCGACCTCGACCACCTGACCGGACCGCATCACCGCGATCCGGTCGCAGACCTGCAGAGCGACCCGGAGATCGTGGGTCACGAACAGCATGCTGAGGTGCAGCCGCGCCTTGATGTCGGCGAGCAGCGCAAGGACCTGCGCCTGCACGGAGACGTCCAGGGCCGAGACCGGCTCGTCGGCCACCAGGATCTCGGGCTTCATGGCGAGCGCCCGGGCGATGCCGATCCGCTGGCGCTGGCCACCGCTGAACTCGTGCGGGAAGCGCTGCGCCGCCGAGGGGTCGAGGCCGACCAGCGCCAGCATCTCGCACGCCTGGACCCGTGCGATCCCGGGCTCGGTGCCGTGGATGATCGGCCCCTCAGCGACGATGTCGACCACGCGCTGGCGCGGATCGAGGGAGCCGTACGGGTCTTGGAACACCATCTGCACGCGCCGGCGGTGCGGGCGCATCTGGCGGCGGCTCAGCTCGGCGACGCTGTGTCCGGCAAGCAGAATTTCGCCGCCATCGACCGGCATCAGGCGGGTGATCGCCCGCGCCAGCGTGCTCTTGCCCGAGCCGCTCTCGCCTACGAGGCCCAGGGTCTCGCCCCGCCTAAGCAGAACGTCCACGCCGTCGAGGGCTCGGGTGACGCGGCTCCCGAAAAGGCCGCGGGCGCCGTAGGTCTTCTCGACCTGCTTGGCCTCCACCACGAGAGGTGCGGTGCTGGCGGCGCGGCGCGGCGGCGGGACGAGCTTCGGCACGGCGGCGATGAGGGCGCGGGTGTAGGGATGCTTCGGAGCCCCGAGCACCGTGGCTTTTGGCCCCTGCTCGACCAGGACGCCTTTCTGCAAGACTGCCACCGTGTCGGCGATGTCGGCCACGACGCCGAAATCGTGCGTGATGAACAGGACGCTCGTGCCGTGCTCGCGCTGCAGATCGCGGATGAGGGAGAGAATCTGCGCCTGCGTGGTGACGTCGAGGGCCGTGGTCGGCTCGTCGGCGATGAGCAGCCGCGGGTTCAGCGCCAGCGCCATGGCGATCATCGCCCGCTGGCGCTGGCCGCCCGAGAGCTGGTGCGGGTAGGAGCGCAGGAGCCGGATCGGGTCCGGGAGGTGGACGCTCGCGAGGAGCGCGAGGATGCGCGCCCGGCGGTCCGCGCGCCCGAGCGTCGTGTGGATTCGCAGGACCTCGTCGATCTGCCGCCCGATCGTGTGGAGCGGGTTCAGGGCCGTCATCGGCTCCTGGAAGATCATCGCAATGCGCGCCCCCCGGACCTTGCGCATCTGACGCGCGGTGATCGCGGCGAGATCCGCGCCCTCGAACTGGATGCGCCCGCCGGCCACACGCACGCGCGGTCCCGGGAGCAGCCCGAGGATCGCGCGGGCCACCATCGACTTGCCCGATCCGCTCTCGCCGATCAGGCAGGTGACCGCGCCGGGCCGCAGGACCAGATCCAGGTCGGTGACGGCATTCGGACGGTCCGCGCCGGGCGGCAGCGTGATCGTGAGCTTCTCGATCTCGAGGACGGCGTCGCTCATCGCTCTCGGAGCCTCGGATTCAGGACCTCGTTCAGGCCGTCCCCGACGAGGTTGATCGCGAGGACGGTCAGCAGGATCGCCAGCCCGGGGAAGGCGCAGATCCACCACGCCGACCGGAGCACCGCGCGGCCCGAGCTGATGATCAGGCCCCAGCTCATGACGTTGGGATCGCCGAGGCCGAGGAAGGCGAGCCCCGCCTCGATCAGGACCGCCGTGCCGATCAGGAGCGTGCCGACGGCGATGATCGCCGAGGTGCAGTTCGGCAGCATATGGCGGAAGACGATGCGCGCGTCGCCCGCCCCCAGGCCGTCGCAGGCCAGCACGAACTCGCGGCCGCCGAGCGCCACGAACTCACCCCGGACCAGCCGGGCGATGCCGGGCCAGGAGACGGCCGCGATGGCCACGACCTCGCTGAAGAGCGACGGCGACAGGATCGCCACGATCAGGATCGCCAGCACGAAGGCGGGGATCGTCTGGAAGAACTCCGTGAGTCGCATCAGCGCGACCTCGACGCCGCCCCGGTAGTAGCCGGCCAGCCCGCCGATCAGGGTCCCGAGCAGGATCGCCGCCCCGGTGGCGCTGAGGCCGATGATCAGGGAGGTGCGGGCGCCGTACGCGATCTCGGCGGCCACGTCCCGGCCCAGCGTGTCGGTGCCGAGCAGAAACTGGCCGCCCGGCGGCTGGAGGGCCGGGCCGACGAGCGCGAACGGATCGCCCGGATAGAGCAGTGGCGTGAGCGCCACGAGGGCGATCAGGCCGAGGAGCACCGCCGCCCCCGCGAGCGCGAGGCGGTTGCTTGCGAACCGCGCCAAGGCCGTTTGCATCGCTACAGCTCCATCCGCGGATCGAGGCAGACGTAGACGAGGTCCACGGCGAGGTTGATCACCACGACGAGGCAGGCCGAGACGAAGAAGATGCCGAGGAGCAGGTTGAGGTCGCGCGACTGGAGCGCGTTGAAGGCCAGTGTGCCGACCCCCGGCCAGCCGAACACTGTCTCGACCACGATCGAGCCGCCGATCAGGTTGCCGGCCTGCACGCCCGCCATGGTGACCACCGGCAGCAGCGCGTTGCGCAGGACGTGCCCGACCATCACCCGCGCCTCGGTCTGACCCTTGGCGCGGGCGGTGGTGACGTAGTCCATGCCGATCTGTTCCAGCACGGAGGCGCGCATCACCCGCGCGTAGACCGCGAGGTAGAACAGCGCGAGCGCCACCGCCGGCATGACGAGGTGGCGGCCGACGTCCCAGACCTCGTCCCAGCCCTCGTTGTCGGCGCCGACCGTGTCGTAGCCGCTGGTGGGCAGCCAGCCGAGACGGATGGCGAAGACCACGATCATCATCAGCCCGAGCCAGAAGCCCGGGGTTGCGTAGGCCACGAGGCTGACGAGAGAAATGACCGCGTCGCGCCAGGAATTCCGCCCGGTCGCGGCCACGAGGCCGAGGAGCGTGCCGATCAGCAACGCGGCCGCGAAGGCGGTCAGCATCAGCAGCCCGGTGGGCCAGAGCCGGTCGACGATCAGGCTCCCAACCGGGCTGTCGTTGCGGAACGAGTAGCCGAGATCGAGGTGGAGCATGTTCAGCAGGTAGACGCCGAACTGCGTGGCAAGTGGCCGGTCGAGGCCGAATTTGTGGCGCAGCTGCTCCATGTATTCGGGGCTGGCCGCCCCGCTCTCGCCCGCCAGCACGGAGGCCGCATCGCCGGGCGCGAGGTGGATCAGGAAGAAGTTGAGCACGACGATGCCGAGCACCACCGGGATCGCCAGCAGCAGCCGGTAACCGAGGAAACGCGCGAGCCGCACGGGACTACTTGTCCATCCAGGCCCGCTCGAAGGCTTGCTGGGTTCCGAGGGGGCCGGTCGTGTGGTCCTTGAGGCGCCGGTTGAAGACGCTGACGTACTGCACGTCGATCAGCCAGATCATCGGGCTGTCCTCCGCCAGGACCTGCTGGACCTTCTTGTAGAGCGCGGCGCGCTTCTCCGCATCCGGCTCGCGCGCGCCCTCGCCGAGCATGCGATCGACCTCGGGATTGCTGTAGAAGGTGTCGTTGACGAAGGTCACACCCTTGCGGATCTGACTGGTAAGGAACTGCTTGTTCAGCCCGTAGACCGGGTCGACGCCCTGGCTGAGGAACGGCTCGTTCAGGTCGTAATCGTAGTTGGTGTAGACGCGCCGCAGCCAGGTCGCGGTGTCCTCTGAGCGCAGCGTCACGGCGATGCCCACGCCGGCCAGCGCCTGCTTCAGGTACTCGGCCTGCCGCAGCCACTGCTCGCCGAAGGAATTGACCTCCAGGTGCAGGGCAAAGCGGGTCCCGTCCGCGCCGCGCGGGGCGCCGGCTTCGTCGAGCAGCCGGTTGGCGATGTCCAGACGGTCGGGCACATCGTACTGGCGCACGTCGTCGGTGTAGAGGCCGGCGGTCTTGAACTTGCGGCTGAGCGGGCCGGTGGCGGGCTGGCCGTAGCCGAACATCACGTCCTTGAGGATGACCTTGCGGTCGATGGCGTAGGCGATCGCTTGGCGCACTTCCTTCTTCTGGAGATGCGGGTGGCGGCCGTTCAGCTCCAGAACGCTCTGGGCCGGCGTCATCTCGTAGCCCTTGGTCGTCAGGTCGAGGATCGGGTTGGTCTTCATCCGCGCGAGATCGGCGTAGTTCACCGCGCTGTACCCGGCGAAATGCGCCTCTCCCGCCTCCATGGCTGCCGAGCGCGTGGCCGCGTCCGGGATGAACCGGGCGACGATCCGGTTGAGATACGGCAGGCCGGGCTTCCAGTAGGTCTCGTTGCGATCGAGGCGCACGAACTGGCCGCGCTCCCAGCTCGCGAACTTGAACGGGCCGGTCCCGATCGGCTTGTTGGCGCTGGGGTTCTGGAGGACGTCCGTGCCCTCGAAGACGGAGCGGCACAGGATCGGCAGGTCGCGCCCGGAAAGCGCCTTCATGATGTAGGGCGCGGGATTGGCGAGCCGCAGCACAGCGGTCATCGGGTCCGGCGTGTCGACGGCGACCAGCTCCGCGAGCATGACCGGCGCGATCGGATTGTACTTCTTCAGGATCTCCATGAAGGAGTACTGCACGTCGGCGCTGGTGAACGGCTTGCCGTTGTGGAAGGTCACGCCTTCCTGAAGCTTGAACGTGATGGTCTTGCCGTCGGGCGCGACCTCCCAGGACTTCGCGAGGTTCGGCTGCGGGTTCTGGTCCCAGTCGTAGGTGCACAGACCCTCGTAGACCTGGGTGGCGATCGGCGGGATGTTGCCCGCCGACACCGCGTAATGCGCGAGGGTCGAGGGCTCGGGATGGACGATCATCACCATCGTGCCCCCGCGTTTCGGTTCGGCGGCGCGCGCGCCGCTCGCGGCCGCTGCGAGGCCGAGGGGAAGCGCCAGAATCGTGCGGCGGGAGAGATCAGTCGCGTCGAACGTGCGGGACAAGCCAGAGGACTCCTGAAGCGTCCCGGCATTTCGCAATACGCGTGCCATGTATGCTTCCGGATTGAGTGTTATATTGCGTGACATGAAACATTTCTTTGTAGTTTCAATCCATCATCCCTCAGGGTAGAATAAATATTCTGCACATTATTGACCAAGGTCGATGCCCCGCTGCGCAGCCCCGGTGCCCTGCAGCGGGCGCGATGAACTACGAAAATCAGCGGTTCGGGTCCGGCCCATCATCGGATGGCGGATCTGCCCATGAATTCACTGGAATGCCGCAAGGATCGACTTCGGCACCTTGCAGATGTACGTGTATTTCGGATTGACCATCTGCGTGCAGCGCGCCTCGGCGATCTGCGCGAGCAGCAGATAACCCTCCGGCTCGGGGATGTTCCACTCATCGGCGAGCCAGTAGATCATGTCGGCGAAGGCGATGCGCATCGCGTCCTCGAGCGGGCGGGCGCAGCCGAGTGTGCAGATATGCGTGGGCGTCTCGATCCGCGGGTGGCCGAGCCGCGCCGGCGCTGGCACGAGGCTCACCCGCAGGGTCACGTTCGCACCGATCTCGATCGCTCCCATGCCGACCGCTTCGCCGTCGCCCTGAAGCGCGTGACAATCGCCGATGAAGAAATGCGCGCCGGTCTTTTCGACCCGCAGCATCACGGTATTGCCGGTGGTGACCTCCTGAACGTCGAGGTTGCCGCCATGCGTGCCGTTGTCGACCGTCAGGACCGCGCCGTGGACCGGCGCGACGCCGATGACGCCCGCCATCGGCTTTACCGGCAGCCGGAGCCGGTCATTCCAAATCACATGGCCGTCGTGCACGTCGACGACCTTGGTCCGGATGCCCCATTCCTTGCGGCGCACCCAGTCCGGGAACATGCCGTGCCCGGGCCAGAGGGAGCTGTAGCCGCGCTGGCCGAGTTCCATGTCGAGGATCTCGATTTTCAGCATGTCGCCCGGCTTCGCGCCCGCGACCTCGATCGGGCCGGTTGCCCCATTCACGAACGGGAATGTGACGTCGGCCTCGGTCAGGTTCTGCCCGAGTTCCCTGATGACGCCGTCACCGATGTTGATCACGCATTCGACCGTGACGATCTCGCCCGGTGCGATCGTCGCGACGAAGGGCTCGTCGCCCGAGAGGGCGTACTTGATCGTTCCCTGCTTGCTGATGCGCTGCGTCACACGGGGCTCCTGATAACGATGGCGTTGATGTCCAGGGGTGGCGTGGGTCAGTGACGATCCCGCCAGGGCATGAGCAGCCGCTCGGCCCGGCCGACCAGGAAGGTCAGGATAAGGGCCAGCGCGATCGTGCCGACCAGGGCGGCGAAGACCTTCGGGATCGCGTAGAGGGATCCTGCCTGGAAGATGGCGTGGCCCAGGCCCACGGACGACGACATGAACTCGCCGACGATGGCACCGATCAGCGCGAAGCCGACGGTGAGCTTCAGGCCAGCGAAGATATCGGCGAGGCTCGACGGCACCACGAGCTTGGCGAAGATCTGCGGCTTCCGCGCGCCGAGGGTCCGCATGAGGTTGATCTGGTCCGGGTCGACGCCGAGCGCGCCCTTGTAGGAGGTCACGAGGGCGACCACGACGACCGAGAGCGTCGACATCGCGACCTTCGAGGCGAGCCCCGTCCCGAACCAGATGATGATGATCGGGGCGAGCGCGATGATCGGGATCGAGCCGATTGCGACAATGAAGGGCTGGACGACCCGCGAGACGAAGGTCGAGTACCAGAGCGATAGGCCGGCGAGCGTGCCCACGATGTTGCCGATGAGGAACCCGAGCCCCGTCTCGAGGGCCGTCACGCCCGCATCGCGCAGGAGCGTGCCGTCGGCGAGACCCTGCCAGAGGAACCGGCTGATCGCCGAGGGCGAGCCGAACAGGAAAGAGGATTGCGGGCTTTGGCGGGTCTGCCATTCCCAGGCCGCCAGCAGGGCTGCGAGAAGTGCGATCTGCACCAGCAGGACGAGCGCGCCTGAGCGCAGGCGCGCACCGTCGCGCGGCGGTGCGGGCGGGGCATCCCGGCTCGTCCCGATCACGGTTGCCGGTCCGGTCGCGGCATCCGACATCTCAGGACCTCGCTGCAGCGCGGCTGATGCCACGACCGGCGCCGCCGACCGTGGTGCGTGGGATATCGAGATCGGCCCAGATCTGGCGGACGTAGTCGCCGAAGCCGGCACTCTCCCGGGCCCCGATCATGTCGTCGGGCGCACAGTCGAGGTCGATCGTGTAGGCGGCCTTGACGGTGGTCGGCCGCCCGCTCAGCACGAGGACCCGGTCGGCAATCGAGACGGCCTCCTCGATGTCGTGCGTGATCAGGAGCACGGACTTGCCGCCGTCGCGCACGAGCCGCACCGTGTCGGCTTCGATCAGCAGCTTCGTCTGGAAGTCGAGCGCCGCGAAGGGCTCGTCGAACAGCAGGACCTCCGGATCGTTGATCAGGGTGCGGGCAAGCGCCACCCGCTGGCGCATGCCTCCCGACAGGGTCGCGGGATAGGCCCCAGCGAAACCGTGCAGACCGAGCTGGTCGAGGAGCGCGCGCGCCCGCTCGTCGGCCAGACCGCGCGGCATCCCTCGCAGTTCGGTGCCGAGCTTCACGTTGTCGAGGGCCGTGCGCCAGGGCAGCAGAAGATCCTTCTGCAGCATGTAGCCGATCCCGCTGGGCGTGCGGCCGCGCCGGTCGAGGGGCACGCCGTTCCAGAGGATGCGGCCCGAGTCCGCCGGCGTGAGACCGCAGACGGCGTTGAGGAGCGTGGTCTTCCCGCAGCCCGAGGGGCCGACGATCGCGACGATCTCTCCTCGGGCGAGCGCGAAGGTGAGATCACCGACGACAGGCAGGATGCGACCGCCCGTCCGATACGCCTTGGCGAGATGCTCGACGGAGAGCGGAGGCACGGGAGACCCGGGGCGGCCCACCGCTTGCAGAGTACCTTCGGACACGGGGGCGCCGTTCAGCCGGCGCGCTTTGCGGCCTTGTCGGCGAACGTATTGTCGACGACCTGATCGAAGGTGAGCGTGCCTTTGATATTCCCGAGATATCTTTGCATGCTCATCAGGCTTTCCCAGGCGTCCTTCTCGGTCACGACGCTGGAAGCGGGGATCTTATACTTCAGCTCCGCATCGATGGCAGCGTCCACGACGTCGCCCGGGAGGTCCGGAAATTCCAGCCGCGCGACCTTCTTGGCATAATCGGGATCGCTGTAGGTTCTGCGCCCGGCCTCCTCGAAGGCTGTCACCAGGGCCTGCACGGTCGAGGGATCCTTCTGGATCGTTCCGGGCAGCACCATGATCCCGGTATTGCAGAACGGCCCGACGTAGTTCGAGAAATCGAACACGATTTTTGCACCCTGCGCCACCGCCTGAGCGACGCCGGGCTGGTAGGCGACCGCGATGTCGGCCGCGCCGGCGAGCATGGCGGCGATCTCGGTTCCGGGACTCACCGGCACGATCGTCGCGTCGACGCCGAGCTTCATCCCATTGCTCTCGATGAGGCGCTTGGTCACGCTGAAGTTGGTGTTCGGTTCCGGCGAGGTGGCGATCCGCTTGCCCTTGAAGCCCTTCGGATCGGTGAAGGGATCGACCGACTTCGAGACCGCGAAGTAGTGGGCTCGCTGAACAACGGTGCCGACCACCATCCCGGGCCCGCCGTTCTCACGCGAGATCACCACCATCGTGGGGTCACCGATGGCGAAATCCGCCGAGCCCCCCAGCACGGCCGCGAAGGTCTGGGTGTCGCCCCCGGCGGCGCTCACCTGCAGGGCGAGGCCGTTCTTCTCGAAGATGCCGGCGTGAATCCCGACGTAGAGGTTGATGTAGCCAAGGTTGTGGACGGCCTCGCTGAAGCGGACGGTCTTGAGTCCTGCGGCACGCGCGGAGGTCGGCGCCCATGCCGCGCCAACCGCTAGGCCGGTCATTCCTCTCAGGATCGAGCGCCGATGGAGCAGGGGCGACCAGGGCTGAGGCATACGAGCTCCGCGGGAGTCGATGAGGGAGTCGGGCGCGTGCCGAGAAAGGGCGACTGTCGAAGCACAAGATCCTGGGGCCGCTGCCGTCGGGCATTCGCTCAAGCAAGTTGGCTGCCAAACCGCGCCCTCATTCGCGGAGATAGCGCACCATTCGATATGAAATCCGGTCTGCAAGCTCGGAAAGCAGCGAGAATGTCTGATCCATGCCGCCGCAATGGACAAGAAGAGCCGATCAAATGCTACGCTTCAACGGCGATCGTTCGTCCATGATCGGCCGCGCCGCGGGGGGCGCAAAGACGCGTCGATCGAATGCCGACAGTTCTGCGCAAGGCGATCCGGCTCTGACTAGGAATTGCTCTTCGACATCCGTCGAGCAAGATTTTCGCCGATCATCACGCAGGTGAAGTGCAGGTTGGCCCGACAATCGCTCGGCATGATGGAGGCGTCGCACACCCGCAATCCGTCGATTCCGCGAACCTTGAGATCGGGATCGACGACTCCGGATGCGTCCTGCCAGCCGGTCATGCGGCACGTGCCGGCCGCGTGCTGGATGTCGCCGGCCTCGGCAAGCATCAGGGCATCGAGCTCGTCGTCCGGAAGGCGCGCGGCGTCGCCGATCGCGAGCGGGCTCTCACCGAACCGGATCGCCGTCGCGAGACCGGCCAGGGCCGGATGCGCGGTGAGGCCTGCGAGACGGCGCACCGCGTCGCGCATGCGCAGGCGATCGCGCGGGTCATCGAGCATGTTCTCCTCGATGATCGGGTTGGCTTCCGGATTGGGCGCGGTGAGGTGCAGCGTCCCGCGCGAGAACGCGTCGTAGAGCCCGACGCCGACGGCGCCCTGCGGCGTCGGTTCCGGACCGGTCAGGGTCCGATGATTGTAGGCGACGAAGATCATGTCGCGCTCGCCGCCGCCCGCGAGGCCACTCGAGTACGTGACGCAACAGTTGGTGTGGCGCGCATCCGAGCCGAGCGCCCGATGGCCCGGCTTCAGATCCAGCGTCGCCCGCAGGATCGGATGGTCCATGAAGTTGCGGCCGACAGCCTCGTGCGCCTGCCGGACGGGAATGCCGAGGGCGCGAAGCGGCTCGGCCGGGCCGATCCCGGAGCGCATCAGGATCGCCGGGCTGTGGACGGCACCGGCGCACAGCACGATCTCGCGGCCATGGATCTCGATCCAGGGCCCCGCACCGAAGCGGACGCGCAGGCCGACGGCCCGGTGGCCCTCGAACAGGACGCAGTCGACCAGGGCCTCGCAGCGGATCTCGAGGTTCGGCCGGTCGCGCGCCGGTTCCAGGTAGCCGTCATTGGTGGTGACCCGGTGACCGTTGCGGCTGTTGATCGGGTTGCACGAGACGCCCTCGCCCGTCGGCGCGTTGAGATCCGCCTTCCAGGGATGGCCGGCTGCGAGGGCGGCCGCGCGGAGCCCCAGATCCACCGCGCCCCAGGCATCCGGCTTCGCGCGATACACGGGGAGCGGACCGCCGCGACGGCAGCTGTCCTCCGGGCCGAAATCGGCATCGTCCTCGATCCGGTCGAAGAGAGGCAGCACATCCGCGGCTGACCAGCCGGAGCATCCCTGATCCGCCCAGGCATCGAAGGCCGCGGGAACGCCGCGGATCGCGATCTGCGCGTTCACCGTCGAACTGCCGCCGAGCGCGCGACCGCGCCAGTAGAACCGGGGCTCCTGCGCACGGGTCCGCCGGCTCATCAGTCCCGGCCACTGCCAGTCCGCCTGATGGGCCGGGTCATACATGAACGGGATGATGTTGGCCGAGCGCAGCGCCGGCGGCGCATCGGCGGAGCGCCAGTCGCGTCCAGCTTCCAGCAGGAGCACCCGGCGGCGCGGATCCTCCGAGAGGCGAGCTGCCAAAGCCGCCCCGGCGGAGCCTGCGCCGACCACGACGATATCGTACGGGGCTGCGCTCATTGCTTCTCGACGTTCCAGAAGAGCGGGATAGCGGAGGGGATCAGACCGGTGAGCGAGGTCCGGTAAGCCGCGGGCTGCGCGAACTGGCCGAACGGGACGACTAGGCCCTCGCCGTAGACGATGGTCTGGATCTCCCCTGCGATGGCGCGCCGCTTGTTCAGATCAGGCTCGCGGGCGAAACGGTCGAACAAGCCAACCATGCGCGGGTCGCACATGAACCCGGAACTCGCCGCGTCCTTGCAGTTGAAGTTGATCGCGGAGTTGGTCAAAGGCGAGCTGAGATCGAGCCCGAGCGCATGGATGCCGAAGAGGCCCCAGCCGGCCTTCTTGGTGCGTTTGGCGAGCAGGGCTGCCCAATCCATCACCTGCAGGTCGACGGTGAAGCCGGCCTCCTTCAGCCGATCGGCCAAGATGGTCGAGGACACGCGCGCCGCCTCGAGATCGTTGGCCACCATCACGATCACCGGCTCGCCCTTGTAGGCGGTCTCCTTCAGAGCGGACCGTGCCGCCGCCACCGAAGGGTCGTGCAAGAGGTCCGTCCCGACATGCGTCTCGTAGGTCGAGCCGCAGATGAAGAAAGCGTCGCAGGTTTGCGAGAAGCGCGGGTCGAGGCCGAACCCGTCGAGGACCTCGCGCTGGTCGACGAGCCGCAGCAGCACGCGCCGGATGGCCGGGTCGTCGAAGGGCTTGGACGCCGTGTTGATGCGATAGTGGCCCGTGAACCTGTGCGGGCCGGTGAAGTTCATCACTGCCAAGCCCTTCTTGGACTCCATCTGAGCGATCAGGTCGAAGGGCGCATACTGCATGTAGTCGATCTCGCCCACGCCGAGGGCGCCCGCCGCCGTCGCCCCGTCGGGGATGACGCGGATGTCGAGGGCGTCGACCTTCACGACCTTGCCGCCCGCCAAGAAGTCGGCCGGCTCGGGACGTGGCCGATAGTCGGAGTTCCG
Organism: Methylobacterium sp. PvP105; assembly: GCF_017876975.1. Taxonomy (NCBI): domain Bacteria; kingdom Pseudomonadati; phylum Pseudomonadota; class Alphaproteobacteria; order Hyphomicrobiales; family Methylobacteriaceae; genus Methylobacterium; species Methylobacterium sp. PvP105. Next base: position 2,214,013 of record NZ_JAGIPA010000001.1, on the reverse strand, counting down.
GCGCAGGAGCATATGGTCGCCGGGGACGTGCGCGGCGCGGTCGTAGATGAACGGACCGGATCCCACGACCTCAGAGAGCTGCGTCGTCGGGGGCGTTGCGGCGAGCCGCGCCGGCATGATGAACGGCGTGGGGCTCGACGTCGTGCCCAGTGTGTCGAGGACGAGGCCGTAGGGCTCTCGCAGCGTCAGCACGAAGGTCCGGTCGTCCACGGCGTCGAGGGCAGCCGTCACGTCCATGAGCCGGCCGCCCAGCGCGCTGCGAGCCGCCCAGCGCCGCAGCGAGGCGACGCAGTCGGCGGCCCGGACCGGCGCGCCGTCGTGGAAGCGCAGCCCGTCGCGCAAGGTGAAGCGCCAGGTGAGTCGGTCATCCGTCACCGACCATGTGTCGACCATCTGCGGCCGGAACACGCCCGTCGCGTCCGGCGCGAACAGCGTCTCGTAGACCATGAAGCCGAAGGTTCGCGTGATGTACGCCGTGGTGAAGTAGGGATCGAGGGTGACGATCTCGGCTTCCAACACCGCCTTCAGCGTCGTTTCCGCGCCCGCGGAGCCCGGCGCGAGCAGCGCCACGGCCGCGAATAGGCCGGAAAACCAGGATCGTCTCATTTCGCATTCGCCCTTTGCCTGGGCCGCAGAGGCAAGCCGGATACCAAGCCGATCGCGCGTCGGCTGGCGATCGCGTTCGAGCCGGCATGCGGGGGTGCCGGTATACGATCGGAGGGATCGTCATGGATGATCCCGTATTCGCGCGTCTTCGAGGCGGGCACACGGTTCAGGGAACGAGCGGCTTCCACGAGCGCACGGGTTCTCACCGGCTCAGAGGTGACGGTGCTGTCGCTCACCTCGGACGCTCACCTCGGACAGGCGCGATGCCGTCCGCCTCGACGCGCATGTTCTGATGCTGGCCGGGGCCGTCTGGTCGGTATGGCGCTCGGACCCCTGGAATGGGGATCGGGCCGCGGATCTTCGAGTAGCCGTTCATGCGGCTCTGCCTCCCAACCGAGCACACACTCCGCACGATCGACGACAATGGCCCGACCAACATGCGCACGGCCTTGACCAAAGGCCTCATGCGGCTCCTCATGTGGAACATGCCCTTCCACGCCGAGCATCGCCTCCACCCGCCGATCCTGTTCTATCGCCTGCCAGTCGCCCGCGCGGCGTTGTGCCTCGGCATGCGCCAGCGAGACTACGCCCACTGGCATGTCGGAATCGTGCGGATGCTGCGCCCGTGAGCGGTTGGGCGACGGCCACCGGAACCTTCGACCTCGGCGACCTGACGCTACAGTCGGGCGCGGTGCTGCCGAGAGCGCAGCTGCGCTGGAAGACGCATGGGACGCTGTCCGCCGCCCGGGACAATGTCGTGCTCTATCCGACGAGCTATTCGGCCCAGCATACAGACCTGGAATGGCTAATCGGGCCCGATGGGGTGCTCGATCCGAGCTGTTGGTTCATCGTCATCCCGGACATGTTCGGCAACGGCCTGTCGTCGAGCCCGTCGAACACGCCGGACTGGCCCGGCCTCGTCACCGCCTGGGACAACGTCCACGCCCAGCGCCGCCTTCTCGCCGAAGTGTGGGGGATTGCGCGTCTGCACGCCGTCTATGGCTGGTCCATGGGGGCGCAGCAGGCCTACCACTGGGCGGCGCTGTTTCCCGAGCAGGTCGCCCGCGCGGTGATCAATTGCGGCAGCGCCCGGACCGCCACCCACAACCGCGTGTTCCTGAAGGGCCTCATGACGGTGCTGGAGGCCGCGCCGGAACATCGCGGCGCCGGCCGCTTCTCGGCCGAGCCCGCCGCGGCGCTCCGGGCCTTCGGGCGCATCTACGCGGGCTGGGCGCTCAGCCAGGATTTCTACCGGGCAGACCTGCACCGCACCGCCCTCGGCGCCCCGGACCTCGACACCTTTCTGCGCACCGACTGGGAGGAGCGCTTCGGCCGCCGTCCGGCAGCCGATCTGTACGCGCAGCTCCACACCTGGGATGCGGGCGACATCAGCCGCGACCCGCGCTACGGCGGCGACCTCGCGCAGGCGCTGGGCGCGATCACGGCCCGGCTGCTGCTGATGCCGGGTGCGACCGATCTCTACTTCCGCGTCGCCGACAACGTCGCCGAACTGCCGCACCTGCGCGATGCCGTCCTGCGGCCGATCCCGAGCCTCTGGGGCCACCGCGCCGGCAATCCCTCGACCAACCCAGCCGATGCGGCCTTTCTCCGCGACACCGTGCGGGCTTTCCTTGCCTCGGCAGAAGCGAGCGCGTCCTGAAAGCCCCGGCCTATCCGCCATCGCGGGGAGAGTCGTCTCAAGCGTCGCTACGCGCCCATTGCATGAGTTGATCGAAGCTCGGCAGACGCTCGCGTTTGTCCTGACGCCAAGCTGCGTCGGCATGGCTCGGCAGAGGAAGGTAGTACCAACGTTCTCGACGCTTTGCGCGTCAACGAGTGTTGGCCTGATTCATTGAACGCCCAGGAAAATCGGGATGTCCGCCCTGGAGGACTCAGCACAGCCATGCAGCATGCGATGGACAGAAGCTGAACTCGGCAAGGGGCATCTTTCCTCGGGCGCGACGCCCGCGATCTCGCGAACCGACGGGATGGCCCGTATTTTGAAGCACGGAGCGCCGCACGCTACAAACGATGGGTGTCGTCCGGTCGCTGTCCGCCTGCGCGGCGGTCACGCCATCCCCCGTCTGAGCGCTGCCTCGAAGCTATCGGATACGGTGGCATTGAGACGCTTCGCTTCGTGGCATAGCCGTTCGGTTACTTGGGTAAGTGATCCCGGATATCGATGGCGGGCCGACGACCACATGGCGCAGAGCGGACGGTGATCCAAGCTGAGCCTTGCACCCCATGCCGCCTCGCGGGTTTCCGCCCGCGGGCCGTGCTTTGCCTTCTACGCCCGCTCGCCCCTCAGGACGGGGACCAGCGGGGGGCGCGTGCGGCCCAATCCCAACGCCAGCGCGGCGCCTGTGGCCGTGACCAGGGCGAGCGGCAGCAGGCCCAGCGCGTAGCTGCCGCTCGCGTCCTTGATCACGCCCATCAGGTACGTCCCGACGAAGGCGCCGAGATTGCCGATGGCGTTGATCTGCGCAATCCCGGCCGCAGACGCGCCCGGCGGCAGCCATTCCGTGACCATTGCCCAGAACGGGCCCTTGACGGCGTAGGTCCCCAGGATCGCCAAGAACAGGATCGCGACCGTCGGCCCGAATCCCTGTGCGGCCAGTGCCGCCGCGAGGCAGAGCGCCGTGAGCGCCTGCGGCCCGGCGACATGCCACGCCCGCTCCCCCATGCGGTCCGAGCGTCGGGCCCAGAGCACCATCAGCCCAGCCGCGACTCCGAATGGCACCGAGTTGAGCAGGCCGATCTCCATGGTTGAGAGGCCGTGGGACTTGAAGATCTGCGGCTGCCAGATCGACAGACACGCGCTCGCGCCGACGCTTCCAGCAAAGATCAAGCCCGCGGCGAGCACGCGCCAATCGAGGATGACTCGCCAGACGGACGATCGGACCATTGGCTGCTCCGCGCGCTCGGCTTCCAAGCGTCCGGTGAGCCAGCCGCGCTGCCCCTCGTCGAGCCAAGTCGCCCGATCCGGCCCTTCCGGAAGATACCTCAGGACGAGGAGCCCGAGCATCACGGCGGGCGCGGCCTCGACGATCGACATGAGCTGCCAGCCGCGCAGGCCCAGCCAGCCGTCGAGCCCGAGTAGCGCCGCTGAGAGCGGCGAGCCGACGAAGTTCGACAGGGGAACAGCCACCGCGAAGAGGGCGATCACCCGGGCGCGATAGACCTTCGGGAACCAGTGCGTCAGGTAGAAGATCACGCCGGGATAGAAGCCGGCTTCCGCCGCACCGAGCAGGAAGCGCACCGCGCAGAATGAGATCGGCCCGATGACGAGCGCGGTGGCCGCCGAGATGAACCCCCAAGTGATCATGATCCGGGCCAGCCACAGGCGGGCGCCGAACCGCTCGAGCATCAGGTTCGAGGGCACCTCAAACAAAAAGTAGGCGACGAAGAATAGACCCGCGCCTAGGCCGAAGACCGACGCGGATAGGCCGGCATCGGCATTCATCTGCAGCGCCGCGAAGCCGACGTTGACCCGGTCGATGAAGGCGACGAGGAAGCCCAGCATCAGCAGCGGCATGATCCGAAGCGTGACACGCCGCATCGTCGCCCGTTCGATCTCGGACGGGATCTCGTCGCTCGTCGATGTCACGAACCGCTCCGGGTCTGAGAGGGCATCCGCGCGCGGACGCTGGCCCGGGCGCAGCCGACTGGCAGCACGGGCTGTGCCAGCTCAGCCGGTCCATTAGGTGCCGACTCGGAGGGGGGCGGCGAGCTTGCGCAGGTAGGCGATGACCGACAGAGCCGTGATGCGGCCCGTACGAGGGTTCTCGTCGGTCGGCACGTTCTCGATCGTCATGGAGAACCGCGCTGAGTCAGCCTCGACCTCGATGCGGTGGGTGTTGCGATCGAGGACGGGATCGGCCCAGATCTCGAGCTCGGTCCGGTCCGGGCCGATGCCGGCGAGTGAGAGCGCGACCGCGACGTTGAGGTTGGCAGGAAACCCGCGAGCCGCCTCGCGCGGGCTGCCCGAAAAGACCCGCATCGGCTCGGTGATGCCAGCGATCTCGATGCCGTTCTCCACGAGGTAGGGTGCGCCGACGAGGCCGCGCACGGGCTTGCGGGTAATCATCCGCACGGTGTGGATCGTCCCCTCCGCTGCGGCCGTCACGGCGTCGAGGCCGAGCAAGGCGCCGGTCGGGACGACAATCTGACCGCCGTGGGCGCGGGCGGTCTCCATGAGGTCCTCGTGCTCGAGCAGCGCCCCGCAGCTCAACACAACGGCGGTTTTGCCCGCCGTCACGAACGGCCGCACGATCGCCGGGAGGTGCTGGGACGGCGCGCATTCCAGCACGATGTCGGCCGACGGCTCCAGGGCGTCGAATGCGGTGACGACCTCGGGCGGCGCGTCGAGCGCCGCGAGCTCGGCCCGGGCTTTCGCGGCATCGCGGACCGCCACGGTGGTCAGGCTCAGGCCAGGTATGGCGCCCCTGTCGAGCGCGCGCGCCACAGCCCGGCCGACGGTGCCGAGCCCGGCGATCGCGACGCGCCCGCCGCGGATCGGCGACTTGGCTACTTCCTCCGGCAGCATGCTGAGTTCCCGTTCACCGAAGCCGGGGCGGCCGGCCACCAGAACCCCTCTGCATCGACCATGCCGAGGGCCTAAACGGATCAGTCGTTTTTTGGACCGCCCGCGAACCGGCGGCTAGGCCCAACCGCGCTGAGCCGCGACGGCGCGAGCCTGTTCGCGGGCCGGCTCTTGCCGGACGCACAAGTCCGCCGGCGGCATGCAGCGTGCCACGTGTGTTCGAGGGTGGACCCTGGTCGCCCCGCCGGGGCGAGATACACATGCCCGACAATGCCTGGCTGCTCGATCTCATTAACGTCCCGTTATCGCGTTGGTCCGGCGTGAGCGCGAGTTTTCCGGTTGTGTAAGACCCTGACGGGAGGAGCAGAGCCGTGAAGAAGAGCAGGTTCACCGAAGAGCAGATCGCCTTCGCACTGAAGCAGGCCGAGACCGGGACGTCGACCGCGGAGGTGCTGCGCCGGATGGGCATCTCCGAGCAGACGTGTCTCAGGGGCTTCCTCCATTCTTTTGGGCATCCATCCGCTTGCCGGGCTTCAGCCGTGTCGGCTCATTCGTGCCGTCTGGCCCGCCGCTTGCGACGCCGTTGCTCCTCCCGACTTCAGCCCCGCCGGCACTGCCGCGCGGGGCTTTTTGGGTTATCCGTGCACGATGATGCGTGAGGACACGCATGTCGCCTTCCGGTATTGCACAATGCCGCGTGCACGACAGATTCTTAGGATTTCTTTATCTAGCCCAAGTATTGATACCAAGCATATTGCTTTTTTCAGCACGATATGGCTATGAGCGTGCCGTGCGGCATGTCTGCCCGAGCCATCAAAAGTCGTAGGATTAAAGTGACAAGCGAAAACATTGACCACGCCGCTGGCATCATAGAGCTGGCCGGCGACATCGTTGCCGCCTACGTATCGAACAACTCAGTTCCCCTTGCCGAACTGCCTGACTTGATCCGGACTGTGCACGGCGCGATCGCCAGCCTCGTTTCCGGCACCCCAAACCCTTCGACTGGCGCTGTCCTGCAGGCCGAGGTCGAGAAGCCGAGCGCAGCCCAGATTCGCAAGTCTGTCCGCCAAGATGGTATCGTCAGCTTCATCGACGGCAAGACCTACAAGACGCTGAAGCGCCACCTGACCAGTCACGGCTCGGATCCGCGCAGTTATCGCGAGCGCTATAGCTTGCCGGCAGATTATCCGATGGTGGCCCCGAGCTACGCTGAACAGCGTTCTGCTCTCGCCAAGGCGATCGGCCTCGGCCGACCCGGTGCAATGGCTGCGCTGATTGACGAAGTGGCTCAGCCAGAGCGGAAGGGCCGACACAAGGCCGCCTAACGGTCCGGGCGTTTCGCCACTCCGCTATCGAGACCTCAAGTGTCGATCCTCAACCCGCCCGGTCCGCCGGCGCGGGTTTCCTTGTCTCGGCGCTATCCCTTCATCTCGGCAAGCATCGTGGCGCCTTCGGTTAGAAAAAATGCTTTGATCTTTTGGTCGCGGATTCGCAGGGCGCAGTGTCTTGCAATCTCGCTCATCGACCGATTCTTTGGGTTCCTGAGGAGATCGGCCAGATACGTCTGGGCCTCGGCCTCGGTCTCGATGGTGAAGGGTTGAGGGTCCACGAAGCACCTCTCGTTTTGATCTGTCCGGTTTGCCGCGGCGCGCCTTTTAGTGCCCCGTCGACCGACGAACGGCTGGCTCGCAAGAGGCGCTTTCAGCGCGTAGCCTGCAAATCGATAATGGGGCCTCCGATGTCGAAGAACTCGTCCTCGTTAAGATCCGCCAACTCGATCTCTTGCCGCGGGCGCTGAAGCGGCACGAGCGCAGAGATCATCCCGAGACACACTGCCCCGGCGATCAGGGCAGCAAATAGTGCGAGAGTCATGGTCAATATCGGAATGCAACGCGATAGCCGACATATAGACCGTTAGGCTTAAGGCTTGCTTGCGTCAGACCGCACGCGTTTTCTAATCGCCGCCGGTCATCCTGACGCCGAATCGAGGCGCGTACCGGCTCCAACGGGTGAGACAATCCCGATCCATGCCGCCGAAGAGCGGCTCGCCTTCTCCTGCCACTCGAGGCGAAAAAGCTGGTCGGCTTGCCGCGAGCGACATGATCAAGACTCTAAGCCCTGAGACAGGCAGCGTTCAGGGCGTCGTGCGCCGGCTCGAAAAGGTTGGGATCATCGTGGCGCATGAGCATCTAAAAGCCGGCATGCCCACTGCTGAAGTCGGCCCGGAGCACGGCTTCCTGCGCGTCGGGTATGCCGGCGCCCTGATGGTCACCGACAGCCGGGTCGTCGGCGTCGAGCCTGACCGGACTGTGTTCGATCGCTTCTCCGGCTGCCGGGCCAAGCCTGGGCGGACGTGGGGCCGCCGGTCTGGAAGATCGCGGCCAGAAGCAGAGCTGCGTAGCTGCTGATTGCTGCGGCTGAGCCGGCCTTCGAATTAGGGGCGGTCAACAGGCGCGGCGGATGCGCGGCAGCCTCGGTCGAGAAGGTAGGTCACGCCTGCAAGCAGAGTGGCTTCCTGTTGTGGGCTCACGCGCTTCAGCATGACCGTGGAGGCGCACTGATCGGGACCGTCGAGTGGCAGGGAGCACGCAGCATCGCTATTGCCGGGGAGCACGATCCGCGCAGCTTCTGCCGTCCCCTCACGCTCGAACGTCCCGTACAGGCGGCTGAAGTTGATTCTATAGCCGCCAACTCGGGTCGACATGATCGAGTACGAGCAGTGATTGATCCGCGTGACGATCACCGCGCCATCATCCCCGCCGGTCAGCAGCGCGCGGTCTGCCGATAAGACCTTGAGTTTCGTCGAAGTGATCGGCAGCGCATGTCTCAGAACGTAGGCTGCCTGCGCGAGCGTTCGGCTGTCGCGGCGACTGGCAGCGCCCGCCGGCGAGATCAGGCACAGCACCAAAGCTAGAATGAGAACTGCGTACATGCGGTCAGAATATCGGCTGCCGCATGCCTGTCGAGGCGCCCTCGGGTTTTCCCCCTCAACAGCTCCACGCCCCCGCGCCAAACTTGCGAGCTCGCGGCTAAGGGGCGCGGCTGACCCCGCCGGTGATCTGCAAGGATGTCGGGAGCAACCGCGATGTGAGCCGGCGCAGGGTGTTGCGCCGGGCAAGCCATTAACGGCTCGGGCCTTTTTCGAGCGCAAGGTATCCTTATGTCCACTCGCATACCGGGTCAGCCATGCGCTTCGAGATCCGATCCACCGGCCGCCACCTCTGGACCTAGGTGCTGCTCGACGCCTTGCATCTGATGATGATGAAATTGGACCGGACCTTCCCGTCCGAGGCGCAGGCGCCGGCGGCCGCGCCGGCCTCTCGAAGCTGGTGACCCGTGCGGGCAAGACGCTCACCGCGCCGACGTCGGGCAGCCTGCTTTAGGCTCAGGCCGCGCGCCTGCCGCCCGGCTTGCTTGCGTCGATCTCCACGAGATGCGCACGGCCGGCCGCAGTGATGAACCACGCGTCCTCGCGACGCCCCGGGCCAGGCGCCGAGCGGAATTCGACGAACCCTCGCTTCCGTAGCAGCGACTTGGCCGACAGATAGGCGCTGCGGCGCAGTCCCTGCGGGTAGAGGAGGCAGGCGCGAAGGGCCTCGAGCTGGTGGCCGCGGGCCGACGCGAGCGGTTCGGTGGGCGTGACGGCACCGAGCTATCGCGGGTCGACATCCTCGACGAGTCCGCGGATCGCGGCGAGGCCCCACAGGTCCGCGTCAAAGAAGGCCAGGTCGCCGATCTGCCAGCGCTCGAGCTCGTCGCCGACCAGCGCGACCGTAACGCCGGCGGCCCATAGCGCCGTCACCGCCTGCAGGATCGGGTCGGCCTCGTCGTCCATGCCGCTACGCCGATGCGATGATCATGCGCTGGCGCGCTGCGTCGAGGCGCTCCTCGTCGGACAGGTCCGGCATCTCAGCGGCGATCTGCTCGGCGATCCGACGCGCAGACGCGAAGATGCGCACCCCGAAGCCCGGGAGCTCGTCGTACCAGAGGAAGTAGTCCGGACCTTGCGGCTCTGCCGCCTCTACCCAGCGCTTGCTGAGCTTGGGCATGACTTCTTCAGTTTTATGGAGGCACTGCGAAAGCATGCGAGAGCAAACCGAATCCATCCGGCTGAAATGAGAGAGGATAAGCGCGCTAATTTAATGATTTATATCAGCTATTTGATAATATCGATCAATGTATATCGATCACAAGAAAAATTGATGAGTTAATACTTCAAAGAAAAAGAATATACGTTCGAGTCCTGTCGGGTGCACCGCTGCGCCTTGAAAAGCTCGACATCAACCATGGGCCGGCGTGGCAGTGCGGTGACTTGTGGAGCCTGTTTCTAGCCTCGCGCAAGGTCGACCAGAACGAGAAGCGCGAACGGCTCCCATCGGCGGCTGCGCAAGCTCGGGCGCGCGAGCCGATCCTGACGTAGTGGCGTACGGCCTGCGATGCCGATCCGGCGCTGATCGACCGGTTCTGGGCCGAGGCTCGGGCAGCGCTGCCGATCGCGACGGATGCCTCGTATGAAGCTGCGTTTGTGGGCCTGGAGTGACGCCGCCTGCGTGTCAGCCAGGATCAGCAGCCGCCGGAATGGACTGGACGAACAACCAATGTTCCTTGATACGGCGCGGCCGAGACGATGCTGATTTTGCGGATGACGCGGCTATTGCGCGCCTGAGCAAGAGTGGCAGATCTTGATATTATCTATATGTATTTATAATGAAAATAAAATCTCAAATCCGTATGGCAATGGCCTATAAATTTGAAGATTGGCTACTCTCTAGTCGTCTTATGGTCGGCTTGATATTTGAGCCATATAGCACGATCAACTTCGACGCGCTTGAGGCGGTCGGACTCTTTCTCGTGCGTCAGCCACAGGACAATGCCGACCATCGTCGCTAGAACGAGCGGGCCGAGAAAAAGAACAAGCATCTGTGCGAGCGTCAGGCTCACGCGCGCAGGGCTCCAAGCAGGCGTCTGGCCACCAGGTGTAGTATACCTGCCAAGAGACTCCAACCAACCTGGACTTGCTCCGCAAAAGTGGAGAGCTCTTTTCCTGAAGGAGGAGGGTTCCGATGGCAGACCGGAAGCAGACCTTTACCCCCGAGTTTCGTGCTGAGGCGGTGCGATTAGCGCAGACGAGCGGGCGGTCCCGCCGCGAGGTGGCCGCCGATCTCGGCGTCGGGCTCTCGACGCTGCGCAACTGGATCGACGGCCGGCGTGAGCGGGAGATGGACAACCCGCCGGCCGATCGGCAGGAGGACATGGCCGCCGAGCTCAAGCGCCTGCGGCGCGAGAACGAGGTGCTGCGCCAGGAGCGGGAGATCCTGAAGCGGGCCACGGCTTTTTTCGCCAAGGAGGGAAGTCGATGAGGTTTCGCCTCGTCGACGCGGCGAAGAAGGACTTCCCGGTCGCGCGCCTGTGCAAGGTCCTCGATGTCAGTCCGAGCGGCTATTTCGCTTGGAAGAACCGTCCGGCCTCGACGCGGCAGCGCGAGGACCTCGTGCTACTCGCCCATGTCCGATCCGCCTTCACGCTCTCGCACGAGACGTACGGCAGCCCACGCATGACCCACGAGTTGCGTGAGCAGGGTTTGGCGGCAGGCCGAAGACGCGTGGCCCGGCTGATGCGGGAGAACGGGCTCAAGGCTCGCCAGCCGCGGCGCTTCCGGCGCACGACGGACAGCGGCCACGCCTTCCCGATCGCGCCCAACCACCTCGACCAAGACTTCACGGCGGCCGGGCCCGATCGCAAGTGGGGAAGCGACATCTCCTACATCTGGACGCGGGAGGGTTGGCTGTACCTGGCGGTGGTCCTCGACCTGTACTCTCGACGGGTCGTCGGCTGGGCGGCGGGCGACCGCCTTCACAAGCAACTCGCGCTGACCGCGCTGCGACGAGCCCTCGTTGTCCGGCAGCCCGGATCAGATTTGCTCCATCATTCCGACCGCGGCAGTCAGTATTGTTCGAACGAGTATCAGGCAGAACTACGAGGACATGGCATCGTGATTTCGATGTCTGGCAAGGGAAATTGCTTCGACAATGCGATGGTCGAGACGTTCTTCAAGACGCTGAAGAGCGAGTTGGTCTGGCGCACCGCGTTCCAGACGCGAGCCGAGGCCACCGTCGCGCTGGCCCATTACATCGATGGCTTCTACAATCCCCGCCGCCGTCACTCGGCGCTGGGCTACACCAGCCCTATCCAGTTCGAGAGGGGCTTCACCCACCAAACCGCTCTCCATTAAACCGGAGCAAGTCCAGTATTGGTCACGGTGACCAGCGTGGTCATGAAGAGAGCCATCCTGCGGATCAGGCGATGATGGCGGTGCACCTCGGCCCAGTGTGCGTCTGTCGTGGCGCGTCGCGCCCGGCCCTGGTTCCAGGTCGTGGCGGCCGAGAGTGGCACCAGCAGCGCCAGTTCGAGCGTCGGGGCGAGCCAGCGAGGTCCGAGCGAGAAGTCGTTCACAACGAGCAACTGGAGGCCAGCCACGCAGGCGATGGCGCTCCGGGCCAACCAGAAGTCCAGGGCACTGGTCCGAACGCGATCAGGGTGCGGCGGCCTCGCCATCAACGACGTCCCTTGAGGAGTTATCTCGTTGGGGCGGTCGCGCCCCTAACGCTTCTTGCCTAGCTCGGCGGCGATGTCCTTGGTCATTCGACCGACCTTGCGATGCGCGGCCGTAAGCTGGTCCTGCGTCACACCCCAGCGCTTGATCCAGAACTCGACAGCCTTGCGTTCCGACAGATCGAGGCGGTCCCTGTCGATAAAGCCACGCTTGTCCTTGAGGCCGGCCATGGGGATCCTGTTGGTTGGTGACAGGTGATCTGGGAAAGACCTAGCGAACGTCCTCACGAGGTCCGTGCAAAGGGCTGCGGTAAGCCGCAGTGATACCTTTAGCATCCGGCATCTGAGCCCCTCGCTAACGCACGTGGTGGCCGGCCTCCGCGAGGGCGGCGATCATTCAACGCTACGAAAAGGACAGCTCGTGGAAGCTAAGCCGCAGCATGAGGCAAGGTTGGCTAGGCTCCTCGTGGTCGGCTTCAAACAGGTGCTCGCGCAGGCCGTTCACGCCCTCGACGAATCGCGCACAGATACTGGCATGGAGGCGGCGTCGAGTGGCATCAGGTCGGTCATGCACCATACATTCGGTTGCGTTCCCGTTCGTGACAACCATCACTGAGGTTGTGCTGTCGCTTTGAGCCATTCACGAAGCTTGGTCCAGCGCGGCCGCATGTTGCCGCCGCGGACCGCGATCCCGAGCGCCTTGCGCTGTGCCAGCAGCACGACGAGTCGCTTTCCGCGGGTTACACCCGTGTACAGGAGGTTCCTCGCCAGCATGGTCCAATGCTGCATGGCGAGCGGAATCACCACCGCCGGATACTCCGAACCCTGCGATTTGTGGATGGTCGTGGCGTAGGCCGGTACCAGCGTGTCGAGTTCACCGTAGGGATAGATCACCTCCCGACCCTCGAAATCGACGATCACCGCCCCCTCGTCCTCATCGATGCGCGCCACCGTGCCGAGATCGCCGTTGAACACCTCCCGGTCGTAGTCGTTTTGGCTCTCCATCACCCGGTCCCCCGGCGAGAAGCGCCAGCCGAACCGCTCCACCGAGATAGAGGGATTCGGATTCAGCACCGCCTGAAGCTCATGGTTGAGGTTGCGAGCGCCGAGCACACCGCGCTGCATCGGCGTCAGCACCTGCACGTCGCGGACCGGGTCGAGGCCAAAGCGGTTCGGAATGCGCCGGGTCACCACCTCGATCAGCGTCGCCGCCGCCGCCTCGGGCTCTTCGATCTCGATCAGGTGGAAGTCACTGTCCGCGCCCCGTCCAGCCAGTTCGGGCAGTTTGCCGGCGTTGATCCGGTGTGCGTTCACCACGATCCGGCTCTCGGCCGCCTGTCGAAACACTTCGGTCAGTCGCGCCACCGGGATAGCCCCCGAAGCGATGACGTCCGCTAATACCTGCCCAGGTCCAACGGAGGGCAGTTGGTCAACGTCGCCGACCAAGAGCAGCGCCGCGTGCTCTGGGACCGCCTTGGTCAGGGCGTTCATCAGCGGCACATCGACCATCGAGGTCTCATCGATCACCAGTAGGTCGCAGGCGAGCGGGTTCTCCTCGTTGCGCGAGAAGCCGCCGTGCTTCGGGTCGATCTCCAGCAGGCGGTGGATCGTCTTGGCCTCAAGCCCCGTCTGCTCAGTCATGCGCTTGGCCGCTCGGCCAGTCGGGGCGGCGAGCAGCACCTGTATGCCCTTCGCCCGCAGGATGCGCAGGATCGTGTCGAGCGTCGAGGTCTTGCCGACCCCTGGACCGCCGGTGATCACCGCGAGCTTGGCGCCGAGCACACGGCGCACGGCCTCGTTCTGCGAAGGTGACAGTGCCTTGCCGGTCTTCTGTTGGACCCAGGGCAGCGCCCGAGCGAGGTCGATCTCCGGCCAGGGCGGCGTGCCCTTCGTTCGCCGGAGTAGCCGCTCGGCAATCATCCGCTCGGCGGCGTGCAGCCCGGCCAGGAAGATGCACGCCTTATCACCGAGGATGTCCTGCACAACCTCACCGGTCTCCAGCACGTCGAGCAGCGCCGAGCGGATCAGCGTTGCCTCGACGCCGAGCAGCTCGCCCGCGAGCTTGATCAGCTCCGCCACAGGTAGGGCACAGTGGCCGCCGTCGGTCGCCGTCTGAAGGGCAAACGAGATGCCCGCGCGCAGCCGCTGAGGCGCCTCCGGGGTCAGCCCGAGCTTCATCGCGATAGCGTCGGCGGTCTTGAAGCCGATGCCGCGGATGTCCTTGGCCAGCCGGTAGGGATCCTCGGTCATGACCGCGATGGCCTCGTGGCCGTAGGTCTTGAAGATCCGCACCGCCCGAGCTGTGCCGACGCCGTGAGCGTGCAGGAACAGCATGATCTCGCGCACGGCCTTCTGCTCGGCCCAGCCGGCGATGATGCGGGCGGCGCGCTTCGGGCCGATGCCGGCGACTTCAGGCAGGCGCTGCGGCTCAGCCTCGATGATCTCGAAGGTGCTCTCGCCGAAGGCCGCGACGATGCGCTTAGCCATGGCGGGGCCGATGCCGCGCATGTGGCCTGACGCGAGATACTTCTCGATGCCCTCGACCCCGGTGGGCGGCGTGACCTTCAGGTTGTCGGCCTTGAACTGCACGCCGTGCTGGCGGTCCGTGTGCCAGATGCCGGTGGCGGTGACCCACTCGCCGGCCGCGATGGCGGGGGCGTGCCCGATCACCGGCACGAGGTCGCGCTTGCCCCGCGCCTGCACCTTAAGCACGCAGAAGCCGGTCTCCGGGCTGTGGAAGGTGACGCGCTCGATGGTACCGGCCAGCGCCTCGATTTCTGGACCGGCCGAGCCGGGGAATGGGCGCGTAGCCACGGCGGCTATGAGATCCTACGAGCCTGCCCCGGAGATCGACGCCCCGACACTTTCCGAGGCATTTCCGCAGTATGGGCCGCCGCTCACTTAATGTCATGGTGCTGATCGACACAGCGGGCCGTGTCGGCGTTCATTCAGTCTGCGAGACACCACCCACGTTCGATGTGACGAAGATGCTGGCCGACGCGCTCAGCGAGCACCTCGCGCTCACCTATCAGCGTTCCTTCGACAGTCGCGAGCCAAGGTTCACCGAGGTAGGCTTCGACCGCCAGCTTGGCTACACCGGCCCGGTCGATCGCGCGGAGCGGTACCCGGCGTTCTTCTGGTGTAAGACCGAGCCGGACATCGCGGATGCGATTCGCTTTCTCGGTCTAATGGTTGAGGGGCGCAGGTGGATCGACCAGGCCTCCGGGTCGTGGCGATCGTGGGCACGACGACGATCCGCGTCTCCGCCCGCACGCTGACCCAGACGCAGCCCCTCCCCGTCCCGTTCGTGGCCGAGGCGGTCGCGCGCATGCGCGCCGGGCAGGCGGATGCCTGCGCGCTCTCCCGCGACACGCTGCGGCTGCAGGCGGCGCTCTCAGGTCTGTTCGGCCTCACCCTCAGCCAGGGCGGGTTGATGAACTTGCTCCGCCGCGCGCAGGGCTGCTTCCATCCCGGCCGTGACGCGGCCATCGCGATGATGCGCAAGGCTGAGGTCGTCGCCTGCGACGAGACCGGCGTGCGCATCGAGGGCTCGAACGCTTACCGCTGGCTGTTCCACTCAGCCGCGGCCGTGGTGCACACGGCCTCGCCGACGCGCGGCGCTGTCGTGGTGCGCGAGATGATGGACGGGCATCGGCTCGCGGTGTGGATCTCGGACCGCTACACCGTTCGAACCCGGCCATGCCGCCGAGCACCAGACCTGCCTGGCGTATCTGGCCCGCGACGTCGCCTATGTCGTCGAGTTCAGCGACGATCCCGTCCCCTGGCGCCTGCAACTCTGGCTGGGACGCGTGTTCGCCCTAGCCGGGCGCGTGGCCGACTTGGCTGCCTCGACGCTCTCGGCCAAGCGCCGGAGCCTGTATCGGCAACACGGCGCTACCTTGGCCACATCGAGCCGCTGTGACCTGACCCGCGAGCTGCAGGCCAAGATCAGCCGCGCTCGCGATCAGCTCCTGATCTTCGTCGCCTAATCCGGAAAGGTCGAGCCGACCAACAACGGCTCCGAGCGGCTCCTGCGTCCGACTGTCATGCAGCGGAAGGCCACCAACGGCAATCACGCCATGTGGGCAGCCGAGGGCGAGGCCGCCATCCGCACCGTCGTTGACACCGCCCGCCTCACAGGCAGCAGTCCCTTTGGCAACATCCTCAAAACCGTCGGCGCTTGAACCCTGCCATCATAGGCCTGGGCAGATACGGTGATGACACATGCCTTGTGGGACATCGTTTATGTTGCCCGTCCCTTTGGTGCACGAGTGGTCCGAGACATGCCATCGTTGTTGCAGAGTGTTCGAGATATTGCTTATGACTACACGGATAAGTTAGCTATATCACTCGGGATGCCACAATTTAACGGTATTGCTTGTGATCTTGGCTCTGTTGAATAGGAAAGTGTAGATTATAGTCTTGTATACTAAAAATTCTCCTATGAGCGTCCAAGCGGAGCTTCGGCTTCAGCCTGAGCAGTTGCGACGCCGAGGCGCGCCGGCTCGGCTGGATGGCGCCCCAGCTGTTCGGCGTCAATTCAAAGCACGGCTTCTGTGTGTGGAATATGCCGGCCCCTGTTGGTCAAGGACAGCCGGATTTCCGGCATGGAGCCGGACCGGGTCGCGTTAGACCGCATCTCGGGCTACCGGACGAGATTGGATCAGGCTTGGAACTGTCGATCTCGGAGTTCGCGGTGCGGACTCGCTGACGTGCATCCTCTTCCAGAGCCGCGTGCAGCCTCTTTGTGAGGATCAGCATGTTGGGAGAGGCGGTAGCTGCCACGAAATTTCAATCAGCGTGCCGTCACGAAGTATGGCAACATATAGATATGCCGCAGCTATCTAGGGCCCAGAACTCTTTGAGATTGATAAAGATACATCTCATGACGAGCCGCAACTTTACCAACGCTTGGAGTTGACTGTGCAATCTCTGTCATCAGCATTTTAAACTTCGAACGGTCAAGCCCACGCCATCTCATGCTGGCTATTAGCGCCGATATGACAATCTCTAAGGCACGGGTTTGCTCGGTTTGTTTATCAAGCCTTGCTTCTAGCAACTGCTCTCTCTGACGAGCAGCACACAAAATAATTTCCAATTGGTTCCAGGTGTCCATACCAGTCTCGCGCAAACTATTATGGGGCGGATTGGTCAAGCTTGGCATTAAATCAAGCTCTTTTTGTTTCGTGCGCTCGGCAAATTCGCACATTGCCGCAACGAGATCGGGATTGGCCGACCAGAAATTCGCACTGATGTACGAGAAAGATCTTTCTCGGTCCGCGAACAACTGGCCACCGTAAAAGCCTTCGATGCGATCGCCCCAGCGTGAAATCAAAAGATCCTCTATTGCAGCAAATTCGCTTCGATGATAATTCAGAGACAGATTTTCGAGAAATCTGTTTGACCGCTCGGCGACTTTAGCGCGGACAACGTGAATGCTTGGCGTTTGAAGAATATCTGAGCCGGAAAAACCGCGGATATTCCACAGGCGCATCATCTCACATTCAAGGTAATCGTAGGATCGGTTGCTTTTCGTCTGCTCTTTGGTAACGAGATCAATCTCAAGCACATCAGAGGCAAATTGTCGCGCGACATCCGTAATCTTATCGTACAAGAATATTTTTATTGCATCTCTTCCAAAAACATGTGCCCAGTTATTCAACATGAAGTCTGGCACAAGCAAGTGCAGACTGCTTGGATTTAAAATTGTATTTAGCAAAAAACTTGGAAAGTGATCGGAGGATCCGTGTTTAATGAGTTCTTGCCACCATGAATAAAGCAATGGTAGCAAGTTTCTTTGATAATAAATAATGGTGAAATCTGCGCAGGGAAGGGCCTCGCGTAATTTTTGTAGGGAGGTGACTGAAAGATAACAGAATTCTTCGCTTGAGAGGACGCAGGTCCTGTTAACGGACGCGAGGATCGCCAACTTCCTGGCAAACTCTGGATGCTCAGGGTTGGAGGCTAGTTGAGCAAACTCGTGCTGACCAGTTTGATCAGGTCGAGTAAACGGATAAATAAAATTCGAGCCGTCCTTGAGAGAGAGGGTGTAAAGCACATTCTGGATCGACGTAGTTCCAGTCTTATGTGGGCCAATATGTATTATGACGCGCCTTTTGGTCATAGCCCGGCGTCACAGCCCGCCTTCGAAATCTTAGATAGAAATTGCCCGGTCGACGGTCGGTCTATTGGCGCGCTTAATTGCAAAAGTGCGTTGATAAGCGGGCGCGCGGTTTCGTCGATTGATTGCCGCGTCGTAGCAAGCGTTAGATCAGGCTCAATTGGTGCTTCGTAAGGCGCCGAAATGCCTGTGAAATTTGGGATGGTTCCGGCGCGTGCCCGAACATATAAGCCTTTCGGATCCCGTCCCTCACAAATTATCAACGGCGTATCAACGAATATTTCCAGAAATGGAACGTCGCCGGCGATAGCTCTTGCCGCTCTTCGCTCTGCCGAGAACGGAGAGATGAGCGAAACGATCGTGACAAGACCAGCTTCAGCCACCAGCTTTGCAGTTTCTGCGACCCGCCTGACGTTTTCAGCTCTATCGCGGTCGGTAAAGCCCAAATCGCTATTCAATCCGTGTCGTAGATTGTCACCGTCCAACACCATCGTTGCGCGACCAGAAGCCGTCAGCGCTTGGTCCACGAAGTTGGCGATTGTTGACTTACCTGCACCTGAAAGACCGGTGAGCCAGGCGATAACGGGTCGCTGATTAAGAGCCTTCCAGCGTTGCTCCCGCGGCTGCAGGTGCTCCCAAGTGAGATTCCGATCCGACGTCGGGCCGCGTGAACGGTTCATCGTTCGCTCCCAGGTTGTCTCCATCACCAGGGATACACAAAATCGTGATCGGTTGTGTTGCTACAACGTCACGTTGATGTGCCTCGTACTGGTACGTTCGTACCGATGGCGGTTTATGAACTCGGGGCTTCATCGTATCGGCGAAGGAGTTATGGCGACTTAAGTCGTTGATCGACATGGTAATTTTGGAGGATATCAACGTCGCTCTACTCTAGGTTTTGTGGGTGCGCGGCTGTTCGTTGATAGGCGTTGCGATTTTGGGCTTGTTCCGTTTTTGTTCGCGAGCAGGGGCGGAATGCGGCGCTCAGGCGATGTGCATGCCGGTGAGTGTACGTAGATGGGGCCACCTGTAAGCGCTCCGGCGCTACGCCGTCGCGACCCTGCTTGAGCAATATGGGCCCAGCATCACGACGATCGACCTGTTGCGCCATTTGACGGCGTCATGCCCCCGCCAGCGAAAGCCTCGGGCGCCATCCGCGCAAAAATACGAGCACCTCTGCCTCGCCGCGATCACGCTGCCATCGTACCGGCAGAGTAACGCCTCGGTGCAGCCCGGCATTCCCTAGTCGACCGAGGTGTGGGACCGGATCGGCAGCCACCTTCTCGACGATGCTGCGCGCGATTCCTCCATACAAAGCGACGCCGAGCGCGAAGGTGCTGAGCCGGACCAGCACGCTATCGGCGATCTTCTTCGACTTCTGATCGGGCACCTGGCTCATCTCGGTACAGGAAAGCCCATGATGGCGGCGGTCTTCACCGTTGTCCGGCGCAAACCGAGAGTGGCGTCCTTGATCCGCCAGCAGCTTTTTGGCCTGCGGGTGCATATCCATGGCCTTGGTCGATCATATGATCGGGCCTCTGGGTTCTGGCGATCGAGGGCACGACAACCTTCCGCGCCTCCGCCCGTACGCTGACCCGGCTGCAGCCCCTCCCCGACTCGTCCGTGGCCGAGGCGGTCGCACGCATGCGCGCTGGGCAGGCGGATGCCTTCGCGCTCTCACAACACACGCTACGGCCGGTGGTCGCGCAGATCCCGGGCTCCCGGATCGTCGCGGGCGGCTTTCAGCAGACGCGAGTCGCCGTCGCCGTTCCGAAGGGCCGACCTGCCGCCCGCCTGCGTCACGGCGTGGCTCGAGGGGGCGAAGCGCACCGGCGTCGTCCGGCGGATCTTCGATACCCGCGGCTTCCGCGACGACGCGGCCGCGCGCTGACCGGACCTCGCAACCGGCACCGCGCGGCAGACCGATGTGCCGCGCCGAGGCACGCGTGCCGCGCAGCTATTTGGCCTGCCGGCCGCCGATCCGCTCGGCAGGAGACCGGCGACCAACGGTCACCCCGCGACGAACCTCGTTCGGCCGCGCGACCCCGGATCTCTGTTGGCGTCCGGCCGGTTGACCGAGAGAGGGGCCGCCGGCCGATCCAGTCCGGCGCGCAGACAGTACAAGGCAAGCCAAGAGGAGGCTTCGTGGACGGATCCAGGGAACGGGAAAAGCGCGACCTCAAACCTCTGATGATCGCGCTCGTCGTCGTGGGGCTCGTCTTCGCGGGGTCCATCGCGGGCTACTGGACCTGGCAGACCGGCAGCCAACAGCATACCGCCTCGCGGCAGAGCGACGGATCGGCGACGGCTCTCCCAAAGTGAGCTGGCGACCCGGGCCATAGATCCAGCGAACACCGTCATCGTAGGCGCGGCGGGCGCCTGAGCGGGTGGATCGGCAGTATCGGGGCGGGACTTAAAGGAAGGCTCCCGCGATACGGGCAATCAAAGCGGTCCGTGACACCCGGTCTTCAACGGAACCAGGTATTCGGGCAGCGCCGACGGAGGTCGGCTCCGCCAAGACCTGGAGATGGGTTGATGCTCAAGTCACTCGCCGCCGCGGCACTGCTCACCGTCGGCATCGCCGTGCCGGCCTCGGCACTGCCAGTCCCGGGGTCGCCGCTCCCCGCCGCGCAGGACGGGCTGATCCAGCACGTCTACGGCGGCTGCGGGCCCTACGGCCACCGTGGGCCGTATGGCGGGTGCCGCGCCGGCGGCCAGTGGGGCGGGTATGTCGGTCGGGCCTGCCCGCGCGGCTTTCATCTCGGTCGCGGCGGGCGGCGCTGCTGGCCGAACCGGTACTGGTAGCAAGCACCCCCGGCCCCTGTGGCGCGGCCGCGACACGGGCCGACGGACCCCTGTGGACGGCGCGCCGCTTCCGATCCGTCACGGTTCAGGGGTGAGCCTGACGTCTTCGCCCCCGACTTGCCTGTGCCATGTTCGCCCGTTCCCGCGCCTTCGTTCTCGACCATCGCGAGCGCCTCGCGGTGCTCGTCTCCTCGGCCCTATTCCTGGCCGGCGCGCTCCCGCTGTTCTGGGCGATCGGCTGATCGCCGCGGCATTCCGTGCCGGAACGCAGGAACACCCCGGGAGCGTGCGCTCCCAGGGTGCTGCCGACCTCGCGGCCAGTTTGATCGGGCTGGGGATGCGAAGGTCAACCGGAAGGCTGCTCTTCGGCAGCGGAGAGTGGTGAGGCGGACCAACACCCCCTCGCCCGCCGCCGCGTCTCCCGGCACGGAGGCCGGGAGCGGCGCGACCCGATCTCAGTATGAGCCGAACTTGTAGTTCAGGCCGGCGCGGACGACGGCGAACTCGGTCTTGGCGGCGGCGCCGTTGAGGTAGGCGATGCCGTTCGGGGGCAGGAGGTTGCCGTAGAACACGCCGCCGGCCGAGTTCTTCTGGCGGTCGAGGCTGACGTACAGGCCTTCGACCTTCAGCGTCACGGCTGAGGAGCGGAAGAAGTTCAGGAACGAGTCGGTGGGGAGCGCATACTCGACGCCGCCGCCGGCGGCCCAGCCGGTGCGGAAGCTGTCGCGGAAGCGG
Organism: Methylobacterium sp. PvP105; assembly: GCF_017876975.1. NCBI lineage: Bacteria > Pseudomonadati > Pseudomonadota > Alphaproteobacteria > Hyphomicrobiales > Methylobacteriaceae > Methylobacterium > Methylobacterium sp. PvP105. The sequence goes on along the minus strand of NZ_JAGIPA010000001.1, from coordinate 2,192,651 downwards.
TTGCCGGCGAAGTTCTGGTCGTCCTGGCCCGAGCCGTAGGCGAAGCCGCCGGTGCCGTACACGAGGGTGCGGTCGAAGGCGTAGCCGAGGCGGCCGCGCACGGTGCCGAAGTAGTCCAGCCCGTTGCCACTCGTGGCGACGAAGGCCGGCGGGTTGCTGAAGGCGACGCCGGGGAAGCCCAGGAAGCTGTAGTTCTGGGTGGCGTTGGCGCGGCGGGCGAAGTCGACGTACTGGGCGTCGGCCTCGAAGCCGATCACGACGCCGGAGCCCGGGGTGAACTGGTAGTTGTAGCCGATCTGGGCGCCGCCCGAGAAGCCGTCGTTGTTGTTGCGGTTGCTGACGCTGACGACGCCGGCGGTGCCGGGCGAGTTGATCAGCGAGCCGCCGGGCAGGGCGTAGTTGGTGGTGTTGCGGCTGTTGGCGTCGAAGCCGTAGCCGGCGTTCACACCGAAGTAGAAGCCGGTCCAGGTGAACACCGGCACCGGCGTGAACACCGGCGGCGGCGCGGCGCGGCGCGGCAGGTCGGCGGCGGACGCCGCGGCGGTCAGGGCAGTGAAGGCGGTCAGGGAGGCGAGGAGCTTGGTCATCACGGGCGATCCGGGTTTCGATCTGGTGATAAGACTACCAAGCTCTGAGCAGAATAGCTGTAGTTTTACGGACACACAGCTTCGCTGCGTCGGTAAAATCATGGTAAATGGCCGATTAACTTCAGTCAACTCGGTTAAATACTGGTGAAGTTCTGGCCGCATGCTCGGGGGCGTCCGGGCCGCGAGGCGGCCGCGTCGGCCCCCGGGGCCGGACTCCGACGGGCGGAAGCGACGCGCAGACATTCGTCGGCGCGCCCCTCTCGGCCACTGGGGCGGGAAGGGTTCGTCGTCGCGGCGTCCCGCGCGCCACCCTACCCCGTCCGGTCGCGCCGGGTGATGTGCTTGACCAGCTCGGCCAGCCTCTCCTCGGCCTTCTTCAGCGCCACGCGCGAACCGTGTCCGGGCGGCGTTCCGTCGGCAGCCGCGCGAAGCTTCGCGATGGTGGCCTGGGTGTCCTCGACCTCGGCATCGAGCGCGGCACGCTCACCGGATCTATCGATGGCCATATCGATCCTCCAGGTGTTCTGCCCCTGGCGGCCGCCAGGGCGCCACGTTCTGAGGTAGGCGGCAGGCCGACCCTGGCGAGCCTCGCGGGCGGTGCCGGAACCGGGCTCCCGGTCCGATCCGGGTTCGGCGATCCCCCGTCGCCGCCCGTGCGCCACGGCACGCCGCGGCGTGATCCCGGCGCCCTCGGCCGGCGTTCTACCGGTACACCCACCGGAGACGGCCGCCATGCTGATCCTCAACCCCCTCACCGGCCAGACGGTCGACGTGCGCGTACCCCGCCCACAGCCCAGGAAGGCGTGAGCCCGCCCGGCGCGGGGTCTCGCCGAGGCACCCTCCCCGGTCGCGCCGCGGCCTCGGGCTCGCCCAGCCGCACGATCCCGGCACGCCGGGCCGCCGTGCGGCGCGACCGCTCACACGGAGCGCGGGGGCCGGCGCGCCAGTCGCTCGGCCTCCGCCTGCCACGCGTCGCGCTCGGCCTGCAGGGCCTCGATGCGGGCGTGGAGGTGGCCGGCATCGATGGCGGTCTCCATCAGCATGTCCTGCGCGGTGGCGAGCTGCTGGCGCAGCTCGGCGTTCTCGGTCGCGAGCGCGAGGAGCAGGGCCGCCACGTCATCGCTCATCCTGGCCCCTGCGCCGCCACCAAGCCGGCGCGTTTAGCCCCGGCGCGACCGGGCCACAACCGCCCCGCCGGCGCCCACGGACCGGTCGCCGTCCCGGTCGGCTCCGCGCGGTCGAGCGACTGCCGCGTCGCGCGTCAGGCGGCCTCGTCGGACAGGAGGCGCCCGACATAGTGGCGCCCGACCGACTCGATGACGGGCGTGAACAGGCTCGCCATCCAGGGCACCAGCGCCTCGACCTCCAGCGCGTCGTCGGCCACCTGGATCGCGACGCGCGCCGTCTGCCCGTAGCCGCTGCCCGAGAAGGCGCGGCGATTGCCGAGCCAGTCCTCGGCCTCGACCCGGATCTTCTCCGCCTCCAGGCGCCGGAAGGCCCAGTCCATGTGCAGGTCGATGCGGCGCCGAACCTCGGCGGCCCCGAGGGCGTGCGGGACGGTGATGGTCAGGCGCTTCGGCACCGGGATCTCCTCGCGAGCGAGGCCCGTGAGGTGCGGCCGGACGGTTAACGATCGGTGATCGGCGTCGCCCGATCGGCCTGTCGGGTGGTCCGTCGGCGCTCAGTACCGGACGGTGCGGACGCCGCCGGCCCCGCCGCCCACGACGCTCCGGATGACCTCCTTGGTCGACGGGCTAATCCCGCCGTCGCCGCGCAGCCGGCGCCCGTCCGCCCGCTCGAGGCGCGCGACGTCGTCGGAGCACCGGTCCAGGGCGTGGCGGACCTTGGCCGACAGCGGGCCGCCGCGTTCCGCCTGGGCGCCGCCCATCTCGAACCGCAGGCAGGACGCCAAGTAGCCTTTCAGGTCGTCGAAGGCGGCGGCCTGGGCCCCCGACGTCAGGACGATGAGCATCAGGGCGGATCGGGCGAGCATCACGCGCTCCAAGGCAGGCGGTCCGCGCCGACAACGCGCGAGCGAGGCGTTGGTCCCCGGGGCGCCGTCACGCCGCCGCGTTCAGCCGCCACCGCGTTCAGCCGCTGCGGCGCGGCGCCTGGGCGGCGTCGCGCCGCTGATCCTGGGTGCCCCGACACTGCACGTATTCCGGCGTTCCCGGCTCGGCGCCGTAGCTCCGGCAGATCGCGTCGTCCTTCGCGGCGATGTCCGCCTCGCCCATGAAGAGCTCGCCGCGACCGGGCCGGTTCGCCGCGTTGCAGGCCGTCAGGGCCGTGGCCGCGATCGCCAGAACGATGATGTGCTTCATGGGACTCCTCGCCGCCAATCAGCACCACAGCGCCGCGACGCTGTCGATGACGCCGCCGCGGCATCCACAAGCCGGCGGTCGACATGGTTATCCAAGGATGGCCAGGGGGTTAGCGCGGCGCCACGGTCCGGGCCGCCCGCCGCACGGGGCGGAGCTGTCCCGGCATGCAAGCGTAACGCCGTCGTGACCGGCAGTGCCCGCGTGGCCGGCATGTCGTGTCGCCGGTGCAGCCGCGGCGCAACGCCGGCTAAGCATCCGCCCCTGCATCCTCCCGAAGGCAGACCCACCTTCAGCCCCGCCGGCAGCGCCGCGCGGGGCTTTTTCGTGCGCCGGGCGCCGCCGGGCACGAAGGTGAGCGGCGTCGGAAACCCGGATCGCGCGCCCGCGTTCGGGCACGGAGGCCCGTGCGCGCGGCACAGTCAGGGCCGGGATGCCAAGGAGCACATGATGCGTCATGCCCTCTTCGCCATCTTCGCGCTGGTCGCGGCGTCGCCCGGTTCGGCGCAGACCGGCACCGGTCCCGCACCGATCCGGCAGCCCGGACCGCCCCAGCCGGTGACGCCGGGCACCCCGGCCGGAACCGTCGTCGTTCCCAGCGGCGGCCAGAACAGCGGTCCGGGCAGCACCGCCGTCGTCGCGCCCACCGGGACGGGGGCGGCGACCGTCACGACGGACTCGGCCGCGGGCGGAAATGCCGGCCAGCCGGAGCGCGGCGTACCCCAGGTCGGCAAGGGCGGCGAGGCCGGCGGCGGCAGCTGATCGCCGACTCCGCTTCCTGAGAGTCCATCCCGGCCAGGTCGGGGCGGGCCCGTGCGCCGTCCCTTCGCCGGTGTCCGGATGCGGCGGGCGACGGCGCGCGTGCGGGCACCGGGACGTGAGCGCCGCGCCGTTGACCCGCCTCGGAGCGGTGCGCCGACGCCGCCTTCAGTTCAGATGTCGGGCAAGTTCATGGCCGACCATCGAGTTCTGACCGCTCTCGCTATGTCAGGTTCTGAAATCAATCTAAAATAATCATAGACGTCCTTTCCATTGGTGCATTTATACCAGTAAAATTAAATTACAATTCGTTGATGCAGTTCTCGAATTGGCACGCTATAGAGATGTCAAAGATTTGGCGCGACGACGCCGTGCATCTGCCGGAGATTGCGTTGGCGGATCCAGAATTCGAGGATGAGAGAGGTAGGCCGAACGACAAGAGATCGATGCTCCGGCAGATCGCGCACGCCCTCGGAACGCCCGAAGACGCCTTTCTCGACGAATCCGAGGCGTTCGCCACGGTCGAGATGACGGGGGACTTGCTGCGCGTCTGGTCCGCGCTCACCCTGTCGGACCGCCGCTTGCTGCTGGAGATGGCGCGCGGGATGATCTCCCGCGGCTAGAACGGCCACGGCTCCTCCTGTGACCCCTTCCCTGCCCGCTCGCCCGGCGCCACGAGGTCCACGATCTCGTCGAGCGGCTGCGTCACCCGGATCGTCCGACCCGCCGCGGTGATGAAGGTCTCGTTGCGCATCAGGTCCGTGTCGCTCAGCGCCTGGACGCTGGTCACGCGCAGCAGGTGGCGGCAGCCGTCGCCGTCCTGCACCTGGAGGAAGTTCCCGACCCGCCGAACCGCCGACATGGCGCTCTCCCACCCCGCTGGTGATCTGGGCCTAGGCGCCCTGCAGGCTCTCGGCGAAGTCGTCGGGGATCTCGCCCCACTGGCCGAGGATCGTGACGCCCTCCAGCTCGCCGGTCTCGTCGTCGGCCACGACCTTCAGCGCCGCCGCGCCCGGCATCCGCTTGGCCATGTTCTCCGCCTTCTTCACCGCCCCGCTCTCGGTCTGCGCCGGCTCCTGCCGGGCCGGTCGCAACCGCTTCCGGTGCACCTCGAAGGGCTGCACCACGAACGCCGTCCTCATCGCCATCGCCGTCCTGTCCCCCGGTTTGTCACAGGTTCTCCACCGACCCTACCGGCCGGCCAAGGGCCGGCCGCGACAGGTGTTTTCGAGCCGTATTCACATCCGTCCACCGGCCCGGAAGAAACTTCTCGCCCGCAGATTGTGCCCGGCCCGCACCTGTGATCTGTTCCGCTTTCGTTCTAGCACGGCGAGGCGGCGGGCGCACCTCTCCCGGATCGGCGCGGCGGGGCCAGCGTGCCGATGCCGTCCGCGTGCCGCCGATCGGGCCGGCATCGGGCTGGGGTTGCGCCGGCCTCCCCGCGCCTGTTGGCGACCGCCCGCCGACGACTGCCTGACGCGCGTCGGACCGGCCCGGCCAGGTCATACCAAGGTATGGCGTCGCCCCGCGTCGGTATAAATGTCCGGCTCCGTCCCGGTCGCTACACTTTCCGTCATCCAACAGCGCAGACGGAGAGTTGTCATGACGGATGGTGCCAAGGGAATTGCTCTGATCACCGGCGCTTCGGGCGGGATCGGTGCGATCTATGCCGAACAGCTCGCCGCGCGCGGCTACGATCTCATCCTGACCGCCCGGAACGCGGATCGCCTGGAGGCGGTCGCGGAGACGGTGCGCGGGGCCTCCGGCCGCACCGTCGAGGCGCTCGCGGCGGACATCAACGACCGTGCCGGTCTTCGGCGCGTCGAGGATCGGCTGCGGGGGGACGCGGCGATCACCCTGCTGGTCAACAACGCCGGCTTCGGCTCGGCGGCCCCGCTGCTCCAGGCGGATCCGGACGAGATGGAGCGCATGATCGGCGTGAACGTCACGGCCGTGACGCGCCTCGCCTACGCGGCGGCGCCGGCCTTCGTCGCGCGGGGGCACGGGGCGATCATCAACGTCGCCTCGACCGTCGCCCTCAATCCCGAGCTGCTCAACGGCGTCTACGGGGCCAGCAAGGCTTACGTCCTGGCCTTCACCCAGGCGCTGCAGCACGAACTCGCCCCCAAGGGCGTCCGGATCCAGGCGGTCCTGCCCGGCGCGACGGCGACGGAGTTCTGGACCGTGGCCGGCGTCGGCGGCCACCGGAACCTCCCGGCCAGCATCGTCATGACGCCGGCCGATCTGGTCGCGGCCGCGCTGGCCGGGTTCGATGCCGGCGAGGTCGTCACGATCCCGCCCCTGGAGAACGGCGCGGCCTGGTCCGCGCTGGACGCCGCGCGCCTCGAACTCGCCGCCCAGCTCGGCGCGTCGGCGCCGGCGAGCCGGTACCGGAGCGCGCGCGCCGTCGCGGCCTGAGGCGCCCGCGGGGGCGCCCCGACCGGGGACCCCTGCCCACTCCCCGCGGCGGGTCGGTCAGGCCCGGGCGAGCGGCAGGCGCACCGTGAACCGGGCGCCCGGCGCCCCGTCGCGGGAACGCGCGTCGATCGAGCCGCCGTGGGCCGCCACGATGGTCCGGCAGATCCGGAGGCCCAGGCCGAGCCCCTCGGGCCGCGTCGTGAAGAAGCCGTCGAACAGCCGGTCGACGGCGTCGGGATCGAGGCCCGGCCCGTTGTCGACGACGTCCACCGTGATCGATCCGTCCCGGCAGGTGGTCTCGACCGTGATCTCCGGCCCGGGCGTCCGCGCCTGCCGATGGATCTGGATGGCGTTCATCAGCAGGTTGACGAAGACCTGCTGCAGCTGGATCCGGTCCGCGGAGACCTGCGCGGCCGCGTTGGCCGGGACGACGGTGAGCCTGATCTTGCCGCGGTTCAGGTCGTGCGCCACGAACTGCGCGGCCTCGGTCAGGATCTCCGCCACGCAGACGGGCGCGCGGACGCTGTCGCGTTTCGCGGCCATGCGCCGAGTGCGATCGATAATGTCCCCGGCCCGCGTGACCTGATCGACGATGCGCTGGCATTGCCGCCGGAGCAGGTCGCGGTCGAGATCCGCGCGGTCGAGCAGGCGCAGCATCGCCCCGGCGGTCATGCCGATCGACGACAGGGGCTGCCCGATCTCGTGCGCGATCGACGCCGAGAGCTCGCCCAGCGTCGAGATCCGGGAGACGTGGGCGAGCTCGTCGCGCAGGACTTCCAGGGACATCTGCCGCTCGACGTGCTCGGTGATGTCCACGAAGGAGGCGAGCCAGAGGCCGGAGCTGGCGCCGTCCGCCCGCGGGACCACGCAGAACAGCGTCTCGAAGCGCGAGCCGTCGAGCCGGACGCTGTGCGCCTGCTGCTGGAACGCGGTCGCGCCGGCCGCGAAGGCCCGGGCGGAGTTGACCTGGGCGGTGCAGAGGGGGTCGAAGAAGCGCTGCGTGCGCTGCCCGATCATGTCCGCGCGGCCGCCGGCGCCGAACATCCGCACCGCCGCCTCGTTGACGTCGAGGATGACCATCCCGTGCCGCAGGCGGTCGGCCACGTCCGGACGCGCGTCGAGATGGGCGGCGATGTCGGTGATCCCGGCTGCCCGGAGCGCGTCCAGGGTGGCGACCCGCTCGCGGGCATCGACGACGACGAAGCCGATCGTCGAGACCTTCATGCAGACGAGGTACCACGCGTCGTTCCAGTCGGCCTCGCTGGCCACGACGATCCGGTCGTCCGTCGGCGTCAGACCGATGCTCATGTCCACGGTTCCCGGGGCCGGCCCCAGTGCTGGCCCGCCGCACCCCCGGTATACGGCATGCGAAAATCCCGCTTCCAGTCGCGAAGCGGGACTTTCGCGGGGCGGCGGCCTCGCCGGCGTCAGGCCCCCGAGAGGGTCTCCTTGGCCAGGGGCAGGCTGCGCAGGCGTCGGCCGGTCAGCGCCGCCACCGCGTTGACCACCGCCGGCGGCACGCCGGGCAGGCCCGGCTCGCCGATGCCGCCCATCGGCGCCCCGCTCTCGACGATCGCCACGTGCACCCGCGGCATCCGCGCCCGGTCGAGGATCGGATAGGCGTCGAAGTTCCGCGCCTGCCGCTGCCCGCCCTCGTAGACCACCTGCTCCAGCAGCGTCGACGAGAGGCCGAGCGCCGCCGCGCTCTCGACCTGGCGCTTCACGATTGCCGGGTTGACCACCCGGCCCGGATCGATGGCGATCCAGAGATCGTGCACCCGGGCCTCGCCGTTCTCGAGCGACACCTCGGCGATCGTCGCCGTCTCCGACCCGAACGGCGAGGCCATCGACACGCCCCGCGCGCGCCGCGTGCCGTCCGCCGCCTGGAACGGCCCGCGCGTCCAGCCGCCGGCGAGGTCGGCCACCGCCTGCAGCAGGGTGCGGTGGCGGGCGCTGTCCTTCAGGAGCGTCATCCGGAGGGCGAACGGGTCCTGGCCGCCGGCCTGCGCGATCTCGTCGAGGAAGCTCTCGTAGAAGTAGTCGTTCATCGAGTGCCCGACCGAGCGCCAGAACGCGATGGTCACCGGGTGCGGCACCTTCACGTAGGTGAGCCGCCGGTTCGGGATGGCGTAGGGCTTCTGGTCGAGGCCCTCCACCACCGAGGAATCCACCGGCCCCTTGAACAGCGCGCCGAACCAGCGCCCGATCGGGCCCTCCCCCACCGCGGTGGTCTCCAGCGCCACCGGCATCCCGTCCGGCCCGAGGGCCGCCTTGAACCGGGCGAAGCTCAGGGGGCGCAGCGCGTCCATGCCGAACTCCTCCTCCCGCGACCACAGCACCCGCACCGGCCTGCCCGTCGCCTTCGCGAGCAGGATCGCCTGCGGGAACGGGCTGGCCGGCCCGTAGTGGAAGTGGCGCCCGAAGAAGCCGCCGAGCATCGGCGAGTGGATGCGGACCTGATCCGGCTGCAGCCCGGCCGTCTTGGCGGCGACCTGCTGGAACAGCTCCGGCATCTGGTTCGGCACCCAGAGGTCGAGGCTGCCGTCGGGAGCGAAGCGGGCCACCGCCGAGGGCGGCTCCAGCTGCGCGTGCGCGAGGTAGGGGGCGTCGTACGCGGCCTCGACGACTCGGGTCGCGCCCGCGAAGGCGGCGTCCGGATCGCCCGCCTGCTCGGCCGGAACGCCGGGGCCGGGCGCGTCCCGGAGGGCGGCCAGCATCGCGGCCGAGGAGAAGCCTGCCGAGACGGTCGCGACGCCCTCGGGCGCCGGCCGGCTCCAGGTCACCTGCAGGGCCTCCGCGGCCGTGCGGGCCCGCCACCATGTGTCGGCCACCACCGCCACCGCGCCCGGCAGGCGCTCGACCGCCTGGACGCCCGGCATCGCCCGGACCTCCGCCGCGTTGGTGATCGCCTCCGGCTCGGTGCCGAGATGCGGCGCGTGCCGGATCGCGGCGTGAACCATGCCGTCGAGCCGGATGTCGATGCTGTAGACGGCCCGGCCGGTGGACTTGTCGCGCATGTCGAGGCGCGCCACCGGCTTGCCGATCCAGCGGAAGTCCTTCGGATCCTTCAAGGTCACGTCGTCGCGCGGCTGCAGCGCGAGCGCCGCGGCGGCGAGGGCGCCGTAGCCGAGGCTCCGGCCCGAGGCGGCGTGGATCACGCGGCCGTTCCCGGTGGTCAGGCCGGCCTGCGGCACGGCGAGTTCGGCGGCCGCCGCCCGCAGCAGCATCTCGCGGGCGGTGGCGCCGAGGCGGCGCATGGCCTCGAAGCTCGAGCGGGTGGAGAAGGATCCGCCGGTCATGCGCAGGCCGTTGACGACCGCGTAATCGGGACCGGGCGGGGCGCATTCCACCGCGAAGCGCGCCGGGTCGAGGTCGAGCTCCTCGCCGATCGTCTGGGCGAGGCCGGTGTTGATGCCCTGGCCACCCTCTACGAAGGGGCTGAGCAGGCGCACGCTGTCGTCGGGGCGGATCTCCAGGAACGCCGCCACGCGGGTCCCGGGTTTCGGGGCGACGGCCGCCGGGCCCTCGGCGCGGGTCTGGGCGGCGGCCGGCGCCAGCCGCAGGCCGACCCCGAGGACCAGCGCGCCCGACGCCGCCCCCAGGAAGCCGCGGCGGGAGAGGTTGCGGACCGGTTCGCGGCGATCCGGGCGGGTGCGGGGCGAGCGGTCGGTCATCGTGCGCCTCCTCAGGCCGCGGCCTGCCGCACGGCGGCGGCGATGGCGTTGTAGGTTCCGCACCGGCACAGGTTGGTCATGGCGCCGGCGATGTCGGCCTCGGTCGGTTTCGGGGTCTGCTTGAGCAGGCTCGTGGCGGCCATGACCTGCCCGGACTGGCAGTAGCCGCACTGGGGCACCTCGATGCCGACCCAGGCGGCCACGACCCGGGCGCCGACCGGATCCTGCTCGATCGCCTCGATCGTGGTGATGGCTTGGTCGCCGACGCTCTCCAGCGGGACCTGGCAGGAGCGGGTCGCCGCGCCGTCGAGGAGCACCGTGCAGGCGCCGCACTGCCCGATGCCGCAGCCGTACTTCGTGCCGGTCAGCCCGAGGCTGTCGCGCAGGACGAACAGCAGCGGCGTGTCCGGTTCCGCGTCCACCGTGTAGCGGCGCGCATTGATCGTGAGCTGGACCATCGTTCGACCTCGTGGAATGGGGGACGGCGCGACGTGTCTCGCCGTGCGAACCGGCCGGGCGACGTGTCTCCGGGGGCGGCCGAAGGCGCGGCCTGTGTCGTGTGCTGTATCGCGAGAGGTACAGCCGCTCCTGGCCGCGCGGAATCATACGAAGGTTAGGGGTCGTCACCCGAAACGGTGCCTCTCTGCGGCCGGATCCGAGATCAGGGTCGGCCGAAGACAGTCCATCGTCCCGGGTCTCGGTCCTGAAAGCTTCCCGCGGCCGCACGTGGGCGGCCGTTCACGCCTTCGCGGCGAGGGCGGGCGCCGGGGCCCGGGCCGCCGGCGCGGACGCCTCGCGCAGGACGGCGCGGGCGCTGTCGGCGAGGACGAGCCAGGCGCCGGCCATGAGGGTGACGTCCTTGAGGACGAGGCGGCCCGCGCCCGACAGGTAGGGGAAGCCGTGCTGGGCATCGCCGAGCGCGGCGACCCAGGCCTCGGGGGTGGTGACGAGGAACGACAGGGTCACCACCGGGGTGAGGAAGGCGAGCACCGCCCCGGCCAGGCTCAGCCGCCGCGACACCAGGCCGGCGAGGACGAGCAGGCCGATCAGCAGCTCGACCGTGCCGAGGCCGCGGGAGAACGCGTAGGTGTGGTTGGCCGTCTGCCACGCGCGGGCGGCGAGGTTGAGCTCGCCCTCGTGGGTGAGGTGCTGGGCGTACTGGTCGGGGTGGGCGTAGAAGAACGCCATGACCGGGCTGTTGGCGACGAAGGGCGTGATGCTGTCGGCCTCGTAGGGCACGAACTTGAGCGCGCCGATCCAGAGGAAGACGACCGCGATGGCGACCCGCATGGCCTGGAGGCCGAGGCGGTTCGAGCCCGGCCCGGAGACGAGGCCGAGGACGCGGCGAACCTGCGTGTTCATGGATCTGGTCCTTCGAAGCTGAGGGCGCGGGACGGCTTGAGGCCTCCCTGCAGAGGCGCCGGCCGGGACGGATGATCGCGCGGCGGCGATGGGAGGAGCTTCGATGATGGGCCGATCCGGCTCAATCATACGCAGGTTTGGGTCTGATCATCCGATATTCGTCCGGAACGCGGCCGCGGGTTCGGCAAGACATCTGTGTTCCGAGGTCGAGCGCAGGCATGTGCGTCCGTGATCGACTTGCCGCCGGAAGCGATCGCGCCACGCGGCGCGGCCGCGGGCGCACCAAATCTGCGCGCCGGCCGGTCAGGGCCGGTCTATCATACCGACGCATGATATCCGGCCGATCGCGATGCCTTTACGTGTTTCCGAAATCTCGGATCCGCGGAGGATGGACGATGGACGACCACTACGATGCGCTCGTGATCGGCAGCGGCGAGGGTGGCAAGTTCCTGGCCTGGCACCTGGCCAAGGCCGGGCAGCGGGTCGCGGTGGTCGAGCGCCGCTGGATCGGGGGCTCCTGCCCCAACACCAACTGCCTGCCGAGCAAGAACGAGATCTGGAGCGCCGAGATCGCCCATCTCGCCCGGCACGCCGACCGGTACGGCATCGAGACCGGCCCGGTCGCGGTGGACATGGCCCGGGTGGTCGAGCGCAAGCGGGCGATGGTCCGCGGCCTCGTCGACATGCACCTCGACCGCTACCGCGACAGCGGCGCGGAGCTCATCATGGGAACGGCCGCCTTCACGGGGCCCAGGGCGCTCACGGTCGCGCTGAACGCGGGCGGGTCCCGCGCGCTGACGGCCGAGCGGATCTTCCTCAACCTCGGCACGCGCCCGACCATCCCCGACGTCCCGGGCCTGTGCGACGCGGAACCGCTGACGAATATCGAGGCGCTCGAACTCGACGCCGTGCCCGCCCACCTCGTCGTCCTCGGCGGCGGCTACGTGGGCCTCGAACTGGCCCAGGCCTACCGCCGGTTCGGCAGCGCGGTGACGGTGATCGAGCACGGGGCGCAGATCGCGGGCCGCGAGGATCCGGACGTGGCCTCCGCGCTCGCGCAGCTCCTCGAGGCCGAGGGGCTGGCCATCCGCACCGGCACGGAGGTCGTGCGCGTGCGCGGCCGTTCGGGCGACGCCGTGGAGATCACGGTGCGCGGCGGCGACGGCGAGGCGGTCATCGCCGGAAGCCACATCCTCGTCGCGGCGGGCCGCGCGCCGAACACCGGCGGGATCGGCCTCGACCGCGCGGGGGTGGACCTCACCGAGCGGGGCGTGATCAAGGTCGACGACCGTCTGCGGACGAGCGCGCCGGGCGTCTGGGCCATCGGCGAGTGCGCGGGCAGCCCGGCCTTCACCCACGCCTCCGCGGACGATTTCCGCGTGATCCGCGACGATCTCGCGGGGATCCCGCGCTCGACCGCGGGGCGGCTGATGCCCGCCTGCCTGTTCACGGACCCGCCGCTGGCGCGGGTCGGATCGACCGAGACCGAGGCGCGCGCCCGCGGCGATGCCGTCCGGGTCGCCAAGCTGCCGATGGCGGCCGTGCTGCGCACGCGGACGACCGGGCGGACCGAGGGCTTCATGAAGGCCGTCATCGGACCGGACGATCGGATCCTCGGCTTCACGATGCTCGGCGCGGAGGCCGGCGAGGTCATGGCCGCGGTCCAGGTCGCGATGCTCGCCGGCCTGCCCTACACGGCCTTGCGCGACGCGATCCTCGCCCACCCGACCACCGCGGAGGGGCTGAACAGCCTGTTCTCGGCCGTGCCCGCCCCCTGACCCACTCCCTGACCCGCTCTCCGCGGTTCAGGCGCTCGCCGCGGCGGGTTCCGCCGCGCGGCTCTCTCGGTCCGGCTCGGCCGCCGGAAGATCGACCGCGAAGGTCGCGCCGGGACCGTCGTTGTTCCGGGCGGTCAGCGTCCCGCCATGGGACTCGACGATGGTCCGGCAGATCGCGAGGCCGATGCCCATCCCGTCGCGCTTCGTGGTGAAGAACGGGCTGAACAGCTTGGGCAGCTGCTCCGGATCGATGCCGGTGCCGCTGTCGGACACCGCGATCCGAAGCCGACCGGGCGCGGGAGCGCTGAGCGCGATCCGCAGCTCGCGGCGGGTCTCGGGCGCATCGCGCATGGCGTGCAGGCCGTTCGTCACGAGGTTGACCACGACCTGCTGCATCTCGACGCGATCGGCCAGGACGCGCGCCTCGGTCGCGGCGATCCGAGTCCGCACCGTCGCCCCGGCCGCCAGGATCTCCCGATCGAGGAGCGCCACGACCTCCGCGAGGAGGGGCTGAAGGTCGACGATCTCGGGCTGGCTCCGGTCGCGGCGGAGCTGCTCGCGCGTCCGCTGCACGATCCGGCTCGCCCGCATGCCGTCGCGGACGGCGCGCTCGGCCGCCCGCGCGGCCGCCTCCAGATCCGGCGTCTCGCGCCGCAGCCAGCGCAGGCAGGCCTCGGCGCTCATCACCATGGCGCCGATCGGCTGATTGACCTCGTGGGCGATGGAGGCGGAGATCGCCCCGACGGTCGAGACCCGGCCCGCGCGGGCCAGCTCGGCCTGGGCGGCGAGCAGCGCCTCCTTCGCGCGCTCCCGCTCGGTCACGTCGATCATCGCGCAAGCGACGCGGTCGAAGGCCGCCGGGTCGTCCGGCAGCGCCACGACGAGGATCACGGTCACCTCCCGCCCGTCGGCGCGAACGAGGCGGCCCTGCGCCTCGAACCGGCCGCCCGCCCGGTCGAGCCGCTGCAGGAGCGGCAGGACGAGATCGTTGCCCGGCGGCAGGAAGCGGCTCATCGAGCCGAGGACCGCGTCGCGGGACCGGCAGCCGAGGAGCTGCACCGTGGCGTCGTTGACGTCGACCAGCGCGATCTGCCGCGCGCAGGCGGCGGCGAGCGCGGCATCGGCCTGCCCGCGGAGGTCGGTCCCCGGCCCGGCGGCCCGCGCCTCGGCGAGGTGGGCCTGCGCCCCGGAGAGATCGACCTCGCACAGCGCGACGTGGCTCTGCTCGAACAGCGCGCGGTAGCGCCGCTCGCTCCGCGCCAGTGCCCCCAGCGCGCGCTGGCGGGCGCTCGTGTCGAAGGCGATCAGGCTGATCCCGCCGGTCAGCGCGAGGTAGAAGCCGACCGCGGTCAGGCCGCTGCGCTCGGCGAGCGCCTGCGCGATCATCGGCGAGAAGGCGCCCCCGATGATGCCGCCGACGTTGAACGCCACGGAGGTGCCCGTGTAGCGCACCTGCGGCGGGAACAGGCTCGGCAGCCACGCGCCGAGCGGCCCGTTGACGAAGCCCATCACCCACAGGGCGAAGGCCAGGAAGACGAAGATCGTCACGAGGGAGCCGCTGCCGAGCATCGGCGCCAGCAGGATCCCGGAGGCGATCGTCCCGGCGCAGCCGACGATCAGGACGCGGGCCGGGTCGAGCCGGTCGGACAACCAGCTCGCGACGACGATGGCGGCGGCCATGAACAGGATCGCGCCGAGCTCGACCGTCAGGAACGAGGCCCGGGAATAGCCGAGCGTCGTCGTGCCGTAGCCGAGCGCGAAGGCGGTGGCGGTCCAGAACAGCGAGAAGCACGCGACGACGCCGAACATCCCGGCGACGACCTGCCCGGCATGGTGGCGCATCAGCGCGACGAAGGGGACGCGCGGGGGCTGCGCGTCCTTCACGGCGGCGGTGAACTCCTCGGTCTCGCCGAGATTGGTGCGGACCCAGAGCCCGAGCCAGACGAGCGGCACGCTGAGCAGGAACGGCACCCGCCAGCCCCAGTCCGCGAACTGCTCCGCGCTGAGGGTCAGGGTCAGGACGAGGAACAGGCCGTTGGCCACGAAGAAGCCGAGGGGCGCCCCGAGCGGCGCGAACATCGCGTAGCGCGCGCGCCATCCCGGCGGGGCGTTCTCCAGCGCCAGCAGGGCGGCGCCGCTCCACTCGCCGCCGAGCGCCAGCCCCTGCCCGAACCGGAGGAGGCAGAGCAGGACGGGCGCGAGCCAGCCGGCCAGCGCGAAGGTGGGCAGCAGCCCGATCGCCGAGGTCGAGAGACCCATCAGCAGGAGCGAGGCGACAAGCGTCGCCTTGCGCCCGACCCGGTCGCCGAAATGCCCGAAGACCGCGCCGCCGATCGGCCGGGCCACGAAGGCGAGGCCGAAGCTCGCGTAGGCGCTGATCAGCTCCGCCGATTGCAGCGCCGCCGGGAAGAACAGCGGCCCGAAGATCAGGCTCGCCGCCGTGGCGTAGATGTAGAAGTCGTAGAACTCGACCGTCGTGCCGATCAGGCTCGCGAGGAGGACGCGCGCCGTCTTTTGTCTGGGAGGCGCGTTGCTCACCGCAATCATCTCCGCGCCTCGCTCCGCAGCCTGCCATACGGGTGCACGGCCGGACGGGTCGCCCGCGAGCCCGGGAGCCGGGACATGCTGATCGCGTTTGAGGTTGAGCCAGTCCCGGGGGCAGTGCAACCGCTCATAGCCACAAGCTTGGCCGCAAGTCGATAGGTTCGGCCGGGTGCGGCCCCTGCGTCCGGCCCCTGCGCCCGGCCTCTGCGTCCGACCTCTGCGGACCGGCTGCGCCGTCCGAAGACGGTCGGCTTGATCGGGCGCGGATTCAACCTGTAAGCACTGTCCTCGCGGACAGCCTGGCAGGGGCGCGCGGGGGCTCGTCGATCACGATGTCAGGCAACGTCCGGGGTGGCGCGGCGAAAGCCGGCGCCGACACGGCCTCACCGCTGGTTGTCATCGTCGAGGACGACGAGGGCGTCCGGGAGGGGCTCCAGGATCTCCTGCGCTCCGTCGGCCTCGACACCCTCGCCTACGGCGCGACGAGCGAGCTCCTCGCGGCGACGCTGCCGGACCGCCCGGGCTGCCTGATCCTCGATGTGCGGCTGCCGGGATCCAGCGGTCTCGACCTGCAGGCGAAGCTGGCCGCGATGGGCAACCGCATGCCGGTCATCTTCATGACCGGCCACGGCGACATCCCCATGACCGTCCAGGCCATGAAGGCGGGCGCGCTCGACTTCCTGACCAAGCCGTTCCGCGACCAAGACATGCTCGACGCCATCGCGGTCGCGATCGAGCGGGACAGGACCCGGCGCGCCTCGAGCGCGGGGGTCGCCGAACTCGAGGCGCTGGCCGCGACCCTGACGGCGCGGGAGGCCGAGGTGATGGCGCACGTCGTCAAGGGGCTGCTCAACAAGCAGATCGCCTACGCCCTCGGCATCAGCGAGATCACGGTCAAGATCCACCGCGGCAACGTCATGCGGAAGATGGAGGCCGGCTCCGTGGCCGACCTCGTGCGCAAGACCGAGCTGCTCAAGGCCCGGGCGACCGTCTGAGCCCGAAGCCCCCCGCAGCCGCCGGCCCGGGCCGGGCCAATCGGCGCGGAACGATGCCGGGTATCACCGCGTTGGCACCCGCACGGGACAGATTTCGTCGGCACGTTCGAGTCGGGCGTCGACGGAAAAGTCCCGACTAGATTCGCCAAACCCATGTCTACCGGCTCGCGTCGCGGCGCTCCGAGGCCTGCTTTGCTGTGGCGGGACTCGGTTCATCAGGATGTGCGTCCGTCGCGCGCATCAAACCATCGTATAATATCGTCGGCGCGGCCGCTGGCCCACACAGGTGGGATCGACGCGCCTCCGAGAGGCTCCGGAGGGAGATTCGTGCCGGTCGGGAAGAAAGCGGTCGCGGTCGTGGACGACGACGAGGCGGTTCTGGACGCGACGTCCAGCTTCCTCGAAGCGTTGGGCTACGACGCGCGGGCCTTCAACTCGGGCGAGGCCTTCCTGGCCTCCATGGCCGGCAGCGACGTCTCGTGCCTGCTGACGGACGTGAACATGCCGGGGATCAGCGGCATCGAGTTGCAGGACCGCGTCCGGCAGCAGCGCCCTGCCCTGCCGGTCATCATGATGACGGCGCTGACCGACGACGCGCTCCGGCGTCGGGCCCTCGCCGGCGGCGCCCGCGATCTCCTGCGCAAGCCCCTCGTGGCCGACGAACTGATCCGCTGCCTGGAAGAGACGATCGGGGCCTGAGGATCGGCCGCCTGAACGTCGGCCGGGCTGCGCGCGGCCGTCACGCGCGTGCGCGCCCGGACGATCCGATTAGGACATCAAACCTCCGTATGATTCCGGCGCGAACGGCCACGGTGCAAGGTCGCGCCATGGAAGGGGCGCGCCGCACGCGGGCCGGACGAGGAGGTGGGGATGGGACTGACGATGGCGAGCCGGAGCGGTGCGGGGTCGGACGAGGCCGTGCTGCGCGCGGAGACCGCCCGCAGCGCCATGGCCCGGCTCCTCGCCGTCGCCGGACACGATCTCAAGCAACCCCTGCAGGTGGCCCTCATGGCCATCGACCGCGCGGTCTCGGACGGCGTCGGCCCCCGGGCCGCGGCCCGGCTCGGCCTCGCCAGCGACGCGCTGGTGCGGCTGGGCCGCGAACTCGACGACTTGGCCCGCTCCTCCCAGACCGGCGCCGTGCCGCCCCGGCTCGGTCCCGTCGCCCTCGTCCCGCTCCTGGAGGCGGTAGCGGCGGAGTGGCAGCCCTACGCCGACGCGGTCGGAGTGCGGGTGCAGGTCTGCGCCACGGCGCTGACGGTCCAGAGCGAGGCCGCCATGCTGACGACCATCCTGCGCAACCTCGTCGGGAACGCCGTGAAGTATGCGGGCCCGGGCGGCCGCGTCGTCGTCGGATGCCGCCGCCGGCAGGGGCGGGTCACGATCGAGGTACACGATGACGGTCCCGGCATCGCGCCCGAACGGCTGGCGGGCATCTTCGACGCCTTCGACCGCGCCGGGCGCCGGGACGGGGCCGGTCTCGGGCTCGGCCTGCACATCGTCCGGCAGACCGCCGCGGCGCTCGATCACCCGATCACCGTGCGATCCCGGCGCGACCGGGGCTCCGTCTTCGGCGTGACCGCGCCCCGTCACTGTCCGGCATCCGCGTAGATTTCCCGGGTCGATCCCGACGGCGCTGCCGCCGCGGAGCAGGTCCGCCGTCCCGGCACTGGAGGCCGCGAAACGCCCGGACCGCGTGCGCAGCCCACCGAAATCCGCGGCGTCCACGGCGACGCAGGCGTGCCGCGCCCGCACGGCTTGCTCGCCAGGGTTGCTTGTGGAACCGTGTCGGCCTGAGACCCCGAAGAGGCGACGGATGCTCCGCACCGTGCTTTCGCAGACGGAGCGTGACCTGACATGACGGCTGGCGATCCGCCCAACAAGATGGCCGAAGTCGCCGGACTGGCGGCCGCGATCGCCGACCACATCCTCGCGCAGCACGAGGCAGGGACGACGATCCCGCCGGACCAGTTCCGGATGCTGGTGAGCGCCGCCCGGATGCTCCTGGACAACGGCGTGCCGTGGCCGCCGTCGGTGACCTACCTCGTCATGGAGGTCGCCCGGCGGGTCGAGGAGGCCGAGCCGCCGCCCAAGGGCGACGAGGTCGTGGAACAGCTGACGCAGGCCCTCGACGCGGCCAGACCCACCTGAGACCCACCTGAGGCGGACCGTCACGCCGCGGGCGCGCCGATTTCCCGCGGGATCCGCGCCCTATATGGGCCCTATGCCCACACTCGGCCTCAAGCTCCCGCTCCGGATCTGCGTCCTCGAGAACGCCGCCTGCGTCGAGGATGCCGGCGGCCGGCGCACCGGCTACGTCTACTGGGACGAGGGCCGGCCGGGGGGCGGCGACAGGCCCTTCACCCGCGCCGAGGCCATCGAGCAGGTCCGGATCATCGCGGGCGCCTGGGCCGGCGCCCTGGTCCACAGCGGCACCCTCGACACCGGCCCGGCGCCCGAGCCGGGTGCCGCCGCCGCCGAGCCGTCTCCGGAAGGCTGACCCGCCCCTCGCGGGGAGGGATCGCCGCTACAGGCCGGTGCCGCTCGCGTACGGGACCGGCGCGCCCGGGCGCGAGCTCGTCGCGGAGGCCGCGACGGTGGCGGCGATCCAGTCCCCGTCGCTGGTCCCGGACACCCGGCACGCCCGCGCCAGGGCCCGCACCTGGCGGCGCCAGAGCCAGAGGCGGAGGGTGTGGATGAGGTCGTACATGGTCGGCCCCGCGCTGTCGCTCCCGTCCATGTGGGGCGCGCGCGCGGCCCACTCAAGCGCGCGGCCCACTCAAGCGCGCGGCCCGCGCGCGCGGCCGCCGTGGCCGGAGGGGCGTCAGCCGGCGCCGAGTTCCCGCGTCACCGCCGCCAGCGTGTCGGCCATGTAGTCGAGCATCGGGTCCGTCAGGCCGGGCCAGACGCCGATCCAGAAGCTGTCGCGCATGATCTTGTCGGTGTGGGTCAGCGCGGCGTGAACCCGGTATGTCACGTCCCGGAAGGCGGGCTGCCGGGTCAGGTTGCCGGCAAACAGCAGCCGTGTTCCCACGCGCTTCTCTTCCAGGCGCGCGACGAGGGCGTTCCGATCGATGCCGACGCCGTCCCGCACCGTGAGGAGGTAGCCGAACCAGCTCGGCTCCGAACCCGCGGTCGCCCGCGGCAGATGGAAGAGCCGGTCGAGGCCGCGCTCCCGCAGGCGCTGCTCCAGGCCGACGAAGTTCGCGCGGCGGCGCGCCACGAAATGGTCGAGCTTGGTCAGCTGGCTCACCCCCAGGGCGGCCTGCATGTCGCTGACCTTCAGGTTATAGCCGATGTGGGAGTACGTGTACTTGTGATCGTAGCCGCGGGGCAGGTCCCCGAGTTTCCAGCCGAAGCGGTTGCCGCAGGTGTTGTCGGTGCCGGGCTTGCAGTAGCAGTCCCGCCCCCAGTCCCGGAACGACTCGACGATCTTGGCGAGCGGACCCTTGTCCATCAGCACCGCGCCGCCCTCGCCGGTGGTGATGTGGTGGGCCGGATAGAAGCTCAGGGTGGCGACGTCGCCGAAGGTCCCGACTCCCTGCCCGCCGATGGTCGCGCCGAACGCGTCGCAGCAATCCTCGACCAGCCAGAGGCCGTGGCGGCGGCAGATCTCGGCCACCCGGACCACGTCGAAGGGATTGCCGAGCGAGTGCGCGATCATCACCGCGCGGGTCTTCGGCGTCACGGCCGCCTCGAGCAGGTCGACATCGACGTTGTGCGTCTCGACGTCGACGTCGACGAAGACCGGCACGCAGCCGTGCTGGACGATCGGCGCGACGGTGGTCGGGAAGCCCGCCGCGACGGTGATCACCTCGTCGCCCGGCCGCAGGCGGCGCGCGCCGTGCTTCGGCGAGGTCAGCGCCGCGAAGGCCAGGAGGTTCGCGGCCGAGCCAGAGACGGTCAGCCGCGCATGCTTCCGTCCGAACGCCGCCGCGAGTTCCCGCTCGAACCGGTCGGCGTAGCGCCCGGCCGTCAGCCACATGTCGAGGGAGGCGTCGACGAGGTGGGCGCAATCCTCCGCGTCCATGACCTTGCCGGAGGGCGGGATGTAGGTCTCGCCCGGCACGAAGGCCGGCCTCCCGCGCGCCTCGAAATGCGCCCGGGCGAGGCTCAGGATCTCGGTGCGCAGGGCATCGGTCATGGGGGCGAAACACCGTTGTCCGGTCGGGGGGCTCCGGCAGCTATACCGCGGGATCCGCCGGGTGTGAGACTGCCATCGGCGACGAGGCCCGGCACGATCGGGGCCGCCGCCCTGGCCGCCGCCCTGTCGGAGCGCCTGTCGTCGACCGGGCCCATGGCTCAGAACGGCGTGGCGAACGCGTCGAGGCCGGGATGCAGGCGATCCCGGTCCGACAGGGTCGGGTGCGGGATGCCCCAGTCGAAACCGAAGCTGTCCCAGCGGATGCCGGCATCGGCGGCGGGGGCGTGGACCGACGTGACGAGGTAGAGCAGCGTCGCCGCGCCGGAGCGCACGGCGAAACCGTGGGCGCAGCCCTCCGGGATGTAGACGCCGGCGGGCGCCTCCTCGTCGAGGTCGAAGGCGACGGCGCGGCCGTAGCCGGGCGAGTCCCGGCGCAGGTCGAGTACGACGTCTGTCACCGCGCCGCACAGGCACCAGACGAGCTTCGCGTGCTGGTGGGGCGGCACCTGGAAATGCATGCCGCGGATCACGCCCCGCGCCGAAGTGGAGCAGTAGACCTCGGCGAAATCCGTCCTGAGACCAGCGGCAGCGAGGCTCGGCGCGTGCATCAGCTTGTGGAAGCTGCCGCGGGCATCGCGGCTGCCGGGCGCGCGGAGGGCCAGTACACCCGGAAGATCGCTGGTTCGGATCTCGAACATCACTGGGCCGCTATCAACTCGGTGAGGCCGCGATCCAGGCCGATGGCGGCGGACCAGCCGGGCAGGAGCGATCCGATCCACGGCCGCATCACCTCCCGGGGCCTGTAGGGCCGCGCGCCCCAGGCGACCGGGACGGGCCGCGCGCCGAGGCGCTCGATCCGCGCCACGAGATCGCGCAGCGACAGCGTCTCGGGGCCGCGGAGGGCGAAGGCCTCCCGCGTATGCGGCGGCACCGCGCGGATCCAGTCCAGAGCGGCGCGGCTGCCCGAGAGGACGTCGTCGACGTGGAGCAGGTTGAGGGTCTGCTCGCCCGGGGACAGGTCGAGCCGTCGTCCCTCCCGCTGGGCTTGGAGCAGGGCCGAGACGAGCTTGCCGCGGCGATCCGCCGGTCCGTAGGTGTCCGTCAGCTTCAAGGTCAGGACCGTGAAGCCCTCCGCCTCGGCGTAGTAGGCCGCTATGTCCTCGAAGGCCTGCTTGGTGGCCGCGTAGAGGCTCGCCGGATTGTAGCGATCGTCCGCGAAATGCTGCCAGCTCGTGCCGAAATTGACCATGTGCCGGACCCCGCAGCGCGCCATCGCGTCGAGGAGCTGCGTGCCGAACAGCAGGTTGGCCTGGATCAGCGGTGCGACATGGTCCGGCCCGTGCACGCCGACGAAGTGGGTGGCGGCGTGGATCACCGCCTCGGGCGCGAAGGCGCGCATCGCGGCGTGCAGCGTGTCCGTCGCGCCGTCGTGGCGCAGGATCGTCGCGCGCGGGTCGAGGAACGCGGTGGCCGAGCCCGCCCGCACCAGGGCGCCGACGGCGATGCCGGCCTCGGCGAAGCCCCGCGTCAGGCGTCCGCCGACGAAGCCGGTCGCGCCGGTGATGAGCAGGCGGCCGAAGGGCGGCGGCGCTACCACGTCTTCCACGGTGCCCGTCCCGACGCCCAGAGCGCCTCGAGGTTGGTCTTGTCCCGGAGCGTGTCCATCGCCTGCCAGAAGCCGTCGTGGATGAAGGCCTGCAGGTCGCCTTCCCGGGCCAGGCGCTCCAGGGGCTCCCGCTCCCAGACCGTCTCGTCGCCCGTCACCGTGTCGATCACCGACGGCGCGAGGAGGAAGAAGCCGCCGTTGATCCAGCCGCCCTCGTTGTCGGGCTTCTCCTCGAAGGCCGTGACCCGGTCGCCGTCGAGGGCGAGGTAGCCGAAGCGCTTGTCGGGCCGCACCGCCGTCACGGTGGCGCGCTTGCCGTGGGCGCGGTGGAAGGCGATCTGCGCGGTGACATCGACGTCGCTGACGCCGTCGCCGTAGGTGAGCGCGAACATCTCCTCGCCCTCCAGGTGATGCCGGACGCGCTTCAGGCGGCCGCCCGTCATGCTCTGGTCGCCCGTATCGACCAGCGTCACGGTCCAGGGCTCGGCGGTCTTCCGGTGGATCTCCATCCGGTTCTCGGCGATGTGCATGGTCACATCGCTCATGTGTAGGAAGTAGTTCGCGAAGTATTCCTTGATGATGTACCCCTTGTATCCGAGGCAGATCACGAAGTCGTTGATGCCGTGGTGGCTGTAGCCCTTCATGATGTGCCACAGGATCGGCCGGCCGCCGATCTCGACCATCGGCTTCGGCCGCGTGGCGGTCTCCTCGGACAGGCGCGTGCCGAGGCCGCCCGCCAGGATCACGGCCTTCACCGGCCGTCTCCCCGGCCCGCGGGGCGTGAGCGGAGGGAGGGGCGACGTGCGTGCATGATCAGGCGCTGTCCTCGTCTGCGTGGCCGGAAGCGGCCGCGATCCGGGCGTATTCCGCGATCTGGGCCTCGACGAGCGCCCGGGCGTCGGTGGGACGCGCGCTGTAGTCGCGGTACCACTCCATGGTCAGGCGCACCGTGCGGGCGAAGCCGAGCCGGGGGCGCCAGCCCAGCTCCGCCTCCGCCTTGGCCGCGTCGAGCTTCAGGATCCCGGCCTCGCGCAGGGCCGAGGCCTCGATCTGGACCGGGATGGGGTCGCCGCCCCAGGCGGCCAGCGCCTGCTCGACCAGCCGCCGCACCGCGACCTCGCTGGCGCGGGCCGGGCCGAAATTCCAGGCGCCGACCGCCGCGTCGTCGGCGGCGAGGAGTCGCGCGCCGAGCAGCAGGTAGCCGTGCAGCAGTTCGAGCACGTGCTGCCAGGGCCTGACCGCGTCCGGGTTCCGCAACACGAGCGGCGCGCGGCTCCGGATGGCGCGGACGAGGTCGGGCACGAGCCGATCCTCGGACCAGTCGCCGCCGCCGATCACGTTGCCGCCGCGGGCGGTGGCGAGGCGCAGGCGCGATCCCGGCATCAGGGCCTGCCGGTAGCTGCCGGCCACGATCTCCGCGGCGGCCTTGCTGGCGCTGTAGGGATCCTTGCCGCCCAGCGGGTCGGATTCGCGGTAGCCCCAGACCCATTCGCGGTTCTCGTAGCACTTGTCCGACGTGACGCAGACGACCGCGCGGACCGAGTCGGTGTGGCGCGCCGCCTCCAGCACATGGGCGGTGCCCATGACGTTGACCGCGAAGGTCTCGAGCGGGTCGGCGTAGGAGCGCCGGACCAGCGCCTGGGCCGCGAGGTGGAAGACGATTTCCGGACGGAACGCCGCGACGGCCTCGCGCACCGCCTCGGCGTCGCGGATATCCACGACGGCGGACCGCATCCGGTCGGCGAGCGCGAGATCGCGGAACAGGCTCGGCCTGTCGGTGGGGGGGCCAAGGGCGAGGCCCATCACCTCGGCGCCCTGGTCGAGCAGCCAGGCGACGAGCCAGGCGCCCTTGAAGCCCGTGTGACCCGTGACGAGGACACGGGTGCCGCGATAGCGCGCGAGGGTCATCTCAACGGTCCGGACCGGTTGGGCATCGATCGGGGCTCACGCGACGGCCGGATCCGCCGGCCGCATCCGGGCCAGATCCGGCGGCCCCGCCGCGCCGGCCTCCGGGGGTGAGGGACGGCTCAGCGCGTCCCAGAAGAACCCGTACAGGTCGGGCGCGCTGATCTTCTGCTCCGTCGCGAACGGACCGCACGCGTTGAAGAACATCATCAGGACATACCGGATGAGCGCGGATTTGAGCGCGTCCGAATGGGCAAGATCGCCGAGCTTCGGCTTCAGCTGCTCGAAGAACTGGAACATGCCCGCATAGGCCTGCTTCGCCGCCGCGGTCGCCTGATGACTCTCCTGATTCTGGTGCAACCGATACAGGAAGACCGCCTCGGGCGCGTAGAACACCTTCGACGCGCGGTTGAGAACGCCGACGAACGGGATCGTGTCGGAGAAGTAGGAGCCCGACAGCGTCGGCTGCCCGCCGGCATCCAGCCAAGCGGAGCGCCTGTAGAAGGTCGAGAAGACGGTGTTGATCTGGGTGTGGGCCGTCGGACTGGCGAAGTACCGCGTCAGCCACGGCTCCGCGGCCTCGATCTGGGCGCCCGCGGAGAGCGGCTCCGCCTGATGCAGGATCTGGCTCGCGCCGTCGATCAGGACCCGGCGCCCCAGCCCGACCTGAATCGCGTCGTCGGCCTCGAACGCCGCCACCATCGTCGAGACGTAGGTGTTCGAGATGAGATCGTCGTCGCTCAGCAGCAGCATGTACTTGCCGCGCGCGTGCTGGACCGCGTCGGTGACGTTCGCCTCCATGGGCAGCGTGAACGACCGGGTGAGGACCGTGAGCCGGTCGTTCCGGAGCTGCGCCAGGAAAGCGCCCGTGGCATCGGTGCTGGCGTTGTCGCTGATGATCAGCTCCAGGTTGCCATAATCCTGCGCCGAGACGGAGCTCAGGGTCTGCGCCAGCAACTCGAGACGGTTCAAGGTCGGCACGATCAGGGAAACGAGCGGCAGCGGCATCGAACGGCTCTCTGACTGGGTCGACCGAGGCGCCGGGGCCGGGCGGCTCGGCTGCGCGCCGCGCGGTTCGGACGGATCAGACCGGGAACGGCGTGACGCTGGGCAGACCTGCCAGAATCGAAGACCTGTGTCGATCAGGGCGCATGGATTCCGCCGACCCGGGGCGTGATCCTCCATCGGCCGGCGCCGCGCTCCTTCGGGGGACGAACCCTCACGCCCCCGCCCCGGGCAGCCCGGTCCAGGCCTCGCGGACGAGCGCGAGGCGCCGCTCGGCCCGCGCCGCGTCGGCGTCCGCGACTTGGTGGAGGACCGCCTCCAGCGCCTCGGACCCGCCGAGCGCCGCGGCCGCCTCGCCCTGGCGGCGCATCGCGGAGCGGTGCGCCCGCATCGCCGGTCCCGCCTTCGGCCCGGCCTCGATCGCTTCCAGGGTGGCGATCAGGGCGGCCGCGAGCGGGGCGACGTCGCGCCAGGACGCCGCGGGCGCCGATTCGGGCGGGCGGGCCTGCTCCGGCGGCGGCGCGGAGAAGCTGGTGGTGAGCGGGCGCTTCATGACGAACCTCCACGGGCGCGGTATAAGGGGGCCATCGGCCGGCGCGGAGCTGTACGAGGAGCGCATGGCCGAAAGGCGGAAGGCCACCGGATCCGGCGAGGATAGCCTGTCGCGCCACATCCTCCCCAGTGCCGGCACGATGGTCGGCGTCTGCACCACGCTGATCGGCCTCGTGAAGATCGCCGAGGGCTGGATCGGGCCGAGCCACGTTGACGAGGCCGCCGCCCTGACAGCGATCCTGTTCCTGGTCAGCGCGATCGCGTCGTACCTGTCGATCCGCCTGGGCGACGGCGGCGACCTCCCGGTCAGCCTGGAGCGCTGCGCCGACATCTGCTTCGTCATCGGGCTGATCGGCCTGACGCTGATCGCGGTCCTGTTCGCCTACGAGACGATCTGACGGCGCGCCGCGCGGCGCCGGTCGGGCAGGGCTTCGCGGTCGGTCAGCGCCGCCGCGAGGACCGAGAACAAGCCGAAATGCAGGCCGAGCGCCGCCGGCCCGGGATCGCGCAGGGACCACAGGCCGGCCGCCCCGAGCGCCATCAGCGGCGGTCCGGCCACGTAGACGAGGCTGCGCCATCCGGCGGGCCGGCCGAGACGCCAGAAGCAGCCGGCCAAAGCCGCCAGGGCGAAGCCGCCCTTGAGCAGCGCCATGAACCGGATCACCCGCGCGAGGTCGGGGTCGACGGGCGCCGCGGGGACCCGCCCGGCCGCGAGGAAGGCCAGCGGAAGCGCGAGGATCGTCAGCGCGGCCAGCAGCAGGCGCGCCGGCGGGGCGCCGCGATGCGCGCGGCCGGCCGCGGCCGGGATCGTCATCGCCTGAACCCGCATCGGCTTCCTCCTGCGCGTGCCGCGACGGGGCCGAGTCTAGGCCCTCCGGAGGCTCCGGTCACCGCACGGGGGAGGGCGGCGGCCGGGCCGCGCCGTCGCAGCGCGGGCCGGTCCCAAGGGCGGCCCGCGGCTCAGCAGCCGCGGAACAGCGCCACGCCGAAGGCGGTGAACTTCAGCGGCAGGTGGCAGTGGCGGTCGGGGTCGTCGAGCCGGAAGCGGATCGCGGCCTCCTCCAGGAACCCCTCCCCCGCGGCCCCGACGAAGTCCCCGATGACGAACACGACCTCGTAGAGCCCGGCCTCGAGCCGCGTCCGCACGACCGGATGGTCGAGGGTCCCGTCCGCCCCGAGGCGGCCCTCGGCGATCACCCGCCGCCGTCCTCCGGCCGTCAGGACGCGCACGCGCATCCCCTCGGCCGGCCGGCCCGTGGCGGCGTCGACGGCGTGGAGGGACAGGCCGGTCACGGGGCCTTGCCCTCCCAGACCATCCGCCAGGGATGGGCCGCCTCGTAGGCCGCCGCCATCGCCACCAGGGTCTCGTCGCCGCCCCAGGGCGTCACGAGCTGGAACCCGATCGGCAGCCCGGCGCTCGACGGTCGGCAAGGGATCGAGATCGCCGGACAGCCCGCAGCGTTGACGAAGCCCGTGAAGGTCGCCGAGCCGCGGGGGCCCACCGGCACCCCGGCGATGCGCGGCGGATGGGTGTCCTCCGCCCGCCAGGGCAGCGCCGCCGCGGCGGGCGTCATCAGCAGGTCGTAGCCGGCGAACAGGGCGGCGAGGTCCCGGCGCAGCGCCAGCGCCATCCGCTGCACGTCGAACAGGTCGGCTGCCGAGAGGGCCGCCCCGGCCTCCGCCAGGGCGCGGATGTCCGGGCCCAGGTCGTCGCGGCGGCCGGGATGCGCGCGCATCAGCCACGCGATGCCCGCTTGGCCGAGGACCGGCCACGCCTCCGTGATGGCCGTCGCCGCGTCGAAGCGGCCGGTCTCGACCCGGTGGCCGAGGCCGGCGAGGCGCCCGGCCGCCTCGGCGACGCTGTCGGCGATCTCGGGATCGACCGGGGCCGTCCCGAAGGCCGGGATGTGGAGGATCCGCATCGGGCGCTCCGGCACGGCTTCGCGCCCGAACGGGCCGAAGCCGTGCGGCGCGACGGAATCCGGGTCGGCCGCCCCGAGGACCCGCATCGCCGCCGCGAGATCCTCGACGGTGCGCGCCATCGGCCCGACCACCTCGAGGTCGAGCATGATCGGCGGCAGCCCGCCTTCCCGCGGCACCCGGCCGGCGGTGGGTTTCAGGCCGACGAGGCCGGTATGGGAAGCGGGGCGGCGGATCGAGCCGCCCGCGTCGGTCCCGAGCGCCAGGGGGCCGATCCCGGAGGCCACGGCCGCGACGGCGCCGCCGCTGGAGCCCCCGGGCGTCAGCGCCGGATCCCACGGATTCCGGGTGACCCCGTGGACCGGGTTGCCGGTGTAGCCCTGGACGGTCAGCTCCGGGACGTTGGTCTTGCCCAGGATCACCGCCCCGGCCGCGCGCAGCCGCGCCACCGGCGTCTCGTCCCGGTCGACCGCGCGCGCGGCCCCCTCCCCCGCGAAGAGCCGGCTGCCCCAGCCGGTCGCGAACCCGGCGACGTTCAGGCTGTCCTTGACGGTCAGCGGCACGCCGTCGAGGGGCCCGAGCGGCCGTCCCGCCCGCCAGCGCGCCGCGCTCGCGGCGGCGGCGCGCTCCGCGCCCTCGGGATCGACGGCGACGAGGGCGTTGAGCGTGGGGTTCACGGCCTCGGCCCGCTCCAGGCAGGCGCGGGCGGCCGTGACCGGGCTCGCCGTCCCGGCGGCGTAGCGGCGCCCCAGGGCCGCGGCCGAGAGGGTCCAGAGCGGGCCCGCCGCGTCGATCCGGGTCATGACTCCTCCTCGCGATGCGCGATCCAGCGGGCGAGCGGCCCGGTCAGGCCCGTAGCGGGCTTCGCGGGCGGCCGGGCGAAGCGGCCGGCCCGGGGCGGCCGAGTCCCGAGCCGCACCAGGGCCTGCGCCTGACCCAGGGCGGCCGCGAGCGGGTCGACGAGCGGCACCGGCACCGCGTCCCGCAGGGTCGCGGCGAGGCCGGCGAGCGGCGCCCCGGCCAGGATCACGACGTCGGCCCCCTCCCCGACCGCCCGCTCGGCCAGGGCCAGGATCTCGGGCCGCAACTCGTCCTGCACCTCGGTCACCGCCGCGAACGGCCGGCGCACCGCGTGGAGGCCGGCGCAGCGGGCCGACAGGCCGGCCAGGGCCACCGCGTCCTCGTACCAGGGCAGCAGGGCGGGCGCGAAGGTGACGATCGCGAACCGCGCCCCGAGCTGGCAGGCGGTCAGCATCGCGGCCTCGGCCATGCCGACCACCGGCAGGTCGAACAGCTCCCGCGCGGCGACGAGCCCGGGATCGCCGTAGGCCGCGATCACCGCGGCGTCGTGGCCGGAATGGTGCGCCGCCAGCGTCTCCAGCACCGCCGCCCCGGCGAGCTGCGCCTCGGCCCGACTGGCGATGTAGGGCAGGCCCGTCGCCGCGGTGAGCGCGGTGATGTGCGCGTCGGGGGCGAGCGCCGCCGCGGCGGCCCGGGCCATGCGCGCGGTCATCGCCGCCGAGGTGTTGGGGTTGAGGAGCAGGATCCGCATGCGAGGGCTCCGGGCTTTTCAGCTGGCCATCCGGCGGGACAGGCCGGCGGCCCGCTCCATCACGGCGGCGAGCACCACGGTCGCGAGGATCAGCAGGCTGGAGGCCGCCGCCACCGTGACGTCGAGGCGGCCCTCCAGGTCCTGCCACATGCGGATCGGCAGCATGTCGGTGGCGGCGTCGCGCAGGAACAGCGAGACCGGGACGTTGTCGAAGCTCGCCATGAAGGCGATGAAGCCCCCGGCCAGGATCCCGGGCCGGATCAGCGGCAGGGTCACCCGGCGGAACGTGTAGAGGCGCGAAGCGCCGAGGGAGGTCGAGCTCTCGAGGAGCACCGGGTCCATCTGCGACAGGGCCGCCACGGTGGTGCGGACCACGTAGGGCACGCAGACCACGGTGTGGCCGAGGACGAGGGTCAGCGGCGAGACCGGGATCCCCGCGAGGCTGAACAGCATCAGCGCCGCGAGCCCGAAGGCCAGGGCCGGCAGGACCAGCGGCGACAGGAACAGGCTGTCGAGGAGCCGCGCGGAGAGCCGCCGCGACCGGGCGATGGCGAGCGCCGCGGCGGTGCCCAGAACCACCGACAGCAGGGTCGTCCAGCCCGCCACCACGAGGCTGTTCCAGGCGGCGGCCTGCAGCTGCTCGGCCTCCGCGAGCGCCGCGTACCAGCGCAGGGCGTAGCCGGGCGGCGGGAAGCGCAGGGAGAAGCCGCTGGTGAACGACACCACCACGACGATCACGGTCGGCGCCGCCAGCAGGACGAGGCAGAGCCCGGCGAGCAGCAGCACGGCGCCGTGGAAGCTGAACCAGTCGAGATCGCGCCGCAGGCTCGTCCGCATGGTGACCTCCCGGTGACCTCCAGGTGACCTCAGGCCTGCGCGTAGCCGCGCGACAGGCGGCCCGCGAGGTTGAGGAGCGTGACGCAGGCGAGCACCGCCACGAGGAAGACGATCGCGATCGCCGCCGCGAACGGCCAGTTGTTGAGCGATGAGGCCTGCTGGTACAGGTACATGGGCATGAACAGCATCTGCCCGCCGCCGATCAGCGACTGGGTGATGAAGGCGGTGATCGCCGCCGCGAAGGTCAGCAGGCAGCCCGCCACGATGCCGGGCAGGCAGAGCGGCAGGGTCACCCGCACGAAGGTGCGCCACGCCCCCGCCCCGAGCGCCGCCGAGGCGTCGGCGAGGTTGGGGTCGATCCGCGACAGGGCGGTGACCAGGGGCAGGACCATCAGCGGCAGCTGCACCTGCGCCAGCGCCAGGACGAGGCCGCCCTCGGTGTAGAGCAGCTTCAGCGGCGCGTCGGTGAGGCCGAGGCCGAGGAGCGCGGCGTTGACGATGCCCTGGCGCCCCAGGATCACGATCCACGCGAAGGTCCGCACCACCACGCTCGTGAGCAGCGGCAGCAGCACGATCAGGGTCAGCAGGCCGCGCAGCCGGCCGGGCGCCCAGGTCAGGAGCAGCGCCAGCGGCAGGCCGAGCAGGAGGGTCAGCGCCGTGACCTCGGCGCCGAGCCACAGGGTCGCGCCGAGCACCCGCAGGGAGAACGGGTCGAGCAGGAACCGGGCGTACTGGTCGAGGCCGAACCGGGTCATGGCCGGATCGGCGTAGAAGCTCACGAGCAGCAGCAGCGCCAGCGGCGCCAGGAAGAAGACGAGGAAGAACGCCCCGAGCGGCAGCGCGAGGCGGATGTCGTAGGCCGCCGTCCAGGCGCGGCCCGGGCGGAGGGGCGCGGCGACCGGGCCCGCCGCCGCGATGGCCGGCCCGGCCGTCACACCCGGATCTCGCGGTTGAAGCGCTCGATCCAGGCCGGCCGGCCGCGGTTGATCGCGGCCCAGTCCTGGAACACCGACTTGCGCTTCAGCTCCTCGGCGTCCTTCGCCAGGACCTTGGCGACCTCGCCCTCCATCGCGACCTTCCGGTTGGTCGGCACGATCAGGTAGGGGCTCTGCATCAGCTTGGCCTGCACCTCCGGCGACAGGGCGGCCTCGATCAGCTTGAAGGCCAGCTCCTTCACCGGGGTGTTCTTGACGATGTGGATCGTCGTCTTGAAGGCGATGATGCCTTCCTTGGGCGCGGCGAACTCCACCGGCACGCCCCGGGCCTTCAGGATCTGGATCGCATTGAAGTTGCCCGGCCCGATGTCGACCTGCTCCTGCTGGTAGAGGGCCGCCAGGGCGCCCGGGTTGGCCGCGACGGCGGCGAGGTTCGGCTTGAGCGCCTCCAGCGCCTTGAAGCCCGGCTCGACGTCGGTCTCCGAGCCGCCGTGCATCCGGGCGATCTCCACGAGGAAGCCGGTGCCGAGCGTCGAGTTCAGGTTGGTGATGCCGACCCGGCCCCTGTACTCGGGCTTCCACAGGTCGGCCCAGGAGGTCGGCGGCGTCTTCACCTTCTCGGGATTGTAGGTCAGGCCGACGATCTGGAAGAACGGCGCCGGGCCCATCGGCTCCTGCGCGTCGGCGATCAGGTCGCCGTAATGGGCGGACTGGGCCGTTGGGTAGGGCTCGACGAGGTCCTGGGCGATGGCCGTGAGGGCGGGGCCCGGATCGTGCAGCATCACGTCGATCGGCGGGTTGGCGCGGGCGGCCTGGACCTTGGCGATCTGGTCGACCGAGAGCATCGGATCGAGGATGACGTCGCCGCCCGAGCTCTTGCGGAAGGCCGGCACCAGCACGGCCCGGTGCGCCTCCTCCCAGCTCCCCGTGAAGGTCGCGAAGACGAGCTTGCGCGCCTGCGCGCGGGACAGGCCCGGGAAGGCCTGGGCGGCGCCGAGAGTCAGGGCGCCGGCGAGGAGGCTGCGGCGGTGCAGGGTCATGGTCGGCTCTCTGGCTCGGTGTCGACTGGCGCGGCTGCGGCGGGCGCGGCCTCAGTGGCGGGGATCGGGGAAGACGCTGACCCGCTCGGGGGCGGTCGGGCGCAGGCGCACGCGGGTGCCGGGCGGCCGGGGCCGGGCGCCCGCCGCGCGCGGCTCGGCGGTCTTCAGGCGGGCGCCGCCGTCGAGGCGGATCTCGTGGACCAGGGTGGCGCCGAGCGGCAGGCCGACCTCGACCGCGCCGTCGAGCCCCTCCCCGTCCCCGGACCCCGCTCTCTCTTCCGCGAAGGCGACGTGCTCGGGTCGCAGGCAGGCGGCGACCCGGGTCCCGTCCGGCAGGGACGTGGCGGCGGGGAGCAGGCCGCCCGCCTCCAGGGCCACCACGCGGGCGCCGCCTGGCTCCGTCGCGAGCCGGCCGTGCAGGACGTTGGCCGTGCCCACGAAGGTGTTGACGAACAGCGTCTCGGGGCGGTCGTAGACGTCGGTCGGGGCGGCGAACTGCTCCAGCCGGCCGGCGTTGAGCACGGCGACCCGGTCGGCCATCGACAGGGCCTCTTCCTGGTCGTGCGTGACGATCAGCGTGGTGGTGCCGGCGCTGCGCTGGATGCGCTTGATCTCGATCTGCATGTCGAGGCGCAGGTTCTTGTCGAGGGCCGCGAAGGGCTCGTCGAGGAGCAGGATCGACGGGCGCACGGCGAGCGCCCGGGCCAGCGCAACCCGCTGCTGCTGGCCGCCCGACATCTCCCGCGGGTAGCGCCCGGCGAGGTGCTCCAGCCGCACCAGCGCCAGCATCTCGGCGACCCGCGCCCTCTGCTCGGCCCGACCGACGCCCCGCGCCGCGAGGCCGTAGGCGACGTTGTCGGCGACGCTCATGTGGGGGAACAGGGCGTAGTTCTGGAACACGATGCCGACGGTGCGCCGGTTCGGCGGCAGGTGGTCGACCGCCTGACCGCCGATGATGACGCGCCCCTCCGTGGGCTTCAGGAAGCCCGCCACCGCCCGCAGCAGGGTGGTCTTGCCGCAGCCCGAGGGCCCGAGCAGGGCGACGAGTTCCCCGCCCCTGATGTCGAGGGTCACGGTGTCGACGGCGAGGGCCGAGCCGTAGCGCTGCGTGATCCCGTCGAGGATCAGGGTGGTCCCGGCGCTCACGGACGGCCCTCCCCGCCCGCCGCGAAGGCGCGGCCGTGCGCGGCGAGGTGCGCGGTCGGGCAGCCGGCGAGGTCCAGGCCCTTCCACAGGGTCACGGCCACCGAATCGACCACCGGCACGCCGAGTTCGGCCTCCAGGGCCGGGGCGAGCGCGGCGCCCGCGAGGTTCGTGCACACGATCGCCACCGCGTCGACGCCCTCGGACGCCACCGCGCGGACCATGCCGGCGATGGCCTCCGGACCGGCTTCCGCGAAGGCGAAGTTCTCCGACAGGCCGAGATGGCGCTCGGCGCCGCAGTCGAGACCGGCCGCGCCCCAGTTGGCCTGGATCCGGCGCTGCACGTCGCCGGTATAGGGCGTGACGAGGCCGATCCGCCGGAAGCCCCGGGCGCGGAACAGGTCGCGGAAGGCGAGCGCGGCGGTGGAGGCCGGGCATCCGGTCCGGTCGGTGATCGCGGCGCTCAGGCGCTCGTCCGCGTCGAAGCCGAGCCACGCGCCGGAGGTGCCGTTCCACAGGATCGCGGCGACCCGGGCATCGGCGAGCAGGTCGGCCGCCGCCAGGATCGGCTCGGGGTCGAACTGGTCCAGGGCCGCCGGCGACAGGCCGATCTCCGTCACGCGGAAGCGGGCGAAATGGGCGCTCACGCCCGCGAGCCCGGCCAGCAGATGGGCGGTGGCCGGCTCGAGGACGCTGTTCGACGAGGGCGTCAGCATGCCCAGACGCGTCGTGCGGTTCGGTCGTTCCATCGCATCCATCCCCGATGCACCGAGCATCCGACAGGCCCGGACGGGCGGCAAGGTATTTTCTGCATGTTGCATGCAATTTGCGCAACTGCATGATATGACACCGCAACAGGCTAAAAAATGGATCACCGATCGGGTGGCCGGACGCGCTAGGCTGGCGCGGTGGAACGGGAGGATCGATGGACGTGGTGGCACGCCGCCGGGGCCGGCCCCGCAAGGCCCTGGTCGTCCCGGCCGCGCAGGTGCCGCGGGCCGCGCTGCACGCGCAGGCGGCGGCCCGGCTCAAGGACATGATAGTGCGCGGCGCGCTGCCGGCCGGCGCGACCCTGGTGGAGACGGACCTCTCCGCGGCGCTCGGGATCTCCCGGACCCCGCTGCGGGAGGCCCTCAAGCTCCTGGCGGCGGAGGGGCTGGTCGAGCTGCACCAGAACCGCAGCGCGCGCGTCCCGGACTGGACGCCGGAGGAGATCCTCGAACTGTTCGAGGCGCTCGCCGGGATCGAGCGGCTGACCGCCGAACTCGCGGCGCCGCGAATCTCCGAGGACCTGATGGACCAGCTGCGCGGCAAGCAGGCGCAGCTCGACCGGATGCACCGGGACCAAGTGCTCGACGCCTATTTCGCCCTGAACCAGGAGATCCACCGGACGATCGTCACGGCCGCCCGGAACCGCCCGCTGGCGGAGGCCCACGCGCCGCTCCAGGCCCGGGCCCAGTGGGCCCGCCTGCGCGCGCTCTCCAGCGGCAGCCGCTGGGAGGAATCGGCGCGCGAGCACCGGGACCTGTTCGAGGCCCTCGCCGCGCGGGACGCCGCCGCGGCCGGATCCGTCGCCCATCGCCACGTCCTGCGGACCGGCGTGGTGATCGCCGAGACGCTCCAGGCGCGGCGCGCGGACCCCGCGGCCCGGTAATGAAGCGTTAACCCTGTCGCCGCATCGGTGGGTCACCAGCCGGACGCTGGCCTTCCACGCCCATCCGATCCGCCCCTCAACACGGGTGGGCGTGGAAGCCTCGGCCGCCGCCCGTTAGGCGTCGCCGAACGCGACCCCGAGCTCGGTCTCCTGGCGCCACGTGACGCGCGCCGGCCGCCGCTGGCCGTCGGCCCCGTAGGCCAGCACGAACGCGTCGGGCACGCCGATCACGCTGACGACCCTGAGGCGGGCGCCCCCGTCCGACATGTTGCGGATCGTGCAGTCGATCACGCCGCCTCCGGCGAGTTCGATATGGCCCTCGAGCAGGGTCCGTCTGCGGGGCGCGGCGCGTCTGTCGTCCATCCTCGTTACCCTATGGTTGCGGGCCGGACCCCACCGGATCCGCGCGCGCTCCGCCGGTCCGCGGCACGGAGGGTCGCCACCCGCCCGCCTCGTCCCGACGCGACGACGTCGGGCCCTCTCCGGGCCGGCCGCCATCCCGCCCAGGAGACCACGAAGTTCGTGTCGATTCCGTCAAAGCGCTCCGCGAAAGCGCGCCGGCGCGCGGGTCAGGACGTCCGCACCAGTTGAAGGGTTCCCCGAGGGGGCGGCGCGACGCTGCGGGTCTGGTTGCGGCCGCCGTTCTTGGCCTCGTACAGGGCGCCGTCCGCCAGCCGGTACGGGTCCGGCAGGGGCGCGCTCCGGTCGCTGCCCGGTCGCACGGAGGCGAGCCCGATGCTGACCGTCACGGTCCCCGCCCCGAGTCCGGCCGACTCGACGGTCAGCTTCGCCACCTCGGCATGGACCGTGTCGGCGACCCGCAGGGCGCCGGCCTCGTCCGTCTCGGGCAGGAGCAGGGTGAACTCCTCGCCGCCGATGCGGCTGACGAGATCCTGGGGGCGGTGCACGCTCGCCGCGAGGCAGCGCGCCAAGCCCTGCAGGATCGCGTCGCCCACCGGGTGACCGTAGCGGTCGTTGAAGCGCTTGAAATGGTCCGCGTCGACGATGAGCAGCGACAGGGGCTGACCGTCGCGCCGGGCCGCGTCCAGGTTTCGCCGGAGGGCGTCCTCGAAGCAGCGGCGGTTCGGCAGGCCGGTCAGGGCGTCGGTGCGCGACAGTGCGGCCATCTCGGCCCTCAGCGCCTCGCGGCGGCGCAGCTCCCGCCCGAACAGGAGCGACAGCGCGATCGTGAGGCCGCACAGGGCCAGCACGATGCCGCCGATGATGGCCGCCTTCGCGGCCCAGTCCGCCTCCACGTCCTTCGTGGACAGGGCGACGTTCAGGATCAGCGGCAAGGTCCCGATCCGCGTGAACGTGTAGCTCCGCTCGACGCCGTCGCGCACGGAGGCGCTGACGAAGCTGCCCCGCCCGTCCCGCAGGAACCGCCTGAAGGTCGGCGCCTGCGCGATGTTCGCCCCGAGATCGGCCTCCACGTAGGGATAGCGCATGATGCGGGTGCCGTCGGTCAGGTACAGGTTGATGGCCCCGCCCGGCCCGAGGTCGATCTCGCTGAACAGGTGCATGAAGTAGGACAGCTTCACGGTGCCGAGAACCACGCCGCCGAAGCTGCCGTCGGGCTTGTCGATGCGGCGGCTGAACGGCAGCATCCGCTCGCCGTTCAGCCGCGACACGATCGGGCGCCCGACGTAGAGGCCGAGCCCGGCGCTCGCTTGGTGGACCTGGAAGTACTCGCGATCCGCGTAGTTGCCCTTGCGGGGCGGGACGGCCGCGATGTCGGCGACGACGTCGCCCCGCTCGTCCAGGATCAGCATCACGCCCATGTCGCGGGCGGTCGCGGCGCGATCGAACAGGATGAGCTGACGCAGGCGCGGATCGGCCTCGGTCAGGCCCGGCACCTTCAGGTTGTCGACGGCAGCGCGGATCGAGAGATCGTACATCTCGATGTTGCGCGCGATGTCGCGTTCGAGAACCTGCAGGAGGTTCCAGGATGTCTGGTCCGCGCTGGCCCAGGCGTCGCGCCGCAGGTCGGCCAGCATCAGGCCGGACGTCACGACCATGCCCAGCGGGGCCAGGATGCCGAGGGCGATCCAGGTGCGCGCCGAGCGGAACCACGGGGCGACGCGTCGCCAGACGTTCATCGGCCCTCCGCGGACTGCGCTTCGTCGCCGCGCTCTGGCATGGAGAGCCTTAACCGCGGCTTTCGCGGTTTTCCGGCCGAGGCCGATGGGTGCGAATCGCGGTGGACGGCGGCAATCCGCGCCGCGGTCATCGCGCCGCCGCCCCCGCGGGATCGGCGCCGGCCGGCGGGAAGCGCAGCGTGACCAGACAGCCGCCGCCCGCCGCCTCGGCGATGGTCACGGGGGCCCCGTGGAGGTCGGCGATCGCCGCCACGAGGCTCAGGCCGAGGCCGTGGCCGGCGGTCCGGCGCGCCGCCTCCGCGCGGTAGAAGCGGCGGAACACCTGGCTGCGCTCCCCCGGCGGCAGCCCCGGGCCGGTATCGGCGACGGTCGCGACGATCGCGGTCTCGGTGCGCTGCAATCCGACCGCGACGCGGCCGCCGGGCGGCGTGAACTTCAGGGCATTGTCGAGGAGGTTCGAGAAGGCCTCGAAGCACAGGTCGCGGTCGCCGTGGACGGGATGCGGCCCCGGCGGCACCGCGAGCGCGAGGTCGATGTCCTTCTCCTCGGCGAGCGGCGCGTGGAACTCGACCGCCACGGCCGCCACCTCGCCGAGATCGACTCGCGCGAACGCGCCGCGGCGCCGGCCGTCCTCCATCTCGCCGATCCGCAGGACGGCGGTGACCATGGCGAGCGTCTGGTCGATCCACACGAGCCCCTGGTCGATGGCCTCGTGAAATTCCGCGACGGTTCGGGCCTGGGACCGGGTGCGCTCGAGCCGGGCGCGCAGGCGGGTGAGCGGCGTGCGCAGGTCGTGGGCGACCGCGTCGCCGACGCTGCGGACCTCGCCCATGAGGTGCTCGATCTCGTCGAGCATCCGGTTCACGGTCCGGGTCAGCCGGTCGAACTCATCGTCCCGCGGTCCGACCGGCAGGCGCTTGCCGAGATCGCCGCGCATCACCTCGGCCACGGCGGCCTCGGTGGCGGCGAGGCGGCGGCGGGCGCGGCTCGTGAGCAGCAGGCCGCCCAGCAGGGAGAGCGCCAGCGTCGGGACGAGCCCGAGGCCGAGGGCGCGCAGGGTCGTGGCCCGCACCCGGTCGATCTCGTCGGTGTCGTGTGCGATCACCACGGTGCTGCCGTCCGGCAGCTTGAGCGCGGCCGCCCAGATCTCGTCCTGGAGCCGGCGCCCGGCGAGGTCGACCGTCGCGCTCACCCGGTACGCGTCGCCGTCGCGCGCCAAGCGGTCCGGGATCGCCCCGAGATTGCCGACCCGGCGCGTCCCGTCCGGGGCGAACAAGCCGCCGTAATGGGTGGCGTGGACATCCATGGCGATCCACGTGTCGACCCGGTTCGCCGCGGCGGCGGGGTCGGCCGCGGCCGACCGCACCTCCAGCCGGAGCGTCTCGGCGAGTTCCTCGCGCAGGTAGTCGGCCGTCTGCCAGTAGACGAAGGCGAACATCGCCAGGGCGAGCAGGGCCGACCACAGGGCGATGCCGAGCGCCCACCGAAGCGCGGTGGAGCGCAGCAGGTCGGCCGGGCGGGGCAGGTCAAGCATCGGGCGACAGCGTGAACCCGGTGCCGCGCACGCTGTGGATCAGGGGCGGCTCGCCGGCCGCCTCCAGCTTCCGGCGCAGGCGCCCGACATGGACGTCGATCAGGTTGGACTTGGGCGTGAAGCGGTAGTTCCAGACCTCCTCGAACAGCATCGCCCGGGTCACGATCTGGCCGGGGCGGCGCATCAGATATTCGAGGAGCTTGAGCTCGCGCGGCAGCAGCTCCAGGTCGCGGGCGCCGCGCCGGCCCGTGCCGGCGATCAGGTCGATCGCGAGGCTGCCCACGTGCAGGACGGTCTCGCGGCTGTCGACCGGGCGCCGCAGCAGCGCCTCGATGCGCGCCGCCAGTTCGCCGAGCGCGAAGGGCTTGGCGAGGTAGTCGTCGCCGCCGGCCCGCAGGCCGCGGATCCGCTCGTCGACGTCGCCCAGCGCGCTCAGGACCAGGGCCGGGGTCCGGTCCCCGTCGCGGCGCAGATCCTGGAGCACGCCCAGGCCGTCCTGCCCGGGCAGCATCCGGTCGAGGATGATCGCGCCCCAGCCGCCGTCCCGGGCCGCCCGGGCCCCGTCCGGTCCGGTCGCGGCCCAGACGACGTCGTGGCCGCGCCCGCGCAGGTCGTCGCGCACGTCCGCGGCCGTCTCCGAATCGTCCTCGATCAGCAGCAGCTTCGCCACGCGCGGCCCCCGCTTCGGTGCGTGCTTCGCCCCGATGCCCCGCCCCGATGCCCCGACGCGGGTCACCGACGCGCTTCCCTTGTGCCGGAC
Source organism: Methylobacterium sp. PvP105 (assembly GCF_017876975.1). NCBI lineage: Bacteria > Pseudomonadati > Pseudomonadota > Alphaproteobacteria > Hyphomicrobiales > Methylobacteriaceae > Methylobacterium > Methylobacterium sp. PvP105. The sequence goes on along the minus strand of NZ_JAGIPA010000001.1, from coordinate 2,153,530 downwards.
TTCGCCGCGCAAATCGCCCCGGGCGGGCCACCATGAACCCGAATTTAATGGCACCGCATCGGCTTGGCCCCCTTTATTGGAATGACTCTATCCCGTACCGGCGCCCCCCTCGGCCGCCGGACGGCGCGCCTGCCGGATACCCCCGATGCCGACCCGGTCCCGCCGCCCCTGCCCGCCTCGCGGCCGCATGCCCCTCGCGCGGATGGCGGCGCATGCCTAGGAAGCGGCGCCCCCGGCGCCTGATCAACCGCTACGCCGGAAGCCGCCTCTACGATGTCGAGACCGGGACCTACGTCACCCTCGACCGGCTCAAGGAGATGCGCGGCGCGGGCTACGAGGTCGTGGTCCGCGAGGTCGAGACCGGCCGCTTCGTGACCGAGGACGTGCTCCGGCCGGGCCTCGACGCGTGAGCGGGCGCGGCACGAGTGCGCGCGCGCGGCGGCCCGGGGGAGCCGCCGGCGGCAGGAAATCCCGGCGGTCGTGCCCATGGCGCTGACCACCGAGACGGATGCCGGCGACCGTGACGTCGACTGCCGCGACGCCGGGCGCGCCGACGCGGGCGCAGCGTCCAGGCGGGAGCCGGACGCGGCCGGCGCCGCGGAGGCCCGCGACGTCGGCCGCCGCGGCGGCGCGCGGGTCTGGCTGGCCCTCGTCCTCGTCGTCCTCGCGGCGGCGGGCTGGGTCTATCGGGACGCGCTCCGCGAGCGGCTCGGCGTGGCACCCGCGGCGCCGCCCGTGACCGGCGCGGCCGACGCCGCGCCGGCAGATCCCGACCGCGTCACCCTGGACGCGGCGGGACAGAAACGGATCGGCCTCGCCTTCGGGACGGCCGAGACCCGCCGGATCGTGCTGCCTTTGCGCGTCCCCGGCACCGTCGCCTTCGACGAGCGGCGGGTGACCCATCTCAAGCCGCGCACGCAAGGACGGGTGCTGAGCCTCGCGGTCCAGCCCGGCGACCGGGTCCAGGCGGGCGAGACTCTCGCGACCCTCGACGCCGCCGGCCTCCTCGACGCGCGCAACGGCTTTCTCGCCGCGCAGGCCTCCCTCGGCGAGGCGCAGGCCTCCGAGGCGGTAGCCGCGCTGCAGCTCAAGCGCGGGCAGGAGCAGCTCAAGTTCGGCGGCGTCGCGCAGGCCGAGGTGGAGCGGCGGCAGGTCGACCTCGCCAAGGCCCAGGCGGCGGTGAAATCGGCCCAGGCCAACGCCGAGATGTACCGGGCGCAGTACCAGCGCCTCGCCCCGACCGAGGGGGCAGCCCCGGGCACCAGCGCCGTCGTGACCCCGATACAGGGCGTCGTGACCAGCGTCGGCGTGACCCTGGGCGAGGTCGTCGACACCACCCGCGACGCCGTCACGGTCGCCGACCCGACCCGCATCCTCGTCCTGGCCAATCTCTACGGACCCGATCTCGGGCGGGTGAAGGCCGGCGACACCGCCTCCGTGGAGAGTCCGATCCCGGGCCAGGCTCCCCTCGACGGCCGCATCCGCTCGGTGAACGCCGCCCTGGATCCGAGCACCAGCACGGCGCCCGCCCGGATCGAGCTCGACAACCCCGGCGATCTGCTGCGCGCCAACATGTTCGTCTCCGTGACGATCGCGGCGGATCTCGGCCGCGACGGGATCACCGTCCCGGCGGCCGCGGTGCAGCAGACCGAGCAGGGGCCGATCGCCTTCGTGCGCGTGGCCGAGGACCGGTTCGAGCGGCGCGCCCTCAAACTCGGGATCCAGCGCTCCGACTGGGTCGAGGTGCAGAGCGGCGTCGCGGCCGGAGAGAGCGTGGCGACGCAGGGCAGCTTCGGGCTCAAGGCGATCCTGCTGCGCAGCCTGCTCGGCTCGACGGATTGATGAGGCCCCCGATGCGGTCGTGGTTCGCCCTCCTGGTCCGTCGCCGGTTCCTGGTCCTGATGATCGCGCTCACCGCCGCGGCGGGGGGTGTGGCCAACCTCGAAGGCCTGTCGATCGACGCGGTGCCGGATATCTCGCCCAAGCAGGTGATGATCCTGACCCTGTCACCGGGGCTCGGCGCGCTGGAGGTCGAGCGGCTCGTCACCTTCCCGGTGGAGAACGCCATGGCGGGGGCGCCGGGCCTGACCGGGATCCGCTCGACCTCGCGGGCCGGGGTCTCGGCGGTCTACGTCACCTTCGCGGACGGGATGTCGATCACCGAGGCGCGCAGTCAGGTGTTCCAGCGCCTGCCGGCGGCCAAGGGCATGATGCCGGCAGGCATCGGCGACCCGCAGATGGGCCCGATGGCGACCGGCCTCGGCGAGATCTACCAGTTCGAGCTGCGCGGGCCCGCCTACACGCCGATGCAGCTCCGCCGCACCCTGCAATGGACGATCGCGCCGAAGCTGAAGCTCACCCCCGGCATCGCCGACGTCAACATCTACGGCGGCCAGATGCCGACCTACGAGGTCCGGGTCTCGGCCGACGCGCTCCGCCGCTACGGCGTCGGCCTCGCCCAGGTCTTCACGGCGCTGACCGACAACAACGCCGCCCGCGGGGGCGCCTATATCGAGCACAACGACCAGCAGGAGACGATCCGCGGCCTCGGCCTCGCCAAGGGGCCGGAGGACATCGCCGACATCGTGGTCGCCACCGGCCCGGGCGGCGTGCCGGTGACGCTCGGGACGCTGGGACAGGTGGTGGAGGCGCCGAAGGTCCGGCTCGGGGCCGTGACGCACGACGCGCAGGGCGAGACGGTCGTGGGCATCGCGCTGATGCAGCTCGGGGAGAATGCCAGCGCGGTGGTCGGGCAGGTCAAGAAGACGATCGACGACCTGCGCCCACAATTGCCGCCGGGCATGGAGATCGTGCCCTACTACGACCGCAGCGCGCTCGTGGACCGCACGATCCGCACCGTCGAGCACAACCTCCTCGAGGGCGCGGTGCTCGTCATCGTCGTCCTGCTGCTGCTGCTGGGCAACCTCCGCGCCGGGCTGATCGTGGCGGCCGCGATCCCGCTCGCGATGCTGATGGCCTTCGCCGGCATGCGGCTGCTCGGCCTGTCGGGCAACCTGATGAGCCTCGGCGCCATCGATTTCGGCCTGATCGTCGACGGCGCGGTGGTGATGGTCGAGAACGTCCTGCGCGCCCGCGGCGAGCGCCCGGACCGCCCGCCCGCGGACCTGATCCGCGACGCCGCCGCCGAGGTGGCCAAGCCCGTGATGTTCGCGGTGGCGATCATCATCCTGGTCTACGTGCCGATCCTCGCGCTGGAGGGCGTGGCCGGCAAGATGTTCGTGCCGATGGCGCTGACCGTGATCCTGGCCCTGTCGGGCTCGCTCATCGTCACCATGACGCTGATGCCGGCGCTCGCCGCGATCTTCCTCTCGGGCCGGGGTGTCGGCGAGCGCGAGACGCGCCTCGTCCGCTGGGTGCGGGCCGCCTACACGCCGATGCTGAAGGCCGCCGAGCGGCACGCCTCCGTGACGGTGCTGGCGACGCTCGCCCTCTTCGCGGGCTCCTGCGTGCTGGCGACCCGGCTCGGCGGCGAGTTCCTGCCGAAGCTCTCGGAGGGCTCGATCGTCGTCACCTCCGAGAAGTTGCCGGGCATCGATCTCTCGGCCTCGCTCGCCACGGTGACCCGCATCGAGCGGGTGCTGAAATCGTTTCCGGAGGTGAAGCGCGTCGTCTCGCTCACCGGCAGCGCCGAGATCCCGACCGACCCGATGGGCGTCGAATCGACCGACAGCTTCATCACTCTCACCGATCCGGCCACGTGGAAGACCGCCGAGACGCAGGAGGGCCTCGTGGCGGCGTTCGACAGGCGCCTCAAGGAGGAGGTGCCGGGAGTGGCCTACAGCTTCTCCCAGCCGATCCAGATGCGCATGGACGACCTGCTGGAGGGCGTGCGCGGCGACGTGGCGATCAGCCTCTACGGCGACGACCTGAAGACCCTCAAGGACACGGCCGACGCCATCGTGCGCACGGTCTCCGGGGTCGACGGGGCGGCGGACGTGAAGGCCGAGGCGCAGGCCGGCATGCCGGCGCTCACGATCCAGGTCGACCGCGCCAAGGCGGCCCGCTACGGCATCAACGTCTCGGACGTGCTCGACATGGTCGAGAGTATCGGCGGGCGGACCAGCGGCGTCGTCTACGGCGACGACAACTCGATCACCGAGATCGTGGTGCGGCTCGACCCGGCCGACCGCAGCGACCTCGAGCGGATCCGCGCCCTGCCGGTCGGCCGGTCCGGCACCGGCGATCCGGGCCGGGAATCGGGCAGCCGCATGATGGTGCCGCTGTCGATGGTCGCCAGCGTGGACGTGGCCTCCGGCCCGGCGCAGATCAGCCGCGAGCGCCTGCAGCGGCGGATCTCCGTGCAGGCGAATGTCCGCGGCCGGGACGTCCAGAGCTTCGTCGACGCGGCCAAGGCCGCCGTCGACCAGCAGGTCAAGCTGCCGCCGCGCTACTCGCTGGTCTGGAGCGGGCAGTTCCAGAACCTCCAGGAGGCGACCGCCCGGCTGACCGTGGTGGTGCCCGCCGCGCTCGCGGCGATCCTGGTCCTGCTGGTGGTGATGTTTGGCGACATCCGCCTCGCCGGGCTGATCTTCCTCAACGTGCCGGTGGCGGCCACCGGCGGCATCCTGGCCCTGACGCTCCGCGACATGCCGTTCTCCATCTCGGCGGCGATCGGCTTCATCGCGACCTTCGGCATCGCGATCCTGAACGGCGTCGTGCTGACGAGCTACATCCGGGACCTGGAGGCGTCCGGCCTCGGACCCCGGGAGGCGGCGACGCGGGCGGCCGAGATGCGGCTGCGCCCGGTGATGATGACGGCCCTGGTGGCGGCCCTGGGCTTCCTGCCGATGGCGCTGTCCACCAGCGCGGGCGCCGAGGTGCAGCGGCCGCTCGCCACCGTGGTGATCGGCGGCCTGATCTCGGCGACCCTGCTCACCCTGGTGGTGTTGCCGGCAATCTACCCCGCGGTCGCCGGCCTGCGCCTGCCCTTCGCCCGGCCCACGCCCCCCGCCGGGCGACGGCCCGGCGGCTCCGGGGCGCGCCGACGCGCGGTGGCCGACCCGTGACCGCGATCGGAGCGCGACAACGTATCCGCAATCGGTATGTGGATACGCAATTCTGTGCTGATGCCCGGACGATCCGCGGGGGCCTATGCTGGCCCGACACGGAGCGGGAGTCCGGCATGTTGGACGGCGACGCCTTTGCCCACGAGATCGCGGCGCTCCTGATCGCCGACATCAAGACCTCCGGCGCGCGCACGCGCGGCGAGCTCGAGGAGGCCTGCCGGATCTCCCTCGAGAGCCTGCTCGGCGGCACCGCGGTGCCGCCGCAGATCGCCGTGCTGATGCCGATCGGCCTGGAGCGCTGGCCGCGGGTGGTGGTGAAGGGGCGACCCCTGCCGGACGTGTAGGCCGGCGCGGCCTGCCCGCTCAGCGGCCGATGACGCCGGTGCCCCCGGTCGGGCCGACGGTGTTCGGTCCGGTATTCGGGGCGGGCGTCGCCGCCTGGTTCCGCTGGATGTCCATCCGCAGCGTGTTGCTCTGGCTCGTCTGCTCCTGGCGCAGGGCGCGCATCTGGCCGCCCGTCTCCATGGATCGGTTGGCGGCGTTGGGGTTGTTCTGCTGCACCTGGGCCAGGGCGGGTGTCGCGGCGGTCGCGGCGAGACCGAGGCTCGCGGCGGTGAGCGTGGCGATGAGGCGGCGCATGGAAAAGCTCTCGCGCTGAGGGATCCTGCCGCGTTGACCCACTGGGTCCCCGCCAAGTTCCATTCCCCTCGCGAGCGAGGGGGCATCTTCGCGACTCGCGGATGGGTTAGCCGATCCCTGCCGGCTGCCGGCGATCTTCACGCCTTGTTAACGCATCGGGTCAAGGCTGGCTCTGGCGTCGAGCGCGGGACGTTGGAGAGGGGCGTGATGCGGGCCTTGTCGGCGGAGGATGAACAGGCTGTCGAGCGGCTGACGCTCCAGCTTCTTCACGACGCCTATTGCGACCTCGCGGCGGTCCTGCGCGGCGCCCAGCCCCAGGCGGCCGCGGCGATCCTCGGCGTCATGGAGCAGCGCGTGACCGACGTCCTGACCCGGATCTGCCGGCAGGGTTCGGAAGGGGCGGCCTCGGTGGAGATCGCCGTCGCCGTGGGCGAGCGGATCGGCGAGATCATGGATCAGGCGCACGGGCGGGACGTGGCCGGCACGCGGGCCGCCTGATTTGAAGGATTGCGGACGCCGGCGCTACCGGCAAATTTAACTCCGTGCATAGTCTATTATTCGCGGTTCGACTGAGATCAAGAGTCACGCAGTAATCAGATATTGTCCTGTTGTAAGCCAATGATTTAATTTAGGAAATTTGCACGTTTGCTTGAGGCTTTGTCAAATTGGTTATTTATCGGTCCAATCGGGTGAGATTTCTAATCGCGGGATAAATTCTAATGTTAGAAATATGAATCGAAAATACGACATGTCACTACCTGGGCAGATTCGGGCGTGATTTGAACTGACCTTATTGTCGAAATTAAATTTTTGGTAGAGATGCGAATCGGACTCTAATGTTTGCGGTATGTTTATTTGACGCAATTTTTTCCTCTCTAGGTTGAAAGCGTTCCGTCGAATGAGATCAATTTCAAGGAGGCGGCACTGATTCGCAACCGGAGTTTCGCTAGGACGTGATGGGTCTGGGCAGCAAGCCGAAGCATGCCAAGAGCATTTCCTGGTCCCGTCGAGATACCCCTCGGGCGTCTAAAAAATCCGGGATGCGTGAGGTTGCTTCATGAATTTCAACGAGAATCGATGTGGCTTCGGCAGCGGAGAGGCCAAATTTGGGATAGCTCGCGAATGCGATGCTCGGGTTGCACTCTCGACTCATACCGGGAGCTGGGGCGCAGACATGTTTGGTGCCCGAGGGATGCGGTACAACATCGAATACCGGTGAGAGTCGCCAGCCGGTCCCATCGTTGATTAAGGCGTGGTTGCGTAAATGATCATCGGTGTTCCGCAGATAGGCGTTAACCAGGAGCCTGCGGAACATCTCACGTTCCGGATCCTGAGCACCGATCTGGCGCGCGGCAGATGCGATGTCCAGGTAGGTTTTGCTTGTAGCATATCCATAGGCGGGTTCACTCAGCAGAGTGCCGGCGCTGAGGTAAGACAACCGAGCCCCATCCGAGGACCGGTCGAACCGCGATATCAAGAGAACCGACCGACCGTTGACGACATGCAGTTCGCGCTCTGGGACTCGAAGTCCTGCGGCCTCAGCAAAATCCAGACAAACCGCTTCAGCCCTGGGATTGTCGAACCTATCGTCCCATGTGGAGAATTTTGCGATCCATTCCTTGTCTGAAATCCGGATGCGGGCCTTCGGTCGAGCTCCTCCAATGTCTGAGCTATGCATGAGTAGCTTAGCGAGTTGATCCGCTGACGCTTCGCCTCCTTCATAGTTTTCTGCTGCGATGAGCATTTCTTCGAGAACGCCCTCGCTTTGAGCTAACCCAGGCGCCGCGTCCGTTCTGGGTGTCCACCTTTCAGGAGCCTCCGGCGTTGAGCCGAAGGCCAGATCGCCCGTACGCGACGAGCCGCCCAAAGCCAGAAACTCCGGCATGCCGAGTTCCAGTTCCGGATATGCGTGGGTCAGGATTCCCTTGCCCCAACCGTCAGGGCCTGCATCGTGAAAGGCGAGATGGACCTCTCCCACGGTCGCAGGCCGCCACTTATTTTTTAGCGGCAGGCCAATGGGGTCAATCGGCTTGCGTCCTTCTGAAGTTAGATAGTCGGAGCTATAGGCAAAACGACCGAGCCGCCGTGAGGAACCACCTTCGAAGACCAAGAGGCCGATGGGCACATAGCCGCTCTGCCCTGACCGGAACACGTGCATTTCTTCAATGCGGTTGTACTTAGAGGTTCGCCACATACCCGCTCACGATCATCCCGCGGCGATCCAGCATGGCATCCGCTGTGTCTCTGATGTGATCACACAGGCAAATGTCGCCACGTTGATCTGTGTGGATCGGTAAGATCAGTGCAGTGTGCAAGAATCTGCTGGCCACAACCGGCCACCCGGCCGTCAGGCGATCATGCGATGTGAAGCGCTCACCCGCAACAAGGAAAAGGTCGCCAGGCTTCCGTTAACGATCGCGACAGGAAGGACTTCCTCAAGACCATATTGCCGCATCTGCGGCCTTCTCAAAGGCGCCGATCCACGCCAAGTTTGTCCCTGGCAGACCACCCGCACACGCCGCGCCGCTCTTTAGCAGGGAGCGGCCGGCACCGGTGTTAGCAGCACCGAGCGCCGGCCTGACCACAATCCGTATCGGACAAGGATACCGACCATGGCTGAGACCTTCCCTACCGGCGTTATCGCGCCGACGAAACTGGCCCGATGCATGAAATCCGGGCAGTCCCACTCCCCGTCCCGAAAACCGGCCTGATCGCCTGAAGGCGCGCTGGCACGCGATACGCCGTGCCTCAGCATCCCCTCGCTATCCCGCAATCCTGACGCCCTCGTCACCGCAGGCCTGAGGCTGCGAAAAACGAGCCCGTTCGCCGCCCCGCCATTCGGTGAAGGGCGCGCGGGTTGGCGTCGCCTGGACGGTAAACCATCCATGACCATCGTCGTCCCCCACCCCGCCGCCCAGCGCGGCGGCCGACAGCGGCTATCTGCACGTGGGCAGCCTGGATCCGCGCCGACCAGCCGAATCACCGTCCCGCTCGGGAGCGCCGCGGCCCTCGGCTGCGGCCACGTCCAGCCCGCGATCCCGCAGATCTGCGCACCCGAACTGATGGCCGCGGCCCAGGCCGCGCTCGACGGCGCGTTCCGGGCGACCTTCGTGCCCGATCCCCTGCTCGGACCAGGCTTGTCGCAGCTCGGATCCGTGCTGGCCTCCATGGTCAAGAGGCACGGGTCCCTCATCGAGGCGACGATTACGGACGTCCTGGAGCGAAGCGGGCGCTACCTCGTGCTGCGCAACGTCGCGATGCCGATCACCGTTCCGACCCAGGAACTCGTCCGCGCCAGCAGCGTCGCCCAGCTCAATCAGACCTCGATCGAACTCGCGGGCGCCGTCGCGCAGTCGGTATTCCTCGACCTAATCGTGGTCGACCGGAAAGAGAGTCGAGCCATCATCGCCGAGGTCAAGAGAGGCTCCGGAAAAAATGAGGCTAGGAAAATACACCAAGTCGAATGGGTGCTGCGGTGCGCGCAGGTCCAGGGCCGCTCGTTTCTAGCTTCACTCGGCTATGAGGTCGCGCAAATCCGCGCGGTGCTGATCGACGTCTATGGACGGGCCGGGTACGGCGATGACCTTACGGTGAGCGGACCGGCCATAGATCAGCTGTTCGCGACCCCGGTCTTGGCCGCGCTCGAGACTGTCACGGCGGCGCTTCAAGCCCGATTGCGCGCGGCTGTGCCGGACCTTCTGACGATGGCGTTGGCGAGCCTCGCCGGTCCTGAGAACGTCAAACACCTGCACCCGCCCGGGCCGCTCGCACCCTGACCGCACCACGCTGGCATCAGGTCGCGGCCGCGACCTGATGCGTCCATCTCGCTCTCCATCAATCCCGCACCGTGCGCCTGCGCGCCGTCGCGCTCTCCAGGTCTGTCTCAATGACACTCGCTCGTGACCCCGATGCCCATCTCTCCGGCACAACTGACGCGGCCAAACTCTCGCTGCCGCTGTCCTGGTGGCGCGTCCTCGCCCCTGAGGCGCTCGATATGGCGGCGCAGTGCCGCCTGTCCGCTGCCCTGAATGCCACGCAGCCCCTGCCGTCCCCCGACTGGTCCGCTGCTTGCCGGGGCGATCCGGCGGCTGCGATCCATATCGCCCTCAACGTCCTCGCCGAGGCCATCGCCTTTCCTGGGCGCCTCGATCCGGCGATGTCGGCGATCTGCCTCTGCGCCGTACGAGGTGACGCCTCCTGCATCGATCTGCTCGTGCACGTACTCGGGCGGCGCGCTCGACGCCGGGCTGATCTCGAGGTGCTCTGCCTCGCCCATGCTTGGTGCTCCGTTCCGCGCCGCGGTTCCGACCGCGCCGGCGTCGCCCACTGAAGGGGAGGAAGCCGATGGCATTCTCTTCGACCCCGCCTGCCCTGCAGATCGACTCCGAGGCGGCACGTCGCCTGCTCGAACCGATGCTTCCGCGCCGCCTGCGCGCCTGCCTCACTCAGGATCTGCGTGTGGCTTCTGCTTGCTCCGAGCTCGCCCTCGAGATCACCACCCTCGCCCCCGATGCCGAGGCGCTGGTCTCCGCCTGGATCGGGGCGGCCACTTCGGAAGGCGGCTTGTGGCGTGACCGTCGATGGATAGCCCGACGATCCGCTCTGATCCGGTTCCTCGACGTGTGGGCCGTGGAGCACGATCAGCCGGTGGCGCGGGCGTTGGCCGATGTCGCGACGCTGTTGTCCTGCGCCGGCGATGATCGCAGAGCTGCAGCGCGCTTGGCCCAGCCCCTGTGGCTGGAACGCGAAGCGGTTCTCGACCTCCGGAAAGGGTTTGCAGCGCTGGCCGAGGCGCAGACGCGCCTCACTATCGGACGCGTCGCCGAACAGGGTGCCGATTCGGACATCATCGGGGCGACCGATCTCGCTGTCGCGCTGCAGGCAGCTTGGCACGACGCGCTCACGGACGCGCTTCTGACGTTCTCCGAGAAGACGAGCAGCGCCATCGCCGCTGCTGCCGCCTTGGCCTGTGGCGCCGATGATGCCTTCGCCAGCGACGTGGCACTTGTCCATGCGCTCGTGCCCGTTGGGGAGGTCTTGACACGACCCGTCGCAGACAGGGCGGCGACGCGGGAGCGGCGCAGATGGAAGAAGATCGAGGCTCAACTCGTCAAAAAAAGCGAGGCGCTCCGGCGCGAGAAGGCGGCGGCCGTCGACACCACGCCACATCTGCCGGACGCCGATGCCCCACCCGCGGAGGTGCCCAAAGGCCACGTCCTCGTCGTTCCGGCAATTCAGGAAACCGGGAGCGACCGCGGCCGCTCCATCGCCCGCGGCTACGAGCACGTCATCGGCAAGGCGCTCCCGCTGGTCGCCGTGCCGGATCTCGCAGCCGTGCGCACGCGGCTCGTCTTCGAATTTCCTTACGCTCAGGTTACGATCGACAGGCTTCTGGCCGACCTGATCGGACGTGAGTACACTACGTTCCGGCCAACCCTGCTGATCGGCCCGCCGGGAGCCGGCAAGACCCGCCTCATCGCCAGGATTGCCTTCCATCTCGGCCTGGGGTTGTGGCGAGTCGATGCGACACGCGACGCCGGCGCATCGCTGGGTGGCCTCGACCGCCGTTGGGCGACATCGGAACCGGCGCATCCGATCATGGCGGTAGCTCGGACCGGTAGTGCCAACCCCCTGATGCAGATCGATGAATTGGAGAAATCCGCGACCCGTTCGGATCACGGTAGGCTCTGGGATGCCCTGCTTTCGATGCTCGAACCGGAGACCGCCCGAACCTACCAAGACCCTTGTTTCCAGACGGAGACTGATATCAGCCGTGTCTCGTGGCTGGCCACTGGTAATGAGATTGGCAACTTGCCCGCCCCTCTGCTTGATCGCCTGCGCGTGTTGGAAATGCCGGCCCCGAGCCACGCAGATCTCGATGCTCTGCTTGAACCGATCCTGGCAGGAATCGCGGCCGATCACGAGCTCGCTCCCGCCTTCATTGCGCCGCTCGACGGCGAGGAGATCGCGTTGCTTCGACGATCCTGGCGAGGCGGCTCGGTCAGGCGACTGATTCGCTTGGTCGAGGCTGTTGTCAATGCGCGCGAAACTCTCGCTGTGCGACAGTAGATTAACATGATCGATTGCCGGAGAGGGTACATCGCTCTCCGGTTCTATTCTGTCAACTGCATGAGCCATGACTGTGCAATGATCGTGCATTCCGCCGTACTGAATAGGTTGCGATTTTCTTGCGCAGTTATCGAGACTGTAGTTTTTATATATTCCTGTTGAATTTTTGTCATCATTAACGATTATAACTGATATCGAGATGTTTTCTTCAGATTCGCTTGAGTCGCCTCGGATCATCCCTTGAGACACTTTATCCCCGACGTCGCCAGCCTGCGAAACTGCGCTGCCGGAAACACCGACCTTTACGGAAGTCTCACGCCACAAGGGATCGAATGCTCGGCGTGCACGGAACTGTTGATCCTCAGGTTCCAGCATGACTACGACGATAGGTTCTGGCCCATCACGGTGGAGGATCGCCGCACGGGCGGCTTCCCCGTGTTGTGCCAGGATCGAGGCGCGAATCGTGGATGGCGATAGTTCGCCTCCCGTGCTGGCGTCGAGCGCCGGGCCGATATCGACAGTTGCGACCTTCATGTGGGCCGGCAATCGCTTGACGACGCCATTCGTGGTCACGGTCCGAGCCTCATGAACCCGCGCGTCGAGATCAGCGGCATATCCAATGGTGTCGCCAAGAATGGGGATCGAAGCTTGGGCGCCCTCTCCGCGTGGACTCAGAATGCGGGACGCCTCCTGCAACGCCGCTGCCTTCGCAACGAAGAAGCGCTTCAAATTGAAGGTTCCGGCAGCCATAGTTGGGACCTCGCGGTATGCCGGGAGGATAGGCGCTGACGGCGATGAAAATCGGAAGCGAAAAATTTAGATCGGCGTAACCTCGGACATGGCGCTCAACTAGGTCCCCTAGTGGGTCCTGGACCTATCCCTGAACCTGCTCGGGATTCGGATAAAATTTTTCCGCTTCGCATCGGACAGGAGATGTTGCCCAGGAGCGATCCCTCCAAGCATGAGGTGCTCATGAACGAGGTCCGACGCCCACCCTCGAGGTTACGACTCATCAGGACCATCGCGATTTTCGTCGCACCTGGCCAAGCTAGAGAAACGAACAGGCCAGGGGGCGCGAACCATGACACATTTCACGTGTGTCCGTGTCGAACGTATCAGAAACCGCAGCGAGCTAGCCCGCATCGCGTCGCACGGTCTGCGGTTTGATCCCAGCAGCAAGCAGCGTGTGGACCCGGCGCGAACGCCGCTCAACCGCTCGGGATCGGACTATGCGGAGAATCCGCTGGATCTCTCAACGGCGCTCGAAGGCTTCCTCAAAGCGAACGGAGCCCGACTATACGGACGCGCGCCGATCGGCCTCCACATCCTTGTGAGCGTCAGCCCCGGCTGGATCACTGAAGTCGGCGAATTGCACGATCCCCAAAATACGCGGAACGTTCAGTTGGCGCATCAAGCTGTGGAATGGGTCCAGCGAGCACTTGGAGGGGGGAGACCCTGCGTCGTGGCCTGGCGGCAGGACCTCGATGAGAAGGGCGGCGGGGTCGTGGACATCGTGGCCGCGCCGACCCGCGCTGCAAAGCTGAATCGGTTCAAAGATGATGTCACCATCGTGTCGGTGACGGCCGCACTCGAGGCGCACCGTGTTTTACATCCTAACGACCCAACCGCGTTCGGCGCGCTTCAGACCTCTTGGGCAGCTCACGCCGCCAAGACTCTAGATCGCATGCTTTGTCGCGGCACGCGCAAGGTCGATCAGCCCGCCAGGCACCTCGATCCAGAGCGTTACGGCCGGCTGGTAGATGCGGCTCGCGACGAGGCCAAGGCCATAGCGGCGCAGGATCTCGCCGAAGAGCGGGCAGTTCTGGATGCCCGCGAGAGACGGCTGGAAATCGCGGAGGAGAAGATCACTCGGTTCGTTGCTGGGATGGCAGCCGAAAGAGAAGGGATCATGGCGGAGGCCCGAGCTAAGGTTGATGACGCCCTCAACGCTATCGCGATCGGGATCGATGCGCTGACCGATGGTAGGATCGTCGCCGTTGAGCATTGTGCAGAGAGCGGTGAGCTTCTTCTCATTCCCGACATGAACCTTGATGCCGCCGAAAGATCCGCGTTGTGGGAGGCAATCACTCCGGGCCTGCCCGCTGGACTAATGACGGTCCTTGGATACATCCAAGCTGAGGCGGCTCGATCAGGAGAGGCCACAAATGGCGACCACGCTAGGCATCCTTCCCCGAGCCACTTCTGAGTTTGATTTCAGAATCCATGTGTAATGCGCTTCGATAAAGGGGCGGACCACGCCAGTTATGCGGCTGTAGCGGCGGGAGAAAACCCGGATGGTCTCGGCCAGATCGTCCTGGCTGTGATAGAATGCAACGCTTGCAGCCTCGGGTTTAGGCCGAAGCTCAAGCAATCGCTCGGATGAGCCATGGACTGTGCTTTGGAAGATGCACTGTGGTCGGTTAGCGACGCTGCACTATTCGGGTTCGATTGCATCGTCCTCGCGCGTGCTGAGATTTGCGCAGGTGATGTACACAGTTCTGGTCGGACCATCGACCAAAGATCGCTCCGCGTCGGTCTTCAACCTCGCGGCGCCGTTTTTGGTGACGGAGAGGGCTAATTTTTCAACTGCTCTACCGCGAGCTCATGCGCAGGCCTGCCTACTCCGCCGGATAGTCCGCGAGGCAGGCAGCGTTCCCAGCCACGGAGCTGATTTCAATTTCAGGGTCGATGTAAGGTTGGCTGGGTTCTGCCTATGCACCAAGGATAATCATGAGATTTTGATAGCTAGCGTGGAAAAATTGGAATGCTTATACTAAACGATCAATTTGCTGAAATCGCCTGTGCCCAAATATTTGACATTGATAGGCCGCCGTTAAATTTGGCGCGCATCTATCACATTATGCTGGCTTGCGCCAAACGTATTTTCTCATCCTAATTTCGCCGGCTTTGATCGACTTACGACCAACCTCAATTTACGATTTAAATCGTACGTTTCAGGCATGCTGAGCTAAGGGAATTTGTTGCTCAAGATGTGCGCGTAGGATCGAGTAGCATTTGACAACCTCCTCGAGCCTCTCGGCGTTGAGTCGCCGCATATGCTCGGACCCGTCGGGCTGCCTGTAGGCCGCCGCATAATAGGCAGCTTGAGCCTTCAGCTTGGTGGCGACAAAATCCAAATCGCCCGACCATGTCGCTTCGGCGCGTACACGGTGAAGGCGCTGGGCGATCTCTAGCCACTGCAAGTCGAGTGCGATCCCGCTGCCCATCTGCTTGAAAAGGTCGAACATCGAGTCCAGGATCTCGATCGCGGTCTGTGCTGACATGCCGGCTCCGTTAGGTCGATGCTGCGACCAGATCAGGTCGGACGTACCAATCATCGAACAGAGAGAGTTGCTGGAATCGGCGGCGATAGCCGAGTCCGGTCAGAAGGCCATATATCTTGTCGCGGCTGTCGGAAAAATTGTGTTCGACGCTTATTAGCGCGATGTCGTAGCTTGTAAAATCGAAGCTCTCCAGGACGTCGAACTCGCCGCCCTCCACATCGATGCTCATGTAGTCGATCTGCTTCGGCGCCCGCGCCTCCGATAGAAAACGGTCCAGCGAGATTGTCTGGACTGGGTATTGTCGCCTATCTTGGCGAAATTGGGAATGAAAATCGCCTGCTGCAAATTCATCCATCCCGGACAGCTCGCCGATATCAACCTCATTGAACAAGACTTCGACGCCATTGGTCTTGTGAACGCACTTGTCAGTGATGTAGCAGTTGCGATTATCATACAATGCCGCATGCCAAGCGCGGGCAGGCTCGGCGAGAGCGCCCTGCCAGCCATAGGCCTTCTCGAGAAGAAGCGTGTTGCTCAGGCTTATACCATCGCAGGCACCAAATTCGACGAAATATCCGTTCCGCTTCTCATTCAATTCGTACAGCGCCCAAAGATCCTGTAGAAGCTGCGCGTTGGAAAGGGGCGCTCTCTTCGCCGCAAATGACAGGAAATCGAGCTCCGAGCTCACGATATGCGGCGGCGATTCCAGATTGTCCCTGAGATTGACCAGTGCATTGAACACCGTCAGGAGCTCGACATCCATGGCTCTCTGCTCAACCTGTTACTTGGGATCGATGGGGCCGGGTCTTGAACGGGTGGATCGAGGCGCCGTACCGCGTCTGTAGGATCCGATTTGAGCCGTCGAACAGGACCGTGTGCTGAACCGAATCAACGCCGTGATCGGGGATGGTCTGGGCCGCCCTACGAATAGCGGACAGGAACCCTTTACGGCTGAACCCGTAGGGACGAAGGCTCTCCAACAAGGCGTCGATTAGCTTCGTATGGCCTTCGGACCGCGCCTGGGCCAGATCGCGGTCGCGCACGGCGCTGTCGCGTTCGGCCCGCAGCAGCGACAGTTCGATCTGTTGCTGCTGGATCTGGCGAATGAACTTCGTGTCAATGTCGTGAGCGAGATTCTTCGGCATTCGGTAGCTCAACAGGCCCGGGAGGGGACGGGTTCGGAACGCGGTTGGTGACACGTCGGCGTCAAGCGACAGCGGCCTTACGTGATCACAGCCACCGAGGTGGATCGGTTATCGAGATGGCACGGCAATCCCTGTTCTCTAGCTCGCTTCGGCCATGGCGGTGGCGGCTGCCGCGAGGCCCCATCGCACGAGATCCTGAGCCTCGGTCACCGACTTGGCCTCAGCGTAGCAGCGCAACTCCGGCGCGTTGCCGGAAGCCCGGAAGTGGATCGTCCGCCCGCCGTCCAGCTCGATCCGAATTCCATCCTGCTCGTCGATGGATCCCGGCGCTCCGATCGGTCGGAGGAACGACACCCGGAAGGCCTCCTCGCGCAAGCGGCCCAGGAAGGCGCTGCTCCGTTCGGACGGCGTGTTGGGGAGCCGGTCGCTCGCCATCTCCCCCGCATCGAGGGAGGTCACGAGGTCGGCCAGCGAGGTGCCGGCCGCGCGCGTCGCGGCCAGTGTCGCCAGGATCGGCAGCATGGCATCGCGCGTCGGCAGGGCCGGGAGGGTCCTGCCGTCGCGTGTGATGTCCGAGCCGAGCAGGAAGCCGCCATTCGCCTCGAAGCCCGCCACGATGGCCGCACCGGAGCGCCGCACCTGTTCCATGCCGGCGATGACGTAGGGCGAGCCCACTCTCGTGCGCAGGACCTGCTTGAAGCCGCCGGAACGCTCCAGCGCCGAACCGGCCGTCACGGGCACCACGACCGCGTCGGCCCCGAGGAAGCGTGCCGTAATCAGGCCGAGCACATCGCCTCGCACGATCCGGCCCGCCTCATCGGCGATGAGAGGCCGGTCGGCGTCGCCATCGGTGGTCACGAGCGCGTCGAAATCGCCCGAGGCCATCGCGTCACGAATGAACGCGATATCCTCGGGCCGATGTGCCTCGGTGTCGATGGGCACGAAAGTCTCGGACCGGCCAATCGTCGTGACCTGTGCGCCGAAGCCGGTGAGCAGATCGGCCAGGAGATCGCGGGCGACGGAACTCTGCTGGTAGACCGCGATGCGTAGGCCAGCCAGCATCTCGGACGGGAATGCGTCGATATAGCGGTGCTGGTAGCGGGCCAGGGCGCGGGGTTCGGGTGTGGCAGAGGTCCGTTCCGCCGACACGCCGGCGTGTGCGCCGCGGTCCAGAGCGGCCAAGATTGCCGCCTCGTCCGCCTTCGTGATCTCTCCGTCGGGCCGGTAGAATTTGAGTCCGTTGCGATCCTCCGGGATGTGGCTTCCCGTGATCATGACTGCCCAGGCGCCGCGCCGCATCGCCTCGAGGGCGAGGGCCGGTGTCGGGAGGGCGCCGCATTCGATCGCCGTGAAGCCCGTTGCCGCAGCGGCATCCGCCACCGTCGCGGCGATGCTCGGGCTACTGTCGCGCAGGTCCCGCCCGATCACGACTGCCCGGGGGGCTTCGCCCGACATGGAGCGGAAGAACGCGCTGGCATAGGCGTAGGCCGGCCCTCCGACGAGGTCCGTCACCAGACCCCTCAAGCCACTCGTACCGAATCTCAGGCTGCTCACGGCGGTTCCGTCAGTGTCGATTGAGTTGGAATCGATCACTGATGCCGCGAAACGCCGTGCATCACAACGTCCCGTGACGGGAGCCGGGCTCGCGCACGGGATCCTTCACGGAGGCGCCGCACCCGCCTATGCGCAATACCGTTTACCCTCTCTTAACCATGATTCCAGCATTGAGTCCTACGAGCTCACCTCCAAGTTTCGGCTGTGGTCAGGATGCATTCGCAGGGTCTCGATCTCTCGAACGTGGTCAGTTTGACGATTGCCTTGTCGGAGCGTGTCGCCGAAACGCGGCGACTGGGGCACCTCGTGGCGGTCGATGAGATTGAGGCGATTGGGAACGTGGCCTCCTTTCTGCGCCAGAACCTCGACGAGTGGCCCCCTCAATTGAGCCGCGCGATCTGCGACGTGATCACAAGCTCGCCGCGCGGGCGAAGCCGTTCGCTGTTGCTTGTCGAGTACATCCAATCCGGTGCCTTCGATCAGCAGCAGTCGGGGAAGCACACCATGCCGTTCGTGATGGATCTGTACCGTATCGTTCTGGGACGGGACGCGGAGGACGATGCGCTGCGGCATTGGTCTGCCCAGCTGAATGCGGGAAAGATCTCCCGAAGGCAACTTCTGGGGACCGTCATCAGTTCAGAGGAATTCCGTGCGTCGCTGAATTAATCCAGAGTCGCCTATGTTCGTTATGTGTAGGTCAATACATGTGATTGAATCATCTTTGACAATATGAGGCGTCGCGAGGCCGTATTCGATAGAGCGCTAAAATATGTCTCCCGCGCACAAGAATGTGTTGATAGAGTCGAGATATGGGTCGATAGATCGAGCGCTGTCGCCTGTCGCGTGGGGGCTGTGCGTCTGAGATCTGCCTGGGCGGATAGGAGCGGCGGAATACCTTCATGCTGACCGTGACTCGGACGCCGCTTCGAATAAGCTTGTTCGGCGGCGGCACAGATTACCCGGAATATTTTGAGCGGGCGCCTGGAGCGGTTGTCGGCGCCGCTATTGATAAGTACATCATCATAGCCGCGCTGGATTTGATAGGGTGTCAGGATTATAATTATAGATTGAGCTATTCCCGCGTCGAGCACTGCGGGCACATCGACGAGATCGAGCATCCGGTGGTGCGGGAGGTGCTCAAATATTTCGACGTCAACCGACGGCTCGATATGAGCATCATCTCCGATTTGCCCGCGGCAGGTAGCGGTCTTGGCTCGTCCTCAGCGTTCACCGTGGGATTTCTGAGAACGATATACGCGATTCAAAATCAGAAACCGACGAAGATCGAACTCGCGAAGAAGGCGATACACGTTGAGCGCGAGATCCTGCGCGAGAACGTCGGCGTGCAGGACCAGCTCCACGCCGCCTTCGGCGGGATCAACCGGTTCGATTTTAGCGGCTCCGCCATACGGATCTCGCCCGTTCAGATGAGTTCTGCCGCCATTCAGCAACTCAACGCGTCGATGGTGCTGGTCCATACGGGCATCGCGCGGCGCGCGACGACGACGGTCGCCGCGCAGATCGCCGTGACGCGCGCGCGCGCGATCGACAAGGAATTGTCCGAACTCTACCGCCTCGTCGAGGAATGCGTCTCTCTGCTCGAAGCGGGGACGAGCGGCTGGCTCGCGCAGCTCGGCGAGATGCTCTCCGCCTCGTGGCGCATCAAGCGGACCCTGTCGCGTGAGGTCTCGAACGCGGTGCTCGACGATCTGTTCGAAGCGATCACCGCGTCGGGGGCTTACGGGGCGAAGCTGTGCGGCGCGGGCGGGGGCGGCTTCTTCCTCGCTCTGATCGATCCCGATCGGCTTCCGGCCCTGATCGAGCGGGTCGCGCCGCTGTCCGTCGTTCCGATCGGCATCGACGTCGACGGGTCCACCCTGATCTATCGCCAGACGCGCTGAGCGGCGTCCTCACAGGCCCCAGCCCGGCTGCAGCCGGGCCGCGGACCCATCGCGACGAGAGGCAACGATGCGAATTCTGATCACCGGCGGCGCGGGCTACATCGGGACGATCCTGGTGCCGATGCTTCTGGAGCGCGGGCATCACGTGACGGTGCTCGACACGTTCAAGTCCGGCGCCCCGGACCTGTTCTCGGCCTGCCAGTACGACACGTTCGAGCCGATCAAGGGTGACGCGCGCGACACGCGCATCCTGGACGAGCTGATCTCGAAGCACGACGTGCTGATCCCCCTCGCCGCCCTGGTCGGCGCGCCCCTGTGCAAGGAGGACGCGATCGGCGCTACGACGCTCAACCGCGACGCCGTGGTGGCGCTGGCGCAGCGCGCGGGCGGCGACCAGAGGATCGTCTACCCGACGACCAACTCGGGCTACGGCGTCGGCGAGGCCGGCAAGTTCTGCACCGAGGACTCACCCCTGCGGCCGATCTCGCTCTACGGCACCACCAAGGTGGAGGCCGAGAAGGCCGTGCTCGACAGCGGGCGCGGCGTCAGCCTGCGTCTCGCGACGGTGTTCGGCATGGCGCCGCGCATGCGGCTCGACCTCCTCGTCAACGACTTCACGCACCGGGCCGTGACCGACCGGGCGCTCCTGGTCTTCGAGGGCCACTTCAAGCGCAACTACATCCACATCCGCGACGTCGCCAAAGGCTTCATCCACGCGATGGACAATTTCGACCGGATGCGCGGCGAGGCGTACAATCTCGGCCTGTCGAGCGCCAACCTGTCGAAGCTGGAGCTCTGCGAGCGCATCAAGGCGCACGTTCCGAACTTCGTCTACGTCGAGGCCCCGATCGGCGAGGACCCGGACAAGCGCGACTACATCGTGTCCAACGAGAAGCTGGAGGCGACCGGCTGGTTCCCCGATTTCGACCTCGACCGGGGCATCAAGGAACTGATCAAGGGCTTCCGGATGATCCGCAACTCGCGGTTCGCCAACGTCTGATCGGGATGGGCGGCCTGCAGCGAACGCGCCGCCGGTCCGCCCGACACGGCGGCCGACGCGGGAACGGACCGAGGTGATCATGAGCGCGATCGTCGATTTTCTCACGCGGACCCGTGACACCTTCCAGGCCGCCCTCGACGATTCCCGCTTCCACGCGACCCTCGCCGAGACCGCCGATCTCGTGACCGCGTCCCTGCGCGGCGGCGGCAAGCTCTTGACGATCGGCAACGGCGGCAGTGCCGCCGACGCGCAGCACATCGCGGGCGAGTTCGTCTCGCGGCTCAACTACGACCGGGCGCCGGCCGCGGCCGTGGCGCTGACCACCGACACCTCGGTGATCACCGCGATCGGCAACGATTACGGCTACGAGCACGTGTTCGAGCGGCAGGTTCTGGCCCTCGGGCGGCCGGGCGATGTCCTGCTCGCGCTCTCCACGTCGGGGCGGTCGCCGAGCGTGCTGAAGGCGATGGACGCGGCCCGCGGCCTGGGTTTGCGGGTCGTCGCCTTCACGGGCGCGACGGGCGGGGCGATGCCCGAGCGGGCGGATGTCTGCCTGCACGCGCCGTCGGACGCCACACCGCTGATCCAGCAGATCCACATCACCGCCGCGCACATCGTCTGCGGCCTCGTCGAGGAAAGCCTGTTCCCGCGCGGGACGGCAGCGTGAGGGACGGCCTGTGACCGAGCCAGAGTGGAAGGGTGGAGGCCCCGTCCGGCAAGCCATGATCCTGTGCGGCGGCTTCGGCACGCGCCTCGGCGCGCTGACCTCGGCGATGCCCAAGCCGCTGCTCCCCGTGGCTGGGGAGCCGTTCCTGGACTTGCTGTTGTTCGAGCTCGGCCGCCACGGCTTCACCGAGATCGTGCTGCTGGCCTCGTTCCACAGCGAGAAGATCCGCGCCTACGCCGCCGACAACCCGGTCGCGCGACGCTTCGGCATGACGCTGCGGGTCTCGGTCGAGCCGGAGCAGGCCGGGACCGGGGGCGCCGTCGTGCACGTCCTTCCCGAGGCCGACGAGACCTTTCTCCTGCTGAACGGCGACTCGTGGTTCGACGTGAACCTACTGTCCTTGCCCGCTATGGCGGCGCGTCACCCCGATGCGGCGATGGTCCTGTCGCTCCGTCGGGTGCCGGACGCCGCGCGTTACGGCGTCGCGCTCCTCGACGGCGTCCGGATCACAGCCTTCCTCGAGCGGCCGCCTGAGCCGGGTCCCGGTCTCGTCAACGCCGGCGTCTACTTGGTGCGCCGCGACGCGCTGACCGGCCTGCCGCCGGCCTGCTCACTGGAACGGGACGTCCTGCCCGCGCTGGTCGCCGAGGGCCGCGTGGTGGGCGTGGTCCACGACGGCTACTTCCTCGATATCGGCGTGCCCGAGAGCTACGCCCGCGCCCAGGAAGAGATCCCGGCCCGTCGGAAGAGGCCCGCCGCTTTTCTCGATCGGGACGGCGTTCTCAATCACGACCACGGATATGTCGGTTCCGTGGACCGGTTCCAGTGGATGGCGGGCGCGCGCGATGCCGTCCGCGCGCTGAATGATGCCGGCTACTTCGTGTTCGTCATCACGAACCAAGCGGGGGTCGCCCGCGGCTTCTACACCGAGGCCGACGTCGCCCGTCTGACCGCCTGGATGCGGGACGATCTGCGCGAGGCCGGCGCGCATATCGATGATCTCCGCTACTGCCCCTATCATCCGGACGGGACGGTCGAGGCCTACAGGGCGGTCCACGGATGGCGAAAGCCCGAGCCCGGCATGATCCTCGACCTGATGGCCCATTGGGACATCGACTGCGCGCGCAGCTTCCTGGTCGGCGATCAGGAGACGGATCTCGCCGCCGGCCGTGCGGCGGGGCTCGCCGTGCACCACTTCAGGTCGGACGACCTGCTCGCCTTCCTGCGAGAGGTCGCGCTGACGGGGTAGGAAGGGACCCAGGAGGGGTGGGCCCTCGCCGGGGCGCGCTTCGCCGTCCGGCACGCTCAGTCGTGCGACTGGATCGAGAGTTCCGCTTCCGCGGCCTCGCGCATGGCGCGATCCCAGTCGAGCTTGCGCTTGGGCGGAGTCTCGCGCTCCGCGTCCGCGGCTTTCCGATCTCGCGGAGCGACGATCTGGATGTCGTACTCGGGCACGCTTGGATCCGCTCTTTAACCGACAATTAATCGTATTGGCGGAACGCGCCGGTCTTGTCAGCGGTTCGATCGCTCGATCCACAATCCGGTGACGGCGCTCATCCGGTGCCGGATAGGCCGATCAGGATCATGGCGGCGTGCACAGCTCCGACGATGGCGCCCGACTGGGCGAGCTTTAAGGCCTCGGCCCGCGGTACGCGCACGACGGCGATGTCCTCGCCGGGATCCGGCTGCGCCGGCCCGGCCGCTGTCACGCGCGCGCGGACGAGATGCATGCGGTTGGCGTAGCGGGCCGGATCCGCATTCAGGGTGACCACGTGCTCGGCATCCGCGAAGATGTAGCCAGTTTCCTCGCGCATCTCGCGCTCTGCGGCCGCGAGGATATCGGGGTCGGCGGGGTCGATGGCCCCGCCCGGAAGCTCCAGGCTCGGGCCGCCATAGGCGTGACGGTACTGGCGTACGAGGATGACGTGATCGGCCGCGTCGATGCCCAGCACGAGGGCGATGTCCGGCGTCTCGAGCACGTAATAGGGATCGACGATGTGACCCGACGGCGTCACGCAGTCGTCGGCACGAAGACCGAGCCAGCGATCCTTCATGACGTGGTGGGATTTGCGGACTGTCCAACTCGGTGTCGAGATCATTGCTCTCTGCGGACCGGGGGTTTGTGCTTGCGGATATCCCCCCACGGTCATTGTGGATCTTCGCCGCTGAGGGACATGCGCGATGGCAAAACTGTCTCGTCTTTCGGCTCTGACTTCGATCGAGCTGCGACCGCGCGTTGCGCTGCCCTGGCTCAGCCGATAAGCCTCGCGGGGTCGTAGAGCCTCGCGCCGCGGATGTCACAGGTCGTAGGATGACGGGAACGAAACTCGCCATGGCATGCCGCGTCTGCGATGGACGCGATGTCGAGCTGTTTCTCGACCTGACCGATCAGCCGCACTGCAACCGCCTGATCCCGCCGGAACTCGCGGACCGCCGCGAGCCGCATTTTCCCCTGCGCGCCGGCTTCTGCCACGACTGCACGCTCGTCCAGATCGATCACACGATCCCGAAGGAGAGCATGTTCAGCGACTACCCCTACGTCTCGGGCACGACGAAGACGCTGGTGGAGCATTTCCGCCAGACGGCGGCCCGTCTCGTGGAGCGGTACGGCCTCGGGCCAGAGGACTTCGTCGTCGACATCGGCAGCAACGACGGCACGTGGCTGCGGCAGTACGAGCCCTTCGGCCTGCGCCGCTGCGGCGTCGAGCCCGCCTCGAACGTGGTGGAACTGGCCCGCGCCGCCGGCGTGCCGACGCTGAACCGCTTCTTCAACGCCGAGACCGCCGAGATCGTCCGCACGCAGGACGGGCCGGCGAGCCTGATCACCGCCGCCGGCGTCTTCTTCCACCTGGAGGAGCTGCACAGCGTTGTGAAGGGCATCGTCACGCTGCTCAAGCCGGACGGCGTCTTCGTCGTGCAGGCGATCTACCTGGGCGGCATGATCGAGAACACCGCCTTCGATCAGATCTACCACGAGCACCTGTGCTACTACACGCTCCGCTCCCTGGAGCAGCTGTTCGCGCGCCACGGCCTCGAGGTCTTCGACGTCAGCGTCGTCCCGGTCCATGGTGGTTCCCTCGAGGCGCATGTCGGCTTCCCCGGCGCCCATCCGGTCAGCGACACGGTCAAGCGCATGCGCGCCGACGAGGAGGCCCGCGGCTACGACAAGTTCGAGACCTATGTCGGCTTCGCCGAGAACGTCCGCCGCCTGCAGGCGGCGCTGCTCGACCTGCTGGAGCGCATGCACGCCGAGGGGAAGACGGTCCACGCCTACGGTGCCCCGGCCAAGGGCGCGACGCTGCTCAACGCCTTCGGCATCGGCCCGCGGCTGGTCCAGTACGCGGCCGAGAAGAATCCGCTGAAGTTCGGCCGCCTGATTCCTGGCGCCCGCATCCCGATCGTCGAGGAGGGCAGCGTGCCCGCGCCCGACGCCTACCTGGTGCTCGCCTGGAACTTCATCGACGAGTTCCTGGCGCGCGAGCGCCGCTACCTCGAGAACGGCGGCGCCTTCATCGTTCCGGTGCCGGAACTCAAGGTGATCACCGCCGCCGACCTGCCGAAGGCGGTCTGAGCGTGGCCGCCCTCCCCTTGTCCGCGTTGCCCGACACGGTCGTCGTCGTCGGTGCGTCCGGCTTCGTCGGCCGCAACCTTGTCGCGCATCTCGCCGGCCGCGTGCCGCGGCTGATCGCGGTCAGCCCTTCCGGCCAGTCGGTGCCGGGGGCGACCGAGGCCGTGCGCTTCGACGCCCTGGAGGCACTGTCGGTTCCCGCCGACGCGATCGTCGTCAACGTCGCCGCGCAGCGCTACGACGCCGACAAGTTCGAGACGGCGCAGAGCGACCTGCTCACCGGCAACGCCGAGATCGCCAACCGCCTCTACCGGTTCTGCCTGACGAAGGGCATCCGCGAGGTGCGCGCGGCCTCGAGCGTCGCGGTCTACCCGGCGGCCTGCGATCCCCTCGACGACGCGCAGGCTGTCGACCTCAACGCGCCGCCCAACCGGAACGAGGCCTTCTACGCCTGGTCGAAGCGCTGGTCCGAGGTGATCGCCGACCTCCACGCCGAGCGCTACGGCATCCACACGCTCAGCTTCCGCCTGAGCAACCCCTACGGTCCCCACGACTCGACGGATCCGCGCAAGGCGCACGTTCTGCCGGCCTTCGTGATGCGCGCGCTGGCACCGGGAGAGCGCTTCGAGATCAAGGGCAACCCGCTGGTCGAGCGCGACTTCATCTACGTCGGCGACGTCGTCGACGTGTTCGCCCGCTCCCTGGAGATGCGGGAGACGAGCGACGCGCTCAACCTCTGCCGCGGCGAGACCACGACCCTGCTCGACCTCGCCCGAACCATCCTGGAGGTGGCCGGGGAGGACCGGCCTGTGCACGCCCCTGACACGGCGACCCACGGCGTGCTCGCCCGCCGCTCGACCAACCGGCGGCTGCGCGAGCGCTTCGGAATGTCGAGCTTCACGGGACTCGCGGACGGGCTGCAGCCGACGATCGCGTGGTATCGCGAGACCTATCGCGAGGGGGCTCAGCATGCCGGGGCCTGAGCGCGACATCGTCATCGGGGCGGACGGCTTCCTCGGGCGCAACCTCGTCCCGCGGCTCCGGGCCGAGGGCCGCGAGGTCGTCGGGATCGGACGCGCCGCGGGCGACCTCTCCGACTGGGCGAATGTCGAGCGGGCGCTGCGCGCGGCACCCCTGGCCGGCCGGATCTTCCACGTGGTGACCCGCCAGCGCACCGGCGCGGTGCAGTACGACATCCAGGGCGAACTCCTGGCGATCAACGCCCGGATCCACCTGAACGTCCTCCAGGCGTGGCGGCTGTTCCAGCCGCAGGCCAAGCTCGTCTCCACGGGCTCGTCCTGCACCTATCCGGAATCGGCGGAGCCGCTCCCCGAGGCGCGGTTCGGGCAGGGACCCACGCACCCGTCGGTGATCGGCTACGCCCTCGCCAAGCAGGTCCTGGCGACGGGCTCGGCGGCCTACGCGCACCAGTACGGCCTGACCTTCCTGCACTGCGTGCTGGCGACCCTGTACGGACCGCACGACAACAAGGCCTCCGATCGCAGCCACTTCATCGGCGCCCTGCTCGACCGCGCCGTGCGGGAGAAGGCGGCGGGCGCGCAACAGTTCGAGGTCTGGGGTAACCCGCAGACCGTCCGTGAGGTGCTGTACGTCGACGACCAGATCGACGCGATCCTGGCGGCCGATCGGGCGTTCGACAACGAGATCCTCAACTGCGCCGCCAATACGCCCGTCACCGTCGAGGCGGTGGCGCGGGCCGCCTTGGCCGCCCTGGACTGGTCCGTGCCCCTCGTGAGCCCGCCCGGCTCGTTCCAAGGCGCGGCCTACAAGATGCTCGACTCGACGCGCTTCCTCGACCGGACCAGCTGGCGGCCGCGCATCGCTCTCGAAGCGGGGCTGCGCAGGCTCGTCGCCGCGGAGTACGCCGGCCGTTGAGACCCCCCTCGCGCTCGCCGTGCCTCTGATCGGCCCGTGACGGACGACCAGAGTCCTGAGGGTATGTCGTTCGTGGACATGCGAGTCTTTGAGTTTGACGTATGTGTAAATTTACTATGCCGACAAGTTTCGGGCCCGAAAGGTAATGCTTGGATTATTTGACTCGTCTCTAGAGCATTGCGCCTGTATATTTTTTATTGCCGCGATAAGCTATTCAAACTGTCGAATTGGCCGCACGGCGGACAACGGGAACGACAAGTAGAGCCTGCAATCCTGCTCGTAAGCCGGGAATGTGATTGGCGATAATCACGCCCGGCAGCGACGGAAATTATCCCGGAAGCTTGGCTCGGCTAATCCTTGGTAGTGAGCGCATTAGATACGGAATTCCACGGCACCGGCCGGAAAAATCTCCGCGACCCGGGCCTCCTGTTCGCGCAGATCCCAGAGCCGGAGTTCGGCGTACCGGATCCGGAGGCTGTCGCCCTGTGCGGCCACGTAGCAGTGCTCAAAGGCGAAGAGCACCGTATCGAGTTTCGGTCGTGCGTCATGGGGCTCCGCCTCGCCCCGCGCGTCCGTGTCGGCCGAGACCTCCAGCGTGATCGCGGTGTGGCCGCTGGTGGGCATCGTGTCGAACGCGTTCACGAGCAGCGCGATCTCGTCATGGGTCAGCTTGAGAAGGAAGCAGTAGCGCTTCACCGACTCGAACGTGTCACCGGCCGGGAACGCGCGCAGCAGCGTCATCGAGAAGGGACGACCGTCCTCCGGCAGACTGCGCAGGTGCCGGGACGGCACCGAGCGCAGGGCCGAGATGTTCATGGTCTTGGCCGCCGACGGCTGGGCCACCCGGCCCTCGCGCCGACCATTCGTCCGGTAATGCAGCAGCGGGTTGACGCCCGAGGCCGTCACGTCGGGGTACCGGATCAGGTAGGAGGTGCTGCTGAACCCGGGATGCGGATCAAGCCCGGCGGCGGAACCGAACCGCAGGTAGTGCCGCACTGGGTCGAGGCGGGTCTTGCCGCTCTGGTTGCGGAAGAAGGCCGTGTCGAAGTCCTCGGCGGGATCGCGGTTCTCGGCGGCGCCGCGCCAGACATAGTGGAGGTAAGGATCGATGCCCGAGGCCGCGACGTCGCCGTTGTGCTTCAGATAGTAGGCCGTGTCGAACAATCCCGGCACGCGCCCTATGACAACGCGCCGAACCACGCGCGAGAGCGTCCGGATCGCGGCCCGCTTCAAGGATGGCTGGCTCATGCGAAGACCGGTGCCTCGCACAGGGACCGGAGCTTCTCCGCGTAGGCCACGGGTGAACAATCCTGCGCCACCTGCGCCAGCCCAGCGCGCTGCAGCCGCCGCCAGGTCTCCGCATCCTCATGGAGCCGGATCAGCCCGGCGATGAAGGCTTTTGGGTCGCGCCAGTCCCGCGTCAGGTATCCGGAGCCCTCGGGCCAGCCGAGCTGTTCCGCGAGGATCGGGGTGACCAGACACGGGAGCCCCTGCGCGACGGCGGCGTGGACCTTGTGGGGCATACCGGCAGCGAAGCGGGTGGGGGCGACGAAGACGCGCGCCCGGTCGAGGAGCGGAGTCGGGTCCGGGACCCGGCCCATCACGGTGACGTTTGGTGCCGACAGGCGTGCGCGCAGATCTGGGGCGACCTGTCCGATGATAGTGAACGGCACGCATGGCAGGGCGCGATGCACGTCCGGCCAGACGGTCTCGAGGAACCAGATCAGTGAGTCGACGTTCGGCGAATTCTCGTGTTCCAGCGACCCGATAAAGACGAAGCCGCTGCGGCTGCCGAGATCGACGGTGATCTCTGCCTGCGGCGCGAAGGCGTGGCCGAGCACCGCCGTGTTGGTCACGCCATAGTACTGTAGCAGGCGCGCCTCCGCCTCCGAGACGCAGACGACATGGTCCGCCTGCGCGAAGTTGCGGGTCTCCCGGCGTGCGGAGGCCGCCAAGCGCGCGCCGAATCCGTACCCGTCCTGCAGGGTCCCCTCCATAAAGTCGCGCAGACAGAACAGGGCTTCCGAATCGAAGATGACGCGGCTCCTCGCGAAATCGCGCAGCGCCATGTCGCGGTTCTGGAAAATCTGGCAGACCAGATCGATGTTGTGCGGGCGACTGACCCAGAGCACGTCGTAGTGCTCCTGCCGCTCGTCAATCAGCCGCGCGAGTCCCATCCCCTCCTCGGCATCCAGGATCTCGACGGTGTCAGGCAGGTCGCGGTACCGCTGCGCGATCTCCGGGTCCGCGCGGTAGACCGGATACACGGTCACCTGATAGCCGAGCCGAGCCATGGTGGCGACGATGAAGTTCGCCCGCGGCATGCCCGCGCCGAGGTCGATGTGGGGCACCCCGTCGTCGACGTAGAGCACCTTGAGCGCCCAGGCATTGTGGGTGCGATCACCGAAACGCGGTCCCGCATGCGGGAACAGCCATGACCGGTGCCGCTCAAGGAAGCGGACCCGGTTGCGATCGATCAGCGCCTCGACGTCGGCGCGAACCGGCGTCGTGGCATTCTCGAAATGGATCGCACTCGCTCGCGGCTGGTAGACGACGCGCCGCCCTGCCTGATGGCAGCGGACGCACAGGTCCGTGTCCTCGAAATAGGCCGGGGCAAAGAGGTCGTCGAAGCCGCCCAGATGTTCGAAGAGCGCGCGCTCGACCATGAGCACGGCACCCGAGACGTAGCCGACTTCGCGCTGAAACGTGCTCTCCGCCAAGAGCGGGTTCGCGTTCCCGCGGCCGTAGGGATGGGTAATCTGCGCATCGTCGCGGAAGAACGCGCCGCTCTCCTGCAGATACCCCCCGGGAAACACCAAGTGGGCTCCGACGATGCCGACGGTCGCGTCCGAGAACGGGGACACCAGGGCGCCGATCGCGCCGGGCATCAGCTCCACATCGGGGTTGAGGAAGAGGAGGTAGCGCCCGCGGGCTGCTGCGGCACCCTGGTTGCACGCCGGGCCGTAACCGACATTCTCCGCGTTGCGGATGACCGTGGCCCCGTCGAGCAGGTCGAGCACATTCTGGGTTTTCGCGTCGGAGGCGTTGTCGACGACGATCAGCTCGAACGACGCGCCCGCGAATGCCTGTTGCGTGGCAAGGCGATAGAGCGTCAGCGTCAGCAGATCGCTGGCATTGAGCGACACGATAACGATCGAGACGACCGGCGCCGCGACCGGAGGGAAGGCGATCCGGAGGCCGTTGCGCGCGATGGCGTTGCCGATGAGGTGCGCCTCCGCGATCGCGGCGAGCCTCCCGTAATGTGGATCAACCGCCTCGATTTTATTCATCACTGGACTTCAAGGCGGGTGTTGCGCGCCGGAGCGAAGCGGATCAGGCCCACGAGGTCATCGCTGAGAAACAGCACCGCCTTCGGCCGGGACGGCGTCTTGCCCGCTGCCGGGATCGGCGAGGCGGATCCGTCGATCTCCAGCGGCTCGAAGGTGAGACTGGCGGGCACAGGTGTCAGCGCGCCTCGAGTCGCGGCGAAGGCGAGGCTGGGCGCGCGCGCCAGCGCCGCGGTGCTGGTCAGCCGCAACTCCCGTGCCGTCTCGCCGTCCCCGAGGAGGAAGGCCGCGGTCGGCCGCGACCGCGCGACGAGGAAGCTCGGGACGCGCGAGACCACCGTCAGCCCATCGGCCTCGTACCCGATCAGGCAACCGTCCGCCGTCCAGTCGGCCTGGGCATCGCCGAGAGAGCCGGCGATCGCCTCCCGGGCCGGCCGCGGAAGTGACCGGCGGTGGATCCATTCCGGGGAGAGGCTGACCGGACCTTCGTGCAGCGCCGGCAGCGCGCCCGCAGATTGCCGGCTCCCGTCCGGCTCCGGGCTCACGAACCAGCGCCGCCGCTCCGACGGGTAGCCGGCTTCACGGGCGGTCGCGGGCGAGGGTTTCTCAGTCGCCACGAGGATCCCGCCGTCCTCGTCCGCGGTTGGCAGGGAGCGCAGGGAGCGTTCCTCCCGCACGATGATCCCCGCCCCGACGGTGGTCGACACGTCCGGCGCGCGCGCAGCGAGCGAACCGGCAGCTCGCGCGGAACGGCGCGGAATCGCGTTCAGCCACGCCGCCTCGCAGGTCGTGGCCTTGGCGTTGTAGCGCGCGAGCAGATCCGCGCAGGCCGCGGTGAGTATCCCGAGGCCGTCTGGATCGTCGTGCAGGCGCCGGATCGCCGCGACGGTGTCGGCAACGCCGTCCAATCGGTGAGCGGGATGATCGGTGTCGAACCCCTCGAACGCGATTCGTGTGCCGATCACCGGCCGACCCAGCGACAGCGCTTCAGCGACCTTCATCTTCAGACCGCTTCCCATCAGCATCGGCGCGACCACCGCGTCGACGCCCGCGTAGAAAGTTTCTACTGCGTCGACATATCCGGCCAGCTGGACGCCGGGTAGGTCCAGCCCGTTCAGGCTCCCGCAGATCTCGCCGGCGATGACGAGAACGGGCAGGTCCGGCCGCCAGGACGCCGCCCAGCCGTGGGCGAACTTGCTGATCGAGAAGAGATTGGGATCGTTCCCGTGGCCGATGAAGCCGAACCGGGCCAGCCGGCCGGGTGCGCGAAACTTCGCGGGTTCGGCGAAGACCGGCGGAAGCAGGTACACGGCGCGATCGACGAGGCCGCGGAAATAGTCCGCCTCTACCGACTGGATCGCGACGATCATGTCCGCGCGTGACAGGCCGACGGCTTCCGACGCGCGGTCCGTGTAGAAGAAATTCGGCTCGGCGCGGAAAGGCCGATATTGCAAGTGCCTGTCTGCGAAACGGTCATGTGTGTCGATAATTCGTAGAACGCCGTCCGGCACTGACTCAAGACATCTCGACAAGAAGACATAATTTACAACGATGGCGCAAGTGTCCGGATTTAAACCGAAATACCATTCAACGAACTCTATAACTTCAGGTGGGCACCAGTCGTCAATCCTAAAGCCTTCGGTCCACGTCTTTAACGGGACCGTTGTCGCAGCGGGTATCTGAAAAACACGATCGAACGCTGCGGCCATCGCAGCTGAATCCGTCGGGGGGTGTTGTCCAAAGCGACGATATATCTGGTCTTCATGCTGGAAATAGGCCAAATCGATTGCGAAGCCGCCGCGCCGAAGAGCTTCAGAGGTCGCTACGAGCCGCCGTCGATTGCCCGCGCTCACCGGTGCCGCTGGCATCGGTGCTACAATCAGAACGGTCGGCTTCTGCTGGGTCGCCATACGCTCACATCGCCCCGGCGACACGAGCTACCGCGTATCGGCCTTGCCCGCTCAGGATGGCTCCGTTGATGGACTGCGTGTCCAGCGGAAGGCTAGCTGTGAGCGTTATGGCGGCTCTTTTATGAGCATCGAACCGAATAGAGGTGATAGAGCTGCAGGTGTAACCAGCCATTGATCGCACGATCACGCAGTTCGGAATGAAATCGATTCCGTTTATCAGCCAAGCGTCAGCGGACTCGCTGCGCCTGATGCTCAGCGCACTCGACATGCTGTCCGCCAAAATTGTGTCCAGCCCCGCGCTTAAGAGCGGGATTAGGGCACTAAAATGCTCTAGCCAATTCGGATCCAGAGAGGATGTAACGGTCTCTGCAACGACGGACGCCTCATCACGCGAAAGGGGCGTCGGTCCTGACGTTAAAGTAACGCATCGATCGCCAACGTGTGTGCAGACCGAAACGGAAGATAAATTATCAAAAGCGCCACTATCCCGACAACCCAGAACGAGAATGCAGCTAGGGTCCATAATTTCCCGCTCAGAAAATCCAACGAACGACCAAGCAACAAGGTCGACAGCCTCAGGCTCCATAATTTTAAGCGGTATTGCACCGGATCCATTCATCGAAATCCTAAGGACAGCAATCCGTTGATCGACGTGCGCAATGGATCCAGAAATTAAGATGTTCGGTGCTCGCATCGTTTCATCAGACTCGATATCTACATAAGAGGGAGTTGCAAGGAAAAGAGTTCGTGCTTATTCAAATATGAGCTGGCCGCCCACAAAATCATGCTTGAAAACGAATGCCGCCCATGAAACAGCGTATCACATACAAAGCGAGGTCACGGCAATAGGTCTAAATTCCTTTTGGCCGGTTCCGGAAGGGCAGAGCATGTGGGAGCAAGGGTGGTGAAGCTTCACGGAAGTGTCGTGTTCCGAGTTGGTGAGACTCCGACGACCCGACGATGCTAATACTCTGGGCGGAGGTCGGTTACCGGTGCAGATATCGGAGGGATCGCGTTTTGCGGGTCGGCCGGGCGTGACTCAACACCTCGCATGTCGCTGCCGGATTCCGATATGCTGGGATTGTCTTCACCGCGTGATGCTTGAGCGGCTTTAGAATGCAAATGCACTCGGCTCATCGCGGTCTGCTCTCGACAAGCTAGATAGCCCGCTAAAAGGGGCGAAGCAATGGGGCCGAACCCGACGGATCGGGGCAAGCCGGGTACGAAGGGCCATCTCATCCCATACGCTAGAAGCGCGTCGCTCGGCCCAACGTTCACTGTGACCATTCCCTACGACAGTCGCATTCTGGCAGCGACGCTCTACAGACTGCCACGCCCTACACATCGGGGGCTTGGTCTCCCGCGGCGTAGATCGAAAAGGCTCTACGAGAATCAGGACTGGGATCATATCCGATCTCGGCGTGAGCACCGGCCACACAGCACCACACCGCACATCTCTCAGTGCAGTGCGAAAGCAGTGAACACCTGGGACGCCATCGTTCGATCGTGGAACGCTTCTGACGTAATTGGCATGCTGCCGCCGCCTAGGCATTTGTTATGGACGATGGCGGGCTGCTTGCCTCCACGACAAACTCATCTGCAGATCACAGGCCAAACAGGCTTATTTCAATTTTCTAAATAATAAAATAGTGCTACCTAATATATGTCGACGACCGACGATGCAAATCTCTGCTATCTCAAATTATATACAATGCCTCGATATGAAGATTTAAAATATATCTTAGCGACTTATAAGTTGCTCATGGGCACTTTTAAGCATCTCTATTTGACACCTCTGGCGGCTCGATAACAAAGGCGCTATGGACAGGGTTGGTGCCGAGAAACGTAACGCCAGCATCGTTAAACACAGCTCGGCGGACGATCGGCACAGAATGAAAATAGGTCCCGTGAGATCGCCGACCGAGCTGAAGATACCTATGCTGCTACTGCAGCGCGCTTACTTCAAGTATGTTCATTCGTTCCTCGAGATCATTTCTTTTTACAACGATGAGCGATTTGTATCCAATTCCAAGCATTCTTGTGTCGCCATCGAGTTTTGGCGCTTCGCCTGAAATGTTAAGCTCAATATCTATGACAGGCCCTCTTGCAGGGACTGCCAGTAGAAGATCTCCTTTGCCGCAAGAAAAAATCTTGTTGGTTTGACCGTTAACAGAGGCAGTAATATTGGCTGGAACAATTTGGGCATTTATTACAGCCTTTATGTATACGATAACAGCATCATCATGACTAATCCGGAAGAGAAGGCGATTGTCGGTGTTAAATTTTGACCAACGACCCCAATTCTCTCTACGGTACCACCCCGTTCCGCCCATTAAGAGATCTGATTTTATATAATTGTCTATCCCGATCGGCCGGTCCGTCAGGATAGGGCTAGAGAAAGATCGGGCATGCCGGTCAACTTCATGGCCATGCGCTACGTTGGAATCTAAGTATGTTAGAGTTCGGAATGTATATTCGGTATTAAGGTCAGCCGTGAAAATATTATCTGGGGTTAGTTCTGCTGCCCGGTTTAGGCCGACGATCAGGCGAGTTGCAACATCATTCCACGTGATAGGCGTGAATTTTTGTCTGAGCGACGCCTCTTGTTCTTGAAGCTTCCCCTTCTTTGTGCAAAGGTCTTTGACTATCGCAAGAAGTTCTTCTGCATTGTCTGGGTCGAACAGTATCGCGGCTCCTCTAGCAACCTCAGGAATAGACGTTCTATTCGAAGCAACACACACTTTCCCAAGAGATAAGCTTTCACTAACTGGCAGCCCCCATCCTTCGTACAAGCTGGGGTACACTGTAAATAAGCAATTTTTATATAAATCGAAAAGTTGTGCGTCCGTGACGTTGCTCATAATTCGGAGTTTTCCGTCGAGCATATTTGATTCATGCATTTGTTCGATTAAAGATTCGACACGCCATCCGACTCGCCCTACGAAGACCAGCTGAGGCACGTCTACGCTCTCTGCCCGCAGTGTCTGCCATACGTCGAGAAGTATTCGGTGGTTTTTTCGCCCTTCGATTGTGGAAACGTAAAGCACATATGGTTGTTGCGGGAGGGAGTAATCCGGAACATTCGCCGTGATATCGTCTCCTGAGAAGCCGTCGCCGTTCTGTAGTACAATGATTTCGCGATGAGGCAGGCTCTGTTTCGTGATGAATTCCTCGAGATCCTTCGCTGTATATGCTGAGACTGTGAAGATCACGTCCGCAAACAGACAGACTCTTCTGATGAAAAACTTGAATATTTCAGCTGTGCCTTTGTCGCACATGCTCGGCATTTTGATGGGTATCAGGTCGTGTATCAAGCAGCAGAATTTGCCCCCCTTTTGCTTATGATTTCTGACCGCTGTGAAGTACTCTGGGAACACCCAGGCGGCTCCAAGCATAACAATCGTCGAGTTCGGGCCGGAGGCGATGGGTTGTGATGAGGCGCCGAGTGCTTTCAGAAGATTATCGACGTCTCCTCTGCCGATAGGTAGCACACGATCTCCGATTGATGCTTTTAAATCACTCAAAAGCTGCAAAAAACTGGAGTACGGTATTTCCCTAAAATTTAGACTCTCATTATTAAAGTAGGCAAATCGCACTTCGTGGTCTTTTTTCTCGTCCAGCTCTATCAAAGATGAGATCGTCGAAAGCACTACTCGCTGGATGCCAGATGGATTGTCATGATGCGCAAGGTAATACACTAAGTCGGATAAATCAAAAATATGATTTGTGCTGGCTGTGTTTGCGCTTGAAATCGGGCTCCCTTTCAATTCTACGCCAGTTTTTTCTTCATAAACCCGGACTTCCGGAATCGCTCTTCCGAAAATTTTTGGGATTGAAATTGAAAATCCGCAATTAGCTGTTGAGTGACCAGCTTGCAAAACGTCCGGACGGCCAATGTTTGCAATGGCTCGCGCGAGCAGCTGATTTTTGTAATAAATAACTACTGTGCAATTCTCATCTTGGGCTGAGTTATTGTAGACCCAACCCTTAACTTCCCCGCGGTCATAAGAGTCTACATGTCCAACTACAGTAGAGCCTTTGTTCGTTTTATTAGAGCTTAGCGGATTTTTGGGTGCGAAGACTCGATTAAGCATTCTTTTTTCCTGTTTTGCGGTGTTTTGGATATTCAGCGTCCGTAGATGTCCTCGACGCGGATGATGTCGTCCTCGCCGGTGTAGGAGCCGACCTGGACCTCGATCAGCTCCAGCGGGATCTTGCCCGGGTTGGCCAGCCGGTGCATCGACCCGATCGGCAGGTAGACCGCCTCGTTCTCGTGGACCAGCACCACCCGCTCGTCGATCGTCACCTCGGCGGTGCCGCGCACCACCACCCAGTGCTCCGCCCGGTGGTAGTGCTTCTGCAGCGACAGCCGCCCGCCCGGCACAACCTGGATCCGCTTCACCTGGAAGCGCTCGCCGATGTCGATCCGCTGGTACCAGCCCCAGGGCCGGTACATCCGCAGATGCGCGTCCGCCTCCGGCTCCCCGCGGGCCCGCAGCGCGCCGACCAGCTCCTTCACCTGGCCCGAATGCGCCTTGGAGGCGACCAGCACCGCGTCGGGGGTCGAGACCACCACCACGTCCTCCAGGCCCACCACCGCGGTCAGGCCCTCGCCCTGGCTGTGCACGAGGCTGTTCTTCGTGCCGATCAGCGACACCCGGCCGCGCACGGCGTTGCCGGCCTCGTCGTGGTCCAGCACCTGCCAGACCGCGTCCCAGGTGCCGACATCCGACCACGCGAACGACACCGGCAGCACGCCGGCCCGGGCGGTCCGCTCCATGACCGCGTAGTCGATCGAGATCTTCGGCGCCTGGGCGAAGGCCGCCGCGTCGAGGCGCACGAAGTCGAGGTCGGTCACCGCCGCCTCCAGGGCCGCGCGCGCGGCCGCCAGCACCTCGGGGACGAACGCTTCCAGCTCGGCCAGCATCAGGTCGGCGCGGAACAGGAAGTAGCCCGAGTTCCACAGGGCGCCGTCGGTGATCAGCGCCTCGGCGCCGGCCCGGTCGGGCTTCTCGACGAAGCGGGCGACGCGGGCCGCGCCCGGGGCTTCGGCGATCGGCTCGCCGCGGCGGATGTAGCCGTAATCGGTGGCCGGCCGGTCGGGCTCGATGCCGAGCGTCATCGTGTAGCCGGCGCGCGCCCCGGCGGCCGCGCGCTGCACGGCGTCCACGAAGGCCGCCGTGTCGGGCACGACGTGGTCGGCGGCCATGATCAGCACCACGGCCTGCGGGTCGCTGGCGGCGGTGTGCAGGGCTGCGACCGCCACGGCGGCGGCGGAGTCGCGGCCCTGCGGCTCGAGCAGGATGTCGGCGGAGAGACCGAGCTGGTCGCGCTGCTCGGCGACGATGAAGCGGGCCTCGGCCGAGGCGATGACGGTGGGCGTCGCGAAGACGGTGGCGTCCGACACGCGCGCCAGCGTCGCCTGGAAGGTCGAGCGCTCGGCGTCGACCAGCCGGGCGAACTGCTTGGGCATGCTCTCCCGCGACGCCGGCCACAGCCGCGTCCCCGTCCCTCCGCACAGGATCATCGGGTGGATCTGGATCGAAGGTCGGGACATGGCGACGTCTCCCGAGAAGGCTCGTCAGACTGAAACGAGGGCGCGGCCTCGGCTGATTGGAAAGGGCTCATAAGGTACGGCACGTCACCGGCCACCCATTGCCGGGTTTGCGCATATCGTTGCGGAAGCCATATAACAATCCTGCCCGCGTTTTCTTTGCTCCCTTGAACTTTCATCGCTTTCACACTTCTGCCGCAATGGCCTGGAACGCTCTCGATGGCGCGGATGGCACGGGCTGCATGACAAGGCAGGAGCTGCTGACTATTCCTCGGCAGGTTGTGCCATCGGGTGCGTCACCCGGGCTGGTGATCATCTCTTTACCAGTACAGAATGTTTCTAGAATTGCCTCGAGAAAGTGGAGAGCTCTTTTCCTGAAGGAGGAGGGTTCCGATGGCAAACCGGAAGCAGACCTTTACCCCGGGTTTCGTGTTGAGGCGGTGTGACTGGCCCTGATGAGTGGACGGTCCCGCCGGGAGGTCGCCGCCGATCTCGACGTCGTGCTCTCGGCGCTGCGCAACTGGATCGACGGCCGGCCGTGAGCGGGAGATGGACCATCCGCCGGCCGATCGGCAGGAGGACATGGCCGCCGAACTCAAGCGCCTGCGCCGTGAGAACGAGGTTCTGCGCCAGGAACGGGAGATCCTGAAGCGGGCCACGGCTTTTTATGGATGGCCCGCCCCTCACCGAGCGGCACTGCTAGTTTTGTAGTGCCGCCGACACGAGGGATGGAGCAAGACGATGAGCATCGCGGTTCTCGGTATCGATTCGGGCAAGAACAGCTGCAGCGTGGTCGGGCTGGATCTCGACGGCCGCGTCGTGCTGCGGCGACGCATGCGTCGTGAGACGGTGCTTGCCTTCGGAGAGAAACTACCCGCCTGCGTAGTCGCCATGGAGGCGTGTTGCGGTGCTCATCACATGGGTCGCACGTTGGCGGCTCAGGGTCACACCGTTCGGCTGATGTCGCCCGAGTATGTCCGGCCTTACGTCAAGGCGCAGAAGAACGATGACCGGGATGCCGAGGCCATCGCCGAGGCGGCGACCCGGCCGACCATGCGATTCGTCACCCTCAAGTCGCAGGCCCAGCTCGACATGCAGACCCTGCACCGGGTGCGCGACCAACTCGTCGGCGAGCGAACGGCGCTGATGAACCAGATCCGTGCTGTTCTCCTGGAGCGTGGCCACATCGTGCCGCAAGGTCGTGCGAAGCTCGCAGCTTGTCTTGCCTCTCTGATGGATGAGGCCGCCGTGCCTGCGCTTTCAGCACGCATGC
Organism: Methylobacterium sp. PvP105; assembly: GCF_017876975.1. Classification (NCBI taxonomy): domain Bacteria; kingdom Pseudomonadati; phylum Pseudomonadota; class Alphaproteobacteria; order Hyphomicrobiales; family Methylobacteriaceae; genus Methylobacterium; species Methylobacterium sp. PvP105. The sequence goes on along the minus strand of NZ_JAGIPA010000001.1, from coordinate 2,114,756 downwards.
GCGTTCTCGTCGCCGAAGTGCGGGAGCGCTGGCAGGATCTCGACAAGCGCATCGCCGCGCTGGATGCCGAGTTTGCCGAAACGGCTCGATCGGACGAACACGCGCGTCGGCTGACTACGATCCCCGGGATCGGCGCACTCAACGCCACGGCTCTCGTGGCGGCCATCGGCGATGTCGCTACCTTTGCACGGGGGCGTGACCTTGCAGCTTGGCTCGGCCTCGTGCCCCGGCAGTTGACGACCGGGGGCCGGCCCAAACTTGCCGGCATCACCAAACGCGGCAGCAAATACCTGCGCAAGTCGTTGATCCAGGGTGCACGGGCTGCGCTGCCGACGCTGCGGCAGAGCGAGACGCGTCTCGGTCAGTGGTTGCGCGGGCTGCTGTCGCGGGCGCACATCAACACAGCGGTCGTCGCGCTGGCAGCCAAGCTGGCGCGCGTTGTGTGGGCCCTGCTGCGTCACGGACGCACCTACGAGGCGATCGCCGTCGCTGTTTAATTAAATTCGGCCGGCGAGACGTGCGCCGACCTTCCGATGTCTGCGAGCGGTGAGAGGAAGATGGCCTGACAGTCGACCGGTGTTCCGGCAGCCTCCTGGCGAAAATGGCGTACGACGCCGAACTTTTTATGAGGCCCTGAACGCGCGGATCTCCATCTTGGCCAACGGCGCGCCCGGAAGGCCGGATACGTTTATGCAGACTGCTCAGACCAGCGGATCCAGAGCCAATTGCGGACGGGGCGGCCCATACGTTTCGCCAAGGAGGGAAGTCGATGAGGTTCCGCCTCATCGACGCGGCGAAGAAGGACTTCCCGGTCGCGCGCCAGTGCAAGGTCCTCGATGTCAGTCCGAGCGGCTACTTTGCCTGGAAGAACCGTCCGGCCTCGGCACGGCAGCGCGAGGATTTCGTGCTGCCGTGCCGAGGCCGGACCGCCTTTACGCTCTCGCACGAGACGCACAGTAGCCCGCGCATGACCCACGAACTGCGTGAGCAGGGTGTGGCGGCCGGCCGGCGGCGCGGGCCGCCAGCCGCGGCGCTTCCGGCGGACCACGGACAGTGGTCACACCTTTCCAGTCGCGCCCAACCTGCCGATTCCGACCGAAGCCGGCCAGCGTTCCGATTTGATGTCGGCCACCATTCCGAGATGAAGGCGGCCATTCGGTAGCCGATATCGGCGACGGATCATCCCCGCGGGTCAGCAACCGCGGCATCCCTGTCCTCGACCACGAGGAGAGCGGGATGCCGATGCCGGCCAGGAGAGAGCTGACCAAGCAATAGATCAAACAAATGCTGCGTCTCGCCCGCGACGGGGTGAGTTCGCGAGAGATCGAGCGAACGCTGAGCATCGCCCGCTCGACCGTGCAGGACAACCTCGCCCGAGCGAGCGCTGCCGGCCTGACCTGGCCGCTTGGCCCCGAGGTCACCGACGCGGTGCTGGAGCAGCGCTTGTTTGCCCGGGCCGGGGTGAAGTAGGGCTTGCGCCGCCTGCCCGAGCCGGATCGGCCGTGCCTGATCCGGGAGATGCGCCGCCCCTGGGTCAACCTGACGTTGCTCTGGGAGGAGTACCGGGAGACCCATCCAGAGGGCTACGGCTACTCCCGCATCTCGCGATCTCTACAGGGATTTCGAGCGCCGGCTTAACCCGGTGACGCGTCAGCACCATGCCGCCGGCGACGAGGTCTTCGTCGACTACTCCGGCAAGAAGGTCGGGATCGTCGATCCGGCCACCGGCATCGTGCGCGAGGCCGAGATCTTCGTGGCGGTGCTCGGCGCATCGAGCCTGACCTATGCCGAGGCGACCTGGACCCAGACGCTGCCCGACTGGATCGGCGCGCATGTCCGCCTGTTCCGCTTCCTCGGCGGCGTCCCCCGCCTCGTCGTGCCCGACAACCTCAAGAGCGGGGTCCACAAGGCGTCTCATCTCAGATCCCGAGCTCAACCGCTCTGACAGAATGATGGCCGAGCATTACGGCATCGGCGTCCTGCCGGCCCGGCCCCGCAAGCCGCGCGACAAGGCCAAGGTCGATGCCGGCGTGCGCTTCGCCCAGAGCTACATCCTGGGCTGGCTGCGGCGCCAGACGTTCTTCTCCCTGACCGAGCGCAATGCCGCCATCGCCGCGATGGTAGAGCGTATCAACGCTTACTGCGTGCGCCGGCCCGGCACTACGCGCCGCGCCCTGTTCAAGGCGATCGAGCGGCCGGCGCTGCGGCCGCTGCCGGAGCAGGACTACATCTTCGCCGAGTGGCGGCTGGCTCGGGTCAATCTCGACTACCACGTCGAGGCGGGCGGCTTCCTGTACTCGGTGCCCCACGCCCTGATCCGCGAGCAGGTCGACGTCCGGCTGACGGTGCGCACCGTCGAGGTGTTCCATCGCGGACAGCGCGTCGCTGCCCACGAGCGCCGCTACACCGCACGTCGGCACGGCACCGATCCCGACCATATGCCCAGCGCCCATCGCCGCTACGCCGAGTGGAGCCCCGAGCGCTTCCGGCGCTGGGCGCGCGGCATTGGGCCGGAGACGTAGGGGCTGGTCATCGCCATCCTCCACGGTCGGCCTCATCCCGAGCAGGGCTTCCGTACCTGTCTGGGCATCCTGCGCCTCTACCGGGGGCTCGACCTCGGCCGGGCGGAGGCCGCCTCGGCACGAGCCGTGGCGCTCGGCGCGCTCACCTACAAGAGCATCGCCTCGATCCTGGCCAATGGCCCCAACCGCGCAGCCCCACCTGCCGAGGCCATCCCACTGATGCTCCACCTCAACCTACGCGGCCCGCGCTACTTCCACTGCCCGAGCACACCCGAGCTTCAAGCGGTCGCCTGAGATCGCCGCGGCCCTGGCAGGTCAGTCGGACCGTGTGAACAGGGTCTGGAACAGCGCTTCGGAGCTGCGCAATACCTCATCGGTCAGCACCGCCGACTTGGCGCGTCCGACTGGATCGGCGATGAGCCCCTTGGCGTGGAGACGGCCAAGCACGGCCCAGTCAAAGCCTTTCCAGGCCCGACGCTCGTCATCGAGCGTCAGCCACAAAAGGGCGAGCACCACCTCGTCGACCGACATCCGAGCAGATTAGCACGTCGCGCTCAGACCGAGCGTGGTGCCAACCGATCGGTTGCAATTGATCGATCCACTGAATGTACAGACAAGAGCCGGTACGTTCCTATGACTCGTGCGCCGCTGCTCCGGCCTGGCTCAGATTCAAAAGGCCCGGCAATTACTAAATATTCGACTATCCAGAAATATCATTCATTCCAATTCATTGACGATGATTTTGAACGTAGAAACTCAGTCAATCTGACGAGAGGGTCAATATTTCAAGCTATAATATTCGTGGAGCATGTTGTTGTATTTGGAAGCATGGATCGACCCTGATATCCGGCAGTTTGCAGAGAGGTTAATGGCCAGCATCTGGTCGTTGAAGGCGGCTGGGTTGGCGGCGATAACGTAGGGCAGGAGATGGAGGTGGCCGTTCGGGTAGGCCTTTAGCCGCTCGCTCGGCTCTCCGAGCTTGAAAGCCACCACCGGTAAGCCGGTGCGTAGCGCCAATGATAGAGTGTACGAGTAAGTCTCAGGCCAGATCGACGGTAGCAGTACCAGATCGGGCGAGACCTGGGTGACGAGGTCGAGGGTCTCGTCATCCTCCCAGTTGCGGCCGGCCTCGGCGATCTGGAGGGCCGCCCGGGCAACCCGGTCTAGGGTCGGATCGTCGGTCGAGTACCGCCCCGTCTCGATGACGCCGGCGCGCTCAAGGCCGCCCGTCAGGGCCGGGTCCGAGTAGCCCACGATCGTGAAGTGCAGCGGCAGGTCCCGCTTGCGCGCGTCGGTGGCCAGTGCCTGCAGCAGCAGCCCGCCCTCGGCGACACTGATCGCGCCGAGCACGGCGACGCGGCGGACGCGGCCGGGCCGCTGCAGGGCGGTCGAGCGCACCGACCGCTCCGGCTCGACGTGCGGCCGCACCGTGACGGCGAGGTCCGGGTACACCGCCCGGATCCGGGCCGCCGTGTCGCAGGACGGCGCGAACACCCGCGCGGCGCCCGCCAGGAACGCCCCGAACGCCGCCCGCCGCTCGCCCGGATCCGGCTCCTCGAACCCGTCCGCTTCCACCGCCAGGCACGACCGGCACTCGTTGACCGGCGCCAGGCCGCAGTAGCGCCCGTCCGGCTGCACCAGGTGGTTGCGGTGGCACACCGGCGAGTAGTCGTGCAGCGTCCACGCGTAGGGACGCCCCGCGCCCGCCACCACCTCCATCAGCGCCTGCGCCGCGCCCCAGCGCAGCCCCGCCAGCGAGTGCACGTGGATCAGAACCGGCGCCAGCTGCCCGACGAAGTCGGCGAGCTCGGCCGCGTCGCGCGGCAGGTACAGGCTGTCGAGGTTGGGCAGGTACAGGAACTCGGGGCCGCGATACGAGACGTGGACCTCGAGGTTGCGGGTCCGGTCGATCTGCAGCAGCACCACGCTCAGGCCCTCGGCCCGGGCCTGCGCGACCATGTCGTCGATGTGCCGCTGGATGCCCCCGCCCCAGCTGTGCGTCACGTAGAGCAGCGCCCGCCCCGAGAAGTGCCGGGCCAGCCGCGCCCGGTCGAGCCGCGCCCGCCCGCGCCGGCCGGGATCGGCCTGGACGAACTGCCCGACCCGGGCCGGGTAGTCGGGGTGCTTGGCCAGCAGCGCCGCCTGGCCCTGGACGTACTCGCCGCCCTCGTCGAGCCCGAACGAGATCTGGCCGGCATGGTGGACGAACACGTCCTCGGCGAGCAGGTTGACGAAGCCGGCCTTGGTGGCGCGCAGGCACCAGTCGTTCTCCTCGCCGTAGCCCTTGCCGAAGGCCTCGGCGTCGAGGTCGCCGACCGCGTCGAGGGCGGCGGCGGTCATGTACATGCAGAAGCCGACGCCGGTGGGCACGGGCACGGCGCGGCCGCGGTTGACCTGCGCGGCCACGCGGTCGAGGTCGGGCCGGGCGATCTCGAGCGGCATGGTGTTGTTGGCGTTGAAGCGCGGGTAGGAGCAGATCGTGGCGTTGTTGGACAGGGGCGTGACGCTGCCCACGGGCAGCCCCGCGCCCCTTCCCGCCTCTGCGCCTGCCCCAGCCCCTGCCTCCGTGCCGGACCCGGCCCGAGGGTCTGCCTGAGGGTCTGTCTGAGGTTCGGCGTGGGCGACGAGGCGGTCGAGCCAGTCGCCGAAGACTTCAGCGTCGGAGTTGAGCAGGACGACGGCGCGGCCCTGGCGCAGGCCGAGGGCGCGGTTGACCGAGCGGACGAAGCCGAGGTTCTGCTCGTTCTCGACGAGGTGGAACAGGCCGCGGCCGGCGAGGGCGGCCAGCTCCGCGGTGAGTTCCGGGTCGGGGGAGCGGTCGTTGACGGCGAGCAGGGTGAAGGGGGTGGCCTGGGGCGCGGACAGGCAGGCGTGGATGGCGCGCAGGGTCTCGCCGCGGCCCTTGTAGACCGGGACGATGACGACGACGCGGGCCTGCGCGATGGGCAGGGCGCGGGGCAGGCGGTCCCACGCGTGGGCCGCCGGGGCTTCCATGGGCGGGTAGGTGCCGAGATCCTCGGGGCAGCCCATCAGCCCGGCGGCCCGGCCGGTGCGCACGTAGTGCAGGAACGGCGACTCCCCGGGACCTAGCAGATGCCCGTAGGCCCGGCGGTAGAACCGGGTCGAGAAGGTCTTGTTCGGGTCGCGGTCCTCCTCCTGCCCGTGGGACAGGAAGTGGATCACCGGGCCATTCTCGAAGCCGCGCGTGTCGGGGTAGCGCTTGACGTACCAGGGCGCGTCGAAGAACGGCTCGATCAGGCGCGCCTGCTCGAACAGCTCCGCGTCCTCTTCGGCCGGCGGCGCGCCGTAGCGCGGATCGAAGGCCTCGCCCGCGAGATCGTCGCCGCGCAGCAGGGCCCGGGCGAGGTGGTGGACGAAGGGCGCGAGGCCTGTCGCCTCCGCGGAGGGATGGTGCGCGCGGTAGGCCCAGCCGTTGAAATCGGGCCTGGGGTTGCGGCCCTTCTTCCAGCCGGTGTCGCAGTAGTCGCGCACCGCGTCCTCCGCCTCGGACAGCCGGTAGCGCGCCCGGTAGAAGCCGTGGTCGAAATGCCCCGCCACCAGCCGCGCCTGCAGGTCCAGGAGCGCGTCCCGGTCGAGCGCCCCCTGCCCGATCGCCCCCAGCCAGGCCGTGTCCTCGACCGGCGCCCGCGCCGGCCGCAGCCCGCAGACCCGCAGCAGCGCCGCCAGCGTCGAGCGCCCCGGCCCGGGATCGCGCAGCTCCCGCCAGCCCGCCTCGGCGAAGTGCAGGAACGGCTCGCGCCCGCCCACGTCCGGGTAGGTCGCCCGGTACCAGTCCGCGTCCACCGCCGGCAGGTTCAGCCGGTGCGGCTCCGCGAACGGCTCGCCCCCGGAGAGCCGGGTCTCGGCGACGTAACGGAAGAACGGGTCGTCGCTGACCGCCCGGCTGCCGGACCGCGCCTGCACGTAGCCGGCCGGGTCGAAGTCCGGCCGCGGGCCGATCCGCGCCCGCCAGCCCTCCGCCACGTAGTGGCGCAGCAGCGCGGCGTCCGAGGCTCCGGCCAGGGCCTCGGCCTGCGGCTCGGGCAGGCGCTGCCGGTAGTGGGCGGCGTCGAAGTAGGGGGCGAGCGTCTCGATCCGCAGGGCGAGCGCGGCGTCCGGGTCGGGCCGGGCGGGACCGCCGTGGAGGACGTAGTGGACCAGCGGGTTCTGTGTGGCGAAGGTGATCCCGCGGGTGAGGCAGTAGGCCAGGGTGTCGAATTGCGGCGCCGGCTCGCGGCCCTCGCGCCAGCCGGAGGCCATGTAGTGGTCGACCGGGTCGACGCCGGCGGCGGCGAGGTCGGGATTGCCGGCGAGGTAGAAGGCGCCGTCGACGAGGCGGCGGGCGAGGCGGTGGGCCTCGGCCGTGTCGGGCTTGGGCAGGGCGGCCGCCTCCCCCTCCCCTTCACGTCCGGCGCGGCGGCGCGCGAGGGCGTGCAGGAGCGGGTTGATGCCGGCGCGGGCGAGGTGGGGATGGGCGGCGAGGTAGGCGGCGGAGTCGAAGTCGGGGCGCGGGTCGCGGCCCGCGCGCCAGCCGTGGACGAGGTAGTCGCGCACCGGGTCGGCCGCGATCCCGTACCAGCTCGCGTAGAACGCCGTGTCAAAGTGCGGGGCCAGGACGGCGATCTGCGCGTCCGCGGTGACGAGATCGTCCGCCGCCGGCAGGCCGCGGCGGGCCGCCAGCCGGATCAGCGGGTTGCCGCTCGCGCGGACCGGGCCGGAGCGCGCCCAGCGATGGTACAGGCCGCGGATCCGCTTCAACGCGCGGCGCCCGCTCTGTCGCGCGACGGCGGCCGATCGCCGTCGGAGGGCGTGTCGGAATCGGCGCTGGGTTCGAGGCCTGGAGCTCGGGTGAGCATGTGTTCGCGCGGGCTGGATCGAAGGCGTCTCGGCGCGCCGGGCAGGGTGCCGCGCCGACGGCCCATCGCCCTAACGGAACGCGCGCGTGGGGTAAACAACCGCACGCCCTGCCCCACGTCCCGTGCGACCCGCCGGCGCGGTCAGATCAGGTCGGACCGCCACGTCACGTTCTCCCGCACGATCCGCGCGGGGTTGCCGGCGGCCACGCAATGGGGCGGCACCGTCCCGGTGACGACGGCGTGCGCGCCGACGATCGCGTTGTCGCCGATGACCGTGCCCTTGAGCAGGGTGGCCTGATTGGCGATCCAGACGTGGTTGCCGACCCGCACGGGCTTGGCCGGGTTCAGCCGCGCGCCGGTGTCCCGGGTGACGATGGAGTGGAAGTCGCTCGTCGTCATCCAGACGCCCGACGCGATCGAGCAGTCCGTGCCGATCTCGATCGCCTTTCCCTCGACGGGGTTGAGATGGACGAGCCCGGTGAAGCCGGTCCGGTCGCCGATGCGCAGCACCGAGCCGGGGCCGATATAGATGTTGGCCATCGACAGCCGCACGTCCTCGCCGACATCGAATCGGCAGTTCGACTCGATGACGATGTGCATGTCCTTGTCGGACACGCAGCCCCTGCCTATGCGGATGTAGTTGTTGTCGCCGTTGACGTAGATTTTTCCCGCTTGGCTGTGCTGATCCCGCGAATCAATGTCGATGACATTATTCTCCCCTTTGTCGAAGATATTCAAAGACATAATTCGCTCTGCGGGATCTATGAACGCCCCTGGGTGCGGCGCGGCCGGCGTCCCGGAGCGGACGGCCGCACATCGAACCCGCGGAAGGAAGCTCGCCTTCTGACATGACGATTACGGTATCGGCGTGCCGAGATCGGGATCCGTCGACATTCGGCGGTTGTGCCGATGCCTCCGAGCCGGCAGCGGCGTTTCAGGAATGTCTCTAAGCCATCGGGCGCCGTCCTCACAACTCGCGCGGGGATCGGGTGCCCGCGGCCGGGCGCGGTCGACGCGCCTCTCCGCGGCTGTTGACGCCGGGAGGCACCTGTGAGGTATGCCGTCAGCCAGCGGAAACATGGGATGAGGCCGTCCGGTGGCTGAGGACAACACCCTGACGAAGGCTCTGGTGGACGTTCGGGCGCGCAGGGCCGCGCTGCAGAGCGACTACGACCGGATCGCGGCCGAGCTGACCAAGCTCCGGGCGGCGGAGGCGGCGCTGACCTCCATCGTCGAGGGGATCCCGCTGGAGGCCTCCGGTCTCCACACGCCTGAGGGACCGCGGGCCGCCGCGGCCAACCGCGCCGCGCCCGCCTCCGGCGGACGGCGGGGCGCCCGCGGTCCCCGGGCCAACTCGGCCAAGGGGCGGCTGAAGGCGCTGCTCGGCTCGGCCGGCCCGCAGGGCCTGTCGCACGCCGAGATCGCGGAGCGGCTGCCCGACGTCGCGCCCAACACCCTCAACACCTATCTCAGCATGCTGGTGACCGGCGGCGAGGCGATCCGGAACGGCGACTTCTTCACCGCCGCCGCGGCGCCCGACGGGGCCGAGGACGGGGACGCCGAGGCCGATCCGGAGGCGGACGAAGAAGAGGTCCGGCACGACGCCGCGGCGGAGTGATCCCGGCGCCCGGTTCGGTCTGGGCCGTCCGGCGCGGTCCCGTGCCCGCCACGCCTCCGCGTCAGGCGGCCGCCGACATCCGCCGGATGATCGGCAGCATCAGCGCGCTCGGCGCGGCGGCCGGCACGGGGAAGATCGTGGCGGTCTGGTCGGTCTTCACCCGGGGCAGCCGCTCGATCACGGTTCGCAGGTTCGGGAGCGTGCGTGCCAGGGTCGCGGCGAGCGTCTCGCCCGCGATCTTGGCCATCACGTATTCCAGGGTGTCGCGGGGCGCCTCGTCGATGGCGCTCGTCGACGGGTAGAAGGCCGCCACGGCGTCGCCGCGCTCCAGGCAGAACTGGCTCAGCTCGTAGAAGGCGGTGTTGTAGACGCGCATCATCTCGTCCAGGCAGGCCGGCTCGAACGGCGCGCGCTTCTGGCGGAAGATACGGGGCGTCGCGAAATGGTAGAGCTGCGACGGGCGCATCGCCAGCGCCGCGAGCTGCGCGGCGGCTGGCTCGGCGGCGTCGTAGCGGAGGACCTGGCAGCGCCTGCCGGCGTCGCGGATCTCCCGGGCGATCGCCTCCGCCTCGTCGGCGCCGGACGCGTAGGTGATGCAGACCGCCCCGCCCCCGGCGGCGATCAGCTTGGCGGTCGCGGCGCCGAGGCCCCGCGACCCGCCGACGATCAGCGCCGACACCGCCGCGAAGGCGCCCGGCTCCACCAGCGCGGCGAGGTCCCGCAGGCTCTCCTGCTCCACCGGCCGCGGGCGGACGAAGCCCTCGACCCGGGCGACGAGGCCGGGGCCGACGGCGTCCAGCGTCACCGATTGCAGCATCGGCTGGAACCGCTTCACCGCATAGCCGAGCCGCGAGCCGGTGCCGCCCTCTGTGACGGTCACGTCGATCTTCGAGAGGATCGAGTGGAGGCCGGGCACGAACATGCCGACGAGCGTCGAGAGGCTGCCCAGGGCGGCGACCCGGCCCGGACCGAGGGCGCGGGCGAGGCGCGGCGCAAGCGCGGCGATCGCCGCCGGGTCCGGCAGCGCGAAGGCACCGGCGAGCCCCGTCAGGGCCGCCGGATCGCGGGCGACCGGCTCGGCGGGGATCGCGACGGGCGCGACCTCGACCGCCTGACCCGGTGCCCGCTCGGCCGCGAAGGTCGCCTGGATCGTCAGGGTGCGGACGCCGTCCACCGCCACGGACAGGCGCAGCTGCCGCGCGTCCGCCTCGTGGACCGTCAGGACGGTGCGGTCCCCGACCAGCACGAACCGCTCGAACCGCATCTGCAGCGTCGCGAGCCGGTCGAGGGGATAGGCGTCGGCGCAGGCGTCGAGGGCCCAGAGGGCGGCGTGGACGCCGTGGACGGCGCGCTCGCCGGCCAGCGTCCGCCGGGCCATCCGCGCGTCCATGTGCATCGGGTTCACGTCGCCGGTCGCCCGCGCGAAGGCGGCCTGATGGGCCTCGGTCCAGGTCCGCGTCGTCGCGGCGGCGTCGTCCGAACCGGATCCGTTCATCGCGCAGCTCCTCCTCGGCCGGCCCCCGTCCCGGCCGGGCTGACCGGCCGCCGGATGCCCGGCCCCTTGCTTTATGACACGCGATCTCGCAAGAGGGCGGCGCTCGCACGCACGGAAAGGGGCCGGTCGATCGCCGGAGGGCAGGCATCCGCAGGGTGTCGCAGGGACCGGTATCGAGGATGACCACGGCTCGCGCCCTGTCGATCGGTTTCGTCGGAAACGTCGTCACCAACCCGTTCGGGAAGGTGGCGGGCCGCCTCGCGGATCTCGCCACGGTCTCGTGCGAGCATCTCCCCATCGGACAGATCGAGCAGGTGCTGGCGGGACCCGCAGCCGCCGACGTCCTGATCGTGCATCTCGACCACCGCTGGTTCTTCGACGTCGCTCCGGACGAGGCGGCCGTCGCCCGCGCGCGCGGCCTCGCCGACTTGGTCTCGGCGCGTCTCGCCCGCGCGCCGGGGACGATCATCCTCAACACCGTGCCGTTCGTGCCGGTCTCGTCCGTCGAGAGCGACCTCCACGACCAGCTGGAGGCGCTCGCGCGGGTGAACGCGGTGCTGTTCGACCTCGCCCGGGCGCAGGAGCGGGTCAGCGTCGTCGACGCCGCCGGCGCGCTGGCGCTGCTCGGCTTCGCCAACGCCTTCCGCGAGCGCAACCGGTACATGTACCAGATGCCCTACGCCCCGGCCGCCGTGGACGCGCTCAGCGAGCGCTACGCCGACGCCGTCGCGGCGCGGCTGCGGGCGCGCCGCAAGGTGGTGGTGGTCGACGCCGACAACACGCTCTGGGGCGGCGTCGTCGGCGAGGACGGCGTGGAGAACCTGGAGATCGACAGCGACTATCCGGGGATCGTCCACACCCAGCTCCAGCGCCAGCTCCTGCGCCTGAAGGGCCTCGGGATCCTGCTCTGCGCGGTGACGAAGAACAACGAGGAGGATTTCCGCGCGGTCTTCGCCCAGCGCGCGATGCCGCTCCGCCTCGACGATTTCGTGGCCTACCGCAGCAACTGGACGGAGAAGAGCGAGAACATCCGCGACCTCGCGGCGACCCTGAACCTCGGCCTCGACAGCTTCATCTTCCTCGACGACAACCCCTTCGAGATCGAGGAGGTGCGCGCCCGGCTCCCCGGGGTCGAGTGCCACCTGTTCGACCGGACGCGCCCCGAGCAGGCGCTGACCCTGCTCGACGGGATCGCGTCCCTGCGCGCCCGGAACGTCACCGCCGAGGATCTGGCCAAGACCGAGCAGTACCGCGGCGAGGCCCAGCGCCAGGAGCTGCAGCGCTCCGCCGCCTCGATGGACGAGTACCTCGCCTCCCTCGAGATCCGGGTGCACGTCGCCCGCAACAACCCGGGCTCCCTGCGGCGGGTCACGCAGCTGATCAACAAGACCAACCAGTTCAACCTGACGACGCGGCGCTACACCGAGGACGAGGTCGCCACCGCCATGCGGGAGGGCGGCGTCTACGCGGCCCGGGTGGTCGACCGGTTCGGCGACATGGGCATCGTCGGGGTCGCCATCGTCCGGGGCGGCGAGCTCGAGACGTTCCTGATGAGCTGCCGGGCCCTCGGACGCCGCATCGAGGCCCAAATTCTGCGCCACGTCTGCCAGCAGGAGGGTGATCGGGACCTGAAGGCCCAGTATCGCCCGAGCGCGAAGAACCGGATGGTCGAGAGCTTCCTCGACGACAACGGCTTCGAACCCCTCAGCGCTGGCCTCGAGGGCAAGACGTACCGACTGACACGAGGACCGGATGACACCCCCTACATCCACATCGTCGCGGAGTGACCGCGGCGCCGTCGAGGCGGCTGCCCGCGCCACCTTCGCGCGGCTCGTCGAGACCTGGGGGCGCCCGGACCTGGAGAATCCCGGGCCCGAGGACGACGTGTACGAGCGGCTCGACTCCTTCGCGGTGGTCGAGCTCCTCCTCGAGACGGAATCCGAGATCGAGCGGACGGTCGGCCGCTACGTGCCGCTCGCCAACGAGAGCATCCTCGACAGCACGAAGTCGCCGCTCCGCCGCTTCCAGGGCTGGATCGACTACGTCGCCGAGACGGTCGAGCATGGCTGACCTGCGGTTCTCGCGCGCGACCCTCGCGGGGCTCGTCACCACGGTCGGCGCGCGCGTCCAGGCCTTCGACGACGAGGCGGCCGGCCTCGGGCTCGCCCCCGAGGAGGCGGAGCGCCTCAAGCGGGCCATGGGCTTCGCGACCCGGCACGTCGTCGCCCATCCCGGCACCACGACGGCGGATCTCTGCCTGCACTCGGCGCGTCATCTTCTGCGCGGCCTCGACCTGCAGCCCGACGCCGTCGACGGGCTGATCCTCGTCACCCAGACGCCGGATTACAGCTCACCGTCGACGTCGATCGGCATGCAGCACCGCCTCGGCATGCGGACCGACACGCTCTGCTTCGACATCCGCCTCGGCTGCAGCGGCTTCGTCTACGGGTTGTCGGTCGCCTACAGCCTCGTCGAATCCGGCCTCGACCGCGTCCTCCTCTGCGTCGGCGACGTCGCGAGCCGCATGGTCGCGACCGGGGACCGGTCGATCACCCCGATCATGGGCGACGCCGGCGCCGCGGTGCTGATCGAGCGGCGCGAGAGCGAGAGCTTCTTCCAGCTCCACAGCGACGGCTCGGGCGAGAAGGCCTTGTTCATCCCGCACAGCGGCCTCCGGGCCGACGCCGAGGACGCGGACAAGCCCGGCACCATGCACATGGACGGGGCGCAGGTCTTCAACTTCACCCTGAAGCGCGTCCCGCCGCTGATCGAGGGCATCCTGGCCTTCTCGGACACGCGCGCCGAGGACGTCGACTTCCTGGTCCTGCACCAGCCGAACAAGTACATCCTCAAGAACCTCCAGCGCCGCCTGGGGCTCGACGACAGCAAGCTCCCGACCGGCACCCAGTCGGTCTACGGCAACCAGAACTCGGCCTCGATCCCCGGCACGATCTCGGGCTTCCTCGCGGAGGCCTACGCGGGCCGGCGGGTGCGCTCGCTGCTCGCCGGCTTCGGGGTCGGGCTGAGCTGGGGAGCCTGCACGATCACCACCGACCGGATCTTCGCGCCCCCGGTCATGACCTACGAGGAGACCACCCGATGACCGAGGGCGCATTCCTGGACGAGCTCGGCACGATCCTCGACCAGCCGGGGCCGCTCGCCCGCGGGCAGAGCCTCGGGGCGATCGAGACCTTCGACTCGCTCGGCATCCTCAACATCATGGCGCTCTACGACACGCTGGGCCTCGAGGTGGATCCGCAGCGGATCGCCGGGGCGGCGACCACCGACGACCTGATCGCGCTGGCCGGCGCGAAGCTGCAGGCCTGAGCCGATGTCGGAGCCGATCGCGGAGCCGGGGAGGCACGTCCTCGTCGTCGGGGCCAGCAGCGGCATCGGCCGCGCCGTCGCCGAGCGCCTCCGCGCGGGCGGGGCGCGGATCACCGCCCTCGCCCGGCGGGCGGACCGGCTCGCCGAGCTGGAGGCTCTCGGCTGCGCCGCCGTCGCGGCCGACGTCACCGACCTGCCGGCGATCGGCGGCGTGCTGCAGGCGGCCGTGGCCGAGCGGGGGCTCCTGACCGGGCTCGTGTACTGCGCGGGCGTCCAGGTCATCAAGCCGATGCGCAGCCTTGGCGTGGAGGAGGTCGAGCGCCTCTATCGCACCAACCTCGTCGCGCCGACCCTGTTCGCCGCCGCCTTCGGCAGCGCCCGCGTCTCGACCCGTGACGCGGTGTTCTGCGCGGTCTCGTCCGTCGCGGCGCAGAGGCCCGAGCCGGCGATCGTGCCCTACGCCGCCTCCAAGGCGGGGCTCGACGCCCTCATCAAGGGCCTCGCCCGGGAACTCGCCCCCCGGCGCGCGGTCGGTGTCGCCCCCGGCTGGCTCGACACCGAGATGACCCAGGCCCATGCCCGCCTGTACGGCGCGGAGTTCAAGGAGGCGCTGGAGAAGCGCAGCCCCGCGGGCGCCGCGACCGTCGAGTCCGTGGTCGACGCCATCGCGTTCCTGATGTCGCCGCAGGCCCGGCACGTCACCGGCGAGATCCTGCGGGTCGACGGCGGGGCCGTGCTGTAAGGGACAGATTTCGGTGACGAACAAGCGTCTTGCCCTGATCGGCGGTGGCGGCTTCTCGAAGGAGATCGCCGAGGTCGCGCAGCTGTGTGGCTACACGGTGGAGGCGACCTATTCGAGCCAGCCAAGTGTGCAGGTCGGATCCTATCGGGGCTATCTCGACGAGCTGTTGGCCGATCGCGCGGAGTTTGCGGGTGTGGCGCTCGCTGTTGGCGGGGTGAGCCGAGCAGCGATCCAGGCGCGTAGCGAGATCATCGCGTGGCTCGACCGGCACGCCCTCCCATGCCCGTCCCTGGTCTCGCCGCACGCAATCGTCAGCCAGGGTGTGGCACTGGGCGCCGGCGCGTTCGTGGCCCATGGCGTGATCGTCAACCTCGATGCGCGGCTCGGCCGTTTCTGCGTCGTGAATACCGGCGCGATCATCGGCCACGACGCGGAGATAGGCGACAACACGACGATCTCGCCGGCGGCCTTCATCGGCGGGCGCTGCCTGATCGGCGCCGACGGTCTGGTCGGTCCGCTCGCGAAGGTGCTGCAGGGCCTGAAGGTGGGCGAGCGGGCGATGATCGGCATGGGCTGCACGGTGCTGCGGGCCGTGCCGGATGATGGGGCGGTTTGGCCGAGGCCTGACAATCCCATCGCTGCGGATCGCGGGTGAACTGATCCGCGTCCAGTTGAGCTGCATATCAGCTCGCCGACCGAAGGGGCTGCCTGCTCAGAGCTTCTGCGCCGTATTGCGGGGCACTGCCGCTCGCACTTCGAGCTGGCTCGCCCGGTCATCGCTTCACCAACAAACCCGCTCGGTCGATTAAACCACCAGTGCCCATCCCACGTGCTCTGCACGTGATGGGTCGCGGTCGTTCACGCCTTCACGCTCCAAGCCCTGACTATTCAGCACCCAAGGGTGATGCGATCGAGCTGAGGCAGGCCTGATTATCAGGGAATTGAACGTCCATACGTCGTTTTTTGGCAGCGCTCGCCAGAAATTGCGCTCGTCTATCAAGCATTTAGCTGCAAAATTCCCGTCGTTTTGGAACAGGGAATTATCGGGCTGTTACAGGGATCAAACCACGCGCCGCCGCATGACCGCCGTCCAAAACGTACACGGGTGCTATTGAAGCCGCGATCGGTGTCTCTAAATGGGAGCTTCATGACCGTGACCCGCCAGCAAGCCATCCAGCTCATCTACGCGCTCATGTACGGGGCGTCGGACACAGCTCGGCTGCGCCTCGACAAAACGGTCCCCTCGCGTCTTGCTGCCAGCGTGAGACGGCTTCTCGACGAGGACGTTTCTCAGGCCCGAGCCAGCCAAAGTGGGCAGCCGACATCCACCCTGGCGTTCTATGACGAGTTGCCATCGGGGACTGGGCATGAGGTTCGATACACGCCTTACCGCGTATTCAACCTCGCTGTGGCGCATGAGCTGACCCGTTTTGGCTGCAAGCAGGGAGAGGTCGTCGATCTTATCGCTGCAATTCAAGACAATCTCAAGGGCGCCTTCAGCAGGGCGAATGATAGCCTTCAGACATGGGGACGCACGAGCTCTACCGAGACTGGCGAAGCTGATCCAAGATCATCACCACAAAAAAGACGCCAGCAGCTCAAAATCTTCCTCGTTCTGCGACGCGTAGAGGCGACAGAACATGCAGTTCAATATTATGGACCATCGGTCGAAGAGCGGGAGCGGCTCAATTACATCGAAATCTTCGATAGTTCGGTAAAACTCGCAGCATTCCTCTCTGAGGAGCTGACCGGGGGCCTCTTCGGTGCCTTTGTGATTGAGCTGTCGGAGCTGGCAGTCCGCATCTCCGAACTTGTCCAACACGCACCAGTGCGCAAGCGTGGGCGTCAGACATCTACGCCGCCCGCAAACTGGGGCGATGTCGTCGCCCAATTCCGCGTTCGGGATCGCGATCATGAGTGATGATTACAAGATCGGTTACCGCAAGCCACCGCGTCATAGTCAATTCAAGCCTGGGACCTCCGGCAATCGTGTTGGGCGCCCGCGCCGGTCGAGACACATCGACACGCTGTTTGAACAACAACTCGATCGCATCGTCGCCGTCACTCGCGACGGCCGAAAGGTACGCGTCAGCGTGCGCGAAGTGATCGTTATGAACATCGTGAAGGCTGCGGCGAACGGGGACGCGCGTGCTCGGGAGCTTGTGCTTCGTCATATGCGCGAGAGCGGCAAGCCCGATCCGTTCGGGATAAGGCCATACGACGACAAAATCCTGGCCGAGCTCGCCGCCACGGTCGTTCCCCCCGATGACGATGAAGATAGCTCGGAGGCGTGATGATGACGAACTCACTCCGCGAGCGGCTCTACCAAACCGACTTAGCCTCCTTCACGAAGCTCGCTTTCCACGAATTGTCGCCGCAACAAGACCTTGGCACCAGTCGGCACATCGACATCTTGGCCGACGCGCTGCAGGGCTGCCTCGATCGCGGCACCGCCCGCCTACTTCTCAACGCCCCGCCCCGCAGCCTCAAATCGCATTGTGCCTCGGTCGCGATGGTGGTCTTCGCCCTCGGCAAAGATCCGACGCGCAAGATCATCGTTGTCGCCGGCACGCGTGCCTTGGCCGCGGAGCTCCAGCGCCGGGTTGTCACGCTGATGCGTGCCCAGCGATGTCGTGCCCTTTTCCCGCATCTGCGGCCGACCGTGACACCGGGTGAGATCATCCTGCCCCATGGCGGCTGCATTCTGTATCGGGCTGTTGGCCAGAGCCTAATCGGGCGCGGAGCCGACCTCATCGTCATCGACGATCCGATTGCTCCACACCGAGCGCAGGATGATGCGGCGCGCGGCGTCGTCAGCGCTTGGTACGATGCCGAGATCGTGCCGCGCCTGAACGATAAAGCCGGCGGTGCGATCGTCCTGGTCATGCACCGTGTGCACGAGGATGATCTGACGGCTCACGTCCGCAAAAGCGGGGCGTGGGCCCAGGTAGTCCTGCCGGCCATCGCTCTCAATGACGAGGCATGGCAACTTCATCAACGGCGGACCGTAATGCGGCAGAAGGGCGAGCCGTTGCTGCCGGATCACGAAGGGAAGGACACCCTGATCGCGATCCTGCACGAGATCGGCGCCTACAATTTTCGGGCACAGTACCTGCAGCAACCATCGCAGGCGCCCGGGCTCGAGCGCGTAGGTTGGTTCTGGGCGCCGCGGCTGCCCAACGGGCAATCCGGGATGCCGACTGGTGGTGCATTCCGCAAGATCCGCGAGATCGACACCATCCTATTCGAGGTCTTCGGCACTGGTGAGCCACCGCCGTACGCCCACGAGGCGTCATACAGCGACGCTGAATGGGAGGCGAGTGCGATCATCCAGCAGCAGCGGCTCGTGGCTGAAGCCCGGGCTGATAGGCACCGGCAGAAAGCGTAGGACTGACGTTGATTTTCGGAATTCGGGCGATCGGATTGGTCGGAGTTCGGCGGCCCGTCTGATCGGTGGACGGCGAAGTGCGTGAAAGGGAGAGGGGTCATGGGACGTGCGACACGAGGCCGGTTGGGTAGCGCTGATCTGCTGGTCGACTCCCTTCATAGCAAGAGCCGCCGGCGCCGGGCGGCCCTCGACCGACCCGCTCCTACGGCGGGCCGCGCGCGCAACGACTTGGCTCCGAGCCTCGCCTTGGTCCAGCGCCCACCAGAGGCACTCACGGCGCCGGCCCGGGCAGTGCGCAAGCGCGATATTGCTCAGGTGGAGCGCGTGGCCGCATCCATCCGCGCTCTCGGCTTCTGCGATCCGGTGCTGATCGACGGGCAGGATGGCATCCTCGACGGCGTGGCGCGCGTCGAGGCGGCCAAGCTCGTGGGTTTGAGCGTCATTCCCTGCATCGTCGCGGGCCACCTCTCGCCAAGCGAGCAGCGCGCTCTGCGCCTGGCGCTCAACCGGCTGCAAGAGCGCGGCGGCTGGGACTTGGACGAGCTGAAGCTTGAGTTCGCGGAACTCGCGCTCGAAGATGGCGGCCTCGACGTGACGGGCTTCACGGATTGCGAGATCGACCAGGTCTTCTTGGACGATGAGCCCGATACCGTCGAGCCCGGTCCGTTGACACCGTCGGCAGACGCGGCAGCGGTGGCGCGGCCGGGCGACGTATTCGTGCTCGGTCGGCACCGGGTAGTCTGCGGGGATGCTCGCGATCCAGCCGTGCTGGCCAAGCTCATGGGGGAGGAGCGCGCGCGCCTGCTTCTAACCGATGAGCCTTACAATGTGCCCATCCGCGGGCATGTGACGGGCGGTGACCACCGGGAATTCGCGATGGCCAGCGGCGAGATGAGTGAGGCGGAGTTTCGGACGTTCAACTTGGAGTGGATCGGGACCGCCTTGCCCTACCTCGTCGAGGGCGGCGTGTTCGGTACCTTCATCGACTGGCGCGGGCTGCACGTGGTCCAACATGCGGCGGCTGAGCTGGTCCTGTCGCCGTTGAACTTGATCGTGTGGGCGAAGACGAACGCCGGCATGGGGAGCTTGTACCGCTCGCAGCACGAACTGCTCCCTCTGTTCAAGAAGGGTGAAGAGGCGCACGTCAACAACGTCGGCCTGGGCCGGGGCGGCCGCTGGCGCTCGAACCTCTGGACCTATCCCGGCGCCTCGTCGCTCGGATCCGGCTCGCGGAAAGGCCTGCAGGATCACCCGACGGTCAAGCCGATCGCGTTGCTCGCGGACGCCTTACTTGATCTCACGGGGCGAGATGAGGTCGTCCTGGACCCGTTCCTGGGCTCGGGCTCGACGCTGATCGCGGCCGAGCGGACGGAGCGACGGTGCTACGGGGGCGAGATCGACCCGCGTTACGTCGACTTGATTGCGAGGCGGTACGAGGAGGTGACGGGCGGTCGTGCCATCCGTGAGGCTGAAAGTTCGCAACATGGCCAAGCGGATTGGGTTGTCCCCGCACCATGATGTGGGAATAACCTATCGAAATCTTCCTCGGATCGTGACGGTCTCATAGGTCGAAGCGCAGCCCACCATCGCTGGCGACCTCGACGCATAAATATCCCCTCCTGATTAGTTCGCGCTGTAGATTGCAATCGGTTGCGAGATATTTATCAGAAGGCGCACGTAAGATTTGCGCCGAAAAGTACGTCTGACTTCGATCTTTACTGGACTACGGCGGCCAATGGAGCGTCAATGCTCGCAGACGATGCACTCAGGGCCCGAGCGACAGATCCGATGAGTCGTAAGTATAGGCTGCTGAACGCTGATCTGGCTTTCATTACTACGCACCTGCGTTCGGTGAGTGTTCGTGGTTGTAAGCCGATTGTGCGCGACATAGCCGCTGTGACCAGTGGCAAGGGCTGCTTCGTGCCCTCGGGCTGACGCTGAGTGCCAGCACGCCCGAGGGCAGCAGCATGCGTGCCTCAACCCCGCCGGTCCCACGGGCCGACAGTGGGGTCGGGTTGGTGGCGGGGCAGGTCCCGCCGACGACTGGGAGCACAGCATGCCTTCTACTCAGGGCCACATTCAGACCCTCTCCTGGATCCCAGCAGTTTCTCAGCCGGCGCCCGGCTCTGCTGGATCTCCCTCAACCGCGCATTTGCACTCGCGGCCGTTTGACGAGCCGCGTGTCGCCCTCTTCCCGCTCAGCGCGTGAGAGTGGCGATGTCGAACCGCACCATCTCCTGGGCGGCTGCCCTGCGTGAGTTGAAGGCTGACCGCGCTGTTCGGTCTCCAATTCGTGAGGAGCGTATGCGCACGAGCGCCAGTTCGCGCGGCGCGCCTGCTCTCGCCATGAGTGTTTGGCGCGGGCGCTCCGGCCGGCGCTACGTTTTGGTCGTCCAACCGCTCGACGACCCCGACTTGGTCGCCAAGCATGCGGCCGTCATCCTCGCAGTCGCTCGTGATGAGCGAGGGCACGCCTCGATCACCGCAGTCCGCGCCTGCGAGGCTGGTGATCCTGGCTTCCTCGGCTGGCTCGCCGCCTGTGCTGGGCTCGGCGCGCGCGAACTGCACGCCTACCGGTTGGCCGAGATCCGGTCTGAGCGCGCCGAGATCGCGGCTGACCTGGGCGGCCCGACCGCGGGCAGTACTGCGGGGGTGGCGTGATGGCGCGGCGGGAGTTCAGCAAGGCGGTGTTGCGCGCCGCCCTCGCCCGAGCTGACGGGCGCTGCGAGGGTGTGCTCACGGACGGCAGCCGCTGTCCATGCGCGCTACAGGTCGGGTGGTTCCATTACGACCACATCGTCCCGGCCGCGCTGACGGAGGATGCCTCATTAGAAAACTGTCAGGTGTTGTGCCGACCCTGCCACACGGCCAAGACAGTAATCGATGTCGGCGTGATCGCGCGGGTGCGGCGGGTGCGCGACCGGCACGTGGGCATCGCGGATCCCCTCCGCCGCCGGCTGCCGGGCGGTAGGGCAAGCCCGTACAAGCGCCTTATCGGAGGCCGTGTCGTTCGACGCCACCCGGGTGAACAACAAGAGTGATTGGGGGAGCGGCGACGAACAATTAAAGGCCAATCTTTAGCGCCGAGTAAGTTGCCGGCCAAATTGGCCATCTCTTGAATAAGGGGGCTAATAAATTTTTTATATCAAAGTGAGTTTGGCAGGGGTGTGCATGTGCTCGTTGTGCTTTCTGCCTGCAGCCCCTCACCGCGTAGCCCGGCCCGTTCTATGGCCTGCAAACGTTTAAGATTTGGCAGATCGGTC
Organism: Methylobacterium sp. PvP105; assembly: GCF_017876975.1. NCBI lineage: Bacteria > Pseudomonadati > Pseudomonadota > Alphaproteobacteria > Hyphomicrobiales > Methylobacteriaceae > Methylobacterium > Methylobacterium sp. PvP105. Next base: position 2,093,545 of record NZ_JAGIPA010000001.1, on the reverse strand, counting down.
GAAGTCGCCCGCTGCTGCCTTGCGGGCATCGTCTTCCGTGCCGCCAGCCACGTTAGCCATAGAGCCTTCGCGCCTCGACGTTGCTGAGTCGACAACTCGTAATTTAAGATGATCGCGGCGGCCAGGCCAAGTGTCCGAAATGCCACGCGATTCTGCCGCATCGCGAGTCAATCACCTCTCCGGAGGTTTGACCAGCGCGCGGCAGATCACGTCGTGCGCCAAGGGGGGACGTGTCACCGGATCGAGAAGCGCGCCTCGCCCCAGATCGCATCCTCCGAAGATTCTTCGACCACGAAGGCAGGCAGATCCGGATTGCAGAACGCGAGGGGGGCGGCTCTGCCCTCGACGACGAGGCGCTTGCAGCTCATCTGCCCGTCGATCGCCCCCACGACTATTCTGCCGTGCGACGCTTTGAGGCTGCGATCCAGGCAGGCGAGGTCGCGATCGTAGATGCCAGCGCCCTCCATGGACAAGCCGGCGATGCGTCGAAACTCGGTCCAAATTCGTCCTTCTCGCTAAACGGGGCGCCAAGGCGCGCTGGAAATAGGTCCCTGTCATCCGCTATACCGCACGACCGCGGCGGAACGATGCTGCGGATACGGAGGCGATACGTGACGTCTACGACCGAAACCGGCAAGCATCCGGATGAGACTTTGGAGGAGCTGGCGCGCCGCTATGGTACCGACAAGATAACGGATCATGACTACATCCGTCATTACGTCCGTCATTTCGAGGAGATGCGCTGCGAGCGCATGCATGTTTTAGAAATTGGGATCGGCGGATACGAAGGCGCCGAGACGGGTGGCGCTGGCCTGCGCATGTGGCGTGATTATTTCTACAATTCTATCGTATACGGCCTCGACTATGAGAAGAAAACAATCGACGAGCCGCGTATAAAGGTGTTCCAGGGCAATCAAGCGGATCCTGTCGCCATAGCTAATATCATAAACAGCGTCGACGGCCGGCTGCTGGACATCGTGATCGACGACGGAAGCCACCGAAGTGAGCACGTCGTCACCACGTTCATGATGTTATTTCCATACGTGCGGGACGGCGGCTGGTATGTGGTTGAGGACACGCAAACATCGTATTGGCATGATTTTGGTGGCAATAGCTATGACCTAAATGATAACCGAACGACGATGACGTTTTTCAAGGCGCGCATTGACAGTATGAACTGGATGGAACAACACCGTCCTGCATTAATACCTGATTACGCAGACCTCCACATCGTTGAGATGCATTTTTATCACAACTTGATCTTTGTGCGCAAGGGCAGCAACAGAGGGCCGAGCAACATCGTTAAAGGAAATATTATACGAGGGCACTTGGGCGTCTAATATCGAAATTTTGATGGGATGCCGCTTTGGTTTTTTATAAATCTGGCCCAGTAAACACCGAGCTGGGCGCTTCGCTCCGATTACTATTTGGCTCTTCCACACCAGCATGTCAGAGCTCTCGCTCGACGTTGCGTCGTGGCGCGACGAGATAGAGCGCTTGGCCTGCACGCCGGAACTCCCGTGCGAGCAGGCGATCTCAGCGCACACGGCTGGGGTTAGTGCGGGGCTGGGGATGGATGGCAAGCATCAGTCGGCCCTCCTGGCAGTATGGCGGCGCACACCCCCAAACTGCCATGCGTACGCCTTGATCGCCCGACGCTTCGTGTCTCAGCAACGTTCTGCAACCATACGGTTAGTACTGTCGACCAAACATCATCGCGGTTTGAAATATCTTGCGCATATTAATATCTAGAACGAGATATTATGCCGGACTGCCTATGTTTATCGTCTATTCGCCCCGCATTTTAGGGTTTGTATGTCTTGACACGACCGCCGTATACCCAGAGGGTGAGGGCCTTCCATCTAGGTTGTATACTACATATTATTAGCTCGACGCGATCGGGCAATGCTGGGGCGCACGCTGGGCTGTGTGTTGAGGCAGCAGGTTAGCATGGACGTCATCGAAGCCGAAATTCCGGACGTGAAGCGCATCGTCCTGAAGCGCTTCGGCGACGCGCGGGGCTGGTTCTCGGAGACCTTCCGGGCCGACACCCTGGCGCGGGCCGGGATCACCACGCCGTTCATCCAGGACAACCAGTCCTTCTCGGCCCCGCAGGGGACGGTCCGCGGCCTGCACTTCCAGATCGCCCCCCGCGCGCAGGCCAAGCTGATCCGCGTGCTGCAGGGCGCGATCCTCGACGTGGCGGTCGATATCCGCAGCGACTCGCCGACCTACGGGAAGTACGTCGCCGTCACCCTCGACGCCGAGAAGGGCGAGCAGCTCTACATCCCGCACGGCTTCGCGCACGGCTTCTGCACCCTGACCCCCGACGTGATGGTCGCCTACAAGGTCGACGACTACTACAGCCCCGAGCACGACCGCGCGCTGTTCTGGAACGATCCGGCGATCGGGATCCCGTGGCCGGTCTCCGGCGAGGCGGCGATCCTGTCCGACAAGGATCGCCGGGCGCCCAAGCTCGCCGATCTCGGCCGCGTCTTCTGAAGAGCGCGGACCGGCCGCAATTTCGTCACGCAGGACAGCCTTCTGCTGTCCCGGCTTTCCCGTTCTCGATCGATCCGAAGAGGTAATCCGCCATGCGCATCCTGGTGACCGGAGGCTGCGGCTTCATCGGCTCGGCGCTGGTGCTGCACCTCGTCAACGATCTCGGCCACGACGTCTGCACCCTCGACGCGATGACCTACGCGGCCAACCCGGTCTCGCTGGCGCCGCTCGCCGACAACCCGCGCCATCGCCTGGTCGAGGCCGACATCTGCGACCGCGCCGCCGTGCAGAAGGCCTACGCGGACTTCAAGCCCGAGGCGGTGATGCACCTGGCCGCCGAGAGCCACGTCGACCGCTCGATCACCGACCCGGGCGCCTTCGTGCGCACCAACGTGATCGGCACGCAGACCATGCTGGACGGCGCCCGCGGCCATTACGAGACCCTGCCGGAGGCCGAGAAGAGGACCTTCCGCTTCCTCCACGTCTCCACCGACGAGGTCTACGGCTCGCTGCCGCCCGACGCATTCTTCACGGAGGAGAGCCGCTACGATCCGCGCTCGCCCTACTCGGCCTCGAAGGCGGCCTCCGACCACCTCGCCCGCGCCTGGCACGAGACCTACGGGCTGCCGGTCCTGGTGACCAACTGCTCGAACAATTACGGGCCGCGCCACTTCCCCGAGAAGCTGATCCCGCTGATGATCCTCAACGCCCTCGAGGGCAAGAAGCTGCCCGTCTACGGCGACGGCCTGAACGAGCGCGACTGGATCCACGTGGAGGACCACGCCAAGGGCCTCGTCGCCGTGCTGGAGCGCGGGCGGATCGGCGAGACCTACCTGCTCGGCGGCCGCGCGGTGCGCAACAACCTCGCGGTGGTCAAGGCGCTGTGCGCGGCCTTCGACCGGCTGCGCCCGCAGGGCGCCCCGCACGAGCAGCTGATCAGCTTCGTGGCCGACCGCCCGGGCCACGACCGGCGCTACGCGATCGACTGCACCAAGGCCGAGACCGAGCTCGGCTGGCGCCCGCAGAAGACCTTCGAGCAGGCGCTTGAGGAGACCGTGGCGTGGTACCTCGGGAACGAGGGCTGGTGGCGCCCGATCCGCGAGGGCCGCTACAAGGGCGAGCGCCTGGGGCTCAACGGCTGATGGACGTCCTCGTCCTCGGCGGCGCCGGGCAGGTCGGCACCGAGTTGCAGGCCCTGGCTTGGCCGGACGGCGTCACCGTCCACGCGCCCGGCCGCGCGGAGCTCGACATCACCGACGCGGACGCCGTCGCGGCGGCGCTCGCGGCCCGCGCCTACCGGGCGGTGATCAACACCGCCGCCTACACGGCGGTCGACAAGGCCGAGTCCGACGTGGTGGCGGCGTGGCGCCTCAACGCCCTCGCCCCGGCGATCCTGGCGGCCGCCACGGCGGCCCGATCCATCCCGCTGGTGCACGTCTCGACCGACTACGTCTTCGCCGGGACCAAGCCCGACGGGGCCTACGCGCCCGACGCTCCGATCGACCCGCAGAGCGTCTACGGCGCCAGCAAGGCCGCCGGCGAGCTGGCGGTGCGCACCGGCAACCCGCGCCACGCCGTCGTCCGGACCGCCTGGGTGGTGAGCCCGCACCGGGGCAACTTCGTCAAGACGATGCTGCGGCTCGCGGCCGAGCGCGACGCCCTGACCGTGGTGAACGACCAGCACGGCTGCCCGACCTCGGCCGCCGACCTCGCCGCCGCGCTGGCGGCGATCGCGCAGGCCATGGCGGCGGATCCGGAGACGCCCGCCGGCACGTTCCACTGCGTGAACCGGGGCGACACCACGTGGTGCGGCTTCGCCGAGGCGATCGTGGCGGGCTCGGCCCGGCGCGGCGGCCGCGCCGTGCCGGTCAAGGGCATCCCGACCTCCGCCTACCCGACACCGGCCCGGCGGCCGGCCAATTCGCGCCTGTCCACCGACAGCCTCACGGCCGCCTACGGCATCGCGCCGCGGCCCTGGCAGGCGGCGCTCGACGACATCCTGGACCGGCTCGTCGGGCCGGTCTCAGAGGGAGTTTCCAAGCCATGAAGGGCATCGTCCTGGCCGGCGGATCCGGCACGCGCCTGCACCCGGCCACGCTGTCGATCAACAAGCAGCTCCTGCCGGTCTACGACAAGCCGATGATCTACTACCCGGTCTCGGTGCTGATGCTCGCCGGCATCCGCGAGATCCTGATCATCTCGTCGCCGGAGCACCTCGACAACTACAAGCGGTTGTTCGGCACCGGCGAGCAGTTCGGCCTCAAGTTCTCCTACGCCCTGCAGCCGCGGCCGGAGGGCCTCGCCCAGGCCTTCGTGATCGGGCGCGACTTCGTGGGCGACGACGACGTGGCGCTGATCCTCGGGGACAACCTGTTCTTCGGCGCCGGCATGGGCGAGCTCCTGGAGCGCGCGTCGAGCCGCAAGCAGGGCGCGACGGTCTTCGCCTACCACGTCGACAACCCGCAGGCCTACGGCGTCGTCAACCTCGACAAGTCGGGGCGGCCGACGAAGATCGTCGAGAAGCCGCAGAACCCGGAATCGACCTGGGCGGTGACCGGCCTGTACTTCTACGACAACCAGGTGCTCGACATCGCCGCCGACGTGAAGCCCTCGGCCCGCGGCGAGCTGGAGATCACCAGCGTCAACGAGGCCTACCTGCAGCGCGGCCAGCTGCACGTGGAGCGCATGTCGCGCGGCTACGCGTGGCTCGACACCGGGACCCACGACAGCCTGCTCGAGGCGAGCGAGTTCGTCCGCACCCTGCAGAACCGGCAGGGCCTCCAGGTGGCCTGCCTGGAGGAGATCGCCTACCTGCAGAAGTTCATCACCCGCGACCAGCTCGTGGCCCGCGGCGAGATGTTCGCCAAGACCGCCTACGGGCAGAACCTGCTGCGCCTCGCCCGCGAGGATAGTATGGTTGAGTAATCATATCGACGAGAGGAATGAAGCGTTTGAAGGGGGCTCTGTAAATGCCGATTACATCAACTCAATGCGCCGGGATCAGTCTCTGAATGCGACACCACCCAGGCGCGCAAAAAATCAACCTTCGAAATATGCGGCGTCGACGAAAATCGTATGGCGATCGACTGACTACCTTGTTAATTTTTCGGTAACCTGAAAAAGAGAGTTGGGCGCTTCGTGTCACGAAAAATTGCCTTCAGCCGTTCGGGTCAGAATAAATTCTACTTGAACCGGCGTAAACTGATCAACTTGATCTTCGATCATGTTTTTTACATAAGATCAAACCCTGATGTGGAGCGTGCAGCTATTGATCCGCTAGACCACTATCTTAAGCATGGTGTGAAGGAAGGGCGTGATCCCCACCCCCTCTTCGACGTTAATTGGTTTGTGGAGCAAAATCCGGGAGCGGCAGACGATCCGGTTATTCATTATCTCAACGGTACCGGTTCTAAGCCGCACCCACTTTTTGACGGAACCTGGTATCTTGACTGTTATCCTGACGTGCGCGCGGATGGCTTGCATCCCTTCGTACACTATTTAACATATGGTCAGAAGGAAAACCGAAATCCGCACCCGCTGTTCGATGCTTCTTGGTATGTCGGCCGCTATCCGGACGCGAATGGCGCAGCGCTGGTTCACTATCTGAATGGTCTCGGTGACGGACCTCACCCACTTTTCGACGACGCATTCTACGTGGAAAGCTGCGGTTCCTCAGCGCCCACACATCATCCAGCACTTGTCGACTACCTGCTCTCAGTTTCCCGCTGGACAAGCGCCCGACCGCACCCACTTTTTGACGGAACCTGGTATCTTGACTGTTATCCCGACGTGCGCGCGGACGGCTTGCATCCCTTCGTACACTATTTAACATATGGTCAGAAGGAAAACCGAAATCCGCACCCGCTGTTCGATGCTTCTTGGTATGTCGGCCGCTATCCGGACGCGAATGGCGCAGCGCTGGTTCACTATCTGAATGGTCTCGGCGACGGACCTCACCCACTTTTCGACGACGCATTCTACGTGGAAAGCCGCGGTTCCTCAGCGCCCACATACCATCCAGCACTTGTCGACTACTTGCTGTCAGGTGCGTTCGCCAGTGATCCTAATGCTCTGTTCAATACACGTTGGTACGTAACCCAAGCAAAGATTTTCTCGGGTGCCGCCATGACGCCACTAGAGCATTACTGCCGCGAAGGCGAACGTGCGGGCTATTCGTCCCATCCGGTTATTGATCTGGCATATTACGGTGCTCAGCTAACCGGTGGTTCACCTTACACGACTCTGCTGGCCGACTTGCTTCAAGACGGCGACCAAGCTGGCCGGTCTCCGTCGCGGCTTTTTGACGTCCAATGGTATCGGACGAGGGCGGGTGTAACGTACTCGCCTAACACTCCAGCATTCCAGCATTATCTTCGAACCGGCTGGCGCCAGGGGCACTCGCCTCATCCGCTGTTTGATGTACAGTTCTATCTTGCAAGTTCGCCAGATGTCGCCGAGGCGGCAGTCGAGCCGCTGACTCACTACCTCGCAGATGGGTATCGTGAGCGGAGGCGACCACATCCGCTCTTCGACATTGAGTACTACCTTAGGAGTTACCCTGATGTTGTTGAGGCTGGCTCTGAGCCAGTACAGCATTATATGATTTACGGGGATTTTGAGAACAGAAATCCTAATCCGGTGTTTGATACCCGCTGGTACAGGCAGCAGCACGAGGCCAGGCTTGGCGGCCAAAATGCTCTTGTGCATTATGTAACAATCGGCGCGACGGAGGGGCGAGATCCAAGTCCACTGTTTAGCTGCGAGTACTATCTCGCTCAATATCCAGACGTGCGCAAAAGCGGCCTCAATCCGCTGCACCATTTTCTTTTGGCAGGACAGGCTGAGGGTCGGTCTCCGCGCCCGCCGGACCGCCTTACTGACGTCTGCGGCGCGCTTGATATCCCCTATGAGATTTGGCGCGCGCCGCCTGAGCTTACCGATCGCGACGTATGCTTATTTATGGCCTACACAGCGGATGGCGAGCTTTCTCCCCACGTCTTGATTCAACTGGAGGCATGGCAGGAAGAGGGATATTTGGTCATTCTGATACTCGCGACCGACGGTCTAATTAGACCGTTGCCGCAGGATTTGGATACGTGCGCAGGAATTCTATTGCGGACTAATCATGGGTGGGACTTTGCTGCTTGGGCGACCGCAATGGCTGTCTTCCCCGAGGTTTGGCGGGCACGTTCTCTCGTCTTGGTCAACGACAGCGTATATGGTCCCGTGGATCGGGAGGCATTCCGGGCGGTAATCGACGTTATGCGCACAAGTCGAGCCGACATCGTCGCGCTTACCGACAGTTACCAGACGCAACATCATTTCATGAGCTACTTCACTGGCCTTACCCGGTCAGGCCTGCGCTCCACTGCGGTACGTCGTCATTGGGCCAGTGTACAAAGCATTCGCGACAAGCGTGAGGTTATCAATCGCTACGAGATTACCCCAATCAGCCAATGGCACCAAGCGGGTGTTGTAGTGGAGGTTCTTTTCCCGACAGCAGACGACGTCGACCCACCGATCAACCCCACTCTGATTAGGTGGCGCGAGCTCGTGAGTCGTGGCTTTCCCTTCATCAAGGTCCAGCTGTTGCGCGATCTGCTTCCGGGGACCGATACAACCGGCTGGAGGGAGATCTTTGTCCGCGAGCCAAAATTGCTGCTCGCCGTGGAGGCGCATCTCGGCATCGTGGCGCAGCCTATTGACCCTGCAAAGCTGGAAGAGCGGAGAATTCCGCAGTCGCGCGGTTTCCGCCCCATTCCAGCGCCCAAGCGCCGCTTTAAGCGCAATCTCGCTCCTAAAACTTTCTACGGGGCTACCCAAAGCGCGCGCCTGCACGAAGCGACAGATCTCGCCCTGGAGGTGCCATTCAGCGCGTGCGCTCACATCGCCCCAGTCAATCCAATCGCAATCATTGCACACATCTTCTATCCTGAAGCAACTGAGGATCTGCTCAAGCGATTCTCAAACATTCCAGGGACTGCCGATCTTTTCGTCACTACCGACAGCTCTGCAAAGAAAGCTGCGATCGCTCGACAACTTGCCGGCTATAAAAGTGGCTCGGTCGAAATAAGAGTTGTGCCAAACGTAGGCCGAGACATCGCCGCCATGTTCGTTGGATGCCGCGACGTCTTCGAACGGTACGAGATCTTCCTGCATGTTCATTCGAAAAAATCGCCACACGACGAGCGTTTCTCCGGCTGGCGAGATTTCTTACTGGAAAATTTACTCGGGTCTCCGGAGATTGCTGCTTCCAATCTCAGCCTAATTTCTCAATCTGACGTCGGTGTGGTCTTTTCGGAACACTTCAACGAGGTCCGAGCCCTCCTAAATTGGGGGTACGATTTCGATCTAGCGAAAGGTTTACTAGCAAAAGCAGGGATCGAGATTCGGAAGGACCTGATCCTCGATTTTCCGTCAAGCTCATTCTTTTGGGCAAAAACGGCCGCCGTTCGACCACTGCTGGATCTTGGATTGGACTGGTCCAGTTTCCCACCCGAAGCTGGACAGGTCGATGGAACACTGGCCCATGCAATCGAGCGCTCGCTGCTCTTCGTGGCCGAGAGCGCGGGCTTTCGCTGGGTCAAGGTCTCAACAGCGGGACACAGTCGCGACGAAGCATTGCTGCCCGTCTTCGGCGCCGACGGGATCGAACGTTCACTCAGGCGGGCATTCCGTCCGCTTCTGGGAAACCCACTGTCTTCGCTGGTAGAAAAACAGACGTTTCCTGAAATTGTGCCGATCACAACTCGCGCAGATCCAGATCGTCGGCCTCGTCTCAATCTAGTGATTCCTACGCTGCATCCGAAGCACATATTCGGCGGTATCACGACCGCTTTGAAGATTTTCCACGAGCTTGCAGACCAGCTCGGCGAGGCCTTTGATAGGCGACTTATCTGTACATCTTACGCTGTTGATCTGGAGGCAATGATTGGCCAGCCGGATTATAAGCTAGTACCGCTTGGATCAGCTTTCGATGATCTGCCTCGCTCGATTGTCGACATGACGGATCGTGAAAGTGGCGAGCTACCAGTCAGAAGCAACGATGTTTTTGTAACTACGGCGTGGTGGACCGATGTTGTCGGATCAGAGGTGCAGGCTGCGCAGAAACGTTTTCATGGTCGGCAACTGCCGATCATTTACCTGATCCAGGATCACGAGCCAAACTTCTACGCCTGGTCTTCGCACTATGCGCTATCTCGCGCGACCTATGCTAAGAGAAACGATCTAATTGCGCTCATCAATTCCGAGGAGCTTGCAAATTTCATGCAGCGAAATTACAATTTGAGTGATCCCAGGGTTGTGCGGTACTCCGCCAACCCGAAAATCATTCGGGCGTTAAAGAACGTACCAAGGGAGCGCATCATACTCATCTATGGAAGGCCCTCAGTTGCGCGGAATTGTTTTGAAACGCTGTGCGCTGGGCTGCGTCGATGGCAGCAGGCGGATCCCATTTCCGCCGATAGTTGGCGGATTGTCTCTGCTGGCGAGGATTTCGATCCTGCGGACGCTGGTGGCGTGGTCAATCTTGAGGTTTGTGGAAAGCTCTCTTTGGACGAGTATGGCGATCTTCTGAGCCGGGCGTTGATCGGCGTGTCACTTATGCTGTCTCCTCACCCGAGCTACCCTCCACTTGAGATGGCTGCGGCAGGCCTCTACACGATTACGAATGCCTATGACTGCAAAGATCTCAGCGTTCGGAACTCAAACATTGTATCGTTGGCTGATTTAACGCCCGACGGCGTGGCCGCGGCTCTGGAGCAGGCCGTACTAGAAACTGAGAGCAGAGTGGGAGGAAGTGTTGCCTTCGGGGAGATCTCAACGGTGTCTTGCGACGCGCCGACATACACTGCGTCAGTTCTCGCGCACCAGCTTACGGAGCTCGTCGTTCCGGCAAGCGCAAAACGGGAAGGTAGCGATTAGATGATTGGTCCTAGGATTTGGTGGCGCGGGTTCTGAGTGAACCTGGAGGGCTCGTCCGCCCAGGCTTTGCAGATAGCTTCGTGGGGCGTGAGGCCGCATGGCGTCTTGTGGCGGCAGGCGAAGTTGTAGGCGGCCACGAAGTCCGCGAGGTGCTGCCGGAGCTGATCGTGGCTGTCGTAGTGGAAGCGTTTGACGGTGGCGTCTTCGATCGTGTGGTTCATCCGCTCAACTTGACCATTATCCGGTATGTACCATCCCGGTGCCCCGCGTCCCAGATGGGCGCACCATAATACCGTTTAGCACTACCTGGGCACTTTGAGGTCAGATGGTAGCCTGAAGCGGCTCTGACAGTGTGGACATCGGACGGGCGGGATCAGAGCGGCAAACAGCTGTCCGAGAATGGCCTTCCGCACGGCGGGCAGGCTGGGTGACGGCGGCGGACCCGGCAAGCGGGCTGTCATTTTTTCCCCGCTCCGTCCGACGATGCTCGGACAGACGCAGGTGCTGCAGGTAGGCGTAGGCGATGCACGTCATCAGCGTGTGCCGATGCAGCCCCGTCCAGGAGCGGCCCTCGAAGTGGTCGAGGCCGAGTTCCTCCTTCATCTGCTGGTGGGCCTGCTCACACACCCAGCGTGCCTTGATCGTGCCGGCCAGCGCCCGCCGGGTCGTCCGGGGCGACAGGTTGGACAGGTAGTACTTGCGCTCGCCTGACGTGCGCCACTCCCCCACGAGCCAGACCTCCGCGCCCGGCAGATGGCGGTTGTTGCCCCAGACCGGGCCATCGCCCACCCGCACCCGGATCATGGCGAACCGAGCCGTGAGCTTGCCTCTCGTGCCCTGGCGCCAGGTCACGCGCCGCCAGGCGAGATCTGCCAGAACCGCCTCGGCGTCCTGCGGCTCCTGGTCCGGCACGGGCTTGCGCGCCCGGCCCGTTGGCGACACGAGCTGCACGTCGGCGGGGTAGACCTTCTGGGTCTTGGCGATGCCGACTGCCCAGCTCAGACCACGCGCGTCGAGGCCGTGCCGGAACGCGGCGCTGCTGCCATAGCCCGCGTCGGCGAGCACCACACCGAAGCGCAGGCTCTCAGCCCGCAGGCGTTCGAGTTCGGAGAGCGCGATCTCAATTTTGCTCCGCGGCGCGACCGCCGCCTCCGGCACGCCAGCTTGCGCACACCGCTCCGGGACGCTCGTCCACTCATCGGGCAGGAACAGGCGCAAGGCGACCGGCACGGGCACCTCATCGTGCGCCAGGGTGAGGGAAACCAGCGCTTGGCAGTTCGCCTTTTTGCCCAGCGCGCCGCAGTACTGGCGCGCTACGCCGACTGAGAGTGTGCCCTTCTTCGGCAGGGCTGTGTCGTCGATGACCAGGTACGCGTCCGGTCCACCGACCAGCCGATCGGCTTCACGGGCCAACGCCGTCCAGAGTGGGCCGTCGTCCCAAGCTGGACTGGCGATGAAGTGCTGGAGTTGATCGTGGCCCGACAGCCCGAGGCGTCCGGCCATTGGCTGCAAGCTCTTGCGCTCACCGGGGCCAAGCAGGCCGCGCAGGTACAGCGGCGCCCAAGTCCGCCGAGTCTTGCGGCCGATCACAGCGAGAAACGGCGTCAGCCACGCAGCAAGCCCATCTGTCTGGTCGCGATCCTCAGCCATCGCTGCCTCCTGAACCATCGCCAGGAAACAACTCACCAAGGCGCATCAAAGTGCCCAGGTAGTGTTAGAGGGGAATAGCAGGACGAGAAGGCACCGCGAGGGTACATGCCGGATAACGCCTACATCGAGTCGTTCAACGGCCGCCTAAGGGCGGAATGTCTGAATGCTTCGTGGTTCCTGTCGCTGGCCGATGCCCGTGAACGCATCGAGGACTGGAGGTGCCACTACAACGAAGATCGACCCCATACGGCCCTGGGCGGCTTGACGCCCCGAGCCTTCGCCAACCAAGCTGTCACAGCCCGAGAGCTTGCATAGGTCGTGGACCACAAACCGGGTCAACTTCAGAGGTCCGGAAGCTCACCTTTCGGCCGGACCAAAATCCGGGGGGCACTCAAGTCCCCAGCTGGACGGCTGCAAAGTATCACATGGCGAGGCCGAATATCTCAGGAGCCGACTTCGCGGACCTCGCTTTCGCGCTATTGCTCTGAGGGACAGCCGCCTCGCTTCGCTGGCGGCAGATCCACTCCATCATCTACGAGGCTTCATAACCAAGCAGCTTATTGGGCCAAACCAAGATTAATCAACGCCTTGCGCAGGCTGTTATAGGCCGCGGCAAGTTCAGCATTGCTGGCGCTCCCGTCTATTGGGAGACTAGCAGCCAGCTGCTGTTTCCCAACAGGTCTCGCCCCGCCGAAGCCTACGTTGCCCGTGAAGCGCGCGCTCCCGAATACATCTAAGGGGTAGACGGGAGGCGTGGGCGCACCTGCTCCTATGCCGGTGTTGCCGCCATAAATCGTGACAGTATCCAGCTTCCTGCCATCGACATCGCCCCGCAATTTTAGAAGCGAGTTGGGCGCCGTGATCTCGATGGTGCCGTTGTTGTTGCTGCTATAAAGTCTAAATGCTTCGATCCGTGCGTTGGCAGCATCCCGGTACATGAATGTGATCGGCATCGAGCCGGACTTGGCGTTTGCTAGGGCGCTTCCAACCTCAATCGCCGCAAAGGCACTTTCGTCATCCACCAACACCCCGCGACCCCATCGAACTGCGCGTGCTGTTCCCTTGTGAAAGATGCCCGGCGTTTGGACGATGAGACCGGGGCTGGCCAAGTCAGGCTGCTGCGTTGACCCACCCACGATGTCAACACCACGGGCGAAGCTCCCGGCTGCTGTGACGTTGATGTCGATTTCAGCGCCCCACAGCCCATTCGTTTTAATTCCATTATCCTGGGTGCGCGTGTTGACACCCCAGGCCGGCGTGTTCATTCCGGCAGCTCCAATCGCGTCCCCCTGTCCGTACAGCCCAACTGCTCCTACTCCTGAAGAGGCAGAACGCGCGTACCCAGCCACACCGCTGGCATGGTTCTGCGAGTTGGCAGTTGCTGGGACGTTCATCGCGCCCGTGATTGCCTCCGGAACGCTCAAGCCGGAGAACGACGGCGCGCCGTAACCCCCAACGTCGACGAGTAACGAAATCGGGTTCTTGGTTTTGCGATCATTAAAGCCCTTCTGTCCATCCGGGTTGTTGCCGACCACAATGCGCGTTGCGATGCCGCCGAACGTAGGGAAAGGACCTTGTAGAATGCTGGGCCCTGATGGGCGCGGCACGCTGTCAACATCGAGCGCCTCCGCACTAGCGATGGAGAGAACAATCGATGCCGCAACTAGGCCAGTAATCCGCATGAAAGACCTTTGATCAGTAAGAGCAGGGGAGGCAGACCGTCGGTAGCCGTTCGGCTCGGACCACGCCCGGTCTGAGCGCAGCTGTCAATCGTCAGATGATTTGAGACGACTTGAGGCGCACAGGAACGGAAACTCTGGCCCGATTGGGTTGAGAGGTTAGGCAGGCTGTGCGTAATGGCGCAAGCGGCGATCCATGAGGGTTTGGCATTCGATCTGCGCCCGTTTACGCAAGATCGTTTTGCCGCGGCCGAAGTAGAGGTCGGCAGGGGTGAGGTTGCCCAGGCTCTCGTAAGCCCGAGATGGCTATAGGCTGCGTGGAGCCCCCGCATCGGCAGCCGCATTCTGCTCTGTCTCCTCGTCGACACGTTCGCGGAACGCGGCCCCGTGGTCCTGGGACTGGACGACACGATCGAGCGCCACCGCGGCAAGCGGATCGCTGCCAAGGTCATCTACCGTGATCCAGCTCGCACCTCCGACATCCACTTCGTCAAGGCGATCGGGCTGCGCTAGATGAGCCTGATGGTGCTCGCCCCGATCCCCTGGGCGGGGCGCGTCTGGGCGCTGCGGTTTCTGACCGCGCTGGTGCCGCCCGAGCGCGCCTGTCGCGAACGCGGCCGTCGGCACAAGCCGTTGCTGGACGTCGGGCGTCAACTCGCCCTCCAGGCGCGGCGCTGGCTGCCGAGGCGCGACCTCGTGGTGGTGGGCGACAGCAGCTTCTCGGCCTTGCTGTTCTTCGACGCGATGCGCCGCGCCCGCATCACGGCGATTACCCGCCTTCGGCTGGATGCTGCTCTCTACAAGCCGGCTCCGCCACGGGCGCCGGGCACGATCGGACGCCCGCGGACCAAAGGCGCGCGGCTGCCGACGCTCGCCGCGATCCTCGCGGCCAAGGACACGCGCTGGCACGCGGTCGTGGTGCCCGGCTGGTACGGGGCGGGCGAGCGCACCCTTGAGATCGCCTCCGGGACCGCCGTGTGGCGGCACGGCGGTCTGCCGGTCGTGCCGATCCGATGGGTGCTGGTGCGCGATCCCGAGAGCCGCTTTGCACCGCAGGCCCTGCTCTGCACCGAACCGCTGCGCGAGCCCGCGCAGATCCTAGGTAATTACCCAGGCCTATGATGGCAGGGTTCAAGCGCCGGTGGTTTTGAGGATGGTGCTGAAGGGGCTGCTGCCTGTGATGCGGGCGGTGTCGACGACGGTGCGAATGGCGGCTTCGCCCTCGGCCGCCCACATGGCGCGATAGCCGTTGGTCACCTTCCGCTGCACGACAGCGGGACGCAGCAGCCGCTCGGAGCCGTTATTCGTCGGCTCGACCTTTCCGGGATAGGCGAGGAAGACCAAGAGCTGATCGCGCGCACGGCTGATTTTGGCCTGCAGGTCGCGGGTCAGATCACAGCGGCTCGGCGTGGCCAGGATAGCGCCGAGTTGCCGATCCAGGCTCCGGCGCTTGGCCGAGAGCGTCGAGGCAGCCAAGTCTGTGACGCGCTCGGCCAGGGCGAACACGCTCTGTAGCCAGAGTTGCAGGCGCCAGGGGACGGGATCGTCGCTGACCTCGACGGCGTAGGCAACATCGCGGGCCAGATGCGCCAAGCAGGTCTGGTGCTTATCCGCATGGCCCTGTTGGGCGGTGTAGCGGTCGGAGATCCATACCGCCGGTCGGTGTCCGTCCATCATCTCGCGCACCACGACAGCACCGCGCGTCGGAGACGGCGTGTGCACCACCGCGTCGCCCGAGTGGAACAGCCAGTGATAGGCGTTCGAGCCTTCGATGCGCACGCCGGTCTCGTCGCAGGCGACGACCTCAGCCCGGCGCAGGGTCGTGATGGCCGCGTCGCGACCCGGACGGAAGCAGCCCTGCGCGCGGCGGAGCAGGTTCATCAGCCCGCCCTGGCTGAGCGTGAGGCCGAACAGGTCGGAGAGCACCGCCTGCAACCGTTCGTACGAGAGCGCCTGGAAGGTCTTCAGGTACGTCGCCACCGCATGCAGCCGCGGACCGAAGGGCGTGCCGCGCGCCGCCTCCGGCACCGGTGCGACCACCCGCTCCCCACAGCGCGGGCAACGGACCGCGAGCCGGCGGTGCTGCGTCACGATCGGCGCCACCGCGGGCAGCTCGATCTGCTCGGCGACGCTGACGACCTCTGCCGGAAGAGCGGCGTGCAGGCTGGCGCCGCAGCACGCGCACGCCTCGGGACGATGCTCGACGAGCGTATCGGGATCGTCGCTCACGACGCGGCTGTGACCCTCGTGACCGGGCTTGGCGCCGCCGGGCTTGGAGTGCTCCCGCTGCTCCTTGCGATCGGTCGCGGGCGGCTTGGACGAGGTGCGCGACGTCTTCTCTGGCCGCTGCAGCCGCAGCACCAGCTCGATCAGCTCTTCGCGGCTCAGCCGTTCCAGTTCGCTGCGGCCCATCTCACGAGAGAATCAGCGAAATCCGTCCCGCGCAAGGGCGTGGGTAATTACGATCCTAGGGTGGTTCGTGCAACGCTGGACCATCGAGGTCACCTTCCAGGAAGCGCGCGCCCATCTTGGGGTCGAGACGCAGCGGCAGTGGTCCGACACGGCGATCGCCCGCACCACGCCCTTCCTGCTCGCTCTGTTCTCGATCGTCACGCTGCTGGCCGCACGCCTCTCGGCTCGCCAACGGCGACGCGTCGCGGCCGCCGCGTGGTACCCCAAACCGCGCCCGACCTTCGCCGATGCACTGGCCGCCGTGCGCTGTGCGATCTTGCGCGAGCGGACTTTGGCAACATCACCGCGCCGACGCGCCCGAACAAAACCCCGCTTCCGTTTGTCAGCGCCCTGGGCCTATGCGCTCTGCCACGCCGCATGAATGGCCAAAGTCGAGCTTAGAGGCATCCTTCAGAGGTGCAATTGTTTCGCTCGGAATTTGCGAACCGCCCCGCCCTTGCTGTACGACCCGTCACACCGCGCTGTCTGGCGCCTGGGACGGCATCCCTCCTCAACGCAAGAATGTTCCAATCTTAAAGCCCCCATATGGTCCGCCACACCGCGCTCCACCGGAAGCTGCGCAACATTTTTGGTGCTGACCGCGATCTCGTGGTCGCGCGGAGGCTCTCAGGGTCCGAGCTATTCGATGCGGAGTGGTATCGAGCAACTCAGGCGCCCGACGTAGTGCCGGACCAAGCCGCACGGCACTACCTGCAGCTGGGCGCCGCGCTTGGACTGAGCCCCAGCCCGCTGTTTGACGGGCCGTGGTACCTCGACAACAACCCCGACGTAGCCGCTGCGGGCCAGAACCCGCTGCTGCACTACCTCGATAGCGGACGCGCCGAGGGGCGGCAGACTTGTCCTTACGTCGACTCGAAGGCAGTGGCGCAGCTCGCAGCCTCGGATCTGTTCGACGCGGAGTGGTACCAAGCGACTCAGGCGCCCAGTGTGACGCCGGCCCAGGCCGCACGGCATTACCTTCAGCAGGGCGCAGCGCGCGGGCTGAGCCCCAGCCCATCGTTTGACGGGCCGTGGTACCTGGCGAACTACCCCGACGTTGCCGCGGCGGGTTTGAACCCGCTGCTGCACTACCTGAACAGCGGACGCGCGGAAGGACGGCTGATCTGCTCAGTCGCCGACCCAGAGTTGGTGGCGCGGATCGCAGCCTCGGATCTGTTCGACGCGGAATGGTACCGGGCAACCCAGGCGCCCAACGTGACGTTGAACTGGGCCGCGCGGCACTACCTGCAAGAGGGGGCCGCGCTTGGACTCAGCCCCAGCCCGCAGTTCGACGGGCCGTGGTACCTCGACAACAACCCCGACGTTGCCGCTGCGGGCCAGAACCCTCTGCTACACTACCTGAACGATGGGCGCCCAGAAGGGCGGCCGATCTCCCCCTTCGCCGACCCAGTGGCGCTGGCGCGGATCGAGGGCTCCGGGCTGTTCGACGCGGAATGGTACCGGACGAATCACGTCCCCGACCTGTCACCGAACCAGGCCGCACGACATTACCTCCGCGAGGGAGCAGTCCTCGGGATGGATCCCGGCCCGCTATTTGATGGGAAGTGGTATCTCGGCAACAATGCCGACGTGGCCAGAGCGGGCTCGAACCCGCTGCTGCATTATCTGAAGAGCGGTCGCGCGGAGGGGCGGCCAATCCGCCTAGCATACGCCCAAGACACCGGCGCACGCGTGATCGAGACTCGGCCCATGGTGCTATGTGGGAGCACGACCGCACGAATTGTCGTCGTCATCCACGCCTTTTACATCGACGTATTCGAGGAGCTCCTTCCACGTCTCGTGCGGGCGATCCCACATTTCGACCTGCTGGTATCGACTGATCAGCCTGAGAAGAAGCGCGCGATCGAGGCGGCTGCGGCCGTTGCTGGGTTGGTCAATCGCTGCCGGGTCAGGCTGGTAGAGAACCGCGGCCGCAACTTCGGACCGCTTGTCGCCGTGTTCGGGCAGGACATCCTGCGCTACGATTACGTGCTCCACGTCCACACTAAGAAGTCGCTGTTCAGCGGCGCCGAGCAGGTGCGCTGGCGCGACGAGATCTATCGGGCGCTGTTCGCGAACGCCGCTTGTGCCACTATCGCCCTAGTGCTGTTGGAGGAGGACCGCCAGATCGGCCTGTTCTTCCCGGAAACCAGCGCGCATGTCGCCCACTGGGGGCACACTTGGCTCTCTAACATCGGCGCCGGCCAGAGTTTGCTCGCTCGCCTCTGCCTACCCTACGACGGGTTTGACGAATACATCGACTACCCCGTCGGTGGCATGTTCTGGGCGCGAGTGGACGCCCTGCGCCCGTTGCTGACAGCGGGGTTGACCCTTGCCGACTTTCCCGAGGAGCACGGTCAGACCGACGGGACGCTCGCGCACGCGATCGAGCGGGTGATCCCCCTGGTGTGCCGGGCCCAGGGCTACCGCGCCGTCTGCTTCGATTACGACCGAGGGCTCGCCCGCTACGACAGCAGCGCCCGCAACTGGCATCAGTACAGCGCCCGCTCCCAGGATCACGCACTGCTGGCGCTCAGCGATGTCGACCTCGTCTCGTTCGACCTGTTCGACACCCTCGTGAGCCGCCCGGCCCGGCGCCCGGACGCCGTGCTCAAGCTCGTCGAGCACCGCATCGCGACGGAGGAAGGTCGCCCCATCCCACTCTTCGCGGAGCGCCGGGCCGCGGAGAACCGGGTCCGCGCCCGCAAGCACCATCAGGGCGACGTCAACCTGTCGGAGATTTACGCGGAACTTGCCGCCTCAGGAACGATCCCCGGCGACGTCGTCGCGCGGGCGCAGGTCCTGGAGAAGCGGATCGACCTCGGAGCCCTGCGCCCGCGCCCGGAGGTCATCGCCGTCCTGCGCGCGGCGCACCAACGCGGCAAGCGCATCGTCCTGATGACCGACACCTACTACGAGGAGGCCGACATCCGCGGCATCCTCCAGGCGATCGGCATCGCCGACCTGTTCGCGGCGCTCTACGTGTCGAACGCGGTCGCCGCCCGCAAGGACCGGGGCGACCTGTGGCGCCACGTCGAGGAAGCGGAAGCCGTGCCGCGCGCCCGCTGGCTGCATGTCGGCGACAACGAGCATTCCGACATTCAGGCGGCCTGCGACCGGCGGATCCCCTACCTGCACGTCGCCCACCCGGCCAAGATCCTCGCGCAGAGCGGGTTCGTGCGGGACGAAGGCGATCTCGCGCGGACGTGGTCGTCCGATCTGGTCATCGGCCACGCCATGTTGACGCTGTGCAGGAACCCGTTCCTCGACCGGCCCGGCCCGCCCTACCTGTCGCTCGGCTCGGCCCGCGACGTCGGCTACGTCGTGTTCGGGCCGCTCATGCTGCTGTTCATGTCCTGGCTGATCCGGCACGAGGCCCTGGGCCGGGTGGAGCGGCTTTACTTTCTCGCGCGGGAGGGCGACTTCCTGGTCAAGGTCTACCGGCTGATCCGGGAGCGCTACGGCCTGCGCCATCTGCCCGAGGGTCGGTACTTCCACGTTTCCCGGCAGGTGGCGATCGGTGCGGCCCTCGGCACGGGTTTCCGTCCGGATCTGGTGACCGGAGCCGGCCGCTACGTGGGGAGTATCCAGTCTCTGCTCTGGAACCGGGCGAGCTTCACCGCCCCGGCACATCTCGGACTGGACAGCCGCGACGTGCGGCTTCCGGCCGATGCCCCGGTCGTCGAGCGCGTCATGACCGACCTCGAGCCGGAGATCATGGCCCATGGGGCGGACCTGAACGCGCGGTTCCGCGCATATGCCCGGCAGGAGGGCCTCGACGCCGGCGGCCTCCAGGCCGTGGTCGATGTCGGATACTCGGCCACGATCCAGAAGATGATGCAGCTGGCCCTCGGCCAGCCGCTGATCGGCCTCTACATGACGACCTTCGACGCGGCGCAGATGGTGGAGAGGGACGGCGGCGCCGCCTTCAGCTGCTTCCGCGCGGGCGCCGAGAATCCCGAGACGTCATCGCTCCCCGTCCTGGCCTACGGCCTCGCGGTCGAGGCATTCCTGACCGCTCCCCACGGGCAGGTCGTCGGCTACGAGATTGCGGGCGAACGGATCGGGCCCCTGTTCAAGGCCGATCCGCGGACCCCGGCCGAGCACGGTATCCTCGCCGAGCTACACGCCGGCGCCGAGCAGTACATCATCGACACGCTCGATCTCTACGGACCGAGCCTTCTCCAAGCCGACATCCCATCCGGAGGGCCACAGGAATTCCTGCGCCTGCTGATGCAGGGGCTGATCGCCACCCCGTCCGAACCGATGCGGACGCTCGGCGTGGAGGACGATTTCTGCGGTCTGCCGATTCACAAGGTGTATGCGGGAGCGGGAAGTCCGGCGTCCGGCTGAGGCGCCGTCAGCGGATGCACCTCAAGGAGCGACCGTGACCCTCTCCAGAGCCCGCCGCATCGTCGCCGGCGGGACCACGTAGTTCGCGTGCATCGGGTGGACGCCCTCCGCCTGCAGGGTGGTTCCGCGGACGAACAGGAGACGCGCCCCGCTGGACTCGACGAAGCTGGTGAAGCCGCGGAAGTAGAATTCCGGGCTCTCGTGGACGAGCGCCACGACCCGGGCGCCCGGCCGGCAGAAGATGCAGTTGATCAGGGCGGAACTCGCCGATCCGACGATGATGTCGGCGGCGTGGTACATCTGCACCTGCTCGGCGAAGGTGAGCTGCTCGGGCTGGACAACCTCGAACCCGTGGGGCCGCAACGTCTCGACAATCTCGGCCTCGTTGACGAGCTGGCGCTGCGTGAACGCCCGCCGAGACAGGATGATGCGCCGCCCAGTCCGTCGGAGATCGACCCCATTCGCGGCGAGCCGTTCGAGGATCCTGTCGCGCACGGCAGCGAGGATGTCTTGCGGCCAGATCGCGTCGTAGATCGGAAGCCCGGGCCGGGTATCGAACGGGAAGAAGGCCGGCACGGGCGCGAGCGCGAGTTCGCGAAAGCGTGTCGCGACCGGAGGCAGCGTCACGACGGGCCGGTCGCGGGTGTCCATCAACGCGATGATCTGATGGTGCGACTCAGGCATCCCGTCATCGACGCAGAGCGGCAATCCCGAGGGACAGGCGGGATCGTTGAAACACAGCATCCGGGGGACGAATTCGAGCAGCCAGTGCCCGTATTGTCGGCTCTGAAGCCCGAACAGCATCAGGCCGGCGTCGATCTCGTCGATCGCGGCGGGTGCCTCGACCAGAGCGCGTCCGGGCCCCCAGACGGCCGTCATGATCTGACCCGGATTGACCCCGTCCTTGATGTCGGCGACCCCGCTCAGCGGATGGGCCGCGAGATCGTAGATCAGGCGCTCCCCGCGGAGCACGACGTTACTGCGGGGAAAAGTCAGGCAGTCCCGGAAGAACGCCACGTATTGCGGCGGTGCGTCGAGGGTCCCCGGCTGGGAGGTCAGGGGGATCGGGCCGTCCAGGAACGTCACGACCGGGTCGGCGATCCTGCGGCCGGGCCGCATTTCGTGATAGCGTCCGTGCCCCTCCGCGGCTTCCTGCCGGGCCGAAACGATGGTGTAGATGCCGATCGGGCCGAGGCCGACAATCGAACGGGTGCTCGCGTGAAGTGCCGCCGCCTCCTCATGACGGCCAACCTCCGCCAGGGCGTTCATCTGCAGGATGCGCAGGTTCCGGATCTTTTGGCTGAGACTGTCCCTGTCCACGGTCGCGAGGCCGGCATCGCCGCCGTTGAGTTCGTAGGCGAGGCGGTAGCACTGAACGGCGGGCTCCGCCCGGCCGCGGCACTCGTGCTCCCAGCCGAGCGGCAACAATGTCCGGGCCACCTCCTGCAGCGCGGCCGCCGCTTCATCCCGCCCCCGGAGTTCCACGACGAACGCGGTCGCGTCGTCCCAGCGTTCACAGCCGATGAAGTCGCGCAGGCGCGCCACGATAGCGATACGGCGCCAGCGCGAAGGATCGTGCGGGTCGATCGCGGCGGCAAGCTCGTAGGCGCGCGCCGCATCTCCGAACCGGGCGCCGCCCTCAAGCCGGAAGCCGAGGGCTTCGAGGTGCCGCAGGGTCGCTGACGCGCGGGACCCCGACGGAGGCTCCGCGGTGAGCAGAGCGGCCAGTTGCTCGATCCGGGTCGGAGCGTTGCCGCTGTCGATCGACCGGACGAGGTCGAGGAAGGTCGCCGTCGGCCGCATGTCCGCCCCGTCTTCGACCGCTACGGGCTGAGCCCGACGCGCTCGAGGCCGCGCAACACCTGCTGGGGCGTGACCGTGTAATTGGCGTGGAACGGATGGGTCTTCTCGCCCGGCACCGTCGTGCCCCGTATGTAAAGGACCTGGGCGCCGCTCGACCCGATCATGCTGGTGTAGCCGCGGAAATTGAACGACAGGTTCTCGTGGATCAGCGCGACGACCCGGGCCTTGTCGTTGCAGAAGATGGTGTTCGTCATGGCCGAACTCGCGGAGCCCACGATCACGTCGGCCGA
The DNA here is from genome assembly GCF_017876975.1 of Methylobacterium sp. PvP105. Lineage (NCBI taxonomy): Bacteria > Pseudomonadati > Pseudomonadota > Alphaproteobacteria > Hyphomicrobiales > Methylobacteriaceae > Methylobacterium > Methylobacterium sp. PvP105. Next base: position 2,070,894 of record NZ_JAGIPA010000001.1, on the reverse strand, counting down.
ATGGTAAAGGGCGATCTGCTCGACGAAGGACAGTTTTTCCGGGTACACGACCTCGAAGCCGTAGCGCGCCAGGGCGTTGATGATCTCGGCCTCGTTAACGAGCTGGCGCTGCGTGAACCCCTTCCGTGACAGGACGATCCGCCGTCCCGTGGGCCGCAGGTCCACCCCCCGCACTGCGAGCCTCTCGAACACGGCGCGCCGCATGGCGCCGAGGATGTCCTTCGGCCACACCGAGTCGTAGACCGGCACGCCCGGTCGAACGTCGAACGGGAAGAAGGTCGGGACCGGGGCAACCCCGAGCTCTTTGAAGCGGACCGCCTGCGCCGGAAGGGGTAGGATCGGACGTCCCCGCCTGTCGAGCAGTTCCACGATCTGCCGATGCGTTTCCGGCATGTGGTCGTCGATGCAGATCGGACAACCCGCGGGGCAGGCGGGATCGTTGAACCACAGCATCCGCGGCACGAATTCGAGCAGCCAGTGGCCGTAGTTCCTGCTCTGGAGCCCGAACATCATAAGGCCGGAGTCCAGGATCCGCATCTCGGCCGGCTCCTCCACCAGGGCGCGCCCGCCCCCGTAGACGGCCGTCATGATCTGATCGGCGTTCTTCCCGTCCTTGATGTCGGCGATGCCGCTGTCGGGATGCGCGGCGAGGTCGTAGATCAGGCGGCTGCCCTGGAGCACGATGTTGCTGCGCGGGAAGGTCAGGCAGTCCTTGAACCGGGCGACGTATTGCGGCGGGGCGTCCAGGGTGCCGCACACGGAGGTCAGCGCCACGGGACCTTCGAGGAAGCGGATCTCGGGCTCGGCGATCCGGCGGGGGCTGACCAGTTCGCGGTAGTCGCCCTCCCCTTGCGCGGCAGCCTGGCGTGCGGAGACGATGTCGTAGATCCGCACCGGCCCGAGCCCGAGGATCGTGCGCGTCCGTTCGTGCAGCGCCTGCGCCTCCTCGTGACAGCCCGCTTCGGCGAGCGTAGTCATCTGCAGGCTGCGCAGGTTTCGGATCTTGCGCTCGATTGCGTCGCCGTCGATCGTAATGGCCTGGCCGCCCAGGGTGTCCCGCGCGATCCGCGCCAGCAGGTAGCTGCGCACCGCGCCCTCGGCATCGCCGGCGAGTTCGTAATCCCAGGCGATGTGGATCAGCGACGGGTCGTCCTGCCCGCGGTCCCCGGCGGCCGCCTTAGCGCGACGCAGCGATTCTAGGAGATCCTCCACCCCGTCGAAGGCCTGCCGCCGGCAGCGATCGACGATGCTTGTCCGGATGGCGGCCAGCTCATACTGCGCGGCCCGTGCACGCGAGATCTGAGCCGCCAGCCCGTAGGCGCGGGCGGCCAGATCGAAGCTGCCCTCGCCCTGGTACCGGAAGGCAAGGGTCGCGAGGTGCTGCGCCGCGGTCTCGGCGCGATCCTCCGTCAGGGCCGCGAGGGTGCCCTCGATCGTGTCGAGGGTGGCGCCGCCGTTCGCCCGATTGGCCTGCGTCAGGATCCGCCGAAAGTCGTCCCGCATCGATACCGACCGTTCCTCTCACGCGATCCGCAACGTCGTCTCGACGGGCCTCAGCGCGTCGCCAGGACCCGCTCCACGCAGGCGCAGACTTCATCGATCTGTTCCCGGGTGATCGCCGGGTAGAACGGCACTCCGATGGCGCCCGCGGAGGCGGCCGGCGTCTGCGGGAGGCCGTCATGCCGGCACGTCGCGAAGGCGGGATGCGCCTGACAGCCGTTCCCGTACCAGCGCCGCCACTGGATGCCGGCCGCGTCGAACGCCGCCGTCACCGCGTCGGCGGCTGCGGGCTCGAACAGCGCGTTGACCGTCATGGTCAGCCATTCCGTGCCGAAGCCCGGCTGCATGCGTACGCCGATCCGCTCGAAGCCCTCTACATAGGCGAGCGAGGCCTCCCGCAACTGCCGGATGCGCGCATCGAGGCCGTCGAAGGCCGCCAAGCCGACCGCTGCGTCGTATTCGGAGATCCGGAAATTGCCGCCGCGCACCTCCGAGACCCGGCTGCTCGCCGAGAAGCCGAAGCCGGTCATGGCGGTGGTCTGCGCGACCAGATCAGTATCGGTGGTGAGGATCGCGCCGCCCTCCCCGATCCCGAGCGCCTTGGTGGCGTGCAGGCTCACGCAGACCGGCTGCGCGCCGACATAAGTCAGGTTCAGCGTCGCGGCAGCGGCGTCGAACACGACCGGAATGCCATGTGCCGCCTCGAACGCCTCCCAGGCGGGAATGTCGATCGGCGCCCCGAACGGGCTGACCACCACCACGGCGGCGACGTCGCCCCCGGCCCCCGACAGCGCCCGCTCGGCGATGGCGGGCGTCAGCGACAGGGTCTCGGGATCCACGTCGGCAAAGAACGGTTCAAGGCCGACATTCACCGCCGCGTGCGCGGTGGCGATGAAGGTGTAGCCGGGCATCAGGCACAGCCCGCCGCGCCGGCCGCCGATGCGGTAGCGCAGGGCGAGTTCGATCGCGCTCGTGCCGTTGCCGGTGATCGTTGCGGCCACCGGCGCGCCGCCGGCCCGCTCCGAGACGAAGCTGCAGAGCCTGGCTGTAAATTCGCGGGAGAGCGGGCCGTAGTTGCTGTAGATGTGCGATTGATCGATCCGGCGCAGGTAGGGGACGATGGCGTCCGTCTCCGGCAGGCTTGGAATGAGCACGGGGATCATCGTCGAGACACGTCCTAGCTGTCGGCCGCCACCATCCTCGTCGGCATGCTCCGGTGACGCGGCCCGCTATACATGCCGAGGCAGCGCCGCGGAAGGCGCCGACACGCCCCTCAGGCCGCCGGAGGGGTCTGGGGTCTAGGTCGAGCCGGCAAGGGCCGGGCGGGGTTCCCGAACACCGTCTGGCCTGGCGCCACGTTCCGGATCACCACGGCGCCGGCGCCGACGACGGCGTGGGCCCCGATCCGGATCTTCGGGATCACGCAGGCCCCCGTGCCCAGGAACGCGCCCTCCCCCACGCGGACATGCCCGGCCAAGTGGACGCCGGGGCTCAGCGTGGCGAAATCCTCCAGCACGTCGTCGTGCGCTACGGTGCAGCCCGGATTGATCAGCACGTGCTCGCCCAGGCGCGCATCCGCCGTCACCGAGGAATGCCCGAGGATCACCGCGCCCACGCCGATCCGGCTGCTGCCACCGATCAGCACCCCGGGATCGATGATCGAAGTGAAGCGCGCGCCGATCGCATTCCGCAGATGTGCGACCGCCCGGGCCCGGGGCTCCGGCTCGCCGAGGGCGACGACGAAGCGCAGATCTTCGGCGCCCGCGAAGGTCCAGACATCCCGGACCACCGGCCGGCCGCGAAACATCTCCGGCGCGTCGAGGCCGGGATCGACGATGCTCGCCTGCAGGTCGATCGCCGTGCCCTGCGCGTTCAGGCGCTCCAGGGCGTCGACGATCTCGCGCGCGAGGGCGCCCGCACCGTACAGGACGAGGCGGACCGTCATCGCGTCGTGCGCCGCGACCGGCTCGGCACTGGCGGCTGCCTGCCACTCGGGCGAACGTCCATGCGCGGGATCCCCTGCTGGGCTTTCCTGGCTGTCGTGGGCCCTGCCCTTACACGAGTCTCCGCGGGCTCTCCAGGGGCGAGGTTTCGGATCCACGGGCGGGCCGGCGATCACGGAAAGCCCGGGAACCAGGATGGCTCGTCACCATGCCTCCATTCCAGTAGACCGCCGGGACTTGCGCCGCGCCAGGGTGGCGGTGGACGAGCGCGTACGCGGAGAGCGTGGGACGGACATGAGGCCGACGGAGCCCTTCATCGACCTGATCCGAACGGTCAATCGCCTCACCGCGCCGGACGTTCTCGTGCGGCTTCGCGCGCTCTTGGCCGAAGGTGACGACGGCACCCGCACGACGCGCCTGCGGCGGCACCTCGAGGCGCTGGCGTTCCGGCTTGAGGGCGAGGACCAGCTCGACGCCGTCGCCGACACCTACGACCTGATTGGCGCGATCGCCACCGAGGATCGGGAACGCTGGGCTCTGGCCGCCGTCAACGCGCGGCTGCGCGATCTCTGCGGGCGTGGCCGCTACGCGGAGGCCGCCGCCCTCGTCTCCGAACTGCGTGCCGGTGGCGATCCCGCCGCCATCCGCGAAGGCCTCGCGACCCTGCTGCGGCTCGGCTGGGCCGCCGAGTGCGGACAGGAACCGGAAGCCTGCGTGCAACGCTACCGGCTGGCTTTCGAGCTGAACGGCGGTGACGACGGCGTCACAACCGAGGACGGCTGCGCCCTGAGTATTAAGGTCAGGAACCTGCGCCGGCTGCAGATCGACGCGCTGCTTGCGGAGGGGCTCTATGCGGACGCGATCGCGCTGCACGAGCCGACGCGCCACGTCTATGGCTCCGGCCCCCTGCGTGCCTACGACATCGTCACCGCCGAGGCGCTCGCCGCGGGTGGGGGTGCCGCTTACACGGAAGTACGGCCGCGGCGCCGGATCGCATCGCCTGAACTGCGTTTCTTTGAGCCGCCCCCTGCCCTCACCTCCGAGCCGGGCGAGCTCGACATGCCGGCCCAGTACCTCGCCTTCTTGGACGGAGCCCACGCCTTCCCGCGCAGCAACGTCGTCATCGCGGGCGACACGCTCGTCTACGACCTCGCCGCGCATCCGCGCCGGCCCGACATCCTGCTGCAGGACGGGGTCAACCCCGATCAGATCATGATGGCCGCGTTCGGCGACACGCGCACCCTCGTGGAGGTGCCCGAGGATCCGCACCGGGTCGAGGCCGGGCTGATGATGTTCGGCCTCCAGAGCCGGAACTATGGGCACTGGTTCTGCGAGTTCGTGCCGCGGATGCTCTGCTACAACGATCCGCGCTGCCCGGACGGGATCCCGCTCTGTATCGACGACCACATGCCCCCCTCGCATGAGGAGATTTTGCGTCTGCTCGACACGCGCGACAGGCCCGTGATCAAGCTGCCGCCGCGGCCGGTCGCGTTCGGGCGCCTCGGGATGGCGCCGGTGCCGGCCTTCTTCCCCTTCGACGTGAAGCCCGGCCGCCCCTTCTACGACACGGTCTGGCCGGCCGATGTCTTCGGAGCGGTGCGCGCTCAAATCCTCGAACGAGCCCGCGAGCGCGGGGTGCTCTCGGGCCGCACCGACCGGCGCCTGTTCATCTCGCGCAAGGCCTTCGCCCAGCGCGCTCTGATGAACGAGGCCGAGATCGCCGAGCGGCTGGCTCTCCTGGGCTTCGAGGTGATCTACCCGGAGACGATGTCGTTCCTCGAACAGGTCGAGGCGTTCCACTCCGCTGCTCTGGTGGTGGGCTCGTCAAGTTCGGCCCTGAGCAACGCCCTGTTCTGCCGGCCCGGCTGCCGCATTCTGGGCCTGATCCATGAGGAGCTGTCGTTCAACTTCCGGGGCTATGCCAGCTACATCGAGGCTGGGGGCGCCCGGATTCTGTTCCTGCGCGGCCAAACCCTCCACCAGCCGGGCGTGCACGCCTTCCACGTAAGCTATACCGTCGATCCGGCGAAGGTCTTGGCCGCTGTGGCAGCCCTCGAGAATGAGGTCGCAACCGGCGTCCGGGCCGGCTTCCCGCCGCCGTCCGCGGACGACCAGCCGGTCCGGGGGCCGGATCCCGGTGCGTCACAGCTTCAGCACCCTCGAACGAACGCATCCGCCCGCGTCGATCCCGACCGGCTCGCGCGCGTCGAGACGCTCGCGGCCGGACCGCACGCGGATGCGGGGTCCGGCCTCTGCGCCCTGGAGGCGGTGGCCTACGTGGCCGGAGAGCCCCATTCAGACCAACCCGCCTGCGCGTCGCCGAGCCTCGCCGCTTTCATCCGGACCTGGAGCGATGGCCTGCCTCAGGACGCGCGCGACGACCTGATCCTGCCGCTCGTCCCGCGCCTCGTCGGCACGCGCGGATCGGAGGCGCTGGAGCGCCGGCGGGTCGCCCTGGCAGCCGACTGGCTCGTCCGCACCCACCTGCCTGCGTGGTTCCGCCTCGCCAAGCTGAACGTTGAAGGCGACGCGCTGGCCAACCGGCCGGCGCTGACCGATAGCGCCGATCTCGCCGCTTGGTGCGATCATCTGGAGCAGGCGCGCAAGCGCGCGAAGGTCGCGAACCTCACCCTCCGGCAGACCGGGTCCGCCGTCCGGGCCGCGGCCTGGGACGCAGCGCAAAAGGCCGCCTGGGTTGTCATCCGGGACCATCTGGAGGCTGCCGGTCCGCGAATGCTCGCCGCCGGCTGGGACGCGGCCTACGCGTCCGCCTATGCGGCGGCCCGGGCCTACGGAAAGGCGCCGCTGGAGCCGACCCGGCGGGCGCTCCAGGAATCCGCCCTGGCCCTGGTCGAGCGGATGATCGCGCTGCGCGAAGCGAATCCGGCCGACCCGGACCCTCTGCCGGGGGGCGCCCCACCGGCCCACACGTCGGCCCCGTCCGGCGTCGAACACCGGCCATGAGCCGGACATGAGCGAGACTCCGCAGGGCACGCAACCGCTCGATCCCGCACCGGCCCTGGCAGGCGCGCGCTGCCTCGTGCTGGGCGGCAGCGGCTTCCTCGGGCTGAACCTGTGCAATCGCCTTGCGGAGGCGGGGGCCGAGGTCACCTGTTTCAGCCGCAGCCATCCGCAGGCCGAGGTCCTGGACCGGCGCGTCGCTCGGGTGATCGGCCAGTTCGCCGACCGCCTCGCCCTCGCCAACGCGGTAGATCGCCAAGACGTTGTCTTCCACCTGATTGCAGGATCGGTTCCCGAGAGTTCCAACCGGGACCCATACGCGGAACTCTCGGCCGCGCCGATCGCCACCCTGCACCTGCTGGAGATCTGCCGCGCGGCTCGGATCAAGAAGCTCGTGTTCTCGTCCTCCGGGGGGGCGATCTATGGAATTCCCCGTGCCATTCCGATCTCCGAGCAAGCGCCGACTGACCCGATCTCGGCCTACGGCATCAGCAAGCTGATGATCGAGAAGTCCCTGCACCTCTACCGGCACCTTCACGGGATCGACTACCAGATCCTGCGCATCGCCAATCCGTATGGCCGGTTCCAGCTTGGCACCAAGCACCAAGGGCTGATCGGGAGCTACATCCACCGCGTCCTCACCGACCAGCCGCTGGAGGTCTGGGGCACCGGCTCGGTGGTGCGCGATTTCCTGCATATCGACGATGTCAGCGACGCCTTTCTGGGAGCCGTCGACTATCAGGGCCCGCACAAGGTTCTGAATGTCGGCAGCGGGCGTGGCCTGAGCGTCCATCAGGTGATCGCCGAGCTGAAGGTGGCCTTCGGCCGGGACGATCTCCCCTGCGTGCACCGGCCGAGCCGCGCCGCCGACGTGCCGGCCAACGTCCTCGAAACCGCGCTGATCCGGTCTGAACTCGGCTGGCAGCCGCGCGTCCCCCTGCAGACTGGGCTCACTGGCACCATCGCGTGGATGCGAGCCCATCTGGCGCAGTCGCTGGCGGCAGGCACGCCCACCGGCGCAAGCTAATCGACCGGGTCTTCAATCCGCCCTGGAGCGGCCACGTTTGTCGGCGACAGCGCGCGGCATTGATCCGCGAGGAGACCCTATGTCCTTCCTGCACGATCTGCCGATCGCCGACCTGATCGCGCATTACGGCTACCTGGCGATCTTCGTCATCATCACCCTGGAGAGCGCCGGGCTGCCCCTGCCCGGCGAGACAGTGCTGCTGACCTCGGCGGCCTACGCGGGCAGCACCGGCAACATCAATATTGCCATCGTCGTGGCGATTGCCGCGACCGCCGCCATCCTGGGCGACAATGCGGGCTACTGGGTCGGCCGCCGCTGGGGGCTGCCGCTGCTCCTGCGCAAGGGGCACCTGATCGGGCTCGACCACGGCCGGCTCAAGCTCGGCCAGTACCTCTTCCGTCGGCACGGCGGTAAGATCGTGTTCTTCGGCCGCTTCACCGCAATGCTCCGGGCCTACGCGGCGGTGCTGGCCGGCGTGAACAAGCTCGACGCTCGCCGCTTCATGGCCTTCAACGCCCTCGGCGGCGTCGCCTGGGCCTCGATCATGGGGTTCGGCGCCTACCTGTGCGGCCGGTCGATCGAGAACGTGATGGGGCCGGTCGGCCTCGGGCTGCTGGCCTTCGTTCTGCTGGGCGCCATCGCCCTGTGGCTGTTCATGCGCCGGCACGAGGCGCGCCTGATGCTCGCCGCCGAGGCCGAGATCCCGGGACCGCTCGGGGGAGGGCTCGGTGAGGCGCGGGCCGAGCCTGTCCCGGGGCCTGTCCCGGAGCACGGCGGCATTGACCCGAACAGCCCGGTCCAGGCGGATTTTCAGAATCAGATCGAGGCTCTCCTGGCCAAGCGGGAGCGCGCGGCGCCGCAGGCCGCCGCGCCGGCGGCCGCCCGCACCCGGCGCGCGCCCTGGCCCCTGTGGTTCAAAATCCCCGTGCTCCTCGTCGCCGCCGGCTCCGGCATGGCGGTACTCTCCTGGCATGACGGCGTCACCGGCGGCCTCTACGGACGGCTCATCGGGCATATCGGGATCCTCGGTATCGCCTTGGTCCTCGTCGTCCCCGCACTCCTCCTTCTGGTGGTCGGCTGGCGACTCCCGCGCCCGGAAGACGACCTCGACGCAGAGTCCGAGGAGGCTGCTGGGCTGGCGGCGTGACCGCCCGCCTGGTGAGTGTGGCGCCCCGAATGTAGGGTTGACCGGTCCTGGAGCCGATCGTACAGCCGGCCCGACCCGACTGGGGTGTCCCGTCGCGCCGGCCTCATGCCGATCCCGCTGACGGCTACTTGCCCGTGACCAGTTGGGTCCCGCAACTGAGACGGAGCCGACCTTGAGCGAGGACGTGGAAGCGCTGCGGGCCGAGCTCGCCGAGACTCAGGCACGGCTCAAAGAGGCGCAGGGCGAACTCGCCCGCTTGGTACGGTTGGCTGAAGCCGATCTGCAACGCCGCCGCCCCGGCGAGCAATCGAGCGTCGTCGCCTCCTCGGTGCGCAGGCCTGCCGCCAAGGAGGTTGCGGCTCGGATCGCCCGGTTCGCGCAACTCTATCGAGAGGCCGCTTCGGCTTCCCCCGATCGCGCCCCTGTCGTGCCCGAGGCGACGATGCTCGGCTGGCTGGAAACGTCCGGTCTGTTCGACCGCCAGTTCTACCTCGCGTGTAACGACGACGTCGCGAATGCCGGGGCCGATCCGACGCACCACTACTACAATCACGGCTCCGAGGAAGGGCGCCTCCCCAGCACCCTCTGAGGGGAGTCTGGGGAAGCTGCTCGCTGGCGCACGTTCAAGGGATCTGATCGATGCAGGACGGTGCAGGAGAGATCGCACCCGCGCTCGAGCCGTGGCAGGACGACTTCGCCACCATCTACGCCAGCGGACTGTTCGACCATATTGGGTACGCATCGCGCTATCCCGATGTCGGCCTGACCGATTTGTCGCCCCTCGAGCACTACGTGAAGTACGGCGCCCGGCTTGGGCGACGGCCCCGTGCCGACTTCAGCGCGCCGCCAGACGAGACCTTCGACGGCAGCTTCGTCAATCCCTTCGCGGCCTGGATTCGGGCGCGCGCCGAGACCCAGCCCGCGCCGGCCTGGAACCGGCCGGTCGTCTCGGTCCTGTGCATCAGCTACAATCAGGCGGCCTTCATCCGGCAGACGCTGGAGAGCATCCTCGGCCAGGCCACGGATTTCCCCTTCGAGCTGCTGGTCGGCGACGACCGCTCCACGGACGGGACCGCCGAGATCATCGCCGAGTACGCCGCGCGCCACCCCAACCTCGTGGCGGTCCTGCGCAGCGAGAATCTCGGGCCGAACCGGAACTTCGCCGACCTCACGGCGCGCGCCCGCGGCGAGTTCGTGGCGATCTGCGAGGGCGACGATTACTGGACCGACCCGCGCAAGCTCCAGCGGCAAGTCGATTTCCTGCGGGCGCGCCCGGAATTCACCCTCTGCTTCCACCGGGTGCGCGTCGTCTACGAGGACATGCCGGGGGTCGACGAGCTGTACCCGAAGCAGTGCAGCCCGCAGCCGTCGCTGTCCGACCTCGTGGCGCACAACTTCGTCCAGACCAACAGCGTGCTCTACCGCTGGCGCTACCACGGCGAGGAGGCGTTCGTGTTCGACGAGGGCATCGCCCCCGGCGACTGGTACGTCCACCTGATGCACGCCGAGGTCGGGCGCGTCGGCTTCCTGTCGGAGGTGATGGCGGTCTACCGCAAGCACGCCGCCGGGATGTGGGCGACCTACGCCACCGAGCTCGCCCGCCACAAGAAGCTCGGCAACTCCGAGATCGCGTTCTTCCGCAAGCTGCGCGGCCATTTCGGCGGCCGCTACGCGGCGGGCTACGAGGCCGCGCAGAAATCGATCTTCCGGCGCCTGGCCGAGGCCTATCTCGACGAGGAGGACGTGCCGAGCCTCGGGCGCCTGATCGACGCCAATCCCGACATCGCCCGGACGGCCCTGCACGATATGGGCCTCGACGCCCCCGAGGTGCTCACCGGCGACCCCGACGCCCTGCGCGCGTGGCTCATGGAGCAGCTCACGGTCAGCGTCATCGTCACGGCCTACAACCACGCCGCCGATATCGGCCGCTGCCTCGACGCGGTGCTGGGCCAGCGCGGGCTGTTCCGGCTGCAGGTCGTGATCGGCGACGACAAGTCCACCGACGGCACCGCGGAGATCGTCGAGCGCTACCGGGCGCGCGACCCGGAGCGGATCGCGGTGCGGCCCCGGCCGCACAATCTCGGCATGCTGCGCAACATGCAGGACTGCCTCGCCGCCTGCACGGGCCGGTACGTCGCCTTCTGCGAGGCGGACGATTACTGGCTGTCGGACCGAAAGATCGCGATGCAGATGCGGATGCTGCGCAACGACCGCAAGCTGGACATGTGCTTCAACTGGGTGCTGCTCCACTACCCGGCGACCGGCTCCTACGTCCCGCACGACGAGCAGGGCCGCTATCCGACCGGCACGATCAGCTTCCCGGTCCTGGCCAACTCGCCGCTCACCGCGAACTTCTCGTGCTGCTTCTACCGCGCCGAGGCCCTGCGCCGGGTGCCGGAAGCCTATTACGTGAACGCCTCGGCGGCCGACTGGCTGATGAACCTCTACGTCGCCGACAAGGGCCGGATCGCGTTCCTGCGGGAGCTGCTCTCGGTCTACACGGTCCAGGAGAAGGGCCAGTGGTCGGGCCTGCCGGAAGACATCAAGAACGCCCGGATCGCGCAGTACCAGAAGGACTTCGCCGCCATCTTCGGCGAGGGGCGCGGCTTCGAGAAGTACGAGGTCGGCTGCACGGTGGCCGAGCTCGACGGCGAGCTGCCGGATTCCTTCGCCCGCGCGAACCTGGAGGCCCCCCAGGACCGGGTCTGGGCCGAGATCCAGGACGGGCAGGTGGTGCTGGCCGGCTGGGTCGTCTCGGCCAACCGCGCCAAGGCGACGCTGATCGTGGAGGCCGACGGCGAGGTCCAGCGCATCCCCGCGGACGTCCACCGGCCGGACGTGATCGCGGCGGTGCTGGGCGACATGCCGACCACGATGGAGGAGGCCCGCTGCGGCTTCCGCTTCACCCTGCCCTACGCGCTCCACCTCGAAGTGCTGCTCTCCATCGAGGTCGAACACGAGGTCGTGCCCTGGCTCTCGGTGATCTTCACCCACCGGGTGAAGCGGGCGGCCGAGCGGGGCTGATCGCGGGCGGGGCGTCGCGACACGTGGGGCGGCGTCCTTCGGGCCGGCCCTATCGCCGCCGACCGCCGAGGAGGTGGCGCACCCGGGCCAGCGGCGTGCGGGCGCGGGCCCGGTCCAGGGCGCCGCGGATCTCGGCGGCCAAGCGGGTCGCGACGATCTCGCGGGCGGGATCGTCGTAGTGGACGATGTCGTAGAACGTCCCCTCCTCCCGGTCGCGGAAGATGCCGCTGAGGTCGAGGGCCGTGAAGGTGCGCCGGTACGGGCGCCGCGCCGCGAGCTGCGCGGTGAATGCCTCCAGCTTGGCGTACTGACGGTCGAGATAGGCCAGGAACGCCCCCGAGGCGACGCTGCTCTCCACCTCGGTGAGGTGGCGCTTGCGCAGGATCGTCGGTTGCAGGACGCTGACGATTGGCACCCCGTGGTCGTGGGACAGCTTGGTCAGCCGGTGCGCCGCCAGTTCGTAATGGTGGACGATCGCGTCCTCCCAGCCGGGGCTCTGCCAGCCCACCTCGGCCCGCAGCCGCTTCAGCTCCTCGTAGATCAGCGTGATCAGCGCCTCGTAGGACAGGCCGTCCTCGCGGGCGCGGGGATCGTGCGTGTCGAAGAAGTGGTCGTAGAGCCGCTGGGTGATGAAGGCGTTGTAGGGGTGGCCCGGCCGGGGATCGTAGGTCCAGGGCTGGAACAGGTCGGTGCTGCCGCTGAGCACGAGGATCGCGTCGGGGCTGTAGGTCACCAGGCGCGACCAGATCAGGTGGGTCATCTGCGTGAGGCAGCTCGACATCACCCCGAAATTGTAGACCTTCGCGCCGTCGAGGCCGCCCGCCCGCAGGATCCGCTCGATGCGGCCCGGCAGGGTGTTGGCGATGTCGCCGCCGTCGATCGTGGTCGAGTCGCCGACGACCAGGATCCGGGTCTCGCCCTCCGGCTTGCGCGCGACGATCGGGACGGCGTTCAGGAAGCCGTCCGCGTCGAACGGGACGCCGTAATGGCTCGCCCCCGGCTTGCCGGCGAACTGGATGAACGGGCTCGGATAGCGCGTGTTCGAGTCGAGGTAGCCGAAATGGTGCAGGAACTTGCGCCGCCGCGCCGCGTCCTCGCTCTCCGGCGGCGGCCAGATCGGCTCCAGATCCGGGACCGTCAGAGCCGCCAGCGTCGCCGCCTCGAGCGCCGCGAGGCCGGCCGCGTTGAGGTCGGTCCCGTCGCCGCTGTAGTCGGGCCGCAGCGCGCCCGTCTCCGTGGCCAGGACGGGATCGTAGTCGATGAAGTGGGCCCCGTATTCCTGCACATGGTCGCGCAGCCACGCGTTCACCGCGCCGATCAGCGCGACCGGCCGCCCGGCCGCTCCGGGCGCGGCCGGATCGACCGGCGCGATCGAGCCGACCCAGGTCCGCACGTACAGGTCGCTCGTGTCCCGCAGCATCGCGGCGATATCGGCCACGATGCCGTCCAGCGTTGGCGTGCGCGCGCCGTCGAGGATGTCGTCGCGGCCGCAGAGCAGGTGCAGGCCCTTGGCGCCGTAGAGGGCGATCTCCGAGCGAAGCCGGCGCGCCGTGTCCCGGACCGACTGGCCGGCGATGCCGCGGCCCACGGCCTGCGGTCCGGAGAACAGAGGCGGGTTCTGCGCCGTCCATCCAGCCGTCACCGAATCGCCCAGGAACAGGATCGGCCCGAACGGGAACAGCGGCTTGTCCTGCATCGGCGTGCTCATGCCGTCGCGATCCGGGGCGGCGTCAGCGCGCCGCGAAGACCTCGATCCCGTCGAGGTGCAGGTGCTGCTCCTCGTCGAGATCGATCTTGAGGTAGCGGAACCGCGCGTTGTCGAACCGGAGGTGGAGGGGCAGGCCGGGATGGCAGTGGGCGTCCACGGCGTCGAAGACGAGGCGGTAGTCGTCGCCCTCGGTCTCGCCCAGCCAGACCCGCATCAGCTGCGCCCGCTCGCTGAGCTGCCCCCAGCGGTTGTAGATCCGGATCTCCGAGACCCGCTCGACCGCGCCGAGGTCGAGGACGAACCAGGGGTTCCGGTCGAGCCCGGTGTGGAAGAAGAACGACGGGTCGCCGGTGGTGCGTTCGCCGTAGGTGCCGGTGGTGCCCGACCAGGGCGAGGCGGAGCTCGCCGTCCAGGTCTTGCCCAGCGCGATGTTCTCGGAGGGGCGCATCGCCACCAGCGTGTCCATCTCCAGCTCGTCGATCAGCGTCCGGATCTGCTTGGACGGCTGGCGCAGGGGCGGGATCTCCAGGTCGAGCTTGTAGATCAGGTTCGACAGGATGCTCTGATCGAAGCGGTGGTCGATAAAGCCCTCGAGATCCGGCAGGCCCATCTGGTTCGGGATGTCGGTGACGATCCGCTGATCGCCCGCGTAGCGCAGCCACTCGGCCACGAGCCGGCGGGTGGCGGGGCTCACCATGAAGGCGATCCAGGAGGCCTGGATCTGGTCGGCGTCCCAGTAGCGCGCCGCGTCGCAGTCCATCAGCACGAAGCAGTCGCGCTTGGTCCAGGCCCGCTGCGGCTTGCCGTGCAGCACGCCCACGGCGACCCGGCGCTCCGAACCATCGAGCCATGTGAGCAGCGGCGCCACCGGCGGCAGCGGGTCGTCGCCGACCGCCTGCATGCCGGTGTCGCTGAAGACGACGAAGTCGCCGTCGCGGCGCTTCTCCAGCGCCTCGGCGATGACGTAGGGCTTCCAGGCCCAGTTGCCGGCGCCCCGGGACCGGTCGAGGATCTCCCGGTGCTCCCGGTAGAACGGCGTCTCGCGCAGCCGATCGGGGGACCAGCTCTCGATCGTGTCGAAATCGCCCGTGGCGGCGGCCGAGGCCACCAGCCGGCGCTGGCTCTCGACGTAGTGGTACTTGGCGGCGAAGCTGACCAGGGTGGTGTGGCGCGGCCGGAGCCGGCGCCGCAGCCGCATCAGCACCTCGGCCCGGTGCATGTCGAAGGCGTTGACGCGCAGGGCTTCCGGAGATGGGTCAGCGCTGGCCAAGTCTGTCCTCCGGCGGTGGCTCGAGGGCTTGTCACCGGTTTTGCCGGCTTCGGCAAGGCGGCCCCGGCGGGAGGCGGGCTCAGGCGTCGTCGAACGCGAGCTTCTCGGCCGGATACTCGAGCATCAGCGCGCGGCGCTCGGGCGAGTTGTCCCACTCGCCGACCTTCGTGTAGCCGCCGGCGACGTCCAGCACCTCCACGACCCGCCCGATGGTCGGGATGCTCTTGAAATGCTGCGGCCAGCCGGAGGCGAAGTAGAAGACCTGCTCGACGTGCTCGGAGAGCTGGCAGACCCCCGGCCCGAACGTGCCGAGCCCGAAGACGAGGTAGCGCCCGTTCATCAGCGCCGCGACGTCGTCGATGAGGGTGCCGCTCTGGGTCGTCAGCGGCACGCCGATCTCGGCGATCCAGGCTTCCAGCACCGGGATCACCGGATTGAGCCGGTTCTCGAACACCATCTTGATCCGGGTGATGCGGCCCTCCGCCAGGAGCCGCCGGATCACCATCTGGTAGAAGGCGAGCGGCGGCTGCGGGTAGGTCGGCGCCACCCAGGTGCTGAAGATGTCCCCCGAGCGGATGTGGATCAGCAGCTCGTCGTCGGGCTTGGCGGGGATCTCCGCCGGCAGACGGTTGAACAGCGGCCGGATGCAGGTCCGCACGATGTCCCGTGTCTCGTCGGGGCCTAGGGTGCCGGCGAGCTGCTGGATGCCGAGGTCGAAATACATCCCCGACAGGAAGGCGCCCGCCTCCGGCAGCGGCTCCGAGCCGGGGATGAAGGTGAGGCCGCCGCAGGTCAGCGGGCCGGTCAGGCCGATCACCTCGCTCCGGTCGGCGGCCGGGAGCTTGATGTATTTCAGGTTCAGGTTGCGGGCGATGCCGATGGCGAGCAGCAGCTGGATCAGGCAGTTGCCGAAGGCGCCGCACTCGTAGAGCGCGAGCCCGACCAGGGCGCGGGACCGCGGCCGCTCGGCGCCGACGAGGCGGTAGGAGACGTAAACGTTCGCGCCGGGCCGCTCGTCGGCCATGTCGAAGGACACGTCGAGCACGCGCCGCAGGGCGATGAGGTCGAAATCCGCCCGGTCGCACAGCACCCGCGCCTCCGGCGGCGCCCCTCCGGCGGGGCCGTCCGGGGTGACGCGGACGTGGCGCGCCCAGGCGCCCTCCCCGGTGGCGAGCACCAGGGTCGCGGGCCCGCTCCGGGCCGCGTCGAGGTCGGCCGCGCGCCAGGCCTGCCCGTCGTCGGAGAGGGCGAGGCGCGGCGGCGAAGCCGAGATGGCCGCGATTTCGACGCGGCGGATCGGGCAGCGGAAGCCGAGATCGACCTGGAAGCCCGGTGAGCCGGCCGGGTGATCGGTTGCGCCGGCCGCGGCGTCCGCGCGGTGCCAGGGCCGGCCGAACGCCGCATCGATCAGGTCGCCGTTCATCGCGTCTCGCGGTGCGAAGGGAGCGGTCCGGGGCCCGTGCCCCGACCCCCACTCTGTCGAGGCGGGCGCCCGGGTCCCGTCACCCGGGCGTGCGCGGGCGGGCGCCGGCGCCCGTGGGCTAGCCGTCGAGCCCGAGCATCAGCCCCAGATTCTGCACGGCCGCCCCGGAGGCGCCCTTGCCGAGATTGTCGAGGCGCGCGACCAGCACCGCCTGCGCGTGCTCGGCCGAGCCGAACACGCGCAGCTCCAGCCGGTCGGTGTCGTTGAGATCCTCCGGCTCGATCTTCTCGCGGTGCGCGCCGGTGGCGGCGCCCGGCACGACCTGCACCAGGGGCTGCCCGGCGTACCAGTCGCGCAGGGCCGCCTCGAGGTCGGAGGCGCTGGGCCGGCCCGGCAGGGTCTCGAGGTGGAGCGGCACGCTCACCAGCATGCCCTGCCGGAAGTTGCCCACCGACGGCACGAAGATCGGCCGCCGGGTGAGCCCGCTGTAGCGCTGCAGCTCCGGCAGGTGCTTGTGGGCGAAGCCGAGACCGTAGAGCTGGAACGGCGGCGCCGTGCCCTGCTCGTAGGCCTCGATCATGCTCTTGCCGCCGCCGCTGTAGCCGCTGACCGCGTTGACGCTGATCGGGTGGTCGGCCGGGATCAGGCCGCCCTCCACCAGCGGCCGCAGGAGCGCGACGCCGCCGGTCGGGTAGCAGCCGGGATTGGCGACCCGCCGGGCGCGCGCCACCGCCGCCCCCTGCTCCCGGGTCAGCTCCGGGAAGCCGTAGGTCCAGCCCTCCGCGACCCGGTGGGCGGTGCTGGCGTCGAGGACGCGGGGGCCGCCGCCGGGCAGGCTGTCGGCCAGCGCCACGGTCTCCTTGGCGGCCTCGTCCGGCAAGCAGAGCACGACGAGGTCGACCTCGGCGAGCAGGGCGCGCTTCGCCGCCGGATCCTTGCGGTGCTCCGGCGCGATGCTGCGCAGGGCGACCCGCCCGTCGCGCTCCAGGCGCTCGCGGATGCCGAGACCGGTCGTGCCGGCCTCGCCGTCGATGAACACGGTGGGCTTCGTCGCGCCTGCGCCAGACATCGCTCGTCTCGCTCTCTCGAATGTGCCTCGCCGCCCGAGTCGGGCACCGCGGCCGGGGATCAGGTGCGCGCGGTGCGACAGCCTGTCAACGGCCGTGCCGCGGCCTGAAAACGCGAAAGGGCGGCCCCCGCAGGAGCCGCCCTCTCCGTGACACCGGTGTGACCGGGTGTCTTAACGCTTGGAGAACTGGAAGCTGCGGCGGGCCTTCTTGCGGCCGTACTTCTTGCGCTCGACCACGCGGGCGTCGCGGGTGAGGAAGCCCTCACGCTTCAGCGGGGCGCGCAGCTCCGGCTCGTAGTAGGTCAGGGCCTTCGACAGGCCGTGGCGCACCGCGCCGGCCTGGCCGGAGAGGCCGCCGCCCGCCACCGTGACGGTGATGTCGTACTGGTCGACGCGGCCGGCGATCTCCAGCGGCTGGCGCAGGATCATGCGCAGCACCGGACGGGCGAAGTAGGTCTCCACCGGGCGCTTGTTGATCGTGACCGTGCCGTTGCCGGGCTTGATCCAGACGCGGGCGACCGCGTCCTTGCGCTTGCCGGTGGCGTAGGCGCGGCCCTGCGCGTCCAGCTTCTGGACGTGGACGGGGGCCTCGTTGGCGGGGTCGACCGCGCCGGTGTTCGACCGGTTGAGGTCGGCGAGGGACTGCAGGGTCGCCATGATCAAGCGCTCACGTTCTTGCGGTTGAGGGCGCCGACGTCGAGCGCCTGCGGCTGCTGGGCCTCATGCGGGTGCTCGGTGCCCTTGTAGACGCGGAGATTGCCGAGGATCTGGCGGAAGAGCGGGCCGCGGGGCAGCATGCGCTCGACGGCCTTCTCCACCACGCGCTCGGGGAACCGGCCCTCGAGGATGAACTTGGCAGTCCGCTCCTTGATGCCGCCCGGATAGCCGGTGTGGTAGAAATAACTCTTCTGATTGTACTTACGCCCGGTGAACTTCACCTTCTCGGCGTTGATGACGATGACGTTGTCGCCGCAATCGACGTGGGGCGTGTAGGCGGCCTTGTGCTTGCCGCGCAGGCGCATCGCCACGATCGACGCGAGGCGGCCGACGACGAGGCCCTCCGCGTCGATCACGATCCACTTCTTGTCGACCTCGGCGGGCTTCAGCGAGGTGGTCTTCATAGCCAAATCCCAGGGGTTCCGACGGACCGGACCCCGACGCGTCGGGATCCGCGGACATCGGGGTGCCGAAAAACGAGCCGCCGCGTGGGGCACACGCGGCGGCGGTGCCGGGTGCATAGACGGCCCCGGACGCTGGGTCAACAGGGAAGTTTAAGATCTCGGAAAAGCTATTTTGTTCAGCGTGTTGGCGGTTGAGGTACCAGAGTACCACTAGCCGTCGGAGCGCCGACCCCGCTCCGCGATGGTCAGCTTCTGGACGCCCCTGGCCGCCAGCACCGGCTTCCGGGCGCTGAGGATCCGGGAGTTCACGCCGGTCCAGCCGATCTCGCCGGAGAGCCGGCCGTACTCGATCTTGGGGCAGCGGTTCATGATCACCGTCAGTCCGCGCGCCTCGGCCCGGGCGGCGGCCCCGTCGTCGCGCACGCCGAGCTGCATCCAGATCATCTTCGGCGGCGGCGTCAGCGCCAGCGCCTCGTCGACCAGCGGCCCGGCGGCGGCGGAGTTGCGGAAGATCTCGACCATGTCGATCGGCTGGTCGCCCAGCCCGGCCTGGACTTCGAGGAGGGAGGCGGCCACCCGGCGCCCGAGCAGGTCCTGGCCGGCGAGGCCGGGATTGACCGGCATCACCGCGTAGCCCCGGTCGAGCAGGTATTTCAGGACGATCCAGCTCGGGCGCGCCGGATTCGCCGAGGCGCCCACCAGCGCGATCGTGCGCGTGCCGTTCAGGATCGTGCGGATCTGCGCGTCGGGGTAGCGGGCGTGCCGCTCCGCGAGCGCTGCCGCGTCGCTGGGCGCGGGTGGCCGGTTCTCGTGGCCCGTCTCGTCCATGGCGTCTTCCCTCGTCGTCCGGATGATCGCGGGTCGTGTCGCGCTTCTCGCCGCGTTCTGTGCCGCGTTTCTGGCCGCGCGTCGTGCCGCTGTCGCGGCCTCGGCGCGGCCGCCGTCACAGCCACCGTCACAGCCGCCAGACCTCGTAGCCCAGCCGCGCGAACGGCGCCTTCTCGAAGAGTGCCTTCACGTCCACGATCAGGCCGCCTGGCTTCACCCGGGCGGCGATCGCCTCCGGGCCGAGTTGGGCGTAGTCGCGGTGCGGGACCGCAATCACGGCCGCGTCGGCCTCGGTGGGCAAGTCGGCCCAGTCGACAAGGGCGATGCCGTACTCGGCCCGGGCCTCCGCCGCGCCGGCGCGGGGATCGTGGACCGACACGGCGCAGCCGAATTCCTCCAGCTCCCGCACGAGGTCGGCGACCTTCGAGTTGCGCAGGTCGGCGCAGTTCTCCTTGAAGGTCAGGCCGAGGACGATGACCCGCGCCCGCCCGGTCCCGCCGCGCCGGACGATCCGCTTCACCGTGCTGCGGGCGACGTGGGCCGCCATGCTGTCGTTGATCCGCCGCCCGGCCAGGATCACCTGTGGGTGGTAGCCGATCATCGCGGCCTTGTGGGTCAGGTAGTACGGGTCGACGCCGATGCAGTGGCCGCCCACGAGCCCGGGGCGGAACGGCAGGAAGTTCCACTTGGTCCCCGCCGCCGCGAGGACCTCCTGGGTGTCGAGGTCGAGCTTGTCGAAGATCAGCGACAGCTCGTTCATGAGCGCGATGTTCAGGTCGCGCTGGGTGTTCTCAATGACCTTGGCGGCCTCGGCCACCCGGATGGACGAGGCGGCGTGGAGCCCCGCCTCGATGATCGACCCGTAGAGGGCCTTGAGCCGCTCCAGGGTCTCGGGGGTGTCGCCGGCGACGATCTTCACCACCCGGGCGAGGCTGTGCTCCCGATCGCCCGGGTTGATCCGCTCGGGCGAGTAGCCGACGAAGAAATCCGTCTTCCAGCGCAGGCCCGAGGCGCGCTCCAGGACCGGGATGCAGACCTCCTCGGTGGCCCCGGGATAGACCGTGGATTCGAACACCACGGTCGCGCCCGGCCGCATGTGCCGGCCGACGAGGTCCGAGGCCCGGATCAGCAGGTCGAAATCGGGGCACTGGGCCGCGTCCACCGGGGTCGGAACCGTGACGACGATCACGTCCGCCGCGCCCAGCGCGGTCGGGTCGTCGGTGATCGCGAGGTGCGCGGCGGCCCGGAACGCCTCCGCGTCGATCTCCCCAGCAGGGTCGTGCCCGGCCCGGTAGGCGGCCACCTTGTCGGCGGCGCGCTCGTAGCCGATCGTGATCCGTCCCCGGCCGAACGCCAGGGCAAGCGGGAGCCCGACATAGCCCAGGCCGACGATCGCCACGCTGACCACCGAGCGGTCTGCCGGGTCTTCCCCTGAGCCGTCTGCCGCCCCGTCAGCCACGCCGGATCCCTCTGCGGGCTCGGAAGGCGCCGATGACGATCCGGCCGCCGGGCGCGTATAGGGGCGGTCCGCGCCGGCGTCGACTCGCTTCGGCCCGCGCGGAGCGCGGTCCGGGACCGCTTACGGGGCGAGACCATGGGGCGTGACGATGCCTGTTCTCCGCTGGACTGAGGGGCCGGTCCACTGCACCGACCTCGTCGACGGGACCGGCAAGGTCTTCGGCTATGTCGGCCCGTGTGCCGCCGGCACGCGCGGCTACGTCGTCCAGTCCGGGTCGGAATGGCCGCCGCGCCCGGCCGCCTTCGCGGATCACCCCGCGGCCGCGGCGGCCCGCGCCTGGGTCGAGGCCGCTGTGTCCGCGCGCGCCTTCCGGCCCGTCCGCATCCTCCGGGAGGACGGCGCGCCGGAGGTCTGATCGCCCGGCGCGGTTCAGGAACTCGTCAGGTTCGCTCGGCTTTGTTGTGGCGTGGAGTGGAGGCGCCCGATGGCCGAAATCTGCATCACGGAAGACCAGAACGGACGGTGGACCGTCTACACCGCCGGACTGGTGGTGACGGACCTGACGCGCGAGGCCGCCGAGGCCTTCGCGGCGAGCTACCGCCGCGTCACGGCCGGCTGAGCGACGGGCCCCTCCGACACCCCGGAGCCCGAACGCGCGGCCCCCGGGAGCGCCGGCACGCTCGGGCTCCGGGGCGCGTCGTGCTATGAGGCCCGCCGAGCCCCGATCGCCCTGTCGCGGGCAATGAGGTCGATCACCATGCGCCTGTTCCTGCTCGCCGCCGCCCTGCTGGCGCTGCCCGCCCCCGCCTCGGCGCTCTGCCGCTGCACGTGCATCCGGGGCGAGATGAAGGCGATCTGCCAGGAGACCGACCTGACGGTGCCGATCTGCCAGGGTCTCTGCGAGACCACGATCCGGCAGGAGCGGGTCATCATCCCGCTGGCCGGCGGCCGGCAGGCCTTCGAGCCGGCCCAGTCGACGAACCCGGCGCCGGGCGGCCTCGTGTCCCCCGATCTCAGCCTGGACACCAACCCGAACGGTACCCAGCTGGGCACGCCGAGCCAGCTCTCCGGCAGTGTCGGGTCGAGCCTCTCGTCCGGCAGCGGCCGCTGAGCCACGAAAAAGCCCCGCGCGGCGGGTGCCGGCGGGGCTGAAGGTTGAGGACGCCCGGTGCGTTACGCCGAGCGACTGCGCCTAGAGTAACACTATTCTGCGGAATGGGAAGCTCTGGCGAAGAAGAATCAAGACTATTTTTGGTCGATCGTCCTCGAGTCACGGTAAATTACCCGCTCGGCTGGGCCGGGCGGGGTATATCGCGGCGGGTGCGCGGCGGGAGGCCGCGCGTATCCTTGGTCCGAGATCTGTCCGAATTAGGACTGGGTCTTCAGGTAGGCGATGAGGTCGTTGATCTTCTTGTCGTCCGCGATGCCCTGGAAGATCATCTTGTTGCCGGGCACCTTCGCCTTCGGGTTCTTCAGCCACTCGTGCAGGTTGGCCTCGTCCCAAGTGATGCCAGAGTTCTTCAGGGCGGCCGAGTAGTTGTAGCCCTCGTAGGTGCCCGCCTTGCGGCCGACGACGCCCTTCAGGTCCGGACCCACGCCGTTCTTTTGGAAGTTGTGACACGCCTTGCAGGGGGCGAACGCCTTCTCGCCCGCCGCGGCATCGCCGGCGTCCTGGGCCTGCGCGGCGAGAGGCATGACAACGGCGAGAACTGCGCCGATTGCGAGCATACGCATGTATTAACTCCAATTTGAAAGATAAGCTTCGGGCTTTTGGCAGAAAAAGCACGTGATGCAAGCGAAAAAATCTGAGCCTGAGCCCAGATTATATTGGCCGGTGCGCTGCATCATTTCGAGATCCGTGCTGCTCGAACGTAGCCTGGCACGCCCGCGGAGGGGGGGCGGCGAACCTGAGAATGCTTCCAACCTTGGCATGTCGGGATGTTGACGTGCGCCACGGCGCGATAATCCGTCTGGGTCTGGAAAATCGACCTCGCTACGGGATCCGAGGGCGGCGTGCACGAGAGTGGGCCCGCCGCGGCGAGCCCTGCTGGGTTCTTGGGATGGACGCAGTCGGTGCTAGGCGGCGAGTAGCAGCCGGGATCGTCAGCGGGCGGGGCTCCGGCGCCGCGACGGCCCGAGCCATCGCGCGCCGGCATCCCAAAGTGCCGGCGCCGCGACCCGGGCGGCGAGGATCGTCGTCTCCAAGACGCGAGGCCCCGCAGTCAGGGGGCAGGGCATCGCCGGTCGTTGGCAGGTCATGACGGCTCCGCGGCTTCCCCCGATTACCATGGGTCCGAATGGTTACCGTGATATCTTCATCGAGGGCGTGCGCGCAGATGTGATGCGCTGATCTGTGCTCTCGCATTGTTCGGAGCTCGCAAAGTTGACCACCGAGCCGAGATGGCCGCTGCCGGGTGTCCTGAGGTCCACGCCGTGCGGTTGACCTACCTGCGTCGGCGATGCGTTTTGGTGTTTCGCGAAGAGTGCACTTTGCCGCATTCATGAGGGGGAGGGAGCGTCAGCTGAACCCCCATCCTGGCCGGTCCATGAAGGTCCAATAGCGTCGGGGAAAAACCCTTCTTAATCAGCATTTTGCCGAATGGTATGGGAATATAGGTCCAAGCCGGTTCGGCGTGATCTGTTCCGATCTTGGTGGGGTTGGTGGGGTAAATGGTGGGGTAGAAAACACGCGCGATCACTCGATGACCGGCGCTGACGGTTCAGAAGCTCGCGGAACCAGTGCGCCACGCCAATGCAGATGGGCTTCACCTCGTCATCGATCAGCATGACGGGAAAGGCCGGTACTCCTCTACCATCTGTCAGGGCAGCGCTGCGCAATCGGGTTCGGGTACGTTAGGCACCTTCTCGCGCGGGCTTGTGAGAAGGCGGCGCGAGTTGGGTCGATGGTGCCTTGGCGGGGAAATTTCGTCCAGGCGCGGCAGGCTGTTGCGAAACGGCTACTCCAGGATGAGTATCGCTCCCAACGAAGGGCCTTTAGGTTGTGATGTAACCGCGGGCCCGCTATTGCATGGCGAGTTCACGGAAGCGTGAACTGCCGCGCGTCGGCTACCAACCGCGCGCGATCTCCGTATTCGCCGAGCGGCTATATTATGGCACAAAGCGTAGCAAGCGCGCAGTTATTCCAGATCAGCGCCTCGCCGAATTCGGTAAATTATTCGTCGAAAAATAAAGCGAAAGTATTATCCCTTGGCGGATGTGTGACGCACGACGTCGCTAAATATTGCGAGTCAATTGCAATTCAGCACTGTGGGCATCTCTGGAGACGTCCTACTATTCCATCGATGTCTGACATGCCTTCGAGATTTGAAGACCTGCCTGATGTATTTCCTTCTATTTTACGGAAATACTGGCAAGATGATTTCCGCAAAACTCATTGGAGGGAAATTTCATCAAGCGACGCCAATATTCTGCTTTTTGATATCACAAGAGACATTTGGTGTAAAATTATTGATCTAAATAATGGGGTATACATAATTGACCCCATGAGTGTTAAGGGCATCATGTGGGACGGGCCGTTAGAGGAATCGCATGTAAACGATTATCTTGGTAAAAATTTTCCACGGCTAAGCTATAAAGATATTATTTATTTCGATCTTCTGTGCGAAAGCTTTGACAAATTCATCGAATTTGCAATTGAAAAATTTGACATGGTAATTCTGAATGAGCTTTATTTTACAGATCGGTTGGCTTCAGAACAGCCGCTCTACTGGGGGGATCGAGCCCTAGTTGAAGAAGTCAATGATTTTCTCGCTCGAATGTACAAATTTGTCGCGGAGAGATATGGTGGTGTCATAATAAATCGCGTTTCGAGAAAAGCTCTTCTGACCGGAAGTGCTGTTAACTGGAGCGGGCCGACATACACACACTATATTCCGGAAGCGGTATCGCTTTTTGTGGAGAATGCAAATTCTATAATTTTGGGCAAAAATAACAATCCGGGATCGTTCCTTATAAAAAATTCCCTCGATAGAGCTAAACGATACGAGGATCTTCTCAGGTCGCGCGATCAGGCTGCTCATCAACGTGATGATCAGACAGCTCTATTAGCTGCCGAGCGCCAACAGCAGGATGTGCTGCGCGGTGAGTTGGCGGCGGTTATACATCAGCGAGACGAGCAATCAGCTTGGCTGGCCGCTGAGCGCCAGATGCAAGAAGCCTTGCGTGGCGAATTGGCGCTGGCCATTCAGCAACGTGATGAGCAGACGACTCGGCTGGCCATCGAGCTCCGAACGCAAGAAGCCTTGCGTGGTGAATTGGCAGCGGCCATCCATCAACGAGACGAACAGGCAGCTCAGCTGGCTGCCGAGCTTCAGACGCAAGAGGTCTTGCGCGGGGAATTAGCCGCGCTCATCCATCAACGTGATGAGCAGTCAGCTCAGTTGGCTGCCGAGCGCCACGCGCATGATGTACTGCGCGGTGAATTAGCAGAAGCCATCCATCAACGTGACGAGCAGTCAGCTCAGTTGGCTGCCGAGCGCCACGCGCATGATGTACTGCGCGGGGAATTAGCAGAAGCCACCCGTCAACGTGATGAGCAATCAGCTCAGGTGGCTGCCGAGCGCCAGACTCAAGAAGCGTTGCGCGGTGGATTGGCAGCAGCCATTCATCAGCGGGACGAACAGACAGCTCAGCTCATAGCCGAGCGCCAGACACAAGAAGTCCTGCGCGGGGAAGTGGCAGCGCTCATCCATCAGAGGGACGAACAGGCAGCTCAGCTAGCGGCCGAGCGCCAGACGCAAGACATACTGCGTCAAAAATTGTCAACGTATGAGCATGATTATCGAGGCCGGCACGGAATGGTCAAGCCAAGGTGGGGCGGTTTTGCATTGAGAAAAAATTGATATTCGCGGATCTTAGGCTGGAATTTGAGGAATTAAATGACCGTTATCGCTGTGATCGGATCCTCGAATGCAGCAGGTGTCGGGGCTTCAACTTACATTCGTGATCCGGATCAGTTAACCGGCTGGTGTTCTCCAGGATCAAGTTGGGTTGGGCTTTTGGCTGAGCGATATGAGAGCAGCGTACGTATATTGAATTTTTCTCAATCCGGAATGGGGTCTACCTGGGCAAGGCAGCGGATCTTAGAAACACCGGAAATCAGCCATTCTCAAGCAGCAGTTGTCTGTACAAATCCGATTTTGGATTATGAAAATCTCCATACATACTATGACAATTTGTCGGCAATCATCGAATTATGCAGAAAGATGAATATTTATGTGGTCTTGAGGGGGGCTTACAGCAACAATTCGTATAGTCGAAAACAGTATGAGGATATGCTACGACTCAACGAGTCGATAAATAGCATGGGGTATTCGGTTATTGATCACATGGCGTGCCTTTCTGATGATTGTGGGCATTACATTGGTGGAAAAGCGTATCACATCGATGGTCTTCATCCATCAGACGCAGGTCATAAGGTTTTATTTCAGGCTTGTATTGATCAAAAGATCATCGAAAACATACTGCAAAATGCCTGAGCACAATATGTAGGCGATTTAATATTTTCTAAATTCTAGAAATACTCGCCCAACCCGCCTGCCAGCCGACCAGAGAGGCCTTCGGAGGCTGATCAGGCGGGTTATCGGCGCCCACTGAGCCCAAATCTAAGCCTGTCCATAAAAGTCCGAGACCGTCCGGGAAAAGCCGTTATTTATCAATGCATTGCGGTGTGATATAGGTAAGCGCTGTCCTCAGGCCACGGCTTTGAGGGCTGGCGTTGGCTGGTAAGCCCAGGGCAGCAGATCATCGAGGTGCCGCTGCGGATGGCCCTCGACGATGCGGGTGATGACGTCGGCCAGGTAAGCCTGCGGCTCGACGCCGACGAGCTTGCAGGTCTCGACCAGCGAGGCGATCACCGCCCAGTGCTCGCCCCCGTGGTCCGAACCAGCAAACAGGGCATTCTTCCGGTTCAAAGCCAGCGGCCGGATCGCGCGCTCGACGGTGTTGGAGTCGATCTCGACGCGCCCGTCGGCGAGGAACAGGCTCAGCCCCGCCCAGCGGCTCAGGGCGTAGCGGATCGCCTCCGCGAGGTTGCTCTTGCGGCTCAGGAGGTCGAGCTTCTCCCGCAGCCACGGCTCCAGCGCTTCGATCACCGGCCGGCTTCGCTCCTGACGGGCCGCCCGTCGCTCCTCGGCCGGACGCCCGCGGATCTCGGCCTCGATCCGGTAGAGCACGGAGATGCGCGACAGCGCCTCTGTGGCGATCGGCGAGGCCGCGGCAAGGTCATAGAATTGCCGACGCACATGGCTCCAGCAGTGGGCCAGCCGCACTGCGCCGCCCTTGGCTAAGCTCTCGTAGGCCGCGTAGCCGTCGACCTGCAGCACGCCTGCAAATCCGGAGAGATGCGCGATCGGTCGTCCAGCCGTGCGGTCGGGCGCGTACACGTAGGCGACGCCGGGCGGATCCGTCCCACCCCAGGGCCGGTCGTCGCGCGCATACGCCCAGAGCTGGCCGGTCTTGGTGCGGCCGCGGCCCGGATCGAGCACCGGTGCCGTGGTCTCGTCGGCAAACAGCTTGCCAGAGCGTTTGAGCGTCTCCAGGAGCCGCGCGTGCACGGGCCGGAGGAGGAAGGCGGCGCGCCCGACCCAGTCGGCCAGCGTCGAGCGGTCGAGGCTGACGCCCTGGCGGGCGAAGATCTGCGCCTGTCGATACAGCGGCAGGTGGTCGGCGTATTTGGAGACGAGCACCTGCGCGACCAGAGCGTCGGTCGGTAGGCCGCCCTCGATCAGCCGCGCCGGCGCGGGTGCCTGCACGATTGCGTCCCCGCAGGCGCGGCAAGCGTAGCGTGGGCGGCGGATCACCAGCACCCGGAACTGCACCGGCACCACGTCGAGGCGCTCGGATACGTCCTCGCCGATCCGATGCAGGGCACCCGAGCAGCACGGGCAGACGAGGCTGTCGACATCGATCACGTGCTCGACTCGCGGCAAGTGGGCGGGCAGCGCCCCACGTTTCGTGCGCCGCTTGGCCCTCCGCGCCTCCTGCTTGGTCGGTTCATTCTCCTCGGCGGCAAAGCCCGCGGCCTCGACCTGCTCGGCCTCCTCCAGCCCGAGCAGGAGCTGATCCTCCGGCAGGCTCTCGGCGCGGCGGCCGAAGCGGTGGCGCTGCATCGCCAGGATGATCTGGCGCAGCCGCTCGTTCTCGGCGCGCTCCTCGGCGAGCAGCGCCTTGAGCGTCTCGGGATCGTCGGACGAGGGCGAAGCAGGCGCGGCCACGAAGCAGATGAGAGCAGATCCGCCAGTGACTTACCACTGCGATGAAGCCCGCTGGCCAGCCTTTTTGCTCAGCCGGCAACCGCCGGCACGCTCACGGCACGCGCTGCATGGACGCGCTTCCAGTCCAAGCCTTCGACGAGCGCCGCGAGCTGCGCCGCACTCAGCCGGATCACGCCGTCCTCGATCTTCGGCCAACAGAACTGACCCGCCTCCAGACGCTTGGTCGCGAGGACCAGCCCGCTTCCATCCCAGACCAGGAGCTTCACCCGATCAGCGCGTTTTGACCGGAACACGTAGACCGTGCCGGAGAATGGGTCCGCGCCCATTGCGTCCCGGACCAGAGCGGCCAGCCCGTCCATGCCCTTGCGGAAGTCCACAGGCCGTGTGGCCAGCATCACGCGCACCGCGCCGGAGGGCCCGATCATAGGGGAGCCTTCAGCGCCCGGATCACCGCGGCGATCTGAGCCGCGCTCGCGTCCTGAGCGATGCGGACCGTGGCACCTGCGATCTCGACTTCGATGCCGTGGCAGCCGCATCGCTCCCCCACCCCGGGGCTCATCTCGGCAGTCGTCGGCTCCTGTGGTCCCACACTCATCACGGCCGGCACGAACTGCAGTGGGCGCTCGCCGTCGTGTCTCCCAACCTGACGCATCAGGCGTCGCCACGTGAACAGCTGCGAGGCGCTCAATCCATGCCGGCGCGCCACGGCGCTGATCGAGGTGCCCTGCCCATCGCTCTCGGCGACGATGGCGGCCTTTTCTTTATCAGACCACGTGCGCCGCCGGCCGGCCCCGGTGAACAGCTCCAGGCGCCGGATCGGCTCCGACATAGCCATACGCCCTGACATCGACATGTGACGGAGCTCCCATTCCGCTCCGTATGTCGCCTTCACACCGACTGCCGGAAGGTGCCGCCCAGACAGCGCTTACTGATATAGGCGGATCGATCCAGGCCGAATCAACGTGGTCCGCCACGATTATAAGGTAGTTGGCGGGGTAGATGGCGCGAGCGATCAACCGAATGTCGGCCCGGACAGTTCAGACGCTCGCCGAGCCGGGCCGGCACGCCGACGGAGATGGGCTTTACCTTGTCATCGACCAGAACGGCGGAAAGCGTTGGGTTTTTCTCTACCGCCTAGCCGGACGGCGCCGCGAAATGGGACTTGGGTCGCTACGCACCATCTCGCTCGCGAAAGCCCGCGAATTGGCAAATCGTGCCCGGACGATGGTGGCCCAGAGGGAGGACCCTATCGAGGCTCGGCAGGCCGCCGCGCCCTCCCCCGACCCGGCCCCCATACCGAGCGTGCCAACCTTCGCCAAAGTGGCCGAAGCCTTCATGGACGAGCGTGACGGCGGTTGGCGCAACGCCAAGCACCGCCAGCAATGGCGCACCAGTTTGATGACCTATGCCGCGGGGCTCTGGGAGAAGCCGGTCTCCGAGATCGGCACTTCAGACGTTCTGGCCGTGCTGCGTCCGATCTGGCGCGAGAAACCTGAGACAGCGAGCCGGCTTCGTGGCCGGATCGAGCGCGTCCTCGACGCAGCGAAGGTCGAGGGTCACCGGCAGGGCGAGAATCCGGCGCGCTGGCGGGGGCATTTGGAGCACACGCTACCGAAGCCCGGCAAGCTGTCCCGAGGCCACCACCCTGCCCTGCGCTACGCTGAGGTTCCTGCGTTTGTCGCAGCCCTGCGTACCCGCGTGGCCGCTTCCGCTCGGGCCCTGGAGCTCATCATCCTGACGGCCGCTCGCTCCGGCGAGGTTCGCGGCATGCGGGCAAGCGAGGTCGATCTGGACGCTGCTATCTGGACGGTGCCGGCGGAGCGCATGAAGGCTGGCCGGCAGCACAGGGTTCCGTTTGGGCAGATGCGGGCGGTCATGATCTCGCCACCGCAACTGCTGCCGTCGTTGCTGCGCTGCAACAGACGGTTAAGCATCGGGTCCCTACGCTGGTATCTCCCGCATGGAGGACATACGCAGCATGGCCAACAAGCACTTCATCCACGCGTCCGCCCACCCAACGGCTACGATCCGCCTCGGCAGCTTCGACGTGCCGTGCACGGTGCTCTCGTCCACCGAGGCCACTGCCCACGTCCGCGTCATCACCACCGGTGGTATTCCGGAGCACCTGACCTTCGTTCGTGACGGCGAGGTTCGGCGCGGCCGAGTTGCGCTGCGCAAGCAGGGGCCGCTTGGCCTCGATCTTTGGCTCGACCTGAAGGTGGCCCAGGACGCTCGCGCGGCCTGATAGAGGCCCGGACTTAAGGCCGCTTCGAGCTGCTGGGCAGCAGGCTTGGTGATAGCTCGCGGTCATTCTGCGGCCTCGGCGATCGGCGCGAGGGGCTTCCACCGACTACATGCGGGAGATCTTGCCTGCACGTCGCTGGCAGCCCCGCGGGTCCAGCCGCGCTGCATCAGCCCGCATTTCAGGTACGTCTTCGCCATCCGCCGACGGAATAGGTGCTTGCAGGAGCAGCAGGTCTCGCTTGCAGGACCGCTACCCGGCAGCGCGGCGTAGCCCTTCGGCGTCGTACTAGCTCGCAGGCGCTTTCGCTCCTGAGGCGTCATCGCGCGGTCGAGGTTGAACAGGTCGGCGATGCTAGGACTCGCCACGGGCGCCTCCCGTCGCGAGGGCTTCCTTTCGGGCGGAACCGCGGCCTCGGCGATCACCGCCTCGAGGATGTCGCCGGCATGCTTCCGCGGCTCGGCGCCGTGCTCCAGCGCGAACGGGAGGAGCCAGTGCAGCACGAAGGCCTGCTCGTCCTCCGCCCGCATCTTGATCTCGGCGCGTCCGAACTCGCGGAAGGCATGCGCGATCGGACCGGCCTCAAAGCACATGATGCTGAGGACGTCCCGGATTTCCGGTGTCAGCTCGCGTGAGAAAATGAGATCTCGATCGCCAGCGAAATGTTGGACCATGGAGCTACTCACATTTGTCAGTGTCAGAGGGCTTCCAGTCGGCTGCTCAATTGGTAAGATCAGCTTGTTGGCGCCTGGATGAGAAGAGCGCCCACATAGGGAAACGCATTCGCAGAGGCTCGACATGATCGACGCCAAAAATCTCTGGCAGGTTCAAACTGGCAGTCGCGTACGCCGGACGGATGGCGGCGAGCTTCTGGTAGTATTGAGTAGTCATTTTGATGGAGATGGGAGCGTTAAGCTTCGATGTCTTAAGCAAAATGACCTTAGATACGTCACCATCCAGGGTGCAAAGCTCTCGCTGGCAGCCTGACGGTGTGCCCTCGGGCGTGATGGTGCTGGACTCGGCCATGCTGCTACTCCGCGGGCGTGAACAGGGAGGCCGGGGCGGATCGGACTGACCGCTTCCGGACCGGGAAGAGCGCGGGCATGGTCGCCCGGGTCGCCTCCCTCGTGATGCGCGCCACGTGGCAGCGCAGGTTGTAGACGGCCGGGAAGAAGCCCCTCGTCGGCAGGCGCAGGCCGCTGGGCGCGATCACCGCGAAGCCGTCTCCGTCCGGGCTGCTCTCGGCCTGGAAGCCGTCCCCTAGGATCCGCTGCGTGATCTCGACGAGCCTCGCCGGATCGCCGGTACCCCATGCCTCGCCGACCTGGCCGTTCGCGTAGACGGCCAAGATCAGGTCGACGTTGAGCGGCGACTCTGCCGGCTGCCGAAGGGCGACCATCGCCCCCTGCGCCGGCTGCGGTCGGTCCTCACCCGCGAAGGGCTGGCGGTAGACGGTGGCCGGAATCGGGAGCGGCCCCTTCTTGTCCTTCCGCTGTTCCGCGATGACCGCAGCCAGGATGTCCTCGGCCAGCCCGGGGCGATCGTTGCCGGCCGACCGGAAGCCGGTCTCGCTCGGGAACGGCTTGCCGGCGTCAATGGCATAGAAGCAGCACCACCGGTCGCGCTCGACGATGGCGCGGATGCCCTCGACCTCGACCACGGGGAAGGTTCGGACTGTCGCCTCGAAGTTGAAGAGGTCGGGCGCGTTCATGCCGCCGCCCCTTCGCCGTTCGCCGGGGCGCGCCACTTAGATCCTGCCCCCAACATAGGCTTAGCAGCCAAGCCCCCTGATAATTGTCCTATGTTAAATCCAGGTCCGCACAGCGGCTGGAAATCGGCCCACGGAGACTTATCGAATGCTGTATTTACAATCCTATACGGCCGATATATAGACTCCGCGTTCTGGGGAGCGGGTTTTGTAGGGAACACGCCATGACTGATATGACACCGATCGCGGATGAAGCCGCGACACGCTTGGCCTTTGGCCTCATGCGCAGTGCCTATCTCGATCTCGCGCGGACGTTGCGCAGTATCGAAAAGGAGCCCGCCAACGAATTGCTGCGCGCTGTAGAGCACCGGATTGTGTACCGGCTTGGCTCTTCTGCTGAGCAGGATTGCCCAGACGGTTCCACGCAGGAGGGTGCGCTCGCCTTGGCTGCTGGTCGCGTTCGAAGCGTGCTCCGCGAAGCGCAAGAGGCTTGAGCCTCGCTTCGCAATGGGTGGGCGGTTCTCCGCCTCGTGCGCGAACCGCCCCACCACCGCGCACCTGCACGCGGCCAGCGCCAGCACGCCGGAGTCGTCTTCGTCGTAGAGGCAGTCGAAGATGTGCGCTGGCGCATGCCGAGCGATCACCACCCGACCCAGATACGAGCCAGCAATGATGCTGGAGGCGGTCATGGATCGGTCAGACAACGTCGTGCAGCTTCGTCCCCCGAGCGCACCGAGCCGTGCTGTCGCTCGGAGCCGGCCTGAGCCGGAACGCGGCCTCGCCGATGTGCTCGTGGTTGGTGGGGCGCTGGCCGGTCTGATGCTGATCGCGCAGCAGCTCGTTCTTGGATTGAGCGCGGGGTGAGGTTTTGTCATCGCGGCGCTCCCTTACCGCCCGAATGGATTGGCGCGGCAAGGAGCCGCTGAACCCGGCCGACGGCATGATCGTTGACCGCGCGATGTCCGATCCGATGATCCCGCTGATCTCGGCTGCCGCGTTCGTCGGCGTGGGCTGCCTGATCATTCACGCCGGACGGCAGTACGACGACGCAATCCAGCACACGCTGACGGTCTTCGCGCTTGTGATCGGGATGTTGGTCTTGATCGGCGTGACCGCGAAGCTGCGGTCCATGATGGGCGTCGGACGCATGTCGCATCGGATCGAGGCCCGGTCGCAGGTCGATCAGCCGACGTCGGTCCGCGTGGCGCGGAAGCCCGACATAGGGCCGAGCCAGTAGAGCGACCTGACACCGCCAGAAATCAACAATGTGTGGTAGCGGACGGTCAGACATCGAACATCTCCGCAATGTCGCGATCGACGGGCAGGCCCATGGCCCGGTTGAGCTGAGCCTCGACGACGAGGTCGGCCATGCTAGGCTCGCGGTCGCGGCGCGCCTGGTCGGCGGCGCGGCGCTGGGCCTCGCGCACGAAGGCCGGGTGATCCGGCACGCACGCGCGGGCCGCCTTCAGCCCGTGCTTCGCCTTCACGTGCGAGAACAGCGCCTCGGTGTCGGCGAGCGTGCGGGTGCAGTGGGGGCAGCGGTGCGCGCTCATGCCGGCCTCCCGTTGCCGCCCGCCTGGAGGGGCTGCGGATCCCGCGCGCGGAGCCGGACGCACAGGCTCCAGCCGCGGCGCAGCGGGACGAGCTCGCCGCGGCACAGCAGCGCCACGACGGTCCGGATCGGCAGACGGCGGCCGGCGCACTCGGCTCGGTAGGACGTGGGCTCGTCGCTGAGCTGCGGCCGCACCATCCGAAACTGGCCGTGCGATCCCGGACGGCGCTACGTCTTGCGGACCGCGATCCGGCACACGCCCGCCTCGCGGATCGTCGCCAGCACCTCGATCTGGCGCGGAGTGAGCGGCTTCATATCCGCGCCTCCACCACCGGCAGCCCGGCGGCGCGCGCCTTGCGCACGAGATCCGCCGTCCCCTTGCCGCCCGGAAATGCGATCACCGCGTCGGGCCGGCCCTCGGCGATCAACTTCGCGTTCCGCAGTGGTCCGGCCTGCCGGCCGTAGCGCTGCCAGTCCGCGCGGAAGCACGTCACCGGGATTTCGCTGGCGCGGGCCCACCGCTCTGCGCCGGAATCGGCGCCGGTAGCCCCGCCTTGGATCACGTGGGTGATCAGGACGTTCGAGGATCGGTCCAGCGCGTCGGCGCACAACTCGGTGGCGTGCGCCTCCACCTTCGGCTTCAGGAAACGGAGAAGGGCCAGTGCCGGCAACAGCACAGCAGCTTGATGGACTTGCTCCGGTTTAATGGAGAGCGGTTTGGTGGGTGAAGCCCCTCTCGAACTGGATAGGGCTGGTGTAGCCCAGCGCCGAGTGACGGCGGCGGGGATTGTAGAAGCCATCGATGTAATGGGCCAGCGCGACGGTGGCCTCGGCTCGCGTCTGGAACGCGGTGCGCCAGACCAACTCGCTCTTCAGCGTCTTGAAGAACGTCTCGACCATCGCATTGTCGAAGCAATTTCCCTTGCCAGACATCGAAATCACGATGCCATGTCCTCGTAGTTCTGCCTGATACTCGTTCGAACAATACTGACTGCCGCGGTCGGAATGATGGAGCAAATCTGATCCGGGCTGCCGGACAACGAGGGCTCGTCGCAGCGCGGTCAGCGCGAGTTGCTTGTGAAGGCGGTCGCCCGCCGCCCAGCCGACGACCCGTCGAGAGTACAGGTCGAGGACCACCGCCAGGTACAGCCAACCCTCCCGCGTCCAGATGTAGGAGATGTCGCTTCCCCACTTGCGATCGGGCCCGGCCGCCGTGAAGTCTTGGTCGAGGTGGTTGGGCGCGATCGGGAAGGCGTGGCCGCTGTCCGTCGTGCGCCGGAAGCGCCGCGGCTGGCGAGCCTTGAGCCCGTTCTCCCGCATCAGCCGGGCCACGCGTCTTCGGCCTGCCGCCAAACCCTGCTCACGCAACTCGTGGGTCATGCGTGGGCTGCCGTACGTCTCGTGCGAGAGCGTGAAGGCGGATCGGACATGGGCGAGTAGCACGAGGTCCTCGCGCTGCCGCGTCGAGGCCGGACGGTTCTTCCAAGCGAAATAGCCGCTCGGACTGACATCGAGGACCTTGCACAGGCGCGCGACCGGGAAGTCCTTCTTCGCCGCGTCGACGAGGCGAAACCTCATCGACTTCCCTCCTTGGCGAAAAAAGCCGTGGCCCGCTTCAGGATCTCCCGCTCCTGGCGCAGCACCTCGTTCTCGCGCCGCAGGCGCTTGAGCTCGGCGGCCATGTCCTCCTGCCGATCGGCCGGCGGGTTGTCCATCTCCCGCTCACGCCGGCCGTCGATCCAGTTGCGCAGCGTCGAGAGCCCGACGCCGAGATCGGCGGCCACCTCGCGGCGGGACCGCCCGCTCGTCTGCGCTAATCGCACCGCCTCAGCACGAAACTCGGGGGTAAAGGTCTGCTTCCGGTCTGCCATCGGAACCCTCCTCCTTCAGGAAAAGAGCTCTCCACTTTTGCGGAGCAAGTCCAGGGCCGTGTTCGACAGCATCGCGCTCGCGGACCTCGCCAAGGCCATCAACGGCCTGACTGCGGCCATCGTCGCGGACACAGCCTCCGAGGAGGCGCAGCACACCAGCCAGATGACGGCCGCGATCATCCGATTCACCGAGGTCATGGACCGATGGGAGGACGATCACGGCCGGCAGCCGCGAAGGCGGTGACCGCCACGTCTAGGCCGACAACCCTAGCCCGCCCGGCTCACCGCCGCGGCGGGCTTTTTCCTGGAAAGAATGCTGCTATTGGCCAGCGTATAGGCTCATGCAAGCTGACTCTTAAAATATTGAATAGTGCGCGCGACGCCTTCACGGAGCTGTATTGTTGGCTCCCAGCCGAGAACCTCCTTAGCTTTTGTGATGTCGGGCCGCCGCTGGCGCGGGTCGTCCGGCGGAAGGGGCTTATAGACCAGCTTCGACGAGGAGCCGGTGAGTTCAAGCACCAGCTCTGCGAGCTGTCGGATTGTGAATTCGCCGGGATTGCCGATGTTGATCGGACCGGTGACAGTGTCGTCGGTCGCCATAAGGGCGATGAAGCCGCGGATCAGATCGTCGACATAGCAGAACGACCGCGTCTGACTGCCGTCACCGTAGAGTGTGACCTCCTCGCCCCTTAGCGCTTGCATGATCAGGTTCGAGACGACGCGACCGTCGTTCGGATGCATCCGCGGGCCATAGGTGTTGAAGATCCGGACGACCTTGATCGGCATGTTGTGCTGCCGCCGGTAGTCGAAGAACAAAGTCTCGGCGCAGCGCTTGCCCTCGTCGTAGCAGGAGCGGAAGCCGATCGGATTGACCCGCCCCCAGTACTCCTCGGGCTGCGGGTGAACCTCCGGGTCGCCATAGACCTCCGACGTCGATGCCTGGAACACCTTGGCTCGCACGCGCTTGGCCAAGCCGAGCATGTTGATCGCGCCGATGACGCTGGTCTTGGTCGTCTGGACCGGATCGAACTGGTAGTGAACGGGTGATGCCGGGCAGGCGAGATTGTAGATCTCGTCGACCTCGACATAGAGCGGGAACGTCACGTCGTGACGCATCGCTTCGAAGTTCGAGTCGCCGAGCAGATGCTCGATGTTCTTCCTGCTGCCCGTAAAATAGTTGTCAACGCACAGGACGCTGTGCCCCTGCGTGAGTAGCTGCTCGCAGAGATGCGAGCCGAGGAAGCCGGCGCCGCCGGTCACGAGTATTCTCTTCGAGCTGCTATTTCGCACGAGAACGCCTTCAGTATGAAAGGTGGCAGGACAATGAGCCGCGCGGTCCGAGGCGCGGGTTACGCCTTCGCGACCGCCCGGCCGACGCCCTCGTAGGTGAAGCCGTGCTCCGTGACGGCCTTGGCATCGTAGATGTTGCGCAGGTCGACCAGGACCGGGGCCGAGTCGCCGGACGACATGGACTTGCGCAGGCGGGTGAGATCGAGCGCCCGGAACGCGTTCCATTCGGTGACGATCACCACGGCGTCAGTGCCCTCAGCGCAGGCGTAGGCGCTCTCGGCGAGTTCTACCGTCGGCATCATCGGTCGGGCCTGCTCCATGCCCTCGGGATCGTAGGCGCGGACCGCGGCGCCGGCATCCTGCAGGCCCGCCACGATCGCCAGCGAGGGCGCGTCGCGCATGTCGTCGGTCTCCGGCTTGAAGGTGAGGCCGAGGAGGGCGATCGTCTTGCCCCGCACCGACCCGCCGCAGGCCTTGATCACCTTGCGCGCCATCGCGCGCTTGCGCTGATCGTTGACCGCCACCACCGTCTCGACCAGCCGCAGCGGCGTGCCGGCATCCTGAGCGGTCTTGACCAAGGCCAGCGTGTCCTTTGGGAAGCACGAGCCGCCGTAGCCCGGGCCGGCATGCAGGAACTTCGACCCGATCCGGTTGTCCAGGCCGATGCCGCGCGCCACCGCCTGCACGTCCGCGCCGACCTCCTCACACAGGTCCGCGATCTCGTTGATGAACGTGATCTTCGCCGCCAGGAACGCGTTCGCCGCGTACTTGGTCAACTCGGCCGTGCGGCGGCCCATGAGGTAGATGGGGGCAGCGTTGAGGCTGAGCGGGCGGTAGATCTCGCGCATCACCTTCTCGGCGCGCGGATCGTCGGTGCCGACGACGATGCGGTCGGGGCGCTTGAAGTCGGCGATCGCGGCGCCCTCACGCAAGAACTCCGGGTTCGACACGACCGCAAATTCGGCACAGGGATTGGCGTCGCGGATGATGCGCTCGACCTCGTCGCCTTCGCCGACCGGCACGGTCGACTTGGTCACCACCACGGTGAAGCCGGACAGTGACTCGGCAATCTCCCGGGCGGCGGAGCGGACGAACGACATGTCGGCGAAGCCGTCGCCGCGGCGGGAGGGAGTGCCCACCGCGATGAACACGGCGTCGGCCTCGGCTACAGCCTCGCGCATGGAGGTGCTGAACGCGAGCCGGCCCTGACGGACGTTCTCTGTGACCAGGACGTCGAGGCCCGGCTCGTAGATCGGCATGCGGCCGGCGTTGAGGCTCTCGATCTTGGTGGGGTCGCGGTCGATGCACACGACCGTGTGGCCGAAATCGGCCAAGCAGGCTCCGGAGACCAGGCCTACGTATCCAGCCCCAATCATGGCTATTTTCATGGACCAGCTTTCTTTTAAGGATCGATGAGATCAGCGGATCTGAAGCTACGCCACGACCACGCAGGAGAGATAATTTTTTATATTCGAAAAGAAGTTGTGTAACAAGCAGTGCCTGCAGCAGGCGATGCCGATCGCGGCATCCAAGTTCTTCAGAACCCAGGCGACACACCTCTCAAATCGCCCGGCTCCGGCCGCGGCGGTATTTTGAGCCTGACCGTCTGTTATCACGCGGTCTCCGGCAGTTTGGACGGCCGCCGCTACTTCGGCCCGCCCGGCTCAACACCGCAGCGTCCTTTTTTATATCTGAGACTCAGCCCCAGATGTCCTGCGGCTTGAGGTGCATCTTTCGGTCGCTTGACCACATCCCGATGCTGATGACGTCTATGCCCCTATCCTCAGCCTCCGACACCGACACCGCCCCCTTGCCATCGACGAGGTAGAATGCATCGTATCCGATGCCGTCGAGGAACGATCGATAGTCGGACCAACTCATTCCCGACATCGATCGGAGCTGGCCGAAGTTAATTTCCGATAGAATGACGGGCTTGTCCCTGGCGATCAGCTTCTCGCCGCCTCTGAAGACGCTCGGTTCCGCGCCTTCGACGTCGATCTTGATAAATGATACCGGACCGATGCTAAGATCATCAAGGCGCACCATCGAGATCTTATCTTGCTTGATCGCCGGATCATTTATCTGACTGGAGACCCAAGAGTTGCCAGGATTTCTGTCGTTCGGACGCCACGTTATAAATGCGTCGCCATGAGTGTCGCTGAGCGCTTTCTGATACAGCGTGACGTTTTTTGTAAGCTTGCTGGCAGCTATACTCTTACCTAGGTGTTCAAACGTCGTTGGGCGAGGCTCGAAGGCGTGGACGCTGCCGTTATCGCCAACTAAACGCGCCATCATGATGGTGAACCATCCGATGTTCGCACCGATATCAAGAACTGTCTCGTTCGGCATCACGATGGCGCGCACAAAACGGCTCTCATTATATTCATAATTGCTGAATAGGCATCCGCGAGATACATAATCGTCGGAAAGATCGACATAAATAAAATCGGACGTTCCGCTGATCTGAAACATGCCCCATTTTTCGGTAGGGAACGAACAAGTGTAGCGAGCCCTAAACTCTTCACTTGCCACAAGGACCGAGATCAGCTCGTCAAAATCCGATAATTTTTGAAAATGTTCCACGACGTTCGATTTTTCAGGGTTGCGCTTAAGTATCAAACGGAACCCACGATGCACTTCATCGGACGTCAACATTCCAGAGCCCCGCGAAGGTTCATTATCGGCCAATCATCCAACGATCATTGAGTCTTATGGGGATTTAGTCGGACATTCCTCCAACCTTGCACGCCATCAATGTACGTAAATGGAGCGGACTCGTTCAGCCGCAGAACGGCCGGCCGTTCCATTTCCAGGATCCAGCCTGCGCTGAGGAGCGTCTGCATGAGCTGCCCTTCGATCTGCCGCGAGTGTGTGCCGATCATCATGTAGGCGACGCGCTCATTGAGTACGTCGAGGCACGAGCTGACGAGGTCATACTCGCCACCCTGGATGTCGATGTGAAGGAGGTCGAGCTGACGGTGCTCGGCGACTACTCGGTCCATGGGGACCATCGGCAGCGCATCGTGTGTGCCAGCCGCAACCGCTTTGTCCCGTTCCGCCTCGCTCGCCCCAAAGACCGGCTCAAGCCCGTAGTGGTCCCCAGGATTGGCCTGGCGCGGGAAAAGGGCAATGCCTGAGGTGGCCGCTGCCACGCCTCGATGGATGGTGTAGCGAGAAGGCGGGATGTCGTTATTCGCAAGCGTCTCCTGCGCGAAGCGGACATAGGTCTCGTCCCCCTCCACACCGATGACATGGATATCCAGTCCGGCATCCCGGGCAGCGACACCGGCATTCGTCATCCAGCACCCCCAGCCGCAGCCGAGCTCTGCCATCGTAAAGGTGCCTTGGGCGAGCTCAATCGCGCGCAGAACGGAGGCCCACTCGGCGATATCGGCGTGCCAATTTGCCACCAACGGTGGCTGCTCGACCTTGCCACCTTGACCAGCCAGTATTTGAGGGTTGACCTTTGGATCGACTTTAACACCGAGGAAATTAGTCAAAAATTGAGCGTTCGGCTTCAAATTATTTTTGGCGTGTCGGCCGATAATTTCCGGTGCATTCAGGGTGGTATTGTAGTGGGAAAGAACGTTGTTATTCAAACGCTTAAGGAACTCATTTGATTTGCCGATCGTCCTGACAATTTCAGCGGCGCTTGGGAGAGCCGCATGAAGAGCCAGGGTCGTTTCACCTTCGGGGGCTCTCCCAAGCATGACTTCGAACGCGGCGAGAGCGCAGTCGCGCATCTCCTGCTCGACAGCCTTTCGAAGATCCATTCGTGCGTCCCCTGCATCGAGCGCGACATAACATCGGTTAGCCGCCGCTGGATCAGCGACGCCACCTTGACCCTTGATAGGCGGGTCTCATCCGGCCTCCCATCTCCTAGTCCGTGGCTGTGCGCAAGGGCTTCTCGATGGGAGGAGCGGCCGGGGCATGACAAGCTGTCTTGAGCAATATGCCCTTATGGTAAGGGAGCCGGCATCCGACGAAGCACTGTCCGAGGCCGCCAGCGGAAGTCGTCGGGCAGCCATGAACTGTCACGGAGCGAGCCGATCGCCCAAAGTTTCCGGCTAGAGACCGTCCTCAAAATCGACAACGCTTCAGCCGGAAACGGAGGTTTCCTTACTACAGGGTCAAGCTTTTTGCATGATAAATTTGGGCCACTCTATCGTGAGAGGGCGCCCAATTCTGGCGGAAAATTCACCGGCGGCCTTGATCACGCCCGGCCAATTGACGTCATAATCGTCCCCGATCATGAAGCCTCCGCTTTGCAGAAGACTCCAGTAATCTTCGATATCTTGGATTGCCTCGCGATACTCGTGCGCCGCATCTACATGGACAATACTTGCCTGAATACCTGCCCTGCCGATAATTTTCGCGGCGGTGCTCGAAGTCTGAGCCATCGGTATGACATAGTTCGTCACGCCGGCATTATAAACATTCGACATAAAAATCTGATATAAATTGGGCAGCCCGTTTCTGCGCTGGAACAATGTTTTGTCGGCCCAGTGTTCAGGGGAACCCAGGAATGTGTCTACGGCTATGATTACCCCGTCGATGCCGTTGTCACGCATCGCCTTGGCCATAGCAATCGTGGACTGTCCTTTCCATACCCCGACGTCAACGATAATTTTAGGACCGGGAATTCCTGCAATTCGCGCAAGAGAAGGCGCATTGCCATTCCATCCCTGAACTTCGCTTTCAGCCGGTTCTGGTGAAAAGTCCTCCCAAATATTTGCGCCATATAATTTCTGCATTACAGTTTCAGAAATCGTCATATCTTGTTCCTGGATGCTGTGGCTGTCCTATCGACGGCTTGTGCTACAATCCAAATCGCGGATTGCCTAGGAGGTGCCGGATCTTTCTCCGACCGACGATGGTAGTGCGTCGACGCGAAAATCGGTAAGCCCCTGAGCAATCAGCCACTGGAATTGGCCGCGCCGTAAGGCCGTCGTCGCGGTTAGAGGGCGTGAGCACCGCGATGAACTCGCGCCTGCTTCCGAGTTTCGTATGGGCAGGGCAGATCACTCTGCGGCCGATTCTGCGCATGAAGGCACTTAAGCCGAGCAGGGTAGGCAGACCGATCATAGAAATTCCCATGAGCGGTCAGAGTCAGTGATTCAGCAGATCGTGATGAGCGCGATTTTGCTCGCTGAATAATCTAGATAGATATTCAGGTGTGTCGCGGAGGAACTCTCGTATTAATTGATATCCTTGCCAAGCAATATCGGCGGCGTCTTTGATATTATGCGCCACCCAGTCGATTTGCGTGCCGACATCACTCATATCAGGATTGACTGGAATGAAGTGCGTCCAAGGCCGCAGAAGTGGCGTATACGCAAGTTCTCGCGATTGCGGCGGCCGCAAGATAAGGCATCCATTCATGTACTTAAGACAAGTTCCCCAGCCTGCTGCATTGCCAGGCATATCTATATACATCGCGTATTTAGCGAATTCTTCTTCACGTACGTAGCTACCAAGCAATCCTAGCCGCTCCAGCGAAGCCTCGTATGACTTGGACCGCTCGGCATCGACCTGAGCGACGCGAGCGATTTTGCAGTCAGCCTTGTCGCCAGCGATCTCTTTTATTAGAAGACAACATTTGACTCGATAATTTTCCAAAAGGTCCTCTTCCGATCTAATCGTTCCGCCGGTCGTGGACCCCCGCCAAAACAATTTAAGCGATCTGGCTACAAAATTATCGTAGAACTCTTCTTTGGTCAGTTGTTCGATTGGATCGCGAGCGGCTTTGAGCATATATAAATCAGGCATTAGCGGCCAGTCAGTGCCAGCAGGGCGGTCCATGGAAATGTGGCCTTGCGTTCCGTGATCGCCGAAATCTATAGCCAATCGGCTATTTCCATGTTTAAATACTTTTCCGATTGCGGGGCCAATGTGCTCCATAAGTGAGCCGAGCCGACGCTGGGCAATTTTTTTGTATTCTGATTTGTCGTTGCAATTCATTAAATGAGTAGAGAACTCCACGCCAACCGGCACTAAGTCGGCTCTGCGGCTCCCTGTCTGTGATCCGCCATTCAACAGAACCGTATGCAGCGATCTTTCGGCGTATTTGATCTCGCCAATGCTCAACCCTCCTCTCTCAAAGCCGCGGTCGATGAGGGCGAATTCAGTCAAATCTCGCGACTTTCCGCGCCGTCGCACAACGTCAAACTCATCGCTTTTCATCAAATCTAATAATAAAAGCCCGACGTCATCGTAGTGGCGGTGATGCTCGATTGCAAAATCGCTCTCCGGATCCCGCTTCAACAAAAGCCGGAATGAGTCTATGACTTCTTCGCGAGTCAGCATAGCGCGCCCATTGATAGATAGATAAATCGGATCGAATTTATACGGCGGAAATACTTCCGCGAATTACTTCCACAGTTTCAGCTCGCTTGAGTGTTTCAATTTCTTACGCCAGTGCCCGGTGATGGAATTTTGCTATCGAGCCGATGCATCGTCGTACGCGTCTCTTCGAGTTCTGCAAGCCAGGCTGCTCGAACGAGCCTTCTTCGATCCAGAGATGTGGCCTATGTGTCTCAGCGCGGCACAGACAGCCGAACGCGGCCGAGGTCACAACCGAGTGTCGCTGTTATGGTCGGAGCGTCGCCGAACTGCGGGTACGCAGCGATGCGCCCCTACCTCACACCTCTTGAGGATAAGAATGCGCTTACGTGCGACCGCAGTCCTGCTTCCAGCGCTGCTCGGCAGCCAAGCGTCCGCCCTAGATGCTTCAGAGCTGGTTCAGCTCCCAAGTCGGGCCGCCTCACGTCAGCAGGTCGATCGCACAATCTACGCCGAGCAGAGCCCTGTCGGGGCATCAGAAGGAGCGAGCAGATCAGCCGCTGAAGTGGCCAAAGCGCACACGCCGCCTAGCGAGATCGGTGACCTGTCCGATGCATTGGCTTACGTGCCGACCTTGCGCGGCAAGATCACCTTGGCGCAGTGGCTCGAAGCTCCAGCGCTGCCGCAATGGTGGGGCGCGAAATGCGACGGCGTCGCTGACGATACGGTCGCGCTGCAGGCATGGCTGAATGCGCTCGGACCTAACCTGCGCGCCGCAACGCGACCCGGAACGTGCCGGTTCACGCAGCCCCTCAAATTTCCGGTAGTTCGAAAATTGTCGCTTGTCGGTGCCGGCAGTCATGCGACCACGTTCTTGTACGACGGCGCTAGTACAACCGCCGACATCATCACGATTGGTGATACCGCGTCTAATGCGCAGGTTGGAGAGTGGAATCTTTCCGGATTTCGTGTCGCCTCAAATGTAAAGATGACCGCTGGGTCAGGTCTGCGAATGCATCGCTTGGTGCGCTCCGTCATCCGGGACCTGATAGCTGACGGTCAAGATGGTAACGGGATGCTGTATAACGGTTTGTGGTTCGATCAAGTCGATCAGACTGTGCTGTCTCAGTTCGAAGCCCGCGGAGCAGGGGATGCTCTACGTCTAAACGGAACGGCCGGACCCGGACCAAAAGCGGGCTTGTTCGTACAGCAGGG
Organism: Methylobacterium sp. PvP105; assembly: GCF_017876975.1. Taxonomy (NCBI): domain Bacteria; kingdom Pseudomonadati; phylum Pseudomonadota; class Alphaproteobacteria; order Hyphomicrobiales; family Methylobacteriaceae; genus Methylobacterium; species Methylobacterium sp. PvP105. The sequence continues at coordinate 2,027,019 of NZ_JAGIPA010000001.1, read as the reverse complement.
TAAAATCACTGGAAGCCGCGTAGGTATTCGCGTTGGCGGCGGCTTTGGAGGCTTCTACCTCGACCAGACCGACGTTATCGATAACGGTACTAATATCATTGTTGATCACACGCTTGCAAACGAGGGAAATAGAGAGATCTTCATCGGCTCCACCGTCTCATTCGACAGCGCGTTGGATGCATCTTCGGGATCTATCGTTGTCGATGACAGCCTTGCCGGCAACGCGATGCTTGTGTTCACCGGAACGTGGGCGAATGCTGGTCGTGGGCATGGGCTGTGGGTCAGGAAGTGGGCCGACTCCGACTTGATCTGGACGGGGGGAACGATTGGAGCGTTCGCCGACAACGTCAGAGCGGATGATGCATCTGCACGTGTCACGATCGGTGGCGGTGCTGCAATCAGAGCCGCGCGCGAATGGGGCGTCAATCCCAACGTTGCGGGACACAGCGTTGCCGTTGGTGGCGCTAGATTTGTCGGTAACAAGAAAGGGAACATCAATCCTGCCAATCCCAGTGCTGCCTATCTGGATTCGACATTTGTTCGCGCCTCCAATGTATTGTCTGGCACGTTCCGTCTTGACGCCGCCGCATATTGGCAGCTCCAGGGAGGCAATCCGCTGTTCCAGTACGATGCAAATGATTACTCAGTGTTTGATCGTTCGTCCAATAATATTCTAACGCACATAGGCGGATCTTACATCAGCCGAATTGGATCTGATGGTATGCAAGTCAAGAAGAACCTGTTTGTTGATCAATCAACTTATCTAAATGGAGCTGTGGAGGTCGCTGGATCTGCGAACTTCAAAGGTCCGATCCAAGCGAATGGCATCTCTGGCATCACCACTAGGAAAGCCGCTGGATCATGCATGTTTACGATAACATCTGGTCTTATCACCGGGGTGACGGGCTGCTAATCCATTATGTTATCTTGTTGTCGTTGGAGGCGAGCCGCTCGATGTGTTGATTGTGTTGTCCGACTTTTCCAGCGACGCAAACATGGCGCGAGGTCGGGATTGTGCGGCGCCACGTGAAGGTCACGGCTCGGCGCTCTCGCGGATCCCGAGCGATGCGAGCAGCTTGCGCCCGGCCTCGGTCATGTACCACGCGCGCCGACCGGTCCGTCCGCGGGTCGCGCGCTCCTCGACGTAGCCGAGCTCCTGCAGGATCGGCATGACGGTTGGGTAGGCCTCGTGCCGCAGGCCGCCGGAGTTCTTGGCGACGGCTCGCTGAGCTTCGAGGTGGCGGCCGCGGATCGGGGCCTCTGGTTCGGAAGGCGTAGCCGCACTGGGCTACCGCGCGTCGCCGTCTTCGACGAGCCTGCGGCACGCGGCGAGGCGCCACAGATCGGCATCCGAGAAGACCAAGTCGTCGATCTGCCAGCGTTCGAGCTCGTCGCCGATCGGCGCAACCGCGACGCTGGCGGCTCGTAGCGCCGTCTCGACCTTCATGGGCGGGGCAACCTCGTCGTCCGTCGCGCTACGTCGCGGCCACGATCATCCGTAAGCGTGCTTCAACCATTCGTTTCTCATCCGACCGCATTGCCATATCGGCAGCCACCCGCTCGACGATTCGGTGGGTAGCTGCCTCGTCCAGGCCGAGCCCGCGGGCGAAGCCGTCCAGTCGCCGCATCCTGCGCTGAGTAGTGGCCTGTTGGCGTATGGGGGCTTGATCCTCGCTCATTCCTTCACCGGATGCGCCAGCAGGATCGCGGTCCGGACCGCGTGCTGCTTCTATCGTTGGGTCGCGTGAACGTCCTTCAGCACCAGCGTCGCGAACGTGCTGCCCCGGACCGCGGTGTTGAGGTCGAGTGCATATCCGGCGGTCAGCGGATAGGCTAAGGTTGCCAGATTCGCGAGCACGGCGTCCACCGCTGCGTTCACCTCGTCATCAGTGACGGCCTTCGACTTGAATAGTTCTGAGACGGTCGGGGGATCCTTGGCCATGGGCCGGCCTATTGCAGCCTGGTCGTCGACGAGTCCATGAGACCGAGGCGTAGTGCCAGCTGCATCACCTCCCCATTCGTCAGGGTCTCACCGTCAACGAGCCAGCGCGGATATCTCCTGCTCCAGAGCCGACATTGCAGCCATAGGCTCGGAGCGCCACAACAGCTTCGGGAAGCGTTCTTTGAGGTTCGCTCATAAGGCGAGGTCACCGGAGAAAGGTGTGTGGCGTCGATACTGCGCCGCCTATCGCTGACACGCCGGCTGCCTTAGGCGATGGACGCCATCGGCTGTCCGGCGTGCCGTCTACACCCGTGCCCGCTTTCAGGCGTTCATTTTGCTAACAACGTGTTTGATAAGCAGCAATCCGATGGTGGCTGAGGTCAATGCAAACAATACCACGTAAAGACCGTCAACTTGGATGCCGGCGTACGGATAATAAGCTGATCTGACCCATTCGGCGCATTGGAGAGCGGGATTGTATTTCATCCAATAGTAAATCTTGTCGGGCATATAGCTTGGTAGAAACATCACGCCGCTGGAAATATATAGAATGATGCTAAAGAGTGCGTAGCCAATCATCCATCCTGGGAAAAAGCCTATAATAGCAACATTGACCGTTCCTATGCCAATGCCGAGTAGGATGGCGGCTAGATATCCGCACATGGCAGTGAATGGATCTGCAGGTATAGGATTGGAGCCAATGACGACGAGCACAAAAACAACAACTAAGAGTGCCAGAAACCCGGTCACGATCTCAACTAGAACTCGAGATAAAACAACATCAAATAACTTTACTTGTGGGTAGTAGGTCAATGGTCGGTTCATAATCACCGATTTCATAACTTCGCGCGATATGTATTGGAAAACCAGAACGGGAACTGCGCCCGTCGCGAAGAATAAGGCTCGGTTATCGCCCAGCGGCGCAGCAACTTTTTGAAACGTATAAATTGCAATCAGCACGAAAACGTGGACGCAGGGCCAGAGCACGATCACCCCATACCCCCACAGAGAGGCTCCGAAACGGGTTCGCATATCTCGAAGGATCAGCGCGTGCAGGACGTGCAAATACGATTCGCCTGGAGATTTCTCGTGCCGAGCTGCGATTGGAAGTTCCATGGTACCTAGCCTCGATCGCTCGGTACGGCTCTCGGCAAAAAAGCGGGCGAAAGTGCGTTGACGGAGCGTCAAACGGTTCCGTGGCCGGCCCAGGACTCGGGCTCGGCCGTGGTGTCATGCTGCGGACCAGCTACCAGCCCGTCGCACCGCCGCCGGTAAGCCTCCCACTTAAGCTAAGCGGCTCGCCGTCCGATGGGCCCTGGCATGTCGGGAGAGATCCTTTGAACGGTCCGCCGCTCTTCAACCAACCCGACGAGCGAATCAGACCAAAATCCGCATCACCTGCTAGGAGGTGCACCGTTCAGGTTGGAGGGACCGACGCCGGGAGCGTGCCCATTGGTGGGGCAGCTGGTAGGGTAGGATCCCCAAGCTGGAAAATTCTTCAACAAAATCAATGCTAATTGGCGGAGGGAGCGGGATTCGAACCCGCGATACCGTTTCCGGTATACACACTTTCCAGGCGTGCGCCTTCAACCACTCGGCCACCCCTCCGTCCGCGAACCGGGCACCCGGGCGCGCTCGCGGCGTGCCGGGCGCGGCCAGGACCGCGCGGTGCCGTGCTGTTAGCCGGGTGCGCCGTCCGGCGCAAGGCGCAGACGGCCGGGCGATGCGAAAACCGCCCGGCCGCGTCCCTCACCCCTCGGCGTCGTCGAGGTGGAAGCGGACATGCTCTACGTTCGCCCGCTCGAAGGCCTGCATCACGTGCTGGTAGGAGCGCTCCATGGCGTTGTCCTCGACGCCCGGGCTATCCTCGGGCTTCAGCACGAACATCAGGAGCGAGCGCCCGGTCACGTCGTAGCCGGAGCCGAACTTGAAGCTCTCCACGTCCTGGCTGTCGGGCAGGTTGGTGTCGAGGAGCCGCGTCCAGGCCACGCCGCCGACCGATTCCGGCAGCGTGAACGTCACGAGGTCGTGGTAGGCATTGAACATGATCAGCAGGGTCGCGTCGCCGCCGCGGCGGTGCAGGCCGGTGGCCTGGGCGCGCCCGTCGAGTTGGACCGCGAAGGCCCGGGCCTCGCCGTCCGACCAGTTCTCGCCCGCCATCTCGCTGCCGTCCGGCCGCAGCCACGTCACGTCCTTGACGCCGAACTCCTCGTCGTACTGACCGGTGAGGAACCGCCCGCGGCTCAGGATCGGCAGGGCGTTGCGCAGGATGATCAGGCGCTGGGTGAACTCGGCGAGATCCCGCTCCTCGTCGCCGATCGCTCCCCAGTCGAGCCAGGAGACCTCGTTGTCCTGACAGTAGGCGTTGTTGTTGCCCTTCTGGGTCCGGGCGAACTCGTCGCCGGCGAGCAGCATCGGCGTGCCGCGGGACAGGAACAGGGTCGCCAGCATGTTGCGCATCTGGCGCAGGCGCACCGCCCGGATCTCGGGATCGTCCGTCGGGCCCTCAACCCCATAATTGTACGAGAGGTTGTGCGAGTGACCGTCGCGGTTGCCCTCGCCGTTCGCCTCGTTGTGCTTGTCGTTGTACGAGACCGTGTCGTGCAGGGTGAAGCCGTCGTGGGCGGTGAGGAAGTTCACCGAGGCCCATGGCTTGCGCCCGCGCTTGTTGAACTTGTCGGCCGAGCCCGAGACGCGCGCCGCCAGGTCCGGCAGCAGCCCGCCGTCGCCCTTCCAGTAGGCGCGGACGTCGTCGCGGAACCGGTCGTTCCACTCTGCCCAGCCCGGCGGGAAACCGCCGACCTGGTAGCCGCCTGGGCCGCAATCCCACGGCTCGGCGATCAGCTTGACGTTGTTGAGCACCGGGTCCTGCCGGCAGGTGTCGAGGAAGCCGCCGCCCTCGTCGAAACCGTAGGGCTCGCGGCCCAGGATCGTGGCGAGGTCAAAACGGAACCCGTCCACCTGCATCTCCTGCGCCCAGTAGCGCAGGGAGTCGGTGACGAGCTGCAGCACCCGCGGGTGCGACAGGTTGAAGGTGTTCCCGGTGCCGGTGTCGTTGATGTAGTAGCGCGGATCGTTCGGCAGCAGCCGGTAGTAGGAAGCGTTGTCGACGCCCTTGAACGACAGGGTCGGACCCTTCTCGTTGCCCTCGGCGGTGTGGTTGTAGACCACGTCCAGGATCACCTCGAGGCCGGCGCCGTGGAAGCGCGAGACCATCTCCTTGAACTCGGAGAAGGCGAAGTCCGGCACCGCCGCGTAGCGGCGCGCGGGGGTGAAGAACGAGATCGTGTTGTAGCCCCAGTAATTCACCAGGTCCTTCTGCTGTAGGTAGTCGTCCTGCACGAAGGCGTGGACCGGCAGCAGCTCCACCGAGGTGACGCCGAGGCTCTTGATGTAGTCGAGCACGTCCCGGGTGCCGAGGCCGGCATAGGTGCCGCGCAGTTTCTCCGGCACCCGCGGGTCGAGCTTGGTCATGCCCTTGACGTGGGTCTCGTAGATGATCGTCTTCTCCCACGGGACCAGCGGCTTCTGGTGCCGTCCCCAGGTGAAGGCCGGGTCGATGACGCGGGAGCGGCGCGTGTAGGGGGCGCTGTCGCGCTCGTCGAAGGTCAGGTCGTCGCCCGTCTCCATCTGGTAGCCGAACAGCGCCGGGTTCCAGGTGATCGAGCCGACCAACCCCTTCGCGTAGGGGTCGATCAGCAGCTTGTTGGGGTTGAAGCGATGACCGGCCTTCGGCTCGTAGGGGCCGTGGACGCGGTAGCCGTAGATCGTGCCGGGGCGCGCGTCGGGCAGGTACCCGTGCCAGATCTCGTCCGTGTACTCGGGCAGCTCGATCCGCTCGATCTCCTGGTCGCCCTGGTCGTCGAACAGGCAGAGCTCGACCTTGGTGGCATGGGCCGAGAACAGCGCGAAATTGACCCCGAGCCCGTCCCAGGTGGCGCCGAGGGGATAGGGGCGGCCTTCCTGGATGCGCGAGCGGGTCGCGCGGGCCTGCGATGCGGGACGACGGGAATCGGACATGGACACTCCGGAACGCGACCCGCACGGCCACGTGCCGCTGCGGGGAGCCCCTGGTGAACGTGCCGAAAACAGCGAAGCTCCCGCATCGCCGCAAAAATCGCGGGGGGCGTGACGACCGTCCCGCGCTCAGTTCGAGGCCGCGGCCGTGAAGCTCCGGTCCAAGGCCCGCCCGACGTCGAGGGGCTTCGACAGGATACCGTACCGCGTCGCCCGGTCCGAGGCCGCCTGGACCTCCCCCACGACATCCGCGTCGAGCGCGATCGGGCTGGTCCGCTGCGCCGTGTAGGCCGCGCGCAGGACGTCCTCGGGCAGCTTGGTCAGCGCGGCCGTGTTCCGGGCGTAGGCGTCGAGGTGGTCCAGCGACCAGAGCCGCGCCCGGTTCAGGCGGCTCAGGAAGTCCTGGAGGGCCGCCCGCTTGGCGGCGATGGCGCTGTCCGTGGCGACGACGAAGGTGATGGTCGGCGTGAGGCCCGCGCCGTCCGCGATCGGCCGGGCCCTGTCCTTGAGCGTCGCGAACGCGACGTAGGGCTCCCAGACCGCCCAGGCATCCACCGAGCCGGCCATGAGCGCGACTTTGGCGTCGACCGGGTTGAGCGGCGCGAACGTGGCCTCGGACGGCGCGATCCCGGCCTTCTCCAGCGTCGCGCTGATCAGGAACTGGCCCCAGCCGCCGCGGGTGCCGGCGAGTCGCTTCCCCTTCAGGTCGGCGGCCGAGCGGATCGGCGAATCCGCGCGGACCAGGATGGCCTGCGTCCGCGGATCCGACTTGGTGCCGCCGATCGCCTTGATCGGCGCCCCGGCCGCGACGGCGGTGAGGAAGGAGAGGTCGCCGGTGTAGCCGACATCGAGGGCGCCGGCGTTGAGCGCCTCCAGGATCGGCGCGGCGGCGGGGAATTCCGACCACTCGATCCGGTAGGGCAGATCCTTCGCGTCGCCGGCGATCTCGAGGAGCGACCGGTTCCCGCCCTTCTGATCGCCGACCCGCAGGACGACCTCCTCCGCGCGGGCGGTCACCGCGGCCAGCGTCGTCATGGCCAGCATCGTCGTGGCCAGCGTCAGTGCGGCGGCGAGCAGCGCCCCGGCGAGCCGGCGGCCGCCGGGACGCGCGTGAGATCCGATGAGCATGAGGCCTGCCGCGATCCATTGCCCGCGTTGTGCTGGACTGTTCTGTGGAGGGCCGATTTTATGCTTGCCGCCAGGGCGGTCAACGAAAAGAAAATCTGTATTTCCCGCGGTCGATGCGCGAGATGACATCCGATCGACCCGCGCGGGGAGACGAATGTCTTTCCCCACGCGCCGCGACGGTCAGCGGGCGGGTGGGAACGCGTCCGCCAGGTAGGCCCGCACGAAGCCCGGCATCCGCGCGGCGTCGATGTCGTCACGGCCGCGCACCACGTGCATCCGGGCGAGTTCCGGCTCGGCCTCGGCGCCGAGATGGTCGGCGATCCGGGCCACGAGCCGCGCGGCCGGCTCGGGGAAGCGCACCGGCCGGAGGAAGGCGAGCTGGCCCTCCCCCTCCAGCAGCACCCAATCCGTTTCGGCCTCGTCCGGCAGCGCGAGGCCGGTCTCCTCGGCGAGTTCACGGGCGGCGCTGCCGGTGAGATCGACCTGCGCGCCGCGCACGTCGTCCGGATCCGGGGTGCCGCAGGGGAAGTACAGCTGGCCGGCATTGGCCGTGTGGGGGCCCATCTCGCCGAGCAGGACGGCGCCGTCCGCCGTCCAGGGCACGATCGCCGCGAAGGCGTTGGCGATGCGAGCCTCGGCGTGGGGCACCTCCCGGTAGTAGGTGAAGGTCGCGTAGCGCGTCGCGAACAGGTCGAGGCGGGCGACCCCGTCGGCGACGGCGTGGTCGCAGCACAGCAGGACGGTCCCGTCGAACATGCCGGGGCTGCGGCGCAGCCGGGCCTGCCAGTGGGCCGCGATGGCGGCCGCGTGCGCCCGGGGGAAGGCCCAGTCGTGGTCCACGAACCGCGCCGCCACGTCCGCGACGCGGGTGATCCGGAAGCTGTCGGAGAAGCCGTCAGAAGAGCGTTCAGACATGCAGGGTGCCGTCCGACAGGATCACGGCGGCGCCGCCGATCTCGACGCCCTGCAGGGCGCCGGCCGCGACGGTGAGCTGGAGCGCGATGTCGCTCGGCCGTCCCATCGCCTCGCCCTGGCGGATCGCCACGTCGTGGGTGCCGTCGCCCAAAGCCTCGAACTGCATCAGCACCCCCGCGAAGGCGGAGGCCGCCGAGCCAGTGGCGGGGTCCTCCGGCACGCCGACATTCGGCGCGAACATGCGGACGCGCCAGCGCTGGCCGGTGCCCTCGGGATCCGGGGTGTAGAGGTAGAGCCCGTCGGCCGGATCGGGCGCCTGGGCCGTCCGGGCGGCGTCGAGGGCGGCCACCGACGCCACCGGCACGCAGGTGAAGGTCGGCCCCACGCCGTGGCGGCTCGGGGCGTGCCGGCCGGTGCCGATGTCGCCGGGCTGGAGGCCCAGCAGCGGCGCCAGCGCCGCGGGATCGGGGCCGGGCCCGAGGTATTCCGGCAGGACCGGGAGCCGGAACCGGGCCCGTCCGCCGGTCCCGTCCGCCAGGGTCTCGACCACGCAGGGGACGATCCCGATCCCCTCCTCCAGGCCGAAGGCCCGGGCGTCGCCCCGGGTCGGGTCCTGCAGCGCCAGCAGCACGGCGGTGCCGACCGTCGGGTGCCCGGCGAAGGGCAGCTCCCGGGCGGGTGTGAAGATGCGCAGCGACGCCCGGTGCCGGGCCTCCCGGGGCGGGAGGACGAAGACCGTCTCCGACAGGTTGAACTCCCGCGCGATGGCCTGCATGGCGGCGGTGTCGAGCCCCTCCGCGTCGAGCACCACGGCGAGGGGATTTCCGGCGAGCCTCTGCTCGGTGAACACGTCGAGGGTGACGAAGCGGCGCGCCATCGTGTCGATCCTTGCTGCTCTCTGCGGACTTGGACGGAGCGGTTTGCCGGGGGCGCCTCAGACCGCCTCGACCGGAAACCGCGCGCTCGGGTTCACGTACTCCTCCTGCGCGGCCACCGTCAGGATCTCCCGCGACCCCGCCTCGGCGGTGCGCTTGAGCAGCCCGTAGATCGAGGCCGCCGCCGCGCCGAGCGCCGCCTCGGCCGAGCCGGTCCGGGCGTAGTGCACCAGGAACAGCGCCGCGATGCAGTCGCCGGCCCCGTTCACCGCGATGGCGAGCCGCGGCGTCCGGACCCGGAACACCCGCCCCTCCGCGCCCGCGAGCAGGTCGATGCTGTCGGCCGGCGTGTCGGCGCAGAGCGCCGAGGTGACCAGGACCACCCGCGGCCCGCGCGCCCGGAGCGCCGCGATCGCGGCCCCGGCCTCTGCCAGGGTGCCGCTTGGCAGGCCGGTGAGCAGGCCGAGCTCGAACTGGTTGGGGGTGAGGATGTCGGCGGCCGGGACCGCGCGCTCGCGCAGGAACGCCTCGATGCCGGGCCGCACGTAGACGCCCTCCTCGACGTCGCCGATCACCGGGTCGCAGCAATAGAGCGCCCGAGGGTTCGCAGCCCGCACGGCGTCCACCGCCTCCAGGATCGCGGCGCCGATCTCGGCCGAGCCCATGTAGCCCGACAGGACCGCGTCGCAGCCGCCCAGGACCCCACGCTCGCCGATGCCGCGCACCACCTCGCGGATCATCGCCGCGTCGAAGACGGGGCCGCGCCACGCCCCGTAGCCGGTGTGGTTGGAGAACTGCACCGTGTGGACCGGCCAGACCTCGACCCCGAGCCGCTGCATCGGGAACACCGCCGAGGCGTTGCCGACATGGCCGTAGGCGACGTGGGACTGGATCGACAGGACGTTCAACGCGGGACTCGCTCGTTGTCCCGCTACGGTTAGCCGGTTCCCGCGCCGGCCGCACCCCTGTCCCTTGCCGCCCTCCCCCGCGCGCCTCAGATGGGACCGACCCTCCCCCTGCCCCCTGAGCCCCGTTCGGAGCCCCATGGACATCGAAGCCCTGCGCACCTCGACCCTCGCCTTCGTGGAGGCGCACAAGGCCTGGACGCCCCTCATCGCCGGCGGCCTCGCCTTCTGCGAATCGATCGCGATCCTGTCGCTGTTCGTCCCGGCGACCGTGATCCTGGTCGGTATCGGGGCCCTCGTCGGCGGCGCTGACATCCCGTTCTGGCCGGTGGTGATCGCCGCGGCGCTGGGGGCCGCCCTCGGCGACTGGATCTCCTACGAGGCCGGGCGCTGGTTCGGGCCGGGGGCGAAGACCAAGTGGCCGCTGCGGCGCTATCCCGAGCTCATGGCCAAGGCCGAGGCCTTCATCGGCCGCTGGGGCATCGCCGCGGTGGCTCTGGGACGCTTCTTCGGGCCGGCCCGCGCCCTGGTCCCGCTCTTCGCCGGGATCCTCGGCCTGGCGCGGCTTCCGTTCCAGCTGGCCAACGTCGCCTCCGCCCTGGTCTGGGCCTTCGTGCTGCTGGCCCCCGGGGCCGGGCTGCTGACGTGGCTCGACCGATGACCCGGTGCGGCCGCTGATGCGCCGCTTCCCGCCCGAGCGGATCGTCTGCCTCACCGAGGAGACGGTCGAGACCCTGTACCTCCTGGGCGCGGAGGACAGGATCGTCGGCGTCTCGGGCTACGCGGTGCGCCCGCCCCGGGTCCGTCGGGAGAAGCCGCGCGTCTCCGCCTTCACCAGCGCGGACATCCCGAAGATCCTGGCGCTGGCGCCGGACCTCGTCCTGGCCTTCTCGGACCTCCAGGCCGGCATCGTCGCCGACCTCGCCCGCGCGGGCGTGGCGGTCCACCTGTTCAACCAGCGCGACGTGGCGGGCTGCCTCGCGATGGTGCGCACGCTCGGCGCCCTCGTGGGCCTGCCGGAGCGGGCCCAGACCCTGGCGGCGGGCCTCGAGGCGCGGCTGGCCGCGGCCGCCGCGGAGGTGCGGGACCGGCCGCCCCCACGCGTCTACTTCGAGGAGTGGGACGCGCCGATGATCTCCGGCATCGGCTGGGTCTCGGACCTGATCGGCCTCGCGGGCGGCCGGGACGTCTTTCCGGAGTTGAGCCGCCAGCCGGCCGCGAGGGACCGGATCGTCACCGCCGAGCAGGTGATCGCGGCCGCGCCCGACGTGATCCTCGCCTCGTGGTGCGGCAAGCGGGTCAACGCCGAGCGCATCCGGTCCCGGCCCGGCTGGGCGGCGATCCCGGCGGTGCGCGACGGGCGCATCCACGAGATCAAGTCGCCGCTGATCCTGCAGCCCGGCCCGGCCGCGCTCACCGACGGGTTCGACGCGATCCGGGCCTGCCTCGGGTGATCGCCGCTGGGCGATGCCGTGGGGCGATGCCGCGCCGCAGGTGACGGACCGGGCGCGACTTGGCAGGATGTCCCGATTCGGTACAGACGCACCCGCAGACGCATCCCCCGAGCTCGATGTCCGCCACCCTCGGCCTTCCCGATTCCGCGCCCCCGTCCGTCGAGGCGCTGCTGCCGCCCGACCGGCGGCAATCGCCCACGGCCCTGCGCATCCAGCGCGGCGTGCGCCGGCTGTTCTCCGAGATGGGCTGCGTCACCCTGCCGGAATTCTCCCTCGTCAACGGCCGCCGCGCCGACGTGATCGCGCTCTGCGGCGCCGGCAAGCTCACCATCGTGGAGATCAAGTCGAGCGTGGCCGATTTCCGCGCCGACCGGAAATGGCCGGATTACCGCGACTTCTGCGACCGGTTCTTCTTCGCCATCCCCGAGGACGTGCCCGAGTCGCTGATCCCGGAGGAGTGCGGCCTGATCGTCGCCGACGCCTACGGGGCCGGGATCCTGCGGGAGCCGCCGGAGCACCCGCTGAGCGGCGCCCGCCGCAAGGCCGTGACGCTGCGCTTCGCCCATAGCGCCGCGCGCATCCTGCACGCGCTGGCCGACCCCGGGGCCGTGCGGGAAGGGGCGCTGTAGGGCGCGGCCCGCACCGCGACCCTGGGCGGCTCGGTATTCATCCGACCCGGAAACGTCCTAGAACGGCCGCGCTTGCCGGAGTTCCGGCGCCGAGACCGATCGATGACATCCGTCGCCCTGTTCGAGCTGATCCTCGGCCTCCTCGGCGCGGCCCTGCTGCTGTCGCTGGCGGCCGGGCGCCTGGGCTTCCCGCCGGCCGCCGCCCTCGTCGTCGGCGGCATGGCGCTGGCGGTGGCGCCGGGCCTGCCGGCCTTCGATCTCGACCCGGACCTGATCATGGTCCTGTTCCTGCCGCCGCTCCTGCTCGAATCCGCCTACTTCACCGTCTGGCGCGACTTCCGGGCGAGCCTCGGCCCGATCCTGTCGCTGTCCCTCGGCGCGGTCCTGTTCACGACCCTCGCGGTCGGGCTCGTCGCCCACGCGGTGGTGCCGTCCCTGCCCTGGGCCGCCTGCTTCGCCCTCGGCGCCATCGTGTCGCCGCCGGACGCGGTGGCCGCCAAGGCGGTGCTGGCCCGCGTCGCCCTGCCCCGCCGGATGATCACGGTCCTGGAGGGCGAGAGCCTCATGAACGACGCCTCGGGCCTCGTGCTCTACCGCTTCGCGGTGGCGGCGGCCCTGACCGGCAGCTTCAGCGCCGCCGCGGCACTCGGCAGCTTCGCGTGGCTCGCGGTGGCGGGCGTCGCGGTCGGGATCGCCTGCGGGGTGGCGGTGACGCTCGTGATGCGGCGGATGCACGACGCCAACGCCATCACGGTGCTGAGCTTCCTCGCCGCCTACGTGGCCTACCTCGCGGCCGAGGAGATCCACGCCTCCGGCGTCCTGGCCGTGGTGGCCTGCGGCCTGATGATGGGCGGCCGGGAGCACGAGACCTTCGACGCGCATGCCCGCCGCCATTCCGTGGCGGTGTGGGAATTCGTCGTGTTCGTTCTGGAAGCCCTGGTCTTCGTGCTGATCGGGCTGGCGCTCCGCGGCGTGCTGGCCCGGACCGGCGGCCAGCTGGGGGCGCTCTCGGCCGAGATGCCGCTGGCCCTCGCGGTCACCGCGACCTGCGTCGTCGCCCGCCTGCTCTGGGTCTTCCCCGCCGTCTACCTGCGGCGGCTCCTGTCGCCGCGGTTCCGCGCGCAGGAGCCCTCCCCGAGTCCGGCCGTGCCGCTGATCGTCGGCTGGGCCGGCATGCGCGGGGTCGTGACCCTGGCGGCCGCCCTGGCCCTGCCGGTGGACTTTCCCGGCCGCGACGCGATCCTGGTGGCGGCCTTCGCGGTGATCCTGTTCACCGTGCTGGTGCAGGGCACGACCCTGGGGCCGCTGATCCGCAGCCTCCGCCTCGACCCCGCGGCGCACCTCCCCGACGGCCATCTCGACGCGCCCATGGCCCGCGTGGTCGTGAACGAGGCCGGACTCGCCGCCCTCGAGAGTTTGGTGTTCCCCGAGACTGGGGCGCTGCAGCACCCGCGCCTCGTCGAGGAGTATCGCCGCCGGGTGCGGGCGTCCTCGCGGGACCGCGACGAGCGGACGGCGCTGGAGGCCGAGAAGACCGAGCACTTCGCCGCCGCGCTGCTCGCCGTGCGCTCAGGCCGGTCGGCCCTGATCGACCTGCACCGGCAGGATCGGATCCACAGCTCGGTGCTGCGGCAGCTGGAGACGGAGATCGACCTGGAGGAACTCCATCTCAAGCGTCTCGCCGGGACCGCGCCCGCCCACGGCTAGGCGACGGTCGGTCCGGGCGCGGCCGTCGACGGGCCGTCAGTGGGCGGCGCAGCCGTCCGCCGGCTGGCCGTAGCCGCTGTAGACGACCCGCACCTTGTGCCGGCAGGCCGGCTCGGCCTTCGGAGCGGCCGCTACGGGGGCGACTTCCACCGGCTCGACCTGCAGGGTCGCGGCCACCGGCTGGTCCTCGGAGGTGGCGAGCGCGCGGCTGGCGCTCATCACGAACGGCGTGGCGGCCAGCGACGAGATGGCGAGCGCGGCGAAGACGGCGATGTTCTTGCGGCCGAAGGTGTTGCGGGTGCGAGCATTGAACATGACGAGTGGTCCGACGTCTTGTGTTCGGCAGCGCTGAGGTGCCGAGATCCCCTGTTGCGCTGATAACTTGGCCGTCAGCTCGGCGGTTCCGGTTTATTGCCCAAAAACCGCCACGCTTGGGTGTCCCGGCGCACGCGGGGCGCCGGCGCTCAGAGGATCCTGCGGTACTGCACGAAGCCCGACTTCTCGGCGATCCGGTCGTAGAGCTGCATCGCGTCCGCGTTGGTCTCGTGCGTCAGCCAGTGGACGCGGGAGCAGCCGGCGGCCTGCGCGGCCGCGTAGACGTGTTCGATCAGCCGGCGACCGATCCCGAGCCCGCGGGTGCCGTCCGCCACGAACAGGTCCTGGAGGTAGCAGTAGTCGCCGATCGTCCAGGCCGAGCGGTGGCGGATGTGGTGGACGAGGCCGACCGCCTCGGCGCCGCGCCAGGCCAGGGCGCCGTCCACCGGCTCGGCCGGATCGTTGAGGCGCTGCCAGGTCGTGTCCGTGACGGCCTCCGACAGGTCGACCTTGTAGAAGGCTTGGTAGCCCCGCCAGAGCGGCAGCCACGCATCCCGGTCGCCGGGGCCGATCGGGCGAATCGCGACGCTGCTGTCCATGATTGTCTCCGGCTGTCTGCGAGGGTCCGGGGCGATCGGACCATCATCCGGGCCGGGCAGGCAACCCGGGCCGCCGGCGCCGCAGATCCCGGGCGTCGCCTCGCGCCCGATACCCGCCGCCTTGCACCCCCGGCCGCCCGCACCTAAACCGGCCCGCCGGCGGCCCCAGCCGCCGCGCGATCCCGAGCCGCCGAGACCGATGTCCCAGAAAAAATCCTTCCAGGGTCTGATCCTGACGCTTCAGGAATTCTGGGCGGCGCAGGGCTGCGTGATCCTACAGCCCTACGACATGGAGGTCGGCGCCGGCACGTTCCACCCGGCCACGACCCTGCGGGCGCTCGGCCCGAAGCCCTGGAAAGCGGCCTACGTCCAGCCGTCGCGCCGGCCCAAGGACGGCCGGTACGGCGAGAACCCGAACCGGCTCCAGCACTATTACCAGTTCCAAGTGATCCTGAAGCCGAACCCGCCGAACCTGCAGGAGCTCTACCTCGCGTCGCTCGCCGCCATCGGCGTCGACCTCAAGCTCCACGACATCCGCTTCGTCGAGGACGATTGGGAGAGCCCGACGCTGGGCGCCTGGGGCCTCGGCTGGGAGTGCTGGTGCGACGGGATGGAGGTCAGCCAGTTCACCTATTTCCAGCAGGTCGCGGGCTTCGAGTGCGCGCCGGTGGCGGGCGAGCTGACCTACGGGCTGGAGCGGCTCGCCATGTACGTCCAGGGTGTCGAGAACGTCTACGACCTCGACTTCAACGGCGCCGAGGGCGCCGACCGCATCACCTACGGGGACGTGTTCCTGCAGGCCGAGCAGGAATATTCCCGCCACAACTTCGAGGCGGCCGACACGGCGATGCTGTTCCGCCAGTTCACCGACGCGGAGGCCGCCTGCCGGTCCTACCTCGCGGCGGGCGCGCCGGACGCGGAGGGCGCGCGCCACCGCATGGCGCAGCCGGCCTACGACCAGTGCATCAAGGCGAGCCACGTCTTCAACCTGCTCGACGCGCGCGGCGTGATCTCGGTCACCGAGCGCCAGAGCTACATCCTGCGCGTGCGCGAGCTGGCCAAGGCTTGCGGCGCGGCGTGGCTGAAGACGGCGGCTGGCGGAGCCCCTTGAGCCCTCGCGCGTTGCAACCCCCGCCAACCGGCGCGCCTCGGCGCGTCCGCAGACGCGGGAACCTCGTGATGAAGAAGACGATCCTCGCCCTCAGCCTCCTGGGATTCGGCCTCGCCCCCGCGCTGGCGGCCGATCCCGGTCCCGAGGCCACGGTGAAGAAGCTCTACACCGAGCCGCACCCGAATCACTCCTCCGTGTACTCGAAGCGCCTGCAGGGCCTGTTCGACGCCGACGCGAAGCAGGCCAACGGCGCCACCGGCAACCTCGATTTCGACTACCGCCTGAACGGCGAGCCCCTGAAGCCCGACACGGTGAAGAACCTCACCTTCAAGGAGGCCACCGAGGGCAAGGATCAGGCGAAGGTCACCGTCGAGCGCAAGGGCGGCAACGGCGCCAACGTCATCGTGTACGATCTCGTGCGCGAGGATGGCGGCTGGCGGGTCTCGGACGCCCACGCGATCGGCGACCGCAAGTGGCAGCTCTCGACCATCCTCAAGGGCGAGTCGCGCTGAGCCCTGCGCGCCGACCCTCGACAGGGGTGCGGCGCGGCGATATGGCCGCCGCATGCCCGACCTCCTGCTCGAACTCCGCTCGGAAGAGATCCCCGCCCGCATGCAGCGGCGCGCGGCGGAGGATCTCAAGAAGCTCGTCACCGACGCCCTCGTGGCGCGCGGCTTCCTGTACGAGGGCGCCCGGGCGTTCTCGACGCCTCGCCGCTTGGCGCTGCACATCGCCGGCCTGCCCGCCCGGGGCGAGGCCGTGCGCGAGGAGCGCCGCGGCCCGCGGGTCGGCGCCCCCGAGGCGGCCGTCCAGGGCTTCCTGAAGGGCGCGGGGCTCGCGAGCCTCGATCAGGCCACGACCGTCACCGACCCGAAGAAGGGCGAGTTCTACCTCGCGGTGATCGAGCGGCCCGGCCGCGAGACGCTCGACGTCCTGGCCGAGCTCCTGCCCGAGATCGTCAAGAGCTTCCCCTGGCCGAAATCCATGCGCTGGGGCGCGGCCTCGGCCGAGCCTGGCAGCCTGCGCTGGGTGCGCCCGCTGCAGTCGATCGTCGCCACCTTCGGGCCGGAGACCGAGACGCCGGAGGTGGTCCCCGTTTCGGTCGGCGGGATCGCGGCCGGCACGGTGACCTACGGCCACCGCTTCCTCGCCCCCGAGGCGATCGAGGTGCGCCGGTTCGACGACTACATCCAGGCGCTGGAGCGCGCGAAGGTCATCCTCGACGCCGACCGGCGCAAGGACGTGATCCTGCACGACGCCCGCGACCTCGCCTTCGCCCGCGGCCTCGACCTCGTGGAGGACGAGGGCCTGCTGGAGGAGGTGTCGGGCCTCGTGGAGTGGCCGGTGGTGCTGATGGGCTCGTTCGACGAGTCCTTCCTCGACATCCCCGCCGAGGCGATCCGCGCGACCATCCGGGCGAACCAGAAGTGCTTCGTGCTGCGCAAGGGCGGCTCCGAGGACCTGGCGCCGGCCTTCATCCTGGTCTCGAACCTCGTGGCCACCGACGGCGGCCAAGCGATCACCGCCGGCAACGAGCGGGTGGTCCGGGCGCGGCTCTCGGACGCGAAGTTCTTCTGGGAGACCGACAAGGCGACCCGCCTGGAAGACCGGCTGCCCAAGCTCGACGCCATCGTCTTCCACGAGAAGCTCGGGACGCAGGGCGAGCGCATCGCCCGCATCGCCGCCCTGGCGAAGGACCTCGCGCCGCGCGTGGGCGCCGACCCGGCGCTCGCGGAGCGCGCCGCCCGCCTCGCCAAAGCCGACCTCGTCACCGAGATGGTCGGCGAGTTCCCCGAGCTCCAGGGCCTGATGGGCCGGAAATACGCGGCGCTCCAGGGCGAGCACGACAGCGTCTGCGCCGCCATCGAGGAGCACTACAAGCCGCTCGGCCCCTCCGACCGGGTGCCGACCGATCCGGTCTCCATCGCGGTGGCGCTCGCCGACAAGCTCGACACGCTGGCGGGCTTCTGGGCGATCGACGAGAAGCCCACGGGCAGCAAGGACCCGTTCGCCCTGCGCCGGGCGGCGCTGGGCGTGATCCGGCTGATCCTCGACCGAGGCCTGCGCCTGGCCCTGCTGGAGCAGGTCGGCGCGGCGGATCGCGGCCTCGCCGGGCGGGCGGGCGCCGACGCGCGGGACCTCCTCGGCTTCTTCGCCGACCGCCTGAAGGTCTATCTCCGCGACCAGGGCGCCCGCCACGACCTGATCGACGCCGTCTTCGCCCTGCCCGGCCAGGACGACCTGCTCATGGTCGTGCGCCGCGTCGAGGCGCTCGCCGTCTTCCTCGACACCGAGGACGGGAAGAACCTGCTCGCGGGCTACAAGCGCGCGGCCAACATCCTGCGGATTGAGGAGAAGAAGGACGGCCGCGCCTACGATGCCGCCCCCGACGCCGCCCTCGCCGCCGCGGGCGAGCCGGCCGAGCGGGCGTTGGCTGAGGCCCTGGCGAAGGCGCGGGAGACCGCCTCGGCGGCCGTCGCCCGCGAGGATTTTGCCGGCGCCATGCAGGCGCTCTCGACGCTGCGCGCGCCGGTGGACGCGTTCTTCCAGGACGTGACCGTCAACGCGCCCGACCCGAAGCTCCGCGAGAACCGCTTGGCTCTGCTCAACGCGCTGCGCGCCGCGACGCGGGAAGTGGCGGAGTTCGCGAAGATCGAGGGGTGAGCGTCGGCGCACCGAGCGCAGGATCTGGCGCAAGTCCCCCTAGAGGGGACTTGCGCCTCGTACCCCCCCTGAGGCCCCTCACCCGTGATCGTGCCCGGCATGGTCGTCCGGCTCGGGCAGGGTCAGGCCGAAATGGCTCACCAGATCGGCCACCTGCCCGGGGCTCAACTGACGCGGGTTGAGGTTGCGCAGGAGCAGGTAGAGCTTGGCGGTCTCCTCCAGCTCCTCGGTGGCGAAGACCGCGCCCTCCAGGCTGTCGCCCGCCACCACCGGTCCGTGATTGGCGAGCAGCACCGAGCTGTACTTCCCGGCCAAGCCCCGGATCGCGTCCGCCACGGCCGGGTCGCCCGGGCGGTAATACGGCACGAGCGCCGTGCCGCCGGTCCGCATCAGGTAGTAGGGCGTCAGCGGCGGCAGCACCTGCCGCGGGTCGATCTCCGGCAGCATCGACACCGCCACCGCGTGGGTCGAGTGCAGGTGGACGATGGCCTTCGCCTCGCTCCGGCTCTCGTAGAGCGCGCTGTGCAGCGGGATCTCCTTGGTGGGCTTGTCGCCGGAGACGAGGCGCCCCGCATCGTCGAGCCGCGAGATCCGCGCCGGGTCGAGGAAGCCGAGCGATGCGTTGGTCGGCGTCACCAGCCAGCCGCCGTCGGGCAGGCGCAGCGAGATGTTGCCGGACGAGCCCGGCGTCAGCCCGCGCTCGAACAGCGAGCGGCCGTAGCGGCAGATCTCCTCGCGCAGCCGGCTCTCGTCGCTCATGCGGTCGCTCCCTCGATCAGCTCGAATCCGAGATCGATTGTTTTCGGGCCTTCGCCGGTCAGGCAGGCGGCGGCCCGCCGGCCGATCTCCAGGCGCGGCGTGCGCACCGTCGACAGGGGCTGGGGCATCGCCGCCGCGAAGTCGAGCCCGTTGAAGCCGAACAGCGCGATCCGCCCCGGCACCGCCAGCCCCGCCGACAGGCAGCCGAAGTAGCCGCCGAGCGCCATGTCGTCGTTGGAGAAGTAGACCGCGTCGAGATCGGGCACGCGCGCCAGCAGCGCCTCCAGGCCGGCCCGGCCCGAGGCCGGCGAGGACGGCCCCGGCCGGATTTCCCTGCCCCAGAGCGCCAGCCCCGCCTCGCCCAGCGCCGCCTCGAACCCGGCGAGCCGCTTGCCCGCGCGCAGGTCGACCGCGAGGTCGTGGCCGAGATAGCCGATCCGCCGGTAGCCGCGCGCGACGAGGTGGCGGGCGCTCGCCGCCCCCACGGCCCGGTTGGAGAAGCCGACCACGGCGTCGATCCCCTCCCCGTCCGTGTCGATCATCTCGACCACGCGCACGCCCCCGGCCCTCGCCAGGGTCACGGTCCCGGGATTGTGCTCGAGCCCGGTGAGCAGCAGCGCCGCCGGCCGCCAGGACAGGAGCGCGGCCACGAGCGCCTCCTCCCGGTCCGGATCGTAGTCGCTCACCCCGATCACGCAGGGGATGCCCTCGGCGTCGAGGGCCGCGGTCAGGCCGCGCAGCAGGTCGGGGAAGACCACGTTGGCGAGCGACGGGATGACGACGCCCACGAGCCGCGCGCTCGCTCCCTGGCCGGCGAGGCTGCCGGCGAGGCGGTTCGGCACGTAGCCGAGCCGGGCCACCGCCTCCGCCACCCGCTCGCCGGCGCGCTTGGAGTAGGAGCCGTGGTTGCGCAGGACCCGCGAGACCGTGCTCTCGCCGACCCCGGCCTCGCGGGCGACGTCGGTGAGGGTGACGAGCCGCCCCGGCGGCTGGATGTCGTCCATGGCCCCGCTCTCCCGGCGCGGTTTTTTTTCACGACGCCCGTCGAAACTCCCGGCCTGCTTCCCTCATCCTGAGGCGACCCGAGGCGGGGCCCGAAGGAGGCCTCCGCCGCGCTGCGGCGCCTCGGGATAAGGCAGGGGATGGGAAGACCGTCCGCGGCGATCCGCAACTGACATAGCCGCCTGCATTATCTCGCACAACCGGATTGGCAGCGCTGCCAAAAGGCGATATGGCACCGCCCCAGCGCCGCCCGACGAGCGGTGAAGACCAATGTCCGGCGGCCGTGCGGCCCGGACCAGGGAGTACGCCATGCCGGTCCAAGCTGCCCCGCTGGGGGGCGCCTCCGCAGCCGCGGACCAGAAATCCTTCGCCGATCGCACCTACGCGAAGGTGTTCTGGCGCCTCGTGCCGTTCCTGATGCTTTGCTACGTGGTGGCGTATCTCGACCGGGTGAATGTCGGCTTCGCCAAGCTCCAGATGTCCCAGGAGCTGAAGTTCTCCGAGACGGTCTACGGCCTCGGCGCCGGTATCTTCTTCCTCGGCTACTTCCTGTTCGAGGTGCCCTCGAACGTGATCCTGCACCGGGTCGGCGCCCGGGTGTGGATCGCCCGGATCATGATCACCTGGGGGGTGATCTCCGGGGCGTTCCTGTTCGTGAACTCCGAGTGGAGCTTCTACGGGATGCGCTTCCTCCTCGGGCTCGCCGAGGCCGGGTTCTACCCGGGCGTCATCCTCTACACGACCTCGTGGTTCCCGGCCCACCGCCGGGCTCGGGTGATCGCGGTGTTCATGGCCGCGATCCCGATCTCCGGCATCTTCGGCAACCCGCTCTCCGGCTGGATCATGGACGCGTTCAACGGCGCCCACGGCCTGTCCGGCTGGCAGTGGATGTTCCTGATCGAGGCGGTCCCGGCGGTGCTGATCGGCCTCGCGGTGTTCTTCTACCTCGACAACCGCCCCGCCGAGGCCACGTGGCTGACCGACGCCGAGAAGCAGCTCCTCGAGCGCGACATCGCGGCCGACAACCAGGGCAAGGAGTCGAGCCCGCACTCCATCGCCACCGTGTTCCGCAACGGCCGCGTGTGGTTCATGAGCCTGATCTACTTCGCCTTCGTCACCGGCCAGTACGGGCTGACCTTCTGGATGCCGACGATCGTCAAGGCGTCGGGCGTGCAGGGCAACTTCAACATCGGCCTGATCAGCGCGATCCCCTTCGTCTGCGCGGCGATCGTGATGGTCCTGCTCGGCCGCTCCGCCGACCGGATGCGCGAGCGCCGCTGGCACCTGATCATCCCGGCGCTGATCGGCGCGGTCGCCTTCGTGGTCTCGGCCAATGCCGGCTCGACGACGCTCGCCATCGCGGCGCTGTCGGTGGCGGCGGCCGGCGTGCTGACCTGCTCGCCCCTGTTCTGGTCGCTGCCCACGGCGTTCCTCAGCGGCGCCGGCGCGGCGGCCGGCATCGCGCTGATCAACTCGGTGGGGAACCTCGCGGGCTTCGTCAGCCCCTACGTGATCGGCGCGCTGCGCGATGCCACCGGCAGCACCGCCACCGGCCTCTACGCGCTGGCCGCCATGCTGGTGGTCGGTTCGGTCTGCGTGTTCGTCACGCCCGCCCGGATGGTCAACCGCTGACGCGCCGGATCCCGGCACGACCCGCCCCTCTCCCGCACGGGAGAGGGGACTTGCGCCTCACGCGGTGATGCGGAGGCGCCCTCCCCTTCATGCAGGAGCCGCCCCGATGACCAACGCAACACACCGCGCCGCGGTGATCGGCCTGGGCTCCATGGGCTCCGGCATGGCCGGCTCGCTCCTGCGCGCGGGCTTCTCGGTCGCCGCCTGCGACGTGAACCCGGAGGCGGTGGCGCGCTTCGCGGCCGCCGGCGGGCGCGCCGCCGCGAACCCCGCCGAGGCGGCGCGCGACGCCGACGTGGTGGTGAGCGTGGTGGTCAACGCGGCCCAGACCGAGGCGGTGCTGTTCGGCGAGGACGGCGCCGCCGCCGCGATGCCGGAGGGCGCGGTGTTCGTCTCCTCCGCCACCATGGATCCGGCCGTCGCCCGGGCGCTGGCGGCGCGGCTGGAGGCCACCGGCCGCCACTATCTCGACGCCCCGATGAGCGGCGGCGCCGCCCGCGCGGCCGAGGGCGGCCTGACCTTCCTGGCCTCGGGCTCGGCGGCGGCCTTCGCCAAGGCGCGACCCGCCCTCGATGCCATGGCCGGCACGCTCTACGAGCTCGGCGACGCGGCCGGCCAGGGCGCGGCCTTCAAGATGATCAACCAGCTGCTCGCGGGCGTGCACATCGCCGCCGCCGCCGAGGCCATGGCCTTCGCGGCCAAGCAGGGGCTCGACCTCCGGCGCGTCTACGAGGTGATCACCAAGTCGGCTGGCAATTCCTGGATGTTCGAGAACCGGGTGCCGCACATCCTCGACGCCGACTACAGCCCGAAGAGCGCGGTCGACATCTTCGTCAAGGATCTGGGCATCGTGCAGGACATGGCCCGGGCCGAGAAGTACCCGGTCCCGGTGGCGGCGGCGGCCCTGCAGATGTTCCTGATGGCGTCCGGCGCCGGTATGGGCCGGGACGACGACGCCTCGGTGGCGCGGCTCTACGCGCAGGTCTCGGGCGCGAAGCTGCCGGGCCAGAAGTAGCCGGATCGAGCGCAGGGAGTTCGAAGACAATGCCGCGCTTTGCCGCAAACCTGAGCCTCATGTTCAACGAGGTGCCCTTCCTCGACCGGTTCGAGGCCGCGGCCCGCGCCGGGTTCGACGCCGTCGAGTTCCTGTTCCCCTACGAGCACCCGCCGGAGGCCATCGGCGAGCGGCTCCGGGCCAACGGCCTGACCCAGGCCCTGTTCAACCTGCCGCCGGGGGACTTCGCCAAGGGCGAGCGCGGGATCGCGGCTTTCCCCGAGCGCTTCGACGAGCTGAAGGCCGGTGTCGACACCGCACTCCGCTACGCCGAGGCGACCGGCGTCGGGCGGCTCCACCTGATGGCGGGCCTCGCGCCCTGGGACGACGCCGCGGCGGCCGAGTCCTACCGCCGGGCCGTCACCTGGACGGCCGAGCGGCTGGCGTCGGCCGGCCTCGACCTCGTCCTGGAGCCGATCAACGGCCGGAACATGCCGGGCTACTTCCTCAACGACTTCGGCCGGGCCGCGGACCTGATCCGCGACCTCGCCCTGCCGAACCTGAAGCTGCAGTTCGACCTCTACCACTGCCAGATCCTGCACGGCGACGTGACCATGCGGCTGCGCGCCCTGATGCCGCTCATCGGCCACGTCCAGACCGCGAGCGTGCCCGAGCGGCACGAGCCCGGCACCGGCGAAATGGCCGACTTCTTCCTGTTCGACGAGCTGGATCGGCTCGGCTACCGCGGCTTCGTCGGCTGCGAGTACATTCCGGCCGCCGACACCGTCGCGGGCCTCGGCTGGCTCGCCGCCTACAAGGGGAGCGCCCGATGAGCCTCGCGCTGGGATGCGTCGCCGACGACTACACGGGCGCCTCGGACCTCGCCAACACGTTGACCAAGGCGGGCCTGCGCACGATCCAGACCATCGGCGTGCCTGAGGCGGGCCGGGCGCTGCCGGAGGCCGACGCGGTGGTGGTGGCCCTCAAGAGCCGCTCGATCCCCGCCGATCAGGCCGTGGCGCGCTCCCGCGAGGCCGAGCGCTGGCTGCGGGCGCGGGGCGCGGCCCACGTGATGTTCAAGGTCTGCTCGACCTTCGACTCCACCGATGCGGGCAATATCGGCCCGGTCATGGACGCCCTGCGGGCCGACGCTGGCGAGACCGTGGCGCTCGTGACGCCGGCCTTCCCGGAGACGGGGCGGAGCGTCTACCAGGGCAACCTGTTCGTCGGTTCGGTGCCGCTGAACGAGAGCCCGCTCAAGGACCACCCGCTCAACCCGATGCGCGACGCCAACCTCGTGCGCGTGCTCGGGCGCCAGAGCCGGAGTCCGGTCGGCCTGATCGACACCGCCACGGTCGCCCGGGGCGCGGAGGCCGTGGCCGCCCGCCTCGACGCCCTCGCGCAGGAGGGCAAGGGCGCCGCCATCGCGGACGCGATCTTCGACAGCGACCTCGAAGTGCTCGGCCGGGCGATCCTCGACCGCAAATTCTCGGTGGGGGCCTCCGGTCTCGGCCTCGGCCTCGCGCGGGCGCTGGCGGTCGACGGGCGCGGCACCAGGGACGCCGCCGGCGCGGCCGTGGGCGAGCCGGTGGGCGGCGCCTCGGCCTGCCTCGCCGGCAGCTGCTCGCAGGCGACCCTCCAGCAGGTCGCCGCCGCGGAGGCGATCATGCCGGTGCTG
Source organism: Methylobacterium sp. PvP105 (assembly GCF_017876975.1). Lineage (NCBI taxonomy): Bacteria > Pseudomonadati > Pseudomonadota > Alphaproteobacteria > Hyphomicrobiales > Methylobacteriaceae > Methylobacterium > Methylobacterium sp. PvP105. The sequence continues at coordinate 2,002,693 of NZ_JAGIPA010000001.1, read as the reverse complement.
CGCCTCGACCCGGCGCGGCTGCTCGCGGGCGACGACGTGGTGGCGGAGGCCCTGGCCTTTGCGGAAGAGCGCCTGTCCTCCGGCCCGGTGCTGATCGCCACCTCGGCCCCGCCCGAGGCGGTGCGCGCGCTCCAGGCCGCCCACGGAGTCGACGCGGCCGGCCACGCCATCGAGGCGGCGCTGGCGGCGATCGCCGAGGGCCTCGTCGCCCGCGGGGTCCGCCGGCTCGTGGTCGCCGGCGGCGAGACCTCCGGCGCGGTGGTCGACCGGCTGGGGCTGACCGCCTTCCTGCTCGGGCCGGAGATCGCGGCGGGCGTGCCGGTGCTGCGCACGGCGGGCCGGCCCGAGCCGATGCTGCTCGCCCTCAAATCCGGCAATTTCGGCGGCGCCGACTTCTTCGGCCGCGCCCTCGACATGATGGCCTGACGCCACAACCCCACGGGAGGTTTTCCATGCACGCCCTGATTCTCGGCGCCGCCGGCATGATCGGCCGCCGCCTCGTGGACGCCCTGGTGAAGGACGGCCGGGTCGGCGGTGAGCCGCTCACCGCCCTCACGCTCCTCGACGTGGTGCCGCCCTCGCCGCCCGAGGGCTTCTCCGGCCCGGTGCGGGCCGAGGCCGCCGATCTCACGGCGCCGGGCGCCGCCGAGGCCGCCATCGCCGAGCGGCCGGGGGTGATCTTCCACCTCGCCGCCGTGGTCTCGGGCGAGGCCGAGGCCAACCTCGAACTCGGCTACCGGGTCAATCTCGACGGCACCCGCCTGCTCCTCGACGCGATCCGGGCGGCCAATGCGGCGGACGGCTACCGGCCGAAGCTCGTCTTCACCTCCTCCCTCGCGGTGTTCGGGCCGCCCTTCCCGAAGGTCATCCCGGACGACCACATCCTGCGCCCGGCCTCGTCGTACGGCGTGCAGAAGGCCATGGGCGAGCTGATGCTCGCCGACTACGCGCGCCGCGGGTTCCTCGACGGGATCGGCCTGCGGCTGCCGACGATCTGCGTGCGACCCGGCAAGCCCAACAAGGCGGCCTCGGGCTTCTTCTCGGGGATCATCCGCGAGCCGCTGGCCGGCCAGGAGGCGATCCTGCCGGTGCCCGACACCGTCCGGCACTGGTTCGCCAGCCCCGCCGCGGCGGTGGGCTTCCTGGTCCACGCCGCCGGGCTCGACCTCGCGGCGATCGGCCCGCGGATCAGCCTGACCATGCCGGGCGTCTCGGCGACGGTGGCGGAGGAGATCGAGGCCCTGCGCCGCGCGGCGGGCGACAAGGCCGTGGCGCTGATCCGGCGCGCGCCCGACGCCACCATCGCGCGGATCGTCGGCTCCTGGCCGGAGGCGTTCGAGCCGGAGGCCGCCCTGGCCCTGGGCTTCCGGGCGGACGCGTCCTTCGACGCCATCGTGGCTCAGCACGTGGCCGAGTTCCACGGCGGCTGAGGCTCAGCCGAGGGCCGAGCGGATGTCGGTCTGCGAGAAATCGTCGCCGACGTAGAGCAGCGGCACGCCGTGCACCCGCGCGCAGGCATAGGCAAAGCAATCGCCGAGGTTCAGCCGCGCCGGGTGGCGGCCCTTGCCGTAGCGGGCATGGGCCGCGAGGGCCAGGGCGGTCTCGGCCTCGGCGACGGGGACGATTCGCAGACCTACGACGCGGATGAATTCCGCGACCTGCGCCTCGGCGTCGGCTACGGACATCGCCGTCTTGCGGGCCACCGCGATCGCCGTTTCGAAGACGGCGAGGCCTGAGGTCAGAGGGTCCACCGCACCGTCGAGGCGACTCAGCAGAGTGGAACGCTCCGCTCCCGCGGTCAGGATCGCCACGAGGGCCGAGGTGTCGACGAACATCACTCGTCGTTCAGGCTGTCGTAGAATGCCTTGTCGGCCTCGAGGCCCGTGCGCGGCACGGCATCCATCCTGTCGAGGAGGGGCTTCAGCCGTTCTGCAAGGGACAGGCACGACTCCCGGCGCGCCAGCTCGTTCGCGAGCGCGAGTCGCACCGCCTCGGTCTTGCTCACGCCGGCCCGCGATGCCAGCTTCTCGGCCAGCTGATTCACCTCTTCGCTGCGGATGTTGAGCGGCATGGCGGCTCCCGTGTAGACACGTGGAGGCTAGTGTCTACACACCCCTGCCGCAAGGGCGGCCAGAACCCCGACCAAGGATTCCGATGACCCGCCTCGACGAGGCCCGCGCCGCGCTGAAGAAGACGTTCGGCTACGAGGATTTTCGCCCCGGCCAGGACGAGGTGATCGGCGCCGTGCTCGACGGGACCGACGTGTTCGCCGTGATGCCCACGGGTTCGGGCAAGTCGATGACCTACCAGCTCCCGGCCCTGGTCGACCCGGGGCTGACCGTGGTGGTCTCGCCGCTGATCGCGCTGATGCACGATCAGGTCCAGCAGATGCGCAGCGTCGGCATCCAAGCCGCGACCCTGAACTCGACGGTCGGGGAATCCGAGTCCCGCGAGACGTGGCGCGCCCTGCGCTCCGGCGACCTGCGGCTGCTGTTCGTCTCCCCCGAGCGCCTGCTGATGGACGGCTGCATGGACGCCCTGCGCGGGGCCGGCGTCCGGCGGCTGGCCGTCGACGAGGCCCACTGCGTCTCGCAGTGGGGGCACGATTTCCGGCCCGAGTACCGGGAGATCGCCCGCGCCCGGACGGCGCTGGGCAACGTCCAGACCCTGGCGCTCACCGCCACCGCCGACGCCGCGACCCGCGCCGAGATCGCCGAGCGGCTGTTCCCGCAGGACCGGCCGCCGAAGATCTTCGTCCATTCCTTCGACCGGCCGAACATCCGGCTGACCTTCCAGCCAAAGGACAACCCGGCCCGGCAGATCGAGCGGTTCCTGAAGCACCGGCGATCGGAGAGCGGGATCATCTACTGCTCGTCGCGCAAGCGCACCGAGCAGCTGGCCGAGACCCTCCGGAAGGACGGGTTCGACGCCCTGCCCTACCATGCCGGCCTCGACCAGGCGACGCGGATGGCGAACCAGGACCGGTTCCTGCAGGAGGACGGGGTGGTGATGACCGCCACCGTCGCCTTCGGCATGGGCATCAACAAGCCGGACGTGCGCTTCGTCTGCCACGCCGACATGCCCAACAACGTCGAGGGCTACTACCAGGAGATCGGCCGCGCCGGCCGCGACGGGCTGCCCGCCGACACGCTGACCCTGTACGGCCTCGACGACATGGCGCTCCGCCGCCGCCAGATCGACGAGAAGGAGATCTCGGACGACCGCCGCCGGGTCGAGCGGCGCAAGCTCGAGGCGATGATCACCCTGTGCGAGGGCGCGACCTGCCGCCGCCAGTCGCTGCTCGCCTATTTCGGCGAGTCGAGCGGCGCTTGCGGCCGCTGCGACCTGTGCCGCGGTGGCGTGACCCTCGTCGACGGGACCGTACCGGCCCAGAAGATCCTCTCGGCGATCGTGCGCACCGGCCAGCGCTTCGGCGCGGCCTATATCTGCGATGTGGTCCACGGGAAGGAGAGCGACCAGATCCGCCGCAACGGCCACGCGAGCCTCAAGACCTTCGGGGTCGGGGCGGACAAGCCGGTGGCGGCCTGGCGGGCGATCCTGCGCCAGCTCTTCGCGGCCGGGGCGATCGCCGAGAACGCCGACGGCTACGGCGGCCTGTCCATGACCGAGAAGGGCGAGGCGATCCTGTTCGGCCGGGAGCCGGTCCAGCTCCGCCCCGACCCGGAGCCGAAGGCCGAATCCCGCGAGCGCCGCCGGGCCGCCGCCCGCGAGGACGGCGAGATCGCCCTCTCGGAGGCCGACGAGGCGCTGTTCCAGCACCTGCGGGGCCTGCGCGCCACGCTGGCCCGGGCCGAGGGCATCGCGGCCTTCATGGTCTTCCCGGACCGCACCCTCATCGAGATGGCCCGCCAGAAGCCCGTCGACCTCTGGGCGCTGCGCACCGTGCACGGCGTCGGCGAGCGCAAGCGCGAGGCCTACGGCGACAAGTTCGTGGCGGCGATCGCCGATTTTCTGGCCCATCCGCCGGCGGCGTGAGCGGCACCCATACACGGCCAGCAGTGCCGGCGTATTGCAACGCGGTGGCGGAACGCACTAATCCGTCACCGTCGCCGCGCGCGGCCCGGTTCGGGTCGCGCATCGGGTCGAGGGCCCTGCCGGGGCTCCCGGACCGCCCTCGTCGAGACCGCCCATGTTCCGCAACGACGTTCCGATCACCCCCGAGCTCGTGGCCCAGCACGGCCTGACGCCGGACGAGTACGAGCGCTTCCGCGGCCTGATCGGGCGCGACCCGACGCTGACCGAGCTCGGCATCGTCTCGGCGATGTGGAACGAGCACTGTTCCTACAAATCCTCCCGCAAGCACCTGCGCGGGCTGCCGACCTCGGCGCCTTGGGTGATCCAGGGGCCGGGCGAGAACGCGGGCGTCATCGACATCGGTGACGGCCACGCCTGCGTCTTCAAGATGGAGAGCCACAACCACCCGAGCTACATCGAGCCCTACCAGGGCGCGGCGACGGGCGTGGGCGGCATCCTGCGCGACGTCTTCACCATGGGCGCGCGGCCGATCGCGGCGCTCAACGCCCTGCGCTTCGGCTCCCCCGACCACCCGCGCACCCGCAGCCTCGTCTCCGGCGTCGTCGCGGGGGTCGGCGGCTACGGCAACTCCTTCGGCGTGCCGACCGTCGGCGGCCTGACCGGCTTCCACAAGCGCTACGACGGCAACATCCTGGTCAACGCCATGGCGGTGGGGCTCGCCCGCACCGACGGCATCTTCTACGCGGCCGCCGCCGGCGTTGGGAACCCGATCGTCTATCTCGGCTCCAAGACCGGCCGCGACGGCATCCACGGCGCCACCATGGCGTCGGCCGAGTTCGACGAGGCCTCCGAGTCGAAGCGCCCGACCGTGCAGGTCGGCGATCCCTTCGCCGAGAAGCTGCTGCTGGAAGCCTGCCTGGAACTGATGGCCTCGGGCGCGGTCATCGCCATCCAGGACATGGGCGCGGCCGGCCTCACCTGCTCGGCGGTGGAGATGGGCGCCAAGGGCGACCTCGGCGTCGAGCTCGACATCGACAAGGTGCCGGCCCGCGAGGAGGGCATGAACCCCTACGAGATGATGCTCTCGGAGAGCCAGGAGCGCATGCTCATGGTGCTCAAGCCCGGCATGGAGGCCGAGGCCGAGGCGATCTTCGTGAAGTGGGGCCTCGACTTCGCGGTGATCGGACGCACCACAGACACGCTGCGCTTCGTCATCAAGTGGCACGGCGAGACCGTGGCCGATCTGCCGATCAAGGAGCTCGGCGACGAGGCCCCGCTCTACGACCGGCCGCATCTGGCCAACACCCACCAGCCGGTGATCGCGGCCGCCGATGTCCCGGCGCCGGCCTCGCTCACCGACGCGCTGAAGCGCCTCGTCGGCTCCCCCGACCTCGCCTCGAAGCGCTGGGTCTTCGAGCAGTATGACCACTTCATCCTGGGCAACACCGTCCAGAAGCCCGGCGGCGACGCCGCCATCGTGCGGGTCGAGGACGGGCCGAAGGGCCTCGCGCTGACCTGCGACGTCACCCCGCGCTACTGCGAGGCCGACCCGGTCGAGGGCGGCCGGCAGGCCGTCGCCGAGGCATGGCGCAACATCACGGCAGTCGGCGCCAAGCCGCTCGCCATCACCGACAACCTCAACTTCGGCAACCCCGAGAAGCCCGAGGTGATGGGCCAGCTCGTCGGCTGCCTCCAGGGCATCGGCGAGGCCTGCCGGGCGCTCGACTTCCCGGTCGTGTCGGGCAACGTCTCGCTCTACAACGAGACCAACGGCGTCGGCATCCTGCCGACCCCGACCATCGGCGGCGTCGGCGTGCTCGACGACGTCGCGCGCCACGCGACGATCGCCCTCAAGCGCGAGGGCGACGTGCTGGTGCTCATCGGGGCGAGCGAGGGCTGGCTCGGCCAGTCGGCCTACCTGTCGGTGATCGAGGGCCGCGAGGAGGGCGCGCCGCCGCCCGTCGACCTCGCCCTGGAGCGCCGCAACGGCGACTTCGTCCGCGGCCTGATCCAGGCGGGCACCGTCGACACGGTCCACGACCTCGCGGACGGGGGCCTCGCCGTCGCGCTCGCCGAGATGGCCATGGCGGGCCGCCTCGGCGCGGCGCTCTCCGACGTGCCGGTTGACCTGCCGCCCCACGCCTACCTGTTCGGCGAGGATCAGGGCCGCTACCTGCTGGCGGTGCGGCCGGAGGCGGCGACCGATCTCCTCTCGGCCGCCGCGGCCCAGGGCGTGGCGGCGGCCTCGGTCGGCGTCACCGGCTCCGACCGTTTGACCCTGCCGGGCGGCGAGACCATATCGCTCGCCGACCTGTCCTCGGCGCACGAGGGCTGGCTGCCCGACTACATGGCCAGCCAGCCGGCCGCGCCCGCGTCCTGACCCCTTTTAGCCCAGGAGTTTCCCGATGCCGATGGATGCGGGCGAGATCGAGCGCATGATCCGCGAGGCCCTGCCGGACGCGCAGGTGGAGATCCGCGACCTCGCGGGCGACGGCGACCACTACGCCGCCACCGTCCTGTCAGCGGCCTTCAAGGGCAAGACCCGGGTGGCGCAGCACCAGATGGTCTACGGCGCCCTCCAGGGTCGGATGGGCGGCGTGCTCCACGCCCTTGCGCTGACCACGGGTGTCCCGCAGGATTGAGCCTTCTGGCGGGAGCGCTCCCGATGGACCGACCGAGTCTCTACGACGACGACATTGTGACCTGGGCCGAGGAGCAGGCGGCGGCCCTGCGCGCGCTTGCTCAGAGGCCCGACTTGTCGGATGTGCTCGACTGGGCGAATGTGGTCGAGGAGGTCGAGAGCGTGGGACGGTCCGAGATCGGCGGAGTCCACAGCGCGCTCCTGCAGATGCTGATCCACATCCTAAAGTATGCGTCCGCGCCCCTCGCTCAATCTACAAAGTCCTGGCGCAAGGAAGTCCTCTACTTCCAGACCTTGGCCACGCGGGATTATCGTCGCTCGATGCGGCAGCGCATTGACTGGGATCGTCTCTGGACCGACTCGATGAAGCTCGCGGACGCGTCCCTCAACGTCTTCGGTGACAAGCTGGTCCGTGGGCTGCCAGAGGCAATGCCGTTTACGCCTGAGGAGCTCGTCGCGCCCGACTTCGATATGGATCGTGCGCTCGAGCGCTTGACCCTGGTATTGAAACGTTCTGGGGACAGTCACTAAGTCCGTCGAACAGTGGAAGGGTTTTTAGGAATGACCGACGCCAACACGACCATCCAGAACGAGATCGCCTCCCAGGACGTGGTGGTGTTCATGAAGGGCACGCCGCAGATGCCGCAATGCGGCTTCTCCGGGCAGGTGGTGCAGATCCTCAACTACCTCGGCGTGCCGTTCAAGGGCGTGAACGTCCTGGCCGACCAGGAGATCCGCGAGGGCATCAAGGCCTTCTCGAACTGGCCGACCATCCCGCAGATCTACGTGAAGGGCGAGTTCGTCGGCGGCTGCGACATCACCCGCGAGATGTTCCAGTCGGGCGAGCTGCAGACCTTCCTGTCCGAGAAGGGCGTGCCGGTGAAGACCGCCGCCGCCTGACTCTTTTGAGACTCGGCACGTTGGATGAGGGCGCCTGCGGGCGCCCTTTTTCGTTGCGCTCGCAACGACGGCGACCGATTCAGCGCGGCTCGCGCGCCACGAACAGCGCAACGCATCCGACGACCGTGATCTCCACCGACCGGAAGCGGCGGTCCAGCGCCGCGCGCAGGTCCGGCAGAGTGTCGGCGACGTTGGAGAACACCCCCTTGCGGTTGTAGATCCGCATCAGCGCCCGCGCCGCACCCGTGGTCGGGACGCCGCCCGACAGGATCGTGGCGCCGAACACCACGCCGCCGTCGGCCAGGCACGGCCGCACCGTGTCGAAGGCCTTCGCCTTCGCGGCGATGTCGCCCGGCAGGCAGTGCAGCAGGTAGGTCATCCCGATCGAGGCGAACGGCGCGATGCCGGTGGCCGGGGCGCCGAGCACGTCGAACCGGTAGGTCTCGGGCCGGTAGCGCGCGATCCGGTCGGCCGCGAAGGCGAGGCTGTCGGCGTTGAGGTCCATCAGGCCGACCCGCGGCGCGGGCGCGGGGAAGCGGCACCGGTCGAGGTACCAGCCGGTCCCGACCCCGACATCGAGATGTGAGGCGCCCGCGTGCTGATCGTAGAGGGCGAGGATTCGCGCAGTCGGGCAGCGCCAGATCAGCGGGTTCGACAGGCGCAGCACGACGAGGTCGTAGATCCGCAGCGTCCGCGGATTGTAGATCGCCTGCCCGGCTCGGGTGTCGGTCGCCATGGCTCTCCGTCAAGGCCCCTGTGGGCGGCGCGCATTCGCATTTGCCGCCGCGATCGCCTATATCAGACCCTTTCCAACGTATGGATCGTTTGAACGCCATGGCGACGCCGTCGCTCGACAGCGCCCGCGCGGCCGATGCCGCGATCGAGAAGGCGCCGGATCTCCTCCCCGAGGCGCTGCCCGGCCGTCGCCCGTCGCTGGTCGGCCTGACCCGCGAGGCCCTCAAGGCGCAGCTCGTCGGCATGGGCGTGCCCGAGCGCGAGAGCCGGATGCGCGCCGGCCAAGTCTGGCACTGGGTCAATTTCCGCGGGGCGTCCGACTTCGCCGAGATGACCAATGTCGGCAAGGCGCTGAAGGCGCAGCTCGCCGAGCACTTCACCCTGGAGCGGCCCGAGGTGGCGAGCCGGCAGGTCTCCCGCGACGGCACCCGCAAGTGGCTGCTGCGCATGGCCCCGACCAACCGGCAGGAGCACAACCGCGGCGCCGAGATCGAGTGCGTCTACATTCCCGGTCCGGACCGGGGCACGCTCTGCGTGTCCTCCCAGGTCGGCTGCACCCTGACCTGCTCGTTCTGCCACACCGGCACGCAGCGCCTCGTGCGCAACCTGTCGGCGGCCGAGATCGTCCAGCAGCTGGTCACCGCCCGGGACGAGCTCGGCGACTGGCCCGGCCAGATGCCGAGTCGCGACGCCGGCGGCTCCGGCGAGGTCGGCCGGCTCGTGACCAACATCGTGTTCATGGGCATGGGCGAGCCCCTCTACAACCTCGACGCCGTGGTCGACGCGGTCGGGGTGATGTCGGACCAGGAGGGTCTCGGCCTGTCCCGCCGCCGGATCACGGTCTCAACCTCGGGGGTCGTGCCGCAGATCCCCCGCCTCGGCGAGCAGGCCAACGCCATGCTGGCGATCTCGCTCCACGCCGTGCGCGACGACCTGCGCAACGAGCTGGTTCCGCTCAACCGGAAATACCCGATCGCCGAGCTGCTCGCCGCCTGCCGGGCCTATCCGGGCCTGAGCAACGCCCGCCGGATCACCTTCGAGTACGTGATGCTGAAGGGCGTCAACGATTCGGACGCGGACGCGCGGGAGCTGGTCCGGCTGCTCAAGGGCATTCCGGCCAAGATCAACCTGATCCCGTTCAACCCCTGGCCGGGCAGCCGCTACGAGTGCTCGGACTGGGACCGGATCGAGCGCTTCTCCGAGATCGTGTTCAACGCCGGCTACGCCTCGCCGGTGCGCACGCCCCGCGGCCGGGACATCCTGGCGGCCTGCGGCCAGCTCAAGAGCGAGACGGAGAAGCTGCGCGCCCGCGCCCGGTTGATGCAGGAGGAGGGCATCGGCGTGGAGAGTTTCTACGCCGGCGCCGACGACTGAGCGACGATCGAACGGAAGACGTCGAACCCGCGCTTCAGGATGAGGGCGTGGCTGGGGAATCCGGAACACAGAATGGTGTCGCTCACGCCGCGAACCGCCGCGCCTCCGCCCGGCGCAGGGCCGGCTCCTCGGCGCCGACCCATTCCGTCCGGTGCCGCGGCAGGGCCTCCGGGTGCTCGGCCTGGAGCCACGTGATCATCGCCTCGCGGACCACGCAGCGCAGGTCCCAGGCCTGGGGCGCGTTGCGGGCGCTCACCAGCATCCGGATCTCGATCGTCGATTCCTTCGCGTCCGAGACCTGGAGGTTGACCACTCGCCCGTCCCACAGGGGCGTGGCCCTGGCGATCTCGGCGAGCTTCTCGCGCATCGCCGCGACCGGCGCCCGGTGGTCGACGTAGAGGAAGACGCTGCCGATCAGCGAGGCGCCGTCGCGGGTCCAGTTCTGGAACGGCTTCTGGATGAAGTAGGTCAGCGGCAGGACCAGCCGACGCCAGTCCCAGAGCCGGACCACCACGTAGGTCGCGGTGATCTCCTCGACCCAGCCCCACTCGTTCTCGACGATGATCGCGTCCTCGATCCGAATCGGCTGGGTGATGGCGATCTGGATGCCGGCCACGAGGTTCGACAGGACCGGCTGCATGGCCAGCCCGAGGACGAGGCCCGCCGCGCCCGCCGAGGCGAGCAGGCTGACGCCGTACTGGCGCACCGGCTCGAAGGTCATCAGCGCCACCGAGAGGGTGACGAGCGCCACCAGCGTCACGCCGGCCCGCTCGAGGATGCGCATCTGCGTGAAGTGCTTGCGCGCCAGGAGGTTGTCCTCGGCGTCGAGCTTGAACCGGCGCAGGTAGATCACTGTGGCGATGTGGAGCGCGGTGGCGCAGCACCAGCCGGTCAGCGTCACGAAGGCGACCAGCAGGATCTGGTTGAGGGCGATCCGCACCTCCCAGGACAGGTGCACGGTGGTCGAGGCGAGGCTGATCGCCACCACGATCAGGCCGAGGCGGCTCGGTCCGCGGGTGCGCGACACCAGCGAGCGCCAGAACAGGCTCTTGCCCGCGACCGCCCGCTTCATCGTCCGATACACGATCCCGTGCAGGGGCATCACCACGGCGCAGCAGGCGACGATGAGGATCAGGCTCTCGGCCCACCATGGCAGGTAGGCCAGCGCGCGGGCTGCGGAGCCGGCGAGCGCGTCGAGGTCCGGCATCGGGCATCGCTCCACGGGTTCCGAACGGGACCTGTGGCAATGGGTGGGCGCTGGCGGGGGTTCCGCAGCGCACCATGTGCTCGCCGCAACGCAGCGGCCCGGCGTAGCGGGTTGCGCCTTCGCGTCCGAGGCGGGGGCCGGACGATGGCCTCAGCACCGCGTCTCTGCGAGCGCAGCGAAGCAATCCAGGGAAGCGGCAAGCTCACCGATGGCACGCTGCCCTGGGTCGCTTCGCTGCGCTCGCGATGACGCGAGGTCGACGTCGAGCGCAGCGCTCGAACGCCGGCCGCCCTACTTCGCCGCCCCGACCGTCACGCTGCCCGAGGCAGTCCGGCCGAACCGCGCCGGCCGGTACATGTCCTCCACGGTGGCGCCGGGATGGACGTAGGTCCCGGGCGAGACCGCCCGCACCGTGTAGGCCACCGTGAAGAACGCCGACTGGCTCGGGTCACGGTCGTAGGCCGCCACGAACCGGTCGTCGCGGAACTCGGTGTGGACCGGCTGCACGTCGGACTTGGCGAAGGCGAGCCCCTGGAGCGCGTCGGCGTCGAGGAGCTTCGGATTGTCGATCTCTAGACCCGCCGGCAGCGGATCGACCAGCAGGAGCCGCGCCGCCTCCGCCTTGGCCTCCGTGACCTTGAGCACCACCACCAGCCGGTCGTTCTGGCGCAGGCCGCTCGCCGGGTCGACGGTGCTGCCGTCGAGGCGGCGGAAGCTGCGCTCGATCGTGTAGCCCTGCTGCGCCGCCGGCTCCGGCACCAGGGGGCTGCCGTTGACGGTCACGGCCACCTGCACGGGGTTGCGGCCGGTATTGGTGAGCTGAACGCCCCGCTCGCCGAGGGCTGCCTCCCGGTAGACCCGGGCGAGCGTCCCGGTCTGCGGCGCGCCGTCCAGGGTGAACGACAGGCCGCCCGCCTCGTTCGAGAGGCTCTCGGCGGCGAGCACCATCCAGGCATTCTCCTGCGTGCTCGTCGCCCGGTCGGCCTGCTGCTCCTCGCCGAGCGCGGCCGCCGCGGGGCCCAGCGCCCCCTGCGCCAGCCCGCTCTCGGCGGCCAGGGTGATCAGCCCGGCCCCGTCGCGCAGGCGGGAGCCGTAATCGGCGCGGTACTGGCCCTTGTCGCGGTCAGTCCGCAGCACGGTCAGCGCCGAGTCCATCGCCTTGGCGGCCCGGCCGCGGTCGCCCAGCAGCGCCAGGGCGGCGGCGAGTTGCGCCCGACCGAGGGCAGAGGAGAAATCGCCGATCTTGGTGTCGGCGAGGTAGCGCAGGTCGCCCATCACCGGCCGACCGTTCCGGGCGAGCACGTAGGCCGCGTAGGCGAGGTCGGCGCCGCCGTTGCGCACCTCCGTGGCGTTGGCCACGGCGTTGCGCAGGTAGTCGAGGGCCTGGGCGAAGGCCTTCTGCGGCACCGCGAAGCCGCGCTCCCGGGCGCGGGTCAGGAAGTCGGTCACGTAGGCGTCGAGCCAGAGGTCGCTCGACCCCTGCGCCGACCACAGGCCGAAATCGCCGCTCGAATCCTGGCGGGCGAGCAGGCGCTCGATCGATTCGCGCACCCGCTCGTCCGCGCCCGCGTCGAGGGCGAGCTTCTCCAGGGCCGCGAGCTTGTTGACGTAGAGCAGCGGCATCGCCCGGCTCACCACCTGCTCGGAGCAGCCGTAGGGGTAGCGGTCGAGCGCCCGGAGCAGGGCCGCCACGTCGACCCCCGGCAGGGCCGTGGCCGAGAGCGAGACGCTGCCGGTCCCGGGCTGCAGGTCGGCGAGGAGGTCCGAGGTCAGCGTCAGGTTCGCCCCGGGGGCGAGGCTGCGCACCGAGCGGCGCAGCAGGGCGCCGGTCCCCGGCGAGATTCCCAGGGCGAAGCTCTGGTTCAGGGCGGCCGGGAGGCCGGGCCCCGTCAGAGCGAGGTCGAGCCGGGCCGTGCCGGGTCCGGCGGCGGTGAGCGGGATCGCGAACTGGCCCTTGGCGCCGGCCTCCAGCCGCAGCGTCTGGCGCAGCGCGCTGGCCCCGACCACGACCGGGCCGGTCGGGTTCAGGTCGACCGTGTACTCGCCCGCCCGCCCCTCGACGTTGTCGAGGGCCACGAACAGGCGCGAGCGGTCGCCGGTGTCGAGGAAGCGCGGTAGCGTGGCGCTGAGCACGACCGGGTCGCGGATGATCACGTCGGCCTGCGCCTGCCCGATCCGGTCGCCGCTCCAGGCGGTGACCATGACGCGGCCGGTGCCGTTGAAGGCCGGGACCGGGAAGGTGACGCTGGCCGCGCCGTCCGGCCCCACGGTGACGACGCCCGAATAGAGGGCGAGCGGTGCCTGGGTCGGCGGGGAATCGGCGAGCTCGCCGCCGCCCGCGTCGCCGCCCGAGCGGATCGCCCCGGCCGAGCCCTGCATGCCGTCGATCAGGTAGCCGTAGAGGTCGCGGACCTCCGGCCCGAGCGACCGCTGGCCGAGGAAATACTGGGTCGGGTCCGGCGCCGCGTAGCGGGTCAGGTTGAGGATGCCGACATCGACCAGCGCCACGGTGATCCGAGCCGGCTCGCCGGCCTTGAGCCCGGTGAGCTGGACCGGCACGGTCAGGTCCTGGCGCGGGCGCGCCCGCTCCGGCGCCTTCAGGGCGACGCCGAGGCTGCGCCGCTCCCGGTCCACCGAGAACCACGCCAAGCCGAGCGCCCGGCCCGGCAGGCGCTTGGCCGCCTGGTCGAGGGGCCGGTAGGCGGTGGCCACCAGGTAGGCGCCGGCGCCCCACTCGGCCTTCACCGGGAGGCTGACCGTGGTGCCGCCCTCGGGCACGCTGACCTCCAGGGCCTGGTGCACGCGGTCGCTGACGACCATCAGGCTGGCCTGACCCCTGAACTTCGGGCTGAGCTTGGCCCGCAGGGTGTCGCCGGCCGCGTAGGCGGCCTTGTCGAGGGTCAGGTCGAGGAGGTCGGGCGCCTCCGCGGTCTCCGAGCCGCCCCAGCCGACCTCGAAGCCGAGGCTCGCGGTCGCCTCCGGGGCGCCCGCGGCCGAGACCTCGAGCCGGTAGCGGCCGAGGCCGACCGGCGCCTCGATCCGGCTCGGACCGGCGGCCGTGAGGTCGACGGTGCCGCTGGCGACGCGCCGGGCGGACTTCACCGCCTCGAACGACCAGCGCCCGTCCGCCCGGTACCACTGGTAGGAGGAGTCGATCCGCGACAGGGTCCAGCTCACGCCCGGCCGGGCGAGGAGCGCCCCGTCGGGACTCGCGAACACCGCGTCGAAGCCCGCGATCCCGCCCTCCTTCAGGTCGGTGAAGCCCTTGCGCAGGGCGATGACCGGGCTGGCCGGGAGGATCGGCAGGGTCAGGCTGCGCGACAGCGCCCGGCCGCCGGGCTCGCCGACCGCCAGCGTGATCTTCGCCTCCAGCGCCCGCGGGGCCGCGACCTGCGGCACCGGCACCGTGACGGTGGCATCGCCCTGCGCGTTCGTGGTGGCGTGGTCCTGCAGTTCCTGGGTCGTCGGCTCCACGGCCTCGTCGTCGAGACCGATGGAATAATTCTCCAGCCCCTTGATGCCGCTGGTGGCCGCCGCCTGCACGGTCACGCTGCCCGACACGTCGAGATCGGCGCCCGGGGCGCCGTAGAGGTAGCGGGCGGCGACGTCGACCTGCGCGGCCTCACCCCGGTTCAGGGCCGCCTGCCGGGCCTTGAGGGTCACCTCCAGCCGCTCGGGGACGTAATCCTCCACGAGGAAGCTGGTCTCGCCGATCGCGGGCGCCTTCGGGTCCGTGTAGGCGGAGACCCGCCACGTGCCGTGCATCGCCCCCGACAGGAGCGGCAGCGGCAGGGCCCGGCCGCCGAGCCCCTGGTCGGGCACCGAGACGCGCCGGTACTCGACGCCGTCCGGCCGCTTGACCACCAGGGTCAGCGGCAGGTCCGGCACGGCGGCGCCGCGGGGGTCGCGCAGCAGGGCGGTGAGCTGGACGGTCTCGCCCGTGCGGTAGACCCCCCGCTCCGGGAAGAGGTAGGCGTCGAGGCCGCCGGTCTCGGGGCGGCCCTTCACGCCGCGGTCGGTGAGGTCGAAGGCGCCGAGGTTGAGGTCGAGGAAGCCGTAATCGCCGCCCGCCTGGGCGACTACGAGGCTCGGCGCGAGGCCGCCCTCCCCGCGGGCGAGCCCCGGATCGAAGGCGACGTGCCCCTGCGCGTCCGTGGTCCGCGTGCCCAGCACCTCGTTGTTGCGGGCGATCAGCCGGATCTCGGCGCCCGGCATCACCTGCGCGGAGGCGAGCGAGCGCAGGACCACGTGGACCCCGTCCCGCCCCTTGGTGGCGGTGAGTCCCAGGTCGGAGACCACGAACCACTGGGTCGCCTGGGTGTCGTACTCCTCGTCGGAGGCGGCCACGCCCGACGGGCGAGCCAGCATCACGTAGAGGCCCGGCTCCAGCTTGCCCACCGCCTGGAGGACCGGGAAGGCGGTGACGGCCTCCTGGTTCACCTCCGCCTTGGCGGTGTCGAGGGTGCCCTTCCAGACGCGCTGGCCCTTCTCGGACGCGATCGTCCGGGCGGTGGACCCGCTGAGCTGGCCCAGGAAATCCTCGGAGCGCAGGGTCGGCAGCAGGCCGCGGTCGCCGATGCGCAGCACCTCGACGTCGAGCTTGGGCGCGTTCACCGAGACCAGGGGCACGCCGGCCTGTCCGGTCCGGGGCAGGACGTAGTTGCGCCCGGTGAAGCGTACCTGCGGGGCGCGGTCGCGGACGTAGATCTCGTAATCGGCGGCCTTGAGCAGGCTCTCGCCGACCGCGGAGGGCAGGCCCTGGCGGACCACGATGGCGTAGCGCCCGCCGTGCTTGAGCCCGTCGACGCAGACCTGGGAGCCCTCCCCGGTCACGGCGGCCGCGCTGCTGCCCGACACGGCGACGAAGGGCGCGTAGTCGGTCTTGGGCCTGATCGCCTCCGAGAAGGTGAAGCAGGCCCGCGGGGCGGCGGCGTCGGAATCGACCTTGTAGTCGAGGATGCGGAATCCGTGCTCGGTCCGCAGGGTCTCGTAGGTTTCCCGGACCGGGCCGGTCTCGGCCAGGGCGAGGCTCGCCGCGTAGGCGTCGAGCGCCGGGCGCCAGGATTCCTGCTCGGCCTCCGCGGCGCCGAGCGCGGCCAGCGCCGCCGCGGCGTCGGCGGCCGTCCCGGCGCGCTCGTAGGCGCGGTAGGCGGCGGCCGTCACCCGCCCGCGCAGCCGCGACCGCCCCTGGTAGTCGTTGTCCTCCAGCGCGCCCAGGGCCGCGGCGGCCCCGCGGGCGTAGGCCTGCCAGTTGCGCCCGTCGGTCGGGTCGGCCGCCACCGCGGCGGTGAGCGGCGCCAGCGCCTCGTCCGGCTTGTCGGCGGCGAGCAGGGCCAGCCCGGCGGCGCGGGACTGGCCGGCCGGCCGCAGCGGGCCTCCGGCCTCCGCCTTGAGCGCGGTCTCCAGGCGGACCGCCGCGCTGGCGAGGTCGGGCCGGACGAAGGTCCTGGCGAACGGCGCGGCGATGGCGGTGGCCGGCCGGGGCGCGGTGCGGGCCGCAGGCGGGGATTGCGCGAGCGGGGACTGGGCGAGAGCCGGAACGCCCGCGATTCCTCCGAGGAGCGCCAGGGCACCCGCGAGCCGTCCGAGCCGCGCCATCAGCCTGTTCCCCACCCGCCGCGACCCCGATGATTCGCCTCGGGTCCGGTCGCGCGGGAGCCTAGCACCGGTGGTCGGTGTCGCAACGCTTCGGGCCGCCGGAGGCTCTACCCGGACCCGCGCCGGGGCTCAGAACGCCTTCAGCACCTGCTCGGCATGCTCGACGGCCACCGGGCCGGCGAAGCAGTGGGAGACCAGCGCGCGGTAATCCTGCCAGGGCTGCGAGCCGGTGAAGTCCTTCGTGTGGGCCTCCAGCGTGTCCCAGTGGATCAGCAGCCGGTAGCGCTGCGGATGCTCTATGGAGCGCCGGACCTCGAAGTGCCGGCAGCCCTTGGCCTGCTTGAAGATCGCCGAGGCCTCGGTGATGCCCTTCTCGAACTCGGCCTCCATGCCGGGCTTGATCTCGATCTGCGCGATTTCGAGGATCATCGGTGACGTCCCTGTCTCAGGTGCGAAGGGCGCGGCCGAGCTTGGCCGCGAGGATGCGCTGCGGGCTCAGGGCCGGGTCGGCCTGGGCGGCGACCGGCAGGTAGGCGGTCTGCTCCAGCATGTAGCGGCCGCCCATGGCCCCGTGCATCACGAGGTCGGAGAAGGTCACCCAGGTCTCGCCCGGGCGGAATTCCACGTCGGCCTGGGGAGCCTCGGCCTGATAGGTCTCGTCCTGCTTGAGGGCGTCGTGCAGGTGCAGCATCAGGTGGTCGTATTCCGAGCGCTTCGCCTTGGTGATGCGCAGAGCCGCGAGCAGGCGCGCCGAGAGCGGCGAGTAGCCCGGCAGCCGCGGCAGGAACTTCTGCGCCATCGACCCGAAATCCTCGCCGACCCGCCAGCGGCGCGGCTCGCCCGCCGGGTTGACGTTGCGGAACACCCGCAGGATCCGCTTCTCGCCGATCGGGTTCGACGGGAACGCGTCGACGTGCAGGCGCGTGTCGTCGCGCCGCCAGCTCAGCTTGCGCCGGTCGACGTCGAAGGGCCGGTAGGAGGTGCCGGCGAGGCTCACCCGGTCGCGGTACTCGGGCAGATAGGTGCCGATCAGCTCGCGGGCGAAGGCGCGGTAGCGGATCAGCAGCTGGCGCAGGGCTTCCTGCTCCTCCGGCGTGCCGGCCGCCCCGCGCAGCTCGGCGGCCTCGCCGCGGATGTTGACGTTCTTGGCCTTGCCGTCCGCGAAGGGCCGCTCGGTGAACCGGCGCTCGAAGTCGCTGAACGGAAACGGCAGGTCCGGGAACAGCAGCACCGCCCCGGCCTCCAGCTCCCGCGCCAGGGAGCCGGGCGTCTCGCCGGGGGCAATTCTGCGGATCGGGCTGATCATCGTCTGCGCGCTGGCTGCCGTCACGGTGCGGCCCCCTGTAGCGGAGCCGCCGGGGGGAGGCCAGCGCCGCGCATTTCCGGTGGACGACGGGTGTCATCCACCGGCCCGGCGGAGGGCGCCCGCCCGATCGGCTTGCGCAACCGCTTCGTTCCCGGCACGTTCCTCGGCTAGCACCCGGCCCGAGAGCCCGGCGGAGGATGGCGCCGATGGCGACGTTGAAGGAATTCGAGGAAGCCCTGCGCGAGCACGGCATGAACATGGCGCTGGCGCTGCTGGAGCGCCTGCGCGAGCGCGACCGCGCGACCCGGACGGTGAAGCCCGCCCGGCGGCTGACCGGACAGAAGATGACCCCGGAACTCGCCCGGGCGATCCTGGACCTGCACGCCACGACCGGCATGACCCAGCAGGAGATCGCCTTCAAGGTCGGGGTCAACCAGGGCCGCGTGAACGAGGTGATCAAGCGCGGCAAGTGGCTGACCGACGACCCGAGCGCCCCGGAGGCCGTGGCCCGCGACAAGGCGGTGGCCCGGATGCGCGGCGACCCGAAGCCCAAGAGGCCGGCCGCCGCCCGCCCCGCCTCCGGGCGGGCCAAGGAGCGCAAGGCCGCGCCGCCGAAGGCGCGCAACCAGGGTCAGCTGGCATTGGGGGATCTTTAAGGGCCTGCAGCACCCTCGTCCTGGCGAGCGGAGCGAAGCGAGTGAGGGCAGCGAGATCCCGCGAAGCGCGGCGCTCCCGGGTTGCCTCGCTCCGCGCGCGAGGACGCTGAGCTACGAACCCTCCGGGTTCCCGGAGCGGCCGCTCACCCCGCCGGCGCGAAATGGCCCCGGTAGCGCGCGCCGATCACCTCGACCGGCAGCGTGACGAACACGTCCGTCGTGCCGAACTGGCGGTCGATCACCGCGCCGTCGCCGAAGGTCGCGCCGAGGCGCAGGTAGCCCTTGATCAGCGGCGGCAGGGCCTGCAGGGCGGCCTTGGCATCCACCGCCTCGCGCGGCATCCGGTCCATCGCCACCGCCCGCTCCGGCAGCGCCCGGGCCCGCCAGCCCTCCGGCGCGCGGGCATGGTGGTGCAGGAAGGCGAGCGGCAGGGCCAGCCGGTCCGGATCGGTACCCTCCAGGCTCGCGCAGCCGATCAGCGCGTCGATCCGGTGGTGCAGAACGTAGGCGTAGATCCCCTGCCACAGCAGCTCGACGGTCCGCTTGCTCCGGTAGGGCTTGAGCACGCAGGAGCGGCCGAGTTCCAGGAGCCGCCGGTGCCCCTGCGCGGCGAGCAGCGGCGCGAGGTCGTACTCGCTCTCGGAATAGAAGCCGGTGTGCCGCTCGGCCACCTCGCCGCGCAGCAGCCGGTAGGTGCCGACGACCTTCGGGCGCGGCTCGACGAACGGCTTCTTCCGCCTCGGCACCGCGTGGTCGAGAACGAGCAGGTGGTCGCAGACCGCGTCGTAGCCGTCGACGTCGCGGCGGGACAGCGCGGCGAGCCCGGAGGGCACCGCCGACATCTCCTCGTAGAAGACTTTGTAGCGCAGCCGCTGGGCCCGCCGAATCTCGGATTTCCGCGTCGCCAGCCGGACCTCGAGGCTGCCGATGCGGCCGAGGCTGCGGCCCTCGAACGGCTCGGGCAGGCGGATCGCCCGCTCGGCCGAGAGCACGTCGTCGATTCCGCCCGCGCCCGCGACGCCAGGCAGCGGGACCGCCCGGCGGCGCAGCTTGGCGATCGGCGCGCCGACGCCCCATTGCACGCCTTTGTGCCAGCCGGCTCCGAGCGCGCTGTAGGCTCCGCGGGCGAGATTGGCGACCATGGTCGGGTTCACTCCGGGTGCGCGTCCGTGCACCGTCGAATCCGACAGAGAGCACGACGGCCACACGCCATTATGACAGCCGACGCGAGAAAGCGCCCCGGCCGGGGCCGGGGCACTCCAGGGACCTGATCGGGACCGGACGGTTCCGCCCGAGGGCGGGATCAGGCGGCCTGCTGGACCGCGTCCTTGCGGACGTCGCCCTCGATCACCGGGGCGCTCGGGCGCGCCGCCGAGGCGATCTCGATGCGACGGGGCTTCTTCGCCTCCGGGACCTCGCGGACGAGGTCGATGTGGAGGAGGCCGTTCTCCAGCGCCGCGCCCGTCACCTGGACGTGGTCGGCGAGCTGGAACCGGCGCTCGAAGGCGCGGGCCGCGATGCCCTGGTGCAGGAACTCCGCCTTGCCCTCGGCCTTGCGCTCGCCCTTCAGCGTGAGCGCGTTCTCCCGCACCTCGATCGACAGGTCAGACTCGGTGAAGCCGGCGACCGCGACGGTGATGCGGTAGGCGTTCTCGCCGGTCCGCTCGATGTTGTAGGGCGGGTAGGTCGGGGCCGCCTCGGCGCTCGCGAACTGGTCGAGGGCGGAGAACAGGCGATCGAAGCCGACGGTGGAGCGGTACAGGGGAGCGAGATCGAACTGACGCATGACATATCCTCGTCTGAGCAACATGCAATTCCGGTCCGCCCGATGGGCCGGACCCGTCTCTCGTGCCGCCTGACGGCCGGCACAGACGAGATATCGGAGGGGGAAAATCGCGCTTCAAGACCCCCGGCGATGGCGGGAAACGAGATTTTTTCGCTACGGTCGCACAGTGCATCGGAGGGTGCATCGGGCCGTGCAGCGACCGGTGCGCGGAGGCGCTGAGGTGAGGCCAGTGAGACGCTTCGACGGTGATACCGGGCGCGAGCCGCCGCTCCTGACCCTGCGCAGCACGCCCGACAACCCGGTCCCGCCGGGCGGCACGCTGATCGCCGTCGGCACGCGCGACGACTGCACCCTGCGGGCGGCCTACTGGCAGACGACGGCGCGCACCTGCCGAGGCACCGTCTGCCTGCTCCAGGGCCGGGCCGAGTTCATCGAGAAGTACTACGAGACGATCCACGAGCTGCGCGCCCGGGGCTTCGCGGTCGTCGCCTTCGACTGGCGCGGCCAGGGCGAATCGGACCGGCGGGTGGACGATCCACACAAGGGCCACGTCGCCCGATTCGACGATTACCGCCTCGACCTGCGGGCCGTGGCCGAGACGATCCTGGTGCCGCTGATGCCCGAGCCCCATGTCGGCCTCGCCCATTCCATGGGCGGATGCGTCGCCCTCCTCGCGGCCCTCGACGGCGCGCTGCCGTTCCGGCGGCTGGTGACCCTGGCGCCGATGCTGTCGATCCGGATGATCCGCTGGCCGGCCGGCGCCGCGATCCTGTCGCGGGGGCTGCAGCGGCTCGGCCTCGGGAGCCGCTACATCCCGTTCGGCAAGCCGGTCTCGATCGCCACCAACCCGTACGCCCGCAACCGCCTGTCGCGCGATCCCGTCCGCTACGCCCGCAACGCCGCGGCGGCCCGGCAGGTCGGCGCCGGCGCGGTCGGCGATCCGACGATCGCGTGGCTCGCTGAGGCGTTCCGCGCGATGGCGCGGCTGCGCGACCCGCGGGCGGCGCCGCGGATCGGGCTGCCGACCCTGATCGTCGCGGCGGGCGCCGACCCGGTCTGCGGCACGGCGGACACCGAGCGCTTCGCTGCCCGGCTGAAGGCCGGCCATATCCTGGTCCTGCCGGATTCCCGGCACGAGATCCTGACCGAGCGCGACGCGATCCGGCAGGATTTCTGGGCGGCCTTCGAAGCCTTCGTGCCGGGCTCGCCCCTGCCGACCCACGCGGAGGTCGAGGCGCACGCCGTCGCGGTGCCGGTCGCCTGAGGCGTCAGCCGCCGAGATCCGGGTCGATGTCCCGGGGGCGCACGAACCGGTCGAGGCGCCCGCGGCCCGGCGCGATCTCCGCCCAGTGGTCGCCGTCGAAGTCGATCACCGCGCAGGCCGCCGTCGGGAATTCCAGGGCCAGCCGGTCCCGGGCCGCCCGCGGTCCCGACCCGGCGAGCGCCGCCGCGAGGTCGCCGAGGCCCGGGTTGTGGCCGACCACGATCAGCGTGGCGGCCGCGTCGGGCGCCTGCCGGATCACACCGAGGATCCGATCCGCCGGCGCCTCGTAGATCTCGGAGTGCCAGCGCGTCTCGGGGCTGCCGAGGGCGGCTTCCATCGCGGCCCAGGTCTCGCGGGTCCGCGCGGCGGTGGAGACCAGGGCGAGATCCGGGCACAGACCCTCCCGCGCGAGGTGGGCGCCCACCGCCGGGGCGGCGCGTCGCCCGCGCTCGTTGAGCGGGCGCTCGTGGTCGGCCACGCCCGGCGGACGGTCGGACTTGGCGTGCCGCAGCAGGATCAGCCTGCGCATGAGCGAACCTCTGACGCGAATCGTGGGTCGGCCTCGGGGCTCCCGGTTCCGGCGCGCGCGCCCAGACCGGGCGGCGCCCGCTCACCTCCGGTTAGCCGAAAGCGCCCCGTGCGGGAACCTCGGCTTTGCCCTCACCGTTCCGACCGCGAGCCGTCCGCGCACGACCCGCGGCCCGATCCGCGGCGCGACGGTCTCTGGCCAGGAGGCTGCCCGATGGACCGATCCGCCCGCGTCACCGAGATCCTGTCGTGGTACGGGGCCGACAGCCCCGGGACCCTCACCAACCTCGCCCGGATGCTGGAGCACGGGAAGCTCGGCGGCACCGGCAAGATGCTGATCCTGCCCGTCGACCAGGGCTTCGAGCACGGGCCCGCGCGCAGCTTCGGCCCGAACCCGCCGGCCTACGACCCGCACTACCATTTCGAGCTGGCCCTGGCGGCCGGCTGCAACGCCTACGCGGCGCCGCTCGGCTTCCTGGAAGCGGGCGCGCGCGACTATGCCGGGCGCATCCCGCTCATCCTGAAGCTCAACGACCACGACCTCCTGGCCGACGAGGAGGATCCCGAGCAGGCGATCACCGGCTCGGTGGCGGACGCACTGCGACTCGGCGCCTGCGCGATCGGCTTCACGATCTACCCGGGCTCGGCCCACCGCAACGCCATGTACGGGCAGATCCGCGAGATCGCCGAGGAGGCCAAGAGCGTCGGCCTCGCCGTGGTGATCTGGTCCTACGCCCGCGGCTCGGCCCTCTCGAAGGAGGGCGAGACCGCCATCGACGTGATCGGCTACGCGGCCCAGATCGCCGCGCAACTCGGCGCCCACATCATCAAGGTCAAGCTGCCCTCGGCCCATATCGAGCAGCCGGCGGCCAGGAAGGTCTACGAGTCGACCGGCATCCCGATCGGCACGGCGGCCGAGCGCGTCCGCCACGTGGTGCAATGCGCCTTCAACGGGCGGCGGATCGTGATCTTCTCCGGCGGGGCCCATGCCGAGGAGGCGACTTTCCTCGACGAGATCCGCGCCATCCAGGCGGGTGGCGGGTTCGGCTCGATCGTCGGCCGCAACGCCTTCCAGCGCTCGAAGGCGGACGCCCTGTCGCTGCTCGGCAAGATCACCGACATCTACGCGGGCCGCTGAGGCGGGCCGCGCCTCAGCCGCCGTCGCGGGCCAGCCGGGCGAGTCCGTCGCGGGTCGACCCGGCCGGCCGCCAGCCGAGGGACGCGAGCCCGTCGGCGCGGGCGACGAGCCCCTCGGCGACGCGGGCGAACTGCGCGTCCCGGCCGGTCAGCCGGCAGGCCAGCCGGAGGAGCCCGGCCGGCACCGGGACGAGGCCCGGGCCGCGCCCGAGGCCCTGGCGCAGGGACGCGATCATCTCGGGCAGGCTGAGCGGGTCCGGGTCGGCCGCGACGAGGGCCCGGTTCAGGGGGGCGGGCGCCGCCAGCACCGCGTCCACGGCGCCCGACAGGCTCTCCAGCGAGATCAGCGAGCGCCGCGCCGCGAGGCCGCCCAGCGGCAGCGGGTAGGGGCTGCGCGCCAGCCGCAGGAGCGCGGCCATGTTGCCCTTCACGCCGGCCCCGTAGACGAGGACGGGGCGCAGCGCGACCCAGTCCAGGCCGATCTCGGCGAGCGCCGCCTCGGCCTCCAGCTTGGAGCGGCCGTAGGCGTCGGTCGGCCGGGGCGGATCGCCCTCCCCGACCACCTCCGGCGCGCTCGCCCCCACCTGCGCGCGGATCGACGACAGGAACACGAAGCGGCGCACCTTCGCGCGCGCCGCGGCCTCCGCGAGCCTGCGCGTCGCCTCGGTGTTGAGCGTGCGATAGTCGTCCTCCGGTGTCCCCGACGCCGTCGGACCCAGATTGGCGTGGGCGAGGCCGGCCGAATGCACCACCGCGTCGACGCCGCTGAGGGCCGCCGCCATGTTGATCGGGCGGGTCAGGTCGCCCACGACCGCGCTCGCCGCGCCCTCCGGCACTGTCGTGGGCCGGCGCAGCAGCACGCGGACCCGGTAGCCCCGCGCGGTGAGGTCGGCGAGCAGGTGGCGGCCGATGAAGCCGGTCGCCCCGGTGAGCGCGATGAGTCCGGTCACGGCTGGGCGGCACCTTTCACGGCTGGGCGGCACCTTCGGCTGGGCCCGGTGCCGGGGCGCGGGCGAAGCGGCGGAGCAGGGCGGCGACCAGGGCGAGCCCGGCGGCCGATGCGGCGAGCGTGACCGTCCAGGACGGCCAAAACAAGGTCGCGGCGGCGAGCGCCGCCAGGGCGAGATTGACCGCGAACACCCGCCCGACCACGCCGGGCACGCCGAGCCCGTTGACGGTGGCCCGCTGGTAGTAGTGCCCGCGATGGGCCTCCCAGACCCGCTCGCCCCGCGCCGCCCGGGCGGCGAGGGTCAGGCTGGCATCGGCGAGGTACACGAGCGGCAGCAGCAGGGCGGCGGCGAAGCCGCCCGCCAGGGCGAGCTGGCACAGCAGCCACGCGGTGACGAGCCCGACCGGCAGCGAGCCGACATCCCCGAGGAAGAGCCGCGCGACCGGCCGGTTGAACGGCGCGAAGCCCAGCACCGCGCCCAGCAGGCTCGCCGCCACCAGGGTCGGCAGCGGCGGCAGGTGCCCGACGAGGCCGATGAGCAGGAGCGCGCCCGCCACCGGGACGATCTCCGCGACCGTCATCCAGTCGAGCCCGTCCATGAAGTTCGTCAGGTTGACGAACCACAGGCCGGCCAGCAGCGCGAGGCCGCGCTCCAGCCAGAGCGGCAGGGCGGGGAGCAGCCGCCCGTCGAGGTGCCAGACCAGCAGGCCGACCACGACGGCCTGCACGGCGAGCCGCAGGGCGGCCGGCAGCGGCCGGACGTCGTCCACGGCGCCGAGGAGCGCCAGGGCCAGGGCGCCGCCCGCGAGCCAGATCCAGTCCGGCCGGCCGCCGATCTCCGGCGCCGCGATCAGCAGGCCCGAGATCGTGACCAGGGCCGTCACCACGGCGATCCCGCCCCCCTGCGGGGTCGGCACGGTGTGGCTGGAGCGGGCGTTCGGCCGGGCCAGGGCGTAGCGCTGCAGCAGCGGGCGCAGGCGCAGGATCAGGCCCGCCGAGAGGGCGGCGGCGAGGGGCACCGCCAGGAGCAGGATCGTGGTCAGTGCGGGCGGCAAGTTGGGCGGCATGTCAGGCGGCAGGGCGGGCGGCAGGGCGGGCGGCATGGCGCCGTCCTACGCGATCCGCCGCCCGACCGTGAGGGGCTCCCTACGCGGCCCGCACCGTGGCGAGGAAGCGGGCGACCTCGGCCCCGAGATGCTCGGACTGGCGCGACATCTCGGTCGCGGCGCCGAGCACCTGGGCGGCGGCGGTGCCGGTCTCCTCGGCGGACTGGGCGAGGCTCGCGATGGTGCCGGTCACCGCGCCGGTGCCGGCGGCCGCCTCGGCGACGTTGCGGACGATCTCCTGGGTGGCCGCGCCCTGCTGCTCCACGGCGGCCGCGATGCTGGCGGCCACGCCGTCGATCTCGCGGATGCGCCGGCCGATTCCGTCGATCGCCGACGCGGCCTGCCCGGTGGAGGACTGGATCCGGCCGATCTGGCCGGTGATCTCCTCGGTGGCCCGGGCGGTCTGCTCGGCGAGCGCCTTGACCTCCGAGGCGACGACCGCGAAGCCGCGGCCCGCGGCGCCGGCGCGCGCCGCCTCGATCGTGGCGTTGAGCGCCAGCAGGTTGGTCTGGGCGGCGATCCCGGAGATCAGCGCCACCACGTCGCCGACCTTCGCGGCCGCGCTGCTCAGGTCCTGGACCAGCGCCACCGTGTTGGTCGCCTCCGCGACGGCGACCCGCGCGAGCTCCGCCGAGCCGCTGACCTGCCGGCCGATCTCCTGCACGGAGGAGCCCAGCTCCTCGGCGGCGGCCGCGACGGTGTTGACGTTGGCGGCGGCGTCGCTCGCCGCGCTCGCGACGGTGCCGGACTGCCCGGCCGCGTCCGCCGCGCTGCCGGTGAGGGACCGCGCGGTCGCCTCCAGCTCGGTCGCCGCCGCCGACACGCCGCCGACGATGCCGCCCACCGCCTGCTCGAAGGCGTCGGCCATGGCCCGGGTCGCGGCGCGGCGCTGCGTCTCGGCGTCCGCGCGGGCCAGCGCCGTCTCGGCTTCCAGGGCGCGCGCGCGGACGAGGTTGTCGCGGAACACCACCACGGAGCCCGCCAGAGCCCCGATCTCGTCGCGGCGCTCCTGCCCGGGGATGGCCACCTCGGCGTCGCCCGCCGCGAGGCGCTGCGTCACCGCGCTGATGGTCCGGAGCGGCCGGCTGACGCCGCGGGTCACCAGCACGAAGGCCCCGAGCGCCACCGCCAGGGCGAGGCCGGCGAGCGCCAGCACGTTCCGCTTGGCGGCGTCGTAGGTCTGCGCGATCAGCGTGCCGCTCGCCTGCGACCCGTCGCCGTTCAGGGCGACGAGCTTCTCCCAGTCGGCCATGATGGCGCGGATGCTGTCCGACATCGTGGTGTTGTAGATCCGCTGACCGCCGGCGACGTCGCCCGCCTCGGCCTTGGCCACCGCCTCCCGCTGCTGCTCGGCGTAGGTGGCCACGTGCTGGCGGAAGGCCGCGTAGGCCTCGCGCTCGGGCTGGGTCAGCGGCAGGGCCTCGTATCGGGCGTACTGGGCGGCGAGCAGCGCGTCGCGCTTGGCGATCTGGTCGGCGACCTCGGCCCGCAGCTCGGGCGTGTCGGCGGTGATCAGGCGGACGGCGTTGACCCGCTGCCGCATGAAGTTGATCCCGATCCGGCCGAGGGCATCGGTGGCCGGGATGCGGGTGTCGCGCAGCTGCGCGGCGGCGGATTCGATGCGGCCGAGCTCGGCCAGCGAGAGGCCGCTCGTCGCGGCGATCAGCAGCACCAGGGCTGCGAGGCACAGGCCGAGCTTGGCCGCGATGGAGATACCGGCGCGCATAGGATTCGTCCCCGGTCCCGCAGGTGGGACCGGGGCCTATGCTTGTCTGAGAAATATTAAGGTTGTTTGGTCCTGCCCGGACCGCGCGCGGTCCGGGCAGGCTCGGTCCGCTAGTAGACCTGAGCCTCCGCGCGCGGCTGGTTCGACGGGCCGTCCCGGCGCTCCAGGCCCTTCTCCACCACCTTGGCGAGCCCGACCATGATCTGGTCGATGGCGTAGTCCTTCGGCGTGTAGACGGCGCGCACGCCCATGTTCTTGAGGACCAGCTCGTCCTCCGGCGAGATGATGCCGCCGACCACCACCGGGATGTGGTCGAGCCCCGCCTCCCGCATCTTGGCGCGGACCTCCCGCACCAGCGGCACGTGGGATCCGGACAGGATCGACAGGCCGACCACGTGGGCGCCGGTCTCCTTGGCCTTCGCGACGATCTCGGCCGGCGTCTGGCGGATGCCGTCGTAGGTGACGTCGAAGCCGACGTCCCGAGCGCGGAGCGCGATCTGCTCGGCGCCGTTGGAATGGCCGTCGAGGCCGGGCTTGCCGACCACGAGCTTCGGCGTCTCGCCGAGCCGCTCGCCGAGATCGGCGATCAGGAGCTTGGCCTCCTCGGCCGCGCCGCTGGAGACCGTCTCGACGGTCACGCCGGTGGGGGCCCGGTACTCGCCGAACACCGCGCGCAGGCGCGCGCCCCACTCGCCCGTCGTGACGCCGGCCTTGGCGGCCTCGATCGAGGGCGGCATGATGTTGGTGCCGGAGCGCGCCGCCTGCTCCAGGGCGTCGAGGGCTTGGCCGACGGCGTTCTCGTCGCGGCGGCCGCGCCACTCGCGGATCCGGCTCTGCGCCTCCATCTCGACGGTCTCGGAGACGGAGAAGATCGCCCCCTCCCCGGCCGTAAGCGGCGACGGCTCGCCCTGCTGCCATTTGTTGACGCCGACGACGATCTGCTCGCCGGCCTCGATGGCCGAGATCCGGCGAGCGTTCGACTCCACCAGCGCGCGCTTGAGCGCGCCGGTCTCCACCGCCGCGACCGCGCCGCCGATGCCGCCGATCCGCTCCAGCTCGGCGCGGGTCTGCGCCTTCAGCTCCTCGACCTTGGCCTCGATCACGTGGCTGCCGTCGAAGATGTCGTCGTATTCCAGCAGGTCGGTCTCGAAGGCCAGGATCTGCTGCATGCGCATGGACCATTGCTGGTCCCAGGGCCGCGGCAGGCCGAGCGCCTCGTTCCAGGCCGGGAGCTGCACCGCGCGGGCGCGGGCGCGCTTGGACAGCGTCACCGCCAGCATCTCGATCAGGATGCGGTGGACGTTGTTCTCCGGCTGCTGCTCGGTGAGGCCCAGAGAGTTCACCTGCACGCCGTAGCGGAAGATGCGCTTCTTCGGGTCGTCGATGCCGTAGCGCTCCCGGGCGATCTCGTCCCAGAGCTCCGAGAACGCCCGCATCTTGCAGATCTCGGTGACGAACCGCAGGCCCGCGTTCACGAAGAACGAGATCCGGCCGAACACCTCCGGGAAGCTCGCGGCGTCGAATTCGGGGTCCTCGCGCACGGTGTCGAGCACCGCGATGGCGATGGCGAGCGCGTAGGAGAGCTCCTGGACCGGCGTCGCCCCCGCCTCCTGAAGGTGGTAGGAGCAGACGTTCATCGGGTTCCACTTCGGCACGTTCCGCGTCGTGAACAGGATCACGTCCTTGGTGAGCCGGAGGGACGGCGCGGGCGGGAACACGTAGGTGCCGCGCGACAGGTACTCCTTGATGATGTCGTTCTGGGTCGTGCCCTGGAGCGCGGCGATCGGCGCGCCCTGCTCCTCGGCCACCGCGAGGTAGAGCGCCAGCAGCCACGGGGCCGTGGCGTTGATCGTCATCGAGGTGTTCATCTGGGCGAGCGGGATGTCCTGGAACAGGGTCCGCATGTCGCCGAGATGCGCGATCGAGACGCCGACCTTGCCGACCTCGCCGCGGGACAGCTCGTGGTCGGGGTCGTAGCCGGTCTGGGTCGGCAGGTCGAAGGCGACCGACAGGCCGGTCTGGCCCTTGGCGAGGTTGCCCCGATAGAGCTTGTTGGACTCCGCCGCGGTCGAGTGCCCCGCGTAGGTGCGGATGATCCAGGGCTTGTCGCGGCTCGACTTGTCGCTCCTGGTCTCGGCGACGCTCGCGCCCATTCCTCGCCTCCGTGTGATCTTTGTATCCGCGCGGGGCGCGGCCTTGCGGTCACCGTAGCGAAGGGTTGGGCACGCGTCATCCGGGACGGAAGTGCAAGACGCCCGACCGGGCTTTCCCGGCTCATGAAAAAACTTGCCCGCCGGAACAGCGGGATTTGAAGGCGCCGCGGCGCGCGGCCGCCCGCGCGCCGTCCGCGACCGCCGCCCGGACGGACCCCGGCGACGGTCGCGGACGGCTTTGTCAGTGCTGGTATAAAGTCCACCTGAGGTGTTCTTCGCGGGACCTGCCGCTGTTCAGGCGCGAGAGAGCACGTCTTACCAAGGACTTAGAGCTGCATGTGCTCGCCGGGCGTCCGGGAGCAGCTCAGGCTCGCGGCGGGGTCGGGGAAGGTCTCGGCACCGGGGCGGTCAAGGCCAGCGCCGAATAATACTTGATCTGCCGGAAAGCCGATTTTGAATACGTGGCTGCGCGCCCTGTGCTCGCGCTTTTTTCATGTCGGAAACCGTCGGCTTTCGACTTTCGGCCCACTTGGACGCCTCCGGCATCGCCGTTATAGCGCGATGGAGAACCGCGGCCGTGAGCAACACGCGGGACGAGAGGAGAGCGAGATGGCGGCGAGCGCTGCGATCAGTCCGACGGGCGGGGAGGTCAAGGACCTCTACGAGATGGGTGAAATCCCGCCGCTGGGTCATGTGCCGGCCAAGATGTATGCCTGGGCGATCCGGCGCGAGCGGCACGGCCCCCCGGAGCAGTCCCACCAGCTCGAGGTGCTGCCGGTCTGGGAGATCGGCGACGACGAGGTGCTGGTCTACGTCATGGCGGCGGGCGTCAACTACAACGGCGTCTGGGCCGGCCTCGGCGAGCCGATCTCGCCCTTCGACGTCCACAAGGGCGAGTACCACATCGCGGGCTCCGACGCCTCCGGCATCGTCTGGAAGGTCGGCTCCAAGGTGAAGCGCTGGAAGGTCGGCGACGAGGTCATCGTCCACTGTAACCGGGACGACGGCGACGACGAGGAGTGCAACGGCGGCGACCCGATGCTGTCGCCCTCGCAGCGCATCTGGGGCTACGAGACCGGCGACGGCTCCTTCGCGCAGTTTTGCCGGGTGCAGTCGCGTCAGCTCATGACGCGGCCCAAGCACCTCACCTGGGAGGAGGCTGCCTGCTACACGCTGACGCTCGCCACCGCCTACCGCATGCTGTTCGGCCACGCCCCGCACACGGTGAAGCCGGGCCAGAACGTGCTGATCTGGGGCGCCTCGGGCGGTCTCGGCGTGTTCGGCGTGCAGCTCTGCGCGGCCTCGGGCGCCAACGCCATCGCGGTGATCTCGGACGAGTCGAAGCGCGACTACGTGATGAGCCTCGGCGCCAAGGGCGTCATCAACCGCAAGGACTTCGACTGCTGGGGCCAGCTCCCGAAGGTCAACAGCCCCGAGTTCCACGCCTGGACCAAGGAGGCGCGGAAGTTCGGCAAGGCGATCTGGGACATCACCGGCAAGCAGGACGTCGACATCGTGTTCGAGCATCCCGGCGAGGCGACCTTCCCGGTCTCGGCGCTGGTGGTGAAGCGCGGCGGCATGGTGGTGTTCTGCGCCGGTACGACCGGCTTCAACATCACCTTCGACGCCCGCTACGTCTGGATGCGGCAGAAGCGCATCCAGGGCTCGCACTTCGCCCACCTCAAGCAGGCCTCGGCGGCGAACCAGTTCGTGCTCGACCAGCGGATCGACCCGTGCATGAGCGAGGTCTTCCCCTGGGACAAGATCCCCCAGGCCCACACCAAGATGTGGAAGAACCAGCACCCGCCGGGCAACATGGCCTGCCTCGTCAACTCACCGCGCGCCGGCCTGCGCACGGTCGAGGACGTGATCGAGGCCGGTCCGCTGAAGCGGTAGGGCGCTCGATCGGACCGGCCCCGCCGCGCTCGCGCGGGGCCGGTCCGATCGGCTAAGCTCGCGGCGTCCTGCGCCGACTCGCTGACCGGTTCGGTGTGCCGGGACGCGCGGATGACGGGCCCACGCGATCCTGACAGGACCCGGCCCCGATCCGAACAGGGGGCACGGATTTGACCGGCGACGACGAGGCTTACGTCTACGACGAGGCGACGGGCGAGTGGCTCCCGCCCGGGTCTGCCGCCACGCCCCCCGAGACGAGGGCCGTCCGCGACGCGGCCGGCAACGTCCTGGCCGACGGCGATTCGGTCACGCTGATCAAGGACCTCAAGGTCAAGGGTGCCAACCAGACCCTGAAGCAGGGCACGGTCATCCGGTCGATCCGGCTCACGGACGATCCGGAGGAGATCGACTGCCGCCACGACACCATCAAGGGTTTGGTGCTGCGCACCGAATTCGTGCGCAAGCGCTGAGCGGACGGTCCGGTCGGGGCCTCGCGCTGCCGGCGCGACCCCGATCCTCGCGTCAGCGCCGCCGCGTCTCGTCCTGCGGCAGGTGGCGGCCGTAGGCCTCCTGCTTCTCCGCGCGCTCCTGGATCAGGTCGGCGTAGGCCTGCCGCATCTCCGGCGACACGCTGATGCTCTTGCCCTTGGCGGCCTTGCGCTTGGGCGCCTTCTTGAAGGTGTTGTTCGTGTCGCTCATGCCGGGCTCCGCGTCGAACCGTGGCGGCATCGCGTAGCCGGACGAGCGATCCGGGATCCGGCCGCCGCCCAGGGCCGGGTATCCGCCCTGTAGCGCATCGCGGTTCCGGACGCACGGTCGCCGGGACCGGATTGACCTGGCCTGTCGCCGCGGCCTCTGCCAGGATCGGGACGTCGAGGGTCGGAGGGCGGGAATGGATTCGGGTGACGCGTCGCGGTGTCGGATCCCGGACGCCCAGCGCAGCCGCGCCCGGCGCGCGACGGCCCTCGCGATCCTGATCGCCCTCGGGACCGGGCCGGTCGCCGGCCAGGACCGGCCGGCCCCCGCGCGGGTCGCGCCGAGACCCGCGCCGGCGCCCGGAGCGCTGGCCGATCCCGCCTTCGAGGCGATGAGGGCGGGCTTCGAGGCCCTCCCGGAGGCCGACCGCAAGGCCGTCCAGGACGCCCTGGTCTGGACCGGCGATTTCAACGCCGTGGTGTCGGGGGCCTTCGGACGTCGGACCTTCGAGGCGCTCAACGCCTACGCGGCCCGGACCGGCGGGGCCGACCCCCTCGATTCGCGCGGCCGGGCGGCGCTGCTGGCCGCCGGCGCGGCGGCGCGGAACGCGGCGCGTTTCCGCGTTGCGGTCGATCCCGGGACCGGCACCGTGATGGGGGTGCCCGAGCGCCTCCTGGGGCGGCGGACCGCCCTGCCCTCCGGAACCCGCTGGCAGAGCCAGGACGGGCGCGTGACCCTCGAATCCCGCGCCTTCCCGCCGGGGAGCGAGAGCCTGGACGCGCTGTTCGAGAAGGCGACCGCGCCGCTTCCCGGCCGCAAGGTGACCTACAAGCTGCGGCGGCCGGACACCGTGGTGGTCACCGCCGAGACCGGGCCGGGCTTGTCCTACATCCGCTACGCGTCCGGCCCCGAGGGCGTGCGCGGTTTCCTGCTCGGCTACGACCGCGCCCTCGCGCCGGAGGTCGACCGGCTCGTCATCGCCGTGGCGAACGCCTTCGTGCCGTTTCCGGACCCCGCCGCGGCGCCGGCCGCCCAGCTTTCCGCGGGCCCGGCGCCGGCGACCCGCGCCGCCGCAAACCCGGCCCCCCCGCCGCAGGCCGCCGCGCCCCTGAGGCCGGCGAGCCTCTCCTCCGCTCCGGCATCGGGCGCGGGTCTCGCGGTGGCGCCGGGACGCGTTCTGACCGCCTCCGCCGTGCTGGAGGGCTGCGCGCAGCCCCGCGTCGGCGCGACGCCGGTGCGGGTGCTCGCCACCGATCCGGCCGGCCTCGCCCTCCTCGATGTGCCCGGCACCCCCGCCCCGCTCCGGGCCGCGATCCGGATCGAGCCCGTCGGTGCCGAGGAGAGCGTGATCGCCCTGGCGCCGGGCCCCGACGGGGTCCAGGCCGCCCCCGGCGAGGTGCGGGGCGGCGACGTGATCGCGGCGCTCCAGCCGGGTTCCGGCGGCGCGCCTGTGCTCGAACGGTCGGGGACCCTCGTCGGGCTCGTCGCCCGCTACCCCGCGGCGCCGCGCCGGGTCGCCGGGGTGGTGCCGCCAGCGCGCCTGCCGCTCGTGCCGGCGCGGGCGATCCACGCCTTCCTCTCCGCCCAGGGCGTTCCCCCGGCGCCGCCGCAGCCGGGTGCCGGGCCCGGCGCGGTCGCGCCCGCCGTGGTGGGGATCACCTGCCGCTAGGTGCGCGCCGCGGGCGGATCCCCTGACGCCCGGCGGCCGGCACCTGCGGCCGTCCGGGGACCTGGGCGGACGGTTCCTCCGCCCAGGCGACGGGCTACGGCTCAGAGCCGCCCGGTGACCAGGAGCACGATCAGCACGATCAGCAGGATGCCGCCCAGACCGAAGCCGGGACCGCGATACGCGCCGCCGCCGAGGAAGCCGCCGCCGCCGAAGGCCAGGATGATCAGGATGATGAGCAGAATGGTGACGAGGGACATCGGTCGCGTTCTCCGGACGGTCGCGCTGGTGCGAGCGTGACCGTTCAAACGCTGCGACATTCCGTTCCGTTCAACGCCAAGCCACGCTTTTGTGAGGAAAATTCCGGATGAGGCTCGGGCCTCAAGCGTGCCAGTCGGGCAGGGCCTCCTGCGGCGCGTCGAGCCAGCCCGGAACCGGCAGGCCGCGCTCGGCGAGGAAGGCCGGGTTGAACAGTTTCGAGGCGTAGCGGGCCGCCCCGTCGCAGAGGATCGTCACGATGGTGTGACCGGGCCCGAGGTCCCGGGCCAGCCGGATCGCCCCGGCGACGTTGATGCCCGACGAGCCGCCCAGCGACAGCCCCTCCTCCCGCATCAGTTCGAAGACGATGTCGAGGGCCTCGCGGTCCGGGATCCGGAAGGCGCGGTCGGGGATGAAGCCCTCGAGGTTGCGGGTGATCCGCCCCTGCCCGATCCCTTCGGTGATCGAGGAGCCCTCGGCCTTCAGTGTGCCGGTCGTGTAGTGGGCGTAGAGGGCCGAGCCCTCGGGGTCCGACAGCGCGATCCGCACCTGCGGGTTGCGGGCGCGCAGGGCCTCGGCGGTGCCGGCCAGCGTGCCGCCGGTCCCGGCCGCGCAGACGAAGCCGTCGACACGGCCGCCGGTCTGCGCCCAGATCTCCGGGCCGGTGCCGTCGACATGGGCCTGCCGGTTGGCGACGTTGTCGAACTGGTCGGCGAAGAAGGCGCCCGCCGGCTCGGTGGCAGCGAGTCTGTCCGCGAGCCGCCGGGCCACGTGGACGTAGTTGTTCGGGTTGGCGAAGGGCACCGCCGGCACCTCCACCAGCCGGGCACCCGCGAGCCGCAGGGTCTGCTTCTTCTCCTCTGACTGGGTGACCGGGATGACGATCAGCGTCCGGTAGCCGCGCACCGAGGCCACCAGGGCGAGGCCGATGCCGGTGTTGCCGGCGGTGCCCTCGACGATCGTGCCGCCCGGGCGGATCAGGCCCCGCGCCTCCGCGTCCCGCACGATGGACAGCGCCGCGCGGTCCTTCACCGACAGGCCGGGATTGAGGAACTCCGCCTTGCCGTAGATGGTGCAGCCGGTCTCCTCGGAGGCGCGGCGCAGGCGGATCAGCGGCGTCTGGCCGATGGCGGCCAGGACGTCGGGGGCGGGTTCGCGACTCGGTCCGGTCATGGTCGGGAGCCTAGGGTGCCGCGCGGCCGCTGGCGAGCCTCACCCGAACACGTGCCCGCCGTTGATCCGCAGGCCGACCGGGTGGCCGGCCGGGTAGCGCACGCCGTCGAAATCCTCCACGGCGAGGACGCGACCTTCGGGGTCGGCCACCTCGATCCGCTGGCGGCCCTGCGTCCGGTACGAGCTGCGCACCGTGCCGGACAGGTGCGCGGCCTCGGGCTCGGCGAGCTGCAGCTGCCAGGGCCGGACGTAGAGCTTGACCGGACCGAACAGGCTGGCGGGCGCCGCCACCGGGGTCTCCCGGCCCCGGACCAGCACCCGGCCGCCCTCGGCGATCGCCTCGACCTCGACGGAATCGCCGAGAAACTTCATCACGGTGGCGGAGGCCGGGTTCTCCTGCACCTCGTCGGGCGTGCCGACCTGCTCCAGGCGGCCGCGGTCGAGCACGGCCACGCGGTCCGACAGCTCCAGCGCCTCGTCCTGGTCGTGGGTCACGAAGATCGTGGTCTGGCCGGTGCGGTCGTGGATCTCGCGCAGCCAGCGGCGCAGGTCCTTGCGGACCTGGGCGTCGAGCGCCCCGAACGGCTCGTCCAGCAGCAGCACCCGCGGCTCGACCGCGAGGGCCCGGGCGAGCGCGACGCGCTGGCGCTGGCCGCCGGAGAGCTGCGACGGGTAGCGGTCGCCGAAGCCGGAGAGCCGGATCAGGTCGAGCAGGTCGCCGACCCGGCGCTTGATCTCGGCCTTGGCCGGCCGGTCGGCGCGGCGCCGCGCGTTCAGCCCGTAGGCGATGTTGTCGGCCACGCTCATGTGCTTGAACAGGGCGTAGTGCTGGAACACGAAGCCCACCGCCCGCTCCTGCACGGCGAGGCCGGTGGCGTCGTCGTCCCCGAACAGGATCCGGCCCCGGTCCGGCGCGTCGAGCCCGGCGATGATCCGCAGCAGCGTCGTCTTGCCCGAGCCCGAGGGGCCGAGCAGCCCGATCAGCTCGCCCGCCCGCACGTCCAGCGACAGGTCGTGCAGCACCGCCGCCGTGTCGAACGTCTTCGAGACGTCCTCGACCCGGATCGCCGTGGAGGGGCGATCAGTGCGCCCGGCCGTGCGCGAGCTCGCCTGCGAAGCGCCACTCGAGGACGGATTTGAGGACGAGGGTGATGAGGGCAAGGACGGCGAGGAGCGAAGCGACGGCGAATGCGGCGACGAAGTTGTACTCATTGTAGAGGATCTCCACGTGGAGTGGGATAGTGTTGGTCAGGCCGCGGATGTGGCCCGACACCACCGACACCGCTCCGAACTCGCCCATCGCCCGGGCATTGCAGAGGAGCACGCTGTAGAGCAGGCCCCAGCGGATATTGGGCAGCGTCACCGTCCGGAACGCGTGCAGGCCCGAGGCGCCCAGCGTCAGCGCCGCCTCCTCCTCGGCGGTGCCCTGCTCCTGCATCAGCGGGATCAGCTCGCGGGCGACGAACGGGAAGGTGACGAACACCGTCGCCAGCACGATCCCCGGCAGGGCGAACAGGATCTGGATGCCGTGATCGATGAGCCAGGATCCGAACAGGCCCTGGGACCCGAACAGCAGCACGTAGATCATCCCCGAGACCACCGGCGAGACCGAGAACGGCAGGTCGATCAGGGTGATCAGCAGCGACTTGCCGGGAAACTCGAACTTGGCGATGGCCCAGGAGGCGGCCAGCCCGAACACGACGTTGAACGGCACCGCGATCGCCGCCACGGTCAGCGTCAGGCGGATCGCGCTCCAGGCGTCGGGCTCCCGGAAGGCGTCCAGGAAGGCGTCGATCCCCTTCGAGAAGGCCTGGAGGAAGACCGCGAACAGCGGCAGCACCAGGAACAGCGCCAGGAACGCCACGGCGATCCCGATCAGGACCGCGCGGACGCCGGCCCCCTCCGAGGCGACCGGGGCCGGCTTGGCGGCCGGCACGAAGGCGGGGGAGAAGATCTCAGACATAGCCGAACCGCCGCCGTGACCAGGCCTGGATGAGGTTGATGGCGAGCAGCGTCAGGAACGAGATCCCGAGCATGATCGTCGCGATGGCCGCCGCCCCGCCGTAGTCGAACTCGGAGAGCTTGATGACGATCAGCAGCGGCGCGATCTCCGACACGTAGGGCAGGTTGCCGGCGATGAAGATGATGGAGCCGTACTCGCCGACGCCCCGGGCGAAGGCGAGCGCGAAGCCGGTGAGCACCGCCGGGATCAGCGGCGGTAGCACCACCCGGGTGAGGGTGACGAGGCGCGTCGCGCCGAGGGTGGCCGAGGCCTCCTCGATCTCCTTGTCGATCTCGGCGATCAGCGGCTGCACGGTCCGCACCGCGAAGGGCAGGCCGATGAAGACCATGGCGATGAAGATGCCGACCGGCGTGTAGGCCGCCTGGATGCCGAGGCGCGCCAGCGGCGCGCCGAGCAGCCCGTCCGGCGCGTAGAGCGAGGCGAGCGCGATGCCGGCGACCGCGGTGGGCAGGGCAAAGGGCAGGTCGACGGCGGCGTCGACCAGCTTGCGGCCCGGGAAGCGGTAGCGGGTCAGGACCCAGGCCACCAGGAAGCCGAAGGCCGAGGCGACCAGCGCCGCGATGGCCGAGACGCCGAAGCTGATCCGCAGGGCGCTGGCCACCCGCGGATCGGTGGCGACCTCCCAGATGCCCGACAGGCCGAGCCCCGAGGCCTTCACCACCAGCCCGGCCAGCGGCAGCAGGACGATCAGGCCGAGGCAGGTCAGCGTGTAGCCGAAGCTGATCCCGAAGCCCGGGATCACGCTCGGCCGTCGGAATGTCCGACGGGGACGGGGCGTCTGGACCATGGTCTGGAGCCTCAGCGGCCGGCCCGGCTCAGACGATCGAACAGACCGCCGGCGTCGAAGTTCCGCTTCTGGATCTCGTCCCAGGATCCCTGGAGATCCTCGATCTTGAACAGCGTGATGTCGGGCAGCTGGGCGAGGTCCGCCGGGGCGGCCGCCTCCCGGCGGATCGGCCGGTAATGGTGCTTGGCGAAGATCGCCTGGGCGCGGTCGCTGTAGAGGAAGTCGAGATAGGCCTGGGCCGCCTTGGTGGTGCCCTTCCGCTCGGCGTTGACCGCCACCAGGGCCACCGGCGGCTCGGCGTAGATCGAGGTCGGCGGCGAGACGATGTCGAACTTGTCGGCGCCGAACTCCTGAAGCACGAGGTAGGCCTCGTTCTCCCAGGTCGGCAGGACGTCGCCGAGGCCGCGCTGCGCGAAGGTCACCGTCGAGCCGCGGGCGCCGGTATCGAGCACCGGCACGTTCTTGTAGACCTGCCCGACGAAGGCGTCGGCCTTCGCGGCGTCCTTGTCCTTCCCGTAGGCGTAGCCCCAGGCGGCGAGGAAGTTCCAGCGCCCGCCCGCCGAGGTCTTCGGAT
Organism: Methylobacterium sp. PvP105; assembly: GCF_017876975.1. Classification (NCBI taxonomy): domain Bacteria; kingdom Pseudomonadati; phylum Pseudomonadota; class Alphaproteobacteria; order Hyphomicrobiales; family Methylobacteriaceae; genus Methylobacterium; species Methylobacterium sp. PvP105. The sequence goes on along the minus strand of NZ_JAGIPA010000001.1, from coordinate 1,964,558 downwards.
TCGGCGTGATCACCTTCACGTCGGGCTTGACCAGGTCGTCCCAGTCCTTGACGCCCTTCGGGTTGCCCTTGCGGACGAGGAACACCACCGTCGAGGTGTAGGGCGTCCCCTGGTTCGGCAGCTTGCTGCGCCAATCCTCCGGAATCTTGCGGGTGAGCTTGGCGATCGCGTCGATGTCGGACGGGATGCCGAGGGTGACCACGTCGGCGTCGACGCCGTCGATCACCGTGCGCGCCTGCGCGCCCGAGCCGCCGTGCGAGGCCCGCACCGTGATGGCCTCGCCGGTCTTGGCCTTCCACGCCTCCGTGAAGGCGGCGTTGATCTCGCGGTAGAGCTCGCGGGTCGGATCGTACGAGACGTTGAGGAGCGCGGTCTCGGCGGCGGCCGGCAGCGCGCAGGCCAGCAGGCCGGCTCCGGCCAGAAGGGAGAGCCCGATCGCCCGAGCCATCCGACCCCGACCTGCAGCGTTCGTCATCACGTCCGATCCCCCAGCCATCCGCGGTTGCGACGCAGGGGACAGGCGTCCCCGAGACACCCGAAATCGTTCGTTTTATCGAACGAAGTCAAGTCTCGGATGCGGATCCGCGCGGTGGCGTAGCGCGATCAAGATCGACGATCGGGCTGGAAAGGCAAGGGAAGTCAGGGCGGTAGGTCGGCAGAACGCATGGATCTTCTCTCCGTCGACGCCCCTGGAGAAGAATCGGTGCGCGGAACCAGGTTTCTCAGAACGAACAATCTCAAGTGTTCTGGCACACATCCGATGGCGTCCGGCGCGTCGGCGGTGTCCTGCCGGCACTGCGCACGGGCCGTGGACCGCGCGGCGGCGATCCCAATCGTCCCGGCGGACTGGCCGGACGGCGCCGGCCCGCGTCAGCGCTTCGGCTTGCCGAGCCGGTCGATCAGCGCTTCCAGCCGCTGGTCGACCGGGGCCGAGAGCGTGTCGGTGAGGAGCGTGCGCAGGTTCTGGCCAAGATGGCGCCGGATGCCGGGGCTGAGCGGCGGCGCGTCGACGCTCCGCTCGGTCTCGGAGGGGCGCTCGGGATGCGGCTTCGACATGACCGGGAGATCCTCGCACCTGTGGAGACGCACGGTTGCAAGGTTTGGTTAAGGAGCCGTCACCGCCGGCACCGGATCCCAACGCGATGCGGGCCCGTGATCCGGATGCCCGGTGCCGGGACGGTGTCGCAGCTCGGAACTGCGGCGGCGAAGGCTACGTTGCCCGGGCATTCCCCGCTGCTAGGAGCCCCCCGTGTCCCGCTCGATCCCCCTCATGATGTCGGTGCTCCTCGGCGCGGCGACGGCCGCCTCGCCCTGCCTCGCGCAGACGAAGCCGGGCGAGATCAAGGGCGTCGACGCGATGGGCGACAAATCCCGCAGCGCGCAGGACGGCTGGAGCCAGGCGCCGGTCCCGCGGGAGCAGTCGGCCGCCAAGGACGCGCCCGATCCGGGCGGCCGCTCAATCAAGGAGAACGCCGACCGTCCGGTCCCGCCGGCTCAGCCCGGCGGCTCCTCCGCCACCGAGCCGCAGGCGCCCCTGGAGCATCGCACCGCCAGCCCGTCGGGTTCGAACCCGGCAAATCCAAGCAAGTAAAAATAACCGTCTTCATGCAGGATGACGCCGGTGCGGAAAACGTGTTGCTTCGGCTGAGACATGGCGACTTGCTGTGTCACGCAACCGCACTTGCCTCGCGCACGCTTTTTTGGGACACCCTGGAATTATACCAGATCGCTTTTACGGAGCGGAGATGACGGTCCAGGTCTCAAGGCGTGGCCTGCTCAAGGGGGCCGGCGCCGGCCTCGCGGGCGGCTCGCTGGGCGCGCTCGGGTTCGGCGGACTCGAGCCCGCGATGGCGGCTGCCGTGCGGCCGTTCAAGCTCGCGCAGATGCGCGAGACCCGCAACACGTGCCCGTACTGCTCGGTCGCGTGCGGCGTGATCCTCTACAGCCTCGGCGACCGTTCGAAGAACGCGCGCTCCTCGGTGATGCACATCGAGGGCGACCCCGACCACCCGATCAACCGCGGGACGCTCTGCCCGAAGGGCTCGGCGCTGCTCGACTTCGTGCACGCCGACACCCGCACCAAGTACCCGCTCCATCGCGCCCCGGGCTCATCGGAGTTCAAGCGCGTCTCCTGGGACTTCGCCCTCGACCGGATCGCGAAGCTCATGAAGGAGGATCGGGACAAGAACTTCGTGGCCAAGAACGGCGACCTCACGGTCAACCGGTGGACCACGATGGGGTTCCTCGGGGCCTCGGCCACCACCAATGAGACGGCCTGGCTGACCTACAAGACAGTCCGAAGCATGGGGGCCCTGGTCTTCGATAATCAGGCCAGAGTTTGACACGGTCCGTCGGTCGCCAGTTTGGCGCCCTCCTTCGGACGCGGTGCGATGACCAACCTCTGGATGGACATCAAGCACGCGGACGTGATCACCGTGATGGGCGGCAATGCCGCCGAGGCGCACCCTTGCGGCTTCAAGTGGGTCGTGGAGGCGAAGGCCCATAACAATGCCAAGCTGATCGTCGTCGATCCGCGCTTCACCCGCACGGCGTCGGTGGCCGATCTCTACTGCCCGATCCGGCAGGGGACCGACATCGCGTTCCTGTCGGGCGTGGCCAAGTACCTGCTCGACAACGACAAGCTGCAGCACCGCTACGTCTCCGCCTACACCAACGCCGGGTACGTGGTCCGCGAGGGCTACGACTTCAGCGAGGGTCTGTTCACGGGCTACGACGCGGACAAGCGCGACTACGACAAGACCACCTGGGACTACGAGATCGGCCCCGACGGCTACGCCGTGGTCGACGAGACGATGCAGCATCCGCGCTGCGTGATGCAGCTCCTGAAGAAGCACGTCTCGCTCTACACCCCGGAGATGGTCGAGAAGATCTGCGGCTCGCCCAAGGAGACCTTCCTGAAGGTCTGCGAGATGATGGCGACGACGGCTTCCCCCGAGAAGTCGATGGCCTCGCTCTACGCGCTCGGATGGACCCATCACTCCAAGGGCTCGCAGAACATCCGCTCGATGTGCATCGTGCAGACCCTGCTCGGGAACATCGGCGTTCTCGGCGGCGGCATGCAGGCCCTGCGCGGTCACTCCAACATCCAGGGGCTGACCGATATCGGGCTGATGTCGAACCTCATCCCCGGGTACCTGAACATCCCGGTGGAGAAGGAGCCCGACTACGCGAGCTACATCGCCAAGCGGCAGTTCAAGCCGCTGCGGCCCGGACAGACGAGCTACTGGCAGAACTACAACAAGTTCTTCGTCTCGTTCCAGAAGGCGATGTGGGGCGACAAGGCCACCAAGGAGAACGACTGGGCGTACGACTACCTGCCCAAGCTCGACGTGCCGACCTACGACGTGCTGCGCGGGTTCGAACTCGCCAAGCAGGGCAAGATGACCGGCTACGTCATCCAGGGCTTCAACCCCCTGCTGTCGTTCCCGAATCGCGCCAAGATGACGGAAGCCTTCTCCAAGATGAAGTTCATCGTGGTGATGGATCCGCTCAAGACTGAGACGGCCCGGTTCTGGGAGAACCACGGCGAGTACAACGACGTCGACCCGACCAAGATCCAGACCGAGGTGTTCGAGCTCCCGACCACCCTGTTCGTGGAGGAGGAAGGCTCGCTGTCGAACTCCAGCCGGTGGCTGCAGTGGCACTGGCAGGCGCAGGACGCGCCGGGCGAGTGCCGCTCGGACATCGAGATCATGTCGGAGATCTTCCTCCGCATGAAGGCGGCCTACAAGAAGGACGGCGGGGCCTTCCCGGACCCGATCGTCAATCTGAAGTGGGACTACGCGATCGCCGAGGCACCGACGCCGACCGAGCTCGCCCGCGAGCTCAACGGCTACACGCTGGCGCCGACGCCGGACCTCAACGGGACCATCATCCCGGCGGGCAAGCAGGTCGACGGCTTCGCCCAGCTCAAGGACGACGGCACCACCGCCTGCGGCTGCTGGATCTACTCGGGCTGCTACACCGAGAAGGGCAACATGATGGCCCGCCGGGACAACACCGACCCCGGCGACCGCGGCATCGCGCCGAACTGGGCCTTCGCGTGGCCGGCCAACCGGCGCGTGCTCTACAACCGCGCCTCGTGCGACCCCGAGGGTCGCCCGTGGTCGGAGAAGAAGAAGCTCATCGAGTGGAACGGCAAGCAGTGGATCGGCTTCGACGTGCCGGACTACGGCGTCACCGTCGCCCCCGATAAGGGCGTCGGCCCGTTCATCCTGAACCAGGAGGGCGTCGCCCGCCTGTGGACTCGCGGTCTCATGCGCGACGGGCCGTTCCCGGCGCACTACGAGCCCTTCGAGTCGCCGGTGGCCAACCTCGCCTTCCCGAAGATCAAGGGCGCGCCCGCGTCCCGCATCTTCAAGGACGATCTGGCCGATCTCGGCGACGCGAAGGAGTTCCCCTACGCGGCGACGAGCTACCGCCTGACCGAGCACTTCCACGGCTGGACCAAGCACGCCCGGATCAACGCGATCCTCCAGCCGGAGGCCTTCGTGGAGATCTCGGAGGAGCTCGCCAAGGAGAAGGGCATCGCCAAGGGCGGCTGGGTCCGCGTCTGGTCGAAGCGCGGCTCGCTCAAGGCCAAGGCGGTGGTGACGAAGCGGATCAAGCCCCTGATCTGCGACGGCAAGCCCGTCCACGTCGTCGGCATCCCGCAGCACTGGGGCTTCATGGGCCACACCAAGAAAGGATGGCACCCGAACTCGCTGACGCCCGTCGTCGGCGACGCGAACACCGAGACGCCGGAGTTCAAGGCCTGGCTCGTGAACATCGAGCCGACCACGCCTCCGTCGGACGCGGTCGCGTAAGGGGGAGCGGCAGACATGGCTGACTACAGCTCCCTCGACATCCGCCAGCGCTCCGCCTCCACGGAGACGCCGCCGGAGATCCGCCGCCAGGTGGAGGTCGCCAAGCTCATCGACGTGTCGAAGTGCATCGGCTGCAAGGCCTGCCAGTCGGCCTGCGAGGAGTGGAACGACCTGCGCGACGACATCGGCGTCAACACGGGCACCTACCAGAACCCCCACGACCTCACGCCGAAGTCGTGGACGCTGATGCGGTTCACCGAGTACGAGAACCCGGAGACCAACAACCTCGAATGGCTGATCCGCAAGGACGGCTGCATGCACTGCACCGAGCCGGGCTGCCTGAAGGCCTGCCCGTCGCCCGGCGCGATCGTGCAGTACTCCAACGGCATCGTCGACTTCATCGAGGAGAACTGCATCGGCTGCGGCTACTGCGTGAAGGGCTGCCCCTTCAACATCCCGCGCATCAGCCAGACCGACCACAAGGCGTACAAGTGCACCCTGTGCTCGGACCGGGTGGCGGTGGGTCAGGCCCCGGCCTGCGCCAAGGCCTGCCCGACCGGCTCGATCATGTTCGGCACCAAGCAGGCCATGATCGATCAGGCCCACGACCGCGTCGAGGACCTGAAGTCGCGCGGGTTCGACAAGGCGGGTCTCTACGACCCGGCCGGCGTCGGCGGCACGCACGTCATGTACGTGCTGCACCACGCCGACCAGCCGAACCTCTACGCGGGCCTGCCGAACGACCCGAAGATCTCGCCGCTGGTCGCCTTCTGGAAGGGCGGCGCCAAGGTGTTCGGTCTCGCCGCGATGGGCTTCGCGGCGGTCGCGGGCTTCTTCCACTACGTCACGGCCGGCCCGAACGAGGTCGTGCCCGAGGAGGAGGAAGAGGCGGTCGAGTACGACGAGGCCAAGCGCCGGGAGAATGGCGGCGGCGAGGTCCGGCCGCACTGACCCAACGGTCTCCCTCCCCCTCTGCAGGGGAGAGAGACCCGCGAAGCGGGTAGGACAGGGGAGCGACGGTGCAGAACAGACCTCTGCCCGTCGTGCTGGTCGCGCCCTTCCCTGAACCGGGGTTGCTCTCTGCCGACCCCTGCTGACGCAGGGCCGGCCCTCCCGTACCGCGTGGGAGGGAGGAGCGTAGATCCGAAAGCGACAGGGTGGAGACGGTGCAGCCGCCCCACCCTATCTCGAAGCTCAGAGCCACCTCCGCCGTGATGCGGGGCCGGCACCGCATCAGGCGCGAGAAGGCCGATGACGATCCACAGCGACATCCGGGACGGCGATCCCCGCCCCCTCCACCACGCCAAGTCCGCGGCGCCGGAGGTGATGTACGTCCCGCGCTACACCGGCGTGCAGCGGGTGAACCACTGGATCACCGCGATCCTGTTCACCTTGCTGACCCTATCGGGTCTGGCGATGTTCACGCCCTACCTGTTCTCGCTGACCGGCCTGTTCGGCGGCGGGCAGGCGACCCGGGCGATCCACCCGTGGTTCGGCGTGGCGCTGGCGGTCAGCTTCTTCTTCCTGTTCGTGCGCTTCTGGAAGCTCAACATCCCCAACAAGGACGATGTCGAGTGGACCAAGCACATCGGCGACGTGGTCACCAATCGCGACGATCGGCTGCCGGAGCTCGGCAAGTACAATGCCGGTCAGAAGGGCGTGTTCTGGGGCCAGACCGCGCTGATCGGCGTGATGTTCGTCACCGGCCTCGTGATCTGGAACACCTATTTCGGCGGCCTCACCTCGATCGAGACCCAGCGCTGGGCGCTGCTCGCCCATTCGCTCGCCGCCGTGATCGCCATCGCGATCATCGTGGTGCACATCTACGCCGGCATCTGGGTGCGCGGCACCGGCCGGGCGATGGTCCGCGGGACCGTCACGGGCGGCTGGGCCTACCGGCATCACCGCAAGTGGTTCCGGCAGATCGCGGGCGGCAAGGCGCGCCACGGCTCGGTGGACAAGCGCGGATCCTGAGTCTTGGCCAACTTCTTCAAGCGTAAACCCGCGGTTCCGGCCGCGGACAAGACCCCGACACCCGCCGAGGCGCCGAAGCCCCGCCGCCGGGATTTCAGCGAGCTGAAGCCCGATCCCGACAAGATCGGGATCTCGGGCTCGGTGCCGTTCGTCCGCCTGCCCGATCCCACCGGGCTGTTCGCCGACCGGGCCGCGCGCCTTGTGGAGGCCGCGCCCGGGCACCCGCTGGAGGCCTATCTCCGCTTCGTCGCAGAGATCGCCCGGGCCCAGTCGGTGATCCAGGCGCGGTTCCCGGCCCCGGCGGTGCCGGATGCCGCCGATCAGGCGCTGCGGAGCGAGCACGGCATGCCGCCGCTGTCGCGGCACAGCCTCGAGGCCGATCCGGATCTCGACGCGTCCCTCCTGGCGCTGCTGGCCGAGATCGATCTCTCGACCGCGCCCGAGGCTTCGGCCGCGGCGCGCGACGCCCTCCGGGCCGCCTCCCGCGAGGATCGCCTCGATCTCGCCGTTCAGGTCTTCGAGGGCGCGCTGCCGGTGGACCGGATCGCGGAATGCGTGTTCGTCTCGGCCGCGCTGCAGGTGCGCCTCGCCGGGCAGGCCGCGCGCCTCGACACGAAGACGCTGAAGCCCGTGGCGGACGGCGTCTGCCCGTGCTGCGGCGGCGCGCCGGTGGCGAGCGTCATCGTCTCCTGGACCCCCGCCGACAAGGCTCGCTATCTCAGCTGCTCGCTCTGCGGCACGTACTGGAACCACGTCCGGATCCGCTGCACCGCCTGCGGTGACGGCGAGGGCGTGAGCTATTACGGGCTCGACGAGGTCTCGAAGGACGTCCAGGTGGAGACCTGCACGACCTGCCACAGCTACATCAAGCACCTCCACCAGCACCGCGCGCCGGCCCTCGACCCGGTGGCGGACGACATCGCGTCCTACGGGCTCGATCTGAAGATCGCCGAGGACGGTTTCCGGCGCGCCGGTCTGAACCTGCTGTTCGTGATCTGAACGCCCCGCCCGCGCCGGTCACGTGCCGTCGCGGTGGAGGGCGAAGCCGCGCGCGCCCGGCGCCTCCAGCCCCGGCCGGAGCTGCATGCCGGGGATCAGGTAGTCGCCGCCATTCTGCCGCCGGAACGGGATCGGGGGCGTCGTCGCGAGCGCGGACAGCCGGTCCCGCAGGCGCTCCGCGACGGCCGCGAAGGCGGCCGCGTCGAGTCCGTCGGCCCGGTAGACGACGAAGGGCGGCAGCACCGCGTAGCCGGGATAGTGCAGGATCCCGTGCTGGATCGGGAACAGCAGGTCGTCGATCGGCCCGTTGATCCCGCGCGCGGAATAGTGCTCCTCCCAGCCGCCCGCGGTCACGATCAGCATGGCGCGCCGGCCCGCGAGGCGGCCCTCGCCGTAGCGGTCGCCCCAGCGGCGGTCGCTGTGCTCGCCGACGCCGTAGGCGAAGCCGTGCGCGTAGACCCGGTCGATCCAGCCCTTGAGGATCGCCGGCAGGCCGAACCACCAGAGCGGGAACAGCAGGATCAGCTGATCGGCCCAGAGGAGCTTGGCCTGCTCGGCGACCACGTCCTCGGTCAGGTGGCCGGCCGCGGCGGCCTGCCCCGAGGCGGCCGGCACGCGGAGGCGCACCTCGGGGGCGAGGTCCGGGAAGTCCGCGCGGTCGACCGCCGCGGTCCAGTTCATGGCGTAGAGATCGGACACCGCGACCGCGTGGCCCTGCGCCTCCAGCGCGGCCACGGTCTCGTCCCGGAGCGCGCCGCAGAGGGAGCGCGGCTCCGGATGGGCGAAGACGATCAGGGTGTTCATGGTGCGGGCTCCGTCGTGGCGCGGGAACCCCCTGCTAGCCCAGGGCCGATCGTTCCGGTACGTGAGGTGCCCGGATAGGATTATGCCGCGGAATGGATAGATCCGACGTCACCCTGGAGCGCATGCGCAGCTTCGTCCGGGTGGCCGAGCGCGGCAGCCTGTCGGCGGTGGCGCGCGAGTTCGGGGTCGGGCAATCGACGATCACCCGGCATCTGCGCGAACTCGAGGACGCCCTCGGCGTCGCCCTGATCAGCCGGACGACGCGGCGCCTCGCCCTGACGGCCGAGGGCTTGGCCTATTACGAGAACAGCCTGCGCATCCTGCACCTCGTCGAGCAGGCGGGCGCCGAGGCGCGGGACCGGCGGCACGCCCCGGCGGGCACCGTCCGCCTGTCGTGCACGGCGGCGCTGGGCGTCCTCCACGTCGGCGCCATCGTCTTCGCGTTCCAGGATCGCTACCCCGACATCTCGGTGGATCTGAGCCTTACCGACGAGCGCGTGGATCTCGTCCGCGAGGGCATGGATCTGGCGATCCGCCTGGGTCCCCTGGCCGACAGCGCGCTGAGACTGCGGGCCGTCGGGCGGTCGGAGCGTCGGCTCGTCGCCGCCCCCGCCTACCTGGCGGCGCGCGGCCGGCCCCTGACGCCGGAGGATCTCGTCGGCCACGAGGGGATCCGCATGACGAACGTGGCCGGGAGCGGTACCCTGGTCCTCGAAGGACCGGAGGCCGGGCGCCGCGCGGTGCCCTTCGGCGGCCGCCTCCGGGTCGATCACGGGCTGGCCGCGCGGGCGGCGGTCCTGGCCGGGCGGGGCATCGCGCCCGCGCACCGCTGGCTGGTCGCGGATTGCCTCGCCGACGGCCGGCTCGAGGCGGTCCTGCCGGACTACGCCCTGCCGTCGGTGCCGCTCAGCCTGCTGATCGTGCCCGAGCGGGCCGCGATCGCGCGGGTCCGGCTGCTGGCGGATTTCCTCGCCGCGGAGCTCCGCGCGGTCCCGGGGATCGTGCCGGAGCCCGCCGCGCGTGCGGCGTCGGCTCAGCGATAGCCGTAGCGGTTCTTGGCGGCGGCGAGCAGGTGCAGGGCCTCGCCCGACTTGCCGGCCGAGCACTCGGCGGCGGCGTGGGCGAGGTCGGCGTTGAAGCGGTCGCCCACCGGCTTGTTGAGATTGCCGGTGGCCACGTCGCTGTCGACGATCGCCTTGGTGCGCGCGATCTCCGGGCCGCAGCCGCTGCCGGTGGGCAGGGACAGGGGGGCCGGGATGACCGGCGCGGGTTCCGTGACCGCGGGCGCGGCGCGCTGCTGGCAGGCGCCCAGCGCCGCGACGGCGAGGGCGACGAGGCTGAGGCGCATCGGGAGACGGGACGCGGGCACGGCGATCATCCTGTTGGGGCGCGAGGGGCCGCGCCGCCGAGGTTTTGGGCCGAGCTTGGCAGTGGGTCAATCGCCCCGGCCACATGCCGAAGGGGCTCGAAACGCGGGACCCGGAACGCGGGAAACGCGCGATTCCGCTGTGGTCGGAGGGACTTGGTGCGCGCCGCCGGCATCCTGCACCGGCGGTGCGCTCCGAATCGTGACGGGGCTTACTTGGCCTTGTCGGCGAGGGCCTTCAGGCCGGAATCGTAGATGCCCTGGATCGCGTCGGTGGCGACCGTGTCCGGCGCGCCCTTGGCGTTGAAGGTCCCGGTCCAGGTCACCTTCGAGCCGGAGCCGGCGGGGGCGACCGAGAGGGTCGACTTGTAGTCCGAGACCGGCAGCGGGCTCTCCAGGATCGTGTAGGTGTAGCTCATCACCTTGTCGTCGCGGGAGACCTGCTCCTCCTTGATGGTGCCGCCGCCCTTAAGGCTGAGGGTGCGGACCTTCATGCCGTCCTTGTCCGACAGGACGCACTTCTCGATGGCGGGGTGCCAGTCGCCGATGCCGCAGAACTCGCCGATGGTCTGCCACACCTTGGCCGGCGGCGCGGCGATGTCGGCCGAGCGCGTCACCTCCAGGGCGTAGCCGGGCACGGTGGCCGCGGCGAGCGCCAGGGCGGCGAGGGGAAGGGACCGGCAGAAAGCGAAGGGCATCTCGGGGTGTCTCCGTCCGTCTCAGGTCGCGGCAGGGGCCGCGCAGGCTCTGATGGCCGCGCAGGAGCTAGGCCGGGAGGGTACGCTCGGCAATGGGCGGGAGCGACGGCGCATGACTTTCGCGGTCAGACGACGCGATCCGTGATCGTCTGCGCGTAGGGCACGGAGTCCGCGAACGACGGACGGGCTTCCAGGCGGTCGCTGAGCCGGGCGAGGTTCGGATGCCGGGCGCGCCAGTCCAGCTCGGGGAACCGGACGGAGAGGTAGCCGGCGACGGTGCCCGCCGCGATGTCGCCCAGCGTGAACCGGTCGCCCACCGTCCAGTCGCGGTCGCCGAGGAGCCGCGCGATCTCGGCCAGCCCGCCCTCGATCTTGCGACGCTGGCGGGCGAGCCAGGGGGCGCTCCGGCCGGCCTCGTCGCGCTGGCGCTCGAAGAACGTGAGCACCACCGCGTCGCAGATCCCGTCGCACAGCACCTCGTAGCGGCGCGCGGCCAGGACCCCGTCGGGATCGGGCGGCAGCAGCGGCGGATCCGGATGCTTCAGCTCCAGCCATTGCAGGATGTAGCTCGACTCGTAGACGCTGCCGCCGGCCGGCAGGAGCAGCACCGGGAGCTTCTCCAGCGGGTTGTGGCGGGGCACCGTCGTGGCCGAGTCCCAGGGCACTTCGGTGACGAGTTCGAACGGCAATCCCTTCTCGGCCAGCGCGATCCGGACCTTCCGGGCGTAGGGGCTCGGGGTGGCGCTGATCAGCCGATACCGGGGCTCGACCATGCCCCGGCCTACCAGCCGTCCATCTCGTCGGTGTCGGCCGGGTAGCCGTAGACGGTCGCGGGCGCGTAGGCGGGGCGGGCCGCGGGCCGGTAATAGGCCGGCACCGACCGGCGCCCCATCTGGTCGCTGTTCGCCAGCAGATCGTCCGGCTCGTAGGGGCTGCGGTGCCGGGCGACCCGGGAGCCGCGCTGGCCGCGGTCCGCCATCGGGACATCCGCCCCCTCGACGACCACCCGCGTCCGGCCCATGCCCTGGCTCTTCACGAGGTTGAACAGGGTCGCGGCGTTGCGCACCGACAGGCGCACGCAGCCGTGCGAGGCCGCGCGCCCCAGGCTGCGGACGTGGTTGGTGCCGTGGATGGCGTGGCCCTGGGTCGTGAAGAACATCGCGAAGGGCATGGGCGCGTCGTCCCACTCCTTCGAGAAGTGCGTGCGCTCCATCCGGAACGGCCGGTAGGCGCCGGACGGCGTGTCGTAGCTCGCGACGCCGGTCGAGACCGGCCAGGAATAGCGGGGCTGCCCGTCGACCGAGACCTCCATGCGCTGGGTGGTCTTGTCGACGTTGACGAGCACGTCCGCGCTGGCCGTCGCGGGGATGCCCGCACACAGGAGAAGCCCGGACAGGACGGAGATCAGACCGATACGCATGAGCGACTCCGACACGGGACGCGCCTCGACAAACCGCGACGGTTTGCCGTCACGCTAAAGCCCCGGCAACACCGAGGTTCCGGCCCGCCGTGCCCCTGCGTAGTCACGCTTTGCTGAGTGTCCCCGCGACGCCCTCACGGCGCAGGTGCGGCGATGGCTGAGACCCGGAGGATCGCGGCCTCGGCCTCCTCGGCGATGCGCCCGACTAGGTCGCCGGCGCCCGGCAGGTCGTCGATCAGCCCGACGGCCTCGCCGACCGTGACGTTGGCGACGTCGTAATCGCCCGCCGCGTCGGCATCCTCCACGTCCCGGCGCCGCTCGGCCGAGGCCGCGCGCAACGCGTCCTCGCGGCCGTGCCACGTCTCGATGAACGTGTTGCGCAGGAGCCGGCCGGTATAGGGCGCCGGCCAGGCCCGCTGGCGGGCGATGTCGTAGACCCGCGTGCGGATCGTGTCGTCGCCGGTGGCGGCGAGAACCCGCTGCTTCGCGGCCGGGTGGATCAGCGCCTCCCGCGTGGCCCAGAACCGCGTCCCCATCAGGACACCGTCGGCGCCCAGCGCCAGGGCGGCGGCGAGACCGCGCCCGTCCGCGATGCCGCCCGCCGCGAGGAGCAGCGTCTCGGGGCGCTCGCGGGCGATCAGGTCGGCGACCGCCGGCACGAACGCCGCGGTGCCGCGGGCGGTGAGGCCGTGGCCGCCGGCCTCCGTCCCCTGCGCCACCACCACGGCCGCGCCGACCTCCAGGGCGCGCCGGGCCTGCGCCAGGGTGTGCACCTGGCAGATCAGCCGCACGCCGGCGGCGCGGATCCGGTCCGCGAACGGCGCGGGATCCGCGAAGGAGAGCATCAGGGCCGCGGGCGACCGGGCGAGCGCCGCGTCGAGGAGCGACGGGTCCCGGGCCATGGACCACGTGATGAAGCCGCAGCCGACCCGCTGATTGCCCGCGCGGGCGAATTCCCGGTCGAGGGTCGCGTGGTCGCCGTAGCCGCCGCCGATCAGGCCGAGGCCGCCGGCGGCGCTCACCGCCGCCGCGAGGGCGCCCCCCGAGGCCGGGTCCATGGGGGCCAGCACGATCGGGTGCCGGAGCCCGAAGGCGTCGGTGAGTCTGGTCCTCAAGGCCATGGGTCTCCTCCCCGCGGAGCGTCTCGGTCGCGCGGTTGCGCGCGCCGCCCGTCCGGCCTTAACGATCCGTACGATGCGGAAAAAATGATTCCTTCAGAAGGAAGGCATCGGAAAAGCAGATGGAATGAACAGCACAGACCTGATGTTCTTCGCGGCGGTGGCCGAGACCGGCGGCATCGGGCGGGCGGCGGCACGGCTCAACACCGTCCAGTCCAACGTCACCGGCCGGATCCGCGGCCTGGAGCAGGCCCTGCGCGTGCCGCTGTTCCACCGCGGCAGCCGCGGGGTGACGCTGACCCGGGCCGGGGAGCGGCTCCTGCCCTACGCCCTCCAGGTCGGGCAACTGCTCGCGGAGGCGCGGCACGCCCTGCTGGCCGAGGGCGAACCCCGCGGACCGCTGCGGATCGGCGCCATGGAGACGACCGCGGCCCTGCGCCTGCCCGGCCCGCTCGCCGACTTCGCCGCGCGCCATCCGGACGTGGACATCGAGCTGGAGACCGGCCCGACCGAGCGGCTGATCGCCCGGGTCCTCGACCGGAGCCTGGAGGGGGCCTTCGTGGCCGGCCCGGTCGCGCAGGCCGACCTCGTGGGGCTCCCGGTCTTCACGGAGGAGCTGGTGCTGGTGGCGCACCCGGCCGTCGGCGACCTCGCGGCGCTGCTCGACCGGCTGGCCCGGGCGCGCGACGCGAAGGTGCTCGTGTTCCGGGCCGGCTGCTCGTACCGGAGGCGCCTGGAGGATTTTCTGGCCCGCCAGGGCCTCGTGCACGTGCGGCGCATGGAGTTCGGCACCCTCGACGGCATCCTCGGCTGCGTGGCGGCCGGCCTGGGCGTGACCCTGGTTCCGCGGGGCGTGGCGGACCCGGCGCACCGCGCCGGCCGCGTCTCGCTCCACCCCGTGCCCGACGGGGACGGGCACGCCCCGACCCTGCTGGTCCACCGCGCCGACGTCCGGCCGAGCGCGGCCTTCGCGCGGTTCGCCGAGCAGGTCCGGGCGGCCTTCCCGGATTCGCCGTCGGATTCGCCCTAGGGCCTCGGTTCCGGCACGGACCGTGCCCTTGACAACCGCCGGTTGACAGCGGCCCGAGCCCGGGCGCTTCCTCCCGGCCGCAGACGGTTCGGAGTTCCCATGGCCCTCGACCCCACCCTCGCCGCCGAGATCGAAGCCTCCGTGGCGGAGGGCTTCGCCGATCAGGTCGCCCACACGCAGGCGCTCGTCCGGTTCGCCTCCCTGCGCGGGGAGGAGCATGCCTGCCAGGATTACGTGTTCGAGCAGTTCCGCGCCCGCGGCTACGCCACCGAGCGCTTCGCCATGGACCGCGGCGCCATCGCGGCCCATCCGGGCGGCTCGAAGATCGACGACGCGCACCACTCGGACGCGCCGATCGTCGTCTGCCACCACCGGCCGGGCACCGAGACCGGGCGCTCGCTGATCCTGCAGGCCCATGTCGACGTGGTGCCGCCGGGTCCCCTCGACCTCTGGACCCATCGACCCTTCGACCCCGTGATCCAGGGCGACTGGATGTACGGCCGCGGCGCCGGCGACATGAAGGCCGGCCACGCCGCCAACCTGTTCGCCCTCGATGCCCTGGCCCGGCTCGGCCTGCAGCCGGCGGCCTCGGTGACGGTGCAGTCCGTGGTCGAGGAGGAGTCCACCGGCAACGGCGCCCTGATGACCCACCTGCGCGGCTACCGGGCCGACGCCGTGCTGATCCCCGAGCCCGAGGACGAGAAGCTCGTGCGCGCCAATACCGGCGTGCTGTGGTTCACCGTCGAGGTCCGGGGCGTGCCGGTCCACGTCCGCGAGATGGGCGCGGGCGCCAACGCCATCGACGCCACCTACCGGGTGATCGGCGCGCTGCGCGAGGTCGAGGCCCGCTGGAACGCCGAGAAGGCCGCGCACCCGCATTTCGAGACCGAGGACCACCCGATCAACCTCAACATCGGCAAGATCGAGGGCGGCGACTGGGCCTCCTCGGTCCCGGCCTGGTGCCGGATCCACTGCCGGGTCGCGCTCTACCCGGGCGTCACCGCCGCGCAGGCCGCCGCCGAGATCGAGGCCGCGGTGGCGTCCTTCTCCCGCACCGACCCGTTCCTGGCCAACAGCCCGCCGCGGGTGGTGTTCAACGGCTTCTTCGCCGAGGGCTACGTGCTGGAGGCGGGCTCGGAGGCCGAGGCGGTGCTCGGCCGCGCCCACGAGCGGGCGATCGGCTCCCCGCTCCAGAGCTTCATGACCGCGGGCTACCTCGATACCCGCGTCCACGCCCTCTACGACCGGGTGCCGGCCCTCTGCTACGGCCCGACCTCCCAGAACATCCACGGCTTCGACGAGCGCGTGAGCCTCGCCTCGGTGAAGCGGATCACGACCACCATGGCGCTGTTCGTGGCCGAGTGGTGCGGGACGGAGCGCAAGGTCTCCTGATCCGCCGCCGTCTCTGCGAGCGCAGCGAAGCAATCCACGGCAGCGCTGCGCTCACGGGCGTCGTGCATCCCTGGGTCGCTTCGCTGCGCTCGCGATGACCGTGGTGTTCTCCGTCAGGGGATCAGCCGGTCCGCCCGGAGCTGGGCGAACAGGTCGTAGAATGCGTCGTCCGTCGGCTGATAGGCCGTGAAGCCAAGGCGGCGGCTCTTGCTCATGTCGGTGACGACCTCGATCGGCCGGCCGAGATCGGCGTCCGTGTGCCAGGGGGAAGCCAGCTTCTCGAGGTTCGGCTCGGCCAGCCCGTAGCGCTGCGCGATCTCCGCCCAGGCCGGGCCGTCCTGCGCCATCCGCGGCTCGAGCGGCCGGTGCGTGCCGTCGAACGGCACCGCCTCGATCCCGAACCAGGCGGCGATCCGGCCCCACATCCAGCTCCAGCGGAAGACGTCGCCGTCGACGACGTTGAACGCCTCGTTGGCGGCCCTCGGCTCCGTGGACGCCCAGAGCAGCTGGCGGGCGAGAAGCCGCGCGTCGGTCATGTCGGTGAGCCCGTTCCACTGCGCGGCCGAGCCCGGGAAGAGGAACGGGCGCCCCAGCTCCCGGCACAGGGTGGCGTAGCAGGCGAGCGTCGTGCCCATGTTCATGGCGTTGCCCACCGCCTTGCCGATGATCGTGTGCGGGCGGTGGACGCTCCAGGTGAAGCCGTCGCGGGCGGCGGCCGCGAAGACGGCATCCTCCTGGGCGTAGTAGAAATTCTCGATGTCGAGGCGGCCCTGGTCCTCGCGGAATGGCGTCTGCGGGAGCTTGCCTTTGCCGTAGGCCTCGAACGGGCCGAGATAGTGCTTGAGCCCGGTCACCAGGGCGACGTGGCGGACGCTCCCCTTCGGGCGGAGCGCGTCCAGCAGGTTCTCGACCATCGCGCGGTTGACGCGGATCATCTCCGCCTCGGTGGGGCGCCGCTGCCAAGTCGCGAGGAACACGTGGGTCGGAGCGAGGTCGGCCAGCGCCTTCTCCAGCGAGGCCGGGTCCTGCAGGTCGCCGGCCACCGGCTCGACGCCCGCCTGGGCCACCGGACGGCGCGCGAGGCCCGCGACCCGCCAGCCCTCCTGGTGGAGCAGCGCCGCGGTGGCGCTGCCGACGATCCCGCTGGCGCCGACGATCAGGGCGGTGTTCGACATGGAAACCCTCGCGCCCGGCCCAAATCCGGGTCCGGGGCAGATGGGCACAGGCGGTGCTGCGACAACCCCGCCGGGCAGCGGGGACGCCTGTGCGCCGCGCAAGGGTTGTGTCCTCGCGAGACCTCTCCCGTCATCGCGAGCGCAGCGACGCGACCCTGGATTGCTTCGCTCCGCTCGCGAGGACGGAGGGGCTCTCAGGCGACCCGGTCGATCGCCGCGCCGAGGATCTCGACGATCTCGCCGATCTGGCCGCGCTCGATGATCAGCGGCGGCGACAGCGCGATGATGTCGCCGGTCACGCGGGTGAGCAGGCCGCGCTCGAAGCAGTCCACGAACACCTCGTAGGCGCGCTTGCCCACCGCGTCCGGCCGCGGCGCCAGCTCGATGCCGGCGACGAGCCCGATGGTGCGGATGTCGACGACGTTCTTGCGCCCGCGCAGGTCGTGCATCGCCGCCGCCCAGTCGTCGGCGATGTCGGCGACGCGGGTGAGGAGCCCCTCCTCCCGGTAGATGTCGAGCGTCGCGAGGCCGGCCGCGCAGGCGATCGGGTGCCCGGAATAGGTGTAGCCGTGGAACAGCTCGATCCCGTCCGGGCCCTGCATCAGCGCGTCGTGGACCGCGCGGCTCGCGAAGACCGCGCCCATCGGCACCGTGCCGTTGGTCAGGCCCTTGGCGCTGGTCACGAGGTCGGGGACGACGCCGAAGAAGTCGGTCGCGAAGGGCGCGCCGAGGCGGCCGAAACCCGAGATGACCTCGTCGAAGATCAGCAGGATGCCGTGCTTCGTGCAGATCTCGCGCAGGCGCTCGAGGTAGCCCTTCGGCGGGATCAGCACGCCCGTGGAGCCCGCCACCGGCTCCACGATGCAGGCCGCGATGGTCTCGGCCCCGTGGAGCGCCACCAGCCGCTCCAGATCCTCGGCGAGCTCCGCGCCGTGCTCGGGCTGGCCCTTCACGAAGGCGTTGCGGGCCGGATCGTGGGTGTGGCGCAGGTGGTCGGTGCCGTTGAGCTGCGGGAAGACCCGCCGGTTCGACACGATGCCGCCGACCGACAGGCCGCCGAAGCCGACGCCGTGGTAGCCGCGCTCGCGGCCGATCAGCCGGGTGCGGGTCCCCTGCCCGATCGCCCGCTGGTAGGCGAGCGCGATCTTGAGGGCGGTGTCGACCGATTCCGAGCCGGAATTGGTGAAGAACACCCGGTCGAGGCGCTTGCCGGGGCCGCCCGGGGCGATCTCGGCCAGCCGCTCGGCAAACTCGAACGCGATGGGGTGGCCCATCTGGAAGGTCGGGGCGAAGTCGAGGGTCGCGAGCTGGCGCTCCACGGCCGCCGCGATGCCCCGCCGCCCGTGGCCGGCATTGACGCACCAGAGGCCCGCGGAGCCGTCGAGGACCTTGCGGCCGTCGTCGGCGGTGTAGTGCATGCCCTCGGCCGACACGAGCAGGCGCGGCGCCGCCTTGAACTGGCGGTTGGCCGTGAACGGCATCCAGAAGGCGTCCATCGCGGGCGTGTTGCGGAGCGGATGGTCGGTCATGGGGCGGTTCTCCGGGGCAGGCGGCGCGGATCGGGCGGCGGGACCAGGGGACACCTTCGCCGATCGGGCAACAAGTCCTTTTCTGGTCGCCGCCAACCCCTTGCAGGATCGGGGCCGCGGGTGGCACCGTTGCGGGATCCGCAACACCTGAAACGGGCCTGAGCCGGATGAGCATCGATGTCGGCGCGCGCCTGCGCTTCGTTCGGGCCCGCCACGGCCTGTCGCAGCGGACGCTCGCCAAGCGCGCCGGGGTGACCAATTCCGCGATCTCGCTGATCGAGGCGAACCGGGTGAACCCGTCGGTGGGCGCCCTGAAGCGGATCCTCGACGGCGTGCCGATCGGCATGGCCGAGTTCTTCGCCCTGGAGCCCGAGCCGGAGCGCAAGGCGTTCTTCGCCGCCGAGGAGCTCACGGAGATCGGCCGCCGGGCCGCCAAGGGGGCGATCTCGTACCGGCAGGTCGGCGACAGCCTGTTCGGGCGCAAGCTCCAGATCCTCAAGGAGCGCTACGAGCCCGGCGCCGATACCGGCCGGGTGCCGCTCTCGCACGAGGGCGAGGAGGGCGGGATCGTGCTCTCCGGGCGCCTGGAGGTGACGGTGGATGCCGAGCGCCGGATCCTCGGCCCCGGCGACGCCTACAGCTTCGACAGCCGCCGCCCGCACCGGTTCCGCTGCGTCGGGCCCAATCCCTGTGAGGTGGTGAGCGCCTGCACGCCGCCGAGCTTCTGACCGCGCCGATCCCATGCCGAGCGACAGCGTCGTCCTCCTGCACGGTCTGGGGCGAAGAGCCGCCTCGCTCGCCCGGATGCGCTCGGCCCTGACGGCGGAGGGCTACCGGGTGTTCGCGCTCGACTATCCCTCGACCCGGCACGACCTGCCCACCCTGACGGCGACGCTCCGCCCGCAGGTCGCCGCGATCGCCGGCGCGACGGCGGGCGCCGTGCATTTCGTCGGGCACTCGATGGGCGGTCTCCTCGCGCGGAGCCTGATCGCGGATGCGCGGCCGGACCGGCTCGGCCGCCTCGTCATGCTCGGACCGCCCAACCGCGGCAGCGAGATCGCGGACCGGCTGCGGCATGTCGGGCTCTATCGCCGCCTGCTCGGGCCGGCCGCGCTGTCGCTCGGGACCGCGACGGTGCCGGTCTGGCCCGATCCGGACTACCCGATCGGCGTCATCGCCGGCACGCGCAGCATCGATCCGGTCGGCTGGCTGATGCTGCCCCGGCCGAACGACGGGCGGGTGAGCGTCGCCCGCACCGGGATCCCGGGCCTGCACGGGCATCTGGTCCGGCCCGTCAGCCACGCCCTGATGATGAACCATCCGACCGTGATCGCGCAGACGGTGCGGTTCCTTGCGACGGGGGCCTTCGCCGCGTAACCGTGAATTCAAAATACCGTTACGCGCGAGGATCGATGGCCGTCACCACAGCCGCCCCGGCCGCCGGGCCCGGACAGAACCAGTCGGCGCGCGCGGCGCTGGCGGCCTTCGTGGGCACCACGATCGAGTGGTACGACTTCTTCATCTACGGCACGGCGGCGGCCCTGGTGTTCGGGCCGCTCTTCTTCACGGCGGAATCGCCCTACATCGCCACGCTCTCGGCCTTCGGCACCTTCGCGGTAGGCTTCCTGGCCCGGCCGCTCGGCGGCCTGATCTTCGGGCATCTCGGCGACCGGTTCGGGCGCAAGCGCGCCCTGGTCGCGACGCTCGTGATGATGGGCATCGCCACCTCGTGCATCGGGCTTCTGCCGACCTACGCCTCGGTCGGCCTGTGGGCGCCGGTGATGCTGGTGGTCCTGCGGCTGATCCAGGGGCTCGCGGTCGGCGGCGAGTGGGGCGGGGCCGTGCTGATGGCCGCCGAGCACGCGCCGGCCGGGCGCAACACCTTCTTCGCCTCCTTCGCGCAGCTCGGCAGCCCGGCCGGGCAGATCCTGTCGCTGCTGGCCTTCCGCCTCGCGGGCCTGCTCGACAAGGAGAGCTTCCTGACCTGGGGCTGGCGGGTGCCGTTCCTGGTGAGCATCCTGCTGCTGTTCGTGGGGCTGGCGATCCGCCTCGGGGTCGCGGAATCGCCGGCCTTCGAGAAGGCCCGCGCCGCGGGCGGACCGCCGCCGGCCCCCGTGCGCGAGGTGCTGACGGCCTACCTCAAGCCGGTCCTGCTGGCGGCAGGCGCCAACACCTTCGCGATCGCCTCGGTCTACCTGTTCAACACCTTCATGATCGCGTTCACCACGCAGTATCTCGGCATCGCGCGGGCGACGATCCTCGACGCCCTGCTGATCGCCGCCGTGGTCCAGCTGGTGATGACCCCGGTGGGCGCCCGGATCGCGGAGGTGATCCGCAACGAGCGGCTGTTCCTCCAGGGGACGCTGGTCTGGGCGATGCTGGCCCCCTACCCGCTGTTCTGGCTGGTCGAGACCAAGTCGGTGCCGCTGATCGTGCTGGGCCTCGCCCTCAACGTCATCGGCAGCGCGACCTTCTACGCGGTGATCGCCGGCTACCTCGCGGGCGCCTTCCCGACGCGGGTGCGCTACACGGCGATCTCCATCGCCTACCAGTTCTGCGGCGCCCTCGCCGGCGGTCTCACCCCGATCGTCGGCACGGTGCTGGCCGAGCGCTTTCAGGGCCACTGGTGGCCGATCGCGGTGTTCGGGACGTGCCTCGCCGGCGTGTCGTTCCTGTGCGTCACGGCGATCAGCGGCTACCGGGCGCGGCAGCGGGGCTTCCTGGACGGGTGAGCGCGACCGGTCGAAGGCGCCGGATCCGGGTAACGCCGGATTCAGATCGGAGGTCTAGGGTCGGCGTCATGGATTCGATCGCCGCAGCCGCCGTCCAGATGCTGGGTTCGTCCCAGAGCCAGCAGATCGGCATCGCCGTCGCCAAGCAGCAGCTCTCGGCCGACAAGGCGGTCGCCGGCCTCGTGGCGGACAGCGCCGCCCAGGCGGCGAGCGCCGGCCCGCCGGCCCCCTCCGGACAGGGGCTGAGCGTCGACCGGCGGGTCTGACGGAAACGCCGCCCCCGCTTTCCGGGCCTCGCGCGACCCTGGATCGCTTCGCTGCGCTCGCGAGGACAGCGGGCTCTACGGAGCTTCTCGAACGCCGGCCCCTACGCGAAGCCGTAAAGCCGCCGCGGGTTGTCGACGAACACCATCCGGCGCCTGTCCGCGTCCGGCACCCAGTCCGCCATCAGGTCGAGGAGCGCCGTCGTCCGCGGCGGCCCGTCCCAGGCGGCCACGTGCGGCCAGTCCGAGCCCCAGAGGCAACGTTCCGGCGCGGCGTCGTTGAGCGCCCGGGCGAAGGGGATCGTGTCCGCGTAGGGCGGCCCGGTCACGGAATCCCGGAACGCGCCCGAGAGCTTGACCCAGTTCCCGTCGCCGACGAGGCCGAGCAGCGCCCGGAAGCCCGGATGGTCCACCCCCGCCGAGGTCGGCATGTGGCCCATATGGTCGAAGACCAGCGGCACCGGCAGCCGCGACAGGCGGCCGGCGATCGGCGGCAGATCGCGGGCATCGAGCAGGAACTGGAGGTGCCAGCCCATCTCGCGGGCGAGCGCCCCGTAGGATTCGACCGCGTCGAGCCCGACCCCGCCGCCGAACAGGACATTGAGGCGCAGGCCGACGACGCCGGCCTCCTTGAGCGCGGCGAGCTCCGTGTCGGGCAGGCCGAGCGGGATCACCGCGACGCCGCGCAGGCGTTGCCGGTGGGCGCGCAGCGTCTCGACCATTAGCCGGTTGTCGGTGCCGTGCACGCTGACCTGGATCAGCACGCCGTTGGCCATGCCGGTCCCGTCGAGCATCGCGAGGTACTGATCGGCCGGCGCCGCCGGGGGCGTGTAGCTCCGGTCCGCCACCAGCGGGTAGGCCGGCGGCAGGCCGATGACGTGGGCGTGCGTGTCGACCGCGCCGTCCGGCACGGCGTAGCGGGTCGGGCCTTCCGAATGCGGGTCCGGGGCGGGGCAGTCTCGGATCTCGGGCATGATCAGGAATCCGCGTGGAGGACCTTGCCGCGCGTCTCGGGCAGCGCGAAGGCCGCCAGGAAGAAGATCCCGTAGGCCACGGCCGCGAAGATCGCGATGGCGGAGGCGAGGCCGGCGCGCTCCGCGAGGTAGCCGACCAGCGCGGGGAACAGCGCGCCGATGCCGCGGCCGAAATTGTAGCAGAACCCCTGCCCCGAGCCGCGCAGGCGGGTCGGGTACAGTTCGGTCAGGAAGGCGCCCATGCCGGAGAAGTAGCCGGAGGCGAAGAAGCCCAGCGGGAAGCCCAGCACCCACAGCACCCCGTTCGAGAGCGGGATCTGCGTGTAGGCGACGATCACCGCGATGGCGCCCAGCGAGAAGATCAGGAACAGCGGCCGCCGCCCGAGCCGGTCGGCGAGCCACGCGCCCACGAGGTAGCCGGTGAACGAGCCGATGATCAGGGCCGCGAGGTAGCCGGTTGACGACACGATCGACAGGTGGCGCTCGGTGGTGAGGAAGCGCGGCACCCAGGTGGTGATCGCGTAGTAGCCGCCCTGGCAGCCCGCCGCCGCCAGCGAGGCGAGCAGCGTCGTCTTGAGGATCGGGCCGGAGAAGATCTCCCAGATCTGCGGCCGGTCGCCCGTGGCGGCGGCCCGCGCGCGGGATTCGGCGGCGACCTCCGGCTCCTTCACGTAGCGGCGCAGGTAGAAGACCAGCAGCGCCGGCAGGGCGCCCACCGCGAACATCCAGCGCCACGCGGTCTCGGGCGGCAGGACCGAGAACAGCACCGCCTGCGACAGGACCGCGAGGCCCCAGCCGATCGCCCAGCCGGACTGGACGGAGCCCACCGCCCGGCCGCGATACTCGGCCCGGATCGTCTCGCCGATCAGCACCGCGCCGGCCGCCCACTCGCCGCCGAAGCCGAGGCCGAGCAGCGCCCGCGCGATGAGGAGCTGCTCGAAGTTCTGCACGAAGGCGCAGAGCAGGGAGAACAGCGAGAACCAGAGGATCGTGATCTGCAGGGTCAGCACCCGGCCGATCCGGTCGGCGACGAAGCCCGCGAGCCAGCCGCCGAGCGCCGAGGCCAGCAGCGTCACCGTGGCGGCGAGCCCGGCCGTGCCGGCATCGACGTGCCACAGAGCCATGATCGTCCCGATCACCAGCGGGTAGATCATGAAGTCCATGCCGTCGAGGCACCAGCCGGCGGCGCAGGCCCAGAAGGTGTGCCGCTCCGGCGGCGTCATCGATCGGTAGAAGGCGGAGAGGCTGGCGTCGCGGATCTCGACCGCGTCCACGCCCGTGGGCCCCTGCCCGGTTGCTGAACTCATCACCGCCTCCCGCCGCCCAATACCAGTATCAGCGTCCCAGGCAGAGCTGTCCAACGATGCGGCGGGTCACGCAAGGAACAGGAAAGGAAAAGGCCGCCCGGAGGCGGCCTGTCCCGTTCTTTTTGGCGGTCGATCGACGCTCAGTAGCAGCGCTCGACCAGCACCCGGCGGTAGCCGTAGGGCGTCCAGCGCACCCGCGGGACCGTGTAGCAGCCGCCGCCGTAGCCGTAATCGTAGGCCGCCGGGGCGTAGTAGCCACCGTAGCCGTAGCCTGGGTAGCCGTATCCGTAGCCGCCGTAGAGGCTGCCGGCCGCGAGGCCGAGCCCGACGCCGAGGCCCAGGCCGCCGAGTCCGTAGCCGTAGCCGCCGCGATAGCCGTAGCCGCCGCGCCAGCCGTAACCCCGCCCGTAGAAGCCGCGGCCGTAGCCGAAGCCGCCCGGACGGAAACCGACACCGCGGAAGCCGCCACCGAAGCCGCCGTTGCGGAATCCCCCGAACCCGCCGCCCCGGAAGCCGCCGCCGAAACCGCCACCGTGGAAGCCGCCGCCGAAGCCGCCGCCGTGGAAGCCGCCGCCGCCGAATCCGCGCGCGTCCGCGCTGGCCGGCGCCAAGGCCAGAGCACCCGCCGCCAGCAGGGCCGAGCCGAGCACTGCACCCTTCATCACGTCATCTCCGTGGAAACACGCCCTCTGCGGCTAAGAACGCCCGAATCGGGAAAACGGTCCAGCCCCGCCCGCGGCGCGGCCGCGAGACGCATCCGGACCCATTCGGACCCATTCGGACCCATCCAGCTTCATCCCGGCGCCCTCGGGCACGAAATTCGCCGCTTTCCGGAGCGAAGGGCGCGCCGATCGAGCTTCGCCGTCCCCGAATCGCGTCTTCCGATCGGCATGGAACGAATGATGATGCTGCGCCCGGCTCACGCCTTGTTGATCGTGCTGCTCGCCCTCGCGGCCCCGGCCCGGGCGGCCTCTCCGGCCGCCGCCGAGCCCTGCCGGGCGGTCGAGGCCCAGGGTGAGACCTTCACGGTCTGCACCATCGACCTCCGGAAGCAGCGGCTGCGGCTGTTCTGGCTCCAGGACGACGGCAAGCCCTACGGCGCCCTCGGCACCCTCGCCGAGAAGCAGGGCGGCCGCCTCGCCTTCGCGATGAACGCCGGGATGTACGACAAGGACCAGGCGCCGGTCGGCCTCTACGTCGAGGACGGGCACGAGCTGAAGCGCGTCTCCACGACCGACGGGCCGGGCAACTTCCACCTGAAGCCCAACGGCATCTTCTGGGTGAAGGGTGAGCGCGCCGGGGTGGTCGACACGGCCCGCTATCTGCGGGCGAAGATCCGGCCGGATTTCGCCACGCAGTCCGGGCCGATGCTGGTGATCGACGGCCAGATCCACCCGAAGATCGCCGCCGACGGGCCGAGCCAGAAGATCCGCAACGGCGTCGGCGTGCCCGGCGACGGGCATGTGGCGATCTTCGCGATCTCCGAGCGCCCGGTGACCTTCGGGGCCTTCGCGCGGCTGTTCCGCGACGATCTCGGCTGCCGCAACGCCCTGTTCCTCGACGGCTCGGTCTCCAGCCTCTACGCGCCGAATCTCGGCCGCTCGGACATCAGCCGGCCGCTCGGGCCTCTGGTCGGGGCTCTGCCGCGCTGAGGGGCGGTTCCGGGCTTGCGTGACTGCGGCGGGTTGGCCCTCGATCCCGATCCCGCGATCAGGCTGGCTCAGACGACGCCCGCACCGCCATCGCGGGCTCGCCCGCGGCCCTCGGAACGACGGTGCGGTCGGCCGGCGACGGAGCACCCGCCGCGGCTCGTCCGCCGCCGGCCGTTCCAGGCGCGGCGGCCGCCCTCAGCGCTGGCCGAAGGCCGTGTCCTTGAACAGGTCCTTGTACTCCCGCGGCTGCGAGCGCCAGTACTGCCTGGGCGCGCGCACCCGGGCGCCGAGCTCGGCCGCCGCGTGCCAGGGCCAGCGCGGATCGTACAGCATGGCGCGGGCGAGCGAGATCGCGTCCGCCTTGCCCTCCTGCAGGATCGTCTCCGCTTGGTGCGCCTCGGTGATCAGCCCCACCGCGATCGTGGTGAGGCCGGTCTCCGCCTTGATCCGCTCGGCGTAGGGCACTTGGTAGCCCGGCCCGAGCTTGATCGCCTGCTTCGGCGAGACGCCGCCCGTGGAGACGTGGAGCGCCGGCGACCCGGCCCGCTTGAGCGCCTGGGCCAGCTCGATGGTCTCGTCCAGGTCCCAGCCGTCCTCGACCCAGTCGGTGGCCGAGACCCGCAGCCAGACCGGGCTGCCGGCGGGCACGACATCGCGCACCGCGTCGTAGACCTCGAGGGGGAAGCGCATGCGGTTCGCGAGGCTGCCGCCGTACGCGTCCGTCCGCTTGTTGGCGATCGGCGACAGGAACTGGTGCAGCAGATAGCCGTGGGCGCCGTGCAGCTCCACCGCCTCGATGCCGAGGCGCACGGCCCGCTTGGCGGTGGCCACGAACGCGTCGCGGACGCGCTTCAGGTCGGCGGCGTCGAGGGCGTGGGGCGGGACCTCGCCCTCGCCGTGGGCGACCGCCGAGGGCGCCTCGGTGCGCCAGCCGTAGGCGTGCTCCGGCGGAATCTGCTGGCCGCCGGCCCAGGGCGCCTCGCTCGAGGCCTTGCGCCCGGCATGGGCGATCTGGATGCAGACCGGGATCGGCGCGTACTCGCGCACGGCGTCGAGCACCCGACCCAGCGCCCGCTCGCAGCCGTCGTTGTAGAGGCCGAGATCCCAGGCGGTGATCCGCGCCTCCGGAGAGACCGCGGTGGCCTCCAGGGTCAGCAGGCCCGCCCCCGACATGGCGAGCTGACCGAGGTGCATCATGTGCCAGTCGGTCGCCTCGCCGTCCCGCGCCGAGTACTGGCACATCGGCGCGACGAGGATACGGTTCTCGAGCGTGAGCGCGTCGAGCGTCAGCGGTTCGAACAGGCGAGCGGTCATCGGCAACTCCTGGTGGAAGGGCCACTCTGGCCCAGGACGGGCGCGGCGGCCAGTGCGGTGCGGCAGAGCACCTCTGCGGGCAGGCGATGCGGGAACTTGCGGATGTGACCGCCCGTTTCCTGGCCTGTCGCCGCATCGCGGCAATCGACGCGAACCGCCTGAGGGGGCGAGATCGCCCGAGGTCCAGATGATGCTCACCAAACTCGCCGTCCCGCTCGTCCTGGCCGCCGGCTGCGCCGCCCTCGCGGGCGCGGCGCAGGCCCAGCCGGCCGCCTTCGGCGGACCCAAGATGCTGATCCACGGCAATTACTGCGGGCCGGGCAACAACGCGCCCCTCCCGCCGATCGACGCCCTCGACGCGGCCTGCGCGCGTCACGACGCCTGCACGCCGGAGGGGGGATTGCCCTCGCAGGCCTGCAACCTGCGCCTCAAGCAGGAGGCGACGCTGATCTCGCGCGATCCAAGTCAGCCGGACGACGTCCGGTCCCTCGCCGGCCTCGTGGCCGCCACCGCGACTCTGATCCCGTCCGAGCCGAACGCGCGGCGTGTGCCGGCCTCGGTCACCACCGGTCCCGCCTCGGGTGCCTACGTGCCCGCCGTGACGCGGCCGGCGCCGACGGTCGATGTCGACCCCGACGACGACGGCGCCGACGCGGACTGAGGCGAGCCGCAGCCCTCGACGCTCCGTCGGCGCGGCCCGGCGGCCTACCGGGCCGCGCCGATCCCCCGGTCCTTCAGACTGTCTCCGATCTCGTCGAGGGCGGCCGCGTCGTCGATCGTCGCCGGCATCGTCCAGGGCTCGTGGTCCGCGATGCGCTTCATGGTCGCCCGCAGGATCTTGCCCGACCGGGTCTTGGGCAGCCGCGGCACGGTGAGCGCCAGCTTGAACGCCGCTACCGGGCCGATCTCGTCCCGCACCTTCGCGACGAGTTCCCGCTCGATCGTCTCGGTCGGCCGGGCGACGCCGGCCTTGAGCACCACGAACCCGCAAGGGACCTCGCCCTTCAGCGCGTCGCGGATGCCGATGACCGCGCACTCCGCCACGTCCGGGTGGCTCGCCAGCACCGCCTCCATGCCGCCGGTGGACAGGCGGTGGCCCGCGACGTTGATGATGTCGTCGGTCCGTCCCAGGACCGTGATGTAGCCGTCCCCGTCGATCACCCCGGCATCCGACGTGTCGTAGTAGCCCGGGAAGGTGGCGAGGTAGCTCGACCGCATCCGGTCGTCCGAGCCCCACAGGGTCGGGAGGCAGCCGGGCGGGAGCGGCAGGCGGATCGCGATGGTGCCCATGGTCCCCGCCGGAACCGGCCTGCCGCCCTCGTCCAGGACTTCGACCCGGTAGCCCGGCATCGGCACGCAGGTGCTGCCGTGCTTCACCGGCAGGAGGCCGAGGCCCATCGGGTTGCCGGCGATCGGCCAGCCGGTCTCGGTCTGCCACCAATGGTCGACGACCGGCCGGTCCAGCACGCGCTCGGCCCAGGCGACCGAGTCGGGATCGGCGCGCTCGCCCGCCAGGAACAGGCTGCGGAAGGCCGAGAGGTCGTACGCGGCGATCCGGGCGCCCTTCGAGTCCTCCTTCTTGATCGCCCGCAGCGCCGTCGGCGCGGTGAACAGGCAGACCACCCCGTACTCGGCGACCACCCGCCAGAAGGCGCCGGCATCGGGCGTGCCGACGGGTTTTCCCTCGTACAGCACCGTGGTGCAGCCGTGCAGGAGCGGCGCGTAGACGATGTAGGAGTGGCCCACCACCCAGCCGATGTCGGAGGCGCAGAAGTAAGTCTCACCGGGCTGGACGCCGTAGAGGTTCGGCATCGACCAAGCCAGGGCGACGAGGTAGCCGCCGGTGTCGCGGACGACGCCCTTCGGCTTCCCGGTCGTGCCGGAGGTGTAGAGGATGTAGAGCGGGTCGGTGGCGGCGACCGGCACGCAGTCCGCATGCCGCCCCGCCGCCCGGGCCGCCGCGACGGTCTCGGCCCAGTCGCGATCCCGTCCCGCGACGAGGGTCGCGGGCCCCTGCGGGCGCTGGAGGATCAGGCAGGCCTCCGGCTTGTGCCGCGAGGCCGCGATCGCCGCGTCGAGGAGCGGCTTGTAGGCGACCACGCGGTTCGGCTCGATCCCGCAGGAGGCGGCGAGCACCACCTTCGGCGCCGCGTCCTCGATCCGCACCGCCAGCTCCTTGGCGGCGAAGCCGCCGAACACCACCGAGTGGACCGCGCCGAGCCGCGCGCAGGCCAGCATGCCGAACAGGGCCTCGGGCACCATCGGCATGTACAGGATCACCCGGTCGCCCTTGCCGACGCCGAGATCGGCGAGCACGGCGGCCAGCACCGCCACCTCGTCGCGCAGGACCCGGTAGGTGATGCTGCGCTTGGTCCCGGTGACGGGCGAGTCGTAGCGGATCGCCACCTGATCCACCCGGGCGCCGTCGGCGTGACGGTCCACCGCGTTGTGGCAGGCGTTCAGGGTGCCGTCCGGGAACCATCGGCCGTAGGGGCCGGAATCCGGCGCGAAGGCCCGTTCCGGCGACCGCGCCCAGTCGAGGGCCCGCGCGGCGCCGAGCCAGAACGCCTCGGGGTCGCGGCGGGCCGATTCGTAGATCTCCGGGTAGCGGCCCGGCAGGCTGGCTCTCGTCATCGGTTCGGCGTTTCCTCACGGGCCGCTCTCCGGCGGCGGCCCGCAGAGTAGCCCATTCTCGGGCGCGCGGGAGTGGTCCCGGGCGAGAAGGCCGCGCCCGGCTGCGGCGCGAGGCCCGCCATGAGAAAACCGCCGCACCGGGGCGCCCGGTGCGGCGGTCGTCAGCTCGGATTCGCTATCGGATCGGACGTGTCAGGCGTCAGTGCAACGTGTCGTTGCCCGCCTGGAGCTTGTTGATCTCGTCCTTGAGGAGGAGTTTCCGTCGCTTCAGCTCGGCAATGTGGAGGTCGTTCGCCGAAGGTCTGTGGATCGCTTCCTGAATCTCGCGCTCGAGGGCTTCGTGCTTCCGGGCGAGTTGGTTCAGATGCGTCTGCAGCGACATGAGTCGAATCTCCTGTCATCGTTTCGACACACCGAGATTGGCACAGGATGTCGGACCTGTCGAAGCGTTTTCTGCTGCTAAGTCTGATGATTGCTTACCGCGCCGCCTTGTCCGGCGCCGGAGCGTGACGCATGCTCTCGGGCGACGAACGGTCTTCGGGTTCTCAGGTGACGATGGCGGACGAGGCGGGTGAGGGTGCGCAGTCGGATCTCCTGGGCGAGCTGGCGCGGCTGCGCGAGGAGCACCGGGATCTGGACAGCGCCATCGAGGCGCTGGAGCGCAGCGTCGCCGGGGACCAGCTCCAGATCCAGCGCCTGAAGAAGCGCAAGCTCACGCTGCGCGACCGCATCTTCCACATCGAGGACGCGCTCACGCCGGACATCATCGCCTGATGCCGGTGGACGCCCTCGGGCCCCGCCTTGCCGCCGGCCCGCACCGCCTGTAAGCGCCCTCTTTTGCCGGGATCAACGATGGCGTCGCCTCCTCCGGTCGCGATCATCATGGGCAGCCAGTCCGACTGGGCGACCATGCGTCATGCCGCCGAGACGCTCGACGCGCTCGGCGTGCCGTACGACGCGCGCATCGTGTCGGCCCACCGCACGCCGGACCGGCTCGTGGCCTTTGCCAAGGGCGCGGTCGCGGCCGGTCTCAAGGTCGTGATCGCGGGCGCGGGCGGCGCCGCGCACCTGCCCGGCATGGCGGCCGCGATGACCCGCCTGCCGGTCTTCGGCGTGCCGGTCGAATCGAAGGCCCTGTCTGGCCAGGACAGCCTGCTCTCCATCGTCCAGATGCCGGCCGGCATCCCGGTGGGGACCCTGGCGATCGGCCGGGCTGGGGCCGTCAACGCGGCCCTGCTCGCCGCGGCGGTCCTGGCGCTGACCGACCCGGGCTTGGCGGAGCGCCTGGAGGCGTGGCGCGCGGCCCAGAGCGCCTCGGTGGCCGAACGGCCGGTGACGGAAGAGAACGCGTGACGGACAAGATCCTCGGCCCCGGCTTCACCCTCGGCATCGTCGGCGGGGGCCAGCTCGGGCGCATGATCGCGCTCGCGGCGGCCGATTACGGCCTCAAGGCGCATGTCTACGCGCCCGACGCGGACAGCCCCGCCTTCGACGTGGCCGCCCGGACCACCTGCGCGGCCTACGACGACGCCGCGGCGCTGGCGGATTTCGCCCGCAGCGTCGACGTCGTGACCTACGAGTTCGAGAACATCCCGCACGCCACCGCCGACGTGCTGGCCCGGCACGCCGCCCTGCACCCGAACGCGCGGGCGCTCTCGACCACGCAGGACCGCCTCTCCGAGAAGGAGTTCATCAACGGCCTGGGCATCCCGACGGCGCCGTTCCGGGCGGTGGACACCCCCGACGACCTCGACCGGGCGATCGAGGTGATCGGCCTGCCGGCCGTGCTCAAGACCCGCCGCTTCGGCTACGACGGCAAGGGGCAGCGCATGCTCCGCGAGCGGGCCGAGGGCGACCGCAACGCCCTGTTCGCCGAGTTCGGCGGCGCGCCGCTGATCCTGGAGGGCTTCGTGCCGTTCGAGCGCGAGGTCTCGGTGGTCGGCGCGCGCGGGCGCGACGGCAGCTTCGCGGCCTACGACCTCTGCGAGAACGAACACCGCGACCACATCCTGGCGCTGACCCGGGTGCCGGCGCCCGGCGTGTCCGCCGAGACGGGCCGCGCCGCCGTCGAGATCGCCCGGCGGATCGCCGACGCCCTCGACTACGTCGGCGTGCTGGCCGTCGAGATGTTCCTCGTCCGCGAGGACGGGGCTGAGCGGCTCGTGGTCAACGAGATCGCGCCCCGGGTCCACAATTCCGGCCACTGGACCAGCGAGGGGGCGCTGACCTCGCAGTTCGCCCAGCACGTCCGGGCCGTCTGCGGCTGGCCGCTGGGCGATCCGGGCCGGGTCGGCGGCCTCCCCGTCGAGATGCGCAACCTGATCGGCGCCCAGGCCGACGACTGGCACGCCCTGCTGGCCGAGCCCGGCGCCCACCTGCACCTCTACGGCAAGGGCGAAGCGCGCCCCGGCCGCAAGATGGGTCACGTCACCCGCCTCGGGGCCGGCCCGACCGGTTCCTGAGGCTTCGAAGGCACACAAGCGCCGCCGCATGACCGCCGGAGGGCCGTCCGCGGCCCCGCGCGACGGTCGAGCCATACCTTCGCCACATCCCGCCGCTTCCACGGAACCGTGGTCGGTTCCGAATGCTGTCGATCGCGTCCGCCCGCACTGCCTCGGTCCCGCCGGGACCGGGCGGGGGCCGGGGCACGACGCGGCGCTTCTTAAGCCGGCCTTCACCGTGATGCGCGACGGTGCCCCGACTTCGGGTGTGCCCGGCGCAGGGCGCGGGCTCTTGGACTGTGAGGGGCGGGGCGGGCACGCGCGGAGCGGGCGACGCCTCGGGGAGAGTGGGGCGATGAACGTACGCATCCGGCTGGGACGGAAGACGGCACTGATCGGCGCGGCCTTGGTCTCGGCCGCCGGCCTCGCGGGCTGCGAGACCGTCGGCAGCGCGGCCGGCCCGCGGCAATACGCGGTCTTGGAGAAGGACACGACCGGCGCCACGAACGTCAACATCGCGTCCCTGACCGAGGTGGTGCAGCGCAACCCGAACGACGCGGCGGCCTACAACACCCGCGGCGCCGCCTACGCCCGCGCCGGCCAGTTCAACGACGCCATCGCCGACTTCACCAAGGCGATCCAGCTCGATCCGAACTCCGCCTCCGCCTACAACAACCGCGCCCTCGCGAACCGCCAGATCGGCCGCGACGGCCCGGCACTGCAGGACTTCTCCAAGGCGATCGGGATCGATCCGAATTACGGGCCGGCCTATATCGGCCGCGCCAACGTCGAGCGCGCCCAGGGCAACCTCGACCAGGCTCTGAACGACCTCAACGTCGCGATCCGCCTGAGCCCCGAATCCGCGCAGGCCTATCACGCCCGCGGCCTCGTGAAGCAGAAGCAGGGCCAGGACACCCAGGCGATCGCCGATTTCGACGCCGCCATCGACCGCGACCCGTTCGTGGCCGCGCCCTACGCGGCCCGCGGCCAGAGCCTGATCGCGACCAACCAGTACGCGAAGGCGATCGAAGACTACAATGCCGCGCTGAACGTGAACGCCAAGGACGCCACGTCCTGGGCCTATCGGGGCCTCGCCTACGAGAAGCAGGGCCAGCGCAAGGAGGCGATGGAGAACTACCAGCGCGCCTCGACGATCGACCCCAACAACACCGTCGCGCGGGCCGGCCTCGGCCGCGTGCAGGGCGGGGTCGGCTCGCTGTTCAACTGATCCCGGTCATCCCGGCGCCCTCGTCCCGGGGCGCCGGAAGTCTCCTTCGTCGAGGCCGCGTCGCGGTCCTCAGGCCGCCAGCAGCCCGTTCTCGTCCTGCGTGATCCGGCGCAGGTGGTGGGCGGTGTCGCCGAGCTGGTACTCGATCATGGCGAGCCGCTTGAAGTGGTGGGCGCCGACATACTCGAGCGTCATGCCGATGCCGCCGTGGAGCTGGACCGCCTCCTGGCCGACGTAGCGGCAGGCCTTGTTGATCTGCACCTTTACGGCCGACAGGGCCGCGGCCCGCGCCCGCGCGTCCGGCGTGTCCACCATCATGGCGGCGTAGAGCGCCATCGAGCGCGCCTGTTCCAGCTGGATCAGCATGTCCACGGCCCGGTGCTGCAGGGCCTGGAACGAGCCGACGCTGACGCCGAACTGCTTGCGGGTCTTGAGGTACTCGACCGTGAGCTTGTGGAGCGCGTCCATGGAGCCGACCGCCTCGGCGGCGAGCGCCGCGATGCCGTGCTCCACCACCCGCTCCAGGAGCGGCAGGCCGTCCTCCGGATCGCCGAGCGCCGCGTCGGCGGGGACCTGCACTTCCGAGAAGGACACCTCCGCGGCCCGGCCGCCGTCCTGGGTCGGATAGGCCTCGACGGCGACGCCGGCGGCGTCCGTCGGGACCAGGAACAGGCCGAGTCCGCGGGGATCGCGCCGCTCGCCCGAGACGCGGGCGGAGACCACCATCAGGCCGGCCGCGTCGGCGTTGGGCACGACGCTCTTGGCCCCGCTCAGCACGAACCCGTCGCCGCTGCGCCGGGCCGCGGTGGCCACGTCGGCGATGTCGTAGCGGGACTGGCGCTCGGTGTGGGCGAGGGTCAGGCGCAGGTCGCCGGCGACGAGTCCTGGGACGAGGCGCGCCTTCTGCGCGGCGCTGCCGCCGAGCCGGAGGGCCGTCGAGCCCAGCACGAGGCTCGCGAGCAGGGGTTCGACCACGAGGTTGCGGCCGACCGCCTCCATGACCAGCATGGTCTCGACCGGGCCGCCGCCGAGGCCGCCCTCCTCCTCGGAGAAGGGCAGGCCGGCGACGCCGAGCTCGGCGAAGGCCGTCCAGCCCTCCTCGGGGAAGCCGAGGGGCGCCTTGAGCCGCGCCTGCCGGCTCTCCAGCGAGGGGTAGAGGTCGGCGGCGAGCCGCTCGACGCTGTCGCGCAGGAGCGACTGGTCCTCGTTCAGGTCGAAATCCATGGTGTTCCCTCGCGGATATCGTCGGGGGCGCCCGGCACTGGTCCGTCCCACCAGATCCCCTCATCCTGAGGTGCCGGAGCGCAGCGAAGGCCTCGAAGGAGGCCTCCGGGAGTCGCCGCGATCCCTGGAGCCCTCTCGCGAGGCTGCCGCGCAGCCCCGCAGGACGAGGGAGAGGTTGGAACGAGGCGCTGACTCACAAACCCAGAATGCCCTTGGCGATGACGTTGTGCTGGATCTCGTTCGAGCCGCCGTAGATCGAGACCTTGCGGTTGTTGAAGTAGCTCGGCGCGGCGGCGTCGACCCAGTCGAAGCCGCCGGGCAGGTTGTTGGCCCCTGCCCCGCGCGCGGGCGCCGCGAGGGCGAAGGGCCCGGCGAGCTCGACGAGCAGCTCGGTCGCCGCCTGCTGGAGCTGCGAGCCGCGGATCTTGAGGAGCGACGAGGCGGGGTCCGGCTCCACCGAATCCGCCCGGCCCTGCTTGGCCGCCACCCGCATCTGGGTGATCTCCAGGGCCTTCAGCTCGACCTCGACCTCCGCGACGCGACCGCGGAAGGCGGGATCGTCCCACATCGTCCCGGACCCGGCCGGCATCTCGCGGGCCAGCCGCTTGATCCGGGCGATCCGCTCCTTGGTGAGCCCGATCCGGGCGATGCCGGTGCGCTCGTTGGCGAGCAGGAATTTCGCGTAGTCCCAGCCCCGGTTCTCCTCGCCCACGAGGTTCTCGACGGGCACGCGCACGGCGTCGAAGAAGACCTCGTTGACCTCGTGCCGGCCCTCCAACGTCAGGATCGGCCGCACGGTGATCCCGGGCGTCGTCATGTCGATGAGAAGGAAGGAGATGCCGCGCTGCTTCTTGGCCTCGAAGTCGGTGCGCACCAGGCAGAAGATCCAGTCGGCGTGCTGGCCGAGCGTCGTCCAGGTCTTCTGGCCGTCCACGACGTAGTGGTCGCCGTCGCGCACCGCCTTGGTCTTGAGCGAGGCGAGGTCCGAGCCGGCGCCGGGCTCCGAGAAGCCCTGGCACCACCAATCGTCGAGATTGGCGGCGCGCGGCAGGAAGCGTTCCTTCTGGTCCTGCCGGCCGAAGGTCGCCAGCACCGGGCCGAACATGTAGCAGTTGAACTGCTGCGGCAGCGGCACGGCCGCCTGGAACAGCTCCTCGGTGTAGATGTAGCGCTGGATCGGGGTCCAATCCCGGCCGCCCCATTCCTGCGGCCAGTGCGGCACCGCCCAGCCCTTGGCGTTGAGGATCCGCTGGCTCGTGACGTAATCGTCCTTGGTGAGGCTGCGCCCCTCCGAGACCTTCCTGCGGATCTCGGCGGGGATCTCCGTCCGGCAGAAGGTGCGGACCTCGTCGCGGAACGCGATCTCTTCGGACGTGAAGCGGAGATCCATCGTCAGCCTCCGATCTCGAACAGGCCGGCGCAGCCCTGGCCGCCGGCGACGCACATGGTCACCACGGCGTAGCGCGCGCCGCGGCGGCGGCCCTCCAGCAGCGCGTGGCCCACGAGTCGGGCCCCCGACATGCCGAACGGGTGGCCGACCGCGATGGCGCCGCCGTTGACGTTGACCCTCGAAGGGTCGATCCCGAGCCTGTCGCGGCAGTAGACCGACTGGGACGCGAAGGCCTCGTTCAGCTCCCACAGGTCGATGTCGGAGACGCGCAGGCCCTGCCGCTCCAGGAGCCGCGGCACCGCGAAGACCGGGCCGATGCCCATCTCGTCCGGGCCGCAGCCCGCCGAGGCGAAGCCCCGGAAGGTGCCGAGCGGCGTCAGGCCCCGCCGCGCCGCCTCGTCGGCCGACATCAGCACGCTGGCCGAGGCTCCGTCCGAGAGCTGGCTGGCATTGCCCGCCGTGATGAAGGCCCCCTCCCCGCGCACGGGTTTGAGCTTCGCGAGCCCTTCGAGGGTGGTGTCCGGCCGGTTACCCTCGTCCTTGGCGAGCCGGGTCTCGACCTCCCGGGTCTCGCCGGTGGCCTTGTCGGTCACCGCCATCACGGCGCTCATCGGGACGATCTCGTCGTCGAAGAGGCCGCGCGCCTGGGCCTCGGCCGTGCGGCGCTGGCTCTCCAGTGCGAATCGGTCCTGCGCCTCCCGGGAGATGCCGTAGCGTTCCGCCACGATGTCGGCGGTCTCGATCATCGGCATGTAGATCGCCGGCAGGTGGGCCTCCAGCCACGCGTTGCGGGTCAACTCCCGCTGGACCTTCGGCTGGACGAGGCTGATCGACTCAACGCCGCCGGCCACCGCCACCGGCACGCCGTCGAGGACGATCCGCCGGGCCGCGCTGGCGATCGCCTCCAGCCCCGAGGCGCAGAAGCGCGAGACGGTGACGCCGGCCGACTCGACCGGGATCCCCGCGACCAGGGCCGCGTGGCGGGCGACGTTGCCGCCCGTGGCGTTCTCCGGATAGCCGCAGCCGAGGACCACCTCCTCGACCGCCTCGGGCTCCAGGCGCGCCCGGTCCAGGGCGCCGCGGATCGCGTGGGCGGCGAGGTCGGCGCCGCGGGTGAGGTTCAGGGCGCCGCGATGGGCCTTGCCGATGGGCGTGCGGGCGGTCGCGACGATCACCGCGTCGGTCATGATCTCCCTCCCGCTCAGGCGTTCTTCAGATCGGCGAAGCTGCCGCCCTCGGCGGCGAGGCGCTTCAGGAGCGGCGCCGGCTCCTGGCTGTCGTCGCCGGTCTCGGACGCGAAGCGGGTCAGCGCCTCGGCGATCGTCTTGAGACCCACCGTGTCGGCCCAGTGCATCGGGCCGCCGCGCCAGGCCGGCCAGTTGTAGCCGTTGATCCAGATCGTATCGATGTCGCCGGGCCGGGCCGCGATGCCCTCCTCCAGGATCCGCGCGCCCTCGTTGACCATCGGGTACATCAGCCGCGCGACGATCGCGTCGGCCGTGAAGCTGCGGCGAGCAACGCCGTGCTCGGCGGCGACCCGCGCGATCAGCGCCTCGACCTCGGGATCGCGCGTGCCGGTGCGGGCACCGTCCGGGTACAGGTAGAAGCCGCGGCCGGTCTTCTGGCCGAACCGGCCCTGCTCGGCGAGCGAGTCGGCGACGGGGGCCCGCCCGCCGAAATCCTTGCGCGAGCGCCAGCCGATATCGAGCCCCGCGAGGTCGCCCATGGCGAAGGGCCCCATCCGGAAGCCGAAGCCGGTGACCGCCGCGTCGACCTCGTGGGGCAGCGCGCCCTCGAGCAGCAGGCGCTCGCCGGCCCGGCTGCGACGCTCCAGCATGCGGTTGCCCACGAAGCCGAAGCAGACCCCCACCGCGACCGGAAGCTTGTTGAGGCGCTTGCCCAGGTCGAGGGCGGTGGCGAGCACCTCCGGCGCGGTCTTCTCGGCCCGGACCACCTCGACGAGGCGCATGACGTTGGCCGGGCTGAAGAAGTGCAGGCCGAGCACGTCCTGCGGCCGGTTCGTGACCGCCGCGATGGCGTTCACGTCGAGATACGAGGTGTTGGTGGCCAGGATCGCGCCGGGCTTGGCGATATGATCGAGTTCGGAAAAGATCCCGCGCTTGACGCCCATATCTTCGAAGGCCGCCTCGACGACGATGTCGGCCTCCCTGGCGTGCTCCAGACCGATCGCGCCCGTGATCCGGCCGACCCGCTCCTCGCGCTGGGCCTCGGTGATCGAGCCCCGCTTCGCCGAGCCGGCGTAGAGCGCCTTCACCCGGTCGAGGCCGCGCGTCAGGGCGCCCTCCTCAGTCTCGATCACCGTCACCGGGATGCCGGCATTGGCGAAGCACATGGCGATACCGCCACCCATCGTGCCGGCGCCGATCACGGCGGCCGTGCGGATGGGGCGGCGCGGCGTGTCCTTCGGCAGGCCGGGCACCCGGGCGGCCTCGCGCTCGGCGAAGAAGGCGTAGCGCAGGGCCTTCGAGCGCGGATCCTCCACCAGGGCGCGGAACTCGGCCCGCTCCACCGCTACCGCGGCATCGAAGTCCTGCTCCAGGCCGGCGCGCACCGCCCGCGCCAGGGCGTGGACGTTGGTGGCGTCGGGATCGCGCTTCACCGCCTCGGTGGCCTGCGCCTCGAACCGCTCCCGGGCCTCGGGCGTGAGCTTGTCGGAGCGGTCGCGCACCCGCGGCAGCGTCCCCGCATCGGCGAGTTCCAGGGCGCGGGACCGGGCCTCCGCCACGAGGTCGCCCAGCACCACGGCATCGACGATGCCGAGCGCCGCCGCCTTCTCGGCGGAAACCGGCTCGCCGGTGAGCATCATCGGGAAGGCGGCGTCGGGCCCGATCAGGCGCGGCAGGCGCTGCGTGCCCCCGGCGCCCGGGATGATCCCGAGCTTGATCTCCGGCAGGCCGATCCTGGCCGACGGGGCCGCGACGCGGCCGTGGCAGGCCATCGCCAGCTCCAGGCCGCCGCCGAGGGCCGCGCCGCCGATCGCCGCCACCACGGGCTTCGGGCTGGCATCGAGCCGGTCCAGGATGTCGGGAAGGCTCGGCGGGCGCTGCGGCTTGCCGAACTCGCCGATGTCGGCGCCGCCGACGAACACCTTGCCCTCGGCGGCCAGCACGACGGCGCGGACCGACACGTCCGCGATGACCTGCGTCAGGGCCTCGTCGAGGGCCGCCCGCAGCGCGGCGCCCAGCGCGTTGACCGGCGGGTTGGCGAGCGTGAGCACCGCCACCCCGCCATCGACCTCCTGACGAACCACCCGATGCTCCCTGATGTTCTGCAATGCAGAATGAACGTTCGCAATTCGGCGGGATGTTGGTCCGAGTGATCGCGAGCGTCAAGGACGGGCGGCACAGGTTCTCTCCGGGTCGCCGACCGTTCCGCAGTGCAGAAACTCCGCGGCTCGGCCGTTTGACCCAGGGCCCGGGGCCGTGGCATCACAACGGCCCTGGACGAGACTCGGTTGCGGACGCCGCCCGGCGCGCGAAAGCCGGGCTGCCGGGAGGCAGGGGGAGGATCGCGGTGCGCGGCAAGGATCGGGACGAGCGGCCCGGGGGCGCCTGTCCGGCGCCGGTTCTGGCGGCCGGGAGCGGGCGGTGAGCGACGGTCCCGAGCGAGACCCGGGCGGGCGCCTGCCCGAGATCCTGCGCGGCCGGCTCGCCCTGCCGGTGATCTGCGCCCCGATGTTCATCGTGTCCGGCCCGGAGCTGGTCATCGCCCAGTGCCTGTCCGGCGTGGTCGGTTCCTTCCCCGCGCTGAACGCCCGACCGGCCGAGCTCCTCGACGAGTGGCTCTCGCGGATCACGCAGACGCTCGCGCAGGCCCGCGCCGCGGACCCGTCGCGGCGGATCGCGCCGTTCGCGGTGAACCAGATCGTCCACGCCTCCAACGACCGGCTGGCCCAGGATGTCGAGGCCTGCGTCCGGCACCGGGTGCCGATCATCATCACGTCGCTGCGGGCGCCGGACGCCGTGATCCGCCCGGTGCACGCCTATGGCGGGGTGGTGTTCCACGACATCACCACCGTGCGCCACGCCGAGAAGGCCCTGGAGGCCGGCGTCGACGGGCTGATCCTGGTCTGCGCCGGGGCCGGGGGCCACGCCGGCACGCTGAGCCCCTTCGCCCTCGTCGGCGAGATCCGGCGGTTCTACGACGGTCCGCTGATCCTGTCGGGGGCGATCACCTCGGGCTCGGCGATCCTGGCGGCCCAGGCCATGGGCGCCGACCTCGCCTACATGGGCACCCGCTTCATCGCCACCCGGGAGGCGAACGCGGCGGTGGCCTACAAGGACATGATCGCCGGCAGCGCGGCCGCCGACATCCTCTACACCCCCTACTTCACGGGCGTGCCGGGCAACTACCTCACGCCGAGCATCCGCGCCGCCGGGCTCGATCCCGAGGCGCTGCCGGCGCGCGACAAGACCGCGATGAATTTCGGCAGCGGCAGCGTGAAGGCGTGGCGGGACGTCTGGGGCGCCGGCCAGGGCGTCGGCACCATCGCGGACGCGCCGGCGACCGCCGACCTCGTCGCCCGCCTCGCCCGGGAATACGCGGCGGCGCGGGCGCGGACGGCCGGCAGCGCGGCGGACTACGCGGCGGACCGCGCCGGCGGGGTCGCCCCGTGAGCGTCCGCGTCGCCGATCCGGAGCCCGGGATCCGGCTCGTCACGATCGACCGGCCGGAGCGGCGCAACGCCCTCGACCGGGCGACCTACGCGGGCCTGACCGACGCCCTGGACACGGCGGGAAGGGACGCGGAGGTGCGCGCCCTCGTCTTCACCGGCGCGGGCGGCTGCTTCACCGCCGGCAACGATCTCAAGGATTTCCAGGACGTCGAGACCGCGGGCGCCAGCCCCGGCCTGACCTTCCTCAAGGCCCTGCGCGCCTGCCCGCTCCCGGTCGTGGCCGCCGTGGAGGGCCACGCGGTCGGCATCGGCAC
Organism: Methylobacterium sp. PvP105; assembly: GCF_017876975.1. Classification (NCBI taxonomy): domain Bacteria; kingdom Pseudomonadati; phylum Pseudomonadota; class Alphaproteobacteria; order Hyphomicrobiales; family Methylobacteriaceae; genus Methylobacterium; species Methylobacterium sp. PvP105. Next base: position 1,924,118 of record NZ_JAGIPA010000001.1, on the reverse strand, counting down.
GACGCTGCTGCTCCACTGCGACCTCGCCTACGCGGGGGACGGGGCGCGGTTCCGCCTGCCGTTCACGGCCCTGGGCCTCAGTCCGGAGGGCGGGTCGAGTTACCTGCTGCCCCTGGTGGCGGGATCGAAGCGCGCCGCCGAGCTGCTGATGCTCGGCGAGCCCTTCACGGCCGCGGACGCCGCCGCGGCCGGCCTGATCAACGCCGCCGTCCCGGCCGGGACGGCCCTGGAGACCGCTCTGACCAAGGCGCGCGCGCTCGCCGCCCTGCCCCGGGTCTCGATCGCCGCCACCAAGCAGGCCCTGCGCCGCGGCCACGACGACAGCGTCGCCCGCGCCCTCGACGCGGAGGCGGAGGTCTTCCACGCCCTCCGCCGCGGTCCGGCGGCGCAGGCGGCCTTCGCGGCGTTCCTGCGCCGATGAGCGGGCCGATGGAGGCGGATGCGGGCCTGCGCACCGGATCCGACGGCGCCGAGCCCGACGCTGGCGGGTCCGACGCAGGCGGGTCCGGCGCGAAGGAGGACCGGCACTTCGTTACGGCGCTCGCCCGGGGACTGTCGGTGCTCGCCTGCTTCGGCCCGGGGCGCACGAGCCTCGCCAACCACGACATCGCGGAGGCCTGCGGGCTGCCGCGCTCCACCGTGTCGCGGCTGACCTACACGCTGACCAAGCTCGGCTACCTGCAGCACATGCCCGAGCTCGGCCGGTACCGCCTCGGCACCGCCACCATCGCGCTGAGCTCGGCCGCCCTGGGCGGTCTCGACGTCCGCGCCATCGCCCGGCCGGTGCTGCGCGCGGTCGCGGAGGCGGCCAACGCCTCGGTGGGGCTCGGGGTGCGCGACCGGCTCAGCATGCGCTACGTCGAGTGCCAGCGCGGCCCAGCGGCGATCTCGCTCAACCTTGACACCGGCTCGCGCATCTCGCTCGCCCGCAGCGCCATGGGCCGCGCCTACGTGGCGGTCTGCCCGGACCGGGAGCGCGCGGGCATCTACGAGGACCTGAAGGCGCTCGATCCCGTGGCCTGGCCGGCGCTGCGCGCCGGCCTCGACCGGGCGGTGGAGGAGCACCGGGACCTCGGCTGCTGCACCTCGTTCGGCGAGTGGCAGGAGACGGTCTGCGCCATCGCGGTGGGGTTCCATCCCGGCGGCGGCCTGCCGCCCATGGCGGTCAATTGCGGTGCCCCCACCGTCATCACCGACGCGCGCTTCCTCCTGGAGGTGGCGCGCCCGAAACTGATCGACGCCGTGCGCAGTCTCGACGGCGTCATGGGAGCCTGAGGACTTTCGCGATGGATGCCGTTGCCGACCTGCCGCTCGCCGGAATCCGCGTCCTCGACCTGTCCCGGGTCCTGGCCGGACCCTGGTGCGCGCAGGTGCTGGGCGATCTCGGCGCCGACGTGATCAAGGTCGAGCACCCGGAGCGCGGCGACGACACCCGCGACTGGGGCGTGCCGACGAGCCCCGGTAACACCTCGTATTTCGACAGCGTGAACCGCAACAAGCGCTCGATCGGCGTCGACCTCGCCACGCCGGACGGCCTGGCGATCGTGAAGGCTCTGGCCCGCGACAGCGACGTGCTGGTCCAGAACTTCAAGACCGGCGGGGCCGAGAAGCTCGGCCTCGGCTACGCGGCGCTCGCGGCGGAGAATCCCGGCCTGATCTACTGCTCGATCGCCGGCTACAGCTCCGACGGCTCGGAGGCCGGCCGGCCCGGCTACGACCTCGTGGTCCAGGGCGAATCCGGCGTGATGGCGCTCAACGGCGAGGCCGGGGGACCGCCGCTCAAGTTCGGGGTCGCGGCGGTCGACCTGTTCACCGGCCAGTTCGCCGCCCAGGCCGTGCTGGCGGCCCTGTACCAGCGGGAGCGGACCGGGCGCGGCCGGACCGTCGACCTCGCCCTGTTCGACTGCGGCGTGGCGCTGACCTCCTATTACGGCCTCGAGGCGCTCGCCCGGGGGATCGATCCGCCCCGCTACGGCAACGCCCACCCGTCGATCGTACCCTACGGGGTGTTCGAGGCCGGCGACGGGCCGGTGGTGATCACGGTCGGCAACAACGGGCAGTACCGCCGCTTCTGCGAGCAGGTGCTGGAGCGCCCGGACTGGGTCGCCGACCCGCGCTTCGCCACCAATCTCGACCGGTCGCGCAACCGCGCCGCCTTCATCCCGGTGCTGGAGGCCGAGCTCGCCAAGTGGGAGCGCGCGCCGCTGATCGCGCGGCTCAGGGCCGCGGGTATCCCCTGCGGCGAGGTGATGGGCCTGCGCGAGGCGCTCACCTGCGACCGCGCCCGGGAGGCCGGGCTGGTGGTCGCGGCGTCGGAGAACGCCCACGTCATCGCCCCGCCCTACCGGCTCGACGGGCGCCGGCTGCCGGTGCGGCGGATGCCGCCGGGCCTTGGGGATTCGAGCGCCGAGATCCTGGCGGAGCAGCTGGAGTATCCAGAGGACGCGCGCGACGCGCTGCGGGCCAGGGGCGTGGTCCGGTAGGCGGGCCGTCGCCTGCCGGCGCGTGCCGTGTGCCGGGCTAGCGCAGCACGCCCTCGGCGAGCGCCCGCTGGATACCCCGGACATCCGCGCCCTTCTTCAAGGTCCGCTGGATCGGCTCCGCCGCCCCCGAGACCCAGATCTTCAACTCGGCGTCGAGGTCGAACGTGCCGGCGGTCTCGACCGAGAAGCGCACGATCGCGCGGTACGGCACCGACAGGAACTCGACCTTGCTGCCGGTCACGCCGTGGACGTCGATCAGGATGACGCGGCGCTCGGTGAACACGAACACGTCCCGGATGATCTTGAAGGCGAGCCGCGCCGTCTCGCCCTCGATCAGGATGCCGGCGAGCCGGCGCTCCAGGGAGGCCGCGTCGACGGCCGAGCCGTGTCCGAGCAATCCGTCCAGAAGGCCCATGGCCGATCATCTCGTGCTGGTCCGCGTCGACGCGGAGCATGGCGTCTGGCCGTCGGCGCGGCAACCGCCCGGCGCGATCCGGTCCCCGATCCGGACCGCGATCCCGGTCGCGCGGCGTGCCTCGGGCATCGTCCGGGCGCCGACCAGTGGGCACGGATCATGGATGAGCGGCCGGAGAGTCGGGGCATAGCGTCGACGAAGCAGTTTCATGAGGCTGCCTATCGGGCGCGACGCCGGGCCCGGCGTCGCGCCCGGCGTCACGCGCAGCTCGAGGCGTCCAACGGCCCCCCGGGCCGACACCGGGCGTCGAAGCTCCGCGCGAGCTCGGCGAGGCTGACGGAACCGAGCCGCGCGACCAGGAGGGCCTCGGCCTCGCGCAGCGTGTCCTCGACCGCCTCGTTGACGACCTTCTCGACGGCGCAGGCCGGGTTCGCGCGATCGCTGCCGATCGCGAAGATGCGCGGACTGCCGACCGCGCGGTGGACGTCGAGCAGCGAGACCGCGCTCAGGTCCGCCGCGATGGTCCATCCACCGCCGTGCCCCTTCTCCGATTTCACGTAGCCCGCGTTCCGGAGCCCGGCCATCGTGCGGCGGACGACCACGGGGTTCGTCCCGAGCATTCGCCCGATCGCCTCGGACGTCATCGGTCCGTCGTGGCGCGCCATGTGAAGCAGCACATGGAGCGTTCGGGAGAGGCGGCTGTCGGTGCGCACCCGTCGATCCACCACACCGAACTCGGGATTGGCAACCGCTCGCCATCACGATACTTATCAAGTTGCGTGATGGCGAGGGTTGTGGCGATGCGCGAGTTCGAGAACCCGGATCGGTGGGACAAGGTCGCCGAGCACTACGCGACGACCGCCCACCCGTTCACGGCGCGCTTCGCCGAGGCGGCGCTCGCGCGAGTGCCGCTGACCGAAAGCAGCCGCGTCCTCGACGTCGCGGCCGGCACCGGCGCCCTCGCGCTGGCCGCGGCGCGGACGGGGGCGCAGGTCCTGGCGGTCGACTTCTCGCCGGGCATGGTCGCGCGCGTCGCCGGGGCGGGCTCGGCCAATGTCGAGGCGCGGGTCATGGACGGCCAGGCGCTCGCCCTCCCCGACGGCGGCTTCGACGCGGTGTTCTCGATCTTCGGGGTGATCATGTTCCCCGACTGGCGGAAGGGGCTCGCCGAGATGGCGCGCGTGACGCGGCCCGGGGGCTGGGGCATCGTCGCGACGTGGCAGGATCAGGGCGCGGCGACGTTCCTGCTGCTCGGCGAGATCCGCCGCCGGCTGTTCCCCGAGCGCGAGAGCCGGGCGATGCCCGAAGGGGTGCGGGTGCTCGGCGATCCGGCCGGGTTCACCCGGGAGATGGTCGCGGCCGGATATGGACCGCCCCGGATCGAACGCGTGACCTTCGACTACGCCCTCGACGTCGCCCTGCTGGACGACCCCGACACGGTGTTCGGCCTGTCGCCGGACTGGGTGGACCTGAGTGCGGACGACCGGGCCGCGGTGACCGCGGAGGCGCGGCGCGTGGCGGGCGGCCGGCCCGTCCTGCCGATCCCCTCCACCGCGCTGATCGCCGTCGCGGAGCGGTGAGCGCCGCTTCGGTGCGAGACCTCCCGCCTCAACTGGACCCCTGCGCGTCCGCCAAGCGCGCCCGCGCGTCGTCCAGAACCCGGGTCAGGGCCGCGTCCCACGAGACCCGCGGCTGCCAGCCGGTGGCGGCGTGGAGGCGGCCGGCATCGCCCGCGGCCAGGGGAATCTCGGTCGGCCGCACCCGCTCCGGGGCGACGCGGATCTCGAACGGGACCCGGGCGCGGGCGCGCAGATCCTCGAGGACGCTGGCGATCGTCCGCGGCTGGCCCGAGCTGATATTGAAGACGCTCCCGTCCGCCAGGGAGTCCGCCCGGCCGATCAGGTCGGCATAGGCGTTCGCCACGTCGGCGACGTCGAGGAAGTCGCGGTAGGAGGAGAGATTGCCGACCTCCAGGCACGGCGGCACGAGGCCGGCCTCGATCCGGGCGATCTGGCCCGCGAAGGAGGCCACGACGAAGCGCTCGTCCTGGCCGGGGCCGATATGGTTGAACGGCCGCAGCACGACGAGCTTCACGCCGATCCGGGGCAGCAGGTCGCGGAGCAGCTGCTCGCCCACCCATTTCGACCGCGCGTAGGTGTTGCGCGGCAGCGGCTCGACCGCCTCGCTCAGGGCGTGGCCCGCCAGGAAGGCGCTGCCGTAGACTTCGCCGGAGCTGACGAAGAAGAAGGTGCAGCCCGGCACCGCCTCCACCGCGGCCACGAGGTTCATCAGGCCGTTGACGTTGACCCGCCACGTCTGGCCCGGACCGCTCGCGGAATCCGCCACCGAGGCGAGGCCCGCCAGGTGGAGGATCGCGGTCGGCCGGAACCGCGCCACGAAGCCGCCGAGCGCGGCCTCGTCGAGGAGGTCGATCGCCGCGTAGGTGACCCCCTCCGGCAGGCGCGGCGACCGCCCCCGCCCGATCCCGGCCACGCAGTCGCCCGCCCGCGCCGTCGACCCCGCCAGGAGCGGCAGCACGTGGCCGCCCACGAAGCCCGCCGCCCCGGTGACGAGGATGCGCCGCGCGGCGGGGCCGCCGGCCGCGTGGGGAGAGGGCGCGCTCACGGCGCGATCCGGGCGCGGGCCGTCACCTAGCCCGGGTTCCGGGTTCCCCAGCGCACGCCCATGCTGCCCTGTCCGGCGCCCGGCGAGCTGCCGGCATCGGCGCCGATCGCCGGGCCGGAGGCGGTCTTCGGGCGGTGCTGCGAGCCGGCCGCCAGGGGCTGCGACGCCATCGTGTCGGGCACCTCCGACAGGTACTCCTCGTCCCGATCGGTGGCGAACTGGCCGGCCTTGCGGAAGGTCCAGAGATAGCCCGGCACCACGGCCTCGGCGGCGGTCGGCGTGATCCCGATCCCCTCGAAGGTCCTGCCCTCGGCCTTGGCGGCCTCCGAGACGACGTTGTCGTTCTGGAGCAGGGTGACCTGATCGCGGGTCAGCTTCAGCGAGTCCGGCAGGAGGCCGAAGGTCAGGGTGTCGGCGATCTCCAGCATGCGGGCCTGGAGCTTGGCCGCCGGCACGGGCAGGTCCACGACCACCCGCTTCCGCCGGATCGTCTTCAGCATGTAGCGCACGAAGTGCTCGAGCGTGCCCACCTCCGGGCCGCCGAGTTCGTAGACCTTGCCGGGCGCGACGGTGCCGTCGACCGCGCGGGCGATCGCCTCGGCGACGTCGCCCACGAAGGCCGGCTGGAAGCGCGACTGGCCGCCGGCCAGCGGCAGGACCGGGAGCGCCCGGGCGAGGCCGGCGAAGCGGTTGAAGAAGCTGTCGCCGGGCCCGAAGATCAGCGAGGGCCGGAACACGACCGCGTCCGGGCAGGCGGCGAAGACCCGTGCCTCACCCTCCGCCTTGGTGCGCGCGTAGAGCGACGGCGAGGCCGGATCGGCGCCGATCGCCGAGACCTGGATCATCCGGGCGCCCTGGCGCGCCGCGGCGCGGGCGATCGCCTCGGCCCCGTCGACCTGCAGCCGTGCGAAGCTCTGGGAGCCTGTCTCCTGCAGGATGCCGACGAGGTTGATCAGCACGTCCGACCGCTCGGCGGCCCGGGCGACCGAATCCGGGTAGCGCAGGTTCGCCTGGACGGCGACGATCTGGTTGACCTTCCCCAGCGGCTGCAGGAACAGCGCGAGGTCCGGCCGGCGCACCGCGACGCGGATCCGGTAGCCGCGCTTCGCCAGCGCCCGCACCACGTGCCGGCCCAGGAAGCCGGAACCGCCGTAGATCGTCACGAGCTGGTCCTGGGGGCGCAGGGAACCCGGCGCGGCGACGGAACGCGTCTGCGGACTGGTGTGCGCCGTCGCGGACGCCGTCGTGTTGTCTTGGCCGCTCATCGCCGTGGTCTCGAGCTCCTCGCGCGCGCCCCGGGGCGCCGTCAGGCGGCCTACTTAGCCTAACTTCGGCGCGATGGGAGCCGCCGAATGCACCGCCGCGCCATTCCGGTGAACAGCGCGGCGCGGATGACCGCTGCCGGAGGCCCGAGCGCCGCCGGCGCGACGCTGGTCACAGCGCTGGAACGGGTGCGGCCGCCGCGCATTCTTCCCCACCATACGGCCCTGCCGAATCGCGCGGATGGGACGCGCCGGGGACTTCGATGATTGTAGGGATGCTCGTTTCCGCGGCGATCGCGGTGTTCGGTCTGCTGGTGGCGCTCGGGTATGTCGGCCACCCGATCGACGCGCAGCTCGTCAGCAACTACGGCTGGAGCATCCTGATCATCGGCGTCGCGCTGTTCGTTCTGTTCACCTGGGCCCGGTACAGCCGGACCCGCAGGCGGCGCTCCGCCTGACTCCGCGCCTCAGGCAACCTTGATCCGGCGGCGCATCTCCCGCGCCACGGCCGGGCGTCCGCTCGGCCGGCCGCTCACCGCCCGCGGCGCGCCCACGATCAGGCTCTGCCGCTCGCGCGCGATGAACGCCGTCGGCATCTCGGCCTGGAGGTCGGCCTCCATGTCGCGCAGCGCCGTGTCGGAATGGGCCGGGTGCAGGTGGATGATCCCGAGCGCCTTGACGCCCGCGTTCCGGGCGAGCTCCACGCCCTTCTGCCAGGTCGAGTGGCCCCAGCCCCGGCAGGTCGGATACTCCCCGTCGGTGAACATGCCGTCGTAGACCATCAGGTCGGCGTCGGCGACGAAGGCGGCGAGCTCCGGATCCGGCCACGGGTCGCTGTGCTCGATGTCGCTGATCAGGCACAGGCGCCGGCCGCCGTGCTCGAACCGGTACCCGACCGAGCCCTGCGGATGGTTCAGCATGATCGTGGCGACCCGCGTCCCGTCCGGGAAAGCCAGGGTCTGGCCCGCCTCGAAGCCGTGGTGGTGAAAGGTGCAGCACAGCTTGTCGAGCGTAACCGGGAAGAGCGGCGGCGCGAACAGGCGGTCGAGGGTCGGCCCGGCCGATTCGCCGCCGAGGTTGCCGCAGTAGGTGTTGATGACCCGGTCGGGATCGAGGACCGCCGGCTTGAAGAAGGGCAGACCCGCGGTGTGGTCGAGATGCAGATGGCTGAACAGCAGGTCGACTTCCTGGGGCAGATCGGTCCGGTGACCCTGCCCGAGGTTGTAGATGCCCGAGCCCGCGTCGACGATGAACATGCGCTGGCCGCACCGCACCTCGATGCAGGGCGTGCTGCCGCCGAACTCGGCGTATTGCGGGCCGCTGACGGGCGTCGAGCCGCGGACGCCCCAGAAGCGGAGTGCGAGGTCCTGGTCGGCCGCCAGGATGGTCGGCTCGGAACTGTTCGACATGGCGATCACGAATCCGCGGACAGTCAGTCCCGATCACTTATGATCGAAACCCCGTCGCCGTTCCGGGAAGGTAGCTTTGAATACGGCAGGCCGACGGAGCAGGTGTACCGCTCATCCCCTGCCGTATCATGAATTGGTGTGCCGCACGCGGCCGTGATGTGCGTCCGCGCACACGCACGGGCCGCCGCGACGGGCCTTCGCATGCTCAGAGGGGCTCCGCGGCGGCCATGAGACCGGCCGCCGACCCGGCAAGAATGGGGCGTCCGGCCGCCGATCCGGCGAGTCCCGCGGCCAGCCAGGACGGGAGTGCGTCGCTGTACCGCGTCGGGAGCGGCGCGACCAGCGCCCCGAACGGATCGGGCGCGCGCTCGTAGACCGGCACGAAGCCCGCCATCTGCCGCGGCGACAGGCCCGACTCGGGCGCGGCCCAGCCGGCCCAGACCGTGTCGGGCACCGGGCGATGGGCGCGGTGGCCCGGAACGACCACCACCTCCTGGCCGGCGAAGGCCAGGGCTTCCGGCCGGCTGATGTCCCCCACCGCCCCGCCCCGGGCCGTGTAGGCCGCCCAGAAGGCGTTCTGGCCGCCGTCGGAATAGGTGGTGCGGACGGCGGGCTCGCCCGCCTCGGCGAGCGCGGTCATCCGCGCCTCCTCGACCGCCCGGCGGGTGGTGACGGCCGCCTCGACGGCGGGATCCCGCGCGGGCGCGAAGGCGTAGCGGCCGGCGACCACCGAGACCTGCAGCTCCTCCCGGCTGACCTCGAACCGGTCGGAGCCGGCCTTGAGGTCCCGCCAGAAGGCGATGTTGGGGTCGGTCCGGTGGCGGGCCATGTTCTCGGCCGTCATCCGGAACGGGTAGGACTGGAACTGGAAGGCCGCCTGCCCGCCGTTCAGCGCGTCCCGGGCGATGGCGTAGATCTCGCCGACCGTCCCGTTGGTCATGGCGAAGCAGCCCATGGACGAGCAGATCCCGTGCACCATCACGGCGGAGCCGGTGCCACCATGGGCCCGGTCGTAGGCGTTGGGATAGCCGACGTCGAAGGACAGGTAGTAGTGTGAGTTCGGGTTCATCTGGCGCCGGGGCACCGAGTAGAACCCCTCCGGGGTCTGCCGGTCGCCGCTCCTGCGCTTCGGCCCGAGCTGGCCGGACCAGCGGCAGATCGGGAAGGTCTTGATGTAGACATAGCCCGCCGCGCCCTTCTTCCAGACCTCGATCTCCGATTCCTTCTTGTAGGCCCGGAACAGGACCGGCGAGGCGGCCGTCACGCCCTTCTGCGCCATCAGGGCGAGGGTCGCGGCCGGAATCGGCGCCTCGGCCTTGCCCGCCTGCGCGGCGGCCGGGCCTGCGAGGGCCAGCAGAACGAGGCCGGCGGCGAGAGGAAGCGAGGTCGACAGGGGCATGAACCGTCCGCGCTGGATCGGCCGGGATGGCTGCCGGACGGGCGCGGCCTCGCGACCTGACGGATTATTGCGGCGGCCGTGAGGCTGCGCGTCCGGTCCATCCGGCGCCGCGACGGCGCGGCCGGACAACCGACGGTCACCCTCAGGCCGTCGGCGCCGGCTCCCGCTCGGGATCCGCCGGCACGGGCACGACGACGGCGCTGTTCTCCACGGCGATCACCGCGTCGAACGGCGCGGCGCTCTCCGCGAGGCCCGTCTCGGGCAGGCAGACGATGAGGCCGCGCCCGGCCCGCGCCTGCCGCAGCTGGGCGAGCCGCTCGCGCGCGCCCTCCGCCTTGCGCTCGTCCATCGCGACCGCCACCACGAGGATGTCGGGGTCGCGGGCGAGGCACCGGCTCAGCTCGATCGCCACCCGCTCGCGGGCGTTGATCGCGCCGTCCGCCAGCGCCCCGGTGCTGGGCTGGATCTCGACTTTGCTGTCGAGGCCGAGGCCGTAGACTGAGGCCTCGAGGCCCTCGTCGGCCAGCACCCGGCGCACCAGCTCGCGCACCCGCGGCTCGGCATTGGCCTCGCCGAGACTGATCCGGCCGAACAGCAGGTTCTCCTCCAGGCTCGCGGCCGGATTGACCCGCGAGGGGTCGTGGAACACCACCGCGCCGGCGAGGTGGGGCGGCAGCATCCGGGCGAAGGACCGACGCGCCTGCACGAGGCGGTCCTCGAACAGGCCGTCGATCAGGCCGAAGCGGTGGCGGGACTCGTTGTAGCGCAGCGCGAGGCCGATCAGCCGCGTGCGGTCGCGCTGGCCCGCAGGCCCCCGGCGCAGGCTCGCCGCGCTGGGCAGGCGCACCACGAGATCCTCGAAATAGCCCCGCTCGGCCGCCTGGAACAGCGAGTAGGCGTCGAACAGGGGGTGGTCGTTGGGCAGGTCGGCGAAGATCTCCACCGTGCTGCGGGCGACCGACAGGCCGATCTCGGTGAGCGGGCGGACCAGCCCCTCGGCCTCCAGGACCGCCCGCAGGTAGGGGTGGCGGGCGAAGCGCAGGGGCGCGAAGGTGCCGCCCACCGGCTCGCCGAACAGGATGTTCTCGCCGATGCTCGCCTGGTTGTTGTAGCGGTCGGGATCGAACGGCTCGACGAGGCGCTCGGCGCCCTTGGCGGCTAGCGCCACCCGCATGGTCCGGCGGGCGGTGACGATCGCGGCGGCGAGCCGCGGCTGGGCGGCCGGATCGAGCCGCCCGGTCAGACCGCGGGCGTACACGAAGCCGTCGAGGCCGGTGAGCCGGCTGATGCCGATCAGCGCGATGTCGTCGGGGGCGGTCGCCGGATCGGTTCCGTAGAGCAGGTTCTGGCGGAGGGAGCCCTCCATCAGGATCGCCTCGCCCGACGTGAAGGCGATCCGCCGGGCGCGCTCGGCGGCGTCGAAGTCGCGCAGGTCCGTGCCCGCGTAGGTGACGGCCCCGGCCGTCGGCTCGACTTGCCCGGCCAGCACCGCCGCCAGCGCGCGGGCGCCGCTGCCGCGGCTGCCCGTGATCGCCACGTGGCCCGGCATCGACACGGCGACGTCGACGCCGGTCAGGCGCTCGCCCGTGGCCGGGTCGAAGGCACCGACGCCCTCGGTGGCCAGGATCCCGGACCGGGGCAGCGGCAGGGCGGTGGACCCGGTCCGGGCGGCCCGTGCACGCCGGCCCTCCAGGGCCGCGATGGTGCGGGCGAGGTCGCGCAGGCGCGGGCGCACCGACCTGCGGACCATCCAGAGCCGCGCGCAGATCGCGGCGAGCCAGCCGGCGAGGCCGAAGGCGCCCACCGCCGCCACGAGGGCGGCCGGATCCACCGGCGCCGCGGGCGGCTGGCCCGGCCCCGAGCGCCAGAGCGCGGTGCCGGCGGCGATCGCCGGCAGGATCACCGCCAGGGCCAGGGCGGGCGCCCGGGCATAGGCCAGCCGCGCCTCGGCCCGCCCGACATTGGTCCGCATCGCGGCGACGCGGGCGGCGATGCGCCGGCGCTCGATGGCCGCCGCCCCGTGGTTGCGCACGGCGGGCAGCCGCCGGACGAGGTCGTTCAGGCTCTCCTCCGCGCGCGCGCTCGAGCGCAGGCGCAGCTCCTGCCGGTCGCGCGCGCGCTCGAGCACCAGCCCGTAGGCGAGGCCGATCGCCGCGAGGCCGATCACCGCCGCGGGGACCAGCCGGGGCGCGGCGAGCGCCGCGAAGCCGAGGGCCAGGATCAGCGCCGCGAGGGTCATCGCCGGCAGGACGATGCCGGCCGCGAGCAGGCGGTCGGCCCGGGCCAGCACCTCGCCGACGATCCGGGTGAGGCCGCGCGCCTCGTCCCGGGCTCCCGCCGGCGCGTCGAGGATCGCCTGCAGCACGCCCTCGCGGACGGCGTCCCCGGCCTTGTTCTGCGCCTTGAAGCACAGGCGCGCCACGAACCAGCCGACACCCGCCAGCGCCAGGGCGCAGACCGCGATGCACAGGAAGGCCGTGAGTTCGAGCTCGGCGGGGCGCATCGGCATGCCGGGGACGAGCACCAGTTCCCCGCCCGGGAGTTGCACCGCCACGCGCAGGAACGGGAGCACCGGCGCCTCGTCGCGCGGCAGGACCGCGATCAGGTCGCGCAGGCACAGGAGCGCGAGGGCGCAGAGCGGCGCGCCGATCCCGACCGCGAGGGCCGCCGCGACGGTGTGCTGGGGCCGCGCGGCGCGCCACGTCAGGAGGAGAGGATCGGATTCCATGCGTCTCCGGACAGGATCGGGCGTCGGGACCGTCGCGGGGGAATAGGCTCTCGCGCCGGTCACGGGAAGTGTCGCGGCAGATGTGGCGGGGCCTGTCGCGGGCCTCGGCCAGCCCTGCCGTGGGCCGCTGCGACATGTCGGCCGGCCTGTTTCCGGTCGTGGCCCTGGTTTGGAAGCGCTCCAGCGTTAAAACCATCGGGCACGATGGGGCGCGGCGCCGCCGGGGCTCGGTTCCGCGAGGCTCGGGTCCGCGACGCCGCAGGCGCCCCGGTTCCCTTCGCGCGGGCGTCCGGCGCGCCGCACGATGTCGACCGGGACCAGAGGGTGAGGCGAGGCTTGCGGCGAGGGGCTGAGACGACCGAGCGCCATCTCACGGCCCTCGCCAGGCGCGGGCCGGCCTGATGGCGCAGCTGTTCACTCCCGGGGCCGACGCGCTCTACCGCCTCGCCCTGATGACCGGCGTCGCCTGCCTGGTGGGTCTCCCGGTCCTGGCGGCCGGGATCGTGCGCTCGAACTACGTCACGGGCGTCGGGATCGCGCCGGCGCAGCCGCTGCCGTTCAGCCACAAGCACCATTCCGGCGAGCTCGGCATCCAGTGCCGCTACTGCCACACCACGGTCGACCGGGAGGCCACCGCCGGGATCCCGCCGACCCACACCTGCATGACCTGCCACTCGCAGATCTGGACCGGCTCCGAGATGCTCAAGCCGGTGCGCGACAGCTACGCGCAGGACAAGCCGCTGGAGTGGAAGCGGCTGAACAAGCTGCCGCAATACGTCTACTACAACCACTCGGTCCACGTGACGAAGGGGATCGGCTGCTCGACCTGCCACGGCGACGTCACGTCGATGCAGATGACCTACCGGGCCAACGCCTTCGAGATGCAGTTCTGCCTCGACTGCCACCGGGCCCCGGAGAAATACGTCCGCACGCCGGATCAGGTCTGGAACATGACCTGGAAGCCGCCGTCCGACCAGGCGACCCTGGGCCCGAAGCTCGTGGCCCAGTACCATATCCGCGGCGGGGAGCGGCTGACCGAATGCGGGATCTGCCACCGATGACCGGCGCCCCCGACATCGCGGCCCTGCGCGAGAAACTCGCCGGCGGCGACGGGCCGCGCTTCTGGCGCAGCCTCGACGCCGTGGCCGACAGCCCGGAGTTCCGCGCCTATCTGGCGGCCGAGTTCCCGTCGGCGTCCCGGCTCGCCGCCGCCCCGGAGCGGCGCGGCTTCCTGAAGCTCATGGCCGCGTCCTTCGCGCTGGGCGGCCTCACCGCCTGCGGCGGCGGAGGCGGCCGCGACTACGAGGTGCCCTACGTCAACCAGCCCGAGCGGATCGTGCCGGGCACGGACCTGTCCTACGCCTCCTCGGCCCTGTTCGACGGCTTCGGCAACGGCATCCTGGTCACCACCCGCAACGGCCGCCCCCTGAAGATCGAGGGCAATCCCGAGCATCCCTGGAGCCGCGGCGGCACGGACGTGCTGGCCCAGGCCTCGGTCCTCGGGCTCTACGACCCGTTCCGCTCCCAGGCGGTGCAGCATCTCGGCCGGCCGAGTTCCTGGGCGGCGTTCCGGGCGGACCTGCAGGCGCGGATGCCGGGCTGGCGCGCGGGCCGCGGCGAGGGCCTCGCCCTGCTCACCGGCCCGGTGACGTCGCCGGGCGTGGCGGCCCAGATCGCGCGGCTGCGGGCCGCCTACCCGGCTTCGCGCTGGTACACCGGCGCCGGGGCGGGGCGCGCCGGGATCTACGAGGGCGCCCGCCAGGCCTACGGCCGGCCGCTGGAGACGATCCCGGATTTCGGCCGCGCCCGCACCATCGTGGCGCTGGACGGCGATTTTCTGGACCTCGGGCCCGGCCAGGTCGGCCTGTCGCGGCGCTGGAGCGAGGCGCGGCGCGCGGCCTACGCGGAGGGCCGCCTCCTCACCCTGCACGCGGCGGCGCCGACCCCGACGCTGACCAGCGCCAAGGCGGATCGCGGCCTCGTGGTCCCGGCCGGCCGGCTGGAGGACCTCGCCCGGGACCTGCTCGCCCTGGCCGCCGGCGGCGCGGCCCCTGCGGGCGACGATCCCGTCGCGCGCTGGACGCGGAGCGCCGGGACGGCGCTCGCCGGGGCCCGGGGAAGCGGCATCGTCACCGCCGGCCTGACCGCGAGCCCCGAGTTGCACGCGCTGGTCCACCGCCTCAACGGCGCCCTCGGCAACACCGGCGCGACCCTGGTCCACACGGCGCCCGCGGAGGAGACCGGCGCTGGGACCCTGGCAGAGCTCGCGGAGGCGATGGATCGGGGCGCCGTCCAGGTGCTCGTCGTGCTCGGCGCCAATCCGGTCTACGAAGCGCCGGGCGTCCTCGATTTCGCCGCCCGGATGGCGCGCGTGCCGCTCAAGATCCACGCGGGGCTCTACTACGACGAGACCGGCGCGCACGCCGACTGGCACCTGCCCGCCGCCCACCCGCTGGAATCCTGGGGCGACATCCGATCCCTCGACGGGACGGTGGGGCTGATCCAGCCGACCGTCGCGCCCCTGTACAACGGCCGCACGCCGGCGGAGATGCTGGCCTTCCTGGCTGGCGGTGAGGGTGGGGAGAGCGGCCAGGACGCGCTGGGCCTCCTCAAGGCGCAGGCGCGGAATCCCGGCGAGGACGACGCGGCTCTCGAAACCCGCTTCACGGAAGCCCTGCGCCTCGGCTTCTGGGCGGGCAGCGCGCGCCCGGCCGAGACCGTCGCGCTGACGCAGGCCGCGGCCCCCGCGGCCGCTCCATCCCCCGCGCCCGCGGGCGAGGTCGAGGTGCTGTTCCGGCCCGATCCGACGATCTGGGACGGCACCCATGCCGACCTCGCGTGGCTGCAGGAGCTCCCGAAGCCCCTGACCAAGGTGGTCTGGGAGAACGTGGTCGCGGTGAGCCCGCGCCTCGCCGAGCGCGAGGGGATCGCGACGGGCGACATCCTGCGGGTCGAGGCCGGCGGCCGCGCCGTCGAGGGGCCGGCCTGGATCCTGCCCGGCCAGGCCGAAGCCAGCGTCACCCTCACCCTCGGCTACGGTCGCGACGTGCCGGACCACCTCGCCCGCGGCCTCGGCTACGATTCCGCGCCCCTGCGCCCGGCCGGTTCGACCTGGCGGCTCGCCGGCGCCCGGCTGACGAAGACCGGCCGCGCGCGCAAGCCGGTGACAACCCAGCATCTTGGCACGATGGAGGGGCAGGATCTCGTGCGCGTGCAGGCCCTGGGCGCCGCGCCCGCGGGCGATCCCAAGGGCGCGCCGGCTCCCGCCTCGTTCTACCCGCCCCCGGAGAGCCAGGATCGCTGGGTCGCCGCGCAATGGGGCATGGCCATCGACCTCGACGCCTGCATCGGCTGCAACGCCTGCGTCACCGCCTGCCAAGCGGAGAACAACATCCCCGTGGTCGGGCGCGAGGAGGTCGCTCTCGGCCGCTGGATGGGCTGGCTGCGGGTCGACCGCTATTACGCGGGCGCGCTTGACGCGCCGACGACGCATTTCCAGCCGGTGCCCTGCATGCATTGCGAGCAGGCGCCCTGCGAGCTCGGCTGCCCCGTGGAGGCGACGCTCCACGACAGCGAGGGCCTGAACCTGCAGGTCTACAACCGCTGCGTCGGCACCCGGACCTGCCAGAGCTACTGCCCCTACAAGGTCCGCCGCTTCAACTACCGCGACTATACCGGCGGCATGACCCCGGTGGAGCAGCAGCAGCGCAATCCCGAGGTCACGGTCCGGTCCCGCGGCGTGATGGAGAAGTGCACCTACTGCATCCAGCGGATTACGGCCGCCCGGATCACCTCCGCCAAGGATGCCCACGCGCCGATCCCCGACGGGACCGTCGAGACCGCCTGCCAGGGCGCCTGCCCGACCCGGGCGATCACCTTCGGCAACGTCGCCGACCCGGGGAGCCAGGTCTCGGCCGCCCGCCGGGACACGCGGGAATACGCGCTCCTCGGCCACCTGAACACGCGGCCGCGCACCACCTACCTCGCCGGGCTCGCGCCCGCCGCGGACTCGGACGGACGGGAGGGCTGAGCATGTCCGGCGCCCTCTCCGGCGGCACGCAGCCCGGATCCCTGATCCGGCCCGACGAGACCCTCCAGGGGATCGGCGGCGCGGTCACGGCGATCCCGCTGACCCATCCGGGCAACCGGCGCTGGTGGATCGCCTTCGCGGGGGCGGCCACGCTCCTCGGCCTGTTCCTCCTCACCCTCGGCTACCTGCTCTACGCCGGCCCCGGCATCTGGGCGAACAACAACGCCGTCGTCTGGGCGCTCGACATCGCGAGCTACGACTGGTGGATCGGCGTCGCGTCCGGCAGCCTGCTGGTCTCGGCGATCCTGCTCCTCCTCGGCGCGGAGTGGCGCGGGGCGGTGAACCGCGTCGCCGAGACCCTGGCGCTGCTGGCCACGGCGGCCGCCGGGCTCTACCCGATCATCCATCTCGGGCGGCCTTGGTTCTTCTTCTGGAACCTGCCCTACCCCAACACCTACGATCTCTGGCCGCAGTTCCGCTCGCCGCTCCTCTGGGACGCGATCGACATCGTGTCCTTCCTGGTGATCTGCGTGAGCCTCTGGTTCATCGGCCTGCTGCCGGACCTCGCGACGCTGCGCGACCGGGCGCACCTGGAGGCGATGCGCCAGTTGGAGACGAAGGCGCCGACCCGGAAGCTCGCCGTCCTGCGCGCGCAGGTCTACGGCATCCTCGCCTCGGGCTGGCGCGGCTCGGCGGCCCACTGGCAGATCTGGGTCCAGGCCTACCGGACGGTGGCGCTGCTCGGCGTGCTGCTGGTTGTCTCGGTCCAGACCGGGGCCTCGGTGATGCTGGCGGGCTCGCTGATGCCCGGCTGGCACAGCACGCTGCTGCCGGTGAGCTTCCTGGTCAACGCGGTCTATTCCGGCGTCGGCGTCACGGCGGTGATCGTGATGCTGATCCGCCGCGTCTACGGCCTCGAAGCCCTGGTGACCGACCGCCACCTCGACGTGCTCGGGCGGCTGCTGCTCTGCCTCGGCTGCGCCAGCGCCTACTGCTACGCGGCCGAGTACTTCGACACGTTCCTCAACGGCGACGCCGAGGGGCGCGGCGTCCTGGTCCGGCGCATGACCGGCGACCACGCCCTCGTGTCCTGGACGGCGGTCCTGTGCCTCGTCCTACCCGCCCAGATCCTGTGGTCGGCCCGGGCCCGCACGGCGCCGCTGGCGCTTGCGACGGTCGGCCTCCTCGTGGCCATCGGCGCCTACGCCGACCACGTCATGGTCCTGGTCGTCACCCTGACCCAGGACTTCCTGCCCTCCTCAAGGCTGCCCTACACGACCGACGTCTGGGGCATCGCCACCTTCGCGGGCTCGATCGGGCTGTTCCTGACCCTGCTGCTCCTGTTCCTGCGCTACCTGCCGGCCGTCTCGATCGTCGAGAGCCGCCGCCTCGCCCTGACGGTGTCGCCGGCCGCCCAGGAGGCCGCCCGCGCGGCCGCGTCCCGGGCCACGGGCCGCCCGGAGGAGAACCCGGTCACCGCGCCCCTGTGGGGCGTGTCGGCGACCTTCGCGAGCCAGGGCGACCTCGCGGCCGCCCTCCAGGCGGTTTCCGGGCTCGGCCCGGATCAGGTCCATCTCGACGGGCACGGCCCGGTGCCGATGCCCCGCACCCTGCGGCCCCTGGGCCTGGAGGGGCGCTCGATCCTGCCCTACGCCCTCGGCGGCGCCCTGCTCGGCGGCTTCGGCTTCTTCGCCATGTGCGTCTACGCCACGGCCTACGACTACGTGTTCCTGATCGGCGGACGCCCGCGCCTGTCCTGGCCCTCCTTCGTGGTCCCGAGCGTCTCCTTCGCGATGATGGCGGGCTGCGTGGCGATCCACCTCGCGCTCCTCGTGCTTAACCGCCTGCCCCGCCTGAACCACCCGGCCTTCAACATCCCGGGCTTCCTGCGGGCCTCGGAGGACCGGTTCTTCCTCTCCGCGGAGGCGCGCGGCGACCGGTTCGACGCGGGCCGGATCGAGCGGCGGCTCGCGTCCCTGCCGGCCGAGGCCGGCCGCCCCCTCGAGATCCGGCGGATCCCGCGATGAGGCGCGCCCTCCTCGCCTGCCTGGCTCTCGCGCCCCTCGCGGCCTGCGGCGAGGCCGACATGGCCGATCAGGCCCGGGCCAAGACCTGGGACAGGAACCCGTTCTTTCCCCGCGAGATCACCATGCGCCAGCCGGTGGCCGGCACCGTGCCGCGGAGCGATCCGGCCCGCGCGGCGCCCCAGCCGCAGACGATCAGCCGGGCGCTGCTCGACCAGGGCCGCGAACGCTACGGTGTGTTCTGCACACCCTGCCACGGGCAGGACGGCCGCGGCGCCGGGATGATCGTGGCCCGGGGCTTCCCGCACGCCGGCGACCTCACCGCCGGGCCCGTGCGCGCGGCCTCCGCGTCCGAGCTCTACGACGCGATCTCGAACGGCCGGAAGGCGATGTTCGGCATGGCCCAGATGATCCCCTCCGCCGACCGCTGGGCGATCGTCGCCTATGTCCGCGCCCTCCAGCTCAGCCAGGACGCCCCGGTGGCGAGCCTGCCGGCGGAGGATCGCGCGCGGCTGGAGGCGACGCCGTGAGGCGCCCCGCCCTGCTCGGCCTCGCCGGCCTCGTCCTCCTGGCCGTCTGCCTGACCGCGGGCGGATGGCGCGGAGCCGCGGCCTCGTATCTCGCGGCGTGGCTGGTCCTCCTCGCCCTGCCGGTCGGTGCCCTGCCGGTGGTCATCGTCGCCGAGCGCTTCGGCGAGCGGGTCCGCGCGCGCGGCGGCATCGAGATGCTGGCGGGTCTGCGCCGGCTGACGGCGCTGATGCCGGTCGCGGCCGTGCTGGCGCTGCCGCTCCTGGCCGCCGCGCCCCTGCTCTATCCCTGGGTGAGCGCCCCGGCGCGAACGCCCCTGGCCGCCCTGTGGTTCACGGTGCCGTTCTTCGCGGTCCGGGTGATCGTCTACCTCGCGGCCTGGATCTGGCTGGCGCTGCGCTTCGCCAAGCCGTTCGACGCGCCCGGCGAGGGGCGGACCGTGCCGGCGGTGGGGCTGCACGCGGTCGTCGGCACGCTGTTCGTCACCGACGTCGTCGCCTCCCTGGATCCGCGGCTCGACTCGACCCTCCTGGGCCTCCTGGTGATGACGGCGTGGAGCGGCCTCGCCTTCGCGGCGGCGATCCTGCTGGCCTGGGAGGAGCCGGAGCCCGTGGGCCGCGGCCGCACGGCTCCCGGACGAGGCCGGCTGGTGCCCCTCGTGGTGCTCCTCGGCCTCTGGGCCTACCTGCACTTCGTGCAGTTCCTGATCGTCTGGTCGGCCAATCTGCCGCCCGAGGTGGCGTGGTACTTCGCCCGCGGCGGCTGGGTCGGGCGGGCGCTGGCGATCGTGGCCGGCGCGGTGGTGGTGCTGGCCGGCCTCGCGACCCTCCGGCCCGGGCGCCCGACCACCCGGATCCTGGCCGGCGGGGCGCTCGCCGTCCACGCCCTGGAGATGTTCTGGCTGATCACCCCGGCGGTGCGCGACCGCTTCGTCCTCCGGCCGAGCGACGTGCTGGCCGCCGGCGCCGTGGCCTGCCTCGCGGCCGCGCTGCGCCCGCTGATACGTCCGCGCGCCGATCGGGCAGCCTCCGACGCCCGCCGCGCCGGGAGGCCGGCGTGAGCGCGGACGGACCCACCGGCCTGATCCCGGCGATCCTGGCGGGGCTGACCCTGCGCGGCACCGGCCTCCTGAACGGGCGGCCGCCGCGCCCGGCGGCCAATTCCCAGCGCGATCCCGACGATCCCGGGCACGAGACCAGCGACGTCAACGTCCGCAACACCGTGCTGGTGATGGCGGGCCTCGCGCTGACGGCGCTGGCGGTCGTCGGCACGATGGTCTGGCTGATGAGCACCTTCGCGGCGAGCCAGCGGCGGGCGCTCCCTGCCCTGACGCCGCAGCAGACGACGCGGCTTGAGCCGCCGCCGCCGAACCTGCAGGCCGACCCTTACGCCGATCTCGACCGCGAGCGGGCGGCGGCCGCGGCGCACCTCTCCGGCTACGGTTACCGGGACGAGGCCCGCACCCGCGCCCGCATCCCGATCGGGCGGGCCATGGACCTGACCGTCGGCCGCTCCCTCGAACCGGCGGAGCCCGCTGCGCGATGACGCCGAGCCACGATTCCCTCCAGCTCTGGCCCGCCGCGGTCTCCGCCACCGCGAGCGAGACCGACCTGCTCATCCTGGCCTTCACGGTCCTGACGCTGCTGCTGACCGTGCCGGTCTTCGTGGCGATCACCTACTTCGCCCTGCGCTACCGCGAGGGCTCCGAGGCGGACCGGAGCCCCTCGGGCATCCGCTCGAACCTCATCGAGATCAGCTGGATGCTGATCCCGTTCCTGCTGACGCTGATCTTCTTCGTCTGGGGCGCGCGGCTGTTCATCCAGTCGAAGAACCCGCCCCCCGACGCCATGGTGGTCGAGGCGATCGGCCGGCAGTGGATGTGGAAGTTCCAGCACCCGACGGGCCAGTCCGAGATCAACAACCTGCACCTGCCGATCGGCCAGCCGATCCGCCTGCATATCATCAGCCAGGACGTGATCCACGCCCTCTACCTGCCGGCCGTGCGGATGCAGGTGGCGGCCCTGCCCGACCGCTATACCGACCTGTGGTTCAAGGCCGACAAGGTTGGCACCTACCACCTCTACTGCTCGGAATATTGCGGCACCGACCATTCCGTGATGGGCGGCGAGGTCACCTTCATGAACCCCGGCGACTACCAGGACTGGCTGACCCACGCGGGCGCGCAGCAGGGCAAGGTCGCGGCCGGTCGCGCCCTCTACGAGGCCTATGGCTGCGCCGGCTGCCACGAGCCCGGCTCCCCCGTGAAGGCGCCGAGCCTCGCCGGCCTCTACGGCAGCCAAGTGACGCTCGCCGACGGCCGCACCGTCACGGCCGATGACGGATGGCTGCGCGAGAAGATCCTGAACCCGAACGGCGACCGGCTCGCCGGCGGGGGCAAGCAGGTCATGCCGAGCTTCGCCGGCCGGATCCCGGCGGACGAACTCGGCACGCTGATCGATTTCCTGAAATCCTATGCGGGCCCGGCCTCCGGCAAGGCCGCGGACGCGACGCCGCCGGGAGCGACACGATGAGCGCATCGGGCAGCATCGGCGGCACCGCCCGCCGGGAACCCCACGCCCCGGAATCCACGATCGGGCGCAAGGCCGACTACCTGCACGCGGAATCGACTCTGCGCTCGTGGTTCCTCACCACCGACCACAAGCGCATCGCGCTCCTCTACCTCGCCTCGATCACCGGCTTCTTCGTGATCGGCGCCCTGGCGGCCGGCGTGGTGCGCCTCGCGCTGATCGTGCCCAACGGCGCGATCATGACCAACGACACCTACAACAAGGCCTTCACCATCCACGGGGTGGTGATGGTCTGGTTCTTCCTGATCCCGTCGATCCCCGCGACCTTCGGCAACTTCCTGATCCCCTTGATGATCGGGGCCAGGGACCTCGCCTTCCCGAAGCTCAACCTGACGAGCTGGTACGTGTTCATGGCGGGCGCCCTGTTCACCCTGGTCTCGGTGGTGCTGGGCGGTGTCGATACCGGCTGGACCTTCTACGCCCCGCTCTCGACGGCCTTCTCGAACACCTGGGTGCTGCCGGCGCTGATCGGCGTGACCATCGTGGGCTTCTCGTCGATCCTGACGGGGCTCAACTTCGTGGTCACGATCCACACCATGCGGGCGCCCGGCATGACGTGGTTCAAGCTGCCGATCTTCGTCTGGGCGCACTACGCCACGAGCCTGATCTTCCTGCTGGCGACGCCCGTCATCACCACCGCGCTGATCCTGCTGATCGCGGAGCGCGCCTTCCACATCGGCGTGTTCGACCCGGCCTATGGCGGCGACCCGGTGCTGTTCCAGCACCTGTTCTGGTTCTACTCGCACCCGGCCGTGTACATCATGGTCCTGCCCGGCATGGGAGTGATCTCCGAGATCGTCCCGGCCTTCGCGCAGAAGAAGCTGTTCGGCTACCGCTTCGTCGCCTACGCGTCGATCGGGCTGGCCTCCGTGACCTTCTTCGTCTGGGGCCACCACATGTTCGTCAACGGCCAGAGCGACTTGGCCTCGCTGGTCTTCTCCGCCCTGTCCTTCGCGGTGGCGGTGCCCTCGGCCGTGAAGGTCTACAACTGGACCGCCACGATCCATAAGGGAGCCCTGCGGCTCGACACGCCGATGCTCTACGCGATGGGCTATATCGGCCTGTTCGTGCTCGGCGGCCTCACCGGCCTCTACCTCGCGACGCTCGCCATCAACCAGCACATCCACGCGACCTACTTCGTGGTCGCGCATTTCCACTACATCATGGTCGGCGGCACGGTGCTGGCGTTCCTGGGCGGCCTGCACTTCTGGTGGCCGAAATTCACCGGCCGGATGTACAGCGAGCCCTGGGGCCGGGTCTCGGCGCTGCTGATCTTCATCGGCTTCAACGTGACCTTCTTCCCGCAGTTCATCCTGGGCTATCTGGGGATGCCGCGACGCTACGCGACCTATCCGGCCGAGTTCCAGCTCCTGAACGTTCTGTCCTCGGCGGGCGCTACGATCCTGGCGGCGGGCTACATCTTCCCGATGCTCTACCTCGTCTATTCCCTGTGGTTCGGGCGGAAGGCGCCCGCCAATCCGTGGAACGCGAAGGGACTCGAGTGGGAGACCGCCTCCCCGCCGCCGACACACAATTTCCTGTCGCCGCCGGAGGTGCCGCGCATCCCCTACGACTATCCGATCCAGGCCCAGGAATCCCGGGACCAGCACGGATGAGCGCGCCCCTGGCCGACGGCGTCGGGGTCACCCGCGCCCACCATTTCGAGACCGTCGCGCAGCAGCGCGCGGCGGCGACGCTCGGCATCTGGGCGTGGCTGATCACCGAGCTCCTGCTGTTCTCGGCCCTGTTCCTGGTGGCGCTGATCACCCGGATCCAGCACCCCGAGGCGACCATCGCGGCGGCCAAGCACCTCAAGTTCTGGATCGGCGCCACCAACACCGTGGTGCTGATCTGCTCCAGCCTGACCATGTCGATGGCGATCGAGTTCTCGCGGATGGGCTGGCAGCGCGCCATGGTGCGGGCGATGCTGGCGACCGCGGCGCTCGGCGGCCTGTTCCTCGTGCTCAAGGGCTACGAGTACTACGCCGACTGGGCCGAGCACATGATGCCGTTCCTCTCCGACCGGCCCTTCGCGCTCGCCGAGACGCCGGCGGCACGGCTGTTCGTGAACCTCTACTACGTCGCGACGCTGCTGCACGCGCTGCACCTGTTCACCGGCATCGCACTCCTGCTCGGCATGACCTGGCTGGCCGCCAAGGCCGGTTTCCTCGCTCGGCACCAGAACTGGATCGAGGTCTACGGTCTCTACTGGCACTTCATCGACCTCGTCTGGATCCTAGCCTTCCCGATCCTCTACGTGGTGAACCGGTAGGATGCGGAACCCCCTCGCGACCCTGAGCGCCGACGAGCGCGCCCTGCTCCGGAAGCGCCTGCGCACGCCCGTCCTCACCTTCCTGGCGCTGCTGGCCCTTCTCGCCGTCAACGTCACCCTCGGCGCCACCCTCCCCTTCGCGCAGGTCTGGATCGTCGAGCTCGCCGTCGTCGCCGTGATGGTGGCGCTGATCCTCCTCGTCTCCATGGAGGTGATCCACGAGCCGCCGCTGATCCGGCTGTTCTCGGGACTCGGCTTCTTCTGGGTCGCCATCATGGTCGGCATGACGCTGACCGACTATCTCGCCCGCTGACCCGCGCGAAAGCCGTTGTCGGGGCGGCCGAACGCTCCTAAACGTCGCCGCTTCCCCGCATGGCCCGGCTGCAAGACGATGTGCGAACTGCTCGGCATGAGCGCCAACGTGCCGACCGACATCCGCTTCTCCTTCGCGGGGCTCGCCCGGCGCGGCGGCGAGACCGGGCCCCACGCCGACGGCTGGGGCATCAGCTTCTACGACGGCCGCACCTGCCGCAGCTTCCACGAGCCGGAGCCGAGCGCCCGCTCGCAGCTCGCCCGGCTCCTGCGCGACATGCCGATCAAGAGCCGGATCGTCGTCGCCCATGTCCGCAAGGCCAATCGCGGCCGGGTCAGCCTGGAGAACACCCACCCGTTCTCCCGGGAATTGTGGGGCCGCCGCTGGACCTTCGCGCACAACGGCCAGCTCAAGGGCGTGAAGCGGCTGCCGCTGGGCGGCTTCATGCCGATCGGGTCCACCGACAGCGAGCACGCCTTCTGCTGGATGCTCGGCCGGCTCCAGGCCCGGTTCCGCGCCCTGCCCCGGCCCGAGACCCTCGACCGGGCGGTGGCCGACCTCGCGGGCGAGCTGCACGCGCTCGGCGTGTTCAACATGCTGCTCACCGACAGCCGCACCCTCTACGCCCATTGCGGCAAGCGCCTCTGCTATCTCACCCGCTGCGCGCCCTTCGGGAAGGCCACCCTGATCGACGAGGACTGGCAGGTGGATTTCGCCCAGGAGACCACCGAGCACGACGTGGTGACGGTCATCGCCACGCAGGCGCTGACCCGGGACGAGTGCTGGACCGATCTCGCCCGCGGCGACGTCCTGACCCTGCGCGACGGGGCGATCCGGCTGTTGAGACCGAGCAACTTAGCTTAAGTGTGTTTTGCCTGAGGGTGCATGCCCGCGCCCGATGCGCTAGAACTCCGGTAACAGGAGCGCATCGGCCGGACTTCCGCACCGGGTCGAGCCGGCAAGCGCCCCACCTCGACCCGCTCCGGACCACAGGTCGAGCCACGATGAGTTGACGAGCGCGATACGCATGACCCGCGACGACACCGACACCGTCCTGTCCCAGGAGGACGGGACTCGGGATGGCCGCCCGAACCTGGCGCCCGGCATCCGCACGCATCTCGGTGAGCACCTGCGCACGGTCTACGAGCGGATCGGCGAGGAGACGATGCCGTCCCGCTTCGCCGAGTTGATCGAGAAGCTCGAGGCGGCCCTGCGTGCCCGCGGCGAGGCGATCGAGCCGGAATTCCGCAACGGTCTGCTCGCGGCCGTGCCGTCGCTGCGCGCCTTCGCGCTGTCGCTGACCTCGAACCCGGCCCGCTCGGACGACCTCGTGCAGGACACCCTGCTGAAGGGCTGGCAGCACCGCGCGCGCTTCCAGCCGGGCACCAACCTGAACGCGTGGCTGTTCACGATCCTGCGCAACATCTTCTACTCGGACCATCGCAAGCGGGTCCGCGAGGTCGAGGATCAGGACGGATCCTACGCGGCCCGGCTCGCCACCGCCCCGCACCAGGGCGACCGGCTCGACGTCGAGGACCTGCAATCGGCGCTCGCGAAGCTGCCGCCGGACCAGCGCGAGGCGCTGGTGCTGGTCGGTGCCGAGGGCGTCTCCTACGAGGAGGCCGCGACCATCATGGGCTGCAAGGTCGGCACCGTGAAGAGCCGCGTCAGCCGCGCCCGCGGCCGACTCGCCGAGCTCCTGGGCTACGACGAGGAGGACCTCGGCTCCGACCGGTTCATCCAGTCGGCGATGCCGAAGGACGCGTAGGCGCCCGGCCCGAACCGGGCCGGAAGTCCACAAAAAAAGATGCATCCGATTCCGGGGATCGGGCGTTACCGGCCCGAGCTTCGCTGCGCCAGCGCGGCGAGACACCACGGAACGGAGATGCATCGCATGACCTTCAAGACCCTCATCGCCGCCTCGGCCCTCGCCCTCTCGCTGCCGCTGGCGGCCCAGGCCCAGGGCACCATCCCGGGCGCCGAGCGCGGCGCGGCGGCCGGTGCCGATGCGGCCGGCCCGATCGGCGGCATCGTCGGCGGCGCGGTCGGTGCGGCCACCGGCACGGTGGGCGGCATCCTCGGCGTCGACATGGCCCCGCGCTTCCGCAGCTACGTCCGCGAGCGCAACGTCCGCTCCTACGACTACGACGGTCGCGTCGCCGTCGGCACCACCCTGCCGGCCTCGGGCGTGACCTACTACGACGTGCCGAGCGAGTACCGCGTGCAGCCGGGCTACCGCTACACCGTGGTGAACGACCGCCCGGTGCTGGTCGACCGCGGCCACCGCATCGTCGAGGTCATCGACTGAGACCCTGGGCCGGTCTCGCACCGGCCCTAACGCCCCCGGAGCCCGGCTCCGGGGGCATTCCCGCAGCCGCGGCCGCCGGCGCAACGCTTCATCCGTCCGGCCGTTGATGACGGTTCGACCCGTGAGGCGACCATGAGCGACACTCCCACCGATCCGAAATCCACCCTGCCGGAACCGGTGCGCGACCATCTCGGCCAGCAGCTGCGCAGCGTCCTGCCGGTCGGGTCCGACAAGCCGCGCTTCCTCGGCGACGACCCGGTGCCGGACGAGTTCGAGCCCCAGATCCGCCGGCTCGAGACCCGCCTCAAGACCCACGAGGAGGGCACCGGCGCCGTCGGTCAGGCCCTCGACCAGATCCTCGACGCCTTCGGGGTGAAGCCGCGGGACGACGACACGCGCGCGGACTGAGCCGTCGACCGAGCCGTCAGACGCGCGGCTTCGTCGCCAGGATGTCGCGGATCTCGGAGAGGAGCTTCACGTCGGCCGGCACCTCGTCGGGCTTCTTGGTCTCGGCAAGCTGGAGACGGTTCATCGCCCGGATGACGAGGAACAGCACGAAGGCGACGATCGCGAAGTTCAGCGTCAGGGTCAGGAACTGGCCGTAACCGATGACGGCGCCCTGCTTCTTCGCGTCCACGTAGGGCAGGCCGGCCTGCA
This sequence comes from Methylobacterium sp. PvP105, assembly GCF_017876975.1. Lineage (NCBI taxonomy): Bacteria > Pseudomonadati > Pseudomonadota > Alphaproteobacteria > Hyphomicrobiales > Methylobacteriaceae > Methylobacterium > Methylobacterium sp. PvP105. The sequence continues at coordinate 1,897,077 of NZ_JAGIPA010000001.1, read as the reverse complement.
CCTTCGACGACAGCGGGATGTAGTAGTTCGAGAAATCGAGCCCGCCCGTGATCGCGCCGATCACCGGCATGAAGATGTCCTGGACCGCCGAATTGACGATGGCCCCGAAGGCCGCGCCGATGATCACGCCGACCGCGAGATCGACCACATTCCCGCGCAGCGCGAACTTCTTGAATTCCTCGAGCATCGCCGAATCCCCCTCGCCGAACGCCGCCAAGGTAGGGGATCATCCCGCGACGGCCAGTGCCTAGTCCGGCTTCACCGCCGCGGCCCGCGCCTCCGCGGCGCTCTCGGGCTGCGCCTCGGCGCCGGCGGCCGACCGTTCCCCGGCCGGGGCGGCCAGCTCCGCCTTGAGCCGGCGGCGGTACTGGGCGGCGACCACCGGGATGGTCAGCAGGTAGCCGCCGCTCACCGCCACCAGCGCCTCGAACGGGTAGCTGATCAGGATGCCGAAGGCCGCGACGCCGAACAGGAAGATCGGCAGGACGAGGCTGCGCGGCACCCGCTTGCCCATGGTCTTGCCCGAGTAGGTCGGGACCGTGGAGACGACCAGCAGGGCGATGCACAGCACGTAGATCAGGACCGCCGGCGCCGCCCAGGTCTCGATGCCGAAGCCCAGGAAGTGCAGGTAGAGCGGCAGCATCGCGGTGAGCGCCCCCGCCGGGGCCGGCATGCCGACGAAGAAGTCCTTCTTCCATTCCGGCCGGTTCGGGTCGTCCAGCATCGCGTTGAAGCGGGCGAGGCGCAGCGCCATGGCGATGGCGAAGATCAGCGCCACGATCCAGCCCACCGACTTCAGGTGGAACAGCACGAAGCCGTAGAGGATGAGCGCCGGGGCGCAGCCGAAATTGACGAAGTCGGCGAGCGAGTCGAGCTCCGCGCCGAAGCGCGACGTCCCCTTGAGCAGCCGCGCCACCCGCCCGTCGATCCCGTCCAGCACGCCGGCCACCACCACGGCGATGACGGCGGGCTCGAACTTGCCCTCGAAGGCCAGCCGGATCGCCGTCAGCCCGAGGCAGAGCGCCATCAGGGTGATCATGTTGGGCGCGATCATCCGGAACGGCACCGGCTTGAACCGGCGCGGCCGCGGCTCGTTCGGGTCGGGCGCGAAGGGCGGGAAGAGATCGTCCATGGCCGCCTCAGATCCGCTTGAACAGCCGCTCCGGGCCGCCGCCGAGATCGGCCAGCACCGTCTCGCCGGCCACCGCCTTCTGGCCGAGGCCGACCAGCACGGTCGAGCCGGCCGGCAGATAGACGTCCACCCGCGAGCCGAAGCGGATCAGGCCGAACCGCTCGCCGACGCCGAGCACGTCGCCCGCCGAGACGAAGCCGACGATGCGCCGGGCCACGAGGCCGGCGATCTGCACCACGCCGACCCGCTTCGGCTGGCCCGCATGGGTCGTCTCGATGACCATGCCGTTGCGCTCGTTGTCGTCGCTGGCCTTGTCGAGCTCGGCGTTCAGGAACAGGCCCGGCGTGTAGTGGATCTGGCCGATCCGGCCGGCCACCGGCACACGGTTCACGTGGCAGTCGAACACGTTCATGAACACCGAGACCCGCAGGGTCGGCACCTGCGGCAGGTCGAGCTCGGGCGGCGGCAGCACGGTGGCGATGAGGTTCACGCGGCCGTCGGCGGGCGAGATCACGAGCCCGTCGGCCACCGGGGTGACGCGCTCCGGATCGCGGAAGAAGTAGCAGACCCAGAGGGTCAGGATCAGGAAGATCCAGCCGAAGAACTGGGAGAAGTAGCCCGCCAGCACCGTCAGCACGATGCCGATCAGGATGAAGGGGTAGCCCTCCTTGTGGATCGGCACGAGCGTCCGGCGGATCGTCTCGATCAGGTCGGTCATGGGGTCAATGGACTCGAGAGGGGCGCGGGCGGGGACGACAAGCGGGCGGACGTGTCGGACCGGCGGATGGCAGTCCGCCGGGCCGCCGTCAACTTTCCAGGGGTCGCGGGACGGCGCGGGCCGCCGCGCCCGCTGCCGCCGGGTGCCGCTCAGGCGCCGATTCGGCGGCGAGAACCCGCCGGCTTGCGGACGCGCGTGATCGTCCCCGCGCGCGCCTGGGCGCCGGGGGCATGGCCCGGGAGACCGCACGAGGGACGCGGGACGCCGCGGGAACCCAGGTGTCGGCCAAGTACGCGCGGGATCCGATCCCCGCGGCGCCCCGCGGCACCGGCCGGGCCTCTCCCCCGGCCGCTGCCGTCTTTCTCGTCGCGGCGTCTCCGACGTCCCGGTCCTGCGACTCCCCGTTAGCGGTCTCGGGCGAGGTGCGCGCACGCCGTGCCCGCAACCCCCGGAACCCGCATCGGCGCCGTGGCCTTCCAGCCGTCCCCCGCCTCGTCGTGGGCGGGTCCGCAGGTCGCTCAGGGTCGGCCCAGAGGCGGGTCGGCGCGGGGGCATTTCCTCCCCCGCCGGGCAGAGTGCCGCCCGGTCTCACGCCCGCGTCCGAGGCACGCCCCGCACCGGTCCGCCGCCCGGGGCGATGGCGGCTGAGAGCCACCGACGCGGGCGCCGCCCCGTCCCCGGACCCGACCGGTCAGCCACCGGGCAGGCCCCCGAAGGACGCCCCGGGATCGCTCCCGAAACGCCGCGGACAGGTGCGGTCAGGAAGCACAAAATAGGAACATTGTCAAGGCTCGGGGCGCAGTTGGACGTGTCGACGCGCGAGAGTCAGGCGCGGGTCCCCTCTCCCGTGCGGGAGAGGGACAGGGTGAGGGATCAGGTCTGTCCGGACGTGGCTCGACGCGGACGCGCGGTGATGGTCCGCCCGATCCGGAAACGTCTTGTCCCTCACCCCAGCCCTCTCCCGCACGGGAGAGGGGGCACGGTGCGGGTCTGGGTTCCGGGCTCGGGTGCGACCCCCGGTCCGCCCCCAGAGAAACCCGGCGCGCGCGCCCGGTCAGTCCGCCCGCCGGAGGCGGCTCGCGAAGAAGCCGTCGAGGCCGCCGCGGGCGCCGGGGATCTCCGGCAGGTGGCACGGCAGGGTCCGCAGGTCGCCGTGGTCGTCGATCAGCGCCGCGGCGCCGCCGACCTCGTCGGGCCGGACCGGGACGCGCGCGTAGCGGGGCTCGCGGGCCAGGAAGGCCGCCACCTGCGCCTCGCCCTCCTCCGGCTCCAGCGAGCAGGTGCAGTAGACGAGGAGGCCGCCCGGCCGCACCAGCGCGGCCGCGTGGTCGAGGAGCCTGGCCTGGAGCGCGGCGAGCCGGCCGATATCGGCTTCCGCCTTCGTCCAGGCGACGTCGGGATGGCGCCGGATCGTCCCGGTGGCCGAGCACGGCGCGTCGAGCAGCACCGCGTCGTGGTCCTGCGGCTCCAGGGCGAGGGCGTCGGCGACCACGACGTCGACGGCGAAGCCGAGCCGCGCGACGTTCTCGCGCAGGCGCTCCAGCCGCGGCGCGGACCGGTCGACCGCGGTGACCCGGGCGCCGGTGGCGGCGAGCTGCAGGGTCTTGCCACCGGGCGCCGCGCAGAGGTCGAGGACGCGGGTGCCTTCCCGGGGGCCCAGGAGGCGGGCCGGCAGCGCCGCGGCGGCGTCCTGGACCCACCACGCCCCCTCCTGGAAGCCCGGCAGGTCGGGGATGGCCGGGCCGTTCTCCGGCAGGCGCAGGGAGCCGGTCGGCAGGGTCGCGGCGCCGAGCCGCGCGGCCCAGTCGCCGGCGTCGCCCCGCGGGGTCAGGTCGATGGCGGCCCCCGCGAGATGGGCGCGGGCGATCGCGGCCGCGCGCTCGGGCCCGTAGGCCGCGACCCATCGGCGGGCGAGCCAGTCCGGGGTGTTGACCGCCAGGGCGTCGGCGTCCGCGGCCAGGATCGCGTCCCGCTCGCGGGCGACCCGGCGCAGGACGGCGTTGACGAGCCCGGCGAGATGGGCCGTGCGGGTATCCGCCTTGGCGAGCCGCACGGCGAGGTCGACGGCGGCGTGGTCGGGGACCGCGAGGTCGAGGATCTGGGCGGTCGCGGTGGCGAGCAGGGCCGTGAGCTGCGGCTTGGCCGCGGGGAGCCCGCGCTCGAGCCGCGCGGCCAGGGCTGCCCGGATCAGCCCGTAGCGGCGGAAGGTCGCCACCGCGATGGCCCGCGCCAGCCCGGCATCGGCCGGCGCCAGCGCCTCGGCGCGGATCGCCTGGGCGAGGGCGTCGTCGAGGGCGGGGGGGCGCTCCTGGCCGATCAGGGACGCGACCGCCTGCATCGCCGCGCGGCGCGCAGCCAGTCCCGCGATGTCCGGACCGGTTCCGCCCGGTGCCGCTGCGTTCCGCGTGTTGCGGCCTGTGTCCCGCGATGCCACTTCTGCTCCAGATCCGACGTCTTCCGGACCCACGCCCTCACACCCGAGCGAGCGCGATGCAAGAGCCGACCGCACGAGACCCGCACCGACAGAACCCGACCGAGGAGGCCGGAGACGGCGCCGCGCCGCCCCGTATCCTCAGCCCGGCGGCCCAGCGCGCCCTGGCCGAGGCCGCCGAGCGCCGCGCGGCGATCGACGCCCGGGCCGCCGAGATCGGCGCCAAGCCCGAGCGCCAGGGGCGCGGCGGCCTGGAGCCGGTCCGCTACGACGACTGGGAGGTGAAGGGCCTCGCGGTCGACTTCTGAGGGACCTGTCGCGGGATGCCTACTCGGCCGGGACCGCCAGCGGCGCGCCGGCCTCGTCCTCGGCCCGGGCCTCCGCGACGCCCGCCCCGAACCGCCGGTACCAGAGCCCGGTCAGGATCGGCACGAGGATCGAGGTGACGATGATGCAGATCGTCACCAGCACGGTGGCAGTCTGCGCCGACGGGGCGAATTGCGGGGCGACGGCGGCGATCGCCAGCGGGTTGGCGGCGGCGGCCCCGGCCGTCGAGGAGGCCGCCAGCCCCGCCGTGCCGGTCCCGCCCCCGATCGCTCGGTCGGCCAGGATCAGCGGGATGCCGGTCAGGACGATCACCGCCAGCGCCAGCACGATGCCGAGCCCCGCGAGCGGCGAGAGCAGGTTGTTGAGGTCGACCGTGTTCCCGAGCGCGAAGGCGAAGAACGGGATCATCAGCTGGCCGCCCGGGGCGAACAGGGCGCGGAGCTTCGGGTCGAGGTTGCCGAGGGCGAAGCCGACGAGGAAGGGCAGCACCGCGCCCACGAAGATCTGCGGCTCGAAATGCGCCGCCCCGGAGGCCCCCAGGATGATCATGCTCATCAGCGGGCCGGACTCGATCGAGGTCAGGATGAAGGCGCCGGCCTCCTCGCGGCTGCCGTAGGTCTGCATCAGCGAGGCGTAGAGGCCGCCATTGGTCATATCCATCGCGCAGACGATCGCCAGGATCGACAGGCCGGCGAAGAAGCCGGTCCGGATCCCCTCGGGCGGGATGAACAGCCCGGCCACCAGCACGATCGCCCAGGCAGCCACGAGCTTGGTCGCCACCAGCGTGCCGGACTTGCGCAGCACCGTGCCGGTCGCCTTGAGGCTGACCGAGGCGCCCATGCAGAAGAACCAGACCGCCAGGATCGGGATCACGCCGGTCATGATCCCCTGCGTGAAGCCCTTGAAATAGGCCGGGGCGCCCGGCGCGAAGGTCTTGCACAGGGCTCCGAGCAGGAGCGGCACCAGCATCAGGCCGCCGGGAATCCTGTCGATCGCCGCCTTGATCTGCATGGCGCGTCCCTCCCGATCCGGGTCGTCCGCCGACGCGCCGGACCCGGGCGGGCCCGCGGGCGCCGTGCCGGCCCGCGCCTCTGTCGGGCGCCTCTCGGACCGGTGCGTCATCCTGTCGGGGCGCGGCGCGGGCCGTCAAGCGGCGCCCCGGCGCGGGGCTTGCCGAACGTGTCGCGCTGTCGGGCGCGGAACGTCGGGCGCCGGGCCCCGTTGGGCAGGTTCACCCGAGGGAGGACAAGATGGCGACGACAGTATCGGCCCGAAGCGCGGTCGCGGGACCGCACGGCGAGATCCCCCTCGCCCGCGGCGAGCGGCTCGGCATGCGCATGTGGCGGGCCGAGGAGCCGAACGCCGACAAGCCGATGACCACCTCGGCGCACGAGACGGTCGGCTACGTCGTTAGCGGCCGGGCCGAGCTCGTGCTGGAGGGCGAGACCGTGGCGCTCGCGCCGGGCGACTCCTACTGCGTGCCGGCCGGCGCCGCGCACACCTACCGGATCCTGGAGACCTTCACGGCCGTCGAGGCGACCGCTCCGCCGGCCGCGTGAGGCCCGCCCGCCTCAGTGGGTCATGTAGACCTGCGTGCCGACATCGACCCGCGCGTAGAGGTCGACCACGTCCTGGTTGTACATCCGGATGCAGCCGTAGGACGCGTAGGTGCCCACCGAGCTCGGCCGGTTGGTGCCGTGGATCGCGTACTCGCCGCCCGCGAGCGTCATCGCCGCCGCCCCCATGGGATTGTGCGGCGAGCCGCCCGCGATGAGGTTCGGCAGGCGCGGGTTGTCGCGCTTCACCTCCGCGGGGGGTGACCAGGCGGGGGCGACGTACTTGCCGTCGATCGGCTTGATGCCGAACCACTGCTTGCCGGGACGGCCCACCGCCACGGGATAGCGGATCGCCGTGCCGTCGCCGTTCACCAAGTAGAGCTTGCGCTGCGACACGCTGATCACCACCGAGCCCGGCGCGACGCCGTTCGCGAAGGGGACGATCTCGCGCGCCTGCGCAGCCTGGAAACAACCGGCCAGCATCGCGCCGGCCAAACCGAATAGAGCCGCCACCCGACCCGACATCACCGCGATCCTCGCAAAGCTAGACTTGACGCGGGCAAGTAATCCCCGGCCGAGCTTACCGTTCCGAGAAAAGCTATGGTTGATGCGGCGTCATACTGCGGATCCGCGGGCCACGGTAAAAGAGCAACCACGATCCAGGGTGTACGGGCGGTTGCCGGCCGGCCGGGCCGCCGCCCTGCGGGGGCCGGAGCGCGCCCGAGCGCGTCTCAGCGCTCGTGGAGCTCGCTGCCGCGCCGGTCCTCCGGCTGCCAGCCGTGGCGCTCCAGCTCCGGGTCGAGATGCTCCTCCACCGGGTACCCGACGCAGAGATAGGCCACGAGCCGCCACGTCTCCGGCACGGCCAGGATCCCCGTGACCGCCTCCGGCTCCAGGATCGAGACCCAGCCGACGCCGAGGCCGCGGGCCCGGGCGGCGAGCCAGAAGCACTGCACCGCCCCCACCACCGAGTAGGCCAGGGTCTCGGGCATGCTGGCCCGGCCGAGGCCGAGGCCGGTCTCGGTGGCCGCGTCGCAGAAGGCGGCCAGGTGGACCGGCGCCTCCCGCAGGCCGGCGAGCTTCAGCCCGCGGTACTGCGCGGCCCGGTCCGCCGCGTAGCCGGCGGCCGCGGCGGCGTTGCAGCCGGCGAAGTTCTCCGCGACCGCCCGGCGCCGTCCCGGATCCGCGACGCGCACGAAGCGCCAGGGCCGGCTGTTGCCGACCGAGGGGGCGTGGTGGGCCGCCGCGAGGCAGGCGCGCAGGGCGGCCTCGTCGACCGGATCCGTCCGGAAGCGGCGCACGTCGCGGCGCCACGCGAACAGCGCGTCGAGGTCGTGCAGGAAGGCGGCGTCGAAGGCGGGCGGGCCCATGGTGCGGCTGGCATAGCCGCAACTCCGGCCCGACGGGAAACAGAAAAAAGGCCGCCCGAGGGGCGGCCTGAAGTCTTGGGTCTCGAAACCTCGGAGTGCCGGATCCTGGGATCCCGAGCGGCGACCGATGGCTGGGGAGCTGGGTGTCGGTCGCCGACCGGGCAGAACCCGGCGAGGTTCGATGCCTGTTGTCGCGCTGCAACGCGGCCTGCAAAAGGCGTGAATCGGGCCAAACCGTGTTTTTTGTCGCTTGGGCGTGTCTCGCGGGACACGTCTGCCGCCGCCCCGGCCGCGACCCTTGCGGGCCGCGGCGGCGAGGCCCATCATCCGGCAAAGCATCGATGCACGGGAGCCGTGATGACCGAGAGGACGAGCGCCGGGTCGAGGCCCGACGAAGCGGCGGGCCATGTCATTCCCTTCCCCGCCCGCGCGGCCCCTCCGCAGATCGCCTTCAACCGGGACGAGCTCCGCACGATCTTCAATCTCTACGGCCGGCAGGTCGCCGCGGGCGAGTGGCGCGACTACGCCCTCGATTTCCGCCGCGACAAGGCGGTGTTCTCGATCTACCGCCGCTCCTCCGAGATGCCGCTGTACCGGATCGAGAAGGATCCCCGGCTCGCCCGTCGCCAGGGGGCCTACGCGGTCGTCGCCGCGAGCGGCCAGATCCTGAAGCGCGGCACCGAACTCGCCCGGGTGCTCGCCGTGCTGGAGCCGGCGCCGACGGCGGTCTGACCGCGCGCGCAGGCAGGCTCCGGGTGACGCGCGGGCCCGGAACGTCCGGCGCGACGCGGCCGCTCAGGCCAGGGACAGGCTCCGGACCGTCGCGGCGATCTCGGCCACCGCCTCCGGCGCGAGGGGCCGGATCGGCCGCGGCGGCTCGGCGCGGCACAGGCCCATGAGATCGGCCAGGGCGTAGACCACCCGCAGGCTCGAATGCGTCCGGAACAGCGTCCAGAGGGGCTCCAGCTCCGCGTTGAGGGCGCGGGCCCGCTCCGCCTCGCCCGCCGCGACGGCCCGGACGATCGCCAAGCAGGTCCGGGGGAACAGCCCGCCCGCCACGCTGAACCACGCCGCGCCGCCGGCGATCAGCGCCTCGGTCACGTTCCAGTCGCCGCTGAAGCCGACGGGGAACCCCGCCGGGACGGCCTGCCGCAGGGCCGCGACGCCGGACGCGGCCTGCGCCGGCTCCGGCGCCGCGCACTTGGCGGCCACGATCCCGGGGCGGCGGGCGATCCGGCCGATCAGCGCCGGCGTGAAGCGGAAATGCGTGGTCGCGGGGTTGTCGTAGAGGACGAGGGGCAGGCCGCCCGCCTCCGCCACGGCGGCGAAATGCGCCTCGACCTCGGCCTCGGTGAGCGGCGTGTAGGAGACGGGGGCGAGGAGCCCGGCATCCGCGCCGGCCGCCCGCGCGTCCTGCGCGAGGCGGACGGCCTCGTCGGTGCGCAGGGCGCCGATGCCGACGAGGAGCGGCACCCGTCCGCCCACGGTCTCGGCGGCGATCGTCACCGCCCGGCGCCGCTCCTCCCGGCTCAGATACGCGTAGGTCCCGGTGCTGCCGAGCAGGCCGATCGAGTCGACCCCGGCGGCCGCCAGGGGCTCCAGCAGCCGGCGCAGCGCGCCGGCGTCGACGCGGCCGTCGGCGTCGCTCGGGGTGATCGGGAAGGCGGAGAGTCCGGAGATCGCGGGCATGGCCCGAGCCTAGCGCGTCCGCGCGCGGGGGCCAGGCAAAAAGAGACCCCGGCGGTCGCCCGCCGGGGTCTCCACGTCTCGCCGTTCGGGCTGGCTCAGCGGCGGTCGCCGATCAGGCTCAGCAGGAACTGGAACATGTTGATGAAGTCGAGATAGAGCGTCAGGGCGCCGTTCACCGACATCTTGGCCGCCATCTCGCCGTCGAAGCCGCCGTAGAGATACATCTCCTTGAGCTTCTGGGTGTCGTAGGCGGTCAGCCCCGCGAAGATCAGCACGCCCAGCACCGAGATGGCGAACTGGAGGGCCGACGAGGCGAAGAAGATGTTCACCAGCGACGCGAGGATGATGCCGATCAGGCCCATCATCAGGAACGAGCCCATGCCGGAGAGGCTGCGCCGGGTGGTGTAGCCCCAGAGGCTGAGCGAGCCGAAGGCCGCCGCCGTGATGAAGAACACCTGCACCACGCTGCCCCCGGTGAACACCAGGAGAAGCGAGGACAGAGAGGCGCCCATCACCGCCGCGAAGGCCCAGAACATCGTCCGCGCGGAGGAAGCCGACATCCGGTCCATCCGCATGGAGAAGACGAAGATGAACGCCAGCGGGGCGAGCATCAGGACCCACTTCAGCGGGCTGAGGTAGAGGGTCTGACCGAACGGGGTCAGGATCGGGCGGGTGCCCTGGTAGGCCGCCACGGAGGCCATGTTCAGGCCGAGCGCGACGAGACCCGAGATGCCAAGCCCGACGACCATGTTGTTGTAGACGCCGAGCATGAAGGTGCGCAGGCCCTGGTCGACCTCGACCTGGGTGCCGGCGTAGCCGGTCGGCTGCTGGGCGCCGTACCGGAAGGGGCTGTTCTCGAATGCCATGGGAGTTTCCTTGCGGAGGCTCTCTCAGCGTGGTGTTCGGGCGAGGCCCACGCAGGACCTCTGGCGCCAGGCTGGCGCCTCGCTGTGGAATATGTTGCGCCCGCCGCCGCGACACAAGTCCCCGGCCACGGTTCCGGGACCGCTTTTCCGTGTCCGGTTGATGTATTTTTGTCCATCCGGGCCGGGATTAAAATGCATTCCGCTCCGTCGCCGGGTTGTTCGACTGACCGTTGCCGCCATCCAGGCGTTTCGACGCCCCTGCGCGAAGTCTTAACGGCTTCCTTATGCCACGTGCGCCCGCGCGCGTGCCGATTTCTCCGGTGCGGACCGCCGCGGCGCGGCGGGTTCGAGCCTGCGCGGGCGACCCGCGGCCGCCGAGAACCGGTCTCCGGCGCGCGGAATCTGGCGGAGGCTGGCTTGTCCGGAGGGGCGGCTCAGTGCGTCATCCGGCGGGCGAGGGTGCGGCCCAGACCCAGCAGCATCAGGTCTGCGGCGGCCCGCACCTCGGCGGGCATGTCGTCGGTGAGCGTCTCCTTGAGCGCGACGGCGAGGGCGGCCGCCCGCTCCAGCGGGTCTCCGCCCGCCATGGGCTTGCCGACCACGTAGCGGTCGCCGCCGTCGCGGATCTCCGTGATGTCCATCAGGATGCCGTGCGAGCGCTGCGGCTGGCCGTCCCCGTTCCGGTGGGTCCGCCCGCGGCTCAGGAGCCAGCGCACGGAGCCGTCCGCCGTGAACACGCGGTACTCGGCCAGGACCAGACCGCTGGACCAGACGGCCCGGAGCATGTGGTCCATCAGCCACGTCATGTCCTCGGGGTGCACCGCGGCCAGGGCCATCGGTCCGTTGATCGGACGGTCGGCGAGGCCGGGATTGCCGGTCAGCAGCCGGGCCGCGCCCGCGTCGTAGACGACCACGCCGCGGACGTGGTCCCACTCCCAGGCTCCGACGACGCACGAGGCGTCGAGGGCCGCGCGGAGACGGTCGGCGTTCTCCGCGGTGCCGTCGATGACGTTGATGCGCATTCTGGGCGCCCCCCCTGACCGGCCGAAGCTCGAATGTCCAGCTCCGTACCGATCTTGCTGCAGAATGACAAAGAGTTCACTTGCGAATATTCCTTCAGCAGGGCACCCCTTGTCACGGTTGGGAAATTATCCTCCGTCGCGAGTGATTCGAGGGACCGCCATGGATGAGAACGGGCTCGAATTTCTCCGCACGATTGCCGACAGGAAGACGGAATCCTCCGCCGCGCGCGCGCTGAACAGGATTGCGCAGTCCCTCGATTTGCCGGTCGAGGCGTTCTACGAGTCCGAGCGCCGCGGACCTGCGGACCGGCTGACGGTCGAGCGGGAGACGGAGCGGCTGCTGACGCTGGTCGGGGCCCACCTGCGCCGCCTCGACCCGGGCGCGCGCAGGCGTTTCGGCGAGGCGGTCCTCGCCCTGGTCGGCCCCGAATCGGCGGAGGACTGCGCGCGGACCGCCGAGCGCGACGATCCGTGAGCGCCGCGCCCGACGGCGGGACGCCCCTCCCCTGCGGACCGAGGGCACCGACTCCCGGCCGGACCGCCGTCGACCGGGCCGCCGTCGACCGGGCGCTGTCCGCCGCGACGATCGAGGGCCCGCGTCCCGCGCACACGGACGAGGCGCGGTTCATCGCGCGCCATCGCGCTCCGCGGCCCCGATCGCGGCCCCGATCGCGGCCTTCGCCGGATACGGAGCGGCTGCGGCGCCCGCAAGACCGGCCCGCGGCTGGACGGCGAGGCCTGTCGCGTCGTGCCGGCGCTCCGCGCGGCGCCGGCGCTCCGGACGCGCGGCGGTGATCCTCGGGTCCGGCACCGAGGCCGGGCCCGCGCGCGCCGGCGCGCGTCAGATCTGCCGGAGATACGGCGCGGGCTTCTGCCCCAGGATCCGCCACGTGCCGGCGAGCCCGAGGAGGATCGCCAGCGCCACGGCGGCCACGGCCGCGACCAGCGCGCCCGAGAGGTCGAGGCGGAAGTCGAGGTGCATGACCTTGGCGACGATCACCCAGCCGGCGAGCGACCCGGCCAGCAGGCCGAACAGGGCCGTGGCGAGCCCCAGCGCGGCGTATTCGAGGGCGTAGGCGGTGAGCAGCCGCGCCCGGCTCGCGCCCAGCACCTTCAGCACGACGGCGTCGTAGAGCCGCGCCCGGTGCCCGGCCGCGATGGCGCCCGCCAGCACGAACAGGCTCGCCAGGACCGCGACCGCGCTCGCCCCGCGGATCGCCAGGACCAGCCGGCCGACGAGGTCCCCGATCGCGTCCAGCGCGTCCTTCACCCGGACGGCGCTCACCGACGGGAAGGTCTTCGCGACGTCGCGCAGGACGCGGTTCTCGGCGGCCGCGTCGGTGCCGCCGGGCAGCGTCAGCGTGGCGAGGTCCGAGTGCGGCGCGCCGCGGAAGGTGCCCGGCGAGAACACCATCACGAAGTTGATGCCGAGGTTGCGCCACTCCACCCGGCGCAGGTTGAAGATCGTCGCGGTGAGGTCGCGGCCGAGCACGTTGACCGTCACGGTGTCGCCGAGCTTCAGCCCGAGCTGGCGGGCGAGGTCGGCCTCGAAGGAGACCAGAGGCTTCGCGCCCTGCTCGGCGCTCCACCACGCACCCTCGGTGAGGCTGGAGCCGTCCGGCACCGTGTCGGCGTAGGTGATGCCCCGGTCGCCGTCGAGCACCCAGGCGGCGTCCTCCGGGGGCCGGATCTTGCTCGCCGGCACGCCGTTCAGGGCGACGATCCGGCCGCGCATCATCGGCACGTCCTCGATCTTCCCGCTGGGGGCCGCGCGGGCCAGGAACTCCCGGAACTGGGCGGCGTCCCGCGAGGGGATATCCAGGAAGAAGAGATTGGGCGCCCGCGCCGGCAGGGTCGCGCTGATCGTGCGGCGGACGTTGGCGTCGATCAGGCTGAGCGTCACGAGGAGCGTCACGCCGAGGCCGAGCGACAGCACGATGGCCGGCGTCAGCGCGCCGGGCCGGTGGAGGTTGGCGAGCGCCATCCGGGGCGCCGGCCAGCGCGGGTGCGGCATGCGGCGGGCGAGCGCCATCAGCCCGAGCGCCACCAGATGGAGCAGCCCGAACGCGATGGCCGCGGCCGCGATGAAGATCAGCGCCACGCGCCGGTCGAAGGCGGTCGCCACCGACAGGCCGACCAGGGCCGCGAGGCTGGCGGCGAGCCAGATCCGGTAGCGCCAGCGCGGGCTGACGCGCGCCGGGTCGACCGTGTCGCGGAACAGGCCGGAGACCGGCACGTCGTGGGCGCGGCCGAGCGGCGTAATCGCGAAGGCGAAGGCGGTGATCAGCCCGTAGGCGGCGGCGAGCGCGAGCTCGCCCGGGGCGAGCGTCGGGTTCAGCGGCAGCGGCAGGTCGGCGGCGAACAGGGCGTCGAGCAGGAAGGGCAGGCTCGCGCCGATGACGAGGCCGATCAGGGTGCCGAGGCCGGCGATGAGCATCACCTGCGTCAGGTAGAGGGCGACCACCTGCGAGCCCGGCGCGCCGACGCTCTTGAGGGTCGCGATCGAGGGCCGCTTGCGCTCCACGAAGGCGTGGACGGCGTTGCCGACCCCGACGCCGCCGACGATCAGCGCGGTCAGCCCCACCAGGGTCAGAAACTGGGTGAAGCGCTCGATGCTCTTGGCGAAGCGCGGGTCGGCGTTGGTCCGCGAGCGGATCTCCCAGCCGGCCTCCGGGGTCGCGGCGCGGATCCGGGCCTGCGCGGCGTCGAGATCGGCGTCCGGCGTGCCGGGCGGCAGGATGAGGCGGTAGCTCCAGCGGTTGAGGCTGCCGGGCTGGACGAGGCCGGTGGCGCGGAGCGTCGGTTCGGAGACCATCAGCCGCGGCCCGAAGCCGATGCCGCCGGCGATCTTGTCGGGCTCGGACACGATGGTGCCGCGGATCGCCACGGCGTGCCCGGCGAGCGCGATCCGGTCGCCGACCTTGACGTCGAGGCGGGTGAGCAGCGCCGGGTCGGCGAGCGCCCCCGGCACCCCGTCGCGCTCCGCCAGCAGGTCGGCGAGGCGGCCCGGCGGGTCGGTCGCGAGGTCGCCCGCGGCCGGGTAGGTGGCGGGGTCGACGGCCTTCAGCTCGACCAGGGCCGCGTCGCCGCCCGGCGCCACCGCCATGGCCCGCAGGGAGGCGACCACGTCGAGGCGGCCCTCCCGCGCGAGGGTCTGCTTCTCCGCGTCGGTCGCCTCGCGGTTGATGAGGTTGAAGGCGAGGTCGCCGCCGAGGATGCGCCGGCCCTCCCGGCCGAGCCCGTCCGAGAGCGAGCGCGAGATCGAGGCCACCCCCGCGATGGCCATGACGCCCAGCGCGATGCAGGCGAGGAACACCGCGAAGCCGTTGAGCCCGGCCCGCAACTCGCGCAGCGCGAGGCGCAGGGTCAGCGGGATCCGGCGGGGCGCGGGGTCGGGACGGGCGATCGTGCCGTGCATCAGGCCGCCACCGCCTCCTCGATCCGCCCCGAGCGCAGGCGCACGGTGCGGTCGCACAGGCGGGCGAGGCCGTTGTCGTGGGTGACCAGCACCAGCGTCGCGCCGCGGTCCCGCTTCAGCCGGAACAGCAGGTCGACGATCTGGCGGCCGGTGGCCTCGTCGAGGTTGCCGGTGGGCTCGTCGGCCACCAGGATCGCCGGGTCCGGGGCGACCGCCCGGGCGATGGCGACGCGCTGCTGCTCGCCGCCCGAGAGCTGCGCCGGGTAATGGTGCAGCCGGTGGCCGAGGCCGACCGCCTCCAGCTCGGCGCGGGCGCGCTCCAGGGCGCCGGGCCGGTCGGCGAGTTCCAGCGGCAGCGCCACGTTCTCCAGCGCCGTCATGGTCGGCACGAGGTGGAAGGCCTGGAACACGATGCCGATCCGCCGGCCGCGGAACCGGGCGAGGGCGTCCTCGTCCAGCCGGACGAGGTCGGTGTCCTCGATGACGACGCCGCCGGAATCCGGCCGCTCCAGCCCGGCCATGACCATCAGCAGCGTCGACTTGCCGGAGCCGGACGGGCCGACGAGGCCGACCGCCTCGCCCCGGTCGACGGTCAGCGAGATGCCGCGCAGGACGTGGACGCGGGCGGCGCCTCGGCCGAGGCTGAGGTCGATGTTCGACAGCGCGATCGCGGGCTCGCGCAGCACCTTGC
The DNA here is from genome assembly GCF_017876975.1 of Methylobacterium sp. PvP105. Taxonomy (NCBI): domain Bacteria; kingdom Pseudomonadati; phylum Pseudomonadota; class Alphaproteobacteria; order Hyphomicrobiales; family Methylobacteriaceae; genus Methylobacterium; species Methylobacterium sp. PvP105. Next base: position 1,881,857 of record NZ_JAGIPA010000001.1, on the reverse strand, counting down.
CTTGGCTCACCGGTGAGCCGATCTGTGGGCGATGACGAGCATGGCGCGCGAGGTCCTCACGTGGGGTCGATCCTGGCTGTACCGGCCGCGGGTGCACCGCGATATGGGTCCCGCATTGGGGCCACGCCATGACGGGCGCGGTGTGTTCCGGCGCACGGCCCTGTATGCCGCAGCGCTAGCGCTCCTGATGGTCCCTTTCATGACAGTTTCGCGGGCTGCCCCGGGCGGCCCGATCAAGCTCGTCGCCCTCGGCGACAGCCTGACCGCCGGCTACCGCCTCCCCGCCGACGCCGCTTTCCCCACCGTGCTGGAGCGCCTGCTCAAGGCCAGGGGCCAGGACGTGACGGTGGCCAACGCCGGCGTGTCCGGCGACACCGCCACGGGCGGCCTCGACCGGGTCGACTGGTCGGTCCCGGACGGGACCGCCGGCGTGATCCTCGAGCTCGGCGCCAACGACATGCTGCGCGGCACCGACCCGAAGGTCACCGAGGGCGCGCTGGCGGCGATCATCGAGCGGCTGAAGGCGCGGGGCATCCCGGTCCTGCTCGCCGGCATGCAGGCCGCGCCCAATCTCGGGCCCGACTACAAGGCGCGGTTCGACGCGATCTACCCGGCCCTCGCCGAGCGCTACGGCCTGACCCTCTACCCGTTCTTCCTCGACGGCATCATCGGCGACCGGGCGCAGCACCTCGACGACATGATCCACCCGAACCGGCAGGGCGTGGAGACCATCGCGGCCCGCATGGCGCCCACGGTCGAGACTTTTTTGGGGGGCCTCCGGCAGGGGGCGTCGCGGTAGTGCCACGCCTGTTCACCGGGCTCGCCGTGCCGCCCGCGATCGCCGACGCGCTGAGGGCCTATCAGGGCGGCCTGCCGGGGGCTCGCTGGATCGAGCCCAGCGACTTCCACGTGACCCTGCGGTTCATCGGCGACGTCGACGCGACCACGGCCGACGACGTGGTGGAGGCGCTGTCCGAGATGCGGGTCCGCCCGGCCCTGACGGTGACGCTCGACGGACTCGGCATCTTCGGCGGCGACAGGCCCCGCGCGCTCTACGCGTCGGTGGTGCCGGAGGCGGGGCTGATGGATCTGCAGGCCGAGCAGGAGCGGCTCGTGCGCCGCGCCGGGGTCGAGCCGGAACGGCGGAAATTCACCCCGCACGTGACCCTGGCCCGGCTGCGGCGCGACGCCACGCCGGAGGCGACCGCGATGTACCTGTCGCAGGCGCCGGTCTTCGCGCCGCTGACTTACACGTCAGACCGGGTGACGCTGTTCTCGGCGCGGGACTCGACCGGGGGCGGGCCGTATGTGGCGGAGGCGGAATTTCCGTTCGCGTGAGCGGGCTGCTCCCACCCGCGCCCTCATCCTGAGGTGCCGGAGCGGAGGCCTCGAAGGAGGGTGCGGTCTGGAGCCCCGAACCGGCCTACAGCCGCCGCAAAGCCACGCTCTCGATCCGGTGGCTCGCGCCCTTGGTGAGGATCAGGCTCGCCCGCTGGCGCGTCGGGACGATGTTCTCGCGCAGGTTCGGCAGGTTGATGGTCGTCCAGAGCCGGTCGGCGATGTCGAGCGCCTCGGTCTCGGGGATCCCGGCGTATTTCCGGAAGTAGGAGCGCGGATCGCGGAACGCCGTCTGGCGCAGCTTCATGAAGCGCGTGACGTACCAGCGGTGCAGGTCGTCCTCGTGGCCGTCGAGATAGATCGAGAAGTCGAAGAAGTCGGACACGAACGGGATCGCGGTCCCGTCCCGCGGCAGCCGCGCCGGCTGGAGCACGTTCAGGCCCTCGACGATCAGGATGTCGGGGCTCTCCACCACCCGCTCCTCCCCGGGCACCCGGTCGTAGACGAGGTGCGAGTAGAGCGGCGCGGTCACGCGCTTGTGGCCGGCCTTCACGTCGTGGAGGAAGCGCAGCAGCGCGGCGGTGTCGTAGCTCTCCGGGAAACCCTTCCGCTCCATCAGCCCGTTGGCGGCGAGTTCGGCGTTGGGCAGCAGGAACCCGTCGGTGGTGACGAGGTCGACCTTCGGGGTGTTGGGCCAGCGCGCCAGCAGGGCGGTCAGGATGCGGGCGGTCGTCGACTTGCCCACCGCCACCGAGCCGGCGAGCCCGATGATGTAGGGCGCCTTGGTCTCGCGCTCGGCCAGCAGGAAGCGCTGCGTCGCCTTGAACAGCCCCTGCGTCGCCGCGACGTAGAGGGCGAGCAGGCGGGACAGCGGCAGGTAGATCGCCTCCACCTCCTCCAGCGAGATCGGGTCGTTGATCGATTGCAGCCGCTCGAGATCCTCCTGCTTGAGGGTCAGCGGCGTGTCGGCGCGGAGCTGCGCCCATTCCTCGCGGCTGAAGCGGCGATACGGCGAGAGCCGGTCCGACGCTTCGAGGATCGCCTCGACCGAGCCCGGCAGCGCGGCCGCGTTCACGCGGGGCGCCTCGCGGCCTTCTCGGCGATGCCGCTCTGGGCTGTGCGGCGCTCCAGCTCGGCCATGACGGCGTCGAGCTCGACGCCGCCGGCCCGGAGCAGCACGACGAGGTGATAGAGCACGTCGGCGGCCTCGTTCCGCAGCCCGGTCTTGTCGCCCTGCACGGCCGCGATCGCCGCCTCCACCGCCTCCTCGCCGAGCTTCTTGGCCGCCTTGGCGGGTCCCTCGGACAGGAGCTTGGCCGTGTAGGAGGTGGCCGGATCGGTCCCGGCGCGGCTCGCCACGAGGGCGGCGAGGTCGGCGAGCGTGTAGGCGGTCATGAAGCGATCTGCATGTTACGACGGCCCCTTATACGGATCAGGGCCGGATTTCGGCAGGAAACTGCGCTACGGCCGCCCCGCGGGCAAGCGGGGCGGGTGAAGGCCGCCCGGCTTTGTCCGGGGTTCACCCGTTGTCGCGGCCTCACCCGTTCGGCAGGTGCCGCGCCAGCGCCTCCAGCACGGCCATGCGGACGGCCACGCCCATCTCGACCTGCTCGCGGATCAGCGACTGCGCGCCGTCGGCGATCTCGGAGGAGATCTCGACGCCGCGGTTCATCGGGCCCGGATGCATCACCAGGGCGTCGGGCTTGGCGAGCGCCAGCTTCTCGCCGTCGAGGCCGAAGTACCGGAAATACTCCTTCACCGAGGGCACGAACGAGCCGTTCATGCGCTCCCGCTGGAGGCGCAGCATCATCACGATGTCGCAGCCGACGAGGCCCCTGCGCATGTCGGTGAAGGTCTCGACGCCGAAGCGCTCGATGCCGGCGGGCAGCAGCGTCGAGGGCGCGATCAGGCGGACCCGCGCGCCCATCGCCTGCAGCAGGATGATGTTGGAGCGCGCCACCCGCGAGTGCAGGACGTCGCCGCAGATCGCCACCTGCAGCCCCTCGATCCGGCCCTTGTTGCGGCGGATGGTGAGCGCGTCGAGGAGCGCCTGGGTCGGGTGCTCGTGGGCGCCGTCGCCGGCATTGACCACCGCGCAGTCGACCTTGCGGGCGAGCAGGTGCACGGCGCCGGCCGATTCGTGGCGGACCACGATGATGTCGGGCCGCATGGCGTTGAGCGTCGCGGCGGTGTCGATCAGGGTCTCGCCCTTCTTCACCGAGGACGAGGCCACCGACATGTTCATGACGTCGGCGCCGAGTCGCTTCCCGGCGAGCTCGAAGGACGATTGCGTCCGGGTCGAGGGCTCGAAGAACAGGTTGATCTGCGTGCGGCCCCGCAGGGTCGTGCGCTTCTTCTCCACCTGCCGCGAGATGTCGACGGCGGATTCGGCGGCGTCGAGCAGCACCTCGATATCGGGCCGGGTCAGGCCCTCGATGCCGAGGAGGTGCCGGTGCGGGAAGGCCGGGGGCGGAGGCGTCGTCATGATGAGGCCCGGGTGTAGGTGCGGCGCGCCCGGCGGGCAAGGCTGTGTCGCGGACATCTCGGTTCTATCCGCGGCGTCTGCTCCGTCCCGGAAGGGCTGCGGGTGACAGGCGGGTGACAGGGTTGTGAGGCCCCGGCAGGCTCGACCGGCGGCGGGCGGAAGCGCGGGTCCCTCTCCCGCAGGGGGAAGGAACGCTCGCGCTCCGCCATCGACCGCGCGCCCCCACGGGCGCAGCCGTGTCCCGAGGGGAGGCTTAAGGGGCGGCTGCGGCCTTTTTTCCGGCGGATGGTAACCGGACGCCCCTGCGCCACGTATTCGCCCGAACGGTCGGGTTCCAGACGATTCCCGGCCTCGCGATGCTTGTCCGGGACCGTGAAGCTTGGCCGCCTCCCCTGCCCTCGAAGCCCCCGAGACCGTCGACCGGCAGGGGCGCCGCTGGTTCTACCGCCACCCGCTGGTTATCCGGCTGGCCCACTGGATCAACGCCGCCGTCCTGCTGGTGCTGCTGATGAGCGGCCTGCAGATCTTCAACGCGCATCCGGCGCTCTACTGGGGCGCGACCTCGACCTTCGACACTCCGGCGCTCGCCATCACCAGCGAGCAGGGCCGCGACGGCACGGCTCGCGGCGTCGTGACGGTCGGTTCCCACACCCTCGACACCACCGGCGTGCTCGGCCTGTCGAAGGAGTACGGTACCGAGGTGGAGCGCGCCTTCCCGTCCTGGGCGACGCTGCCGGCCAGCCAGGACCTCGCCACGGGGCGGCGCTGGCACTTCCTGTTCGCGTGGCTCCTCGTGCTCAACGGCGCGGTCTACCTCCTCTACGGCCTGTTCAGCGGTCAGCTCCGCCGGCGCCTGATCCCGGACGGCGACCAGATCCGCGACTTCGGCGGCTCCGTGAAGGAGCACCTGCTCCTGCGCTTCCCCGAGGGCACCGAGGCCAAGCGCTACAACGTCATCCAGAAGCTGACCTACCTCGTCCTCGTGCTCGGCCTGCTGCCCGCGATGGTGCTCGCCGGCCTCGCCATGTCGCCCGGGATGGACGCCGCGTGGCCCTGGCTCACCGAGCTGTTCGGCGGCCGGCAATCGGCGCGCAGCGTCCACTTCATCGCCGCCGGGCTGATCGTGCTGTTCGTGGTGGTCCACGTGCTGCTCGTGATCGTGTCCGGGCTCGTCAACAACATGCGCGGCATGATCACCGGCTGGTTCAGCCTCGGTCGTCCCGAGAAGGAGCCCGCCCGATGATTCTCCACCGCCGCAAGCTCCTCACCGCGGGCGCGGGCCTGATGGGCACCGCCCTCCTCGGCGGCTGCGACCGGTTCGCCGGGAGCGAGACGGGGCGGCGCACCCTCCAGGTCGGCGAGGACGCGAACCAGTACGTCCAGCGCCTGCTGATGTCGCCCGCGACCCTGGCCCGGGAATTCCCGGCCTCGATGATCTCGCCCTGGTTCAAGCCGAACGGCACCATCGACCCGCCGGACCGCGCCTACCGGGCGCTGGCGGCGCAGAAGTTTTCGGACTTCAGGCTGATGGTGGACGGGCTGGTCCAGACCCCGCTGTCGCTGAGCCTCGCGGACCTGCGCGCCCTGCCCGCGCGCACCCAGATCACCCGTCACGATTGCGTGGAGGGCTGGAGCTGCATCGGGCAGTGGAGCGGCGTGCCGCTCGCCGAGGTGCTGAAGATGGCCGGGCTGAAGCCGCAGGCGCGCTTCGCGGTGTTCCACTGCGCCGACACGCTGGAGTTCGAGGCCGGTCCCAAGGGCGGCGGCAAGGGGCGCGATCAGGGAGCGTCCCTCTGGCGCCCGAGCCATCCGGGCGCGGTGCGCGCGGCCTATATCCAGCTCGCCGCCGCCGACGACTGGGGCGGCCCGGCCACCGCCACCGACGCCCCCAAGGACGATTGGGGCCAGGGCAGCCCGGCCCCGGAGCCCGAGCCGGCCGGGATCCCGATCCGCTACTACGAGAGCGTCGACCTCTACGACGCCGTCAACCCGCAGACGATCCTGGCCTACGACCTCAACGGCAAGCCGCTGCCGGTCTCGAACGGCGCGCCGCTCCGCCTGCGGGTCGAGCGCCAGCTCGGCTACAAGCAGGCCAAGTACGTGATGCGGGTCGAGATGGTGGAATCGCTCGCCGGGATCGGCCAGGGCAGCGGCGGCTACTGGGAGGATCGCGGCTACGAATGGTACGCGGGGATCTGAGCGCTCAGCGAGACTTCGCCGCGCGCTCGCGCTCGATCGCCTCCATCAGCGCGGCGTTGATGCGAGCCTGCCAACCCGGACCCTGAGCGCGGAAATGCGCGACGATCTCCGGCAGGAGGTGGATCGCGACCATCTCGTCCGACCTGCCGGTCGGCCCACGCGGCACGAAGCGATCGCCGACATAGAAATCGGCGCGCGCGAGCATCGCGTCCGTCAGCTCGGGAATCTCGTCGTACTCCTCCGGCGTGATCGTGTGCGCGTCCACCTTGGCCAGGTCGCTCTTGATCGCGGCGTCAGCGGATGAGCGGTGCGTAGCGCTTCTGCTCTCTGACATTGGCCTTCCTCATCGGGAAAACGTGACGGTCCTGCCCGCGCGGAGTCCAGATTATGATCGTCATGCGGCCGGCCAGGAAGCCTACGGTGACGGTACGGCACTCGCCGTAATCCTGGCGGATATCCTCGAACGTAAACACGGGGCCAGCGAACACGACGGCCGCGTCCTCGAAATCGAGTCCCCGTTCCGCCAGGGTTCGACCGCGCTTCGGGGGATCGTATGTGATCGCCATCGCACACGACTCATATAAGCCCTGTGCGCGGCTTACGCCGGCTCCCTCGGGCGAGGCTTGCGTCACCCCCGCCATTTGACATCCCGCCGCCCGTGACCCACTTGTCCCCGGCGCGCGGCCCCGGCCCGACGGCGGGCATACGTCCCACGCGAATCTCGAACAGAATTCGTCCGTCGCGCCCAGGCCCCGTCAGGGGCAGAGGTCTGAATGAAAGTCGTCGTCGTCGAGTCGCCGGCCAAAGCCAAGACGATCAATAAGTATCTCGGCCGCGACTATGAAGTCATCGCCTCCTTCGGGCACATCCGCGACCTGCCGCCCAAGGACGGCTCGGTGGATCCCGAGCAGGATTTCCGCATGGTCTGGGAACTGGCCGACCGCGGGGCGAGCCGGGTCTCCGAGATCGCCAAGGCGGTCAAGGGCGCCGACAAGCTGATCCTCGCCACCGACCCGGATCGCGAGGGCGAGGCGATCTCCTGGCACGTGCTGGAGGCGCTCACCGCCCGCAAGGCGCTCAAGGGCATCCCGGTCGAGCGCGTGACCTTCAACGCCATCACCAAGGCGTCGGTCGAGCAGGCGATGCGCAAGCCGCGCGAGATCGACCAGGCGCTGGTCGACGCCTACCTGGCGCGCCGGGCGCTCGACTACCTCGTGGGCTTCAACCTCTCGCCGGTCCTGTGGCGCAAGCTCCCGGGCGCCCGCTCGGCGGGGCGCGTGCAGTCCGTGGCGCTCCGCCTCGTCGTCGAGCGCGAGATGGAGATCGAGCGGTTCAAGCCGCGCGAGTACTGGACCCTCATCGCCACGCTGACGACCGCGGACGGCGCCACCTTCGAGGCCCGCCTCGTGGGCGCCGACGGCAAGCGCATCCAGCGCCTCGACGTCGGCACCGGCGACGAAGCCGCCGCCTTCAGGCGCGACCTCGAACTCGCGACCTTCCAGGTGGCGAGCGTCGAGGCCAAGCCCGCCAAGCGCCACCCGCAGCCGCCCTTCACCACCTCGACCCTTCAGCAGGAGGCCTCGCGCAAGCTCGGCATGGCGCCGGCCCAGACCATGCGGGTCGCCCAGCGCCTCTACGAGGGCGTCGACATCGGCGGCGAGACGGTCGGCATCATCACCTACATGCGGACCGACGGCGTCGACATGGCGCCGGAGGCGATCCAGGACGCCCGCCGGGTGATCGGCAAGGAGTTCGGCGACCGCTACGTGCCGGACGTGCCGCGCAAGTACAGCGTCAAGGCCAAGAACGCCCAGGAGGCCCACGAGGCGGTGCGTCCCACCGACATGGGCCGCCTGCCCAAGACGGTGGCGCGCCACCTGGAGCCCGAGCAGGCCCGGCTCTACGAGCTGATCTGGACCCGCACCATGGCGAGCCAGATGGAATCGGCCGAGCTGGAGCGGACCACCGTCGACGTCACCGCCAAGGTCGGGCCGCGGACCATCGACCTGCGCGCCACCGGCCAGGTGGTGAAGTTCGACGGCTTCCTGACCCTCTACCAGGAGGGCAAGGACGACGAGGAGGACGAGGAGAGCCGCCGCCTGCCGCCCATGAAGGCCGGCGACCCCCTCACCCGCGAGCGCATCAGCGCGACCCAGCACTTCACCGAGCCGCCGCCGCGCTACTCCGAGGCGAGCCTCGTGAAGCGCATGGAGGAGCTCGGCATCGGCCGGCCCTCGACCTACGCCGCGGTGCTCCAGACCTTGCGGGACCGCGAGTACGTCAAGATCGAGAAGAAGCGGCTGCAGCCGGAGGACAAGGGGCGGCTCGTCACGGGCTTCCTGGAGAGCTTCTTCCGGCGCTACGTCGAGTACGACTTCACCGCCGGCCTCGAGGAGCAGCTCGACCGGGTCTCCAACGCCGAGATCGACTGGCGGGCGGTGCTGCGCGACTTCTGGCGCGACTTCTCCGCGGCGATCGGCGAGACCAAGGAGCTGCGCGTCGCCGACGTGCTGGAGGCGCTGAACGGCCTTCTCGGGCCGCACATCTTCCCCGACAAGGGCGACGGCTCGAACCCGCGCACCTGCCCGACCTGCGGCTCGGGCCAGCTGTCGCTGAAGCTCGGCAAGTTCGGCGCCTTCATCGGCTGCTCGAACTACCCGGAGTGCAAGTACACCCGCCAGCTCTCGGCCACGGGCATCGACGGCGACGGGGACGGCTCCTCGGCCGAGGGCGGCCAGCCGGGCGTGCGCGTGCTGGGCGACGATCCCGCGACCGGCCTGCCGGTGACGCTCCGCGACGGCCGCTTCGGGCCGTTCCTCCAGCTCGGCGAGGCCTCCACCGAGAAGGGCGCGGAGAAGCCGAAGCGCTCGTCGCTGCCGAAGGGGCTGAGCCCCTCGGACGTGGATCTGAACAAGGCGCTGGCCCTGCTCGCGCTGCCCCGCGAGGTGGCGCGCCACCCCGAGACCGGCGAGCCGATCCTGGCCAATCTCGGCCGGTTCGGGCCCTACGTGCAGCACGGGAAGACCTACGCCAATCTCGGCAAGGACGACGACGTGCTGGAGATCGGGGCCAACCGCGCCATCGACCTGATCGTCGCCAAGGAGCAGGGCGGCGGCCGCGGCCGCCCGGCCGCCGATCCGGGCCGGCCGCTCGGCAAGGACGAGGCCAGCGGCCGAGACCTCGTGGTCAAGGCCGGCAAGTACGGACCCTACGTCACCGACGGCGAGGTCAACGCCACGCTGCCGAAGACGATGAGCGCCGAGGCGCTGACGCTGGACGAGGCGATCGCCCTGGTGAACGCCAAGCGCGCCGCGGGCGGCGGCAAGCCGGCGAAGCGGGGGGCGGCCCGGAAGAGTTCGGCGCGCGCCGCGAGCGGCGACAAGCCGGCGGCGAAGAAGACCGCCACGAAGAAGCCGGCGGCCAAGAAGGCGCCGACCAAGAAATCGAGCTCGGGCTGAGGGGCTCGCGGGCGGGGGCCGGGAGCGGCCGCCCCGTCCTCGCGCGCGGAGCGGGGCGATCCGGGACAGCCCGGGGCCGCCGAGCGTGGCGCCGACCGGTTGCCTCGCTGCGCGCGCGCGGACGTCGGTGGGGGCTCGCCGCCCGCTCAGCGTGCGCCGCGGTCGGCGATCGGGATCAGACCAGGTAGGTGATGGTCGCCGCCAGCGCGGTCGCGAAGGTCGCCAGCGCGAGGGTGGTGGAGTTCATCAGGGCCCGGCCGGGCGGCACGCCGGCCGCATCGTCGTCGCAGCCGAAGGCTGCGCCGGCCGCGTGCTCGAATCGGATCAGCGTGAGGCGGCGGGCCTCGATCGCGGCGTCGCTCATGGACTGCGGCTCCCTGACCACGGTCAAGATTTATCTCCGCCACTAACGTCGATCGTCCCGTTCTGTTCCGGTCGTCGCCTATGGAAGCCGGGCCTGCGGGTCACGAGAAAGCCTTAACCCATCGTTGTGCAACGTCGTGATGACGGCCCGGCGCGCACAACCGTGTCCCGTTGCGGCCGCGGCCCTCGCTCGCGGCGGCGCAGCATGCGATGATGCGACCGCTTCGCCGCAGGGCGAACGGCTTTGATGTTTCCGTTTTGTTCCGATATCATGCGGGGATGAAGGCGCATGCTCCACGACCCGAGACCCGTCCCAAGACCCGTCCGCGCGATTCCGAGCCGGCCGACGCGCCGCGCGCGCGGAGGCCGCGCGTGAGCGACCCGGCGCGGGACCTGTTCGGGCCGGGCGGCAAGGGCGCGGCGGCCCGTCCGCCCGAGCCGCGGCGGCGCCTGGACGCCTCGGCCTCCGTGGCGACGCTCGCGGCCGCCGAGCCCGAGGGCGGCTACACCGCCTCCGACATCGAGGTGCTGGAGGGGCTGGAGCCCGTCCGGCGCCGGCCCGGCATGTATATCGGCGGCACCGACGAGCGGGCGCTGCACCACCTCTTCGCCGAAGTGATCGACAACTCGATGGACGAGGCGGTCGCCGGCCATGCCAGCTTCATCGAGGTGGAACTGGAGGAATCCGGCGCCCTCGTGGTCACCGACAACGGCCGCGGCATCCCGGTCGACCCGCACCCGAAGTTCCCCGGCAAGTCGGCGCTCGAGGTCATCATGACCACGCTGCACGCCGGCGGTAAGTTCGACTCGAAGGTCTACGAGACCTCGGGCGGCCTGCACGGCGTCGGCATCTCGGTGGTGAACGCGCTCTCCGACCTGCTGGAGGTCGAGGTCGCGCGCAACCAGACCCTCTACCGCCAGACCTTCTCGCGCGGTCACGCGCAGGGCGCGCTGGAGCTGGTCGGCCGAGTGCAGAACCGGCGCGGCACCCGGGTCCGTTTCCACCCGGACGCCCAGATCTTCGGCTCGCTGAAGTTCGACCCGCGCCGCCTGTTCAAGATGGCGCGCTCGAAGGCCTACCTGTTCGGCGGCGTCGAGATCCGCTGGCGCTGCGCTCCCGCCCTCCTCGAGGGGCTGGCGGATGTGCCGGCCGAGGCGGTCCACCGCTTCCCCGACGGGCTGCGCGACTATCTGGCCCGGGACATCGACGGCAAGGAGCTCGTCACCGAGGCGATGTTCTCCGGCAAGATCACCAAGCCGGGCTCGCACGGGTCGCTCGAATGGGCGGTGGCCTGGATGGTGGCCGAGGACGGGTTCTCGCACTCCTACTGCAACACCATCCCGACCCCCGAGGGCGGCACCCACGAGGCGGGCCTCCGCGTCGCGCTGCTGCGCGGCCTGCGCGAGCACGCCGAGCGGGTGAACCAGGCCAAGCGCATGACGGCGGTAACCACCGACGACGTCATGGCGACCTGCGCGTCGATGCTCTCGGTGTTCATCCGCGAGCCCGAGTTCCAGGGCCAGACCAAGGACAAGCTCGCCACCGTGGAGGCCCAGCGCATCGTCGAGACGGCGGTGCGCGACGCCTTCGACCACTGGCTCGCCGCCTCCCCGGCCCAGGCCAACAAGCTCCTCGACTGGGTGATCGACCGGGCCGAGGAGCGCCTGCGCCGCCGCCAGGAGAAGGAGGTCGCCCGCAAGAGCGCGACCCGCAAGCTGCGCCTGCCCGGCAAGCTCGCCGACTGCTCGGCGGCCGGCACCGCGGGCTCGGAGATCTTCATCGTCGAGGGCGACTCGGCCGGCGGCTCCGCCAAACAGGCCCGGGACCGGGCGACCCAGGCGATCCTGCCGCTGCGCGGCAAGATCCTGAACGTCGCCTCGGCCTCGCGCGACAAGCTCGGCGCCAACCAGCTGATCTCGGATCTGACCCTGGCGCTTGGCTGCGGCACCGGCACGGCCTTCCGCGAGACGGACCTGCGCTACGAGAAGGTGATCATCATGACGGACGCCGACGTGGACGGCGCCCACATCGCCTCGCTGCTGATCACGTTCTTCTACCGCCAGATGCCCAAGCTGATCGACCGCGGCCACCTCTACCTCGCGATCCCGCCGCTCTACCGACTGCAGCAGGGCTCGAAGGTGGCCTATGCCCGGGACGACGCGGATCGCGAGCGGATCGTCAAGACGGTGTTCAAGGGCGGCAAGGTCGAGATCGGGCGGTTCAAGGGCCTCGGCGAGATGATGCCGGCCCAGCTCAAGGAGACCACCATGGACCCGAAGAAGCGCACGCTCCTGCGCGTCGCGGTCCTAGACGAGGCCCGGGAATCGACCGGCGACACGGTCGAGCGCCTGATGGGCAACAAGCCCGAGGCGCGCTTCGCCTTCATCAGCGAGCGCGCGGCCTTCGCGGAGGGCGCCGACCTCGACATCTGACGCAGTCCCGACGCGGCCCCGCCGCGTCGGGCGACGGCCTCCGGTCGCGGCCTAGCGCGGGGCCGCGATCGCCTTGGCCGGGTCGAAGGGCTGGGCCGCCGCCACCGCGTCCTTGCCCATGTTGAGGACCGCCGAGAACCGGTCGCCGCCGGGCCGCAGAACCAGGGCTCCCGGCTCGACCGCGATGAGCTTGCTGCCGAGGCCCAGGAAGCCGCCGACGTCGATCACCACCGCCCTGAGCGTCCCGCCGTCGGTGATCAGCAGATCGTCGATCTTGCCGACGCTGTCGCCGGCGGCGTTGCGCACCGTCACGCCGATCATCTTCGTGGTCAGGAAGCTGACGGGCTTGAGTCCCTGCCGCTTGGCGGCGTCCTCGGCGTTTGCCGCCTCCATCAGCCGCCCCACCCCCTTGCCGTCCGTCGAGGTGCCCGGCCCCGTGCCCGGCAGGATCGTGTCCTTGCCGATCACACTGGCGTCCTGCGCGGAGGCCGGCGCGCCGGCCAGGCCGAGGGCGGCGAGCGACAGGAGAAGGATTCGGCTTCGCATGGCTGATCGCTCCGCGCGCCCGATCCCTGCGTGGAAGGCCCCGTCCGGGTCCCCGTGGGGCGCCGCGGTCTCAATCGCGGGCGGCGCGCCCGGTTCCGGCCTTCCCTGTCGCACCCGGACCGGCCGAACCGCGGCCCCGAAACGCGAGAAGGGCCCGGCCTTGCGGCCAGGCCCTTCCCCTGCGCGGAGCCGGCAGGGCCGGCTCCGGAGTTCGATCTCAGTACGAGCCGAACTTGTAGTTCAGGCCGGCGCGGACGACGGCGAACTCGGTCTTGGCGGCGGCGCCGTTGAGGTAGGCGATGCCGTTCGGGGGCAGGAGGTTGCCGTAGAACACGCCGCCGGCCGAGTTCTTCTGGCGGTCGAGGCTGACGTACAGGCCTTCGACCTTCAGCGTGACGGCCGAAGAGCGGAAGAAGTTCAGGAACGAGTCGGTCGGGAGCGCGTACTCGACGCCGCCGCCGGCGGCCCAGCCGGTGCGGAAGCTGTCGCGGAAGCGGTTGCCGGCGAAGTTCTGGTCGTCCTGGCCCGAGCCGTAGGCGAAGCCGCCGGTGCCGTACACGAGGGTGCGATCGAAGGCGTAGCCGAGGCGGCCGCGCACGGTGCCGAAGTAGTCCAGCCCGTTGCCGCTCGTGGCGACGAAGGCCGGCGGGTTGCTGAAGGCGACGCCGGGGAAGCCCAGGAAGCTGTAGTTCTGGGTGGCGTTGGCGCGGCGGGCGAAGTCGACGTACTGGGCGTCGGCCTCGAAGCCGATCACGACGCCGGAGCCCGGGGTGAACTGATAGTTGTAGCCGATCTGGGCGCCGCCCGAGAAGCCGTCGTTGTTGTTGCGGTTGCTGACGCTGACGACGCCGGCGGTGCCGGGCGAGTTGATCAGCGAGCCGCCGGGCAGGGCGTAGCTGGTGGTGTTGCGGCTGTTGGCGTCGAAGCCGTAGCCGGCATTCACACCGACGTAGAAGCCGGTCCAGGTGAACACCGGCACCGGCGTGAACACCGGCGGCGGCGCGGCGCGGCGCGGCAGGTCGGCGGCGGACGCCGCGGCGGTCATGCCGGCGAGAACGGTGGATGCGAGGAGAAGCTTCTTCATGGTGGTGTTCGGTCCTGGGGTTAGCTTGAGCCGGCAGCCTTCTAGGCGCTCTCGGATGGCGGGTCTGTCGCTTTCCTGCAACAAGCCTCCTCAGGCTAGGGACATCCCGTCAACGAAAGATGAAGACTAGCCGGCCCGCCCCACAGCAGAGGGCCGGGTCGCGGCCCCGCACGGGGCGCGGACAGTTGCAAAACCCCGGATGACGAGCTGCGTTGCGCGCCGCGCATATTGTCGGAAGCCGGCGTGTGCCGGGCGAGATCGCCCGAGGTCTCTGCGGGGACGGGTAAGGGCGGATGTTTTATTCCGGCACAACTTTGACGAGAGGCCGCCGCCTCGTAAGCGATCGGTTAACCCTGTTGACCGATGGTCCGGCGCTCGCGGGCTCGCCCGCGAGCGCCATCGCGCCCCGCACCGAACCCGGTCCCCGGCCGGTGGAGAGAACCGTCCATGCAGAGCCCCGACGATCGGAGCCGGACAACCTTCGGCAAGCGCCGGACCGTCGAGACCGCGCCCGGCGCGCAGGCCGGCGCGCAGGTCGGCTCGCAGGTCGGCTCGACTGCCGCGCGGGTCGCGCGCGCCAAGCCGAGCCGGACAGCGGGCCCCCTGCCCTGGGCGTTGCGCGTGGCGGGCTTGGCCGGGATCGTCGCGGTGATCGGCGCCTACCAGCTCGCGCGGCTGAGCCGGCCCGACGCGGCGCTGCCCGGGGCCGCCCTCGCGACGGCGGCGCTGCCGCCGATGGCCGAGCCCGAGACGACCGGCGCGCTGGCGGCACGATCCGCCCGGTCCACCCGTCTGGACCCCTGCGCCGTGCCCGCGGTCGACCGTCTCCGGCCCTGATCGGGGGCCGCTCCCGGGGCCGATCCCCTGTGCGCGGACGCGCGCTGTCGCGATTGCGAGATTGACAAGTCGCGCCAAGGCCCTAACTGACGGGGACGATGCGCCCCGCGGCCCCGGGAGCGTCCGAGCGCCCCGCGCGAGCCTTTCCCAGCCGTTGCCGCGACGGTGTCCTTCGCGCCGGCCGGGCGCGCAACGGTTCCTGAACGCAAATGCCTTTTTCCGACCTGGGACTGAGCGAGAAAGTCCTGAACGCCGTCGAAGCGGCGGGTTACACAGAGCCGACGCCGATCCAGGCCGAGGCGATCCCCCACGTGCTGGCACGCCGCGACGTCCTCGGGATCGCCCAGACCGGAACCGGCAAGACCGCGGCCTTCACGCTGCCGATGCTGACGCTGCTGGAGAACGGCCGCGCCCGCGCCCGGATGCCGCGCACGCTGATCCTGGAGCCGACCCGCGAGCTGGCCGCCCAGGTGGTCGAGAATTTCGACCGCTACGGGACCAACCACAAGCTCAACGTGGCGCTGATCATCGGCGGCGTCTCCTTCGCCGACCAGGACGCCAAGCTGATGCGCGGCACCGACGTGCTGATCGCCACGCCCGGTCGCCTGCTCGACCATTTCGAGCGCGGCAAGCTGCTGCTCACCGGCGTCGAGCTCCTGGTCATCGACGAGGCCGACCGCATGCTCGACATGGGGTTCATCCCCGATATCGAGCGCATCGTGAAGATGGTGCCGTTCACCCGGCAGACCCTGTTCTTCTCGGCCACCATGCCGCCGGAGATCGAGCGGCTCGCCGACATGTTCCTGCACAACCCGCAGCGGGTCGAGGTGGCCCGGCCGGCCTCCACGGCGACCACGATCACGCAGCGCCTCGTCGCCACCGGCGCCGAGGGCCACGCCAAGCGCGAGCGCCTGCGCGGCCTGATCCGCGGCGAGGAGGATCTGAAGAACGGGATCATCTTCTGCAACCGCAAGCGCGACGTCGCGCTGCTGCAGAAGTCCCTGGTCAGCCACGGCTTCGACGCCGCGGCGCTCCACGGCGACATGGACCAGCGCGCCCGCACGACGGCCCTCGACGGCTTCCGCAACGGCGAGACCGCCCTGCTGGTCGCCAGCGACGTGGCGGCGCGCGGCCTCGACATCCCCGCGGTCAGCCACGTCTTCAACTTCGACGTGCCGCATCACCCGGAGGATTACGTCCACCGGATCGGCCGCACCGGCCGCGCCGGCCGGAGCGGCACGGCCTACACGCTGGTCGCCCCCGACGACGCGCGCTCGCTCGGCGCCATCGAGGCGCTGATCGGGCAGCCGATCCCCTGGCTGGACGGCGACCTGACGAGCGTGGCCGACGCGTCCGGCGACACCGGCACGCGCCACCGCGGCCGGTCGAGCGACGGGCGGCGGGGCGGGCGCTCCGCGAAGAGCGGTGGCAGGAGCGGCGACAAGGGCAGCGACAAGGGCGGCGACAAGAGTGCCGACAAGGGCGTCGTCGAGAAGAGCACCCGGAGCGCCGGCGAGGCCGGGGAGGTCCGCGAGCGCCCGACCCGGTCGCGCGGCGGCCGCGGCGCGGCGCGCGCGGAGAGCCGCCCGGACGACCGTCCCGAGAGCCGCTCTGAGACCCGCCCCGAGAGCCGTCCGGAGCCGCGCGCGCCGGGCCGCGCGTCGGGCCGCGGCGAGTCCGCGCGCGAGGAGCGCGGGCGCCGGATCGACGCCGACGGGGACACGCCCGTCGGCCTCGGCTCCCACGTTCCGGCATTCCTGCTTCGACCAGTCTTGGCGAAGAAGGATAAGTAACAGACGTCTGTTCGGGCTTAACTGTCCGGCTACCAGGCGGCCGTATATCAAGTCTGGGTGACGTCGCATGCGCGCCGGTCGCCCCGGACCGCGGGATACGGATGAGCCAGGAGACCTATTCGGATCGCGATCGCAGCTTCGCGCTGGCGAAGCGCAGCCACGATCTGATTCGCGACTACGGCCCCTCCGCGACGCCGCGCGCCTACGCCGTCTGGTACGCCTACGTCTCGGGGGAGCTGCC
The DNA here is from genome assembly GCF_017876975.1 of Methylobacterium sp. PvP105. Taxonomy (NCBI): domain Bacteria; kingdom Pseudomonadati; phylum Pseudomonadota; class Alphaproteobacteria; order Hyphomicrobiales; family Methylobacteriaceae; genus Methylobacterium; species Methylobacterium sp. PvP105. Next base: position 1,865,080 of record NZ_JAGIPA010000001.1, on the reverse strand, counting down.
GCTCCTCGCCGACGCCGTGAAGCGCCTCACCACCCAGAATGGCTGCCTCACCGAGGGCGACATCGACGACCTGCACGAGACCTATCTCGACGGGCGCCGTCTCGCGAGCACCACCGACGACGTCAGCCGCGTCGTCCTCAGCGAGATCGCGGCCGTCACCGAGATCCTGGACCTCTCCCTGGGCTCGACGGCGCAGTACAGCGAGTCCCTGCGCGGGGTCGCGCAGGATCTCTCCCAGGGCGTCCCGAGCCGGGCGCGGTTCGGCGAGATCGTCGCGACCCTGGCCGCGACGACCCGGGAGGTCGCCGCCAACAACCGGATCCTCGAAGCCCGCATGCGCGAGACGCGCAGCGAGATCGAGACCCTGCGCGAGAAGCTCGACGCGACCCGGCGCGAGAGCCTGACCGACGCCCTGACGGGGCTGGCGAACCGCAAGCATTTCGAGGAGACGCTGAAGGCGTCCATGGAGACGGCCCGGGCGCGCACGACGCCCATGAGCCTGATCATCCTCGACATCGACTTCTTCAAGCGCTTCAACGACCTGTACGGTCATCTCACGGGCGACCAGGTCCTGCGGCTCGTGGCGATCGTGATGCGCGAGAACGCCGGCAAGCAGGCGCAGCTCGCCCGGTTCGGCGGCGAGGAGTTCGGGATCATCCTGCCCGGCGTCGACCGGGCGGTGGCCAAGCAGGTGGCCGAGACGGTGCGCACCAGCGTCATGGGGCGCGAGCTCGTCAAGCGCTCGACCGGCGAGTCGCTCGGCAAGATCACGATCTCCCTGGGTGTCGCGGTGCTGCGCCCGGGCGACACGCCGGCCTCGCTGATGGAGCGGGCCGACCTGTGCATGTTCGCCGCGAAGCGCGCGGGCCGGAACCGCTTCCTGGACGACGCCGCCGAGTCGCTGTCGCAGGTGGCCTGAGGGCGCGGCGCGCCGCCGGCTCGCTGCGCGCCGGGGCGCTCCCGCTCAGGCCTGCGCGGGCAGGCGGTCCGCCGAGACCGGCGTGATCGCCACGGATTCCCCGCAGCCGCAGGCCGAGGTCTGGTTCGGATTGTTGAACACGAACTGCGACGCCAGCTTGTTGGTGGTGAAGTCCATCTCGGTGCCGAGCAGGAACAGCACCGCCTTCGGATCGACGAACACGCGCACGCCGCGATCCTCGACCACGTCCTCGCCGGGCTTGGCCGCCTCGGCATATTCCATCGTGTAGGACATCCCGGCGCAGCCGCCGTTCCGGACGCCGACGCGCAGCCCGGCGATCGGCCGGTCGGCCTCCGCCATGATCGCCTTGATCCGATCGGCGGCGCGATCGGTCAGCGAGAGAACCTTGAAACCAGCGGACATCGTCACCCTCCCGCCCATCCGGGTTCAAGGCCCGGGGACGCGCATTCCGACGCGCACAAGATAAGCATTGGCTCGGGGCCGGTCCACCGCGGCGGGGTCACACCGGCCCGGCAATCGGCGCCTGAGGCCGCCTCAGGCCGCCTCGCCGGTCAGCCGCGCGAAGGCCGCGAGATCGACGTTGCCGCCGCTGATCACAACGCCGACGCGCTTGTCCGTCACGTCCACGAGGCCGCTCAGCACCGCCGCCGCCGCGAGGCAGCCGGTCGGCTCGACCACGAGCTTCATCCGGCTGGCGAAGAACCGCATGGTCTCGACGAGCTGCGCGTCGGTGACGGTGAGGATCTCGGACACCTGCGCGCGGATGATCGCGAAGGTCAGGTCGCCCAGCGCCGTCGACTGCGCCCCGTCGGCGATGGTCCGGGGCACCGGGATCGTGACGATCCGGCCCTCGCGGAACGAGCGCTGCCCGTCATTGCCCGCCTCCGGCTCGACGCCGATCACCCGGCAACCCGGCGACAGCGCGGCGGCGGCGAGCGCGCAGCCCGCGAGCTGGCCGCCGCCGCCGAGGCAGGCCACCAGCACGTCGAGGGGACCGACCGTCTCGATCAGCTCCTGCGCCAGCGTCCCCTGCCCGGCGATGACGTCGGGATGGTTGAAGGGCGGGATCAGCGTCAGGCCGCGGGCCTCGGCGATCTCGCGGCCGAGCGCCTCGCGATCCTGGGTGTAGCGGTCGTACAGGACCACCTCGGCGCCGTAGCCGCGGGTGGCGGCGATCTTCGCCGCGGGGGCGTCGCCCGGCATGACGATGGTGGCGGGCGCCCCGAGCAGCCGGCTCGCGAGGGCGATCGCCTGGGCATGGTTGCCCGAGGAGTAGGTGATCACTCCGCGTGTGCGGGCCGCCTCCGGCAGGGCGCTGATCGCGTTGTAGGCGCCGCGGAACTTGAAGGCGCCGGCCCGCTGCAGGTTCTCCGCCTTGAAGAACAGGCGGCCGCCGGTCATCGCGTCCGCCGTGCGCGAGGTCAGGACCGGGGTGCGGTGCGCGGCCCCGGCGATCCGCTCCGCGGCGCGGGCCACGTCGGCGAAGGTGGGGAGGCCGCCGGCGGTCCCGCCGGGTTCGCCCTGTTGGGTGTCGTGCGTCGTCGCCTGCATCGTCGCCTGCATCCCATCCGCCCGGGCCGCGCCCGAAGAAGCGGGGGCGCGGGAGCCTCTCATACGGGCGTTTCGGCCCGCATGCATCCGGCCGATCCACATGCGCAAGCGGAGCCATTCGCCGACTCGCCGCTTATACCCAGCGACAACTTGGCAGGAACGCTGGGGGGCGGCATCGCCATGGCCATCGAGACCACGTGCGGACCCGTACCGCGGCCACGCCACGGAGGCACGCCGTGAGCGCCCTGGACCGCGCGTCGGGCGACGCGGCGACCGAGGTCACCTTCCGGGGGCGCGGGCTCGCGCTGCGCACCGGCTCGCGGCTGATCCTGCTCGTCTGCCCGCTCTGCTCCCAGCGCAACGCGCAGCGCGGCGCGGAGCGCGGGATCTGCCAGTGGTGCGCCTACGTGCCGTCCCCGGACCAAGCCGAGCCCGTGGAGCGCGGGCATAGCTGAGGTTCGGGATCGCCTCTGACGCCTCAAAGCGGCCTCAGATCCATGATCTGGGATTGTGTTTCGACTAAGTACTATCTTCGGTTGCATAATCGGGCGCGCCTCGCCAGACTCCCGACGGAAGCCTGATTTGGAGCGCGCATGCAACCGTCCGAATGCTGCATCTTTCGGATGACCATCGCCTCCGTGATCGGCAGCTGCATCACGCTCCTGCTCGTCCGGGGGCTCGATCCGGTCGTCGCCCTGCTGCTGATCCCGATCGGCGGCAGCGCGGCGACGGTTCTGGTGATCCTGCTGTTCCAGGCCGTGAGCCTGACGCTCGCGGCGCGGTCCCGCCCGCACTGACCGCTCGGCGGCGCGCGGGTCCACGTCCGACCCGCGCGCCCCGTCGGCCGCCGATCAGGTGTGGATCACCTTGCCGTAGGCGTCTAGCACGCTCTCGTGCATCATCTCGCTGAGCGTCGGGTGCGGAAACACCGTGTGCATCAGCTCCTCCTCGGTGCTCTCGAGGTTCATCGCCACGACGTAGCCCTGGATCAGCTCGGTCACCTCGGCGCCGACCATGTGGGCGCCGAGCAGCTGGCCGGTCTTGGCGTCGAACACGGTCTTGATCAGCCCGTCCGGCTCGCCCAGCGCGATCGCCTTGCCGTTGCCCGCGAAGGGGAACCGGCCGACCTTCACCGAGAATCCCTGCTCCTTGGCCTTGGCCTCGGTCAGCCCGACGCTGGCGATCTGCGGCTGGCAGTAGGTGCAGCCCGGGATCTTGGCCTTGTCCATCGGGTGGGTGTGCAGGCCCTTGATGGTCTCGATGCAGATGACGCCCTCGTGCTCGGCCTTGTGGGCGAGCATCGGCGGGCCGGCGACGTCGCCGATCGCGTAGAGGCCGGGCACGTTGGTGCGGCCGAGCCCGTCGGTCACCACGATCCCGCGGTCGATCTTCACGCCGAGCTTCTCGAGGCCGATATTCTCGATGTTGCCGACGACGCCCACCGCCGAGATGAGCTTCTCGGCCGTGATCTGCTGGCTCTTGCCGTCGCCGCCCTCGACGGTGGCGGTGACGGAGTTCGCGCCCTTCTCGACCTTCGTGACCTTGGCGCCGGTGAGGATCTTGATCCCCTGCTTCTCGAAGCGCTTGCGCGCGAGGCCTGCGATCTCGGCATCCTCCACGGGCAGGATCTGCGGCAGCAGCTCCACCACGGTCACCTCGGCGCCCATGGTGCGGTAGAACGAGGCGAACTCGATGCCGATGGCGCCCGAGCCCATCACCAGCAGGCTCTTGGGCATCGTCTCGGGGACCATGGCCTCGTAGTAGGTCCAGATCAGCTTCTTGTCGGGCTCGATCCCGGGGATGGCGCGGGGGCGCGCGCCGGTCGCCACGATGATGTGCTTGGCTTGGTAGGTGCCGGCGCCCTTGGCGCCCTTCGGCGGCTCGGCGCGCTTGGTCTCCTTCACGGTGACCTGGCCGGGCTGGTTGCCCTGCGCGACGCTGTCGACCGCGGCCTCACCCCAGATCACGTCGACCTTGTTCTTCTTGAGCAGCATGCCGACGCCGCCGTTGAGCCGGCCCGAGACGCCGCGGGAGCGCTTCACGATCGCCGCGGTGTCGAACCCGACCTTCTCCGCGGTCAGCCCGTAATCGCCGGCGTGCTGGAAATAATGAAAAATCTCGGCCGAGCGGAGCAGGGCCTTGGTGGGGATGCAGCCCCAGTTCAGGCAGATGCCGCCCAGGTGCTCGCGATCGACCACGGCGGTCTTGAAGCCGAGCTGCGCCGCGCGGATCGCCGTGACGTAGCCGCCGGGCCCGGCGCCGATGATGAGGACGTCGTAGGTGTCGGACATCGTGTCTCAGCTCTCCGCTGTGGGGCGCGCGACCGCACCGTCGTTGAGGAGGCGATCAAGGCGAGGTCTCCAGCGCGCTCAGCCGCTGCTCCATGGCCTTGATCGTCTTCTTGATCGACTGAAGATCCGCCTTCGCCTGCGTGCCGAGGCCGGTCTCGTAGGCGACGTAAATCTCCAGTTCTTCCAGCTTCTCGGTATGACCCGTCAGGGTTGTCTTGATCGCTGCGACATCGCGCTTCACCTCGGCGATGTCGCTCTGCATCCGCTGTAGGACTGGCAGGACCAGATCGGTAACTTCCGACACGCGACTCTCCTTTGATCGCTCAGGCGATCATGGCAGAGTCGCTCCTCACACCAGCATGCCCATCGGGTTCTCGATCAGCCCCTTGAAGGCCGAGACTAGCTCCGCGCCGAGCGCCCCGTCGAGCACCCGGTGGTCGCACGACAGGGTGCAGGTCATCACCTGGACCACGGCCGGCGCCCCGTCCTTCACGACGACGCGCTTCTCGCCCGCGCCCACCGCCAGGATGCTCGATTGCGGCGGGTTGATCACCGCGGTGAAGTGCTTGATGCCGAACATGCCGAGGTTCGACACCGAGGTGACGCCGCCCTGGTACTCCTCGGGCTTCAGCTTCTTGGCGCGGGCGCGGGCCGCGAAGTCCTTCATCTCGTTGGAGATGGTCGAGAGCGTCTTCTCGTCCGCCCGGCGGATCACCGGGGTGAACAGCCCGCCGTCGATCGCCACCGCGACGCCGACCTCGGCGTGCTTGAAGCGCAGGATCCGGTCCTCGGCCCAGACCGCGTTGGCGGCGGGCACGCGGGTGAGTGCCAAGCCCATCGCCTTGATGACGAAGTCGTTCACCGAGAGCTTGAAGGCGGGCTTGCCGTCCTTGTCCTTGCCGGCGGAGCCGTTCAGCGTCTCGCGCAGCTTCATCAGCGCGTCGAGCTCGCAATCCACCGTCAGGTAGAAGTGCGGGGCGACCTGCATCGCCTCGGTGAGGCGCTTGGCGATGGTCTTGCGCATGCCGTCGAGGGGGACGTCCTCGTAGGCGTCCTTGGCGAAGAAGCCCTTGACCTGATCGGTCGTGAGCCCGGCCGGCGCCCCGCCCGCGGGGGCGGTCTTCGGGGTCGGGGCTGCCGCCTTCGGCGCCTCGGCGGCGGGCTGCGCGGCGGCGGGCGCCTGGGTGGCGCCGGAAGCCTTCGCGGCCTGCACGTCGCGGGCGATGATGCGGCCGTGCGGCCCGCTGCCCCGGACGGCGCCGAGATCCACGCCCTCCTGCTTGGCGATCCGCCGGGCGAGCGGCGAGGCGAAGACCCGGCCGCCCGAGCCGGCCTGCGCGCCGGCCTGCGGGGCGCCGCCGGGCTGCGCGCCCTCGGGCGCCGCGTTCACCCGCTCGTACGCCATGTGGCCGCCGCCGGGCGTCGTGTTCTGCCCGGCCGCCGAGGCGTCGGCCTTCGGCTCGGGCTTGGATTCCGCCTTGGCCTCGCCGTTCGAGGCGGCCTTCGGCGCGCCGCCGGCCTGCACGCTCGACGGGTCCTCGCCCTCGCCGGCGATGATGGCGATCAGGTCGTTGACCGGAACGTCCGCGGTGCCCTCGGGCACGAGGATCTTGGCGAGCACGCCCTCGTCGATGGCCTCCACCTCCATGGTGGCCTTGTCGGTCTCGATCTCGGCCAGCACGTCGCCGGACTTGATCGGGTCGCCCTCCTTCTTCAGCCACTTGGCGAGGTTGCCCTTCTCCATGGTCGGGGAGAGCGCGGGCATCAGCACGTTGATCGGCATGGCATCAGGTCTCGGGCAAGGCCGGGGCGGCCGGATCGTCGAAGGGGAAGAGGTCGTCGAGGGGGAACGGGACGGCGTCGAAGGGCGGCAGGGCCACGGTCTCGCCGCGCTGGATCGTGGCGAGGAGCACCCAGCGCCCGTCCGCGAGGGCGAAGCCTTCCAGCACGCCGGCCGCCGGGTCCAGCAGCCAGAGGTGGTCGACGCCGGACCCGGCGTAGATCCGGCGCTTCGGCCCGCGATCGAGGCGAATCGTCGACGGCGAGAGGATCTCGCAGACCCAATCCGGAGGCGTCTCGAGGAAGGCATCCTCGGGTTCGGTCGGCATCCGCTCGCGGCGCCAGCCCGCAAGATCGGGCACGACCACCTGGGATCCGAGGTGAAGCTCAGGCTCGGTGATGAAGACCCATCCGCCGGGACCACCACGGCCGCGTGCGAACGGCCGATCCAGCTCTCCAGACAGGCGGGCCGCGGCGATGCCGTGCCGGGGTCGCGGCCGCGGATACGTCTCCAGCACCCCGTCGATGATCTCGGCGACGCGATGCTCCGGGACTGCCTCCAGATCCGCGTAGATCGCCTGCCGGACAGCCGCCTCAGCCATGGTCGGCCGCCATCGTCAGTTGAGGCCGCCGGGGTCGAGCCCCTCGGCCTCCCAGCCCGCGCGGATGCGCTCCAGCGCCTCCTCCTCCGACATGTCGGTTTCCAGCGCGTAGGCGCGGGCCGCCTGCCGGGCGAGGTCGATCAGCAGCCGGCCCCAGGTCGCCGGGTCGTCGAAGGAGCGGCGGAGCGCGACGCTCACCGCGCCGTCCACCACGGCCGCGCGCAGAACCTCGATACCGCCCTGCTCCAGGGCGTCGGGCGGGATGGCGAGTTCGGCGAAGTCGCTGCTGGGATCCTGGCTCATGGCGCGCCGGCTGTTCCTCGATCCTGGCCGGGGCGGGCGACGGCGTCGCCCGCGCGCCGGTCACTTGTAGCAGACGCTCTTGGCGGCCTCGACGACCTCCGCCACCGTCGGCAGGGCCAGCTTCTCGAGGTTGGCCGCGTAGGGCATCGGCACGTCCTTGCCGGTGATCCGCAGGACCGGGGCGTCGAGGTAATCGAAGGCGTCGACCATCAGGCGGGCCACGATCTCGGCGCCGACGCCGGATTGCGGGAAGCCCTCCTCCACGGTGATGCAGCGGCCGGTCTTCTTGACCGACGCGACCACCGTCTCGGTGTCCATCGGCCGGATCGTGCGCAGGTCGATCACCTCGGCCTCGATGCCCTGCTCGGCGAGGGCCTGGGCGGCCTTGAGGGCGTAGGTCATGCCGATCGCGAAGGACACGATGGTCACGTCGCTGCCGGTGCGGTGTATCTTCGCCTTGCCGATCGGCAGCACGAAGTCGTCGAGCTGCGGCACCGGGAAGGACTGCCCGTACAGGATCTCGTTCTCGAGGAAGATGATCGGGTTCGGGTCGCGGATCGCGGCCTTCAGCAGGCCCTTGGCGTCGGACGCCGTGTAGGGCGCGATCACCTTGAGGCCCGGCACGTTGGAGTACCACGCGGCGTAGTCGTGGCTGTGCTGGGCGGCGACGCGGGCGGCGGCGCCGTTCGGGCCGCGGAACACGATCGGGCAGCCGAGCTGGCCGCCGGACATGTACAGCGTCTTGGCCGCCGAGTTGATGATGTGGTCGATCGCCTGCATGGCGAAGTTGAAGGTCATGAACTCGACGATCGGCTTCAGGCCGGCCAGCGCCGCGCCGACGCCGATGCCCGCGAAGCCGTGCTCGGTGATCGGGGTGTCGACCACCCGCTTCGGCCCGAATTCCTGCAGCAGGTTCTGGGTGACCTTGTAGGCGCCCTGGTACTCGGCGACCTCCTCGCCCATGACGAAGACGTCGCCGTCGCGGCGCATCTCCTCGGCCATGGCGTCGCGCAGGGCCTCGCGGACGGTCTGCGTGACCATCGGCGTGTCGGCCGGGAACTCCTCCATCACCGGCTCCTGGGCCTTGTTGGTGATGACGGCGGGCGCGGCCGGCGCCTTCGGGGCGTCGTCGCCGGTCTTGGCCGCGGGAGCCGGTCTGTCGGCCATGCCCTCGGCCTGCATGTCGGGGGCGGGGGCGGGTTGCCCGCCCGCGCCGTTGGGCTTGGCGCCGCCGCCGGACTGGACGCTCGCCGGGTCCTCGCCCTCGCCGGCGATGACGGCGATCGGCGTGTTCACCGCGACGCCCTCGGTGCCCTCGGCGATCAGGATCTTGGCGAGGACGCCCTCGTCGATGGCCTCCACCTCCATGGTGGCCTTGTCGGTCTCGATCTCGGCCAGCACGTCGCCGGACTTGATCGGGTCGCCCTCCTTCTTCAGCCACTTGGCGAGCTTGCCCTCCTCCATGGTGGGCGAGAGGGCGGGCATCAGGATGTCGGTCGCCATGCTCAGCTCTGCGGTCGTTTATTCGTTGGGGGGGCGGCCAGCGGTGTCGTCCGCGCTCAGGCGTGCGCGTCCAGGAGGATGTCGGTCCACAGCTCGGACGGATCCGGCTCGGGGTCGTTCGTGGCGAACTCGGCCGAGGCGTTGACGACCTCGCGGACCTTGGCGTCGGTGGCCTTCAGCTCGGCCTCGGGCACGGCGTGCAGCTCGAGCAGGCGCTTGCGCACCATCTCGATCGGGTCGTGCTCGTCGCGCATCTTCGAGACCTCGTCCTTGGTCCGGTACTTGGCCGGATCGGACATGGAGTGGCCGCGGTAGCGGTAGGTCTGCATCTCCAGGATGTACGGGCCCTGGCCGGTGCGGGCGTGCTCGATCGCCCGCGTGGCCGCCTCGCGGACGGTGCGCACGTCCATGCCGTCGACCTGCTCGCCGGGGATGCCGAAGGAGAGGCCGCGCTTCGAGAAGTCGGTCTGCGCCGAGGCCCGGGCCACCGAGGTACCCATGGCGTAGCGGTTGTTCTCGATCACGTAGACGACCGGCAGCTTCCAGAGGGCCGCCATGTTGAAGCTCTCGTAGACCTGCCCCTGGTTGGCGGCGCCGTCGCCCATGTAGGTCAGGCTGACCTTGCCGTTCTCCCGGTAATGGTCGGCGAAGGCGAGGCCGGTGCCCAGCGAGACCTGCGCGCCGACGATGCCGTGGCCGCCGAAGAACTGCTTCTCGCGGCTGAACATGTGCATCGAGCCGCCCTTGCCGCGGCTGTAGCCGCCGCGGCGGCCGGTCAGCTCGGCCATGACGCCCTTCGGATCCATGCCGCAGGCCAGCATGTGGCCGTGGTCGCGGTAGCCGGTGATGACCTGGTCGCCCTCGACCGAGGCCATCTGCATGCCGATCACCACGGCCTCCTGGCCGATGTAGAGGTGGCAGAAGCCGCCGATCAGGCCCATGCCGTAGAGCTGGCCGGCCTTCTCCTCGAAGCGCCGGATCAGCAGCATCTCGTGATAGGCGTGGAGATCCTCGTCCCGCGTGAACTGCGGCATGTTCGGCGCGGGGCGGTGCGCCTCGGCGGCCTGAGGGCTCGCGGCCTGCACCGGCGCGGACGACGCGTCCGTTGCGGGCTCTTTGGCAGGCTCCTTGGCGGCGTCCATCGGCGCTCTCCCCGTGATTCCACGCGACTGCGTGGGGGTGTAGGACAGCGACGATTGGAAAGCGAGGGCTGCCGCTCTGACAGGAAGCCGCTCTTGTCAGAGCACTTTCAGGACTGCGGAAAACCGTCCCGGGACTTCCGCGGGGCGCTCGCGCGACGGTCAGGGCGTGATGATGACCACGTCGTTGGCGTGCACCCGGCCCAGGACGATCCGGGCGCGCTCCTCCAGGAGGTCGCGGTCGATCTGGTCGCTCTTGAGCAGGTTCACCCGATGCTCCCAGACGGCGCGCTCGGCCTTCACGGCGGCGAGTTCCTGGCTGAGGCCGTAGGCGCGGATCTTCAGGGCCTTCTTGGCCTCGAGGCCGCGGTTGCCACTCTCGGCCTGCCACACGAAATAGCCGACAACGAGCGCCGACAGGGTCCAGAGACCCAGCGGCAACACGACCATTCTGACTCGGCGGCGCACGACCATGGCGCGACCCTCGCGCGGAAAGGTTAACGGTTCTTTTCGATCGCGCCGCGGTCGGGACAGGGCCGGGTCGGGGCCGGACCGCGGCCGGCACGGACAGGGGCGAGCCTGAGGCATGGACCTGACGCATCTGGGGCGCTGGATCGCCGCGCACGCCACGGCGACCGACGACCACGACACCCTGCTCGCGGGCTTCTGCGAGTCGCTGGTCGAGGCCGGCCTCCCCGTCTGGCGGGTCAGCGTCATGGCGCCGGCCCTGGACCCGACGCTGCGCGGCGTCAGCCTGAACTGGCACGCGGGCGAGGGCATGTCCTTCGTCGCCAACGCCCACGGCGCCGACGAGGAGAGCGACTGGCTCCTGAGCCCGGTCTACGCCCTGGTGGAGAAGGGCGAGACCTTCGGCCGCTGGCGCCTCGACGCGCCCGGGCTGGCGGTGGACTTCCCGGTCCTGAACGCCCTCGGGGCGCAGGGCGGCGTCGACTACGTGCTGCACATCGCCGAGTTCGCCCCCGGCACCGCGCTGCGGGGCATCGCGGTCTCGTTCTGCACCCGCGCCGCCGCCGGCTTCACCGGGGCGGACCTCGCCGCGATCGCCGAGGTCCTGCCGTTCCTGACGCTGGCGATGGCCAAGATGGGCCTCGCCCACACGTTCCGGGAAGTGTCGGCCACCTATCTCGGCCGGTCCACCGCCGAGCGCATCCTCGACGGCCAGATCCGCCGGGGCGAGGGGCGGGCCGTGCCGGCGGCGATCCTGCTGACCGACCTCCGGGGCTTCACGGCCCTGGCCGACCGGGTGGATCCCGCCGACATGGTCACGTGGCTCAACGAGCACTTCGACGCCCTCGGCGACCCGGTGGCGCGGCACGGCGGCGAGATCCTGAAATTCCTCGGCGACGGCTTCCTGGCGATCTTCCCGGTCCCGGACGCCGACACCCTGCCCTGCCCGGTCTGCGGCGGCGCCCTCGACGCCGCGACCGAGGGGCTCGCCGCCAACGCGGCGCTCAACGCCCGCCGCCGCGCCGCGGGGCTGCCCGAGCTCCCGGCCGAGTGCGTCGTCCATTTCGGGACGGTCATCTACGGCAATGTCGGCACCGAGCGGCGCCTCGACTTCACGATCATCGGGCGGGCGGTCAACGAGGCCAGCCGGATCGAGAGCCAGTGCGCGGCCCTCGGCCACGAGCTCCTCGTGTCGGACTCCTTCGCCGAACGGTGCGCCCGGCCGCTGGAGCCGGTCGGGACGATCGAGCTCCGGGGCCTGTCGCGGCCGATGCGGGTCTGGACCGTGCCGGGCGAGCCGTCCGGTGCGGCGACGGCCTGAGGAGGCGGAGATCCTCCGTCCGAGTCGAGCGGACGAGCGGACGGATCGGCGCCGCCCTCAGAACAGCGCGCAGCTCCGCTGCAGCACCAGGCCGACCGCGCCCTGCGCGAAGCGGGTCCGGTACGCCTCCTGCACGGCGCGCAGGGAAGCGACCGCCTCGGGCGTGGGTTCGGTGACGATCAGGACGATGCGGGCGGCCTCGTGGACGATCCGTCCGTCCGGTCCGCGCCACTGGCCCCGGCCGGCGAAGACCGTGAGCCCGTCCGGGAAGCGCGGGGTGATCCGCTCGGCCAGGAACCGGTCGAAGGCCCGGCCGGAGACGCGCCCGCCGTCCGGCCGCGACAGGCCGAACAGCAGCTGCGCGCTGAGCGTCGGGCGGGCCCCGTCGCAGAGCGGGTCCGCGCGGGCGGGGCCGGCCGCTCCGACACCGAGCAGGCCGGCCAGCAGGATCCGCCGGATCAGCGGCGGGCGAGCTGCTTGAGCGCCGACGGGCCGGCGTAGAGCGCCTGCGGGCCCAGGCCCTCCTCGATGCGGATCAGCTGGTTGTACTTGGCCAGTCTGTCCGAGCGGGCGAGCGAGCCGGTCTTGATCTGCCCGCAATTGGTGGCGACCGCGAGGTCCGCGATGGTCGAGTCCTCGGTCTCGCCCGAGCGGTGCGACATCACCGCGGTGTAGCCGGCGCGCTGGGCCATATCGACCGCCGCCAAGGTCTCGGTGAGCGAGCCGATCTGGTTGACCTTGATCAGGATCGAGTTGGCCGTGCCCTCGGCGATGCCGCGGGACAGGCGCTCGACGTTGGTGACGAACAGGTCGTCGCCGACGAGCTGGCAGCGGTCGCCGATCTTGTCGGTCAGGAGCTTCCAGCCGGCCCAGTCGTCCTCCGACATGCCGTCCTCGATCGACACGATCGGGTAGGTGGCGACGAGCTGCGCGAGGTAGTCGACCTGCGCCTCGATGGTGCGGGTCTTCCCCTCGCCCTCGTACGCGTAGGCACCGTCCTTGAAGAACTCGGTGGCGGCGCAGTCGAGGGCGAGCGCCATGTCCTGGCCGGGCTTGAAGCCGGCGGCGCTGATCGCGTCCATCACGAAATCGAGGGCGGCCTCGGCGGACGGCAGGTTCGGGGCGAAACCACCCTCGTCGCCGACGTTGGTGTTGTGGCCGGCCTTCTTCAGCTTGCCCTTGAGGGTGTGGAACACCTCGGAGCCCATGCGCACGGCCTCGGCGAGCGAATCGGCGCCCACCGGCATGATCATGAATTCCTGGAAGTCGATCGGGTTGTCGGCGTGCGCGCCGCCGTTGATGATGTTCATCATCGGCACGGGCAGCACCCGGCCCTGCACGCCGCCGACGTAGCGGTAGAGCGGCAGGCCCGAGGCCTCGGCCGCGGCCTTGGCCACCGCCAGCGACACGCCGAGGATCGCGTTCGCGCCGAGGCGCGCCTTGTTGGGTGTGCCGTCGAGCTCGATCATCGCCTCGTCGACCGCGACCTGGTCCTCGGCCTCCATGCCGCCGATCGCGTCGAGGATCTCGGTCTGGGCCGCCTCGACCGCCTTCAGCACGCCCTTGCCGAGGAAGCGGTTCTTGTCGCCGTCGCGCAGCTCCACCGCCTCGTGGGCGCCGGTGGAGGCACCCGACGGCACCGCCGCGCGGCCGAAGGAGCCGTCTTCCAGGATGACGTCGACCTCGACCGTGGGGTTGCCTCGGCTGTCGAGGATCTCGCGGGCGCTGATATTGGTGATCGCGGTCATGGAACGTCCTCTCGCGGGGGCCGCGGGTCGGCGACCGCGCCCCGATCGGGGGTGCGGCGCATCGCGGCGGCTTATCCGTCAAGCCGCGGCCGGCGGCAAGCGCCGGGACGGGCGGCGCACAGCCGGGTTCAGCCGGGAAAGCGTCGCGGATCAGGCGGATGCGCGCGGGGCCGGCAGGCTCTATATGGCCGGCCATGACCTCCACCGACGATCTCCAGCTCGGCCAGCCGACGCCCTTCCCCGCCTCGCCCCAGGAAGCGCGGCTCGACCGGGTCCCGAACCCGCACGCGGACACCGACTACGTCGCCCGGTTCACCGCGCCCGAATTCACCTCGATCTGCCCAGTCACCGGGCAGCCGGACTTCGCGATCCTCGTGATCGACTACGTGCCCGGCGACTGGCTCGTGGAGTCGAAGTCGCTGAAGCTCTACCTCGGGTCGTTCCGCAACCACGGCGCGTTCCACGAGGATTGCACGGTGGCGATCGGCAAGCGGCTCCGCGACCTCTTGGAGCCCCGCTACCTGCGCATCGGCGGCTTCTGGTATCCCCGCGGCGGCATCCCGATCGACGTCTTCTGGCAGACGGGCGAGCTGCCGAAGAACGCGTGGCTGCCGGACCCGGGCGTCCCGCCCTACCGCGGACGCTGACCGGACAGACGAAAAGGGCGACCGGCTCGCGCCGGTCGCCCCCCGATCCTCTCGGATCTCCGATCTCAGTAGCCGTAGCCGTAGTAGCCGTAGCCCGGGGCCGCGTAGCCGTAGCCGCCGTAGACCGGGGCGTAGCCGTAGCCGTAGGACGGGGCGTAGCCGTAGCCGCCGCCGTAGTAGCTGTCGCGGGCCGCGCCGGCGGCAATCGCACCGGCGGCGAGGCCGGCGATGCCGAGGCCGATGGCGGCGCCGGTGCCGATGCCGCGACGGCCGCGGTAGTAGCCGTGGCCGTAGCCGCCGTAGCCGCCGTGGTAGCCGTAGGGACGCGCCTCGGCGCTGGTCGTGACGGCGACGCTGCCGAGAGCCATGGCGGCAGCGGTGGCGATGATACCGATCTTGCGCATAGTGTTCCTTCTCGATCCTCGATCGAACATGCCCAATAACGTGGCCGCACCCGGACAGTTCCAGATTTCATGACGTGCTTGCGTGCGGATCCGCACGCGGGCAGGATTATGAACCGCCGTTCATCGTTCCCGCCTCTCCGTCGACTCTGGTCAAGCTTGGGCGCCTCTGCGGGAACTGCCTCCGAACTCTTGCGCGGCGCCGTTCAGGGCGGGCGTGACGACTGCGTCGCGCGAGACTTCTGTCCTGAGGCCGCGACGGCCGCCCGGCGCGCGCGGAGGAAACCCCTCCTCTCCCGGCCCGGCCGTGCTACGGATCCTCGCGGAGGACCGACGATGGATGCCCTGACCCTGATCCGCGAGAGCCTCGCGCCGCTGGCCGGCAAGCGGATCGTCGATATCGGGTGCGGCCCCGGGGCGCTGGCGCGGCGGCTGGTCGACGCCGGCGCGCGCGTCACCGGGATCGACCCCGGCGCGGCGGCGCTCGCCCGGGCGCGGGACGCCGTGCCGGAGGCGCGCTTCGAGGCCGCGACCGGCGAGGCCCTGCCCTTCCCCGACGCCAGCTTCGACGGCGCCGTGATGCTGAACGCCCTCCACCACGTCCCGGACCCGGCTGCGGCCCTCGCCGAGGCGGCCCGCGTGCTGGTCCCGGGCGGACGGCTCGTCGTGGTCGAGCCCCTGGCGGAGGGCAGCTTCTTCGAGGCGCTGCGGCTGATCGAGGACGAGACCGCGGTCCGCGCCGCCGCCCAGGACGCCATCGCGGCCGCCCTCGCTCGCGGCGCCTACACGTGCCGCCGCGACGCGACGATCGAGCGGCGCGAGCGCTTCGACTCCCTCGACGCGTTCCTCGCCCGCGTCAGCGCCGTGGACCCGGCCCGCGAGGCGACCATCCGGGACCGGCGGCCCGTCGTCGCGGAGGCCTTCCTCGGCGCCGCGGCGCGCGAGGCCGACGGGACGTTCGGACTCGTCCAGCCCCTGCGGATCCACGTCCTGGAGCCGGCGGCCGCAGGACGTGGATCCGCCTGATCCGGTCAGGCGGTCCGGCGCTTGGCGAGGCGGTCGAAGGCGAGGAGCTCCTCGAGCAGGGCCGGCATGTCCCTCAGCGCCACCATGTTGGGGCCGTCGGAGGGCGCGCGGTCCGGGTCGGGATGGGTCTCGATGAACACCCCCGCCACGCCCACCGCCACGGCGGCGCGGGCGAGGACGGCGACGAACTCGCGCTGGCCGCCGGAGCTCGCCCCCTGCCCGCCGGGCTGCTGCACCGAGTGGGTGGCGTCGAACACCACCGGCGCGCCCTGCGTGACCTGCGCCATGATCGGCAGGCTGCGCATGTCCGAGACCAGGGTGTTGTAGCCGAAGGAGGCGCCGCGCTCGGTGACGATGACGTTGGGGTTGCCCGCCTCCGTCACCTTGGCGGCGACGTGCTTCATGTCCCAGGGCGCCAGGAACTGGCCCTTCTTGATGTTGACCGCCCGGCCGGTCGCGGCGGCGGCCAGCAGCAGATCGGTCTGGCGGCACAGGAAGGCGGGGATCTGGAGCACGTCCACCGCCTCGGCGGCGCGGGCGCACTGCTCGGCGGCGTGCACGTCGGTCAGCACCGGCAGCCCGAGGGTCTCGCGGATCTCGGCGAAGACCGGGAGCGCCCCGTCGAGGCCGATGCCCCGGGCGGCGCTGCCCGAGGTGCGGTTGGCCTTGTCGAAGGAGGTCTTGAACACGAGGCCGACGCCCAGGCCCGCGGCCATCTCCTTGAGGGCGGCGGCGATCTCCAGGGCGTGCTGGCGCCCTTCGAGCTGGCACGGGCCGGCGATCAGCGTCAGCGGCAGGTGGTTGGCGAAGCGCGCGTCGCCGACTTGGACGACGGGGCCGGGTGTCTCGATCTTCGACATGCCGGCCCGTCTAGCCCGCGCGGCGGATCCGCGAAAGCCCGGGCCGGGGCGCGACCCGGCAGACCGTGCGGTCGTCCCGGAGGGCGTCGGTGCGCGGGCCGGTCTCGCACAGCATCAGGATCCGGCCGGCGCCGCCCCGGCGCGGGGCATCCGCCAGCAGGCTGGCCTGGTGAAGGTTGAGCGCCAGCACCTCGACCGCGGCGGCGTCCGCCCCGGCTAGCGCCTGCGCGGCGCGGCCGATCAGGACGAAGTAGGCCGGCGCCGGCTCGCGGTCGCGGGAGGCCACGGTGATCCGGGCCGGGGCGCGGCAGTCGAGGCTCAGCCGCTCGGCATCCTGCGCCCGGAACACCGCGACGGGCCCGGCCCGGCCGGCCAGGGAGGCGCCGGTGGTGCGGATCACCCGCGCGGCCAGGGCGTCGCAGGCATCCGCCGCCCGGGCCGGGGCGGGCCCGAGGAGGAGCGCGCCGGCGAGGGCGGTCAGGGTGGTGAGGCGCAGCATCGGGACATCCGCGGCGGGAGACGGTCGCCCCCGGGAGATAGCGCGCGCCGCGGCGGGCGCGAAGCCGCGGCGCTCCGCGGGGCGTGGACAGGGGCGCCCGGATGACCGATCTGAGCGGGCGGCGCGGCGCCGCACGCCGCTCGCAGACCAGGCTCCGACGCGGCCATGCTCCGAAACCTCCTCGCCTCCGTCCTGCTGGCCCCGCTGGCCCTGCTGCCGGCGGGACCCGCTTCCGCCGAGCCGCTGCCGCAGCCGACCTACGGGCCGGAACTCGAGGGCTTCGCCTACCCGTTCCCGGTGGAGCGGTTCCTGTTCACCTCGCAGCGCCAGCCGCTGCAGATGGCCTATCTCGATGTCCGCCCGGCGACGCCGAACGGCCGGACCGCGGTGCTGCTGCACGGCAAGAACTTCTGCGCCGCCACCTGGGAGAGCCAGATCCGGGCGCTCAGCGCGGCCGGGTACCGGGTGATCGCGCCGGACCAGATCGGCTTCTGCAAGTCGAGCAAGCCGACGGCCTACCAGTTCACCTTCCGGCAGCTCGCCGAGAACACCCACGCGCTCCTGGCCAAGCTCGGGATCGAGCGCCCGATCCTGGTCGGCCACTCCACGGGCGGCATGCTGGCCGCCCACTACGCCCTGCTCTACCCGAAGGCGGTGGAGCAGCTCGTGCTGGTCAACCCGATCGGCCTGGAGGACTGGGCCGCCAAGGGCGTGCCGCCGACCTCGGTCGAGCAATGGTACCAGCGCGAGTTGAAGGTGACGGCGGCCTCGATCCGGGCCTACGAGACGGCGACCTACTACGCCGGCGCCTGGGAGCCCCGCTACGAGCCCTGGGTCACGATGCTGGCGGGCCTCAACGGCGGCCCCGGCAAGGAGGCGGTCGCCTGGGACTCGGCGCTGCTCTACGACATGATCCTCACCGAGCCGGTGGTCTACCGGTTCCCGCAGATCGCGGTGCCGACGCTGCTCCTGATCGGCCAGAAGGACAGCACGGCGATCGGCAAGGACCTCGCGCCGCCGGAGGTGCGGGCGAGCCTCGGCAACTATCCCGAACTCGGCAAGGCGGCCGCCAGGGCCATCCCGGGCGCGCGGCTCGTGGAGTTCCCGGATCTCGGCCACGCGCCGCAGATGTCCGACCCGGACGGGTTCAACGCGGCGCTGATCGCGGGCATCGCGGCGCGGTAGGCGCCGCGCGATGTCGCCCGTCGTCCCGGGGCGCCCCGGGACGACGGCGGGCCGGTCCTAGAAGTACGACTTCAGCACGCCCCGGCGGCGGACGTCGAGGGTCGCGCAGTGGAACGAGCCGCCGAACGGGCCGTAGCTGAGGAACGGCGCCGGGATCGGGTCGAAGCCCCAGTCCTTGAGCGCCTTGATCAGCGTCGGCTGGCTCTGGTCGACGACGATCTTCCTCTCGGTGATCGCCAGGACGTTGATCGAGGTCCAGGGCGAGCACATCGAGATCTTGCTCATGAAGCCCTCGACCGGGTCGGGGCGCGGGGCGATCAGCACGTCCCACTTCTTGAGCACGGCCGGCAGCTTCTCGACGTCGACGTAGTCCGGGTTCACCAGCACCTTGCCGGGCGCCAGCGGCATGAACGACGAATCGATGTGCATCGGCTGCGGGCAGCGGCTCTCGATCTCGTGGATGCGGAAGCCCGGGCCGAGGTGGCGGCGCAGCCACTCGATGCCCATCAGGTTGGTCACGTTGGAGCGGGTGACGAACAGGTCGCGGCCGCAGCGGACGAAGTCGGCGGCGTCGAAGACCGGCTCGAACTCGTTGACCGTGAACTGCATGGGCTCGCCGGCCTTCAGGTTCGGCACCCGGTAATCGTAGTTGTAGAGGTCGTCGGTCAGCTGCGGGCGCGGCGCGGAGGTCCAGCGGGCGCCGGCGCGGAAGTACTCCTTGAACAGCGACCGGTAGGCGTCGCCCTCGAAGTAGCGCGAGCGCCAGCACATCGGGCTCTCGATGATCTCGTCGCCGATGACGAGGTACGGGTCGCGCGGGCAGGCGACGCAGAAGCCGCGGGAGGACCAGCGCGGCGCCTTGAACTTCTTGGAGAAGTCCACCGCGTCGGGGCGGCGGACCTTCACGCCCTCGCCGGCCAGGATGGTGATGAAGTTGTCGAGCTCGGCCTGGGCGAGCTTCTTCATGAACTTCGGATACTTCCAGCCGCTCGCCAGCCGGTAGAACGGCTGCGCGGCGCGCGGCAGGTTGAAGATCACCGTCAGGTGGTGGGTCGGGATCGTGGCGCCGTCGAGCGAGCCGACGATCACCTCCTCCAGCGGATCCCACTCGTTCCAGGCCATCACCGGCGACTGCGGAGCCGGCACGCCGGGTCCGGTCCCGCCCGGAAAGCCGCCCGCATGCGTGTCGTCGGTCACGGCCTCCAGGGCCGTGATCGGTGATTCGCGCTCCATGACGTGTGCCCCTTCTGCGACGTGCCGCGGCCTTCTGCGCGGGCTTCTCGGCCCGGCCGCCGCTTTGGCCCCCGGTGTGTCAAACGGGTGATAGACACCGCTAATCCGTGCTGCAACGTGACAGAAACGTTCCCGGCCCGGCGGACCTATTTCTGCCGCGACCGTGACCGATTTCCCGCATCAAGCCTTACGCGAGCTTGAAAGACGACAATGAAGCGCCTGACGACCTTGGCCTCGATCGCCGGTCTGTGCACGGTCGTCGGCCTGTTCATGTCCTCCGGCCTGGAGGACGTGTCGGCCGCCGTCGTGAGCGCCGGCTGGGGCGCCGCCCTCGTGGTGCTGGCGCGCCTCGTGGCCGTCGCCTGGGCGGGACTCGGCTGGTACGTCGTGTTCCCCGCCGGCGCGACCAAGCTCGCCGACTGCGTCTCGCTCCGCTTCGTCCGCGAGGGCATCAACACGCTGCTGCCGGTCGCCACCGTCGGCGGTGACTTCGTCGGCGCCCGCCTGCTGTCGAAGCGCAACGTCCCGGGCGCGCTCGCGGGCGCCAGCATGTTCGTCGACCTGATGACCCAGGCGCTGACGCAGCTCCTGTTCACGGTGGCCGGACTCGCCCTGCTGGTCCTGATCTCCGGCGACGGGCCGATCGCCCACACGGTCGAGGGCGGGCTGGCCCTGGCGGTCCCGGCCCTCGGCGCGTTCTACCTGATCCAGCGCCGGGCCGGTCACCGCCTGATCCAGGCCCTGCTCAGCCGCTTCGCCTCCGGGCGCGAGTGGCGCGCCTTCGGCGCCATCGACCAGCTCTACGACAGCCTGCGCCGGCTCTACGGCAACCACGGTCGCTTCGCGGCGGCCCTCGCGGTCCACCTCGCCGGCTGGGTGATCGGCACGCTCGAGGTCTATGTCTGCCTGCGGTTCATGGGCTACCCGATCGACTTCGCGCAGGCGCTCATGATCGAGAGCCTCGCCCAGGCCGTGCGCGGCGCGGCCTTCGCGGTGCCCGGCGCCCTGGGCGCGCAGGAGGGCGGCCTGATCGCCCTGTGCGGCCTGTTCGATATCCCGGCCGAGGCGGCGCTCGCCCTCTCGCTGGTCAAGCGCTTCGCCGATCTCGGCGTCGGGCTCCCGAGCCTCCTGCTCTGGCACCGGATCGAGTCCAGGCTCCGGTCCGAGGCGCCCGAGGAAGAGGCGCGCGAGCCGGAGCCGGAGGCCGGGCGCAAGGCCAAGAGGGTCGCGCAGCCCGCCACCCTCGGCCCGTTCTACAGCTACGCCCCGCCGCGCATGGGGGCGCGGCTCGGCGACGGCGAGGAGTTGAAGAAGTGCGCCTGACCCGCCGGCTCGCGGCCGCCCTCGTCGCCGCACCCCTGGCCCTGACCCTGCTCGTCCCGGCCCCGTCACGGGCCGCGGACGATCCGGCCGTTCAGACCGTGCGCGACCTCTACGCCGCCTTCTCGGCCGCGCTGAAGGACGGGCCCGGCCCCCTGCCGGCCCGGGTCGAGGCCGTCGGCCCCGCGCTCGACAAGGCGTTCGACTTCCCCGCCATGACCCGCATCGCGGTGGGCTCGAAATGGTCGAGCTTCACCCCCGAGCAGCAGGCGGCGGTGATCGACGCGTTCAAGCGCAGCCTGACCGTGACCTACGCCAACCGGCTGGCCCGCGCCGCCGGCGGCAAGTTCGACGTGACCCCGAAGGTCGAGGAGCGGGGCGCCCAGCGCGTGGTGCCGACCCGCGTCACCGCCGCGGACGGCGACGATTCGGCCGTGGACTTCGTCGTCAACGCCGACAATCGCATCCAGGACGTCCTGCTCAACGGCGACGTCAGCGAGATCGCCGCGCAGCGGAACGCCCTGTCGGCGCCGCTGAAGTCCGGGGGCGCCGACGGCGTCGTGAAGTTCCTCCGGGCGCGGACCGACGGCATGCTCGCGGCCAAGCCGACCCCCTGAGGATCGCCGGCGCCAGCGCCGACCTGAACCGGCCGCTCGCGGCCATCGCCGCCTCGGCGGCCGGACGACCGCACGGACCCGACCGGATGGATGTCTCCTCGCTGGCGCTGCACGGCCTCTCGTGGCTCTCGCTGCTCTGCCTGATCCTGGCGGCGGCGGGCTGCGTCTACGGGCTGGCCGCCGCCATCTGCGCGGGCCGCTACGCGGGCCGAGGCCCGCCGGCGCTCCCCGGGGGAGCCCCGCGGCCCTCCGTGACCGTGCTGAAGCCGCTCTGCGGCCTCGAGCCCAACCTCTACGCGAATCTCGAGACCGTTCTGCGCCAGGACTACGCCGGGCCGGTCCAGGTCGTGTTCGGCGTCCAGAAGCCCACCGATCCCGCGATCGGCGTGGTCGAGCGCCTGCAGCAGGCCTATCCGGAGGCCCGCATCGACCTCGTGATCGACGGCCGGCAGCACGGATCGAACCGCAAGGTCTCGAACCTGATCAACATGGCCGAGGCCATCGCCCACGACGTGGTGGTGCTGGCCGACAGCGACATGGTGGTCGGCCCCGACTACCTGGAGCGCCTCGTCGCGGAGCTGTCGCAGGACGGCGTCACCGGCGTGACCTGCCTGTACCACGGCGTCCCGGCCTTCCGGGGCCTGTACGATCAGCTCTCGACGCTCGCGATCGACACCCACTTCCTGCCCAACGTGGTGATGGGCCTGAGCCTCGGGCTGGCGAAGCCCTGCTTCGGCTCCACCGTGGCCTTCACCCGGGCGAGCCTGGAGGCGGTCGGCGGCTTCCGAACCTTCCGCAACGATCTGGCGGACGACTACGCCATCGGCGCGGCCCTGCGCGGACTCGGCGGCCGCGTGGTGATCCCGAGCTTCACGATCGGCCACACCAGCGTCGACACCGATCTCTCCGGGCTGTGGCGGCACGAGCTGCGCTGGAACCGGACGATCCGCACCGTCGACCCGGCCGGCTACGCCGGCTCGATCGTCACCCACGCCTTTCCCCTCGCCCTGCTGGGCGCGCTCCTGCCCGGCGCCGGGACCGGCGCGCTCTGGGTCGCCGCCGCGGCGCTGGCGAGCCGCGTGCTGCTCTGCCGGCAGCTGGAGCGGGCCTTCGGCCTCGCCCCGCACCCCTACGGACTGTTGCCGATCCGCGACATCCTCTCCTTCCTGAACTTCTCCTGGGCCTTCGTGTCGGGGGCGGTGACATGGAAAGGTCACGATTATCACGTGGTTGCGGATGGCACCCTGATCCCGGACGCCGAACTCGGCCGCGATGCCGGCGCGCCGCTCCGCTGAACCCGGCTCCCTCGTCCTCCGCCCTCCCCCCGGCATTGCCCTGAGGCCTTGAACCCCATGCGCACGCTCTTCCTCCAGGCCCCCACCTTCGACGGTTTCGACGGCGGTGCCGGCTCCCGTTACCAAGCCAAGCGCGAGATCAAGTCGTTCTGGTACCCGACCTGGCTGGCCCAGCCGGCCGCCCTGGTGCCGAACTCGAAGCTGATCGACGCGCCGCCGCACAACATCAAGCTCGCCGAGATCGTGGCCCAGGCCAACGACTTCGACCTCGTCGTGCTCCACACCTCGGTGCCGTCGTTCAAGTCCGACGTGAAGACGATCGAGGCGCTCAAGGCCGCCAACCCGAAGCTCATCGCCGGCCTGATCGGCGCCAAGGTCGCGGTCGACGCCGCCGGCGCGATGGCCCAGGCCCCGGTGGTCGATTTCTGCGCCCGCAACGAGTTCGACTTCACCGTCAAGGAAGTCGCCGAGGGCGTCCCGATGTCGGAGATCAAGGGGCTGTCCTATCGCGACGCCAACGGTGTCGTGGTCCACAACGAGGACCGCGAGATCATGACCGACATGGATCAGCTGCCCTTCGTCACCAGCGTCTACAAGCGCGACCTGGAGATGGAGAAGTACTTCATCGGGTACCTGAAGCACCCGTACATCTCGTTCTACTCCGGCCGGGGCTGCAAGAGCCGCTGCACCTTCTGCCTCTGGCCGCAGACGGTCGGCGGCCACACCTACCGCACCCGCTCGGTCGCCCACGTGATCGAGGAGATCAAGTACTGCCTGAAGGAGTTCCCGCAGACCAAGGAGTTCTTCTTCGACGACGACACCTTCACCGACAACCTGCCGCGCGCGGAGGAGATCGCCCGCGAGCTCGGCAAGCTCGGCGTCACGTGGTCGTGCAACGCCAAGGCCAACGTGCCGCGCGAGACCCTGAAGGTGCTCAAGGAGAACGGCCTGCGCCTGCTGCTGGTCGGCTACGAGTCCGGCAACCAGCAGATCCTGCACAACATCAAGAAGGGCATGCGGGTCGAGGTCGCCGAGAAGTTCACGAAGGACTGCCACGACCTGGGCATCGCCATCCACGGCACCTTCATCCTCGGCCTGCCGGGCGAGACGAAGGAGACGATCCAGGAGACGATCGCCTTCGCCAAGCGGATCAACCCGCACACGATCCAGGTCTCGCTGGCGGCCCCCTACCCCGGCACCTTCCTGTACAAGCAGGCGGTGGAGAACGGCTGGCTCGACATCGAGAACGCCGAGCTCGTCGACGAGAACGGCGTGCAGGTCGCGCCGCTGCACTACCCGCACCTCTCGCACACCGAGATCTTCACCTCGGTCGAGGAGTTCTACAAGAAGTTCTACTTCCGGGCTCCGAAGATCGCCTCGATCGTCAGCGAGATGGTGCGCTCGCCCGACATGATGAAGCGCCGCCTGCGCGAGGGCGTCGAGTTCTACCGCTTCCTCAAGGAGCGTCAGGGCACCGCCAAGGCGGCGTAAGTCCGGGGTCCGGGGCCCACGGCCCCGGCGGGGTGTGGGGCAGAGCCCCGCACGTCTTCCAGGGCTCCGCCCTGGACCCGTCGACACCCGTTACGAGGTTTGCGTGAAGCGTCTGGTCGTCACCGCGGATGATTTCGGGCTGAGCCCCGAGGTCAACGAGGCCGTCGAGCAGGCCCATCGCGACGGGATCCTCACGGCGGCGAGCCTGATGGTCTCGGCGCCGGCCGCCGCCGACGCGGTGGCCCGGGCCAAACGGCTGCCGTCCCTGCGCGTCGGGCTGCACCTCGTCCTCGTGGAGGCGTGGCCGACCCTGCCGGCCGCCGAACTGCCCGACCTGACCGACGCGGCCGGCCTGATGCGCGCCGACATGGCCCGCCTCGGCCTCGACTTCGCCCGCAGGCCCGCGGCCCGGCGCCAGCTCGCCGCGGAGATCCGCGCGCAGTTCGAGGCCTACCGGGCGACCGGCCTGCCGCTGGACCACGTCAACGCCCACAAGCACTTCCACGTCCACCCGCTGATCGCCGGGGCGGTGCTGCGCATCGGCCGCGACTTCGGGATGCGCGCCCTGCGGGTACCCCGGGAGCCGCGGGAGATCCTGCGCCGCGCCGAGCCCGGTGCCCGGCCACGGCCGGCCCTCGACATCGCCCCCTGGGCGGCGCTGCTCGCCGTCCGAGCCCGGCAGGCCGGGCTGCTGATCCCCGACCGCACCCTCGGCCTCGCGTGGTCCGGTGCGATGACGCCCGCCCGCGTCGCGGCTCTGCTGGCCGAACTCCCGGACGGGCTGACCGAGCTCTACACCCACCCGGCCACCGCCGGCGGCTTCCCCGGCGAGGCGCCGGGCTACCGCTACGCCGACGAGCGGGACGCGCTGATCGCCCCCGCGTCCCTGTCGGCCGCCGGCGCGTCGGGCGCGGCCCGCGGCGGGTTCTCCGACTTCCTGGGTTGATCCAGGCCGATATCTGACTTTAGTCAGATACCATGGATCCTGCCGAGATCGCCCGCGTCCGCCGCTTCGCCCGCGCCGTCACCGCCGAGGTCGGCGCGCTCGACTCCTCGTTCCTCGGCCGAGGCCGTCCCCTGGGGGCGGCGCGCGTCCTGAACGCCGTCGGGGCGGGGCGCGCGGAGATCGGCGAGATCCGCGCCTATCTCGGTCTCGATTCCGGCCTGATGAGCCGTCTCCTGCGCGGCCTGGAGGAGGAGGGACTGGTCGCGACCGCACCGCATCCCGCGGATGCCCGTCGCCGGGTCGCGTCCCTGACCGAGGCCGGGCGGCGCGAGTTCGCGGCCTACGAGGCGCTGTCGGATGCCCGCGCCGTCACCCTGCTGGAGCGCGCGCCGCAGGTGTCGGCGCTCTTGCACGCCATGGACCGGATCGCCCTGGTCCTCGGCCGCGACGCCATCGCGATCACCGAGGCCGATCCCGCGAGCGCGTCCGCCCGCGCCTGCCTCGCCGCCTACTACGCCGAGCTGGCGAGCCGATTCGCCGGCGGGTTCGACGTCGCCCTGTCGTGCGACCCCGAGGCCGGCGCCCTGGTGCGCCCGCGCGGCACCTTCCTGCTCGCCATCGCGGACGGCCTTCCGGTCGGATGCGTCGGGCTCAAGGGGAGCGGCGGCGCGGTGGCGGAGATCAAGCGGCTCTGGATCGATCCCGCGGCCCGCGGGCTGGGCCTCGCCAAGCGGCTCATGCAACAGGTCGAGGCCGCCGCCCGCGACCTCGGGATCCGGACGCTGCGCCTCGACACCAGCAGCGCCCTGCCCGAGGCCCTAGCGCTCTACCGGCGGTCGGGCTGGGTGGAGATCGACCGCTTCAACGACGACCCCTACCCGGACCACTTCTTCGAGAAGGCCCTCTGAGGATGCCCCGGGGCGCGGGCCGGCGCGGTTCGGCCCCTCCTACTTGGCCGGCACCGGATCCTGGTGCGCGGCGGTCTTGCGCAGGGCCGCGCCGGCCGCCTTCTCGGCTTCCGGACGATCCTCGTCGGGCTGCTCGGGCGGCTCGCCGAGGGTCGCCGGCACCACGAAGAACGCCGCCACCAGGGTGAAGAACAGCGACAGCGCCAGCAGCTTGCCCATGCTCGCCGTGCCGGGATGGCTCGACAGGACCAGCGATCCGAAGGCGCTGCCCGTGGTCAGCGCCGAGAAGAAGATCGCCCGGGTCAGGCTGGAGGCGAGCATGTCGGTCACGCCCGCCCGCCACGCGATCACGTAGTAGATGTGGAACGCCACGCCGACCGCGAGCATCAGCGGCAGGGCGATGATGTTGGCGAAGTTCAGCGGCATGCCGACGATGCGCATCGCCATCAGCGTCCAGAGGGTCGCGATCACCAGCGGGCCGAGGGTCATCGCCACGTCCCACGGCTTGCGCAGGGCGACCGACAGGATGACGAAGATCAGCACGAAGGCCGTCACCGCCGCCTGCACGAAGGCGCCCAGGATCGTGTAGCTCGACTGCGTGGTGGCCACGGGCGCGCCGGTGGCGTGCGGGGCGACCTTCAGGACCTCGTCCGAGAACCGGCGGAGCACCGTGTCATCGTTCGAGTCGCCCTTCGGGTGAACCTCGATGCGCGCCCGTCCGTCCGCCGCCACCCAGTCGGCCTTCAGCTGCGGCGGCAGGTTGTCCAGCGTGATCTTCTCGGGATGCAGCAGGTCGCGCAGGCGCGCGAGCAGCGGCACCAGGTCCTTGGTCAGCGCCACCGAGGCCGCCTCGCGCAGCTGCACCGGGCCGGCGGCGAGCTTGTCGAGGGTGCCGGCGAGCTGCTTCGCTTGCTGGGCGCCCTTCGCGTCCCCCTTGGCGTCGGCGGAGAGGCCGTTGAGCGCCGCGGCGGCGTCCTTGAGCGCCTTGACGTTGTCGGCGTCGGTCGGCGGCGGCGGTTTGCGCCCGGGATTGAGCACCGGGTCGAGGAGCTGGGCCGTGTCGGCGATCTGGGCCAGCTTCTTGTCCTGATCCCGCGGCACGAAGGTGTCGATGCTGTTGACCGAGGCGGTGACCGGAAGCGCCAGCAGCGTCTTCGACAGCGCCGGGACCGCCTCGACGCTGGGCGCCAGCACGTCGATGAAGTTCGGGCTCGTCTCGGGATTCTTGATCAGGTCCAGGTAGGTCGCGATGGACTGCGTCTTGGGGCTGCGCAGGTGCATCGGGTTCGAGTCGAACGGCAGGTGCCAGAGCAGCGGAGCGCCGGCCAGGGTGATCAGGCCGACGACGATCAGGATCGGCTTGCGGTGCCGGATGATCCACGGATCGACGCCGACGAGCCACTCGGTCTGCACCGCCGCCTTCTCGCCGACCGGCTTGAACACCGCGATCAGCGCCGGCAGCAGGATCAGCGAGAACAGGAAGGCCACGATCATGCCGACGCCGGCGATCAGGCCCAGCTCCGACACGCCCCGGAAGGCCGTGGGCAGGAAGGCGAAGAAGCCCGCCACCAGCGACACCGCGGCGAGGGTCAGCGACCAGCCCACGCCCCGCGCCGCGGCGCGGATCGCGCTCTCCAGCGTCGGCTGCTCGTAGCGGTCGGCCCGGTAGCGGACCGAGAACTGGATGCCGAAATCGATGCCGAGTCCGACGAACAGGGCCGCGAAGGCCACCGAGATCGGGTTCAGCTCCTTGACCATGATGAGGCCCAGGGCGGCCGTGACCACGAGGCCCGCGAAGGTGGTGATGATCACCGCGCCGACGAGCTTGCCCGAGCGCAGGGCCAGCCACAGGAACAGTACGATCGCGCCGACGATGATGCTGTTGTTGAGGCCGGCATCCTCCGACAGCGTCGCGAACTCCTCGTCCGCCACCGCCACCGTGCCGGTCAGGCGCATCCGCAGGCCGTTCTGGGCGTCGATCCCCAGATCCTTGGCGACGTTGCGGATCAGCTTGGTCGCCTGGTAGCCGGGCTCCAGGGCGTTGAAGTCGAGGACCGGCTGGATCACCACGAACTTCATCTTGTCGGTGACGCTGGTCTCACCCCCCGACAGGAGCTCCTGCCAGGGCATCCGCGCCGGCTGACCGGCCAGCACCTTCTGCAGGGTGGCGTCGATCTGCCCCATGGGCTTCTCGAGATCCTCGATCTTCGCGTCGCCGGTCTTCACGCCGCGCGCGCCCAGCGTCAGCACCCGCATGATGCCCCGCAGCGAGGGGTCGGCGGCGAGCGGCCCGAGCAGACCCTGCTGCTGGGTCAGCGCCTCCAGGGTCTTGTCGAGCTCCGCCTGAGACATCAGCAGCAGGCCATTCTTGTTGAAGAACGGGCCGCCGTCGGGCCGGTACACCGTCTCGATCAGGTTCTTGTGCGCCGTGAGCGCCTTGGCGAGGTTGGCGGCCGCCTCCTCAGTCTCCTCGGGCGTCTCGCCGTTGATGACCGCCACGATGGTGTTGCTGCGCTGCGGGAACGCCTTCTCGAAATTGATCTCGTCCTGCCGCCACGGCTCCTTCGGGTCGATCAGGCGCTCGACGTCGGTGTTGATTCGGAACAGGTGCGCCGCGACTCCGAGGCTCGCGACCGTGAGGAACGCCGTGAGGGCGATCACGATCCACCGATACCGCACCGAGAACGCGACGAGACTTTCGATCACGAGCACCCTGCCTGTTCGCATCGGACGCGCCCCGCGCGCGACCGGCTCCTGCCATCCGTCCGGTCCGAACCCGGGCCACCGACGCCGTCGGGCTCAGGGCTCCGCCGCGCGATCGCTCCGCGATCCGATCGGGCGCGCATCGGGTTCGAGGACCGCCGCACCGCCCGATCCGAACGCGCCGCGCGCGTCCGGCACCCGACTGACTTCGCCCGATGCGGTCCGCGATCCGGACACCGATCGCGGGCCAGGACTTGCATCGCGGCCACGAGGCTCAGTAAAGAGGGCGATGCCAGATTGCAACGCGGCCGCCGCGGCGCGCATCCCGCGCCCGCCCGTGTGCGCTAGCGCACGGCGATTCAGGCGCGGCCTCCCGAATCCTGGGATTTCGGTCGTATTGCCGACGCAATGCACGTGCTGTCCTCAACGATCGGGCGCTTCCGTCCACGGACTTCGCACCCGCGGTCCATGTGGCACCGTTGCGTCAGGAGCGGAATAAGATGTCATCGCCCCGCCCAAACGGGGTCGTTTCAGATTAGTTCCAAGCTAGATCGCTGGAATTCGAGATTTTTTCGCGTTAAGCACCCCGACGCCCCGGGGTCGACGAAGTAAGGAGCCGCAATCTTGGGTATCCCCCTCCGGTACGTCGCGAAGATCGGCGGCTACATCCTGAAGCAGCACCTCACGGGCCGCAAGCGTTACCCGCTTGTGATGATGATGGAGCCGCTGTTCCGCTGTAACCTGGCCTGCGCCGGCTGCGGCAAGATCGACTACCCGGACGAGATCCTGAACAAGCGCCTGCCGGTCGCCGACGCGCTCGAATCGGTGCGCGAGTGCGGCGCCCCGGTGGTGGTGATCGCCGGCGGCGAGCCGCTCCTGCACAAGGACCTGCCGCAGATCGTCGAGGGCATCATCGCCCAGAAGAAGTTCGCGATCGTCTGCACGAACGCGCTGCTCCTCGAGAAGAAGATCAAGGAGTACAAGCCGAGCCCGTACTTCACGTGGTCGATCCATCTGGACGGCGACAAGGAGATGCACGACCAGTCGGTGTGCCAGCGCGGCGTCTACGACAAGGCCGTGGCGGCGATCGCGAAGGCCAAGGAGATGGGCTTCCGCGTCACCATCAACTGCACCTTCTTCAACAATTCCCAGCCGGAGAAGATCGCCGACTTCTTCGACAGCGTGACCCGGATGGGCATCGACGGCATCACCGTCTCCCCCGGCTACGCCTACGAGCGCGCTCCCGACCAGAAGCACTTCCTGAACCGGAAGGCGACGAAGGAGCTGTTCCGCGGCGTGTTCCGGCACGGCAAGGAGAAGGGCCGCGAGAAGTGGACCTTCCAGCAGTCGGGCCTGTTCCTCGACTTCCTGGCCGGCAACCAGACCTACCACTGCACCCCGTGGGGCAACCCGACCCGCACCGTGTTCGGCTGGCAGAAGCCCTGCTACCTGCTCGGCGAGGGCTACGCGGCGACCTTCAAGGAGCTGATGGAGACCACCGACTGGGACGCCTACGGCACCGGCAACTACGAGAAGTGCGCCGACTGCATGGTCCACTCGGGGTACGAGGCCTCGTCGGTCGTCGATTCGGTCCGCAAGCCCTGGAAGCCGCTGGTGCACGCGATTCGCGGCATCAAGACCGACGGCGCGATGGCCCCCGAGGTCAGCCTGGAGAACCAGCGCCCGGCCGAGTTCGTGTTCTCGCGCAACGTCGCGCAGAAGCTGTCCGAGATCAAAGCGGCCGGCGTCGACACGAAGCAGGAAGCCCGCAAGCGCACCGCCGCCTGACCGGGCGCGCACGATCGGCGACACGAGACCCGCGGCCGCGAGGCCGCGGGTCTCGTGTCCGGATCCCGCATCGCCTCAGCCGAGCAGCGGCACGTGCGGGGCGCAGTCGCGCGGCAGAGTCCCGTCGAGCCGCGGATCGGGCGCGACCTCGACGTGGACCGCGAAGGAGACGAAGCCCGAGCGCCGGTAGAAGGCGAGCGCCCCGGGATGGTCCAGGGTGGAGGTATGCACCCAGAACCGCGTGATCGGGCGCGCCCAGGCCCGGCCGATCGCCGCGTTCATCAGCGTGCGGCCGATCCCGGTCCCGACCGCGTCGTCGGTCAATCCGAGGAAGACCAGCTCGCAGGTGCCGGGCTGGCGGAAATCCAGTTCCAGCATGCCGAGGTTCCGCCCGTCGCGCCGGAGCGCGAAGATCTCGACATCGCCGTCGGCCAGGATCGCCGCCAGCGCCCCGTCCGCCAGGGTGAGGCGCGAGAACCACAGCCAGTCGGCGCCAACCTCCCGGAACAGGGTCCGGTAGGTCTCCGGGTCGGTGCCCGCCAGCGGCTCGAGGGCGAGGCCGGGCGGGAGCGGCCGTCCGGGACGCGGCGGCGGCGGCCGGTGCATCTCCAGGCTCGTGACGACGGTGGCGAGATGGCCCCGCGGCACCGCCGCGTAGCCCGGGGTGAGGGTCGGGATTCCCGTATCGGGCAGCATGATTCTCCTCGGCGGTCGCGTCGGCGCGGCCCGGTCAGGCGGCCCGCGGGCGGCGCCGGGCGACCAGCCACGGCAGCACGCAGGCCGCCGACACCGCGATCGAGGCGGCGTAGGCCGCGACCGGGTCGATCCGCCCGAGCAGCAGGTGCACGCAGACATAGAATGCCAGAACGCCGAAGGCGCCCTGGGCGCTGCCGCGCACCACGTCCAGCGCGGCGCCGACCCCGTCCTGCGCCCGGGCGAAGACGATGAGCGGCCAGGAGATGATCGGGATCGGTGCCAGGACGCCGCTCAGGCCCGAGCCGAGATGCGGCGCCAGGCCCGAGACCAGCAGGACCAGGCCGGTGGCGGCCGCGAGCCGGGCCGGCATGTCCCAGCGCGGCGGGCGCGCCCGGCGGACCGGCGCCGCGGTCCCGGCGGCCGGCCGGCAAAGGGCGACCACCAGCGCCATCGCCGGCAGGTCGATCGCCGTGGCGAGCCACAGGCCGGGCTGGACCACCCCGTGCAGCAGCGCGCCCGCGAGGACGAAGGCCGCCAGGGCGAGCAGCGCGGACGCGAGGTTCCCCGTCCGCGGCGCGGAGACGGCGTAGGCGAGGTAGCTGACCGTGACCGCGCCGAGTCCCTCCACCGAGCCGATCGCCGCCTCGGCGGCGAAGCGCTCGCCCTGCTCGGCGGCGAGGTAGATCGAGATCGGCGCCGAGGTGAGCGGCAGGCCCGAGAGCAGGCCGCCGACGAGGCTGCCCCACCGGCGCGCGGCCGCCGACACGGCCCACATCAGGGTCGGTGTGACGACGATCTTGGCGGCGATCAGGCTCATGGCGACCGGCGGGGCCCGGGGCCTCAGGCCGCCTGGGGCGGCCCGTCATCCTCCGGGTCGGCGGGCGAGTTGAGGATGTCCTCCAGCTCGTCGACCAGCCGGTCGACCTGGTCCTCGGTGGCGAGCACCTTCAGCACCTCCCCGGTCTCCGTCTCCACGGCCAGCTCGATATGCGGCCCGACCCGGGCCGTCAGGATCCGGGCCAGGATCTTGATTGCACTCATGTGACTGCCTCCTCCGCGGCGATGAGGCCGACCGCCACCGCCGGTCCACAGGTCGAGATCCCGTCGCGCGCGCCGCCGATCCGGTCCCCCAGCAGCGCCGCCAGCGGCGTCGAGGGCCGACCCAGCCGCTCGGCGAGGCGGGCGCCCACGAAGGCGCCGGCGCCGCACAGGACGAGGGGCGCGTCCGCGCCGAGATCGGGCCGGCTGAGGATCTCCGCCGCCGCGTCGTGCAGCAGGCGCAGCTGCGCCTCCGCGAAGTGGGCGGCGAGCGCCGTCCAGGCCGCTCCGGGCGCCTCCGCCCGGTCCCGCCCGACGATCCGGGCGAGCCGGGTCTCGCTCTCGGCGACCGTCTTGCCCTTGCGGTCGCCGCTCGGCTGCTGGTCGGCGCCCTCGGGGAGGAGGCCGAGGATGCGGTAGACGTCCGCCATGTGGGCGAAGGTCTCGGTCATCAGCCGGGTCCGGCGGCCCGCGAAGGGGGCGTGGTCGGACAGCGCGATCACCGGCGTGCGCACCGCGCCGGTATAGACGAGCTCGCCGGTCTCCAGCCGCTCGGCGTCGCTGTAGCCGGTCGCGGCCGGCCGTCCGCCCGCGACGGGGATCAGGTCGGCGGTGGTCGAGCCGATATCGATCAGGAGCGCGTCCGGGACGTGCCGGCCGGCGAGCGCCGCGGTGGCGTGCCAGTTGGCCGAGGCCACGTCCGCCGCGCGGGACGCGGCCGCCTCCGGGGCGACGAAGCCCGAGCGCCCGGCGTAGATCCGCACGGTCCCGGCGAGGTGCGATCCGGCCCACCCGGCGAGCGCCGCGACGCCGGCGCGCCGGTCGGCGAAGCAGTCGGTCAGCTCGCCCGTCATGGTCACGGCGTGGAGCGCCGCGCCGCGGGCCCAGTCGGGGGCGGCCTCCAGCGCCCGGTCGAGGGCCGGCAGGCCCTGCCAGAGCGGGCACGGCACCTGGGCGGCGGCCGCGACCCGGCCGTCCTCGACCAGGGCGACCTTGACGTGGACCCCGCCGAGGTCCCACCCGATCGTCGTTGGGTTTGATGAGCGCATGGGACCGCGATGAGCGCCTCGATGGACCACAGGATCGGGCGCCCCGGCTTCGCGGTGATCCCGGTGCTCGATCTCCGGGGCGGCCGCGTGGTGCGGGCGCGCCGGGGCGAGCGCTCCTCCTATGCCCCGATCGAGACGCCCTTGGCAAAGGGCTCGGCGCCCGACGCGGTGGCCCGGGGGCTGCGCGACGCGTGGCCCGCCGCCATCCTCTACGTCGCCGATCTCGACGCGATCATCGATCGCGCCGCGCCCGATCTCCGCGCCCTGGAGGCGATCGCCCGCGCCTGCCCGGGCGTCAGCCTGTGGGTCGATGCGGGCTTCGCCGAGCCGGCGGGCGTCGACGCGTTCCTGGCCTCCGGCCTGGGCCGCCCGGTGATCGGCAGCGAGAGCCAGGCGGATGCCGACCTCGTGACGCGGCTCGGCGACCGGGCGGTGTTCTCCCTCGACACGCGCGGCGCGGAGCGGCTCGGCCCGGCGGCCCTCCACGACGATCCCGCGCTCTGGCCGCCGGAGGTGATCGCCATGACGCTGGCGCAGGTCGGCGCCGGGGCCGGCCCGGACCTCGGGGCCCTGGGAGCCCTGCGCGCGCGGGCGCCGGATCGCCGCCTCTACGCGGCGGGCGGCGTGCGCGGCCCGGACGACCTGCGGGCGCTGCGGGCGGCCGGGATCGCCGGGGCGCTGGTCGCCTCGGCCCTCCACGACGGGACCCTGTCCCGGGCGACGGCGCCCGACCTCGCCTGACGCTTCCGGCCCGGGCCGGCGGCTGCTAAACCGCCCGGCAGAGAGACCACCGACACGAGCCGTCAGACGATGGAAAAGTTCACCACCCTGGAGGGCGTCGCGGCGCCCCTGCGGACGATCAACGTCGATACCGACCGGATCATCCCGGCGAAGTACCTGAAGACGATCCGGCGGACCGGGCTCGGCAAGAGCCTGTTCGCCGAGATGCGCTACCGCGAGGACGGCTCCGAGAACCCGGACTTCATCCTCAACCAGCCGGCCTACCGGAACAGCAAGATCCTGGTGTGCGGGGACAATTTCGGCTGCGGCTCGTCCCGGGAGCACGCGCCCTGGGCGCTGGCCGATTTCGGCATCCGCTGCGTGATCTCCACGAGCTTCGCCGACATCTTCTTCAACAACTGCGCCAAGAACGGCATCCTGGCGATCGTCGTGTCGCCCGAGGACCTGGAGAAGCTGTTCGAGGACGCCGAGCGCGGCGCGAACGCCACCCTGACGGTCGACCTGGCGGCGCAGACGATCCGGGGGCCGGACGGCGGCACCCTGCATTTCGACATCGACGAGGGCCGCAAGCACAACCTGCTGAACGGACTCGACGAGATCGGGCTGACCCTCGAGCGCGTCTCGTCCATCGACGCCTACGAGCAGAAGCTCGCCCAGCGCGCGTGGGCCTGAGCGGCGGTATCCGCGTCCCGACGGCGGTCGCGTCGCGCTGAGGCGACCGCCGGTCCGACCCGGATGCGGCCTCACCCGAGCCGCATGGACAGTTCGACGTCGTCGGCGAACGGCACCGACAGGTAGCCCCGGCTCGGCGCGCGCACCCGTGCCAGGTAGTCCGGGCTGTGGTCCGCGTTGTCGGCGACCACGAGGGCGCCCGGCCCGAGGCGGCTCTCCACGAGGCTGAGAACCTCCGGATAGAGCCCCTTCGCCCCGTCGAGGAGCAGCAGGTCGACCGAGTCGGGCAGGTCGAGGCCGAGGGTCTGGAGGGCGTCGCCCTCGCGGAACTCGACGAGATCCGCGAGCCCGGCCGCCATCAGGTTCGCCCGCGCCCGCACCACCTTGGACGGCTCGAACTCGCAGGTGATAAGCCGGCCGCCGCCGTTGTCGCGCAGGGCCGCGGCGAGGTGAAGGGTCGAGAGGCCGAAGGAGGTGCCGAACTCGACGATCGAGCGCGCCCGGCGGGTCCGCGCGAGCATGTAGAGCAGCCGGCCGGTCTCCCGCGAGACCGCGAGGGGCATGTCCTTGAGCCGGCTGTAGAAGTCCCGGTAGCCGGTGCGGCTTCCCATGAGCCGCGTCCGCTCGTCCGCCGAGAGATCCCCGACGGCGCTCAACGGTGAGGATGCCTCTGCCTGCACGAAGAGACTGTCCAGCAGCGAGGCGATACGCGGTTCGGCGAGTGTGGAAGCTGAGAGTGACATGGCGCGTTGCTGTCCGTCTTGCGTGTTCAACTGAACACGACGCAGAGTACCGCTGCCCCCTACCCCCGCCTATTCGCGTTCCGAGCACCACCCCATGCCCGACCGGCCAAGTCTCGGAATTTCCAAGCGAAAGCAGCCCCGGCAGGCGCGCTCCAGCGACCTCGTCGCGGCCGTTCTGGAGGCGGCCACTCAGGTTCTGGGGGAGGTCGGCGCGGAGCGCTTCACGACGGCGCGGGTCGCCGAGCGCGCGGGCGTCAGCATCGGCTCGCTCTACCAGTACTTCCCCAACAAGGCGGCGATCCTGTTCCAGTTGCAGAGCGACGAGTGGCGGGACACGACCGCCCTCCTCGCCGGCATCCTGACGGATCCTGCGACGGCGCCCGGCGCGCGCCTGCGCGCCGCCGTCCACGCCTTCGTGCGCTCGGAATGCGCGGAGGCCGCGATGCGCCGGGCCCTCGACGCGGCCGCCCCCGCCTATCGCGACGCGCCCGAGGCCGCGGAGCCGCAGCTGGCCGGCGCGCAGGCCTTCCGCGAGTTCCTGCACGCGGCCCTTCCGGCGGTTCCCGAGGCGGAGCGTCAGGTCGCGGGCGAGATCATCGCGACGACGCTCGGCACGGTCGGCGAGCGCATCTCGGAGTCGATCCGCGACGAGGCCGCCCTGGAGACCCGCGCGGACGCCCTGGCCGACATGCTCTGCGCCTATCTGGACCGCCTGGGAGGCGAAGGCCGGGCCGTCGGGCCGCCCCGATGACGCGCCACGGCGCCGCCCGAGGTCCCGGGGCGCGGCCCCGGGTCGGCCGGTTCAGCCGGCCTCGCCGGTGAACGCCTCGAAGGCGCGGGCGGTGTAGACCAGGGCGGCGCCGGCGTTCAGCGCCACCGCGACGCCCAGCGCCTCCACGACCTCCTCCTTGCTCGCGCCGGCCTTGCGGGCG
The DNA here is from genome assembly GCF_017876975.1 of Methylobacterium sp. PvP105. Lineage (NCBI taxonomy): Bacteria > Pseudomonadati > Pseudomonadota > Alphaproteobacteria > Hyphomicrobiales > Methylobacteriaceae > Methylobacterium > Methylobacterium sp. PvP105. The sequence continues at coordinate 1,828,645 of NZ_JAGIPA010000001.1, read as the reverse complement.
GCGTCGGAATGCACGGCGATGCAGCCGTCGCACCGGGTCGTCACCGCCACCGCGAGGGCGATCAGCTCGCGGGTCTTCGCGTCCAGCTTGCGCTCGGTCGGGGCCGCCGCCGCGAGCTGATCGTGGGCCTTGAGGAGGTCCGGGCTCACCGCACCGATGCGCCCGAGCGTGCTGACGAGCTCGGCGCCGTACTGATTCCAGTCCTTCATCATGCGTCCTGTCTCCCTGCTCGGTGGGGCCGACCACTGGCGGGCCGGCTCCGCATCAACCTACCGGTTGGTAGGCAGATCGGTCAAGGTAAGGCGGGTTTCCTCACCGTTCGTTAACCCACATGTCGCCTGAATCCGCGCCCAGACTCCGTTCCGCATCGTGAGGATCGTCAGCATGCCGAAGCACCCGACGGGACCGAGGACGGCGCGCGCGCTCGGGCTGCTCGCCGGCATCGCGGTCCTGCCCTTGGCGAGCCTGCCGGCGCGGGCCGATTTCGACAGCTGCCTCGCCGGCATCCAGTCCCAGGCGGCGGCGGCGGGCGTCTCGGCGCAGACCTTCCGGTCCGCCACGAGCGGCATCAGCTACGACGACAAGGTGATCGAGCTGTCCCAGGCGCAGCCCGAATTCAAGACGCCGATCTGGGACTACATGGCGGCGCTCGTCGACGACGAGCGGGTCGAGGACGGGCGCGCGGCCATGCGCCAGAACGCGGCGGCGCTCGCCCAGGCCGAGTCGCGCTACGGGGTCGACCGGTACACGATCGCGGCGGTCTGGGGCGTCGAGTCGAATTTCGGCAAGAACCTCGGCAAGATGCCCCTGGTGCAGTCGCTGGCGACGCTGGCCTGCTCCAACAACCGCCGCCGGGACTTCTTCCGCGGCGAGCTGATCGCCACCCTGCGGATCATCGAGCGCGGCGACATCGCGCCGGAGCGGCTGACCGGCTCCTGGGCGGGCGCCTTCGGCCAGACCCAGTTCATGCCGACCACCTATCACCGCCTCGCCGTCGACGGCGACGGCGACGGGCGGCGCGACGTGGTCGACTCGACGGCCGACGCCGTCGCCTCCACGGCGAACTTCCTGCACGTCGCCAAGTGGCAGCACGGTCAGGTCTGGGGCTACGAGGTGAAGCTGCCCCGCGGCTTCAACGTCGCCGCCGCCGGGCGCAAGAACAAGAAGCCGGTCGCCCACTGGGCGTCGCTCGGCGTGACCCGCGTGGACGGCCGTCCGCTCTCGGGCGAGGGGCCGGCCGGGATCATCGCGCCCGCCGGCATCGACGGGCCGGCCTTCCTGGTCACCAGGAACTTCGACGCGATCTACTCGTACAACGCCGCCGAGTCGTACGGCCTCGCCATCGCGGTCCTGTCCGACCGGCTGCGCGGCAAGGCCGGCGTCCAGGCGGCGTGGCCGACCGACGACCCGCCCCTGTCGCGGGCCGAGCGGCGCGATCTCCAGACCCGGCTGGCCGCCCGCGGCTACGACGTCGGCGAGCCGGACGGCAAGGTCGGCCAGAAGACGCGCGACGCCATCAAGGACGTGGAGCGCCGGCTCGGCATGACGCCCACGGGCCGCGCCGGCGGCAAGGTGCTGGAAGCCCTGCGCGGCGGATGAGCCGGCGGCTGATCACCTCGGGCTCCCCGTTCGAGCGGGATTATGGCTACTCCCGGGCGGTAATCGACGGCGACACCGTCTACCTGTCTGGGACGACCGGCTACGACTACGCCACGATGACGATGCCCGACGGCGCCGCCGCGCAGGCCGAGGCCTGCTGGCGCACGATCCGCTCGGTTCTCGCCGAGGCCGGGACCGGCCTCGCCGGCCTCGTGCGCGCCACCTACTACGTCACCGACCGGGACGATGCCGAGGCCGTGCTGGCGGTCTGCGGCCGGGTGCTGGCAGATGTCCGACCGGCCGCCACGATCGTGATCGTGGCGGGCCTTCTGCGCCCCGAGATGCGCGTCGAGATCGAGGTGACCGCACGGATCGGCTAGCCGCCTGACCCCGATCTTGGCAGCGCGGTTGTGCCGGGCCGCGGCGCCACGCCGATCCGCCGCCGATATCATCCCCGATCGCGCCCGAGCGGCGCCCGCAATGGGCCGACTTCGCCCAGCTGCCGCGGACGGCCGGGACGTTTCGTCCGCGCGCCGCGGGCAAGATCTCAGGTTCTCCATCGCCGTTCCGCGGCCCGTTCCTCCGCCCGATGCAGACCGCGTCGTGGCCGACGACCTCTTCGTCCGCTCTGCACCGCTGATCCTATCCTCTTTCAGATCTCGCCCCGGATCCTCGGGCTTGCGTTGACATGTACGCGCAGATTTATCAGGTCTCACCGCAGCATCTCCGATGCTGGCGCTCCTGCGGTATGTATTATGATCAGAATATTTTTCAGTAAAAGCCTTTCACGTCGAATGATGGCGCAGATTTCGCTCATAACAATGCTTATCGCGGTCATCGGCGCTGCCGGATTGCGAATGTATTATCAGGAAATGCTGTCGGAGAGGCTGCAGTCCCTGCGCACGGTCACGGAGCTGTTCACCACCTATGCGCAAAGCCTCGAGACCCGGGTCAGGAGCGGCGCTCTGTCCCGGGAGGCGGCCCTGGCGGCACTGGTCGAGACCGCCATGGCCATGCGCTTCGACACGGGCACCAACTACGTCGCCATCTACGCGATGGACGGAACGGCGCTGGCGGTTCCCGACCGCCGACTCGTCGGCAGCAATCAGCTGGAGACTCGGGTCAACGGCGTTCGCGTGGCCGGGACCCTGACCGATCTGCTGAAGAAGTCCGACACGGCTACGATGAGCTATCTCTATCCCCGGCCCGGGCATGAAGGCCTGTCTCCGAAGACGACGCTCGCCGTCAGGTTCGCGCCCTGGGACATCTTGATCGCGGCGGGGACCTACACCGACGACATCAAGGCCGCCTTCCAGGCGCTCGCCCTCGCGGCGATCGGCCTTCTGCTCGGGCTCGGCGCCCTGGGAGTGATCGGCTCGCTCCTGATCGGGCGCGGCATCACGCGGCCGCTCGACCGGCTCGGCCGCCGGATGCAGGTGCTGGCTCAGGGCGACGGCGCGGAGCCGATACCCGGGCTCGAGCGGACAGACGAGATCGGCGAGATGGCCCGGACCGTCGAAGTCTTCCGACAGGCCCTGGTCGCCAAGGCCGCCATGGACCGGGCGGCCGCGCAGGAAGCGGAGGCCAAGGCCCGGCACGCGCAGAGCCTCGACGCGCTCACCCGGGCGTTCGAGGCCCAGGCCGGTGCGCTGATGACGGGCGTCTCCGCGGCCGCGACCGAGATGCAGGCGACCGCCGAGGCGATGGCGCGGACGGCCTCGCGCACGAGTGCCCGGGCGACGCGCGTCGCCGGGGCCGCGCAGGAGACCGCCGGGAGCGTGCAGAGCGTCGCCGCGGCCACCGAGGAGATGGCGATCACCATCCAGGAGATCTCCGGACGGATGGCGCAATCGTCGGCCAAGACCGCGCGGGCGGCGACCGAGGCGCAGCGCACGGACGCCCTCGTGGGCGATCTCGCCGACGGGGCCGAGCAGATCGGGGTCGTCGCCAGCATGATCGCGGGCATCGCCCGACAGACCAACCTCCTGGCCCTCAACGCCACGATCGAGGCGGCCCGGGCCGGCGAGGCCGGCCGGGGCTTCGCCGTCGTGGCGGGCGAGGTCAAGGCGCTGGCCGAGCAGACCGCGGCCGCGACCGAGGAGATCGCCGCGCGGACCGGCGCGGTCCAGGCCTCGACCCGGCAGGCCGTCGAGGCGATCCACGGGATCGGTCGCACCATGGGTGAGGTCAGTACGCTTGCCGCGACCGTGGCGGCCGCGATCGAGCAGCAGGGGGCGACCACCGAGGAGATCGTGCGCAGCGTCGCGCGCGCGGCGGCCGGCACGGAGGCCGTCACCGGCAACATCGCCGACGTGTCGCAGGGTGCCGAGGCGACGGGCGACGCGGCTGAGCGGGTTCTCGGCGCCGCGATCGACCTGTCGCGCAGGTCCGAGCAGCTCTCCGCCGAGATCCACCGGTTCCTCGACGGGATCCGGGCTGCCTGAGGTGGCGTGCCGGCGGCCTGGACGAGACTGTCGGCCAAGAAAAAAACCGGCCCGGCTGAGCCGGACCGGTCTGAAAGCAGGCGACCGCTCCGGCCCGCGGAGCGGTCGAACGGCTTACTCGGCGGCGGGCGCCGCGGCCGGGGTGTCCTTAGCCTTGTAGCGGTCGGTGCGCTCGACGATGCGGGCCGACTTACCGCGCCGGTCGCGCAGGTAGTACAGCTTGGCACGGCGCACCTTGCCGCGGCGGGCCACCTTGATCGAGTCGATCATCGGGGAATGGACCGGGAAGACGCGCTCCACGCCCTCGCCGTACGAGATCTTGCGGACCGTGAAGCTCTCGTTGAGGCCGCCGCCCGAGCGGGCGATGCAGACGCCCTCGTAGGCCTGCACGCGGGTGCGCTCGCCTTCCTTCACGCGGACGTTGACGATGAGCGTATCGCCCGGCTCGAAATCCGGGATGGTCTTGGCGAGGCGCGCGACTTCCTCGCGCTCCAGCTGCTCGATGATGTTCATGGCATAGCTCCGGCCGTCGCGCCGTTCCGCCCCTCATGGGCGATCGGCGCCAGGATTTCGGCGATCCTGTTGTGAGTTGGGCGGCTCTCTACAGGATCGCCGCCGGCTTGTCGATTGGGTACGGGCGCGATCGATCCGCGGCGCCGCCGGGATGTCGGATCGTGCGATCGATCCCGGACGGAGCTCCGCCGCGTCCCGCTCCTCCAGGTGGGGCCGGGTCTTCGCCGCGCCCCTCCCCCAGCCGCGGAGGCACCGCGACCGCGCCGCCCGGCTTCGCGTCAGCCGCGCTCCTCGGATCCCGACCGCACTTCGGGCAGCACGCAGGCGGAGAGGAAGGCGGCGAGATCGTCCGTGATGTGGTCGATATGCGGCTCGCGCACCGCCTCCTGCTCGAAGGCCTCGCGATAGGGATCGGTGACCTTCGGAACCACCAGCACGGTCGCCATGCCGAGGTCGTGCGGCACCGCGAGGTTGCGGGCGATGTCCTCGAACAGGGCGGCCCGGGTCGGCTCGACGGCGTGCTTCTCCAGGAACCGCTCGTAGGTCGTGCGCTCCGGCTTCGGGACGAAGTCGGCGGCGGCGATGTCGAACACGTCCTCGAAGTGGTCGAGGATGCCGAGCTTGCCGGCGACGTTCTCGGCGTGGCGGCGCGACCCGTTGGTCAGGATCAGCTTGCGCCCGGGCAGCCGCTCGATCGCGTCGCCGAGACTCTTGTCGAGCTTGATCGACGAGTGGTCGATGTCGTGGGCGAAGTCGAGGAAGTCGTGCGGATCGATCCGCGACTCGACCATCAGCGCCGACAGCGTCGTGCCGTAGCGGTGATAGAAGTACTTCTGCAGGGCGCGGGCCGAGATGCCGTCGAGCCCGTAGAGCTGCATCACGTACAGGGTGATGCGCTCGTCGACCTTCGGCCAGACCGCGGCGTCGCTCGGGTAGAGGGTGTTGTCGAGATCGAACACCCAGGTGTCGACATCGGCGAAGCCGCGCGCCGCCGGCGTGGTGAACTGGGCCTTGTCGGGGTGGTGCACCGGAACCCCTCAGGTTGCTGTTGCCCCGGAATCTGGACCGGAACGGCCAAGCTCGCAAGTTTGATGCTTGTCCGGACCTTGTGAGGCCGGCCCCTCCGGGGCGGGCGGGGGTACGACAATGCGCCGGGCGCGCGGAGGTTGCGTCCGCGCACCGCACCGCGCCCTCGGGGGCGGCGCGGTGCGCGGGCGGCCGCGTTCTCAGCCCCGACGGATCAGGGTGCCGGCACCGTAATCGGTGAACAGCTCGAGGAGCACGGCGTGGTTGACCTTGCCGTCGAGGATGACGACCGCCTCGACGCCGCGCTCGATCGCGTACATGCAGGTCTCGATCTTCGGGATCATCCCGCCCGTGATGGTGCCGTCGGCGATCAGGCGCCGGCAATCCTCCACGGTCAGCTCGGGGATCAGCTTCTTGTCCTTGTCGAGCACGCCCGGCACGTCGGTGAGCAGCAGCAGGCGCTTGGCCCGGAGCGCCCCGGCGATCGCCCCCGCGAAGGTGTCGGCGTTGACGTTGTAGGTCTGCCCGTCCGCCCCGTAGGCGACCGGCGCGAGGACCGGGATCAGCTCGGCCTTGAGCACCGCGTCGAGGACGCCGCGCTCGACGTGGTCCGGCTCGCCGACGAGGCCCAGATCGACGGTCTGCTCCACGTGGCTCTCGGGATCGACGACGGTCTTCATCGCCCGCTTGGCCCGGACCATGTTGCCGTCCTTGCCGCACAGGCCGACCGCCCGGCCGCCCTCGGCGGAGATCCAGCCGACGATCTGCTTGTTGATCAGGCCCGCCAGGACCATCTCGACGACCTCGACGGTGGCCTCGTCGGTGACGCGCAGGCCGCCGCGGAACTCGGACTGAATGCCGAGCCGGTCGAGCATCTTGCCGATCTGCGGACCGCCGCCGTGCACGACGATCGGCTTCAGCCCGGATTGCTCCAGGAGGACGATGTCCTCGGCGAAGTCCTCGGCCGCGGCCCGGTCGCCCATGGCGTGGCCGCCGTACTTGATGACCACGATCTCCTGGTCGTAGCGCTGCATGTGGGGCAGCGCCTGGGCCAGGACCTCGGCACGCACGTGCACGTTGGGCAATTCGGTCATCGCGGTCCTTCACCGATCCTTGGGTCGGGTCCTCGGGGCGGATCCGGGCCTCCCCGCCGGGCGGGGGCGCTTCTACAGGAAGCCGCCCGCGCTGCGAAGCCGCCCCGCGCGCCTTCGCGGAGGCGCGACCCGCGGACCGGCGGCCGATGCGGGCCGCCCCGCGGCCGGCTGTCAAACTACAGTCATCCTTCGCGGGTGTTGCATTCCCGTGACAGACTGGAGCAGATCCAGGCTGGCCCGGGTTGCATCCGCGTGCGCCCCGGATCATGTTGCATCGCAGCAAGCCGAGGGCGAGCTGCCGGGAGGGCCCGATGCGGATTGCGATGATTGGGGCCGGATATGTCGGCCTGGTCTCCGGCGCCTGCCTGGCCGATTTCGGCCACACGGTCGTGTGCGTCGACCGGGACCCCGACAAGATCGCCAGCCTGAACGCCGGCCGCATGCCGATCTACGAGCCGGGCCTCGACGTCCTGGTCGCCGAGAACGTGCGCCAGGGCCGGCTCGCGTTCAGCACGTCCATGCGGGAGGCCGTGGCCGAGGCCGACGCGGTGTTCATCGCGGTGGGCACGCCCTCCCGCCGCGGCGACGGCTTCGCCGACCTGAGCTTCGTGTTCGACGCCGCCCGGGAGATCGCCGGCGCGCTGTCCGGCTTCACCGTGGTGGTGACCAAGTCGACCGTGCCGGTCGGCACCGGCGACGAGGTCGAGCGCATCATCCGCGAGACCAACCCCGGGGCGCAGTTCGCGGTCGCGTCGAACCCCGAGTTCCTGCGCGAGGGCGCGGCCATCGCCGACTTCAAGCGCCCCGACCGCATCGTCGTCGGTGCCGAGGAGGCCAGCGCCGAGGCGGTGATGCGCGAGGTCTACCGGCCGCTCTACCTCAACCAGGCGCCGATCATGGTCACGTCGCGGCGCACGGCCGAGCTGACCAAGTACGCGGCGAACGCGTTCCTGGCGGCGAAGATCACGTTCATCAACGAGGTCGCGGACCTGTGCGAGGCGGTGGGCGCGGACGTGCAGGCGGTCGCGCGCGGCATCGGCCTGGACAACCGGATCGGGTCGAAGTTCCTGCACGCCGGGCCGGGCTACGGCGGCTCGTGCTTCCCCAAGGACACGCTGGCGCTGGTCAAGACGGCGCAGGACGCCGGCACGCCGCTGCGGCTGGTCGAGACGGTGGTGGCGGTCAACGACCAGCGCAAGCGCGCGATGGCGCGCAAGGTGATCAGGGCCTGCGGCGGGTCGGTGCGGGGCAAGACGGTGGCGCTGCTCGGCCTGACCTTCAAGCCGAACACCGACGACATGCGCGACGCGCCCTCGCTGGCGATCGTGGCCGGCCTGCAGGATGCCGGCGCCGTGGTCCGCGCCTACGATCCCGAGGGCATGGAGCAGGCCCGGATCCTGATGCCGGCTGTGGATTACGCCGAGAACGCCTACGCCTGCGCCGAGGGCGCGGATGCGGTGGTGATCGTCACCGAGTGGAACGCGTTCCGGGCCCTCGACCTCGACCGGCTGCGTCGGGCCATGTCGTCCGGCGAGGCGGCTCCCGTGCTGATCGACCTGCGCAACATCTACGACCCGGTGAGCGCCGCCCGTCACGGTTTCACCTATTGCGGGGTCGGACGAACCAAGGAGAGCGTCGCCCGGATCGGGTCTTGATCGTCGCCGCGCGAGCTCGCGGACCCGGATTCCTGTGCGGGATCTACCCGACACCGCGAAGATTTCTTCCGGAATCGGCATCGATGCCGCTAGACGGGCGGCGGCCGCGGAGGCGCAACTGTGGCTTTCTCGTGATCGAGCCCGCGTCTCGAAAGCCGGTCCGGCGGTTCAAACTTGGCGTTTTGGCCGCAGGAATTGGATAAGCTTCTGATGAATACATGTCACAGCCTCCGGCAATTTTGCCACGCAGGGATGACCTCGCGTTGGGGCTGGTTGGACACCGCAATGGTGCCACAGTAAGGGGTGAGAGGGTACTCACTCGTCGAGAGCCGAGCCGACTTCCGATAACGAGCGTGTGCGAACCGAACGTGACACAACGTACAGACATTGCGATCGTCGGACGCGCATGCCGACTGCCCGGGGCCCCCAGCGTGGACGGCCTGTGGTCACTCCTCTCCGAGGGGCGCTGCGCCGTCAGCAAGGTGCCGGCCGACCGGTTCTCCCTGGAGCGGTTCGCCCACCCGCGCGCCCATGAGCGCGGCAAGAGCTACACCTGGGCGGCGGGCGTCATCGACGACGTGTGGTCGTTCGATCCGGCGGTGTTCGGCATCTCGCCCCGCGAGGCCGAGCAGATGGACCCGCAGCAGCGGATGCTGCTGGAGCTGACCTGGGAAGCCCTCGAGGACGCGGGCCTGCGCCCGTCGAGCGTCGCCGGCAGCAACATCGGCGTGTTCGTCGGTGCCTCGTCCCTCGATTACGGCAACCTGCGCATCCTCGACGCGCCGTCGGGCGACGCCTACGCGGCGACCGGCAACACGCTCTCGATCATCTCGAACCGCATCTCCTACATCTTCGACCTGAAGGGCCCGAGCTTCACGGTCGACACGGCCTGCTCGTCCTCGCTCGTCGCCTTCGACAACGCCGTGCAGGCGATCCGGTCGGGCCGCGTCGACACCGCGGTCGTCGCCGGCGTGAACGTGCTGGCGAGCCCGTTCAACTTCATCTGCTTCTCCACCGCGCAGATGCTCTCGCGCACCGGCCTGTGCCAGGCGTTCTCCAAGAACGCCGACGGCTACGTGCGCTCCGAGGGCGGCGTGGTGTTCGTGCTGCAATCGGCCGAGGCCGCGCGGCGCAACGGCGCCACCGTGCGCGCCGTGGTCGCCGCCTCCGGCATCAACTCCGACGGCCGGACCACCGGCATCTCCCTCCCCTCGGGTTACGCCCAGGGTGCCCTGCTGGAGAAGGTCTATCGCGAGGCCGAGATCCGGCTCGACGACCTCGCCTTCATGGAGGCGCACGGCACCGGCACGCCGGTGGGCGACCCGATCGAGGCCTCGGCCATCGGCTCGAAGCTCGGCCGCGGGCGGCAGGCGCCGCTGCCGATCGGCTCGATCAAGACCAATATCGGCCACACCGAGCCGGTCTCCGGCCTCGCCGGCCTGATGAAGGCGACGCTCGCCCTGGAGCACGACCTCGTGCCGCCGTCGCTGCACGCGGCCGAGCTCAACCCCGAGATCCCCTTCGGCGAGCTCAACCTGCACGTCGTGCGGGAAGCGATGCCGATCAGCCGCGGCGCCCGCGAGCGCTTCGCCGGCGTCAACTCCTTCGGCTTCGGCGGCACCAACGCCCACGTCGTCATCACCGACGCCCCCGCCTGGGCGAAGCCCGCCGCCGCGACCGCGGAGCCCCAGGCCCAGGTGCTGCTGCTCTCGGCCCAGAGCCGCGCCGCGCTGAACGAGCTCGCCCTCGACTACGCCGAGCGCCTCGAGTCCGCCCCCGAGCAGGTCGCGACCGTTGCGGCCGCGGTGGCGCATCGCCGCGAGCGCATGCCCGCCCGCCTCGCCGTCGCGCTCGACGGCAAGGCCGACGTCGCCGCCGCGCTCCGCGCCGTCGGCGAGGGCGAGGACACGCCGGACGCCTTCACCGGGACCGCGGTCGACCGCGTCGCCGAAGTGGCGTTCATCTACTCGGGCAACGGCAGCCAGTGGGCCGGGATGGGCCGCGAGGCCTACGAGGAGAACGCGGTCTTCCGCGCGACCTTCGACCGGATCGACACCCTGTTCCGCGCCTACTCGGACTGGTCGCTGAAGGACGCGCTCTACGCCGACGACCTCGACGAGCGCCTCGCGCTGACCAGCGTCTCCCAGCCGCTGATCTTCGCCATCGAGAGCGCCTCGACGGCCGCGCTCAAGGCGAAGGGCCTGATCCCGTCCTACGTCCTCGGACACAGCGTGGGCGAGATCGCGGCCGCCGAGGCCGCCGGGATCCTCAGCCTGGAGGACGCGGTCCGCGTCATCTACTACCGCAGCCACCACCAGGAGACGACGCACGGCCAGGGCACCATGGCGGTGCTGCTGATGCCGTCCGAGGAGGTCGAGACCTTCCTCAAGGATTACCCGACCCTCGACATCGCCGCCTACAACAGCCCCAAGGCCGTCACGGTCGCCGGGCCGGTGGCCGACATCGACGCCGCCCTCAAGGCCCTGTCGCGCAAGCGCCGCCGCGGCCGCAAGCTCGACCTCGCCTACGCCTTCCACGGCCGGCTGATGGATCCGACCGAGAAGCCGCTGCTGCGCGACCTCGCGGGGCTGAAGGCCAAGGCCGGCACCACCGCGATGGTCTCCACCGTCACGGGCAGCGTGCTCGACGGCTCCCATTTCGGCGCCGGCTACTGGTGGCGCAACATCCGCGAGCCGGTGCGCTTCTGCGAGGCCGTGCAGGACGCGACCCGCCGCGGCGCCCGCGTCTTCGTCGAGGTCGGCCCGCGCGCGACCCTGATGTCCCACGTCGGCGACGCGGTCGAGCCGCTCGGGATCGAGACCGCCACCGTCGGCGTGATGCACCGCAAGGCCTCCGGCGGCGACCCGATCGCCAAAGCGGTCAGCGCCGCCCTCGTCCAGGGCGCGCAGGTCGACGAGACGCTGCTGTTCGGCGACGCGCCGAAGGGCGACGTGCGCCTGCCGACCTACCCCTGGCAGCGCCGCCCGTTCCGCCTCGCCGACACCACCGAGGGCGTGGGCGCGATGAGCCCCCGCCCCTACCACCCGCTGATCGGGTCGCGCACGGCCTTCGACGGGCTGGAGTGGAACGGCTTCGTCGATCCGGTGACCGTGCCGGAGCTGGAGGATCACAAGGTCGACGGCCAGGTGATCATGCCGGGTGCCGGCTTCGTCGAGATGGCGCTGGCCTGCGTCCGCGAGGCCCTGCGCGACGACGCGGTCGTGCTCGCCGACTTCGAGATCGTGGCGCCGATGGTGTTCGCCGAGGACGCCCTGCGCGAGGTCGCGGTGCGCCTGTCGGGTTCCGGCAACGGCATCCAGGTGCTGAGCCGTCCGCGCCTGACCCAGACCCCCTGGCAGCTCCACGCCCAGGCGAAGATCGTCGAGGGCAGCTTCTCGGACCCGAAGGCGCCGGATCTCGACGGCTTCAGCTTCGAGACCGCGGGCGACCACGTCCTCACCGGCGACGCGCTCTACGCCAAGGCCCTCGCCTCCGGGCTCGGCTTCGGCCCGAGCTTCCAGCAGGTGGCGATGAGCGCCCGGCTCGACGACGCCACCATCGTGTCCGACCTGCTGCCGGCCGAGCCCGACACCCGCTACGGCCTCGTGCCGAACCGGCTGGACGCCTGCTTCCACGGGCTGATCCTGCTCTTCGCCGACCTGCTCGGCGAGAACGGCGGCAAGGCCTATATCCCGGTGCGCTTCGGCGAGGTGCGGCTGCTGCGCCCCGGCGCGGTGATCGCCCGCTCGATCATCCGGACCCGCCGCTGCAACGAGCGCTCGATCCTGGCGGACTTCACGCTCCTCGACGCCGAGGGCGCGGTCATCGCCACGATCCGCGAGGGCCGGTTCCAGGCCCTGCGCGCCAAGAGCGGCGGCGACCTCTCGGCCTTCGCGATCTCGCAGGTGCCGGAGCTCGCCACCGAGCCGACCGCGATCCCGATGGAGCGCCGCCCGAGCGTGGCCGCGCGTCTGCGCCCGCTCGCCGCCGAGGCGAAGGGGCCGGCCGACGCCGCCCTCTCGCCGGGCCACCTCCTGCTGGAGGGCTGGGCGACCTCGCTCGCCTACCGCCTGGCCTCCGGGCTGGCGCAGGGCGAGACCGTCACGGTCACCGACAGCCGCGTGCCGGAGGCCCTGCGCCCCTGGCTGCTGAACGCCCTCTACGCCCTGGAGAGCAGCGGCCTCGCCGAGCGCGCGGGCCCGAACTGGACGCTCGGCGACGGCTCCGCCCTGCCCGCGCCCGACGAGATCATGCGCTGGATCGCCGGCGACCACCCGGATCTCTCGGCCGAGCTGGTGCTGATCGCCGATGTCGGCGCCCTGGTCGACCGGCTGCTCGCCGGCACGCTGAGCGACGCGCCGGCCCTGCCGCAGGGGGCGATCGACGCCTTCGTGCTGCGCTCGGCCACCGCGCGCCACGGCGCCGACGTGGTCGCCGACCTGATCGAGCGGAGCCGCGCCCAGCTCCCGAAGGAGCGGGCGCTGCGGGTCCTGCAGGTCGGCTTCGGCCCGCTCTCGGCCCAGACCGCGACCTTCGCGGCCGCCGCCGAGGCCCGGCTCACGGTCTTCGAGACCGACCGCCGGCTCGCCGAGCGCGCCCGCCTGTCGCTCGGCCGCGCCGCCGCCGTGGTCGAGACCGCCGAGGAGCTCGCGCCCGGCAGCTTCGACCTGATCCTGGCCTCGGGCAGCCTGCATCGCGGCGACCGCGCCCTGCCGGGCCAGCTCGCCGGGGCGCTCGCCACCGGCGGCCTGCTGGTGGCGGTGGAGCCGGGGGCCTCCCTGTTCCGCGACCTCGTGTTCGGTCTCACGGCCGGCTGGTTCGAGGAGGCCGCGGGCGGCCTGCCCGTGGGCCGGCTCGAGGACATCGAGGGCTGGCAGCGCATCCTGAGCGCCCACGGCCTGGTCAAGGTCGAGGTCGAGCGGGCGGCGTCGGCCAACGGCGACGACCTGCTGCTGACGGCCGAGGCGCCGGTGCGCCCGGGCCCGGCCCCGGCGCAGAGCTTCGCCTTCATCATCGGCTCGGACGACGAGTTCGCGGCCGAGACCGCCTCCTCCCTGGCCACCCTGCTGGTCGCGGGCGGCGTGCACGTCTCGATCATCCTCGACTCCGAGACCTCCCTGATGGAGCTGGAGAAGGAGACCCCCGACACGGTGGTGTTCCTGGCCGGCGCCTTCACCCGCGGCGGCGAGGCGGCCGAGCGGCTGCGCGACCGCTGCCTCAGCCTGAAGCGCTGCACCGAGCATCTGGGATCCCGCCAGACCCGACTCTGGGTCGTGGCGCCCGGCGCCACCCGCGACCGCGGCGGCCAGACCACCAACATCGAGGCCGGCGTGTGGGCCTTCTCCCGCACGCTCGCCAACGAGGCCCCGAACCTCGACGTCCGCCGCATCGACCTCTCCCCCGAGATGTCGTCGAAGCGCGCCTCCGAGCGCCTGCGCGACCTCATCCTCTCCGGCACGCCGGAGACCGAGATCGTGCTGGACGACGAGCGGACCCAGGTCGTGCGCTTCCACGCCGGCCGGCCGCAGCACCGGGATCCGGCCGACGCCGTCCCGGCGGAGGCCGCGCGCCTGGAGCGCAGCAACACCGGCGGCCTCAGCGAGATGGTCTGGGGTCCGGCCGAGCGCCGCGCCCCCGGCAAGGGCGAGATGGAGATCGCGGTCGAGGCCACCGGCCTCAACTTCCGCGACGTGCTCTGGGCGCTCTCGATGCTCCCCGAGGAGATCCTGGAGGACGGCTTCGCCGGCCCCCGCCTCGGCCTCGAGTGCGCCGGCCGCGTCACGGCCGTCGGCCCGGGCGTGAAGGGCTTCAAGGTCGGCGACCCGGTCGTCGCCTTCGCCCAGTCGGGCTTCGCGACGCACATCGTGGTGCCGGACCTCGTCGTCGCGCCGATGCCGCAGGGCCTCGACCCGATGGCGGCCGCCACCGTGCCGGTGGCCTTCCTCACCGCCTATTACGGCCTCGTCTCCTGCGCCCGGATGCGGCGCGGCGAATGGGTGCTGGTCCACGGCGGCGCGGGCGGTGTCGGCCTCGCGGCCCTGCAGATCGCCAAGCTCAAGGGCGCGCGGGTCATCGCCACGGCCGGCTCCCGCGAGAAGCGGGCGCTGGTGAAGGCGCTGGGCGCCGAGCACGTGCTCGATTCCCGCTCCCTCGCCTTCGTGGACGAGGTCCGGGCGATCACCGGCGACGGCGTCGACATCGTGCTGAACAGCCTGTTCGGCGAGGCGATGGAGCGCTCGCTCAACGCGCTCCGGCCGTTCGGCCGCTTCGTCGAGCTGGGTAAGCGCGACTACGTCGCCAACACCCATATCGGCCTGCGCCCGTTCCGGCGGAACCTCAGCTACTTCGGCGTCGACCTCGATCAGGTGATCCAGCACCAGGGCGACGACGGCGCGCGGATGTTCCGCGAGGTCATGGCGCTGTTCAACGACGGCGGCCTGAAGCCCCTGCCGTACCAGCCGTTCACGGCGGCCGAGACCTCGGACGCGTTCCGGCTGATGCAGCAGTCCGGCCACATCGGTAAGATCGTGATCAGCCCGCCCAAGGCCGGCACGATCATGAAGGACACGGCCCGCCCGTTCGCGGTCTCGGCCGAGGGTGTCCACCTGCTGACCGGCGGCCTCGGCGGCTTCGGCCTGGAGGCGGCGCGCTGGCTGATCGACCGGGGCGCCAAGCACCTCGTGCTCGCGGGCCGCAAGGGCGCGGCCACCGACGAGGCCAAGGCGATCGTCGCGGAGCTGTCGGCCCGGGGCGTGACCGTCGAGGCCAAGGCCGTCGACATCACCAGCCGCGCCTCGGTGGACCGGCTCATCGCCGGGATCGAGCAGGGCGGCAAGAAGCTGGCCGGCGTGCTCCACGCCGCGGCGGTTCTTCAGGACGGCCTGATCTCCAACATCGACGCCGCGGCGCTCGACGCGGTGATCGGCCCGAAGGTGATCGGCGCGCAGCACCTCGACGCCGCCACCCGCGACCGGAGCCTGGACTACTTCGTCCTGTTCTCCTCGGCGACGACCTTCATCGGCAATCCGGGCCAGGGCTCCTACGTGGCCGCCAACGGCTTCATGGAAGGCCTCGCGCGCCAGCGCCGCCGCCGCGGCCTGCCCGCGCTGGCGGTGGCCTGGGGCGCCATCGGCGATGTCGGCATGCTCGCCCGCAACAGGGCGGTCATGGAAGGCCTCGCCGGCCGCGTCGGCGTCACGCCGATGGAGGCCCGCCGCTGCCTCGACCTGATGGCCGAGGCGCTGGGCAGCCAGGGCGCGTCCCCGGACGAGGGCGTCATCGCCATCGCGGCGATGCACTGGGGCAAGGCGCGCGAGCGTCTCGCCACCATGCGCTCGCCGAGCTACGCGGAACTCGGGTCCGACCAGCAGGCCGAGGCCGGCGGCGTCCAGGCGATCAACATCGCCGCGCTGCTCAAGGGCGGCGACCTCGACGCGGTCCGCAAGACCGTGTCGGACGCGATCGTCGAGGACATCGCCCGCATCCTGCGGCTGCCGAAGGACGACATCAGCCGCGTGCGCCAGCTCTCGGAGATCGGCCTCGACTCGCTGATGGGCGTCGAGCTCGGCGCCAGCCTGCAGGAGCGCTTCGCCCTCGACGCGCCGCCCGCCGGACTTTCGTCGGGCATGACCGTCAATGAGCTGTCGGAGTCCTTAATTCAGGCGGTTTCCGCGCCCATGGACGAGACGGCCGGCGTCGCGATGAGCCTCGTCTCGAAGCATGTCGGCGGTGAGGTCGATGCGCAGATCCTCGCGCCTCTCAAGGAACTCATCGAGCAGACGTCCAGCGAGATCAAAGAGACCAACTCATGACCGACACGGCACGGCCGGACGGTGGGCGCGCGGCGCTCGCCGGCTTCGTGACCAACCGGCTCGGGCGCGCGACGCCGCGCCCGGCCCCCGTCAAGACGGCCTCTCCCGCCGGCAAGTCGGCGGCGCAGAACTTCGAGAACCTGCCGGGCTACCGCGAGCTGAAGCTCCAGCGCCAGGCGGCCGATCTGATCGGCCTGGGCAACCCGTTCTTCCGCGTCCACGACGCCAAGGCCGGGGCCACGACGCGGATCGACCAGAAGAGCTTCACCAACTTCTCGTCCTACGACTACCTCGGCCTGAACGGCCATCCGCGGGTGAGCAACGCCGCCCGGGAGGCGATCGAGGCTTACGGCACCTCCGCGTCGGCGAGCCGCGTCGTGGCGGGCGAGCGGCCGGGGCACATCAGCCTCGAGCAGGCGCTGGCCAAGCACTACCAGTCCGAGGGCTGCATCGTGATGGTGAGCGGCCACGCCACCAACGTCACGACCATCGGCGCCCTGCTGGAAGCCGGCGACGTGATCTTCCACGACGCGCTGTCCCACAACAGCATCGTCACCGGCGCGCAGCTGTCGGGCGCCCAGCGGCGCTCCTTCGCGCATAACGATCTCGACGCCCTGGAAACCCTGCTCCAGTCGACCCGCCACGAGCATCGCCGGGCGCTGATCGTGGTCGAGGGCCTCTACAGCATGGACGGCGACGCGCCGGACCTCGCCGGGCTCGTCGCCCTCAAGAAGCGCTACGACGCGTGGCTGATGGTCGACGAGGCGCACGGCCTCGGCGTCACCGGCCGGACCGGCGCCGGCCTGTTCGAGCATTGCGGTGTCGACCCCCGCGAGGTCGACATCTGGATGGGCACGCTGTCGAAGACCCTGTCGACCTGCGGCGGCTACATCTGCGGCCCGATCGCGCTGATCGAGTACCTGAAGCACACCGCCGGCGGCTTCGTGTACAGCGTCGGCATGTCGCCGCCGCTCGCGGCCGCGGCCGAGGCGGCGCTCGCCGTGATGCACGCCGAGCCCGAGCGGGTCGAGCGCCTGCGCCAGAACGGCACCCTGTTCCTGGCCACCGCCAAGAAGCTCGGCCTCGACACCGGTTTCAGCCTCGGCCTCGCGGTCGTGCCGATCATCGTCGGCGATTCGCTGAAGGCCGTGACCCTGTCGGACCGGCTGTTCCGCCGGGGCATCAACGTGCAGCCGATCATCCACCCTGCGGTGCCGGAGCGGGCCTCGCGCCTGCGCTTCTTCCTCACCTCCGAGCACACGCCCGACCAGATCCGCGACACCGTGAACGCGGTGGCCGAGGAGCTGGCGGCCATCGACAAGGGCGGCTCGCTGATCGAGCAGCTGCTGGCCAAGCGGGTCTGAGCCCGGCCAGGGCCGCGCGCCCCGGTTCTTCGAGACCCTTACGAAGAAGGGGCGCGGATGATATCCGCGCCCCTTCTTCGTATCGACAGACCGCGGCAGTCTCGGTCGGACGCGCGCGGCACCCCCAGCGCGGCGACCGGCGGCGGTGCCGCCCGTCGCGGAGCACGGGTCCTACTTGGCGTAGGAATAGGCCAGGGCGGCCGAGGAGGCCGGGCCGGTGATGCCGCTGAAGGCGGTGAGGACCTTCTGGACCTCGGTGAAGGGCGCGTTCGACACGTAGATCAGGTCGCGGTTGCGCATCCGGAACGCCTGCGACACGAACAGGCTGTTGGGGTCGCGCATGTCGATCCGGTAGACCACCGGCACCAGAGGCGTGCCGAGCAGCTTCGAGCCAGGGCTGAGCCGGCGCACGACGCTGGCGGGCTCGAACCGGAAGATGAAGGTGCCGGCCGGGTCGGCGGCGAAGTCCGACAGGCCGCGCGCCTTGGCCAGCGCCTGCGCCAGCGTGATCCCGTCGGCCTGGAACGGCAGCTCGGTGCTGTTGCCCAGCGCGCCCACCGCGATGAAGGTCTGCGGGTCGCGCACCAGGGTCAGCACGTCGTTGGGCCGCAGGTAGATGTTCTCCCGCGGGTTCGACACCACCGTGGTCAGCGGCACGGTCGCGGTCACCGGCCCGCGCGAGAGCCGCACGAAGGTCTCGTTGACCGGCGCGCGGTTGCCGCCGGCGGCGGCGATGACGTCGAGGATGCGGTCGCCGTGGCCCGAGAGCGGCAGGCGGGCGCCGGCGGCGCCCTCGCCGGTGACGGTGACGGCCTGGGAGATCGGGCGTGTGACCGAGACCAGCACCTGCGGCTGGATGGCCTTGCCGGCGAGCTCGTTCTCGATGAGCGCCTGGACGTCCTGGGTGCGGCGGCCGGCGACCTTGATGCGGCCGGCGTAGGGCACCGAGATGGCGCCGTCGCGCCCGACGGGCTGCTCGGGGATGAGGGCGGACTTGGAGCCTGCGGAGAAGCGGTCGGCGACGAGGGGCCCGGAGAACAGGCCGCCGGACCCGGCTTCCCAGACGGAGACCGAGACCATGTCGCCGATGCCGATGACCGGCTCGGAGGAGGGGCGGTGGTCGCCGAAGGAGGCGAGCAGGCTGTCCAGCGGCCGGCCGCGCAGGGCCTCGACCACGGAGGGAGTGACGTCGATGATCTCGTAGCGGGCGAGCAGGCCTCCGTCGGCCGTGGCGACCTCGGATCCGGCCTGGATCGCGCTCGCCGTCGGACCCGCCGCGGGCAGGTACGTGCAACCGCCGGCAGATCCAGCCGCCAGGGCGGCCATCAGGGCGGTGCACGCCGTCTTACGCAGCATCACAAAGATTTCTCCTCGCCGAGCCCGCGCCATCGCTGGCCCGGGCCGGGACACCCAGTTTGACCGCCAAACGCTGCGATCGCTTTAACGGCCGCGCCGGAGCGGCGGCCGTCGCGTGGCCGGTCGCGCTATCCGCGGGCAATGCGTCACCAGCGTGGCACGGCCACGCTTATGCCGCGCAAGCTTAACCTTATCATGTCCCCGCGGCGATGTCCGCGGGCGCGGTCGCGAGACTCGCACGCAGCGCCCGCCCGAGCTCGTCGGCGGCGATGTCGGCGCGCTGCGGGGCCTCGTGCGGGCGGCCGAAGCGGAACAGGGCGTACTCGGTGGTCCGCCCGCCGAAACCGGGTTTGCAACTCGGCAGCGACGGTGCGTGGTCGCCGAACACGCAGAGCGTGATGGTCTGGCCCCGCTCGCGGGCGATGGCGTCCAGGCCGGCGACGAGATCCTCGACCATCTGCCCGGTATGGGCGACGTGATGGAGATACTGCGCCTGCGGGTCGTCGATCCCCGGCAGCCGCCCCGGCTTCCAGGGACCGTGGTTCTCCATGGTCACGCAGAACAGGAACAGGGGCGCGCGGCGGGCCCGCACTTCCGCGAGGAGGCGCGCGCCGAGGGCGACGTCCCCGACATAGGGCCCGACGCGCGGCGCCTCCGCGAAGGCCTCCCCCATCACGAGATCGGCGAAGCCGAAGGCCTCCATCACGCGCGCCCGCCGGAAGAAGTCGCGGTGGAACGGGTGCAGGAACAGGGTCCCGTAGCCCTGCCCCCCGGCCAGCCGGGCGAGGCTCGTCGGCTCGTCGCCGCTGCGGGACGTGTAGGGGTCGAAGCGGCCGAAGCCGAGGCTCTCGGACGGTCGGCCGGTGAGCACCGCGTGCTCGCTGCGCATCGTGTAGGCGCCGTGCGCCGGCACCCGCAGGCGCCCGTACTGCGCGGCCCGGGTGCGGAACAGGTCCATCGCCGGCAGTTTCGGGCCGCCGAGCCGCTCCGGATCGACGAAGGATTCGAGCTGGATCACCACGACGACGTCGTCGCCCGGGCCCTCCGGCAGCGCCGGCGCCGCCGGCACCGGCACGCCGCCGGCCATCGCCCGGGCGGTGTAGCCCAGGAGGCTCGCCGGGAGGCCGACCCGGGTGACATCCGCCTCCAGATCGGGTTCGGGGAACCAGCGGGCGATCAGCCGGGCGAGCGGCGGGCGCGGGGCCGCCCGGACCAGCAGCCAGAGCGCGAGCGGGAGGCCGAGCAGGCACAGCACCCGCGGCAGGGTCGCGACGGGCAGCACGCTCGGCTCGATCCAGTACCACAGCGCGGTGACCGCCAGGGTGAGCAGGACCGGCACGGAGATGCGCGGGTCCCACAGGGGCGGGATGTAGTAGAGCTGCGGATGCCGCGGCACCTGGGGCAGCAGGGCGAAATCGCTGAACAGCAGCGGCTCGCCGATCACCGAGCGCTTCGCGCGGCTGACGACGATCAGGATCGCCACGGTGATCACGCAGGTCAGCCCGGCGAGCCAGGGCCGCCAGGAGAACTCGAACCAGAACAGCAGGATCAGCAGGTAGCCGAGCAGCCGCAGGCCGAGATCCCGCGGCGCGAGGCTCGCCCGCGCGATCGAGTCGCCCGCGAACACCTCCAGGGCGAGGCACGCGGCGAGCGCGAGACCGGTGGCGATGAGGAACGTCGTCAAGACACGGACACTCGGCGTGGGGCGGGCCTGCTCGCCGCCGGGATCCGGTCCGGCGGGAAACAGCGCGCGGGAGCAAGGCGTTACGGGCCGTTCCTGATCCAGAACGATCGGAATCGGCCCCGGGGACGGGCGGCTGCGGGCGGACTCTAGCAGCGCGCGCTATCGCTTTGGTGTCACATCAGGGTCTCGCGGAACGGGATTCGCGCCGCGCGCGCCGCCCTAGCGCGGCCCGCCGCCGGCCTCGCGGCCGACGCCGCGCCGGCTGCGCAGGGCCCGCACGACGGGATTGAGGAGGCCGTAGCGGGCGCGCATCACCAGATGGGCCGTCCGGCCGAGGGAGAGGGCGTTGCGCGGCGCCGCCGCCCGGGCCGCGCTGAGGCGGTCGAGGAGCTGCTCCGGGGTGCACGGCTTCATCGCCACCGGGTCGAGGTAGCGCGCGTAGAGGATCATGGCGCCGGCCACCAGCTCGTCGAGGCTCAGCCGGCGGCCGCGGTCGGCCCCCGGCGCGAGATCCTCCGACAGGCCCCAGCCGGAGTAGAACGGCCGGCCGTGGGTCGCCACGGTGAGGCCGCGGATCAGGGCCTCGAACCCGGCCAGCGACGTCATGGTCTCGACGTGATGCACCCGGTCGAGGAGGTCGACGATGCTGATGCCGCCCACGATCCGGTCGGCAAGAGTCAGGGCCTCCGCCTCCGGGATGATGCCGGGACGGAACCCGGCCTCCACGTCGGGATGCGGTTTGTAGAGCAGGAACGCGTCCGGGTTGCGCCGCCGCGCCGCTTCCAGCAGCGCCCGGTTCGAGCGGACCAGCGGCGAGCCGTGGCGCACCGAGGCGTCGTCCTCGACCTGGCCGGGCACGAGCACGATCCGCCGGCCCGGCGGCCAGTCGAGCGCGGCGGCGTCGAGGCCGACATTGTACTTGCTGAGCCGACGCGCCACGACCTCCTCGCGCAGGCGCCGCGCCCGGGCGACGAGGTCCGGGGTGAAGTCGGCCTCGGCGAGCAGCCGCTGCAGGCGGCTCTCCCGCCGCGGGTCGTAGTAGATGCCGAGGTCGTCCACCACGATGGAGGCGCCGGGCTGCAGGCTGGCGCCGAGCCCCACGGAGCGCAGGAACCCGTCCTCGACCCGGGCCAGCGGCAGGCCGGCCCGCGCGCAAGCCTCCTCGAGCTGGCCCGGTGCCCGCGTCGCCCAGGCCAGGATGCGGCCGCCGTGGCGCTGTCCCGCGGCGATCGCGGCCTCGGTGGTCATGGTGTGGATCGGCCGGCCGGCGGGCCCGGCGCCGAGGACGTCGAGGGCGGGCCGCTTCCAGCGCGACATCCCGACATAGATCACCCGCCGGTCGTTCTCGGCGAAGCGCGCGGCGAGCCACGCCACCCGCTCGGCGCAGGCCGCGCGGTCGATCGGCGCCCGGCTCCAGGGATCGAGGTAGTGGACGCCGCCCTCCCCGCCCAGGGGCGCGCCGTCGAGGCTGATCCGCAGGGACGCGAAGCCGGTCTCCGGCGAGTCGTAGGGGCTCAGGACCGGCCCGGGCGCGACCACGAGCCGGCGCCGCCCCGTCAGCGCCAGCAGGCGCCCCGCGAGGCTGCCCGCGCCCCAGGCCGCGCCGACGGCGCCGGGGCGTGCCGGACCGAAGGCGAGGCCCGTCGCGGCCTCGATCTCCGCCCGCAGGCGGCGGATCGTGCGGCCGGTCGCGTAGAGCGACGGGGTCGGGTCAGCGGGCATGGTCGGTGCGTCCGGCTCCGGTCGGGTCGAGGTGCGGAAGCTGCCTGTAGCGCATTTTCGTCGGCATGGGATGGTGATGCAACGCGGGGACAACCTGAGCGCGCGTCGCCGTCGCCACGTCCTGGAAAGGATTTGGACATATCGTCGCCGCGATTGCCCGCCTAATCCGGAGGCTGAGCCGCAGGCGCGGGACCGTTGCAGACGGGCCACGCTGGCGCGGAAATGCCATGCCGCGGCGTGGCTTCGGATTGCGGGGCCGCCGGGCACCGTGCCACCTCAAGAGTCTCTCGCCGGTGCGGTTCATCCGGCCCAGGGTCAAGGACAGAAGCGCCGCGGAATGCAACAGCCCGCCCCCGACGCCCTCCGCGACCGCCCCGCGACCTTCCTCTTCCTGCAGGGCATCGCGACGCCGTTCTTCTCCGATCTCGGAAAGGCGCTGCGCGCGCGGGGACACAGCGTCCGGCGCATCAATCTCTGCCCCGGCGACTGGCTGTTCTGGAGCGGCGAGGCCGACAATTACCGCGGCCGCCGCGAGGCCTGGGGCGAGTATCTCGAGGCCTATCTGGACCGCGAGAGCGTGACCGACATCGTGCTGTTCGGCGATTGCCGGCCGTTCCACAAGGCGGCCCGCATGATCGCCGAGTATCGCGGCCTGCGGGTGCACGTGTTCGAGGAGGGCTATATCCGCCCGAACTGGATCACCTGCGAGCTGGGCGGCGTGAACGGCTTCTCGTCGCTTCCCCGGACGGCCGCCGAAATCCGGGCCCTGGCGCGGCGCCTGCCGCAGCCCGGCCGGGCGATGCCCTCCACGGGCGACATGGCCCGCCGCAGCGTCTGGGACGTCGGCTACAACCTCGCCAACGTGCTGTTCCCCTACCTCTTCCCGCATTTCCGCAGCCACCGGCCGACCCATATCGCGGCCGAGTATGCCGGCTGGATCAAGAAGTTCGCGCGCCGCGCCCATACCCGCCGCGAGGCGGCCCGCTGCGACGAGATCTACCGCGCGGTCGGCTGCGACTACTTCCTGCTGCCGCTGCAGCTCGACAGCGACTACCAGATCCGGGTCCACTCGCCGTTCCTCGGCGTCGAGGGCTTCATGGACCGGGTGATCAAGTCCTTCGCGGACGGCTCGTCGGCGCCGACCCGGCTGCTGGTGAAGCTGCACCCGCTCGACAGCGGCCTGATCAACTGGCGCAAGTTCGCCCGCGCTTCGGCCCGGCGCCACGGCGTCAGCGACCGGCTCGACTTCATCGACGGCGGCGACCTCCCGGCCCTGATCAAGGGCGCCCGCGGCGTGGTGATCGTCAACTCCACGGTGGGGATGCTGTCCCTCGAGATGGGCTGCCCGACCCACGCGGTCGGCACCGCGATCTACAACATGGCCGGCCTGACCCATCAGGGCGATCTCGACAGCTTCTGGAAGAATCCGACGCCGCCGGAGATGGACCTGATGGCGGATTTCCGCCGCGTGGTCCTGCACCGGACCCAGGTCAACGGCGGCTTCTTCTCCAAGGAGGCGATCGACCGCGCGGTGGCCGGCTCGGTGCCGCGGATGGAGGCGGCCCTGCCCGACGCGATGCTGGCGGCGGCGCGGGCGGTCAGCGAGGTGGCCGAGCGCGACGGCGAGCTCGCGCCGGTCTACTGACCGGACTCGCCGGACTCCGGGGCCGTCGCCGCTCGACGGCCTTTGAAGCGCGTTTCACCGCCGGTGAGCCTTTCCCGGCCTTGATCTTTCCCCGCGCGGCGGCGTAACCCGCCCCATGCCCCGTATCCTGATCACCGGCGCGTCGAGCGGCATCGGCGCCGCGCTGGCGCGCCACTACGCGCAATCCGGCACCAGCCTCATCCTGGTCGGCCGCAACGCCGAGCGGCTGGAGATCGTCGCCCGCGACTGCCGCGCCGGCGGCGCGACCGTCGAGACCGCCCGCCTCGACACCCGCGACCGGGCCGCCACCGTGGCGCTGGTGCACCGGTCGGATGCCGAGGCCCCCCTCGACCTCGTCATCGCCAACGCGGCGGTGAACGGCGGCAATCAGGAGGGGCAGGTGGAGGCCGAGGACGTGGCCTTCGAGACCGCCGACATCAACTACACCGGCACGCTCAACGTGATGCTGCCCACCCTGACGCTGATGCTCCAGCGCGGGCGCGGTCAGATCGTGCTGCTGTCGTCGCTCGCGGCCTACGCGCCGCTCCAGGACGCGCCGGCCTACAGCGGCGCCAAGGCGGCCCTGGTCGCCCACGGCCTCGCCCTGCGCCAGAAGGTCGCGCCCCGGGGCGTGAAGGTCAACGTCGTCACCCCGGGCTACGTGAAGACGCCGATGGGCGGCGAGCTCAAGGGCTGGCGGCCGCTGGAGATCAGCGCCGAGGAGGCGGCCGTGCGGATCGCCAAGGGCATCGCGGCCAACCGCGACGTGATCGCCTTCCCGTTCATCCTCACGGCGCTCGCCCGCACCGTGCTGCTCCTGCCCGAGAACGTCCGCAAGGCCGGCCTCTACGCCTTCCGGTTCCAGCGGCGGAAGCGGCGCTGATGGCGCGGCCCCGGATCGCGCTGTTCGTCCTGGAGGCGCTGCCGAACGCCCGCGCGGTGCGCCGGCTCGTCGCCGATCTCCGGGCCGACATCGCGCTGGTGGGGCTCTCGAACGCCGAGCGGCCGTCGAGCGGCGGTCTGACGGGGCAGATCCGGCGGCACCTCGCGCGCTCGGGCACCGGGATCCTGCCCTACCTCGCGGTCAATTTCGGCCTGCCGGACCTGCTGCGGCCCCTGGCGCCCCTGACCCAGGCGGCGTCCGGAAGCGGCGACGCGCCGGAGGCGACGCCGCTCAGGACCCTGTGCCGCCGCCTGGGCATCCCGACCCTGACGGTCGACGACGTCAACGGCCCGGACGTCGCGCGGGCATTGCGGGACGCCGCACCGGACCTGATCCTCACCTACCATTTCGATCAGATCCTGAAGCCCGAGATCATCGGCCTGGCGCGGCTCGGCGGCGTCAACGGGCATCCCGGCCTGCTGCCGCGCCACCGGGGCCCTGTGCCGACGATCCATGCCCTGGCCGACGGGCCCGGACAGTTCGGCATGACCCTGCACCGGCTGGCCGCCACGATCGACACCGGCGCGATCCTCGCCCAGGAGGCCGTACCGCTGCCCGAGGGCACGACCGCGACCCGGGCCTCGGTGGCGCTCCACGCCCACGGGCGCGCGATGCTCGACCGGCTCCTCGACGAGGTCGCCCGGACCGGGGCGCTGCCGGAGGGGCGGACCGCGCCGGTTCTGCCGTACTGTCCGTTCCCCGACCGCGCGCTGCTCTCCGCGCTCCGCCGCCGCGGCCTGCGCCTCACCGATGGCCAGGATCTCCGGGACGCGCTGAGCCTGTCCGCGCGGCCCTCTTAACCCCCGGTTAAGGCTGGTCGGCGAGGACTCGGTCAGATCGTCGCCGCCGACAGGGCCCGCGCATGCCGGACAC
Organism: Methylobacterium sp. PvP105; assembly: GCF_017876975.1. Classification (NCBI taxonomy): domain Bacteria; kingdom Pseudomonadati; phylum Pseudomonadota; class Alphaproteobacteria; order Hyphomicrobiales; family Methylobacteriaceae; genus Methylobacterium; species Methylobacterium sp. PvP105. The sequence goes on along the minus strand of NZ_JAGIPA010000001.1, from coordinate 1,802,916 downwards.
CAGCGCCCTCCACTCGGCCTCCGCCGCCCTGGCCGCCGGCCGGCAGGTGCAGAGCGGACGGATCCGCGCGATCTCCGAGAACCTCGCCAACGCCGATTCGGTCCCGACCACCCCGGGTGGGGCCCCCTACGCCCGCAAGATCGCGGTGTTCGCCCCCGTGGCGGCGGACAGCCCCCGCGACCCGGTCGGTCGGATCGCCCGCGACACCACCGGCTTCCGCACCCGCTACGACCCGACCAGTCCCGGGGCCGACCCGAGCGGCTATGTCCGCCTGCCGAACGTGAACAGCGCGGTCGAATCGGCCGACCTGCAGCGGGTGGTCCGGAACTACGAGCTGAGCCTGAGCGCCTCGGCCTCGATCAAGACGCTCGCGCAGGCCACCATCAACCTGATCAGCTGAGCCGACCGTGCCGCCGGCCGTAGCCGGCGTAGATCGCGAGGCCGATCGCCAGCCAGACCGCGAGGCGGATCCAGGTGTCGGCCGGCAGCGACGCCATCAGCGCGAGGCAGGACAGGATCCCGAACCCCGCCGTGAGCGTCACCGCCGGCACGCGGAACGGGCGCGCCCGGTCCGGATCGGTCCGGCGCAGGATCAGCACCGTCGCGCAGACGAGGCAGAACGCCAGGAGCGTGCCGATGCTGACGATCTCGCCCAGGACGTCGATGGGCACGAGCCCCGCCACGGCCGCCGTGAACAGGCCGATCACCAGCTGGCTCGCCACGGGCACCCGCGTCACCGGATGGACCCGGCAGAAGATCCCCGGGAGGAGCCCGTCGCGGGCGATGGCGAAGAAGATCCGGCTCTGCCCGTAGAGGGCTGTCAGCGCCGAGGTGGTCAGGCCGATCAGGGCGCCGGCCTTGATGATCGTCGAGAAGCCCGGCAGGCCGATCACGTCGACCGCCTTGGCCACCGGGTCGGCGACGTCGAGGTCGCGGTAGGGCACGAGGCCGGTGAGGACGGCCGCCACGGCGACGTACAGGATCGTGGTGATCAGCAGGGACCCGATCAGGCCCACCGGCGCGTCGCGCTGCGGTGCCCGGCACTCGCCCGCGGCCGTCGCCACGGTCTCGAAGCCCACGAAGGCGAAGAACACCACCGCGGCGCCGCGGAACACGCCGCTCCAGCCGTAGGCGCCGAAGGTCCCGGCATTCTCCGGCACGAACGGGTGCCAGAGGTCCGGCCGGAGATGGGCCACGCCGACGCCCACGAAGGCCAGGATGATCGCGACCTTGCAGGCGACCAGCAGCCCGTTGACCAGGGAGGCCTCCTCGGTGGCGCGCATCAGCAGGGCGCTGAGCAGCAGCACGATCCCGGCCGCCGGGAGGTTGACGAGGCCGCCGTCGCCGGGCGCCCCGGCCAGGGCCCGCGGCAGATGCAGGCCGAACTCCGCCGCGAGGGACTGCGCGTAGCCCGACCAGCCCACCGCCACGGTCGCCGCCGCCACGGCGAATTCGAGGACGAGGTCCCAGCCGATGATCCAGGCGGGAAACCGCCCGAGGCTCGCGCGGGTGTAGGTGTAGGTGGATCCCGGCTCCGGGATCATGGCGGCCAGCTCGGCGTAGCACAGGCCCACGAGGCCGCAGGCGATACCGCCGATCACGAAGGAGAGGCTGAGCGCCGGGCCCGCGTACTGCGCCGCCGCCGTTCCGGTGAGCACGAAGATGCCGGCGCCGATCGTGGCGCCGAGGCCGATGGCGACGAGGCCCGGCGCGGTGAGGCTCCGGGCGAGGTCGCGCCCTGCCCCCGCACCCGCCCGCTCACCCGTGGTCACCGCGGACTCCGCCATCGCGTCCGTTCCCCTCGCCCGGATCGTCACCCGGCATATTCCATGCCCGGACGGCGGCCTCCGGGAAACCGTCCCGGCCGCTGCCGCACCGCTCGACTCCCGAAACGGTACCGCCTACCGCCGCACCGCACCGCCCCCGTCGGGCGCTCCCGGATCGACCGCGCCCGGCGGGGGCGGTGCGGCGGCCGCGCCGATCATCCGGGTGTCGGTCCGGAACGCCCGGGCGACGAGGCCGCAGAAGCGGATGAAGGCGCTGCCCTGCGGGGTGATGACGTAGCCGTCACCCGCCCGCGCGACGTTGCCGGAGGCCTGCTGCTCGGTCAGGCGCCGCTCCATCTGCCGGAACTCGCCGAGATAGACCCGCTCGAACACCGCCCGCGCCCGCTCCGGGGTGAAGCGCTCCCCGGGATGGGCGGCCATCTGGCCGAGCAGGAACACGCTGATCGAGCGGTCGACCGTCACCGGCAGGATCACGAAGGCGCTCAGGTTCAGGGACAGCGACAGGACGCAGGCGCCGAGGGCGTCCCGCCGGCGCAGCCCCCAGGACCGGCCGAGCCCGGCCAGGGCCGCCGTGACCGACAGCGTCAGCAGGAAGGCGACCGCGAGCAGGATCAGGCCGCGGTAGAACAGGATCGTCACCCCGGACCAGAGATCCGTCTGGAACAGCAGCACGAAGCAGCCGAAGCCGAGGAGGACGGCGCCGGCCTGCAGCAGCGCCTGGGCGCAGAGCCAGCGCAGGGCCTGCGCGGCGCGCGGGTGGGCGGGTGCCCTAGGACCGGCTTCAGTCATGGAGATCCTCGACCCGCAGGATCCGGACGAGCGGATCGGCGTAGACCGCTTGGCTGCGCCAGACCCAGGAATCCGGGCCGCTCCAGGGCGCGTCCTGCGCGGTGACGACCAGGGCGCCGATCCCGGCCGCCTCGGCGCGCCGCCGCACCTCCGCGCCGTCCAGGTGGTCGCGGAAGATCGGCGCGACGTCGGCGAGCCGCGACGCCACGGCCTCCGGCGGGGCGCCGAACAGCCGGGCCTCCGCGTCGGCCACCCCCGTCGGCTGGAGGCCGTAGAGCCCGAAATCGAACACCCGCCGCGGCACGGGCGATTGCTGCAGCACCAGGTCCCGGGGCAGGTGCGTGCCGGCCCAGGCGTAGGCCGCGCGCAGCGCCCGGTCGATGTCGGGACGGCCGGCGAGGCGGGCGAAGGCGGGCCGGTCGGAGGCCGTATAGGCGCGCATGCCGACGAAGCCGTAGAGGGTCGTCGCGTAACCGAGGGCGAGCAGCGCGGCGAGGAGGCCGGGGAACCGGAGCCGCCGCGCCTCGCTGAGGCGGGTCAGGGCCACCACGGTCCAGACCAGGGTCGCGACCTGCGCGAGCAGGACCACGCGCGCGCCGAGGTCGTTGTTGAGGATCGCCGAGCGCAGGACGCCGCCGAGGAGCAGGCTGGCCGCCGCGCAGAGGGTGAGCAGCCGCCCGGCCTCGCGGCCGTGGGCCTCGCGGCGGGGCACGAGGCGCCAGAACAGCAGCGCACCGGCGGCGCAGACGCCCAGGGCCGCGTAGTAGTTCAGCGGCAGGAGGACCAGGCGGAGCGCGCTCAGGGCCGGCTCGTCGACGAGGCCGTCGAGCGGCCCGAATCGCCGGATCGAGAACCGGATCGGCGCGCCGCCGTCGGTCCGGTTGGCCAGCACGCTGAGGAGGTAGGGGGCGGCCAGCGCGGCGCTGAGCAGGCCGGCAGCCGCCAGCCGGGCCGCGGCGCGCCAGCGGCGCTCCAGGCCGAGCAGCGTCAGCCAGATCCCCGCGGCGCCCGCCGTGCCGAGGCAGACCCAGACGGACAGGCCCGCACAGGCCGCGAAGGCCAGCCCCGCGACGCCGACCGCCGCCGCCTCCGCGCGCCGGTCCGGTCGCGTCCGGTCCGCGACCTCCGCCAGGGCCAGGAGACCGAGCCACCCGGCCAGGGCGCCAGCGACGTGGTGCGGCACCCAGACCAGCGAGGCGGGCCAGTTGAGGACCTGCTCGTTCAGCCATTCCGGGATCGGCAGCCACGTCCCGGAGGTGGCCCGGTCCGCGACGACCAGCAGGATGTCGAGGCTTCCGGCCGGCAGCAGCAGGAGCACCGCGCGGCGCACGAGCCGGGGGGCGGCGTCCGCGACGAGGCCGGTCGCGGCGAGGAGCCGGTCGAGCAGGCCGAGGAGCGCGAGGCCGGTCCAGAAGGCCAGGCCCGCGAAGGCGGTCCGGCCGTCGACCAGCCGGCCGCCCGCCCAGTCGACCAGGGCAGTGAGGGTGTAGAAGCCGTAATAGTAGCCCGCCCGCTCGGGCCGGGCGAAGAACGGGTCCACCGGCGGCAATCCGTGCTCGACGATCGCGCGCGTGAGGGCGGCGTGCTTGACGAGGTCGATGACCGTCACGGGCCGGTAGAGGGCGGTGCCGGTGTCGACGTCGATCAGCGCGTAGGCCACGACGCCGAGCCAGAGCAGCGCGAGGGCCAGCGCCGCCCGGTCGCGGGAATCCCGCAGGTCGCGCAGGGCCGGACGCAGCGCGACGAGCCCCGCGGCGCCGGCGGCGAGCGCCGCGGCCGGGACGCCGGCCGCCTCGATCAGAAGGCTGTCGAGGGCCGGCAGGAGCCCGATTCCGAGGAGCGCCCCGCACAGGAGGCGGTCGCCGGGCGCGAGCGCGCGGAATCCGAGGATGCCGGTCAGCCTGCCCAGGGCGTAGCCCGGGAGGAGAACGAGGGGGATGCCGAGCAGCGTCGCGACGACGACGCCGCACGCATCCGAGAAGGTGCCGTTCATCGCCGGGCCGCGTCGCGTGAGCGGCTCCGGGTAGCACGGGGGCGTTAACCGTTCTTTCGGGCGACTCGGGGCGAGGCCGGACCGCCGCGACGCGCAGCCGCCGCGGCTCGCCCGGCTCGGGACTGGCATAACCGTCGGTTTCGTGTATGGATCGCGCGGCCTCGACCCGGGTTTCCGGGCGGGGCTTGAGCCGCTTGGCGCTGTGACCGTGCTGGACGACATCCCGGCACCGGCCGAACGCCGAGCCCGCGCGCGCCCGTTGGGGGCGCCGCATCCGACCAGCACAACCCGAGAGGCACGCGATGTCGATCACGGCAGAGCGCAAGACCGCGCTCATCAAGGAACACCGCAAGGACGCCAAGGACACCGGCTCCCCCGAGGTCCAGGTGGCGATCCTCACCGAGCGGATCACCAACCTGACCGGCCACTTCAAGACCCACGGCAAGGACAACCATTCCCGCCGCGGCCTCCTGAAGCTGGTCTCGCAGCGCCGCTCGCTGCTCGACTACGTCAAGCGCAAGGACGAGGCCCGCTACCGCGCCCTCATCGAGCGTCTCGGCATCCGCCGCTAAGGCGCACTCCGCGCGGTTCCGGGCCCGGCCCGGGGCCGCGTTTCACCATCGCGGGCTGCCGGAATGGGTCCGGCCTCCCGGCAAACGGGCCGCTTCGAGGCGCCAGCGTCGGGGCAGGATCGCGAGACACTTCGCCAAGGGTTCTCAGGCGCAGTGTCTCGCCGTCTTGCCCCCGGGCGGCGCCGGGCTTGGGCCCGCCGCAGGCAAGGAAGAGATTGAGAATGTTCGACGTTCAACGCGAAGAGCTGATGTGGGGCGACCGCAAGCTCGTCCTGGAGACCGGCAAGGTCGCCCGCCAGGCCGACGGCGCCGTCATCGCCACCTACGGTGAGACCTCGGTGCTCGCGACCGTGGTCGCGGCCAAGGAGCCGAAGCCCGGCATCGACTTCATGCCGCTCACCGTGAACTACCAGGAGCGCGCCTACGCCGCCGGCCGCATCCCGGGCGGCTACTTCAAGCGCGAGGGCCGTCCCTCCGAGAAGGAGACCCTGGTCTCCCGCCTGATCGACCGCCCGATCCGCCCGCTCTTCATCGAGGGCTGGCGCAACGACACGCAGGTCGTCGTCACCGTCCTGACCCACGATCTCGAGAACGATCCCGACATCGTCGCGATGGTCGCGGCCTCCGCGGCCCTGACCCTGTCGGGCGTGCCGTTCATGGGCCCGATCGGAGGCGCCCGCGTCGGCTACATCAACGGCGGCTACCGGCTGAACCCGCTGGTCACCGAGACCAAGGAAGAGTCCAGCCTCGACCTCGTCGTCGCCGGCACGCAGGACGCGGTGCTGATGGTCGAGTCGGAGGCCAAGGAGCTCTCCGAGGACGTGATGCTCGGCGCCGTGATGTTCGGCCACAAGCACTTCCAGCCGGTGATCGAGGCGATCATCCGCCTCGCCGAGAAGGCCGCCAAGGAGCCGCGCGACTTCAAGGCCCCCGAGAACGCCGACGTCGAGAAGGCCGTCCTGGAGGTCTGCGAGGCCGAGCTGCGCGCCGCCTACACCAAGACCGTCAAGCAGGAGCGCTACGCCGCCGTCGACGCCGTGAAGGCGAAGGTGATGGCCGCCCTCTGCCCCGAGGGCGCCGAGAAGTTCCCGGCCGAGAAGGTCAAGGCCGCCTTCAAGGAGGCCCAGTCGAAGGTGGTCCGCTGGAACATCCTCGACAGCGGCGCCCGCATCGACGGCCGCGACGTGAAGACGGTCCGCTCGATCCTCTCCGAGGTCGGCGTTCTGCCCCGCGCCCACGGCTCGGCCCTGTTCACCCGCGGCGAGACCCAGGCGCTGGTCGTGGCGACGCTGGGCACCGGCGAGGACGAGCAGTTCATCGACGCGCTGGAAGGCACCTACAAGGAGCGCTTCCTGCTTCACTACAACTTCCCTCCCTACAGCGTCGGCGAGACCGGCCGGATGGGCTCCCCGGGCCGTCGCGAGATCGGCCACGGCAAGCTCGCCTGGCGGGCGATCCGTCCGGTCCTGCCGCCGGCCCACGAGTTCCCCTACACGATCCGCGTCGTGTCGGAGATCACCGAGTCCAACGGCTCGTCCTCGATGGCCTCGGTCTGCGGCGGCTCGCTGTCGCTGATGGATGCCGGCGTGCCGCTGCGCCGTCCGGTGGCGGGCATCGCCATGGGCCTCATCCTCGAGGGTGAGCGCTTCGCGGTCCTGTCCGACATCCTCGGCGACGAGGATCACCTCGGCGACATGGACTTCAAGGTGGCCGGCACGGACGAGGGCGTGACCTCGCTCCAGATGGACATCAAGATCGCCGGCATCACCGAGGAGATCATGAAGATCGCCCTCGCCCAGGCGAAGGACGGCCGCGCCCACATCCTGGCCGAGATGGCCAAGGCCCTGACGGCGGCCCGTCCGGAGCTCGGCGAGTACGCGCCGCGCATCGAGACGATGCAGATCCCGACGGACAAGATCCGCGACGTGATCGGCACCGGCGGCAAGGTGATCCGCGAGATCGTCGAGAAGACCGGCGCCAAGATCAACATCGAGGATACCGGCGTCGTGAAGATCGCCTCGGCCGACGGCAAGGCGATCAAGGCGGCCTACAACTGGATCCGCTCGATCGTGGCGGAGCCGGAGGTCGGCGTGATCTACGACGGCACGATCGTGAAGTGCATGGAGTTCGGCGCCTTCGTGAACTTCTTCGGCGCGAAGGACGGCCTGGTCCACATTTCGGAGCTCGCCGCCCAGCGGGTCGCCAAGGTTCAGGACGTCGTCAAGGAAGGCGACAAGGTCAAGGTGAAGTTCCTCGGTCAGGACGACCGCGGCAAGATCCGCCTGTCCATGAAGGTCGTCGACCAGCAGACGGGCGAGGACATCACCGACAAGATCAAGGCGCAGCGCGACGCCGAGCGGGCCGAGCGCGGCGACGAGCCGCGCGAGCCCCGCGAGGGCGGCCGCCACCGCGGCGAGCGCCGCCGCGAGGCCGGCGAGTAAGCAGGGGAACACCCGCGCCGGCTGCGGTCGGCGCGGGGTGACTCAGACGGGCGCGGTCCTCCGGGGCCGCGCCCTTTTTCGTTCCGTCGCGGGAAGGGGCCCGCGCCGGCCGCCGGCCGGGAACGGGGCGCCCGATGCCGCGTTCCCCCGCGACTTCCCAACCGGAGACCCTCATGGCCAACGACATGATGCACGACATCTTCAGCGGGCAACCGAACCTGTCGACGACGGAGCGCGCCGTCTCGGTCGCGCTGGGCCTCGGCATCGCCGCCGCGGCCGCGCAGCCCCGGCCGAACAAGCTCCTGAGCCTGCTGGCCCTCGTGGTCGGAGTCGGCCTCGCGGTGCGCGGCGCCACCGGTCACTGCGCCGTGAAGGCCGCGTCGGAGCATTTCTGAGATCCACGGCCGGTCGCGGCCACGAAAAAGGGGCGCCCCTCGGGGCGCCCCTCGTCGTTTCCGGACCGGCCGGAGAGGTCAGTAGGTCGTGGTGCGGCGGCCGGCGATCAGGCCGTAGATGAACAGCACGACCACGGCGCCCACGATGGCGCCGATGAAGCCCGCGCCCTGGTTCGGCCCGTACCAGCCGATGGCTTGGCCCAGGAAGGTCGCGACGAAGGCGCCGACGATGCCGAGGATCGTGGTCAGGATGAAGCCGGCGGGCTCGTTCGGGCCCGGCATGAGGAACTTGGCGATGACGCCGGCGAGAAACCCGATGATGATGGTCCAGAGAATACCCATGACTGACCCCAAGGCGTGATTGTCGATGGCGGCAGAACGCTTCGAGACCCGCGACGGTTGCCCGCACCCTGGCCGCCGATGACGATTTTCCTCGGGTTCAAGCCTCGCGTGCGCGCGCGGGCCTTTACGGCCAGGCCGGTGCGGCGGCAGATACGCCGGTTCTCGAGGATGTGGAGACGGGTATGGACATTCAGCGTATCGAGCCGGGCAAGCGGATGTCGCAGGCCGTCACCTTCGGCGACATGGTCTACCTCGCCGGGCAGGTCGCGTCCGACACGGTCGGCACCGGGGTCACGATCCAGACCCAGCAGATCCTGTCGGAGATCGACCGGCTCCTGGCCGCGGCCGGCAGCGACAAGGCGCGGATCCTCTCGGCCACCGTCTATCTCGCCGATATCGCGACCTTCGCGGAGATGAACGCCGCCTGGGACGCCTGGGTCTCCCCGGAGAACCCGCCGGCCCGCGCCACGGTCGAGGCCAAGCTCGCCGCGCCCGAGTACCTGGTCGAGATCGTGGTCGTGGCCGCGAGGAGCCGGTGAACGGCGGGCGCCGGTCCGTCCTGGCAGCCGCTGCGGCCGTTCTCGCGGGAGGGCTCCTGGCGGCCCTGCCCCTCGTGCGGCCGGCACCGGCCGCCGAGGAGCGGGTCGTCAACATCTACAACTGGTCGGACTATATCGACCCCACGGTGCTCGAGGCCTTCACCCGCGAGACCGGGATCAAGGTCGTCTACGACACCTACGACAACAACGAGATCTTGGAGACCAAGCTGCTCGCCGGCCGGTCGGGCTACGACATCGTCGTGCCGTCAGGGCCCTACCTGCAGCGCCTGATCCGGGCCGGCGCCTTCCTGCCCCTCGACAAGTCCAGGCTGAAGAACCTCGGCAATCTCTGGCCCGAGGTGACCAGCCGGCTGGCGGCCTACGATCCCGGCAACACCTACGCCGTCGACTACATGTGGGGCACGACCGGCATCGGCTACAACGTCGCCGCCGTCCGCGAGCGCCTGGGCGCCAACGCGACGGTGAACTCGTGGTCCGTCGTCCTCAACCCCGCCTCGGCGAACAAGCTGAAGGAGTGCGGGATCATGATGCTCGACAGCCCCGAGGACCTGATCCCCAGCATGCTCCCGGCCTTCGGCGCGAAGGCGGATTCCAAGCGCTGGGACGACATGACCCTGGTGACCGACGCCCTCTACAAGGTGCGCGGCGCCGTGCGGAAGTTCCACTCGTCGGAGTACATCCAGGCGCTGGCGAACGGCGATATCTGCCTGGCCGTCGGCTACTCGGGCGACATCATGCAGGCGAAGCGCCGCGCCGAGGAGGCCAAGAACGGGATCGACATCGCCTACGTCGTGCCGAAGGAGGGCGCGCTGATGTGGTTCGACACCTTCGCGATCCCGAAGGATGCCGCCCACCCGGCCGAGGCGCTGGCCTTCATCGACTACATGATGCGGCCCGAGGTGGCGGCGGCCAACACCAACTTCGTCTCCTACGCCAGCGGCAACCTCGCGGCGAAGAAGTTCGTGAAGCCCGAGATCCTGAGCAATCCCGGCATCTACCCGGACGAGGCGACGATGCAGCGCCTGTCCATCAACACCGCCTGGGACGACCGCACCCAGCGCTTCGTCACCCGCCTCTGGACCCGGGTCCGCACCGGGCGCTGACGCGGAGCCCGGCCGGGTCTCGTCAGCGCCCCGCCTCCGCGGGGACGCCGTGCCGGACGAGCCACGCGCGGACCGCCGCGCGGGTCTCGCGCGCTTCGTCGTTGAGCAGGCGATCCGGCGTCGCGAAGAAGTACGGCTGGAAGGTCTTTCGCTGCGCGTTGCGCAGGGTCGGGTCGATCCCGGCCTCGAGCAGCCGCAGCACCCAGGGATTGGCCGCGCCGACCTGGGCGGCCACGTGCAGCAGCGAGTTGCCGGTAGCGTCGACCCGGCTCAAATCCGCGCCGGCTCGCAGCAGCAGCACGATCTGCGCCTCGCGGCGGTTCTGGACGGCGCGGAACAGCGGCGTCCACCGAGCGCGCGGGCTCACCGGGTCGACCGGCGCGCCGTGCCGCAGCAGGATCTCCAGGTAGGTCGGCTCCTCGACCATCGCCGCCATGTGCAGCGCGGATTCCAGATCGAGCCCCGGCACGGACGGGTCCGCGCCCGCGTCGAGCAGGGCCGACACCGCGCGCGGCCGCGCGTTCCAAATCGCCCATTCGAGCAGCGTGAGGTTCCGGTCGCCGCGGAGGGAGAGATCCAGGCCGGGCGCCAGCGCGGCGATGCGTGCCACATCACCGCGGGCGACCGCCGCGGCGATCGCGGCGAGAGGGGACGCCTCGAAGGCGCCGCTGCGGTCCCCGGTCGGGCTGTCCATGACCGTTCGCTCCTCGGCGCCGCCTGATTCGGCGCTGCGTGACGCGGGCCATGTGACCGAGAAAGACCGGGGCGCTGCAAGGGCTCGTCTGCAGGTGTCGCCGTCGGCGTGAACCGCCGGCGCCCGACGGGCCCGAGAAGCGACATCGCCGCGGCGACGGTCGAGACCGTCCGCGGCGATGCCCGTCGATCGCGGGGTCGGCGCTCTAGTGCTTCAGATCGTCCGGAACCTTGCCGCCGTTCTCGGCGAGCTTCTGCATGACCTGCTTGTGCAGCCAGATGTTCATGCTCGCCGAATCGTCCTTGTCGCCGGTGTAGTGGAGCTCGTCGGCGAGCTGCTTGCGCGAGGCGAGGCCGGAATCGAGGCCCAGCAGCTTCATCAGGTCGACGATCGAGTGGCGCCAGTCGAGCTTCTGCGGGTTCTTCTCGGCGAGGCTGGTGAGCACCGCCTCGACGTCCACCGGCTCGCTGCCGCCGGCCGTGCCGGGGGCCGACGGGGTCGAGGGCGTGCTCGTGCCGGCCGGGCCGCCGGAGCCGGCGTTGGGCGCGGGGGCGGCGTCCGCGGTGCCACCACCGAACGGATGGAGGATCTTGCTGACGATGCTGCCGAGGAGGCTCATGGATCCGCTCCGATAATCGAGGCCCGATCTCCGCGCCGGGCGGCCATTCAACTGGCTGTGAGCCTTGGCGTTCCGCGGTCCGGCGGGCCCTGGACGGTCGACGCGGCGCCGCTCGGAGCGGTCAGGACGGTGCCCAGAGGGCGGCGATGAGCGCGTTCCGCTCCTCCGCGAGCGTGCCGTTCGGGACCGGGCGGTCGGCGCGGGCGTACCAGTAGCGCGCATTGCCGTCGTCGCCCTCGATCCGGTGGAGATGGGCATGGACCCAGGCCGCGTCGGGTCCCCCGGCGTCCTGGACGAGGCGGTGCGCCCGCTCCCAGGCGGCGGAGGCCGGTCCGGAGCCGTCCCGGGCGAGCCACCAGAGCGCGGCGAGCGGGGCGGCCCAGCCCCTCGGCGGCTCGGACGCGGTGAGTGTCGCGGCGAAGGCGGCGGGCGGGCTCTCGGTCACGGCTGTCTCCTTCCCGGGCGATTCAGCGGCCGGCGGCGCGCTCCGGCTGCCAGCGCCCGCGGCGCTGGCGAGCGGACCACGCGTAGCGGGCGTCGCCGTCGAGGCGGTCGAGATGGTCGGAGAGGCGGTTGCGCTCGAGCCAGGACAGGGCCGCCTCCAGCTCCGGGAGGGTCATGGTCGCGCGGCCCTTGCCGAGCACGCGCTTGAGAACGGCGTTGTAGCGGTGGGCGAGATTGCCGCCGCGGGGGACGCGCAGAGAGGTCTCGTCCTCCACCGCCTGGGCGGCCACCGCGGCGGCGAGCCGCTGGCGCAGGGTCCGCTCGGTGACGGAGGGCGGTTCGGGCGCGGGCGCCGCGGGGACCGGTTCGGGGAGGCGCGGGCGCAGCAGGGCGTAGCGCATCCCGATCGCGTTGCTCTCCAGGGGCGTGATCCCGCCCGGCTCGTCGTCGCGCCAGCGGGTCCGCTCGGGCACGACGGCGCTCGCCGGCCGCTCGCGGGGCGGCCGGACGCTGCTGCCCTGCTCGGTCTCGAGTTCGAGGCGGAACCGCGCGAAGAGCGGGTCGTCCGGGTGGAAGATCAGCGCCTGCTGCCCGTCGTAGGGCCCGGCATGGGGATCGACCCGGGTGGCCCGGGCGAGCATCTGCTCGAGCCAGGGCCGGGAGCGGATATGGGTCAGGGCCGCGACCACCGCGACCTCCGGGGCGTCGAGGCCCTCGTAGGCCATCGCCACCGTCACCAGCACGGCCGGTTCCGGCGTGAGCCGGAACGCGGCCAGCGCCGCGTGGGCGTCGCCCTGGCCGGAGGTCGCGAGGCGGACATCGCGCTCGCCCTGCCCGGCCGGCATCCAGTCCCGCAGGGTCCCGAGATAGGCCCGCGCGCTCGCCTGATCGGGCGCCACCACGAGGAGCTTGCCGAGCCCCCGGGCCGGCTCGCCGGGCGGGAGCTCGCGCTCGGCCCGGCGCCGGGCGCGCAGGCGCTTCGTGGCGAAGAACGCCTCGCTCAGGAGGTCGCGGGCGAACCCGGTCCGCAGGGCGGTGAACAGCGCCGGCCGGGTGGTGATCCGGACCGAGCCCGCGCCGAGCCGGTGCGGTCCGACGCGCGGGCTGTCGCCCGCGATCCGGCCGCCCTCCAGCCAGCTCGCCTCGCCGTCGATGGCGCCGAACGTCACTGGCAGCACCGCCCGCTCGGCCAGCGCCTGCGCCCGCGAGTAGCCGATCACCGCGAGGCCGGGAGCGTCGAGGTCGAGCTCCGGACCGCGGCCGGGCCCGGCGGGTCGGTAGGGCAGCCCGAGGATCCGCCGCCCGTCCGCCCGCTCCAGCGTTCCGGACAGGTACAGGCGCACGGTCGCCGCCTCCATGACGGGCAGCATCGCGCGGGACCACGCCCCGGCCTCGGCATCCTCCGCGGAGGGGTCGTCGGCGCCCGGGCGGCCGGGGACCGGCAGGTGATGGACCTCGTCGACCACCAGCAGGGTGCGGTGCGCCCGCGCCTCCGCGAGGTGGAGCGCCGGGGCGGCCGCGACCGCCTGATAGGTGGTGACGTAGCCGGCCAGACCCCGCGCCGGGTCGCGCTCGTTGTCGGCCGCCCGCACGCTGAGGGCGTGCCCGAAGGCCGCGCGCCAGAGCGGATCGGCGAAGGCCTCCTCGGCCTGCAACCGCAGCGAATCCCGCGGCACCACCCAGACCACGCGCTCGACGAGCCCCGCCGCGATCAGCCGGTGCGCGGCGATGACCGGCAGCAGCGACTTGCCGCCGCCGGGGGTGACCGCGGCCAGGATCTTCCGGACATGGGCCGCCTCCCCGCTCGCCATGGCCGCGACCAGGGCCATCAGCGTGCGCTGGTGCGACCGCAGGGACGGGGCGGGACGGGTCAAGGGCCGGCGAAGCAGGGCGACATCGGCGCACCGTGGCCGATCCGGATTCCTTTGTGAATCCCCGCAGTCGCGGAACGTTCGCGTTTTCGTCCCGGCGGCGGAGCCGCGGGCGCGGCGCTTTCGGGCGAAACCGCCCCGCTCTCCACGATTGCCGCACCCGCCGGGCCGGATCGGTGCACCATAAGCGTTGACACCCGGCCCACCCCTCACCATAAGGGCGCCGCGGGCGATGCCCGCCTTGGGGGAATGTCCCGAGCGGCAAAGGGGGCGGACTGTAAATCCGCTGCGTAAGCTTCGTAGGTTCGAGTCCTACTTCCCCCACCAAGTCCTTCCCGATCCCGTCAGCCTTGTTTCGCCAGCGCGGCCTCGATGCGCGCGGCGGCGGCGGCGGAGAATCCCTTCCCTGCGAGCCCCTGTCCCGCGGCCGCCTGACCGGTGAGCGAGCGGCGCTTGCCCCCCGGCAGATGCGCCTGCCGCAGCGCGTGGGCGTCCCGGTGACTGGCATGGGTGATCGCGATGGCCAGCGCGTCGGCGGCGTCCGCGACGCGGAACTCCGCCTTCGGCAGAAGGAAGCGGACCATCGCCTGGATCTGCACCTTCTCGGCGTGGCCGGAGCCCGCCACGGTCTTCTTGATCAGGTTGGGGGCGTACTCGAACACCGGCAGGCCGGCGAGGGCCGGCACGAGCAGCGCCATCGCCCGCGCGTGGCCCAGCTTGAGCGTCGCCTGGGCGTCCTTGTTGACGAAGGTCTCCTCCACGGCGACCTCGTCGGGCCGCACGGCCTCGACGATGCGGCCGATCCCCTCGAACAGCTCCCGCAGGCGCAGGGCCAGCGGAAGCTCCCCGTCCGAGGTCACGACCCCGCAATCGCCGTAGGTGAGCTTCGTACCCTGCGCGGTGATCAGGCCCCAGCCGGTGCGGCGGAGTCCGGGATCGATGCCGAGAATGCGGACGGGGCTGGTCATGGGGCTCCACGGCTCGGTGAACGGCCCGAGGCTGCCGTACGTATCGTGAACGCTTGGTTTCACCAAGGTTCCGGCCGCGGAGGTTGCCACCTGTGGCCGTCCCGGCAAGGTGCGCTGCCGCGCCGCTGTCACCCCCGGCGGCCGAGGAGGATCAGCGCCGTTCCGGCGAGGCAGACCGCGCTGCCCGCGAGGTCCCAGCGGTCGGGCCGCTGGCCCTCCGCGAGCCACAGCCACAGGACCGAGGCCGCCACGTAGACGCCGCCGTAGGCCGCGAAGGTGCGCCCCGCCGCCGGGCTGTCCACGAGGGTCAGCAGGGCCGCGAAGGCCGCCAGCGAGGCGAGACCCGGAAGCGTCCACCAAGCCGACCGTCCGAGCCGCATCCAGGCCCAGAACGCGAAGCAGCCGGCGATCTCGGCGAGGGCGGCGGCCGCGTAGGCGAGGAGGCTCATCGGGTCAGCTTGGCACGGCGCGCCGCGCGGCACGAGCCCGGCCCTGGGGGCGGACGGCGACCGGCATTAAGCTCCCGGCAACGCGGATCCGGTCGAGTGTCGCCATGAGTACGCACGCGAGCACGCACGAGACCCAGGGCGACCGGCTGCTGTTTCCGGGTGACGCCCGCCTTCGCGACGCCGTCCTGGCCTGGATCGAGGCGCTGGCGCGGGAGCGGCGGATGTCGTCCAACACCGTCGAGGCCTACGGGCGCGACCTCCGCCAGTTCCTACACCACCTCGCGTCCCGTCAGGGGACACCGACGATCCCGATGCTGATCGGGCTCAAGGTGCGGGACATCCGCGGCTTCATGGCCGCGCGCCGGGCCGACGAGGTCTCGGGGCGCTCGCTGATGCGCATGCTGGCAGGCCTGCGCTCCTTCGCCCGCTTCCTCGAGCGCGAGGGCTTCGGCACCGTCTCGGCCCTGGGCGGCGTGCGCTCGCCCAAGGTTCCGCGGCGGCTTCCACGCCCCCTGCCCGTCTCCGCCGCGGTGGCGCTGACCGATACCGCGATCCGCGCCGGCGAGGAGCGGGAGCCCTGGGTCCTGGCCCGGGACGCCGCCGTGCTGGCGCTGCTCTACGGCGCGGGGCTGCGCATCTCCGAGGCGCTGGGCCTGAGTCGCCGCGACGCCCCCCTGCCGGGCGTCGATCAGGTCACCGTGCTCGGCAAGGGCGGCAAGCAGCGCATGGTGCCGATCCTGCCCGTCGTGGCGCAGGCCGTGGCCGACTACGTCGCCGCCTGCCCCCTGCCGCTGCCGCCGGAGGGGCCGCTGTTCCTCGGCGCCCGGGGCGGCCCGCTCTCGCCGCGCATCATCCAGTACACCGTCGCGCGCGCCCGCGGCGCCCTAGGCTTGCCCGAGAGCGCCACGCCGCACGCCCTGCGGCATTCCTTCGCGACCCATCTGCTGGCGCGCCAGGGCGAGCTGCGCGCGATCCAGGAACTCCTGGGCCACGCTTCCCTGTCCACGACGCAGCTCTACACGCAGGTCGACGCCGCCCGTCTCATGAGCGCCTACGCGGCGGCTCACCCGAGGGCCGGCCATTGACCAAGATTGCTAAAAACTTCGACTTCGAGAGAGCTCATCGGCGGCTATAGGCGCGTCATCCGTTTCGCCTAGTGCATAGCCGCGCTCTTTAAGAGCTTCGTCACGATCCTCGGCCATTATGGGCAACGAACGGGATCGGCTTGGGCGGGCGTCATGGATCTTCAGGATGGGAGGGCGCCGGCACGTGTCGTGATCGCGGACTGCGATCCGGGGCGCCGCGTCTCCCTGAGGGAGATCGTCTTGCGGTTCGATCCCGGCGCCGTGATCGACGAGGCGACCTCGGGTCAGGCCCTCTGCGACATCCTCCTCCGCCACCGTCCGACCCTGGCCTTCGTCGGGCTGCAGCTCGACGACCTCAGCGGTCCCGAGGCGGTCGCCGTCGCGCGTCGCGCGGGTGCGGAGCCCCCCTGCCTGGTGCTGGTGGCGACCCGCGTGCTGCCGCACTGGCAGGAGATCGCCACGAGCCTCGGGGCCTACGAGGTGCTGAAGACGCCCCTCGACCCGAGCCATATCGAGCAGCTGCTCCACGCGGATGCCCGCCGTCGCGCGCCGACACGGGCCTTGCTCGCCTGCTCGACCCCGGCCGGGCGTTCGGCGATCAGCCGCGTCGTGGCGCGCAGCGGCTTCGCGATCGAGCTCGACGAGACGGATGACGGCCGCCACGCTCTCAAGCAGCTGAAGCTCGCCGCCTACGACTTCGCCTTCATCGACGTGAAGCTCGGCGGCATCGACGGGCTCGAACTGGCCTGCCAGATCCAGCCCCTGGGCCTCCCGACCCGGATCACCCTGCTGACCACGTCCGAACTGGAGCCCGTCGCCCAGGCCGGCCGCTACTTCGGCGTCGACGCCGTGCTGCGGATGCCGTTCTACGCCCGCGACATCGATCTCGCCCTGCACAACGCGCTGGGCCTGCGCCGGCCGTACCTCCTGAACGCCCTGACGGCCCCGCCCGCGCCGAGCGCGCTGCTGCGGATCGCCGACCTGCCCAATCCCCGGCGCAAGATCGCCTGATCCCGCGCCGGGGCTTCCCCCGACGGGCCGCACAAAGGCGAGGCCCGCGGCCCTTCGAGCTGACGGCTCAGCCTGCCGAGCCATCGAACGCGTGCCGCCGTGGGCCTTCGCCCGTCAGACGTGGTCCGTCAGACGTGGCCCGTCAGACGTGGATCGCGCGCTTGTTCACCGCCAGCGCGGCTTCCTTGACGGCTTCGGTCAGCGTCGGGTGCGCGTGGCAGGTGCGGGCGATATCCTCCGACGAGGCGCCGAACTCCATCGCTACCGCCACCTCGGCGATCAGGTTGCCGGCATCCGCGCCGACGATGTGCACGCCGAGCACCCGGTCGGTCTGGGCGTCGGCGAGCACCTTCACGAACCCGTCCGTGGTGCCGTTCGCCTTGGCCCGGCCATTGGCCGTGAACGGGAACTTGCCGGCGTTGTAGGCGATGCCGTCCTTCTTCAGCTCCTCCTCGGTCTTGCCCACCGAGGCGACCTCCGGGAACGTGTAGACCACGTTCGGGATCACGCCGTAGTTCACGTGGCCGGACTGGCCGGCCAGCATCTCGGCGATCGCCACGCCCTCGTCCTCGGCCTTGTGGGCGAGCATCGGGCCGGCGATGACGTCGCCGATGGCGTAGATCCCGGTCACGTTGGTGGCGTAGTGGGAATCAGTGAGGACCCGGCCCTTGTCGTCCCGCTGGACGCCGACCGTGTCGAGGCCGAGGCCCTCCGTGTAGGGCGTCCGGCCGATGCAGACGAGGACCACGTCCGCCTGCAGCGTCTCGGCGGCGCCCCCCGCGGCCGGCTCGACCGTGACCGTCGCGCCGCCCTTCTTGCCGACCTCGACGCCGGTCACCTTGGTGGACAGCTTGAAGGCGATGCCCTGCTTGGTCAGGATCCGCTGGAACTGCTTGCCGACCTCGCCGTCCATGCCGGGCAGGACCCGGTCGAGATACTCGACCACGGTGACCTCGGAGCCGAGCCGGCGCCAGACGGAGCCCAGCTCCAGCCCGATCACGCCGGCGCCGATGACGAGGAGCTTCTTGGGCACTCGGTCGAGCTCGAGGGCGCCGGTGGAGGAGACCACGACCTTCTCGTCGATGGTGACGCCGGGCAGGCGCGCCACGTCCGAGCCGGTGGCGATGACGATGCTCTTGGTCTCGAGCATCCGGTTGCCGCCGTCCTCGGCGATGACCTCGACGCGGCCGGCGCCCGCGATCCGGCCGGTGCCGTGGAAGGTGTCGACCTTGTTCTTCTTGAGCAGGAACTCGACGCCCTTGGTGTTGCCGGCGACGCCCTCGGCCTTGAACGCCATCATCTTCTTCAGGTCGAGCTTCGGCGTGCCGACGTCGATGCCGAGATCGGCGAAGTGCGTGTTGGCCTCCTCGAAGGCCTCGGACGCGTGCAGCAGGGCCTTGGACGGGATGCAGCCGACGTTGAGGCAGGTGCCGCCGTGCGTCGCGCGCTTCTCGACCACCGCGGTCCGCAGGCCGAGCTGCGCCGCGCGGATCGCGCAGACGTAGCCGCCGGGACCGGTACCGATGACGACGAGATCGTAGGACATGAGGCTTCGCTTCCGCTCGGTCGTGCCGCGTGTGGGACGGGCAGGGAATGTCAGGTCGGGCTGAGGCTCAGCGGCCGCCGCCGATGTCGAGGATGGCGCCCGTGGTGTAGGAGGCCTCCTCCGAGAGCAGCCACACGATCGGTGCGGCCACCTCCTCCGCGGTGCCGGCCCGCTTCATCGGGACGCCCGGGCCGAGGCGCTCCACCCGGTCGGGCTCGCCGCCGCTGGCGTGGATCTCGGTGGCGATGATGCCGGGCGCCACCGCGTTGACCCGGATGCCCTCGGCGGCGACCTCGCGGGCGAGCCCGACCGTCAGCGAGTCGATGGCGCCCTTGGAGGCGGCGTAGTCCACGAACTGACCGGGGCCGCCGAGGCGCGCCGCCACCGAGGACAGATTCACGATCGCGCCCCCCGCCCCGCCGCGCTTGGTCGACATGCGCCGCACCGCCTCCCGCGCGCAGAGGAAGCTGCCGACCACGTTGGTGGTCATCATGCGCTGCAGGCGGGTGACGCTCATGTCGGCGACGTCCGACTTCACGTCGACCACCCCGGCATTGTTGACGAGCGCCGCGAGGCGGCCGAGGCCGTCGGCCGCCTTGAACAGGGCGATGACGTCGGCCTCGTCGCCGACGTCGCCCTTCACGGCGAGCGCGTGTCCGCCCTGGGCCGCGATCGCGTCCACCACGTCCTGCGCCGCGGCCGCGTCCGACACGTAGCTCAGGCACACGGTGTAGCCGCGCTCCGCCAGGAGCAGCGCCACCGCGCGGCCGATGCCGCGGCTGCCGCCGGTGACGATCGCGACCCTGTTCTCAGCGCCCGACATGGCTGCCTCAGAGGTCCAGCACGAGGCGCGCCGGATCCTCCAGCGCCTCCTTGACCCGCACCAGGAAGGTCACGGCCTCCTTACCGTCGACGATGCGATGGTCGTACGACAGGGCGAGGTACATCATCGGCCGCGCCTCGATCTTGCCGGCGCGGACCACCGGGCGCTCCTCGATGCGGTGCATGCCGAGGATGCCCGATTGCGGCGCGTTGAGGATCGGCGTCGACATCAGCGAGCCGTAGATGCCGCCGTTGGTGATCGTGAAGGTGCCGCCCTGCATCTCCTCGATGGACAGCTTGCCGTCGCGGGCCTTCTTGCCGAAGCCGGCGATCTTCTTCTCGATGCCGGCGATCGACAGGTCGTCGGCGTCGCGCACGACCGGGACGACGAGGCCCTTATCGGTGCCGACCGCGATGCCGATGTGGTAGTAGTTCTTGTAGACGAGGTCCTGCCCGTCGATCTCGGCGTTGACCGCCGGCACGTCCTTGAGGGCGCCGATCACCGCCTTGGTGAAGAAGCCCATGAAGCCGAGCTTCGTGCCGTGCTTCTTCTCGAAGATGTCCTTGTACTGGCTGCGCATCGCCATCACGGCCGACATGTCGACGTCGTTGAACGTCGTCAGCATCGCCGCCGTGTCCTGCGCGTCCTTGAGGCGGCGCGCGATGGTCTGGCGCAGCTTCGTCATGCGCACGCGCTCCTCGCGCGCGGCGTCGTCCGGCGCCGAGGGGGCCCGCGGCAGGGTCGGGCGCGCTTCCTTGGCAGGGGCGGCGGTCGGTGCCGGGCCCTTGGCGATGGCGCCGAGCATGTCGCCCTTGGTAACGCGGCCGTCCTTGCCGGAGCCGTTCACGCTCGACGGATCGACACCGGATTCGCGGGCGAGCTTCGCCACCGCCGGGCCGTTGTCGCCGACCGGGCGCTGCTGGGCCGCGGGGGCGGCGTCGCCGTGGTTGCCGTAGCCGGCAGAGGATTCCTGGGCCGGCGCCTCGGCTTTGGCGGGCGCTGCGGCCTTCGGGGCCTCGCTCCGGCTCTCGGCCTTGGTCTCGGCGGCCTCCTTCGGGGCGGCCTTCTTGCCGGCGCCTGCACCGGCACCGGCCTCGACGATCGAGCCGAGCAGGGCGCCGGGCTCCACGGTCTCGCCGTCCTTGACCAGGATCTCGCCGAGCTGGCCAGCCGCCGGGGCGTTCACCTCCAGCGTGACCTTGTCGGTCTCGAGCTCGACGATCGGCTCGTCGGCCGCGACCGTGTCGCCGGGCTTCTTGAACCAGCGGCCGATGGTGGCCTCGCTCACGGATTCGCCGAGGGTCGGGACGAGGATGTCGGTTGCCATGCTCTTCTGCCCCGCGGGGGGCCTCCTCTGGATGTCGGGCCGCGACGTCAGCGCCGCAGGATCAGGGATGGAACGGGCGAGACGGTGTACCGGAAGCCTGCCTGCGCCATCAGGACGGGATCTGCTTCGCCGAGCGCCTCGGCCCCGGCCGCGTCGTCGGCCTCGACCAGGGCCAGGCCCCAGGTGCCGCCGGACTCGAAGACGGGCCCGACCGCGATGGCGGCTCCACGGGCCGCCTGCTCCATCCAGTAGCCGGAATGCGCCGAGAACAGCGCCTTCTCGGCCTCCGTCGCGTCGAACGGGAAGCTCGGGCGGGGCGGTTCCAGACGGAGCAGGAAGTAGGCCATGGCCGGACGATCAGACCGCCAGGGCCTCGTTGAGGAAGGCCTGGAGCTGCGCCTGGTGCTTCGACATCTGGCCGACCGCCGTGGAGGCGGAAGCCGGACGGCCGACGTAGCGGGCGCGCTTCACCGCGGAGCCGGCCTGGCCGAGCACCCACTCGAGATAGGGCTCGACGAAGGACCAGGCGCCCATGTTCTTGGGCTCCTCCTGGCACCAGATCACGTCGGCGTTGCGGAAGCGGCCCATCTCGTTGGCCAGCGCCTTCAGCGGGAACGGGTAGAGCTGCTCGACGCGCATCAGGTAGATGTCGTTGAGGCCGCGCTTCTCCCGCTCCTCCAGGAGGTCGTAGTAGACCTTGCCGGAGCAGAGCACGACGCGGCGGATCTTGTCGTCGCGCACGAGCTTGTTCTGCGCCCCCTCCTCCTCGGCGTCGTCCCACAGGACGCGGTGGAAGGTCGAGCCCTCGGCGAGCGCGTCGAGGTTCGAGACGGCGCGCTTGTGGCGCAGCAGCGACTTCGGCGTCATCAGCACCAGCGGCTTGCGGAAGTCGCGCTTCAGCTGCCGGCGCAGGATGTGGAAGTAGTTCGCCGGCGTCGTGACGTTGGCGACCTGCATGTTGTCCTCGGCGCAGGCCTGGAGGTAGCGCTCCAGCCGGGCGGACGAGTGCTCGGGCCCCTGCCCCTCGTAGCCGTGCGGCAGCAGCAGGACGAGGCCGGACATGCGCAGCCACTTGCGCTCGCCGGACGCGATGAACTGATCGATCACCACCTGGGCGCCGTTGGCGAAGTCGCCGAACTGGGCTTCCCAGAGGACCAGGGCGTTCGGCTCGGCGAGCGAGTAGCCGTACTCGAAGCCGAGCACCGCCTCCTCGGAGAGCATCGAGTTGATGATCTCGATCGAGGCCTGCCCCTCGCGGATCGAGTTGAGCGGCGTGTAGCGCTGCTCGTTCTCCTGATCGATCACCACCGCGTGGCGCTGCGAGAAGGTGCCGCGCTCGACGTCCTGGCCGGACAGCCGGACCCGGTTGCCGTCGAGGAGCGTTGCCCCGAAGGCCAGGGCCTCGGCGGTCGCCCAGTCGACGCCGATCCCGGTCTCCACCGCCTTGGCGCGGTTGTCCATGAAGCGCTGGATCGTGCGGTGCAGGTGGAAGCCCGGCGGCACCTGGGTAATCCTGCGGGCGATCTCCTGCAGGGTCTCGGCCGGAACGGCGGTGCGGCCGCGGCGCGGATCGTCCACGTCCTCGTGCACGGCCTTCACGCCGGACCAGCGGCCGTCGAGCCAGTCGGCCTTGTTGGCCTTGTAGTTGTTGGCGACGTCGAGCTCGCTGTCGAGCATCCCGCGGAACTCGGCCTTGCGGGCGTCGAGCGCCTCCTGGGTCACGGAGCCGTTCTCGACCAGCTTGCGGCCGTAATTCTCCAGCACCGACGGGTGCTTGCGGATCCGCTGGTACATCTTCGGCTGGGTGAAGGCCGGCTCGTCGCCCTCGTTGTGGCCGAAGCGGCGGTAGCACAGCATGTCGATCACGACCGGCTTGCCGAACTTCTGGCGGTACTCGACCGCGACCTTCGCCGCGAAGGTGACGGCCTCGGGGTCGTCGCCGTTGCAGTGGAAGATCGGCGCCTCGACCATCTTGGCGACGTCGGACGGGTAGGGCGACGAGCGGGAGAAGCGCGGATCGGTCGTGAAGCCGATCTGGTTGTTGATGATGAAGTGGACCGATCCGCCGGTGCGGTGGCCCTTCAGGCCCGACAGGCCGAAGCACTCCGCGACCACGCCCTGGCCCGCGAAGGCCGCGTCGCCGTGGATCAGGAGCGGCAGCACCGTGCGGCGCTCGATGTTGGGCTTGGCCCACTGGTCCTGCTTGGCGCGGACCTTGCCGAGCACGACCGGGTCGACGATCTCGAGGTGCGACGGGTTGGCGGTCAGCGACAGGTGAACGTTGTTGCCGTCGAAGGCGCGGTCCGAGGACGCGCCCAGGTGGTACTTCACGTCGCCCGAGCCCTCGACCTCGGCCGGGGAGGCCGAGCCGCCCTTGAACTCGTGGAACACCGCCCGGAACGGCTTGGCCATCACGTTGGTGAGCACGTTGAGCCGGCCGCGATGGGCCATGCCCAGCACGATCTCGCGGACGCCCAGCGCGCCGCCGCGCTTGATGATCTGCTCCAGCGCCGGGATCATCGACTCGCCGCCGTCGAGGCCGAAGCGCTTGGTCCCGGTGTACTTGAGGTCCAGGAACTTCTCGAAGCCCTCGGCCTCGATCAGCTTGTTGAGGATGGCGCGCCGGCCCTCGGGGGTGAAGGAGATCTCCTTGTCCTTGCCCTCGATGCGCTCCTGGATCCACGCCTTCTCGGCGGGGTCGGAGATGTGCATGAACTCGACGCCGAGGGTCTGGCAGTAGGTCCGCTCCAGGATGTCGACGATCTCGCGGATCGTGCCGAACTGGAGGCCGAGCACGTTGTCGAGGAAGATCGGGCGGTCCCAGTCGCTCTCCTGGAAGCCGTAATGCTGCGGGTGCAGCTCCTCGTGGTCGCCGCGCGGCGCGAGACCCAGCGGGTCGAGCTTGGCGTGCAGGTGGCCGCGCATGCGGTAGGAGCGGATCAGCATGATCGCCCGCACCGAGTCCTTCGTCGCCTGCTCCACCGAGACGCCGGTGGTCGCCGTGACGCTGTCCTGCGGCTTGCCGGGCTTGGCGTCCTTGCCCTCGCGGGCGACGATCTTGTCGCCGATCGCCTTCTCCAGGGCGCCCCAGTTGCCGTCCAGCGCCGAGACCAGCTCGCCGTTGAGCGGCACCGGCCAGTTCGGCCGCTCCCAGGAGGCGCCGGCGGCGTTCTTCTCGACCAGGGTCTCGTCCTCGCCGAGCCCCTTGAAGAAGGCCTGCCACTCCGGATCCACCGAGGACGGGTTGCGGGCGTAGGCCGCCTGCAATTCCTCGATGTAGGCGGCGTTGGCGCCGTAGAGGAACGAGGTTTCGAGGAGCGCTTCGTTCACGTCCTGGCGTGCCATGGTGCGTCCATCCTGATCGCGCGGGCAGGCTCCCCTGCCCTCCGGGCTCCCCGTCCGCGCGGCGGATCGCCCTCAAACCGAAACGGGGCGGGTGACCGCCCCGCTGAAATCGTCTGCACGCCCGATATGGGCGTCGCGGCCCTGCGATGGCCGCAACGCAGGCGCGCTTGCCTCAGCCCTTCAGGACCTCGACGAGCGTCGAGCCCAGCCGGGCCGGCGACGGCGACACGCGGATGCCCGCGGCCTCCATGGCGGCGATCTTGTCCTCGGCGCCGCCCTTGCCGCCCGAGATGATCGCGCCGGCATGGCCCATGCGGCGGCCCGGAGGCGCCGTTCGGCCGGCGATGAAGCCGACCATCGGCTTCTTCCGCCCGCGCTTGGCCTCGTCCTTCAGGAACTGCGCGGCCTCCTCCTCGGCCGAGCCGCCGATCTCGCCGATCATCACGATCGACTCGGTCTTCGGGTCGGCGAGGAACAGCTCCAGCACGTCGATGAACTCGGTGCCCTTCACCGGGTCGCCGCCGATGCCCACCGCCGTGGTCTGGCCGAGGCCGGCATTGGAGGTCTGGAACACCGCCTCGTAGGTCAGCGTGCCCGAGCGGGACACGATGCCGACGGAGCCCGGCCGGAAGATGTTGGCCGGCATGATGCCGATCTTCGACTCGCCGGCCGTGACGATGCCGGGGCAGTTCGGCCCGACGAGGCGCGACTTCGAGCCGGTGAGCGCCCGCTTCACCCGCACCATGTCGAGCACCGGGATGCCCTCCGTGATGCAGACGATCAGCGGCACCTCGGCGGCGATCGCCTCGCAGATCGCGTCGGCGGCGCCGGGCGGCGGCACGTAGACCACCGAGGCCTCGGCGCCCGTGGCCTCGCGGGCCTCCGCGACCGTGTCGAACACCGGCAGGCCGAGATGGCTGGAGCCGCCCTTACCGGGGCTCGTGCCACCGACCATCTTGGTGCCGTACGCGATGGCCTGCTCGGAGTGGAAGGTCCCGTTCTTGCCGGTGAAGCCCTGGCAGATGACCTTGGTGTTGGCGTCGATCATCACCGACATGGTCAGGCTCCCTTCACGGCGGCGACGATCTTCTGGGCGGCGTCGTCGAGGTCGTCCGCCGGGATCACGTTGAGGCCCGAGTTGCGGATGATGGCCTTGCCCTGCTCGACGTTGGTGCCCTCGAGGCGCACCACCAGCGGGACCTGCAGGCCCACCGCCTTCACGGCCGCGATCACGCCGTTGGCGATCACGTCGCACTTCATGATCCCGCCGAAGATGTTGACGAGGATCCCCTTCACGTTCGGGTCGGCGGTGATGATCTTGAACGCCGCCGTGACCTTCTCCTCCGAGGCGCCGCCGCCGACATCGAGGAAGTTCGCCGGCTCCTCGCCGTAGAGCTTGATGATGTCGAGCGTCGCCATGGCGAGGCCGGCGCCGTTGACCATGCAGCCGATCGTGCCGTCGAGCGCGATGTAGGCGAGGTCGTACTTCGACGCCTCGATCTCCTTGGCGTCCTCCTCGGTCTCGTCGCGCAGGGCGACGATGTCGGCGTGCCGGTAGAGGGCGTTCGAGTCGAAGGCCATCTTGGCGTCGAGGCACTTGAGGTGCCCGTCGGCGGTCAGCACCAGCGGGTTGATCTCGAGGAGGCTCATGTCCTTGGCCACGAAGGCCGCGTAGAGCTTCTCGGTGAGCGCGGCGGCCTCCTTGGCCTGGGCGCCCGACAGGCCGAGCGCCTTGGCGACGGCGCGGCCGTGGTGGGGCATCACGCCGGTGGCCGGATCGACCGCGATCGTGTGGATCTTCTCGGGCGTGTCGTGGGCGACCGCCTCGATGTCCATGCCACCCTCGGTGGAGACCACGAAGGCGACGCCGCCCGTGGCGCGGTCGACCAGCATCGAGAGGTAGAATTCCTCGGCGATCTGGGCGCCTTCCTCGATGTAGAGGCGGTTGACCTGCTTGCCGGCCGGGCCGGTCTGGATGGTCACCAGCGTCTGGCCGAGCATCTCGCCGGCGAACTGCTTGACCTCGTCGATCGACTTGGTGACGCGCACGCCGCCCTTGGCGCCCTCGGGCGCGCCCTTGAAGGTGCCCTTGCCGCGGCCGCCCGCGTGGATCTGGCTCTTCACGACCCAGACGGGACCGCCAAGCTCCTTGGCGGCGGCCTCGGCCTCCGACGGGTTGAAGATGGCCACGCCGCGGGAGACGGGCAGGCCGAACTCCTTCAGCACGGCCTTGGCCTGATATTCGTGGATATTCATCGGAGCCTCGTAGGGAGGAGCGAATAGGTGGCAGCGGGCGGCGCGTAGAGGTATCGAGCGATCGAGAGTCGAATCTCCGAACGCTACGCGCTGCCCGGTATCCGCTTACCGGTCAGGCGAGGTTGCTGTCGACGCCCTTGCAGGCCTCGATGAGGCCCGTCACCGAGGCGACGGACTTGTCGAACATGGCCTTCTCGGCGTCGTCGAAGGTCACCTCGAGCACGCGCTCGACGCCGTTCGCGCCGATCACGATCGGCACGCCGATGAACATGCCCTTCACGCCGTACTGGCCGTCGAGGTAGGCCGCGCAGGGCAGGACCCGCTTCTTGTCGCGCAGGTAGCTCTCGGCCATCGCGATGGCGGAGGCGGCGGGCGCGTAGAAGGCCGAGCCGGTCTTGAGCAGGTTGACGATCTCGCCGCCGCCCTTGCGGGTGCGGTCGACCATGGCGTCGAGCTTCTCCTGGGTGGTCCAGCCGAGCTTGACGAGGTCGGTCAGCGGCACGCCCGCGACCGTGGAGTAGCGGGTCAGCGGGACCATGTCGTCGCCGTGGCCGCCGAGCACGAAGGCCGTCACGTCCTCCACCGAGACCTTGAACTCCTCGGCGAGGAAGTGGCGGAAGCGCGCCGAATCCAGCACGCCGGCCATGCCGACGATCTTGTTGGTCGGGACGCCGGAGAACTTCTGCAGCGCCCAGACCATGGCGTCGAGCGGGTTGGTGATGCAGATCACGAAGGCGTTCGGCGCGTGGGTCTTGATGCCCTCGCCGACGGCCTGCATCACCTTGAGGTTGATGCCGATCAGGTCGTCGCGGCTCATGCCGGGCTTGCGCGGCACGCCGGCGGTGACGATCACCACGTCGGCGTCCTTGATGGCGGCGTAGTCGCTGGCACCCGCGTACCGCGCGTCGAAGCCCTCGACCGGGGCGGCCTCGGCGATGTCGAGGGCCTTGCCCTGCGGCACGCCGTCGACGATGTCGAACAGCACCACGTCCCCGAGATCCTTGAGGCCGGCCAGAAGGGCCAGGGTGCCGCCGATCTGGCCGGCACCGATGAGCGCGATCTTGTTGCGAGCCATGTCGGATGTGTCTCCGCTGCGTTCGACTTCGGTGATGCGTTGCGCGAGGCCGGGGCTGCTCGTCCGTCAGGGTCCGAGGCCGGATTCGCCACTCTGAAATCTGCGCGGCTGTGTGGCCGAAAAGCACCGTGGCTTCAACCCGATGCGGGCCGCGCGAGCGACCCGTCCGGGACGCCGGAGCGCCACCGGGGAGCCCGACGGTCCTTCGGAAACGTCAACGTCGCGAAGGTTTTAGGTGCAGTGCACCCTGCCGCGCGGCCGCTCCAAAGGCGCGATGACAGATCTGAAAACCTGTCATTTCGGTTCGCGCCGGGCGTGAAGAAGCGCGTCGGGCCGCGCGAACGACGAAGGCCCGGACGGGGTGTCCGGGCCTTCGGAATATCCTGTTCTGGGAGCGGCGGATCAGAGGATGCCGGAGCGCAGAACCCGCTGGATCGCGTGGATGACGGCGCCGAACCGGGCCTCGATCAGGTCGCGCGGCACCTCGGCATCGTGCTGGATCGCCAGGGGATGGGTGAAGCGGTAGCTCGCGTCGAAGATGTAGGCGATCGCCCGCTCCCGGTCCCGGGCCGAGAAGATCCCGGAGGTGATCCCCTCCTCGACCACGCGCTCGACGAGGCTGCGCAGGCGCACGCGGTGCCGCCGGGCGATCGGGCGGGCCGACACGGTGGCGTCGAGATGGACCGCGAACAGGTTCGGCTCGTCGAACAGGGCGTCCCGCTGGACCGTCGCCAGGGCGGTCAGGAGCCGCTCGATCTTGTCGTCGGCGGGGTCGGGCGCGTCGGCGATGCCGGCGAGCCGGGCCTCGACCTCGCGGAGCCAGCGGCCCGCCACCGCGTCGAGGAGCGCGTCCTTCGACGGGAAGTAGCGGTAGACGTTCGCGTGCGTCATGCCGGCCTCGGCGGCGACGGCCACGACCGTCACGCGCTTGGGACCGAGCCGCGAGAGATGCTCGGTGGCAATCCCGAGCAGCCGCACGTCGGCCGCGACCGGCGCCCGCGGGCGGGCAGGACTGACCGCCTCACCCGTCTCGCGGAGTGTGCCGGATTCGGCGTCGGCGACGGTAATCTTGGCCTTGGCGCTGAGCGCCTCCTCCTTGGACCCGTCGGACTCTGGCTTGAGGAAAGGAAGCGGAAGGCGGGAAGTGGACAGGTGGTAGGGCGAGACGGACCCCCATCATACCGGCTGAAGCGTCCCGGCGCTTCGCGTTGACGTTACGGCTTCCCCCCGGGAGCCCGGTTACCTGAGCGGATTAGGACCGCTTAAACACCCCTATGTGTCAGTTTGCCTTGAGAAGGCAACAAATTTTTCTCGTTATCACCTGCGTCAGAAGCGGTTCTTCCACGCCCGCAAGGCGACGAACACGGCCTCGGGATCGCTCTGCGGCGGCAGGTCGACGGATTTCGCGAGGGCCGGCTGCCCGCTCCGCAGGAACGGGTTGGTCGCCCGCTCCGCACCCATGGTCGAGGGGATGAGGAAGCGGCCCTCGGCCTGGGCGCGCTCGGCCTCGGCGAGGCGCGCCCTCAGGTCCGGGTTGTCGGGATCGGCCGCCAGGGCGAAGCGGGCGTTGGAGAGTACGTAGTCGTGGCCGCTGAAGACCTGCGTCGCGTCGGGCAGGTCGTCGAAGCGGCGCAGCGAGCGGTAGAGCGTCTCCGGCGGGCTCTCCATCACCCGGCCGCAGCCCAGGGTGAACAGGGTGTCGCCGGCGCAGACGAGGCCGGCCTGCGCGAACCAGTAGGTCACGTGGTCGGCGCAGTGGCCGGGCGTCTCCCAGACCTGCGCCTCGAGGCGGCCGACCGTGACCGTGTCGCCCTCCCGCACGGTCACGTCCACCTGTGGGACCGCGTCGCCGGCCTTGGCGGGGGCGACCACCCGGGCGCCGGTCGCCCGCTTCACCTCCGGGATGCCCTCGACGTGGTCGCCGTGCCGGTGCGTCACGAGGATGTCGGTCAGCCGCCAGCCGGTCTCGTTCAGGGCCCGGAGGACCGGTCCGGCTTCCGGCACGTCGATCGCCGCGCAGGCGCCCGTCTGCGGATCGCGGATCAGCACGCCGATATTGTCGCTGCGGCAGAGGAAGGTGCGAATCTCGGTCTCGGCGGCCATCGGACGGAGTCTCCCAGGAGCGCGAACGGGCGCGGGGCGGCGCGAAAACTGTTGCCGTGAACAGGTGATGGTCCGGCCGGGTTCCTCCGGCGCTTGCCGCGGCGCGCGCGGCTCACCATTGAGTACGACGACCGTTCCGTCCGCGATCTCCTGTTCCCTCATGCGTCTCGACGTCAACGGCTTGCGGGCCTTCTACGCCAGCCCTCTGGGCCGCACGACGCACCGCGTGGTCGGCCGCGCGCTCCACGACTTCCTCGGCTCGGTCTCGGGGCTGCGCGTCCTCGGGATCGGCTACGCCACGCCGTATCTCGGGCCGGTCCACTGCATCGCCGAGCGCACCCTCGCCTTCATGCCGGCCTCGCAGGGCGTGGTGAACTGGCCGAGCACCGGGCGCTCCTGCGCGGCGCTCGCCGATCCCACCATGATGCCGCTGCCGGAGGCCGCCATCGACCGGGTCATCCTGGTCCACGCCCTCGAATCGGTGGAGAGCCCGACGGAGCTGCTGCAGGAGGTCTGGCGGACCCTCACGCCGGGCGGCCGCATGATCCTCGTGGTGCCCAACCGCCGGGGCGTCTGGGCCCGCCGGGAGGCGACGCCGTTCGGCCACGGGCAGCCCTACAGCCGCTCGCAGCTCGGGCGGCTCATGCGCGAGACGCTGTTCTCGCCGGTGAGCTGGGCCGAGACCCTGTACATGCCGCCGGCCCGCTCGCGCCTGATGCTGCGCACCGGACCCGCCTGGGAGTGGCTCGGCACCGGCCTGTCCCTGCCCTTCGCGGGCCTGCACGTGGTCGACGCGACGAAGCAGCTCTACCGGCCGGTCGCCGTGCAGCAGGTGCGGCGCGCCCGCCGCCTCGCGCCGGCCCGGGTGCTGGTGCCGGCCCCCTCCCCGGGTTGACCCCGATGAGCCTCGACTTCACCACCCAGCAATTCCTGCTGGCCCTGTCGGCCCTGTTCTCGATCGTGAACCCGATCGGGGGCGCCTTCATCTTCGCCCAGGTGGCGGGCGCCTTCAGCCACGCCGAGCGCGTGCTGCTGTCGCGCCGGATCGGCGTCTACGCCGCCCTGGTGATGCTCGGCGCCCTCTGGGCGGGCACGCCGATCCTGAACTTCTTCGGCGTCACCCTGGGGGCGCTGCGCATCGCCGGCGGCCTCGTGGTGATGTCGTCGGCCTGGACCCAGCTGAACCGGCCCGAGGCACGGGAGGCGCGCAAGCAGGCCGAGGCCTCGGGCTCGGCGGGCCGCGGCGCGGCTCCGGCGGAGCCGCCGGGCGATCCCGCGCCCGGTCCCCTCGCCGACATCGCCTTCTTCCCCCTGACGCTCCCGTTCACCACGGGGCCGGGGACGATCGCGGTCGCCATCACCCTGGGGGCCAACCGGCCGGCGGCCTACGCGGAGCGGTTCGGCTTCTACATCGGCGTCACGCTGGCGGCCCTCGCGGTCGCCGCCACGGTCGCGGTCCTCTACGCCTCCGCCGACCGGGTGGTGGCGTTCATCGGCCCGGCCCGCGCCCGGGTGATGGGCCGCCTCTTCGCCTTCCTGCTCCTGTGCGTCGGCACGCAGATCCTGGTGAACGGCCTCGTCGACGTGTTCGCCCCCCTCGCGGCGGCGCGCTGACGTCCGGAAGACTGCCGGAGACGGCCGACCGCGACCGTCGGCCTGTCGAGCAGATCGGGCCTGAGGACCACGGCGCGGCACGCGTTCCCGTTTTCCGGCCAGGCGAATCGCTCGAATTGCCCGGTACGTCCGCGATGTTCCGTATTAAATCGCAGATACTGGCCAATATCGGCTAATATTATCGAGTTTTACAAATATATAAGTTTGTTAAGGATCTCATTTTAGAGCATCCGCCGGGATCAAATCTGATCTGATCGGGCTTGCGTCCGGCAAGGGACCGGGCAACATCTTGCCGGTACTCGGCCGCAGTGGGGAAAGCTTCCGGCCGATCCGCCGGCGAAGCAGATCCAGCAACGGAGTGCAGATCGTGGCGACGGACGTCATCGCGAGCCCCCATCGTCGGCGGTCCGCGCCCGGGCCCCGACCGAGAGGCGGCCGAACGGCCGCGACGCCGTCGGCGGTCGATCGGCAGGCCCGCGACCGCGGCCCTGCCCGTGCCGGCCCGGGCCCGATCGGATTCCGCGCTTGAGAAGACCCGGCAGCCCCGTGCGCGATCGCGCCGTCGAGGATTCCGGCCCGCCGCCGCGGACCGTGCGTCCGGGCCCGGCCCCGTGAGCCCTCGAGATCCCGCAGGCCGGTGCCGCGCGCGCCGCGGCCAACAGGCACGTATCAGCAAGGAGACACCGCATGACCGACACGACGCAGATCAAGGTTCCGGCCTGGTACAGCCCGGACGAGATCCAGGACATCCAGCGCGATCTTCTGGGCGCCGCCGCGAAGGTTCTCGTGCTCTGCCTCGGCGGCAAGGGCGGTGTCGGCAAGACGACCATCGCCCTCCAGGTGGCCGATCTCTGCGCGGAGGTCGGTCCGGTGCTGGCGATCGACACCGACCCGGCCAACCGGCACTTCCACACCGCGCTCATGCAGGAGACCATCCCCGGCAGCGACAACTTCGTTCCGCGCCGCCCCGGACTCACCGCCGTCCGGCAGCGCCTGCGCGCCGAGGACAGCACGGGCCGCGTCGACCCGACCCTGTGCCAGGACCTGATCGAGCGCGTGACCGAGGCGGCCGAGCGCTTCGTCGTGGTCGACTTCCCGGCCGGCGACACCGAGACGACCCGCCGCTGCACCGAGATCATCGTGGAGAGCTGCCGGGAGGCGAATGTCCGCCTCGCCGTGGTGGTCGCGGCCGGCGCGGTGGATCCCACAGCCCTGGAGGTCCTGCGCGAGCTCCGGCCCATGCTTATCGAGTGCGACCGGGCGATCCTGGCGAAGAACACCGCCCAGGCGACCAATTTCGACTATCTCGAATCGTCCGACCTCGTGCGAGCTCTGCGGAAGCAGTCGAACTTTCGCGTCATCGAGATCGAGCGGATCGGCGAGCGGCTGATCGAGGCCCTGCGGGTTCAGAACATGACCTGGCAGGCCTTGGCGAACAGCGCGCCGATGCGCCTGCGGGTCGAGGGCCGCCGCCTGCGGCGCAACTTCCACACGGCGTGGCGGGATGCCCTCCGGCCGTGACCAACCTCGAGCGGTTCTACCGGTCGGTCCACGGCCGCGATCTCCAGCCCTGGGAGCGTCAGCTCGCGGTGCGGATCGCGGCCGCCTTGAACACCACGACGGACGACGACTTCGTCGTCCACCTGTTGCTGGTGTACATGTCCACCAACGCCATCACGAACATGTACAACGAGCTGGTGGCGGCGCGGAACGGTCTCGCCGAACACAACCGGGACCTCATCCAGGCGCTGACGGCCGATCTGCGGCGCAACCGGCTGGTCACCGCCGTGCTGCTCGGCGCGGCAGCCCTCGGCGTGCTCGTGAGCGTCGGGATCCTCGGCACCGTCCTCAACCTGTCTTACGGGTCCGCCGCCAGCGCGGCGCGCCTCGCCGCGGCGCTGGAATCCTGCGAGTCGCGCGGCCCGGCCGGCGCCCAGCGCGGCCTCGGGATCGGTCGCTGAGCCGAGGGACCCCGCCGTGGGCTCACTCCAGTCGGACGGACACGCTGTCGCTGGCGCCGGTCGCGTCGAGGACCGAGATCCGCGCGAAGCCCGCGCCGCCCGGGGCCCACTCGGCCCGGCGCCGCGGCGTCTGGACGACCGGCTGACCGTCCACCAGCCACGTGAGCGGCGGCACGCCGCCCAGGGCCTTGAGGGCGAGGCCCGGGCCGCCCTCCGCGGCGCCGTGCCGGTCCGCCGCGAGGCCGAGATCGATCCGCGCCCCGTCCGGCGGATAGGCGATCCGCAGCGCCGGTCCCGCCGCCTCGGCCGCCTCGCGCCGCAGGTGCCGCAGCGGCGGCGGCAGGCTCCCCGTCCCGACCACCAGCGCGTCCCGCGGCTGGGGGACCGGCTCGGGCTCGGTCCCGAGGCGCGCGAAGGCGTCGAACAGGATCGGCGCCGCGACGGTGCGGCCCACGAGCCCCGGCACCGCGGCCCCGTCCGGGCGCCCGGCCCAGACGACGATCGTCGCGTGACGGTCGAAGCCGGCGGCCCAGGCGTCGCGGTAGCCGTAGGACGTGCCGGTCTTGTAGGCGATGCGGTTCGGCAGGGCGTTCTCCGGCGGCGGCGTGCCGCGCAGGATGTCGGCGACGTACCAGGCCGCGACGGGCTCCGCGACGCGGTGCCGGGATTCGGCCGCGACCCCGTCGGCGCGGCGGAGCAGGTCCGGAACCGCGCCGCCGCGCGCGAGTCCGGCGTAGAGCCGCGCGAGGTCGGTGACCGTGATGCCGAGGCCGCCGAGCGCGACCGGCAGCCCCGGGGCAGCCTCCCGCGGGAGCTGGACCCCGGCACCCGCGGCGCGCAGCCGGGCGATGAAGCGGGCGGGACCCACCGCATCCATCAGCTCGACCGCGGGCACGTTGAGCGAGAGCTGCAGGGCCCGCCGGGCCGTGACTGTACCCTGGAAGGTCAGGTCGAAATTCTCCGGCGCGTAGCTCGCCGAGAAGCGCGCCGGACGATCCTCCAGCAGGGTCTCGGGATGCGCGAGGCCGTCCGCGAAGGCCATGGCGTAGACGAAGGGCTTCAGCGCGGAGCCGGGCGAGCGCACCGCCAGGGTCATGTCGATGGCGCCGCGCCGCGCCGGATCCAGGTAGCCGGCGCTGCCGACCTGGGCGAGCACCCGACCGTCGCGGTTGTCGAGGACGAGGATCGCGGCCGAGAGGTCCGGACCGGCGGCGGCGGCGCGCTCGGCCGCCAGGACCTCCAGCCGCTCCTGCAGGCGCCCGTCGATCGCGAGGCGGATCGTGGCGGCACCGGGATCGGCCGCCACCGCCTCCTCGGCGGCGTGCGCCGCGAGCATCGGGAACGGCCTGCGCGCCGTCGGCACCGGCTCGGCCCGGGCGGCGTCGGCCTCCGCCGCCGTGAGGATGCCCCGCGCGACCGCCACCGCGAGGACCCGGTCGCGGGCGGCGCGGGCGCGCTCGGGGAACCGGTCCGGACGGCGGGTCTCGGGCGATTGCGGCAGTGCGACGAGCAGGGCCGCCTGCGCGGCGGTCAGCCGGACCGGCTCGCGCCCGAAATACGCGACGCTCGCCGCCCGGACGCCCTCGAGCGGGCCGCCATAGGGGGCCAGCGCCAGGTAGAGATCGAGCAGCCCGGCCTTGCCGAGGCGCCGCTCCAGCGTGACCGCCCGCACCATCTGGCGGAGCTTGGCCTCGAGCGACCGCTCGCGCCGCGGCTCGACGAGGCGTGCCACCTGCATCGACAGGGTGGAGGCGCCGGACACGATGCGGCCGCGGGTCAGCCACTGGCCGGCGGCGCGCAGCACGGCGGCCGGATCGATGCCGGGATGCGCGGCGAAGCGGCGATCCTCGTAGGCGAGCAGCATCGCCCGGTAGCGCGGATCGACCGCCTCCGCGGTGACCGGCAGGCGCCAGCGCCCGTCCGCCGTCGCGAAGGGGCGCAGCAGCGTGCCGGACCGGTCCAGCACCACCGTCGAGCGCGATTCGGCCCCGGCCAGGTCGAGGGGCGGCAGCGCCTCGGCGTAGCGCCAGAGCGCAACCGCGCCGGCCCCCAGCAGGCCGAGCCCGAGCGCCGCCGCTCCCAGCGCCGCGCGCAGGCCCCTCGCCCGCTTCCGAGGAGGCGCCGGCGCGCGCGGATCCGACCCGTCCTGCGGCACGCATCCTCCCGGTCTCGGCTCCGACAGCGCAGGATCCCGTGTTCCCGCGCGATCGACAAGCCCCCGGACCAATCGGCGTCCCGGGCGCCGGCCCGGCTGCGGCCGGACCCTACGCCGTCCCGACGCCCCGCAGGTCCTCGAAGGCGGGGCGATCCGGGCGATTCACCCGGACCGGGAACGGCACGACGTTCGAAGGCATCGGGGCGGTCGCTGTCTCAGGGGGCTGCGCCGCCTTGTGCGCCTTGCCGGGCTTCGCCCACCGCTCGATCCGCTTGAAGTAGGTCCGCCTCGCCAGCCAAGCCGGAACTCGCCTGCTCTTCCGCATGATCTGTCCCTCGCCGTTGCGCCCCGAGCCCCCTCCAGCCCCGCGCCCCGAACGCGTCAAGCGGTTCGAATCGCGGCTGTATTCACGATACGAGCGGATCCCGGGGAGCCCCGCATCCCCCGTTTGGGTGACGCGCGCGCGGGCGCGACCGTCAGGCCGCCGCGTTCTCCTTCGCCCGCTCCAGCGCGAGCTTCGTGACGGCCACCTGGTCGACCTTGCCGGTGCCGAGCATCGGGATCGCGTCCAGCACCGCCACCTCGGCGGGGATCGCGACGTCGGAGGCGCCGCGACCCTTGGCGAAGCTCTGGTAGGCGGCCCGGGTCGCGCCCTTCTCCTGCGTGAACAGGATCAGCCGCTCGCCCTTGCGCGCGTCCGGCACCGCCGCCACCGCGCTCGGCCGGTCGGGCCAGAGTTCGGCGGCCAGCGCCTCGATGCCGGCGAGCGACACCATCTCGCCGGCGATCTTCGCGAAGCGCTTGGCCCGGCCCTTGATGGTGACGAAGCCCATCGCGTCGATCGCCACGATGTCGCCGGTGTCGTGCCAGCCGCCCGGCGGCGGCTCCAGCACGCCGGGCTTCTCGGCGCGCAGGTAGCCCAGCATGATGTTCGGCCCGCGCAGGGACAGGCGGCCGCCCTCGTCGATCCCCGGCACCGGCTCGAGGCGGGTCTCGATGCCGGGCAGGATCCGCCCGACCGTGCCGAAGCGGTTGAACATCGGCGTGTTGAGCGCCACGACGGGCCCGCACTCGGTGACGCCGTAGCCCTCCAGGATGCGCAGCCCGAACTTCTCCGCCCAGGTCTTCCGGGTGGTCTCCTTCACGGCCTCGGCGCCGGCCACGACGTAGCGCAGGGAGCGCAGGTCGTAGGAATGGGCCGCGCGGGCGTAGCCCGTCAGGAACGTGTCGGTCCCGAACAGCACCGTGCTGTTCGAGCCGTAGATCAGCTCCGGCACGATCCGGTAGTGGAGCGGTGACGGGTAGAGGTAGACCGGCACCCCCGAGACCAGGGGCAGGACCAGCCCGGCCGTGAGCCCGAAGGCGTGGAACACCGGCAGGACGTTGAACACCTTGTCCATCGGTCCGAAATCGATCCGGGCCGCCACCTGCGCCACGTTGGCGAGCATGCAGCGGTTGGCGAGCACCACGCCCTTCGGCGTGCCCTCGCTGCCCGAGGTGAACAGGACCGCCCCCGGATCCTCGCCGGAGCGCGCCACCAGGGGACGGCGCGGCGCCAGGAGGCCGCGGATCTTGTCCCCCGTCGTGATCCCGGCCCGCACGTCCTCCAGGTAGATCAGCTCGACCGATCCGCGGATCGCCTCCACGAGCGGCCCCAGGCGCCCCTTCTCGATGAAGGCCCGCGAGGTCAGGATCTTGCCGACCTCCGCTGCCCGGCAGGCCGAGAGCACGTTGGCGGGGCCGGCGGAGAAGTTGATCATCGCCGGCACCCGGCCCGCGGAGGCCAGGGCGAACAGCGTCACCGCGGCGCCGTTGGCGTTCGGCAGCATGACGCCGATCCGGCCGCCCACGGGCGCCAGCGGCATCAGCTTGCGGCCGAGCACGTTGGCGCCCATCACGAGCCGGCTGTAGCTGAGGCGGCCGCCGACCGGGTCCTCCAGGGCGTTGCGGCCCCAGCCGTGGCGCTCGCCCGCCTCGATCAGCGCCGCCATCAGGCCGCGGTCGATGTCCGCGGTGCGGAACACGAGGTCCGACATGATCCCGTAGAGGGCGGCGCCCGCCGCCTGCCGCCGCGCCTTGCCCTTGAGCGCGGGGTCCACGGTCAGCCGCACCGGCGGCATGACCGTCACGGTCACCTTGGGCCACCAGCGGCGGCGCACCTGCCCGCGCGACAGCCGCGAGAAGACCGTGCGCTCCAGGCCGTCGAGCTTCACCGGGACGACCATCGCGCCCGACTTGTCGGCGATCAGCCCGGCGCCGTCGTAGACCTTCATCAGGCTGCCGGTGACCGTGAGCCGGCCCTCCGGGAAGATGATCAGGGTCTCGCCGCCCTTGACCGCGTTGATCAGCGTCCGGGTGGCGAGCGGCCGGGTCGGGTCGAGCGGCATCGCCTTGGTGACGCGCAGGAACGGCCGGACCCACCAGCGCTGCGCGATGCCGCTGTCGATGGCGAAGACCGGCTCCTGGTCGAGGAGCGACAGGGCGAGCGGCGCGTCGAGGAACGAGACGTGGTTGAGGGCCACGATGGCGTTCGGCCCGGCCGCCGCGAGGTTGTCGAAGCCGCGCACCTCCAGCCGGTAGAACGCCCGGAACAGGATCGACAGGGCGTCGCGGAACGGGCTGGTCGGCAGGGTCGCGAACACGACTGCGCCGACGATCAGGTTCAGCACCGCCACCACGGCGAGCAGGCTCGCGATCGTGAGGCCCGCGCCCTGCAGCGCCGCCAGTGCCAGGGTGCCGGCGACCATGAAGGCCGCCGTCATGACGTTGACCGCGCCGATGATCCGCGCGCGCATCGCCTTCTCGGCCCAGGCCTGCACGGCCGCGAAGGACGGGACGATGTAGAGGCCGCCGGAGATCGCCAGCCCGAGGAAGTCGATGCCGGTGCGCAGGCCGTGGCCGGTCTGCAGGAAGCCGAGGGGGCCGATCGGCTCGGCGGGCGGTGCCGGCAGGTGGCCGACCGTCCAGGCGAGGTCGAGGCCGAACAGGCCCATCAGCACCGCGCCGACCGGCGTCGGCAGCAGCACGATCCGGCCGCTGGCGAGCCACGAGGCGAGGCCGGACCCGACGGCGATGCCGATCGAGAACAGCGCGAGCAGCAGCGTGATCACCGTCTCGGTGCCGTTGAAGGCGCCCCGCACCAGCACCGGCAGCAGCGACAGCACCACCACGCCGACCAGCCAGAACCAGCTCACCGTGAGCGAGCCGCGCCACAGCCGCGTGTCGGCCCAGAGGTCGCGCAGCAGCGCGTAGGTCGAGCGGGCGACGTTCGGGTCGACGCGCAGGTCCGGCGCCCCCTCCCCGGTCGGCGGAATCATCCGGGCCGAGAGCCAGCACAGGACGGCGAAGCCCATCACCAGGGCGCCGAACAGGAGGCCCGAGCCGCCCATCGCCGAGGCCGCGCCGGCCGCGATCGTGCCCAGCAGGATCGCCAGGAAGGTCGCCGCCTCCACGAGGGCGTTGCCGGCGGGCAGCTCCTCGCGGCGGAGATGGTCCGGCAGGATCCCGTACTTGATCGGGCCGAACAGCGCCGCGATCGTCCCGAACAGGCCCAGAGCCACGAACAGGACCGGGATCGAGTGCAGCAGGAAGCCGAGCACCGCGGTGCCGGCCGCGAAGATCTCGGCGAACTTGAGCCGCCGCGCCATGAGGGCCTTGTCGTAGCGGTCGGCCCACTGGCCGCCGAGACCCGACAGGATGAAGAACGGCCCGATGAACACCGCGCTCGCGAGCGTCACCAGGACACCGGCATGGGCGTCCGCCTGGCCGCCGATCCCGAACAGGATCAGGAAGGCGAGCGCGTTCTTGAGGAAGTTGTCGTTGAACGCCGAGAAGAACTGGCACCAGAACAGCGGCGCGAAGCGCCGCGCAGTCATCAGGGTACGGAACATGGCGATCTCTCGGTTCCGAACCTGACTGGCCCACGAGAGACGGTCAGGTCAAATCGGACCGAGACGAACGCACAGGGATCGCGGGCGTCGCGTGGTCGAGCCGTGCGGGCCGGCACCGCCGGCCGCCGCGCCGCCCGGCCGCGGATCGGCGCCCGCGCCGTCAGGCCTTGTGGACGAGGCGGCCCCTCCGCGCGGCGGCGGCCCCGGCGTGCCGGGCGATGAACGTGTGCAGGGCGGCGCCGAGATCGTAGGACCAGTAGACGTGGGCCGCGACGGCCGAGATCACGAGGAGCGCGGCACCGACCGCGCAGGCCGGCACGAGCAGCAGGCCGGTCAGGACCATCCCG
This sequence comes from Methylobacterium sp. PvP105, assembly GCF_017876975.1. Classification (NCBI taxonomy): domain Bacteria; kingdom Pseudomonadati; phylum Pseudomonadota; class Alphaproteobacteria; order Hyphomicrobiales; family Methylobacteriaceae; genus Methylobacterium; species Methylobacterium sp. PvP105. Next base: position 1,763,351 of record NZ_JAGIPA010000001.1, on the reverse strand, counting down.
ACGGCGGTCCGCTCGGCCAGGGACGCCTGCGGCCACGGATCGATCGGGAGCGAGAGCAGGGAGAAGCGTCGTCCAGTGCGCATGGCTGCGACCCTCGATGGTTCGGCATGACGCGGTACGACCAGTCAACAGCGGCCACCGTCGGACGTTGCGTCCCGGACCGCGAAATCGGCGGCCCCCGTGACGTTCCGGACCGGTCCGGCGGCGCAACCGAGCGCGCCGCACCGGGTTGCCGGTTCGGTCTCTCGAGGATGAGGTGGGTATGGCACGGGTTGCGGTCGTTACCGGGGGCACGGCCGGAATCGGTCTCGCCACCGCGCATGAATTCGCCGCGCGCGGCTGGTCGGTGGCGGTGATCGCGCGGGATCCCGGCCGTCTCGCCGCCGCCGAGCGGGCGCTGGCCGCCTACGGCCAGCCGGTGCTGGCGATCGGCGCCGACGTCGCCGAGCCGGAGGCCGTGGACGCCGCCGCCGAGCGGGTGGAGCGCGAACTCGGCCCGATCCGCGCGTGGGTCAACAACGCCATGTCGACGGTGGTGAATCCGGCCGACCGAATCACTCCGGACGAGTACCGGCGGGTCACCGAGACCACCTATCTCAGCCAGGTCTACGGGACGCTCGCCGCCCTGCGCTTCATGAAGCGCCGCGACCGCGGCGCGATCATCCAGGTCTCGTCGGGACTCGCGATCCGGGCGGCGCCGCTGCAGGCACCCTACTGCGCGGCGAAGTTCGCGGTCTCGGGCTTCACCGACGCCCTGCGCTGCGAGCTGCTGCACGACCGGGTCAATGTCAGCCTCAGCGTGATCTACCTGCCGGCGGTCAACACGCCCCAGTTCAACTGGGCGCGCAACCGCACCGGCCACCGCCAGTACGCGCCGGATCCGGTCTTCGACCCGCGGCTCTGCGCCGAGGCGATCCTGTACGCGGTCGAGCACCCGCGCCGCGAGGTCTGGGTCGGACGGTCGTCGGCGATGATGGCGGCTGCCCAGGCGCTGGCGCCGGCGCTCGCCGACCGCAAGGCCGCCTCCATGTGGGCGGCGCAGCTCTCCGACGAGACCATCCCCGAGATGGACGGCAACCTCTACGAAGCTGTGCCCGGCCCGGTCGGGATCGACGGGCGCTTCATCGGCCGGACCAAGGCGAGCCGCGGAGAGTTCGTCACGAGCCGGACCCGCGACGTCGTGGTCGGCGGCCTCGTCGGGCTGGCCCTCGTCGGCCTCGCCGGCACCGTCCACGCCGCCCGCTCGGCGCGCCGGCGGCCGGAGCGGATCTGACGGCTGCGCCCGTGCGCGCCGCCTGCTAAGCCCGTTCCGATCGATAGGCCCGCCGCCGTCGTCGCGAGCGGTGCGAAGCCATCCCGTTGCGCCGCCCCCGCCGAGGTCGCGCTGCCCTGGGTCGCTTCGCTCCGCTCGCGGCGGCGGAGAAGGCGACTGCGACTGCGGCCGCATCACACGCGCCGCCCCCGAAGAGGTCCACGACGATGCCCGGCTATCTGCCCTTCGCGGGCGCCCTGAAGCTGCCCGCCTATACCTGCGACAATTGCGGGTTCTGGCAGCGGCACTTCGAGGCGCCGGCCGCCTGCCCGATGTGCCTCGACGCCCGCCACGTCGTGCCGCAGGACGGGTGGCGCTTCCGCACCGCCCGCGAGGCGCAGGAGGCCTTCCCCTGCCACTGGCAGGAACTCGAGCCCGGCGTCTGGCGCTTCTGGAACGAGCCGGTCTCCGGCATCGGCCCGTCCGCCTACCTGATCCAGACCGAGCACGGGAACATGGGCTTCGAGGGCTGCCCGGTCTTCAGCGAGGCCGCCCTCGACCAGATCGAGCGGCTCGGCGGGATGGCCGTCCTCTCGGCCTCGCACCCGCACTCCTACGGGGCGCTGCCGCAGCTCCAGGACCGGTTCGACCCGGAGCTGTGCCTGCCGGCGGCCGACTTCACCTGGAGCGCCGCGCTCCAGGTGAGCTGGCCCTACGACGATTTTCTGGAGCCGCTGCCGGGGTTGGAGCTGCACCGCACCGCGGGTCATTTCGATGGCCACGCGATCCTGTACGACCGTGGGCGAAAAATCTGCTTCTGCGGCGACGCGCTGAAGTTCGAGCTCGACCCCGCGGATTTCCGCCGGGCCACCACGATCTCGGCCCACAAGGCCTTCGTGCGCGGGGTGCCGCTCACGCCGAGCGAGCGCTGCGCCGCTACCGCGACGTGTTCGAGCGCCTCGACTTCGCCCAGACCTGGACGCCGTTCGAGCCCGCCCGGAATTGCGGGCGACCCGAGGTCCTGGCCCTGCTCGACCAGCTGATGAGCGGCCGGTCGCACGCCGCGCCGGTGCCGCTCGACAGCCTGCGGGTTCAGGGCCGGTAGAGCGGGTCGTTCTCCAGGCGGATCGGCTGGCCGTGGGGCGTCGCCTCCGCGGCCCGCAGGAAGGCCTCGGTCCGCGCCGCGACGCTCTCGGGTCCCGCCACGCCGCGCTCGGCCAGGAGCGCCTCCAGCGTCGCGAGCCACGCGCCGTAATCGGCCGCCTGCTCGGGAGACTCGGCCGGCCGGATCTGCCGGCCGAGCCGGTCCGCCCATTCCGACCACGTGAACAGCCCGGATTCGCGCAGGGAGACCACCAGCGCGAAGACCTGCGCCTCCCAGGGCGCCGCGAAGGGGCTGGGCGACGGCGCGGTCACGCGGGGTCCAGGTACGGTTCGAAGGCCGCCACCGTGACGACGCCCCCCGGGTCGCCGCTCTCGCCCCACAGCTCCCGCGCCGTGAAGGCGACCGTGTAGAGCCAGGTCGGGTTCTCGCCCGCCCGGTAGGCGTTGGTGTCGGGGAAGACGAAGACCCCGTCGACGCGCACGATCCGGCCGCGCTTGCCGCGCACGTAGCGGGGCAGCCGCGTGTGGCCGGTCGGGTGGATGTTGCGGGCCAGGACGGCGTCGTCCACCGCGAAGCGCGCCGGGGCGTCGGCGGCGCGGCTGCTCGGGAAGCCGGCCCGGAAGCGCTGTTCCAGGCCCTCGCGGGCCAGGACCCGCGCGACGGGCTTGGCCGGCTCCGCGGAGCGGCCGGACTCGATCTCGGCCGGCGTCGCCAGCCCCGTGGCGACGACCTGCTTCTCCAGGGCCTTGAGCCAGATCTCGTAGTAGCTCGACGCGAGGTATTCCGCGGGCGGCAGGGATTCGCGGTTGGCCCGGCTGCCGTCGAGGTTCCAGGCGCCCGTGTAGCCCATGGCCATCGCCAGCGCGAAGACGCGGCGCTCCCACGCGGCGTGGAAGACCGGCTCGTCCGGCTCCGGCACCACCGGCCCGAAGCCGTGCGCGCCGCCGAGATCCTGGGCCCCGTTCATACCGGCATCTCCGCGGGGGCGGCCGGGATCGCTTCGGGCAGCCCCGTGCCGATCATGGAATCGCGCGTGACGAGGGCGGCCAGGGCCTCCTCTGAGAAGCCGTCGGTCCCGGCCGGCCGCATCGGCAGGACCATGTAGCGGGTCTCGGCCGTCGAGTCCCAGACGGTGATGCGGGTCGTTTCCGGCAGCGTCACCCCGAACTCGGCGAGCACGCCGCGCGGGTCGATCACCGCCCGGGCCCGGTAGGGCGGCGCCTTGTACCAGACCGGCGGCAGGCCGAGCACCGGCCACGGGTAGCAGGAGCACAGGGTGCAGACGACGAGGTTGTGGATCTCCGGCGTGTTCTCGACGACCACCATGTGCTCGCCGCCGCGGCCGCCGATCCCGAGTTCGGCGATGGCCGGCGTGGCGTCGGCCAGGAGCCGCGCCCGGAAGGCGGGATCGGTCCAGGCCCGGGCCACGACGCGGGCGCCCGCGTGCGGGCCGACCTTGGTCTCGTAGAGCTCGATCAGGGCATCGAGGGCCGCCGGGTCGACGTAGCCCTTCTCGGTGAGCAGCGATTCCAGGGCGCGCACCCGGGCCTCGACCGGCGACAGGTCGCTGCCGTGGTGGTGATCGTGATGATCATGCGAGTGCTGCGCGTGATCGTGACTCATCCCGCTCTCCTGACTGCCCGCAATCTGCATCGCCCGGCCCGCCGCCGCCAGCCCGGGAAGGCGGATCCGGCCGGCGTTGTCACCCCGGGCACTCTGCCTAAATTCCCTGTCACACTCGGGAGCGTTTGGCATAGGTTCAGAATTTTATCGCTACCGACGTTAGAGCTATTCTAGTATGCCAGCGTGGGAGGCGGAAACGTTCATGACTGAGGACGTTGCGGACCGGCCAGATGCAACTGCGGGCACCCGGGACGGGGCCGGCTACGCCGCGTCCATCGGCCAGCACCTCGCCCTGCCGATCCGGGAGTATTTCAAGGTCGTCGAGCTGGAGCCCCTGCCGGCGCAGCTCGCCGCGCTGGTATCGCGGTTCGAGGCGGCGGTCACGGCGCACGGGGAGACGGTGCCCTTCGACTTCCGCGGCGACATCATCAAGGCGCTGCCGGCCCTGCGCACCTTCGCCCTGTCGCTCGTGGGCGACGTGAGCCGCGCCGACGACTTGGTGCAGGAGACCTTCGTGAAGGCCTGGGCGAACCAGGAGCGGTTCCGGCCCGGCACCAACTTCACCGCGTGGCTGTTCACGATCCTGCGCAACCAGTTCTACACCGATCTGCGCAAGACGCGGCGGGAGGTGGAGGACGTGGACGGGACGCATGCCGGTCAGATGACCAGCCCGTCCGATCAGGAGGATGCCAGCACCCTCAAGGTCGTCTGGGAGCGTCTCGGCGACCTGCCGTCGGCGCAGCGCCAGGCGCTGCTGCTGGTGGGCGCCGAGGGCCACACCTACGAGGAGGCCGCGATCATGCTCGGCTGCCAGGTCGGCACCGTGAAGAGCCGCGTGAGCCGGGCCCGGTCGTCGCTCCTCGATACCCTCGGCGTCGTCGTGGCTGGGCAGGCTCCGGCCGCGTGATCGGCCGAGCCCCCGGCGGCACGGCCTGACGCGGCCTCGTTCCGGCGCCGCCGCACCCTGGACGTGGATCAACCGCAGGACCTGCGCCGGTCCTGTGCGCGTCCTCACGATGGCCGGAAGTCGCGGCCCGTAGGATCGATGTCAGTCATCGATTCGAGGTGGGCCCATGCAACACTCGTCAGCAGAGAACGGCCGGGTGGCGGCGTGGTGCGCGAAGCATCCGGTCTTCCTCGCCTTCGGTCTGTGCGCCTTCGGCCTCGCCGTCGCCGCCGCGGTCTGGGGGCTCGGGATCCTCTCGTCGGCCACGGCCACGGTTGTTGCCGCCCTCTATGGTGTCTTCCTCGGCGCCTTCCTCATGGAGTACTTCAGGATCAACGAAATCGTCAGAGCGGTGCGATCGATCTGGTCCGCACTGACGGGCCTCTGGTGGCTGTTGACCTTCTGGCGGGCGTGACGGGACCGCGGATCCCGCCTCACCATCAGCGGACGCCGGAGGCGAGAGCCTCGCGAGTCTCAGACCGGGGGCCGACGCAGGTGCCAGTCCGTCACCCTCTGGTAGGCCTGTCCGATCCGCAGGGCCGTCGTCTCCTCGTAGCCGCGGCAGACGATCTGCAGCGAGAGCGGCAGCCCGGACGCGGTGAAGCCGTTCGGCAGCGCCAGGGCGCAGAGGTCGAGCAGGTTGCCGAACCGGGTGAAGCGCGACGGCAGGTGCGCCTCGTCGACGGCGTCGAGCGCGACGGCCGCGCTCTCCGTGGTCGGCGTCAGGAGGGCGTCGATGCCCGCGAGGGCGGCGTCGTACTGCTGCTTCATCGCGGCCCGGCGGTGGAGCGTGCCGAGATACTCCTGGGCCGAGACGTTCGCGCCGGCCAGGATCCGCGCCCGGACGGCGTCGCCGAGCTCTGCGGAGGGATCCTCCGCCAGGGTCCCGTTGACGAAGTAGGCCTCCGCGTTGGTGATCTGGCTCATGGCCACGCAGTCGCTGAAGCGGAACGGCAGGGCGACGTCGACGATCTCGGCGCCCTGACCGGCCAGGAGGTCGAGGGCCGCGTCGTAGGCGGCCAGCATGTCGGGGGCGACCCCGTCCCGCTCCGAGGCCGGCATCCGGCCGAGGCGCAGGCCGCGGACTCCGCGGTTCAGCGCCGGCCAGGGCGCGTCCGGCGCCACCCCGCGGGTCGTCGGATCGCGGGGATCGGGGCCGGAGATCGCCTCGTAGAGCAGCGCGGTGTCCTCCACGGTGCGGGCCAGCGGCCCGGGCGTGTCGAGGGTCATCGAGAGCGGCACGATCCCCCAGGTCGAGACGCGCCCGACCGTCACCTTGAGGCCCGTCAGCCCGCAGAACGAGGCCGGCAGGCGCACCGAGCCGCCGGTGTCGGTGCCGATGCCCCAGGGCGCCATCCGGGCCGCCACCGACACGCCGGTGCCGCTGCTCGACCCGCCGGGGGTGCGCGGCGTCTCCGGATCCCAGGGATTCCACGGCGTGCCGAGATGCTGGTTCGTGCCCCAGCCGCCGTAGGCGAACTCGACCGTGTGGGTCTTGCCGAGCACGATCATGCCCTGGCCGATGAGGCGCCGGGCGATCGTCGCGGTGCGCTCGGCCCGGCGCGCCCGGTGGGCGGCCGAGCCGCCCATGGTGATCCGGCCCTCCAGGTCGATCAGGTCCTTGAGCACGACGGGGACGCCGTGGAGCGGCCCCACGGCGTGGCCCGACCGGATCGCCCGGTCGGCCCCCTCGGCGGCGAGGCGGGCGTCGGCGGCGAAGACCTCCGTGAAGGCCTGGAGCCTCGGCTCCAGCCGCTCGATCCGGCTGAGGAGGGCCTCGACGGCGTCGACCGGCGAGAGGGTCCGCGCCTGGAGCGACCGGGCGAGCTCGGCCGCGGAGGCGTGTACGGGATCGATGTCGGACATGGGTTCTACTGCACGCTGACGAGGGTGAGGTCGACGAACCAGGATTGCGGCGAGACGAATCCCTGGACCTTCTTGGACATCCCGCGGGGATTGAGGTCGTGGACGACGAACAGCCACGGCGGATCGTCCACGAGGCGCTCGTGGGCGGCCTTGGTCTGCGCGTCGATCACCTTCGCGTCGGTGGTCTCGGCGAGCGCCTTGAGGGCGGCGTCGAACTGGTCGTCCTTCCAGGTGGGGAAGTTGAAGCCGTTCGGCGGGAACCGGTCGCCCGCGAAGTAGCGCGCCATCACGGCGGCGTCCGACGAGGGCGAGGAGACGTTGAGCGCCATCGCGCCCTGGAGGCTCGGGGCGTCGGGGAGAGCCCGGCCGGCGTTCAGGAGGACCTGCCACTCGACCACGTTGAAGGTGAGATCGACGTTGCAGGCCTGCTTCAGGTTCTCCTGCAGGTACTCGTTCATCGGCATCGGCAGCATCTGCCCCGAGCCGGAGGAGGAGATCATCACCTTGAGGCTCACGGGCTTCTTGTCGGTGTAGCCGGCCTCGGCGAGCAGCGCCTTCCCCTTGGCGGCGTCGAAGGTGTAGCGATTCTTCGGGCTGCCGAAATTCGGGTCCTTGTCGTTCAGCCATCCGCTCGCCGGCTCGGCGGTGCCGTTGAGGAGCTCGACGATGCCGGCCCGGTCGATGCAGTAGTTCAGGCCCTGCCGGACGCGCACATCCTTCAGCGGGCTGTCCTTGGCGCCCATGTTGAAGAAGTAGGGCCAGACGTGCGGGTACGAGCCCGTGGTGATGGTGAAGCCCGCCTGCTTCAGCGACGGGATCGCGTCGGGCGCCGGCACCTCGATCCAGTCGACCTGGCCGGCCCGCAGGGCGGCGACGCGGGCATTCGCCTCCGGGATCGGCAGCAGCCGGACCTTGTCGACCTTGGCCATCCGGTTCGGATCCCAGTAGCCGTCGAACTTGGCGAGATCGACCGCCTCCCGCGGGGCCACGCGGGTGATCCTGAACGGGCCCGTGCCGGCCGCCGGCAGCGCCGCGACCTTGCTCCAGTCGCGCCCGGCCTTCTCGAAGGAGGCGGGCGAGGTGAAGAGCAGGTAGACCACCATGTAGGGGAAGTACGAGGCGACCTGGGTGGTGGTGATCTGCACGGTCGAATCGTCGACCTTCTTGTAACTTCCGACCAGCGGCGCCCGGGCCCGGGAGATGCCGGCGCCCTGCGGCTCGAACTGCGGGCTGTCGTTCTTGAAGTAGCGGTCGAGGTTCCAGATCACCGCGTCGGCGTTGAACGGCGTCCCGTCGTGGAACTTCACGCCCTGGCGCAGGTGGAAGGTCCAGACCGCCTTGTCGTTCGGATCCTGCTCCCAGCGCTCGGCCAGCGCCGGAATGATGCCGGCGAGCTTGGTGGTGCTCTTGAGGTCCCACTGCACCAGCCCCTCGAAGATCGGGTAGCCGAGGAAGCGCATCCCCTCGAAGCCGTTGTTGGGCATGCCCGTCGTGGTGGGGATGTCGCTCGCCGTCATGGCGATGCGCAGGACGCTCTCGGCGCTGGCCGACCCCGTCAGGGCTACGGTACCCGCCAGGGCGGCGGCAATCAGGCGGCGAAATGTCATCCGGATCCCAATCGTCGAAGTTGCGGCGCGCCAACCGCAATTCCCGCGCCACGCCCAGGCTTAGGCCCTGCGTTCGGCGAACAGAAGATGCCGGACGTCGCCTCTTGCGCGTGGCGCCGGCTGCGTCACGATAATACAAAATGCGAGTCGCCAGCCGGGACGGCCGGCCCCTGAAGGAGACGCCCGTGACCGACGAGACGCCGCGCGCCATGAACGGGGCCGAGAGCTTGGTCCGGACCCTGGTGGAGGGCGGCGTCGAGGTCTGCTTCACCAATCCCGGCACCTCCGAGATGCACTTCGTCGCCGCCCTCGACCGCGTCGAGGGCATGCGCTGCGTCCTGTTCCTGTTCGAGGGCGGGGCGACCGGCGCCGCCGACGGCTACGCCCGCATGGCCGACAAGCCGGCCTCGACCCTGCTCCATCTCGGGCCCGGCCTCGCCAACGGGCTGGCCAACCTCCACAACGCCAAGAAGGCGCGCACGCCCGTCGTCAACATCGTCGGCGAGCACGCGACCTACCACCGGGAGTACAACGCGCCGCTCACCTCGGACATCGAGGGGCTGGCCCACCCGATGTCCTCCTGGGTGCGGACCGGCATGAGCGCGACCGAGATCGGCTCCGACGGCGCCGCCGCCATCGCGGCCGCCCGCACCGCCCCGGGTCAGGTCGCGACCCTGATCCTGCCGGCCAACACCGCCTGGGATCCCGGCACCGGCCCCGAGCCGGTGCCGCCGATCCCCGAGCGGGCGCGGGCGAGCGACGACGCGATCGCGGCGGCCGTGCGGGCCCTGCAGAGCGGCGAGCCCGTGCTCCTGCATCTCGGCGACCGGGCCGTGCGCGGCGAGGGCCGGGTGATCGCCGACCGGATCGCCCGCAAGACCGGCGCCCAGCTGATGGCGATGACCTCGAACGCCCGGATCGACCGCGGCGCCGGCACCGTGCCGATCGAGCGCCTCCCCTACCCGATCGACCAGGGGATCGCGGCGCTCAAGGACTTCCGCCACATCGTCCTGATCGGCGCGACCCCGCCGGTCGGCTTCTTCGCCTACCCGGGCAAGCCGAGCCTGCTGGCGCCGGAGGGCAGCACCACGATCACGCTGGCCACGCCCGAGGAGGACCAGATCGACGCCCTGGAGCGGCTCGCCGAGGCCGTCGCGGCCCCGCCCGCCGAGCCGGTCGCTATCGGGCCGCGGCCGAAGCTCCCGACCTCCGGTCCCCTCGACCAGGACACGATCGGGCAGGTGCTCGGCGCGCTGATCCCCGAGGGCGCGGTGATCTGCGACGAGTCGATCACCACGGGCCGCAACTTCTTCGCCCTGACCCGGGACGCCGCGCCCCACACCTGGCTGCAGCTCAGCGGCGGCTCGATCGGCCTCGGCATCCCGATGGCGACCGGCGCGGCCGTGGCCTGCCCCGACCGCAAGGTCATCAACCTGCAGGCCGATGGCAGCGGGCTCTACACGGTGCAGGCGCTCTGGACCCAGGCGCGCGAGCACCTCGACGTGGTGACGCTCGTCTGGTCGAACCGCTCCTACGCGATCCTGCGGGCGGAACTCACCAATGTCGGCGCGCTCAATCCCGGCCCGAAGGCGCTGGGCATGCTGAGCCTCGACGATCCGGCCGTGGATTGGGTGAGCCTCGCCCGCGGCTTCGGCGTCGCGGGACGGCGGGTCGAGACCCTGCCCGACTTCATCGAGGCGTTCCAGCACGCGCTGGCCAACCCGGGACCGCACCTCATCGAAGTGGCTCTGTGAGCGTGGCGACCTACGCCCTCCCCGGCCTCGACGGGCCGGTGGAGATCCGCGTCGACCGCTGGGGGCTGGCGCATATCCGCGCCGGCACCGCGCTCGACGCCTTCCGCGCGCAGGGGTTCAACGCGGCGCGGGACCGGCTCTGGCAGCTCGACCTGTGGCGCAAGCGCGGGCTCGGCCTGCTGGCGGCGGATTTCGGACCGGGCTACCTCGCCCAGGACCGGGCCGCCCGGCTGTTCCTCTACCGCGGCGACATGGCGGCCGAGTGGGCGGCCTACGGGCCGCAGGACACGCGGGCCATCGTCGCCGCCTTCGTGTCGGGGATCAACGCCTACGTCGCCCTCGCCGAGGCGCGGCCCGACCTGCGTCCGCCGGAATTCGCCCTGACGGGCACGCGCCCGGCCCTGTGGCAGCCGGAGGACGTGGTGCGCATCCGCAGCCACGCGCTGATCCGCAACGTCCTGTCCGAGGTCGCCCGCGCGCGGGTCCTCGCCCGCGGTCGCAGCCCGGCGGACGGGCTCGCCACGGACGATCTGCGCAAGCGGATCAGCCCGCCCCATGAGCCGGTCGTCCCGGACGGCCTCGACGCCGCCGACTGGCCGGACGACCTCCTCGATGCCTTCCGTCTCGCCACCGCGCCGGTCGGGTTCGGCCCGGACCGGGTGGCGGCGACCCGCGCGGAGGCCTGGGACTGGTCGAGGGTCGACGCGCACGGGGCCGTCACGCGCGGTCCCCGCAGCGCGCCGAAGGAGCCGGCCGAGGGCTCGAACAACTGGGTGGTCGGGCCAGCCCGCACCGCCACCGGCCGGCCGATCCTGGCGAGCGACCCGCACCGGGTCTACCTGCAGCCCTCGCTGCGCTACGCCGTCCACCTCACCGCGCCGGGACTCGACGTGATCGGGGCCGGCGAGCCGGCCCTGCCCGGCATCTCCATCGGCCATAACGGCCACGCCGCCTTCAGCCTCACCATCGCGCCGATCGATCAGGAGGACCTGTTCGTCTGCGAGACCGACCCGGCCGATCCCGACCGCTACCGCTCCGGCGACGGTTGGGAACCGATCGCGCGCGTCGCGGAGCGGATCCCGGTGCGCGGCGGGCCGGACGAGACCGTGATCCTCGGCTTCACCCGGCACGGGCCGGTCCTCCGCGAGGAGAGGGGCCGCGCCTTCGCGCTGCGGACCGTCTGGTCGGAGCCCGGCGCTGCCGCCTATCTCGGCAGCCTCGCTTATCTCGGCGCCACGACGCCCGAGGCCTTCGGCGACGCCCTGCGCCACTGGTCGGCGCCCTCGGTGAACCAGCTCTACGCCGACGCGGCGGGGCGGATCGCGTGGTTCATGGCCGGCAAGGCGCCGGTGCGGCCCGGCCATGACGGGTTGCTGCCGGTGCCGGGCGACGGGCGGTACGACTGGGCCGGCTTCCACGATCCCGGCGCCCTGCCCCGGAGCGTCGATCCGGAAGCGGGCTGGCTCGCCACCGCCAACGAGATGAACCTGCCGCCGGACTATCCCGCGGAGGACCGGAGGGTCGGGTTCGAGTGGGCCGAGCCCTGGCGGGCCCGCCGCATCCGGGCCGTCCTCGGTGGGCAGGACCGGCACAGCCTCGCGGATTCGCGGGCGCTCCAGGGCGACGTGGTCTCCGAGCCGGCCCGGCGGCTGGCCGACCTGGTGCGCGCCCTGCCGGCGGCGGACGATCCCGACGCCGCCGCGGCCCGGGCCGTGCTGGCCGCGTTCGACGGCGCGCTGCACCACGGCTCCGCGGCGGCCGCCCTCATCGAGGTGGTCTGGGTCCGGCACCTGCGCCCGGCCCTGCTCGCGGCGCTCGTGCCCGATGCCGGCACGCGCCGCCTCCTGCCGCCCGGCGACACGCAGAGCCTGCTCGAGCGGCTGGAGACCGGTCTCGACCCGGCGACGCGCGCCGGCCTGATCAGCGACGCCCTCGGCGCCGGCCTTCGCACCTGCCGGGAGCGGATGGGCGCCGACCCGGCGCACTGGTCCTGGGGCCGCCTGCACCACGCGCTGTTCGCGCATCCGCTGACGGCCCAGGCGCCCGGATCCGGCTGGGACGTCGGCCCGCTGCCGGTGGGCGGCGCCGCGGCATCGGTCATGCACGCGGAGTACCGGACCGACACGTTCCGGCTCACCCACGGCGCCTCGTTCCGCATGGTCGTGGACGTCGGGGACTGGGACCGCTCGGTCTTCATCAACGTGCCGGGCCAGTCGGGAGACCCGGGAAGTCCGCACTACGCCGACCTGGCCCCGGTCTGGGGGCGCCAGGACTACGTGCCGATGCTCTACGGCCGCGCGGCCGTGGACGCGGCGACCGAGACGGTCATCACGCTGACCCCGAGCCCCGCCTGACCCGGCGGCCGGGACGGATTGGGACAGGACCTTGAAGATCTTCATCGCCGGCCTCGCCACCGAGACCAACACCTTCGCGCCGCTGCCCACCGGACGGTCGGCGTTCCACGCCGACTACGCCCGCCGGGACGGCAGCCGGAACCCGCCGAGCCTCAGCAATATCGGCCTCAAGGCCTGGCGCACGATGGCCGAGGCGGACGGGCATACGGTCGTCGAGAGCCTCTCGACCTTCGCGCAGCCCGGCGGGATCACCCTGCGGGGCGTCTACGAGGAGCTGCGCGACGCCCTGCTGGAGGACCTGGAGGCCGCGATGCCGGTCGACGCGGTGCTGCTGTTCATGCACGGCGCCATGGTGGCCGAGGGGTACGACGACTGCGAGGGCGACACCCTGGAGCGGGTCCGCGCCGTCGTCGGCCCGGACGCCACGATCGGCGTCGAGCTCGATCTCCACTGCCACCTCACCGAGACGATGCGGACCAGCGCCGACGTCATCGTGATCTACAAGGAATACCCGCACACCGACATCGTCGACCGCGCCCGCGACCTGTATCCGCTGGTCGTCCGGACCGTGTCGAAGGACATCCGGCCGGTGATGGCCTACGCCGACTGCCGGATCGTCAACATGTGGCGCACCAGCCGCGAGCCGGTCGCGGGCTTCGTGCGTCGGATGGAGGCGCTGGAGGGGCGCGACGGGATCCTGTCGGTCTCCTTCGGGCACGGCTTCCCCTGGGGCGACGTGGCGGATGTGGGCGCCAAGATGCTGGTCGTCGCCGACGGCGATGCCGCCCGGGCGCAGGCGCTGGCCGACGAGCTGGCCGGCGCCGTCTGGGCCATGCGGGAGGAGGCGGCGAGCCGCTGCGATACGATCGACGCGGCGATCGATCGCGCCCTCGCTTCCGACGACCCGCGCCCGATGGTGCTCGCCGACTTCGCCGACAATGCCGGCGCGGGCGCCCCCTCCGACAACACCGCGATCCTCGCCCGCCTCGCCGAGCGGGGCATCGCGGACGTCGCGCTCGGCCTGATCTGGGATCCCGGCGCGGTCGGCATCTGCCACGAGGCCGGCCTCGGGGCGACCTTCACTCTGCGGATCGGCGGCAAGTGCGGCGTGGCCTCCGGGGACCCTGTGGACCTGCGCGTCACGGTCCGCGGCCTCTCGGACGACCACAGCCAGACCGGCCTCAGCGGCGGCCGGGCCCATCTCGGCCCCGCGGCCTGGGTGGAGGCGGACGGGATCCACGTGGTGCTGACCCACAAGCGCCAGCAGGCCTTCGCGCCCGACGCGTTCACGGGCCTCGGCCTGAGCCTCGACGACAAGCGGATCGTCGTGGTGAAGTCGATGCAGCACTTCTACGCCGCCTTCGCGCCGATCGCGAGCGAGGTCCGCTACGTCGCGGCGCCGGGCGCCGTCCCGCCGGATTACGGCGCGATCCCCTACACCAAGCGGTCCGGCCTCTACTGGCCGCGGGTCGCCGATCCGTTCGCCGAGGAGAAAGCCCGATGATCCCGGAGATGATCCCGGAGATGATCCCGGACCTGCGCTTCGACGCGCGCGACATCCTCGCGACCCTGGAGCCCTGGGTCCTGTGCGAGAGCCCGACCCACGACGCGGCGGCGGTCAACCGCATGATGGGCGTGGCCGCCCGCGATCTCGCGCTCCTCGGGGCCACCGTCGAGACGATCCCGAGCCGCATGGGCCTGAGCGACTGCGTCCGCGCCCGGTTCCCGCACCGGGACCGCGACGCGCCCGGCATCCTGGTGCTCGGCCACCTCGACACGGTGCATCCGGTCGGCACCCTCGGCAGCCTGCCCTGGCGGATCGAGGGCGACCGCGCCTACGGTCCCGGCATCCTCGACATGAAGGGCGGCAACGTCGTCGCGCTGGCGGCGATCCGCGCCCTGGCGGCGGCCGGGATCGAGACGCCGCTGCCGGTGACCGTCCTGTTCACCGGCGACGAGGAGGTCGGCAGCCCCTCCACCCGCGACCTGATCGAGGCGGAGGCCGCCCGTCACGCCTTCGTGCTGGTGCCCGAACCCGGCCAGCCCGAGAACGGGGTCGTCACCGGGCGCTACGCCATCGCCCGCTTCGAGCTCGAGGCCCTGGGCCGCCCGAGCCACGCCGGCGCCTCGCCCCACGAGGGGCGCTCGGCGATCCGCGCGATGGCGCGGAAGATCCTCGCCATCGACGCGCTGTCGGATGCCGACTGCACCGTCTCGACCGGGGTCGTCTCGGGCGGGCAGTGGGTGAACTGCGTCCCGACCGTCTGCCGCGGGCAGGCGCTCAGCATGGCGAAGCGGCAGGCCGACCTCGACCGCGGCGTCGCGCGGATGCTGGCCCTGTCGGGCGAGGAGGACGGCGTCCGCTTCACCGTGACCCGGGGCGTGACCCGGCCGGTCTGGGAGCCGGATGCCGGCTGCATGGCGCTCTACGAGCGGGCGCGCGCGCTGAGCGAGGCGCTCGGGCAGCCCCTGCCGCATCGCAGCGCCGGCGGCGGCTCGGACGGCAACTTCACCGGCGCCAACGGCATCCCGACCCTCGACGGGCTCGGGCCTCTGGGCCAGGGCTACCACACCCTGGAGGAGCACGTGCTGATCGAGAGCCTGCCGCGGCGGGCGCGGCTGTTCGCGGCCCTGCTCGCCAGCCTCGGCGCCGCCGGCCGGGCGTGAGCCCGGCCGCGCCGCGGTCAGGCGCGACCCCGGCCGAGGGCCGCGACCGCCAGCGCGCCCAGGAGCCCCCCGGCCGTGCCGCCGCCGAAGAAGCCCGCCAGGGCGAGGAGCGGCCCCGACGGCAAGGCCAGCAGACAGGTCAGGGTGCTTCCGAGGCACCCGCCGGTGGCGATCATCGACATGCCGCGCTCCATGCCGCGCTCTCTGCAACCAATGGTTGTAAAAGCGGGGCCGCCACGGTTCGGTTCCGGCGGAGGCGGTTCGGCGTCAGGCCGGGTCGACCGGCATCTCCGGCACGCCGCCGGCCTCGATCGCCGCGCCGGCCGCGAGGCAGAGGTCTTCGCGGTAGCGGGCCGCGACCAGCTGGACGCCGACGGGCGTGCGCCCGACGAGGCCGGTCGTCACCGTGAGCGCCGGGACGCCGATCGGCGCCAGCCCGACCTGCAGCAGGTTCGCCTCGAAGGCCCGGGCGATCCCGGCATCGCCGGTGCGGTCGAGCCCGTCCGGGAAGGGCAGCTCGCCCGACACCGGGACCAGCAGCACGGGGTTCTCGGCGAGGAACAGCGCCCATTCCCGCGCCAGCGTCGCGCGCCGCGTCAGCGCCCGCGCGATGGCGTCGGGCGCCATCGCCTCGGCCCGCGGCCGGAAGCTCTCCAGGAGACCGATCGCCGCCGGATCCCCTTCCCGCTCGGCCGCGGCCCGGACCGCCGCGTAGCCGTCGCCGAGCCAGAGCTGGAGCTGGAGTTCGCTGGCCTCCCGGATCGGCGGGGTGTCGGCGATCTCGGTGACCGCCCACCCGGCCTCGACGAGGCGCCGCGCGGCCTCGCGCAGGGCGGTCTCCACTTCCGGTGCGGTGGCGAGTCCCCCGGGCCGCACGCAGAGGGCGACCTTGCGCGCGACCGGCGGCCCGTCCAGCGGTGCCGGCACCCACCACGGGTCGCGCGGGTCGGGCGCCGCCATGACCTCGAGGCCGAGGCGCACATCGGCGATGCTGCGGGCGAGCGGACCGGAGACCGCCATCAGCTGGGGGCCGATGCCGCGCTCGGGCGAGGACGCGTTCCAGGCCGGGATCCGGCCCAGGCTCGGGCGCAGCCCGTGCACCCCGCAGGCGTAGGCCGGGTAGCGCACCGAGCCGGCGATGTCGGTGCCGTGCGCGATCGCCCCGATCCCGGCCGCCACCGCGGCGCCGGCGCCGCCGGAGGAGCCGCCGGGCGTCAGCGCCGGGTCGCGGGGGTTCTTGGTGTCCCCGTGGAGCTGGTTGGTGGTGAACCAGCGGAGCGAGAAGGCCGGCGTGTTGGTCCGCCCGAGCAGCACGGCGCCGGCCCGGCGCAGGTTGGCGACGACGGGGTTGTCGTCCGTCGCCACGAGGTCGCGCTGGAGGCGCAGGCCGTTCGTCGTCGCGAAGCCGCGCTGGTCGGCGTTGACCTTGATGGTGACCGGTACGCCCGCCAGCGGCCCGGGGGCCTCGCCGCGCGCGCGGGCGGCGTCCACCGCCTCCGCCTGCGCCAGCACGTCCTCGGGGCGATGCTCGACCACGGCGTTGATGCGCCCGTTGACGGCGTCGAGCCGGTCGAGGGCGTCCCGCGCGGCCTCCCGGGCCGAGACCTGGCCGGAGCGGATCAGGGCCGCGAGGTCGGTCGCCGTGAGACGCCAGAGCTGCATGGGTGTTCCTTTCGCGCGCCCGGACGGGCGGGATCCATCCTACGATTCGCACCGCCCGAGCGGCTCTCGGCCGGCGCGCGCAGCATATTCAAAATGCAAGACGCCGGCCGCTTTTTTGCGCATCCGCGGATCGCGAGCCCGGCCAAGGCTTTGCCGCATTGCAGCGGAAGGGCCTAAGCATTTCGACGTATACGACCCTTGCCACCCTCGGAACGACTGATAACCTCGCCCTCGTTCGCGCGTTCGACCGGCCAATCCAGCGAGAAGGGACGATTTCCTCAGACGAAAGCAGGCAACCTCCAGCATAAGGCAGGCTCCCATGGCAGAGGTGATTCGCGTCAGGCCGACTCACGACGGCACCTATACCGTGTATCGCGGGACACTCGCGTTGATATGCGGTCTCACCCGCCTCCAGGCCGAGCGCTACGAAGCAAGTCTCAGCCGACAGCAGCGCGCCGACCTCGCGGTCGCCGGCATCTGAACCGCATCCGTGCTGAACATTGACCCGGCACGGCCGTGATCGCGGCCGCGCCGGGTCGCGCCCTCAGGCGCGATCCGGCGCGTCGAGGTCCAGCGTGCCGAGGTCGGTCACGGTGCCCGACGCGTCGAGGCCCCGCCGGCGGGCCGTGACCTCGTATCCCTGTTCCGCCCGGCCGATCTCGAACAGCAGGTAGGACGCCCGGCGCGACGCGATCGCCCCGTGCCCGTCCGGGCGCGCCGAGGCGGAGGGGGCGCCGATGACCGGAACGGTCCGCCCGTCCGGCCCCGCGATCCGGGCGGTGCTGGTGACGTGATTGTGACCGTGCAGGATCAGGTCCGCGCCGGCCCGCCCGACCATCGCGGTGAACGCCGCCGCGTCCTTGAGCTCGCGCCCCGGCGAGGCTCCGCCGGGCTGCGGCGGATGGTGGATCATCACCACCCGGAACGGCCGACCGGGCTCGGTGGCCAGGGCGCGGAGCAGGGTCTCGGCCGCGGCGAGCTGCGACGCGCCGAGGCGGCCGGTCGCCACGAAGGGCTTCGTCGGGATCGCGCTGGACAGGCCGACCAGGGCCAGGGGCCCGCGCCGCCGCAGGTACGGGAAGTGGCCCCACGAGCCCGAATCGTCCCCCGTGTAGCGGCCGCAGGCGGCGAGCAGGCCCTCCAGGGAGCCGCGGACATAGGCGTCGTGGTTGCCCGGCACGAAGCTCACCGCTTCGGGGGAGCCCAAAGCCTCCAGGAAGGTGCGGGCGGTCTCCCACTCGCTGGGCAGGCCGATGTTGCACAGGTCGCCCGTACAGGCCACGTGCCCGGCGCCCTGCGCCTTCAGGTCGGTGACCAGCGCCTCCAGCACGGTCATGTCGTGGCTGCGCGAGCGCCCGCGCCGCCAGTTGGCGTAGCCGGTGGCGCGCTTGCCGATGAGCTGGCGGAGGCGCACCCGGCCGAGGGGGCCGACATGCGGGTCGCTGAGATGGGCGAGGCGGAAGGTCAACGCCGGTGGTCACCCTCGACACGGGGAAAGGCGCCCCGCATCGCGGGCGCGGCGCGTCCCGTCAAGCGCTTCCGATCAGCATCCCGACGACCAGCACCAGCGCGCCGCCGAGCATGACCTGCAGGGCCGCGCGCCAGAACGGCGTCGCCATGAAGCGCGTGCGGATCGCCGCGATGACGGCGAGTTCCACGATCACCACCAGGATCGCGAGGCTCGTCGCCAGGACGAACGGGTTCGGCCAGCCGGCCGGGAGCGTGTCGGGGATCGCGTAGGGCAGCGTGTGGCCGAGGCCGCCGAGGGTTGTCATCGCCCCGCAGACCAGGCCGCGCAGCCACGGGTCGCCGCGGCCCGTGACGGCGCCGTCGTCCGACAGGGCCTCGGTGAACCCCATGCTGATGCCGGCGCCGACCGAGGCCGCGAGCCCCACCAGGAAGGTCGCGCCGTTGTGACCCGTGGCGAACGCCGCCGCGAAGATCGGCGCGAGGGTCGAGACCGAGCCGTCGATCAGGCCGGCGAGGCCGGGCTGAACGTAGCGCAGCACGAAGGCGCGGCGCGCTTCGGCGTGCAGTTCGGCAGCGCTGTTGAGAGCGGCAGCCATGGGAAGCTCCTTCTTTTGATCCATTCCAATCTATACTCTGGAATTGATCTAAACAAGGAGCGCTGCCGTGTTTTCGCCGCGCCGCGGGAGCATCCGCGGCGCCGCGATGCCCGCCGACCCCGGCGGCCTATCCGTGTGGTTGTGGACGAGGCCGATTGTCTCGTCTCCGGAGCGGGGGCTAGACCATGCGCGGTCGAATTCGATCCGGACCCGATCGGGCGGCGGCGCGCCGGCCCGACCCAAGCGTGACATGAGCCTCGGTAAGCGTCTCCTCCGTAACCCGCCCGTGCAGCGCCTCCTCGGCCGCCTCGCGGCGGCCTATCTGCGGCTCGTGCGCCTCACCAACCGCTTCGAGATCCACGCGGGCGAGGCGCCCGCGGGCGCGGCGGACGGGTGGATCGACGCGCGCACGCCGCTGATCCTCGGCATGTGGCACGGCCAGCACATCATGATGCCGCTCCTGCGCCGGCCGGGCGACCGCGTCGCGACGATCATCTCGCGGAACCAGGACGGGAACATCAACACCATCGCGCTGGAGCGATTCGGCGTCCGCGTCATGCGCGCCTCGGGCGCCCGCGGCCGCGGGCGCGCCACCGATCAGCGCGCCAAGGGCGGCGCGGAGGGCCTGCGGGCGATGCTGCGGGCCCTGAAGGCCGGCGAATCCGTGGCGTTCAGCGCCGACGTGCCGAAGGTCTCGCGCCGGTGCGACGCCGGGATCCTCACCCTCGCGCGCTTCTCCGGCCGGCCGATCGTCCCGGCGGCCGTGGTGACGAGCCGGCACCTGCGCTTCAACTCGTGGGACCGGGCCTGCCTCGGGCTGCCCTTCGGCCGCGGCGCGATCGTGCTGGGCGACCCGATCTACGTCCCGCGGGACAGCGAGGGCGAGGCGTTCGAGGCGCTCCGCCGCTTCGTCGAGGCCGAGATGAACCGGGTCCACGCCCGCGCCTACGCGCTCGTCGGGCGCGCCGACCGGGCGGCGCTCTACCGCGACCCGCTCCCCGAGACGCGGCGCGCGCCGGTGGGAGACCTCGCGTGAGGCGCCCCTCCGTGACCCTGCCGCTGCAGGCCTACCGGACCGGCCTGCGCATCGGCGAGCCGGCGCTGACCGGTCTGCTCGCGTGGCGCGCGCAGCGCGGCAAGGAGGATCCGCGCCGGCTGCCGGAGCGGCGGGGCCTGCCGGGGCGGGCCCGGCCGGTCGGGCCGCTCGCCTGGATGCACGGCGCCAGCGTGGGCGAGGCCCTGTCGTTGATCGGGCTCGTCGAGGGCATGATCGCCCGCGGCTTCTCGGTCCTCGTCACCACCGGCACGCGCGCGGCCGCCGAGCTGGTCGGCGGCCGGCTGCCCCCGGGCGCGGTGCACCAGTACATGCCCCTGGACGCGCCGCGCTGGGTCGGACGGTTCCTCGATCACTGGCAGCCGGACCTCGCGGTGATCGCCGAGTCGGAGATCTGGCCGAACACGATCCTGGCGCTCGACGAGCGCGAGATCCCGCTGATCCTGGTCAACGGGCGCATGTCGGAGCGCTCGTTCCGGGGCTGGGAGCGCTGCCCGCGCACCGCGAAGGCGCTCCTGGCGCGGATCGCGATCTGCCTCACGCAGACCCAGGAGGACGGCGAGCGCTTCGCCAAGCTCGGCGCGCCGCGCGTGAGCATCGCCGGCAACCTGAAGTTCGACGCGTCGGTGCCGCCGGCCGACGCGCAGCAGCTCGCCTATCTGGGATCGATGGTGGCCGGCCGGCCGGTCTGGGTCGCGGCGAGCACGCATCCCGGCGAGGAGGCCATGGTCGCCTACGCGCACGCGATGCTGAAGGCGCAGTTTCCCCAGCTCCTGACCATCATCGCCCCGCGCCACCCGGCGCGGGGCGGCGAGGCCGTCGCCTGCGCGAACGCCGTCGGCCTGCGCAGCGCGCTGCGGTCCACCGGCGGGCGGCCCCATCCCTCGATCGAGGTCTACGTCGCCGACACGATCGGCGAGCTGGGCCTGTTCTATCGCCTCAGCCCCCTGGTGTTCCTCGGCGGCTCCCTGGTCCCGCGGGGCGGCCAGAACCCGATCGAGCCGCTGCGTCTCGAATCAGCGGTGCTGCACGGGCCGCACACCGAGAATTTCGGCGTGATCTACCAGGCCCTCGACCGCGCCGGCGGCGCCGTGCCGGTGCGCGACGGCGTCGAGCTGGCGGCGGTCGCCGCCGAACTTCTCGGTGACCGGCAGCGCCTCGCCGACATGGCCCGCGCCGGGCAGCGCGCCCTGGAGCCGTTCGAGGGGGCGGTGGCGCGCACGCTCGCGGTCCTCGACCCGTTCGTGGCGCAGATGAAGCTCCAGCGCCTCGACCGCGGCAGCCCCGCGCGCCCGCTCGCGCGGGCCTGATGCGACCGCCGGCCTTCTGGGCCGCGGGGCCGGACCATCCGGCCGCGCGCGGGCTGGGGCCGCTCGGCGCGGTCTACGGGGCGCTGGCGGCGCGACGGATGGACCGACCCGGCGCGCGGGCCGGCTGCCCGGTCCTGTGCCTGGGCAACTTCACCCTCGGCGGTGCCGGCAAGACGCCGGCCGCCCTGGCGGTGGCGGCCCTCGTCGCCGAGCTCGGCGCCGCGCCGGCCTTCCTGTCGCGCGGATACGGCGGCCGGCTCGCGGGTCCGGTGCGGGTCGATCCCGCGCACCACGCCGCCGCCGAGGTCGGCGACGAGCCGCTGCTCCTCGCCCGCCGCGCCCCCGCGGTCGTCGCCCGCGACCGCCCGGCCGGGGCCGCCCTGTGCCGGAGCCTCGGCGCCGACGTCATCGTGATGGATGACGGCCTCCAGAACCCGAGCCTCGCGAAGGACCTCAGCCTCGCGGTGGTCGACGGCCCCGCCGGCCTCGGCAACGGCCTGCCGTTCCCCGCGGGGCCGCTGCGCGCGCCGCTCGCCCGGCAATGGCCGCATGTCGGCGGCCTGATCGTGATCGGGAACGGGGCCGGAGGCGACGCGGTCGCCCGGGCGGCCGAGCGGCGCGGCCTCCCGGTCCACGGGGCGCGCCTCGTCCGTGAGGCGGACGATCTGGCCGGCCGCCGCTGCCTCGCCTTCGCGGGGATCGGCCGCCCGGAGAAATTCTACGCGACCCTGGCCGAGGCGGGGGCGGTGATCGTCGGGACGCGCCCCTACCCCGACCATCATCCCTACCGGGCGCGCGAGCTGGCGGCCCTTGCCGAGGCGGCCCGGCGCCTCGACGCCGAGCTCGTCACCACCGAGAAGGACGCGGTGCGCCTGCCTCGGGCCTTCGCGGCGGGCGTGCGGGTGCTGCGCGTCCGCCTCGCGTTCGACGACGCGGAGGCGCTGCGCCGGCAGATCCGCGGCGCGCTCGGTGCGCCGTGAGCGTCAGGGGCGGCCGGTTTCCTTCAGCCGCTTGAGGATCGCCTCGGGGGAGACGTACGCCTCCTGGCGGGCGGCGCTCCAGTAGCGCAGGGCGTCGAGCGGGATCGGCTCGCCGGTCACCGCGCAGCGCACGAAGCTGCCGGGCTTCACCACCCGCATGGTGCCGTCGCCGTACTCGACGACCGCCTCGCCGTTGTTCGCGCGCTCGTAACGACCCAGCACGTCCGCCTCCTGCTCGATGGTACCTTCTACACGATCCGCGCGCCCCGCGATGCCCGCAAGGCTCAGGTCAGCATCGACGGGGTCTCGTCCCGCGCGAGCATGGCCCGGGCCGCGGCCGCATCGACGTGCATCCGCTCGACGAGCGCCTCGGCGCTGGCGAAGCGCTCCTCGCCGCGGATATAGCCGACGAACTCCACGGCGACGTCCTGCCCGTAGAGATCGCCGGAAAAGTCGAACAGGTAGGTCTCCAGCAGCGGCGCCCCGTCGTCGAAGGTCGGGCGACGCCCGTAGCTCGCCACGCCGTCGCGGAACGCGCCCGAGGCCAGGCGGACCCGCACCGCGTAGATGCCGTGCGCGAGCCCGCAATCGGGCAGCATCACGTTGGCGGTGGGGAAGCCCAGCTGGCGGCCGCGCTTGTCGCCGTGGCGGACCGCGCCGAGGACGAACCAGCGATAGCCGAGAAGGGCGTTCGCGCGGGCGACGTCGCCGGCCGCGAGGGCCGCGCGGATCGCGCTCGAGGAGACCGGCGCGGTCTCGCCGCCGAGGGCGACCGGCGCCACGATGCGGCAGCTCATCCCCGCCTCCCGGCACAGGTCGGCCAGGATCGCGGGCGTGCCCTCGCGGCCGCGGCCGAAATGAAAATCGTGCCCGACGACCACGCCGGACAGGCCCAGGGATCCCTTCAGGAAGTCGAGCACGAAGGCGCGGGCGCCGGTCTCGGCCAGGGCCCCGTCGAAGCGGCGCACGATCAGCCCGTCGAGGCCGAGATGCGCGAACACGATCTCCTTCGCGGCGGGGCCGGTCAGCCGGAACATCGGCGCGTCGGGCATGAAGTACGCCCGCGGGTGCGGCTCGAAGGTCAGGATCGCCGACGGGCGGCCGGCCGCGCGGGCGGCGGCGCGCACGCTGTCGACGAGCGTCCGGTGCCCGAGATGGACGCCGTCGAAGTTGCCGATCGCCGCCACGGCCCCGGCCAGGGCGGGTGGGACGGGGGCGTCGGCGCGGCAGATCGTGAAGGGTCGCGCGGCCGTGTCGTCGCCTGGGGCCATCGGTTCGGGGTCGAGTGCTCGGAAGGGTCGGATGGGGTCGCCTGACATGTCCGCGAGGGGCCCGACGCGGCCGGACCCTGCCCAAAGGCGCCCGGAGGGTCAAGCGACCGAACCCCGGTCGCCTGCCGGCCACGCGCCGGCCACGCCGATTAACGGCTTCGCAATGCGCATGCCCTATTTGAAATGCTGTGCAGCGCAGCTAAATTGCAGCGTTAGCGAAGCGTTAATCTATCCGGGAGCCGCCGCGGCTTCCCGCCGGGCAATACGGAGCAGTTGTTCGATGGCTCTCGACCTGAGCATGCCGATCCTCGTTGTCGACGATTACCAGACGATGGTCCGCATTATTCGCAATCTACTGAAGCAGCTCGGCTTCGAAGAGGTCGACGACGCTTCCGACGGGACCGAGGCCCTCGCACGGCTGAAGGGTCGCAAGTACGGGCTGGTCATCTCCGACTGGAACATGGAGCCGATGACCGGCTACGAGCTGCTCCGTCACGTGCGGGCCGACGAAAATCTTCGCACGACGCCGTTCATCATGGTGACGGCCGAATCGAAGACCGAGAACGTGATCGCGGCCAAGAAGGCCGGCGTGAACAACTACATCGTCAAGCCCTTCAACGCGGCCACGCTGAAGTCGAAGATCGAGGCGGTCTGCGGGAGCTGATCGCTCCCCGTCTTCGTCCCCCGCACCGTCCGGGCGGATCGCTCCGGCGCCGCTGGGCGCCGAGACGTGGCGTGGCCGGCCAGGACGGCCACAGATCCGAGGAGGAGAGCATGTCGACAGCCGCCGCGCGGCAGACCGATCTGCGGCTTCGGGAGCCGCAGACGGTCATCGCCGAGCTGATCGAGATCGCCGATTACATCGCCCATCTCCGCGAGGAGATCGGGGCCTTGCGCGCGAACGAGATGAGTCGCGACCGGATCCCCATGGCGCACGAGGAGCTCGGCAGCGTCGTGCAGGCGACGGCCGGCGCCACCAACACGATCATGGAGGCCGCCGAGGCGATGCTCGGCCTACCCGACGGGCCGGGCTACCGCGACGCGGTCGAGGAGCGCATCAACACGATCTTCGAGGCCTGCGCGTTCCAGGACATCACCGGCCAGCGGATCGCCAAGGTGGTCGAATCGCTCCGCCTGTTCGAGCAGCGCCTCGCCCGCTTCGTCGGCGCCGTGAAGGCCCGCGACGCGGCCTCCATGGATCCCGCCGAGCGCGCCCGGCGGACCCGGGCCGAGGACCTCATGCTGAACGGCCCGCAGGCCGTGGAGGCCATGCCTTCCCAGGACGACATCGACGCGCTGTTCGCCTGACGCGATCCGGGCCGGCACGGGGCCCGTCGTCCGGAGGTCGGCCGCCGGCGCGGCGGTCGACTCGGCGGCCGCCTGCCGGCTAGATCGCCTCCCGGACCCGCCCCGACGCGGGTCGGGAGGAGGCCGCGGCAGGATGACGGCGCAGTTCTGGTCCGAGCTGACCACCGATGACTTGGCCCGACGCGACATGGGCCGCGCGATCGCCGTCCTGCCGGTGGCTGCCACCGAGCAGCACGGTCCCCACCTGCCCCTCGCGACCGACACCCTCATCGCCGAGGGCTACCTCGCCCGGGTGCGCGACGGCGTGCCGGCGGATCTCGACGTGCTGCTGCTGCCGGTCCAGCCCGTGGGCAAGTCCGACGAGCACGACGCGTTTCCCGGCACCCTCTCTCTGGAGACCGGCACCGCCCTCGCCGCCTGGACGGGGATCGGCGCGGCCGTCCACCGCGCCGGCTGCCGCAAGCTGGTGATCGTCACGAGCCACGGCGGCAACAGCGCGCTCATCGATCTCGTGGCGGGCGAGCTGCGCGCCCGGTTCGGCATGGTGGCGGTCACGACCTCCTGGGCGCGGCTCGGCTATCCCGACGGCCTGTTCCCGGCGGACGAGATCGCCCACGGGATCCATGCCGGCGGCATCGAGACGGCGCTGATGCTGGCCCTGCGGCCGGATCTCGTCCGGACCGACCGGGTCGCGGATTTCCCGCCCCGCACGCTGTCGATGATCCGCGATTTCACCCACCTGCGCGCCGGCCGCCCCGCGGCCTTCGCCTGGAAGGCCGGCGACCTCCAGGCTTCGGGTGCGATGGGCGACGCGCGGCTCGGCACCGCCGAGGCCGGCCGGGCGGCGCTCGACCACGGCGCCCGGGCCTTCGTCGCCCTGCTGCGCGACGTCGACGCCTTCGAGCTCGCGCCGCCGGTGTAACCGCCGCCGCGCCGCCGCCGAAGGAGCCGGTACGCCGGGTACGAAGCGCCGGCGTGCGGGAGTTCCGGCCATGCGCCCTACCCTCTTGATCGCCGCCGCCCTCCTGTGCGGCGGCCTCTATCGGGCCGACGCGGCGGAGCGCCCCGTCGTCGTCGAGCTGTTCACCTCGCAGAGCTGCTCCTCGTGCCCGCCCGCGGAGGCGCTGATCGGCCGCCTCGCCCGCGAGCCGGCGGGGGCGCGGGGCGACGTCCTGCCGCTCGCGTTCCACGTCACCTACTGGAACCATCTCGACTGGCGCGATCGCTACGCCCTGCCGGCAGCCACCGCGCGTCAGGAGGCCTACGCGGACCGCCTCGGCGGCTCCACCTACACGCCGCAGGCGGTGGTCGACGGGCAGGTCGGGCTGGTCGGCTCCGACGAGGCGGCCCTGCGCGCCGCGATCGCGCGCGCCCGGCAGGCCGGGCCCGGCATTCCCGTGACGCTGGCCCGCGACGGCGAGCAGGTCGTCGCGCAGGTCGGGGCCGGGGCGGAGGGCGGCGGCTCCGCGGGCCGCGTCCTGCTGATCGGGTACGATCCGAGCCACACCACCCGCGTGCTGCGCGGCGAGAACGCCGGTCGCACCATCGAGCAGGCCAACATCGTCCGGTCGGTGCGCGATCTCGGGCGCTGGTCCGGCTCCGCCGCGACCTTCGCGTCGGCGCGTCCCGAGGGCGAGGCGGCCGCCCTGCTGCTCCAGTCCGATGACGGGCGCATCCTCGGCGCCGCGCGCCTCGCCCCTTCCCCCGCCGCTTCCCCCGCTCCTTCCCCCGCCGGGGCGGTCCGGGAGGCCGTGCGATGATGCTCGCCGTTCCGGGCGGGATGCCCGCGCGCGGCTGGGCGCTGGCGTCGGGATCGGACCGTGGGGTAGATACGCCGCGTGCCGGGGGACGGAACGACGGCGGAGCCCGGATGGCGCTCGAACAGGAACTGGCGACCCTGATGACGGCGGCCCAGGGCGGCGACGCGGCCGCCTATCGCGCGCTGCTGAAGGCCTGTCTGCCCGTGGTCTCGGCGATCGCGCGGGCGCAGGGCGTGCGCGGCGAGGCGGTGGACGACGTCGTGCAGGACGCGCTGATGACCATCCACCGGGCCCGGGCGAGCTACGATCCCGCCCGGCCGTTCCTGCCCTGGCTGCGCGCCATCACCCAGCGGCGCGCCATCGACCGGCTGCGCCGCGCCGGGCGGCGCCCGCGGGAGGTCAACGACCCGCTGGCCTACGAGGCGGAGGTCGATCCGGGGCCGGCCCCCGGCCAGGGGCTGGAGGCGCGGGACCGGGCCGCCGCGCTGGCCAGGGCGGTGGCGGCCCTGCCCGACGGCCAGCGGCAGGCGGTGGAGCACCTGGGCCTGCGCGAGCTGTCGCTCGACGAGACCGCGGCCCTCACCGGCCGCAGCAAGGGGGCCCTCAAGGTGAACCTGCACCGGGCGCTGAAGGCGCTCCGGGCCAGCCTGACGCAGGAGCGGGAGTGATGCCCGGAGAGGGGAGCAACTGGGCCGGCGGCGACCTGTCCCGTCACGAGCGGCTCGTCGAGGAACTCGCGGGCGGGCTCGAACCCGTGCGGCCGCTGCCGGCGCCGGAGGCCCGGGCGGCCCTCTGGCTCGGCGCGACGCTGGTGATCGGCGTCGTCCTCGCGGCCTGGATCGGGACCGGCGGCTTCATGCTGCGCATGCATGTACCGGATCTGGCCCTCGCGGCGGTCGGCGCCGTGCTGACGGCGATCACCGCGGCCTTCGCGGCCTTCGTCACGAGCGTGCCGGGACGGTCCGGCCGCTGGGCGCTGCTGCCGCTTCCGCCCCTCGCCCTCTGGGTCGGCGCGAGCGGGCTGGGCTGCCTGCGCGACTGGATCGCGCCCGGGGCCGACATGCCCGGCGAGCACGCGATCACGGGCTGCTTCAGCTTCCTGATCTGCGTCTCGGTGCCGCTGTCCGTGCTGATCGTCGTGATGCTGCGGCGCGCCTGTCCCCTGCGACCGAACCTCACGGCGGCCCTCGGGGGGCTGGCGGTGGCCGCCGCGGCGGCGGCGCTGCTGATGCCGGTTCACCCGCACGACGCGACCGCCACGGACCTGCTGTTCCACGCGGCGGCGGTCGCCATCGTCATCGCGGCGAACGGATTGGCCGGCGGCCGGCTGCTCGGCCGGGACTCCGGGGTCGGCTAGGGCGTGCCGGTCGAGGCGGCGCGGCCGCTCCGGCGTGAGCGGGGCCGCGGGCGTCGGGCGCGGGCGCCTCAGGCGGCGCTCGGATCGAGGCCAGGCCAGTCCACGATCCGGTCCGGCAGCTCGTCCTCCGAGAATTCCTCCTCGTTGCCGCTGAGCCGGCCGCGGACCGAGATGCCCGCCTCGTGCACGCTCGCGGCCCGGCCGGAGACCAGGGGGTGCCACGGGTAGAGCGGCTGCCCGTCGCGCACGAGCCGGTACGCGCAGGTCGGCGGCAGCCACCCGATCGACCGCACCGCCTCGGGCGTCAGGCGCACGCAGTCGGGCACGCGCTTCTGCCGCCTTGCGTAGTCGCGGCACCGGCAGGTCAGGCCGTCGAGCAGCGTGCAGCCGATATCGGTGTGGTGGACCGCGCCGGTATCCTCGTCCTCGAGCTTCATCAGGCAGCACCGGCCGCAGCCGTCGCACAGGCTCTCCCACTCGGACGGGGTCATGGCTTCGAGCGTCTTGGTCCGCCAGAACGGCTCGACCGCCCCGCGGCGCGGCGCCTCGGGCTTGGGCATCGGAAAAGTCTCTCGACTGGGAAGGCGCCTCTCTGCCCGAGGCGCGGCACCGCTGCAAGCGCGGCCGCCGACGGGTCCCATGCGACCGGATCGCGCCGCCGCGCGTTACGTCCGGGCTCGTCCGCGGCGAATCGCGAGACTGCGCAGAGCCTCGCCGCCGGTTCCGGATCCTGCTATGGACGTCGGATGCCGTGCGGCGGCGCCGGCGCAGGGTTCGTCTCCGCGGCGCGGGCGCCCGACCATCCGCCGCCAGGATCCGCCGCAGAGGCGCTCGACAAGCCGGGTTCGACATCGTGCGCCTGCCGACGTTCACCGAGATCAAGGTCCGCCTCGAACGCGCCGCCCTCGCCTTCGACGCCTGGGTCAACGCGAGCCTGTACGACGGCGGCCAGTCGACCGGTCAGGCCTACGAGCGCTTCCAGCGCGTCATGAGCCGCTTCGCGGTGCGCGGCTGGAAGCGCGCCGCCCTCGACCTGACGAGCGAGGGCGTCACCATCGGGACCGGCGGCGCCATCCTGATGCTCGCCCTGGCGCAGCCCGCCTTCCAGCTCACCAGCGAGAACTGGCTGAAGCAGCAGGACCTCGCCGTCACCTTCCTGGACCGTTACGGCACCGAGGTCGGGCGCCGGGGCATCAAGCACGACGACTCGCTGAAGCTCGACGAGTTTCCCGACATCATGATCAAGGCGCTGGTCTCCACGGAGGACCGGCGCTTCTACGAGCACTGGGGCATCGACCCGATCGGCACGCTGCGGGCGCTGGTGAACAATTCCCGCGGCGGCAGCGGCACGCAGGGCGGGTCCTCGATCACCCAGCAGCTCGCCAAGAACCTGTTCCTGACGAACGAGCGCTCCCTGGAGCGGAAGATCAACGAGGCCTTCCTGGCCCTGTGGCTCGAGAGCCATCTCACCAAGAACGAGATCCTGAAGCTCTACCTCGACCGCGCGTATATGGGCGGTGGAACCTTCGGCGCGGTGGCGGCCGCGGATTACTATTTCGGCAAGCCGCTCAAGGACATCAGCCTCGCGGAGGCCGCCATGCTGGCGGGCCTGTTCAAGGCGCCGACTAAGTACGCCCCGCACGTCAACCTGCCGGCGGCCCGCGCCCGGGCGGCGGACGTGCTGCACAACATGGTGGAGGCGGGCTTCGTCACCGAGGGCCAGATCCAGACGGCGCTGCGCAACCCGGCGACGCCGGTGACCCGCACCCGCGACATCACCGCCGACTACTACCTCGACTGGGCCTTCGGCGAGATCAAGGCGATGGCCGACGCCGGCAAGCTGCGCAACGACCGCGTGCTGACCGTGAAGACGCCGCTCGACCTCGCGATCCAGAAGCGCGCCGACGAGGTGGTGGCCGACATCCTGCGCAAGTCCGGCGACGCCTACGACGTGGACGAGGCCGCCATGGTGATCCTCGATCCCGACGGGGCGCTGCGCGCCATGGTGGGCGGTGCCGATTACGGCGAGAGCCAGTTCAACCGTGCCACCGACGCGCTGCGCCAGCCCGGCTCCTCGTTCAAGCCCTACGTCTACTCGGCCGCCCTGAACTCGGGCCTGTTCAAGCCCGACACGACCGTGGTCGACAGCCCCGTCTGCATCGGCAACTGGTGCCCGCAGAACTACGGCCGCTCCTATGCCGGCCGGGTGCCGATGTGGCTCGCGGTGGCCAAGTCGATCAACACGATCCCGATCAAGATCTCCATCGCCCTCGGCAAGGCGATGGGCATCACCCACGAGGCGAAGGCCGCGAAGGCGGGCCGCGCGAAGATCATCGAGCTCGCCCACAAGATGGGCATCACCTCGAACCTGATCGACACGGTCTCGATGCCGATCGGCTCGGACGAGGTGACGGTCATCGACCAGGCGGCGGGCTACGCGGTGTTCGCCAACGGCGGCTTCCGCGCCAAGCCCTACGCGGCCATCGAGGTGAAGAACTCGTCCGGCGAGGTGATCTACCGCCACGCCGACGAGGCGCCCGAGCGGGTGCTCGCGCCCCAGGTCGTGGCGGACATGAACTTCATGCTCAACAAGGTCGTCGAGGAGGGCACCGGCAAGCGGGCGCAGCTCGAGGGCGTGAAGGTGGCCGGCAAGTCCGGCACGACGAACGCCTACCGGGACGCGTGGTTCGTCGGCTACACCGGCAATTACGTCGGCGCCGTCTGGTTCGGCAACGACGACCACACCTCGACCAACAAGCTCACCGGCGGCTCCCTCCCGGCTCAGCTCTGGCACGACGTGATGGAGCCGGCCCACCAGGGCATCGAGATCAAGGGTCTGCCCGGCCTGAAGGAGAGCCCGCGCGCCGCCCAGCAGCAGGCCTCCGGCGGCCCGACCGCGCCGACCGATCCCAATGCCAGCGCGTACGGCAAGCTCTCCCGCCGCTCCTTCGAGGTGATCAGCGGCCTGAACGGCCTGTTCCGCACCGTCGAGCGCGCCCCCGGATCCGCCGCGGACGCGCCCGCCAACGCCGGGGACGCGCCGAAGACGGGCCGGAAGCCCGGCGACCGGGCGGCGGCGCCGTCGGGTCAGCTGCGCGAGGTCGCCGAGGGCGCCCGCCCGGTCGGCGGCTTCACCGAGGTCCGGTGAGCGCATGAAGCTCACGATCCCCGACGCGTTCGGCCGGACCGCCGCGCTCGCCGGCGCCCCGCGCGGCGGCGCCGCCCGCCTCGTCCTGCGCCTCTGGCGCAAGAGCTCGATCGCCGGCCTCGCCGCCTACGCCCTGGCGCTGGGCGCCGTGCTGGGACTCGCCAGCGCCGACTGGGCCACGAGCGGCGGCTACCCGTTCGGCGGCGTGCAGGTCGGCGCCTGGACCGCGTGGCCGCGGGCCGGCGCCGCGAATGCCGATCCCTACACGCGCGCCGTCAACGCGCGCCGCGGCGAGATCCCCCTGGCGGTCGGTGAGGGCCTGCTCCTGACGGCGGCGGTCGACGATTCCGGGCAGGCGCTCGACGCCACCTGCACGTACCAGATCGGCGGCGCGACGCCGCCGGCCCGCGCCTGGACCGTCACGGTGGCCGGGCGCGGCCCGCGCGAGCCCGGCCGCGCGCCCCTGCGCGAGGGCTTCACCTCCACGGAGGTGCTGCGCGCCGCCGACGGGCGGTTCACCATCACGCTCGCGCCGGATGTCCAGCCGGGCAACTGGCTGCCGAGCCCGCGGGCGAGCGGGCCGGTCCGCCTCGCCCTGCGCCTGTACGACACGCCGGTCGCCGCCAGCGTCGGGTCCCTCGACCGGAGCTCCGTGCCGGCCATCACCCGTCTGGGATGCGCCCCGTGAGCCTGCGCTTCGTCTACGCCACGCTGATCGGCCTCGTGCTCGCCGGGATCGTCCACATCGCGGCGGTCCTGGCGATCCCCGCCCTGTCGGAGACCGACGCTGTCTCGCGGGCCCGCACCAGCGAGAACCTGGACCATCCGCAATCGATCTACGCGGTCGCGACCCTCGACGACCCCTCCCCGCCCGAGGCGTGGCTGCCGATCCCGGATCCGGCGGTCGCCGTGGGCGTGTGCGCCTACAACCTCGCGGACGGGCCCATGCGCGTCTCGGCCCGCACCGGGCCGCTGTCCCTCTCGCTCGCCGCGCATGCCCGCCGCGGGGCCTTCTACGCGGTGACCGATCAGGCCGCGGTCCGCGGCGCCCTCGACCTCGTGATCCTGACCCGCGCGCAGTACGACGAGGCGCTGGCCGACGACGACGAGAACGATCCGAGCCGCGACGTGCGCATCGTCGCGCCCGACACGCGCGGCTTCGTGGTGGTGCGGGTGATCGCCGGTCTCCCGAGCCAGCGTCCCGCCGCCAACGCCGCCGTCCAGGCCGTCTCCTGCACCACCGACACGCCGACGGACGACGCGCCGGCCGGCAAGGATGCGTCCGGCAAGGATGCGTCGGGAAGGGGATCGGGACGCTGAGGGCGGACCTTGCACGGGTTCGCCGCGTCGCTCGGCCGATGTTGAGCCTCCGCGGCCCCGCGCTCTCCCGGCCGGCGGAGCCCGCCGCGCCGTCGCGATGACCGGATCCGCCGCGACCGCGCCCTCCCCGGTCGCCGGGCTCGCGCCGTCCGCCCTCGATCTGCTGGGCAACGCGCTGCTCGTCGCCCTCGACCGTGTCCATGCCGGTTCCGGCCGCGCATCCTCGCGAAGGCCGAATTCATGCGGCCCGGCGGCCGCGCCGCTGTCGTCCGGGCGTCTCCCCCCGCGAACCGACCGCCGTGACCGTCCACTGCGACACCGGGCTGAAGGGCTCGGGCCGGCGAAGTCCGGCTTCGGGGCATCCGCGAAGCGCGAGCTTCGTCCTGGGGCGGCCTCGGCCGCTCAGTATTTGACCACCAGCGGCTCCGCCTGCGCAACCAGCGGCGGGGGCGGCAGCGGAATCGGCCCGAGGCCGCACCGGGCGGCCGCGTCCGGCGGGAGGAGCGGGTCGAGCAGGTTGCGGCGCGCGGCCAGCATCATGATGGATCGCTCGGCCGAGACCGATTCCGACGCCGGTGCCGCGGCGAACAGGTGCTCCAGGGCGAACCGGTACCGGGCGAGCCGCAGGCCGGCCTCGAAGCGCACCCAGGCGATCAGGCAGCGGTTCTCGGCGACCCGCTGGACGGCATCCCGGACGGCCGCGTCGTCGAGGGTCTTGGCGAAGGGTAGGCTGCGCAGCCGCGCGGCATCCGCGTCGATGACGCGGGCGGCGAGCGCCACGAAGATCGGGATCAGCCGGGCATCGGCGGTCGCGTCGTCGCTGAGCTTCCGATAGCGGGAGACCGGGGAGCGGGACGGCTCCGCCGTCAGGGCCTCGTAATAGGCGCCGACCTCCTCGTAGCGCCACGTCGGCGGGAGCGTGTGGGCGCTGGCGAGGCCGAACACCGTGTCCTGGAAGGCCGCGAAGCTGCTGGCAGGCTCGACGAACCGCCACGCGCGGTCGCGCAGGGCCTGCTCGTCGTCGGTCAGGCCGGATTCGAGCAGGAGGCGCCCGCGATCCCGGGTGCTGAAGCTGCCCGTCGTGTCGATGAGCCCGTTCCAGACGCCCGTGCGCGGCCGGCCGAAATCGCCGCTCTGGGTGCAGGCCGCGAGCAGGGCCAGCGCGGCGCCGGCGGGGGCGAGGCGCAGCGCGGTGCGCGCGTGGCCGAGCGGCCGGCGATCCGGGGCAGGCATGGGAGAACCGTCGGTGGTGTCGCGCGGCCGGGACGACATGCGCGGGTCTGTCCTCAGGACGCCAGGCGCTCGTAGCGCACGCCGAGGAACAGGAGGATCTCGCCGCGCCGCTCGTCGGAGCGCGGGATCCGGCAGGTCCGCCGCGCCTCCGCGCCGGGGAACGGGATCAGGGTGGCGGACGCCGCCGGGGCAGCTCTGCGCGCGGACTCGGCGGCGAGCGTCGACGGACGGGTTCCGCCGGTCTCCTGCGGCTTGAAAAGGGTCATGGTCTCCGGCTCCTGTCGGCGGTCCGAGCATCTGGCCCGGGCCCTTCGGAGGGCGTCGGCAAGGGCTACCGAAACAATCCAGCACGACGTGGTTAACGGAGTCTTGCCGCGGCAGGACCGCGAATTGCGGCGCCTCCGGAAGTTGGCGCGTGAATTGCGTAGCTGTCTCTGCCCATGGCGGGCGTTTCCTCCCTTCGACTTGAGGCCCTGTCCGATCCCGGACGGGGCCTTCTTATCTCCGGCCGGCCCCGCCGGGCGGGGACGCTGTGCGACCCGCGCGCCACACCGCGGCGAAGCGTGGCCGCGACGTTCCCGCGCGGAACCCGTCGGGACCCTCGGCGCTTGCCTACCGCCCGGCCCGACCGATATGCCGGACTCGGGCGATGGCGGGACTGCCGCGTCGGTTCTCCGCCCGATCGAGATTGAGGACACCGCTGAATGCGACTGGTTCCGGAACGATCCCTGCGCGCCTCCCGCCGCCGCGGGCTGGCTACTGCGGCGCTGGCGCTGTTCGCGCTGACCGCCGGCCCCGCCTATGCCCAACGGGAGGACCAGGGCCTGCAGCTCGGCTGTGCCAACGACTATTTCCGCCTCTGCGCGGGCGTCGATCCGAACAGCCAGGACGCGGATCGCTGCATGATGCGCAACCGCAAGCGCCTGTCCCCCGAGTGCCGGTCCGCGATCGGCGACTACGACAAGCGCACGGGCAGCAAGTCTCTGTCCGACGATTGAGACGGGACCCGGTCGAGTTGCCCGCCGTTGGCGAGAGGCGTTTCGTATGAGCCTGACCGTCGCGGTTCAGATGGACCCGATCCAGAATATCCGGATCGCGGGTGACACCACCTTCGCCCTGCTGCTGGAGGCCCAGCGGCGGGGGCACGCGCTCGTCTACTACACGCCGGACCGGCTCTCGATGCAGGGCCGGCGCGTGACGGCCCGCGTCGAGCGGCTGAAAGTGCAGGACGTCGAGGGCGCGCATTTCACCCTGGCGCCGCCGGAGCGGCTCGACCTCGCCGAGGCGGACGTGGTGCTGATGCGCCAGGACCCGCCCTTCGACATGGCCTACATCACGGCCACCCACATGCTCGAGCGGATCCATCCGGAGACGCTTGTGGTCAACGACCCTTTCGAGGTGCGCAACGCGCCCGAGAAGCTGTTCGTCCTCGACTTCCCCGAGTTGATGCCGCCGACCCTGATCAGCCGCGACAAGGCGGAGATCGAGGCCTTCCGGCTGGAGCACGGGACCGTGGCGATGAAGCCGCTGCACGGGCACGGCGGCGCGGCCGTGTTCAAGGTCACCGAGAAGGATCCGAATTTCGGCTCGATGTTCGACCTGTTCGCCACGACCTTCCGGGAGGCCTGGGTCGTGCAGCGCTACCTCGACCGGGTCACGGAGGGCGACAAGCGCATCATCCTGGTCGACGGCGTCGCGATGGGGGCGGTCAACCGCGTCCCGGCCGCGAACGACATCCGCTCCAACATGGTCCGCGGCGGCGCCGCCTCCGCCTCCGAGCTCACCGACCGCGAGCGCGAGATCTGCGCCACGATCGGCCCGGAGCTGGCGCGGCGAGGCCTGATCCTGGTGGGCATCGACGTGATCGACGGGCACCTCACCGAGATCAACGTCACCTCCCCCACCGGCATCCGGGCGATCCAGCGGCTCGGGGGGCCCGACCTGTCGGTCGCCGTCTGGGACGCGATCGAGGCCCGGATCGCGGCGCGCAAGGGCGTCTGACGGGGCGCGCCCTCACGTCTCCGCGCGCGGGGTCGCGCTGAGTTCGGCCCAGTCGAATTCCTCCTCCAGCAGGTAGTAGGCGTCGTCGCCGATCCGACCCTGGCGGCGCAGCGCGAGCACCGCGTCGCGGGCGGCCTCGACAGCGCGCCGCCGCGCGGCATCCGCCGGCAGGCTCTCCGGCGCCAAGCCCTCGTCGTGCGCCTCCGCCTCCGCGAGCGCCGCGCGGAACTCGGCGCGCAGGGCGTCCGTCGCCGGCTCGTTCTCGGCGTCGGCGAGGCTCTCCAGAGCGGCCTCGTAGGCTGCCGCCCGGGCCCAGCCGGTCTCCCGGCCGACCGGGTCGTCGTCCTCCAGCCGCAGACGGGCGAGCAGCGGCCGCAGGGTCAGGCCCTGGACGATCAGGGTGCCGAGCACCGTGACGAAGGCCGTGACCACCACGAGGTCCCGGTGCGGGAACTCGGCGGGCAGCGCCAGGGCGGCCGCCACGGTGACGATCCCGCGCATGCCCGCCCACGACAGGGCGATCCCCGGGCCCAGCCGCGCCGGGGCGCCGGCCTGCCGGAGGCCGAACCCGCGGATCCCGGTGGTCGGCAGCACCCAGGCGAGGCGGGTCAGCACCACGGTGGCGAAGGTCGCGCCCGCGAGGATCAGGGCCTGCCACGCGTCCGCGCCGCTCAGCCGCTCCCGGATGGGGTCGATCTGGATGCCGATGAGCACGAAGGCCAAGACGTTGAGCACGAACACCGCCGTGTCCCAGACCGCGTAGGAGATCACCCGGGCGCGGGGCGCGGTGATGCCGGGTGCCCGGCGGGCGACCGTCACCGCGAAGGTCACGATGGTCAGGACCCCCGACAGCTCCAGCCGCTCGGCGGCGAGCCAGATTCCGAAGGCGGCGACGAACTGCAGCACGATCGCGCTCGCCGGATCGGTCACGCGCCGCGTCAAGGCCACGAACAGCAGGCCGAGGCAGGGGCCGACCACGAGGCTCGCGACGACGCCCAGGAGGAACGCCGGCGCCACCTCCGCCGGGTGGAACGTGCCGGCCATCGCGGCCGTCACGCCGAGCCGGTAGATCAGCAGCGAGGCCGCGTCGTTGAGGAGGCTCTCGCCGCGCAGGATCGTGGCGAGCCGGTGCGGCATCGGCGCGTGCTTGAGCACCGCCAGAGCCGCCACGGCGTCGGGCGGCGCGACCACGGCGCCGAGCACGATGCAGGCGGACAGCGGCATGTCCGGCACGACGAGCCGCGCCACGACCGCGACCGCGGCGGTCGTCACGGCGACGGCTCCGACCGCGAGCCCGAAGACCGGGCGCCAGTTCTCCTTCAGGTCCCGCACGGAGGCGTCGAAGCCGGCGTCGAGCAGGACCGGGGCCAGGAACAGGGCGAGCGCCAGTTCGGGATCGAGGCGCAGGTTCGGGACGCCTGGGACGAAGGCGAGGCCGACGCCGCCCAGCGCCAGGAAGGCGGGATACGGCGCGCCGAGCCGGCGCGCGACGCCGGCCAGGAGGACGGCGCCGAACAGGACGCCGACGACCCACTCGAAGATCAACATGCTGCTGAAAGAGGCGGAGGCCCGGGACCGTTCCGGGTGCCGCGGTCGCAGGCCCGCTCAGTACTGCACGGTCGCGCGCAGGCCGAGCACCGCCGCGTTGCGCAGCCGGCGGCCGTCCGGACCGGCGATGCCGGCGCCGGGCCGGATGACGTACTGCGCGTCGGGCTGCACCGTGAAGCCCGGCACCACCACCGCCTGATAGGTCGCCTCGATCACCGCCTCGGCGCGGCGGCGCGGCATCGGCAGGCCCGTGTAGAGGATCGTGTCCCGGTCGGCCCGCTGCGCCTCGTCGCCGATGCGGGCGTAGGCGAAGCTGAGGCCGATCGTGTCGTCGTCGCGCCCGTCGAACAGGCCCTTGTAGGCGAGGCCGGTATCCACGTAGGCGTCGATCAGGCTGGAGCGGGTCGGCGACCACGCGGCGCGCACGAAGAAGCCGAGACCCTCGTCGTCCTTGCCGGATTCGCGGTACAGGGTCTGGTCGTAGATCGCGTAGAGGCCGGCATTGCCGCGCACCGGACGGCCGATCCCGGTGGCGTTCGGGTCGGCGAGCGGCACGCCGGTGATGTCGAAGCGCAGGCTGTCGAACCGGCCGAAATGCTGCCAGCCGCCGAGGGTAATGTCGCCGGGCAGGCCCTTCGATCCGGGGGCGATGTTGTACGCGTAGGTTGCCTCGGCGATGACGAGGGCCGGATCGCGCAGGCGGAAATTGGTGCCCGTGCGGTCGAGACGCTGCGCTTCCGGGTCGTCTCCCGGGCGATTGGCGCCCGCCGGATCGCCGTCGTAGAGCCCGATCTGCAGGGAGAAGCCGTCGCCCGGCACGTACTTGGCCCGGATCGCCGGCGCCGCGAGCGGGTAGGCCGGTCCGCCGCTCGGCAGGTCGAGCCCGGTGATGGCCGGCCAGCCGAAGGTGGAGTTCACGAACAGGGTCGCGGTCTGGCTGACGAAGAACTCGGTATCGGCGGCCTGCTGGCCGATCCGGATCCCGAGCTGGCCGTCCATCAGGCTCTGGTCGAGCCAGAGCACGTAGAGTCGACTCGAGGGCAGCGCCTCGATGACGCTCGTCGTCAGCAGATTGCCGACATAGTAGCGCGACAGGCCCGTGCCGTGGATGAAGTAGGCGTTGGCGTGAACCGTGGCGCCCTGCCAGCCGACGAGTCGGTCGAGGTCGAGATTGAGGCGGAGGTTGAGGCGATCCTCGACGATCGCGCCCTGGCGAAGGCCGCCGACCGGATTGCCGAGGACGTCGACGATGTAGGTGAGGCTGTACTCGATGCCCCGCGCCTTCAGGGCGGGGCGGAGGGCCAGCGGATCGCCGAGCGGTCCGAGATACGGCTCCACCGACCGGACGTAGCCGCCGGAGGCCTGGCTGGTCGTCTCCGGCTGTGAGACCGAGATGCGGGGATCGGCGCCCGCACCCTCGAAGGCCGACGGGACACGTTGCTGAGCCGTGGCAGGCACGACCGACAGGCCGAGGGCGATCCAGGGAGTGAGCTTCGGGACCATGGGCCGCTTCTGGGCGACAGCGCGCGCGCAGCATAGCACGGCGCACCGCTTGTACACGGCCGGCCTTTGCAGGAGGCACCGGCTCGCCTAACCCTGCGGCCGGTACAGCACAGGACCGTCGATGCCCGAGACTCCCGTCTTCACGTCCGCCGCCGTCGCCGCGCCCCACAGCCTCGCCGCCCAGGCCGGCCAGACCGTCCTGGCGCAGGGCGGCAACGCCATCGAGGCGATGGTGGCGATGGCCGCCTCCATCGCGGTGGTCTACCCGCACATGAACGGTATCGGCGGCGACGGCTTCTGGCTGGTGCGCGAGCGCGGCGGTCGGGTGCGCGGCATCGAGGCCTGCGGTCCGGCCGGGCGCCTCGCCACGATCCCGCGCTACCGGGAGAAGGGCTACGACGCGATACCGGCCCGCGGCCCCGACGCGATGGTGACGGTCGCGGGCGCGGTGGGCGGCTGGCGCCTCGCCCTCGAGCTGGCGCGGGCGCTCGGCGGCCGCCTTCCCCTGGAGACCC
Organism: Methylobacterium sp. PvP105; assembly: GCF_017876975.1. Taxonomy (NCBI): domain Bacteria; kingdom Pseudomonadati; phylum Pseudomonadota; class Alphaproteobacteria; order Hyphomicrobiales; family Methylobacteriaceae; genus Methylobacterium; species Methylobacterium sp. PvP105. Next base: position 1,724,141 of record NZ_JAGIPA010000001.1, on the reverse strand, counting down.
TGCTCGCCGACGCGATCGCGCAGGCGCGCGGCGGCGTCCCGGTCTCGCCCTCCGAGGCGCGCTACGTGCCCCAGGAGCTCGATACCCTCCACGACGCCCCGAACTTCGCGGGGACGTTCCTGAAGGACGGCAAGCCCTACCCGGCCGGCGAGACCCGCGCCCTGCCGCTGCTCGCCGCCACTCTGGAGCAGCTCGCCCATGCGGGCCTCGGGGACTTCTATCGCGGCGATATCGGCCGGGAGATCGCCGCCGACCTGGAGCGCCTCGGCGCGCCGGTCACCCGGGCGGATCTCGAGGCCTTCGCGGCGGTGGAGCGGGCGCCCCTGTCGATCCGGCGCCGCGACGCGACCCTCTACAACTTCCCGCCGCCGACCCAGGGGCTCGCCGCCCTGCTGATCCTCGGGATCTTCGACCGGCTGAACGTCACGGAGCCCGAGACCACAGCTCATTACCACGGCCTGATCGAGGCGACGAAGCGGGCCTTCGCGATCCGCGACCGGGTGGTCACCGATTTCGCCCGCTTGCGGCACGACCCGGCCACCTTCCTCACGCCGGAGCGGCTCGCCCGCGAGGCCGCACTCGTCGACATGGGCCGCGCCGGTCGGGTGCCCCTGCCCGACCCGGGTCACGGCGACACGGTGTGGATGGGCGCGATCGACAAGGACGGCCTCGCGGTCTCCTACATCCAGTCGGTCTACTGGGAGTACGGCTCGGGGACGGTCCTGCCCGCCACCGGCATCTGCTGGCAGAACCGGGGCATGTCGTTCTCCCTCGACCCGAAGGCCGTGAACCCCCTGGAGCCGGGGCGGCGCCCGTTCCACACGCTGATCCCCGCGCTCGCCGCCTTCGACGACGGGCGGGTGATGAGCTACGGCAGCATGGGCGGCGACGGGCAGCCGCAGTTCCAGGCCCAGATCTTCACCCGCTACGCCGATTACGGGCTGTCGGTGGCGGATGCCGTCGACGCGCCGCGCCTGCTCTACGGGCGCACCTGGGGGGCGCCCTCGCTCAGCGTGAAGGTGGAGGACCGGTTCGATCCGGCCTGCATCGCGGCCCTCGGCCGCCTCGGCCACGAGATCGAGGAGCTCGGCGGCCCCTACATCGACTCGCTCGGGCACGCGGGCATGCTGGTCCGCCATCCCCGGAACGGTCGGATCGAGGCGACCCACGACCCGCGCTCGGACGGCGGCGCCCTCGGGCTCTGAGAGGACGCGCCGCCCGCCCGGCGGCGCGGGACGCCGGCTCAGCCCGCCTGCACGAGCCAGCACGCGGCGCGCAGGCGCACGGCGCCGCCCGACGCGTGCCGCGCGAGGGCCTCCGCCACGGCCGCCTCGGCGCGCCCTCTGAGATCCGGTGCGGCCTCGCGCACGAGGTGGGAGCTCGGGCCGAGGTTCAGGGAGACGTGGGTGGCCGCCGCGGCCGCCGCCGCGTCGGTCTCGCCCTCCCCGACGACGATGTCGCGGTCGAGGGCGTCGCAGGTCACGGCGTCGAACCCGGCACCGCGCAGGAGCGCGACGAGCGGGTCGGCCTCGGCGAAGCGGAACGGCCCCGGCGTGTCGGGCTGCGGCGGTGGCGGCACTTCCGGGAGGAGCGGCAGCACCGCGTCGCGCGGCACGCCCACCCACGGGTTCTCGGACAGGGCCCGCCAGCACAGGAAGGTCATCCGGCCCCCCGGCCCGAGCATCCGGCGCACGTTGGCGAAGGCGCGGGCGGAATCCGCGAAGAACATCACGCCGAACCGCGACACGATCCGGTCGTACCGGCCGAGATCGGCCGTCTCGACATCGGCCTCGACGAAGCGGATCGGGGCGGCCCCGGGCGGCTCCGCCCCGGCGCGGTCCCGCCCCACGGCGAGGAGCGGCGCCGAGATGTCGGCGCCGGTCACGCCGCCGCCGGGTCCGACCCGGCGCGCGGCCTCCAGGGTCGTGGCCCCCGCGCCGCAGCCGATGTCGAGCACCGTCTCTCCGGCGGCGAGCCGCGCGCGGGCGAAGAGCGCCTCCGTCAGCGGCACGAACATCGCGTCGAGGACGGCCTGATTGCGCGCCCAGCGCGTGCCGACCTCGCCGTTCCAGTACTCGGCCTGGGTGACGCCGCCCGCCATGGTGACCCCCGTCAGGCCGTCGTCGCAGCGACCGACAGTTCCGGCTTGTGGTTGAGGGTCTGGAAGACCACGCAGTAGCGCTCGGTCAGCTTCAGGAGCTGCGCGAGCTTGTCCTCCGGCGCGTCGGTGTCGAGTTCGAAGAACAGGCGGATGCTGCGTAAGCCCACCGGCGCCTCCTTGTCGACCCCGAGGGTGCCGCGGAAATCGAGGTCGCCCTCGGCGCTGACCGTGCCGGCGCGCAGCGGGATCTCGAGGGCGGTCGCCACCGCCTTGAGCGTCACGCCCGCGCAGGCGACGAGCGCTTCCAGCAGCATGTCGCCCGAGCAGAGCTCCGCGCCCGAGCCGCCCGTGGCCGGATGCAGCCCAGCCTCCGCGATGGCGCGGCCCGTCTCGACCTTGCAGGCGATCTTGGTGTCGTCCAGCGTGCCCCTGGCCTTCAAGGTGATGACCGCCGCGTCCGGCGCGGTGCGGTACTTGTCCTTGATCGGAGCCTGGAGGGCTCGCAGCGCGGTGGCGTCCATGGCGTCGTCCTCTCGATCCCGGGGCCGTCCCGCTTCTCGGCGGCGGGCCGGCCGGAGCGCTCCGGCTCCGTCAGGGCCTCGGTATAGGTGCGCGCCGCGCGGACGGGAAGCGGCTCTCAGGCGCGCCCGGTGAGGGCGGCCACCGCCTCCGCCAGGGCGTCGACCTGGGCCTCGTCGTGGGCGGCCGAGAAGGCCACCCGCAGCCGCGCGGTCCCGGCCGGCACGGTCGGCGGGCGGATCGCCACCACCAGGAAGCCGGCGGCCTCCAGCGCGGCCGAGATGTCGAGCGCCGCCTGCGCCTCGCCCACCAGGACCGGCACGACCGCGCTCTCGGCCTCCGGGAGGCCCAGACGGGCGGTGAAGCGCCGGGCCAGGGCGAGCGGCCGGGCCCGGCGCTCGGGCTCCGCCTCCAGGATCGCCAGCGCCTCCAGGGCGGCGGCGGCGGAGGCCGGGGGCAGGCCGGTGGTGTAGACGAAGCTGCGGGCGCGGCTCGTCATCAGGTCGACGACCGGGCGCGAGGCGCAGAGATAGCCGCCGTACGAGCCGAGCGCCTTCGACAGGGTGCCCATCTCCAGGGGCGCCCGCGGTCCGTCCTCGACCACGCCGATGCCGTGGGCATCGTCCACCAGCGTCCAGGCGTCGTAGGATTCGGCGATGCCCAGGATGTCGCCGAGCGGCGCCCGGTCGCCGTCCATGCTGAACACCCGCTCGGTGAGCACGAGGGCGCGGCCGTGGTGGGGCCGGTGCTCGGCGAGCCGCGCCGCGAGGTCGCCGGGATCGTTGTGGCGGAAGGTCATGACCTGGGCGCCCGAGAGCCGCGCGCCGGCCCACATGCAGGCGTGGGACAGCTCGTCCAGCAGGACGAGGTCGCCCCGCCCGGCGAGCGCCGGGGTGATGCCGAGATTGGCGAGGTAGCCGCTGCCGAAGACCAGGGCGGCCTCCGCGCCCTTGTGGCGCGCCAAGCCGTCCTCCAGCGCGCCGAGATAGGGGTGGTCGCCGGTCACGAGCCGCGACCCGCCCGCCCCCGCGCCGTGGGACGCCGCGGCCGCCTGAGCCGCCGCGATCACCCGCGGGTGGTGCGAGAGGCCGAGGTAATCGTTGCACGAGAAGGAGACGAGCGCCCGCCCCCGCCGCGCCGCCGCGGCGCCGGAGCCGCGCTCCGTCGGCACCAGCTTGCGGCGCAGGCTGCCCGCCTCGAGGGCGTCGAGTTTCCCGGTGGCGAAGGCGTCGAGGCTGTCCATGGGGACGGGGATGGGCGGTGCCGCGCCGGCAAAGTCAAGCGGCGGGTGCCGGACCCTTGACCCTCGTCCGAGGCGCCCCCATGCCGGAGGCATGACCCTCGCGACGCCCGCAGGCCATCTCTGGCGGCCCTACACCCAGATGCGACACGCGGCGGCGCCCCTGGAGGCGGTCGCGACCCACGGCACCCGCATCCGCCTCGCCGACGGTCGCGAGCTCGTGGACGGCATCGCTTCCTGGTGGACCGCCGTGCACGGCTACAATCACCCGCACATAGCGGGCGCGGTGGCCGAGCAGCTCGCGCGCATGCCCCACGTGATGTTCGGCGGCCTCACCCACGCGCCGGCGGAGGCACTGGCCCGGCGGCTCGCCGCCCTGCTGCCGGGCGATCTCGACCACGTCTTCCTCAGCGATTCGGGCTCGGTCGCCGTGGAGGTCGCGCTCAAGATGGCGGCGCAGATGTGGATCAACCGCGGGGTGAGCGGTCGGACGAAGGTCCTCGCGTTCCGCGGCGGCTACCACGGCGACACGATGGGGGCGATGTCCGTCTGCGACCCCGAGGAGGGCATGCACCGCCGGTTCGGAGCCTACCTGCCGAGCCAGATCTTCTGCGACCTGCCGCGGGGCGCGGCCGAGACCGCGGCGCTCGACGCCGCCCTGGCGGCTTATCGCGACACCCTGGCGGCGGTGATCGTCGAGCCGCTGGTGCAGGGGGCCGGCGGGATGCGGACCCACCCGCCGGAGGTGCTCGCGACGATCGCCGGGCTGGCGCGCCGCCACGGCCTGCCGCTGATCGCCGACGAGATCTTCACCGGCTTCGGGCGCACCGGCACCCTGTTCGCCTGCGAGCAGGCGGGGATCGTGCCCGACATCCTGTGCCTGTCGAAGGCGCTCACGGGCGGCACGATGGCGCTGGCCGCCACGGTCGCCCGCACGGAGGTGTTCGCGGCGTTCTGGTCCGAGGATCCGGCGGCGGCGCTGATGCACGGCCCGACCTTCATGGCCAATCCCCTCGCCTGCGCGGCGGCCAACGCCAGCCTCGACCTGTTCGAGACCGAGCCGCGCCTGAGCCAGGCCCGCGCCATCGCGGAGCGCCTCGCCGCGGGGCTGGCGCCGCTGCGGCGCGTGCCCGGCGTGGCGGATGTCCGCGTCCTCGGGGCCATCGGGGCGGTGCAGTTCGCGCGGGCGCCCGACCTGGCCGTCCTGAAGGCGGAGCTGCTCGCCCGCGGCGTCTGGGTGCGGCCGTTCGGCGACATCGTCTACCTCACCCCCGCCCTCACGATCGACGCGGTGGATCTCGACCGGCTGATCGAGGCCGTCGCCGGGGTGGTGACCGAGCTGGCGCCGGGATCGACATGACGCCCGCGCGTTCCACATTCCCGTGACCGGCCCTGGCGCCGGCCTGCAACCCGGGACCGTTTCTGCCGTTGGGCCTACGGCTGGAGATGCGTGCGGCGGCCCGCGCGGCCGGGCGCTGCCGAAGGGAGTACACAGTGGCGAGCGAGCAGACGGGTTCGAGCGGCGACCGGCCGGTAATCCTCCTCGTCGAGGACGAGGCGCTGACCATCATGGACCTCGGCGACGTGCTGGAGGAAGGCGGCTACGACACCGTCCAGTGCGCCTCGGCCGAGCGGGCGCTCAGCATCCTGCAGGCGCGCCCGGACATCTGCGGGCTGGTCACGGACGTGCAGCTCTCGGGAAAGACCGACGGCTTCGACCTCGCGAGTTCCGTGGCCGAGGCGCGGCCGCAATTGCCGATCCTGATCGTGTCCGGGCGCGCGGCCCCCGACCCGGCCCGCATGCCCAAGCACGCCGAGTTCATCGCCCGGCCCTGCACCGGCGAGGACATCCTGGACCGTCTCCAGCGTCTCATGCACTGCTGAGCGGACCTCCGCGCCGGCCCCGTCATCCCACCGTCACCGGTCGTCGCCACAGGGACCTGGGCGGCCGCTTGATGGGGGTGGACGGTGCAGATTCAGGATCGTCCGGCGGCCGCCGGCACTAATTCGGGCGCTCCGGTGGGCGACAAGCAGAAGCGCGATCATCGGGACGAGGCGGCCGCCGTGCTCGGCCTCCCGTCGAAGAAGCTGAGGCCACCCGGCGTGCGCAGCGTCGGCTGGGCCCTGGTCCAGGCGGCGCGCCTGCACCGGGCGCGGACCGGCGACCGCTTGGCCAAGCTCGGCCTGTTCGCCGGCCAGGAACAGGTGGTGCAGGCGCTGGCCGCGGCCGGCACGATGACGATGGGCGATCTCGCCGCCCTGCTGCGCGTCCGACCGCCCACCGCCTCCAAGACCGTCACGCGGCTCGCCGCCCTCGGCATCGTCGAGCGCCGGGCCGAATCGGGCGACGGCCGCGTGGTCCGGGTCCAGCTCACGGAGGCCGGCATGGCCAAGGCCGAGGCCATCGAGCGGATCCAGGAGGAGGTCGAGGCCGAGCTGCTCGACCACCTCGACAAGACCGATCGCCGCCGGCTCCGGAAGCTTCTGCGGAAGGCGGCCCGCGGCCTCGCCGAGGCGGCCGGCGCCTCCGGTCAGACGACCGAGGCAGACGCCGAGATCGAAGCCGAGGACGAGGCCGAGGCGCTGGCGACCTGACCGCCGGCCTCAGGCCGCGCGGCGCCACGCCGGGAACGGGTCCGGCAGGCCGCGATAGGGCGCGGGATCGAACGGCTCCCGGTCCGCACCGGTCTCGATCAGGCAGGCGTCCAGCGCCGCCGTGAGGGCCGCCGCGTCCATGCCGGCGCCGATGAACACCAGTTCCTGGCGCCGGTCGCCCCAGACCTCGCTCCAGACGTCCTGGAGCCGCGTCCGGAACTCGGGCGCCTCCGGCCAGCGCCGCCGCGGCACGGCCGACCACCAGAACCCCATCGCCGAGACCCGGGCCACGGCGCCCGCCAGGGAGAACTCGCCCACCCAGTCGGGCCGGGTCGCGAGCCAGAAGTGGCCCTTCGCGCGGATCAGGCCCGGCCAGGTGGCGTTGACGAAGGCGTTGAAGCGCTCCGGGTCGAAGGGCCGCCGGGCCCGGTAGACGAAGGAGGCGATGCCGTACTCCTCCGTCTCCGGCACGTGCTCGTGGGCGCCGTAGAGTTCCTTGAACCAGAGCGGGTGCTGCTGGGCCCTGTCCTCGTCGAACAGGCCGGTGTCGAGGATATCGGCGAGCGGCGCGCGCCCGTGGTCGGTCTCGAGGATGCGGGCATCGGCGTTCAGGCCGCGCACGACGGAGCGCACCAGCGCGAGATGCTCGGCCGACACGTCGCGCGCCTTGTTGATCACCACCACGTCGGCGAACTCGATCTGCTCCACGAGCAGGTCCACGAGCGTGCGCGTGTCCTCGGCGCCGGCCGTCTCGCCGCGCTCGCGCAGGAAGGCGGCCGAGCCGTAATCCTTGAGCAGGTTCACCGCGTCGACCACCGTGACCATCGTGTCGAGCCGGGCGAGATCCGCGAGGGAGCGGCCGGCCTCATCCCGGAACGAGAAGGTCGAGGCGATCGGCAGCGGCTCGGCGATGCCGGTCCCCTCGATCAGCAGGTAGTCGAACCGCCCCGTCTCCGACAGCCGCCGGACCTCGGCGAGCAGGTCGTCGCGCAGGGTGCAGCAGATGCAGCCGTTGGTCATCTCGACCAGGGTCTCGTCGGTCCGGGACAGGTCGGCGCCTCCGGCGCGGACCAGGTCGGCATCGATGTTCACCTCGCTCATGTCGTTGACGATCACCGCGACGCGGCGGCCGTCGCGATTGTTGAGCACGTGATTGAGGAGCGTCGTCTTCCCGGCTCCGAGGAAGCCGGACAGAACGGTGACGGGAAGGCGGGTATCGCGCTGGGTCATGACGCTATCAAAACGTTATAACATTTCATAGTCAACCTGGGTTAAGGGGCCGACCTGCCGCACGGAACGAGCGGCTGTTGCAACGATGTAACGTTTCTCGACCGTGTCCGGCGCGCGCGGGATTAACGCTTGCACCCGGGCGACGCGCCGCAACAATGAAACGATATAACACTGTGTGAGTCTCGATGCCTCCCTCGCGCCGCTTCGGCTTCCTCGCCAGCACGGTCCTGTCCTCGACTGTCTGCGCCGGCCTCCTGACACCGTCCGCCTTGCGGGCGCAGCAGGCCGTCGCCCTCGACGAGATCAGCGTCACCAGTCCGAGCCCGATCCAGCCGTCGCGCGGCGCGGTCGCGGCGGACGCGGCGGTGCCGATCGGCGTCCTTCCGGTGGCGACCAACACGTTCTCACCGGTGACGGTGGTGACCCAGGATCAGATCGCGCGCGATCAGCCCCGGACCCTGGGCGACGCCCTGTTCGACAGGCCGGGCATCTCGGGCACGACCTACGCGCCGGGGGCGGCGTCCCGGCCGATCATCCGCGGCCTCGACAATGCCCGGGTGCGGATCCAGGAGAACGGCATCGTCAACGGCGGCGTGTCCGACCTCGGCGAGGACCACGCCGTGCCGGTCAACCCGCTGGTCGCCGACCGGATCGAGGTGATCCGCGGCCCCGCGACCCTGCGCTACGGCTCGGGGGCCATCGGCGGCGTCGTCTCGGCCGACAACAACCGGGTGCCGACCTTCATCCCGGCGAACGGGGTGCAGGGCCAGGTCACCAGCGGCTTCTCCAGCGTGGATAACGGCCGGCTCGGTGCCGCCACGGTGGATGCCGGCGGCGACGGCATCGCGGTCCATGCCGACGGCTTCAAGACCGCGAACGACAGCTACGCGATCCCCGGCGGGATCCAGCGCAATTCCTACAACGAGTCGCAGGGCGGCGCGGTCGGCATCTCGGCGATCGGCGACCGCGGGTTCGTGGGCATCTCCTTCAGCCACTACGACGCGGTCTACGCGATCCCCGGCGGCGTTGCCGAGCAGGACCGGACCCGCCTGACCCCCAACCAGGACCGCGTCCTGTCGCGGGGCGAGTACCGCCCGCTCGACGGACCCTTCGAGGTGATCCGCTACTGGGCGGGCTACTCGGTCTACCGCCACAACGAGGTCGGGATCGGCGACGACGGGATCGAGGGCGTCCAGGCGATCTTCAAGAACCGCGAGGCCGAGGGCCGCTTGGAGCTCCAGCACGTCCCGGTCTTCACCGAGTTCGGCAAGCTCACGGGCGCGCTCGGCTTCCAGTCGGATCGGCGCGTGATCAACACGCAGCTCGAATCGTTCCTGCCGAAGACGGAATCCCGCGCGAACGCGGTCTACCTGTTCGAGGAGCTGGAGCTGCAGCCGGGCACGCGGCTGCAGGCGGCCGGGCGCTACGAGGTCGACCGGCTGTCGAGCACGGCGGCGCAGTTCCCCGCCGACTACGTGCCGATCGACGGGCAGGAGCCGTTCCAGTACGCGCGGACCCGGCGCTTCGCCCCGAAGAGCGCCAGCATCGGCGCCCTGCAGGACCTGCCCTACGGCTTCGTGGCGAGCCTCACCGGCTCCTACGTCGAGCGCGGGCCCACGGGCTACGAGCTGTTCTCGCAGGGCCCGCACGACGCCACCGCGACCTTCGAGATCGGCAACCCGAACCTCAAGAAGGAGCGCGCCCGGACCATCGAGGCCAGCATCCGGCGGGCCGAGGGGCCGTTCCGCCTCGACGCCACCGGCTACTTCACCCGCTACACCGGCTTCATCTACCGCAACTACACAGGCCTGACCTGCGACGACGACTTCGCGTCCTGCGGCACCGGCACCGACAACCGGCAGATCGTCTACCAGCAGCAGAACGCGACCTTCTACGGCGCCGAGATCATCGGCCAGTACGACCTCGTGCCGGTGGGCAACGGCTTCGCCGGCGTCGAGGCGCAGTTCGACTTCGTCCGCGCCCAGTTCGACAACGGCACCAACGTGCCGCGCATCCCGCCCTACCGGCTCGGCGGCGGCGTCTACCTGCGGGCCGACGGGTGGTTCGCGCGGGTGAACCTGCTCCACGCCTTCAGCCACGACGCCACGGCCGTGTACGAGACGCCGACCCCCGGCTACGACGACCTGCGCGCCGAGCTGAGCTACACCAAGGCCGTCGATCCCGCGGTCTACGGGGCGAGCGCGATCACCCTCGGCGTCCAGGGCCGCAACCTGCTGAACGACGACATCCGCAATTCGACCTCGTTCAAGAAGGACGAGATCCTGCTGCCGGGACGGAACGTGCGCCTGTTCCTGACGGCGCGGTTCTGAGCGCCGCGTCGGTCATCGAAGGTCCTATGCCGAGAGGGTCCGGCGCAGCCTGCGCGAGCCCGCGACTAGCCCCGTCAGGGCGATGCCGGCCGCCGGGAGGTTCAGGAGCCACTGCGCCGCGTCGTGGAGCGGGCGGCTGCCGGTGAGCCCGGGCAGGTCGAGGCGGTGCGCGGCGTCGAACAGCCAACGGTTGATCCGGCCCGAGCGGTCCAGGCGCTGGAGGATGCTCCCGTCCCGGGGATCGACGTGCAGCCAGGTGGCGTCCGGGTCGCCGAACCGCAGGCGCAGCACCGGCAGCGGGCGCGGATCGGACCCGTGCGGGTACCAGTAGAGATCGTAGGCGCTCAGGTCCGCGACCGCCCGCAAGCCGCCGGGCAGCGCCGGGCCGGCGGCCCGCGCGATCGCGGCCGCGTCGAGGGCCGCGCCGTCATCCGCGCGGCGCGCCGGGACGCCGGCCGGGCCGTCGGCGACGATCCACCACGAGCCGCCGATGGCAACGAAGCGCAGCACCCGAGTCCCGGGTCCGGCGAAGCCGCTGAGAGCCTCGGCGGCGAGGCCGAGGGCCGGCGGCTGTCCGGCGTAGGCGGCGCGGATGGCGGCGGGCGCCGCGGTCGACGAGAACCAGCGGTTCGGGTTCATCGAGATCCAGCCGCTGAGGATGAAGGTGCTGAGCCCGATCCCGCCGGCGAGGCCGAACAGGTGGTGGAAGCGGGCGAGCCCGCGATAGGGCGTGACCGCCCCGCCCGCGTAGCGCCGCCGGAGTCGCAGGCGCCAGATCCCGATCGCCAGCCCGCTCAGCGCGCCCAGGGCGGCGAAGCCCGACAGCCACAGCAGGACCGTCCGCCACAGCTCGGCCCGGGCGCGCAGCGGCGTGAGGTAGATCCAGTGCACCACGGCGCCGACCCAGTTCCACGCCCGCTCGGACCGGGTCGTGTCGAGGGCGATCGCGCCGGTGACCTGCGAGACGTAGAGCTCGGTCCCTGCCGGGTTCCCGAGGGCGACCTTCAGGAAGGGGCGGAGCGGGTCGTACCGGGCCGTGACGGTCCACTGGTCGCGCTCGACCGGCGCGACCCGAGCATCCGGAGCCCCGTCCGGGATCCCGTCGGTCGCGAGACGCAGCGCGTCTTCGGGCGTCACCGGGCCGAGCCGCGCACCGGTCCGCGCCGAGACCGTGGCCCGGGCGCCGTCGCGGTCGGCGATCCGGTAGACCGCCTCGCCGCCCCGCATCTCCAACGCGAAGGCGGCCGGCGCGCCGCCGAGCCCGCCGGCCCGCAGCGCCGCCTCGGGCGCGACCGTGACCTGATCCCAGGCGATCGGGGCGAGCCGTGACAGCCGCTCGGCCCCGGTGAGTGCCGGGAACGGCACGTAGAGCATCACCAGCCCGGATCCGATCCACAGGGCGAAGAACAGCCCCGCGACGATCCCGGCCCAGCGGTGGAACAGGAGCAGCCAGCGCCGTCCCGCCTTGCCGAACCGCCGCGGCCGGCTCACCACGTCACCGTGTAGGCGACCTCGACCGAGCGCGGGCGCCCGAGCAGCCAGTTGGTGCCGACCCCGTTCACCGCGTTGCCCGAGATCGCGTAGACCTTGTCGAACAGGTTGTAGACCCGCACGGACAGGCGCGAATCCGCCGTCACCTGATGGTCCAGGACCGCGTTGACGAGGTTGTAGGCCGGGCGCCGCGCCGTGTTGCCGAAGTCGCTGTAGACCTGCCCGACGTTCTGCAGCCCGACCCGCGCGGTCCAGTCGCGGGTGACGTCCCAGGTCAGCCAGAGGTTGGCCACGCGCTCCGGCACGTCGATCGGCTGGTTGCCGGCATACGAGACCGTGGCGCCGTTCACCGTCTGGTCGAACCGGTCGTACTGCGCGTGCAGGAGCGCGAGGTTGCCGTCGAGGCGCCAGCCCGGCGCGAAGCGCCAGCCGAGCGCCAGCTCGAAACCCTGCGAGGACTGGCTCCCGACCTGCGTCGAGAGCGTCGGCTGTCCGGGGATCGCCGAGATCAGGTTGTCCTTGACGATCCGGTAGCCCGCGACGGTCCATTCCAGGGCGCCGTCGAAGGCCAGACCCTTGGCGCCGATCTCGACCTGATCGCCGGTCGCGAGCTTGAAGCCGGCCAGCGACTGCGACAGCGTGATCAGGCTGTTCACCGGGTCGGTGGCGAAGCTGTACTGGGCGTAGAGCGCGCTGTCCGGCGTCGGGTTGTAGACGAGGCCGAACCGGTAGCCGAGCGCCCGGTAGGTCCTCTCGAACCGCGATCCCGTCTGCAGGTCTTCCCGATTGAGCGTCGGCACGTCGAGGCGCACGCCGGTGAGGAACGAGAGCTTGTCCGACAGGATCAGCCGGTCCTCGGCGAAGACCGAGGCCTGGCTCGTCTGCGTGGCGTAGGCCGGACGGGCCCGCCCGTTCTGCGGGAACAGGCCCGGATCGTAGCCGGTGAGCGGCACGCTGGTGGTCTGGTCGAAGTAGAAGTTGTTGGTGTGGCGGAAATCGATGTGGTTCACGTCGAACCCGGCCACGAACTGGTTCGGCAGCCCGAACAGGCTCCCGCGGAACGTCGCGTCGAGGCGGTCTCCGACCTGCTCCTGGCTGTGGTAGATCTCCAGGTAGTCGCCCCGGTCCACGAGCCCGGTGCCGCGGTTGTAGCTGTACTGCTCGACGTCGAGCCAGTGGCGCCGGCTGGTGAGCCGGTAAGCGGTGTTGCGGATCGTGATGTCGGCCGAGGGGGACCACTCGGTCTTGAGCTGGGTCCAGTTGTCGGCCCAGGTGATCTTCGCGTCGCGGACGTTGTAGTTGTTGAACCGTATGAGGTCCGGGATCCGTCCCGCGACGAGCGGCGTGCCCCAGTAGCGGGCGGGCTCCTGGTAGCCGAGATCGTGGCTCAGCGTGAACGCGAGGTCGGCGCTCGGCCGGAACAGCAGGGCGGCGGAGACCGCGAGGTTGCGGAAATCGCCCTCCGGCCGGATCCAGCCGTCGGCGCGGTTGCCGCTGACGTTGAGGCGGTACGCGAAGGTGTCGCCGTACTCCGCCTGGCCCAGCGGGCCGCCGGAATCGAGGGCGAGGCGCGCGACCCCGTCGGTGCCGATGACCGCGCGGGCGGCGTTGACCGGCACGAAGACCGGCTTCTTGGGCACCACGTTGATGACGCCGCCGATGGCGCCGTCGCCGTAGAGCACCGAGGACGGCCCGCGCAGCACCTCGATCCGCTCGACGTTCCACGTGTCGAACGGGAAGGTCACGGTGTTGGCGCCGACGTAGAAGCGCGTGCCGTCGTAGAGCTGCTGGATCGAGTTCGGCCCGGCGAAGCCGCGGGACGTGAACGCGCCGTTGCCGTTGCCGGGCGCCGCGATGGTGGTGATGCCGGTCGCGTCCTGGGTCACGGCCTCGGCGATCGTATCCTGTCCGCGGAGCCGCGCGGTCTCGCCCGACACGATGTCGAGGCTGGCCGGCGTCTCCAGCGGCGTCAGGCCGAGGCGACTCGCGGTCCGGTCGGGCGTGCGCAGGTTGAGGCCGTTCGGCGGGAGGCGGCTCGGGTCGCCGCCCGCGCCCGCGACGGACAGCTCATCCAGGGTGACCGCCTCCTGGGCGGCGGTCGGGCCGGCGAGGAGCGCGAGGAGAACGCCGCAGAGCGGGGCCCGCCCGCCGAGGCGGGAGCGATAGGTCGAGAATGACATGGGAGAAGCGGTCCGTGCACGGCGCGCGCCGGCCCCCGCGTCGTACACGCATTGTAATAACATTACAACGCATCGGCCGTCCGGATGGCTCAGCCTGTGCGGGCGCGCGACGGCGTCCCGGGACAGGGCTCGAGGGTCTCGAGGCGGCGGAGACGGGCATGGGAAACGGCGTCGCGGGCGCGCTTGCTGTGGCACGTCACCGCGAACGAGGCCTCGGCGACCGCCTCCCCTCGGGACTGGCGGCGCCTCGACACCCGCCAGGACACCCCGCCCGGCGCGTTTCGCGTGTGACCACGGCTGACGGCAGGTCTCCTGGCTCGCGGGTCGCCGCCCTCGCACCGTCTTCCCGGGGTGACCCAGTGACGTGGTGGTGAAGGGCTCGCCGCTCACAGTTGCGGGGGCAGCCGCGGCTTCGGGGCGAACCCCTCACCGCGTTCCCTTTTGATCCCCGAGGGGAACCGTCGAGCACAGCTTGGCCGTAGCGGGCCCGGGCGTCAACCGTGTGTCCGGTTGTTGCCGTGGATCGGCGCGCGGGGCACCGAGCCGTTGCGGCCTCGCCGACGACGGGCTAGCCGGTGCGGGATGACGGTCTGGCGGCCCCCTGCGGAGATTCGCGTGAAGGCGCTGGGCCTGCCCCGGCGCGGCAACAGCCTGCTCGTGGCGGAGGTCCGCGCGGATGACGGGCGCCTGAAAGGCGTCCGGCCCCTCGGCGGCAGCGTCGCCTTCGGCGAGCGGGTCGAGGACGCCCTGATCCGGGAGTTCCGGGAGGAACTCGGCGTCACCGTCTCGGTGCTCGGCGGCCCCCGCGTCATGGAGAACATCTTCACGCACGAGGGGCAGGTCGGGCACGAGGTGCTGTTCCTGTTCCCCGTCGCCCTGCCGCCGGGGCTGTTCGACGGGCCGGAGCGCTTCGTCTTCCACGAGGATTCCGGCACCGCCTGCGTGGCCCGGTGGTGCGATCTGGACGGGCTCGACGTCCCGGGCGGTCCGGATCTCTTCCCCGCAGGCCTGAAGGCCCGGCTCCGCGACGCGTGGGACGCGGAGCCCTGACGGACCGAGCCGGCCCACCGCCTTTGCCGCTCGGCGCGGGCGATGCTACAGCCGGGCAATCCCATCGGTCCGGACGTCCGCGACGCCGCGGCCCACGCGCCCGGACGCTCCGTCCGACGCGAAGACGGGTGCCGGCGGAAGCATGACGACACGACCTCCCAGAAGCGGCGGGCCGAAGGGGCGCAAGCCCCAGGCCGGCAAGTTCGATGCGGGCAAGTTCAGGGGCGGCAAGGCCCAGGCCGACGGCCGCGCCCGCACGGGCCCGCGCACCAGCGCCCGCGACGCCGCCGAGCGCGCGGCCCGCAACCGCGGCGAGGATGCCGGCACCCGCGATCCCTGGGGATCGCAGGGCGCTGCGGTCTCCGCGCCGGCCCGGCCCCCGAAGCCGCGCCGCGACGCCGCCGCACCGCGCGACGACGCACCGCGGGACGCCGCCGCGGCCAAGCCCGGCAGCCGGCCTCCGGCCAGGCGCTCGGCGGCCCCCTCCCCCGCCCTTGCCGCCGCCCCCGCGCCCGGTCCGACCCGGCGCGAGCAGCGCGCCGCCGCCTCCGCGACCCTCGCCTCCGGCGTGCAGACCCTGACGGTCGAGCCGGACGAGGCCGGGATGCGGATCGACCGCTTCCTCACCGCCCGCTTCCCGCTCCTGCCCTTCACCCGCGTGCAGACCATCGTGCGCAAGGGCGAATTGCGGGTCGACGGCAAGCGCGCCAAGCCGAACGACCGGCTGGAGCCGGGCATGAGCGTGCGCGTGCCGCCGCTGCGCCTGGACCAGCCTACCGAGCGGCCGCGCAGCGCCGCCCGCGAGCAGGACGACGCGGCGTTCATCCGGTCGCTGATCCTCTACGAGGACGCCGACATGATGATCCTCAACAAGCCCTTCGGCCTCGCGGTCCAGGGCGGTTCGGGGACGGTCCGCCACGTGGACGGCCTGCTCGCCGCCCTCACGGGTCCGGACGGCCAGAAGCCGCGCCTCGTCCACCGGCTGGACAAGGATACGGCCGGCTGCCTGATCATCGCCAAGACCCGGCTCGCCGCCGCGACGCTGGCTAAGAGCTTCCGGTCCCGGGCGGCGCGGAAGATCTACTGGGCGCTCACCGCGGGCGTTCCCCGGGTGCGGCAGGGGCGCGTCTCGACCTACCTCGCCAAGGAGGAACCCACGGACGCCGACGCGCGGATGCGGGTCGCCAAGCACGGCGACGAGGGTGCGAGCCACGCGCTGACCTACTACGCGATGGTCGATCAGGCCGCCCAGAAGCTGTCCTGGCTGTCGTTCAAGCCGGTCACCGGCCGCACGCACCAGCTGCGCGCCCACGCGGCCCATATCGGCCACCCGATCGTGGGCGACCCGAAATACTTCTCGGTGGAGAACTGGGAGCTGCCGGGCGGCATCCAGAACCGCCTCCACCTGCTCGCCCGGCGGATCGTCATCCCGCATCCGCGCACCGGCAAGCCGGTCGACGTGAGCGCGCCGCTCCCGCCCCACATGGCCCAGAGCTGGAACCTCCTGGGCTTCGACGCCGCCCGCTACGACCCGATCGTCGAAGCCCCGGAGGCCTGAGCCCGCAGCCAGGGCACGATCGCGTCCGCCAGGGCGTCGGGGGCTTCGAGCGGCAGCATGTGGCCCGACCCGTCGATCACCGTCAGGGTCGCGCCCGGGATGCCGTCCCGGAGCTCCCGCGCCTCGTCGAGGCTCCGCAGGGCGTCCTGGGCCGCCGCCACGACCAGGGTCGGGCATCCGATCGCGCCGAGGCGGTCGCGGTCGGAGTCCCGCGCCTGCCCGGCCTGGCGCAGGAAGACCTCCCCGCCGAGCCGGTCGCCCATCTGCCGGATCCGTGTCAGGAGCGCGCCGTCGCCGGCCCGGTCCGGGTGCACCGACTGGACGATCGCCGCGCGGCTGAGGCCCCGGTAGCCCTGCTGGCGGATATGGGCGACGGCGGCGGCCTTCCGGCGCGCCTGGGCGAGCGTGTCGGCGCGCGACGAGGTGGCGACGAGGACGAGCGCCTCCACCCGGTCCGGCACGAGCCGGGCGACCGCCCGGGCGACGTAGCCGCCCATGGAGAAGCCGACGAGCCCGAAGCGCGCGGGCGCCTCCGCGGCGACGCGGCGCGCCATGTCGGCGATGGCGGCGTCCCGCGCGAGGTCGCCGTGCGCGATCGGGCCGACCTCGGCGAGACGCGCGACGATGTCCGACCAGAGGTCGGTATCGGTCATGAAGCCGGGCAGCAGGACGAGGTTCATCACCGGATCACCTTTTTCGTCACCGCAATAACCGTCCCGCGCGCCCTGCCGCGCCGCGGCATGTTTGTGAAACCGGGGCGCGATCCGGAGGTCCCGCGTGACGCATGCCTTGGCAACCGGCCGCGCCGCCTCATATGCTGCCCCGCGCCCCGCCGATCCGCCGCGGGGCGTTTTCCCGGCGGTTCGAGACCCTGACACATGAAGCTCGCGATGCTGGCCTGCCTCGCCGCCCTGTGCCTCACCGGGCCGATCGCGCATGCCGCACCGGGCGAGACGACCAAGGCGGCGCCGGCGGCGAACGGCACTCACCCGCCCGAGACGGCGGCCCCGCATCCGGCCGCCTCGCCCGCACCGGGCGCGGCGCCCGCGCAGGCCGCCCCGCGGACGGCCAACAATGCCCGCGCGGAGCGCCGGCGGCGCTCCTACGCGGCCTGCAACCGCGCCTCGCACCAGCGCGGGTTGCGCGGCGGCAAGCGCCGGCGCTTCCTGATCCGCTGCCGGCTCGGCTACGAGCGGACCCGCGTCCCCGGCGGGCAGCCCGCCGCGGCCGCGCCGGCACAGCCGGGCCGGAAGCCGTGACGGAGACCAGGATCTACCCACCCGCGCCGTCGGGGCGGCTCTCGGCACGTCGGCCGCGATGAGGCTCGTCGTCTTCGACGTCGACGGCACCCTCGTCGACAGCCAGCACCTGATCGTGGCGGCCCAGGAGGTGGCTTTCGCGGAGAACGGTCTGCCGGCACCGGGGCGGCGGGAGGCCCTGTCGGTGGTCGGCCTGTCGCTGCCGCAGGCGTTCCGGCGCCTGGTCGGCGAGGACGGCCCGGTCGCGGAACTCTCGGAGAGCTACAAGCAGGCCTACAACCGCCTGCGGCTCGACCCCGCGCACGAGGAGCCCCTGTTCCCCGGCATGGCCGACCTGCTCACCCGGCTGCGCGGGCGCTCCGACGTGCTGATCGGCCTCGCCACCGGGAAGTCGCGGCGCGGTGTCGACCGGCTGATCGCGCATCACGGCTGGGCGGGCTGGTTCGCCACCACCCAGAGCGCCGACGACGCGCCGTCGAAGCCGGATCCGACCATGCTGCAGCAGGCGATCCGCGAGGCCGGCTGCGAGCCCGAGGCCACCGTGATGGTCGGCGACACCACCTTCGACATCGCCATGGGCGTGGCGGCCGGCGCCACCGCGATCGGGGTCGCCTGGGGCTACCATCCTCCGGACGCGCTCTACGGGGCCGGGGCCGTGACGGTGGTCCCGAGCGCCGCGGCGCTGGAGGCGCTGCTTCTGGAGGGGCTCGCGACGGGCGCCTGATCGCGAGAGGCTCGCGCGCGGGGCCGGAAGCGCCTATCTCGCCTCCATGAGCGATCAGACGACAGACTGGCTCGGGCAGCCGAGCGACGGTGAGAAGCCCGATCCGGTGCGGGCAGCCCGCGGCCACGCCAAGCCGGCCCTGCCCCGGCGGTTCTACGACGAGGCCGCCGTCGCCGAGGACCAGGGCGGGTACCGGCTGACCCTGGACGGACGTCCGGCCAACACGCCGGCCCGCAACCCGCTGAGACTCCCCAGCCGGATCCTGGCCGAGCGTGTCGCGGCGGAATGGGGCGCCCAGGACACCGCGATCGACCCGGCGCGGATGCCGCTGACCCGGCTCGCCAACACGGCGATCGACGGTGTGACGCCCCGCCTGGCCGAGGTCGCGGCCGATCTCTGCGCCTACGCGGGTACCGATCTCCTGGCCTACCGCGCCGGCGACCCGGAGCGCCTCGTGGCGGCCCAGGCGGAGGCCTGGGATCCCATCCTCGCCTGGGCGCGGGACGCGTTCGGTGCGCGGGTGATCCTGAGCGAGGGCGTCATGCACGTCGCGCAGCCGGCCGACACGATCCGGGCCCTCTCCGAGGCGGTGAACGCGGTGACCGACCCGTTCCAGATGGCGGGCCTGCACACGCTCACGACGCTGACCGGCTCCCTGTTGATCGCCCTGGCGGTTCTCAAGGGCCGTCTGACGCCGGCCGAGGCCTGGGCCGCGGCCCATGTCGACGAGACCTACCAGGCCGCCGTCTGGGGGCGCGACGCCGAGGCGGAGGCCCGCCTCGAAGCGCGCCGGACGGAGTTCGAGGCGGCCGCCGCGTTCGTCGGGGCCGGCGACTGAGACCGGGCCGCCGGCCGGGGCCGTCGCGCAGATGCAATTGGGCAACAACCCCGCATTCGCGACGCCCGCCCCGCGCGGGCTGCTGACAAAGTGCGAACACTGTTTTAGGGTCGACGCACATTGTGTTCGAGTCGATGATGCGTGCCGATCAGCCTGCCCGATGCAGTTTTGAAGGCGAACTGGCTAGTTTGATCGCGACGAAGCAGTCTTCCCGGGATCTCGACGCGCGGTGCGCTCTCTTCGACGCCCTGTCGGATCTTGAGCGCCGTGCTCAGAGCGCGGGAGCGCCCGACATGACCTTGCGCAAGATCGCCGAGATCCGGTTCCTGACCGGGATCCTGCGCGAGTCGGTGCGTCCGTTCCCGATCGCGCCGCTGCGGACGGTGCTGCGCGCGCGTGAACGGGGCGACGCGTGCCGCGTCGCCTCCGCCGCGGCCGCGGATATCGACGCGGTCTGACGCCGGCGCGGCTCAGGCGGCCAGGGCGGCCTGGATCTTCGCCTCCAGGGCCGCGGGCTTCGTCCCGGGGGCGAACCGGGCGATGACCCGGCCGTCGCGCCCCACCAGGAATTTGGTGAAGTTCCACTTCACCGCCCGCGTGCCGAACAGGCCTGTCCGGGCCCGGGTAAGATGGGCGTAGAGCGGATCGGCTCCCGACCCGTTCACCGCGATCTTGGCGAGCACCGGGAAGCTCACGTCGTAGCGCAGGGCGCAGAAGCTCGCGATCTCGGCGGCGTCGCCCGGTTCCTGCGCGCCGAACTGGTTGCAGGGGAAGCCCAGGACTGTCAGGCCCGCTTCCCGGTGCCGGCGCCAGAGCGCCTCGAGCCCCTCGTACTGCGGGGTGAAGCCGCAGCGTGAGGCCGTGTTCACGATGAGCAGCACCTGACCGCGATGCTGCGCGAGCGGGTACGGTGTTCCGTCGGCCGCGGAGACGCTGAAATCGTGAACGGTCGTCATGCCGGATCACTCGGGCAAACCGGCCGGAACCGCAAGGCGCGCGCGTCGCGACATCGCGTCGGCCGCGATCCTAACGCCGTATATGGTCGATCGGGCGCGCGTGGCGTAACAGGTCCGTCAATCGCGGCGACGAGACTCGGCAGGGCCGCGAGTGAGGGGTACCGTCATCCCCCGCCTGGACCCGCCCGGGACGTGTGGATGCCGCGCTACCACTTCCACATCCACGACGGATCCACGATCCTGGACACCGCGGGGACGGACCTGCCGGACTGGCAATCCGCCCGGCTGGAAGCCGTCCGGCGCGCCGGCGACATCCTGAAGCAGGACGCCCAGCGCGTCGCCCTCGGCGAGGATTGGCGGATCGAGGTGACGGACCAGACGGGGCTGATCCTGTTCCAGATGACGTTCCTGGTGGTCGAATCCCCGGTCATGCGGCGGCACTCCGGCACCGAGCGCTGAGCCGGCCCGGATCCCCGAGCCCTGCCGGTCGGCCGTCGGCCGGTTCAGGCCGGCACTTTCCGGACGTCGAAGCTCGGGCCCTGGGGCGTCATCCGGTCGGTGGTGACGATGCGCTCGTCGGCGCCGACGATCCCGAGGCCGACGTCGCGGTCGGGCAGGATGACGGTGGTGCTCTTGTTGACGTGGACCAGCACGTGCCGCCGCAGGGGCACCGAGGCCACGGCCCAGCGCTTGAGCTGGCCGTAATAGGGCTCGCGCCGCCACGCGCCGGCCTGTCCGGGATCGACCTGCACGTTCATGTTGCGGGTGAGCGGGTCGAGGCTCAGCACCATCTTGGCGCGATCCGGCTTCCATTCCGGGCCGAGCCAGCCCTCGGTCATCCAGAGGCAGTGGAACGCCCGGCAATGGTCCGGGCGGGTGGCGTGGATGGCGCAGCCCTGGCCGGCCCTGGTGTGCCGGCACCACGTGCCCGCGACGCTCTCGACCGCGGGCACGTCGTAGACCTTGCAGCACAGCGTGCAGGCGCCGCAGGCGCGGCCGGGGGCGGGTTGTGCGACGTAGGCTTCCGGGTTGAGCATCGGTCGGGCGCGGCGAGGGGCGGTGCTGGGGGCGGTCTGACGGCATGCGTGCGGCAACGGCCGGACGCGGATCCTGTGGGCTACCTGCCGGGGCATCGGGTCGGTAGTGTGGCGGCGGTCACCCGCGCACGAGGACCTTGCGAACCATGCTCTCGAACCTCGCGACCCGCGACGTCGAAACCCTCCTGCATCCCTACACCAACCTGTCGGCGCACCGACAGACGGGCCCGCTGGTTCTCGAGCGCGGCGAGGGCGTGCACGTCTACGACACCGAGGGGCGCTCCTACATCGAGGGCATGTCCGGCCTGTGGTGCACGGCCCTCGGCTACTCGAACGCGGAGCTCGTGGAGGCGGCCCGGGCGCAGATGGCGCGCCTGCCTTTCACGCACCTGTTCTCCGGCCGCAGCCACGATCCGGGTATCGAGCTCGCCGAGACGCTCAAGGAGCTGATGCCGGTCCCGACCTCGAAGATCTTCTTCACCTCCTCGGGGTCGGAGGCCAACGACACGCAGGTCAAGCTGACTTGGTACTACAACAACGCCCTGGGCCGGCCGAAGAAGAAGAAGATCATCGCCCGCCAGAAGGGCTACCACGGCGTCACGGTAGCCAGCGCCTCGATGACCGGGCTCGCGGCGAACCACGCCGACTGGGACCTGCCGCTGCCGGGCTTCCTGCACGTCTCGCCCGCGCACCACTACCGGGGCGCGGAGCCGGGCGAGAGCGAGGAGGCCTACTCGGCGCGCCTCGCCGCCGAGCTGGAGGAGACGATCCTGCGCGAGGGCCCCGACACCGTCGCGGCCTTCATCGCCGAGCCGGTGATGGGCGCGGGCGGCGCGATCGTGCCGCCGCGGGGCTACTTCTCGGCGATCCAGGCGGTGCTGGCGAAGTACGACGTCCGCTTCATCGCCGACGAGGTGATCTGCGGCTTCGGCCGGCTCGGCACGTGGTTCGGCAGCGAGGCGGTGGGGGCCCGGCCCGACTCCATCTCCTTCGCCAAGGCCCTGACCTCGGCCTACATGCCGCTCGGCGGCGTCAGCATCGACGAGCCCCTCTACGAGGCGCTGATCGGACAGAGCGAGAAGATCGGCACCTTCGGCCACGGCACCACCTATTCCGGGCACCCGGTGGCCGCCGCGGTGGCGCTGAAGGCGATCGAGATCTACCGCCGCGAGCGGGTGATCGAGGGGGCGGCCGAGAAGGCGCCCCAGTTCCAGCGCCGTCTCGCGGCCCTCGCCGGGCACGACATCGTGGGCGAGGCGGGCGGGCTCGGGCTGATCGGCGGCCTGGAGATCGTCGCCGACAAGGCCACCAAGCGGCAGTACGACCCGAAGAAGGGGGTGGCCGCCCGCTGCGTCGCCTTCGCGCAGGGCGAGGGGCTGATCGTGCGCGCGCTCGCGGGGGACCGCGTCGCCGTCTGCCCGCCGCTCATCATCGCGCCGGACGAGATCGACGCCCTGTTCGACCGGCTCGGCCGCGCGCTGGACCGCACCCGCGACTGGATCCGCGCCGAGGGGCTGGAGGCGATGCCGGGCTGAGGACCGCCCCGCGCGCGTGGCGGCGCGGGCGCACATCGCGGCCGCGCTCGGCGCGCGCCGCCGTCACACCGCGTCGCGCGGCGCGTCCGGCAGCGCGGCGGCCTGGATCCCCGCCGAGGTCAGCGGCGTGATGCGCAGCGTGGTGATGCGGTTCTTGGCCTTCCGCAGCACTTGGAAGCGGAAGCCGTGGAAGTTGAAGGCCGTTCCCTGATCCGGGATGGTCCGGGCCTCGTGGATGACGAGGCCGGCGATCGTGGTCGCCTCCTCGTCGGGCAGGTTCCAGTCCATGGCCCGGTTCAGGTCGCGGATGGGCACGCCGCCGTCGACGTTCACCGACCCGTCCCCCTGCGGGCGCACGCCCGAGACGGTGACGTCGTGCTCGTCGGCGATGTCGCCGACGATCTCCTCCAGGATGTCCTCCAGGGTCACGAGCCCCATCACCTCGCCGTACTCGTCGACCACCAGGGCGAAGTGGGTCTTCTTGGTCAGGAAGGCCTTGAGCTGGGCGCGCAGCGACGTCGTGCCCGGCACGAACCACGTCTCGAGGGCCAGCGCCTCGACCTTGAGGCCGGAGGCGTCGCCGCCCGCGGCGTCGAGCGCCCGCAGCAGGTCCTTGGCGTGGAGGACGCCGACGATGTTCTCGGGCGTGCCGCGCCACAGCGGCATGCGGGTGTAGGGCGAGGACAGCACCGCCCGGACGATGTCCTCGGAGGGCTGGCCGGCGTCGATCGCCCGCATCTTGGTGCGGTGGACCATGACGTCGGAGACCGACAGGTCCGACAGGTCGAGCAGGCCGCCCAGCATGTCGCGCTCGGCCTTGGCGACGCCGCCCTCCCGGTGCATCAGCGCCACCTGGCCGCGCAGCTCCTCGGCGGCGGTGAGGATCGACTGGTGCTCGCCGATGGTGACGCCGAACGGCTTCAGCATCACCCGCACGACCTGCTCGATGGCGAGCGCCAGCGGGCCCATCAGCGCCACCGCGAAGGCCACGGGCCGGGCGGTGAGCAGCGCGGTCTTGTCGGGCTTCGAGATCGCCAGCGTCTTCGGCAGCACCTCGGCGAAGACGATGACCAGCACCGACATGCCGACCGTCGCGTAGATGACGCCGCTCTTGCCGAACAGCGCGGTGAGCACGCTGGTGGTGAAGGCCGAGGCGCCGATCGCCACGATGTTGTAGCCGATCAGCATCGCGCCGATGAAGCGCTCGCGGATCGCCAGGATGCGGTTGACGATCGCGGCGCGCGGGTCGCCCGCCTGCTCGAGGGCGTGCATCCGGGCCCGCGAGGCGGCCGTGAAGGCGGTCTCCGCGCCCGCGAAGAAGGCCGAGAGCAGCAACGAGATCGCCACGATGCTCGCGGCGAACCACAGGTCGATATGGGTTTCCATCGGGTCCGTCAGGCACGCCTCGCGCGGCTTGTCGGCCGCCCATATAGCGCCTCCTGCGACTTATTGCGCGCCGATCGGGCGCACCGTCCACGTCGCCCAGTAGACGGGCCGCCCGTACAGGCTCGACGCGTCGCGCCCGGAGGCGGTCGGGGCGAGCCGGTCGAGCCAGGTCAGGAAGCCCGCCTTGTTCGGGTAGATCGCCGGCGTGTCGAGGTTGCCCTCCGCGTCGGTCATCCAGAAATGCGCGCTGCGGTCGTACCGGCCGCTGCCGTCGCCCCCCGAGCGCAGCCCGAGATAGGCGGCGGAGCGGCCCGCTTCCACCGGATCGGCATAGAGCTTGAGGGCGCCGATCCCGTCGAGGTTCAGGTCGGCCGTGTACTGCAGGCAGATATCCGCCACCGGGCCGCCCGGGGCATTGGCGGGCCGCTGGCACGTGTAGGACACGGCCCAGCGCTGCATGCCCTTGGCCCGGGCCACCCGCACCAGGGTTCCGGGCGGCAGCGGCCCGGCGAGCTTGCGCGCCGTCGACCAGACCTTCGGCCCCGACAGGTCCTGCGCCGTGCGCAGGAACAGCCCGGTGCGGCGCTTCTCGGGGGCGAGGCCGCAATCCTCGGGCAGCACGTCGGTGTAGACGTAGTGATAGGTGCGGTCGACGACGCTGATCGAGCCAGCGAGGCCGTGGGTCTCGAAGGCGGGCGCCGCGCAGGCCGACGTGACGGGCTTGCCCGCCTCGTCGACCACCGCGGCGGGGACGGGCGGGTCGGCGCGCCGGCCGCGGCCGGCGCCGGCCTCGAACGGCGTCCAGGTCAGCCCGTAGCCGTCGGCGGTGCGGGTCCGGATCTCGAAGGTCTGGAAGTCGAGGGTGCGCGCCTCGATCTGGACGCGGCGCCGGACGTCCGCCGGCCCCGTGGCAGGCTCGTCCCGCTCCGTCCGCCGGCGCCGGCGCCGGCCGCGGCGCTCGGTGTCGGCCCCGTCGCCGCCGGTGACGCCCACGCGCTCCTGCCCGAGCAGGAAGACGTAGCTGTAGGCCTCGCCGGCCCAGGTCCGGCCCGTCACCGCGATCGGGTCGCGCGGGCCGATGCCCTCGGCGGACGGCGTCGGTTCGGACCAGCCCCGCGTCCGCGCGCGCTCCTCCGGCAGGTCGACCCAGAACCGGTCGGCCGAGGGCGGCAGCGTCGTGACCAGGGCCTCGAAGGTGCGGCCGGTGCGCAGGGCGCCGCCGTCGCGGCTGTCCGTGGCGCGCCGCTTCGGGCAGGGCTCGTCCCGGCGGGACGCCGCCGGGGTCTGGCCCTGGAACACGGCCTGGAGCGGGCCGGGCGCCTCGGAGCGTGCGAGCCGCAGGATCTGCACGCCGCGCACGAAGGCGCAGGGGGCCGGCGCGATCAGGACGCCCTCGGCCTCCGAGCCCTCGCGGCAGATCTCGAGCGCGCCGCCGCCGGTCAGGAAGCAGCTCGGGGCGCTCCCCTCGTAGCCGGTGGGCCGGGCCTCGGCGGATCGCGTCCCGATGAGCGCGGATCCGGCCAGCGCCGCGAGCGCCGCGAGGTGCAGGCGGCCGCCCGACCGCCGGGACGCGACGCCGCGTGCAGGAGGAATGACGGTATCGGCCGGCGACGTCCTGACAGTCTTAATAGAAATCACGTCTATCGCCGATGTCGATCCGGGTGTCGGATTAGTCTCGCAGCCTCTATCCCAGGGGCGCTGAGCCGGAAAGTGGCGCGGACCACGCAACCCACCTTCGATGGGGACGGGGCGAACCCGGCGCCCGCTCGCCCGTTGTCGCGGCTTGAGGGCCCCGCTTGCCCGACCCCGTCAGCGTCCGGAGATCAGCGCATGGATATCGCCGTCGAAACCGTCACCGACATCGTCATGCGGCTGCGCGCCGTCGAGGTGAAAGAGGGCAACACCGACCCGGATTCTGGCTCGAACCCGATCGACGACGGCGCCACCGACGTCCTGGTCTCCGGCACCGACGACGCGACGGAATCCGAGGTCCGGGGCATGATCGCCGGGCTCGACGACGATTCCCGTGCCGAACTGCTCGCCCTCCTCTACGTCGGGCGCGGCGACATGGAACCGGAAGAGTGGAGCGAGGCGGTGCGCTTCGCCCGCGAGCGCGAGGCCGCCGGCGAGGGCGCCGTGCGGGAACTGCTCGGCAGCCCCGATGCCGGCGATCTCCTGGAGGAGGGCCTCGACGCGATGGGGCTCAGCCCCGAACTGCCGCAGGCCTGAGCGCCTGACGGCGGCCGGTCGCCATGGTCTCGCGCGCGCGCAGGGGCGCCACCAAGGCCCTGCGGGTCCTCACCCGGCCGGTCCGTCGCGCGCAGGGGCGTGGCGGCAAGGGCCGGGGCGGGCTCGTGGTCGAGCCGTACCGCGGCTACGGATCCCGCGACGAGGTGTTCCTGATCGGCCGCGTCTTCCGGCAGTCGCCGGGGATCCCCGGCGAGGATCCCGAGTCCCTGCGGGCGCAGTGGCGCGACCTGCGCCGCCGCATCGCCCGGCGGACGATCGCCGGTGCGGGCGTGACCGCCCGGTTCGGCGACGACGCCGTGCGGGTCGAGACCGACCGGGACGGCTATTTCCGCGTGCACCTGCACCCGCGGACGCCCCCCACCGAGGCGGGTGACTGGCACGCGGTCGACCTCCTCCTCGATGCCGATCCGCCGATCCCCGCCGAGGGCGCGGTGTTCATCCCGCACGACCGCTGCCGCTGCGTCGTGGTCAGCGACATCGACGACACGGTGATGCGCACCGGCGTCGCCAACAAGCTGAAGATGCTCTGGCGCCTGTTCGTCGAGGATGCCGAGAGCCGGGTCGCCTTCCCGGGCGTCGCCGCCCTCTACCGCGCCCTCCACGCGGGCGCCGGAGGCGACGAGGGCAACCCGATGCTCTACGTGTCCCGCGCGCCCTGGGGCCTCTACGAGATGCTGTCCGAGTTCTTCCAGCGCCACGGCATCCCGGCCGGGCCGGTGCTGTTCCTGCGGGAATGGGGCCTGTCCTGGACTCACCCGCTGCCGCGCCGGGCCACCGACCACAAGCAGGCGCTGATCCGGCACATGCTTGCCCTCTACCGCGATCTGCCCTTCGTGCTGATCGGCGACAGCGGCCAGCACGACCCGGAGGTCTACGCGCAGATCGTCGAGGAGAATCCCGGGCGGGTGCTGGCCGTCTACATCCGCAACGTGTCCCGCGACGCCGCGCGGGTCGAGGAGATCGTCCGGCTCGCCGGTGCCGTCGCCCGGGCCGGATCGAGCCTCGTGCTCGCCGCCGACAGCGTCGCCATGGCCGAGCACGCCGCCGCCATCGGGCTGATCGCGCCCGGGGCGGTGGCCGGCGTCGCCGACGAGCACGCCGCGGCGGCCGAGACCGGGCCGCGCCGGGAGACTGCGCGGATCACGCCGGAGCCATCGGGCGTTGCCGACGCGACGGATGACCCGATCGGGCCCGAGGCGATCGCCGAGGCGCTCGCCGGCGACGGCACCGTGCCGGCGACCCTGGTGGTCGAGCCGGAGACGCCGGCCGCGCTCCCGCGGCTCGGCGCGTGAACGCGCGGCCACGATCGTAACCCGGGCCGCTGTCGCGCTCGGCCCCGTCCCATAGTTTCCGAGCCGGCGCAGCGGGCACCCGCCGGGACGGGTTCGCAGGCCGGGCTGCCGCTGGAGGAACCGAGATGCGTTCGAGCCTGTCCGCGCTGCTGATGATCGCCTGCGGCACCCAGGTCGCCTTCGGGCAGGCCGCGCCGGCGGAGAGGCCGGCTCCGGGTTTCGAGCAACTGGAAGCCGAGATGGGTGCCGCCAACGCCGCCCCGGGTCCGCGGACGGTCCCGGCCAAGGTCGTGCCCGTGCCCGACACGACGAGCCCGCAGTTCCGAACCGCCGTGGCGGCGCCCTACCGCGTGCCGGCCTGGAACGCGAACCCGCCGGACGCCGCGGCCTGGAAGGCGCTGGTCGACAAGCTCGCTGCTGCCGGAGCCGCCACCCTCCCGGCCCTGCGCGAGAAGCTCGGCGTCACCAGCGAGGCCGCGGTGATCGGCGGCGTGAAGGCCTTCGTGGTCCAGCCCCGGCAGATACCCGAGGCGAACCGCAACCGGCTGCTCCTGCACATCCACGGCGGCGGCTACGTCTACAATCCCGGCGAAGCCGGCACGCTGGAGGCGATCCTGATGGCCGGCCTCGGCGGCTACAAGGTCATCTCGGTCGATTACCGCATGCCGCCGGATGCCCCCTACCCGGCGGCCATGGACGACGCCACCGCCGTGTGGCGGGCGATGCTGTCCATGCAGAAGCCCGGGAACATGGCGGTCTTCGGCACTTCCACGGGCGGCGGCATGACCCTGGCCCTGATGCTGCGCGCCAAGGCCGAGGGTCTGGCGCTGCCGGCGGCGATCGGCCTCGGAACACCCTGGTCGGACATGACCGAGACCGGCGACAGCTACCGGACCAACGAGTGGCTCGACAACGTCCTCGTCAGCTATCACGGCTACCTGACGCCGGCCGCGAAGCTCTACGCCGCCGGCCGCGACCTGAAGGACCCGCAGCTCTCGCCGATCTACGGCGACTTCACCGGCCTGCCGCCCGCGATCCTGGTCACCGGCACCCGCGACCTGTTCCTGTCGAACACGGTGCGCACCCACCGGAAGCTGCGCGCCGCCGGGATCGACGCGTCGCTGCAGGTGTTCGAGGGCATGTCCCACGCCCAGTACCTGTTCACGCCGGACGCGCCCGAGACCCGGGAGGTGTTCGGCGAGATGGCGCGCTTCTTCGACGGGCATCTCGGGCGCTGAGGCGCGGCGGGGCGGGCTTGCGCGGAGCTTGCGCTCACGAAATGGTGCAATGCAGCATTTCGGTGGGATGGGTTCACATCGCGGCCGCGATGCCTAGGTTCGGGCGCTCGCATGCCGGTTCACGCTCCTCGAGCCTCCTGGAGGCCATCCGTGCAAACCTACACCCTCGCCATCGCCGACGGCGTCCTGTTCGCCTGCCTGCCCGACGAGGCCGACATCTCGGCCGCGATCACGGACGCGACCGCCACCAATTACGGGTTCGGACTCAGCCTCGACATCGTCCGCGGGGCGACCCTCACCGACGCGGCGGGTCCAGAGGACGAGGTCGTGTGGCAGGAGGGGCCCGACAGCGAGCTGCTCGACGCGCAGGGACGGCGCTACCGCTACGCCGTCCGCCGGCCCTGCTGAGAACGCCGTGCCGAGCCGCTGACGCGGGCCCGTCCCGCAATGCTAGGCTCCGCCCGTCCGGGCGGGAGACTGTGGCGTGCGGGACTTTGCTCGAGGACTCGCTCCGGGCGCCGTCGTCCCGGGCAGGCCGTCCCCCGCGCGGAATGACGGGGTGAAGACCCGTCCGGTGCGAACATCCCGATGAGGGCCGAGGGGAGCAGCGCGGAACGGCGCGGCGGGCTCGCCCGGTTTCTCGCCCTGTACGCGGCGCTCTACGGCGCCTACGGCGTCCTGTCGCCGGTGCTGCCGGGCTTCCTCGCCGCGCGCGGTCTGACGCCCGGCGAGATCGGTCTCCTCCTCGCGGCCGCGGGCGCCCTGCGCCTCGGGATCGGGCCCCTGGCCGGCGCCTTCGCCGACCGCCACCGGGCCGGCCGATCCGTCCTGGCAGCGAGTCTCGCGCTGGCCGGGCTCAGCGCCCTGGCGCACCTGCCCGGCGCCGGGCTGGCGCAATTGATCGGTCCGGCGCTCCTCTACGCGGCGGGCACCGCGGCCCCGGCGCCCCTCGCCGACGCGCTCGCGCTGGCCGCCGCACGGGGCGGTGCGGCGTTCCAGTACGGCTGGGTCCGCGGCGCGGGCTCGGCCGCGTTCATCGCCGGCACAGCCGCGGCCGGCTGGCTGATCGGCCTCTACGGCCTCGCCGCCGCCCTCGTGGCGAGCGGCAGCCTGTTCCTGGCCGCCGGCGCGGCGGCCCTGGCCCTGCCCGCCGGCCCGGGCGTCGCGGCTCGGGCCGGGGCGCCGTGGCACGGCTTCGCCGCCCTGGTCGCCCTGCCGCGCTTCCGCCGCACGGTGCTCGTCGCCGGCCTGGTGATCGGCGCGCACGCGATGCACGACGGCTTCGCCATGATCCTGTGGCGGTCCGCCGGGATCGCGGCGACCACCGCCGGCCTGCTCTGGTCGGTCTCGGTGGCCGCCGAGGTCCTGGTGTTCCTGCTGGTCGGGCCGCCCCTGCTGGCGCGGATCGGCCCCGCGGCCGGCGTCGCGGTGGCGGCCTGCGCGGGGGCCCTGCGCTGGGCGGTGCTGGGATCCACGACCGCGATCCCGTGGCTCGCCGCCGCCGAGTCCCTGCACGGGCTGAGCTTCGCCCTCCTGCACCTCGCCTGCCTGAGGCTCATCGAGGCGTCGACGCCGGCCGATCTCAGGACGACCGCGCTGGCGCTCTACGGGACGCTGGGCCTCGGCCTCTCAGGGGTCGCGGCGACCCTGGCCTCCGGGGCTCTGTACGGCGCGTTCGGCGCACCGGCCTTCTGGGCCATGGCGGCGCTGAGTCTCGCGGCCCTGCCGCTCGTGCCGGCGCTGCGGGATCGCTGAAGCGGCGGGTTCTTTTCCCGCGCCTATGGTACGGACCCGGAACGGACCCGCCCGAAAAGCCCCGCATGCCCGTCGTCGCCGAGATCCTGATCCCGCTCGCCCTCGATACGCCCTACAGCTACGTGGCGCCGGCCGGGCTCGACCTCGCCGCGGGCGACGTGGTGCAGGTGCCGCTCGGCCCGCGCGAGATCGTCGGGGTCGTCTGGGGCGTCGCCGAGACGCCCGGCGGCTCGAACCTCCGGCCGGTGACCGGCCGCCTGCCCTACCCGCCCCTCTCGGACCCGCTGCGCAGCCTCGTCGACTGGATCGCCCGCTACACGCTGGCGCCCAAGGGCTCGGCGCTGGCCATGGTGCTGCGGCTGCCCGACGAGGCGGCGGCCGGCGAGACCGCCCGGGTCGCCGTGCGCCTCACGGACAAGCCCCCGTCCCGGCCGACTCCGGCCCGCACCAAGGTGCTCGCCGCGGCGGCCGACGGCGCCCTGCGCGGCAAGAGCGCGCTCGCCAAGGAGGCCGGCGTCTCGCTCTCGGTGGTCGACGGGCTGATCGACGACGGCGTCCTCGAGACCGTCGCGGTCGAGCCGGAGCCGGTCGCGCCGCGGCCGGACCCGGACTTCCCGCGGGCGCCGCTCTCGCCCGCGCAGGCCGAGGCCGTGTCGGCCCTCGTCGCGCCCTTCCCGTGGGACCGGCCGCAGCCGCAGGAAGCCGACGATCTCCGCCCGGTCCTGCTGGAGGGCGTCACCGGCTCGGGCAAGACCGAGGTCTACTTCGAGGCGGTGGCGGCCTGCATCCGCGCCGGGCGCCAAGCACTGATCCTGATGCCCGAGATCGCCCTGACGGCGCAGTTCCTCGACCGGTTCGCCGCGCGGTTCGGGGTCCGGCCGGCCGCGTGGCATTCGGGGATCGGCGGCAGGCGGCGCGAGCGCCTGCGCGCCGCCGTGGCCGAGGGCGAGGCGCTCGTCGTGGTCGGCGCGCGCTCGGCCCTGTTCCTGCCCTTCGCGCGGCTCGGCCTGATCGTGGTCGATGAGGAGCACGAGACCGCCTACAAGCAGGAGGACGGCGTCCATTACCACGCCCGCGACATGGCGGTCGTGCGCGGACGCCTCGAGGGCTGCCCGGTCGTCCTGACCTCGGCGACGCCCGCCATCGAGACCCGCGTCAACGCCGCGCGGGGGCGCTACCGGCACGTCCTGCTCCCCGAGCGCTTCGGCGGGCGGCGACTGCCCGACATCGCCGCCATCGACATGCGCCTCGACCAGCCCGAGCGGGGCCGCTTCCTGAGCCCGCCGCTGGTCAACGCCGTGAAGAGCACCCTGGAGCGCGGCGAGCAGGCGCTGCTGTTCCTCAACCGCCGGGGCTACGCGCCGCTGACCCTCTGCCGGGCCTGCGGCCACCGCTACCAGTGCAAGAACTGCTCGACCTGGCTCGTGGAGCACCGGTTCCGCCGGGCGCTGGTCTGCCACCAGTGCGGCTACGCGGAGCGCCGGCCGGAGGCCTGCACCGAGTGCGGGACCTTCGACAATCTCACCGCGTGCGGGCCCGGTGTCGAGCGGATCGCCGAAGAGGCCGCCGAGATGTTCCCCGACCGGCGCATCGTCGTCCTGTCGAGCGACTTCCCCGGCGGCGCCGAGCGTCTGCGCCAGGAACTCGACGCGGTGGCGGCGGGCGAGTGCGACGTCGTGATCGGCACGCAGCTCGTGGCCAAGGGCCACAACTTCCCGTTCCTGACCCTGGTCGGCGTCCTCGACGCCGATATCGGCCTGACATCGGGCGACCCGCGGGCAGCCGAGCGGACTTTCCAGCTGCTCCAGCAGGTCACCGGGCGCGCCGGACGCGGCGAGAAGCCCGGGCGCGCCCTGGTCCAGACCTACCAGCCGGACCACCCGGTGATCGCGGCGCTCCTCTCGGGCGACGCCGAGCGCTTCTACGCGGAGGAGATCCAGGCCCGCGAGGCGGCCGGCCTGCCGCCGTTCGGGCGGCTCGCGGCCCTGATCGTCTCGGCGAGCGAGCGCGAGGTCGCGGAGGCGCACGGTCAGGCCTTGGCCCGCGCCGCCGAGCCGCCGGAGGGCGTGATGGTGCTGGGGCCCGCCGAGGCGCCGCTCGCCCTGGTGCGCGGCCGCTACCGCTTCCGGCTGCTCGTGAAGACCGAGCGCAACGTCGATCTCCAGGCCTACCTGCGCGCCTGGATCGCCCGGGGCCCGAAGGTGCGGGGCAACGTGCGGGTCGCCATTGATGTCGACCCGCAGAGCTTTTTGTAGGAGACTTCGCGGACCCCCCCGGCCTTGTGAACGCCGGTTCGCCGTCGGGAGGCACGTCAGAGCGAGGGTCCGGGGCCATACCGGTTCGTCCCGCGATCGGGTATGGCTCAGGTCACGGGCGGCGGACCCTGGTCGGAGACCGGCTACGGGACGCGTGCGGTTCCCGGAGGAGCGATCAGTGCTGACCTACACCAAGACGCCGGATTCGAATGTCGCCGAGATCGTGGTCGACGGGAAGATCACCGACGAGGAGATGAACGCGGCGATGACCGCGATGAAGGCCGACCTCGACAAGGGCGGCAAGATCAAGCTGCTCGAGGATATCCGCGCCTTCGAGGGCATGGAGCCGGCGGCCTTCTTCAAGGACCCGCGCTTCGGGTTCTCGATGATGAAGAGCGTCAGCCACGTCGCCCTGGTCACGGACGCTCCCTGGCTGAAGGCGCTCGCCGAGACCTTCAACTTCGTCTCGCCGACCCAGATCAAGGTGTTCGAGCGCGCCCGCATCGACGAGGCGCGCAGCTGGCTCGCCGCGGCGGCCTGAGCGACCTCAATCGGCCTGCGCGGTGCGGGTGTCGCTGCGCCGCGCGGTCCAGTGACCGGAGCACAGGGACGAGACCTTCCAGGTGCCGGCGCCGCTGCCGGCCTGGAGCCGCCCGGTGCCGGTGCCGCTCGCCGTCCCGTTGCTGACGGTGATGCCGACGCTGCCGTCGGGCCGCACGTGGCCGTTCACCTGCGCCCCGGCGCTGCCGGAAATGAGCTGCACCTGCCCCTCGCGGATGGCGAGCGCGTAGGTGTAGCGGGCGCTGCACAGGCCGCTCTCCGTCACGAGCTCCACCGACCACCGCCCGTTATGCGTGCTCGGCCCCGCGCTGGCGGGCAGGCACGTCGGGAGGGACAGGCCGGCGGCGAGAGCCGCGACCGCGGTCAGCTTAATCATGCGATGCAATCTTTCAGCGAAGCGAGCGCCGCCCGGAGCGGCGTGCACGGTCACAATCATCGATCGAGGATGACCCGACGCTGAACGATGGAAGCGGCAAGAGTATGGCCGCCTCCCGCCTGTTCAAGATAGATTACGGCTGAGGAGCCCGCGAAGAATGGTCAAGCTCGACGCCGCCGATGCTGTCGCCTGATCTGCCGATCGGGCCGTCCAGGTCTCCGCTCATCACGGACACGCGCGGAGGTAGCCCAGCATCTCAACGGGGAGGACCGGAGCCGCCGGGCCCGCGGACGAGCGCCTTCGAACTGTTCCTGATCCCCTCTCCGCGGGCGTGCCCCGGGCGCCGGAGGCCGAATAGGCTCTCGGCGAAATAGCATCGGAAGGTCCGGGCCGGCCGCGTTCGGATCTGCCAGCGGGCGCGGGCAGCATTCCAGTCCCCCGCCCGTCCCGCGCGTCGTGTCAGGCCGCTCCGCCGCGCGACGGCCGGAGCGGCCGGTGGCGCTCAGTCAATCAGCGGACGGGCTTCCTCGGGCAGCATGATCGGGATCCCGTCGCGGATCGGGTAGGCGAGCTTCGCCGAGCGGCTGATCAGCTCCTGCCGGGCCGAATCGTATTCGAGGGTGCCCTTGGTCAGCGGGCAGACGAGGATCTCCAGGAGCTTCGGGTCGACGCGGGTCGCCTCGACGGGGGCGGTGAGATCGTTGGACATCGGTGAGGCAACCTATTGCATCGGCGACTCGGGGCCCGAGCCGCGAACCAGTTCCATCTGCGTGACCGCGATCAGGATCTCGGCCCGGGTCTTCAGGTCGGGAGCCTCCAGCATCGCCTGCTTTTCGCGCACCCCGAACGGGCTCATCATGCACAGGGCGTTGACCAGCGCCTCGTCGGGCGCCTCGTCGATCCCGGCCCAGTCCACCTTGAGGTCGTTCGACTCCACGAAATCGCGCAGCGCCTTGAGGACGCCGTCACGGTCAACCTGCTCCTCGCCCGCCCGCGGCTCGAAGTCCACCGCGAACTCGTCGTAGGAGACGTGGCAGCGGCGATAGGGGCCGATCGAGGCCAGCTCGCTCTCGACCCGGAACCGGGTGACACCGGTGAGCGAGATCAGGTACCGACCGTCGCCGGTCTCGGCGTACTGGGTCACGCGGCCCGCGCAGCCGACGCGGTAGAGCTTCGGGTTCGCCCCGCTCGAACCTTCGGGATCGGGCTGGATCATGCCGATGATCCGGTCGGTGCGCATGGCATCGTCGACCATCGCGAGGTAGCGCGGCTCGAAGATGTTCAGCGGCATCTGTCCCCGCGGCAGCAGCAGCGCGCCGGACAGCGGGAAGACCGGGATGACGGGAGGGCAGTCCGCAGGGCCCTTGTAGCTCGCATGGGTGCTCATGGCGCCTCCCAGAGGGGCCGATCGGTGGGCCGGGGTGCGAGCCGGTGCCTCACGAGAATAGAAGCGCCGAGAGCTTGCGGCGGCCGCGGATCGTGTCCGGGTCCATCACACCCCAGGCCTCGAAGAACTGCAGCAGCTGCTTGCGCGCCCCGTCCTCGTTCCAGTCCTTGTCGCGCTTGCGCAGCTCGATCAGGTGATCGACGGCCAGGCCGCGCTCACCCCGGGCGGCGAGCCCGAGCGCGAGGTCGAACCGCGCCTGATGGGCGTCGGGGTTCGCCTCGACCTCCCGCTGCAGGCCCGCGAGATCGCCCAGCGACGCGGCCTGCTCGGCGAGTTCCAGGGCGGCGCGGATGCCGACGAGGGCCGGGTCGCCGGCCTTCGCCTCCGGAACCATCGCCAGCACGCGCTTGGCGTTCTCGATCTCGCCCGCGTCGAGCTGCATCTTCGCGAGGCCGGCCAGCGCGGTGACGTTGTCGGGCTGCTGCTCCAGCACGGCCGCGTAGATCTCGGCGGCGCCGGCGAGGTCGCCCTCCTGGATCAGGGCGGCCGCGTCGGCGAGGGCCGCCTCCAGCGGGTCCTGCTGCGGGCCGGCCACGCGCCCGATCAGCTCCTTGATCTGGCTCTCCGGAACCGCGCCCATGAAGCCGTCGACCGGCTGGCCCTTCTGGAAGACGATCACCGCCGGGATCGACTGGATGCCGAGCTGACCGGCGATCGAGGGATGC
Organism: Methylobacterium sp. PvP105; assembly: GCF_017876975.1. NCBI lineage: Bacteria > Pseudomonadati > Pseudomonadota > Alphaproteobacteria > Hyphomicrobiales > Methylobacteriaceae > Methylobacterium > Methylobacterium sp. PvP105. The sequence continues at coordinate 1,688,273 of NZ_JAGIPA010000001.1, read as the reverse complement.
TCGTCGATGTTCATCTTGGCCAGGACGACCGCGCCCGCGGCCTCCCGGACCACCTTCTCCAGAACCGGCGTGAGCTGCTTGCACGGCCCGCACCAGGGCGCCCAGAAGTCGACCAGGACCGGCCGGTGCATCGACTCGGCGATGACATCCTGACGGAAGCTCGCCGTGGTCGTGTCCTTGATGAGGGAGCCGGTGTCGCCGGCCGGGGCACCGCCCGCGGCGAGGGTGTCGTTGAGCATCGGTCTGGCTTCGGAACCTTTTTCGTGGAGCCCCTTAAATGGGGCTTCCGCCCCGATCTGACCAGCCCATAGACCGGTATCCTCAGCGCGGCGGCGCGGCGGCCGGCGCTCCTGCCGCCGCCTTGGCGGCGGTCACGAACGTGCCGGCGAAGGGGCGCCCGTCGGCGGTGCTGGCCTCGCAGGTGATCGCGGTGCGCCCGGGCTCCGGTGTCGAGAAGCGGCAGGCACCGATCGCGAGGATCGGGGCACCGTCCTTGCCCGTGGTGACGACGTTGATCGGCTGCAGCGGATCGGTCTCCTCGGTGGCTTCCTGCTGGGCGCCGTTGCCGCTGAAGCTGAGGGTCTGGCCGTCGGCGGTGGTGAAGTCGAAGCTCGTGCGGTTGCGGCTGACCGCGTTCGTCAGGACGTTGCTGCAGGCACGGCTCAGGTCCTGCGTGCCGATGACGAGCTTCTCGCAGGTCCCCTCCAGCCGCAGCGCCGCCTGGGCGTGGGCCGCGGAGGGCAGGCTGACGAGGGCGCAGAGCAGCGCGAGGCGCAGGCGGTCGGTCATGGCGTGTCGGGCATCCTCCGGTTGAGAGCCGAACTAGGCGCGCGGCGACTGCCGTCGAGGGTCTCCGCCCGAGAACCGGCTCGACGGCGGGTGAGTCGGGGGCCCGCCGGGCGGAACGACGCGCGGATCCCCCGCTCCCGCAGGGGAGAGGGGGCATGTCGCGGCCGTCCGGACCGGAGAGGCCGGTCTTGCAGGCCGTCGCAGCACGATCGGGGCCGGCCCTAGCCCGCGAACCGCAGGGCCCGATCGTTCGGCGCGGCGAAGTCCAGCTCCGGCCCGAGGGGCACGATTCCCGTCGGATTGATGGTCGGATGGCTCTCGTAATAGTGCCGCTTGATGTGGGTGAGGTTCACGGTCGGCGCGACGCCGGGCAACGCGTAGAGGTCGCGGAGATAGTTCGACAGGTTCGGGTAGTCGGCGATCCGGCGCTTGTTGCACTTGAAGTGCCCGACATAAACGGCGTCGAACCGCACCAGGGTTGTGAACAGCCGGATGTCGGCCTCGGTCAGCCGATCCCCGCAGAGGTAGCGGCTCCGGTCGAGGCGCGCCTCCAGCGCGTCGAGTTCGGCGAACAGGGCCTCGAAGGCCTGGGCGTAGGCCTCCTGCTTCGTCGCGAAGCCCGCCTTGTAGACCCCGTTGTTCACGCGGTCGTAGACGCGGGCGTTCACGGCGTCGATCTCGGCGCGCAGGTCCGGCGGATAGAGGTCGGGGCCGGTCCCTCCGAAGGCGTCGTTCAGCATCCGCAGGATCTCGGCGGATTCGTTCGACACGATGGTGGCGCGCTCCCGGTCCCAGAGGGTCGGGACGGTGACGCGGCCGCTGTAGGACGGATCCGCCGCCAGGTAGACCTCGTAGAGGCGCCGGGCGCCGTGGATCGGGTCCGGCGTCGCGCCCGGCGTGTCGCCGAAGACCCAGCCCTCCGCGCCCATGTGCGGGTCGACCACCGAGACCGAGATCGCGTCCTCCAGCCCCTTCAGGGCGCGGCCGATCAGCGTGCGGTGCGCCCAGGGGCAGGCCAGGGACACGTAGAGGTGGTAGCGCCCCGGCGCGCCGCGGAAGCCGCCCGCGCCGGATGGACCGGGCGACCCGTCGGCGGTGACCCAGTTGCGAAAGACGGAGGCCTTGCGCTCGAAGCGGCCGCCCGTCGCGGCGGTGTCGTACCACTGGTCGCACCAGATGCCGTCCACGAGGAGGCCCATCGTCGTCTCCGCTTGCTCGAATTATCCGACCAGATGGGCTTCGCGCGGCCGGTGTGAAGGCGCGTGCGGAGCGGCACGCGACGCGCCATGTCGATCCGGGGTCGCGCCGCCCTCGGGCGGTCCCCCGTAGCCCGCGAACGCCACGCAAGGCAGGCCTGCGCTCGCCCGTCTGTTGCGGTGCAGCAAACTCGGCCATCTGTCGCGTCACCCGCCCGTCGCCGTGCGCGTGCCGCAGCTGCCCGACCCGGTGGGGGATCGATGGAGGTGAAGTGATGTCGTTCGCGCTGGTGCCCGTCGCCGAGGCGGCCCTGTTCACGTTCGGGTGCCTGGTGATCCACGCCCTGCGGCGCCACGCCGACGTGGTCACCGCGACGCTCGCGTGCCTCGCGACGCTCCTCGTCCTGATGATCGGCATCGCGTGCGCGCCGGAATCCTTCGCGAAGTACCAAGCGGCGAGCGTCGCCGACTTCGCCCGTCTGGATCCGGCGATCTACTGAGGCGGCGCCCCGCGTCCGACGGCGCCGAGGCCGCCGGTCCGGAGCTTCGCGAGGCGGCCGCCGGTCCCGCGCTGGCCGGCGACGGCCACGTCGAAATCGTCCTTCGGCAGCTTGGCGAGGAAGCGCTCGGCCAGCTCGAACAGCAGGATGTCGGCCCTGACCCGCTCGATATAGGCCCAGTCGAGGCTCGACGACCAGACGAAGTGCACCTCGCTGAAGCTCTCGGCGAGCAGCCCGGTCAGCAGGAACGGGTCGAAATGGGCGCAGGAATCGCCGAACAGGACGAGCCGGCGCGGATCGGCCGTCGCTGACGCGTTCCGGTAGACGACATGCGCGCCGACATGCACCTCCCGGTCGCGCCCCTCCGCCTCGTAGGCGGCGAGCAGCGGCCCGGTCTCCACCCGCGTCGCGTCGCGCTGCAGCATGAACCGCTCCAGGCGCTCGCGCGGCCGATCGGGCAGCTTCTCGCCGAGGTCCATCAGCTGGTCCGAGACGATGCCCGGACGCGCGCCGATATCGGCCGGCGGGATCGCCCCGAGCGCCCGCATGATCTCGCGGTAGGCCAGCAGGCAGCCCTGCGCCGTCCAGTGGGTGTCGGTGCGCAGGTAGAGCGGCACCGGTCCGTTCCGGGCGGCGCGGAGCGGGGCGAGGAGATCGAGATAGGCCGGGTCCCGGGCGAGGCTCCGGGCCAGCCGCCGGGTCGAGGCCTTGCCGGGGGCGTAGCGCAGGCCGTCGGTCTTGTCGTCGTAGACCGACAGCTTCTCCGGCACGATCACGTGGAGGCAGCGGATGCCGAGGCCCTCGGCCCGCCGCGCGCGGGCCCTGATCAGCCGCGTCCAGCCGCGCAGCAGCAGCCAGTGCCGCAGGCCGCCGCGATACCGGTCCATGACCCGGTTGGTCCCTCCGGTGAGGAATAACCAGCCGTCGCGGCCGACATGTACGCTCTCCCTGCCTGCAGCCATGACGGTGCTTTAGCCGCACCGCGACCGGGCGACTAGGCCGGACCCGGTGCCGGTACCGCGCGTTCGTCAGGCATGCCGCCCTCGCCCGCCCCGGCCGTTGAGACCCGCGATCGCCCGGAGCGCCCGGGCCCGGCGCCCGATCGCCCGGCGCGCCTGTGGCGCCCGCGCCGGGTGCTGGTGATGCCCGCTGCCCTCGAGCACGCTCACGGGCGGGCCATGCTGGCCCGCGCCGAGGCGCTGGGCCTGCCGGTGGAGCGGCTGCCGTCGAACCGCCTGCCGAGCCCGCGCGAGGCGGATCCTCGCCGGGCCTACGCGGCCGCCAAGGCGACCCTCGCGCTCACGGTCGCGCCGCCGACCAAGCTGCGGCTGCAGCCGATCCCGCCCTCGGCCGACTGGCGCTTCGACCTCGCCGAGGGCTGCCCAGCCCACTGCCAGTACTGCTACCTCGCGGGCTCGCTGTCCGGGCCGCCGGTGACCCGCGCCTACGCCAATCTGGCGGCGATTCTCGGCAGCCTCGCGGACTACGCGGGGCGCGGCGCGGTGACCTCGGCCTCCGCCGAGCGGGCCCAGGAGGGGACCACCTTCGAGGCGTCCTGCTACACCGATCCCCTCGGCATCGAGCACCTCACCGGCTCGCTCTCGGCGGCGATCCGGCATTTCGGCGCCTGGGACGCGCCGGTGCAGCTGCGCTTCACCACCAAGTTCGCCGCGGTCGAGCCGCTCCTCGACCTGCCGCATAACCGGCGCACGCGCATCCGCTTCTCGGTCAATCCGCGGGCGGCCGCGCATTACGAGGGCGGCACCGATCCCCTCGACGCGCGGCTCGCCGCCATGGCGGCGGCGGCGCGGGCCGGCTACCCGGTCGGCCTCACCGTCGCGCCGATCCTGCCCGTCCCGGACTGGGAGGGCGCCTATGCCGGACTGATCCGCGCCGCCGCCGACGCGCTGGCCGGCGTGCCCGATCTGGACCTCACCGCCGAACTCATCACCCACCGGTTCACGCCGGGCTCGAAGGCGGTGCTGCGCGGCTGGTATCCCGGCTCGGACCTGCCCCTCGACGAGGCGGAGCGCGTCGAGAAGCGCACGAAGTTCGGCTCGGTGAAGCACGTCTTCCCGAAGCCCCTGATGCAGGCCATGCGCGCCCATCTCACCGCGTGCCTCGCCCGCGACCTGCCGGCGGCGCGGATCCTGTACTGGACCTGAGACCCGCGGGCGCCATCTGGCCCCGATGATCGACGCGGACCCCCTGATCCTGACGCTCGCCTTCGACGAACCGACCTTCGCGCGGTTCGACGGCGAGCGGCGGCGCCACTTCCCCGAAGCCCTGAACCGCATCCCGGCGCACGCGACGCTGTTCCACCACCTGCCGGGGGATCGGGAGCGGGGCGTGATCGAGGCGATCACCGCCCTCGCCCGCACGGTGCCGCCGCCGGAGGTCGCGGTGACCGGCCTGCGCTTCACCGGCCGCGGCGTCGCCTACGCGCTCGACTCCGACGCGTTGGCGCGGTTCCGGGCCCGTCTCGCACAGGAATTCGCCGCCCACCTGACCGCCCAGGATCGGCAGGGCTGGCGCCCGCACGTCACGGTGCAGAACAAGGTGTCGCCGGACACGGCCCGGGCACTGCACGCAGACCTCTCGGCCGGGTTCGCGCCGTTCCGCTTCACCGCGCCCGGCACCCTGCTCTGGCGCTACCGCGGCGGCCCCTGGGACGCCGTCGCCCGCCTGCCCTTCGGAGAGAATACCTGATGGTTATCGACGCGCGCCGGAGGACGGCAGCATGAGGGCGCCGGGCAACCTGCGGCAGAACCGGCTGATCGAGCCCGCCCTGGCAGTGTGGCTGCGGTTGCGCCTGAACGAGGTCGGCCCCCTCGTCGCCCTGCTCTGCCTGAGCATCCTCGGTTACGGCTTCTTCTACCTCGCGCACGAGGTCGGCGAGGGCTCCACCGCGGCCCTCGACCGGCGGATCCTGCTCGCCCTGCGCAACCCCGCCGATCTCGCCGACCCGATCGGGCCGCCCTGGCTCGAGGAATCGATGCGCGACATCACCGGGCTCGGCAGCGTCTTCACCGTGCTGTTCCTGACCTGCGCGGTGGCGGCCTATCTCGGCGTGTCCGGGCGCCGGCGCATCGGCCTCTACGTCCTCGCCGCGGTGGGCAGCGGCGAGCTGGTCTCGACGGTGCTGAAGATCTTCTACCATCGGCCGCGGCCGGACCTCGTGCCCCACGGCATGGAGGTGTTCACGGCGAGCTTCCCGAGCGGCCACGCCACGATGTCGGCGATCGCCTACCTGACCCTGGCGACGCTGATCGCCCGTGTCGAGCGCAACCGCCGCGCCAAGGCGCTGGTCCTCGCGCTCGGGGTGAGCGTGACGCTCCTCGTCGGCATCAGCCGCATCTATCTCGGCGTGCACTGGCCGAGCGATGTCCTGGCCGGCTGGTGCATCGGCGCCGCCTGGGCCTCCCTGTGCTGGTTCGTCGCCCTGCAGCTGCAGCGCCGCGGCGAGGTCGAGGCGCCCGACCCGCCGCCGCCCGCCTGAGCCCGGCGTTAAGGTAAACGCGCGGTTAAAGTGGACGGGCGAGGCTCGTCCAGGCTGGATGGTGGTTGTCCCCGCAACCGGAACCACCAGGGTCAAGCGATCGTGCCCGAGCGCCGCCGTACTGCCCGACGCCGCGTCTGCCTGGGCGGTCGGCTGCGCGTCGCGGCCTTCCTGCCGGAGATCGACTGCACGGTCCGCGACGTGTCCCTCGACGGGGCGCGAGTCCGGCTGCCGGCGGAAGCCGTGCTCTCCGACTGCGTCGAGCTGTTCATCCCCTGTCGCGGCGAGGCCCGGCGCGCCTTCGTGGCCTGGCGGTCGGGCGAGTCGGTCGGCCTCGGCTTCGCCGAGACCCGCGCGGCGACGGAGCCCGAGGCGATCGCGCGCCGGCTCGCCGCCAGCGAGGCGGAGGTGGCGCGTCTGCGCGCCGCGCTGCTCGACGGAAACAGCCCGGAGCCGGGTCGCGTTCACTGAGGGCGCGGTCCCGCCACCCGGCGGTTCCCGGCGCGGGCGGCGCCCCGGGCGCGGCCCTCCCGATCCGGCAACACGGCGAGGCACATGGCGGACGACACCCGGCTCTCACGACGCACTCTCCTCGCGGCCGGAGGCGCCCTGGCCGGCGCCGCGGTGGGCGGCGGCGCGCAGGCCGCCCCGCCTGGCCCCTCGGTTCCCGCCGATACCGGCGCCGTTCAGGGCGGACGGGTGATGTTCCCGAACTGGCGCGGGCCGGGCGACAGGCCGCCCGCCCCGAGCCCGGCGCCGCAGCCGCCGGCCCAGCGCGTCGGCTACTGCGTCGTGGGTCTCGGGCGCCTGAGCCTCGACGAGATCCTGCCGGCCTTCGGCGAGACCAAGCGCGCCCGTCTCGCGGCGGTGATGTCGGGCTCACCCGACAAGGCGAAGCTCGTGGCGCGGCAGTACGGGCTGCCGGAGGACGCCGTCTACGGCTACGACGCGTGGGACCGCCTGAAGGCCAACCCCGATGTCCAGGCGGTCTACATCGTCACGCCGAACGGCGTGCACCGGGACAACGTCGTGGCGGCCGCGGCGGCCGGCAAGCAGGTCCTCTGCGAGAAGCCGATGGCCGTGAACTCGGACGAGTGCCGGGAGATGATCGCGGCCTGCGCGAAGGCCGGCGTCAAGCTGATGATCGCCTACCGGTGCCAGTACGAGCCCCACAACCGGGCCGTGATCAAGCTCGCCCGCTCGGGCGAGTTCGGCCGGCCCCGGCTGATCCAGGCGTTCAACGGCCAGACCACGGGACTGCCGGAGCAGTGGCGCCTGCGGAAGGCGCTGGCGGGCGGCGGATCCCTGCCGGATATCGGGCTCTACTGCCTGAACACCGCCCGCGCGGTGCTCGGCGAGGAGCCGAACCTGATCCAGGCCCAGATCCACTCGCCGCCGGACGATCCCAAGTACCGCGAGGTCGAGGAGACGGCGAGCTTCACCCTCCACTTCCCGTCCGGCGTGATCGCCCAGTGCCTGTCGAGCTACGGGGTCTACGAGGCGCGGAGCCTGACCCTGCACACCGGGACCGCCTCCGTCGATCTCCAGAACGCCTTCGCCTACCAGGGCCAGCGTCTCTATGTCGGCCACCGCGACGGCAAGAATGCCGCCCGGGACGAGAAGGTCCTGAGCCCGAAGAACCAGTTCGCCCTGGAGCTGGACCATTTCGCGCGGTGCATCCAGGAGAACCTGCGGCCGCGCACGCCCGGCGAGGAGGGGCTGCAGGACCAGGTCCTGATGGAGGCGATCTACGAGGCGGCCCGGACCGGCACGCCCGTCAAGGTCGGGCCGCCCCCCGGCGCCGGTTCCGGCCTCGACGTCACGCGCGGGCCGGAGCCGGAGGAGCCGGGCTGAGGGGCCTCAGAACGGCAGCAGGATGTCGACGATCTGCTGGCCGTAGCGCGGCTGCTGCACGTCGGTGATCTGGCCCCGGCCGCCGTAGGCGATGCGGGCCTGGGCGATCTTGGCCGAGTCGATGGTGTTGTCGGACTCGATGTCCTCGGGCCGCACCACGCCGGCGACGATCATCTCGCGCACCTCGAAGTTGACCCGGATCTCCTGCTTGCCCTCGACCACGAGGTTGCCGTTGGGCAGGACCTGGGTCACCACCGCGGCGACGTTCGTGGTGACGGATTCGGTGCGCTGGACCGACCCGGCCCCGTCATTGGCGGTGGCCGAGGTGGCGGAGAGCAGCGCGGTGCTGCCGACGCCGAAGGACTTGCCGACCGTGTTGTTCTCCAGGCCCAGGGCGTTGGGCAGGCCGAAGCTCTCGGTGTTGGCCCGGGAGCGCTTGGTCTCGTTGCTGATGTTCGCCTGGTCGGTGACCTTGACCTTCACGGTCAGGATGTCGCCGAGCTTGGCGGCACGCTGATCCTTGAAGAACGCGCGGGAGCCCGTGCGCCACAGCGAGTTCGGGGCGTAGGAGACCGGCTGCACGTCCGGCATCGGCATCCGCACCGGCTTGTAGCCCGGCTGCGCCGTCGGGTCCTCGATCGCCGACAGCGCCGGGGTCGCGCCGACCTGCGAGAGGCGGTCGGCGGTGTTGCAGGCCCCGAGCGCGCCGGCGATCAGAGCGGCGGCGAGCGGGTTCAGGACGGTGCGACGGGCCATCGGGCAATCACTCTTCGACGCGTGCAGGGCGGGCGGTCAGCGCAGGGACGCGGTCGCCTGGACCGGGGCGGCGGCGGCCTGCTGAGCCGCGGGGCTGGGGCTCACCGAGACCCGGCCGGGGCCGATCACGGTGGCCTGCAGGATCTTCTTGGAGGCGACGTTGACGACGTTGACGACGGCGCCCATGCGGCCGGAATCGTTCGACAGGCCGCGCATCGACAGGCTGATGCTCGGCGTCTCGTAAACGATGGTCACGGTCTCGCCGCGCGCCACCAGCTCGGGCGGAGCCGTGTCGGTGACTCGCAGCACGGTGCCGGCCATCAGCGTGTTCTGGGCGACCTCGCCGAGGATGGTCGTCACGCTCCCCTGCGCGTCGGGCGCGACGGAGTCGCGCGGGCGCTGCTCCAGGGCGACGTCGCCCTCCTTCACCGGCTCGCCGCGGTTGAGGTTCCGGGTGAGCACCGCGACCTCGCGCAGCTCCATGACCACGCCGGAGACGCGCAGCGACGCCTGCCGCTCGCCGAGGCTGACGAGGCCCGCAACGCGGCGCGTCCGCGGGTCGTAGGTCAGGTCCAGGGCCACGGCCTGCCCTTCGAGGTCCACCGGCGCCAGCAGGGTCGGGCCGTCCCCGTCGAAGCGAACCGCGATGTTGCGCACGTTGAGCCCGTAGCCGGCCTCGAGGCCGCGCTTGAGCGCCGCCTCGATCTCCGGCGGGCCGATGCGGCGGGCGGCGCGCTGCACGGCGATCTGCAGCCGACCGCCGGTCTCAAGGCCGGTGAGGCCCAGGGCGGACGCCGCGTCGAGGATGCGACGGGTCTGGATCGTCCCGGTGGCGCCGAGGGCGGGCGCGCGGAACAGGGGGCGCGTGGAGAGGCGATCGGGTGCGCCCTCGACGAGATCGGCCAGAGTCAGGACGTCGCCGCGGGCGGTGACGTCGCCGCGCAGCCGCAGGACGTCCGCCCGCGCCATGGCGGGGATCGCCAGGGCGCCGAGGACCGCGAAGGTCAGGAAGGCCAGCACCGCGCGCAGGATGACGGCGCCGCCGAGGGGCATCACCCGCGGCGGGACGCGCCGGACGATCGGGCTGATGTCGTCCCCGTCCCCCGCGGCGACGCGGGGCAGGTCGAGGGTCTCGAAATCGGGATCGAGCGGGTCGGGATGCATGCCGGCATACATGGTCAGGGGCCTGAAGCGGGGTGCGGGTCGCGCGATTAGCTGCGGAACATCTGCGTGGTGGTGGAGAGCATCTGGTCGGCGGCGGTGACGACCTTCGAGTTCATCTCGTAGGCGCGCTGCGCGGCGATCAGGGACGAGATCTCCGTGACGGCGTTCACGTTCGCCTCCTCCAGGTAGCTCTGCTGGAGGTTGCCGAAGCCGTCGGCGCCCGGCAGGCCGCTGATCGCCTGTCCGGAGGCGGCGGTCTCGACGAACAGGTTGTCGCCGATCGACTCGAGGCCGACCTTGTTGACGAAGCGCGACAGCTGGAACTGGCCCAGCGCCTGCGGCGCCGTCTGGCCCGGGATGTTCGCCTGCACGGCGCCCGTGGCGCTGATCGTCACGGACGTCGCGTTCTGCGGCACGGTGATCGCCGGATCGAGGAGGTAGCCGTCGCGGGTGACGAGCTGGCCCTGGGCCGAGAGGTCGAAGGAGCCGTCGCGGGAATAGGCGGTGCGGCCGTCCGGCAGCGTCACCCGGAAGAACCCGTCGCCGCGGATCGCGACGTCGTAATCCTTCTCGGTCGAGGAGAGCGTCCCCTGCGACATCACGCGGGCCGTCGAGGTGGTCTTCACGCCCGAGCCGAGGCTGAGCCCGGCCGGGAGCTGGGTGTTCTGCTGCGAGGTCGAGGCGCCGGCCCGGCGCAGGTTCTGATAGAGCAGATCCTGGAAGTGCACCTGCTGGCGCTTGTAGCCGGTGGTGCGCAGGTTCGCGATGTTGTTGGAGATGACCTGGACGTTGAGTTCCTGGGCCGCCATGCCGGTGGCGGCGGAGTAGAGGGCGCGCATCGGTCAGGCCTCCTCAGGCGACGTCGGCGAGGCGGCGGATCGCCGTGCCCCGCAGGTCGTCGAGGCGCGAGATCATGCTCGACACCATGGCGTAGGACCGATTCACGTCCATGAGCCGGGTCATCTCGATCACCGGGCGGACGTTGGAGCGCTCCAGCGACTCGGGCTCGAGGCGCCCGTCGATCCCTGCGGCGCGCGCGGGCTCCGGCGAGGCGTAGAGGTTGGCCCCCTCGTTGGTCAGCCGCTGCGGGTTGGCGAAGGTCACGAGCTTGATCCGCCCGCGGATGCCGAGATTGGTCGAGACGGTGCCGTCGGGCCCGATGGCGAGGCCGGTCTCCTGCGGGTTGATGCTGATCGGCCCGCCCTCGCCCACGACCTTGTAGCCGTCGCTGGTGACGAGCGTGCCCTGCGCGTCGAGTTCGAAGGCGCCGTTCCGAGTGTAGCGCTCGCCCTGGGGGGACTGCACGGCGATGAAGGCCGAGCCTTTGACCGCCACGTTGAGCGGGTTGCCGGTCTGCTCGATCGGGCCCTGCCCGAGGTCGAGGGTGGTGCCCTGGTCGATGACGTAGGACAGGCGCCGGTCGGGCCGGGCGAACGAGTCCGCGCTGGCCACCGGCATGAGGTACTCCTCGAAGCGGGTGTTGCGCGCCTTGAAGCCCGTGGTCGAGACGTTCGCCATGTTGTTGGCGATCACGTCCAGCTCGCGCTGGAGCGCCATCTGACTCGACACGCCGACGAAGAGGGCATTCTGCATCGTGGACTCTGGGACTCGCGGGCCGCGGAGGCGGCAACGATCCATTCAGCATCCGCTGTGCCAACCTCAATCGCGGCAAATTCTATCGCTGTGACAGAGACTTGATTAGCTTTGCCGGGGACTTCCGGCCGCGCCGGGGCTGCGCCGCGGCAAACCTGACCCGGCAGGAATTGCCTCCTTAACGGCACGTTAACCGTGATGCTCCGATATCCAGGTGTACCTGGCGCGCAGTCTCCCGCGAGAGAGCATTATTCCATGGCCAAGAAGCCGAAGAAGGCCTCCGCCGAGGAAGGCGAGACCGGAGCCGAGGGCGCCCCGAAGGGCAAGAAGAAGCTCATGATCATGGTGGCCGTCGCGGTCCTGGTCGTGGGCGGCGCCGGCGCTGGCGCGTTCGTGATGATGGGCCGCGGCGACAGCAAGCAAGCCGCGCAGGGCGGCGACCACGGCGGGGGGCACGGCGGCGGCGACGCCAAGGGCGCCGGCCCGGAGGGCAAGAAGCCCGTGGTCTTCGTCGACGTGCGCGAGATGCTCCTCAACCTCTCGCCCGAGCTGCCGCAGGACAAGGGCCGGTTCGCGAAGGTCCGGATCTCCCTGGAGCTGAAGGACGCCAAGGTCGAAGAGGAGGTGCGGCCTCTGATGCCCCGGGTCGAGGACGCGCTGCAGGTCTACATGCGCGAGCTGCGCGCCAGCGACATCACGAACTCGGTGGGCCTGTTCCGGCTGCGCGAGGAGCTGCTGCGCCGGGTCAACATCGCCCTGTACCCCGCCAAGGTCGACGCGGTGCTGTTCAAGGACGTGATCGTCCAGTGAGCGCGCCCGCGATTCCGGTCCTCTCCTCGAGCGCCGCGCCGCGCCGGGCCCCGATCGAGCACGCCTGATGGAACCCGAGGACGAACTCCCCGAGGACGACTGGTCGGCAGCACTCCTGGAGCAGGGTGCCGAGGGCGGCGACACGTCGCTGGCCGAGGAATGGGGCGCGGCTCTCGCCGAGCAGGGCACCACGCGCAACGCGGGCGACGTCGCCGCCGAATGGGCGACGATGATCGAGGACGGGGAGAGCGACAACCTCCCCGAACTCGCCGGCAACGACCGGGTGCTGAACCAGGACGAGATCGACGGCGTCCTCGGCTTCTCCATGCGCGAGCTCTCGGCCTCCGGGGCCGGGGGCGTGCAGGCCATCGTCGATTCGGGCGTCGTCCAGTACGAACGCCTGCCGATGCTGGAGATCGTCTTCGACCGGATGATCCGGTTGCTGTCGACCTCCTTGCGCAACCTGTTCCAGGACAACGTCGAGGTGACCCTCGACAACATCACCTCGGTGCGCTTCGGCGACTACCTGAACGCGATCCCGCTGCCGACGCTGCTCGGCGTGTTCCGGGCCGAGCAGTGGGAGAACTCGGGCCTCGTCACGGTCGACTCGAACCTCGCCTACGCGACCTTCGACCTGCTGCTCGGCGGCAAGCGCGGCGGCTCGTCGAGCCGCCTCGACGGGCGGCCCTTCACCGCCATCGAGATGACGCTGGTGCGCCGCCTCGTGGAGATCGTGCTGGGCGACCTGGAGATGTCGTTCCAGCCGCTCTCGCCCGTGAGCTTCGGCATCGACCGGATCGAGACCAACCCGCGCTTCGCCACCATCACGCGGCCGGGCAACGCCGCGATCCTGATCAGCCTGCGCCTCGACGTCGACGGGCGCGGCGGCATGCTGCAGATCCTGTTCCCCTACGCGACGATCGAGCCGATCCGGGAGCTCCTGACCCAGAGCTTCATGGGCGAGAAGCTCGGCCGCGACCACGTCTGGGAGGGTCACCTCGCCACCGAGATCTGGCAGGCCGACGTGACCATGGACGCGGTGCTGCACGAGATGATGCTGCCGCTGAAGCAGGTCATGAGCCTGAAGGTCGGCGAGACGCTGATGTTCGACGCCAAGCCCTCGGACCTTATCACCGTGCGCTGCGGCGACTGGGCGCTCACCCAGGGGCGGATCGGCCGGGTCGACGGGCATATCGCCGTCCAGGTCACCCGGCCGCTGCGCCGCTCCCGCACGACGATCCAGGCCTACGAGGCCTCGATGAACAACCGCTCGGACAGCTAGTGCCGATGAGGGTCCGGTCATGAGTCTCTTCGTCACCCTCGCGGCCGACATCCTGGTCGCCGTCCTCCTGGCGGCGACCATCGTCACGTCCCTCCGGCTCTCGCGCCGCATCGGTCAGATGAAGGGCGACGAGGCCGCGCTCCGCCAGACCATCGGGGACCTGATGGTCGCGACCGGAACGGCCGAGCGGGCGATCGCGGGCCTGCGGGCGGCGATCGACGAGGGCGACCGCACCCTGAACGCGAGCCTGGAGACCGCGACGATCCGCGCCGGCGAGCTGCGGCTGCAGGTCGAGGCCGGCGAGGGCGTGATCACCCGCATCGGCGCCATCGTGGCGCAGATGCGCGCCGTGCCGGTCCGTCTTGAGCCCGCGCCGGAGCCGAGGCCCGCGCCGCAGGCCGTCCCCGAGCCGACGCGCGCGCCGGAGATCCCGGCCGAGCGCCGGCCGGAGCACGCCGGTCCGAACGGGGAGCGCCTCGGCGTGGCGGCCGCGGCGGCCCTCGCCATGAGCGAGCGCGCCCTCGCCCGCGTCCGGGCGCGCGCCGCGTGACCGGGGTCAAGGCCCCGAAGATCCCGCCGCCGAAGCCGGATCCCGAGGAGAGGATACGCCGCGCCGCGACGCCGGAGCGGCGCGCGCGCCGGAAGCCCGTCCGGCAGTTTCGGCTGCGCCTCATCGACGCCGTGGCGCTCGCGGCCGGCGGGCTGCTCGTGCTCAAGCTGCTCAGCCTGCTGCAGGCCGGCCTGCCGGAGAGCGCCGCGCTGCCGGAGTACGGGCGCGCGGTCGCCCGGGCGCGCACCGGCTACGAGCCCTTCGACCCGGTGACGACCGGATCGGTGGGCGCCAAGGAGGCGCCGGCCGCCGCGACCGAGAAGGCGCCGGAGCCGCCCCCGCCGCGGCCCGGACCGCCCGCGGCCGGGAGCCCGGCCTCGCCGACCGAACGCCTGCTCCTCGAGAAGCTCGGCGCCCGGCGCGACGCCCTGCGCCAGAAGAGCGACGAGCTGGAGCTGCGCGAGAAGATGCTGGGCGAGGCCGAGCGCAAGCTCGAGACCGGCCTCGGCGACCTCAAGAAGGCCGAGGACAAGGTCGACGCCGCCGCGAAGGCCAAGGAGGAGGCCGAGAAGCAGGGCCTGAAGAACATCGTCACGATGTACGAGGCGATGAAGCCCAAGGACGCCGCCCGGGTGTTCGACCGGCTCGGGCTCGACGTGCTGGTCCCGATCGTGCTGGCCATGAACCCCCGGAAGATGTCCGAGGTGCTGGCGGTGATGCAGCCCGAGACCGCCGAGCGCCTGACCGTGGCCCTCGCGAACCGCGCCCGCGGCGCCGCAGGGCCGCAGGCCCAGGCGGGAACGGGGCTCCCGGCGAACGAGCTGCCGGCGATCGATCCCGGGGCGCCCGTGCGGTAGCTCCGCGGCGCCGCAGGGCGCCGGGCCGATCTTCCGAGGCTGCCGGCGGATCCGTCCGGCCGGCTCTGTCCGCGCGGCCCTCCCCGCTCGACCCCGTGCGGCGTCCGCGCGGGCTAGGGTCCGGGGCCGGGCGCGCTATAAGGGGCTCATGTCAGAGGTCGATCCCCAGCCGCTCCTCGCCGTCGAGGACCTCTCCGTGGCGTTCCGCGCGCGGGAGGGCGAGACCGTGGCGGTCGACGGCGTCTCCTTCACCATCCGCCGGGGCGAGACCGTCGCGCTCGTGGGCGAATCGGGGTCCGGCAAGTCGGTGACGGCGCTGGCGATCCTGCGCCTCCTCGACCCCGCGGCCCGTCAGGACGGGCGGATCCTGTTCGCGGGCCGCGACCTCGCGCGGCTGCCCGAGCGGGCGATGCGGGACGTGCGCGGCGCCGACATCACCATGGTGTTCCAGGAGCCGATGACCTCGCTGAACCCGCTCCACACGATCGAGCGGCAGATCGGCGAGGTGCTCGGCCTGCACCGCGGCCTCACCGGCAAGGCGGCCCGCCGGCGGATCCTGGACCTTCTGGAACTCGTGGGCCTGCGCGACGCCGAGCGGCGCATGGGCGCCTACCCGCACGAGCTCTCCGGCGGTCAGCGCCAGCGCGTGATGATCGCCATGGCGCTCGCCTGCGAGCCCGACCTCCTGGTCGCCGACGAGCCGACCACGGCCCTCGACGTGACCGTGCAGGCGCAGATCCTGGCGCTGCTCGCCGACCTGCAGAAGCGCCTCGGCATGGCGATGCTGTTCATCACCCACGATCTCGGCATCGTCGAGCGCATCGCCGACCGCGTCTGCGTGATGCTGAAGGGCAGGATCGTGGAGGCCGGCGCCACCAAGGCCGTCTTCGCGGACCCGCAGCACGAGTACACGCGCCGCCTGATCGCGTCCGAGCCCAAGGGCCGGGCCAACCCCGTCCCGGCCGACGCCGCGCCGCTCCTGGAGGCCGGCCCCCTGAAGGTCTGGTTCCCGCTGAAGTCGGGCCTGCTCCGGCGCGTTACCGGCCATGTCAGGGCCGTGGACGGCGTCTCCCTGCGGGTCCGGACCGGCGAGACCATCGGCGTCGTCGGCGAGTCCGGCTCGGGCAAGACGACCCTCGGCCTCGCCCTCTTGCGGCTCACGGGCTCGGAGGGGCCGATCGTCTTCCTCGGCCAGGCGATCGACGGCTACGGCGTGGCGCAGATGCGCCCGCTGCGGAAGGACATGCAGGTGGTCTTCCAGGATCCCTACGGCTCGCTGTCGCCTCGCATGTCGGTGGCCGACATCGTGGCCGAGGGGCTGGTGGTGCAGGGCGCCGCGCGCTCGCGGGCGGAGCGCCGGGCCGTGGTCGCCAAGGCACTGACCGATGTCGGGCTCGATCCGGCCGCCATGGACCGGTACCCGCACGAGTTCTCCGGTGGCCAGCGCCAGCGCATCGCCATCGCCCGGGCGATGGTGCTCAACCCCCGCTTCGTCGTCCTCGACGAGCCGACCTCGGCCCTCGATCGCTCGGTCCAGGCACAGATCGTGACCCTGCTGCGCGACCTCCAGCGCGAGCGGGGACTCGCCTACCTGTTCATCAGCCACGACCTGAAGGTGGTGCGGGCGCTCGCCAACTACGTGATCGTCATGCAGAACGGCCACGTGGTCGAGGAGGGCGCCGCGGAGACGATCTTCGCGAATCCCCGGACCCCCTACACCCGCGCCCTGTTCAAGGCCGCCTTCGCCCTCGAGAGCGACGCGGCCGCCGAGCTGGAGTCCGCCTGACCGTGGCGCGCGCCCTCATCATCGTCCTCGATTCCGTGGGCGTCGGCGGGGCCCCGGACGCGGACCGCTACGGCGATGCCGGGTCCGACACGCTGGGGCACATCGCCGAGCGCTGCGCGGAGGGCCGCGGCGACCGGGCGGGGCTGCGCGCGGGTCCCCTGCGCCTGCCCCACCTCGCCGAACTCGGGCTCGGCTTGGCGGCCGCCGGGGCCTCGGGCCGCATCCCGCCGAACCTCACCCCGGTCGGCCCGCCGCGCGGCGTCTACGGCCACGCGGTGGAGACGGCCGCCGGCAAGGACACGCCCTCCGGTCACTGGGAGATTGCCGGCCTGCCCCTGCCCGAGCCCTGGGGGCATTTTCCCGATACGCGGCCGGCCTTCCCGCCGGAGCTGACCCGCGCGCTCGTCGCCGAGGGCGACCTCCCGGGCATCCTCGGCGATTGCCACGCGCCGGGCGTCGCGATCATCGACGCGCTGGGCGCCGAGCACCTCCGGACCGGCCGGCCGATCTGCTACACCTCGGCCGACAGCGTGTTCCAGATCGCCGCCCACGAGGAGGCGTTCGGGCTGGAGCGGCTCTACGACCTGTGCCGCGTGGCGCGCCGCCTGTGCGACCGCTACCGCGTCTGCCGGGTGATCGCCCGGCCCTTCGTGGGCTCGCCGGAGGCGGGCTTTCGCCGGACCGGCAACCGCAAGGATCTCGCCGTCGCCCCGCCCGGGCGCACGCTGCTCGACCGCGCCGAGGCGGCCGGTCGCGCGGTCGTGAGCGTCGGCAAGATCGGCGACATCTTCGCCCACCGCGCCACAGGCCGCGAGATCAAGCCGGGCCCGAACGCGGCCTGCCTGACGGCGGGGCTCGACGCGCTGGCGACGCTGCCGCAGGGAGGCCTGATCTTCGTCAACCTCGTCGATTTCGACACGGAGCACGGCCACCGCCGCGACGTGCCGGGCTACGCCGCGGAGCTGGAGGCGTTCGACGCCCGGATCCCCGAGATCCTGGCGGCGCTGGCACCGGGCGACCTCGCGGTGATCACGGCCGACCATGGCAACGACCCGACCTGGACCGGGACCGATCACACCCGCGAACAGGTCCCGGTCTTGGCCTTCGGCCCCGGCGTGGCCGCCCGACCGATCGGGCGGCGCGAAACCTTCGCGGATATCGGCGCCACCGTGGCGGCCCATCTCGGCCTCGCCTGGGACGGGGCCGGAACACCGCTCCTGTAGGGAGGACACGACGTGCGGGACGACGACGACCGGCCGCGCAAGGCCGTTGCCCACGAGATCGGGCAGCCCCTCGACACGCTCTCGCTCGGAGATCTCGACGAGCGCGTCGCGCTCCTGCGCGCCGAGATCGCCCGGCTCGAGGCGGCGCGGGCCGCCAAGCAGGCGGCGCAGGGCGCGGCCGACGCCTTCTTCAAGCGGGGCTGAGGCTTGGACCGGAGCGAAACCCTCGCCGCCCTGCGGCGCGGCGAACTCGGCGGCGCGCGGGAGCTGCGGCTGCCCGACGGGCTGACGGCGGTGCCGCGCGAGGTCTTCGCCCTCGCCGACACGCTGGAGGTACTGGATCTCGGCCGGGGCAGCCTCGTCGACCTGCCGGACGATCTCGGCCGCCTCCACCGCCTGCGCGTCCTGTTCTGCTCCGGCAACCCGTTCCCGCGCCTGCCGCCGGTGCTCGGCGCCTGCCCGGCGCTGAGCCAGCTGGGCTTCCGCGGCTGTGGCATCCGCGAGGTTCCGGCGGAGTCGCTGCCGCGCGAGCTGCGCTGGCTGACGCTGACCGACAACGCGATCGCCGAGCTGCCCGCCGCCCTCGGCGAGCGGCCGCGCCTGCGGAAGCTGATGCTGGCGGGCAACCGGCTCACCGCGCTGCCCGACAGCCTGTCGGGGGCGGACGAACTCGAGCTGATCCGACTCGCCTGCAACCGTCTCGCGGCGCTCCCGCCGTGGCTCGCGCGCCTGCCCCGCCTCGCCTGGATCGCCTACGCCGGCAACCCCGCCGAGCCGCCGACGGCGCCGGTGGCAGCGCCCGCGGTGCTGTGGGCCGACCTCGCCCTCGGCGAGCTGCTCGGCGAGGGCGCCTCGGGGCGGGTCCACCGGGCCCGCTGGCGGGGGCCGGCCGGCGGGGAGGACGTGGCCCTGAAGCTGTTCAAGGGCGCGATGACCAGCGACGGCCTGTCCGAGCGGGAGATGGAGGCCTGCCTCGCCGCCGGGATGCACCCGGCCCTCACGGGCGCGCTCGGCCGGCTCGACGGCCATCCCGACGGCGCGACGGGACTGCTGCTCCGGCTCCTGCCGGCGCACTGGCGCCCGCTCGCCGGGCCGCCGAGCCTCGCGAGCTGCAGCCGCGACGTCTACGACCCGGACCTGCGCCTCGACGGCGACGCGGCCCTGCGGATCGCCCGCGCCGTGGCCGAGGCGGTGGCGTACCTGCATGGGCGGGGCCTGCTGCACGGCGACGTCTACGCCCACAACACGCTCTGGGACGCCGGAACCGGCGCGGCTGTGCTCAGCGATTTCGGGGCGGCCTCGGCCCTGCCGGACGGGCCGCTCGGCGCGGCTTGGGCGCGGGTCGAGGTCCGCGCCGTCGGCATCCTGATCGGCGAGCTGCTCGACCGCTGCGCGGCGCCGCCGGAAACCCTGCGCGCCCTGGCGCAGGCGTGCACGGGGTCGGATGTCGACGGGCGGCCGGACCTCGGGGCGGTGATCGCCGAGATCGGGCGGCTCCAGGCCTGAGCGCGGCGTCGACCGGTCCCGGGACCCTTCCGCCGCCCTCGCCGCGGCTCAGTCCGGGATGTCGCCCTGCCCGCGCGCGACCACCGCGAACAGGTCGCCGAGGGCCGCGAGGCTCGCCGCCTGGAGCTGGGCCGCCGGCACCACGCCGCCGTCCGGTCCGGGCAGGTCCCGCGTCGCCGTGGCGGCGGCCACGACGGTGGGGCGGAACCCGAGGTTGAAGGCGCTCCGGGCCGTGGAGTTGACGCACATGTGCGTCATGAAGCCCGCCAGGACGACGTCCTTCACGCCGGCCTGCTCGAGCCGCGCCTGGAGGTCCGTGCCCACGAAGGAGCTCGGATAGGCCTTGGTGATCACCGGCTCGTCGCCCTGCGGCGCCACTTCCGGGCTGATCTGGCCGATCGGGGCGGTCACGTCGTAGGGCGTGCCCGGCCCGGCATCGTGGCGGACGTGGATCACCGGGATCCCCGCGTCGCGGGCCCGTCGCAGGAGCGCGGCCGCCTCCCGGAGCGCGGGCTCGACGCCGTCGAGCCGCATCACGCCCTCCCGGTAGGTCTGCTGCAGGTCGATCATCACGAGCGCCGAGCCCTTGAGCGGGGCCGGCGCGGGGCTCAGGCCGGACAGGCCGCGCAGGGTTGCCGGATCGGACATCGGCGGTTCCTCCAAGGGGCCGCCTCGGAGGCGGCTCTCTGAACCCGGGACGCTACGACGGTGCGGCCCGGTCGCGCCAGTGGGCAAAGGTGCAACGCTCGGGCACGCGGGCCGGATGTTCCCCCAGGAAGGTTGGCCGCGCGGATTGATCCGCCCCGGCGCGTCGCTACATGCGCGGCGTGACCGCCCCGCCCCTGCGCCTCGGCGCGCTGCTCCTCGCCCTTGCCTGCGCGCATCCGGCCGCGGCCGCCCCGTCCGAGGGAGCGACCGAGACGGTGGAGCAGGCGCTGTGCCGCCTCATCGACGACTCCGCAAAGGCCCGCGGCCTGCCGGTGCCGTTCCTGACACGCCTGATCTGGCGCGAGAGCAGCTTCCGCGTGGGCGTCGTCAGCCCGGCCGGGGCGCAGGGCGTCGCGCAGTTCATGCCCGGGACGGCCCGCGAGCGCGGCCTCCTCGACCCGTTCGACCCCGAGCAGGCGATCCCGCACGCGGCCCATCTGCTCGCCGACCTGAGGACCCAGTTCGGCAATCTGGGTCTCGCCGCCGCGGCCTATAACGGCGGCGCCGCGCGGGTCAGCAAGTGGCTCGCCGGCGACGGTGGCCTGCCCGCCGAGACCCGGGCCTACGTGGCCGCCATCACGGGCCGGCCGGTGGACGACTGGCGGACCGGCCCGGCCAAGGGGATCGAGTTTCCGGAAGGCGGCGCGCCCGCCAAGCCCGAGAGCAAGCCCGAGGGCAAGGACGCGAAGGACCAGAAGGACGCCAAGGTGGAGGTGAAGCCGGATGCGCCGCAGACCTGCCTGCAGGTCACCGCGAGCCTGCGCGTCCCGTCGCGCGGCGACCGCTTCGCCCTCGGCCTCAACGAGGGGCCGGCCGCCCCGTGGGGCATCCAGCTCGCCGGCAATTTCTCCAAGGCGCTGGCGCTGCAGAGCTTCAACCGCGCGCGGAGCGCCTACGTGGGGGTGATCGGCGAGGTGCGGCCGATGATCATCGGCACGCGCCTGCGCAACCGCGGGACCCGCGCCTTCTACCGGATCCGCATCCCGGCGCAGAGCCGGCAGGCGGCCGACGACCTGTGCGGCCGCATCCGCAAGGTCGGCGGCGCCTGCATCGTGCTGCGGACCTGATTTTTCGTGCCCCGCCCCGAGACCGTCATCAATCCGCCCCGAGGGCGGTGCGGTATGGCCCGGTCGGGACAACCGGATGGGATATGACACGTCTCCTCACCGCGCTCGCTAGCCTCCTCTGCCTCGGGCTCGCCGCGTTCGGCTTCACCGCTGCCTCGCCGCTCGCGCTGTTCGACGCGATCGGCCCGCGCGATCCGGGAGGGCGGCTCGCCGCGAAGGACCAGCCCTTCGGCGAGGGCCCGCGGCGGCGGCTCGACGTCTACGTACCCACCGCGGGCGCCGAGAACGCGCCGGTCCTGGTGTTCTTCTACGGCGGCTCCTGGCAGAGCGGCGCCAAGGACGACTACGCCTTCGTCGGGCACGCCCTCGCGGCGCAGGGCTTCGTCACGGTGCTGCCCGATTACCGGCTCTACCCGGAGGCGCCGTTCCCCGGTTTCCTCGAGGACGGCGCCGAGGCCATCGCGTGGGTGCGCGACAACATCGCCGGATACGGCGGCGACCCGCGCCGCATCGTGCTCGCCGGCCACTCGGCGGGCGCCTACAACGCCGTGATGCTCGGCCTCGACCCGCGCTACGTGATCGCCGCCGGGGTCGATCCCAAGGTGATCAAGGCCGTCGCCGGCCTGTCCGGCCCCTACGATTTCCTGCCGTTCGATCAGGACACCACCGTCAAGGTGTTCGGCAAGGCCCCCGACCCGGAGGCCACGCAGCCCGTCGCCTTCGCGGGCCCGCTCTCGCCCCCCGCCTTCCTGGCGACCGGCGACGCCGACACCGTGGTGAAGCCGCGGCACACGGTCAGCCTCGCCGCCAAGCTGCGGGCGGAGCACGTTCCGGTCCAGGAGCGGCTCTACCCGGGCCTCGACCACAAGGACACGCTGCTGGCGCTGTCCGTCACCTTCCGCTCGAAGGCGCCGGAACTCGCCGAGATGGCGTCCTTCCTGATGCGGCAATCCGCCGGGCGCTCGCAGTACACGATGCGGCGGTGATCGCCCCGGGCCCGCGTCAAGGTTATCGCGCGATCGTCGGCCGCAACCGTCCGATTTCCCGTCGCCCGGCACCCGCGGCCCGCTAGAATGGTCCTGGCCGCGCGGCGCGGCCTCGCGGTGGGACGGCATGGCTTCTGCGGACGCGGCGATCGGGATCCCGGCCGACGGGCGGCAGCGCGGCGTCGCGGGCCGCGACGTGCCGGACGTGCTGCGCGTGCTCCTGAACGGGGCCGTCTTCGTCCTGCTCTGGAACCACGTCTGGCTGAAGGACCTGTCCGACCGGTCGATGCTGGCGGCCTCCGAGGACGGCAGCCTGCTGACGCAGATCCTGTTCCTCTCCGCCGGCGCCGCCATGGCGGCGGCGATCCACCGGATCGGCGTGCGCCACCTCCGTCCTCTGGTGACGCGCCCGCTCGTGCTCTGCGCCCTCTGGCTCGGGGCGACGGCGCTGCTCTCCATCGAGCCGAGCCTGTCGCTGCGGCGGCTCGCGCTGTTCGCCATCGCCGCGATGCTCTCGGCGGGCGTGCTGATCGTCGCCCGCTCCCCCCGGCAGCTGGCCCTGACCATGGCCGGGTCCGCCCTGGTGATCGTGCTCGCCTCCTACCTCGCGGTCGGTCTCGTGCCGAACCTCGCGATCCACTCGGCCTTCGATGTCAATTCCGATCCGAGCCATCCGGGTCTCTGGCGCGGGATCTTCCCGCAGAAGAACGAGGCCGGCGCCGCCATGGTCATCCTGGTGATCGTGGGCCTCTACGTCGCCACCGTGGCGAGCCGCGTCCTCGGCTGGGCGATCGTCCTGCTGGCGACCGGGTTCCTGGTTGCGAGCGGCTCCAAGACCGCGATCCTGCTCCTGCCGGTCATCCTCGCCGTGACCGGCCTGTGCCAAGTCCTGACTGGCGGGTTCCTGCGCCGCCTGCTGCTCCTCGGCCCGGTGATCGGGTTCTCGCTGATCTCGATCGGCTCGGTGCTCGCGCCGCCGATCCAGGAGGCGGTGGGCTCGCTGCTCACCGACGCGACCTTCACGGGCCGCAGCGAGATCTGGCAGTTCGCTATCGACAACATCATGATCCGACCCTGGCGCGGCTGGGGGATCGGCGCATTCTGGATGACCGAGCGGACCATGTATGCCGGCTCCGAGGCGCTGACCTGGGTCAATACCGTCGACCACGCCCACAACGCCTATCTCGACACGGCGCTGATCGGCGGCCTGCCGTTCCTCGCCCTGACGGTCGTGGCCTTCGTGCTCGCCCCGGTGCGCGACCTGCAGCGCGTGGCCGGCGGCACGCGCCTCGACGCGGAGACCCTGCTGTTCCTGAGGCTGTGGTTCCTCGGGCTCGTCTCGGCCTCCTTCGAGACGGTGCTCTACAACGGCAACAACGCCACCTGCTGCATGTTCATGATGGCGGTGTTCGGCCTGCGCCTGCGCACCCGCTACGCCGTCGCGGCGGGCTGAGGCGGTCCAGGCGCCCGGAAGTCGCGCGCCGTCCGCGGGGGTCCGCGCGTCGTGGGCGCGCCTGTCCCGGCCGGCGCCCCCGCGCGAACGCCCCGTCGCCCCGCGCTGACGGCTTCTGTCCGGTAGCGGACGGCAACAACTTGTCCGGGAATTTGTTGTTCAGAATTCTCGCGGAGATTCTGCATGCCGGGCAGGACTCGTTTCGCTTGGACCGACGTGACGTTCGCGCTGGGTGTGAGCATCCTGTGCGCACTGTCCCTCTTCGTAGCGCACTAGCCGCGGAGCCGCGTCGAGGCCCGTCACGCGGATCGGTCCGCGCGGCCGCTCCCGTCACGCCGCGCGCCGCGGCGTCGAGAGCCCGGCGCGCCGTGACCTCCGAACGCGCCGGCCGCCAGCCCGCGAGGACGTCGCCGGCGGACTTCCGCGAACCGTCGCCCGGCCGCGGTCAGTCGGGCAGTGCGAAGACCAGCAGCGCGTCGCCGGTCCCGAAGCCGGACGCACGGGTGAAGGAGGCGCCGCCCGCCGCCACCGCGACGTACTGCTTGCCGTCGAGTGCGTAGGTCATCGCCGGCCCGCTGATGCCGGCCCCGCACTGGAAGCGCCAGAGGATCCGGCCGTCCCGCGCGTCGTGGGCGTCGAGATGCCCGTCCTCCTCGCCCGAGAAGACGAGCCCGCCGGCGGTCGCCAGCGTGCCCCCGGACAGGCGGCTCGCGCCGCGGACCGACCACGCGATGCGACCGCCCTCCGCGA
This sequence comes from Methylobacterium sp. PvP105, assembly GCF_017876975.1. NCBI lineage: Bacteria > Pseudomonadati > Pseudomonadota > Alphaproteobacteria > Hyphomicrobiales > Methylobacteriaceae > Methylobacterium > Methylobacterium sp. PvP105. Next base: position 1,663,944 of record NZ_JAGIPA010000001.1, on the reverse strand, counting down.
GGTCGACGGCGGTGAGCGTGCTGAAGGACGGCTCGCCCCTGGCCTCGCCGGTCTCCGTGTAGCGGATCTCCGGTCGCCCCGCGGCGGCCGGCACGGTCTTCACCGTGTAGGTCGTCGCGCCGTGGCGGACCTGCACGTAGGCGCGCGTCCCGTCATAGGCGGTCGGCGGCCACGAGACGGCACCGAGGGGGCCGGGCGCCACCACCGTGCCCTGCGGGGTCGGCGGCGCGAACAGGTTCTTCTGCGCGAGGAGCGGGGCCGAGCGGGCTAGCAGTTTCCCCGTGGCGCGGTCGTGGACGTAGATCCAGCCGGTCTTGCTCGCCGAGGCCACCGCCCTGGCGCCGCCCGGCATGTCCAGCAGGAAGGGCGGCGCGGCGACGTCGTAGCCCCACTCGTCGTGCGGCACCTGCTGATAGTACCAGCGCAGCGTGCCGGTTTTCACGTCGAGGGCGACGAGGCACATCGTGTAGAGGTTGTCGCCCGGACGCGACAAGCCGAAATTCTGCGGCGCCGGGTTGCCGGTCCCGAGGAAGATCAGGCCGAGATCGGGGTCGTAGGCGGGCGTCATCCAGAGGGAGCCGCCGCCCACCCGCCACGCGTCGCGGTTGGCGGGGGCCGCCGCCTTCTCGGCGGCGATGTCGCGGTGGAGCGCCGTGCCGTCGGCGGTCCTCTCCACGAAGCCCCCCTCCCAGCCCTCCGCGGGCGTGACGTACCAGCGCCAGCGCTCGTCGCCGGTCTTCGCGTCGTAGGCCGCGAGCCAGCCGCGCCGCCCGTAGCCGCCCTCGATGCCGACCACCGCGCCGCCGTCGAGGCCGCCCGCCTCGTCCTCGATGTGGAGCCCGTAGCCGGCGCCGGTGACGCCGACGATGACGAGCCCGTCGGCGACGAGCGGCGGCATCTTGAAGCCGAGGCGGCTCGAGCCCTGGACGGGCTTGCCGCCGAGGGTCGCGGCGAGGCCCGAGGCGGTCTCGGTCTCGCCCTCCTCCGGGCGCACCGCCTCCTTCTCCCAGACGACCTTGCCGGTCTTGGCGTCCAGGGCGATCAGCTGCCCGTCCATGGTCGCCTCGTAGACCAGGCCCCCCGACACCGCGACCCCGCGGTTCGAGGGCGGCCCGAAGATCTTCTCGGTGCGCGGCCTGTGGGTGTAGGTCCAGAGGGGCTTGCCGGTCCGTGCGTCGAGGGCGGCGACGTTGTTCTGCGTCGTAGAGACGTAGAGGGTGCCGTCCACCATCACCGGCTGGGCCTGGAAGTAGCCGGTCACCCCGGTCTGGAAGATCCAGGCGGGGCGCAGACGCCCGACCGTGTCGCGGTTGATCTGGGTCAGGTCGGAGAAATTGCGGTTGCTCGGATCGTGCCCGAAGGCCGGCCAGGGCGTCTCGGCGGCGGAGGCCGGGCCAAGGGAAGCAGGTCCTGCAAGGCAGGCCAGCAGGGCGGCCCCGATCCATCGCGTCAAAGCTGTGCTCCCGTGTGCGGCGACCGTGGCGCCCGAGCAGGTGTGTTCCCGAAGCGTGGCCTTAGGCCTCCCGACGGACCGCCGCGTCGAGCTGCGCCGGCGTCGCCTGGGCGCCCATCGCCCGGGCCATGTCGGCGGCGCTCTGGCCGGAGGCGTCGCGGCGATCCGGGTCGGCGCCGTGCTGGAGGAGCAGGTCGACCATGTCGGTGCGGTCGAACATGGCCGCGGTCATCAGGGCCGTGCGGGTGCCGTCGCCGGTCCCGTCCACCGCGGCCCCGTGCCGGAGCAGGAGCTGCGCGATGGCGAGGTCGTTCTTGAAGGCCGCGCCGGCGAGCGGCGTCTGGCCGCGGTCGTTGGCGAGTTCCGGGTCGCCGCCGGCCTCCAGGATCACCCGGACGGCGTCCGCCTGGCCATTGTAGGCAGCCAGCATCAGCAGGCTGTCACCCTTGTCGTTGCGCAGGTTCGCCGGCAGCCCCTGCCCGAACAAGTCGGCGAGTTCCTCCGCGTGGCCCATCCGCGCGTACTGGAAGACCCGGGCCGCGAAAGCCAGGGTCGCGTCGTCGAGGGTCGGGGGCGTGTTCGTCTCTGAGGCCATCGCGTGCTCGTCTCTCATCGCGGCTGATCTGGGCCGCTGCGGCATCGACGTCCAGCGGCGGCGGGAACAGTTTCGTCGCGCGGCTCGTTCCAGCCGCCAATCCGGGCGAGGCCCGGCGTCTCCGGAGCGCGACGATGCCCCGACCGTTTGAGCCGTACGCCGACGCACTGCGCACCGCCCGCGAGATCGTGCGCGAGCGGGCGGGAGCCGTCGTCGAGGCGGCGGTCCGCGCGGATTCCCAGGCGTTCGACGAGGCCTGCAACGTCCTGGTCGTCCGCATCGCGGAAGCCATCGTCGATGCCGGCGAAGCCGGGCGCGGGCACGGTCTCGGCCGGGGCAGCGAGGCCGCCTGAGACGCGGGCGGCCGGGTCAGCCCCGCCGTCGCCCGCCGCCGCCCTTGTACTTGGGCTTCTGCCCGCCGAGCCCCTGCGTCGAGCGCGGCTTCGGCCGCTCCTGCCAGACCGGCGCCGCGCCGCCCACCGGCAGCTCCCGGTCCGTGCCCGGGCCCATATGGTCGAGGTCGGGCTTGGCGATGCGGCTGCCCCCGCCCCCGCGCGGCGCCTTCCGGCCGAACTTCCCCGCCTCGCGCTCCACGTCGCTCTGCCGCGCCATCGGGTCGTCCGAGACCAGCAGCTCGGTCGCCTGAAGCCGCTTCAGCTCGTCGCGCAGCCGCGCCGCCTCCTCGAAGTCGAGGTCCGCGGCCGCCGCGCGCATGCGCTTCTCGAGGTCCGCCATCACGGCCTTGAGGTTGTGGCCCACCGTGATCGCGTCCTTGGCGAGCCCGGTATCGACCTGGACGTGGTCGCGCTCGAACACGCTGCTCAGGATGTCGGCGATCCCGCGCTTCACGCTCTGCGGCGTGATCCCGTGCTCTTCGTTGTAGGCGAGCTGCTTGGCGCGTCGGCGCTCGGTCTCGGCCATCGCCCGCTCCATCGAGCCGGTGATCGAGTCCGCGTACAGGATGCAGCGCGCGTCGGCGTTGCGGGCGGCGCGGCCGATCGTCTGGATCAGAGAGGTCTCTGAGCGCAGGAAGCCCTCCTTGTCGGCGTCGAGGATCGCCACCAGGGCGCATTCCGGGATGTCGAGGCCCTCGCGCAGCAGGTTGATGCCGATCAGCACGTCGAAGGCGCCGAGCCGCAGGTCGCGGATGATCTCGATCCGCTCCAGCGTGTCGATATCGGAGTGCATGTAGCGCACCCGCACGCTGTTCTCGTGCAGGTACTCGGTGAGGTCCTCGGCCATGCGCTTGGTCAGCGTGGTCACGAGCGTCCGGTAGCCGGCCTGCGCCACTTCGCGGACCTCGCCCAGCAGGTCGTCGACCTGGCTGCGGGCCGGGCGCACCTCGATCACCGGATCGACGAGGCCGGTCGGGCGGATGACCTGCTCGGCGAAGACGCCGCCGGTCTGCTCCATCTCCCATTTGCCGGGCGTGGCCGAGACGTGGACCGTCTGGGGCCGCATCGCGTCCCACTCCTCGAAGCGCAGCGGCCGGTTGTCCAGGCAGGAGGGCAGCCGGAAGCCGTACTCGGCGAGCGTCGCCTTCCGGCGGAAGTCGCCCCGGTACATGCCGCCGATCTGCGGCACGGTGACGTGGCTCTCGTCGGTGAAGACCAGGGCGTTGTCGGGCAGGTACTCGAACAGGGTCGGCGGCGGCTCGCCGGGCTTCCGGCCGGTGAGGTACCGCGAATAGTTCTCGATCCCGTTGCAGGCGCCGGTGGCCTCGATCATCTCGATGTCGAAGGTGCAGCGCTGGTCGATGCGCTGCGCTTCGATGAGCCGGCCCATCTTGGTCAGCTCCTCGATCCGGCCCTTCAGCTCGTGCTTGATGCCCTTGATCGCCTGCTGCAGCGTCGGGCGCGGCGTGACGTAGTGCGAGTTCGCGTAGACCTTCACGAACTTCAGCTCGGAGATGGTCTTGCCGGTGAGCGGGTCGAACTCGACGATGCTCTCGACCTCGTCGCCGAACAGCCCGATCCGCCAGCCGCGATCCTCCAAGTGGGCCGGCCACAGCTCGATCGAATCGCCGCGCACCCGGAAGGTGCCGCGGGCGAAGTCGGACTGGATGCGCTTGTACTGCAGGGCCACGAGGTCGGCGATCAGCTGGCGCTGCTCGATCCGCTCGCCGAGCGAGACCGTGAACGACATCGCCGTGTAGGTCTCGACCGAGCCGATACCGTAGATGCACGAGACCGAGGCGACGATGATGACGTCGTCGCGCTCCAGCAGGGCGCGGGTGGCGGCGTGGCGCATCCGGTCGATCTGCTCGTTGATCGAGGATTCCTTCTCGATGAACGTGTCGGAGCGCGGGACGTAGGCCTCGGGCTGGTAGTAGTCGTAGTAGGAGACAAAGTACTCGACCGCGTTGTCGGGGAAGAACGCCTTGAACTCCCCGTAGAGCTGCGCGGCGAGCGTCTTGTTGGGGGCGAGGATCAGCGCCGGGCGCTGCGTCTCCTCGATGATCTTCGCCATCGTGAAGGTCTTGCCCGAGCCGGTGACGCCGAGCAGAACCTGGTCGCGCTCCAGCGCCTGCACGCCGCCGACCAGTTCGGCGATGGCGCGGGGCTGGTCGCCGGCCGGCGTGAAGTCGGAGTTGAGCGTGAACCGGACGCCGCCCTCGGATTTCTGCGGCCGCTCAGGCCGGTGGGGCGTCCAAGTCTTGCCGTCCTTGAAGAGCGGATTGCCCTCGGTGAGCAGCCGCTCCAGCGCCGTCACCGTCGCCGAGGCGCCGCCGTCGCCGCCGGGATCCGGCAGGTCGGCACCCTCCGGCGCGGGGCCGTCCTCGGGCGGCGTCAGGCCGAGCGCCTGGGCCAGGCGCGGGTCGACGTCGGCCGCGTCGCCGAGGGCGTAGCCGGCCTGGGGCGCCTCCGCGAAGCCGTCGCGGGCGATCTCGGCCCTCCGGGTCGCGGCCGCCGACGTCCCGTCCTTCGGACCACCCTTCCCGCCGCCCGGCTTGCCGCCTGTCTTGCGGCCGGGCCGCGCGGGCGCCTCGGGCGGCGGCTCGACGGCGGCCGGACGGTTCCGGTTGAGCGCTGGGTTCAGCAGCTCCGCCAGATAGGTGTCCAGGGGCTTCAGCTCGGGCTTCGACGCCTTGGCGGACGTGGCCGTCACGGAGGCGGCGCGCGGTTTCTTCGGTGCGGGCATGAGAACAATATGGGCCCGGACCGCGCTCCGAGAAACCCTGCGCGGGTGCGGTTTGACGGCTTTCGTCTGCCGCCGGCGGCAGCGGGGACCGGCTGCGGACCGGCCGCGGAGCGCCGCGCCTTTCCACTAAAGACGGTGTGGCGAATACAACCGTTAGGTAGAATTCACCCGGGAGCGAACTCGACCGCGGTCCCGGATGCTGAGAAGATCCGCCTCCGTACACGGGAAATCGGCTTGCCGTGGGCCGACCCCGGCGATACTTTGCGATGCAAAGCGGGGTGGACGGCATGCTGCGGCCGGGGGCTTGAGGCACATGCAGGACCTGGACAAGGCGCTGGCCGACATCGTGGCCATCCGGTCGCAGATCGCCCGCGATACGGCGTTCCGCGGATTGGGCGCCGCGACGGTGGCCGGCACCGGCGGCCTCGCGCTCGCCTGCGCGGCGGGACAGGCCCTGTGGCTCGGGGATCCCGCGGCGCGGCCGGGCCTGTTCTTCGGTCTCTGGATCGCGGCGGCGCTGGCGGCCTTCGCGATGATCGGCGTCGAGGCGGTCCGGCGCAGCCGGCGCCTGCATTCCGGCCTCGCCGACGCGATGGTGTGGAACGCCATCGAGGTGTTCCTGCCGGCCGCGGGCGCGGGGGCCTGCCTCGCCCTGGTCATCGCCCGCTTCGCCCCCGACGAGGTCTGGATGCTGCCGGGTCTCTGGCAGGTGCTGGTCGGCCTCGGCCTGTTCGCCTCGGCGCGGATCCTGCCCCGGGCGGTCCAGGGCGTCGGGGCCTGGTACCTGCTCGCCGGGCTCGCCGTGCTGGCGATCTCGGCCGAGACGCGGGCCCTGTCACCCTGGACGATGGGCCTGCCCTTCCTGTTCGGCCAAGCGTGGCTGGCCGGGATCATCCATCACGGGGCCCGGGCCTTCGATGACGACCGCTGACCGTTCCGACGGGCGCTTCTCCTACGAGGGGCTCGACAGGATCATCCACGAGCGGGCGCGCCTCAGCGTCCTGACGTCGCTGGTGGCGCATCCGAAGGGGCTGCCCTTTCCGGACCTCAAGCGCCTGTGCGGGCTCACCGACGGCAACCTGAGCCGCCACCTCGCCGTGCTGAGCGAGGCGGACCTGGTGAGTCTCGAGAAACGCTTCGCGCAGAGCCGGTCGCAGACAATCTGCCGCCTAACCCCGGTCGGGCGTCAGCGCTTCATCGGCTATCTCGGTGTGCTGGAGCAGGTGGTGCGCGACGCCGCGGATGCGGCCGAGCGCGGCCCCGAATCCGGTGTCCGCGGCCTCGATCCGGCCACGAAAACGGCGTGAGACCGCCCGTCCCGCCAGGAATGTTAACCCCGTTTCGATAGACCTCTGCGCCACGCCCATGCCGGGAGACTTTACGATGCAAAGCGAAGCGGTGCCGGGAGCCCTGCACGCCGCGATCATCATGGACGGCAACGGGCGCTGGGCGACGCAGCGCGGCTTGCCGCGGCTGGCCGGCCACCACCGGGGCGTCGAGGCGATCCGCCGCACCGCCGAGGCCTGCCCGGATCACGGCATCGGCACGCTCACGCTCTACGCCTTCTCGGCGGACAACTGGCAGCGGCCGGCCGAGGAGGTCGGCGGCCTGATGCGGCTCCTGCGCTCGTACCTGCGCAACGAGACCCAGCGCCTCGCCCGCACCGGTACCCGCCTCAGCGTCGTCGGCCGGCGCGACCGTCTGCCGGACGGCATTCCCCAGGCGATCGCGGCCGCGGAGGCCGCCACGGCGGGGGGAACCCGGCTGCACCTGCGGATCTGCGTCGACTACTCGGCCCGCGACGCGATCATCGCGGCGGCCCAAGGCCTCGCCGGCGAGGAGCCGACGCGCGAGAGCTTCGGCAAGCTGGTCGCCGGCCCGATGCACGGCTCCCCGGTGGATGTCGATCTGCTGATCCGCACAGGCGGCGAGCGGCGCCTCTCCGACTTCATGCTGTGGGAAGCCGCCTACGCCGAGCTGCTGTTCACCGAGCGGATGTGGCCCGATTTCGGCCCCGACGACCTCGCCGAGGCCGTGGCCGAGTTCGGCCGCCGCGAGCGCCGGTTCGGCGGGCTGAAGGCACCGGCCGTTCCGGCCGCGGCCTGAGGCCGCTTGACGCGCGCGCGCCGGCGCGCAGAGGGTCGGCGGCATGACCGAGACCCTCGCCCAACGCCGCGTCCTCCTCGTCATCGGCGGCGGCATCGCGGCCTACAAGGCCCTCGACCTGATTCGGCGGCTGCGCGAGCGGGGCGCCAGCGTCTGCCCGGTGCTGACCGCGGGGGCCCAGGAATTCGTGACGCCGCTGGCGGCTGCCGCGCTCGCGGGTGAGCGGGCCCATACCGACCTGTTCGACCGGGCCTCCGAGGCCGAGATCGGCCACATCAAGCTCGCCCGTCAGGCGGATGCCGTGGTGGTGGCGCCCGCGACCGCCAACCTGATGGCCCGGATGGCCGGCGGCCACGCGGCCGACCTCGCGACCACGATCCTGCTGGCCACGACTCTGCCGATCCTGATCGCGCCGGCCATGAACGTCCAGATGTGGGCGCACCCCGCCACCCGCCGGAACCGCGCGGTCCTGGAGGGGGACGGCGTCCGGATCGTCGGCCCGAACGCCGGCCGGATGGCCGAACCCGAATCCGGGCCGGGCCGCATGGCCGAGCCCAACGAGATCGCCGACGCGCTGGAACGGATGCTCGGCGCCCCGGCCGGGGACAGGCCCCTGGCCGGCCGCCGGGTGCTCGTGACGTCGGGGCCCACCCACGAGCCGATCGACCCGGTCCGCTACATCGCCAACCGCTCCTCCGGCCGCCAGGGTCACGCCATCGCCGCGGCCGCCGCCGCGGCCGGTGCCGCCGTGACCCTGGTCTCCGGGCCGGTGGCGATCCCCGACCCGCCGGGCGTCGCCGTCGTGCGGGTCGAGACCGCCCGGCAGATGCTGGCCGCCGTCGAGGCGGCGCTGCCGGCCGACATCGCGGTCTTCGCCGCCGCGGTCGCCGACTGGCGCCCGGAGCAGGAGGCCGGCAGCAAGAAGATCAAGAAGGACGGCACCGGGCCGGCGCCGATGCCGCTGGTCGAGAATCCCGACATCCTCGCCACGGTGGCGCGCCGGCCGTCCGGGCGCCCGCCCCTCGTGGTCGGGTTCGCCGCCGAGACCGACGCGGTGGTCGAGCACGCCCGGACGAAGATCGCCCGGAAGGGCTGCGACCTGATCGTGGCCAACGACGTGTCGGCGGAGGGCGGCGTCATGGGCGGCGTCGACAACACGGTGCACCTGATCGGGCGGGACGGCGCGGTAGAGACCTGGCCGCGCCTGGGAAAAGACGAGGTCGCGCGCCGGCTCGTGGCCCATCTCGCGGCCCTGCTGGCCGGCTGACGCCGCCCTGCGGGTTCGCCGCCGGTATCCGAGCCGGACTCGCCAAACGGCGTGACTCGTTCCGGGGCCGAAGGCCGTTGCGCACAGGGAAGATAGAAGTCTATCTCGCGCCGTCTCCGCTGTCTATCGAGACCAGGCAGAGTGTTTCGGTAGAGATGAGCGGTCTTTTTCGGGCCGTTCCGCGACATATCCGGGTGCGAAAAGTCAATTCGAGGTCGGACGCTGCCTGCATCCTCGCGCGTTGCCCGGATCGTGCCGGGAAAAACTTGCTATGATTTGGTTCGCCCGGCCGATCGGGCGACCGGAGACCAGGCACGATGCGCGTACGGGACCTGTCCATCCGGACGACGATGAGCCTCGTCCTCGTCGTCATGGCCACGATTCTGCTCGGCTTCGCGACGGGCACCGTGCGGGAGGCGCGGCAGCAGGCCGCCGAGGCCGACCGGGTCATCGCGCTGGTGCGGGCGAGCCGCGCCCTCCTCCAGACGCTGAACGTGACCCGGTTCGAGCGGGGCGCGACACTGCAGTTCCTGGCCGCCGCCGAGCCGGTCGAGGCCGAGACCCGCGCGTCGCTCTACGCTGACCGGGAGCGGGCGGTCGCGGGGCTCGCCGCGGCGCGGCCGCTCCTCGACGGGCTGGAACTTCCCGCCGTGACGGCGACCCTCGGCCGGCTGCACGAGGCGAGCGGACGCGTCGAGCGCCTCCGGCCGCGGGTCGACGCGGTTCTGAATGTGTCGGGCGCGCAGCGCGACGGCGCGGTGATGGCGGAGGCGAGGGCCGCCTTCCAGGCCATGCTCGATGCCCTGATCGCGACCAGCGACGCCGTGGACGGCGCGATCCCGCTGTCCGACGCGATCCTCCGGCGCGACCTCGCCCTGAAGCGGGCGGCGTGGGCGACCCGCATGGCCAACGGCGCCGTCGCGCTGCGCGTGCAGACGTCGCTGGCGGCCGGGGCATCGTGGTCGCTGAACGAGACCGTCGCGGCCGCCGAGGAGCGGGGACGGCTCGACGCGGCGTGGAGCGCGGCGACCGAGGCGGCGGCCGAGGCCTCGGAGACGGTCGGGGCCGCGTTCCGGCGGGCCGGGGAGAACAATTTCGCGGGTAGCCCCCTCGCCCGCCGGCGCGCCGTGGCGCAGGCACTGGCTCGCGGCGCGCCGCCGGGGCTGACGCTCGCGCAGGCGCGCAAGCTCGACACGCCCGAGCAGGTCACCCTCGTCGACCTCGCCTTCGTCTGCCTCGACGAGATGGTCGCGCGGGCCGAGACCCTGGCCAACGCGGCGCGCAGCACCCTGTGGCGCGACGGAGCGGCCCTGGTCGCAACCCTGCTGCTCGTCGCGCTCGGTCTGCTCGCCCTGTTCCGCGGCGTGCTGCGGCCGATCCGGGTGATCACTGCGGCCATGGAGGCCCTCGCGGCCGGAAACGCCGCCGTGGCTGTCCCGGGCCTGAGGCGGCGCAACGAGATCGGCGCCATGGCGGCGGCCGTGCAGGTGTTCAAGGACAACCTGATCCGCAGCCGGCAGCTCGAGGCCGAGGCCGAGGCGGCCCGGCAGGACGCGGAGCGCCAGCGCAGCCTCGTCATGCGGCAGATCGCCGACCGGTTCGCCGACACCGTCGGCGGGATCGTCGCGCAGGTCTCGGCCGCGGCGACCGGCCTGCAGGCGACGGCCCGGAGCATGACCGAGACCGCCGCGCAGACCGCCGAGCAGTCGAGCACCGTCGCGGCCGCGGCCGAGCAGGCGGCCAGCAACGTCGGCACCGTGGCGGCGGCGGCCGAGGAACTCGGCACCTCGGTCCAGGAGATCGGCCGGCAGGTCGACGGCTCGGCCAGCCTCGCGCGCGCGGCCGTCGCCGAGGCCGATCAGACCGGCGCGCTGGTCCAGGAGCTGAGCGAGGCGGTGACGCGGATCGGCGACGTGGTCGGGCTGATCTCGACCATCGCGGGCCAGACCAACCTGCTGGCGCTCAACGCCACGATCGAGGCCGCGCGTGCCGGTGCGGCCGGTCGCGGTTTCGCCGTCGTGGCCACCGAGGTGAAGGCGCTGGCCGAGCAGACCGCCCGGGCGACCGAGGAGATCGCCGGCCAGATCGGGCGGGTCCAGGCCTCGACCGGTCAGGCCGTGGCGGCGATCGGGACGATCACGGCGCGGATCCGCGACATCGACGGCGTCGCGACCTCCATCGCGGCGGCGGTCGAGCAGCAGGGCGCGGCCACCCACGAGATCGTCCGCAACGTCGGGCAGGCGGCGCAGGGCGCGGCCGCGGTCACCGGCCACGTCGCCGGCGTCGCCGCGGCCTCCGGCGCGACCGAGGCGGCCGCGGGCGAGGTCCTGGGCGCGGCCGCCGCCCTGTCGACCCAGGCCGTGCAGCTGACCGCCGAGGTCGGCCGCTTCCTCGACGGCGTCCGGGCCGCCTGAGAGCGCCCCGGGGGGCACCAACCGTCTCTCCCTGGCCTGGACGGGTCCGAGGCGATAGAAGGCCTCCCGACGGCCGGCGCGCACGGCGCCGGCTCCAGGGAGAAACCATGCCTCGCCTGTCCCCCCTCTTCGGAGCCGCGTTGATCGCCATGACCACTGCCGCCAATGCCGAGACCGTGACCACCCCGTCGGGCCTCAAGTATCAGGACGAGGTCGTCGGCACCGGGCCTGAGCCGAAGGCCGGCCAGACGGTCACCGTCCAGTACACCGGCTGGCTCGACGAGGGCGGCAAGAAGGGCAAGAAGTTCGACTCGTCCCGCGACCGCAACCAGCCCTTCAGCTTCCCCCTGGGCGCCGGCCAAGTGATCAAGGGCTGGGACGAGGGCGTCGCCACCATGAAGACCGGCGGCAAGCGCACCCTGATCATCCCGCCGCAGCTCGGCTACGGCGCCCGGGGCGCCGGCGGCGTGATCCCGCCGAACGCCACGCTGATCTTCGACGTCGAGCTCCTCGGCGCGAAGTAAGGCAACGATCGGGGCTCGGGCTGCGCGACGGCGAGAGTTCACAGTACCATGCTGTTCGCGCAGCTGTCCGACGAGCTGTTCAAGCCGCTGGCCTCGCCGAGCCGCGGCTTCAACGCCGCCCTGCTCCTGCACCTGCACCGGCGCGTCCTCGGGGCCGAGCCGGTGCGCAAGGCCGAGCTCCTGGCGGAGATCGGCGACTTCGCCGCCGGCTGGAGCGACCCCGAGGTCAGCGGCGACGAGCCGATCTCGGCCGACCCGGCCGAGCGCCGCACGGCGCTCTACCGGCGCCTCCTCGACACCGGCTGGCTGATCGAGCGCCGCGAGCGCTACGTCCCGGTCGCGGAGTTCGACCCCGAGGCCCGCCTCCTGCTGGAGGAGCTGTCCCGGCTCGAAAGGGGCGAGACGCGCTCCTACGGCGGCGCCGTGCTGGAGGTGCTGGGCGGGCTCGAGAGCGCCCTGTCGGACCCGGCGAACCGCTCCGAGGCGCTGTCCAACGCCGCCCGGGCCGCTGCCGCCTTCCTGTCGCACGTGCGCGGCCTCGCGGCCGGCATGCGCAAGGTCGAGGAGCGCATCCTGCGCGAGCCCGACCGCGCCAAGACCTTCCGGCTGTTCTTCGAGGATTTCGTCGAGCGCCACCTGATCAGCGACTACCGGACGCTGCACACCCGCTTTAACCCGTTCCGCTTCCGCGCCAGCGTGGTGCGCGAGGCCGGTCGGGCGCTGCGCGACGCCCTCACGGTCCGGGCGCTGGCCGAGGGCCTGATCCGCGAGGGGCGGAGCGCCGACCTCGACGCGGCGCAGAAGGCCGTCCGGGCGGATCTCGCCCAGATCCTCGCGGTGTTCGAGGGCCTCGACAACCACCTCGACGCCGTCGACGCCGTGGTGGCGCGGCTGGAGCGCCGGATCGCTTCCGCCCTGCACGTGATGGACCGCCCGGACCCGAGCGGCGTCGAGCGCGTGGCGGCGATGCTGCGCGCCGTCGGCGGGTCCGAGATCGCCCCCGAGGTGCCGGGGGACGTCTCGCTGCTGCGGCCGCCGATCGGCCACGCGCATCTCCAGGCGCCGCGGGCCCGCAAGTCGGCCATCGACATGGAGCCCCTGCCCGACATCGAGGACGACCCCGTGGTCGACGCCTTCGCGGCCGCCAAGGCGGAGTTCCGGCGCCGCACCACCGTGACCCCGGAGAGCATGAGCGCCTTCGTGGAGGCCCGCCTCGGCAAGGCCGTGCGCCTGCGCGGGTCGCAGATCGTGATCGCGGGCGTCGACGACTTCATCGTGTTCCAGCGCCTGCGCGAGATCGACGTGCTGTTCGACGCCAAGCTCGGCGCGCGCTACGCCCTGACCCGGCTGCCCGAGCGGGTTGTCAACGGCTGGCTGGACTGCCCGGACTTCCTGCTGGAGCGCCGTCCCCGTGCTTGAGGGCTTCCGCGCGATCATCGACGGCGACGAGCCGCCGCCCCCCGGCGCCCGGGCGCCGGACGCCGAGGAGCTGTGCCGCGCTCTCCAGGTTCTGCTGAAGGGGCAGGTGATCTACGCCGAGACGCAGGGGATCGGACGGTCCTACGAGCTCGCCCGGCACTACGCGCCGTTCTTCACCGACTACTTCGCCTGCCTCGGCTACGCGCTGACCGTCTCGCACCGCGACCAGATGGTCTCGCTGAGCCCGGCCGCCGACGCCCCGCGGCACGACATCGTCTCGGAGCGCCTGCGCAAGGACGAGACCCTGGTGCTGCTGGCGCTCCGGCTCCTCTACGAGGAGGGCCTGCGCGACCACCGGGCCGGCACGGACGGGATCGTCGACTGCACCACCGACGAGATCGTCGAGAAGATCCGCGCCGTGGCCCGCAACGAGCCCCCCGAGGAGGGCCGGCTCGCCGACATCCTGCGCCTCTACGCCAAGCGCGGCGGCCTGCGCCTCGGCGAGCGCGACCGGGTCGAGCGGGTCACGCCGCTTTCGCTCCTGCCGGGCGTGACGGTGCTGGCCTCCGACGCCTGGATGGAGCGCCTGCGGGCGTGGTCCGAGGCCGGCGAGGCCTGAGCTCACCGCCGATCGCTCCGGAGGGAGCGACCCGGACCACCGCGCCCGCCGGTTCCCGGTTCAGGCCGCCCGGACCGTCGCCAGGAAGTGCTCGACCTCGCTGCCGAGATGGGCCGCTTGGCGGGCCATCTCGGACGCCGAGGCCAGAACCTGCGCGGCGGCCGCGCCGGTCTCCTCGGCGGCGCCCGCGACGCCGCTGACGTTGGCGGTCACCGACTCGGTCCCGGTCGCGGCCTCGGCGACGTTGCGGACGATCTCCTGGGTGGCCGCGCCCTGCTCCTCCACCGCCGCCGCGATGGAGTTGGCCATGCCGCTGATCTCGCGGATGCGGCCGGCGATGCCGTCGATGGCCTGGACGGCCTGGCCGGTCGAGCCCTGGATCTGGGCGATCTGGGCCGAGATCTCGGCCGTGGCCTTGGCGGTCTGGTCGGCCAGCGCCTTCACCTCGGTGGCGACGACCGCGAAGCCGCGGCCGGCGACCCCGGCCCGGGCCGCCTCGATCGTGGCGTTCAGCGCCAGCAGGTTGGTCTGGCTGGCGATCGCCGAGATCAGGTCCACCACCTCGCCGACCCGGCGCGCGCCGGTGCTCAGGGCCTGGACGAGGTCGGCCGTGGCGGCCGCCTCGCGGACGGCGGCCTGCGCCAGGTCCGCGGAGGAGCCGACCTGGCGGCCGATCTCGTTGACCGAAGAGCCCAGCTCCTCGGCCGCCGCCGCGACCGTGGTGACGTTGGAGGAGGCCTCCTCGGCGGCGGCCGCGGCGCTGGTCGACTGGCCGGCCGTCTGCGTCGCCGTCGCGGTGAGGCTCTGGGCGGTAGACTGGAGCTGCGTCGCTGCCGACGTCACCGAGCCGACGATACCGCCGATGGCCGACTCGAACCGGTCGGCGAGTTCGCGCGTCGCCTGCCGGCGCTGGGCCTCGGCGCCGGCCCGGGCCTGCGCGGTCTCGGCCTCCAGGGCGCGGGCGTGCAGCAGGTTCTCGCGGAAGACCGCGACGGTCGCCGACATGGCGCCGATCTCGTCCCGCCGCGCGGCGTAGGGGATCTCGGCCTGCGTGTCGCCGTCGGCGAGCCGCCGCATCGACAGCGTCATCCCGGCGAGCGGCCGCGAGACGCCCGTGAAGGCGTACAGCATGGCGCCGAGCGCGATGACGAGGCTGACGAGCAGGCTCACGACGGTCGTCCGAACCGCGTCCGCCTGGCTGTCGCGGGCCGCGCGTCCGGCCGCCTCACCGTTCCGGATGTTCAGGTCGGCGAGGGCGCGGGTCGCGGTCGAGGCCGCGAGGTAGTTGGCGTTCATCGGCCCGCGGAAATAGGCGAGCGCCTGGTCGTGCTGGTCGGCCGGGAAGGCGCGCAGGCGGGTCCAGTCGGCCTGCTGCACCGCCAGCTTGGCGAGCAGATCGTCGTAGATGGTCTGCTCCTCCTTCGACGCCACCAGGCCGCGGTAGGCCTCGGCCTTCGCCTGGCGGTTCCGCATCATCTCGTCGGCGTTCTTCAGGCTGGTCTCGCGCTCGGCGTCGGTATCCGCCGTCACGTAGCGGAACTGCCACAGTCGCGAGCGCATCACGAGGGCGTTGATCGCCTGGGCCTCGTTGATCGACGGCACGGCGTTGTTGATCAGCTCCGCGAGCCGCTGGTCGACCGCCTGCATCTTGTAGAGGGTCACGCCGCCCTGAACCATCGCCGCCAGGAGCATGAGGGCGAAGAGGCCGCTGAGTTTTGCTTTGAGACTGAGACGCATCGGTCGGTTCCGGTCGTGCGAACGGCACCCGCAGGACATGAACGGCTTGTGCTAACAGTGTCATAACCTGAGGTAGGATCAGGCATCATGGGTTCGCGCGTGTCGGCTTGCATACGCGGCCGAGTCCGGCCAACTGGGCCGCACATCCCTCATCACCGGCCCGCCCCACCGACACCGTGTACGTCCTCACCGACATCGCCATCTCGAACTGGTACCTGATCCGCCGCGAGCAGATCCGCCTGCGCGGCGCCGCGGCGCTGGTCGGGCCGACCGGGGCCGGGAAGTCGACGATCTTCGACGCGGTCGGCACCGTGCTGGCCGGCAACAACGCCAGCCGCCTCGCCCTCAACGCCTCGGCCTCCGGCCGCAGCGCCCGCACCGTGCGCGACTACTGCCTGGGCTGGATCAGCGACCCGGCGGAGGGCGGCCGCCCGACGCGGGAATCCTGCGAGACCGTGCTGGTGCTGGTCTTCGAGAACCCCGATTCCGGCCGGGTGGTCTCGGTCGGCCTCGCCCTGGCGGCCCGGGCCGTGGAGCCGAAGGAGACCGTGCTGTCGCGCTTCATCGCGGTCGGGCACCGGTTCGAGGTCGCCGACTACGCGCGCACCGCTCCCGGCGGCACCTACACGGCGCCCTGGAGCGAGATCGCCGCCGACCTGCGCGCCCGCGCGTCGAGCTTCACCGAGTACCGCACCTCCGGCGAACGCTTCACGGCCGACGTGCTCGCGACCCTGCGCGAGGGGGCGCCGGCGCCGGAGCCGCGCCACTTCCTGCGCAGCTTCGCCAACGCGGTGGCGTTCAAGCCGATCTTCGACACCAGCGCGTTCGTGCGCGCCTTCGTGCTCGACCCGGAGCCCCTCGACGTCGAGCGCGTGCGCCACTCGATCGCCAACTGGCGGCGCCTCCTGGAGACCATCGCCGAACTGGAGAGCCGGCTCGGGCGCCTGCGGCGCCTGCGCGACCGCTACGAGGCCTGGGGCGAGGCGGTCCTGGCCGCCGCGACCCACGAGCTGCGGGCGGCGAGCGCCGAGCTGCGCCGCCGCAGCCTCGACCTCATCGCCGTCCGGAGCCGCCTCCGCGAGGGCGCCGACACCCTGCGCATCGCGCGCGAACGCGTCACCGCGAGCCGAGGCTACGTCCGCGAGATCGACGGCGAGATCGCCGAGAAGAAGGCGCTGGCCGCCGCGAGCGCCGCCGAGGGCCGGCTCGCGGCCTCGACGCTGGGCCTGTCCATGCTGGAGCGGGACCGGAAGGAGCTGATCGGCCGGATCGGCGACCTCGTGGGGCTCGTCGGGCAGATGGCCAAGCTCCAGCCCGTCGCCCCGCTCCTGCGCCAGAGCTGCCCGCAGGCGGCCCGCCTCGCCGAGGCCTGCGCCCGGGCGGGCCTGCGCCGGGAATCCTCGCCCGAGGAGATCCTGCGCCCCGAGGGCCCGCTGGCCGAGCTGGCAGACGGACTGGCGCGCCTGCCCGATTTCGACGAGGCCCTGGAGCGGGCCGCCGAGGACGCGGCGCTCAAGGCCCGGGCTCAGGAGAGCGAGGCCGAGCGCACGGCCCCGCGCACCGGCGGCGGCCCGGCGGCGCGCCTGTCCTCCGACACGGTGGCGTTTCGCGGCGAGCTGGAGCGGCGCGGCATCGACGCGCTGCCGATCTGCGAGCTGGCGGAGATCGTCGATCCGACCTGGGGGCCGGCCCTCGAAGGCCTGCTCGGGCGCGCCCGCGAGGCGCTGGTGGTCGCCCCCGACCGGCTGAGCGAGGCGCTCGGCGTGCTGCAATCGGGCCGCGACCGCTTCAGCCGCTGCATCCTGGTGAAGACCACCGACACCGCAAAGCAGCGGTCCCGCCGCTACGACGACGGGCCGCTCACCGTGATCGAGACCAGCGACCCCCACGCGGAGGCCTTCCTCGGCGTGCGGCTCGGCGGCTACGACCTCGCCCGGGACGATGCCGAACTGGCGCGCCTGTCCCGCGCCGTGGCGCCGAGCGGTCGGACCACGGCCGGCATGGCCTACACGGTGACCCGCAACGTCGACCTGCTGATGACTCGCGGTCATCGCGGGCCGACCGCCGACAGCCGCCGCGCGCACGAGATCGCCGTCGCGGAGGCGCGGCGCCTGCGCGGCGAGGCCGCGGTCCTGCGCGAGGCCGCCCGGACGGCCGCCGCGATCCGGGCCCGCGTCGCCCGGGGCCTCGACGACGTGGAGGCCTTGCGGGCCGAGCTCGACGGGCTCGAGGGACGGCGGCGCACGCTCCAGACCGAGCGGGAGGGCATCGAGAAGCGCGACACGGCGGGGCTCACCGCCGAGATCGCCGCGCTGACCACCGAGCGGGTCGGCTACCTGCGGGAACTGTCGGAGGAGCTGGAGCCGAAGCTCGATCGTCTGCTCGCCGACGAGGCGGCCCTGCGCGCCCGGATGGGGCCTGTGCGCGAGGCCGTCCGCGCCGCCCTGTCGGCCCGCCGCGCGGCCCTGCGCCAGCTGAGCGGGGGCGACGCGGCGCGGGTGCGCCTCGCCCGCGCCGAGCCGTTCGACCTCGGTGCGGTCGCCGAGGCGCGGCGGTCGCTCGCCGGACTCGACGCCAAGGCGGCCGGGGCCCGGGTGAGTGCCGAGCGCGGCCTCGCCCGCGATTCCGCCGAGGCCGCCCGCTCGCACGGGCGGATCGCCGAGCGCGAGCTGGCGGAGGCCTGCGCCGCCTGGCGGGTGGAGAACCCGCTCGCCTCCGGGGACGCCCCGGCGATCGACGGTTTCGCCTGGGTGCGGCGGGAATACGAGGCGGTCGAGGGGCACGAGCTGCGTCGCTACCGGGCGCAGGCCGAGCGGGCCGAGGCCGAGATGCGCCGCCTGATGACCGAGGACCTGCTGACGCGCCTCGCCGACCGGTTCGAGCGGGTCCACGCCCGCCTCGCGGCCCTGAACGAGCGGCTCTCGGCGCGCAGCTTCACCGGCCAGACCTACGCGTTCGAGGCGGCGGTCGACCGCCGCTACGCCGCCGTCCACGCGCTGGCCACCGAGACCGCCCGCTCGCCCGAGGCCGCGCAGGCGCTGCTCGCCGGTGAGGCCGAGGGGCCGATGGCGGCCGCGCTCGAGGAGATCACCGCGCTGATCGCCGGAGAGGAGGACGCGGCGCGGCTCGCCGATTACCGCAACTACTTCGTCTACGAGATCGGCATGCGCGACCGGGCGGGCAACCGCACCACCATGTCGGCCCGGGCGCTGCGCGGCTCCGGCGGCGAGGCGCAGGCGCCGTTCTACGTGGCGATCGCCGCGTCGCTGGCCAGCGCCTACTATCCGGGCGACCGGCCGGGCGACGAGAATCCGGGGCTCGGCCTGTGCCTGCTCGACGAGGCGTTCTCGAAGCTCGACGTGCGCAACAGCCAGGCGCTGGTCGATCTCTACCGCGCCTGGGGGCTGCAGCTCCTCATCGCCGCCCCCGAGGACAAGCGCACCACGCTGACCGAGGTGATGGACACGATCGTGACGGTCTACAAGAGCCCGGATCTCACCTCGGTGCGGATCGAGGCCGAGCACCCCCTCGAGGCGGCCCGGCGGGCGCTGCACGCGATCAATCCCGACCAGATCGGGATCGAGGGCTTCCGCCGGTCGGACGCCGCCGAGTGAACCCACGGGGTACCGGGGCGGGGCTTCGCGCCGCCGTCCCCGGTATCCCCGTTCTTCGGGTGACGGATCGTCAGTTCAGGTAGGTGCGGATCCAGTTCGGCGAGAGGATCTCGCCCTCTTCGGTGATGATCCAGGGCTGCTTGGCCGGGTCGGCCAGGGCGCCGGCCGCGGCGGCGATCGCCTCCCGCAGGGTCTGGTAGCGCTCGGGCTGCGCGAGCGGGGCGCTCGCCGGGGCCGTGCGCCAGATCGTCAGATCCGCGGGCCGTTCCAGAGCTTCGGTTTCCATCTGTACTCGTCCTTCCGAACCGTTTTGGACCGTTCAGACCGCCGCCGCCGGGCTCTGCCGAGGGGCTGCGGCGATCGATGGTCTGAGCGTCAATGCAAGCATCTCTGCGGCAGCTTTGCGATCAATTCGGGCGGTTTTCGAAACCAGCATCCGGTGCCGAGGCAGGAGTCCGGGCGCAGCTCGGTGTTCCATGTCCGTATTGAGCGCAACTGAGCTGCCCTGGACTTGCGAGAATTGTGGCTCCTGAATGATGACCATTCCGTTAGCCAGTCTGCGCCGGTCGCCGACGTGCGCCAGAACACGTCAGGGGCCTGTCGGCGGCGGTGCCCCTCTGTGTTGACGCCCCGATCCTGAACGCGCACTTAAGGCTCCGCCCGTCGCGGGCCCGCCCGCGCGCGTTCCCGCGCGCCCATGCATCGGAGACACCCGTGCCGGATCGTACCGTGCGCATCCTGTTCGCCGCGGTCGTGGTCCTGCTGGCGCTCTACGTCGCCCAGCCCTACCTGCAGCCGCTGCTCTACGCGGCCGACACCCCCCGGGCCGTGACGGCCCGCGGCGATCTGGCGCCGGCCGAGGCCTCGACGGTGGCGCTGTTCGAGCGCGCGAGCCCGTCCGTCGTTCACGTTTTCGCGCAGAGCGCCGCCCAGAACCGCGACCTCCTCGACCTCGACGACCAGGGCGGCGAGCAGGGCGGGACCCAGACCGGCACCGGCTTCGTCTGGGACGGCGCCGGCCACATCGTCACCAACACCCATGTCGTGCAGAACGCCGCGCGGAGCGGCGGCTCGGTCTCGGTCCGGATGAGCGACGGCGAGGTCGTGCCCGCCACCCTCGTCGGGATGGCGCCGTCCTACGACCTCGCGGTCCTGCAGCTCGGGCGGGTGCGGAACATGCCGCCGCCGCTGGCGATCGGCACCTCGGCGGATCTCAAGGTCGGGCAGTCGGCCTTCGCCATCGGCAACCCGTTCGGCCTCGACCACACGCTGACGACCGGCGTCATCAGCGCCGTGCGGCGGCGGATGCCGACGAGCGAGGGCCGCGAATTGTCCGGCGTGATCCAGACGGACGCGGCGATCAACCCCGGCAATTCCGGCGGCCCGCTCCTCGATTCCGCGGGCCGGCTGATCGGGGTCAACACCGCCATCGTGTCGCCGTCCGGCGCCAGCGCCGGGATCGGGTTCGCGATCCCCGTCGACGTGGTGAACCGGATCGTGCCGGAGCTGATCAAGGCCGGACGGGTGCGCAATCCCGGCATCGGCATCATCGCCGCCCAGGAGGCGGCCACCGCGCGGCTCGGCATCGACGGCGTGGTGATCGTGCGGGTGCTGCCCGGCTCCCCGGCCGCGCAGGCCGGCCTGCGCGGCGTCGATCCGCAGACCGGCGACATCGGCGACGTGATCGTCGAGGCCAATGACCGCCCCGTCCACCGCCTCGCCGACCTGACGGCGGCCATCGAGGAGGCCGGCCTCGGCGCCGGCGTGACCCTCAAGGTCGAGCGCGATGGCCGGATCCGGCAGGTCCGCGTCACCACCGCCGAGGTCGCGGAGAACCGGCGATGACACACCCGAACCGCCGCCTGCCCCTGCCCCTGCCCCTGCCCCTGCTGCTGATCCTCGTCGCCGGCGCCGCGCAGGCCGGCGAGGTCCCCACCCGCGCGCGCCTCTGCCCGGAGAACCTCCCCGAGGGCGTGCGCCTGCCGCCGCAGCCCGGCTGCGACACCGCGACCCGCCCGCCGAGGCCGTCCCGGCCGGGGCACTTCGATCTCGGCGACGGCACGAGTATCCGGATCGGCGGGAGCGCGTCGGCCATCTACGGCGTGCGGCGCTGAGCGATGGCGCTGTTCGCCGGCCTGCTCGCCTGCCTGACCCTGTGGTGGCTCTCGAAGAACTCGGGCGGCCTCGGCCGTCGGCTGCGCCGCGGTCTCCGGGCGGGCCTCGACGCCGCCCGCGGGCGGGCGCGTCTGCCGACCTTCGGCGCCTTCGCGCTGCTCGCCGCGGGGTTCCTGCTCCTGCGCGGGAACATCGTCCTCGCGGCGCTGCTCGGGCTCAGCGGCGTCTGGATGATCGAGGGTCAGGCGGCCATGACCGCGCGGCTCCGCCGCCTGATCCGGCCGCGATCCGGCGACCGCCCCCGCGACCCGCAGGACCGCCGCTTCCGCACGGTCCTGATCGACGCGCTCCTGCGCCCGGACGGCAGCCTGCGCACCGGCCGCGTCATCGCGGGGCCGGGCGCCGGCGCGTGGCTCGACAGCATGCCCACCGGGGCCGTGGTCGAGCTGCTGCGGCTCTGCCGGATCCGCGACGCCGCGGGCGCCGCCCTGCTAGAGCCGTATCTCGACCGCCGGGCGCCCGGATGGCGTGTAGACGCTGAGGGCGATCGCGACCCGCGGCCGCGCCGTCCGCCGCACCCAGGGACGATGACGCAGGAGGAGGCGTACGAGATCCTGGGGCTTCAGCGCGGGGCGACCGCTGAGCAGATCCGGTCGGCCCACAGGTCTCTCATGAAGCGCGCCCACCCCGACCAGGGCGGCAGCGCCGAGGGAGCGGCGCGCGTCAACGCGGCCCGGGACAGGCTTCTGAACCGACATCGCTGAACTCCACGCGCGTTGTCAGAGAGATACCGATCGTCGGCCGCGGGCGAACTCGGTCGCGGCCGTTCCGTATCCGGCGCGCGGGCGCGCCGTCGGGTCTCGCGGGCCTCAGCTCCGGGTGGCGAAGCAGCTGAAGCCGCTGCGCTTCAGGGCCGAGCAGGCCTCCTGGGCGGAATCCTGCTCGGCGAAGCCCGAGAAGCGGGCGCGGAACAGCGTGGTGCCGCCGTGCTCGACCTTGACCGTGTACGGCGCCGCCTTCGACAGGCTGCCGCCGACCTTGGCGCGCGCCTCCGAGAGCATCGAGCGGGCCTTGCCCTCGTCGTCCATGGCGCCGAGCTGGATCACCCAGGCGGTCGGCACGACGCGGGCGCCGGAGACCGCCTTCGGCGGCTCGTCGCGCTCGAGGGAGGCCACCCGGGCCGTGGACTTGGACGCGCCCGGGAAGGGCGGCTGGGCGTTGCCGCCGCCGGCATAGGCCTGGGCCGCCTTCGGGATCGCCTGCGGGCCCGGCTTCCAGGTGCCGCCCGGCGTCGTCGTCTTGGAGGGAGACAGGTCGAGGGGCTCGCCGGTGGTGCCGGTGGTCTCGACGTCCTCGTCGTCCGCGGAGGCGACCTGCGTGCGGGTCCGCGAGACCGCGTCGGCGACGACCGCCGGGCGGGCGCGCTCCGCGACCTCGGTGACCGGCGCCGAGATCCGGGCACCGGCATAGGCGCGCGGCAGGCTGGATCGGACGAGGTCGGCCATGATCCGGTCGCGGCCCGCTCCGGACTTGCCGCCCAGCACGATCGCCACGATCTGGCGGCCCTCGGACTTCGCCGCGGTCATCAGGTTGAAGCCGGAATCGCGGGTGTATCCGGTCTTGATCCCGTCGACGCCCTGGACGTTGCCCAACAGGTGGTTGTGGTTGCCGATCACGCGCCCGCGGAACGCGAAGGACCGGGTCTGGAAGTAGCGGTAATAGTGGGGGAAGCGGTCCTGGATCGCCCGGGCCAGCACGGTCAGGTCGCGGGCGGTGGTGAGCTGCTCCGGATCGGGCAGGCCCGAGGCGTTGGCGTAATGGGTCCGGCTCATGCCGAGGGCGTGGGCCTTCGCGGTCATCATCTGGGCGAAGCGCTCCTCGGAGCCGGCGATGTTCTCGCCGATCGCGCAGGCCACGTCGTTCGCCGACTTCGTCACGATCGCCTTGATGGCGTCCTCGACCGAGATGGTCTGGCCGGGGCGCAGGCCGAGCTTCGACGGTGCCTGGGCGGCGGCGTGGGCCGAGATGGTCAGATCGGAATCGAGGGCGAACTTGCCCCGCTCCATCTGCTCGAACAGCAGGTAGAGCGTCATCACCTTGGTGATGGAGGCCGGGTGCCGCAGGGCGTCCTCGTTGACCGCGTGCAGCGTCTTGCCGCTCTTCACGTCCACGACCATGGCGGCGTAGGGCGGGTTGTAGCCGCCGGCCGCGCGGGCGTGGTGGTGGTGCCGGCCGCGCCGGGCCTCCGCCGGCGAGGCCAGTGCCGTCAGGACCGCGGCCGCCAGGATCGCGGCCGGGAGCGCTGGAATCGATCGAGAGCGGCCTACTACGCTACGCATCACGCCTGATTGCCTCGCGAGACCGGTCCGGCCGGTCGTATCCCCTGCGGAGCCTCCCGCCGATCGCGTGGCCCCGCTGCATCAGTGGAGAGTTAGGCAAGTGCAGTTACAGGCCCGTTAATGCGGTCGCGGCGGATGCCGGATCGTGTCGTCCCTGCCATCGCTTACCGGTCGTCCCCGACCCGCTGTCGCCGCGCGGCCATCGCCAGCCGGCTCCTGGCAGGGGGCTTACCGGCCCGAGCTTGACGCTGGCTGTCGTGCCGCACACTCTCGCGGCGGTCCGAAACGGCCGGTCGCCCATGGCCAGCCGGCTCGGCTGCGGTCCGGAGATCGGCGATGCAGAGACCCCCTGCCCTTCCTCTGGGCCCGGCCGTCCTCGGGTTCGGCACGCCGCTGCGGCGGTTCGGGATCGCGAGCCGGGCGGCCCAGTCCCTCGGCATCGAGTATCTCGACTCGTTCAAGAAGGCTCTCGACGACCTCGGCGCCACCTGGGGGGCGCTGGCGGCGGCCCGCAGCCCGACCGAGATCCTGGCGGTGCAGACCGCGTACCTGCATCGGGCCGGAGAGCGCGCCGCGGCCCGCTCCGCCGCCGCCGGCGACGCGCTGCTGGGCCTGAGCGGCGAACTCCTGCGGCCGAGAGCGGGGTCGCCGGCGCCCGCGGCCCGTCCCGGCCCGACACGCTAGCGGGTCGGCGGTCATGCGCCGAAGACGCGCCGTGCGGGGCGGACAAGTGCGCACAGGCGTCTGGCGAAGTCGGCTCACCGTCTGTAGATTGAACGGCGCGGAGCTGAGCGCTGCTCCCGGCAGGCCAGGATCAGGATCGGCCGTCAGGGCCGGCGGCGCCCGCTCCGAGCGAGGGATCGGTTCGACGCACATGACACAGGTCCCCATGCAGGGCACCGCGACTTCGACGAGGGACCACCGGCCGGCGCGCATCGCGGTCACGGCATCCGGTTCGCGCGCCCCCGGGGGCGACGACCGGTCCAACACCGCGATCATCACGCGGACCAAGCCGCGGACAAAGCGGCCCAGCCTGTACCGGGTACTCCTTCTGAACGACGACTATACGCCGATGGAGTTCGTGGTCCTGGTGGTCGAGCGGTTCTTCAACAAGAGCCACGAGGACGCCTACCATATCATGATGCACGTGCATCAGAACGGGGTCGGCGAGTGCGGGGTCTTCACCTACGAGGTGGCGGAGACCAAGGTGACGCAGGTCATGGACTTCGCGCGCAAACACCAACATCCTCTCCAGTGCGTTATGGAAAAGAAATAGGCGCCGCTCGCGGTAGGCACGAAGGACAGAGGCCAGCTTTGCCAAGCTTCTCACGCAGCCTAGAACAAGCCCTCCACCGCGCCCTGGCGCTCGCCGGCGAGCGCCGGCACGAATACGCGACGCTGGAGCATCTCCTGCTCGCCCTGGTGGATGACCAAGATGCGGCCGCGGTCATGCGCGCCTGCAACGTCGAGATCGACACGCTCAAGCGCAGCCTGGTCGACTACGTCGACACCGAGCTCTCCAACCTCACCGGCGACGGCCGTCAGGACGCCAAGCCCACGGCCGGATTCCAGCGCGTCATCCAGCGCGCGGTGATCCACGTCCAGTCCTCGGGCCGCGAGGAGGTGACCGGCGCCAACGTGCTGGTGGCGATCTTCGCCGAGCGCGAGAGCCACGCCGCCTACTTCCTGCAGGAGCAGGACATGACCCGCTACGACGCGGTCAACTACATCAGCCACGGCATCGCCAAGCGGCCCGGCGCCTCCGAGGCGAAGCCGGTGCGCGGCGCCGACGAGGAGGGCGCCTCCGAGCGGCCGAGCGACGACGGCGATCCCCGCGGCGCCAAGAAGAAGGGCGACGCGCTCGACGCCTACTGCGTCAACCTCAACAAGAAGGCGCGCGACGGCAAGATCGACCCGCTGATCGGCCGCGAGAGCGAGGTCCAGCGCACCATCCAGGTGCTCTGCCGGCGGCAGAAGAACAACCCGCTGCTCGTGGGCGATCCCGGCGTCGGCAAGACCGCGATCGCCGAGGGTCTGGCGCGCAAGATCATCCAGCACGAAGTGCCGGAGGTTCTGGCCGACGCGACCGTCTTCTCCCTCGACATGGGCACGCTGCTCGCCGGCACCCGCTATCGCGGCGACTTCGAGGAGCGCCTCAAGCAGGTGATGAAGGAGATCGAGGCGCACCCGAACGCCATCATGTTCATCGACGAGATCCACACGGTGATCGGCGCCGGTGCGACCTCGGGCGGGGCCATGGACGCGTCGAACCTGCTGAAGCCTGCCCTGGCCTCCGGCACGCTGCGCTGCATCGGCTCGACCACCTACAAGGAGTACCGCCAGTACTTCGAGAAGGATCGCGCCCTGGTGCGCCGGTTCCAGAAGATCGACGTCAACGAGCCGTCGATCCCCGACACGATCGAGATCGTGAAGGGGCTGCGGCCGTACTTCGAGGAGTTCCACAAGCTCAAGTACACGACCGAGGCCGTGAAGGCCGCGGTGGAGCTGTCGGCCCGCTACATCAACGACCGCAAGCTGCCCGACAAGGCGATCGACGTGATCGACGAGACCGGTGCCTCGCAGATGCTGGTGCCCGAGGCGCGCCGCAAGCGCACCATCGGCATCAAGGAGATCGAGGCGACCATCGCCACGATGGCCCGGATCCCGCCGAAGACCGTTTCCAAGGACGACGCGGTGGTGCTCCAGCACCTGACCGAGAACCTGAAGCGGGTGGTCTACGGCCAGCCGAACGCCATCGAGGCCCTGACCTCGGCGATCAAGCTGGCCCGGGCCGGCCTGCGCGACCCGGATAAGCCGATCGGCTCGTACCTGTTCGCGGGCCCGACCGGCGTCGGCAAGACCGAGGCCGCCAAGCAGCTCGCCGCATCCCTCGGCGTCGAGATGCTGCGCTTCGACATGTCGGAGTACATGGAGCGCCACACGGTGAGCCGCCTGATCGGCGCGCCCCCCGGCTACGTGGGCTTCGACCAGGGCGGCCTGCTCACCGACGGGATCGATCAACACCCGCACTGCGTGCTCCTCCTCGACGAGATCGAGAAGGCGCATCCGGACCTGTTCAACATCCTGCTGCAGGTGATGGACCACGGGAAGCTGACCGACCACAACGGCAAGCAGGTCGATTTCCGCAACGTCATCATCATCATGACGTCGAATGCGGGCGCGTCCGATCTGGCCAAGGCCGCCTACGGCTTCACGCAGTCGAAGCGCTCCGGCGACGACGTCGAGGCGATCAACCGCCTGTTCGCGCCGGAATTCCGCAACCGGCTCGACGCGATCATCTCGTTCGGCCACCTGCCGAAGGAGGTGGTGGCGAAGGTGGTGGACAAGTTCGTCCTCCAGCTCGAGGCGCAGCTCGCCGACCGCAACGTCACGATCGAGCTCTCCGACGAGGCTCGGGACTGGCTGGTGGAGCACGGCTACGACGACGCGATGGGCGCCCGGCCCATGGCCCGGCTGATCCAGTCGACCATCAAGACGCCGCTCGCCGACGAGGTCCTGTTCGGCCGGCTGAAGGACGGCGGCGCGGTCCGCGTGGTCGTCCGCAAGCCGGAGGACGGCGAGGCCAAGACCGGCGCGAAGGACGGCCTGACCTTCGAGTTCCCGGCCGGCCCGGTCACGCCCAAGCCCGAGAAGGACGTGACCAACGCCGCCAAGCGCCACAAGCGGGCCAAGCCCCGCACCGCGTCCCGGAAGAAGACGCCGAAGGACAATAAGGGTGGCGGCGGCAGCTCGGGCGGCGGCGTCCGGACCGTGCCGAAGGTGCCACTCGTGCGCGCCTAATGCTGTGCGTGCCGGCCGGCGGCCTTCCGGACTCGGGGGCCGCCGGTCTATGACCGCCGCGACGCGCATGCGCCGCGGCGAGGAGGCGCCCGATGACTGACAACCTGCACGAGGGACCTCTGTCCCCCGTCGCGCAGCCGGCGCCCCCCAAGAAGCTCACCCGGCGCGAGGAGCGGCGCCGGCGTCGCCAGCGGCGCCGCCGCGGCGAGGAGGTGCTCGCCTGGGTGCTCGTGCCGTTCATCTGCTTCGGCATCTACTGGGGCATCGCCGCCGGCTTCGACTTCTTCGGCACCTCGCCGGGCCAGGTCTGGGACCAGCTGATGCAGGTCAAGGCCATGATGGAGAAGCGCTCGGGCAGCCAGGGCGCGCGCGGGTAGCGCGCCGCGCAGCCCGCGCGCGGAGGCCGACGCCTCCGGACGGATCCGCGCGGGCGCGTTCATGACACCGACTCGACGATCGCTTCTCGCTGCTCCCCTCCTGGCGATGCCGGCCCTCCGCGGCCGGGCCAGCGGCGGACCCGTGGTCGTCGTCGGCGCCGGAGCCGCCGGGCTCGCCGCGGCCGCCCTCCTGCGGGCCGCCGGGCAGAGCTTCACCCTCGTCGAGGCGCGGGAGCGGATCGGCGGCCGCGCCTTCACCGACCGGGCGCTCGGCGCCGCGTGCCGGTTCGACGCCGGCGCCGAGTACATCCACTGGGCCGAGCGCAACCCCTGGGCCCCGATCGCCCGGGCGGCGCAGGCGCCCGTCGCCCGCGAGGACGGCTGGGCGCGCAAGCTCGTGATCGACGGCCGTCCCGCCACCGCCGCCGAGGCGGCGCAGCGGCGCGCCGGCTTCTCCGGCCTCGACGCGCTGCTCGCCCCGAAGGCCGGCGACCCGTCCCTGGCGGAGGCGGCCCGGGCCGGCGGTCCGGACGCCGCCACGGCCGCGGCCGGTCTGAGCCGACTCTCCCTCGGCGAGGATCCCGAGCGGGTCTCGGCCGTCGACTACGACCGGCTCTGGTCCGGCTCCGACCTGTGGATCGACGGCTACGGCGACCTCGTGGCGCGGCACTTCGCCGACCTCCCGGTCAGCCTCGGCTGCCCCGTGCGGGCGATCGACTGGTCGGGCCGAGGGGTCCGGGTCGAGACGGCGCGGGGCACGATCGCGGCCGCCGCCGCGATCGTCACGGTGCCGGTCGGCGTGCTCAAGGCCGGGGCCGTGGCGTTCACGCCGGCCCTGCCGGAGGCCGCCCGGACGGCGCTCGACGGCCTGTCGATGGGCGCCTACACCAAGATCGGCCTGCGCCTCGACCCGGCACGCCTCGACGGAGCCGCCCTCGGCGACGCGGTCTCGGCCGCGACGGGCGGACCGACCATGTACTTCGAGATGCAGCCCTTCGGCCGGTCCCTGGCGGTGGCCAATCTCGGGGGCGACTTGGCGCGGGACCTGTGCCGGGCCGGCGAGGCGGAGGCGGTGGCGCTCGCCACCGAGCGACTCGTCGCGGTGCTCGGCGGCGGCGCCCGGAGCGCCGTCGAGGCAGGCCGCCTCGCCGGCTGGTGGACGGATCCGCACGCGCGGGGCTCCTACTCGATCGCCGCCCCCGGCCACGCGGAGGCCCGCGACCGCCTGCGCGCGCCGGTGGGCGGGCGCTTGTTCTTCGCCGGCGAGGCGTTGGCTGGCGGCGGCGCCATGACGGTCGGCGGGGCGACGCTCGACGGCGAGCGCGCCGCGCGGGCGGTGCTGAAGGCGCTGGGCGCCTGAGCGGCCGTCCGCCGCGGCCGGATCAGGCGGTCGCGGCGCGGCCCGGCAGCGGCCGCACCGGCGCCGCGACGGCGACCCGGCGCCGGACCGCCGCCACGGCCAGGGGCTCGGCGCGGCCGCGCAGGGCGTGGCTGCCGAGATCCTCCGCCACGAGGTCGTCCGGCAACGGCCCCATCCGGGCGAGGAGGTCGGCCGAGACGAGGACGTCGACCCCCAGGGTCTTCGACAGCGCCTCCAGCCGGGCCGTCGTGTTCACGACGTCGCCGAAATACGCGATCTTGTGCCGCTCCAGCCCGATCTCGGCGGTGACCACCGGCCCGCAATGCAGCGCCGCGCGGAACTGCGGCACCTGTCCGAAGCGGCCGCGCCAGTTCTCCGCCTCGGCGGCGAGCCGCTCCTGGAACGCGAAGACGCAGCGCAGGCAGGCGGCGTCGCGCAGGCCCCGCTCCATCGTCCAGGTCACCAGCGCCAGGTCGCCGACGTAGTCATCGATGGAGCCGCGGGCGTGCGCCACCGGCAGCGCCAGGGCGTTGAAGACCTGCCCGAGATAGGCCTGCGCGGCCCGGTCGCCGTACCGGTCGGCGAAGCGCGTCGACCCCGTCACGTCGAGGAAGAGGAAGATCCGCTCCTCGCTGATCGGCCGGTGGTAACGCCCGATCAGCAGGTTGGCGAAGACGCCGGGGCCGATCAGGTCGCGGACCCGGAACACGAACACCACCAGGGCCGAGATGCCGAGCGCGTAGAGCAGGCCGGACTGCGACATCAGCATCGCGTTCCGCTCGCTGTACATGAACCGGAACAGCTGATTCAGCACCGTGCTGGCCACGGCGTTCCCGACGACGATGAGCGCGATGTAGAGCGCGACCGTCGCGAGCAGGAACAGCGGCGTCGCGAGGCCGCGGACGCGGTCGCGCAGGCCCGGCGCCAGCAGCCGGCGCTCGTAGAGCAGGATCGGCGTGCCGATGATCGCGCCGCGGATCGCCGTGCCGGTCAGCGGGGCGATCCCGAAGATCGCCCCGTAGAGCAGTCCCGCCAGGGCGCCGAGACCCGGCGCCACCAGCAGGAACCAGCGCGGGCTGAAACGCATGGGTCGCGTCCCCTGCCCGGCCGACCCTCAGTCCAGCCGGAGCGCGTGGACCGAGAACAGCTGCTCCGGGTCCGTCCAGACCGTCAGCCACGTCCAGCCGGCGCGCTCGGTGAGCGCCCGGAACGTGGCCGGCGTGTACTTGTAGCTGCTCTCAGTGTGGATCGTCTCGCCCGCCGCGAAGCGGAAGGTGTCGGCGCCGACCCGCACGGCCTGCGCGTCGCGGGCCACGAGATGCATCTCGATCCGCGACGCGTCGGTGTTGAACACCGCCCGGTGGCTGAAGGCGCCGGGCTCGAAGCGGCCGGCGAGCTCCCGGTTGATCCGGGTCAGCAGGTTGAGGTTGAAGGCCGCCGTGACGCCCTGCGCGTCGTCGTAGGCGGTCTCCAGCACCGCGGCGTCCTTCACGAGGTCGACGCCCACGATCATGTGGGCGCCCGGCCCCAGGATCCGGCCGAACCGGCGCAGCAGCGCCTCGGCCTCGTGCGGGTCGAAATTGCCGATGGTCGAGCCCGGGAAGAAACCGGCGCGCGGCAGGCCGTTCAGGCTCTCCGGCAGGTCGAAGTCGCGGGTGAAGTCGGCGACGACCGGCTCGACCCGCAGGTCCGGGAAGTCGCCCCGCAGGGCCTCCGCCTGCCCGCGCAGGAACTCGCCCGAGACGTCCACCGGCACGTAGGCGGCCAGCGTGTCGAGATGGTGCAGGAGCCGGCGCAGCTTCACGGTCGAGCCGCTGCCGAACTCCACCAGCGCCGCGTGGGCCGGCAGCAGCGCGGCGATCTCGGGGCCGCAGGCCTCGAGGATGCCGATCTCCGTGCGGGTCGGGTAGTATTCCGGCAGCTGCGTGATCGCCTCGAACAGCGCGGAGCCGGCCGCGTCGTAGAAGTATTTCGGCGACAGGGCCTTCTGGGGCTTCGAGAGGCCCGCGCGGACGTCGTCGAGGAAGCTCAGCGGCGGCGCGTCCAGCGTGACCGGCGTCGCGTCGGTGAAGGTGGGCTTGATGGTCAAGGGCGGCTCCGGGGCGCGTCAGGCGGCATCGGCGAGGCGCAGGCCCGTGAACTGCCAGCGCTGGTGCGGATAGAAGAAGTTGCGGTACGGCAGCCGGGCATGGCCCTCGGGAGTCGCCACCGACGAGCCCCGCAGCACGAACTGGTTGGCCATGAACTTGCCGTTGTACTCGCCGAGCGCGCCCGGGAGCGGCCGGTAGCCCGGATACGGGACGTAGGCGCTGCGGGTCCATTGCCAGACGAGGCCGAAGGCGTCCGGCAGGCCGCCGTCGCGCGCCGCGACCTCCCATTCGAACTCGGTCGGCAGGAAGCGGCCGGCCCAGCGGGCGTAGGCGTCAGCCTCGTAGTAGCTGACGTGGGTGACGGGCGCGTCGAGGTCCACGGGGCGCTCGCCGCCCAGCGTCATGGTCGCCCACCCCTCCCCGGCGCGGCGCCAGTAGCCGGGAGCCTCCCAGCCCTCCGCCGGCCCGGCATACCAGCCGTCCGAGAGCCACAGCTCTGGCTTGGCGTAGCCGCCATCCTCCATGAAGGTGAGCCACTGGCGGTTGGTCACGAGCGCCCGATCGATCCGGCCGGCCGGGATCAGCGTCTCGTGCCTCGGGGATTCGTTGTCGAACGAGAAGCCCTCCCCCGCGTGCCCGATCCAGGCGATCGCGCGGTCGAGCGTGACCTGGCCGTCCTGCGCCGCTGCCTTCGGGAACCGCCAGTCCGGATCGTAGGCCGGGTTGAGCGGGTTCTGCGCGAAGGCGTGCAGGATGTCGGTGAGGAGGAGCTCCTGGTGCTGCTGCTCGTGGTAGAGGCCGATCTCCAGGATCGGCAGCACCGCCTCCAGGGCGCGCTCGGAGGCCTGGCCCAGCAGGGCCTCGACGGCGCGGTCGATATGGGCCCGGTAGGCGGCGACCTCCGCCATGGTCGGGCGGGTGATCATGCCGCGCTGGATGCGCGGCTGACGGGGACCCGCCGCCACGTAGTACGAATTGAACAGATAGTGCAGCCGCGCGTCATAGATCGCGTAGCCCGGCAGGTGCTCCCGGAGCAGGAACTGCTCGAAGAACCACGTGACGTGCGCCCGGTGCCACTTGGTCGGGCTGGCGTCGGCCATGGACTGGACCTGCTGATCCTCCGGGGAGAGCGGCGCGGCGCGGCGCTCGGTCTCGCTCCGGACCTGCCGGTAGGCGGCGATCCAGGCGGCCCGGTCGATCGGCCGGGCGGTGACCGGCGGCGGCGGGAAGGCCGGTGCCGCAGGGTCGCGTGTCTCGTCCGGGCGCAGTGCGGCTGTCGCTGCCATGACGATGGTCCCTTGTTTCGGGCCTAACCGAGAACCGTCTTCTCGACCTTGGCCGGCGCGCAGAAGATATGTTCCGGCCGTGCTCCGACAACCTCTGCGACAGCGCTCTTCCGCGACAGGGGGCTCGCTCGACGTCGAGGTCGGGCGGCCACCTGCGCGTCTCCGGCGTCTTCGCCGCGGCCGCGCGGCGGTTAACGGAACGGGTTGGGGATCACGGGTCTTTCTCTCGCCGCAGTGAGACTGCCTTAACCCTCGCTGCCGAGATTTTGGGACGCTCTTCGAGGAGTCCGGGGTTCTCATGCGGATCGATCTGATGGCCGGGGCCAGCCTGTCCGCCGCCGCGCTGCGCTGCGCCGCCGAGCCGACCATCCTGGTGTTCGATTCCGGCCTCGGCGGCCTGACCGTTCTCGACGCCGTGCGCCGCGCCCGCCCGGACGCCCGCTACGTCTACGTGGGCGACGACGCGGCCTTCCCGTACGGCCGGCTCTCGGAGGCGACCCTCGTCGCGCGCGTCCTCACGGTGATGGAACGGCTGGTCGCGACCCACCGGCCCGACCTCGTGGTGATCGCCTGCAACACCGCCTCGACGCTGGTCCTCCCGGCTCTGCGCCAGCGCTTCACCACGCCCTTCGTGGGGGTCGTGCCGCCGATCAAACCGGCCGCCGAGGCGACGCGCTCGCGGCTCGTGACGCTGCTGGCGACGCCCGGCACGGTGGCGCGCTCCTATACCCACGACCTGATCGCGACCTATGCCGGCTCCTGCGCGGTGACGCTGGTCGGCTCGCAGAACCTCGCCGGCTTCGCGGAGGCCGAGCTCGCGGGCGCGCCGGTGGACGACGCCGCCCTCGCCGCCGAGATCGCCCCCTGCTTCGTCGCCGAGGCCGACGGGCGGCGCACCGACGTGGTCTGCCTCGCCTGCACCCATTACCCGCTGCTGCTGCCGCGCCTCCAGGCGGTGGCGCCCTGGCCGGTCACCTGGATCGACCCGGCGCCCGCCATTGCCCGGCGCGTGGTGCAGCTGATCGGCCCCCGCCCCCGCGAGGCGGACCGGCACGGCTCGGCGCTCGGCGCCTTCACGGCCGGCACCTGCCTGACCGATGCCCTGCGCGCGGCCCTCGCCGACCGGGGCATCGGCGACGTCGCCGTCGAGGCGGTCCCGCTGCCGATGCAGTGAGGCGCCGCGGCGCCTCGCGTCCTGCCAGGACTCGATCGATCAGGACTCGACCGGGGCGTGACCGGCTCAGCCCGGCAGGTCTCTCGCTGCGCCGCTTCGGCCGGACAGGTCGCTCGGGTGCCGCGTAGGGCGTCCTCCGAGAGGGCGCTCCCTACCGAGTGGTGTGCTCACCCGCGGTCTGCGCCGTCGCGACCGGGGCCGCGGCCGCGTCTGCCTCGGCGGGAACGACGAGATGGACGAACAGCATGCCGGCCGCGACGATCAGCGCGAGGGCAAGGATGCGCCACAGCTCCAGGATCGGCTCCTGCGCCGGGGCATCCTGAGTCACTCGGTTCGTCTCGCTCGGCATCGCTTCCGCTTTCCCGCCTCTGACAACCCGGATCGGACACCCGGAGGATGAACGCTTCGTAAAACCCGCCCCGATCGGGCCGGCCCGCGACGACGGCGCGGGGCACGGCGTCGGGATCGTCGCCGCCACCGCGAGGCACCGGGAGCGGACGCTGGCGATCGCCACGCCGATCCGGGCGCTGTCGCAGCGGAATGGGGCCGCAGCAGGACGGGCTCGGTCCCGCGGCGTGCGGTGCCGCACCGGGCGACGCTGCAATCGGGGTGCGGTCTCTGTCTCGAGGCCGAGCGGAGGCAGCACCCCGTCATCCCGGGGCCGCGACGCGGAGCCCGGGCGCCGGATCCGCCGGATTGTCCCGGTCGTCCGGGCCGGAGATGCCTGTCTGCCGGATCGATCTTCTCGCCCGCGGGGCCGCTCCGGCGGGCCTACGCGGCGACCGGCAGGGCCGCGACCTCGCAGCTGTCGGCGCGCAGGCGCCAGTCGACCACCCGGGCGTCGGCGCAGAGAAGCGCCTTGGCCTGCCAGACGGCCGACACCTCCGACGACGCCCGGACCAGGATCGAGCGCTGCCGCACCCGGTGCTCGTGGCCAGTATCGTCCGCGACGGTCTTGTAGAAGGTGACGCGATAGAGGCGCATGGTTCTGGCTCCGGTCTGGCGCGGGGATCGTCGGAGACCGGGGCGGCGCGCGCATTGATCCCGCGCAAGGACAGATCCTGCGCAAGGACACTGCGCCCGCGTCGACCCTGGGCGGTCGAGGCGACGCAATCAGTTGTCGACAGTTGAATACCGCTCGATACAGGGCGTTGATTGCATTACCGGGAATGTTCTAGCTTCCTCAACGATCGTCCGCGTCTCCGAGTGGTCCGCGGCGGGACTCCGGTCCGGGAGTGCCTGATGTTCGAGAGTGTGTTCTGGGGCGCGGTACTCGTCGCGCTGATCGGGTCGGCCGCGCTGGTGGCGATCGGCGCCAGCGTCCAGCCGCGGTTGGGTCGCAAGATGGACGTGGACGCGCGCCTCTCCGATTCCCGCCGGACCTTCGGGCGCAAGCGGCGCTGGGCGCGCCCGCCGCGGACAACGCGGCGCCTCCGCCTGCTCCCCCTGCGGTGACGGGCGCTGCACCAAAGACGTACATCTTCCGCCGACGGCCCGCGTGATAGCCTCCGATCGACTGCGGAAATGCAGTGTTCACGCCGGGCTGGAGGGATCGGTACTGATGAGCGTGCGTCAGATTTGTGATCAGGTTCGGATCGCCGAGCAGGCGTTCACCGCCGCGCTCGGCAACATGAAGGCCACAGGCCTGCGCGAGGCGCTGACCCGCGAGCTGCAGGAGATGGAGAGCGCCGAGATCGACGCCGGTCAGGACGCGGCCTCGGCGCGGTCGGCCTCGTGGAAGCGGGTGAAGATGCTGCACGGGCTCGGCTACCCGGTCGATTTCGGCTGGCTTCACGCCGCCGCCAGCCCGGCCCGCTGAGCGGGGCCGGCCGCCGGCCGGCGATGCTCCCGACGGATTGTTTGCCGGCTTCCGGATCGGGTCGGCGCTTTCGCCCGTTGTGCCTGCCGGGTGTTGTCGCACCCGGCCGACGCGCCGACCTCTCGATCCGGACACGACATGCTGGCTTGGTTTCGCGGCCTGATGCCGCGGGAGGACCGGTTCTTCGACCTCTTCGAGCGCCACGCGCGAACGCTCGAGGATGGCGCGGCCGCGCTGCGTTCCCTTCTCGACGGGACTCAGGCCGTGCCGGCGGCCTACGCGGCGATCGCGGCCCACGAGGACGCGGCGGATGAGATCACCCGGGAGGCGCTGCTGGCGGTCCGCCGGACCTTCATCACGCCGTTCGACCGCGGCGACATCCAGGCCCTGGTCGGCTCCCTCGACGACGCCATCGACCAGATGCTCAAGACCGCCAAGGCGGTCCAGCTCTTCGAGGTCAGCACCTTCGAGCCGGCGATGCGTGAGATGGGCGCGGTCATCCAGGAAGCCGCACAGGTCACCGCCGAGGCGCTGCCGAAGCTGCGGGCCCTCGGCGAGAACGCCGCCGCGCTGAACAGCCTGACCGAGCGCGTCATCGAGCTGGAGGGGCGGGCCGACGACCTGCACAATGACGGCCTGAAGGCCCTGTTCAAGGCCTCGGGGCGGGACCCCATGGCCTTCCTCGTCGGGTCCGAACTGTACGGCCATCTGGAGAAGGTCATGGACCGGTTCGAGGACGTGGCGAACCAGATCAGCAGCATCGTCGTCGAACATGTCTGAGCCGCAGGTCGCCGCGTGACGCTCCTCGTCGTCCTCATCGTCCTCGCCCTGGTCTTCGACTTCCTGAACGGGCTGCACGACGCCGCCAACTCCATCGCCACCATCGTGTCGACGCGGGTGCTGGCGCCCCGCTACGCCGTGTTCTGGGCGGCGTTCTTCAACTTCGTCGCCTTCCTGGTCTTCGGCCTGCACGTCGCCGGCACGGTGGGCTCGGGCATCATCGACGTCGCCACGGTGGACGATCGGGTCATCATGGGCGCCCTCGGCGGCGCCATCACGTGGAACCTCGTCACGTGGTACGCCGGGATCCCGTCCTCCAGCTCCCACGCCCTGATCGGCGGCCTGCTGGGCGCCGGCATCGCCAAGGCGGGAGTCGGCGTGATCGTCTGGCCCGGCGTCATCGCCACCAGCGCCGCCATCGTCCTCTCGCCGGCCCTCGGCTTCGCCCTGGGGCTGCTGCTGATGCTGGCCGTCTCGTGGATCTTCGTCCGCGCGACGCCGCACGCCGTCGACCGCCTGTTCCGGGGCCTGCAATTCGTCTCGGCCTCGCTCTACTCGCTCGGCCACGGCGGCAACGACGCCCAGAAGACCATGGGCATCATCGCGGCCCTGCTCTACGCCCACGGCGAGAGCGGGGCCTTCCACGTGCCGCTCTGGGTGGTGCTGTCCTGCCAGACCGCCATGGCCCTCGGTACCCTTCTGGGCGGCTGGCGCATCGTCCACACGATGGGCTCGAAGATCACGCGGCTGTCGCCCATGCAGGGCTTCTGCGCCGAGACCGGCGGCGCCGCGACACTGTTCGCCGCGACCGCCTTCGGCATCCCGGTCTCGACCACCCACACGATCACGGGCGCGATCGTCGGCGTCGGCGCGGCGCGGCGGGTCTCGGCGGTCCGCTGGAACGTCGCGCAGGGCATCGTGATCGCCTGGGTGATCACGATGCCGGCCGCGGCCCTGGTCGCGGCCCTGACCTACGCGGCGTCGGGGCTCGTCCTGCCATAGGGGACGGGCGCGGCCGGATCCGGCACCGGTTCACCAGCGATGGCGCCAGCCGCCATGATGCCAGCCGCCATGATGCCAGCCGCCGTGCCATCCCCCATGCCAGCCGGCATGGCGGAACCCGCCCCAGCGATAGCCGCCCCACGCGAACCGCCGGTGCCAAGGGTAGCGGTAGCCGTAGTGCCACCGATAGCCGACCCGCGGATAGACCGGGACGTAGACGAACGGCCGATAACCGAGATTCGGGCGGCACCAGCCGTAGAGGTTGCGGTGAAAGCCGGGACCGCAGCCGTCGCGCGCCTCGGCGCTCGAACCGGCCATCAGAACCCCAGCGGCGAGCGCCACGGGCATGACGAGGGTGCGGATCATGACTCAACTCCAGCGAAGTCTCGACGGGAGTCCGGCCGCGGGGCCGGGCGAGGAATGGGGGGCGGCTCAGTTCGGCCAGCAACGGCGCCCATAGGGGCCGATGTGGAAGCCCGCCGGGCACGAGCGGCCGCGAACGTAGCCGCCCCACTGGCCGCCGGTGCGGCAGCCGCCGTAGGGGCCGCGATGCCCGTAGGGACCGCAGCCGCCGTAGACCTGGATGATCCGGGCGCCGTCGGCCCCGTCGGAGACCGCGTCCTGAACCAGCGGCAGCGCCGAGGCGGGGACCGCGAGGCCGACGAGGAGCGCGGCCGGGACGAGAACCTTCAACATCGATGATCTCCTTCCGCTCGATCGGGCAGTCCGGCCTTGAGCCGACCGCCGCCGCCGGGGCGGAGGATCCGCCGCGGCGTGTGAGCGAAGGTTCGTCCGCGCGCGCTTCCCGGATGTGACCGGGCCGCGCCGTCCTGTAACGATGTGTAACGGCCGGTTGCCTGCTCGTTGCCGCCCGCTTTCAGGACAGGCTCGGCAGGGTCACGACGAGCCGCGCGCCGCCTTCCGCACCGGCCTCCGCCACTACCGTGCCGCCGTGGGCCTCGGCGATCTGCCGGCTGATGGCGAGGCCGAGGCCGGTCCCGCCGGTCTGCCGGCTGCGCGAGCGCTCGACCCGGTAGTACGGGCTGAACACCGCCGTCCGCTCGGCCTCGGGAATGCCCGGCCCGTCATCCTCGACCACGATCCGGCAGACCGTCCCGGCCCGGCTCACCGCCACCGCCACCGAGGAGCGCCCGAACTTGACGGCGTTCCCGATCAGGTTGGCGACGACCCGGCGCAGGGCGACCGCGTCGCCGGCCACCGTGGCGTCCCGCACCTCCTCGCCGGTCAGGCTGATCGTGGCGCCCTGCGCGGCGTGCTCGGCCACCTCGACGGCGACGAGATCGGCGAGGTCCACAGGCGCCCGCGTCGCCTCGACCGCGGTGCCGCGGGCGAATCCCAGCGACGCGTCGATCAGCTCGGTCATGGCGTCGAGATCCGCCACCAGCTTGTCCCGGAGCGTCGGCTCCGCCACCGCCTCCGCGCGCAGGCGCAGCCGGGTCAGGTAGGTCTTGAGGTCGTGCGAGATGGCGCCGATCAGCAGCGAGCGCTCGGCCATGAGGCCCGCGATCCGCTCCTGCATGCCCTGCACCGCCTGGGCGAGGCGCCGGATCTCCGGCGCGCCCCGGGGCGCGCTCACCCGCTCCGGGGCGCGGCCGTCGAACCGGGTGACCGCGTTGGTCAGGCGCCGCAGCGGCGCGAGTTCGTGGCGCGTGCCGACCAGGACGAGTCCCGCCGCCGCGGCGCCCAGCACCGCCACCCAGAGGCTCAGCGGCTGGCCGAACAGCCACGGCATGAACGAGCGATGGTGCTGGGCCGCGGTGATCACCGCGTACCGGCCGTCGGGCAGCCGGTAGGTCGCCAGCGCGAGGCGCCCGACCGGTCCGGTGCGCTCCGCTGGGTCGATGTTGGCCGGATCGACGCCGCGGCGCAGCAGGGCGGCGTCGGTGTAGGCCTGGACGCGGCCGGCCGGCTCCGCCGTCATCCGGCGAAGCCGGGCTTCGAGGTGGGGCTCGCGGATCAGGTCGGTCGTCTCGGGCGACGCGTCGACGATCTCCGCCCGCAGCACCTCGCCGCTCACCGCCCTCAGGATGGCCGGTCTCTGGGCGGGATCCGCGTCGCGCAGCAGCGTCATGATGCCGGCAGCCTGATCGACCCGCGGGAAGCGGGAGCCGGTGGGCCACCGCTCCTCCCGGCGCTGCCAGTGATCCAGGGCCACTGTGGCGAGGACGAGGAGTGAGAGGGCGCCCAGCAGGAGCAGCATGATGCGCCCGAGGAGCCCGATGCGGCCCATCACGGGGCTCCGGAGCGGACCGGGGCGGCGAGGATGTAGCCGGCGTTGCGCACGGTCTTGAGCAGGGACGCGGCCTGGCTGCCCGAGGCGTCGAGCTTGTGCCGCAGTCGGCTC
Source organism: Methylobacterium sp. PvP105 (assembly GCF_017876975.1). Classification (NCBI taxonomy): domain Bacteria; kingdom Pseudomonadati; phylum Pseudomonadota; class Alphaproteobacteria; order Hyphomicrobiales; family Methylobacteriaceae; genus Methylobacterium; species Methylobacterium sp. PvP105. Next base: position 1,624,547 of record NZ_JAGIPA010000001.1, on the reverse strand, counting down.
ACCTGGACGTCGATGGTGCGATCGAAGGCGTCGGCGGTCCGGCCGCGGGTCCAGTCGAGGAGCTGGTCGCGCGAGAGCACACGCTGCGGCCGGGTGACGAAGCAGTGGAGCAGGTCGTACTCGGCGCTGGTCAGCGGGACCTCGGCGGCGGGCTCACCGGTGAGCACCGTGCGGGCCGCGAGATCGACCACGAGGTCGGCGACGCTCAGCCGCTCGCTCGCGGCCTCGGCGGCCTGGACGCCGGCGCCGTGGGCCCGTCGCAGGACCGCGCGGATCCGGGCCAGCAGGACCCGCGGGTTGAACGGCTTCGAGACGTAGTCGTCGGCGCCCATCTCCAGTCCGAGGACCCGGTCGATGTCCTCATCCTTGGCGGTCAGCATCACGATGGGTGGCCCGCCCGATTCACGCAGGCGGCGGCAGATGGACAGGCCGTCCTCGCCGGGCAGCATCCAGTCGAGGACGACGAGGTGCGGCGCGACGCCCGACGCGAGCAGGCGGTCGAGGGCCGCGCCACCGTCGAGGGCAACGGTGCGGAACCCCTCGCCCTCCAGGTAGCCGGCGAGCAGGGCCCGGATGTCGGGATCGTCCTCGACGATGGCGATGGTGGTGCCCTCGTGCATCGGGCGAGCATAGGGGCGGTGGTCGGCTCGGCAACGCGAAACTGCGCGGTGTCACAAAACGTTACACGTCCCGATCCGGACGCCGAGCCCGCGCCACCGTCAGGGTTCGCTTACTCGCCTCGCCCCCGAAGACGCTCGAGAAGACACCCATGACGAAGACCTACACCATCGCGGCCATTCCCGCGGACGGCATCGGCGTCGAGGTCATCGCCGCCGGCATCGAGGTGCTCGACGCGCTGGCCGAGAAGGCCGGCTCCTTCGCCTTCCGGTTCGACCATTTCGACTGGGGCTCGGACTACTACAAGAAGCACGGCGTGATGATGCCGGCCGACGGCCGCGAGCAGATCCGGAACCACGACGCGATCTTCTTCGGCGCCGTGGGGGCGCCGGACGTGCCCGATCACATCACCCTCTGGGGCCTGCGGCTCGCGATCTGCCAGCCCTTCGACCAGTACGCCAATGTCCGCCCGACCCGGATCCTGCCGGGCATCACCAGCCCGCTGCGCAACGTCTCGGGTCCGGAACTCGACTGGGTGATCGTGCGCGAGAACTCGGAGGGCGAGTATGCGGGCGTCGGCGGCCGGGTCCACCAGGGCCATCCCAACGAGGTCGCCACCGACGTCTCGATGATGACCCGCTCGGGCGTGGACCGGATCCTCCGCTACGCCTTCGAGCTCGCCCGCTCCCGCCCGCGCAAGTTGCTCACCGTCGTCACCAAGTCCAACGCCCAGCGCCACGCCATGGTGATGTGGGACGAGATCGCCGCCGCGGTCGCGAAGGACTTCCCGGACGTGACCTGGGACAAGATGCTGGTCGACGCCATGACGATGCGGATGGTGACGAAGCCCGAGACCCTCGACACGATCGTGGCGACGAACCTGCACGCCGACATCCTGTCGGACCTCGCGGCGGCGCTCGCCGGGTCGCTCGGCATCGCACCGACCGCCAACATCAACCCGGAGCGGACCTTCCCGTCGATGTTCGAGCCGATCCACGGCTCGGCCTTCGACATCACCGGCAAGGGCATCGCCAACCCGATCGCGACCTTCTGGACGGCGTGTCAGATGCTGGAGCACCTCGGCGAGAAGCCGGCGGCCGACCGGCTGATGCGCGCGGTCGAGCGGGTCACGGCGGATCCAGAGCTGCACACGCCGGACCTCGGCGGCACGGCGACGACCCGTCAGGTCACCGACGCGGTCATCGCGGCGATCCGGGGCGACAACGCCTGAGGCGCAACCGGGTGTCCGGGCGGCCTCAGGTCACCGCGCTCGCGAGATCCGGGCTCCGGGTGCCGCAGGCCCGGCAGAAGCGCTCGAAGGTGCTCTTGCGCTGCGCGCAGGACGGGCAGTGCGCGAAGATGCCGAGGCCGCAATGGGGGCAGAAGTTCGTGCTCGCGTCGTCGAGGGCGATCGGCCGCTCGCAGCCGGGGCACGCCTTCTTGGCGAGGCGCGCCAGGGCCTGGTCGGTGGCGATCTCGGTCCGCCGCTCGGCGTCCGGGCGCGCCTCCACCACCGCCTGCCGGGCGCGGTAGGCGTGCAGCGCGTTGATCGCCGCGCGACCCGCGACCAGCGTGACGATCACGCCGACGCCGTACTGCACGTAGCCGCCGTAGCTCGGCATGTAGGGGACGAGCTCGACGAAGAACGCGAAGGCCGCCGCGAAGGCGAAGCCCCACACGAACGGCCAGTTGCGGGTGCGGCGGCGCTTGAGCAGGAGCCATCCGGCGAGGGCCAGCAGCGGCAGCGTCAGGGCGAGGCGATAGCCGAAGACGCGCAGTTCCTGGCCGCGCTCGGCCGCGTCGAGCCGCGCCTGCGCCGCCGCCCGCAGATCGCTGTCCACGCGCAGCTGCGCCGCCTCGCGCTCCGACAGGTCGAGCCCCGTCCGCGCCAGGGCCGCGAGCCGCTCCTCGACGCTGCGCTCGGCGGCCTTCAGCGCGTCGAGCTGCTGGGTGCGCGCGACGAGCCCGGGATCCTGGTCGACCCGCTGGGTGGCGTCCCGAGTCTTCAGCCAGTTGGCGAAGGTCTCGCGCGCGCCCTCGGAGGCGGACTGCGCAGCCTCGAGGGCGAGCTGATCCTGCTCGACCTTCCGTCGGTTGTCGTCCTGCTCCCGGCGGATCTGCTTGAGGGCCTCGGCCGACGCCGTGCCCTGGTCGGTGTCGAGGAACTGGTCGAGGGTGTAGCGGTGCTCCACCTGCGGCAGATCGCCGACGACCAGCGATCCCAGCCCGATCAGGAACCACGCGAAGACGAGCGCGACGAGCCAGAGCGCCAGCGTGAACCAGCGTTCGGAGAGCCTTGAACCGGACCGCACGCGAATCGACCTCGCCGAAAACCGTAGCGGGTCCTTATATCCCGCGTCGCGTTCCGGGATACGCGGGCCGAACCTGAGGGGAGAGTGCCGCCACCGCGGACGGGCGGCTCCACCGGGGCCGCGAGCGCGATCGGCGGCATCCCGACAATCGGACCCCTCCGTACCCGGACGGGTGCGGCGTTGCGCCCGGGAACGTCGCCGAGCGCACCGCCTTTTCCGGCGGTGCGCTCGCGGGCCGCGCCGACCCTCCAACCGGGACTGACTCCACATGCTGACACTCGTGCGCGGATCGGCGACGCTCCTGGTTCTCCTGGCCGCAGGGCCGGCTCTCGCTCAGGGCAAGCCCCTGCCGCAGCCTGCCACCGACGCGATGCCGCCCGTGGAACTGACGATCAGCCTGAAGGACGGCAAGCCGGTCTGCGCCCCGGCCGAGCTCAAGCTTCCTGCCGACACCAACGTCGCGCTGAACATCGTGAGCAGCGCCGACGCGCCGGTGACGATCACCGCGCCCGGGCAGTTCGAGAACGGCCTCGTGCTGCACGCCGACGGCGACCTGGTGCATGTCGCCAGCGAGAAGGGCTACACGGTCAAGCAGAACGGGAAGGGCACGCTGCGCCTGCGGACGATGAAGGCCGGGCAGGACGAGTACGCCTGCACCAGCACGCGCAACGCCGACGCGCCTTTCAAGGGCAAGCTGGTCCTGAGCCCGGCGGCGAACTGAGACCGTGGGCACCGGCGCGGCCACGGCCGACGAACGCTCCGACGGGCCGCTCAGCGTCTACTACGACGGCGGCTGCCCGCTGTGCCGCGCCGAGATCGACCAGTATCGCCGATGCGCCGGCGCGGGCCAGGTCGCCTTCGTCGATGTCGGCCGCGGAGCGACCGAGCCGGTGCTCGGCCCGGATCTCGACCGGGATCGGGCCCTGCGGCGCTTCCACGTCCGGACCGCGGACGGGCAGCTGATCTCCGGTGCGGCCGCGTTCGCGCGCCTCTGGCGGACCCTGCCCGGCTGGCGCTGGCTCGGCCGCGTGGTCGACCTGCGCGTCCTGGGCGCGCGCCCGGTGCTCCCGCTCGCCGAATTGGCCTACCGGCTGTCCCTGCCGCTGCGGCCGCGCTTGGCCCGGCTGATCGCCCGCCTGCGGTGAGCCGATGGCCACCCGCTGCGTCCACTACGTCGGCTTCCGTGATGACCGGTACTGGAACGCCTACCGGATCTTCGGCGGCCCGCGCGTGATCCACCGGCGCTGGGATTTCTACGCGACCCGCGATGTCGGACCGGACGACGTGGTGGTCTTCGCCGAGGGTGACGAGACGCAGCCCGTCGCCGACCGGAACGCGACCGACCTCGACGAGCGCTGGCTGTAGCGGTCCAGCCCGGCCTGCGCACTCCTGTCGCGACGCGGCGCGGGCGGCAGGTCGGACATAGGATCGGGACGCGGCAGAAGGCTTGCCAGGCCGCCCGCGCTCTCGGCCCCGCCCCGATCTGCTCACGGGGCGGGGGAGCGCCTGATCTCACCAGCGAGTGAGCCGAGCCGATACGCAACTTGGCTCAAGGATAGATTGACCGACCGGGGTTACCGATACGTGCCGCGTGCCGCGGAACGGCGGTCCCGCGCGGGGATTCCGGAAACAGGACCGGCGCCGGTGGACCGGGCGCTTCCGCGGATGGCGCCCCGCGCGTCCGCGTCGGGCGCCGTCCAGTATCTTAAGAGGTATTGATCCCGCACAGGGAATCGTCAGTCTGACAGCAAGGTTCTACCCGAGATCGAGGAGGTCCGCGGTGGTCGAGATCCGTATGTCGGAGGACAACGACGGCCGCTGGACGGTCTACGCGCCGGGGCTCGTGGTCACCGATCTGACGCACGAGGAAGCCGAGGCGTTCGCCGCGAGCTACCGTCGCGTCACCGCAGCCTGATCGAGGACGCGCCGCGCGGCGGTGCCGGCGGGGCCGAGCGACGATCCCCGGAGGGATGTCGCGCCGTCGCGAGCACCGCGCCAGCGGAACGCCCGGCGCGAAAAAACCGCCGCGGCCGGAGCCGGGCGGTTCGAGGTGATCTCGCTGGGGAATGTCGAGGCCCGGTCTACGCGCGGGACGGTGGTGCGGTTCCGAGACCGCGGCGCACGGTGGCTGGCCCGGGCCCGGGATCTTCCGTCGAATCGGCCAGGCCCCTCGCCCCCCAGCCTGTCCGACGGCCGCCAGCACGATTCGCGTGAGGGCCGGCAGGCCACGCCATCGAGCGCCTCGTTCTGCAGACCGCTGCCTCCGCGCGCCCGATCCTCGGCAGGTCCGCGTCGGCGAAGACCCGACACCCGGATGCGCGCCGCCGATCCCCGAACGAGGGAGGCGCGACCGGTATCCGGGCCGTCAACCGAACCTCGACGGCTCGCGGCGGGGTCCCGGAGACCGGTCCGGAGTTCTCGGCCTCTAGAAACAACAAAGCCCGCCAAGGCTTTGGCGGGCTGCTGTCAGGCATTTGGTGCCCAGGAAAGGACTCGAACCTTCACCTCTCGCGAGACTGGTACCTGAAACCAGCGCGTCTACCAATTCCGCCACCTGGGCTCGCCGTCGGCCATCGGCCGGCGACGGCTCCGTTTAGGCAACGGAGCCGCCGGCGTCAATCGGGATTTCAGCCCTGCGGCCACTCCCGGATGTCGACGAAGCGTCCGGCCACCGCCGCGGCCGCCGCCATGGCGGGAGACACGAGGTGTGTGCGCCCGCGCGGACCCTGCCGGCCCTCGAAGTTGCGGTTCGACGTCGAGGCGCAGCGCTCGCCCGGACGCAGCTTGTCCGGGTTCATGCCGAGGCACATCGAGCAGCCCGGCTCGCGCCAGTCGAAACCCGCCGCCTTCAGGATCTTGTCGAGACCTTCGGCCTCCGCCTGCGCCTTCACGAGGCCGGAGCCCGGCACGATCATCGCCGAAACACCCTCGTGCACCTTCCGGTCGCCGACGACCCGCGCGACCTCGCGCAGATCCTCGATGCGGCCGTTGGTGCAGGAGCCGATGAAGATCCGGTCCAGGGTGATGTCGGTGATCCGGGTCCCCGGCGTCAGGCCCATGTAGGCCAGCGCCTTCTCCTTCGACTGCCGCTTGTTCTCGTCGGCGATCTCGGACGGGTCCGGGATGCGGCCCTGCACCGAGATCACGTCCTCGGGGCTCGTGCCCCAGCTGACGATCGGCGGCAGGTTGGCCGCGTCGAGGCGCACCTCGCGGTCGAAATGCGCGCCCGCGTCGGTGACGAGGCTCTCCCAGTAGCGGCGGGCCGCGTCGAAGGCCGCGCCCTTCGGCGCCTTGGGGCGGTCCTTCACGTAGGCGAAGGTCGTCGCGTCGGGGGCGACCATGCCGGCGCGGGCCCCTCCCTCGATCGACATGTTGCAGATCGTCATCCGGCCCTCCATCGAGAGGGCGCGGATCGCCTCGCCGGCGTACTCGATGACGTGGCCGGTGCCGCCGGCGGTCCCGATCTCGCCGATGATCGCCAGGATGATGTCCTTCGCGGTCACGCCGGGCGGCAGCGTGCCGTCGACGGAGACGCGCATGTTCCTGGCCTTGCGCTGCACCAGCGTCTGGGTGGCGAGCACGTGCTCGACCTCCGAGGTGCCGATGCCGTGGGCCAGCGCCCCGAAGGCGCCGTGCGTCGAGGTGTGCGAATCGCCGCACACGATCGTCTGGCCGGGCAGCGTGAAGCCCTGCTCGGGGCCGATGATGTGGACGATGCCCTGGCGGCGGTCGAGGGCGTCGTAGAACTCGATGCCGAAGTCGCGCACGTTCTCGGCGAGCGCCTCGAGCTGCGTGCGGCTCTCGGGATCGTCGATGCCCTGCGACCGGTCGGAGGTCTGGACGTTGTGGTCCACGACGGCCAGCGTCTTCTCCGGATGGCGCACCTTGCGTCCCGCCACGCGGAGACCCTCGAACGCCTGCGGGCTCGTCACTTCGTGAACGAGGTGCCGGTCGATGTAGAGGAGGCTGGAGCCGTCCGGCTGGACATCGACGACGTGGTCGTCCCAAATCTTGTCGTAGAGGGTGCGCGGGCTGGTCATCGGTCTTCGTCTTCGGCGAATGGGGTCGGTGCAGAACTCTCGCGATGAAGCGTGGTCCTTAGTAGGCATCGCGCGCGGTTTTCGAAAGAGGCGAGCCCTGTGCCGGTCGATTGGCCGCCCGGCTGATCCGCGCGGTTGTCACCGCGGCGGCTCCGACGCGCTGGCGCGCCACCCCGCACAGGCTCTATGCCGGGACGGGGGAGGCGGCCGGCACCGACGAACGGCCGAACGTGGGAGTGAACGATGGCTGAGGCCCCGGCAGAGATCCTGTTGCTCCGGAAGATGCACCCGCTCGTGGAGAAAGCCTTCGACGGACGGTACGGGGTCCACCGGCTGGCGGAGGCCGCGGACCCGGAGGCTCTGCTCGCCGAGATCGGCCCGCGGATCCGCGCGCTCTGCGTCGGCGGCGCGGTGGACGGGGCGCTGATGGACCGGCTGCCGAACCTCGAGCTGATCGCGAATTTCGGCGTGGGCTACGATGCCGTCGACGCCGCCGGAGCGCGGCAGCGCGGCATCGTCGTCACCAACACGCCGGACGTGCTCACCGACGAGGTCGCCGACCTCGCCCTCGGCCTCGTCCTCGCCACCCTGCGGCGGATCCCGCAGGCCGACCGCTACCTGCGCGACGGCCACTGGCCCAAGGCGCCGTTCCCGCTCACGGCGTCCCTGCGCGGGCGGCGGGTCGGCATCCTCGGTCTCGGCCGGATCGGGCGGGCGATCGCCCACCGGCTGGAGAGCTTCGGCGTCGAGATCGACTATCACGGCCGCAGCCGGCAGGCGGACGTGCCCTACACGTATCACGACACGCTGCTCGGCCTCGCCCGCGCGGTTCACATCCTGATCGTGGTGGCGCCCGGCGGCGCCGACACGCGCAACCTCGTGAACGCGGCCGTGCTGGAGGCGCTCGGTCCCGAGGGCATCCTGATCAACGTCGCCCGCGGCACCCTCGTCGACGAGGCGGCGCTGACCGCGGCGCTGCGGGCCGGTACGATCCTCGGCGCCGGCCTCGACGTGTTCGAGAACGAGCCGCACGTGCCCGCGGATCTCGCCGCCCTCGACAACACGGTGCTGCTGCCGCATGTCGGGTCGGCCTCCGAGCACACCCGCGCGGCGATGGCCCAGCTCGTCGTCGACAACGTCGTCTCGTGGTTCGAGGGGCGGGGTCCGCTGACGCCCGTGGCCGAGACCCCCTGGAGACCCACCGCGTGAGACAGGCTCAGGCCGCCCTGCTGACCGCGTCGGCACTGATCGCGACCGCCGCGATCGTCCGGCCGGCCGCCGCCCAGGACGTGCCCGACGCGACCGACCTGGCCGCGCCCCCGCCCCCGGCCGCGGAGACGCTCGCGGCGCCTCCGGCTCCCACCGCGCCGCCGAGCCTGCCCGAGAAGCTCGGACAGGTGCCGGGCACCTGGGACCTGTCCCGCGACGGCACCAACCGCCGCTGCGTCATGACCCTGGTGCTCGACAGCGGCGAGGCGGGGCAGCGGCTGCGCTTCCCGGCCGGTTGCCGGCGGGCCCTGCCGGTCCTGAAGGGGGTCGCCGGCTGGCTCTTCGTCGACGGCGCCCTCCGCCTCGTCGACCGCAACGTCCGCCCCGTCCTCGAATTCGCCAGGCGGCCGGACCAGCGCAGCCTCGTCGCCCAGGCCGAGGGCGGCGAGCGCTACAGTCTCGTTCCCCTCGACATCGTCGCGATGCGGCCGGCCGACGCGGCGGCCGCGCCCGAGATCGCGCCGGCGGATCCGGCAAACCCGGACCCCTCCCCGCTCCGAACGGCGGCCCGGGTCCCGGCCGAGCTGCAGCCGGCGGCGACCGCCTCGGCGGGGCCGGCGCCGGGCCTCTACGCCCTCGACCGCTTCCAGCAGCGCGACACCTGCCGGATCAACCTCGATGGGAGCGGCGGCGGCGTCCACATCGTTCCCGGCTGCCACGACAGTGGCCTGGAGGTGTTCGACCCGGTGCGCTGGCGCTACACGAACGGCCGGATGACGCTGACCGCCAAGCGCGGCCACAGCATCGACCTCGTGCCGAGCGGCGACGGTCGCTGGCGGCGCGATCCCGAGGTCGGCACCACCTTCGTCCTGCGCCGCGTCGATTGACCGCCCGCGCGGCCCGATGTCGGTCGGGTCAGCGAGACGAGCCGCGCCCGTCCTGGACCGGGAGCATCCGCTCCAGCAGCCCGTCGCGCCGGATGACCAGGTGCCACGCCGTGCCGGCGATATGCAGCAGGACCAGGGCGTAGACGAGCCACTGGCCGAAGACGTGGATCGACTCGAAGACCTTCTGGGTCGCGTCGTCCTTCGGCAGTCCCGGAATCGTGAACAGCCAGAAATACGGCGTGTCGCGTCCCGACAGCGCGCTCAGCAGGTAGCCGCTGATCGGCATGATCAGGAAGATCGCGTACAGCAGGTAGTGGTTGACGCGCCCGATCAGCGTCAGGAGCCGGGGCGCCTGCGGGTCCGGCGGCGCGGGCCGGACCATCCGCCAGACGATCCGCAGGACCACGATCGCCAGGATCGTCAGGCCGACCGACTTGTGCAGCACGAACATGCTGCCCTTGGCGGGGGTCGGCGGCAGGCTGATCGCGACCCAGGCGAGCGGCAGCACCGCCAGGACCAGGGCGGCGTTCAGCCAGTGCAGCGCCTGCGACACCGGGTGGTAGCGCGGCAGTCCGGACGCCGTGACGTAGGTGGCGGGCAGCGCGGTCGGCGCCTTGCCGGCCGTGAGCGGAGAGCCTGACATGATCCCTCGCGGATGAGCGTGGTCCCGCATCGATCTAGGGCCCGCCTCAGGTCGGGGGAGTCTCCCGTCAGGCTGATGGGCCGGAGGCGGCCGTCCGCGACACGTCGAGCAGGGCGGATAGTTCCGCGGCCGCGGCGCGCAGCCGGACCGACACGGTCTCGTCGACGATGCGTCCGTCCACGAGGTCGTCGGAGCCGGCATAGACCGAGGTCGGCGCGACATGGGCCGCGAAGAAGCCGAACAGCGGCCGGAGCCCGTGCTCGACCACCAGGGCGTGGCGCAGGCCCCCGCCCGTCGCGGTCAGCGCCACCGGCATGCCGATCATCCGGGCCGGGTCGACGAAGTCGAAGACGTGCTTGAACATCCCGGCATAGCCGCCCTGGTAGACGGGCGTCCCGACGATCAGGGCGTCCGCCGCCTCGATCGCCTCGATGAGGCGCGCGGCCGGCGCCGACAGGTCGTCCCGCTGCGTCGCGCCGAGGCCCGGACCGGCATCGATCAGGTCGTAGACGGCGAGGTCGATCCCGCGCAGGCGCCCGAGCTCGGCGCCGAGGGCCTCGACCAGGATGCGGGTGCGCGAGGGCCGCTTGGCGCTACCCGAGAAGGCGACGACGCGGGCACGGCTGGGCTTCACACTCGACTCGACACTCACCACGAAACCTTCCGCCGCAGCACGCCCCGATCCGGGCCTTCCAACACTCTGGCGCATGCGCGGCACGCGACACGAGTCGATTCGACGGTAACGCATTCCCGCGCCGGATAAAGCCTCGGCGCGGCCGCGCGGGTGGCGGTCCGGCGGGACGGTCTCGACGGAACCGTCATCCCCGGAGCCGCCAGACATGGCTGCGCTTGATCTCGGAATCCTCCAGCGTGCGCGAGACCGGCACCGCGTAGGTCGCGAGGCAGTCGAGGCGGTCCCGTGGCAGGTAGGTGCGGCCCGGGTCGCCGATCAGCACGGTGACGCCCCGCGCCTGCAGGCCGACGAGCCAGGCGGTCACGGCCTCGGCCAGGTCGCGCTCGTAGAACACGTCGGCCGCCAGGACGAGATCGGCCTGGGGATCCGTGGCGAGGAGATCGTCGGAGGTTGCGGCGACGCGGTCGCCGACGCCGTTGGCCGCGGCGTTCAGCCCGATCGCCGCGACGGCGAAGGGGTCGAGGTCGCTGGCGACGACGTGGCGCGCCCCGGCGCGGGCCGCCGCGATCGCCACCAGGCCGGACCCCGAGGCAAAATCCACCACGCGCGCCCCGTCCGCGACGTCCGGGTTGTCGAGGACGTAGCGGGCGAGCGCCTGGCCGCCCGCCCAGGCGAATGCCCAGAACGGTGGCGGCAGCCCGATCGCCTGCAATTCCTCCTCGGTCCGCTGCCAGAGATCCGTCGCCTCATCGGCGACGTGCAGGCGGATCTCGGGCGCGTGGGGGACGGGCAGCAGGCGGGTGTTGCTGCGGATGAAGCCGGCGGGATCGTCCGGTGCGCGCACGGTCAGGCCTCCAGCAGGTCGCGCCACACGGCGCGGACCCGGTCGGTCACCGCGTCCTCGGTGAAGCCACCGGTCTCGATCCGGGCCCGCGCGGCCGCGCCCAGGCCGGCGACGAGACCGGCATCGCCGCTCAGGCGCGCCAGGGCGGCGGCCAGGGCCGGCGCGTCGTCGGGGGGGACCAGCAGGCCCTCGACACCGTCGCGCACGAGGCTGCGGCAGCCCGGGACGTCGGACGCGACCAGCGCCCGGCCGCAGGCGGCGGCCTCCAGCAGCGTCCGCGGCAGGCCCTCGCCGCCGCGGGACGGCAGGCAGGCGACGTGGTGGCCGGCCCAGACCGCCGCCACGTCGGTCGTCGGCCCGTGCCAGACGATGCCGTCGCGGCTCCAGGCGCGCAGGGTGGCGGCGTCGATCGCCCGCCGGTTCGACGGGTCCGGCGCGCCGTACAGCGCCAGCTCCACCGGCGCGCCCTCGGCCCGGGCGAGGCGGACCGCCTCGACGGCGACGTCGATCCCCTTCGACCAGAGCATCCGGGCGACGAGTGCCACCCGCAGCGGCGGCATCGGCGGCAGCGTATGCGGGACGAAGATCGTCGGATCGACGCCGGCGCCGCCCACGACGGTCACCGACCGGTCGAGCGGGTCCAGGCCCAGGGCCAGGGCGTCGTCGGGGTTCTCGAACAGGAAGCGCGTGCGGGACGAGGCCAGCGGTCCCCGGATCAGCGCGCGCAGGGCGAGGCGCGCCGCCCGCCCGAGCCGGTCGCTGCGGGCGCCGACGAGGCCGAGGCCGGTCAGGGCGAAGACGCGGGCCGGGATGCCCGCCATGGCGGCGGCCGTGCCGCCGACCAGGATGCCGCGCAGGGCGATGCAGTGGACGACGTCGGCCTTCAGCGCCTTCAGGATCGCCGCGAGCTGCCCGGCCGCGTAGCCCGCGGCCATGGGGTTGAGGCTCGCTCGCTCGGCCTCCAGGGGGACGACCTGCGCCCCGGTCGCCTCGATGGCGGCCCGGTGCGCGCGGACCCGCGTCACCACCGCGACCGAGAGACCCATGCCGATGGCGGCGCGGGCCATCGGCAGGAAATGGGAGGCGAAGAACCAGTCCTCGGTCACCACGAAGACCAGGCGGCGCATCGGAACGGGCAGATTCCCGGGGGCGGCATCGGCGTGCATCCCCCCCTCTAGCACGGCGCCGCGGCCCGTCCTGCGGCGGATGTGCAGGCCCGGAACGGCGATCGCGTGCCGCCGGTTGTCCAAGGCCTTCTCGCCGGGCGAGGCAGCCGGGCGGCGTCGATGGGAGGGGCAGGTCATGGCGTGTGTCGAGACGGCGGAGAGCGGCGGAGACCTCCGCGCCGCGGCCGAGGAGGCCGGACTCGTCTACGTCGACGACGGCCGGCCCGGGCTGACCCGCCGCCGCAGCGGCACCGGCTTCCGCTACCTCGACGCGAAGGGCGCGCCGGTGCGCGACAAGGCGGTGCTGGCCCGCATCCGCAGCCTCGCGATCCCGCCGGCCTACACGGATGTCTGGATCTGTCCCCGCCGCAACGGCCACATCCAGGCGACGGGCCGCGACGCCAAGGGGCGCAAGCAGTACCGCTACCACCCGGACTTCCGGCAGGCGCGGGAGGCCAACAAGTTCTCGCGAATCATGGCCTTCGCGGACGCGCTGCCCGGGATCCGCCGACGCGTCGACGCCGACATGAAGCGGCCGGGCCTCTCCCGCGACAAGGTGCTGGCCACCGTGGTCCACCTGCTCGAGACCACGCTGATCCGCGTCGGCAACGACGACTACGCGCGGACCAACAAGAGCTACGGCCTCACGACCCTGCGCGACCCCCACGTCCGGATCGAGGGGGCGGCCCTGTCGTTCCGCTTCAAGGGCAAGAGCGGCAAGACCTGGGACGTGTCGCTGAAGGACCGGCGGGTCGCCCGGATCGTCAAGGCCTGCCAGGATCTGCCGGGGCAGGAGCTGTTCCAGTATCTGGATCCGGACGGCACCCAGCGCGACGTCACCTCCTCGGACGTGAACGCGTACCTGCGCGAGATCACCGGCGAGGACTTCACCGCGAAGGATTTCCGCACCTGGGCCGGCACCGTGCTGGCGGCGCTGGCGCTGCGGGAGTTCGAGACCTTCGACAGCGAGGCGGGGGCCAAGCGCAACATCCGCGCGGCCATCGAGAACGTCGCGGGCCGCCTCGGCAACACGCCGACGATCTGCCGCAAGTGCTACATCCACCCGCAGATCCTCGACTGCTATCTGGAGGGCGGTCTGCTCCTGCAGGTGAAGGACGCGGTCGAATCGGAACTCAGCGAGGACCTCTCCAGCCTCCGGCCCGAGGAGGCGGCGGTGCTGGGACTGCTGCAGGCGCGCCTCTCAGCCGCGGAGGACGCCGTCAAGGCCAAGGGACGGGTCAAGCCGGCGGGCGCGCGCGGGCGGGGGGCGAAGGCACCCGAGCGGTCCAAGAGCGGGACGGCAGCGGCCAAGCGCGCGTCCGGAGCCCGGAAGGCGGCCGCGGCCGCCTAGGGGGGCGGTCTCCACGAGACCGCCCGATCCCCCTCTCAGTGCCGGGATTGGTTGTCGTTGCCCGAGGAGCGGCTGTCGGTGCCGCGCCGGACCTGGTCGCCGGAGTCGACCACGGGGGCCAGGCCCAGCTGGCGGGCCAGCGAGACCAGGTCCTTCAGCCGGCCGGTCTGGGTCTTGCGCCGCAGGTTGAGCCGGTGGGTCTCCACCGTGCGCACGCTGAGCGCCAGCCGCCGCGCCACCTCCTTGTTGCTGAACCCGGAGCTGAGGAAGCGCAGGACCTCCGCCTCGCGGGGCGTCAGCCCGAGGCTCTCGCCCGCCTCCGGCGGCATCGCCACCGGCTGCTCCGACGGGACCAGGACGTCGGAGCCCTCCGCGAGGGCGAGCAGTGCCGCGCCGAGCTCGCGCGGCGACTTGGAGCGCGCCACGAAGGCGTCGGCGCCCGCGGCCAGCAGGGCGCGGAGGTCGTCCGCCGTGAGGGCGCCGAAGGCGACCAGCGTGCGGAGCGCCGGCTGACGCTCCTTCAGGGCGACGATGCGGGCGATCCCGTCGGCCAGCCGGATCTCGTCGAGGAAGACCAGGGCGACGCTGCTGCCGGCGTCGGCGCGGTCGAGATCGGCCTCGCCGATGGTGTGGAATTCGGGCATGTGCTCGAGGGTGGCGCGAACCGTCGCGCTCAGGTCCTCCGGCTCATCCAGGATCAGGACGCCAACGGCCGTACTCATGACCTCGCACCTCTCTCTCCCGGCTTGATACAGGCGGCCGGGATCGAAGGCGAAGTTCCAAGATCCGTTCCAGCAACAGCTCGCGAATATTAAGCTTTATATGGGCAGAATCGCTGTCCGAAAACGGATACTCGGCGGATCAATGCGCCGATCTGGGACGACCGTGGGACACCGCCGGACCGACTGTGCCGATCTGGTACGGGCGGTCCGTGTCAGCCCGCGACGGCGTGGACGCCCGCGCCCTGATCCGGGACCACCCGGTTCCGGCCGCCGCCCTTGGCCGCGTAGAGCGCGACGTCCGCCCGCTTGACCAGGGCCTCGACGCTGTCGCCGTCACGCCACGTGCTGACGCCGAAGCTGCAGCTCAGCGCGATCGGACCCTTGGCCCCCGGGATCCGCAGGGCCTGGACGTCGCCGCGCAGGCGCTCGGCATGCGCCACGGCCTCCCCGAGGTCGCGCCCCGGGAGGATGACGGCGAATTCCTCGCCGCCGAGGCGTCCGGCGATCCCGGAGCCGGAGATCAAGTCGGCCACGGCCTTGATCGCCACGTCGCCGACATCGTGCCCGTGCTCGTCGTTGATGCGCTTGAAGTGATCGATGTCGAGGAGGATGGCCGAGACGGCGTCCGGCCGCGGGTCCTGCGCCACGGCGGCGCGCGCGCGGTTGAAGAAGGCGCGCCGGTTGTAGGAGCCGGTCAGCGGATCCGTCTCGGCGAGGCGGATCAGTTCCTCCTGCATGGTGGTCAGGCGCTCGGCCGCGCGCAGGCGCGCGTTCAGCTCCTCGGCGCTCGGCGGCTTCTCGATGAAGTCGTCCGCGCCGCTGTCGAGGGCCTCGGCGAGGCTGCGGACGTTGCGCGCCGACGACATGGTGATGACGTGCAGCGGCCCGCGGGATTCCGCGAGCAGCCGTGCCGACCAGCAGAGTTCGAGTCCGCAGAGCGGCCGCACCTCCAGGCTGGTGATGAGGACACGGACCGCCGGCGTCGCCGCCAGGAATTCCAGCGCCCGCTCCGAATCCGTGAAGGGGTGCACGGCGTGGCCGCGCGGCTCGATCAGGGACGCGATGATCTGCAGCACAACGCGGCTCGAGTCGACGATGACGATCTGCATGGCGTGACCCGCAACTGATATCCGCCGTGTAAGCTGGAAGGCTTAACCTCCCCCCAACGGAGCTGAACCCCGGCATGAGCCTGGCCATTACCACTCCGGATCGGCGCTACATCGTTGTCCGGGGCCGTCTGTGGCGCCGCGCCAATCCCGATCTGTCGGACGCCTGCCGCGCGGCGCTGGTGAAGCGCCTCATGGCGGCGCGGCGGGGTGTGAAGGAGGCCAAGCGGGCCGAGCGGGCAGGCGCGGCGGCCGCGGCGGGCGCGCTGGCTTCCGCCAGGGCCGAGGTCGACGCGGCCAAGATCGCGCTTGGCGAGCGCGGGCCGGTCTGGTGGACGGACGGTGCCCCGGACCTCAACCGGCACCTCGTCCGCAACACGCCCTACGCGGCGTGGTTCGCGGCGCTCAGCGCCGGGGAACCTGAACCGCGATGACCCGGGCGCCCGCGACCGGGGCGGCGCCGGCGGCGCGCTCGCCGCGGCGGCCGCGGGGGACGGCGTCGATCACCGTCAGGGTCGGCTGGGCCGCCGGAGCGGCCGGGATGCCGGTCACCGTCGGGACGCCGTAGGTGCCGTAGCTCCAGGGACTGGGCACGATCTGGGTCGGGCGCGGCACCCGCGTCAGCGGGGCGCCGATATAGGTCCCGCGCACGAACTCGCCGGCGAAACTCGGATCGGCGGCGTAGCCGGGCGCGTAGGCCACCGGTGCATAGGGATCGGGGCTCCGGACAGTCTGCGCCGAGGCGGGCGTCGCGGCCGCTACGGCGAGCACCGTCAGGATCATCCGGTTCGCCATGGGGCCGGCTCCGATGGTTGTCGGCGCGCGGTCCGCGCCGGATGCAGGGCCAACAGACCGGATCATCGGCCGTTCCGCGTCTCCAGTCGCGCAGAGTGCGTAAGGCCCCGTCATCCCCGGCCGATGGCCCCCAGAGGTGGGCCCGGTCAGCGGCAGGTGGTGATCCGCCGGACCACCCAGCCCTCGCCCTCGATCCACAGGCGACGGCGGGCCCGACTGCAGGTGACGTCGTCGTCCCGCTCCGCCGAGACGGGATGAACCTGCGGATTGGCCTCGGCGACCTTGGTCTCGGCCGGGCCGTTGGCGGCCTGGGCCGCGAGCGGCCCGGCGAGCATGACGGTGCCGGCTGCGGCGGCAGCGATCGTACGGAGTCTCATGGGGAAATGCGCCCTGCGGCCGTGCTTGGAGGTTCGGTCCAGGAATGCGCGGGCCGACGGTTCGGTTGCATCGCGGTTGCACCGACGGCGCGGCCGGTGCGCTCGCTCACATCGCCGGTGACGGTACCCGGCCAGCGCCGGGTCATGTCGTCGGGGCATGCCGCCCGGCGACGGCGCTTAGACTTCGCGGCTTTCACGGGTAAGGAAGAACAAAACCGGACGCGCCGGTGCCCAGCCGTCCTGCGTGGCCGCCCATCGCGGGCCGCGCGGCACGGTCCACGAAGCAGGGTTCATGAGCAAGCCGAAGCCTCCGACCAACGCGCTCCTGACGCCGGAGAAGCGCACCGACGACGTGGATCAGACGATCCGCCCTCTGAGCCTGTCGGAGTTCATCGGTCAGCGTGCGGCACGTGCGAACATGCAGGTGTTCATCGAGGCTGCGAAGAAGACCGGTCAGGCGCTCGACCACGTGCTGTTCGTCGGTCCGCCGGGGCTGGGCAAGACGACGCTGGCCCAGATCGTGGCGCGCGAGCTGGGCGTGAACTTCCGCTCGACCTCCGGGCCGGTGATCGCCAAGGCCGGCGACCTGGCCGCGCAGCTCACCAACCTGGAGGAGCGCGACGTCCTGTTCATCGACGAGATCCACCGGCTCAACCCGGCGGTCGAGGAGATCCTCTACCCGGCCATGGAAGACTACCAGCTCGACCTGATCATCGGCGAGGGCCCGGCGGCGCGCTCGGTCAAGATCGAGCTGCCGAAGTTCACCCTGGTCGGCGCCACGACGCGGGCGGGGCTGCTGACGACGCCGCTGCGCGACCGGTTCGGGATCCCGATCCGGCTGGAGTTCTACGAGATCGACGAGCTGGAGCAGATCGTGGCGCGCGGCGCGCGGGTCCTGGGCTTGGGCATGTCGGCGGAGGGCGCCAACGAGATCGCCCGGCGGGCCCGGGGCACGCCGCGGATCGCGGGGCGGCTGTTGCGGCGGGTGCGGGATTTCGCGGTCGTGGCGGAGGCCGAGACGGTGACGCGGGCGATCGCCGACCGGGCGCTGCAGCTCCTGGACGTGGACGGGGCGGGTCTGGACGTGATGGACCGCAAGTACCTGAGCCTGATCGCGCGCGCGTTCGGGGGCGGCCCGGTGGGGATCGAGACCATCGGCGCGGCCTTGTCGGAGCCGCGCGACGCCATCGAGGACATCATCGAGCCCTACCTGATCCAGCGCGGCTTCGTGCAGCGCACGCCCCGCGGCCGCGTCCTCACACGACACGCGTACCGGCACATGCAGATCCCGGAACCGACGCGCGAGACCCCCGGGCAGTTCGGCTTCTTCGGCGACGAGGAGCCGTGAGGCGGCCCCGACCGCTCTATGCACTGAGTTCGGACCAGCGTTTCCCGCGGCACATGCGCTCCGCGCGCCCCGATCCGCGCCCCTGCCGTCCCGATCGTGCCCCGCGGCATCGGCAAGTCGCTGCGACGCAATCCGTTTTCCCGACGGTTGCCGGACAATATTGCCAAGCTTAGGTCGGGTCATCACGGATCTGTGTACTGTAAAAATGTGCCGGATCGCGTGGAACAGGCCCGAAACGCGACAGTTGTGGAGGCGACCGCGCCGGGTCCGCTCGGCGCCGGCAAGGCTGTCTCGATCGGGGTCCTGCCTCTGCGATCGCGGCAGATCTTCGCGATCTCAAGAACAACGTCAGGGATAAACTTCCGCCATGAAGAAGCTCACGCTCGCCGTTCTCGGCCTGTCCGTCGCCGCGATCTCGGCGCCCGCCTTCGCGCAGGACGCCCTGCCGATCCGCGTGCTGCCCTTCGCCAACCAGGACGGCGTCGGCGCCGCCGCGACCGAGACGCCCGCCTTCCGGGCCGAGGCGCTCCGTTCGGACGCCGCCAGCATCGAGGCGAGCCGCATCGCCCTTCAGCGGTCGCGCAACCCGCAGGTCCGCAACTACGCCAACCGCGTCCTCGTCGAGCGCAAGGCGACCACGGACGCGCTGCTGCCGCCGAACACCTCCCTGACCCGCAACGGCTCGGTGGTCTCCGACAACCAGGGCATCCGCA
Organism: Methylobacterium sp. PvP105; assembly: GCF_017876975.1. Taxonomy (NCBI): domain Bacteria; kingdom Pseudomonadati; phylum Pseudomonadota; class Alphaproteobacteria; order Hyphomicrobiales; family Methylobacteriaceae; genus Methylobacterium; species Methylobacterium sp. PvP105. The sequence continues at coordinate 1,605,782 of NZ_JAGIPA010000001.1, read as the reverse complement.
CCGACCTGAGCAACCCGGTGGGCCTCGTGCTCGCGCCGGTGACGGTGGCCGCCAACATCGGCACCGGGATCGTCGGCGGCGCCCTCGGCGCGGTCGGCATCGTCGACAACAGCCCGGCCGAGCCGGGCCGTCGCGTCGCCCTCGGCGAGCGCGGCCAGGCGCGGCTGGCGCAGCTCCAGGCGGCCCCGAACGGCCGGGCCTTCGACCGGACCTACATCGATCAGCAGGCCCGCTCGGACGCCCGCACCCTGGCGCTCTACGACGCCTACGCCAAGCAGGGCGACAACGCCCAGGGTCGCAAGTTCGCCACCGAGGCCCTGCCGTACATTGCCGACGAGCACGCCCACTCGGCAACCATCGCGGCCCGCATCGGCGGCTGAACCGCGCGCACCGCGTGATCCCGCGAGGGCCGCCCCAGGGCGGCCCTCGTCGTGTTGCGCCCCTGCGCCGCCCGTCGCTAAAGGGGCGCATGAGCGCGATCGAGCCCGGCACCGACGGACCTTCGGAGGATGGCCCCCCACCGCACCGGCTGGGCGTGCGCGTCTACTACGAGGACACCGACTTCTCGGGCTTCGTCTACCACGCCAGCTACCTGCGCTTCCTCGAGCGCGGCCGCACGGAGCTGCTGCGGGCGCTCGCCGGCGACCAGTCGGACCTGCACCGCGACGCGCGCGGCCTCGTCTTCGTGGTGCGGCGGATGAGTCTCGATTTCCTCCGCCCGGCCAGGATGGACGACCTGCTGACCGTCGTCACCCGCACGCGCGCCCTGCGCGGGGCCTCGATGCAGCTCGCCCAGGAGGTGCGGCGGGCCGACGCGGTGCTGGTCGCCGCGGAGGTCACCGTCGCCTGCGTGCGCGACGGCCGCGCCGTTCGCCTGCCCGACGCGCTGCGGCGGCAGCTCGCACCGGGCGACGCCGCCTAGGCACCGGCCGGAGGTCAGCCGGCCCGCGACGGGTCGGCCTCGCAGAGGACCCGGGCGAAGGCGTTGACGATCGTCAGGGCGTCGTACTCGACCGAGACCAGCTGGTAGCCCATCCCGACCATCTCCCGGGCCCGCGCCGGCGACGGCGCGAAGGCGCAGGGAATCTTGCCCGCCGCCCGCGTCTTGCGCGCGATCTCGCCGAGGGCCGCCGTCACCGCCGATCCCAGGGGGTCGATGACCGCCCCCTTCGACAGGGCGATCGACAGGTCGGCGGGCCCGACCAGCACCCCGTCGATGCCCGGCACGGCGAGGATCGCCTCCAGGTCGGCGATCCCCGCCTCGGTCTCGCACATGGCGATCGTGAGCGCCCGGTCGTTGGCGCCCGCGAGGTAGTCCGCGCCGTTCCGGAGCCCCGAGAGCCACATGGCCCGGTCCGGGCCCCAGCTCCGCTGGCCGACCGGCGGGAACTTCGCGGCGGCGGCCAGGGCCTCGGCATCCGCGACGGTGTTGATCATCGGCGCCACGATTCCGGCGGCGCCCGCGTCGAGCATCCGCGAGACCATGGCGAAGTCGCCCACCGGCACGCGCACGAGGCTCGATTTGCCCGCGAGGGCGACCTCGGTGATCGCCGCACAGGACGATTTGTAGTCGTAGGTGCCGTGCTGCTGGTCCAGCAGGACGGCGTCGAATCCCGCGCGCGCCAGGAAGCCGGCCAGCATCGGGTCGGCGATCATGGACCAGCCCAGGAACCGGGCCGGGCCGGTGGGCAGCAGATCGGGCAGGCTGGGAACGGGGAGGGTCATGCGCGTCCTGCGTATCTCAGGGCTGTCGACTCGGCGCCGCTTGCCGCGACCATACGGGAGGCGCTTTCGGCAGGTCCAGCCCGCACGGCCCGGCCTTCGCCGCCGCGTGCCTCAGGATCGCCCGGATCGAAACCGATCCTTAACCCTGCCGCGCCCTTAACGGAGGCGATGCCACGGTGGGGCGCGGGGGTCGTCGACGGCCCTTACTTTCGACAGATTCGCGGGCGACAGCCTTGATATCGCTCACGGATCCGGCGGACGCGGGCCTCGCCCGGCGCATCGCGATCCGGAGCAGGAGACCTCGACGGATGAACCCAGCCGACGCGATGCAGGCCGCGCCTGTCGCCGACATGACGCTGCTCGGCCTGTTCCTTCAGGCCCACTTCGTCGTGAAGATCGTGATGATCGGGCTGCTCAGCGCCTCGATCTGGTGCTGGTCGATCATCGTCGACAAGACGCTGCTGTTCCGCCGGACCAAGGCCGAGATGGACGCGTTCGAGGACGCGTTCTGGTCCGGCCGCTCGCTGGAGGAGCTGTTCCGCTCGTTCAACGACCGGCCGGCCACGGGCCTCGCCGCCGTGTTCGTCGCCGCCATGCGGGAGTGGAAGCGCAGCTTCGAGGGCTCCGGCCGGCAGATCCAGTCGCTGTCGCAGCGCATCGAGAAGCAGCTCGACGTCACCATCCACCGCGAGGTCGAGCGGCTCGAATCGCGCCTGCTGTTCCTCGCCTCGATCGGCTCGGCCGGCCCGTATATCGGCCTGTTTGGCACGGTCTGGGGCATCATGACCGCCTTCACGTCGATCGCCGCCTCGAAGAACACCTCGCTCGCGGTCGTCGCCCCCGGCATCGCCGAGGCGCTGTTCGCCACCGCCATCGGCCTGTTCGCCGCGATCCCGGCGGTGCTCGCCTACAACAAGCTCCAGGCCGAGGTCTCTAAGGCGCAGTCGCGGCTGGAGAGTTTCGCCGACGAGTTCTCCGCCATCCTCTCCCGCCAGATCGACGAGCGGCTGCCGCTCGCCGCCTGAACCGGCTGATCCAGAGGAGACCGATCCATGGGCATGGCAGCGGGCGCATCGCAGGGCGGCAAGCGCCGCCGGCGCCGGGGCCGCCGCGGCGGCCCCATCAACGAGATCAACATGACGCCGTTCATCGACGTCGTGCTCGTGCTCCTGATCATCTTCATGGTCGCGGCGCCGATGATGACCGTGGGCGTGCCCCTCGACCTGCCGCAGTCCAAGGCCGCGCCGCTCAATTCGGACGTGAAGCCGATCACCCTGTCGATCCGCCAGACCGGCCAGGTCTTCCTCGGCGAGGACGAGCTCACCGACGACACGATCGTGCCGAAGCTCATGGAGACCGCCAAGACCGGGACCGAGGAGCGCGTCTTCGTGCGCGGCGACAAGCGGGTCGATTACGGCCGGGTGGCGCAGGTGATGGCGATCGTGACCGGCGGCGGCTTCAAGAAAGTCGCCCTCGTCACCGAGCCTGAGCATCAGTAGGGCCGTCCCGTGGAGTTCCGCTTCGACCGCAAGGAACCGGGTGTCTGGATCTCCGCCGGCACCCACGTCGCGCTCCTCGCGCTGGCGCTGGTCAGTGTCGCGGCCCCGGCCCTGCCGGAGGCCCAGGAGGGCGTGCCCGTCGAGGTGATCACCGAGAACCAGTTCTCCGAGATCACCAAGGGCGAGCGTCAGGCCGACAAGCCGATGCCGAACGCCACGTCGCGGGCCGACCGCAAGGCGGAGAAGTTCGAGGATCGCGAGCCCGAGAATGCCAAGCAGGACGCGCCCACCGCGCCGACCCGCACGGCCGAGATGAAGCTCGCCAACGCGGACGAGATGCCGCTGCGCGGCGAGCCCGACCCGCAGGAGGCGGCCCAGGCCGCCAAGGCGGCGGAGAAGGCGGCGCAGGAGAAGCGCGACGCCGAGAAGGCCGCCGCCAAGGCGGCCGAGAAGGCAGCAGAGAAGGCGGCCGAGAAGGCCGCGGCGGAGAAGGCTGCCGCCGCCAAGGCCGAGGCGAAGGCCAAGGCCGAGGCCGTCGCGAAGGCCGAGGCCGAGAAGCGCGAGCAGCTCGAGAAGCTGATCGAGAAGCAGGAAGCCGAGGCCGCGGCGGCCGCCCAGAAGGCCGCCGCCGCGAAGAAGGCCGAAGCCGCCAAGGAGGCGGCCAAGGAGGCGGCCAAGAAGGCCGCCGACGCGAAGGCCAAGGCCGAGGCGGAAGCCGAGCGCCAGAAGGAGATCGCGGAGGCCAAGGCCGAAGCCGAGCGCGAGAAGGCGGAGGCCGCCGCCAAGGCGAAGGCGGAGGCCGCCAAGGCCGAGGCGGCCGCCAAAGCCGAGGCCGCCGCCAAGGCGAAGGCGAAGGCCATGGCGGACGCGAAGGCCAAGGCCGACGCCGAGGCCAAGGCACGCAAGCAGGCCGAGCTCGCCGACAAGTTCAACGCGGGCGACATCCGCTCGATGCTCGCCTCGAAGGCGCCGTCGCAGTCGACCGGCGCCACCGGCCACGCGGTGCAGAAGGTGGCGGCGCTCGGCGCCGCGACCGGCAACGCGCAGCGCCTGTCGCCGTCGCTGCGCGACGCCCTGGTCGGGCTGCTCCAGCAGCAGATCGAGCGCTGCTACTCGGCGCCGCCCGGCGCGGCCCAGGGCGTGGTCCTGCCGGTGCTCGACATCCGCCTGAACCCCAACGGCTCGCTCAGCACCGAGCCGCGGATCATGCGCGGCGGGGCGAGCGCGGTGGACCAGTCGATCGCGCAGGCCGCGCTCCGGGCGGTCCGCCGCTGCGCGCCGTACAACATCCCGGCCACCTACGCGCCGTACTACAACGACTGGAAGGCCATCAACGCGGAGTTCGAGTTCACGGCGACTTGAGGGCGTCCAGCCCTTCTTCCGCCCTGATCCGGCCGCCTCGTCAGATCGTCACTCGGATCCGACCCACCATGCTGCACCTGCCCTCCGTCGGGCGACTCCCGACGTCCTTCGCCGCGCGCCTGATCGCGGTCTTCACCCTGCTGACGGCCGTCCTGGCCGGGCCCGCCCAGGCGCAGCTGCAGCTGCGCATCGGCGGCGGCAACTTCCAGCCGATGCCCATCGCCATCGCGGATTTCGGCGGCGATCCGAGCCTCGCCGGCCTCGTCTCCGGCGTGGTCACCAACGACCTGCGCCGCTCCGGCTACTTCACGCCGCTCGATCACGCCCGCTTCCCCGAGCAGCCGAACTTCGACGCCGCCCCGAACTTCGAGAAGTGGCGCGCCACCGGCGTCCAGGGCCTCGTCACCGGCCGCGTCGTCCGCGAGGGCGGCCGGGTCAAGGTCGAGTTCCGGCTCTGGGACGTGACCAACGGCCAGCAGATGACCGGCCAGCAATACGGCACCGACGCCGCCAACGTCCGGCGCACCGGCCACCTGATCTCCGACGGGGTCTACACCAAGATCACCGGCCTCGGGCCCTGGTTCGACAGCCGCATCGCCTTCGTGGACGAGACCGGCCCGAAGGAGAACCGCCGCAAGCGCCTGATGGTCATGGACCAGGACGGCGCCAATGTCCGGGCGATCACCACCGGCGAGATGTCGATCGTGGCGCCGCGCTACTCGCCGGCCACCCAGGACATCGCCTTCATGGCCCAGGCCACCGGCCACCAGCCGCGGGTGCAGATGATCAACCTGGAGACCGGCTCCCGCCAGGCGCTCGGCAACGTCGATTCGATGAGCGCGAGCCCGCGCTTCTCGCCGGACGGCCGGAAGATCGTGATGAGCGTCCAGCAGGGCGGCAACGCCGACATCGTGACGATGGACCTCGCCTCGAAGGCCCAGCGCTCGATCACCAACGGCATGGCGATCGACACCTCGCCGACCTACTCGCCGGACGGATCGCAGATCGCCTTCGAGTCCGACCGCGGCGGCTCCCAGCAGGTCTACGTGATGGGGGCGGACGGCTCGAACCCGCACCGGATCACCTTCGGTCCCGGCTCGGCCTCGCAGCCGGCCTTCTCGCCCCGCGGCGACCTGATCGCCTACACGCGCCAGCGCAACGGCGGCTTCGCCATCTGCGTCTCGAAGCCCGACGGCTCGGGCGAGCGCGTGCTCACCGAGGGCTTCCACAACGAGGGCCCGACCTTCGCGCCGAACGGCCAGTACGTGCTGTTCTTCCGCGATCCGGGCGGCCAGGGCGGCGGCAAGCTGTTCATGGTCGACATCACCGGCAAGGTGGAGCAGCCGGTCCCGACGCCCGCCTACGCGTCCGACCCGACCTGGTCGCCGCTGCTGTCGGGCCGCTGAGCCCGTCGCGGAGCCCGGCTCGCGGGGCGGGCTCCGGGACCGTTCCCGGTCGTGGTGCAACGGTTCTGAAGGACGGCGCGCCCCTCACCCTGTCCCTCGCCCGCACGGGAGAGGCGACGCGCGCTCCGTGCGGCGCCGGCTCGCGGCGCTACGATCGCCACCGCGATCATCCGAGACGCGCCGCCTCCGAAACCGCGCGCTATCCCTGCACCATCAGCCGGTCGCGGGCCCGCAACGCCGGGAAGAGCTTGCCCCAGAGCAGCGCGACCCCGACCGTCGCGGCGCCGCCGACCACCACCGCCGGGACCGCGCCGATCGCGGCGGCCAGCAGCCCCGATTCGAACTCGCCGAGCTCGTTCGAGGCGCCGATGAACACCGTGTTCACCGCCGAGACGCGGCCGCGCATCGCGTCCGGCGTCTCGCCCTGCACGAAGGTCTGGCGCACGTAGACCGAGATCATGTCGGCGGCGCCCGTGACGAACAGGCAGGCCATCGACAGCGGCAGCGACGTCGACAGCCCGAACGCGACCGTGGCGGCCCCGAACACCGCGGCGGCGCGGAGCATGCGCACGCCCGCGTGGCGCCGCAGGGGGTAGTTCGCCAGCAGCACCGCCATGGCGACCGCCCCGAAGGCCGGCATGCTCCGCAGCGCGCCCAGGCCCAGGGGCCCGACATGCAGCACCTCCGCCGCGTAGATCGGCAGGAGCGCCGTGGCGCCGCCGAGCAGCACCGTGAACAGGTCGAGGCTGATCGCCCCGAGCACCACCGGCTGCGAGCGAATGTAGTCGATGCCGGCCGACAGCGCCGCCCAGGTGATCGGCGGCCGCTCGCTCACCGCCGCCGGCCGGAAGCGGATCAGCAGGGTCAGGACGCTGGCCAGGGCGAAGCTGCCCCCTGCCAGGCCGAACACGACCCCGGGACCGAGGGCGTAGAGGAAGCCGCCGAGCGCCGGCCCCATCACGGACGCGCTCTGCCAGAGGGACGCGTTCCACGCGATCGCCGAGCTGAACTGCGGTCCGGGCACCAGGGTCGGCAGCAGCGCCTGCAGGGCCGGATTGGCGAAAGCCCGGGCCGTGCCCACGACGATGACGAGGGCGTAGATCGGCCAGACGGAGTGCACGCCCGTGAGGGCGCAGGCGAGGAGCCCGAGGCTCGCCGCGCTCTGCAGGGCGAAGGCGGCGCCACCGACGAGGCGCCGGTCGTAGGCGTCCGCGACGTGGCCGGTGATCAGCGCGCACAGAACCGCCGGCAGGAAGCCCGCGAGGCCCACGAGGCCCAGCGCCAGGGCGGAATGGGTCAGGTCGTAGACGAACCAGCCGATCGCCACGGCCTGCATCTGGTAGGCGAGGCCCGTGAGGAACCGCGCCGAGCCGAACAGGCGGAAGTCGCCGATGCCGAAGACGGCCCAGCCGGAACGATCGTGCGCGGACATGCCCCCTGCTGCGCGGGACCGGCCGAAGAATCAAGCGCTACGGCGAGGTTCGCCGGTCGGATGTCGGGGGTTCCGGCCGGATCGGCTGCAGCGTCAGGATGGGCTTGCGCGGCGGTGGTGGCGGGAGCGGCGCTTTGGGTTCGGGCGGGGCGCGCCGGGCCTCGCCCGCGTGGTCGGTCGGGAACGTGCAGGTGACGCGGGTGCCGCTGCCCGGCGCCGTCTCCAGCAGGACGCGGCCGCCGTGCAACTCGACGAAGGAGCGCACGATCGACAGGCCGAGGCCGACGCCCCGGTGCCGGGTTCCGAGCGTGTGGCTCTCGAAGCGGTTGAACACCGAATCGGCGATCTCGGGCGGCATGCCCCGTCCGTGGTCCCGCACGCTCAGGAGCAGCTCCTGCGCGGTCCGGCGGGCCTGGACCTCCACGCGCTGGCCGGCATCCGAGAAGCCGACGGCGTTCGAGAGCAGGTTGAACAGGATCTGGCGCACCCGCTTCCCGTCGGCGTGGACGCTGCCGATATCCTCCGGCACGTCGAGGGCGAGGGTGATGTGCGATTCCGCGAGCCGGTCCTCGATGCCGCGCACCGCGGCCTCGACGGTGGCCTGGACGTCGACCTCCTCCCGCTGCAGCTCGAGTGAGCCGGCGTCGATCGAGGCGAGGTCGAGGATGTCGTTGATGATGACGAGCAGCGCCGCCGAGGAGCGCATGATGTGGTCGGCGTACTCGCGCTGCCGCTCGTTGAGCGCGCCGACAGTCTCGTCGCCGAGAAGCTGGGTGAAGCCGATGATGTTGGTGAGCGGGGAGCGCAGCTCGTAGGAGACGTGGTGCACGAAGGTGTCGCGCAGCTGCGCGGCCTTCTCCAGGGCGTCGTTCTTCTCGGTGAGCGCCCGCTCGACGTTCACGCTCGCCGTCACGTCGATCAGGGTCAGGAGCGTCGCGCCTTCCGGGAGCGGCTGTGCGGCGCAGTCGAGGACCGTGCCGTCCACCACCTCCAGGCGGCACGTCCGGGCGGTGCGAGCTTCGAGGCCGACCACCGCGTCGCGGATGTCGAGCCACGGCTCCTCGGCGGGGGCGAGCGCGCGGCAGGCGGCGATCACCGCGTCGACGTGCGGGCGCTCCTCGACCATCTCGGGGTCGAGCCGCCACACGGTGAAGAAGGCGCGGTTGGCGAGGGACAGGCGCCCGTCCGCGCCGAACACGGCCACCGGCTCGGCCAGCGTGTCCAGGGTCTCCGCCTGCAGGCGGCGCAGGGCGTTGTAGCGCGATTCGGCGTTCAGGCGGTCGGAGACGTCGTCGAACAGGTAGGTCAGGCCGCCCTGCGGGTTCGGATCCGCGACCACGCGCAGGGTCCGGCCGTCGGGCAGGTACCACCAGGTCTGGTTCGCCTCCGCGGCCCGGTAGGCGGACAGAACGCCCTGCTTCCAGCCGCGGAAATCCGCGTGCTCCTCGAGCTTCCGCTCCGCCCGCAGGTGGTCGAGGATCTCCCCGTCGGAGGGCCGGCTGTCGAGGAAGGCCTGGTCGAGGTCCCAGAGCTGCCGATAGGCGGCGTTGTGGAAGATCAGACGCTGCGAGACGTCGAACATCGCGACCGCGGTCGGAAGCTGGTCCAGGGTCCGGACGTTGGCGTTCATCTGCCGCTGCAGGTCGGCGCGCACGCTCTCGAGTTCCGAGACGTCGATGGCGATGCCGACGCGGCCGGTCTCGAGCCCGGTCTCGAACACGTCGAGCATCCGCCGGTTGCCGGCCACGATGGCCGAGAGGCGCGGGACGCTCCGGGTCAGGCCGGCGAACCGGGCCGCCTCCTCGCGGGCGATCGTCTCCCGGGCCGGGCGGTCGAACAGCTCCAGGCCGGCGTCGAGGGCGGCCTCGCGGCTCTCCGCCTCGACCGCCGCCACGTAGGCCGCGTTGACCCAGCTCAGCCCGCCGTCGCGGTTGCGCCGCCAGACCGGCTGCGGGATCGCGTCGAGGAGTCCCGACAGGGCCGAGAGCCCGCGGCGGGTCTCGTCCAGGGCCGCGCGCAGGTCGGCGATCTCGCAGCGCTCCTGGCTGGTCTCGCGCAGGCGCAGGAGCGCCCGCCCCGCCACGGCCTGCCCGTGGGCCTCGATGCTCCGGCCGGTCTGGCTCCGCAGGCTCAGCGCGAAGCCGGTGCCGCGCGCCCGCAGGGTCTCCACGGCGGTCTCCACGGCGGTCGCGTCCGCGGGGACGAGCCACGTGCCGAAAGCCAGCACGCGGCGGGCGTAGCCGGAGGTCGGCCGCTCGCCGTGGATGGCGAGGCTGATGTCGCCCTCGACCACCGGCTCGCTGCGCTGATCCCAGGTGACGATGATCTGCCGCTCGGCGTTGAGCAGCATCTCGGCCCGGTCGTGGGCGCCGCGCAGGACGTCGAGAGTCGCGGCGAGCTCGCGCTCGCGGCGGGTCCACCGGCCGCGCTCGTAGAGATGGAGGAGCGACAGGATCACCGCGAAGGCCACGAGCCCGCCGAAGATCGCCAGGGCGGCCACGCTGTGAATCTCCCGCGCGGGATGCGCGGCGGCGGCCTCCGGCAGCTCGGCGAAGGCCGCGCTCGCCGTCGTCAGGGCGAGCGCGCCCACGCCGATCCGAACGTGTGTCGCACGACCGACACCCATGGTTTGCCCCGCCCCCGTACCCGATGGCTGTCCGACCGGCGCGCGTCGCCGCGCGGCGCAGAAGGCACCGTTCCCGCGGCGCTCGTCCCGAACTGCCGCAGCCCCATCGATCTAAGATTCGCCCGCACTCTACAGTGCGGCGGAATCGCCCCGGAAGGGGAACGAAGCGTGGCTTTGGGCGAAGTCGGCATAATCAGCCGTTAACGACACACAGAAGACACAGTTCGATTCGGCCGTCGGCGCTTGACAAACGAGAAAGCCCGGCGCAGCGCGCCGGGCTCTCAGATCGTCCGATCGGACCTCTTCGCCGGATCGCGGCGGCGCGGTGCTGACCCCGGGAACGGGGCCGTTCGCGCCGTCGCCGATGCGGGCTCAGTAGCGGTAGTGCTCGGGCTTGAACGGGCCGCTCTCGGAGACGCCGATATAGGCGGCCTGATCGGGGCGGAGCTTCGAGAGCTTCACGCCGATCTTCTCCAGGTGCAGGGCCGCGACCTTCTCGTCGAGCGTCTTCGGCAGGGTGTAGACCTGCTTCTGGTACTTGCCCGGGTTGGACCACAGCTCGATCTGGGCCAGCGTCTGGTTGGTGAACGAGGCCGACATCACGAAGGACGGGTGACCGGTCGCGTTGCCGAGGTTCACCAGGCGGCCCTCCGACAGGAGGATGATCCGGTGGCCGTCCGCGAAGGTGATCTCGTCCACCTGCGGCTTGATGTTCGACCACTTGAGGTTCTTCAGGCCGGCGACCTGAATCTCGTTGTCGAAGTGGCCGATGTTGCAGACGATCGCCCGGTCCTTCATCGCCCGCATGTGGTCGATGGTGATGATGTCCTTGTTGCCCGTGGCGGTGACGAAGATGTCGGCGCGCGGCGCGGCATCCTCCATGGTCACGACCTCGTAGCCCTCCATGGCGGCCTGGAGCGCGCAGATCGGGTCGATCTCCGACACGAGCACGCGGCAGCCGGCGTTGCGCAGGGACGCGGCCGAGCCCTTGCCCACGTCGCCGAAGCCCGCGACCATCGCGACCTTGCCGGCCATCATCACGTCGGTGCCGCGGCGGATGCCGTCGACCAGCGACTCCTTGCAGCCGTACAGGTTGTCGAACTTCGACTTGGTGACCGAGTCGTTCACGTTGATCGCCGGGAAGAGCAGCTTGCCCTCCTTGGCCAGCACGTAGAGGCGGTGGACGCCCGTGGTCGTCTCCTCGGAGACGCCCTTGATGCTGTCCGCGAGGCCCGCGAACCAGCCCTTCGGCTTCTCGGCGAGCTTGCGCTTGAGGAGCGCGAAGAAGACCTCCTCCTCCTCGCTCGCCGGCTTGTCGAGGAACGCGGTGTCGCCGTTCTCGGCGCGCAGGCCGAGATGGACGAACATGGTCGCGTCGCCGCCGTCGTCGAGGATCATGTTCGGCATGCCGCCGTCGTGCCAGTCGAACAGGCGCGAGGTGTAGTCCCAGTACTCCTCCAGGGTCTCGCCCTTCACGGCGAAGACCGGGATGCCGGCGGCCGCGATGGCGGCGGCGGCGTGGTCCTGGGTCGAGTAGATGTTGCAGGAGACCCAGCGGATGTCGGCGCCGAGCGCCTTCAGGGTCTCGATCAGCACGGCGGTCTGGATCGTCATGTGCAGCGAGCCGGCGATCTTCGCGCCCTTCAGGGGCTGCGCGGCGCCGTACTCCTCGCGGACCGCCATCAGGCCCGGCATCTCCGTCTCGGCGATCGAGATCTCCTTCCGGCCGTAATCGGCCAGCCCGATATCCTTGACGATGTAATCCTTGGCCATGAGTCGATGGCTCCGTGTTCGCGTTGCGGGTCGGGGCAACCCCTACCACCGCGCGGCCTACGAAGCAATCAAGACATAAAGATGTCTTTATGCGTTCTGTTCGGCGGGGCGGCCGCGCGAACGCCCGCCCCGCTCCGGATCAGGTCCCGTCCACCGCTCAGCGGGCCGGCCGCGCCAGCCACCCGAGGCCGAACGCGACGGCGGCCACCACGGCGAGGGTCGTGCCGCGGTTCTCGTCCGCGCGGGCCGCGAGGGTGCGCCCGTGGCGCACGGCGCGGTCGCGGTAGTGCTGGCCGCGCTCGAGCGCCTCGTCCGCCAGGGCGTGCCCGCGCTCGCTGACGTGGCGGAACCGGGTGCGGCCCTCCTCGATGAGGTGCTCGCCGCCGTGGCGCAGGTCGCGGACCGTGTCCCGGGCCTCGCCGTAGGCGTACTGGGCGGCGCCGGCGGCCTGATCGTAGGCGCCGTCGAGCTGGTCGGCGGCCCGGCCGCGGACCGCGCCCGCAGCCGTCTTGATCCGGCCGCGCAGATGGCGGACGCCGCCCTCGAGATGATCCCTGTTCATGCTGTCTCTCCAATCCGGCGCGCAGCCCGGGGGCGCGACGCCTGCGTCGGGGCGGAACGATGGCGGAAGGCTCCGGTTCCCGGCGGCGCGGCAGAGCGGCCTCAAGTTTTCGTGCGTCGGCGCGTCCGTGCCGGAAACAGGTCCGGACCGGAGCGACGTCACCGGCCGCGGCGTCGCCAATCGCCGGGCGCTGATCGAGGCATATCGCGGCTGAGCCGGCGCTCCGATCTCTCGGCACCACTCGGCCTGTTCTCGACCGCGCCGCGGCGGTGACTTGCCGGGCGGCGGGAATGTCTGCGGCGGAGGTCTAGATCTCGATCTCAGTCCCGACCTCGACGACCTGCCGGGTCGGCACGCCGAAGAAGGCGCCGGTGCGCTCGGCGTTGCGCTGCATGAAGGCGAACAGGTTCTCCCGCCAGGGCGCCATGCCCCGCTTGTCCCGTCGCGGAATGATCGTCTCGTGCCCGACGAAGACGGTCATGTCGTCGAGGACGTGCGGCGGCAGGTGGCGCGATTCGACCGCGCAGGCCAGCCCCTCGGGGATCGAGGCCTCCTCCATGAAGCCGTAGCGCAGGATCACCCTGTAGAAATCCGGCGCCAGGATCGTCACGTGGGCGCGCCGGTCCCGCGGGACGGTGGGCGTCTCCTCGTAGAGCGCCGTGATGATCAGGATGCGCTCCATCAGGGCGTGGTTGCGCTCCACGAAGCGCGAGAGATGCAGCGGGATGCCGTGCTCGGCCGCCGAGAGGAACGCCGCCGTGCCCGGCAGCCGCAGCAGGTCGCGGTGCTGGAGACCGCCGAGGAAGACGTCCTCCGGCAGGCGCAGCGCGGCCCTCGCCTCCTCGACCAGCTCGTTCCCCTTCTTCCAGGTCAGCATCATCGCGGCGACGAGACCGGCGAGCACCAGCGGAAACCACCCGCCTTCCAGGATCTTCACGCTGTTGGCGGCGAAGAACACGAGGTCGATGCCGAGGAAGAAGCCGTTGACCGCGAAGACCAGGAGCGGGTTGTAGCGCCAGCGGAGCGCGATCAGCGCGGCGAGCAGCGTCGTGATGCCCATCAGCATCGAGACCGCGATGCCGTAGGCGCCGGCGAGCGCGTCGGAGGAGCCGAACACCACCACGGCCGTCAGCGTCGCCGCGGCGAGCAGCCAGTTCACCGCCGGCACGTAGATCTGCCCGCGCTCGTCGTGCGCCGTCTGGACGATGCGCATGGCCGGCAGGAAGCCGAGCTGGACCGATTGCTGTGTCAGGGAGAAAACGCCCGAGATGATCGCCTGCGAGGCGATGATGGTCGCCATCGTGGCGAGCGCGACGAGGGGCAGATGGCCCCAGTCGGGGCTGAGGCGGAAGAACGGGTTCTCCAGGGCGTCGGGCGCGGCGATCAGCAGGGCGCCCTGGCCGAAATAGTTGAGCACCAGCGCGGGCAGGACCAGCACGAACCAGGCGACGCGGATCGGCAGGGCACCGAAATGGCCGAGATCGGCGTACATCGCCTCGCCCCCGGTCACCGCCAGGAACGCCGCGCCCAGCATCGCGAAGCTGACGTGCCAGCCGGCGTGGAGCATGAAATCGACGGCCCGGAACGGGTTGGCCGCCGCAAGGATCCCGGGCTCGGCGACGATGCCGGAGATCCCGAGGAGCCCCAGGACGGCGAACCAGACGAGCATGACGGGTCCGAAGACCCGGCCGATGGCGGCCACGCCCTTGTGCTGGACGAGGAACAGACCGACCAGGATCACCAGGGTGATCGGCACGACGTACGGGCCGAGTGACGGCGCGTCGACCTTCAGCCCCTCGATCGCCGACAGGACCGAGATCGCCGGCGTGATCGCGCCGTCGCCGTAGAGCAGGGCCGCGCCCACCAGCCCGACCACCAGGAGCAGCGCCTTCCACGTGCCCGGCCGGGCCTGACGGGCGCCGAGCAGCGCCAGCATGGCGACGATGCCGCCCTCGCCGCGGTTGTCGGCCCGCAGGATCAGCACCGCGTATTTCAGCGACACGATCAGGATCAGCGCCCACAGGATCAGCGACACCGCGCCCGTGGCGGCTGCCGGCACCGAGGCGCCGCCCGCGGTCGCCGCCTTCACCGCCTCCTTGAACGCGTAGAGCGGGCTCGTGCCGATGTCGCCGTACACGACGCCCAGCGCGCCGAAAACGAGGGCCGGCCGGAGCCTGTCGCGCGCCGTCTCCGCGTCGACCGCGCCCGTATCGGATCGGGGACTCGCCGCCGGCGCAAGGGTCTGACTCACCGCAGGGCTCCCTAGGGCATCACCCGGCCGAGACGATTCGAGCGCCGGGTTCGACGCCGCAGCGGTAAAGCTAGGGGCAGCGGTCGCGCCGTCCAGCGACGGCGCGGCAGGCCATCAGATCAGGGCGGCCAGGTCATCCGGGCAGGCCTCGCCGCGACGCAGGCAGGCGACGGGCGCCCCGGCGTGCCGGGCGATGGCGGCGGCCACGGTCGCGGCGGGCGCCGGCGCGTCCGGGCTCTCGCTGACCACTACGGCGCGCAGCGCCACGCCGTGGAAGCGCAGGGCCTCGCAGGCGGTGAGCGCGTGGCTGATCGCCCCGAGATAGCTCCCGGACACGAGCAGCGCCGGGAGGCCGAGGGCCCGGAGCCAGTCGAGGCCGGTGGCGGCCCCGGTGACCGGGCTCATGAGGCCGCCGACGCCCTCGATCAGCAGGGTGCCCTCCGTGCGGGCGATCTCATCCCGGCACCAGCCGACGAGGTCGGCCAGGTCCAGGGATCGCCCCTCCAGCACGGCGGCCTGATCGGGCGAGAGCGGTGCCGAGAACCGCCAGGGCGAGCAGGCCTCCACGGCCTCCTCGTCCAGGGCGAGGCCCTGCGCGTCCAGCAGCCGGGCGGTGTCGCTCTCGATGAAGCCGGGATCGCTCAGCGGCGGGACACCGCTCGCGAGCGGCTTCACCGTCCGGACCGCCCGACCCTGCGCCCGCAGGCTGCGGGTCAGGGCGGCGGTGACGTAGGTCTTGCCGATCTCGGTGCCGGCCCCGGCGATGAACAGCCCCCGCGCGGTCATCCCCGCCGCGATCCCCGCCTCAGGCCTGGAGGCTGCCGTGGCAGTGCTTGTACTTCTTGCCCGAGCCGCAGGGGCACGGCTCGTTGCGGCCGACGCGGCCCCAGGTGTTGGCGTCGGTCGGGTCACGCTCCAGCACCGCCCCGTCGGCCGCGAGGCCCTGGGCGGCGAAGCCGTAGGCCGGGCCCCCGCCGCCGTCGCTGCCCGAGCCGAAGCCGGCGTAGTCCATCTCGTTCTCGCCGGTGACCGGGTCGAGATGCTGGGCGAACATCGGCGGCAGCGCCGGACCGCCGGCCGGGAACTCCGCCGGCGGCTCCTGCAGCATGATCTCGACCCGCGAGAGCTGCGCGGTGACCTGCTCGCGCAGGGCGGTCACGAGCCCGTTGAACAGGTCGAAGGCCTCGGACTTGTACTCGTTCAGCGGGTCCCGCTGGGCGAAGCCGCGCCAGCCGATCACCTGCCGGAGGTGGTCCAGCGTCACGAGGTGCTCGCGCCAGAGATGGTCGAGCGTCTGGAGCAGGACCTGCTTCTCGATGTAGGCCGTGACCTCGGCGCCGTTCTTCTCCGTCCGCTCGGCGTAGGCTGTCTCGGCCGCCTTCAGCAGGCGCTCGCGCATCTCCTCGTCGGCGATGCCCTCCTCCTTGGCCCAGTCCTCGACCGGCACGTCGAGATTGAGGATCTCCTTCACCTGCTCGCGCAGGCCGGCGACGTCCCACTGCTCGGCGTAGGCGTTCTCCGGGATGTGCCGGGCGACGAGGTCGTCGATCACGCCCTCGCGCATCTCGTCCACGGTCTCGCGGACGCTGTCCTGGCCCATGAAGTCGCGGCGCTGCTCGAACACGACCTTGCGCTGGTCGTTCATGACGTTGTCGTACTTGAGCACATTCTTGCGCATGTCGAAGTTGCGCGCCTCGACCTTCTGCTGCGCCTTCTCGATCGCCTTGTTGATCCAGGGGTGGATGATCGCCTCGCCCTGCTCGAGGCCGAGCTTCTGCAGCATCCCGTCCATGCGGTCGGAGCCGAAGATGCGCATCAGGTCATCCTGAAGCGACAGGTAGAACTTCGAGCGGCCGGGATCGCCCTGACGCCCGGAGCGGCCGCGGAGCTGGTTGTCGATGCGCCGCGATTCGTGGCGCTCGGTGCCGATGATGTAGAGGCCGCCCGGCAGGTCCTTCTTCCGGCCCGCCGCCGGATCGGCCGGCTCGCCCGAGGCCAGCACCTTGGTCCGGTTCTCGGCGATCTCGGCCTTGATCGCCGCGATCGCGGCGTCGCGCTCCGGACCGTCGGCGAGATGGCCCAGCTCCTTCTCGATGCGCATCTCGAGGTTGCCGCCGAGTTTGATGTCGGTGCCGCGTCCGGCCATGTTGGTGGCGATGGTGATCGCGCCCGGCACGCCCGCCTCGGCCACGATGTAGGCCTCCTGCTCGTGGAAGCGGGCGTTCAGCACGGCGAAGCGCTTGGTCACCCGGCCCTCGCGGGCGGCGGCGTAGACGTCGGTCAGGGCGTTCGGGTCGGAGTAGTCGAGCAGGCTGTAGCCGGCCTTCTTGAGCATCTCGGCGAGGTGCTCCGACTTCTCGATCGAGCCGGTGCCGACCAGGATCGGCTGGTGGCGCGCATGCGCCTTGTCGATCTCGGCGATGATGCCCTCGTACTTCTCGCCGACGGTCCGGTAGACCTCGTCGTCCTCGTCGACGCGCTCGACCTCCTTGTTGGTCGGGATGTCGACCACGTCGAGCTTGTAGATCTCGGCGAACTCGTCGGCCTCGGTCGAGGCGGTACCGGTCATGCCGGCCAGCTTCTTGTACAGGCGGAAGTAGTTCTGGAAGGTGATCGACGCGAGCGTCTGGTTCTCGGGCTGGATCGTGACCCGCTCCTTCGCCTCCAGCGCCTGATGCAGGCCTTCCGAGTAGCGCCGGCCCTGCATCATGCGGCCGGTGAACTCGTCGATGATCACCACCTCGTCGTTCTTGACGATGTAGTCCTTGTCGCGGGTGAACAGCGTGTGGGCGCGCAGCGCCTGGTTCACGTGGTGGACGAGCGTCACGTTGTGGGCGTCGTAGAGGTCGCCCTCCTTCAGGAGGCCCGCCTCGCGCATCGCCTCCTCGATGAATTCGTTGCCCTCCTCGGTCAGCGAGACGGTGCGCTGCTTCTCGTCGAGGTCGTAGAACTCCTTGCGCAGGCGCGGCATCAGCGCGTCCACCGCCACGTAGAGTTCCGACCGGTCGTCCACCGGGCCCGAGATGATCAGCGGCGTGCGCGCCTCGTCGATCAGGATCGAATCGACCTCGTCGACGATCGCGAAGTTGTGCCCGCGCTGCGCCAGCTGGGACAGCTCGTACTTCATGTTGTCGCGCAGGTAGTCGAAGCCGTACTCGTTGTTGGTGCCGTAGGTGATGTCGCAGGCATAGGCCTCCTTGCGCTGCGCATCGTCGAGGCCGTGCACGATCGTGCCGACGCTGAGGCCCAGGAACCGGTAGACCTGACCCATCCACTCGGCGTCGCGCGAGGCGAGGTAGTCGTTCACCGTGACGACGTGGACGCCCTTGCCCTCCAGGGCGTTGAGGTAGACCGGCAGCGTCGCCACCAGGGTCTTGCCCTCGCCGGTCTTCATCTCGGCGATGCCGCCCTCGTGGAGCACCATGCCGCCGATGAGCTGCACGTCGAAGTGGCGCTGGCCGAAGACGCGCTTGGCCGCCTCGCGGACGGTGGCGAAGGCCGGCACGAGGATGTCGTCGAGGCTCTTGCCGTTGGCGAGTTCGGCCTTCAGCATGTCGGTGCGGGCGCGCAGGGCCTCGTCCGAGAGGGCCTGGATCTCCGGTTCCAGCGCGTTGATCTGCGCGACGCGCGGGCGGTAGCCCTTGACGCGGCGGTCATTCGAGGAGCCGAAAATCTTCTTGGCGATGGAGCCGAGCATCGTGGACCTGCGGACGCGCGAGCCCGCCCACGGGTGAGCGTGGCGGGCCGGCCTGGACGGAGTTGGCCGGGCTTATAGAGGTAAACATCGCCCGGCGCACCTGGAAGGGGCAGCCCTCAACGCATGCCGGTACGGTCACGGTTCCGGCACCGGCGAAATGGCCGCGCTTGCCTTCTCGCCCGACGCGGGCCACCTGTGCTGCGGCGCGACGCCCGGCCGATCCGGCGCGACGCCGAGACGTGAGCCGAGGACTTCGCCCGTATGCCGAACACCGCCCTTCTCCGGCGCGTCAGCGCGCTCGCCGTCATGATCGCGATGCCGGGACTGGCGCTGGCCCAGGCACCCCAGAAGGCCCCGACGCCGGCCGCCAACACGCCGGCGGCCCCCGCCGCGACGCCGGCTGCCGCGCCGAGCGCGGACGCGGTCGTGGCGAGCGTCAACGGCAAGCCGATCACCCAGGGCGACCTCGCCATCGCGGCCGATGACCCGGCCCTGTCGCTGCCCGGCGTCGACGAGGCGCAGAAGAAGAACCTGCTCGTCGACTACATGGTCGACCTCCGCGTCGGTGCGCAGGCCGCCGAGGCCGCCAAGATCGGCGACACGCCGGAGTTCAAGCGCAAGCTCGCCTATTTCCGCGACAAGCTCCTGCTCGACGACTACCTGGAGCAGGAGGCCAAGCGCGCGGTCACGCCCGAGGCGGAGCACGCGATCTACGACCAGACCGTCAAGCTGATGAAGCCCGAGGAGGAGGTGCACGCGCGCCACATCCTGGTGGACAACGAGGCCGAGGCCAAGAAGATCGCCGCGCGCATCAAGGGCGGCGAGGATTTCGCCAAGGTCGCCGCCGAGGCGTCGAAGGACCCGGGCTCGAAGGCCGAGGGCGGCGATCTCGGCTGGTTCACCAAGGAGCGGATGGTGCCCGACTTCGCCAACGCCGCCTTCGCGATGAAGGCCGGCCAGGTCTCCGACCCGATCAAGACCCAGTTCGGCTGGCACGTGATCAAGGTCGAGGAGAAGCGGACCAAGCCGCAGCCGACCTTCGACGAGCTCAAGGAGCAGATCGACCAGCACCTGATCCGCAAGGCGCAGCAGGACATGATCCTGAAGCTCCGCTCGGAGGCCAAGATCGAGCGCGCCGACGCGCCGCCGGCCGCGCAGACTGCGCCCGAACCGAAGAAGTAGCGCTCGGCGCCCGACCGGCGCGGCCCCCGGGGCCGCGCCCCGTCGTCAGTACGGCCGGTCCGGGACGAGGTAGCTGGATCGCGCTGGGGCCGGCTGGGGCGTGATCCCGAGGGCCGAGAGTTCGGCGCTGCGGCGCCCCTCGGCGATCCTGTCGAGCACCGCGATCAGCAGCCACGGACACGCGATGCCGATGAAGAACGCCATGTGATCCTCCCGCGCCGAACCTCTGGGCCCGCTCGGCTTGGGAGAAGAATAGGCGGGCCGGGCCGCGCCGCAAGCGGCATCCCGGCCGGGATCTCAGATCCAGCCCTGCAGCTCGCGGCGCACCACGTGCTCGATCACCCGCATGCCGAGGTCGCTGTCGTTCAGGCACGGGATGTAGGCGAAGCGCTCGCCGCCATTCTCCTCGAAGTAGTGGCGATTCTCGCCGTCGAGTTCCTCGAGGGTCTCCAGGCAATCGGCCGTGAAGCCCGGGGCGACGATCGCCATCCGCTTCACGCCCGACTTTGCGAGCTCCATCACGGTCTCGTCGGTGTAGGGCTTCAGCCACTCCTCGTTGCCGAAGCGCGACTGGAAGGTCACCCGCATCTTCTCCGGCGACAGGCCCAGCGCCTCGCGGATCAGACGCCCGGTCTTGTGGCACTGGCAATGGTAGGGATCGCCCTTGAGCAGGTAGCTCCGCGGCACCCCGTGGAACGAGGTGAGGATCACCTCCGGCTCGAAATCGAGCTTGGCCAGACCCTCGCGGATCGAATCGGCCATGGCGGCGATATAGACCGGGTCGTCGTGATAGGGCGGCGAGACGCGCACCGTGGGCTGCCAGCGCATGTCCATCAGCGCCCGGAAGGCCTGGTCGCAGGCCGTGGCCGAGGTCGCGGCGGCGTATTGCGGGTAGAGCGGCACCAGCAGGATGCGGTCGCAGCCCTGGTCCAGCAGCGCCTGGATCCGGCCGGCGACCTCGGGCTTGCCGTAGCGCATCGCCCAGTCGACCACCACGGACTCGCCCATCGCGGCCTGGAGGCGCTCGCACTGGCCGCGGGTGATCGTCTTCAGCGGCCCCTCGTTCAGCGCGTTGTTCCAGACGCTGGCGTAGTCGCGGCCCTTCGGGCCGGGGCGCTTCGTCAGGATGATCAGGTTGAGCAGCGGCCACCAGATCAGCCGCGGCACCTCGATCACGCGGCGGTCCGACAGGAACTCCTTGAGGTACCGGCGCATCGGCCAGTAGGACGTGCCCTCGGGCGTCCCGAGATTCATCAGGAGCACGCCGACGCGGCCCCAGGCCACCTTCGGGTGGTCGGCCGGCAGGGCGTTCGCCGCGGGCTGCAGCGGTGCGAGGGGCCGGCCATTCGCCAGCGCGGCGGGTTCGACGCGTTCGTTCATGGCAGCGTTCCGGCGCCGCGCGCCGAGATCCTTCCTCTGGTTTCCGATATCCGGCGGCCGGCGCGGACGCCTCGAGCTTGGCCGGAGCTTAAACCCCGTCGGGTGCGCCCCCATGTAGGGTGCGAAGCCGCCCGGCGAAGACCGGACGCGCCATGTCGCACCGCGATAGGCGGGACGCTCGACCCCAGTCCCTAAACACGGGCGGCTCCCGGCCGCAACCGCCGCGCCCGTGACGGTGCTCCCCAGCCCCCTATCTGGCCGCGGAACCCGACCGCGAGAGACCATGACCGACACGCCCGTCGCCGACGCCCTCACCGCCTTCCGCGCCTCGGGTTCGCCCTGGCTGAGCCTGCCCTTCTTCGCCGGCGGGGAGGCCGACGCCGTGGCGGCGCGGGTCGATGCGCGAATCGCCGCGGGCGCCCGCGTCCTGCCTTCGCCGGACCGGATCTTCCGCGCCCTGACAGAGACCCCGCCGCAGGACGTGCGGGCCGTGATCCTCGGCCAGGATCCGTACCCGACCCCGGGCGACGCCAACGGCCTCGCCTTCTCGTTCGTGGGCTCCGGTCGCCTGCCCGCCTCGCTGAAGGTGATCCTGGCGGAGGCGGGCTCCGACCGCGCCGCGGGCGGCGACCTGACGCCCTGGGCGCGGCAGGGCGTGCTCCTGCTCAACAGCGCGCTCACCGTCGAGGCCGGCAAGGCCGGGGCGCATCTGCGTTACGGCTGGGCCGCGCTGACCGACGAGGCGGTGAGCGCCGTGTCGGCGCGGCCCGAGCCCGCGGTGTTCCTGCTCTGGGGGGCCCAGGCGCGGGCCCGGGCCGCGCTGATCGACGCGACCCGCCACGGCGTGTTCGAGAGCGGACACCCCTCGCCGCTCAACCGCGCCCGGGATTTTCCGGGCTCCGACCCGTTCGGCCGGGCCAACCGGTGGCTCGCCGAGCACGGGCGTCGGCCGATCGAGTGGCGCCTCGGCTGAGGCCGGCGTCGATCCGGAGCGCGACCGATCACGGCTTGGCGGGCTCGGCGGGCTTCGCAGGCGCGGCCGGCTCCTGGCCCGCGGGCAGGAGCACGTTCTTGGCCACCGTGCCCTCGGGTCCGTACTCGCCGGCCACCGCGAGGCAGGCCTGGTCGCGGTTCTGCGCCATCTGGTTCGACATCAGCGTGAACATGGTCTGCACCCGGTTGCCGAACGGCCCCCGCGGCTGGACGTCGCCGATCTGCACGTTCTGCTTCGCCAGCAACGCCTCGAACTGGTCGCTGCCGATCCGATAGCCGCAGACGTTCGAGGCCGCGAAGATGTAGGCGGCGAATTCCAGCGCCCGCGGCGACGGGGCGTTCCGGATCTGCGCCTGCGCCGGCAGGGCCGCGAGCGTGGCGGCGGCGAGGAGAGAGATCCGGGTCGTTGTGGGACGCATGCGCGGCGGTTCCTCGATCGTGGGCGGCCTCTGGCGGGCGGCCTCTGGCGCGCGGGACATAGGCCGGACTCGCGCGCGCGCCAATGCGACCGAAGATGCGGCCCGAGATGCCGACGATTCGCCCGTCGCCGTTCACGGCCCGTTGGCCATGGCGGCAGTCGCCGGCCCGCGCGCCGACGAAAATGCGGTCGTTTTTCGGCGGAACGCCGGCGCGTGAGAGAGTGTTAACCTGCTCGCGTCACGCCAGGACCTGCAGTGTGTCCAGATTCAGGCGGTCCGCATCGCATGTACGGCGTCCATTCCCCGGCGGCCTCCATCCCTCTTTTGGCTCGAGACGCCGACCGGCGCGCCCGGCCGGGCGCGCAAGGAGTCGCCAACGCGGAGCGGCGTGTCGGGCCGGCCGTGCCGGTCGCCGCGATCTGTCCGCACCGCTTCTCGCGCTGGGCCTGGGGCGAGGGCCTGCGGGCCGGGCAGACCGTGGCGCTCATGGTGCAGGATCTCGGGCAGGCGGAGGCCATGCGCCTCGGCCTCACCCGTCTCGGCCTGCGCGTCGTCTGCCTCGACTGCGCCGCCCGCGACCGGGCGCTCGCCGACAGCCTCTCCGAGGCGGGCCCCGTGCTGGTGGTCGTCGATACCGCGCTCGCCGATGCCTATGCCGGCGTGATGGGCCGGCTCGACGCCTATCCCACGCTGTGGTGGAACGGGCCTGGCGCCGACTACGCGAGCCTCGACCTCGCCCTGGCCGAGCAGGCCTGACAGCCGGCTCATCGCGGAGGCCGGGCCGCGGCGCCGTCGCGAACCGGAAACCCGCGTGCTACCGTCTGGCGACGCGACCGGCCCCGCCGCAGGGAGGCCGGCGCCGGGAGACGCCGCCATGACCGCAGCCCTTGCCACGGCCCCCGCCGCCACCCCGGAGGCGCCTGTGCTGCTGCGCAGCGACGCCGACGGCGTCGCGACCCTGACGCTGAACCGGCCGCAGGCCCGCAACGCCCTGTCGATGGCCCTGATGGGCGCGCTCCAGGCGCAGCTCGACGCGATCCGCGCGGATCCGTCCGTGCGGGTCGTGATCCTGCAGGGGGCAGGCCCCGCCTTCTGCGCCGGGCACGACCTCAAGGAGATGCGCGCCGACCCGTCCCGGGAGGCCACCGAGGCGGTGTTCCGCACCTGCGCCCGGCTGATGCTGAGCCTCGCGCGCCTGCCGCAACCGGTGATCGCCCGGGTGCACGGGATCGCCACCGCCGCCGGGTGCCAGCTCGTCGCCACCTGCGACCTCGCCGTCTGCGCCGAGACCGCCCGCTTCGCCACGCCGGGGGTGCAGATCGGCCTGTTCTGCTCGACCCCGATGGTCGCCCTGTCGCGGGCCGTGTCGCGCAAGGCCGCCCTGGAGATGCTGCTGGTCGGCGACCCGATCGACGCCGCGGAGGCTCTGCGGATCGGGCTCGTGAACCGCGCCGTGCCGGAGGCGGATCTCGACGCGGCGGTGAGCGCCCTGGCGGCCCGGATCGCCGGCAAGGCCCGGCGCGTCCTGGCGATCGGCAAGGAGGCGTTCGGCCGGCAGATCGAGATGAGCCTGGAGGACGCCTACGGTTACACGGCGGAGGTCATGACCCGCAACATGATGATGGCCGACGCGCAGGAGGGGATCGACGCCTTCCTGGGCAAGCGGCCGCCCCGCTGGGAGCCGTGAGCCGGCCTCCTGGCGCGATACGACGCAGGCGGTTCTGCGCGGCGCGCGTAGGTGATGGCGCCGCCCTGCTCTAGGATGAGGGCCTGTCCGATCCTGCCGGGCTCGGCGCCGCAACGCGGAACGGCTGATGAGCACCATCGACCTGCTCGGTCTGACGCTGTCCTTCTACGGCACGATGCCGCCGCCGCGGCCCCCGCGGCCGAACCGCAACGGTGCGACCTGGGCCGCCGCCGTGATCTTCGGAGGTGTCTGCATCGCGACGGTCGGGCCGATGATCACCATCTGGAGCTTCCACCGCCCCTACGCCGAGGCCAAGGCGCGCTGCATCGCCTCCGGCGGCCGGGTCCTGTACGGGGCCCTCGACGGCAGCGGACCCTATCGCTGCGAGCGGCCCGCGGCCGCGGCGGCCATTGCGCATCCGGCCAAGTCGGCGGATTGATCCGCCCGCCGCATGGGCTTTAGGTCGATCCGGCGCCCCCCGACGCGAACCCGGATAGCCGCACCTTGGAAAACGCGATCACCCGCTGGGTCCAGTCGACCGCCCTGATGCGGTCGGATGTCGAGGCCCTGCTCGGCTTCGCGCTGGCGATCGGCGTCACCCTGCACGCCCTGCTGCGCAAGCGCCGGGTCAGCGTGGCGGTGGGCTGGATCGGGCTCGCGTGGCTGTCGCCGATCTTCGGTACCGCCCTCTACCTGACCTTCGGCATCAACCGCGTCTCGCGCCGCGCGCGGCGGCTGCGGACCAAGCCCTCCGACGCGACGCAGCTGCCCGACACCGACGACGCCGTGGTGCCGGAGGCGCTCTGGCCCCTCGACCGGGCGATCCGGCGGATCACCGGCCTGCCGGCCTTCGCCGGCAACACCGTGCAGATGTTCCGCAACGGCGACGCGGCCTACCCGGTGATGCTCGCGGCGATCCGGGAGGCGCGGACCAGCATCGGCCTGTCGAGCTACATCTTCCGGGACGACGCCACCGGCCGCGAGTTCTGCGACGCGCTGGTCGAGGCGCAGGCCCGGGGCGTGAAGGTCCGCGTCATCATCGACGGGATCGGCGGCGGCTACTTCCGGGCGCCGGTCTACCGCCGGCTGACGGCAGCCGGGGTGCCGGCCGCCCTGTTCATGCACTCCGCCCTCCCCTGGCGGATGCCGTTCCTCAACCTGCGCTCGCACAAGAAATTGCTGGTCATCGACGGGCGGATCGCCTTCACCGGCGGCCTCAACATCTCCCACCCGAACCGCGTCGCCCTGAAGCCCGAGCACCCGATCCGCGACACCCATTTCCGGATGACCGGCCCCGTGGTCGAGCAGCTCGCCGCCGCCTTCGCGGCCGACTGGGCCTTCGTGGACGGCGAGATCCTCGACGGCCCCCCGTGGTTCGTCGACCTCGAGCCGTGCGGACCGAGCGTCGCCCGGGCCGTCACATCCGGCCCGGACGCGGACGTCGAGAAGATCGAGCAGGTCATCCTCCAGGCCCTCGCCTGCGCGCGCCGGTCGGTGCGCTTCGTGACGCCCTACTTCCTGCCCGACGAGCTGGTGACCGGCGCGCTCGCCCAGGCCGCGACCCGGGGCATCACCGTCGACGTCATCATCCCGCGGGTCAGCGACCACCCGTACATCGACTGGGCGACCCGGGCGCATCTCGATCCGCTGTTGCGGGCCGGCGTGAACGTCTGGCTCGACGAGCCGCCCTTCGACCATTCCAAGGCGATGGTGGTCGACGACATCTGGTGCTTCGTCGGCAGCGCCAACTGGGACATGCGCAGCTTCCGGCTCAATTTCGAGCTGAACGTCGAGATCATCGACGCGGACCTCGCGGCCCACCTCGACCGGTTCATGCGCGGCAAGATGGAGGCGCGGCTCAGCCGGGAGGATCTCGCCGCGCGCGGCCTGCCGCTCCGTCTGCGCGACGCAGGCGTGCGACTGCTGCTGCCATACCTTTGAACCGGGCAGGCGCGTGCGCCTCCGGCGCCGGGCCGAGATGGACGACGATCGGCCGGTGATCGGAGCGCCCCCGCGGCAGCACCGCGTGCGCGTGGCAGACGAGCCCGCGGGCGAGGCAGCGGTCGAGCCGCAGCGGCAGGACCTCGACCATCGCGTGGGTCGGTTGCCGCGGTCCGACATCGCGGAACCCCGGGATCAGCGCCGGGCCGACGATGTTGTAGTCGCCGAGCACGGCCGCCCGCGGCGGCAGCTCGCTGACGATGCGGCGCAGCTGGCGCCGGTTCAGCATCTGTCCGTGCGAGAGGTGGACATTGGCCACGCCGAACTCGCCGAGGTCGAGGATCTGGCAGACCCGGTGCACGAGGGCGCCGGAGGGGAGTGCGATGACCCGGGGCGGGGCCGTCCAGGGCTTCGGGCTCCACATGGCGAGCCCGTGGATCCGGCCCGGCAGGGGGGCCCAGGCGTAGTGGCCGCCGATGCGGTCCAGCAGGAAGCCGATGGCGCGGGTCGCCTCCTGCATCAGCATCAGGTCCGGCTTCTCCTGCGCCACGAGGGCGGCGACGTCGTCCACCGCCGCGCCGGTGCGCCGCAGCAGGTTCCAGCTCACGATCTTGAAGGGCTGGTGCGGCCGGTCTGCCGGGCGGATGGGAGTGACGGGTGACGGTGCGGGGTTGGAGCGGGCCGGGCGTGCAGAAGGATTCATCGGGCCGGTCTCGTACCTCAACGCGCGGCGCTCCCGCCACCGCCACGCTCTAACGCGCCCGGAGCCGGGACGTTCGACCGGTGCCGCGCCGTGATCGGGCTTGCAATCGGGCTTGCCGTGATCGGAAAGGGGCCGCGATAGCGGTGCCGCTCGCGGACGCGCCCGGGGCCGATCTCTTCGCCCCACAGCGCATCGCAGGACGGTGCTTGAGGCGGACCCGGTCGGCGGCCTAAGAGCCGGCACGGCGCTGCGCCGGCCGCTCCGCGGACCGCCGCGTGCCGCCATCCACCGATCCCGTCCGGAGGCCATGACGGCGTTCAGCTTCATCCATGCCGCCGACCTGCACCTCGGCAGCCCGCTGGCGGGGCTCGCCGCGCGCGACGCGGATCTGGCCCGTCGCCTCGCCTCGGCGAGTCGGCAGGCCTTCGAGGATCTGGTGAGCCAGGCGATCGAGCGGTCGGTCGCCTTCGTGGTGGTGGCGGGCGACGTCTACGACGGCGACTGGGCCGACACCACGATCGGCCTGTTCTTCGCCCGGCAGGTGGCGCGCCTCGACCGCGCCGGCATCCCGACGATCCTCGTGCGCGGTAACCACGACGCCGAGAGCGTCATCACGCGCTCGATCACGCTGCCGGCCTCCGTGCACGTCTTCCCGACCGCCCGCGCCGGCACCCTGCGCCTCGACGCGCTCCGCGTCGCGGTCCACGGCCGCAGCTTCCAGGGCCGGGCCGTCGAGGAGAACCTCTCGCTGACCTACCCGGCCGCCGTGCCGGGCTGGTTCAACCTCGGGGTCCTGCACACATCCTGCACCGGCCACGCGGCCCACGAGACCTACGCCCCCTGCTCGGTCGCCGACCTCGCGACCCGGGGCTACGAGTACTGGGCGCTCGGCCACATCCACGAGTACGCGGAGCTGTCCCGGGATCCCTGGATCGTGTTCCCCGGCAATCTCCAGGGCCGGAGCGTGCGCGAGTGCGGCGAGAAGGGGGCCGTCGTGGTCGACGTCGCCGACGGTCGGGTGACGGGGGTGAGCCGCCTGCCCCTTGACCGGGCGCGGTTCGAGCGCGTCACGGTCGATCTCGGGGCGGTGGCCGACGCGCGCGGCGCCGTCGAGGCCGTCGAGGCGGCGCTGGCGCCCCTGGCGCCGATCGCGGCGCGCCGGCTGCTCCTGGTCCGCGTCCACCTCGCCGGGACGACGCGGGCCCACGACGCCCTCGCGGCCGACCGCGAGTCCCTGACGGCCGAGATCCAGGCGGCCGCGCACCGGCTGCACGAGGACATCTGGCTGGAGCGCCTGAAGATCGAGACCCGCCGCCCGCGCGCCGCGGCGGAGCCGACCGGAGCCGCCATCGACCCCGCGGCCCTGCTCGCCGACCTCGACCGCGACCCCGAGTTCCGCGCGCGGGCGAAGGCGGCGCTGGCCGAGATCGGCGGCCGTATGCCGGGGACGGCCGCCGCGGAGGCCGACCTCGACGCGGAGTTCGACGCGCTCTGCGCCGAGGCCGAGGCGCTCGTCCTCGGCCGCCTCGGCGGCCGGCACTGCTGAGGCGCGCGCCCATGGACCCCCGATGCGCCTGATCCGCCTCGCCCTGGAGCGCTACGGCGCCTTCACGGACCGCACCGTCGCGTTCCGGCCGGACGCGCGCCTGCACGTCGTGCTGGGCGCCAACGAGGCCGGCAAGAGCACCGCCCTGGCGGCGGTCACGGACCTGCTGTTCGGCTTCGGCAAGACCACGCCCTACGCCTTCCTGCACGACATGCCGCAGCTGCGCCTCGGTGCGGAGATCGCCGCCGCCGACGGACGCCGGCTGTCCTTCCGGCGCCGGAAGGGCAACAGCCGCACCCTCATCGACGCCGCCGACACGCCGCTCGCCGACGACGCCCTCGCCCCCTACCTCGGCGGCCTGTCCCGGACGGTGTTCTGCCGGGCCTTCGGGCTCGACGCGGCGAGCCTCCGGGCCGGGGGCCGCGAGATGGTCGACGTCGAGGGCGAGGTCGGCGCGAGCCTGTTCGCGGCGGGCTCCGGCCTGCGCGGCCTCACGGATCTGCAGACGACGCTCGACGCGGAGGCCGACGCCATCTTCGCCCCGCGCCAGGCGAAGCACCGGACCTTCTACCAGGCGCTGGAGCGCCACGAGACGGCCCGGCGGGCGATCCGCGAGCGGGGCCTGCGCGCCGGCGACTGGCGCGCCCTGAACGACGACATCGCCGCGGCGGCCGCGCAGCTCGAGGCGCTCCGGGCCGAGCAGAAGGCCGGCGCGGTCGCGCGCGCCCGGCTGGAGCGGTTCAAGCGCGTCCGGCCGATCATCGCCGAGATCGACGCGCTGGAGCAGCGCATCGCCGCCGAGACCGACCTCGTCGACGCGGATCCCGCCTGGATCGCCCGTCTCGGGGCCGCCCTGGACGCGTGCCGCGCCGCCGATTCCGAGGCGGAGCGGGCCGAGGCCGCGCTCGACCGGGCCCGCAGCGAGGCCGAATCCGTCCCGGTCGAGCCGGGGCTGACCCACCGGGCGGACGAGATCCTGGCGGCGTTCAGCGGCACCAGGGAGTTCGAGAAGGGCGGCACCGACCTGCCCCGCATCGAGGGCGACGCCCACAAGGTCGGGCTGGAGCTGGAGCGGCTGCGCGCCCGGATCGGCGTGCCCGACCTCGCCGCGCTGGAGGCCCGCCAGCCCCCGGACGCCGCGCGGGCGCGAACCGAGCGGCTGATCCGCGACGGCCGGACCTTGGCGGCCGCCGAGGAGCAGGTCGCCCGCGACCTCGCCGCCGCCCGCGCCGAGCGGGAGCGCCTCGCCCGCGAGGTGGAGGCGGCGGACGCGGCCCGGGATCCGACCCCGCTCCGGGAGGCGCTGAAGCCCCTCGTCCGGCTCCACGAGTGGATCGCGGCCCGCGATACCCTGGACGGCGCGGTCCGCCGGGAGGCGGCGCTGCTGCGCAACCAGGCCGAGCGGCTGTCGCCCCCGGTCCCCGACCTCGCCGCCCTCGTCCGGACGCCCCTGCCCGCCCCCGACACGGTGGCGCGCTACCGTCAGCGCCTGGAGGCCAAGACCCGCGAGCACGAGCGAGCCGCCGACCGGTGCGACACGGCCCGCCGGCAGGTCGCGGTCACCCGGGCGCGGCTGCGGGAGCGCGAGGCCGGCCGGCCCGTCGCCACCCGGGAGCGGCTCGACGCCCTGCGGGCAACCCGCGACGCGGCGTTCGCGCCCCTGCGCGACGCTCTCGCGGCCGGCCGAGCGGCCGCCGTCGCCGAGATCGCGGCCTTCGAGCGTGCGCTCCTCGAGGCCGACCGCGTCGCGGACGAGCGGGCCTCCGACGCCGCCCGGGTCGCCGCCCACGCGGCCGACCTGGAGCGGCTCGCCGCCGAGGAGGCGGAGGCCGCGCGGGCCGACGACGTCCTCGCCGGTCTCGCCGCGGAGATCGCGGCGGGCGAGGCGGCATGGGGCGAGGCCTGGCGGCCCGCCGGCCTCGTGCCCGGGCCGCCGGCCGAGATGGCGGCCTGGCTCGCCGAGGTGGAGAGCCTGATCGAGGCCGAGCAGCGCCTCGCGGCGCAGCGGATCGAGGCCGACCGCCTCCTGGCGCGGATCGAGACCGCGCGGGGGCCCTTGGCCGACCTGCGTACCCGAGCCGGGCTCGACGCCGCACCGGACCTCGAGATCGCCGCCGCGCTGGACGGTCTCGAAGCGCGCATCGCCGCCCTGGCGAGCCGCTGGGAGGCCAATCTGCAGACCGGCGGGCTGCTGCGCGCCGCGGGACTCGCCGTGGAGCGGCTGGAGGCGAGCCTCGCCGAGATCGCTGCCCGTCGCGCCGCGTGGCGGGCGGATTGGGCGGCGGCGCTCCTGCCCCTCGGCCTCGACGGTTCGGCCGGTCCCGAGGAGGCGGAGGGCGCGCTGGAGGCGTGGCGAAGCGTGCCGGACCGGCTGGCGGAACGGGCCGCCCTTCAGCGCCGCTCCGCCGGGATCCGGCGGGACATGGAGGCGTTCCGGTCCACGGCGGCCACCCTGGTCGGGGCCCTGGCGCCCGACCTCGCGGAGGTGTCGTCCGCCGGCGCGATCCGATCGCTCCACGGCCGCCTCGTGGCCGCGCAGGCCCGCGAGGCGCGGCGCGCCGAGCTGGACCGCCGCCGCGACGAGGCCGAGGCGGCCCATCGCGCCGCCGCCGAGGCGCGCGACGCCGCGCGGGCGACGCTCGTCCGGCAGGTGGCCGAGGTGATGCCGGACCTCACCGCGGCACCGACGCCGGAGATCGACCGGCTGTTCGGCCGCCTCAGCGCGCGGGAGGCGCTGCGCGCCGAGCGCCTGCGGCTCCGCGGCACCCTCGCGGGCGCGGCCGACGGGCTACCCGAGGCCGAGCTGCGCGCCGGCCTGGAGACCTTGTCCCCGGAGGCGATCGAGGCGGAGCTGGCGCGGCTGTCGCTCGAGGCCGATGAGCAGGCCGAGCGCGGCCAGGTCATCTTCGCGGACCGCGACCGGGCGGAGCGGCGGCGGGCGGAGCTCGAGGGCGGCACCGGCGCCGAGCTGGCCCTCGCGGAGCGCAAGGCCGCGGAGGCGGATCTCCAGGCGGCGGCCCGGTCCTGGGCCGTGCTGCGGCTCGCCGGGCTGATGCTCGGGCAGGCCGTGGCCCGCCACCGCGCGGGGCAGCAGGATCCGCTCGTCACCCGGGCGGGCGCGCTGTTCAGCGCGCTGACCGGCGGCGCGTTCTCCGGCCTGGCGCAGATCTACGACGAGGCCGACACGCCGAAGCTCGCCGGGCAGCGTGCCGGG
Organism: Methylobacterium sp. PvP105; assembly: GCF_017876975.1. Taxonomy (NCBI): domain Bacteria; kingdom Pseudomonadati; phylum Pseudomonadota; class Alphaproteobacteria; order Hyphomicrobiales; family Methylobacteriaceae; genus Methylobacterium; species Methylobacterium sp. PvP105. The sequence continues at coordinate 1,574,384 of NZ_JAGIPA010000001.1, read as the reverse complement.
GGCGGCACGGTCGCGATCGAGGGCATGAGCGAGGGCACCCGCGACCAGCTCTATCTCGCCCTGCGGCTGGCCTATCTGGAGGATTACGCCGGTCGCGCCGAGCCGGCCCCGTTCATCGGCGACGACCTGTTCTCGACCTTCGACGAGACCCGGACCGGGTACGGTCTGGACGCGCTGGCCGCGATCGGCACCCGCGTCCAGCCGATCCTGTTCACGCACCACCGCCACGTCGCGGACATCGCCCGCGACCGGCTCGGCGACTCCGTCGACGTGGTGACGCTCTAGGGGGGCTGGCGGAGGGGGCCGATCCGCCCCCTCCCCGTCCGCAGCCGCTCAGGCGCCCGCGCCCCCGAGATAGCGCGCCTCCAGGTGGGCCCGGAACGCCGCCGTGCCAAGCTTCGTCCCGGTGGCGCGGGTGAGCAGGTCGTCGGTGTCGAGCAGGCTCCCCACCGCGTGCACGTGCGCGCGGAGCCAGTCCCGCAAGGGTCCGAAGTCGCCCTGCGCGAGGCAGCCCGGCAGCGCGGGCTCGGTCGTGCGGGCCGCCCGGAACAGCTGCGCGGCCGCCAGGGCGCCGAGCGTGTAGGTCGGGAAATAGCCGAACGCGCCGCTCGGCCAGTGGATGTCCTGGAGGCAGCCGACCCGGTCGTCCGGCACGGTGAGCCCGAGCAGATCGCGCAGCCCGTCGTTGAACGCCCCCGGCAGGTCGCGCACCGCGAGGTCGCCCGCGATCATCGCGGTCTCCAGCCGGTAGCGCAGGAGGATGTGGGCCGGGTAGGTCGCCTCGTCGGCATCCACCCGGATGAAGCCCGGCGCGACCCGGGTGTTGAGCGCGTGAAGGTTCTCCGGCGACCATTCCGGCCCGGAACGCCCGAACGCCGCCTGCAGGAGCGGCGCCAGGAAGGTGAAGAACTCCCGGCTCCGGCAGGCCTGCATCTCGACGATGAGCGACTGGCTCTCGTGCAGGCTCATGCCGCGCGCCGCGCCGACCGGCTGGTTCCGCCACGCCGCGGGCCGGCCCTGCTCGTAGAGGGCGTGCCCGGTCTCGTGGAGAACGCCCATCAGTGCCCGGCCGAAATCGGCCGCGTCGTAGCGGGTCGTGATCCGCACGTCGTCGGTGGCGCCGCCGCAGAACGGGTGCAGGCTGATGTCGAGCCGGCCGCGGGTGAAGTCGAAGCCCACCGCCTTCATCAGCGTCAGGCCGAGATCGCGCTGCACCGTCACGTCGAATGGCCCGTCGAGCGGGAGCGGCGCCGGCCGGGACGCCTGGATCTCCCGGGCGCGGGCGATCAGGTCCGGCAGCCAGCCGGTCAGATCCGCGAAGAGCGGGTCGATGGTCGCCCGGCGCATGCCGGGATCGTAGCTGTCGAGCAGCGCGTCGTAGGGATCGAGGCCGAGGGCCGCGCCCTTCGCCTGGCCGATCTCCCGCTGGAGCCGCAGAACCTCGGCGAGGTGGGGTTCGAGGCGGGCGAAGTCGGCGTCGCGCCGCGCCTCGCGCCAGACCATCTCGGAGCGGGACACGGCGCGGGAGCTCGCCTCGACGAGGTCGCGGGGCACCGCGGTGGCGTGGGCCTGGGCGCGGCGCATCTCCCGCAGGTTGGCGGCGGCCCAGGGTTCGAGGTCCTCGGCCTGCTCGGCCGCCGCCAGCTCCTCGGCGGCCTCGGGGGCGGTGAGCATCCCGTGGGCGAGCCCGCGCAGGATCGCGAGCTGGTCGCCGCGGGCCTCGGCGGCACCCTCCGGCATCAGGGTCTGCGCGTCCCAGCCGAGGATCCCGGCCGCGCCCTCGAGGGCGGCGAGCCGGGCGAAGCGCTGTTCGAGGGTCTGATAGGCGGTCATGCGGTCTCCGTCGGAAAGGTCTCGCGGCGCGACGCTGCGGCTCTCACCCCGCCTGAAGCATCTCCAGTTCCAGCCAGCGGTCCTCCGCCTGCGACAGCTCGGTCTCGGCCTGGGCCAGCATGGTCGAGGCCTTGTCGAACCGCGCCGGGTCGCGGGCGTAGAGCTCGGGGTCGGCGAGGATCGTCCGGAGCTGGGCGATCGCCGCCTCCAGCTTCTCGATGCGGGCCGGCAGGGTCTTCAACTCGTGCTGGTCCTTGAAGCCGAGCTTGGGCTTGCCCGACGGCTGGGCCGCCGGAGCGGCGCGCTCGCGCGGCTCCTTGGTCTTCGGCGCGACGGTGCGCGCCTCGACGCCCTGCCCGCGCTGGACCAGCATGTCGCTGTAGCCGCCGGCATACTCGACCCACCGGCCGGCGCCCTCGGAGACCAGCACGCTGCCGACCACGCGGTCGAGGAAGTCGCGGTCGTGGCTGACCAGGATCAGCGTGCCCTGGTAGTCGCCCAGCATCTCCTGGAGCAGGTCGAGGGTCTCGAGGTCGAGGTCGTTGGTCGGCTCGTCGAGGACGAGGAGGTTGGCCGGCTGGGCCAGGGCCCGGGCGATCAGCAGCCGGTTGCGCTCGCCGCCGGACAGCACCGAGACCGGCGTGCGGGCCTGCTCGGGCGTGAACAGGAAGTCCTTGAGGTAGCCGATCACGTGGCGGCTCTGTCCGTTCACCGTGACACTGTCGCCGCGACCGCCGGTCAGCACGTCGGTGACGGTCATCCCGGGCTCCAGCACGGCGCGGGCCTGATCGAGCACCACCGGCAGCAGGTTCGTACCGAGCACGACCTGCCCGGCATCCGGCGCGAGCCGGCCCATGAGCAGGTTGATCAGGGTGCTCTTGCCCGCGCCGTTCGCCCCGACGATGCCGAGCCGGTCGCCCCGCATCACCCGCAGGGACAGGCCGTCGACGATCTTGCGCTCGCCGTAGCTCTTCGCGATGTCGCGGGCCTCGACGACGAGGCTTCCCGAGGATTCCGCGTCGGAGGCCTGCATGCTGACGCTGCCCACCGGGCGACGCACCTCGCGGCGGTTCTTGCGCAGCTCGTGCAGGTTGCCGAGCCGGCGGACATTGCGCTTGCGCCGCGCGGTGACCCCGTAGCGCAGCCAGTGCTCCTCGGCGGCGATCTTGCGGTCGAGCTTGTGCTGGTCCCGCTCCTCCTCCTCGAAGAAGGCGTCGCGCCACGCCTCGAAGCTGGAGAAGCCCTGGTCGATCCGGCGCGTCTCGCCGCGGTCGAGCCAGATCGTGGCCCGGGACAGCGCCGAGAGGAAGCGCCGGTCGTGGCTGATGAGTACGAGGGCCGCGCGGGTGCCCTTCAGCTCCGTCTCGAGCCACTCGATCGCCGGCAGGTCGAGGTGGTTGGTGGGCTCGTCGAGGAGCAGCACGTCGGGCTCCGGAGCGAGCGCCTGCGCCAGCGCGGTGCGGCGTCCCTCGCCGCCGGAGAGCTTGCTCGGATCCTCCTCGCCGGTCAGGCCGAGGCTCTCCAGCAGGTAGCGGGCGCGGTGGGTCGATTCGCCCGGCGGCAGGCCGGCCTCGACGAAGTCCAGGGTCGTGGAGAAGCCCGTGAAGTCGGGTTCCTGCGCGAGGTAGCGGATCGTCGTGCCGGGCTGGACGAATCGCCGGCCCCGGTCGGGCTCCGCGAGGCCCGCGGCGATCTTCATGAGCGTCGACTTCCCGGACCCGTTCCGGCCGACGAGGCAGGTGCGCTCGCCCGGCGCGATGGCGAGGCTCGCGCTCGTGATCAGCGGCGTGCCGCCGAAGGTGAGCGCGACGTCCTGGAGGGTGAGGAGCGGGGGAGCGGCCATGGGCCGGCTTATGGCAGCGTGGGGCGGCCTGTTCAAACGGCGCCGCCCCCGTCGATCGACTCCCGGTCAGGCGATCGGGTTGGCCGGTCCCGTCGGCGGGCTGATCTCTGGCGCGCCCGGATCGTTGACCGGGACCTCGGGCGGATGGACGCCCGGCGCCTCGGCCGGGGTGTTCCCGGGGATTTCCGGTCCGGGCGGCTGCGTCGGGGCCTGCGGCGGATCGTAGGGCCGGTCCGGTACGGGCGCCGGCTGCGGCGGAACCTCGGGGACCTGCCCCGGGTCGGCGAGCGTGAAATCGGGCACCGTTATCCTCCGCGAGACCGACGGTGCAGATCCGCACCGTTTCCGCGGAAACAAGGTCCGGCCGATCCGGTTCCGAGCCCTACTTCTTCGTCAGCAGGAGATTGCCCTCCTTGCTCGCCACCTTCTGGATCTTCTCGGCGAACAGGGCGAGCAGGAAAGGCAGCTTCACTTCGAGGCGGACGCTCTCCGCGCCCACGTCGATCGTGCCGGCGATCTTCTGCGCCACCGCGGACACACCGAAATCGAGGCGGTCTCCCGTCCAGGCGAGCTGGTCCACCGTGATACCGCTCTTGGCCAGGAAGGCCCGCGCCTGATCCGTGCCGTGCTCGAGGCGCCGCTTGGCCTCGTCGCGGCCGAGGTCGTGCGGGATGTCGACGATGAGGGGCTTGGGCATGGGCGGGTGATCCGAGCTGAACCCGGCAGCAGATGGTGCGTCCGGGTCCGGCAGACAACGCCCCGGAGGCCGCCCCGCCCGCGCGGAGCGGGAGCGGGCCGGGGCGTGGAATACCCCTGAGGGCTCAGTGCACGACCTGCAGCGACACGTAGGTCGTGCCGCCCATGCCGAGGGCGCGGGCGGAGCCGCGCGACAGATCGATGATGCGGCCGCGCACGAAGGGGCCGCGGTCGTTGATGCGGACGACGACCGAGCGGCCGGTCCGCTTGTTCTCGACGCGGACCCGGGTTCCGAACGGCAGGCTGCGATGGGCGGCGGTCAGTCCGTTGGGGTTGAAACGCTCGCCGTTGGCGGTGCGATGGCCGCTCCCGTACCAGGAGGCCGCTCCGCTCTGCGCGGCGGCCGGGAGGCTTGTTCCGACGACGGTGGACAGCATTCCAAGTGAGACAACGAGCTTACCGAAACCAAACGACATTCTCGACGCATTCCCTTTGTTTTTGTCGGGGCGGCGCCAGTCGTGTCCGAAATCGGCCGGAATATGGCAGGCGTTTTCCGGCCGCTGGGGTCATATTTTGGCCGATTTCGTGCTGGTCATGCTGATTACATGAGGGCTTATTTCAGCTTATTTGCGCTCTTGTTGCGGGTGATGCATTGGCGCGTCGTTCCGTGTATTCACCAAGAACTGCCCATGTCGGCCCGCGAAGCCGCGGGATAGGATATCATTCTTAAGCCCTGCGCCGGGTGTGACCCTGCGTCCCGCTGAGGTGGAAGCGGCGGGTGCCGGGCTGCCCGCTGACGACGATGATTGTCGTGCGCGGCTGTTGCCGAAGGATAGGCCGCCGCGGCGGCGCGCGGCCCGCAACGATAGAGTGTTGTCGCCTGGTCGCGGAGGCGCGGTGCGGCGCAGTAACGGTTGCTTAACCTGTCGGATCCTTGTCCGAGCGCCCGGTCGGCAAAATCTGCAGCCCCAGAACGGGACGCGCCGGACGCGAATTCGACAACGTGACCTTTACCGTACCCGGCGCATGGTCTGCCGGTCAGTCGCGTAACCGGTGTTTGCCATGGCTTCCCCGCGTACCGTGGCTGCCGACGCCGTCGCCCGGAAACAGGTCTCGCGTGCCGGGCGGCCCGCGTCGGCGCCACGGATGGGTCTCGTACCCGCCCAGCGTTCCCTGCCCCTCGACCAGGTTCTCGTCGGGGACTGCATCGCGGCCATGAACGCCCTGCCGGCGTCGAGCGTCGACTGCGTGTTCGCCGATCCGCCCTACAATCTCCAGCTCGGCGACGCCGGCCTCCTGCGCCCGGACCAGAGTCGCGTCGACGCGGTCGACGACGACTGGGACAAGTTCGCGACCTTCGAGGCCTACGACAGCTTCACCCGGGACTGGCTCTCCGCCTGCCGGCGCGTGATGAAGCCGAACGCGACCCTCTGGGTGATCGGGTCGTACCACAACATCTTCCGGGTCGGGAGCGCGTTGCAGGATCTCGGTTACTGGATCCTCAACGACATCGTCTGGCGCAAGGCCAACCCGATGCCGAACTTCCGCGGCAAGCGCTTCACCAACGCCCACGAGACCCTGATCTGGGCCTCGCGCTCGGCCGACTCGAAGGGCTACACCTTCCATTACGAGGCGCTGAAAGGGGGCAACGAGGACCTCCAGATGCGCTCGGACTGGTTCATCCCCCTCTGCACCGGCGAGGAGCGGCTGAAGGATGCGGAGGGCCGCAAGGTCCACCCGACCCAGAAGCCCGAGGCCCTGCTCGCCCGGACGCTGCTCGCGGCGACCAATCCCGGCGACGTGGTGCTCGACCCGTTCTTCGGCACCGGCACCACCGGCGCCGTCGCCAAGCGCCTCGGCCGCCGCTTCATCGGCATCGAGCGCGAGGCGACCTACGCCGAGGCCGCCCGGGAGCGGATCGCCGCCGTCGAGACCCTGTCGAGGGCCGCCCTCATGGTGGCGCCGACCAAGCGCGCCGAACCGCGGGTGCCGTTCCTGTCGGTGATCGAGGCGGGCCACATCCGCCCCGGCGAGACCGTGACCGACGAGCGCCGCCGGTTCCGCGCCACGGTGCGCCCGGACGGCCAGCTCGACAACGGCCTCGTCATCGGCTCGATCCACAAGATCGGCGCGCTGGTGCAGGGCCTTCCGGCCTGCAACGGCTGGACCTTCTGGCACGTGGAGCGCGGCGGCAAGCCAGTGGTGATCGACACCTTCCGGGCCGGTCTCCGCCAGGCGATGGCGAACGGCTGACGCGCCGCCGTCTCTGCGAGCGCGGCGAAGCGAGCCGGTCGCGCGACGTCTCGAGGCCTCGCGCTGCCCTGGGTCGCTTCGCTGCGCCCGCGATGACGGTTGTCCTACCGCTTCCGGACCGGCCCCGGCCGCCGCGGCGATGACCGGGCCCGCGCCGGTGCGGGCGATGGCTCGACCTCCCCGTCGAACAACTCGTCCGCCTCGGGCGGCGGCGCCGGCGGCGCCTTCGGCTGAGGCTTGGGGACGGCGCGCACGCGCGGACGCGGCTCGGGATCCGGCATCGAGACCGGCGCCTCCATCGCCGCCAGCAGCGGCATCGGCGGCGGTTCCTTCCTGGGCCGCCCGCGCGGCTTCTTCTCGGGCTCCGGCTTCGGGTCGAAGGCGTGCGCCAGGACCTTGCGCATGAGGCCGGGCAGCGGCTCGTCGTCGAGGGCGCTGCGCGGCGTGAAGCGGGTGCCGGCCGGAGCCGGTGTCGCCAGCGCGACGCGGGCCACGAAGACCGTCAGCTCCAGGGGGAAGTGCGTGAAGCCGTGGCGGACCAGCCCCGGGAGCCGCTTCCACCGCGCGTCGAGCGGCGCGTCCAGCAGGGCGGCGGCGACGTCGTAATTCGGCTCCCAGGCGCTTCCCGGCGGCTCGGCCATGTTGCCGAGCAGACCCTCGGGCGGGCGTGTCCGCAGCAGCACCGCCTCGTCGCCGCTGCGGATCGCCACGAAGGCGGCGCCGCGGCGGAGCGCCCCCTTGGCGACCTTGATCTTGCGCGGGAAGCTCTCCTGCGTGCCGAGCGACCGGGCGCGGCAGGGCCGCATCCACGGGCAGAGCGCGCAGGCGGGGCGCTTGGGCGTGCAGATCGTCGCGCCGAGATCCATCAGCGCCTGGGCGAAGTCGCCCGGCCTGTCCGTCGGCACGAGCGCCTGCGTCAGGCGGCGGATCTCCGGCCGGCTCCCCGGGAGCGGGGCCTCCACCGCGTAGGCGCGGCTCAGGACCCGCTCGACATTGCCGTCGACGGCCGCCTCTTGCCGGTCGAAGGCGATCGCGGCGATCGCGCCGGCCGTGTAGGCGCCGATTCCCGGGAGCTTGCGCAGGCCCTCGGCGGTGTCGGGGAAGCGCCCGCCGGCCGCCGCGACCGTCCTGGCGCAGGCGTGGAGGTTGCGGGCCCGGGAGTAGTAGCCGAGGCCGGCCCAGGCGGACATCACCGCCTCCTCGGGGGCCTCGGCGAGGGCGAAGATGTCGGGAAAGCGCGTCAGGAAGCGCTCGAAGTACGGCCGCACCGACGCGATGGTGGTCTGCTGCAGCATCACCTCGGACAGCCAGACCCGGTAGGGATCCGGGGCCGCGCCGGCGAGCGCCCGCCAGGGCAGCACCCGCCGATGCCGATCGTACCAGGCGAGCAGGTCGTCGGCGCGCGGTCCGGGACCGGCTTCAGGATCCGTGGCTGTGCGAGGCGGCATGGGCAGGTCGACAGGGGTCGCGCTGAATAGCCGGAGCGCCGCGGCGATCATAGGGCGTCGAAAGCGCCGGCGCGTGCTCCCTTCGTCAACCATCCTGCGCTAACCTTCGCGGATCCACAGGGCCGGAACCACCATGGCGCGCGTCAAACCGCTGGCCGAGCTGATCGAGAGTTGCATCGGGCCGGCCTTCGCGGCGCAGGGATTCGCCTCGACCGACATCCTGGCCGCCTGGCCGGAGATCGTCGGCGAGCGGCTGGCCCGCTACTGCCGGCCGTCCAAGCTGGAATGGCCGAAGCGCCGCCGGAGCGAGTCCGCCACGCCCGAATCCGGCACGCTGGTCGTGCGCGTCGAGGGCGTCTTCGCGCTCGAGTTGCAGCATCTCGCGCCGGTGGTGATCCAGCGGATCAACGCCCATTACGGCTGGGCCTGCGTCTCCCGGATCGTGCTGCAGCAGGACCGGGTCGGGCGCGCCGGCCGGGCGCCCGCGCGCGCGCGCGTCGATCCGGCCGCCGCCGTCGAGGTCCAGCGCGCCGTGGCGGGGATCGTCGATGACGGCCTGCGCGCCGCCCTCGACCGCCTCGGCACCGCCGCCGTGGCGACGCGTCCGGAGCGGTGAACGGTCGATTCGGTCACCTTGCCAGGACGGTCGCGCCCGAGTACCGGCATCCGGACGCCACGACTGATCAATCCGGCGGAGCCTGCCCGATGACGACGCGACGCGACGCTCTCAAGTTCTCCGGCCTCGCCCTCGGCGCCGGCCTCGCCCTGCCCTATCTCGGGCGGCCTGCCCAGGCGCAGAATTCCGAGATGGCGGCCCTGCTGCAGCCGGGCCCGCTCGGCGACGTCTGGCTGGGCCCGGCGGACGCGAAGTGCACGATCATCGAGTACGCCTCGATGACCTGCTCGCACTGCGCCGCCTTCCACCGGAACACGTGGCCGACCCTCAAGGAACGCTACATCGACACCGGCAAGGTGCGGTTCACCCTGCGCGAATTCCCCCTCGACCCGCTGGCCACCGCGGCCTTCATGCTCGCGCGCTGCCAGGGCGATTCCAAGTACTACCCGATCACCGACCTGCTGTTCGACCAGCAGGCGGCCTGGGCCTTCACGCCGAAGCCCGTGGACGCGCTGGAGCAGATGCTCCGGCAGGCGGGCTACAACAAGCAGACCTTCGAGGCCTGCCTGAAGGACCAGAAGATCTACAGCGCGGTCAACGCCGTGAAGCAGCGCGGCCTCGACGTCTTCAAGGTGGATTCGACCCCGACCTTCTTCATCAACGGCGAGCGCTACACCGGCGAGATGACCGTGGAGGGCATGGAGAAGGTGATCAAGCCGATCATCGGCGCCTGATCGACCGTCGGAGCCTCGTGCGCGGCGCGGCTCCGGCGCATCGTCCGAAGTTGGAATACCAAACTGAAATCAATTACTTACGGTGTATGGGGTTCGCCTTGACACTCAAGATAGGCGAAACTATGGTGCGCCCCGCTTGCTGGGGGTGTCCAGCCGGTTCCACAGCTTCCCGCCCGATGAGTTTTGAGCCGTGAACGGCGACGATCCGAGGGACGGGAAAGGGACCGAGCAGACGCCGACGGACAGCGAACTCTCCGCGAGGCTCAGACGTCTCGAGACGCAGATCGAACGGAAGCGGCCGCAGGCCGCTCCCGATCCTTCCACGCGCCCTCGGAACGGCGGGCCATCCTCGCTGGGCCAGGCCATGACGCTCTCCACGGAGTTCGTCGCGGGCGTGATCGCGGGGGGCATACTCGGCTGGATCGTCGATCATGTCTTCGGGACGAAGCCCTGGGGCCTGATCGTCCTCCTGATGCTGGGGTTCGTCGCGGGGGTCTACAACGTGATGCGGGTGTCGGGTTTCGCCGGCGCGCGTCCGGGACGGCGCGATCGGCAGGAGCCATAAGGCGCGCCGGTCAGTGGGGAATGTGGGGCGGCCGACACCCGTCGGCGCGCCGGACAAGAAGGGCGGAAGCGGGAATGGCGGTCACGATCGACCCGATCCATCAGTTCGAGCTGAAGCCGCTCGTTTCGCTGGGCCATATCGGCCACCAGCAGCTCGCGTTCACGCAGTCGGCCCTCTACATGTTCGCCGCCGTCGGTGTGATCGCGCTCATCACCATCGTGGCGACCGCGTCCCGCTCGATCGTTCCGGGCCGCATGCAGTCGCTGGCCGAGATCTTCTACGAGTTCATCGCCGACACCGTGCACCAGGCGACGGGCGACGGCGGCAAGCGGTTCATGCCGCTCGTGTTCTCGCTGTTCATGTTCGTGCTCGTCCTGAACCTGTTCGGGATGATCCCCTACGCCTTCGCGGTGACCAGCCACCTGATCATCACCTTCGGCCTCGCGGCGCTGGTGATCTCCACCGTGGTGATCTTCGGCGTGATGAAGCACGGCACCCACTTCTTCGGCCTGTTCGTGCCGTCGGGCGTGCCGAAGCCGCTCCTCGCGATCCTGGTGCCGATCGAGGTGATCTCGTTCATCTCGCGCCCGATCAGCCTGTCGGTCCGTCTGTTCGCCAACATGCTGGCCGGCCACATCGCGATGAAGATCTTCGCCTTCTTCGTGGTTCAGCTCCTTCTCGCGGGCGCCTGGAGCGTGCTATCGCCGCTCCCGCTGTTCCTGACGATCGCGCTGACCGCTCTCGAGTTCCTCGTTGCGGCGCTTCAGGCCTACGTCTTCGCGACGCTGACGGCGATCTACCTCAACGACGCCCTTCACCCCGGCCACTGATCGGCCGGCTCCACCCGCCGCAAACGTCATCGCACGTTTCGATCTGAAGAGACCTCAGGAGTTACCATGGATCCCGTCGCTGCGAAGTACATCGGCGCCGGCCTCGCCTGCCTCGGCATGGCGGGTGCGGGCATCGGCCTCGGCAACCTGTTCGGTCAGTTCCTCGCCGGCGCCCTTCGCAACCCGTCCGCGGCCGACGGCCAGCGCGCCACCCTGCTCCTGGGCTTCGCCCTCACCGAGGCGCTCGGCATCTTCTCGCTGCTGATCGCGCTGCTGCTGCTCTTCGCCGTCTGATCGGCGCCGGAGCCCGCGGTCCCCGCGGTCTCCTCCCGGGCTCCGGCCCGATGAACGGGTGGACGCTCCCGCGACGGGGCGTCCGCCTTCGTCCGTCACCGCGCCGGCGGTGGCCTCAGCGAACGGTGTCAGTGTAGCGGTCTCATGGCGCAGCCCAATCCCCTCACCACGCCGCCCCCGGGCGCCGACACGCAGGTCGTGCCGGGCCATGTCGAGCATACGGAAGCGCATTCGGGCGCTTTCCCGCCCTTCGAGACCTCGGGCTTCCTGGCGCAGCTGATCTGGCTCGCCCTGGCCTTCGGGCTCCTCTACTACCTGATGGACAAGATCGCGCTGCCGCGGATCCAGTCGATCCTGCACGCCCGCGCCGAGCGCCTGCGTGCCGATCTGGACCAGGCGCAGGCGATGAAGGCCGAGGCGGACGCCGCCGGCGTGGCCTTCGAGACCGCCCTCCGGGATGCCCAGGGCAAGGCGCGCGACATCGCGCAGACCACCCGGAACGAGCTGGCCGCCGAGGCCGAGACCAAGCGCAAGGCGCTGGAGGACGAGCTGAACGCCAAGCTCTCCGCCTCCGAGGCGACGATCCGCACGCGGACCGAGGCCGCCATGGGCAACGTCCGCACCATCGCGGGCGAAGCCGCGTCGGCGATCGTCGAGCGTCTGACCGGGCAGGCCCCGGACCGGACGAGCCTCGACCGCGCCCTCGACGCCACCGCACACTGACGGGATCCCACGATGCTGCTCGAAGCCGAATTCTGGGTCGCCGTCGCGTTCTTCATCTTCATGGGCATCGCCTGGAAGGTCGGCGCCTTCTCGGCGATGACCAAGGGCCTGGACGGCCGCGCCAACCGCGTCCGCCACGAGCTCGACGAGGCCAAGCGCCTGCGCGAGGAGGCCGCCGCCGTGCTGGCCGACTACAAGCGCCGCCGCGCCGAGGCCGAGAAGGAGGCCGAGGCGATCGTCGCCGGTGCCCGGGAGGAGGCCGAGCGCGCCGCCGAGGAAGGTCACCGCAAGCTGGACGATTTCCTCGCCCGCCGCACCAAGGCCGCCGAGACCAAGATCGCTCAGGCCGAGGCCCAGGCCGAGGCTCAGGTCCGCGCCGCCGCCGCGGAGGCTGCCGTGAAGGTCTCCGAGACGATCCTGCGCGAGCGGATGCAGGGCGACGCCGCCCAGAACCTGATCCGCGCGAGCCTCGGCGAGGTGCGGACCCGCATGCGCTCCTGAACCGGACGCAGCGCCGCGACGTTCGAGAAAGCCGCCTCCGGGCGGCTTTTTTCATGGGCGACGGCCCCCCCTCGGCGCGCGCCGATGCGATCTCCGCCGGCGCCGGGCCGGGGGACGCGCCGCGCAAGAGGTGCTGCCGACGACGGGCGGGATCGGCGCGGCCCGCGGCGAACACCGAGGCCGTGACCGGCGTTCCCGATCGGTGAGGATGCGGAGACGTCATGGCGAAGAGACCACGGATCGTGATCGTCGGCGGCGGCGTCGCCGGGATCGAGGTGGCCACGAGCCTCGGACGCGGCGGGCGAGCCGACGTCACCCTCGCCGATCGCAGCCTCTCGCATGTCTGGAAGCCGATGCTGCACACCTTCGCGGCCGGCACCGCCCGGGCCGACCGGCAGAAGGTGGACTTCTTCGCCCAGGCGCGCCGCAACGGCTTCCGCTTCCAGCCCGGCGCCCTCGTCGGCATCGACCGGCAGGCCAGGCGCGTCCGGCTCGCGGTCGAGGCCGCGGAGGGGCTCCCGGAGGTGGAGCGCGCCTACGACCTGCTGGTGCTCGCCATCGGCAGCCGCGCCAACGATTTCGGCACGCCGGGCGTGTCCGAGCATTGCCTGACGATCGACGATCTGACCGAGGCCGAGCACTTCCACCAACAGCTGCGGTGCCATCTCCTGGCCCGGCTCGACGGCGGCGGTCTGCTGCAGATCGCCATCGTGGGCGGCGGTGCGACCGGCGTGGAGCTGGCCGCCGAGCTCAAGCACGCCATCAACCTCCTCGCCGACTACGGCTCGCCCGACCTGCCGGGGCGCCTGCGCCTGACGCTGATCGAGAGCGGGCCGCGCCTGCTGCCGGCCTTCCCCGACAAGGTCTCCCGCGCCGCCGCCCGCACGCTGTCGGATCTCGACGTGGAGGTCCGGACCGGCGCGACGGTGACGGCGGCGGACGCGCAGGGATTCGTCCTGAAGGACGGCAGCCGCATCCCGGCCGGGCTGAAGGTCTGGGCCGCCGGCGTGAAGGCGCCGGACGTGCTCGCCGGCCTCGACGGCCTGGAGCGCTCCCGGACCGGGCAGCTCGTCGTCCGCCCGGACCTGCGCACGACCCGGGATCCGGCCATCGTCGCCCTCGGCGACTGTTCAAGCCTCACCGATCCCCGGACCGGCCGACCCGTACCGGCGACCGCGCAGGCCGCCCGCCAGGAGGCGCAGCACCTCGCGCGGCATCTCGGCCGCGCGTTGGCGCGCGGGGACGGGACGGCCTCGGACCTGCCGCCGTTCCACTACGTCGAGAAGGGCGCGATCGTCTCGCTGGCCGACTTCAACGGCTGGGGAACCCTCGGCCGCTACACCTTCGGCGGCGGGCACCTCAACGGGCTCTCGGCGCGGCTGACGCACGACCTCCTGTACCGGCAGCACCAGATCGGGCTCTACGGGCCGCTGCGCGGGACGATGACGTGGGTCCTCGACGATCTCGACCACCTGATCAGCCCGCCGGTGCGGCTCGACTGAGGCGGCCGGCGCGGATCCGGGGTCGCGGGGGCCGCGCCGTGCCGGCAGCGGCTCGTGCCGGCGATCCGCGTCCCGCGGCCTCAATCCGGCCGTTCGCCCTCCACCGCCTTGGTCTCCTCGACCTCGGGGGCGACCTGCCCGTAGTTCAGCACCGCCACCAGCGTCACGCCGCCGAAGGTGTTGCCGAGGAGGGTCGGCAGGAAGAACTTCACCGCGTAGTCGTGCAGCGACGCGGCGTCCGTGACCACGAGGTAGAAGGCCTCGACGGAGCCGGCCACGATGTGGGCGAGGCTGCAGAGCGCGACCAGCCACGTCATCAGGAGGATCACGAACGGCGCCGCGCTGGCGGTGGCCGGCAGGAACCAGACCATCAGGGCGATCATCCACCCGGCGAAGACGGCCTTGATGAAGGTCACCCAGAAGCCGTGCGCGATGGCGTCGTGGCTGATCTCCGCGAAGGCCCTGAGGACCGGCGGCTCGAAGGCGCCCGAATAGGCCAGCAGCGCCGCGATCGCGAGCGTTCCCAGGATGTTGCCCGACAGCACGATCATCCAGAGCCGGATGACACGGACAGCCGTCTTCACGGAGCGGTCGTGAAGCAGCGGCAGGATCGGCGTGATGGTGTTCTCGGTGAAGAGCTGCTGGCGCCCGAGAACGACGACCAGGAAGCCGACCGCGTAGCCCATCGAGCTGACGATCTTGGCCCAGTCGGTTTCCGGCAGGTGGCTGCGCAGGACGCCGGGTACGATCAGCGACAGGGCGATGCTGAGGCCGGCGGAGAACGCCGAGAGGAACAGCGCGAGGCCGTGGCGCCGCAACTCCTCGTCGCCCTCGAGACGTATGACCTCGTGCAGCACGTAGGCGTCGGGCCTGCCGATCTCGGAGACTTCCTTCAGCAGTTCGTCCCGCCGCGCCTCGGGATTGGCCCGCTTGTCCTTGTCCCGCACCATCCGACAGCTCCGCTACGCAACCCGATCGATCGGATGGGACAAGTCAGGCCGAGAGCCGCGCCAGCAGCGCCTCGACGGCGCTCCGCGCCTCGGCCAGGGCTTCGCGATCCCGGCTGCGCACGACGATCCGGTTGCGGAAGCCCTCCGGCGTGATCGCCGGATACGAGCCGATCGAGACGGCGGGCCGCGCTCTCGCGATCTCCCCGAGCCCGCCCGCGTAGGTGCCCTCCGGGAGACCGGCCGCCTCGATCGTCTCGGAGATGATCGCGGCGCCGCCCGTCAGCGTGGGGGCGATCGAGTCCAGCATGGCCTGCATGATGCTGGGCACGCCGGCCATCACGTGGACGTTCCCGATGCGGAAGCCCGGCGCCTTCGAGACGGGATTGGCGATGAGGTCGGCCCCGAACGGGATCCGCGCCATGCGCAGGCGCGCCTCGTTGAGATCCTCGGGCCTGTGCCGCTCCAGCAGCATCGCCCGGGCGCGCTCGTCGACGTCGATGCCGACCCCGAAGGCCTCGGCCACGCAATCGGCGGTGATGTCGTCGTGGGTCGGGCCGATCCCGCCGGTGGTGAACAGGTAGGTGTAGCGGCTGCGCAGGGCGTTGACCGCCTCGACGATCATGGCGGCCTCGTCGGGCACGATCCGCACCTCGCGCAGGTCGATCCCGGCGGCGGTGAGGAAGTCGGCGATCGTGCCGATGTTCTTGTCCTTGGTTCGACCCGAGAGGATCTCATCGCCGATGACGAGGATAGCGGCGGTGACGGATTCGGAAGGCTGGCTCATGGGTCTCTGGTGTCGGGCGGATCCGGCAGGCACATAGCGCAACCGCCGCCCCCGACTACGTGAACCCCGAGGACCCCATGCAGTTCGCCGCGCCGCTCGTGCCGGGACGGCTCGTGCAGCGCTACAAGCGCTTCCTGGCCGACATCGACACCGACGACGGCCGCGTCACCGTCCACTGCCCCAATCCCGGAGCCATGCTCGGGCTGAACGCGCCGGGTGCCCGCGTGCTGCTGTCGCGCTCGTCCAACCCGGCGCGCAAGCTCCCGCTCACGTGGGAACTGGTCGAGGCCGAGCTCCCCGGCGGGGCGCAGTGGGTCGGCATCAACACGCAGCGGCCGAACGCGCTCGTCGCCGAGGCCTTCCGGGCCGGCGCGATCGCGGCGCTCGCCGGCCACGACGCGCTGAGGCCCGAGGTGCGCTACGCCGAGGCCAGCCGGGTCGATTTCCTCGCGAGCGGCGCGGAGGCCGGGCCCTGCCACGTCGAGGTCAAGAACTGCCACCTGATGCGGCGGGCGGGTCTGGCCGAGTTCCCGGACTGCAAGGCCGCCCGCAGCGCCCGGCACATGCGCGACCTGGCCCAGGTCGTGGCCGACGGCGGCCGGGCGCTCGTGGTCATCGTCGTGCAGATGCGGGCCGAGGCCTTCGACGTCGCCCGGGACATCGATCCGGCCTTCGACCGGGCGTTCCGGGAGGCGCGCGCGGCGGGCGTCGCGGTCAGGGCCTACCGCTGCGCCGTCGGGCCGGAGGGCGTCGCCATCGCCGAGGAGATCCCGGTGATCACGCCGCCCTGACGGCGCCGCGCTCGAACATCAGGTTGAGCCGCGAGCGCGCGATCTCGTGGTAGCCGTAGCTCGCCAAGTGCTGCAGCAGGTCGAGCTGCCACTGGCCGGTGCCGTTCTCGACCAGCAGGATCCGCGGCAGGAGCGCGTCCGGCGCCTCGCGGAGGAACGGCTCCAGGATCAGGTCCTCGGCGCCCTCGACGTCGAGCTTGATGGCGTCGACCCGGGTCAGGCCCTCGCTGTGCAGCAGGTCGAGCAGCGTCACCGCCGGCACGGTGATCCGCGCGCCCTCGTTGGTGCCGACGATGCGCAGGCTCGACTCGCCGCGGTTGCGCGGATCGATGAACAGGGTGAGCTCGCCGGCCTTGTCGGCCACCGCGCAGGCGACCGCCTTGACGGTGTGGAACGGGTTCTGGGCGATGTTGTAGGTCAGGCGATCGAACACGTCGGGCTGCGGCTCGACCGCCACGATCCGCGCCCCCGGGCCCGAGAAGGCGGCGACGCAGAGGGCGTAGGCGCCGACATTGGCGCCGATGTCGAGGAACACGCAGTCCTGCGACAGGCGCTCCCGGAGCAGCGCCCGCTCCTCCGGATCGAAGAACTGCGGGGTGAAGAGCACCTTCTTCTCGCAGTTGTTGTTGTAGGGGTGCAGCCGCATCCGCGCGCCGTAGCGGGTCACGTCGAGGGGCTTGCCGCCGAGCCGCGCGATGGCGATCCGGCGCAGGAACAGCGCGAGGCGCCGCCCGTACCAGGACTCGGCCGGGATCCGGTTCGTGCGGCGGGTGATCGCCGCCACGAGACCGGACGGTTCGTAGGTGCCGTAGGGCTGCGTGTCCGTCATGACCGGGGCGGTTTGCCAGCCGGCGCCGCGACCCGCAAGCGGATCGATCCGCGTTGCTCCCGCGCGCCCGGGTGGTCTAAGCCGTGGCCGAGCTTGATGAACACAGGTTGCGCGGCATGGAGTCCTTCAATTCCGACGGCGTGCGGATCGCCTATATCGACGTGCCGCCGGCGGAGGGGGCCGGCAAGCCGATCCTGCTGATCCACGGCTTCGCGTCGAACCACGCGGTCAACTGGGTCAACACCCAGTGGGTGAAGGCCCTGACCCAGGCGGGCTACCGCGCGATCGCGCTGGACAACCGCGGCCACGGCGAGAGCGAGAAGCTCTACGACCCGGCCGCCTACAGCTCCGAGGCGATGGCCGGCGACGCGATCCGGCTCCTCGACCATCTCGGCATCGCGCGCGCCCACGTCATGGGCTACTCGATGGGCGGGCGGATCACCGCCCATATCGCGCTGGACCACGCGGACCGGGTGCGCTCGGCCCTGATCGGCGGCCTCGGGATGCACCTGATCGAGGGCAAGGGCCTGCCGTCCGGCATCGCCGAGGCGCTGGAGGCGCCGGCCGGCACGCCCGCGCCGAACCCGACGGCCGCGGCCTTCCGCATGTTCGCCGAGCAGACCCGGAGCGACCTGCGGGCGCTCGCCGCCTGCATGCGCGGCTCGCGCCAGACGCTCAGCCGGGGGGAACTCGCGCAGATCGAGGTGCCGGTCCTGGTCTCGGTCGGGACCCTCGACACGGTCGCGGGCTCGGGCCCGGGGCTCGCCGCCCTGATCCCGGACGCCCGGGCCCTCGAGATCGAGGGCAAGGACCACTCCACGGCGGTCGGCGCCAAGCCGCACCGGGACGGGGTGCTGGCCTTCCTGGCCGCGCAGCCGTGAGGCCTCAGCTCTTCAGCCGGTAGCCCGTGCGGAAGATGTAGGTCACGAGGCCGAGGCAGATCACGAGGAACAGCGCGGTCATGCCGAGGCTGATCGCGATGTTCACGTCCGCCTTGCCGAAGAAGGCCCAGCGGAACCCGCTGATCAGGTACACGACCGGGTTCAGCAGGCTCACCGCGTGCCAGAACGGCGGCAGCATGCCGATCGCGTAGAAGCTGCCGCCCAGGAAGGTGAGCGGGGTCACGACGAGGAGCGGCACCAGCTGCAGCTTCTCGAACCCGTCCGCCCACAGGCCGATTACGAAGCCGAACAGGCTGAACGTCACCGCGGTGAGCAGCAGGAAGCCGATCATCCAGAGCGGATGGTCGATCCGCAGCGGCACGAACAGGGCCGAGGTCGCCAGGATGATCAGCCCGATCAGGATCGACTTCGAGGCCGCTGCGCCGACGAAGCCCAGCACCACCTCCAGTGGCGAGATCGGCGCCGACAGGATCTCGTAGATCGTGCCGGCGAAGCGCGGGAAATAGATGCCGAACGAGGCGTTCGAGATGCTCTGCGTCAGCAGCGAGAGCATGATCAGGCCGGGCACGATGAACAGCCCGTAGGGCACATCGTCGACCGCCGAGACCCGGGAGCCGATCGCCGCGCCGAAGACCACGAAGTACAGGGTTGTCGAGATGACGGGGGCCAGGATGCTCTGCCCGGCGGTGCGCCAGAAGCGCCCCATCTCGAACAGGTAGATGGCCCGGACCGCCGGCCAGTTCATGCTGAACGCCGCGCTCATGCCTGTGCCCTCTCCTCGCGCACGAGGCCCACGAAGATGTCCTCCAGCGAACTCTGTTCGGTGTGGAGGTCCTTGAAGCGGATGCCCGCGGCCGCCAGGCCGGTCAGGAGCCCGGTGATGCCGGTGCGCTCGGCGCGGGTGTCGTAGGTGTAGACCAGCTCGGTCCCCTCACCGCCGAGCGCCAGGCCGTAATCGGCCAGCTCCGGCGGCACCGTGGCGATCGGCTGCTGGAGATGCAGGGTCAGCTGCTTGCGCCCGAGCTTGCGCATCAGCGCGGCCTTCTCCTCCACCAGGATGATCGCGCCCCGGCGGATCACGCCGATGCGGTCGGCCATCTCCTCGGCCTCCTCGATGTAGTGCGTGGTGAGGATGACGGTGACGCCCTGCTGGCGCAGGTCGCGCACGAGGCGCCACATGTCCTGACGCAGCTCGACGTCGACGCCCGCCGTGGGCTCGTCGAGGAACAGCACGCGGGGCTCGTGCGACAGCGCCTTGGCGATGAGCACCCGCCGCTTCATGCCGCCCGACAGGGTCATCAGCCGGCTGTCGCGCTTGTCCCAGAGGGAGAGCGCCCGCAGGATCCGCTCGATGTGACCGGGATCCGGCCGCAGCCCGAACAGGCCGCGGGAGAAGTTCACGGTGTTCAGCACCGTCTCGAAGGCGTCGGTGGTGAGTTCCTGCGGGACGAGCCCGATGGCCCGGCGCGCGGCGCGGTAATCGGCCACGAAATCGTGGCCGTCGACCAGAACGGTCCCCGAACTCGCGGTGACGATGCCGCAGACGATGTTGATGAGCGTCGACTTGCCCGCCCCGTTCGGACCGAGCAGCGCGAAGATCTCCCCGCGCTCGATGGCGAGGTCGATGTCGCGCAGGGCGGTGAAGCCGGACGTGTAGGTCTTCGACAGCTTCGAGATGGAGATGATCGGCATCAGGGCCTAGCGCGAGCGGGGGCATGCACGCGACCGGCGACCAGGATTCCGGCACCGGACACGCGGTGGGCCGACCGAGCGGGACGCCACCGGCGGCGGGCGCCCCTATAGCACGCGGACTTTCCGGCGCTGACCGAGCCCGTGTGTGCCACCGCACCGCGAGGACGCCCGCCGCTCACGTGCGGCTGAAGCGCTCCGCCAGCGCGAGGCATTCCTTTCGGAGCTCCGGGTCCTCGATGCGCGAGAAGGCGTTGAGCAGAGCGGTGCATTCCGCGGCGCTCGGGCCGCGGGGCGCGGAAGCGCCCGGCGGTCTCCGGAAGATCGAGACCGGGATGTTCAGCGCGTCGGCGATCTGGCGAAGCAGCACGTCCCGCTCGTGAGCAGATTTCGCCGCGCCGTCGAGATCGAATCCGCCCGCGTCCGTCATGATCTCTTCGAAGCCAATCCTTCAGTCGAGCTCGGATGCACGGTATGCCCGGCAGACGCCGATCACCCGGCGCGCGGCACGACCATTCACACTTTCTCGGTGGGTGCAACCTACCGTTATAGTTTCGCCTCGGCAGGGCCGTTCGGCGCGGCACACGCGGCCGGCGATTTCGATGCGAGATGTCGTGCCGATCTCCCGCAATCGGCGAAGTCGGAGCAGATTTCGTTCTGAATTGCCTCGAAGAAATACAATTGCCGGTCGCAGAGTTCCGGCACTAGGCCGCGCGCCGGAAGGTGATCAGCGCGGCCAGACCGAGAAGGGTCGCGGCACCGAGGATTCGGCGCCAGGGGTTCACGCCGCGCACGAGCTCGTCGATCGCCCACCATGTCAGTGCGATGTCGGCCCCGAAGGACAGCGAGGAGGTCGGCAGCCAGGAGGCCAGCTGTCCCCTGTCCTGGGCCAGCCAGACCGCGAGGCTGAGGCCCGCGAACAGCCAGAGCGGCAGGTTCGGCCACTGCGCGACGGTGATCGCGCCGGTGGTCCGGTCGCGAAACATCCAGTCGACGGCCCGCCCGATGGTTGTGCGCGGACGTGGAGACATGGCTCGAACCTTCGTGCGCTCCGGCCGGCCCGTCCCGGGCCGCGTCGCCGGACCAGACTGGGCCGACGGCTCCTGACCGCGCCTTAACACATCGGTAACGTTAGCAAAGGGAAACCGTCGGTAAATCCCTAACGGATCCTGAAAGGACTCGCGAAAGATTCGTTAATCTGGTGATCATCGATCATCGGAACGGCGGCCAGTCGGCCGAACATCGAGGATCGATCATGAGCGCCCGTCTCGAAGACCTGAAATTCATGCTGACGCTCAGCGCCGTGGTCCTGTTCGGCAGCGGTCTCGACATCATCCTGCGCTGATCGCGCCGGTCAGCCCGGCCCGCGGCGCCGGGCCGCCGGACGTGAAGGCGCGCCCGAGCGCCGCGCGGGCGGCCGACGGACGGGCGGTCGCACCGTCGCCCCGGCCGGACGTGTACGGGACGGCGGTCGCGCGCGAGGCGGAGCCCGCGAGACGGCGCATCCCGGCGGTGTCGACGGTCGGGATCTGTCCGGAGCGGAGAAAGCTCCGCAGTTCCGCGGCCCGCGCCTGCCGCTCCGTCCGCATCTTGAGCACGGCGATCACGAGGCCGACCAGCCCGGCCGCCTCCAAGAACGCCGCGACCACGTAGCCCGCAGCCATCCGCTTCCACCAACCGTATCGAGGGAGTGGCCGCTCTCGCGGCGGCCGGCCCCCGATCTGCGGGGTCATGGTTAGCGGGACCTTAACGGCTACGTAGATGGCCCGGATCGCGCCGCGATCGAAGCGCCACGCCCACGTCGAGCACGCGGCGCAAGCGCTTCCGGTATAACGGAGATCGGGCGCCGCGCCGCGCCCGGGACGCGTCTTCAGGAAGCCGTGAGGTGCCGTGACGGCCTACCACATGTCGAGGGCGACGCGGGCCTCGTCCGACATGCGGCTCTGGTCCCACGGCGGATCGAACACCATGGTCACCGCGCAGGACTGGACGCCCGGCACGGCGGACACCGCGTTCTCGACCCAGCCGGGCATCTCGCCCGCCACCGGGCAGCCGGGCGCGGTGAGGGTCATGTCGATCGCGACGTTCCGATCGTCGCCGATATCGACCTTGTAGATCAGGCCGAGCTCGTAGATGTCGGCCGGGATCTCGGGATCGTAGACCGTCTTCAGCGCCGCGACGATGTCGTCGGTCAGGCGGTCCAGCTCCGCCTGCGGGATCGTCGAGTCGCCGGCGACGGCGGGGGCGTTCATGCCGCCCGTGATGGTGGCGTCGGTGCTCATCGCTTCACTCTCCCCGGGCCCGCGGGCGGGACCAGCCTCATCCCAGTATCAGGTGAACAGCATTTCTGCCCTGCCGAGCGCCTCGGCAAGGGCATCGATCTCGGCGGTGGTGTTGTAAAGCCCGAACGAGGCGCGGCAGGTCGAGGTGACGCCGAACCGCTTGAGCAGCGGCATCGCGCAGTGGGTCCCGGCGCGCACGGCGACGCCCTGCCGGTCGATCACCGTGGCGATGTCGTGGGCGTGCGCACCCTTCATCTCGAAGGCGATCACGCCGCCCTTGCCCGGTGCGGTCCCGATCAGGCGCAGGGAATTCATCGCGCCGAGCCGCTCCTGCGCGTAGGCGGTGAGCTTCGCCTCGTGGGCGGCGATCGCGTCGCGCCCGAGCGTCATCATGTACTCGAGCGCGGCGCCGAGACCGACCGCCTCGATGATGGCCGGGGTGCCGGCCTCGAACCGGTGAGGCGGATCGTTGTAGGTGATCGCGTCCTCGCTCACCGTCCGGATCATCTCGCCCCCGCCCTGATAGGGCGGCAGGCGCTCCAGCCACGCCTTCTTGCCGTAGAGCACGCCGATCCCGGTCGGTCCGTAGACCTTGTGGCCGGTGAAGACGAAGAAGTCGCAATCGAGCGCCTGCACGTCGACGGGCTGATGCACCGCGCTCTGCGCACCGTCGAGCAGGACCGGGACGCCGTGGGCGTGGGCGATGCGGACGATCTCGGCGGCCGGCGTCACGGTGCCGAGCACGTTCGACATGTGGGTGATCGCCACCATCTTGGTCCGGGGCGAGAACAGCTTCTCGTACTCCTCGACCAGGAAGTTGCCCTGGTCGTCCACCGGCGCCCACTTGATCACGGCGCCCCGGCGCTCGCGCAGGAAGTGCCAGGGCACGATGTTGGAGTGGTGCTCCATGATCGAGAGAATGATCTCGTCGCCCTCCCCGATCAGGCCGGCCCAGCCCATCGACGAGGCCACGAGGTTGTAGGCCTCGGTGGCGTTGCGGGTGAAGATGATCTCGTCCGTGGAGGCGGCGTTGAGGAACTGGCGCGTGGTCTCGCGCGCGCCCTCGAAGCCCTCCGTGGCGGCGTTCGCCATGTAGTGGAGGCCGCGGTGGACGTTGGCGTAGCCGGTCTCCATGCAGGA
Source organism: Methylobacterium sp. PvP105 (assembly GCF_017876975.1). NCBI lineage: Bacteria > Pseudomonadati > Pseudomonadota > Alphaproteobacteria > Hyphomicrobiales > Methylobacteriaceae > Methylobacterium > Methylobacterium sp. PvP105. The sequence continues at coordinate 1,551,179 of NZ_JAGIPA010000001.1, read as the reverse complement.
GACCATCGCGTCGATCACCTGCCGGGGCTTCTGCGCCGAGGCGGCGTTGTCGAGGTAGACGAGCGGCTTGCCGTAGACCTGCTCCGCCAGGATCGGGAAATCCTTCCGGATCGCCTCGACGTCGTAGGCGGGGGTGAGGACGGGTGCGTTCATGGTCGCGACCTTCCGAAGACTTCGCCGATCCCGGGAACAGCCCTCATCCTGAGGTGCCGGAGCGAAGCGGAGGCCTCGGCGGAGGCCTCCGGCTGGCATTGCGATCCCTGGATCCCTCACTCGGGGCCCGCCGACGCGGACATCTCGGGCAGAGATCCAGGTTCGGAGAAGCGGCCGGTCCCGTGAGGGGGCCGGCCGGGATGGTCAGTTCCGCGCCTCGAGCCAAGCCTCGATCGCGCCGATCAGAGCCGCGCGCGCGCCCTCGTGCGTCACCGCTTCCACGGCCTCGCCCACGAAGGCCTGCACGAGCAGGCTCTCGGCAGTCGCGCGCGGAAGGCCGCGGGCCATCAGGTAGAACAGCAGATCCTCGTCCGGCGCGCCGCATGTGGCCCCGTGGCCGCAGGCCACGTCGTCGGCGAAGATCTCGAGCTCCGGCTTGTTCATCATCTGCCCCTCGTCGGTGAGGAGGAGACAGTCGGACTTCATCTTGCCGTCGGTCTGCTGCGCGGCCTGACGGACGATGATCTTGCCCTGGAACACGCCGGTGGCGTCGCCGTCGATGATCCACTTGAACTGCTCGCGGCCGACGCCGCCGACCGCGGCATGGTCCGCGAGCAGGGTCGAGTCGGCGAGCTGGCCCTTGCGCAGCATGGCGGCGCCGTTGACGACCAGGTTCGTGTCCTCGCCCGCGACGTGGACGAAGATCTGGTGACGCGACAGCACCGCCCCTGTCACGAGGTTGACGGTCTCGACCTGACCCTCGGCCTCGACCTTCAGCGACAGGGTCGAGAGCGCGATGGTGGCATCACCCTCCGTGTTCAGGCGCGTGTGACGGAAGGCGGCCCTGGGGCCGACCACCACGTCGAGGGCGTCGTTCGGCTGGCAGGTGAGGCCGTCCGGTCCCTCGTGGCTCTCCAGGAGGCTGAACTCCGCGCCTTCGCCCAGCTGGACGAGCACGCGCGTCGCCGTCGAGAACGGGGCATCGCCGGCGCCGACGAAGCGCAGGTGCAGCGGCCGCGCCGGCTTCGCGCCGGGCGCCACCGTGATCAGGGCGCCGTCGGCCAGGAAGGCGGTGTTGAGCTGGTAGACCGGGTTCTCCCGGGCCTGCGGCACCGGGGCGAGCTGCTTCAGGTCGACATGCGCCCGCGTCAGCGCGTCCGACATCGGCACGACCGTGACGCCCTCGGGGATCCCGTCGAGGTCCGACAGCTCGCGGACGAGATGGCCGTTCACGAAGGTCAGGCGCGCGGCCTCGATCCCGGAGAACCCCTTCGCCCGGGCGACGGCCGCCTCGGCGACGTCGAGGCTCGGCGCCTCGGCCGGGGGCGCGGCCTCCGTGATGGCGGCGCGCAGGTCCGTGTACTTGAACGCCTCGACCCGCCGGCTCGGCAGGCCGGTCGCCTCGAAGAAGCGGAAGGCCTCCTCGCGGGCGATCGCCTTCTCGCTGGCGAAGCTCTGGCGGGCCGACTCGAACAGCTTCGACAGGCCGGCCTCGGCGGGGGAGCGGAGGTTGGTCACGTCGGCCATGGCTCAGGCGGCCTCGCTGGTGCGGTACTCGGCGTAGCCGGAGGCCTCGAGCTCGAGGGCGAGCTCCTTGCCGCCGGTCTTCACGATCTGACCCTTCGACATGACGTGCACGGTGTCGGGCACGATGTGGTTGAGCAGCCGCTGGTAGTGGGTGATCACCAGGAACGAGCGGCCCTGGTCGCGGAGCGCGTTCACGCCCTCGGAGACGATGCGCAGGGCGTCGATGTCGAGGCCGGAATCGGTCTCGTCGAGCACGCAGAACTTCGGCTGCAGCAGCGCCATCTGGAGGATCTCCATGCGCTTCTTCTCGCCGCCGGAGAAGCCGACGTTGAGGGCGCGCTTGAGCATCTCCTTGTTGATCTCGAGCTTGTCGGCCGCGCCGTTCACCGCGCGGATGAAGTCCGGGGTCGACAGCTCGGCCTCGCCGCGCGCCTTGCGCTGCGCGTTCAGGCAGGCCTTCAGGAAGGTCATGGTGCCGACGCCGGGGATCTCCAGCGGGTACTGGAAGGCCAGGAACACGCCGGCCGCGGCGCGCTCGTCGGCGGCCATCTCCAGCACGTTCTGCCCGTCGAGCAGGATCTCGCCGTCGAGGACCTCGTAATCCTCCTTGCCGGCGATGACGTAGGAGAGGGTCGACTTGCCCGAGCCGTTCGGGCCCATGATCGCCGCGACCTCGCCGTCGTTCACGGTCAGATTGAGGCCGTTCAGGATGCGGTTGTCCTCGATCTGCACGACGAGGTTCTTGATTTCCAGCATGTCAGTCCAAGTCCTTCAAAACCATTCGTCCCGCATCGCCCGCAGGAACGCGGCGTTCCCGGCCGGGTAGCCGGAGAGGTCGCCGATCACCGCGTCGATGCCGCACCGGGGACAGAGGGCGGTGCCGTCATCGGCGATCCAGCCCGCGATCTCGTCCGGCGCGAAAACTTCGAGGCAGAAGAAGCATCCGCACAGGACGCTGCTCCTCACCTCGTCGGCGTGCCGCGCGCTGTGCCGATGGGCCGCCCGCAGCACCTCGTCGTATCCGCCCAGGCGGTCAGCCCACCGAGCCTTCCAGGCTGATCGAGATCAGCTTCTGGGCCTCGACGGCGAACTCCATGGGCAGCTGCTGCAGCACGTCCCGGACGAAGCCGTTGACGATGAGCGCAGTCGCCTCCTCCTCGGAGAGGCCGCGCTGCTGGCAGTAGAACTTCTGCTCCTCGGAGATCTTCGAGGTAGTCGCCTCGTGCTCGAACACGGCCGAGGCGTTCTTCGACTCGATGTAGGGCACGGTGTGCGCGCCGCACTGGTCGCCGATCAGCAGGGAGTCGCAGTTCGTGAAGTTGCGCGCGCCCTTGGCCTTCCGGTGCGCCGAGACGAGGCCCCGGTAGGTGTTCTGCGACCGGCCGGCCGAGATGCCCTTCGAGATGATCCGGCTCGTCGTGTTCTTGCCGAGATGGATCATCTTGGTGCCGGAATCGACCTGCTGCATGCCGTTCGACACCGCGATCGAGTAGAACTCACCGCGGGAATCGTCGCCGCGCAGGATGCAGGACGGGTACTTCCAAGTGATCGCCGAGCCGGTCTCGACCTGCGTCCACGAGATCTTCGAGCGGGCGCCGCGGCAATCGCCGCGCTTCGTCACGAAGTTGTAGATGCCGCCCTTCCCGTCGTTGTCGCCCGGGTACCAGTTCTGGACCGTCGAGTACTTGATCTCAGCATCGTCCAGGGCGACGAGCTCGACCACGGCGGCGTGGAGCTGGTTGTCGTCGCGCTTCGGAGCGGTGCAGCCCTCCAGATACGAGACGTAAGAGCCCTTGTCGGCGATGATCAGCGTGCGCTCGAACTGGCCGGTGTCGCGCTCGTTGATGCGGAAATAGGTCGACAGCTCCATCGGGCAGCGGACGCCCGGCGGGATGTAGACGAAGGACCCGTCGGAGAAGACGGCCGAGTTGAGCGTCGCGAAGAAGTTGTCGGTCACCGGGACGACCGAGCCGAGGTACTTCTTCACCAGCTCGGGATGCTCGCGCACGGCCTCGGAGATCGGCATGAAGATCACGCCGGCCTTCTCGAGCTCCTTCTTGAAGGTGGTGGCCACCGAGACCGAGTCGAACACGGCGTCGACCGCGACGCGGCGCTCCGGCGCGATGCCCTCCAGCACCTCGACCTCGCGCAGCGGGATGCCGAGCTTCTCGTAGGTCTTCAGGATCTCGGGATCGATCTCGTCGAGCGATTCCGGCCCCTGCCGCTTGGGGGCGGCGTAATAGTAGATGTCGTTGTAGTCGACCTTGTCGTAGGAGACGCGGGCCCACTCCGGCTCCTTCATGGTCAGCCAGCGCCGGTAGGCGTCGAGGCGCCACTCCAGCAGCCACGCGGGCTCGTTCTTCTTGGCCGAGATGAAGCGGACGACGTCCTCGGAGATGCCCTTCTCGGACTTCTCCATCTCGATGGTGGTCTCGAACCCGTACTTGTACTGGTCGAGGTCGATCGAGCGGACCCGGTCAATGGTTTCCTGCACGGCAGGCATCAGCGTCTCCTAGGCATCTCCGGCGTCAAGGACCGGGAAGCGTCTGTCGGAAAGCGGGGGATGCGGCCGTCAGGCCGCCTGTCCTCTCCGCTTATATAGGGGCTGCAAGGCCCGTTCGAAGGCGTCGAGGAAGCATGCCACCTCCTCGTCCACCGTGTTCCAGCCGAGGCTGACGCGCAGCGCCCCCCCGGCGAGGTCAGGACCGACGCCCATCGCGGCGAGCGTCGCCGAGCGCGCGACCTTGCCCGAGGAGCAGGCCGAGCCCGACGACACCGCCACGCCGGCGAGGTCGAGGGCGATCAGGGCCGAGGGCGCGTCGAGGCCCGGGACCGAGAAACTCAGGGTGTTGGGCAGGCGCCGCGCTCCGGCGGCGAACACCACCGCGTCGGGCGCCATGGCCAGCACGCCGGCCTCGATCCGGTCGCGCAGGGCCGCCAGGCGCGCGGCCTCGCCGTCGAGCGTCTCGCGGGCGATCCGCGCGGCCTCGCCCATGCCGACGAGGGCCGGCAGGCACTCGGTGCCGCAGCGTTGCCGCCGCTCCTGGCCACCGCCGCGCAGGAAGGCGGTCTCCAGGGTGACGCCCTCGGCCAGAACGAGCGCGCCGACGCCCTTGGGCGCCGCGAACTTGTGGCCCGACAGGGTCAGCGCGTCGAGGCCGAGCGCCGCGGTGTCGAGGGGGATCTTGCCGGCTGCCTGCACCGCGTCGCTGTGGATCAGGGTCCGGCCGTGCGCCCGCGCCAGCTCGACGATCTCGGCCAGCGGCTGCACCGCGCCCGTCTCGTTGTTGGCGGCATGGACCGAGAGGAGCAGGGTCTCGTCCGCCAGAGCGGCGAGGCGCGCCTCCAGCGCGGCGAGATCGACCACGCCCTCGGCGGTGACCGGCACTTCCTCCACGGCCGCGTCCGGGAACCGGTGACCGGCCGCCACGCAGGGATGCTCCGTGGCCGAGTGGAGCAGCCGCGTCGGTGCCGCCTCGCCGCGGCGACGGAGGGCACCCGACAGGACCGCGTTCGCCGCCTCCGTCCCGCCGCTGGTGAACACGACCTGCTCGGGCCGGGCGTTCACGAGAGACGCGACCTCGGTCCGCGCCGCTTCCAGAGCTGCCCGCGCGGCCCTTCCCTCCGCGTGGATCGAGGACGGGTTCCCGGGAAGCGTGAGCGCGCGCGCGACCGACTCCGCGACGGCCGGCCGGACCGGGGCGGTGGCGTTGTAGTCGAGATAGGCGCGTGCCCGGCTCATCCGCGTTCCGTTAAGCCCTCTGCTGCGGCGCGTCACAATTCCTTGCCCGCGCACCGGCTCGCCGTGCTAAGGCGCGCCGAGAAAATGAGATCCCGCCGACCCAGCACGGTCGGCGCGGTAGCCAACGCGGTGCTTCGGACGGCTTGTTTAGAACGGTTCTAATCGACTAGAACTGTTCTAAGACTGCTTTTATGGTGCGCGCGCGACGAGTCAAGGCTGCTGCGCCGCCGCGTCGATCGCCCGGCGGGCGATCTCCGGAGCGAGAGACGAGCGATGCCCGAAGTGATCTTCACCGGCCCGGCCGGCCGCCTGGAAGGCCGTTACCAAGCCCCCAAGAAGCGCGGCGCGCCGATCGCCATCATCCTGCACCCGCACCCCCAGTTCGGGGGTACGATGAACAATCAAATTGTGTACAACCTTTTCTACACCTTCGCCAACCGCGGTTTCGCAGCCCTGCGCTTCAATTTCCGCGGGGTCGGGCGCAGCCAGGGCTCGTTCGACCACGGTTCGGGCGAGCTGTCGGACGCCGCGGCCGCCCTCGACTGGGTGCAGTCGGTCAATCCGGAGGCGAAGTCCTGCTGGATCGCGGGCGTGTCCTTCGGCTCGTGGATCGGCATGCAGCTCCTGATGCGCCGCCCCGAGATCGAGGGCTTCATCTCCATCGCCGCCATGGCGAACCGCTACGACTTCACCTTCCTGGCCCCCTGCCCCTCCTCCGGCCTGTTCGTGCACGGCTCCGAGGACCGGGTTGCGCCCGCCCGCGAGGTCATGCCGGTGATCGAGAAGGTGAAGACCCAGAAGGGCGTCATCATCGAGCACCAGATGGTCGAGGGCGCGAACCATTTCTTCGACGGGAAGGTCGAGGAACTGACCCAGACGGTCGACACCTACCTCGACAAGCGCCTCGGCAAGCGCGAGGAGGCGGCCTGACGGATCCGGCCCCGCGCCTTGACGGGGGGAGCCCCGGAGGAATAGGGCGCGGGCTTCGGAATTAAGACTCACCTTCGCAGGTCTGATGTCAGATAGCCCGTCCGACCAACCCGTCGTTCTCCTGGTGGAAGATGACGGCCTCCTGATGATGGAGGCCTCGGACACCCTCGCGGATGCGGGCTTCACCGTCGTCGAGGCGACACACGCCGACAAGGCGCTGAAGGTCCTGGAGAACCGCGACGACGTCGGCGTCCTGATGACCGACGTCGACATGCCGCAGGGGTCTATGGATGGCTTCGCACTGGCGCGCCTCGTCGCGCATCGCTGGCCGTCGATTCCCGTGCTGGTCGTATCGGGCATGGGCACGCCCGGACCCAACGACATGCCGGAGGGCGCCCGGTTCATCCCGAAGCCCTACGAGCCGACCACTCTGGTCCGGACCCTGCAGGCCTTCATCCGCCGCGCGGCTTGACGCGGGGATCCGCCCGGGCTGACACCCGGTCCGGGCCCCGAACACCCGACCGAGAGCCATGACGGACCAGAACCGACCGCACCGCTTCGCGACCCGGGCGATCCACGCCGGCGCGGCGCCGGATCCCGCCACGGGCGCGCGGGTCCAGCCGATCTACTTCACCAACGGCTTCGTCTTCGACTCGACCGAGCAGGCCGCCGACATCTTCGCCGGCCGCCGGACCGGCTTCTCCTACTCGCGCGGTTCCAACCCGACGGTCGCCGCGCTGGAGCGCCGGATCGCCGACCTGGAGGGCGCGAAGGCGGGGGTGGCGGTGTCCTCCGGGCAGTCCGCCATGCAGCTGGTCCTCATGACGCTGATGAAGAGCGGCGACGCCTATGTGGCATCCCCGCGTCTGTTCGGCGGGTCGCTCGGCCTGATGCGCCGCCTCGACGGGCGCTACGACCTGAAGCCGCGCTTCGCGCGCGGCATGGCCCCCGAGGACTTCGAGGCGGCCATCACGCCGGACTGCCGGGCCATCTTCTGCGAATCGATCGTGAATCCCTGCGCGTCGGTGGTGGACCTCGACGGGATCGCCGCGGTGGCCCGCCGCCACAATCTGCCGCTCGTCGTGGACAACACCCTGGCCTCGCCGGCCCTGATCCGGCCGATCGAGCACGGCGCCGACATCGTCTGGCACTCCACCTCCAAGTTCCTGAGCGGCTCCGGCCAGACCATCGGCGGCGTGATCTGCGACGCCGGCCGCTTCGACTGGGCGAAGGCCGGCGGCTACAACCTGATCACCGAGCCTTGGCCGGACTACGACGGGCTGGTGCTCACCGAGGCCTTCCCGGCGACCCCCTTCGCGGCGGCGTGCCGGTTCTTCGGCCTGCGGGACCTCGGGCCCGGCCTGTCGCCGATGAACGCGTTCCTGACGCTCATGGGGATCGAGACCCTGCCGCTGCGCATGGAGCGGCACTGCGCCAACGCCCGGGCGGTGGCGGCCTTCCTGAAGGATCACCCGGCTGTGGCGTGGGTGAGCTACCCGATGCTGCCGGGCCAGCCCGGCGAGGACCTCGCCCGCCGCTATACCCCGGACGGGCCGGGCTCGATCTTCACCTTCGCGCTGAAGGGCGGTGAGCCGGCGGCGCTGCGGTTCATCGCCGGACTCGAGCTGATCTCGCATCTGGTGAATATCGGCGAGATCAAGTCGCTGGCGATCCACCCGTCCTCGACCACGCATCGGCAACTGCCGGAGCACGAGAAGGCCGCCGCGCAGGTCGGGCCGGAGACCGTGCGGCTGTCGATCGGGCTGGAGAACGAGGCCGACCTGATCGCGGATCTCAAGCAGGCGCTGGACCGCCTCCCCTGATCCGTCATCGCGCGCGCGGCGAAGCGACCCGGAGCCGCGCGATCGCGATCGCTGTGGCGCCGCTGAATCGCTCCGCTCCGCTCGCAAGGACGGCCGCGGCGGGCGGAGAGTGGTCGCGGCCGGGATGGCCTCAGCGCCGCCGCTCCAGGATCGACACGTAGTTGGCCACCGCCGCGCCGCCCATGTTGAAGATCCCGGCGAGCTCCGCCCCGGGCACCTGCATCTCGCCGGCCTCGCCCATGAGTTGGAGGCAGGCCATGACGTGCATCGACACGCCGGTCGCCCCCACGGGGTGACCCTTGGCCTTGAGGCCGCCGGACGGGTTGATCGGCAGCCGGCCCCCCTTCTCGGCGAGTCCCTCGCGCACCACACGAAACCCCTCGCCCGGGGCCGCGAGGCCCATCGCCTCGTACTCGATCAGCTCGGCGATGGTGAAGCAGTCGTGCGTCTCCACGAAGGAGAGGTCCTCGTTGGCGATTCCGGCCTGGGCCCGCGCCTTCTCCCAGGCCATCCGCGCGCCCTTGAACTCCGCCGGGTCGCGGCGGGACAGGGGCAGGATGTCGTTGACGTGGGCCCGGGCGCGGAAGCCGATCGCCCGCTCCAGGCCCTCGGCGGTCTCGGCGTCGGCCACGACCAGGGCCGCCGCCCCGTCCGAGATCAGCGAGCAGTCCGTGCGCCGCAGGGGGGCGGCCACGTAGGGGTTCTTCTCTGAGACCCGGTTGCAGAAGTCGAAGCCGAGATCCTTGCGCAGCTGCGCGTAGGGGTTGCCGACGCCGTTGCGGTGGTTCTTGGCGGCGATGCGGGCCAGCTCCTCGCTGCGGTCGCCGTAGCGCTGGAAGTAGCCCGCCGCGATCCGCCCGAACACGCCCGCGAAGCCGCCTTCGATGTCGGCCTCCTCCTTGCGGTAGGAGGCGCCCAGCAGGATGTCGCCGGTCTCGGCCACGCTCTTGGCCGTCATCTTCTCGGCTCCGATCACCAGGGCGATCCGGCCGCGGCCGCTGTCGACGAAGTCGAGGGCCGCGTAGAGGGCCGCCGACCCCGTGGCGCAGGCGTTCTCCAGGTGGGTCGCCGGAGCGTGGGCGAGGCCCGGCCGGCTCACCGCTACCAGGGAGCCCTCGAAGCCCTGTTTCGAGAAGCCGGTATTCATCGAGCCCACGTAGATGCCGTCGACCTGCGCCTCCTCGACGCCGGCATGGGCCAGAGCCTCGCCCGAGACCCGGGCGATCAGCCCCTCGACGTCGGGCTCCTCGAGCTTGCCGAAGGGGGTGTGGGCCCAGCCCACGATGCAGGCGCGCGTCATCCGGTGACCTCCCGAGTCTGGTCCGGACGATGGGCCCGCCGCGGCTGGCGATCAAGACATGCGCGGGTTCTTCGACGCGCCGGACCCGTCCGGACGAGGAGCGTCCGCGCCCGTTCAGCGCAGGTGGACGGCGACCCACGCGACGCCGACGAGCACCAGTGCGGTCAGCAGCCCGCGGGCGAGCGCGCGGCGTCTCACGGGGCGAACAGCTCCGGATGGCGCGCGCGAAGCGCCAGGATCAGGGCGAGGGTCTTCAGATCGGCGATCTCGGCGCTGTCGGCGCGGGCGGCGAGCTCGGCCAGCGGCATCTCGACCACCCGGATGTTCTCGTGCTCGCCCTCGGCCCCGCCGCCCGACTCCGCGCGATCCGCCCGGCCGTAGGGCGCGAGGTAGAGGTGGATCTTCTCGGTCGTCAGGCTGGCGCAGGAATAGGTGGCGCCGACGAACTCGAGCGTTTGCAGGCGCAGCCCCACCTCCTCCATCGCCTCCCGGCGGGCATTCTCCTCCGGGCCGCCGCCGTCGATCAGTCCGGCCGGGGCCTCCAGCTGGACCTGCTCGCCGGCCGCGAACAGCGGCGGCACCCGCAGCTCGCGCACGAGGGTCGCGACCTTCCGCTCCGGGTCGTAGGGCAGGATCCCGACCGAGTTGCCGTGGTCCTCGATCTCGCGCTCGACGACGGCGCCGTCGGCGAGGCGCACCCGCGCGATCCCGAAGCGGCTCCAGCCCTCGTGGACGAAGCGGACAGTGAGGATCTCAGCTTTCATGGGCACTCCCATCCCTCATCGCCCTACACGGAACCGTGTCTCCGGGTTCCGGGAACGCCGAAGCCCGCGGCCACGTTTGGTCGGACATGCGCATGGTCACGCTTCCGCGGGGCGCGCCGGTCAGGATCGATGCGGGCAGGACCGATCAGCGGGATCAGGAAGCGCTCACGGCGCGACGGCGCCGCGATCTGGATCGTGCTCGCCCTCACCTACATGGTCTTCGCCGGCTCGGTGAGCCTGAACGAAGGGATGGCCGCGGTCGGCTGCGCCAGCCTCGGCACGCTCTGGTGGTGGGGCGTCGCACGGCGCGGCGGGCTGCGCTTCCGTTTCGACTCTGCGTCGCTCCGTCCACTCGGTCCGGCCATCCGCGCCGTGCCGCGCCGGACCGCCCGCGTCGGGCTTCACCTCCTCCGCGCCGTCGTCGGGCGCGCCGGCGGCGGCGCGATACGGGAGCGGAGCGCCGTCGAGATCGCCTGGGCCACGCCGGACGGTGAAACGGCGCCGGCCGCGCGGGCCGTCGGACTGCTGGCCGCATCGCTCGCCCCCGACAGCTACGTGCTCACCCTCGACCGCGCGCACGGAACAGTGGTGACGCACGGCCTGGAGGAGGCGCGATGAGCGTCTGGACGGTCGCCATCATGGCGCTGCTGCCGCCGCTCGCCGTGGCCGCGGCGCTCGCGTGGCGGGGCCGGCCCGGCCAGCGTTTCGCCGCCTACCAGCTCGCCGGAAGCGTCACGGTGCTGATCCTGACGCTCATGGCCTTCGCCACCGATCAAGCGTCCATCACCGATCTGGCCCTCACCCTGGTCCTGCTCAACCTGCCCGGCACGATGCTGCTCGCGGTCTTCCTGGAGCGCTGGATATGAGCGTCGTGATCGGCTCCGTCCTGGCCCTCGCCGTGGCGGCCGCGTGGCTCGCGGCCCTCGCCCTCTGGCGTCTGCCCCGGGCGCTCGACCGGATGCACGCCCTCGCGTTCCTGAACGTCGCGGCCTCGATCCTCGTGACGGTGGCGGCCTTCCTGGCCGACGGCGTCTCCGGGCGCTCGCTCAAGATCCTGGTGATGATGGTCGTGTTCCTCGCCTGGGCGGCGGTCCTGTCGCACGTCTCCGGCCGGGCCGTGCTGATGCGCGAGGGCCGCTCGGCATGACGGTGATCCTGCCGCTGCTCTTCCTGTTCACCGCGATCTCCGGCACCGCCGTGGTTCTGGTGCGCGACCCCGCGCGGCAGGTCTTCGCCATCGCGGTCAACGGGCTCGTCCTGGCGATCCTGTTCGACGCCCTCCAGGCCCCCGACGTCGCGCTCTCGGAGCTGGCGGTGGGCTCGGCGGCGGTGCCGCTCCTCTTCCTCGTGGCTCTGATGGCCGTACGGGCGCAGCCGCCCGAGGAGGAATCGTGAACCCGCGCGTCCGCGTCGCGCTCCTGGCCCTCGCGGGCCTCGTCCTCCTTCCCGGCGCGGCCGAGGTGATCGCCGGCCTGCCGCCCTTCGGGTCGACGATCGCCCAGTACGGCGCGCGCATCAACGCGATCACGCCGGAAGCCCGGCACGTCGCCAACATGGTCAGTGCCATCAACTTCGACCTTCGCGGCCTCGACACCCTCGGCGAGGAGTTCATGCTGCTCGCCGCGATCACCGGGACAGTGGTGCTGCTGCGCGGGAGGCGCGGCGAGGGCACGACCGAGCGCGCCATGCGCCGGCCCGGCCGGGCCGTGATCCCGCGCTCCGAGGCCGTGGTGCTCGCTTGCCGCATCGCCGGCCCGCTCACCGCGCTGTTCGGCCTCTACGTCGTGCTGCACGCGACGGTCACGCCCGGCGGCGGCTTCCAGGGCGGCGTCATCCTCGCCTCCGGGACCCTGCTGATCTACCTCGGCGAGGGCTATGCCGGCTGGCGCGACGCCATCCGCAGCCACTGGCTCGACGCCCTGGAAGGCGGTGGCGCGCTGCTCTTCGCCCTGTGCGGGCTGGCGCCGATGCTCACCGGCGCCGCCTTCATGCAGAACATCCTGCCGCTCGGCACCTTCCGCGACCTGTTCTCGGGGGGGCTGATGCTGATCGAGAACCTCGGCGTCGCCCTGGCGGTGACGGGCGGCTTCACGCAGCTCTTCCTGGAATTCATGGAGGAGACCCGCGAGGCCGACGCGCCCGAGGAGCCGGGGGAGGAATCGGCGTGAGTGCGGTCACCAGTTTCCTGCCCTACGCGGTCGCCGCGTGGCTGTTCGGGATCGGCCTCTACGGCATCGCCACGAGCCGCAACTTCATCCACCTCGTGGGCTGCCTCGGCGTCTGCCAGTCGGCGACCTACGTGCTCCTGCTCGGCCTCGGCTATCGCTGGGGCAGCATCGCGCCGATCTTCTACGATCACCCGCCGGGAACGCCCGCCGTCGACCCGGTGATGCAGGCGCTGGTGCTCACCGACATCGTGGTCGGCGCGACGCTGACCGCCCTCCTCCTCGTCCTGACCATCCAGGCCTACAAGCGCGGCGGCAGCCTGGACCCGGAGAAGCTCCGGCCGATGCGCGCGGGCGGCAAGTCCGGGCGCGACCCGGAATCGAGCCGGGTGCGCGGGGCGGAGCGAAGCGCGCCGTGACCGCCTTCCCGGCCGCCCTCCTGCCCCTGCCCGTCGCCATACCGCTCGTGATCTGCGCGGCGATGCTGGCCACCGCGCACCTCCTGCCCGGCCGCCTCCCCGACATCCTGGCGACGCTGTCGGCTCTCACCGTCGCGGCGCTCTGCGGTGTCATCGCCACCCACGCCGCCGGCGAGCCTCTGGTCTACTGGTTCGGCGGCTGGGCGCCGCGCGACGGCGTCCATCTCGGCATCGGCTTCTCCGTGGACGAGGCCAGCGCTTGGGTCGCGGCCTTCATCGGGCTGCTCTACGCGCTGACCTTCGTGTTCGCCTGGGGTTTCTTCGACCGCACCCACGGCCACTTCCACATCCTGATGCTGCTGTTCCTGGCCGCCATGGTCGGGTTCTGCTTCACCCGCGACATGTTCAATCTGTTCGTGTGGTTCGAGGTGATGAGCGTCGCCGCCTTCGCGCTCACGGCCTACCATCTGGCGGAATCGTCGCTGGCGGGCGCCATCAACTTCACGGTGGTCAACAGCCTCGCGGGCTTCCTGATGCTCGGCGGCATCGGGCTGATCTACGCCCAGACCGGCACGCTCGACTTCGAGGGCATCGCGGCCGCGGTGGCGCGGGGCGGCCGGGATCCGGTGGTGGCCGGGGCATTCTGCCTCGTGGCGACCGCCCTGATGATCAAGGGCGCGATCGTGCCGTTCCAGTTCTGGCTCGCCGACGCCCACGCGGTGGCGCCGAGCCCGGTCTCGGTGATCTTCTCCGGATCGATGGTCTCGCTCGGGCTGTTCGGCCTCGCGAAGGTGAGCGCCGTCGTGTTCGGCGGCTCCGATCAGGTCCAGCAAGCCCTGCCGGCCCTCCTCATCGGCCTCGGCAGCTTCACCGCCCTCCTGGGTGGCTGGATGGCGCTGCTGCAGCGGCACCTCAAGCGCATGCTCGCCTTCTCGACGATCTCGCATGCCGGGATCATGCTCACCGGTCTCGGCGCCCTCACGGTGGACGGGACCGGCGGGATGCTCGTCTACGTGGTGGGGCACGGGCTGGTGAAGGGGGCCCTGTTCATGATCGCCGGCATCCTGCTCGCCACCCAGGCCAGCATCGACGAGATCGCCCTGCGCGGCCTCGGGCGGGGGATCTGGCCCGCCGGGGTCGCCATGGCTCTGGCCGGGCTGCTGCTCTGCGGCCTGCCCCTCGGGGTGCTCGACCAGGGCACGCGCCTCGTTCAGGGTGCGCTGGCGCAGCAGGGCCACGGGATCGCCCTGGCGGCCGGCGCCATCGGTGCGGCGCTGACCGGGGCCGCGGTGCTGCGGGCCGCGGGCCGAATCTTCCTCGGGCTCGGGCCCGATCCCGGTGACGAGGCCGGGGCCCCGAGCGAGGACGAGCGTGAGAAGGCCAACCGGCCGCTCTGGCTGATGCTGGCGCCGTGCTGCCTCCTCCTCGCCCTCGATATCGGTCTGCCGGCTGGCCTTATCGAGCACGCCCTCCCGCGGGCGGCGTCGGCCTTCATGCATCGGCCGGCCGTGGTCGCGCTGGCGGAGGGGCCGGTCTGGCTTCCCTGGGCCTCGCTCGCCGCCGCCCTCGCCGGCGCGGGCTACGGCCTGTTCCGGAGGCACCTGCCCGCATCGGTGGTCCGGCCAGTCAGCGCCTCGCAATCGGCGCCGACCCGCGCGCTGGAAGTGCTCCACAGTGGCTTGATCGGCGACTACGCGGCGTGGCTCGCGGTCGGCGTGGCGGTGATCGCGGCCGTGCTGGCCATGGCGTGAGGGCGACCCGCGACAGGGCTTCGCGGGCTCGTGCCGGCGCGGGTCGTCGAACGGAGGTCCGGCCGCGCCAGACCTTCCAGGAGGAGGATTCGGTTATCGAGGAAAGTGGTGCCGCAAGAGGGATTCGAACCCCCGACCCCCTCATTACGAATGAGGTGCTCTACCAGCTGAGCTATTGCGGCCCTGGCCCCCAACGGGACCGTCAGCGACGCGCGGTGTCCGGCGCCGGACGTGGCAGGCTCATAGCGGCCCGGCCCGCGTTAGGCAAGGCCACAGCCCGCCCTCGCGGGCGTCAGACGGCCCGGTCCGCCGCCAATTCGTCCCGCAGGAATGCCGCCACCTCCGCGCGGTCCACGCCGGGGGCGATGAAGCTCTGGCCGATCCCCCGCGCGAGGATGAAGGTCAGCGCGCCGTCGCGGACCTTCTTGTCCTGGGTCATCGCGTCGAGGAGCGCCTCGACGTCGCCGCACCCGCCCGGGACGGCCTGCAGACGGGTCGGCAGGCCGGCGAGCGCGAGGTGGTTGGCGACGCGGCCGGCATCCTGGCCGGCGCAGAGCCCGAGCCGGGCCGAGAAGCGGAAGGCGAGGGCCATCCCGATCGCCACGCCCTCGCCGTGGACCAATCGGGCAGAATCGTAGCCGGTCAGGCGCTCCAGGGCGTGGCCGAAGGTGTGCCCGAGATTGAGCAGCGCACGCTCGCCGTCCTCCCGCTCGTCCCGGGTCACCACCGCGGCCTTGGCCCGGCAGCAGGACGCGACCGCCTGCTCGCGCTCCGGGCCGCCCGCGAAGATCCCGCGCCAGTTCGCCTCGCACCAGTCGAAGAAACCCGGATCGGCGATCAGCCCGTACTTGGCGACCTCGGCGTAGCCGGCGCGCATCTCGCGCTCGAACAGCGTGTCGAGCGCCGCCGTGTCGGCCAGGACGAGGCGCGGCTGGTGGAACGCGCCGATCAGGTTCTTGCCCAGCGGCGCGTTGATCCCGGTCTTGCCGCCGACCGAGGAATCGACCTGTGCGAGCAGGCTCGTCGGCACCTGCACGAAGCGCACGCCCCGCCGAAGAGTGGCGGCCGCGAAGCCCGCGAGGTCGCCGACCACGCCGCCGCCCAGCGCCACGACGAGGTCGCCGCGCTCGACCTTCAGGGCCAGGAGCCCGTCACAGACCTCCGCGTAGCCCGCGTAGGATTTGGAGGCCTCGCCCGGCGCCACCGTCACCACGCCCGCCTGAAGGCCGGCGCGCTCCAGGCTCGTCCGCAGCCGCGCGGCGTAGAGCGCGCCCACCGTCGCGTCCGTCACGATCGCCGCCCGGCGGCCCCCGAGCGCGGCGACGGCGGGGCCGGCCGTGTCGATCAGCCCCCGCCCGATCTGGATGTCGTAGGCGCGGCCGGCGTCGAGGGGCACGTGGACGGTCAGGAGGTCCGGACGGGGCTCGGTCATGGGTCGGTTCGCTCGGGTCTCACTGGGCGGCTACGGGGATGGATCCTTCGCCGCTGAGATGGGCATCCAGCGCCTCCAGCACGTCCTGGACGACCCGGTCGTGCGACACCTCCCGCGAGATGACCATCACGTCGGCGACGGCGTAGACCGGGTGGCGCACGGCCATCAGGTCCCGCATCGTCGCCTCCGGATCCTCGGTCTGCAGCAGCGGACGGTTGCCGCGCTTGCGCACGCGCCGCATCAGCACGTCCAGATCGGCCTTCAGCCAGACGGAGACCGCCGATTCCGCGATGCGCGCGCGGGTGGCCTCGCGCAGGTAGGCGCCCCCGCCGGTCGCCAGGACCAGCGGGCCGGCCCGCAGCAGGCGCGAGATCACCCGCTCCTCGCCGTCGCGGAAGCTCGGCTCGCCGTAGATCGCGAAGATGTCGGGGATCGTCAGGCCGGCCGCGGCCTCGATCTCGATATCGGCATCCTTGAAGATCAGCCCGAGGCGGCTCGCCAGGCGCCGGCCGACGGTGCTCTTGCCCGCCCCCATGAGGCCGACGAGCACGATCGAGCGCAGGCCGAGCGCGCGGCGCAGACGCGCCTCGATCGGTTCCCCCGCCTCCTCCCCGCTCATGGCCTCCTGCATCGGCTCCTGCATCGCATCCGTGCGGCGTCCCCGCCTCTCCACCGGCCCCCGCGCGCCTGTCGCCCGGGCAGCCACACATCCTGCGGCAGGCTCTTAGCGCGATTCAAGCGGCCTGCGAAACGCATCGCTGTGTCGTCGCGGGCCTTGTCAGCGCCTTGTTCACGTGGTCGAACCCGGGCACCGGCGGCGGCTCGCAGAAGGCCTTCGCCCGCCCCCTCTCCGCCGCCAGCGCCCGTCTGCCCGAGGTTCGACCGACGTGCCGACCCTGTTCCGTTTCTTTGCCACCCTCGCGATCCTGGCGGGTCTGGTCTACGCGGCCATGTTCGCGCTCGCGCATTTCGTCCAGCCGACGCCGCGGGAGATGAGCGTGACCATCCCCGCCTCGAAGCTGCAGCCGGGCAACCGTTGAGCGGGGCGGAGAGCGGCGGCGACGCCGCCCGGGCACCCCGTCCCGAGGTCGCCGAGTACCTCGACATGCTGGCCGCCGAGCGCGGGGCCGGCCTCAATACCCTGAGCGCCTACCGGCGGGACCTCGACGACTACCTCGGTTATCTCGCGCGCTCGGGCACGGCGCTCGGCGACGTGGATGCCGGCACGCTGCGAGCCTTCCTCATCGACCTCGAGACGCGGGGCCTGAAGGCGTCCTCGGCGGCGCGGCGCCTGTCCTGCGTCCGCGGTTTCCACAAGTTCCTGTACGCCGAGGGCGGTGCCGAGAGCGATCCGAGCGTCGCGGTGTCCGGTCCGCGCCGGGGGCGCGCGCTCCCCAAGGTGCTGTCGATCGCGGAGGTCGACCGGCTGCTCGCCACGGCGCAGGCCGCCGCCGGCGCCGACCAGCCCCCGGGCCCGGCCCGCCGGGCGCGCCGGATGGTGTGCCTGCTCGAGCTGCTCTACGCCACGGGCCTGCGCGTCTCGGAACTGGTCGCCCTGCCCCGCACGGCGGGCGCGAGTCGCGAGCGCTACCTGATCGTCAGGGGCAAGGGCGGCCGCGAGCGCCTCGTGCCCCTGACCGAGGCGGCCCGCGCCGCCATGGCGGCGCATCTTCCGGCCGTGCCGGAGGATTCCCCGTGGCTGTTTCCCGCCGACAGCGACAGCGGCTATCTCACCCGGCAGGCCTTCGCCCGCGATCTCAAGGTGCTGGCCGCGGCGGCCGGTCTCCACCCGGACCGCGTGAGCCCCCACGTGCTCCGCCACGCCTTCGCCAGTCACCTCCTGCAGAACGGCGCCGATCTGCGCATCGTCCAAGAGCTTCTCGGCCATGCCGACATCTCGACGACGCAGATCTACACGCACGTGCTCGACGAGCGCCTGAAGGCGATGGTCCGCGATCTGCATCCGCTGATGGATCGCTGAGCGGTCCCGCGCGGAACGCCTGGCAACTCCTGGTGGGTCGCCCCAATTGTATAGGTTTAGCGAACTGCCTAAGAGTACCCCCTCGCCATACCGGTACGCGAGCCCGTCTTTACCAGAGAGAGTTTTCCTATGTCAGGCCCCACGGCCTCGCAGGTCGGCATCGAGCCGGACCGGGCGGGGCACACGCGTGCCGACCAGCTTTCCCAGCAGGAGCGGCAGCGCCTCGACAACCAGCTGTGCTTCGCGGTCTACGCCGCCGCTCACGCCTTCGGCCGCGCCTACCGCAACCTTCTCGGGCGCCACGAACTGACGTATCCGCAATACCTCGTCCTGCTGGTTTTGTGGGAGCAGGACGGATTGTCGGTCAAGGAGATCGGGAACCGCCTGTTCCTGGACTCTGGGACGCTGACACCGCTCCTGAAGCGCCTGGAAGCCTCCGGGCGGGTGCGCCGCGCCCGCGACCGGGTCGACGAGCGTCAGGTCAGTATCTTCCTCACCGCCGCCGGCGAGGCCTTGCGCGACGAGCTCGCCTGCCTTCCCGACGAGGCGGGCGGCATGACCGGCCTCGATATCCAGGGCCGCAAGGATCTGCTTCACGATCTCGTCACCCTCAGGCTGAGCCTGCAGGCCGGGCTCATGCCTGATTGAGGCCGGCGCGCCTGGCCGGGAGCGGCCGGGTGGCCGCTCCCGTCTGCGCGCGAGCCTGCGCCTCAGGACTGCGTCTTGAGGTAGGCGATGACGTCGTTGATCTTCTTGTCGTCGGGGTAGCCCTGGAAGATCATCTTGGTGCCGGGCACCTTCGCCTTCGGGTTCTTCAGCCACTCGTGCAGGTTGGCCTCGTCCCAGGTGATGCCCGAGTTCTTCAGGGCGGCCGAGTAGTTGTAGCCCTCGTAGGTGCCCGCCTTGCGGCCGACGACGCCCTTCAGGTCGGGGCCCACGCCGTTCTTCTGGAAGTTGTGGCACGCCTTGCAGGGGGCGAACGCCTTCTCGCCGGCGGCGGCGTCACCGGCCTCCTGGGCCTGCGCGGCGAGGGGCATGACGACGGCAAGGACGGCGCCGAAAACGAGTGAACGCATGGATTTCCTCCTGTTGGCCGCCGCTGCGGCAGCGATGCGGGCAGAGCGTGGCTGCCTGGAACAGCTCTAAATGAATCTGCCCGGCGGGCGCAACGGCCTAGTCTGGGATGGTCGTCGGCCACGGGCCGATCTGCGGCCGTTCCAGGTCGCCGCTTCCCTCAACACCGCGTGATCGGATTGGCTCCGCGGGACGGCCGCGGCGCCGCTCTCTCAGGCCCCGTGATAGGTCCGGTACCAGTCGACGAAGTGCCCGATCCCCGTCTTCAGCGGTGTGGCGGGCCGGAAGCCGGCATCCCGCACGAGATCGTCGATGTCGGCGTAGGTCGCGGGAACGTCGCCGGGCTGCATCGGCAGAAGGATCTTCTCTGCTTTCCGGCCCAGCGCGTCCTCGAGGAGGGTGATCATCTCCAGGAGTGCCACCGGCTCGTTGTTGCCGATGTTGTAGATCCGGTAGGGCGCGGAGCTCGTTCCGGGATCCGGCGCCGCGCCGCTCCACGCGGGGTCCGGCGCGGCCGGCCGTTCCGCCAGCGCCTGGATCCCCGCGACGATGTCGTCGATGTAGGTGAAGTCCCGGAGCATCCGCCCCTCGTTGAACACGCGGATCGGCTCGCCCGCCAGGATGGCGCGGGTGAACAGGTACAGCGCCATGTCCGGCCGACCCCAGGGACCGTAGACGGTGAAGAAGCGCAGACCCGTGGTCGGCAGGCCGTAGAGGTGGCTGTAGCTGTGCGCCATCAGCTCGTTCGCCTTCTTGGTCGCGGCGTAGAGGCTGAGCGGATGGTCGACGTTCTGGTGCACCGAGAACGGCATCGCCGTGACGCCGCCGTAGACGGAACTGGAGGAGGCGTAGAGCAGGTGCCCCACACCGCCGTGGCGGCAGGCCTCGAGGATGTTCAGGAAGCCGACGAGGTTGCTCGCCGCGTAGGCGTGCGGATCGGTGAGCGAGTAGCGGACGCCGGCTTGGGCGGCGAGATGGATCACCGTGCGGAACGCGTGGCGGCGGAACAGCGCGTCGAGCCCGTCGCGGTCGGCGAGGTCGAGGCGCGCGAAGCTGTAGCCCGGGAAGCCCGCGAGGCGCTGCAGACGGGCTTCCTTGAGCCGCACGTCGTAGTAGGCGTTGACGCTGTCCAGGCCGACCACCGGCCGGCCGGCCTCGAGGAGGCGCAGGGCGAGCTGGTTCCCGATGAAGCCGGCGACGCCGGTGATCAGAACAGGTGGCAGGGACATGCGCGCGGACCGACGGGCTGACTGGCCGCCCCGGGATCGAGCCGCCCCGGGATCGAGCTGTAGCATGGGGTCGGTACGCGAGAAATCGGTCCGCTACCGTGGACCTGCTCATGCCCCGCGCGGCTTGTCGCGCGGGCGCGTGACCCGTTAGGCTCGCGGCTGCCGTGCAGCCCGACCCCAGACCGCTCCCCGACAGCCTGACGCGCCTGCTCGCCGCGCCGAAGCTGCGCCCGGTCCGGGCGCGTCCGAAGCCTTCGCGGCAAGACGGTGCGCTCCGGGCGCGGGAGCCGCACTCCGCGCACGCCGCACTCGAGACGGCGATTCTCCGCGGGTTCGTGTTCGGTCTCTCGGGCCTCGTCTGGCTCGTCGTGCTGGCGCTGTCGGTCCGGCACATCGCGCACTGAGGACGGCCGTGGCCCTCGCGCGGGGCTGTGGATATCGGTAGTGCGCCGGTTCGCCCGCGTCTTCATCAGTACGCGAACGGCCAAGTTCGCTATTGAGGCGGCCAGACCGGGGGCGGCTCGACGGCGAGGATGGGACGATGTCTCTGACGGGGCGTTTCTGGTTCCGGAAGACCTGGACGGGACGGCTGGTACTCCTGGTCGAGGAGGAGCGCCCTCGCTGGTTCGGCCGCGGGTCCGGCAAGCCGCGCTGGCGCAACGCCAAGCTCCTCGACTTCGCCGAGCCCGAATTGCGGCCGCTGATGGCGATGGAGAAGCAGCATCGCGCGGGCGGCGTCACCGGCCAGGTCCGGTCGCTCCGCCCGGTCCCGACCGCGCCGGAGGCGCGGGCCGCGAACGGCTGAGGGCCGACGGGGCGGGTTGCGCCGAGGGCTGGTCCGTCGCGCGGCCGTCACCACCTGTAGCGGGTCGCTCCGCTCCACGTGGCGCCCCTGCAACCGGTGAAGGCCATGCCGCGCTACTTCTTCCACACGCAGATCGGCGAGGACGTCATCTCCGATCCGACCGGGATCGAGCTGCGGGATCCGGACGCGGCCTGGGAGGCGGCGCGGGAGACGATCCGCGCCGCCCTGCGCCACCCGCAGGATCAGGCCCGGCTGATGACCGCGTGCCTCGTGGTCACGGACGCCGACGGCGAGGTCGTGCTGGAATTCCCGTTCAGCGAGGCCGTGGCGCTGCTCGCGGACGGGACCCCGACGCGTCACTGAGATCGGCGACGCGCGCGTTCCGCGCCCTACATCGCGCCGCAGCCAACCGGAACGGAGCTGCGCCCGCATGGATACGCCACCGAACGACCTCGATGCCCGCGCCCTCGGCCGGGCCGCGCCCGCCAAGGGGCTGGCCCGGGAAGCATGCCCCTACGCGGAGCGGACGGAGGCGCGCACGCTCTGGTTGTCCGGCTACGACGAGGCGCTGGCTGAGGGCGAGACGCCTGTCTCCGGCGGTCTCGCCAAGCACCCGGTCGACGGATCGTCCCGCTGATGGACGCCCGGACCGCACCGCATCCCGGCGCGCATCATCCTGCCCTCGACCGCAAGTCGGTCGGGGCAGTCGTCCTGGGCAACGCCCTCGAGTTCTACGATTTCACCGTCTACGCCTTCTTCGCCAAGCCGATCGGCGAAGCCTTCTTCCCGGCGAACGACCCGACCCACAGCCTGCTGGCATCGCTCGCCCTGTTCGGCATCGGCTACGTCATGCGGCCCATCGGCGGCGTGCTGATCGGCGCTTTCGCGGACCGGGCCGGCCGCAAGCCCGCGATGCTGATCACCATCGCGCTGATGGCGGTCGGCATGGTCATGCTGGCCGCCTGCCCCTCCTACGCGACGATCGGCGGCTGGGCGCAGGTCATCGTCATTGCCGGCCGCCTCGTGCAGGGTCTCGCCCTCGGCGGCGAGGTCGGCCCCTCGACGGCCTTCCTGCTGGAAGCCGCGCCCCCGGACCGGCGCGGCTTCGTGACGAGCTGGCAGATCGCGAGCCAGGGCTGCGCGGCCCTGTTCGCCGGGATCGTCGCGACCGCCCTGGCGCTCGCGGTCGGCGATCAGGCGATGGCGCAGTGGGGCTGGCGGCTGATGTTCGCCCTCGGCCTGTGCGTCGTGCCGGTCGGCCTCGTCATCCGCAGTCACCTGCCCGAGACGGCCGGCGCCGAGGAGGATCTGCACGCGGCGGCCTCGACGACGGCGGTGGTCGGCCGGCTCCTGCGCGAGCACGGCCGCCTGCTGGGCCTGACCTTCCTGGTCATCGCGGCCTCGACCGTGTCGAACGCGGTCGGCACCAACATGCCGGTCTTCGCCGGCGCAACCCTCGGCCTGAGCGAGACCGCCGCCACGGCGGTGCCGATCGCGCTCGGGCTCGCCTCGGTGATCTTCCCGCTGCTCGGCGGCTGGCTGGCCGACCGGTACGGGCGGCGACCGGTGATGATCTGGCCGCGGGCGCTGATCCTGATCCTGGCGATCCCGGCCTTCGCCTGGGTGGTGCGGGCGCCGAGCGCCGCCAGCGTCTACGCGGTCACCTTCCTGCTCTCGGCCCTGTCGTCCATCAACGCCGCGGCGGTGATCGTCGGCATCCCCGAGGCCCTGCCCCGGGCGGTGCGCAGCGCCGGATTGTCGATCGTCTACGCGGTCTCCGTCTCGGTGTTCGGCGGCAGCACCAACTACGTGGTGAACTGGCTGATCGCCGCGACCGGCGACCGGCTCGCGCCGGCCTACTACCTCGCCGCGTTCAGCCTCGTCGGGACGATCGCGGCTGTCCTGCTGCCCGAGACGCGCGGGCGCGACCTCGACGCCGATTCCGAGGCGTGATCGGCGGGTTCGGGCCATCGCGGATTATGTATGCACGGATCGCATCGCGGCGCCTCATCCATGCGTCCGACGCGGAGCCCGCGCCCCGGGTATGTGCGCTCGCGCACGGATCTCGCCGCGGAGGAGCCGGATGCCGTGTTCAACGCTAGGTAGGCAGGCGCGGCGGGCCTAGACCGGCGCGATGCCCACGCCCTCAGAGACGCGCCGCCCGCTGGTCCTCGCCGCGGTGATGGCGGCGATGTTCATGATCGCCATCGAGGCGACGATCGTCTCGACGGCGATGCCGCAGATCGCCGGCCAGCTCGGCGACCTCCACCTCTACGCCTGGGTGTTCGCCTCCTTCCTGCTGACCCAGACGGCCACCACGGTGGTGTTCGGCAAGCTCTCGGACCTGTACGGGCGTCGGCCGGTGCTGCTGTTCGGCATCGCGGTGTTCCTGGCGGGCTCACTCCTGTGCGGGCTCGCGTGGTCCATGCCCTCGCTGATCCTGTTCCGCCTCATCCAGGGCGTCGGCGCCGGGGCGATCCAGCCGGTGAGCCTGACCGTCGTCGGCGACCTGTACGCGGCGCGGGAACGCGGCCGGGTCCAGGGCTATCTCGCCAGCGTCTGGGGCATCTCCTCGGTGGCCGGCCCGCTGGTCGGCGGCCTGATCATCGGTCACCTGAGCTGGCCCTGGATCTTCTGGATCAACCTGCCGGTCGGCGTGATCGCGGCCGGCCTGTTCCTGCGCTTCCTCCACGAGGGCGTCGAGCGCCGCCCTCGCCAGATCGACGCGATCGGCGCGGCCCTGTTCACCGCCGCCATCGCGGCGCTGATGATCGCGCTGACCGAGGCGGGCGAGTCGGCCGAGGCCGCCCTGTGGCCGGCGCTGGCCTTCGTGGTGGCCGCGCTCCTGTTCGTCGTCCAGGAGCGGCGCGCGCCGGACCCGATGCTCGACATCCGCCTGTGGATGCAGCGCCCCATCGCCACCGCCAACACCGCGACGCTCCTCTCCGGCATGACGGTGATCGGGCTCACGGCGTTCCTGCCGATGTACGTGCAGGGCGTGCTGCGGCAATCGCCCCTGATCGCCGGCCTGACCCTGACCCTGATGGTGCTCGGCTGGCCGATCGGCGCCACCACGGCGGCGCGCAGCTTCGTCCGGTTCGGCCTGCGCCCCATCCTGCTGGTCGGCGCGACGCTCCTGCCCCTCGGCGCGGTCGCCTTCGTGGCGCTCGGAACGGACACCTCCCCGGTGGTGGCGGCCTGCGGCTCGGTCGTGATGGGGCTCGGCATGGGCTTCCTGTCCACCGCCGCCATCGTGATCATCCAGGACAGCGTCGCCTGGGCGCAGCGCGGGGCGGCGACGGCCTCGAACATCTTCTCGCGCAACCTCGGCTCGACGCTCGGCGCGACCGTCCTCGGGGCCGTGCTGAATTACCGGCTCGCCAATCCGTCGAGCGGCCCGGCGGTGAATTCCGATCAGCTCCGCCGCCTGCTCGACGATCCGGCAAGCCTCGGGGCCGGCGGGGAGGCGATCCGGGGCGGCCTGCAGCACGCGCTGCACGGCACGTTCTGGACGGTGTTCGCCGTGGCGGTGCTGACCCTGCTCCTGTCGCTGCTGGTCCCGCCGGTGGCGATCTCCGACCGGCCGCGCGAGCTCGCCGTGGAGTAGGCGGCGGAACCCTCCGATAGGACAGACGGCGCCGCTGTCGCGGCCAGCCCGGCTCGGGACGCGCACGAGCCCGTCTCCACAGCGGCCCTTTGACTGTCCCGCCGGAGCCCCCTAGCGTCCGGCCATGCCCCTCGTGCCGCCCCCGCGCCCCGCAGCCCAGCCCGCGGCGGACATCCCGCCGACCAGCGTGCTCAACGCGAACCAGCCGGAATGGTCGGTGGGCGAGCTCGCGGGCGCCCTGAAGCGCACCCTCGAGGACGCCTTCGGGCACGTCCGCCTGCGCGGCGAGATCTCGGGGTATCGCGGCCAGCACGGCTCGGGCCACGCCTACTTCTCCCTGAAGGACGGGCAGGCGCGGATCGACGCGGTGGTCTGGAAGGGCGTGTTCGGACGACTTCGCCAGAGACCTCAGGAGGGTCTGGAGGTCGTCGCCACCGGCCGTATCACGACCTTCGCGGGCAAGTCCTCGTACCAGATCGTCATCGAGAGCCTGGAGCCTGCCGGGCTCGGCGCCTGGATGGCGCTCCTGGAGGAGCGCAAGAAGCAGCTCGCCGCCGAGGGTCTCTTCGCCCCGGACCACAAGCGGCCGATCCCCTACCTGCCGCGGGTGGTCGGCGTCGTCACCTCGCCGACCGGGGCGGTGATCCGCGACATCCTCCACCGGCTGGAGGACCGCTTCCCCCGGCCGGTCCTGGTCTGGCCGGTGCGGGTTCAGGGCGACGGCGCGGCCGAGGAGGTCGCGGCCGCGATCCGCGGCTTCAACGCCCTCCCGGCCGGGGGCCCGATCCCGCGCCCGGACGTGCTCATCGTGGCCCGCGGCGGCGGCTCCATCGAGGATCTCTGGGCCTTCAACGAGGAGTGCGTCGTCCGCGCCGCCTTCGCGAGCGCGATCCCGCTGATCTCGGCGGTGGGGCACGAGACCGACACCACGCTGATCGACTACGTCTCGGATCGCCGCGCGCCGACCCCGACGGGCGCCGCCGAGATGGCGGTGCCGGTCCGCGCCGACCTGATCGCCACGGTGGCGGACCTGGCGGCCCGCGGCAGGGGAGCGGTCGGGCGCCGGATCGACCGCGACCGCTCCGACCTGCGCGCTCTCGGGCGCGCCTTGCCGAGCGCCGACGCCCTGCTGGCGGCCAAGCGCCAGCGGCTCGACCTCGCCGAGGCGCGCCTCGCCCCGGCGCTCGCGGCGGGCGCGAGCCGCCACCGCGCGCGGCTCCAGCTCCTGCTCGACCGGATGGCCCGGCGCTCGCCCGACGTGGCCCTCGCCAACGCACGCGCGCGGCTGGCGCGGATCGACCACCGGCCGCTCCACGCCCTGCGCAACGATGTCCAGCGCAAGGGCGAGGCCCTGATCCAGCTCGGACGACGCCTCGTCGTCGCGCGCGAGGCCAGCCTGGAACGGGCCCGGGCGCTGCAGGCGCGCCGAACCGACCGGCTGCTCGCGCTGTCGGAGCGCCTCGCCCAGGCGGGTGCGCGCGGCATCGAGCGACGCCGCGACCGGCTCGACGGTCTCGCGGGCCTGCTTGGCTCCCTGAGCTACCGCGCGGTGCTCGACCGGGGCTACGTGCTGGTGCGCGACGCCGCGGGGCTCCCCGTCCGCCGCGCGGCGGCGGCGGCGGCGGCGCAGCGTCTCAGCCTGCAATTCGCCGACGGGACCGTGACGGCCGTGCCCGACGGGACGGACGATCCGTCCTTGCCGGTCGATCCGTCCCGGCCGGCGAAGCCCGGACGTCGCGGCGGCGCGGCCGCACCGGCGGCGCCGGGCAAGCGGACCGGCACGCGCCCTGCCGCGACGCGGCAGGGATCGCTGTTCGACGCCTGAGACGACGGCCGGGGCCGGATGAAGGAACTGGGCCGAGCCCCCCACCGCGTCTCAGCTAGGCTCCGGGCCGACCTGATAGTGATAGCGGTACAACTCGTGCTCGAAGCCGAGGGTGC
Organism: Methylobacterium sp. PvP105; assembly: GCF_017876975.1. NCBI lineage: Bacteria > Pseudomonadati > Pseudomonadota > Alphaproteobacteria > Hyphomicrobiales > Methylobacteriaceae > Methylobacterium > Methylobacterium sp. PvP105. Next base: position 1,524,536 of record NZ_JAGIPA010000001.1, on the reverse strand, counting down.
GGTAGAGCGCCCGTGCCGGCGTGTTCGCGGCGACGACCTGCAGGCAGGCGGCCCGGGCGCCCTCCGCCCGGCCCCAGCGCAGCAGCGCGCCGACCGCGCGCCGGGCATGGCCGCGGCCCCGCAGGGGTTCGGGCGTCGCCACCGCCTCGATGACCATCAGCTCGCGATCGAGCACCCCGAAGGCGATGGCGCCGATGCCGCCCTCGGCCGCGGCGGCCGCGAAGGCCCGCGGCAGGGCCAGGGCGTTGACGGTGTCGCGGAACACCTGCGCGGCCGCGGCATCGGCGCGGTTCACCGCGTCGCGCAGGGCCAGCCAGTCCGGCCCCGGCGCCGCGGCGACTGCCACCGTTGGATCGGGCGCGGTCGGCACGTCGTCGAGGGCGCGGATCAGCGTGCAGGTCTCGTCGACTACGGTGTAATCGCCGCCGGCGAGGAGCGGCTCCATCTGCGGCGCAATCGCCGGCACGCGGAAGATCGGGCGCTGTCCCAGGCGTCCGTAGATCGCGCGCGCGGCCTCGACGGCCGGTCCGGGCGCGCCGCTGCCGCGCATGGGGTTCACGGAATTCTGCCGCTTCGAGCGGCCTCCGGCGGCGCGCAGCAGATAACCGTGCACTAGGAGCTCGCGCGGGCTCGGCCAAGCGTTGAGGCAGGCCTCCTCCACGCGCCAGGCCTGTTCGAGATCCGCCATCGCCGCCTCCTCCGACCCTCCTGATCGCACGCGGTCACGACTGGGCCAACGGGTCCGGGATAAGACTTCGCGCATGCGGCGTCGCGTACGCTTGAAGCATTGTGGCGCCGCGCGATGTCTCGGCGATGTCTGAACCCGAAGTCCTGTTCTGCCTGCACTTCCTGGGCGGAAGTGCCCGAAGTTGGGAGCGTCTCGCGCGCGCCCTCGACGGGACGCCGTTGACTTGCGTGCCGGTAGACTTGCCGGGATTCGGCGACGCCGCGGACACGCCGGGCTATTCCGTCGCCGCGATGGCCGATCACGTGGCCGAGGCCATCCGCGCGCGGGCACCGGCGCGGTTCGGAATCGCCGGGCACAGCATGGGGGCCAAGGTGGCCCTGGCGCTCGCGCGCCGGGCCGAGGACGGCGAGGCGGGACTGACGGGCCTCACCGACCTCATCCTGGTCTCCGGCTCGCCGCCGAGCCCGGAGCCGATCCCGGAGGACCGGCGTGCCGAGATGCTCGCCTGGATCGACGCGGACCCCGAGACTCGGCGCCGCGAGGCCGAGGCCTTCGTGCGCGCCAACGTGGGCGACGGCCTGGATCCGGAGACCGAGGCGCGGGCGGTGGCCGACGTCCTGCGGGCCGAGCCCGCCGCCTGGAAGGCGTGGCTCGAGGAGGGCGCGAACGAGGATTGGTGCCGCCGCATCGGGATCCTGCGCACCCCGGCGCTGATCCTGGCCGGTTCCGAGGATGCGGACCTCGGGCCGGACGCGCAGCGGGCCCTCACGGTGCCCCATCTCGCGCACCATCACCTCGTCACCGTCGACGGCGTCGGCCACCTCCTGCCGCTGGAGCGCCCCGCCGCCCTGGCCGACCACCTGCGCGCCCATCTCGGCGACCGGCCACGCCGGTCCGTGGAGGCCGGCCCGGCGGTCCCGCCGGACTACGCGGCGCTGATCGCCTCCGAACGGGTGAACAGCCGCCTGCGCGGCACCCTGGCGGCGCGCGCCGCGCCGGACGATCCCGCCTATCAACCGGCGGCCCTCGACGCGGTGGAGCTCGCGATCCTGCGGGCCGCCCTCGCCCGCGCGATGCCGGTTCCGCACCTCGATCTGGCCGCCCGCCTCGACCGGCGGCTGGCATCCGGCGACGGCGATGGCTGGCGCTTCGCGGCGCTGCCGCCGGACGCGGAGGCCTACCGCGCCGCCCTGCGCACCCTCGACGCCGCCGCCCGCGTCGCCCGGGACCGCCCCTTCGTCGCCCTCGACGCGGCCGAGCAGGACGGGCTGCTCACCCTGTGCGAGCGCGCCGGGCTGAAGGTCCCGGAGAGCCTCGGTGGACGCCTCGACGCCGACCGGATGCGGTTCTGGTTCGAGGATCTCCGTGCCGACGCGGTCCGTCTCTGGCTCGGCCACCCGGCAGCGCTGGCGCGGATCGGCTTCTCGGGCATCGGTGCCGGCGGCGACCGGCCGGGCGAGATCGCCGACGACCTGCCGGGCTTCCGCGCCGTCGGGCTCGACGCGCCGGAACCCTGGGAGCCACGGGCGCTGCGGACGGAGGCGGGACGATGAACCTCGCGGGGATGCGGACCTACCGCGCGGACGAGGTCGTCGACGCGGTCGTGGTGGGGACCGGCGCGGGCGGCGCGCCGCTCCTCGCGCGCCTCGCCGCTTCGGGGCTGAAGGTCGTGGCCCTGGAGGCCGGACCGAACTTCACGCCGGAGCGCTTCGCCTTCGACGAGACGCTCGCGGACGAGATCTACTGGACCGAGGAGCGGCTGAGCGGCGGCTCGACTCCGGAAGCCTTCGGGGCGAACAACAGCGGCACCGGCGTCGGCGGCTCGACGTTGCACTGGGGCGCCTTCGTGCCCCGGGCCGACGCCCGCGACCTGCGTCTGCACACGGAGTCGGGGGAAGGTGTCGACTGGCCGCTGACCTACGAGGACCTGCTCCCGTTCTACGAGCGGGTCGAGCGGTTCCTCGGCGTCTCGGGCGCGCAGAGCTACCCGTGGGATGCCGCCCGCCGCTATCCCCTGCCCCCGGTCCCGCGCAACGGTCCGGCGCAGATCATGGCCCGGGCCTGCGAGGCCCGCGGCATCCGTTGGGCGGACGCGCCCGCCGCCGTGGTCTCGCGGGACTTCCAGTCCGAGGACGGACCGCGCCGCAACGCCTGCATCAATTGCGGCTTCTGCCACCAGGGCTGCCGCACGGGCGCCAAGGCCAGCATGGACGTGACCTACCTGCCCTACGCGGTCGCCCGCGGCGCCGAGATCCGGGCCGAGGCCTTCGTCCACGGCCTGGAGCGCGGCGCCGACGGCCGGATCACCGGCGTGGTCTACCGGCAGGACGGCGCGGAGCGGCGGCAGCGCTGCGGCGCGGTCTTCCTCTGCGCCGGGGCCGTGGAGACGCCGCGCCTGTTGCTCCATCTCGGGCTCGCCAATTCCAGCGGCCAGATCGGGCGCAACTACATGGGCCACGTGGCGACGCAGGTCTGGGGTACCTTCGACCACGAGGTGCGCATGAACCGGGGCTACCCGTCCTCGCTGATCACCGAGGACTTCGTCCGCGCCGGCGCCGACTTCGCGGGCGGCTACCTGATCCAGAGCCTCGGCGTGGTGCCGGTGACCTTCGGCAACTCGGCGGCGCGGGGGCGCGGCCTGTGGGGGCAGCCGCTCCTCGACTACCTCGACCGCTACAACCACCTCGCCGGCATCGGCATCAACGGCGAGACGCTGCCCTGCGACGCCAACGTGCTGACCCTCGCCGACGAGACCGACGCGCACGGGATGCGCAAGGCCCAGATCAGCTTCGGCTACAGCACCAATGAGAACCGCCTCAACGCGCACGCCACGAAGGTCATGCGCGGACTCTGGGAGGAGGCGGGGGCGGACGACATCTGGGTGCTGGAGCGCGTCGCCCACACCCTCGGAACCTGTCGGATGGGCCGCGACGGCTCGAGCGCCGTGGTCGACCCGCACGGCCGCAGCTTCGACATCGACAACCTGTGGATCTGCGACGGCTCGACCTTCCCGAGTTCGCTCGCGGCGAACCCGGCCCTGACCATCATGGCGCTCAGCCTGCGCAGCGCGGAGGCGTTCCTGGCCGGCGGCCCCTGAGTCGGCTCAGCCCGCGGCGACGCGCAGGTCCGCGAGCCCGCGCCGCTGGCGACCCGCCCCGTCGAAGTTCGACGGGTCCAGCCACGCCGCGAAGCCGGCGCGGACCCGCGGCCACTCGGCGTCGGTGATGGAGAACCACGCCGTGTCGCGGGAGCGGCCCTTCACCACCACGGCGTTGCGGAAGATGCCCTCGAAGGTGAAGCCGAGCCGCAGCGCCGCCGCCCGGGACGGGGCGTTGAGGCTGTCGCATTTCCACTCGTAGCGTCGGTAGCCGAGCTCGTCGAAGGCGCGGGCCATCATCAGCGCCATGGCCTCCGTGGCGGCGGGCGCCCGCTGCAGCCGCGGGCCGAAGTGGAGGTGGCCGACCTCGATCACGCCGTTGCCGGGATCGATCCGGAGATACGAGGCGATCCCGAGGGCGTCGCCGCTCGCGGGATCCAGGATCGCGTGGAACAGCGGGTCCTCGCTCGCCTGCTGCGTCGCCAGGCGCGCCCGATAAGCCTCCGCGCTCTCCGGCATCTCGTCGCCGAGATAGGTCCAGCCGCGCGTGTCGGGGGCGGCGCTGTAGGTGGCGTAGAGCGCGTCCGCGTGCGCCGCGGCGTCGAGGGGTACCAGCCGGCAGAACCGGCCCTCCATCGGCGCGCGGGGCGGACGCGGGCGCGGGCTCCAGTCCGGCAAGGCCGGGCCAATGGGCTGGCCGAAGCCGTTGAGGCGCGCGCTCACAGCCCGCTCCGCTCGGCGACTAGCCCGGCGAGACCCGCCTCGCCCTCGGCGCGCAGCCCCGCGATGACCCCGTGTCGGTCGGCCTCGGGCCTGTTCTGGCTCATCTTCCACTTCCCCTCGATCCGCGTGATCGGAATCTCGATGCCGAGGATCCCCCGGACCTGCGCGGCCACGAAGGGCGCCGGCGCGTCCGCGACCGCCCACGGCTCGGCCCGGGGCGCCTCACGCAGAGCGGTGAGGTCGGCGATCTGGCGCCCGAGCCAGTCCGCATCCTCGATCACCCGCGGCCGGCCCCAGGCGTGGACGGTGGCGTAGTTCCAGGTCGGGACCACCCGGCCGTGCTCGCTCTTGCTCGCGTACCAGCTCGGCGTGACGTAGCCCTGAGGCCCCTGGAACACGACCAGGCACTCTTCCGCCGCGGCGAGATCCTGACCCTGCGGGTTGGCGCGGGCGAGGTGCGCCCGCAGCACCCCGTGGGGACCGGCATCGTCCAGCAGGAACGGGATCGGGTTGGCCGTCAGGCCACCCGCCCCGGCGGTCACCAGCAGGCCGAGCGGGTTGGCGCGGATCAGCGCGTGCTGCGCGGCGCGGGAATCGTCCCGGAAATGCGGCGGCTGGTACATGGGCCTGTCCTGCGGCGGTCGTGCGGACCCGTGCTTGACCGTTCGGCGGTCCAGGCGAAAGGTCCAATTCTCGAACTGCGACTGGACCAATTTGCTGCATGGCCCGGGCTCCCCTGCCCCTGACGCTGACCCTCGACGCCGCGGCCGCGGCGCCACTGCACGCCCAGCTCCGGGAGGCTCTGCGCGCGGCGATCCTCGAACGCCGGCTGCCGCGCGGGGCCCGGCTCCCGGCCTCGCGGGTCCTGGCCGCCGACCTCGGCTGCGCGCGCGGCACCGTCGTCCTGGCGCTGGAGCAGCTGACCGCCGAGGGCTACCTGACGGCGCGGCCGGGCTCCGCGACGCGCGTCGCCGCGACCTTGCCGGACGACGCGCTGCCGGCGCCCGGTCCGCTCCGGCGGCCGGGCACCGAGCCGGCCCCGAACCTGTCCCGGCGGGGCACCCGCCTCGTGGCCGCGCCGCCGCGGCGCTACATGGCGGGTCCGGCGGTGCCCGACGCTTTCGCCCTCGGCCGGCCGGCCCAGGACGCCTTTCCGTTCGAGGTCTGGGGCCGCCTGCTCCAGGCCGAATGGCGCCACGGCCCGACCGAGCGGCCGGACCCGCGCGGCTCGCCGGCCCTGCGCGGCGCCATCGCCGCCTATCTGGGCCAAGCGCGCGGCGTCGCCTGCGAGGCCGACGACGTCATCGTCACCGCGGGCATCCGCCAGAGCCTGCGCCTGCTCGCCGAGCTGCTCCTGGATCCCGGCGAGGCCGCCCTGGTCGAGGAGCCCGGCTTCCCCGGCATCGCGCAGGCCCTCGCCAGCGCGGGCCTGAACCCGATCCCTGTCCCGGTCGGTCCCGGGGGCCTGTCGGTGACCCCGGCCGCCGCGCGGACGCCCGGCGCGCGGCTCGCGGTGGTGACGCCGGCCCACCATTACCCCCTCGGGCACGCCATGAGCCTGGAGAACCGCCTCGACCTCCTGGCCTGGGCCGAGGCGGTCTCGGGCTGGGTCGTGGAGGACGATTACGACGGCGCCTACCGCTATGCCGGGCGCCCGCTCGCACCCCTGCGCACCCTCGATCGCGGCGGCCGGGTGATCTACGTCGGCAGCTTCTCGAAGCTGCTGCTGCCCGCCCTCGGCCTGAGCTACCTCGTGCTGCCCCGCGGCCTCGTGGCACCCGTCAATCAGGCGCTGGCCGAGACGGGCCCCGCCCCGCCCGGGATCGGCCAGTGGGCGCTGGCGCGCTTCATCGAGGACGGACACCTCGCCGGTCATCTCCGGCGGACCCGCCGCCTCTACGCCCTGCGCCAGGAGGCGCTGATCGAGGCCGCGCGCCGCCACGCCGGGGACGTCGCGGCGGTCGCCGCCATGGAGGGCGGGATGCACGTCATCGCCCGGCCGGGACCGGCCTGGGGCCCGGCCCTGGGCGACGTGGCCGCCGCGGCGGCGCTCGGGCGCGCGGGGATCTCGGCGGTCGCGCTCTCGGCCTACCACGCCGGGCCGGCGGAGCCGGGCCTGCTCCTCGGCTACGCCGCCGTGCCGGAGCGGGCGATCGAGCCGGCCGTGCGGCGCTTGGCGGAGACCCTGCGCGGTGCGCCGGATCCCCGTCCGAACGGCCACCCTCGAGACGCGCTCAGTGCACGATCGCGCCCGTCTCCATGAACCGGTTCAGCCGCTCGATCAGCGGCGCGACCATCACCCGCTCGAGCTGCGGCAGCAATCCGCGCCGCGCGTGGGCCACGTTGGCCTCGGCCTGTTCCCGGGCGAGGCGATGCCAGCGTGCCCGGTCGTCCCGGCACGCGGCCCAGGCGCGCTCGATCGACCGGAACACGAGCGGCAGGCGCTCGGCCGGGTCGGGCACGAGGTCGTAATGGTGGTCGATCAGGCCGCCGAAGGTCTGGAAGCCCAGCTCGGACAGCCGCTCCACGGCGCGCGGCGCGCCCACCGTCACGAAGGGCAGGCCCGTCGCCGCCGCCTTGAGGGACTTCTCGGTGATCCGCTCGACGCCCGGCTCGAAGAAGTCGGTCTCCGAGATGACCGTGAGGTCGCACGCCGCGTAGGCGCGGGTGTCCAGGGTCATGACCATGTCGGTGCCCTGATCGGCATCGATCCGCCGCGCCCGGCGCGGGATCCAGCTGCCGACATCGGCGAGCAGCGGCCCGAAGGCCGCCTCGATCTCCGGCGGCGCGTGGAAGACGTTGATGCCGCCGGCCTTCGGGTTGTCCTCGCCGATGCCGTGGAAGGAGATCAGCCCGTCCCGGTCCAGCCCGCTGAGCTGGAACCAGCGGTAGAGCAGCACCCGGTGCCAGCGCAGGGCCGCGTTCTGGCAGAGGAACCGGGCCGGGCCGGCGGCGCGGGCGAAGGGCGCGTAGCCGGTGCGGTCGAGGGGATGCTGGGGGAAGAGCCGCGGACCCGCGGCGTCGTCCAGCCAGAGGGCGACCTGGAGCGGGAAGAACTCGAAGATCCAGAACCGCAGGCCCTCGCCGTAGAGGCGCTCGTAGTCGAGCCGCAGCAGCCGGTTCTGCGTGACCAGGATCACCCGCTCGCGCGGGATCGCGCGTTCTTCGAGGTTCCGGTGCAGTGCCTCGAAGGTCGGCGCGTGCAGGCCCGGCCCCTCGTTCGAGAGGTCGAGGAGCAGCGCGGCGCGCCCGGCGCGGAGGTTCTCGGCATCCCCCGGTTCGAGGAGGTCGAGGCGCCCGTTCGCCTCCGGGAAGCCGAGGCGCACGAAATCGAGGACCGGCAGGCAGAGGACGTGGTTCGCCGGGCCGGGTTGGGTGGTGACGGTGACCCGCTTGCCCAGCCAGCCGAGGGCCGCCGGCAGGAAGTGCCCGGCCTCGCCCCGGGGAACGAGCAGGATCTCGGACGGGACTGGCCCGGATAGGACTTGGCTCATCGTGACGCCCGCGCGGCCGGTTCGGACGCGGTCCGCCGCCGCGGGACCGCGCCGAGCCGGATAATGCCTCGGCGCGGGGGCGTCGAGGTCAGGCCGGGACCGGCTCGGCGGCGCGCACCGGGGTCGGCCCGGCCCGGTAGGCCGCCGAGGCCTCCTCGGTCCGCCAGCAGGCGACGCGGTGGCCGGGCGCGATCTCGGCGACCGGCGGCATCTCGCGGCGGCAGCGCTCCTCGGCCAGGAAGCAGCGCGGCGCGAACGGGCAGCCCGGCGGGCGGTTCGCGAGATCCGGCGGGCTGCCCGGGATGGTCTCGAGCCGCGAGCCCTTGGCGAGCGCCCCTTCCGCCCGGCTGCGCAGCAGGCCGATCGTGTAGGGGTGGTGCGGGTTCAGCACCACCTGATGCGCCGTGCCGGTCTCGACGATCTTGCCCGCGTACATCACGGCGATCCGGTCGGCGACCTCCACGGCCGCGCCGAGGTCGTGGGTGACGATCACGATCGACAGGCCGAGGTCGCGCTGCAGCTCGCGCAGGAGCAGCAGCACCTGGATCTGCACCGTGGCGTCGAGCGCCGTCGTCGGCTCGTCGGCGAGCAGCACCTGCGGCCGGCAGGCCAGCGCGAGCGCGATCATGGCCCGCTGGCGCATGCCGCCCGACATCTCGTGCGGGTAGTTGTCGAGGCGCCGCTCCGGGCTCGGGATCCGCACCCGCTCGAACAGGGCGAGCGCCCGCTTGCGGGCCTCGTCCTTGGAGATCGTCTCGTGCCGCAGGATCGCCTCGGTGATCTGCCGGCCGACCGTGTAGACCGGGTCGAAGGCGAGCAGCGGCTCCTGGAAGATCATCGAGACGTCGCCGCCGCGGAAATCGGCGAGCTGGCGCCGGGTCAGCGCCTGCACGTCCTTGCCGGCGGCCCGGATGCCGCCCTCGATCCGGCTGCGCCCCTCCGGGAACAGCCGCAGGATCGCCCGCAGGGTCACGCTCTTGCCGGAGCCGGATTCGCCGATGAGCGCCAGCGCCTGGCCGCGCTCCAGGGTCAGGTCGACGCCGTTGACGACCTGGACCTTGCCGAAGGCGACGCGCAGGTCCTTCAGGGCGACCGCGGGTTCTGAACCGGACATCGGGGTGCTCATGCTGCCAGCGCGCCCGCGGGGGCCGCGGAGTGGCCCGAGCCGGGCTGCCGGGCGAGGCAGGCGACGCGGTGCAGCGGCCGGATCGTGTCGAGGGGCGGCTCCGTCCGGCCGCAGACGTCCTCCGCCAGGGCGCAGCGCGGGTGGAAGCGGCAGCCCGCGGGCGGGTCGATCGGGTTCGGCGGGTCGCCCGCGAGCAGCGCCGCCTGGGTGCGGTTGTCGGGATCGAGCGACGGCATCGAGGCGAGCAGCGCCTCGGTGTAGGGGTGCGCCGGCGCGTCGAGCACCGTGTCGGACGGGCCGATCTCGGAGACCCGGCCAAGATACATCACCATGACCCGGTCGGAGATGAAGCGCACGACGTTGAGGTCGTGGCTGATGAAGATGTAGGTCAGGCCGAACTCGGCCTTGAGGTCGAGGAGCAGGTTCAGGACCTGCGCCTCCACCGACTTGTCCAGCGCCGAGACCGCCTCGTCGAGGAGCACCAGCCGCGGCTCCAGGGCGAGGGATCGGGCGATGTTCACCCGCTGGCGCTGGCCGCCGGAGATCTCGTGCGGGTAGCGGCCGGCGAAGCGCTTCGGCTCCAGGCCGACCCGGGCGAGCAGCCCGCGGGCGCGCTCCACCGCCTCCCGGGCGGGCACGCCGTTGACCTTCGGGCCGAAGGCGATCGACTGCTCGACGGTCATGCGCGGGTTGAGCGACGCGTAGCTGTCCTGGAACACCATCTGGGCCTGGCGGCGGTAGGACCGCCAGGGCATGGCGCGCTCGCCGACCGCTTGGCCGTCGTACAGCAGCGTGCCGGAATCGCGCTCGATGAGGCCCATCAGCAGCTTCGCGGTGGTCGACTTCCCGCAGCCGGACTCGCCGACGATGCCGAGCGTCTCGCCCTTCAGGACGTCGAAGTCGACGCCGTCGACCGCGCGGACCACCTGGCGCTTGCCGCCGGCCTTGCGGACCGGGAAGTGCTTCACGAGGCCCGAGACCGAGAGGAGCGGCTGGGCGGGTCCGCCGCGGTCGCGGGCGAACGGGTCGGGGGCGTCCGGGATGACGCTCACTGGCGAATCTCCATGGCGGACCGGAGGCCGTCCGAGAACAGGTTGAAGGCGATCGAGACGATGAAGATGCAGACGCCCGGGAGGGCGGCCACGACCGGGTTGACGTAGATCGCCGTGCGCAGGGTGTTGAGCATTAGGCCCCATTCGGGCTCGGGCGGCCGCACGCCGAGGCCGAGGAAGGACAGGCCGGAGGCCAGGATCATCGACACCGAGATCAGGCTGGTCGCGTAGACGAAGATCGGCCCGACGACGTTGCCGAGCACCTGCACGCGCATGATCGTCAGGGCCGAGGCGCCCGACAGCTTGGCGGCGTCGATGTAGTCGCGCTTGCGGATGCCCGTGGTGACGCTCTCGGCGACGCGGGCGATCTGGGGCACGAACACGCAGGTCAGCGACACGATCGAGTTGAAGATGCCGGCGCCGAGCGCGCCGGACAGCGCGATCGCCAGCAGCACCGACGGGAAGGCGAAGAACACGTCGATGGTGCGCATCAGGATCGTGTTGGTCCAGCCGCCGACGTAGCCGGCGAGGATCCCGATCCCGGAGCCGATCACGAAGGCGATCAGCACCGGGGTGACGCCGATGAACAGCGACAGCCGCGAGCCCAGCATCAGCCGGCTGATCATGTCGCGGCCGAGCTCGTCCGAGCCCAGCCAGTAGGTGGCGTCGCCCACGTGCTTGAGGCGGCGCAGCATGGAGCCCTTGTAGGGGTCCATGGGCGTGATCCAGGGCGACAGGATCGCGATCAGCACGACGATCAGGATCACGGCGCCCGCGCCCATGGCGACGGGGTCGCGCACGAGCCGGTGGCCGACATGGCCCCAGAAGCCCCGCGACGGGGCGAAGGCGGCCTCGGGCCCGTGGGCCACGTCCTCGGCGGCGAGCACGCCGCCGTCGAGGGCGACGGAGGCCGCGGTGACGGGAGCGGTCATCATCGGGCTCCGGCTCAGGCGCGCTCGATGCGCGGGTCGAGGGCGGTCTGCATCACGTCCACCAGCAGGTTGAGGACCACGAAGAACATCGCCAGCACGAGGATCGAGCCCTGGAGCAGGGGCAGGTCGCGCTGGAAGATCGCGGCGTTGAGGAGGAAGCCGGTGCCGGGCCACGCGAACACGGTCTCGACCAGGATCGAGCCGCCCAGCAGGTAGCCGAGCTGCAGGCCCATGATGGCGAGCGCCGTCGGGGCGGCGTTGCGCACGACGTGGCGGAACACGCCGCGCTCGTCCATGCCTTTGGCGCGCAGGGCCTCGACGAAGTCCTGGGACAGGATGTCGGCCACGAGCGCCCGGACCGTGCGGGCGATGATGCCCATGGGGATCACCGACATCGTGATCGCCGGCAGGATCAGGTAGCGCAGGTGCTCGAAGTCGGGGCGCCAGTTGCTGGAGCCGTCGGGCCCGGCCCCGGTGGGCGGCAGCCAGCCGAGATTGGCCGAGAACACGATCACCAGGACCATGCCGAGCCAGTAATGCGGCACGCTCACGCCGAAGACCGACACGGCGGAGGCCGCGCGGTCGGCCACCGAGTTGCGGTGATAGCCCGCCACGAAGCCGAACAGGGTGCCGAAGGTGAAGCCGATCACGGTCGCCACGGAGGCGAGGATCAGCGAGTTCACCACGGCGCGGCTGACCTCGCCGAGCACCGGCCGGCCGGTGGCGATGGAGGTGCCGAGATCGCCGTGCAGCACGTGCCAGAGCCAGATCAGGTACTGGACCGGCAGGGGCTTATCGAAGCCGTAGGCGGCCCGCATCTCGTCGATGGTGGCCTGGGTGGCGTCGGCGGGCAGGACCGCGCTGAGGGGATCCCCCGGCGCGAGGTGGACGAGGAGGAAGCAGACGACGCTGACCCCGAACGCCACGGGCGTCACGTAGACCAGCCGTTTGAGGATGTAGAGCAGCATTCAAGGCCCTGTTGTCACGCCCGACCGTAAGGGCTCTCCTCCCCGCGCGAGGGAGGAGAGCCGCGTCTCGCTACCGTCCCGCGGTCGCCATCGTAATCTTCGAGAAATCCTGGAACCAGTTCTGCGCCTGGACGAAGCCCTTCACCTTGGGGCTCATCGCCCGCGGATTGACGTCGTGCGTGATCATGACGAACAGCGCGTCGTCGACGTACTTCTCGTGAACTTTTTCCAGGACTTTCGTCTGCTCGGCCTTGTCGAAGGTGTTGCGGACCTGATCGAACAGCTTGTCCATCGCCGGGTCGCAGTAATAGCCCCAGTTCGTGCCGTTCGGCGGAGCGAAATTGCACTGCAGGTGGCGGATGAAGCCGGTGAACGGGTCCTGGATGAAGTAGGAATAGTTGATCGCCGAGACGCCGCGGGAGATGTCGGCCTTGGCGCCGGCCCGCCAGATGTTGATGAGGGTGTTCCACTCCACGACCTCGTAGTCGACCTGGATCCCCACGTCGGCGAGGTTCTGCTGGACGAACTCGTTCATCGGAAGCGGCTGCATCTGGCCCGAGCCGGAGGCCGAGATCGCGACCTTGATCTTCAGGGGCTTGGCCGGGCTGTAGCCGGCCTCGGCCAGCAGCTTCTTGGCGGCCTCCGGATCGTACTTGATGTCGAAGGTCGGGTGGCCGAACCACTGGTGGCCGGGCGGCATGAAGCCCTTGGCGGGGATGGCGAGGCCGCCGAGCAGCTCCTTCAGGCCCTCGCGGTCGATGGCGAGGTTCGCCGCCTTGCGGACGCGGATGTCGTTCCAGGGCGAGCCCTCGACCCGCGACAGATGCCACGTCCAGTTGTGCGGGTAGGCGTTGGTGACGATGGTGAAGCCGGCGCTCTTGAGCGAGGCCACGGCATCCGGCGCGGGCGCCTCGATCCAGTCCACCTGACCGGAGCGCAGGGCCGCGGTCCGGGCATTGGCCTCCGGCAGCGGGATCAGCACGAGCTTGTCGAGCTTCGGGACGCGGTCCTTGTCCCAGTACTCCTTGAACGGGACCATCTCGGCGCGCTCGCGCGGGGCGAACAGGGTCAGCTTCCACGGGCCGGTGCCCGAGGGCTGCTTGGCGAAGGCGTCCCAGGACTTGCCGAGCTTCTCCCACTGGGCCGGCGACGACATCATGATCCAGGCGATCTGGTAGGGCAGCGTCGCGTCGGGGGCCTTGGTGGTGATCTCGACGGTCAGCGGGTCGACCGCGCGGTAGCTCGCGACCGCCGGGATGCGGGTCTTGCCCTGCGCGGACTGGCGCGGGTCGTATTGCGGCGCGTCGGCCTTCAGGAGCTTGTCGAGGTTCCAGACCACCGCGTCGGCGGTGAAGTCCGAGCCGTCGTGGAATTTCACGCCCGGCCGGAGCTTGAAGGTCCACTTGGTCTTGTCGGCGGCGTCGACGCCCCAGCTCGTGGCGAGGCCGGGCACGAGGTCGGAGGCCAGCTCGGCGCTCGACAGGTCCCAATTGATGAGCCCGTCATAGACCGTGTAGCCCATGAACCGCATGCCCTCGCCGCCGTTGTCGGTCTGGCCGGTGGTCAGCGGGATGTCGGAGGCGGTCATGCCGATCCGCAGCGTCCCCTGCGCGAGGGCAGCGGTGCTCGCGGAGAGCGCCAGGGCGCCGGCCAGCGCCGCACGGGCGCCGAGTTTTCTCAGACGGGACAGCATCTTGGGTCGGGTACTCGCGTTGGTCCGCGCCAGACGGCACGGAATACGCTCGACCTTATGCAAGCCCGCGGCCACACGCCCCGCCGCGGGGGCGCGGGCCGGTTGCGCCTACGCGGCGTCGATCAGGCTCACGTGGGCGGCGACCACCCGCCAGCCCTCCGGGAAGCGCGCCCAGGTCTGGCTCTGGCGGCCGATCTTGCCCGGCGCGCTGGCGCGGGTGAACAGCGTCATCGCGGTGGCGAAGTCGCGCCCGTAGGTCGTGATCTGCGTCTGCGCCAGGGTCCTCTCCAGGCCCACCGGGGAGCGGGCCCGGCGGAAGGCGCGGATCGCGTCCATGCCGTAGAGGTTCTCGCCGATCCCGTAGCGGACGGTCAGCGGATCGTCCCGGAACAGCGCCTCCAGGGTGGGGACGTCGTTGGTGGTCAGCGCCGTCTCGTAGGCCCGGAACGCGGCCTCGACTTCGGCCTTCACGGCGGGATCGTCGATGATCATCGGGCAAGCTCCGCGACGGGCGACGCGCTGACGCCCATTCGTTCGAGGTGGTGCGCCACGCGCAAGGCGAGATCCTCGCGCCAGGGGGCGGCGATGACCTGGACCCCCAGCGGCAACCCGGCGTCGAGCCGGATCGGCGCCGCCACGACCGGGAGGCCGATGAAGGAGATCGGCTGCGTGAAGACCCCGATATTGGCGCGCACCGGCAGCGTCACGCCGTCGAGGACGAAGTGGGTCTGGCCGCCCCGCGGGGCGCGGCAGGGCGTGGCCGGGGCCAGGATCACGTCGACGGTCTCGAACAGCGCGAGCACCCGCGCCCGGTACCAGCGGCGGAAGCGCTGCGCCCGCTCCACGTGGGGCGCCGGGATCATCGCCCCGGCGATCAGCCGGTCGCGCACCGCCGGGTCGAAATCCTGCGGCCGGGTGCGGAGACGGTCGAGGTGGAGCGTCGCGCCCTCGGCCGCGGTGATCAGGTAGGCGGCCGCGCGGGCGCGGTGCGCCTCCGGCAGCTCGACCGTGCGCCGCGCGCCCAGGGCCTCGGCCGCGCGCGCCACCGCCGCGAAGGCCTCCGGATCGCCGCCGCGGGCGAAATAGCCGCCGGCCACCGCGACGCGCAGCCCGTCCAGGCCCGCGTCGAGCCCGGGCAGGACCGGCTCGGCCGGGCGGAGCGTCGCCACCGGATCGTCCGGATCGGGACCCTGCATGGCGTCGTAGGCGAGCGCGAGGTCGGTCACGCTCCGCGCCATCGGCCCGAGATGATCGAGGCTGCCCACGAACGGGAAGCTCCCGGCCCGCGACAGGCGGCCGTAGGTCGGCTTGAGGCCGAAGCAGCCGCAGAAGGCGGCCGGGACGCGGATCGAGCCGTTCGTGTCGGAGCCCAGGGTCAGGGGCACCATCCCGGCGGCGAGGGCCGCGCCCGAGCCGCCCGACGAGCCGCCGGTCATGTGATCCAGGGCGTGCGGGTTGTGGGCGTCGCCGTCGTGGATGTTCTCGCCGGTGAAGTCGTAGGCGTACTCGCCCATGTTGAGGGCGCCCACGAGGATCGCCCCCGCGGCCTCCAGGCGCCGGACCAGGGCGCCGTCCCGCTCGGCCGGCGGCCGCTCCCGGTTGATCTTCGATCCGGCGCGGGTGGGCAGGCCGTCGATGTCGATCAGATTCTTCACCGCGAAGGGCACGCCGGCCAGCGGGCCCGGCGGCGACCCGTTCCGCAGCGCCGCGTCCTGCGCGTCGGCCCGGGCCAGGGCGCGGGCGGACAGCACGTCGGTGAAGGCGCCGACCCGGCCGTCCAATCGGCCGATCCGGTCGAGCGCCGCCGCGACGACCTGGCGCGCGGTGGTTCGACCCTCCGCGATCGCTGCGGCGATCGTGGCGGCCGTCGCGGGGCTGCTCGCGCTCACGCTTCGAACCTCGGCGCCGCGTCGATCTCGTCGGCGAGCGGGAAGGCCTCCACCAACTCGGCCGCGGCGGCCAGGACGCGCAGGTTCGCGGTCACCGGCGCGATCCAAGCCGGATCGAGGGTGAGGCCGAGAAGGGCCGCCGCGGCCGCGGCGTAGCTCTCGGGTTCGTACGGGGGGGATGTCTCGGGCATGGCGTTCCTCAAGCCGACCGCACGGGTGGCGATCGATCGCGGCTAGCAGGCCCCGTGCCGCGAGCGCCCCGGCGCCTCCGCCCGCCGGCCGGGCGATCTGCCCAGAGCGTAGGCAGTTTCCCGGGTGCTGGCGATCGATTCGAAGGGCTTCACGGCACGTGCACAGAAAATAGGCTGTGGCGGATGGGCAGATCCTGGGCAGATGGTCGCCCCTGGGCGGGAGCCGGGCCGGGGCCGGGCGTCGGGGGAACCACGAGGAATACTCTGTCGAATTTGCAGGTCTGCTTTGTGATGGAAGTATAGGTCCATCCCTCAGCCATTGGTTCGGCGCTCGCCGGGCTGCGGCGCGCGTCGCTCGGCCAGGATGCACCCGCGGGGACCCGCCGGCGAATCTTGTCGTCGTCCCGTGCGCGACCTATCTGCCGCGTGCAGCGAAGTCCTCGGGGCGGATGCGGTCCAGGGCAGCGGGCCTCGGCCAGACGCCGGTCTGAGGTTTTTGCGCATCGCCGGCCAGGACTCTTACAGAGAGGGCCGGGATTGTCGCTGTGCCGGCCGCCTGCGCAGGTCTCGCCGATTGCATCTCGCGTGAAGCTCTGATTAAGGGCTTTGCGATCTTCGAACAATGGTCCGACCCGAGCGTTCAGACGCAGGCGAACGCTCGGGTCGGACCATCGGTACAGCCGGTGGATCGGTGCGGTTCCGGGGCGCGGGGATGGCGTCGGAACCTGCAGACTCAGTACGTGCCCGGCCCCGCCGGATGTCCCCGCGACACGCGAGACGTACCCAACTGAGAAAGGTCAGATGAGCGCATTCGACTACAGGAATTTCGACGACCGTCGCCAGAACTCGCAGAACGCCAAGGCCGCCCTGCTGGCCAAGTTCAAGGCACGCCCCGCGGCCGATGACCCCGAGGTGATCGCCAAGGCCAAGGCCCGCGCCGAAGTGGCCAAGGCCCGCGAGGAGCGCTCCCGCGAGCGCGAGGCCGCCCGGATCGCCGCCGAGCGCAAGGCCGCCGAGGAGAAGCGTCAGCGGGAGGAGGCGGAACTCGCCGCCCAGCTCGCCCGCGAGGCCGCCGAGCTGGCCGCCGCGCAGGAGCGCAAGTCGGCCGACCTGGCCGCCAAGAAGGCCCAGCGCGACGCGCGCTACGCGGCCCGCAAGGCGAAGGTGAAGACCAAGCGCTGAGCCCCGGCCGTCGGCTCCCCCGAGCATCGGACGCCCACGACGCCCGCCCGCAAGGCGGGCGTCGTCGCGTCCGGGGTCCGCTTCCGCCGCCGGCAACCAACGCGCGCGGTGACGCGTTGAGGGCGTCCGAATCGCGACGCGCCCGTGCGGCGCGGGCAGCCAAGGCCGCGATGCGATCCCGATCCCCGCTGGCGCCCATCGCGGCGCTCGTCCTCCTCGCCCTCCCCCTCGGCCTCGCGCCCCGGAACGCCCGCGCCCAGGGGACCGACTCGGTGATCGCCTGCGAGACTCTGATCGCCGCCCGCCGGATCGACGCGGCCTCGGGCAGCGGTGGCCCCGCCCCATCGGAGGCCGGCTGCAGGCGGATCCCGCGCGGCGCGATCGGCACCGTGGAGCAGCGGGCCCTGATCGGCGGCGCGCCCTACGAATGCCTGACCGTGTCCGGCGGGGGTCCGTGCCTCTGGATCGTGCCCTGAGGCGCGCGCCGTCGATTTTTGCCGGAGCCGGCACTCTGATTAAGCTTCACGGGTGATCGAGACGCTCTATCTCGGTCCTGAGCGAGTGAGGTCCGAACGTCCGTATGCCGAGTACCCTGGCAAGCACACGAGTATCGATCATCGCAGCGACCTGGATCGTCTCGGCCCTGGCCTGCGGGGCCGCCCGCGCCGAGCCGCCGATCCGGAGCCCGGAGGACGCGGCCTGCCGCAATGAGGCCCGCGCGAAGGTGTTCTCGGCGCCCAACCCGCAGGGTCTCGAACTGGAGGAGATCGGACGCCGCATCTACTTCGCCTGCATGGACCGCGTCGCGAAGGCGGCCGCACCGGCGGCGAGGAGCGGTGGCCGGCGCCATCGGCACCGGCGGCATTGACCCGCGGCGCGGGCGTCAGGCGTCGAGCGGCGCGCCGATCCGGGCGCGGAGCCGCAGCCGCAGGGCCTCGTTGCCGCCTTCGGCATCGAGGGCGGCCATCAGGCGGAGCAGCTGGCTGAGCGGGGTCGACCGGCTCTCGACCGCGTCGGCGATCTGCTCCGGCAGCGACTTGGCGGCCGGTACGAAGCGCGGTGCCGGGCCGGCCTGGTGAGTCTGGGGCATGCGAGGCGCTCGTCCTTCGAAGGAGTCCAGATTGGCGGGCGGGTCGCTACGCCTTTCGATCGACCGACACCAGTCCCTTTCGCGTGAATACGTAGCCGGCATCGCTCCGCGTCACCGCGCGGCAACAGCGTGGCGGGAAAGTGTGGACGACGTCGGGCCGGTCGCGGAATCTGCTTGCCGGTCTGCCGCTCAGCTGTCCGCCAGCGGCGACTGCGCGAATCGGTTGAGCAGATCCTCGGGGTCCCGGTAGATCGCCACGCAGCCGGCGCTTCTCAGGTCCGCCTCCGGGAAGCCGCCGCAGAGGAGGCCGACGGTGCGCAGCCCCGCCTTCGCAGCCGCCTCGGCATCGTAGGGGGTATCGCCGATGACGATGATCGCGTCGCGGGGCGCGCCGTCGAGCTTCTCCAGCGCGGCTTCGAAGATGTCCGGATGCGGCTTCGACCGGTCCGCGTCGTCCGAGCTGGTGGCCACATCGACGAGGTCGCCGATCTCCAGGATCTCGGTGTAGTGCTCGACCTCGGAGCGCTTGCCCGACGAGGCGAGCGCGATCGTCAGGCCGGCGGCGCGGATGTGCTCGAACAGCGGCCGGACACCGGGGAAGGGTCGGACCTCGGACAGGTAGCGACGCTTGAACAGGTCCGAGCGGTAGGCTTCGATCGTCTCGCCGTCCCGCGCGACCCGCTCCTCCGACAGGAAGACCGGCATCAGCTCGTCGCCGCCCTTGCCGATCTGCCGGCGGACGTCCGCGAAGTCGGTCGTCACGCCGAACTGCGCGAAGGCCTCCACCCAGGCGCGGGCATGCAGGTCGACGCTGTCGAGCAGGGTCCCGTCGATGTCGAAAATCACCGCGCGCATCGCAGCCCCGTCGCGGAGCCCGGCGCCCGCGTCAGGGCGGACAACCGATCGGCGCCGGGCCTGTTCCGTCCGGGCGCCGCGAACGCGGCTCCCTTCGACGACGGAAGCCCGCCCCTGCGCGAGGGACGGGCTTCGGAGAAGGTCCTGGCGGCGCCGGGGCGCCGGCCGTCAGTGCATCGAGGCCGGGGTCCGGGCGGGCTTCGCCTTGGCGGCGAGGCCGGCAGTCACCGCCGCCTTGGAGGCGCGGGCGGGCTTCGGGGCGGCCGGCTTCGCGGCGGCCTTCACGGTCGCGGGCTTCACGGTCGCGGGCTTGGCGACCGCGGTCTTGGCGGCGGCAGGCTTGGCGGCGGCCTTCGACGCGGCGGTCTTGGCGCTGGCAGGCTTAACGCTGGCAGGCTTGGCGGCGGTCTTCGCCGGCGCGGCCTTCGGGGCGGCCTCGGCGACCGCGACCGTCGCGGCGGCAGCGAGCATCGCGTTGGCGCGCAGCTCGGCCTCGGCGCGGATCCAGTGGGCGGCGGCCTGCCCGTGGATCCGGCCCTCGTTTTCCCAGATGTAGTAGGCGCACTCGCGCACGTGGTGCTCGCTGATCAGCATGCGATCGATCTCCTGTCCGTCCCGGGACGACGATGGGAGAGCCGGGTTAAGCGTCGGTTAACCCTGCCGCCCGCGCCCGGTCGCGGCGCGTCGGAGCCGTCGGAGCGGGGGCTACTCGGCGATCCCCAGCACCCGCCGCGCCTCGGTCAGCAGCACCGCGTGCCGGGCCGCGCCCGGGCCCTGATCCGGCGCCTCGCGGCCGGCCCGGGCGATCAGGTCCTGGAAGCGCCGCCGGTCGAGGGCCCGGTGCCCGATGCTCGCGAGCACCGCGCCGAGGACCGTCCGGACCGCCTCGGTGCGCTCGTCGGCCATCGCGGCGGCTTCGGACGAGGCCGCGCTCGCCTGGGCCTCCGCCCGCGCGACGGTCGCCGCCTCCGCGCGGGCCTGCGCATCCGCGAGCGCCGCGGCGAGGCGCTGTCCCTCCTGCCAGGCCTGGTCGTGCTGATGCGTGCGCAGCGCCAGCAGCACCTTGAGCGAGGCCGCTTCCGCCCGCGCCGCGTCCAGCTTGGTTTGGGCCTCGCGCAGATCCTTCAGCAAGTCCTGCGCGAGGGTCTGGTCCGCGGTCACGTCCACTGCCGGCTCCTCTGGCATTCGATGGCATTCGTCCTGTCGCGCCGCCGTCCGAATGTCCACTCTCGCGGGCCGGCGGGACGGGGCGACAGGTTGAGAAAATCCGCTCGCCGGTCCACATGGACAGTGGCGCCTCGGGCGCCTGTCCCGGCCGGCCTTGAACCGGCGCAGCGGAGTGTTGCCACCATGTTCATCCAGACCGAAGCCACGCCGAACCCGGCCACCCTGAAGTTCCTGCCCGGCCGCGTCGTGCTGGCGGAATCGACCTTCGAGGCGCGGGACGCCGAGGCGGCCGCCCGGTCGCCCCTCGCCGCGGCGCTGTTCACCGTCCCGGGCGTGGCGGGCGTCTATTTCGGGCACGATTTCATCTCGGTGACCAAGGCCGAGGACGGTTCGGAATGGGCGCAGGTCAAGCCGGCGGTGCTCGGCGCGATCATGGAGCACTTCCAGTCCGGCGCGCCCGTGATGGCCGAGGGCGGCCACGGCGAGATCGAGCCGGGCGACGAGTTCTACGACGAGGCGGACCACGACACCGTCGTGACCATCAAGGACCTGCTCGAGACCCGGGTCCGGCCGGCGGTGGCCGGCGACGGCGGCGACATCACCTTCCGCGGCTACAAGGAGGGTGTGGTCTACCTGGAGATGAAGGGGGCCTGCTCGGGCTGCCCGTCCTCCACCGCGACCCTGCGGCACGGCGTGCAGAACCTGTTCCGGCACTTCCTGCCGGAGATCCGCGAGGTCCAGGCGATCTGAGGGTCGACGCCCGCGCGGCGGTGTGAGCGGCCGAGCGGCCATGCCGCGCGGCCTGTTCCGCGTCCCTGAGGTTCCGCGTCACTGAGGCGGCCGCCGACCGGCCGGACCGGTCGGCGGCCGCGTTCCGGTCCCTGCCCCCGCGTCGGAGCTTCGGGCCGACGCGGCGGCCCTGTCCGGGGCCGCGGGCGCGCACCGGCGCAAGCCGGCAACACTCCGCCGGTGATCGGCGCGGCGCGGTCGCCCCGACGCTGACGAGGCGGCGGCTTTGTTCTAACACTGGAGGCTCTTGGCGCCCGTCGCGGCGCGGGAAGGCAGCGGCCGGTGCGGACCGGCTTGTGGGAGTGAGCGTGCGTATTCTGGCCATCGACACAGCGCTGGACACCTGCGCCGCCTGCGTCATGGCGGAGGAGGTCGAGGCGCCCCTCGCCGCCGAGTCGCTGCCGATGGCGCGCGGCCACGCGGAGTCGCTGCTGCCGCTGATCGAGCGGGTGATCGCCCGGGTCGAGGGCGGATTTGAGGCGATCGACCGGGTCGCCGTGACGGTCGGGCCGGGCAGCTATACCGGCCTGCGGGTCGGCCTGTCGGCGGCCCGCGCCATCGGCCTCTCGACCGGCAAGCCGGTCGTCGGCGTCGGGACCCTCTCGGCGCTCCTCGCGCCGCTCCTGGCCGAGACCGTCGAGGGGACGATCGCCGCGGTGATCGACGCCCGCCACGGTGCCGTCTACGTGCAGGCGCTGGGACCGGGCGACGGCCTCGCCCCCGCGCACCTGGCCGTCGAGGCCGCGGCCGAGCAGCTGGGCGCCGGCCCGGTGGTGCTGACCGGCTCGGGCGCGCCCATGCTGGCCGCCGCGCTCGCCGCGCGCGGCGTCGCGGCGCGCGTCGCCCATGTCGGCGGTCCCGATATCGCGTCGGTGGCCTCCCTCGGTCTCGTCGCCGACCCGGCGCAGGCGCTGGCCCGCCCCCTCTACCTGCGGGGACCGGATGCCCGGCCGCAGGACCACGCGCGGATCGCACGGCGATGACGCGCCCGCTGCCCTTCTGGCCCTTCGACTGGTGGTTCGCGTGGTGGGACGCGCTGACGCCGGAGCCCTACGTCGCCCCGCTGCGCGACGCCGCGCAGGCCCCCGCCCTCGCCCGTCTCCACGCGACCGCCTTCGCGCGGCCCTGGGACGCGCACGAGTTCGAGCGCATGCTCTGCGAGCGCTCGACCCACGCGCACGCCCTCTGGCGCGCGGGCGTGCTCCAGGGGTTCGTGCTCTCGCGCCGGGCCGCCGACGAGGCCGAGATCCTGACGGTCGTGCTGTCCCCGGCGCTGCGCGGCGGCGGCCACAGCCGCAAGCTGCTCCGCGAGCACTTGGCGAGCCTCGCCCTGGACGGCGTCGCCCGGGTTCATCTGGAGGTCGACGAGGGCAACGCCCCCGCCCTGCGGCTCTACGCCCGGCACGGCTTCCGGCAGGTGGGCTCGCGCACCGGCTACTATCTCAAGGCCGACGGCAGCCGGGCGACCGCGCTGACGATGAGCGCCGACCTGTGACGCCGTGAGCCGCCTCGGCATCGCCTGGCGGGTCGCGGCCCTCGCCCTCGCCTTCGCTGTGCTGGGACCGCCCCACTGGATCGCCCTGCGGCTCCTCGGCCGCCGCGCCACCCTGGCGCCGATCCTGTTCCACCGCGTCCTCCTGCGCCTGTTCGGCGTCCGCGTCACGCAGAGCGGCACGCCGCCAGCCCCCGGCGAGGCGGCGCTGGTGCTCGCCAACCACGTCTCGTGGCTCGACATCATCGCGGTCGGCTCGCTGCGGCCGCTCTCCTTCGTGGCGAAGTCCGAGATCGCCGGCTGGCCGCTGATCGGCGCTCTCGCGGGGCTGCAGCGGACGATCTACATCGACCGGCAGCGCCGCGGCGCGACCGCCGCGGTCAGCACCGCCATGGGGCACCGCCTCGCCGAAGGTGAGCTGGTCGTCCTGTTCGCGGAGGGGACGACCGGCGACGGCACCCGGCTCCTGCCGTTCCGCTCCTCCCTCGTCGGCGCGGCCCGCGCGGCGCTCCAGGCCGAGGCCGGGCGCGGCCGGGTGCGCCTCCAGCCCCTCGCCATCGCCTATCCCCGGCGCAACGGCCTGCCGGTGACGCGCGCCGAGCGCGCGGAGATCGCGTGGTACGGCGACATGGAGCTGGTGCCGCACCTCGCGGCCTTCGTGCAGGGCGGACCCATCGACGTGCACGTGGTCTGGGGGGCGCCGATCGCCTTCGAGGCGACCACCGACCGGAAGGCCGCCACGGCGGCCGCCGAGGCCGAGGTGCGCGCGGCCCTGCGGGGCGCCGGCAGCGGCGTCGGGACCCTGCCGGCGCCGGATCCCAGGCCGGCGGCCCCGGGGATCGGCCTCCAGGGGCCGGAGATCGCGACGGTCTGACCGGTCGGCGCCGCGGGAGCCGCGATACCCGCGCTGCTCAAGGGCTAAGGTCCTGAGCCGGCGGGGAATCCGGTCTCAGGGCTTGGATGTAGGCCCGCGCTGGACGGGTCAGATCCGCTCTCACCCGGAGAGGCGCTGTTGCGCCGGGTGAATCCGGGGATCCGCGCAAGAGTAATGTGTAGAAATCACCGCCAGAATACATGATGCAACGCATTGAGCGGTCGGAACGCCTCTGCTAGCTAGGCCGCAACCCGGAACAGACGGGACTTTGTGGAGGACGCCCGGTGCAAACCTGGAACCAGGTTTATGATCCGTTCGGGAGCCCGTGGCTCTCGACGCTCGCCGCTTCAGTGCCGGTCATCGCACTGCTCGCCATGATCGCCAGCGGGCGCGTGAAGGCCCATATCGCGGCCGTCATCGCCCTCGGCCTCGCCATGCTGGTGGCCATCGTCGGCTTCGGCATGCCGACCGATCTCGCCACCCGCGCCGCCATCCTCGGGATGGTCACGGGCTTCTTCCCGATCGGCTGGATCATCCTCAACGTGATCTTCCTCTACCGGCTGACGGTGGAGAAGGGCTGGTTCGCGATCCTGCAGCAATCGGTGGCCGGCATCACCGCCGACCGGCGGTTGCAGCTGCTCCTGGTGGCCTTCGCGTTCGGCGCCTTCTTCGAGGGCGCGGGCGGCTTCGGCACGCCGGTGGCCGTCACGGGCGCGATCCTGATCGGCCTGGGCTTCTCGCCGCTCGCCGCCTCCGGCCTGTCGCTGATCGCCAACACCGCCCCGGTGGCCTTCGGGGCGCTCGGCGCGCCGATCCAGGGCCTCGCCTCGGTCACCGGCTACCCGCCGGAGATCCTCGGCGCGATGATCGGCCGGCAGCTGCCGCTGTTCTCGCTGATCGTGCCGTTCTGGCTGATCTGGGTCTTCGCGGGCTTCCGCGGCATGATCCGGGTGTGGCCGCCGATCCTGGTCTGCGGCGCCTCCTTCGCGGTCGCGCAGTTCCTGATCTCGAACTACGTCAACCCGTGGATCGTCGATATCGGCGCCTCGCTCGCCTCGATGCTGGCCCTCGTGCTGTTCCTGAAGGTCTGGCAGCCCAAGGAGATCTGGTCGTCGCCGGCCCTGCGCGGCCACGATCCGTCGCTCGCCGTCGCCGGCCCGCGGCCCGTGGCGCTCGGCGCCGGCGTGCCCGGCACGCCCCCCGTCCATGTCGGCGCCCGCACCGCCTCGCAGGGCGAGATCCTGATGGCCTGGGTGCCGTGGATCGTCCTCTCGGTCATCGTCGCGATCTGGGGGACCGGCTGGTTCAAGGGCATCGTCAACCCGCTCTTCACCTGGAAGTACGAGGTGCCGGGCCTGCACAACGTGATCATGAAGGTGCCGCCGGTGGTGGCCAAGCCCGTCCCGGAGGGCGCGGTCTTCCTGTTCACCTACATGTCGTACACCGGCACGGGCGTGCTGATCGCGGCGATCATCTCCGGCCTGATCATGCGGTTCTCGCCGCTGCGCCTCGTCACGGCCTACTTCGAGACCATCTGGGCCCTCCGCTACTCGCTGATCACCATCGCGGCGATGCTCGCGCTCGGCGTCCTCACCCGCTACGCGGGCGTCGACGCCACGCTCGGCCTCGCCTTCGCGGGCACCGGCATCCTCTACCCGTTCTTCGGGACGCTGCTCGGCTGGCTCGGCGTGGCGCTCACGGGTTCGGACACGGCCTCGAACGTGCTGTTCGGCGGCCTCCAGAGGATCACCTCCGAGCAGCTCGGCCTCTCGGGCGTGCTGATGGCCGCCGCGAACTCGTCGGGCGGCGTGATGGGCAAGATGGTCGACGCCCAGTCGATCGTCGTCGCCTCCACGGCGACCGGCTATTTCGGTCAGGAAGGCAAGATCCTGCGCTTCGTGTTCTGGCACTCGATCGCGCTCGCCTGCCTCGTCGGCCTGTTCGTGATGCTGCAGGCCTACGTGCCGTTCTTCCAGCAGATGGTCATCGACCTGCCCGCCGCGGCACCGGCGGCCCACTGAGGCGGACCGGGGAGCGCCCCTCCCCGGGAGCCGCGCGCCGGACCGGGCGCCAGACTATGCGCCAAGCCATGCGCCGGCCGCCTGCGGGCGGCCGGTTGCGTCTCGAGGGCGCCGCGACGGGGCGCGCGAAGCGTGCTACAGGCCTCCCGCCGGCCCCGTCCCCGCGGGCCCGGCGCGGAGTGGGGCGGATCGGTTCGGGACGGCGCGCGTTGAAGAAGGCCTACGTCAAATCCTACGGTTGCCAGATGAACGCCTACGACGCGGCCCGCATGGCCGACGTCCTCGGCGCTGAGGGCTACGCGGCGACCGACACGGTCGAGGACGCGGACGTCGTGGTCCTCAACACCTGCCACATCCGCGAGAAGGCCGCCGAGAAGGTCTATTCCGAGCTCGGCCGCCTGCGTGTCCTCAAGGGCGAGCGGAAGGCGCAGGGTCTCGACACCCGCATCGTCGTGGCCGGCTGCGTCGCCCAGGCCGAGGGCGCCGAGATCCAGGCGCGCCAGCCCGCCGTCGACGTGGTGGTCGGCCCGCAGAGCTATCACCGCCTGCCGGACCTGCTGGCCCGCTCCCGCGAGCGCCGCGTCGTCGACACCGAATTCCCGGTCGAGGACAAGTTCGACCACCTGCCCCGCCGGCGGACCCTCGGGGCGTCGGCCGTCCTGACCGTGCAGGAGGGCTGCGACAAGTTCTGCGCCTTCTGCGTGGTCCCCTACACGCGGGGCGCGGAGGTCTCGCGCTCCGTGGCGGCGGTGCTCGCCGAGGCCGAGAAGCTCGCCGACGGGGGCGTGCGCGAGATCACGCTCATCGGCCAGAACGTCAACGCCTATCACGGCGACGGCCCCGACGGCGCGCCCGCGGGCCTCGCCGATCTGGTGCGCGCGGTGGCGAAGATCCCCGGCATCGCGCGGATCCGCTACACGACGAGCCACCCGAACGATTTCGACGACGCCCTGATCCGGGCCCACGCGGAGGTGCCGGCGCTGATGCCCTACCTGCACCTGCCGGTGCAGTCGGGCTCCGACCGGATCCTCGCCGCGATGAACCGCAAGCACACCGGCGACGCGTACCGCCGGCTGATCGAGCGGATCCGGGCCGCCCGGCCCGACATCGCCCTCTCGTCCGACTTCATCGTCGGCTTCCCGGGCGAGACCGACGCGGACTTCGCCGAGACCCTGCGGCTCGTGCGCGACGTCGGGTTCGAGAGCGCCTTCTCGTTCAAGTACAGCACGCGCCCCGGCACGCCGGCCGCGGACCGCACCGATCAGGTGCCGGAGGCCGTCATGGCGGCGCGGCTCGCCGAGCTGCAGGCGCTCCTCGACAGCCAGCGCCACGCCTATCAGCGGGCGGCCGCGGGCCGGGTCTTCGAAGTGCTGGTGGAGAAGCGCGGGCGCCATCCCGGCCAGGTCGCGGGCAAGACGCCGCACCTGCTGGCCGTCCAGTTCGACGCCGCGCCTCACCATATCGGGCAGGTCGTGCCGGTGCGGATCACCGAGGCGGGGTCCAACAGCCTGTTCGGGGAACTCGTCTCCGAGGCTGCGGCGGCGTGAGGATCGGAGCGGTGGGGATGATGGCGAGGATGACGGCTTGAGCGCATCGGACGGTGCGGGCGCGCGCGGCGCGCTCCGGGGTCGCGGCCCGGCGGCGCGGCCGACCGGATCGGACGAGGTGGTCGAGGTGCCGCTGACCTTCGACGACAACCGCCTCGCGAGCCTCGTCTTCGGACAGTACGACCAGAACGTCGCCCATATCGAGCGCCGGCTGGAAGTCACCGCCACCGCGCTCGGGAACCACCTCGTCATCAAGGGGCCGGCCGACGCCGCCGAGACGGCGCGGCGGGTCTTCCAGAAGCTCTACGCCCGGGTTCGGACCGGCGGCAGCACGCTGACCCTCGGCGAGGTGGACGGCGCCATCCGCGAGGCCACCGCGCAGGCGACCCTGTTCCCCGCCGAGGCGATCGCCGCCGAGGCCGACAGGCCGCATTTCGAGCAGATCGCCACCCGCAAGCGCGGGGCCGTGCGCGCGCGCAACCCGGCGCAGGACGCGTACATCAAGCTCCTGCGCACCAACGAGCTGGTCTTCGCCGAGGGCCCGGCCGGGACCGGCAAGACCTGGCTGGCCGTCGGTCACGCCGTCTCGCTCCTGGAACAGGGCCACGCCGAGCGGCTGATCCTGTCCCGGCCGGCGGTCGAGGCCGGCGAGCGCCTGGGCTTCCTGCCGGGCGACATGCGCGAGAAGGTCGACCCGTACCTGCGCCCGATCTACGACGCCCTCTACGACTTCATGGAGGCCCGCCACGTCGACCGCGGCCTGCAGACCGGCACGATCGAGATCGCGCCGCTCGCCTTCATGCGCGGCCGGACCCTCACCAACGCGGTGGTGCTCCTCGACGAGGCGCAGAACACGACCTCCATGCAGATGAAGATGTTCCTCACCCGCCTGGGCGAGGGCTCGCGCATGATCATCACCGGCGATCCCAGTCAGATCGACCTGCCGCCGGGTCAGAAATCCGGCCTCGTGGAAGCGGTCAGCGTGCTGGAGGGCGTCGAGGGGATCGGCCACGTGCGGTTCAAGGACGTCGACGTGGTCCGCCACGACCTCGTGCGCCGGATCGTCACCGCCTACGAGCGCGCCGCCCACGGCAGCGAGGAGGCCGACCGCAATCCGAATCCCCGCCGCCGGCCCCTGGCGTGACCATGCCCCACGAGATCGACCTCGCCGTCGAGGACGCGCGCTGGGAGACGGCGGTCGCCGACCTCGAGGCCCTCGTCACCCGCGCCGTCGAGGCCGGGCTCGCCGTGGCTCCCGAGAAGCCGGACGGACCCGTCGAGGTCAGCGTCCTGCTGACGGACGACGCCGCCGTCCGGGAGCTCAACCGGACCTGGCGCGGCAAGGACAAGCCGACCAACGTCCTGTCCTTCCCGGCCGCCCCGCAGCCGCGGCATGCCGGCACCGCCGCGCCCCTCGGCGACGTGGTCCTTGCGTACGAGACCCTGGTGCGCGAGAGTGCGGAGCAGTCGAAGCCGCTCCAGAATCACCTCGCCCACCTCCTCGTCCATGGCACCCTGCATTGTCTCGGTCAGGACCACGAGATCGGCGAGACCGAGGCCGATGCCATGGAAGCCCTCGAGGTCGCGGCACTCGCGACCCTCGGCATCCCGGATCCCTATGCCTGAGCGCGCGACGTCCGAGCGACCCCAGACCCGAGAGACATGAGCAACGATCGAAGTCGCGGCGCGGCCCTGGCCGCGCCCAGTTCCACCGAGGGCGAATCCCAGCACCGGGAGCCCTGGTACGACCGCCTGCTCCAGGCGCTCCACCTCAAGCCGCGCGATTCGCTGCGCGAGGGTCTTGAGGAGGCGCTGGCGGAGCCGGATGCCGGCGAGAGCGGCCTCACCCCGCTCGAGCGTGTCATGCTCAAGAACGTCCTCGGCCTGCACAAGGTGCGCGTCGACGACGTGATGGTCCCTCGGGCCGACATCGTCGCCGTCTCGAACGACACGAGCCTCGGCGACCTGCTCAAGCTGTTCCGCACGGCCGGCCATTCCCGGCTGCCGGTCTACGGCGAGACCCTCGACGATCCCCGCGGCATGGTCCACATCCGCGACCTCGTCGACCACATCGCCGCCAAGGCCGAGCCGGCCCGGCGCAGCGCGCCCGCCGTCGCGAAGCCGATCGAGGTCGCGGGCGACGGCGCGGCGGACGCGCCGGCCGCCCCGCGCCCGCGCCGGCCCGCGGCGCGCCTGCCGCGCGGGCTGGACCTCGGCAAGGTCGACCTGACGACGACGCTCGCGGCGGCCCGTATCCAGCGGCCGGTCCTGTTCGTGCCGCCTTCCATGCCGGCGATCGACCTGCTGGTGCGGATGCAGGCCACCCGCACCCACATGGCGCTGGTCATCGACGAGTACGGCGGCACAGACGGGCTGATCTCCATCGAGGATCTGATCGAGGTCGTGGTCGGCGACATCGAGGACGAGCACGACGTCGCCGAGGACAAGCACGTCCAGCGGGTCGAAGGCGAGGGCGAGGTCTTCGTGGCCGACGCGCGCACGCCGCTGGCCGAGGTCTCCGAGGTGACGGGCGTCGACCTCGTCGCGGCCGTCGGCGAGATGGCCGAGGAGATCGACACGCTGGGCGGCATGATCGTGACCCTGGCGGGCCGCGTTCCCTCGCGCGGCGAGCTGATCGCCGGCCCGGGCGACCTCGAGTTCGAGGTGCTCGACGCCGATCCGCGGCGCCTGAAGCGCCTCCGGTTCCACAAGGGCGCGGCGCGGATCGGCAACGTCGTGCCGCTCGCCCTCCCCCCGCCCGCGAACGCCCCGGTCGCCGAGACGCCGCACCCGTGACGGTCGCGGCGTGACGAGCTTGGCGGACGGTTTCGCCCGGTCGCCCGCGGCGGCCGGCGCGCCGATGCGCGGGCCGGTTCCGGGTCCGATGTCCGATCCGGAGCGGGCGCGCGTGCCCGGCGCGGTGCTGGCGATCGCGCGCCTGACCGGCTGGCGCCGCCTCGGTGTGGCGTGGCTCGCGGGCGCCCTCGGGGCGCTGGCCATGCCGCCCTACGGTCTCCTGCCGGCCCTCGCGGTCTCCCTGACGGTCGCGGTCTGGCTGCAGGACGGTGCCGCCGCCGACCGGACCCCCCTCCGGCGGTTCTGGCCCTGCTTCCTGATCGGCTGGGCCTGGGGCTTCGGCTACCTCACGGCCGGGCTCTGGTGGCTGGGCCAGGCCTTCCTGGTGGAGGCCGACGAGTTTCTCTGGGCTCTGCCGCTCGGCGTGATCGGACTGCCCTTCGTCCTCGGCCTGTTCTACGGCGCCGGTTTCGGCGCCGCGGGCCTGCTGTGGGGCCGCGGCGCGGCGCGGATCGCCGCCCTCGCCTTCGGGCTCGGCGCGGCGGACTGGCTGCGCGGCCACCTGTTCACGGGGTTTCCCTGGAACACCCTCGGGATGGCTCTGGCCCAGAACCTCTGGCTGATGCAGTGGGCGGCCGCGATCGGGCTCTACGGCCTGGGCATCCTGGCCGCCCTGATCTGCGCGGCGCCCGCGACGATCGCCACCGGGGCGAACCCGCGCGCCCGGTTCGGGCCGAGCGCGGCCGCCGCGATCGCGCTCGTCGGCATGGCGCTCTACGGCGCCGAGCGGCTCGGGCCGCCCGACCCGGTGGTGGCCGGTGTCCGGCTGCGGCTCGTTCAGCCCAATTTGCCCCAGGACGCCAAGTTCAGGCCCGAGAACCGGGCCGACATCGTCGACCGCTACATCGAGCTGAGCCAGCGCCCGACGGAGGCCGGCGCGCCGGAGCCGACCCACATCGTCTGGCCGGAATCCGCCTTCCCGTTCCTGATCCAGCGCGATCCCGACGCCCTGGCTAAGGTGGCGGCGGGCCTGAAGCCCGGGCAGCAGCTGATCACGGGGGCGGCCCGCGCCGAGGAGCCGCTGCCGGGCGAGCGCCTGCGCTTCTACAACGCCGTCATGGTGATCGGTCCGGACGGCCGGATCTCCGACAGCTACGACAAGGTCCACCTCGTCCCGTTCGGGGAGTACCTGCCGGGTCCCCTGGACGCCGCCCTGCGGGCCGTGGGCCTGCGCCAGTTCGTGGCGGTCCCCGGCGGGTTCTCGGCCGGGTCGCTCGCCGGCCAGCGGATCCTGACGGTGCCGGGCCTGCCGCCGGTGGCGGCGACAATCTGCTACGAGGCGATCTTCCCGGGCGCGATCCTGCCGGCCGGCCACGCCGCCCCGGCGCCGCGGCCGCCGGGGCTGATCCTGAACGTCACCAACGACGCGTGGTTCGGCGACACGCCGGGGCCGCGCCAGCACCTGGCCCAGGCACGCCTGCGCGCCGTCGAGGAGGGGCTGCCGCTCGTGCGCGACGCCAATACCGGGATCTCCGCGGTGATCGACCCGCATGGCCGCGTCGTCGCCCGCACCGCGCTCGACGCGGAGACTTGGCTGGACGCGGACCTGCCCGCCCGCATCGTCGGCGGCACGCTCTACGGCCAGTTCGGCGACGCCGCCTTCGCGCTGATGCTGGCCGCCTGCCTGGGCGGGGCCGTGATCGCGCGGCGGCGGCCGTGAGTTCGGACAGGGCGACCGCGAACCGGTTCCTGCTCGGCCTCGCGCTGATGCTGGTCGCGTTCAACCTGCGCCCGGCGCTCAGCACGGTCGGCCCCCTGCTGGCGACGATCCGGGACGGCACGGGCCTCGGTGCCGGCGGCGCCGCCATCCTCACGACGCTGCCGGTCCTGTGCCTCGGCATCGCCTGCGCGCTCGCCGCCCCGCTGATCCGCCGGATCGGGCCCGACCTCGCGGTGCTCGCCGGCTCGACGATCCTCGTCGCCGGCCTGACGCTCCGCGGTCTCGGCGGCCTCGTGCCGCTCTTCGCCGGGACGGCGCTGGCGGCGATCGGGATCGGGCTCGACAACGTCCTGCTGCCGGCGCTGGTGAAGCGCGATTTCGCCGGCAACGGCGGCCTGATGACCGGCCTCTACACGATGACCCTGTGCCTCGGCGCGGCCGCGGGCGCCGGCGCGTCGGTGCCGGTGGAGCACGCCCTCGGCGGCGGCTGGCCCTCCGCCCTGGCGGTCTGGTCGCTGCCCGCGCTGGTCGCGGCCTTCGTGTGGATCCCGTTCGCCCGCCGGACCGCCTCGACGGCCGCGCCCTCGGCCGGGCGGCTGCTCCGCAACCCGCTGGCATGGTGGGTGACGGGCTTCATGGGCCTGCAATCCTCGCTCGCCTACATCCTGTTCGGCTGGCTGCCGCTGCTGCTGCAGGGCCGCGGCCTGACGCCGCTCAACGCCGGGTTGTACGCCTCGCTGGCGACGCTGGTGCAGGCGCCGGGCGCGCTGCTGGTCGCCATGCTGGCGGCCCGAGCCCGCGACCAGCGCGCCTGGATCGTCGTGATTCCCGGCCTGACCGCCGCGGCCTTCGTCGTCCTCGCCTTCGGGGCGGACTCCCTCCGGATCCCCGCCGCCTGCGCGCTGGGCTTCGGGATCGGCGGCTGCTTCGGGCTCGGCCTGACCTTGATCGTGCTGCGCGCGGCGGACGCGGCCAGCGCCGCCGGCCTCTCGGCCATGGCGCAGGGCATCGGCTACACCTGCGCCGCGCTGGGGCCGCTGGTCTTCGGTCTGGCCCACGAGGCGACCGGCGGCTGGGCCGTCCCCGGGGCCCTGTTCGTCGGCATCACCGTGGCGGCGATCCTGATCGGCCTCGCCGCCGGGCGCGACCGGAAGGTCAGCGCGGCCGAGCCCGAGCCGCGGGATGCGGCCGCTCAGCCGCTGCTCAGCCGCTGACGGTGCTCCAGCCGGCGAAGCCGGCCAGCGGTTCCTGATCGTAGCGCGCCATCAGGTCGGTCATCGCGGCCGGATCGGCGAGGCGTCCCTCCGTGGCCAGCCGTGCCAGACCCTCGAAAAAGCCCTCGCGACCGAGAGCCGGCGCGAAGCTCAGCGTGAAGCGCACCGGCCGGTCGCCGGGGTTGGCGAAGGCGTGCGCGATGCCGGGCGGGATCAGCGCGAAGTCGCCCGGGCCGAGCTCGTGGTCCGCACCGTCGACGCGGAGCGCGAGCCGGCCCGCCTCGACCGAGAACGTCTCGGTCAGCCGGGCGTGGCGGTGCAGCCCGGCGCCCGGTGTCCGGGGATCCATCGTGACCCGGTAGATGCCGAGGCCGTCGGCCGTCTCGTCGCTGCGCGCCAGGTAGGTGACCCGCATGCCGCCGATGACGGCGTTCGGGCCGGGCCCGCGGTGCACGACACTCGCCATCTTCGCCCCGTCCGTTCCCCAAACGAGAACCCCGCGCGGCCGGGTGACCGCGCGGGGCTGCATCGGTGAGCGCGCGCCCGAGGCTTACTCGGCGGCGACCCGGTGGGCCTGCGAGCCGTCCGTGTAGGTCTCGGACTGCAGGCGCTTGCCCGGGGCGGCGCGGCCCGGCAGCGGCGGCAGGGCCTTGGCCTTCTCCAGATCGATCCCGGCGCCCTCGGCGACGCGGCGGCCGTAATCCTCGTCGGCGTGCCAGAAGTGCCAGACCATCCGCAGCTGGATCGGCTCCGGGCACTGCTTCATGTCGGCCACGAGGTTGGCGATCAGGTCGTCGCGCTCCCAATCCGCGAAGGAGCGGTAGCGCACGCCGGCCTGGGTGTAGTCGTCCTCGGTGCGCGAGGTCTGGTAGCGGCCGAGATTGCCCTGGACCGGCTGGTGGTAGTCCTTCGCGGGCTTCGGCGCCTCGCGCAGGCCCTCGGCCAGCGTCGACGGCTCGTAGTTGATGTGCTTGTTCGGGCCGGTGCCGTCGACCGTGTAGGCCATCTGACCGTCGCGCTGGTTCGAGTAGACCTTCACGCCGGGCTGCGGCGCGTTGATCGGCAGCTGCAGGTAGTTGGCGCCGACGCGGTAGCGCTGCGTGTCCGAGTAGGACAGCGTCCGGCCCTGGAGCATCTTGTCGTCCGAGAAGTCGATGCCGTCGACCAGCACGCCGGTCCCGAAGGCCGACTGCTCGACCTCGGCGAAGAAGTTGTCCGGCACCCGGTCGAGGACCATCCGGCCGCAGGGCAGCAGCGGGAACTGGTCGACCGGCCACAGCTTCGTGTCGTCCAGCGGGTCGAACGACAGGTGGTCGTTCGGGCCGTCCGGCATGATCTGCACGGCGAACTCCCACTCGGGGAAATTGCCGGCCTTGATGTTGTCGTACAGGTCGCGGGTCGCGTGGCCGACATCCTTGGCCTGGATCTCGGAGGCCTGCTGCGAGGTCAGGTTCCGGACGCCCTGCTTGGGGATCCAGTGGAACTTGCAGAGCACCGCCTCGCCCTGGTCGTTGACCAGCTTGTAGGTGTTGACGCCCGAGCCCTCCATCTCGCGGTAATTGGCCGGGATGCCCCAGGGCGACTTCAGGTGCGTCACCATGTGGATCGACTCGGGGTGCTGGGCCACGAAGTCGAAGAAGCGCCACGCCTCCTGGCGGTTCGTGACCGGATCCGGCTTGAACGCGTGGATCATGTCGGGGAACTTGATCGCGTCGCGGATGAAGAAGACCTTGAGGTTGTTGCCCACGAGGTCCCAGTTGCCGTCGACGGTCTTGAACTTGACCGCGAAGCCGCGCGGGTCGCGCTCCGTCTCCGGGCTCTCCTTGGCGCCGGCCACGGTGGAGAAGCGCACGAACATCGGCGTCTTGACGCCGGTCTCGTTCAGCACGCGGGCGCGGGTGTACTTGGAGGCCGGCTCGTCGCCGATCTTGCCGTAGGCCTCGAACCAGCCGTGGGCGCCGGCGCCGCGGGCGTGGACGACGCGCTCGGGGATCCGCTCGCGGTCGAAATGCGTGATCTTCTCGATGAACTGGTAGTTCTCGAGCGTGGCCGGGCCCCGCTCACCGACCGTGCGGGTGCTCTGGTTGTCGCGGACCGGGTGGCCCTGGCGGGTGGTCAGGATCGGGCGTTGATCGCTCATGCGTACCGTCTCTCCGTTCTGCGAAGGCTCTCGGTGGACAGCGGGGTCAGCCTGGAACCGTTCTGGTGAAGGGTTATGACCGCGGCATGACCCCGAGGCAAATGCATCGTCACAAAGGTTCTGATAGACGCAGCCTATGAACCTGGCCGGTCTCTCGCTCCGCGATCTCGAATACGTCGTCGCCGTCGCCGACGAGGGGCATTTCGGCCGGGCCGCCGAGCGCTGCAACGTCAGCCAGCCGACGCTGAGCGTGCAGGTCCGTAAGCTGGAAACCGCGCTCGGCCTGACTTTGTTCGAGCGGTCGAACCGGCGGATCCTGCTGACCGAAGCGGGGCAGGCCATCGTCCGGCAGGCGCGGGTCGTCCTGGCGGAGGCGCAGCGTCTGCTGGCGCTGGCCAGCGAGGGCCGCGGCTCGCCGCTCACCGGGCGTCTCGTGCTGGCGGCGATCCAGACGCTCGGTCCCTACTTCTTCCCGCTGGTGCTGCGGCCCCTGCGCGAGCAGTACCCCTTGCTGATGCTCTCGCTGTCGGAATCCCGGACGGCCGACATCGTCGAGGGCCTGCGCGACGGCCGCATCGACGCGGCCCTGGTCTCGCTGCCGCTGCCGTCCCACGGGCTCGCGGTCTCGCCGCTGTTCGTCGAGCCGTTCTGGCTCGCCTGCCCGGCCGAGCACGCCCTCGCCCGGGGCGGCGCGCTCTCCGCGACCGAGATCGCCGGCCCGGATCTGCTGCTGCTCGACGAGGGCAACTGCCTGCGCGACCAGACGATCGCGGCCTGCGGCGCCGGCTCCTCGGTCGGCCGCCACGCCACCAGCCTGGAGACGCTCCGCTCGATGGTGGCGGCCGGCGCCGGCTACACGCTGCTCCCGGCCCTGGCGGTGCCGTCGAATCCCGATCCCAGCGGCCTGACGGTCACCCGCGCCTTCGACCTCGACGGTCCCGGGCGGACCATCGCGCTGGTCTGGCGCGCGAGCGACCCGCGGGCCGCCGGGCTCGCGAGCCTGGCCGCCTTCTTCCGCGCGCACGCGCCGGCGGGCACGGCCGCCTGCCGCGACGGCGAGACCGTCGCCTGAGCCGCCGCAAACGCCCGCATTATACAGTTGTGAATAGGAAGGCGGGCCGCGACGGGTCTATCAGGACCGAGACGGCAGGGAGCGGCTCGATGCGGCGCACGATGGTCTGGGTCGCACTGGCGCTGCTGGTGCCCGCGGGGGCCCGCGCCGAGCCGAAGGACAGCTTCGCCCGGATCGACCAGATCAACCGCGCCTCTCTGGTCATGACGGTGGAGACCGGCATCGTGCCGCGGGCGCTGGGCGCGACCATCGCCCGCGCCCTCGACCGGGTCGCCGCCGACGCCGCGAAGCCGGGTGCGGAGCGGCCGGACGACTACCTGCGGATCGAGCCGCTGATCACCGCCATCGCGGGCGCCGACGCGACCCGGATGCATTCCGGGCGCAGCCGCCAGGACATCATCCCGACGGTGCTGAAGCTCGAGCAGCGCGACCGCCTCCTGAACCTCGCCAAGGCGCTCGACGAGACCCGGGCGGCCCTGCTGACCGTGGCCGAGCGCGAGGCCGACACGATCGTCCCGGCCTACACCAACGGCGTCCAGGCCCAGCCGACGACGCTCGGCCACATCTATCTGGGCTACGCGGCCGTCCTCGCCCGCGACGCGGACCGTCTCCGGGAGACCTGGGCGCGGCTGAACCTGTCGCCCCTGGGCGCGGCCGCCCTGGGAACGTCGAGCTTCCCGGTGAACCGCGAGCGGCTGGCGGCGCTGCTCGGCTTCGACGCGCCGGTGGAGAACAGCTACGATTCCGGCCAGCTCGCGCCGATGGATATGGGGATCGAGCTGACCGGGCTCGCGGCGAACCTCGCCACCACGGCCGGCAGCTTCGCGCAGGACCTCTACGCGCAGTACCACCAGACCCGGCCCTGGATCCTGCTGCGGGAGGGCGCGCTGACCGGGCCCAGCAGCATCATGCCGCAGAAGCGCAACCCCGTCGCGCTCTACAGCCTGCGCATGAAGGCCAGCGACGTCGTGGGGGCCGCGCAGGCCTTCGTCATCATGGCGCACAACGTCGATTCCGGCATGCCGGACTACAAGCGCAACCAGGCCGAGCCGCCCGGGCGGACCCTGGCCGAGGCCGCCGAGATGTGCCGGCGCTGGACCCGCGTCCTCGACGGGCTGGTCGTCGACCGGGCGCGCGCCGCCGACGAGGTCGCGGCGGACTATTCCACCACCACCGAGCTCGCCGACACGCTCCAGCGCGAGGCCGACGTTCCGTTCCGGCTCGGCCACCACTTCGCGTCCGAGCTGGTGAGCTACGGCCGCAGCCACGACCTGCGCCCGGCCGACCTGCCCTTCCCGGAGGTGCGGCGCATCTACGCCGAGGCCGCGGCGGGGTCGGGGCTGACGCCGGACCTGCCCCTCGACGAGGCCCGCTTCCGGGCGGCTCTCTCGGCCCGCGGCATGATCGACGCCGCGAAGGGCCTCGGCGGTCCGCAGCCCGCGGAGGTCCGGCGGATGCTGGGCGCCGCGCAGACGCGGCTGCGGACCGACCGCGACTGGCTCGACGCCCGCCGCACGGGCCTGGCCGACGCCCGGGCGCGGCTCGACGCCGCCTTCGCGGCCCTGACGCGCGAGCCCTGAGCCCGGCGCGGGGGCGCCGTGCCGAAACTCTGCCGTGACAGGGCCAATATTGCGGTATAGCGCGCGCCTGACGCCTGCCGGCTGAAGCGGGCCTCTCCCGATCGGTCGCCTTGCCCCCTCTCCGCACTCTCGGCCTCTGGGCCGCCCTCGCCGCCGCGTCGGCGGCCGTGTCGTACGGCCTGATGCAGGCGCAGTTCCCGGCCGCGCTGCTGCTCGGGCCGATGATCGCGGCCATCGCCTTCGGTGTCGGCGGGTCGCGCCTGCGCGTCCCGCGGGCCGCGTTCCAGGCCTCCCAGGCGGCGATCGGTTGCCTCGTCGCGCACGCCGTCACCGGGCAGATCGCCCAGACCCTGCTGGAGGACGGGCCGCTCATCGTCGCCGTCGTGCTGGTCACCGTCGCGGTCAGCGGCCTCGTCGGCTGGATCCTGACCCGCCTGCGCGTGCTTCCCGGCACCACGGCGGCCTGGGGATCTTCCCCCGGCGGCGCCTCCGCCATGGTGGCGATGGCCGAGGATTTCGGCGCCGATCCGCGCCTCGTCGCCTTCATGCAGTACGTGCGTGTCGCCGCCGTGGTGTTCTCGGCCTCGCTGGCGGCCCGCTTCCTGATGGAGACGCCGGTCGCGGGCGCGTCGGCCGGTGTGGGCGAGGTCACCGGCCCGCTCTCGCTGCTCGCGACGCTCGCGGTCGCCGTCGTGGGCGCGGGCGCGGCGCTCGCCCTGCGGGTTCCCGCGGGCGCGCAGGTCGGGCCGATGGTGCTCGGCAGCCTGCTCCACGCCACCGGGCTCGTGCGCATGGCGCTGCCGGTGCCGCTCCTCGAGCTCGCCTACGCCTGCATCGGCATCTACGTGGGCCTGCGCTTCACCCGGGAGACCCTGCGCCTGACCGTCACCGCCCTGCCGGGCATCCTGGCGGCGACCTCCTCGGTCATCGCCCTCTGCGCGGCCTGGGGCTGGGGGCTGACCCTGCTGCTGCCCATCGACCTGCTGACCGCGATCCTCGCCACGAGCCCGGGCGGGCTCGACTCGGTGGCGATCATCGCGGTCGGCTCGAAGGCGGACGTCTCCTTCGTGCTCGCCGTCCAGACCCTGCGCCTGTTCGTGGTGCTGCTCACCGGCCCGCTGCTCGCCAAGTGGATCAGCCGGTCCGTGCCGGAGGCCGCCATCCGATGAACGCCCTGGTCCTCGCCTTCCTCAACTCCTGGCGCGGCCTGCGCCACGGCGCGCGCACCGAGCGGGCCGTGCGCCAGGAACTCGTGCTCCTGGCCCTGGGCATCCCGGTCGCCCTGTTCCTCGGCGCGACGCTCTGGGTGCG
The DNA here is from genome assembly GCF_017876975.1 of Methylobacterium sp. PvP105. NCBI lineage: Bacteria > Pseudomonadati > Pseudomonadota > Alphaproteobacteria > Hyphomicrobiales > Methylobacteriaceae > Methylobacterium > Methylobacterium sp. PvP105. The sequence goes on along the minus strand of NZ_JAGIPA010000001.1, from coordinate 1,485,833 downwards.
CGTCGCCCTGATGGTCAGCCTCCTGCTGATGCTGGCCGCGGAGTTCCTGAACACCGCCGTCGAGAAGCTCTGCGACCACGTCCATCCGGGGCATCACCCGATGATCGGCACCGTGAAGGACCTCGCCTCCGCCGGCACCTTCATGGCGCAGATGGCGGCGCTGCTCGTCTGGGTGGCGGCGCTGGTGGAACGCCTCGGCTGACCTGCCGCGCGCGGGCCGCGCTCGCATCCGCGGGCCGGAGGGTCTATCTGGCCGGCATCGCCCCGCGCATCGGCCGAGACTCCACACCGTGACGGACTACATCCGCAAGATCCTCACCGCCCGCGTCTACGACGTGGCGATCGAGAGCCCCCTCGATCCGATGCCGCGCCTGACGCAGCGGCTCGGCCGGCCGGTCCTGCTCAAGCGCGAGGATCTCCAGCCGGTCTTCTCGTTCAAGCTGCGCGGCGCCTACAACAAGATGTCGGGCCTGCAGCCCGACCAGATCGCCCGCGGCGTGGTCTGCGCCTCCGCGGGCAACCACGCGCAGGGCGTCGCGCTCGCCGCCGCCAAGCTCGGCGCGCGCGCCGTGATCGTCATGCCGCGCACCACCCCCTCCATCAAGGTCGATGCCTGCCGGGCCCGCGGGGCCGAGGTCGTGCTGCACGGCGACGCCTTCGACGAGGCGCTGGCGCAGGCCAAGATCCTCGAGGCCGAGCAGGGCCTGACCTTCCTGCATCCCTTCGACGATCCGGACGTGATCGCCGGCCAGGGCACCATCGGCAAGGAGATCCTGGAGCAGCATACCGGCCCGATCGAGGCGATCTTCGTGCCGGTGGGCGGCGGCGGGCTCGCCGCCGGGATCGCCACCTTCGTGAAGTACCTGCGGCCCGGCACCAAGGTGATCGGCGTCGAGCCCGAGGACGCCGCCTGCATGGCCGCGGCGCTCGCGGCCGACACCCGGGTCAGCCTGCCCAGCGTCGGCCTGTTCGCCGACGGCGTCGCCGTGCGGCAGGCCGGCGAGGAGACCTTCCGGCTCTGCCGCGAGCACCTCGACGAGGTCATCACCGTGGACACCGACGCCATGTGCGCCGCGGTGAAGGACATCTTCGACGACACCCGCGCGGTCTCCGAGCCGTCCGGGGCGCTGAGCCTCGCCGGTGCCAAGCTCTACGCCGAGCGCGAGGGCGGCGACGGCACGCTGATCGCCATCTCGTCGGGGGCGAACCTGAACTTCGACCGCCTGCGCCACATCGCCGAGCGCGCCGAGATCGGCGAGCAGCGCGAGGTCCTGATCGGCGTGACGATCCCGGAACGTCCGGGCGCCTATCGCGCCTTCATCCAGGCGCTCGGTCCGCGCGCCGTCACCGAGTTCAACTACCGCCACGCCCCGGGCTCCGAGGCGCAGATCTTCGTGGGCATCAACGTCGGCGGCGGCAAGCGCGAGAAGCAGGAGCTGATCGGCTCGCTGCGGGAGGCCGGCTACCGCGTCCTCGACATGAGCGACAACGAGATGGCGAAGGTCCACGTCCGCTACATGGTCGGCGGCCGGGCCGTCGGCGTGGCGCACGAGCGCCTGTTCCGCTTCCAGTTCCCGGAGCGGCCGGGCGCGCTGATGAAGTTCCTGGAAGCGCTGGGCCCGGACTTCGACATCACGCTGTTCCACTACCGCAACCACGGCGCCGATTACGGCCGGGTGCTCGCCGGGATCGCGGTGCCGCCGGCCGAGCGCGCCCGGTTCGACGCCGTCATCGAGGCGCTCGGCTACCCGGCCACCGACGAGACCGAGAACCCGGCGTACCGCCTGTTCCTCGACGGCGAGGGCGCCGGGGCGCGCTGAGCACCGCGTCGGACGCGGTCAGCTCTCCGCCACGTCGACGGAGGTGACGTCCGGCATCGCCCGCAGCTTCGCCGCGATCGTCTCGAAGCTCGTCCGCGACAGGCGCACGAAGGTGATGGTGACCTCATCGTGGTCGGGGTCGGGGCCCGGACGGACCGTGAAGGTCCGGACGCGCGAGGCGCGCTCGCCCGTCGCCGCCTGCAGGGTGTCGATCGACATGGTGCCCCGACGGGCGGTCAGCCGCAGCGTCTGGGCGCGCATCCGGTCGCGCCAGCGCTCCTCGAAGGGCTTCACGCCGGCCAGGATGCCGACGATGAGCGCGGTCGCGGCCAGCGCCGGAACGTAGAGGCCGCTGCCGATCGCCAGCCCGATCGCCGCCACGCCCCACAGGCTCGCCGCCGTGGTGAGGCCCTTCACGACCTCGCCCCGCAGCAGGATCGTCCCCGCGCCGAGGAAGCCGATGCCGGAGACCACCTGCGCGGCGATGCGGGACGGGTCGAGCACGACGTGCTCGGCGCCCAGCACGTCGGCGAAGCCGAAGGCCGAGACCAGCATGATCAGGCAGGAACCGACGCAGACCAGCATGTGGGTCCGCAGGCCGGCCGCCCAGAGCAGCCGCTCCCGCTCCAGGCCGATCACGCTGCCGAACAGGGCCGCCATCGCCAGCCGGGCCACCATCTCGCCGTTGCCGATCAGAGCCGCCTCCGTGCCTCCGCCCCGTGCGGATGGCCCGGATCCTTGCGGCTTTACCGCGGGCGGATCAAGCGATCCCGAGGGCCGCCTTCTCGACCTCGTAGGCGGCCCGCACGGCGGCGGCGCCGTAGGCGCGCTCCAGCCGCCGCACGGTGAAATGCGCCCGCGCGGTCGACTGGAAGTGATTCATGAAGGCGGTGTTGACCGCCGCCCCGCCGAAGGCGCCGAGGATCGGCACCGCCTGCGCGGCGACCTTCTGGGAGACCACCAGACCGAAGCGCGCCGCGATCTGGGCGGTGAAGCGGATCAGCGCCGGCGCCGACTGGTCGAGGAGCGTCTTGCTCCCGGCGTAGCGGGCGGCCTCCGACAGCGTCTTGGCCAGGGCGGCGCGGACCGCGAAGTAGCCGCTCTCGGTGAGCGCCGAGCCCGCCTCGGTCTCGGCCATGGCCCGGCCGCCGAGGGCGAAGACCTGCACGCAGGCGAGCGCGCCCTCGGGCGTCTCCAGATTCTCCCCCTCCTCCCGGGCGATCTCGGCGATCGAGCGCAGCATCAGCGTGGTCGAGACCGGAAGCTCGACCGCCAGCGTGGCGAGGCCGAACGCGCCGCCGACCGCGCCCGAGAGCGCCGCCATCGCCTTGTGCTTGGCGTCGCCCGAGCCGAGCAGCCGCGCGAGACGGCCCTCGGCCTTCGCGGCGACGGCGCCGAACCCCTCGCCCTCGGCCCGGACGAGCTCCTTGCGCGGCAGCGTCGCCAGGGCGACCCGCAGCGCCCCCCGCATGGCCACCTCGGTGCTGCGGCTGACCGCCTCGGTGACCGGGGCCGGCAGCGATCGGCCGATGATGTCGAGGGGCGCGCCGGCCGCCGCGGAGAGCCGCGCCGCGAGGCTCGGTCGCTCCAGCACCTGCACGGCACGGCGCAGGGCGGCGAGGTCCGCGTCGCTCAGCACCGTCTCTGGCGTCTCCGCCGGCAGCGTCTCGCCGGCGAGGGTGAGGTCGCTCGTGCTCATCCGTCGATCCCTGGATCTGTCCCGCTCACGCGGCCCCCGGGGCGCGCGCCGTGGTAGGAAGCTCGGGCCCCGGGATGCGGTTCCCCGGCTCTTGGGCGTCCCGCGCCGGCGCCGCGGCCTCCGCCCGCCCGCTCCGCCGCCCGACCGCCAGGCAGAGCGCCAGGACGGGGATTCCCACCAGGGAGGTCATGACGAAGAAGGCCGGATAGCCGATCGCCGCGACCACGAAGCCCGACGAGCCGGCGATCAGCTTGCCCGGCAGCGCGTAGAGCGAGGAGAACAGCGCGTACTGCGTCGCCGCGTAGGCCGGGCTGGTGAGGCTCGACATGTAGGCGATCAGCACGATCCCCGCGAAGGAGCCGCAGAAATTCTCGATGGAGATGGCTACCGTCAGGCGCCAGATCTCGGGCGCGCCGGCCGCCAGCCACGCGAAGGCGAGGTGCGAGGCGGCGGCCAGGAAGGCGCCCAGCAGCAGCGTCGGGAACAGGCCGAGCCGTGCCAGCGCCCAGCCGCCCGCGAAGCCGCCCGCGATGCCGACCCAGATGCCGTAGAGCTTGGTGACGGTGGCGATCTCCTTCAGGTCGAAGCCCAGCGTCCGGTAGAGCGGGCTCGCCATCACGCCGGACAGGAAGTCGGGCAGCCGGAACAGGGCCACGAGCAGGAGGATGCCCCAGAGCGCGCCGCCGAACCGGCCGTGCAGCTCGGTCAGCGGCTCCAGGATGGCGCGGCGCATCGACCAGAACCGGGACCGGCCGGGCGTCTCGGCTCGCGCCGCGCGCGGCGCGTCGAAGGCCGGGGCCAGCAGCGCGGCGATCATCCCGACCAGCATGAGCGCGGCCATGATCAGGTAGGCCAGCGTCCAGCCCCCCGCCGAGGCGATGAACAGCGCCCCCGCGCCGGCGGTGATCAGGCCGATGCGGTATCCGAGGTTCGAGGTCGCCGCCAGGATGCCCTGGAAGTCGCTGCCGGCGGCGTCGATGCGCCAGCCGTCGATCACGACGTCCTGGCTGGCCGCGCAGAACGCCACCAGGAAGGCCCCGAGGCCCAGGAGCGCGAGGTTCGTCTTCGGATCCGAGAAGGCCATCAGGATCAGGCACAGGGCGACCGCGGCCTGCGTCGTCACCATCCAGGCGCGGCGGCGCCCGAGGCGGGCGCTCAGCACCGGCACGTTCAGGCGGTCGATGGCGGGTGCCCAGAGGAACTTCAGCGAGTAGGGCAGCGCCACGTAGCTGAACAGGCCGATCGCCCGCACGTCGATGTCCGAGAAGGCGAGGCGGAGCGTGAAGGTCCCCAGCACCAGGAGCAGCGGCAGGCCGGACGAGAATCCGAGGGCCAGCATGAGCACGATCCGCCGGTCCTCGACGATGTCGCGGAGCCGGAAGCGACGCGTCGCCTGTGGCTGGTTCGCCATGGCATGGAACTCCTGAGCGTTCGTGGCCTTGATCCCGCGAAATCGTGGCAGCCTTACGCCGCACCTGTTCTCGCTGGATCGTGCTGTCTTGCGCCCCAATCTTGGTAGAAGCTTGCTTAACGCGGTGTCCACGTCCCGCGGTCGGAGCGCGATGGTGGCGCCGCCGGACGAACGGGATCACCGCCTGACTGTGGAATGATGCGTTGAGTGCCCGATCCGAGACCGGTCCGCCCCTCGCGACGCTCGTCGACGCGTTCGCGTCGAGCCCGTCGCCGATGGTCATCACCGATGCCCGCGCCCCCGACAACCCGATCGCCTGGGCCAACGACGCGTTCCTGACCGCCACCGGCTACGCCGCCGACGAGATCGTCGGGCGCAACTGCCGCATGCTGCAGGGCCCGGCCACCGACCGGTCGACGGTGCAGCGCATCCGCTCGGCCGTCGAGGCCGCCGAGCCGATCTCCGTGGAGCTGCTGAACTACCGCAAGGACGGGTCGTCGTTCTGGAACGCGATGACCATCACCCCGGTGCGCGACGCGGAGGGGCTCGCCTATTTCTACGCCGCCCAGGCCGACATGACCCACGTCCACCAGATGGAAGTGGCGATGCGCGGCACCAACGACGAGCTGGAGCGCCTCGTCACGGCCCGGACCCAGGACCTGACAGCGGCCCTGGAGCAGAAGACCGCCCTGCTGCACGAGGTCGATCACCGGGTGAAGAACAATCTTCAGGTGATCTCCTCGCTGATGCTCCTGAAGGCGCGGCGCACGCCCGAGGGCGAGGCGCGGGACGCGCTCCAGGGCATGGCGGAGCGGATCGGCGCCCTCTCGACGGCGCACCGGATGCTCTACTCCGAGGGCGACTGCACGCACTTCAACCTCGGCGACTTCGCGGCCGAGTTCCTGGCCGACATGAATGCCGGCCTCGACCCGGAGCGGCGCCGGGTGGAGGCCGATGTCGAACCGATCGCGGTGGCCGCCGCGATGGCGGCCCCCCTCGCGCTGATGATCCACGAACTGACGGCCAACGCCCTGCGCCACGCCTTCCCGGACGAGCGGGAGGGACGCGTGTCGATCGTCGCCCGCCGCACCGATGGCGGGATGCACATGACGATCCGCGACAACGGCGTCGGCGTCGCCGCGGCGGCGCCGAACCCGGCGGGTTTCGGTCGCAATCTCGTGGAGATGGTGGTCCGGCAGATGCGCGGGACGATCGCCTGGGCGGATGCCGGTCCGGGCACGACCGTCGAGATCGACATCCCGCTCAAGCAGCTGGCTTGAGAAATCGACGTGGAGGCATCAAGCTCGTCGGCCGCGGGGCCGGAGGACGAGGAGCGCATGGGGACCGGGAACGCCGCCGCGGACGCCGCGCTCCGCATCCTCGTCGTGGAAGACGAGGCCCTGATCGCCCTCGAGCTGGAATCCCTGCTGGACGATCTCGGGCACGTCACGGTCGGCGTCGCCGGCAACGCGACGGAGGCCATCGCGCTCGGCCGGTCCACGGCGCCCGACGTCGCCCTCGTGGATATCCACCTCGTCGACGGCCCGACCGGGATCGACGTGGCTCGGGCGCTGTCGGCCGACCGGCGCACCACGGTGGTGTTCATGACCGCCAACGCCAAGCGCATCCCGGCCGATTTCGCCGGCGCGATCGGGGTGATCGCCAAGCCCTATTCCGAGCGCGTCGTGGCCAGCACCCTCGACTACGTGGCCGATCGCCGGGCCGGCCGCGACGGGCCGGCCTGCCCGGACGGGTTCTCGCCCGCTCCGGCCTGAGGATCTTCGGGCCGAGCCGCCGCGGCGCGGCCGCCGGGTCTCAGCCCCGCGCCGCGCGCTCGCGCTTCAGGCGGTAGAGCGCGTCGAGCGCCTCGCGCGGCGTCAGCGCGTCCGGATCGATCGCGTCGAGCAGCGCGCCCAGCGGATCCTCCGGCGGAGGCTCCGGTGGCGGCGGAGGAGCGAGCGCGGCGAACAGCGGCAGGTCGTCGATCCGGGCGCGGGCCGGGCGGCCCCGCTCGGCTTTCTCGAGGCTCTTGAGGATCGCCCCGGCCCGGGTCACGACGCTGCCCGGGAGTCCGGCGAGCCGGGCCACCTGCAGCCCGTAGCTGCGCTCGGCGACCCCCGGCACGACCTCGTGCAGGAACACGACGCCGTCCCGGTGCTCGGCCACCTTCAGGGTCGCGTTCTCGAGGCGCGCCAGCCGGTCGCCGAGGGCCGTCAGCTCGTGGAAATGCGTGGCGAACAGCGCCCGGCAGGCGTTCACCTCGTGGAGATGTTCGAGGCAGGCCCAGGCGATCGACAGGCCGTCGAAGGTCGCGGTGCCGCGGCCGATCTCGTCCAGGATCACCAGGGAGCGCCGCGTCGCCTGATTGAGGATCGCCGCCGTCTCGACCATCTCGACCATGAAGGTCGACTGCCCCCGGGCGAGGTCGTCGGCGGCGCCGACGCGGGAGAACAGCCGGTCGACCCGGCCGATCCGCGCCTCCGCGGCCGGCACGAAGGCGCCCATCTGGGCGAGCACCGCGATCAGCGCGTTCTGGCGCAGGAAGGTCGATTTGCCGCCCATGTTCGGGCCGGTGATCAGGCGGATCCGGCCGCGCGTATCTCCGGACAGGTCGCAATCGTTGGCGATGAACGGCTCGCCGGCCCGGCGCAGGGCCGCCTCGACCACCGGGTGGCGGCCGCCGACCACGACGAAGCTGAGCGATTCGTCGACCACGGGGCGCCGCCAGTCGAGCTCGACGGCGAGTTCCGCGTGGCTCGCCGCCACGTCGAGCCCGGCCAGCGCCTCGGCCACCTCGGCGATGGGCTCGGCCCGGGCCAGCACGCGGGCCGCGAGGTCGTCGAAGACGGCGGCCTCCAGGGCCAGCGCGCGGTCGGAGGCGCCCGAGATCTTCGACTCCAGCTCGCCCAGCTCGACGCTGGTGAAGCGCATGGCGTCCACCATGGTCTGGCGGTGGACGAACTCGCTCTGCAGGCCCTTCAGGCAGGCCTCGCCGACGGATTGCGGGACCTCGATGAAGTAGCCCAGCAGGTTGTTGTGCTTGATCCGCAGGGTCCGGCAGCCGGTCTGCTCGGCGTAGCGCGCCTGCAGGGCCGCGATCACCTTGCGGGAATCCTGGCCGAGGGTCCGCGCCTCGTCGATCTCCGGGTGGTAGCCCGCGCGCACGAAGCCGCCGTCGCGCCGGCTCAGGGGCAGCTCGTCGGCGAGCGCCGCCGCCAGCGTCGCGATGAGCTCCGGGTCGGCCTCGGCCAGGTGCTCGGCCAGCCGGGCGAGATCCACCGGGAGACCGGGGATGGCGGCGAGGCGGGCGCCGAGATCCGCCGCCACCGCGAGGCCGTCGCGGATGGCCGCGAGGTCGCGCGGGCCCGCACGGCCGAGCCCGGTCCGCGAGAGTGCCCGGGCGAGGTCGGGGGCCCGCGCCAGGGCGTCGCGCAGGCCGCCGCGCAGGCGCGCGTCCTCCACCAGGTACGCCACCGCCGCGTGCCGCCGGGCGATGGCGTCGAGGTGGGTGAGCGGGCCCGCGAGGTGCTCGGCGAGCAGTCGCGCCCCGTTCGCCGTCACGGTCCGGTCGATCGTGGCGAGGAGGCTCCCGGCGCGCTCCCCCGACAGGGTGCGGGTGAGTTCGAGGTTGGCCCGCGTCGCCGCGTCGATCGCCAGAGTCGCGCCGCCATCCTCGCGGGTCGGGACGGCCAGGGGCGGACGGGCCGCGAGCTGCGTCCGGGCGATGTAGAGGAGCGCCGCCCCGGCCGCCGCGATCTCGGCTCGGGTGAACTGGCCGAACCCCTCCAGGGTCGAGACGCCGTACTGCTCGCGCAGGCGCCGTTCGGCGGCGGCGGGCTCGAGCTCGGCCTGTGCCAGGGGCACGACGGCGGCGCGGCTCTCCTGCCAGAGCCGCGCGAGGGCCGGATCGGCGTGGATCGCCTCCGACAGGACGATCTCCCGCGGGTCGTGCCGGGCGATGGCGCCGGACAGGTCGCCGCCCGCGACCTCGCTCAGGGAGAAGCGGCCGGTGGAGATGTCCACCGCGGCGAGGCCGTAGGCGACTGCCCCCTCCCCGGTCTTCCGGCGGCCGATCGCCAGGAGGAGGTTGGCGCGGGCCGGGTCGAGGAGCCGGTCCTCCGTGATCGTGCCGGGGGTGACGAGCCGCACGACCTCGCGGCGGACCACGGATTTGGGCCCGCGCTTCTTGGCCTCGGCCGGATCCTCGGTCTGCTCGCACACCGCCACCCGGTGGCCGAGGGCGATGAGACGGTTGAGGTAGTCGTCGGACCGTTCGACCGGCACGCCGCACATCGGGATCTCGCTGCCCGCGTGCTTGCCGCGCTTCGTCAGGACGATGCCGAGCGCCCGGGACGCGGTCTCCGCATCCTCGAAGAACAGCTCGTAGAAGTCGCCCATCCGGTAGAACAGGAGGCAGTCCGGATTGGCGGCCTTGATCTCGATGTACTGCGCCATCATCGGCGTCGCGCCGGCCGGGTCCAGGCCGGGCGGGGGCGTCGTGTCGGCGGTGGGGCGGACGGCAGTTCGGGCCATGCCGCGTCTTAGCAGAGCGCCGCGGGCGAATCAGGCTGCGCGAACCGACGCGGCTGGGGAGAAGGCGCCCGGACGGCGCATCGCCGGTGGATGGCGCCCGGATCCGGCGCAGCCTGTGCGGGATCCGGACGCGGGTCGGATGTCAGTAGCGCGGGCCGCCCGTGGTGTTGCCGAGCTGCTGCTGGTAGCCCGGGCGCGACGGATTGCGGGCGTTCGGGTTGCCGTGCCGCATCGTGTTCATGCGCCGCATCCGGCGCTCGTGCCGGGTCGAGTGATGGCGGTGCATCCGGTGATGATGCATGCGGTGGTGGCGATGCATCGCCACGGTCTCGACCATGTCGGATCCGGCGAAGCCGGGCTGCGCGATCGCGGGCGCGGCCTGCGACGCGACGGTTCCGGCCAGGAGGCCGCCGAAGACCACACCCGCGGTCAGGAAAGAACGAAAAGACATCGTGGAGTAGCTCCGATCAGCCCTCGTGGGCCACCACTAAGTGGCAAGTGCTCGTCATGTTCCGGATTCGGAGGCGAAAAATGTTGCGGGGCTCCCGGAAGGCGCACGGATTACCGCTGCGGCCGGCGCGTGCTCGAACGCGCCGGCGCCGAGACTTCCGAGAACCGTCCGTGCACTGAATAGCGTTCTGCAACTTGCCCGCGTGAACCGGCCGGCGTTCCTGCGCGGGGCCCCGGCGGCTAACGGAGGAACGCGGCGAGATCGGCGTTGACCGCTTCGGGTTCCTCGTGGGCGAGCCAGTGGCTGGCCCGCTCGTACCAGCGGAGTTGGCCGGCGTCACAGTACGCGAGGCTCGCCTCCGCCAGGCCGGGTTGCAGCGCGGTGTCCCGCCGCCCCCAGAGGATCAGCACCGGCACCCGCACCCGCGGCGGCCGCGCCCGGGGCAGCTGCACCAGGGCCCGGTACCAGTTCAGCATGCCGGTCATCGCGCCGGGCTGGAGCCACGCCGCGACGTAGTGGTCGAGATCGGCCTCCGCGAAGGCGCCCGGACGGCTGGAGGTCGTCAGCGCGCGCCGCAGGGCACGGCAGCGATCCGCCGTGAGCAGCCGCTCGGGCAGGCGCGGCAGCTGGAAGAGGCCCACGTAGGTGCTGCGCAGCCACTGGCCCGGATGGTGCCGCATGTAGGCGCCGACGACGGCCGGATGCGGCGCGTTGAGGATCGCCAGCCGGTCGATCCGCTCGGGGTGGCGGCTCGCCACCCACCAGGCGACGAGGCCGCCCCAGTCGTGGCCGACCAGCCGCACCGCGGGCGCGCCGCAGGCGTCGGCCAGCGCCAGGACGTCGCCTGCCAGCCGGTCCAGGTGGTAGGCGGCGATCCCCGCAGGCTTGTCGCTGAGTCCGTAGCCCCGCTGGTCCGGCGCGATGATCCGCAGACCCGTCTCGGCGAGGGGCCCGATCTGGTGGCGCCACCCGTACCAGGATTCCGGGAAGCCGTGCAGCAGGATGGTCGGCGGACCCGTCTCGGGGCCCGCCTCGGCCACGTGCAGGGCGACCTCAGGCAGGGCGATCCGGCGAAACTTCACTCCCGCGACGGTCATCCTCGCGCGCTCCGTCATGCCCGGCATCCCTCGCGGCGGGGAACGCGCGCGGCTGCCGGTCCGATCCGCTCAGAAGCCGAGCGCGGCGCCGTCGCCGGCTTCCGGGGAGAGCTGGTCGCGCAGGCGCTCCGGCGCGGTCCGCGTCCAGAGGCACAGCAGCACGAAGGCGGCGCCGTGCAGCAGGGATTGCGGCGCGGAATGGTCGGTCGCGGTGCGCCGATCTTGCGGGGAACCGGGCACGGTGCCGGTCAGGGGCGTGGCGAGCTGGGTCATGGGTCCGGTCTCCGAACGACGCGTTGCAGCGGAGATCGTCGCCGGACGCTCCGGGTTACAGGGCCACGGGCGCCGCGCGTGCGCCTGCGCACGCGGACATCTCAGCGCACCGGGTCGAGCCAGCGCGCGAGGGTGCCGGTCGCGATGCCCGCGCGGGTTTCCCGGTAGCCCAGCTCCGCCGATTCCCGGAAGCGCGACCACGCCCGCAGGTCGATGCCGGAGAGCTGCGGCTTGAGCACCGCGGTCGCGTGGGCGGCCGCCATCAGGCTCTGCGAGTCGCTCGACACGGTGGCGGCGCGCAGCAGCAGCGGTGCCAGTCCCGGCATCGCCAGCGGCGAGCCGATCAGCTTGCGCATGAGCCGGCCGCTCCAGCCGCGCCGCGGCATGTCCTGGAACGCCCGGTCGGTCCCGACATCGACGGCCAGGACCGGCCCGCGCTCCAGCCCGGCGGCGACGTCGGCCGGAAGGTTGTTCATCATGCCGCCGTCGACCAGGACGCCCTCGTCGCAGAGCACGGGCGGCAGGAGGCCGGGGATCGCGATGCTGGCGCGCAGGGCCTTCGGCAGGTCGCCCGAGCGGTGAACCATGGTGTTGCCGGTCGTCAGGTTCGACGAGACGCAGAAGAACGGCAGCCAGAGGTCCTCGATGCGCACACCGCCGTAGCGCGCCGCGAGGCCGGCATCGACCTTGGCGCCGCGGGTCAGCGCGTGCAGCGGCAGCGTGTAGTCGTTGATCGGGTTGCTGGTGGCGAAGAACGCCTCGATCTGCGCCTGGATCTCCGCGACGCTCCAGCCCATGGCGAGGCTCGCCGCGATGATCGCCCCCATGCTGGTCCCGCCGACGAAGTCCGGCGCGCAGGAGACCTCGTCGAGGGCCTTGAGCACCCCGAGATGGGCGAGCCCCCGCGCGCCACCGCCGCCGAGGACGAGGCCCCGGGCCGACCCGCTGGCGAGCCGCGCGAGGCGATGCAGATCCGCGCGGTCGCCGTCCCGGACCTGGATGCGCATCGCCGCCGGCAGCACGGCGACCTCCGGATGGAGGGCTTTCGGGCGCCGGGCCCCGGGATCCTGGCGCACGACGAGATCCATGCGGATCCAGTCGGAGCGCACCCGGTCGAGATAGGCCGCCGCGCCCGGACGCGGCGGCGCGCCGGGCTCGGCCAGGAGCAGGACGTGGTCGCCCCGCCGCTGGCTCTGCCGGCACCAGGGGCAATCGATGTCGTGCGCCGCGAAGATCGTGCGCGCGTGGTCGCCCTCGAAGGCCTGGAACCACGCCTCGTCGGCGCCCTCCGGCCAGTCGGTCAGGCAGCCGGTCTCTCCGGGCAGCAGGACGTCGAAGGCGGCGGCGAGCTGCCGCGCCACCCGCGCCGGATCCGGCCCCTCGGTCACCGCCAGGATCGTGAAGATCCGCGGTGCGTGGTGGACGGAGTAGCCGTCGTAGATCGCCCGCAGGCGGTCGGCGAGCATCCGGGCGAAGTAGAGGAGCGTGTGCGGGTGCTCGGCGATCACCGCCTCGAACGCGTCCCTGGTGAGCTGCAGGAGGTGCGAATCGCGCAGTGCCATCACGGTGGCCGCCCGCGGGGCGTCCGACAGCAGGGCCATCTCCCCGAACGTCTCGGGCGGCCGCAGGCGCGCGATCCGGGTCGGCCGCCCGGCATGGTCGCGGGCCGAGACGCCGACCGCCCCGGAGACCAGCGTGTATAGGGCGTCCCCGGTATCGCCCTGCTCGAACAGAGTGCGGCCGCCCGGCACCGCCACCGGCACCATCCGGGCCCGCACGGCCGCGACCGCCGGCGCGTCGAGCCCGGCCAGGAACGGGATCTCGGGTGCGCTCACGCCGGAACCGCCGCGTCGATCGTCCCGCGCAGGCCTGCCGACGAACCCAGCCCCATCGTTCCGTTCCCATCCCCGCGTCTTTCAGACCATCATAGCGCATGGCGCGCGCCGGTACGCCCCGTGACCGCGGCCCGCATCTGAAACGCCGACGTATTCGCGCGGCGGCGGCCATCCGCTACAGGCGGTGCAACACCGGAACCGGAGGAACGCATGTCGGGGCTTGAGCGGATCGCGATCGTGACCGGGGCCGGGACGGGTGTCGGCAAGGCCGCCGCCCTGGCGCTCGCCGGGGCCGGATGGCGCGTCGTCCTCTCCGGGCGGCGTCAGGCCCCCCTCGACGAGGTCGCCGCGCAGATCGGCCACGGGGCCCTGGCGGTCCCCACCGACGTGACCGATCCCGACTCGATCGCCGCCCTGTTCGCGCGCACCAAGGCGGAGTTCGGCCGTCTCGACCTGCTGTTCAACAATGCCGGGATCGGCGCTCCGGCGGTCCCCCTCGAGGACCTGCCCCTCGAGACCTGGCGGCAGGTGGTCGACACCAACCTCACGGCGCTGTTCCTGTGCACGCAGCACGCCTTCCGGATCATGCGCGACCAAGATCCCCGGGGCGGCCGGATCATCAACAACGGCTCGATCTCGGCCCACGCGCCCCGCCCGAACTCCATCGCCTACACGGCGACCAAGCACGCCGTCACCGGGCTGACCAAAGCGACCTCCCTCGACGGGCGGGCCTACGACATCGCCTGCGGCCAGATCGATATCGGTAACGCCGACACGCCCATGGGCGGCAAGATGAAGGCTGGCGTCCCGCAGGCGGACGGGTCCCTGCGGGCCGAGGCGGTGATGGATCCGGACCATGTCGGTCAGGCCGTGCTCTCCATGGCGAGCCTGCCGCTGGAGGCCAACGTGCAGTTCATGACCATCATGGCCACCAAGATGCCGTTCGTCGGCCGCGGCTGAACCGCCACGGTTCTGGGGTCCGCGCAGCGACGCGCGCCGACTCCGCCCGGCGAGACAAGGCTCGACACAGCCCACCCCCGATCCGATCGCGCCGAGCGGCCGCGGCCGCCGCACCGGTCGAGCGGCCGCGCGATTCCGACCGGCTGCCTGCCCGCGGCGGCCTGTCGGGGAACCCGGGTGGACGCCTGCCCCCGGGGCCGTGCGCCCCGCCGCGCCCGAACGGAGCGCGCCAGCAGGCGATCGAACCGCGCCCGAGCCCGCTTCGCACCCACCCCTGCCCGAGCCCGCGCGGCGTGCCGGCACCCTGTCCGGGCCGATTGACGGCCCGTTTCATAACTCATACAAATTTGGAGGCGGGCGAGTCCGGGGTCGCGGTCGGTCTCTCGAAGGGGACGTCGGCGGCGCCGGACTCTCGCTGCGCCTTGCCGATCCGGCGACGTCATCCGGGCCGGCTGGCGCGACGTCGGACGGGCCGACATCAGCTGAGGACTGTCCATAGATCCGGGCAGTCAGAGAGCAATTCGCAGTAACAAGAGCAACGCGTCGATAAAAACAAAAGCACGGACTCGCTTCAGCTCAGAACGAAGTCCAGCTGTGAACATGAGGGGGGCTTATGAACGCCAGGCAGACCTTTCTCACATACTTCCTGGGCCTGTCGCTCCTGGGAGCGTCGGCCGTGACATCGGTGCAGGCGGCCGGTGGGGATCCGATCGGGGTCGCCATGCCGACCAAGTCGTCGCAGCGCTGGATCGACGACGGCAACAACATCGTCAGGCTTCTGAAGGCCAAGGGCTACAAGCCGGACCTGCAATACGCCGACGACGACATCCCGACGCAGCTCGCCCAGATCGAGAACATGCTCACCACGGGCGCGAAGATCCTGGTGATCGCTTCCATCGACGGCACGACCCTCAGCGATGTGCTGTCGAAGGCGGGCGAGCGCGGCGTCCGGGTGATCGCCTACGACCGGCTCATCAGAGGGACGCCGCACGTTGATTACTACGCCACCTTCGACAACTACAAGGTCGGCGTTCAGCAGGCGACATCCATCGTCGACGCCCTCGGCCTGAAGGACGGGAAGGGCCCCTTCAACATCGAGCTGTTCGGCGGTTCGCCCGACGACAATAACGCATACTTTTTCTACGACGGCGCCCTGTCGGTGCTGAAGCCCTACATCGACGCGAGGAGGCTCGTGGTGCGCTCGGGCCAGTTCGGCATGGACAAGGTGTCCACCCTGCGCTGGGACGCGGCGACCGCTCAGGCGCGGATGGATAACCTGCTCTCGGCCTATTACGGCACCGCCCATCTCGACGCCGTGCTCTCGCCCTACGACGGCATCTCCACGGCGATCCTCTCGTCGGTGAAGAGCGTCGGCTACGGTTCGGGCGACGTGAAGCTGCCGGTGATCAGCGGCCAGGACGCCGAGCTGCAATCGGTCAAGTCGATCATCGCCGGAGAGCAGACGGCGACCATCTTCAAGGACACCCGGGATCTGGCCAAGGTGGCGGTGGCGATGATCGACGCCATCGAGGCCGGCCGACAGCCCGAAGTCAACGATGTGAAGACCTACAGCAACGGCAAGAAGGTCGTCCCCTCCTACCTGCTCACGCCGGTGATCGTCACCCAGGCCAACTGGAAGCAGGCCCTGGTCGATACCGGGTACTACACGCTCGACCAGCTCAAGTGATCGCAGCCGGGATGGAGCCCGGCGGCTCCGCCCGATCCCATCCCCGCGCCGCGATGGCCGGCGCGGGGGCCGAACGTGCAGTCCGAGCTGGTAGGCGCCGCATGCAGCCCGTCCTCGAAATGCGGGGAATCTCCAAGACCTTCCCCGGTGTGAAGGCTCTCGACGACGTGAATCTCACCGTCGAGCCCGCCGAGATCCTCGCCCTGATCGGCGAGAACGGGGCCGGCAAGTCGACGCTGATGAAGGTTCTGAGCGGCGTGTATCCCCACGGGTCCTACACGGGCGACATCACCTACGAGGGCCGGCCGGGCCACTTCCGGGACATCACGGACAGCGAGCGCCTCGGCATCGTGATCATCCACCAGGAATTGGCCCTGGTGCCGTACCTGTCGATCGCCGAGAACATCTTCCTCGGCAACGAGCCGGCCCGCTTCGGCATCATCGACCAGGACCGTGTCCACGCCCGCGCCCGCGCGCTGATGGCGACGGTGGGACTCGACGAGAGCCCCGACACCCTCGTCACCCATCTCGGTGTTGGCAAGCAGCAGCTCGTGGAGATCGCCAAGGCGCTCTCCAAGGAGGTCAAGCTGCTGATCCTCGACGAGCCGACCGCGTCGTTGAGCGAGACCGACAGCGCGGCGCTGCTGCAACTGCTGCTGCGCTTCAAGGCGCAGGGCATCGCGTCGATCCTGATCTCCCACAAGCTCAGCGAGATCGCCAAGGTGGCCGATCGGATCACGGTCCTGCGCGACGGCACCACCGTCGAGACCCTCGACTGCCGCGGCGGCCCGATCGACGAGGACCGCATCATCCGGGCGATGGTCGGCCGCACGCTGGAGAACCGCTACCCCGTCCGCACGCCGCGGATCGGCGCGGTGCTGATGGAGGTGCGCGACTGGACGGTTCATCACCCGGTCCACGCCGAGCGGGCGGTGGTGCGCGACGTCGGCCTGAGCCTGCGCAGGGGCGAGATCGTCGGGATCGCGGGCCTGATGGGCTCCGGTCGGACCGAGCTCGCCATGAGCCTCTTCGGCCGGTCCTACGGGCAGGGCATCCGGGGCACCGTCCGGATCGACGGTGTCGAGGTCGACGTCTCGACGATCGACCGGGCGATCGCGGCCGGCCTCGCCTACGTCACCGAGGATCGCAAGCAGCTCGGGCTGGTGCTCGGCGAGGACATCGCCCGGAACACGACCCTCGCGAACCTGCCGGGCATCTCCACCGCCGCGGTGATCGACGAGGCGGCCGAGCACCGGGTCGCGACCGGCTACCGCACCAAGATGCGCATCCGCTCCCTCGGGGTGACGCAGCCGACCGTGCACCTGTCGGGCGGCAATCAGCAGAAGGTCGTGCTGAGCAAGTGGCTGTTCACGCAGCCCAAGGTGCTGATCCTCGACGAGCCGACGCGCGGCATCGATGTCGGCGCCAAGTACGAGATCTACAGCATCATCAACGAGCTGGCCGAGGACGGGCGCGGCGTCCTCATGATCTCGTCCGAGATGCCGGAACTGCTCGGCCTCTGCGACCGCATCTACGTGATGAACGAGGGGCGGTTCGTGGGCGCGTTCGATCGCGGCGAGGCCAGCCAGGAAGCGATCATGCGCGCGATCATGCGCTCCAGGGGCCTGAACGGATGACCGACATCACAGCGAGCAAATCCATGAGGCCCGGCAGCGACATCATCCCGGCCGCCGCGGCCGCGACGGGGGAGGTCCGGGCCCGGCGCGGCCGCCTGCCGGTGGCGCAGCTGCGCGCCTACGGGCTCGTCGTCGCACTGGCGGTGATCACGCTGTTCTTCGAGGTCGCGACGGGCGGCGTCCTGTTCCAGCCGCTGAACCTGACCAACCTGATTCTCCAGAACAGCTACGTCGTGGTGATGGCGCTCGGGATGCTGCTGGTCATCGTGGCCGGGCACATCGACCTGTCGATCGGCTCGGTGGTCGGATTCGTGGGGGCGCTCGCAGCCCTGCTGATGGTCCGCTTCCACGTCGACCCGGTCCCGGCCGCCCTCCTGTGCCTCGCGGTGGGGGCGGCCATCGGCGGTCTGCAGGGCTACTTCGTGGCCTACCTCGCCATACCGAGCTTCATCGTCACCCTGGCCGGCATGATGGTGTTCCGCGGCCTGACGCAGGTGCTGCTCCAGGGCACCTCCGTCGGGCCGTTCCCGGAGGTGTTCCAGCTCCTCGCCAAGGGCTTCCTCGTCAATGTCGCCGGACCCTGGACCTCCGTCCTGATCGCCCTCGCGCTGGTCGCGACGCTGATCGGGCTCGGCTGGCGAAGGCGGCAGGCGCGGCTGCGGAACGGGAGCCCGGCGGACTCCGTGGCGGCGTTCATCGGCCGCAACGGCGTGACCGCCATCCTGATCCTGGCGTTCGCCTGGCAGATGAGCGCCTACCGGGGCCTGCCCAACGTGCTCCTCGTGCTGCTGGCGCTGGTGACGCTCTACGGCTTCGTGACGACGCGGACGACGATCGGGCGCCGGATCTACGCGCTGGGCGGGAACATCAAGGCCGCGCGCCTCTCTGGCATCAAGACCGAGAGGCTGACCTTCCTGACCTTCGCCAACATGGGCGCGCTGGCGGGTCTCGCCGGCATGATCTTCGTCGCGCGGCTCAACACCGCGAATTCCAAGGCCGGCGTCGGCATGGAGCTCGACGTGATCGCCGCCTGCTTCATCGGCGGCGCCTCGGCGGCGGGCGGCATCGGCAAGGTCTCGGGTGTCGTGATCGGCGCCTTCATCATCGGCATCATGAACAACGGCATGTCGATCCTGGGGATCGGCGTCGACTGGCAGCAGGTGATCAAGGGCGTCGTCCTGCTCGCCGCCGTGTGCCTCGACGTCCACAACAAGAACAACCGGCTCTGACGGGCGCCGCGCGCTCCGCGGCCCCGCGTCCGGTTCGGATCGCCCCGATCGGGACGGCGCGGGTCCGCCCCGCGGAGCGCGTCGATCCGGCGGTGTCGCGACCGCCCGTGGCGCGCCGACCGCGGACGTGGCGCGGTGCTCGCGGTGGTCGGGCCCGGCCCGGCCGCCCGAGGCGGCCGGCGGGTTTCCCCGCCCGGCGCGATCAGGTCTTGCGGGCGACCGTGAAGCGGGCGGCGTCGCGCAGGACGCGGGCGCCCTCCCCCCAGGACGACACCGCGTCCTCGCAGACGCCGACGAGGCGGTCGCACTCGGCGCGGGCGCCGTCGATGCCGAGACGGTCGACGAGCGTCGCCTTGCCGGCATCCTTGTCCTTGCCGGTGGCCTTGCCCATGGCCTCGGGCGAAGCTTCCCGGTCGAGGATGTCGTCGGCGATCTGGAAGGCCTGCCCCAGGGCGAGGCCGTAGCGCAGGAGGGCGGCCCGCTGGTCCTTGTCGGCGCCGCCGACGATCGCCCCGGCCTCGACCGAGAAGGCCAGGATCGCCCCGGTCTTCATCGCCTGCATCCGCAGGGTGTCGTCCACGTCCATGTTGGCCGCGCCGAACCGGCCCTCGGCGGTGAGGTCGAGGAGCTGGCCGCCGACCATGCCGCCCAGGCCCGAGGCGCGGGCGAGGCCGAGCACGAGATCGGCGCGGACGCGCGCGTCCGGCTGCCAGGCCGGGTCGGCGACGATCTCGAAGGCCAGCGTCTGCAGGGCGTCACCGACCAGGATGGCGGTGGCCTCGTCGTAGGCCTTGTGGACCGTGGGCTTGCCGCGGCGCATGTCGTCGTCGTCCATCGCCGGCAGGTCGTCGTGGACGAGGCTGTAGCAATGGACCAGCTCGACGCCGGCGCCGGCCGCCAGCGCGGCGGCCTCGGAGCCGCCGAGCATCCGGGCGGTCTCGATGGCCAGGAACGGCCGGAGGCGCTTGCCGCCGCCGAGCACCGCGTGGCGCATCGCCTCCATCAGGCGCGGCGGCCGGGCGATCTCGCCGGGTCCGACCGCGGGGCCGAGGCGCTCGACCAGGAAGGTCTCGACGGTGCCGGCGACCTCCGTCAACCTGTGGGTAAAATCGGCGGCCGGCGTGACTGCCTTGACCGAACCGGTCGGTGCCTGCGTTGAGGGGGTCGGGGTCATCGGGCTTACGTCCGGTCCTGGCCTTGCGGAAACCAATCGGGTGTCAGTTGGGCGGGGACGGACTCACGGTGGACGGGGCTCGACGCAGGCGGGAGACGGCAGGTCGCGACCTTCCGCTCGCGCGCCCGCGCCGTTCCCGCCGCGTCCGCCAGGCCGTGGGAGCGCTGCTGCTGCTCCCCGCCGTCGGGTTCGTCCTCGCGCTGACGTTGGCGCTCGTCTATAGCGCGGTGATGCCGCCGTCGACCCTGATGCTGGGACGGTGGTTGACGCTTCAGCCGGTGAGCCGCGATCCGGTCCCGCTCTCGGCCATCGCGCCGGCCCTGCCCCAGGCCGTGATCGCCTCGGAGGATCAGCGCTTCTGCCTGGATCACGGCGTCGATTTCGGCGCGATCCGCGACGTGGTCGAGGACGAGGACTCGCCGAGCCGCGGCGCCTCCACGATCGCCATGCAGACGGTCAAGAACGTCTTCCTCTGGCCCGGCCGCTCCTACATCCGCAAGGCCATCGAGATCCCGCTGGCGCTGGCGCTCGACACGCTCTGGGGCAAGCGCCGCATGATGGAGATCTACCTCAACGTCGCCGAGTGGGGAGACGGGATCTACGGTGCGCAGGCCGCGAGCCGGCACTGGTTCGGCAAGGACGCGAGCCGGCTGACCCGCAACGAGGCCGCCCTCCTCGCCGCCGTCCTGCCGAACCCGATCACCCGCAGCGCCGGCCGGCCCTCTCCCGGCGTGCGCCGACGGGCCGCGCGGATCCAGGCCATGATGGGGCAGATCGACGGGCTGACGGGCTGCCTGCGGCGGTAGCAGGGGGCGGTGCGCCTCTGTAAGACGGGCCTTCCAAGCGTGAGACCCGGGACCGACCCACGATGAGCGATGCCGTTTACGACCTGAGCCTGGAGCGCATCGCCCTGATCCGCCGGATGGTCGTCGCCTGGGGCGGCGCCGCGCCGGGCGCACCGACCATCCACCCCGCGGCGCCCTACGGCAGCCTGGATCGCGACGGCGACATCGCCAACGTTACCGGCGACGACGAGGGCGCCGAGGAGGAGCACCGGGCGCTGGAGGACGGCCTCGCGGTCTTCGTCCAGAACGCGCACTTGAAGCCGGGCCGGTACCAGTACCACAACGGCCTGGCGAAGCTCGACCCGAGCGCGGTCGGCGACGTCTTCCGCGACGCGGCGACCGGCGAGACACCGGACGTCATCACCTTCGCGGTGACGCCCGAGCACCTCGCCCTGATCCCGCGGCTGCATATCGGGTGGAATGCCGAGCAGGGGGTGCCGCGCGTCGATCCGGAGCGGCCCTACGGCGCGGACGGCGCCTACACGGACGCGATGAAGCGCCATCTCGCCGGCGTGCCGGGCGCGGCCGCGAACGACGACGAGGACGCGGAGACGCGGCTCGTGCGCCTCCACCGCGAGCTGCAGCCCGCGCTGCAGATCTTCCTGCGCTACGCCGATCTTGGACCCGGTGACTTCCGTCGGGCGGCCGAGCGCTGGCTGCCCGCCTGACGGCCGAGGCCGGTCGCCGCCCGCGCGGCGGCGACCGGAAGCGGGCTCAGCCCTCGCGCTTCTTCCGCTGGGCCAGCGTGCGCAGCCGCAGGGCGTTGAGCTTGATGAACCCGGCCGCGTCGCGGTGATCGTAGGCGACAGCACCCTCCTCGAAGGTCACGAGATCCTGGTCGTAGAGCGAGTGCGGGCTCTCGCGGCCGACGACGTGGACGCCGCCCTTGTAGAGCTTCAGCCGCACCGTGCCGGTGACCTTCTCCTGGCTCTTGTCGATCAGGGCCTGGATCATCTCGCGCTCCGGCGAGAACCAGAAGCCGTTGTAGATCAGCTCGGCGTATTGCGGCATGAGCTGGTCCTTGAGGTGCGCGGCGCCCCGGTCCAGCGTGATCGACTCGATGGCGCGGTGCGCCGGCAGCAGGATCGTGCCGCCGGGCGTCTCGTACATGCCGCGGCTCTTCATGCCGACGAAGCGGTTCTCCACGAGGTCGAGCCGGCCGATGCCGTTGGCGCGGCCGAGCTCGTTGAGCTTGGCCAGCAGGCTCGCGGGCGACAGGTTCTCGCCGTCGATCGAGACGGCGTCGCCGCGCTCGAACCCGATCGTGATGATCGTCGGCTGGTCGGGCGCCTCCTCGGGCGAGAGCGTGCGCGAGTAGACGTAGTCCGGCACCTCGACGGCCGGATCCTCCAGCACCTTGCCCTCGGAGGAGGCGTGCAGGAGGTTGGCGTCCACCGAGAACGGGCTCTCGCCGCGCTTGTCCTTGGCGATCGGGATCTGGTGCTGCTCGGCGAAGGCGATGAGCTGCTCGCGGGAGCGCAGGTCCCACTCGCGCCAGGGCGCGATCACCGTGACGTCCGGCTTGAGCGCGTAGTAGCCGAGCTCGAACCGGACCTGGTCGTTCCCCTTGCCGGTGGCGCCGTGGCAGACCGCGTCGGCGCCGACCTTCTCGGCGATCTCGATCTGCTTCTTGGCGATCAGCGGCCGGGCGATCGAGGTGCCGAGCAGGTAGACGCCCTCGTAGACGGCGTTCGCCCGGAACATCGGGAAGACGTAGTCGCGGACGAATTCCTCGCGCAGGTCCTCGATGTAGATGTTCTCGGGCTTGATGCCGAGCAGCTCCGCCTTGCGGCGGGCGGGCTCCAGCTCCTCGCCCTGGCCGAGATCGGCCGTGAAGGTCACGACCTCGCAGCCGTAGGTGGTCTGCAGCCACTTCAGGATGATCGATGTGTCGAGGCCGCCGGAATAGGCCAGCACGACCTTCTTCACGGGGCTCTTCGCGGGGACGGACATGCGGCTTCCGGAACTGGGACGGGGCGTCTGCGGCTTATCGCGGGTGTCACCGGCCTGCAACCGGCGCGCCATCTCGCGCGTAGGCCAAATGCCGGAGGATCGGCCGCGTTTCGCCTCACGGCGGCCTTGCGGCTGTGTCAGAAACGGCGCGGGCGTTGCCAGTCGTCATCGCCGCGAGAGTGCATCGGAGAAGCGAAGTCTATGGCGCGCCAGCCAATTCTGGAGTTCTGGTACGAATTCGCCTCCACCTACTCCTACCTCGCGGCCATGCGCGTCGAGGCCGCCGCCGCCGAGGCGGACGTGGCGATCCGGTGGCGCCCCTTCCTGGTCGGGCCGCTCTTCGCCGCGCAGGGCTGGACCACCTCGCCGTTCAACCTCTACGCGGCCAAGGGCAAGAACATGTGGCGCGACGTCGAGCGCGAGGCCGCCCGCCTCGGCCTGCCGCCGGTGACGCGCCCCGCCCAGTTTCCACAGAACAGCCTCAGCGCGGTGCGGGTCGCGATCCTCGGCCAGGACCAGGCGTGGCTGGTGCCGTTCTCGAAGGCGGTCTTCACCGCGAGCTTCGCCGAGGGCCGCTCGATCGCGGAGCCGGCGGCCGTGGCGGAGATCCTCGATTCGCTCGGGCTCGACGGCACGCAGACCGTGCGGGCCGCCGCCGCCGAGGCCAACAAGACCAAGCTCCGGGTCAGCGTCGAGGAGGCGCGCTCCCGCGGGATCTACGGGGCGCCGACCTTCCTGGCCGACGACGGCGAGCTGTTCTGGGGCAACGACCGGCTAGAGCAGGCCCTGGCCTGGGCGACCGGCGACCGGCCGAAGGGGCTGCGCTAGGCCGCGCCGGCCACGCGGTAGGGCGACGTTCACGCCGCTCGGCCATCAAACCAACTCGACCCCCTGGTCCTGGTCCGGCTCCGCTTCGGCGCGGCCGGAGCGGGACAGCCACGCCCCGGACGAGTCCATGCCTGTTTCGAAGCCTGTCTCGCGACGCCTCCTCCTCGCCGCGGCCGCCGCCCTCGGGGCCGGCCTGACCGGCGCCTCCGCGCAATCTTACGGCCAGCGCGTCGCGGTCACCGGTGACGACGGGCGCGCGGTGGCGAACTCGATCCTGCCGGGCGAGATCACCGGGCAGATCCCGGGCCTGCGCGGCGTGACCTATGTCGGGCCGCGGGATGCCGGCACCACGCTCTACGAGTTCTTCGACTTCAACTGCCCGTACTGCCGGAAGGCGGCCGCCGACGTGGTCGCCCTGCACGACAGCGACCCGGAATTGCGGATCGGTCTTGTCCACAACCCGATCCTGTCGCCGCAATCGGCGCAGGCCGCCAAGGTGATGCTGGCGGTGCAGCGCAAGCTCGGCTCCGAGGCGGCGTGGCGCTTCTACCAGACGCTGCTGGGCAAGCCCGGCCGCATCGACGGGCCGGGCGCGCTCACGGCCGCGGCCGCGCTCGGGATCCCGCAGGCAGAAGTGGAGGCGATCGCCGACAGCGAGGAGGTGCGCGCGGCGCTCAAGAGCCAGATGCGGATGGCCGCGGATCTCGGCCTCTACGCGACGCCGTCCTACGTCCTCGGCAACAGCGGCATCCTCGGCCATCCGGGCGCCGGCGCCATGGCCAAGATGATCGCGAGCGTGCGGCGCTGCGACCGGCTCGCCTGCTGACGCGTTCCCCGCGTCACACTTCCGCCGTCCTGACGCGCAGCGACGCGCGCCTGCCGTGTTGCGCGCGGCCATGCTGGCATGCTAGGCGGTCGCCGCGCCACGAGGACAGTTCTCGACCTGTCCGCTGTCGGCGCGATCCCACGTCCCGAACGGTCTCGCACCGCGCTCCAGCCGGAGCGCGCGGAGCGGGCGGGCAACCAGAGAAGAGAGCGACGGGTGGCGCAGAACGGTTCCGAGGCTGGTCCCCTGGTCGCAGGCGTGGCGGGCCGGTACGCTTCCGCCCTGTTCGAACTCGCGCGCGACGAGCGCCAGGTCGACGCGGTCGCCGAGTCCCTCAATCAATTCGATGGGCTGCTGAAGGAGAGCGCGGATCTCCGCCGCCTCGTCCGCAGCCCGGTCTTCAGCGCCGAGGAGCAGGAGGCCGCGATCGGCGCCGTGCTCGACAAGGCCGGGATCGGCGGCCTGGCCGGAAACTTCATCCGCCTCGCGGCCTCGAACCGCCGGCTCTTCGCGCTCCCCGACATGATCGACGCGTTCCGGGCCCTGGTCCAGGACTCGAAGGGCATCGTCCGGGCCCAGGTGCGCGTGGCCGAGAGGCCGTCCGACGCGGTGATCGAGGAGATCAAGGCGTCGCTGCGCGACATCGCCAAGGCCGACGTCGACGTCGACCTCGTGGTCGACCCGAGCCTGATCGGCGGCCTCGTCGTGAAGATGGGCTCGCGCATGGTCGACGCCTCTCTCAAGACCAAGCTCAACGGTATCCGCCTCGCGATGCGGGCCGCGCGATAAGCGCCCCCATCCGAACCGAACACGCATAGACGCATCAGCGACAGAGGCCCGAGTATGGACATCCGCGCCGCCGAGATCTCCGCGATCCTGAAAGACCAGATCAAGAACTTCGGCGAAGAGGCCGAGGTCTCCGAGGTCGGGCAGGTCCTGTCCGTCGGCGACGGCATCGCCCGCGCCTACGGCCTCGACAACGTCCAGGCCGGCGAGATGGTCGAGTTCGAGTCGGGCGTGCGCGGCATGGCCCTGAACCTCGAGCAGGACAACGTCGGCATCGTGATCTTCGGCTCCGACCGCGAGATCAAGGAAGGTCAGACCGTCAAGCGCACCGGCGCCATCGTGGACGTGCCGGTCGGCAAGGGGCTCCTCGGCCGCGTCGTCGACGCCCTCGGCAACCCGATCGACGGCAAGGGACCGATCCAGTCCACCGAGCGTCGCCGCGTCGACGTGAAGGCCCCGGGCATCATCCCGCGCAAGTCGGTGCACGAGCCGATGGCCACGGGCCTCAAGGCGATCGACGCCCTGATCCCGGTGGGCCGCGGCCAGCGCGAGCTGATCATCGGCGATCGCCAGACCGGCAAGACCGCCATCGCCCTCGACACGATCCTCAACCAGAAGCCGGGCCACACCGCCGGCGGTGACGAGAAGGCCAAGCTCTACTGCATCTACGTCGCCATCGGCCAGAAGCGCTCGACGGTGGCCCAGTTCGTGAAGGTGCTGGAGGACCAGGGCGCCCTGGAATACTCCATCGTCATCGCCGCCACCGCGTCGGACGCCGCGCCGATGCAGTTCATCGCGCCCTTCGCCGGCTGCGCCATGGGCGAGTACTTCCGCGACAACGGCATGCACGCCGTGATCGTGTACGACGACCTGTCCAAGCAGGCCGTGGCCTACCGCCAGATGTCGCTCCTGCTGCGCCGCCCGCCGGGCCGCGAGGCCTATCCGGGCGACGTGTTCTACCTCCACAGCCGCCTGCTGGAGCGCGCCGCCAAGATGGGCGACGCCGCCGGCGCCGGCTCGCTGACGGCCCTGCCGGTCATCGAGACTCAGGCCAACGACGTCTCGGCCTACATTCCGACGAACGTGATCTCCATCACCGACGGCCAGATCTTCCTCGAGACCGACCTGTTCTACCAGGGCGTGCGCCCGGCGGTGAACGTCGGCCTCTCGGTGTCGCGGGTGGGCTCCTCGGCCCAGACCAAGGCGATGAAGAAGGTCGCCGGCAAGATCAAGGGCGAGCTCGCGCAGTACCGCGAGATGGCGGCCTTCGCGCAGTTCGGCTCGGATCTCGACGCCTCGACTCAGGCGCTGCTGAACCGCGGCTCCCGCCTCACCGAGCTCCTCAAGCAGCCGCAGTTCTCGCCGCTGAAGATGGAGGAGCAGGTCGCGGTGATCTACGCCGGCGTGAACGGCTACCTGGACAAGCTCCCGGTGACCAAGGTCCGCGCCTTCGAGGACTCGCTGCTGAGCACCCTGCGCTCCAAGCACAAGGACCTGCTCGACTCGATCGCCGCCTCCAAGGACCTGTCGGACGAGAACGCCGGCAAGCTCAAGAGCGTCGTCGAGAGCGTCGCCAAGTCGATCGGCTGATGTGAGGCCCCTCCCCGCGGGGAGGGATCTCGGGTGGTGCGGGGGGATCCCGGTCCCCGCTGCACCGCCCGCACTTCCGGCTCCTTCCCGCCGAGGGAAGGAGAGGCCCATAGAACGGACCTGGACCTCACCCGATGGCGAGTTTGAAGGACCTGCGCAACCGCATCACCTCGGTGAAGGCGACGCAGAAGATCACCAAGGCCATGCAGATGGTCGCCGCCGCCAAGCTGCGCCGGGCGCAGATGGCCGCCGAGGCCGGCCGTCCCTACGCCGAGAAGATGTCCGCGGTGCTCGGCAACCTCGCCGGCAACCTCGTCGGCGGCGTCGGCGCCCCGAAGCTTCTCTCCGGCACCGGCTCGGAGCAGACGCACCTGCTGGTGGTCTGCACCGGTGACCGCGGCCTCGCCGGCGCGTTCAACTCGTCGATCGTCCGCCTCGCGGTGCGCGAATACGCTCAGAAGCTCGCCGCCGAGGGCAAGACCGTCAAGATCATGACGGTGGGCAAGAAGGGCCTCGACGCGCTGCGCCGCCAGTACCGCGACCAGATCGTCGAGAGCACGGATATCCGCGGCAACCGGCCGGTGGATTACGAGTTCGCCGCCAGCATCGCCGACAAGATCCTGACGCGCTTCGAGGCCGGCGAGTTCGACGTCGCGACCCTGTTCTACTCCGAGTTCCGCTCGGTGATCTCGCAGATCCCGACCGCCCAGCGCCTGATCCCGGCGGAGCTGCCCGCTGCCGACACGACCGCGAAGGCGGCCGCCGGCAACGCCGCCCTGGAATTCGAGCCGTCCGAGGAGGCGATCCTGGAGACGCTGCTGCCGAAGAACCTGACGGTGCAGATCTACCGGGCGCTCCTGGAGAACGCCGCCTCCGAGCAGGGCGCCCGCATGAGCGCCATGGACTCGGCCACCCGCAACGCGGGCGAAATGATCAAGAAGCAGACGCTGGTCTACAACCGGACCCGTCAGGCCATGATCACCAAGGAACTCATCGAGATCATCTCGGGCGCGGAAGCCCTCTGAGGCACCGCGACCCGACCGCACAGCTTGAAGGGTAGGTTTACCATGGCGAACACCGCACTCCCCGGCACCGGCTCCAACAAGGTCGGCAAGATCACCCAGGTCATCGGCCCCGTGGTCGACGTGCAGTTCGAGGGCCACCTGCCCGAGATCCTGAACGCCCTGGAGACCAAGAACAACGGCGCCCGCCTCGTCCTCGAGGTCGCCCAGCAGCTCGGCGAGAACACCGTCCGCTGCATCGCCATGGACACGTCGGAGGGCCTGACCCGCGGCCAGGAGTGCACCGACACCGGCGAGCCGATCAAGGTTCCCGTCGGCATGAATACCCTCGGCCGCATCATGAACGTCATCGGCGAGCCGATCGACGAGGCCGGCCCGGTCCAGGCCACCACCTACCGCGCCATCCACCAGCCGGCCCCCTCCTACGCCGAGCAGTCGACCGAGGCGCAGATCCTCGTCACCGGCATCAAGGTGGTGGACCTGCTCGCCCCCTACGCGAAGGGCGGCAAGATCGGCCTGTTCGGCGGCGCCGGCGTCGGCAAGACCGTGCTGATCATGGAGCTGATCAACAACATCGCGAAGGTGCACTCGGGCTACTCGGTCTTCGCCGGCGTGGGTGAGCGCACCCGCGAGGGCAACGACCTCTACCACGAGATGATCGAGTCCAAGGTGAACGTCGACCCGAAGGAGCACGGCTCCGCCGAGGGCTCGAAGTGCGCCCTGGTCTACGGCCAGATGAACGAGTCGCCCGGCGCCCGCTCGCGCGTCGCCCTGACCGGCCTGACCATCGCCGAGCAGTTCCGCGACGACGGCCAGGACGTGCTGTTCTTCGTCGACAACATCTTCCGCTTCACGCAGGCGGGCTCCGAGGTGTCGGCGCTCCTCGGCCGCATCCCCTCGGCGGTGGGCTACCAGCCGACCCTCGCCACCGACATGGGCGCCCTCCAGGAGCGCATCACCACCACGACCAAGGGCTCGATCACCTCGGTGCAGGCCATCTACGTGCCGGCCGACGACCTGACCGACCCGGCGCCCGCCGCCTCCTTCGCCCACCTCGACGCCACGACC
Source organism: Methylobacterium sp. PvP105 (assembly GCF_017876975.1). NCBI lineage: Bacteria > Pseudomonadati > Pseudomonadota > Alphaproteobacteria > Hyphomicrobiales > Methylobacteriaceae > Methylobacterium > Methylobacterium sp. PvP105. The sequence goes on along the minus strand of NZ_JAGIPA010000001.1, from coordinate 1,457,109 downwards.
GTGCTGTCGCGCTCGATCGCCGAGAAGGGCATCTACCCGGCGGTGGATCCGCTGGACTCGACCTCGCGCATGCTGTCGCCGGCGATCCTCGGCGAGGAGCACTACGACGTCGCCCGCCGCGTCCAGCAGACCCTGCAGCGCTACAAGGCGCTCCAGGACATCATCGCGATTCTGGGCATGGACGAGCTGTCCGAGGAGGATAAGCTGACCGTCGCCCGCGCCCGCAAGATCGAGCGCTTCTTCTCGCAGCCCTTCTCCGTCGCCGAGGTCTTCACCGGCTCGCCGGGCAAGCAGGTGGCGCTGGAAGACACCATCAAGGGCTTCAAGGGCCTGGTGAACGGCGACTACGACGACCTCCCGGAGGCCGCCTTCTACATGGTCGGCACCATCGAGGAGGCCCAGGAGAAGGCCAAGAAGCTCAAGGCCGCGTAAGACGACACCACCCCTTCCCCGCGCGGGAAGGGGGCAGAGGCTGCGCGGGCGACCCTGACCGGTGCCGTCCGCGCAGCCTTTTCCGAGACGCTCCGCCCGCGAGGCGGGGCGCGTGCCGCCGATCCGGGAACACGTCAGGCCATGGCCACCTTCCACTTCGATTTCGTCGGCCCCGAGCGGACGCTGTATTCCGGCGAGGTGACCGCCGTTCAGCTGCCCGGCACCGAGGGCGAGATGACCGTGATGCCGGGCCACGCGCCCGTGCTGACCTCCCTGCGCGTCGGCGTCATCGTGATCACCGAGAGCCAGGGCAGCGGCAAGCGGATCTACGTCCGCGGCGGCTTCGCCGATATCGGGCCGACGGCCGTGACCGTGCTGGCCGAGCGCGCCGCCCCGATCGAGGAGCTGACCCACGAATCCCTCGACCGGGACATCGAGGCGGTCGAGATGCAGCGCGACGCCACCGAGGACCTGCAGAAGCGCGAGGAGCTGAACGGCCAGATCGTCCAGCTCCAGGAGACCAAGGCGCTCCTCAAGCTCTGATCCCGGTCAGCGGGCGCTCTCCAGCGCCCGCGCCAGCAGGTCGGCCCGCGCGGCGGCGTCCGTCGGGCAGCCCCGCTCCAGCCAGACTTTCCGCGCCGCGGCCAGCCCGCGCCCGATGCCGGGGCCCGGCGCCACCCCGGCCGCCACCAGGTCCGCACCCGCCAGGGGGAAGGCGGGCGACGCCCCCTCCCCCTCCAGGGCCCGCAGGGCCGCCCGCGCCGCCTCCGTCACGACGGGCCGCGGCTCCCCGGCCAGGATCGCCAGCGTGTCGGCCAAGGGCGACAGGCCGTACCGCGCCGCCAGGGCCCGCGCCGCGACGGCGTCCAGCGCCGCGCATCCGTGGAGATCGGCCAGCACCTCGGCGTAGCCGAGGAGGTGTCCGTGCTCGCTCTTCGAGAGACGCAGCCGCTCGCGCAGCCGGTCGGCATCGTGCCGGGCGCCGACGGCGAGAGCCGCGAGGCGCTTCACCGGGGGCAGGCCCGCCGCGGCGGCGCGCGCGAGCCGTCCGAGTTCCCCGACGCCGCCGGTGATCCGCGCCAGCAGGCCGGTCGCGCTCAGCGTCGTCATTAGTGCCGGGCCGCCGGGGGCCGCCAGCAGCTTCAGGAACTCCGCGCGCACGCGCTCGCGCGAGAGCCGGTCGAGGCTGTCCCGCGCGGCCACGCAGGCAGCCAGGGCCGCGGCGTCGGGCGCGCCGGCACCGAACCGGGCATGGAAGCGGAAGAAGCGCAGGATCCGCAGCGCGTCCTCGCGGATCCGTGTCGCCGGGTCACCGATGAAGCGCACCCGCCCGGCCGCGAGGTCGGGGCGGCCGCCCACCGGGTCGTGCAGGCTCCCGTCGGCGCCGAGGGAGAGCGCGTTGACGGTGAAGTCCCGGCGCTCGGCGTCGCGCAGGAAGTCGGTGCCGAAGCGGACGACCGCGTGCCGCCCGTCGGTCTCGACGTCCTCGCGCAGGGTCGTGACCTCGATCGGCCCGTCCTCGGTCACCAGGGTGACGGTGCCGTGCTCGATGCCGGTCGGCACCGCCTTGAGGCCGTGCGCCCGCTGCGCCGCCCGCATCACCGCCTCGGGCCGGTGCGTGGTCGCCATGTCGATGTCGGCGGTCTGCGCGCCGAGGAGCGCGTCGCGGACGCAGCCGCCGACCAGCCGGGTCTCCGCGCCCGGCGCGTCCAGGGCGGCGAGGACGCGGCGCACCCCCGGGCGTTCGAGCAGCGCGCTCAGGCCCGCCGGATCGAGGGCGCGGCTCACCGGAAGCCGCCGGGCACGAGGCGGCCGTTCTCCATGTGGGTCGGCACGTAGCCCCCCTGGCGGCGTTCGGAGAACAGCCCCTCGTAGACGAGGGTGCCGATCACCACCGCCAGCCCGGCCAGGACGAGGCGGAACAGGTGGGCGTCCCAGTGGACCCGCCGCAGGGGATTGCGGCCGGACAGCAGCAGGTAGACCAGGAACAGCGCGAAGGGGACGAGGAAGAGGCCGAACTCTTCGAGGACGCGGCGGAGCATGGGGCCAGCCTAACGCGCCGGGCGCCCGGCGTCGCCCGGCCCGGCCTCCGGGTAGAGCCGTTCGCGCAGATTATTCAGGATTCCGGCGGTGACGCCCCAGATCAGCCGCTCGCCGAAGGTCAGGGCGTAGAACCAGCGCTCGCGGCCCTGCCACGCGCGGGAGCGCAGGCGGTAGCGTTCCGGGTCCAAGAGGAACGCGAGCGGCACCTCGAAGACGTCGGCCACCTCGTTCGGGTTCGGCGTCAGGACCGCGCCGGGATCGACCAAGCCGATGACCGGGGTCACGAGGAAGCCGGTGCCCGAGAGGTACGGGTCGAGATAGCCGAGGAGCCGCACCGACTCGGGCGGAAGCCCGATCTCCTCGAAGGCCTCGCGCAGGGCCGCGTCCGCGGGCCCGGGATCGGCGGGATCGATCTTGCCCCCCGGCAGCGCCACCTGCCCGGAATGGTCGCGCAGGTTGGCGGCCCGCATCGTCAGGATCAGGGTCGGCCCGTCCGCGCGCGGCACGACCGGCACGAGGACGGCGGCTCGGCGGTGCGGCGGCGGCGGGATCACGGCCGTCCCGTCCGGATCGAGGCTGTGGTCGCCTCGCGGATTGGAGGTCGGATCGTCCGGCCCGGGCGGAGCCGGCGACAGGCCGGCGGCGGCGCGGGCGAGGAAATCGGCGAGCGGGTCGCTCACGCGGCGGCGACCGGCGCGATCGTGTGGAAGGCGCCGCCGGCCCACAGGCCGAGCCAGGGCTTCCCGTCGACGACGTGCTCCTCGGCGAGATCCACGAGGTCGTAGGTGAGCGCCCGGGTCACGAGCGCCCACAGCCCGCGGCGGACATGGAGGTAGGGCTTCAGCGCCCCGTCCGGTGCCGCCTCGAAGCGAAGGGCGTGCTCGGCATCGACGCTGACCAGATCGTCGACGTTGGTCCGGAAGGAGACGCGCCGCTCCGCCCCGCTCCCGTCCACCGCCATCTCGACGGCCACGAAGGCCGCGTCGTCCACGGTGATGCCGACGCTCTCCACCGGCGTGACCAGGACGGTCCGGCCGTCCGGCTCGCGCCGCAGGATGCTGGCGAACAGCCTGACCAGCTTGTCCCGGCGGATCGGCGAGCCGTTGTGGAACCACGTCCCGTCCGCCGCGATGCGGATGTCGATGGCGCCGCAATAGGGCGGGTCCCACCGCTCCACCGGCGGCAGTCCGCGCTTCGGCAGCTCCCCCAGGGCCGCGCTGAGGCGGCTCAAGGTCGGGTCGGGGGCGGGATCCTCGCTCATGCCCGTGACAGATAGCGTCCCGATGCCCGCTCAGCCATGGCCGACCGGAGGATCGGCGCCGCTCCCTTGCCGGACCGCAGGGGCGGGATCCTAGGCCGGACCGGCACCCTGGGTGTTCACCGTCACGGCGTAGAGCGACTGGCTCGCCGCCATGAACAGGCGGTTGCGCTTGGGACCGCCGAAGGTGAGATTCCCGCACACTTCCGGCAGGCGGATCCGCCCGATGAGCTTGCCCCGCGGTGTCCAGACGGTGACGCCGTTGTAGCCCACGGCACGACCGGCGTTGCTCGACACCCAGAGATTGCCGTCGACGTCGGCCCGCAGGCCGTCGGGCCCGCATTTCACCCCGTCCACGACGCAGTCCGAGAACAGGCGCTTGTTCGACAGCGCCGCCCCGGTCCCGACGTCGAAGGCGTAGATCTCGCCCTTGCCGCCGGGTCCGGTATCGCCGGGCCCCTTCCCGGTGGAGCAGACGTAGAGCGTCCGGTGATCGGGCGAGAAGCACAGGCCGTTGGGGTCGGGCACCTCGTCGTCGGTGAGAACCCGGTCGACCCGCCCGGACGGGTCGATCCGGTAGACCGCGTTCGGCAGCACGCGGCGCCGCGGGCCGGTCCCGGCCGGCTGGCCGAGCCGCGGATCGAGATGGCCGTGCGGGTTGCTCGGACCGCCCGCCGCGTCGGGGAGGCCCTCGTAGAGGAGCGCGCCGTAGGGCGGATCGGAGAACCAGTACGCGCCGTCCGGGTGCTGGACCACGTCGTTGGGGGAGTTGAGCGGCTTCCCCTCGAACGAATCGGCCAGGACCGTCGCCGAGCCGTCGAGCTCGTAGCGGACGACGCGCCCGGTGGCGTGCTCGCAGGTGAGCTGCCGCCCCTGGCGATCGAAGCTGTTGCCGTTGGAATTGTTGCTCGGCATGCGGAAGGTCGAGACGTGCCCGTCCTCCTCCAGCCAGCGCATCTGTCGGTTGTTCGGGATGTCGCTCCAGACGAGGTAGCGGCCGACGGCGTTCCAGGCCGGTCCCTCCGCCCAGAGGGCGCCGGTCCAGAGCCGGCGGATGGCGCTGTTCGGCACGATGTAGGGCTCGAAGGCCGGGTCGACCGTGACGATGTCCGGATCGGTGAAGTAGGTGGTCGGCGGCGCTCCCGGGCGGAAGTCGCGCGGCGGGCTCGTCACCGTGCTGGGCGGCGCGGGCTGCGCCGCCGCGTCGCCGGCCGTGACGGCGAGTGTTCCTAGGGCCGCGAGGACCGTGCGCCGGGAGGGCGGGACACGGCCGCGCTCGGCCGCGATCCCGGATGCATCGGTCCGCGACGGTCGCATACGATCCTCCCCCGCGCATCCTGCAACGGGCCGCGGCGCGCGCCGGCAGGCTAGGACACCTGTCCTGAGCCGGTCAACTGGGCCGGCGCCGCAGGATCTTCCAGACGCCGTCCGCCGAGGCGAGGAGACGGGTGCCGTCGCGGACGTCGCCGCGCATGAACACGAGGGAGCCGGTGCGCTTGACGACCTGCGGCCGGATCTCGATCCAGTCGCCGAGGCGGCCGACATCGATGAACTTCATCTCCAGCTGGATCGTCACGCAGTTGGCGCCTTCGGCGGCGCGCATCGCGGTCTCGCCGAGAGCCCGGTCGGCGAAGCTCATCAGCATGCCGCCGTGGACCACGCCGATCAGGTTGGCGTGCTTCTGATCGGCCCGGAACGCGTAGGCGCCGTCCGCGCCGCGGACGTGCAGCGGCCCGACATGGGCGATGAAGCCCTTGTCCTCCACCAGCGCCCAGCCCTCGGCGGCGGGATCGTAGGCATCCTTATCCGTAGTCATCGCGTCGGGTCCGTTCGTGTCGAGGTTTCGGTGGGCGGATGTCAGGTTCCCCGGGGCTTGGCCCGCCGGGTCGGCGCCTCGCTGAGCGGATCCTCCGGCCAGGGATGGCGCGGGTAGCGCCCGCGCATCTCGGAACGCACCGCCGCCCAGGAGCCGCGCCAGAAGCCCGGCAGGTCCCGGGTGATCTGGATCGGCCGCTGCGCCGGCGACAGCAGGTGCAAGACCAGCGGCCGGCCACCGGCCCGCGGGTGCCGGTCGAGGCCGAACAGCTCCTGCACCCGGACCGCCAGCGCCGGTTCCTCGGCCGTGTAATCCACGGGGATGCGCGAGCCGGTCGGCACCTCGACATGGGTCGGCGCCTCCGCGTCGAGCCGAGCGCGCAGGTCCCAGGGCAGCAGCGCCTGGAGAGCGTCCGCCAGATCGCCCGCCGTGACCGACGCCAGGCCGGCGCGACCCACGAGGGACGGCGCCAGCCACGTCTCCGCCGTCCGGGCCAGCGCCTGGTCCGACAGGTCGGGCCAGGCAGCGCCCTCGGCGGCGCGGAGGAAGTTCACCCGGGCTCGCCACTGCGCCAGGGCCGGCGTCCACGGAAGCCGGTCGATCCCGAGATCGGCGATGCCGCGCGCCAGAATCGCGGCGCTGTCCATGTCTGACGGCACCGGCAGCGGCCGTGATCCGAGACTGACCGCGCCGAGTCGCCGGACCGCCCGCGCCCGCAGGGCGGCTGCCGGCGGATCGAAGGCGATCTCGGTGCGCGACTCGATCCGGTCGGCGAACAGCCGTTCGATCGCCTCGGCGCCGATCGCCGCCGCGGCGAGGATCCGGGCGTTCCCGGCCGATCCGGCGAGGTCGGCGATCACCAGATGGGTCTCGCGGGCGAGCGGGCTCGCCGGGTCGAGGCGCCCGGCCCGGCCGCTCGCCATCACGAACTCGCCCTCGCGGCCGCGCGCCCGGGCCACGCGGTCCGGATAGGCGAGCGCCAGGAGCGGCCCGGCGCCGGAGGGGCCGGCGTCCGGGCTCGCGGGACCTCCCGCCCCGGCGATCCGGGCCCAGCTCTCGGCGAGCCGGCGCATGTCGGCGGCGCGCCCGCCCCGGTCGCGGCGGAACCGCTCGACCCGCTCGTCGAGGTCGACCCCGTCGCCCCCGAGGCCCCGCTCCACCAGCACGGCGGCGAGGTCGGCGGCGGCCCGGGCCTGACCGGTGCCGGCCGCCACCGTCACCATCCGGGCGAGCCGCGGCGGCAGCGGCAGCGCCCGCAGCCGCGCGCCGACCGGCGTCAGGCGGCCGTCGGCGTCGAGCGCGCCCAGCTCGCTCAGCAGGGCGCGGGCCTCCGCCAGGGCGGGCGCCGGGGGCGGGTCGAGGAAGGCGAGCGCGCCGGGGTCGGTCACGCCCCAGGCGGCGCAGTCGAGGAGCAGCCCGGCGAGGTCGGCCGACAGGATCTCGGGCCGCGTGAACGGCTCCAGGGCGTTCGTGCCGGCCTCGGACCAGAGCCGCCAGCAGAGGCCGGGCTCGGTGCGTCCGGCACGGCCCCGGCGCTGGTCCACGGAAGCGCGAGAGGCGCGGGCCGTGACCAGACGGGTCAGGCCGAGGCCCGGCTCGTAGACCGGGACCCGCGCCAGCCCCGAATCGACCACGATCCGGACGCCCTCGATGGTCAGGGAGGTCTCGGCGATGCTGGTCGCGAGGACGACCTTCCGGGTGCCGGCGGACGCCGGCGCGACGGCGCGGTCCTGCTCGGCGGGCGTCAGCGCGCCGTAGAGCGGCGCGAGCTGCACGTCGGGCCCGACCGTCTCGGCCAGCAGGTCGGTGGTCCGGCGGATCTCCGCCTGTCCGGGCAGGAACACCAGGATCGAGCCCGGATCCGCCCGCAGGGCGCGCAAGGTGACCTCGGCGACCGAGTCCTCGACCCGACGGTTCGGGTCGCGCTCCACGTACCGGGTCTCCACCGGGAAGGCGCGGCCCTCGGAGGCGACCACCGGGGCGTCGCCCATCAGCCGCGCGACCCGGGCGCCGTCGAGGGTCGCCGACATGACGAGGATCCGCAGGTCCTCCCGCAGGCCGCCCTGCGCGTCGAGCGCCAGCGCGAGGCCGAGATCGGCGTCGAGGGAACGCTCGTGGAACTCGTCGAACAGGACGGCGCCGATTCCGGACAGCTCCGGATCGTCCAGGATCATCCGGGTGAAGACGCCCTCGGTGACGACCTCGATCCGCGTGCGGCCCGAGATCTTCGAGCCGAGGCGGACGCGCAGGCCGACCGTCCCGCCGACCGGCTCGCCCAGCGTCTGGGCCATCCGCGCGGCGGCGGCCCGGGCCGCGAGGCGGCGCGGCTCCAGCAGGATGATCTTGCGCCCGTCGAGCCAGGGCGCCGCCAGGAGGTCGAGGGGCACGCGGGTCGTCTTGCCGGCGCCCGGGGGCGCCACCAGGACGGCGGCGTTCCGCGCGGCGAGCGCGCGGCGCAGATCGGGGAGCGCCGCCTCGATCGGCAGCACGGGTACGGAACCGGCCATCGCGGCCGCTGATGGCGCGGCGCGGCGCCGAGCGCAACCGGCGCGAACCCGGGTCGGCGCCGCGTCCGGCGTCCCGTGACGCCGGGCACGATTCGACACGGGCTCCCCGTCCCGAGCTCTGGCAACTGCGCGGCGCCGCCGCGATCGTGCGGCGCGACTGCACAGATCCGACGGGAGCGAAACGATGACCCTCCGCCGCCGCGCGCCTACCCTCGCCGCCCTCTCCGTGGTCCTGCCTCTGGCGGTCACGGCGGCGCCGGCGCAGGACCGGCTGCCGACCATCCCGCCCCGGGACTACTCTCCCGAGCAGAGACAGGCGGCTGAGGCCTTCGCGCAGGCGCGCGGCAAGCCGCCCTTCGGGCCGTTCGAGCCGCTCATGTACTCGCCGGAGGTGATGACGCTCGCCCGGTCGATGGGCGACTATCTCCGCTTCAAGCCGAAGATCGGCACTACGCTCTCGGAGCTGGTGATCCTGATGACCGCCCGCCGCTGGACGCAGGACTACGAGTGGTACGTCCACGCGCCGATCGCCGAGAAGGCCGGCATCTCCGCCGACATCATCGCGGCGATCCGCGACGGCCGCCGGCCGGCGAAGATGAGCGACGACGAGACCCTCGTGTACGATTTCACCGCCGAGCTCCAGGACACGAGGCGCGTCTCCGACGCGACCTTCGCGCGCGCCGAGGCCCGGTTCGGCAAGCCCGGCGTCGTCGATCTGGCGGCGATCTCGGGCTACTACACGTTCCTGGCGATGGAGCTGAACGCGGCCCGCTACCCGATTCCCGCCGACGGCAAGCCGCTGCCGCGCATGCCCGAGTGAGCCGGCTTATCCACAGCTGCCCGGCACCGGGAATGGCGTTGTCCACAGGGTTTGGCCGGTCGAGCGCGGCCGGCCCGGCCGCCGTTGACGGAACGTTAACCCTTATAGCTTGTTCTCTTTTCGTTCCCGGACGCGACGAAGGAGAACCCGATGCTGACCCAGGTCATGGCCCAGCGCGACGATCACGCCTGTCCCGTCGAGGCGATCAGCTCGGCGTATCTCGGCTTCGCGGGCGGCGATGCCGGGATCGCCCTGCGCTGCGCGATCGCCGACGCCCTGTCCGACCTGATGGAGGCGGAGCGGCGCACGCGCGAGCGCAGCCGCCTGATCTCCCGCGGCTACGTCCGGACCGCCCCCGATCCGGAGGTCGGGCCGACAAGCTGAACCGTGGCTGCAGGCCGGCTTCAGCTTCGGTGCAGCGCGGGCGCGGCATTGTCTCTCCCGTGATCCGGAGCGCCCAGGCGCTCCGTGCTTCCTCTGGAGACAGGTCATGACACGCATCGCTCTGCTCTCGGCCGCCGCGCTGATCGGCGCGGGTACCCTGGCCTCCACGACCGCCGAGGCCCGCGGCGGCGGCGCCATCGCGGCCGGGATCATCGGCGGCCTCGCGGCCGGCGCGCTGATCGGCGCCGCGACCCAGGCCCACGCGGCGCCCGGCTACGGTTACGGCGACGCGGATTACGGCTACGCCCCGGCCCCCGTGGTCGTGCGGCCGGCCCCGGTCTACCGCGTCTACGAGGAGGAGGCGCCGGTCTACGCCACCCGCCGGACCGTGACCTACGAGCGAGTCCCGGTCGGCTACGGCCCGGCCCGCCACTGGCGCGGCGAATACGAGGGTGGCTACGGCTATCGCGGCTGGTGAGCCGGGGGTTGCGCCGGGCGCCGTGACGGGGCCCGGGCGCGTGGCTTAAGACGGTGGCGGCGCCGGCCGAATCCGGCGGTCCGCACCCACCGACGGGTCATCGACGGGTCCATGCTGGTCCACGAAGGCGAGACGCGCACCCCGGAGGCCGACAGGGCGCTCGCCCTCTCCCTCGCCGGGGTGGCCGGCGCGTTGAACACCGCCGGCTTCTACGCGGTGGGCCTCTACGCCTCGAACATGACCGGGAACGTCTCGGCCATCTCCGACCGGACCGGCACGGGCGACCTGCTGCTGGCCCTGCAGGCGGGCCTGCTCGTCATCCTGTTCGTCCTCGGCGCCGCCACCGCGACGCTGCTGATCCGCCGCCGCCGCCGCGGGCGCCGTCCGGGCGCCTACGCCTACGGAGTCTGCGCGGAGGCGATCCTCCTCGTCGCCGTCGGCCTGCTCGTGCTGCCGCTCCACGAGCCGGCACGGAGCCACGCCCTCGTGCTCGGCCTGAGCTTCGTTCTTGGTCTCCAGAACGCGGCCGTGACCAAGATCTCCGAGTCGCGGGTCCGGACCACGCACGTGACCGGCATGATCACCGATATCGGCATCGAGCTCGCGCGCTGGCTCGATCGCGGCGCGCCGGGCGCCGACCCGCTGAAGGCCCACGATCCGGTGCGGCTGCGGCTGTACCTCTCGACCGTGGGCGCCTTCCTGGCGGGCGGCGTGGTGGGGGTCGTCGCCTACCGCCTCGTCGGCGTGACGCTGCTCTTCGCGGCGGCCGCGATCCTGGCCGGTCTCGCCCTCCCCGCCCTCAGGCGGTGACGTCGAGGAGCTGACCCATCATGCGGTCGGCGGAGCGCGCCACCGCGGCGTTCAGCGCGAAGGCCGACTGCGACCCGATCAGGTCCAGCGCGGCCCCCGACAGGTCCACCTGCGCGGCCGGCGGCAGGCCCGCGTCGCCGACGGGCGCGCCGCTCGCCGCGATGGTCTCGGCGGCCGTCCCGAGCCGATCGGTGGCCCGGGTCATGCCGGTCGCGGCGGTCTGAAGGGCGTCGATCATGCCGGAATCTCCCGGGCCTGACCCTGGCAGGGAGGCGCGAAGAGCCGGTTTCGGCGATCGCTCGAATGCGACCGATCCCGCGCATTCCGGACCGCCCGGCGCTCACCCCTTCGGCGCGCACACGGTGACCGGGGAGGCGCCGCCATAGGGCCGTTCGGCGTCCGCGATCTGCTTCGCGGCGGCCTCGCAGGCCTGCCGGGTGTTGAACTCCACGGACCCGATCGCCGAGCCCGAGCCGGCCAGCATGATGATGAGCACGTAGACCACGCCATTCCCCTCCGGAGCCCCGGTCCGGCGTCGCGATGCGTGCTGGTGCGGACGGCGGGACTCGAACCCGCACGGCCTTGCGGCCGCAAGATTTTAAGTCTCGTGCGTCTACCGGTTCCGCCACGTCCGCATGCGCCCTCGGTAGCGGGGGCGGCGGGTCCGATCAAGCGGGGGGCGTCCAGCCGTACAGCCACGCGTAGCGGTCCCGCATGCCGTCCGGGCCGAGGCGGGCCATCACGGCGTTGCGCACGAACGCCACCACGCCGCCGGCGTGGTAAGTCCGGCCGTTGCTCCGCGCCGCCTTCTGGACCCGCCGCACCCGGGCGGTCCGCGCGCCCGAGAACGCCGCGAGCGCGGCCGGCACGTCGGCGTGGTCCGCGAGGGCACGGGTCAGGACCGCGGCGTCCTCGATCGCCAGGGCCGCGCCCTGCGCGAGGTAGGGCAGCACCGGGTGGGCGGCATCGCCGATCAGCGCGAGCCGGTCGCGGGCGAGCGGGCGCGCCACGGCCCGGTCGGCGAGCGACCAGACCAGCCAGGAATCCGGCAGGCTCAGGAGGTCGCGCAGCGGCGCGGCGCAGCCGCGCAGATGCCCGCGCAGCACGGCCGGTTCGCCGAGCCGCCCCCAGCCCTCGTCGCCCACCGCTTCGGGCACGACCGCCACCACGTTGAGGAACTGCCCGTCCCGCACCGGGTAATGCACCACGTGCCGGCCGCGGCCGAGCCACAGGCCGGTGGCGGCACCGCGCAGCGCCTGCGGGGCCGCCTCCATGGGGATCAGCGCCCGCCACGCCGCGGCCTGTCCGGGCCGGAGCGGGGCCGGATCGAGATGCGCGCGCAGGCGCGACCGCAGCCCGTCCGCGCCGACCACGAGGTCGAAGGCGGCCGGCTGGGCCCCGCTCGCGCCCTCGACGGTGAGGACGGCCTCCGAGGCCGTTCGGGACACGGCCGTGACGGTGCGGCCCATCAGCAGGCGGATCGTCGAGCGACTCCGGAGCGCGTCGAGCAGCAGCGTCTGCAGGTCGGCGCGGTGGATCACGTAGTAGGGCGCGCCGAACCGGCTCAGCGCCTGCGCGCCGAGCGCCACGCCGCCGATGCGGCGGCCGCTGTCGAGGGCGCGCACCTCGACGGCGGGCGGCTCGCTCGCCGCCCGACGCAGGGCCGCCGAGAGCCCGAGCCCGGCCAGGATCCGGCTCGCGTTGGGCGAGATCTGGATCCCGGCCCCGACCTCGCTGAAGCCGGTCCGGCGCTCGATCACCGTGACGGCGTGGCCGGCATCCGACAGAGCCAGCGCCGCCGTCAGGCCGCCGATCCCGGCCCCGACGATCCCGATCCGCAGAGATGGACTGCCAGAGGGCACGGTCGGCGGCGCCTACTCCGCCGCGACCTTGGCGTCGTCCCGCCACACGCAGGCCTGCGGCTCCGCCTGATCGGCCTTCAGGCCGGCCCTGTACCGGTAGAGCGTCGAGCAGTACTGGCAGATGATCTCGCTGTCGGCGCCCATGTCGAGGAACACGTGCGGGTGGTCGAACGGCGGCAGCGCGCCGATGCACATGAACTCCTTCACGCCCACGGTGATCACCGGCACGCCCGGCTCGTTGTGGAAGTGCGGTACCGCCTTGCCTGCCATCCGGCCCTCGCCTGCCCCGCGACCGACCGCGCGGCGAATCTGCCTGCGCGCACCCGGGCGTCTCGCGGCCGCTTATGCCGCCAGCCCCGCGACCGGCGCAAGCCTCGCCCGACCGGTGACCGATGCGGCTTGGACTCCCGCGCCCCGCGCCGTACATAAGGCGGAGCCCGATTGACGCCGCCGCGAAAAAAGTCCCGATCATGCAGCAGGAACAGGCCAGTGCGCAGGGTGCGCGCCGCGCCCCGGAACCGCCGATCCACGGTCCCGAGGGATTCGAGGGCATGCGCCGCGCGGGGCGGCTCACCGCCGAGGCCCTCGACCTGCTGATGGAGGCGACGCAGCCCGGCGTCACCACCGAGGAACTCGACAAGCTCGCCTACACCTTCGCGATGGATCACGGCGCCTATCCGGCCTCGCTCCTCTACCGCGGCTACCCGAAGTCGATCTGCACCTCGATCAACCACGTGGTCTGCCACGGCATCCCCAACGACAAGCCGCTGCGCGAGGGCGACATCGTCAACCTCGACATCTGCCTGATCCTCGACGGCTGGCACGGCGATTCGAGCCGGATGGCCTATGTCGGCGAGGTGCCCCGCAAGGCCCAGCGCCTGTGCGAGATCACCTACGAGGCGCTGATGCGCGGCGTCGCCGCCGTGAAGCCCGGCGGCTCGACCAACGATATCGGCCGGGCGATCCAGTCCTACGCCGAGGGCGAGCGCTGCTCGGTGGTGCGCGACTTCTGCGGCCACGGACTCGGGCGCACCTATCACGACGCGCCCACGATCCTGCACTACGTCGAGGCCAGCTACGACGTGCCGTTCAAGCCCGGACAGTTCTTCACGATCGAGCCGATGATCAATCTCGGCCGGCCCGCCGTGAAGGTCCTGGGCGACGGCTGGACCGCCGTGACCCGCGACCGCTCGCTCTCCGCCCAGTTCGAGCACACCGTCGGCGTCACCGAGACCGGCGTCGAGATTTTCACGATCTCGCCGAAGGGGCTGCATCAGCCCGTCAACCCGGCCGCCTGACCGGCCGTGTCGCCGCGGCCGGACGACGGTGAGGCGGGGCTGTTCGCCGACAGCGCCGCCCCGACCCCGGTCGAGAAGGAGGCGCCGCACTACCACGGCCATCGCGACCGCCTGCGGGAGAAGTTCGCGACGGCGGGGGCCGACGCGCTGCCCGATTACGAGCTGCTGGAGCTGGTCCTGTTCCGGGCGATACCCCGGCGGGACGTCAAGCCCCTCGCCAAGGCGCTGGTTGCCCGGTTCGGCAGCTTCGCCGAGGTAGTCAGCGCCGAGCCGGCGCGGCTGATGGAAGTGGAGGGCGTGAGCGCCGGGGTCGCGTCCGACCTCAAGGTGATCGAGGCCGCGGCGCGGCGGCTCGCCCGGGGCGCGATCCGGGAGCGCGCGCTCCTGGGCTCGTGGAGCGCGCTGCACGAGTACCTGCGCGCCACCATGGCGTTCGCCCCGCGCGAGGAGTTTCGCGTCCTGTTCCTCGACAAGCGCAACCACCTCATCGCCGACGAGGTGCAGGGACGCGGCACCGTCGACCACACGCCTGTCTATCCGCGCGAAGTCGCCCGCCGGGCGCTCGAACTGTCGGCCACGGCCATCATCCTGGCCCACAACCACCCGTCCGGCGACCCGGCCCCCTCCGCGGCCGACGTGGCGATGACCCGCGAGATCGTGGCGGTCCTGGCGCCGCTCAAGATCGTCGTCCACGACCACGTGATCCTCGGCCGAAACGGTCACGCCAGCCTGAAAGGCCTCAAGCTGATCTGATCCTCCGGCCGCCTTGAGCGTTATCGCCCGCGGATATAGCCATGAACGGGTGGCGCGCCTCTTGCCTCAAGAGCGGGAGCGTACGGGAGGAGCGAGATGGCGGTGACGGCCTTCGACGAGATGAACGGACTCGGCACCGGCGCCGCCGATCCGGCCGCCGTTCGCGACGCCTACGGCCAGCTCAAGGCGTGGCTGGACTCGACGCCGCCGGAGCACTTCAACACCCGCCGCAGCCAGGCCGAGCTGCTGTTCCGCCGGATCGGCATCACCTTCGCGGTCTACGGCGACAACGAATCGACCGAGCGGCTGATCCCGTTCGACATCATCCCCCGGGTGATCACCAAGCCGGAATGGGCTTTCCTGGAGCGCGGGCTGACGCAGCGGGTCACGGCCATCAACCTGTTCCTGAAGGACATCTACGGCGCCCAGGAATGCATCAAGGCCGGCATCATCCCGGCCGACCTCGTCTACCGCAACGCCCATTACCGCATGGAGATGCGGTCCTTCCGCGTGCCGCACGACCTCTACGTCCACATCGCGGGCATCGACATCGTCCGGACCGGCGAGAACGACTTCTTCGTGCTGGAGGACAACGCCCGCATCCCCTCGGGAGTCTCCTACATGCTGGAGAACCGGGAGGTGATGCTGCGCCTGTTCCCGGACCTGTTCTCGAAGCACCGGGTCGCGCCGGTGGAGAACTACCCGGACGCCCTGCTCGCCACGCTGCGCAGCCTCGCGCCGGGCTCGGCGACCCGCGACCCGACCGTCGTGCTCCTGACCCCCGGGCGCTACAATTCCGCGTTCTACGAGCACTCGTTCCTGGCCGACAAGCTCGGCGTCGAGCTGGTGGAGGCGTCCGACCTCTTCACCAAGGACGACGTCGTCTACATGCGCACCACCGAGGGGCCGCGGAAGGTCGACGTGATCTACCGCCGCCTCGACGACGACTTCCTCGACCCGCTGGTCTTCCGCCCGGATTCGGTCCTCGGCGTGCCGGGGCTGATGAACGCCTACGAGCGCGGCTCGGTGACCCTCGCCAACGCGGTCGGGACCGGCATCTCGGACGATAAGGCGGTCTACAGCTACATGCCCGAGATCGTGAAGTTCTTCACCGGCGAGGAGCCGATCCTGCACAACGTGCCGACCTACCGCTGCCGCGAGAAGGACGCCTTCGCGTACGTGATGGACAACCTGTCCGACCTGGTGGTGAAGGAGGTCAACGGCTCGGGCGGCTACGGGATGCTGGTCGGGCCGCACGCCAGCAAGCGCGAGCTCGACGACTTCGCCAAGAAGCTCAAGCACGCCCCGGACGGGTTCATCGCCCAGCCGACCCTGTCGCTCTCCACCTGCCCGACCTTCGTGGCCTCGGGCGTCGCGCCCCGCCACGTCGACCTGAGGCCCTTCGTGCTGTGCGGGGCCGACAAGATCCGCATCGTCCCGGGCGGCCTGACCCGGGTGGCGCTGAAGGAAGGTTCCCTGGTGGTCAATTCCAGCCAGGGCGGTGGCACGAAGGACACCTGGGTGCTCGACGCCTGAGGTCCAGGCCGTCCCGACGTTCCGAGGCGCGGACATTGTGGTCCGCACGACTTGGCTGAAGACCGATGCTCTCCAGGACTGCCGACAACCTCTTCTGGCTCTCGCGCTACGTCGAGCGCGCCGATTTCGTCGCCCGCATCCTCGACGCGGCGCACCGCTTCGCGTCGCTGCCGACGAGCTACGGCGGCGGCGGGAGCAACGAGTGGGAATCGGCCCTCGCCTCGGCCGGCGACCCCGACGCGTTCAAGACGCACTACAGCGCGGTCAACGCCGACACGGTCTGCGACTTCCTGGCCTTCAGCCCGCATAACCCGTCCTCGATCCGCTCCTGCATCGAGGCGGCCCGCGAGAATGCCCGCTCGGTGCGCACCGCGCTGACCACCGAGATGTGGGACGCGATCAACGGCGCGTGGCTGGAGCTGCGCAACTATTCCGGCAAGGACCTCAACCGCGACGAGTTCGGCCGCTTCCTCGACTGGGTGAAGACGGTCTCGCTCACCTTCGACGGCTCGGCCTTCCGGACGATGCTGCGCAACGACGCCTTCTGGTTCACGCGGCTCGGCACGGCGATCGAGCGGGCCGACAACACTGCCCGGATCCTCGACGTCAAGTACCAGATCCTGCTGCCGCACGACGAGACGGTGGGCGGCAGCCTCGACTACTTCCAGTGGACCACGATCCTGCGCGAAGTGTCGGCCTTCAACGCCTACCACTGGGTCTACCGGGAGAGCATCAAGCCGCTGCTGGTGGCCGACCTCCTGATGCTCAACAAGCAGATGCCGCGCTCCTTCGCGAACTGCTACGGCGTGATCGTCGAGTATCTCGACCTGATCGCCGACGCCTACGGCCGCCGGGGACCGAGCCAGCGCCTCGCGGGCAACATGCTGGCGAAGCTGGAGGGCGAGGACATCGACCGGGTCTTCGCCACGGGGCTGCACGAGTTCGTCGAGGCGTTCATCGCCGAGAACAACAGGGTGGGCGAGGCGATCGCCAAGCAGTATCTGGTCGGCTGAACGAGACGGACGGGACGGCGCATGCGCATCCGCGTGGTTCACGAGACCATCTACACCTACGAGCAGCCGGCCCGCGGGCTCGTGCAGGTCCTGCGGCTGACGCCGCGGGATCATGACGGGCAGTACGTCCGCGGGTGGCGGATCGATACCACTGTCGACGGGCGGCTGACTGCCCGCGAGGACGGGTTCGGCAACGTCGTCCACTGGTTCACCCCGGACGAGCCGGCCGACGCCCTGACCATCCGGGTCACCGGCGAGGTCGATACCGACGACACGCACGGCGTCGTCCGCGGAACGGTGGAGCGCCTGCCGGACGAGTTCTACCTCCGCGACACGGACCTGTGTGCCGCCAGCCCGGAGCTGCACGCCTTCGCGGAGCGCGTTGCCGCCGAGGGCGACGGCGCCGTCCTCGGCTTGCTCCACCGGCTGATGGGGGCAGTCCACGGCGCGGTGGCCTACGAGGCCGGACCTGCGAGCAACGCGGTGCCGGCCGCCAAGGCGTTCGCGGCCGGAAGCGGCGTCTGTCAGGACCTCGCGCACGTCTTCATCGCCGCCGCGCGTCACATCGGCGTCCCGGCCCGCTACGTCGCCGGCTACCGGGCCCGGGACGACGGGCAGGCGGATGTCGAGGCGCCCCACGGGTGGGTCGAGGCCCTGGTGCCGGATCTCGGTTGGGTGGCGTTCGACCCGTGCTACGACGTGAGCCCGGCGGACAATTACATCCGCGTCGCCACCGGCCTGGACTACCTCGGGGCCGCGCCGATTCGCGGCAGCCGCACCGGCGGTGGCACCGAGACACTGGACGTGAAGCTGCGGGTCGAGCAAGGCAGGGCCGCCGCTCAATCCTGATCGTTCCGACACCGGTCCGCCGACCGCACGAGAGCCCGAAGACGATGACCTACTGCGTCGGTGTCCTGGTGGAGGAAGGGTTGGTCATGGTCGCTGATACCCGCACCAATGCGGGGCTCGACGATATCTCGACCTACCGCAAGCTCCACCATTTCAACGTTCCCGGCGAGCGGGTGATGATGCTCGCCTCCGCGGGCAACCTCTCGATCACCCAGTCGGTCCTCAGCTTGCTCCAGGAGGGTGTCCCCGGCGAGGAGGAGGGCGAGCCGCTGCAGAAACTCGTCGAGGCGCCGACCATGTTCCAGGCGGCACAGCTGATCGGCCGCGCCATCCGGCGGGTGCGCGCCATCGAGAAGGACGGGTTCGAGGCGGCCAACATCCGCTTCTCGATCTCGCTGCTGTTCGGCGGCCAGATCGGGGACGGCGAGATGCGGCTGTACCTGATCTACTCGGCGGGCAACTTCATCGAGTGCAGCACTGACGCGCCGTTCCTCCAGATCGGTGAGCACAAGTACGGCAAGCCGATCCTCGACCGGGCGGTGAAGTACACGACCGACCTCTACGACGCCCTCAAGGTGAGCCTCGTCTCGATGGACTCGACCATGCGGTCGAACCTCGGTGTTGGCCTGCCGATCGACATCGCGGTCGCCCGCCGGAACGCGCTGACGCTCGAGGTGAATCACCGGATCGAGGCCGGCGAGGGCTATTTCCACGATCTGCGCGAGCGCTGGTCGGCGGCGCTCCGCGCAGCGCACCGGGCGATCCCGCGGCCGCCCTACGGGCCTACCAGCTCCTAGTGCTGCCCCGGCATCGGCCGTCCTAGCGCGGCGCGGGCGATCGAGGGCCGCGCGGCATCCCCGGACGTCGCGCGTCCCCGGATGGCTTCGCTGTGCTCGCAGAGCCGGCGGCTGACTTTCACGGGGCGGCGGAGATCTACGTGGCGCCCCACGCCTTCAAGAGCGCCCGGGTCGCTTCGATGGGATCCGCGGCTCGCATCAGGCCGCCCATGATAGCGAAACCCGCCGCCCCGGCCGCGCGACAGGGCCCGACCGCCCCGGGACCGAGACCGCCGAGCGCCACCACGGGCAGGCCGGCGCCGAGGCTATCCGTGAGTCCCTCGAGACCCAGCGCCGGCCCGTAGCCGGGTTTGCTCGCGGTCGCGTAGATCGGGCTGAGGGTGACGTAATCGGCCCCGGCCTGCGCGGCGGCCGCGGCCTCGCGCGGCGCGTGGACCGAGACGCCGATCAGCGCGCTCGGACCGAGCGCCGACCGCGCCGCGGCGATCGCCTCCGGCCCCGCGCCGCCGCCGAGATGCGCGCCGTCGGCCTCCAGCGCCCGCGCCAGCGCGACGTCGCCGCCGACCGTCAGGAAGCCCCCCAGGGCCCGCACGCGCGCGGCGACGCCCGCGCCGAGGCGCCGACGCGCTTCCGGCTCCAGGTCCTTGTCGCGGAACCAGATCCAGCGCCCGCCGCCGTCGAGGACCGCCTGCACGGTCTCGGCGAGGGGCCGCGGATGCCCGTGCCGATCCGTCACCGTGAGCAGCGGCGACGGCAGCGCCCTCACGAGCCGACGAGGCCCAGCTGCGGGCTCGACGGCTCCGCCCGGCCGCGGCGGGGGATCCGCCCGGCGCGGTGCGCGTCGCGCCCGGCCTCCACGGCCCGGCCCATGGCGCGGGCCATCCGCACCGGATCGTCGGCTTTGGCGACGGCGGTGTTGATCAGGCAGGCGGAGGCGCCGAGCTCCATGGCGATCACCGCGTCCGAGGCGGTGCCGATGCCGGCATCGACCACCACCGGCACCGTCGCCCGGCGGCAGATCAGCTCGAGGTTGGCCGGGTTGGCGACACCCATCCCGGAGCCGATCAGCGAGCCCATGGGCATCACGGCGGCGCAGCCGACATCCTCCAGGCGCTGGCACACGATCGGGTCGTCGTTGCAGTAGGGCAGCACCACGAAGCCGTCGTCCACGAGATGGCGGCAGGCCTCGATCAGCTCCATCACGTCCGGGTAGAGCGTCTCGCGGTCGCCGATCACCTCGACCTTGATCCAGTTGGTGTCGAGCGCCTCGCGGGCGAGTTCGGCGGTCATGATCGCGTCCCGGGCGGTCTCGCAGCCGGCCGTGTTCGGCAGGAAGCGCTTGCCCTTCAGGATCTTGACCGTGTCCGAGCCGTGGCCCTGGAGCGAGACCCGTCGGATCGAGGCCGTGACCACGTCGGCGCCGCTCGCCGCGACGGCGTCGCGCATGATCGCCTGCGTCGGGTAGCCGGCGGTGCCGATGAACAGCCGGGACGACAGCGTCACCCCGGCGATGGTCAGGCTGTCGTCCCCGCCCTCGGGGCGCGGTGGCGTGTGACTCTGGTCCATGCTCAACCTCCCTGCATGGCGCGGACGATCTCGACGCGGTCGCCCTCCGAGACCGGGGTCTCGACCCAGTCCCGGCGGCGCAGAACCCGGCCGTTCAGCGCGATGGCGACGCCCTGCGGGCTCTCGATGCCGCTCTCTTCCGCCTCGAGGCGGAACAGGGCGTCCACCGTCTCGACCGCGCACTCGCGCGGCTCACCGTTGACGAGCAGTTTCATGCCGAGGCCCTCAGCGCTTCCGGCTGGCCGAAGCGCGCGCGGGTGAAGGGACGCGCCACCGCCGGCAGCGCGCCGCGCAGCACCAGCGCGGCGACCGCGTCGGCGGTGACCGGGGCGAGCAGGTAGCCGTTGCGGTGATGCCCGGTGGCGGCGACGAGGCCCGGGGCGATCGCGTCCAGGATCGGCGCGTCGTCGTCGGAGGTCGGACGGTAGCCGCTCCACACCGCCTCCACCTCCATCTCCTCGATGCCGGGCAGCACCCGGCGGGCACCCTCGAGCAGGGCGTAGAGGCCGCCCGCGGTGACGCCGGGCCGGAAGCCGCAATCCTCGACCGTCGCGCCCACGATGAGTTGGCCGTCGCTCTTCGGCGCCATGTGGACCTGCTCGGTCCAGACCATCCGCGCCAGGGTACCGGTGCGGGCGGTCGTGCGCAGGGCCAGGGACTGGCCCTTCAGCGGGCGGACCGGCAGGGCGAGCGCGTCGGGCAGCAGGCCGCCCTCCCCGCTCCAGGCGCCGGAGGCGAGGATGACGGTCTCCGCCGCGACGACGCGGTCGCCGGCGCGGATCCCGGTCACGCGGCCGCCCGACCAGTCCAGGGCGGTGACGGGGGTCCGCTCCACCAGGATCACGCCGGCCCGGCGGCAGGCTTCGGTGAGGGCGTCCATCACCAGACGGGGGTCGACCTGATGGTCGAGCGGGCAGTGGATGCCGGCAGTGACGGAGGGGCGCAGGCCCGGCTCGAGGCGCCGCACCTCGCTGCCCGGCAGCCAGGTCGCCTCGAGCCCCGAGCGGCGCTGCAGGTCGTAGCGGAAGCGCAGCCGTTCGACCTCGTCGCGGCCGACCGCCAGCACCAGGGTGCCGTCGGCCCGGTAGTCGATCGCGCGGCCGGACTCCGCCTCCAGGGCGTCGCGGAACTCGGGCCAGAGCCGGAGCGAGTCCAGGGCGAGCGGGAGCAGCGGGTCCGAGCCCGGCTCGTGCTCGGCCGCCGGGGCCAGCATGCCTGTGGCCGCGAGGCTCGCGCCCGCCCCGATCGTGTCCCGCTCCAGCACTGTCACGGCGCTGCCGGCCTGGGCGAGGCGCCACGCGATCGACAGCCCGATCAGCCCGGCGCCGACCACGGCGACGTCGGTCCGCGCCGGAAGGGTTTCGGGCGCGACACCGCCGTCGGGGCTGCGGCGGCGGCCGATCGGTGAGGCGGGGCGGTCGAGGGGCACGGGCGTCTCCGCGAATTGCCGTCGCGGGGACCGGGCCGTCTGCTTCTGTGAGAAGCTGTGGCCTGCCTTTCGGGCGGCCGCGGTCCAATCCCTACGCCGGTATGAGCCGGATCAGGTTCGAAGGATTTCCGCGCCGCAGGTCCTGACGGACGTGCCAGCGGTTTCTCAGCCCCTTGCCGGGGATCTCCCTGGAACAGATGCAGATGTGGCCTCCCGGCCGGTGCCGGTCAACCCCGCGCCGCGTCCAGGACGGCTCTCCCGCGACAATCGGCCGATCGCGGTGACGGACTGGACACCAAGCGGAGCGGAATCCGTCCGCCGGTCGCGGCCCTGCTCGCGATCGCGCACCATCCCTTCACGGGTCTGGCATCTCATCGCCGGGATCCGGGAACTCCGCGGATCGCCGCCACTCCACGTCACGGGCGAATTCGCGTGCGTACAATCCTCTTGATCTGCATGCTCGGCTTCCTCGGTGTCACGGCACTTCTGAAGCTGCGTGACGGCGCGCGGTCGGTGCCGGTAGCACTCGCCATCGCGCCGGCGCCGGCGCCGGAACCGGATCTCGCGGGCGCTGCCGTCGCCGGCGTAGCCCTCCAGGCCGGCCGCAACGGCCACTTCTTCGTCAACGCCCTCGTGGACGGCCGTTCGCTACCGATGATGGTGGATACGGGGGCGAGCGCCTGCGCGTTCTCGGAGGAGGACGCCGCGCGGATCGGGATCCAGGTCGGACCGTCCGATTTCACGCGCGTCTGGAATACCGCCAACGGGACGGTCCGCGTCGCGCCGATCCGGATCGCGATCGTGCAGATCGGATCGATCACGGTGCGGGACGTCGACGCGGTCGTGATCCCGCGCGGGCTCCTGTCGACCAGCCTGTTGGGCATGTCGTTCCTGAGGCGCCTGCGCGATTTCGGCGTCTCCGGCAGCACGATGACGCTCAGGGGCTGAAACGCGCGCGATGCGTGCAGATCTCCGGGCCGCGGCAGGACGGCTGGAAGGCCGCCCGGCTTGCCTTCCGAGATCGATCAGGGGAGCCGGTCGACCGCGCACTCCGTTTTGAGCCGTTGGAGTTTCCGGCACCGGTCTCACCCTTCCACCAAATCGAATCATCTCGAATCATGTATATATGAGCCGTAGTTCGCTATAATTCCGTATCCGGCACGCACTTATTTCGACGATTGACCCGTTTAATCGAAGCTTTACCTACAATCTCGATCGCTTTGTCAATGCATGTCGGCGGTGCTAGATGCATCGACGGCCGCGGATGCGAGTTCTGAGCGCGCGGTGGGGCAGAGTCAGGATGAAAAATCGCGGATCGACGATCTGTTTGTCCATGATCGTGAAGGACGAGGCCCACGTTATCCGTCGGTGCCTCGATTCTGTTCGACCGCTCATCGATCACTGGGTCATCGTCGATACCGGGTCGACGGACGGAACCCAGGATATCGTCCGCGCGGCGCTCGCGGACATTCCGGGGGCGCTGGTCGAGCGACCGTGGGTCGATTTCGCCTACAATCGAAACGAGGCCCTGAAACTCGCGCGGCGTCATGCGCAGTACACCCTGATCATCGACGCTGACGATGAGCTGATCATCCCCGCGGACTTCACGATGCCGAAGCTGCGCGCGCCCGGCTATCGGTTCGAGATCATCGACGAGCACACGCGATACTGGCGCAACCAGCTCGTCAGCAACCGGGAGAACTGGCGCTACCGGGGCGTCCTGCACGAATTCCTCAGCTGCCCCGGTGTGTCGGAGACTCCGATCCTCCCCCTCGCGATGCGCCGGGGCGACGACGGCGCCCGGCACCGCGACACGACTGCGGACGCGCGGGATATCGCCGTCCTCGAGAAGGCGCTGGCGGTCGAGACAGACCCCTTCATGATCGCCCGGTACACGATGTACCTCGGGACCACCTACGATGCCGCCGGCGAGTACCGGAAGGCCCTCGCATGCTTCCTGAAGCGCGCCGATCTCGGCGGATGGGACGAGGAGATCTATTTCAACCTGCTGATGGCCGCGGTGAACGCGGAGCGCCTCGATGAGCCGGAGGACAGGGTGCTGCAGCTCTACGAGCGCGCGACCTCCGTCCGTCCGGCGCGGGCGGAAGCGCGCCACGGGGCCAGTCGGTTCTGCAGGCTCAGGAAGCGGTTCGCGGACGGGTATCGATACGCGGAGGCGGGCCTTGCGCTCGCGCTTCCGAGCGAGGGGATCTCCCTGAATCCGTGGGTCTACGAGTACGGCTTACTCGATGAGTTCGCCCTCAACGCGTACCATCTCGGCCAGTACAGCGCCTGCGGACATGCCTGCTTGAAGATCCTCGAACGGACCCAGGTCCCAAGGGAGGTCGCCATACGCGCCGGCGCCCTGGCACGGGACGTGATGGCGAAGATGATCGACCCGGTCTGGGGATGCCGGCACACCCCCTACGCGATGCCGTTCGTGCCGACGTGGTGAGGCGGCCGGCGCACAGGCACGCTGCGGGCTCGCGAGCGGATGTTGGCGGCCGCCGCGCGACGTCGGGACCGGGCCGGACCGCGATCGGAGACCTGGTCAGCTGGATCTGCGCGGGCGCAGGAACTTCGGCCGGAACACCGCCATCGGCTCGTCGAAGCCGTTGAGCCGGTGCTCGCCCAGCGGGATCGGGTCGCCCCAGAGGAAGTCCACGAACGGCTTCGACATCAGCAGCGGCTCGCCGAGGGCGCGGTTCAGCTGCGCGATGCGGCTCGCGAGATTCACGTCGCGCCCGATCACCGTGAAGTCGAGGCGGGAGCCGGACCCGACATTGCCGTAGGCGGCCTCGCCGTGGTGGAGCGCGATGCCCGCGGCCACCGGCACCGGGAACTGGTGCAGGGCGTTCGCCTCATCGAGGGCCGCCAGGGCGTGCTGCGCCGCGGTGAGCGCGCCCTTGGCCGCGCCGCCGAGGTCGTCACCGGACTCCCGGAAGATCGCCAGCAGGCCGTCGCCGAGATACTTCAGGACCTCGCCGCCCTCCCGCTCGATCGGCGGCACGAGGCAGTCGAAGAACACGTTGAGCAGGCCCACGGCCTCCTCGGGCGTCATGTCGGCGGTGGTGCGGGTGTAGTCGCGCATGTCGGCGAACAGGATCGCCGAGCGGATCCGGGTCACCTGCCCGCGGCGGATGTCCCCGGCCAGGATCGCCCGGTGCGGCTCGTCGCCGACGTAGAGCCGGAGCACGTGGTCGAGCTGCTTGTTGAGGACGCGCATCTCCATCACGGCCGCCAGCGCCGGCATGACGAAGCGCAGGATCGCGATGTCGTCGTCCCGGAACCCTTCGGGTGCGCGGGTGGCGAAGGTGATTCCGTTCTGCGTGCCGTTCGTGAAGAACAGGGGCGCCACCACGTAGTGGGTGTAGCCGCCGGCTTTCAGGTCCGGAACGATCGCGTAGGCGTCGTCCGGGGTCTTCGACAGGTCGAGGATCAGCCACTCGCCGGTCTCGTGGACCGTGTGGAACGGGCTGTTAAGATAGGCGTCCGTCGAGCGGGCGCCGTGCGGGAACAGCCGCACGGTGGTGCCGCCGTCCCGGGTCCAGATGCGGCCGACGCCGGCATATTCCGAGTGCAGGGTGTCGATGGCCGTGGAGGCCCGGTCCACCGGCACGCCGATCGCGATCAGGCGCTCGGCGAGCCCGGCCAGCATCTCCTCGGCGTTGGGCATCCGCGCGCCCTCGCCGAGCAGCCAGTCGCGGATGCCCACGGAGGGCTGGAGCGCGCCGAAGGGCACGTCGTCAGCCTCCGAGCCGTCCGCGAAGGCCGTCGGGGATCCGGGCGTTGGCGGGCGGCGTTCGAGCATGGCGCCAGACTGGATGCCGCGCGGCACCGGGGCAACGCGGGCGACGGGGAAGCGCCGCGCGATCCGCGGCGCAGGCTCAGTTATCCAGGAAGCTCCTCAGCTTCCGGCTGCGCGACGGGTGCTTCAGCTTCCGCAGCGCCTTCGCCTCGATCTGGCGGATGCGCTCGCGGGTCACCGAGAACTGCTGGCCGACCTCCTCGAGGGTGTGGTCGGTGTTCATGCCGATGCCGAAGCGCATGCGCAGCACGCGCTCCTCGCGGGGCGTGAGCGAGGCCAGCACGCGCGTCGTGGTCTCGCGCAGGTTCGACTGGATCGCCGCGTCGATCGGCAGGACGACGTTCTTGTCCTCGATGAAGTCGCCGAGATGGCTGTCCTCCTCGTCGCCGATCGGCGTCTCGAGGGAGATCGGCTCCTTGGCGATCTTCAGGACCTTGCGGACCTTCTCCAGCGGCATGGCCAGCTTCTCGGCCAGCTCCTCCGGGGTCGGCTCGCGGCCGATCTCGTGCAGCATCTGGCGCGAGGTGCGGACGATCTTGTTGATCGTCTCGATCATGTGCACCGGGA
The DNA here is from genome assembly GCF_017876975.1 of Methylobacterium sp. PvP105. Lineage (NCBI taxonomy): Bacteria > Pseudomonadati > Pseudomonadota > Alphaproteobacteria > Hyphomicrobiales > Methylobacteriaceae > Methylobacterium > Methylobacterium sp. PvP105. Next base: position 1,431,083 of record NZ_JAGIPA010000001.1, on the reverse strand, counting down.
TGCGGATCGTGCGCGCCTGGTCGGCGATCGAGCGGGTGATCGCCTGCCGGATCCACCACGTGGCGTAGGTCGAGAACTTGTAGCCGCGCCGGTACTCGAACTTGTCGACCGCCTTCATCAGGCCGATGTTGCCCTCCTGGATCAGGTCCAGGAACTGCAGGCCGCGGTTCGTGTACTTCTTGGCGATCGAGATCACGAGGCGCAGGTTCGCCTCGATCATCTCCTTCTTCGCCTGCCGGGCCTCGCGCTCGCCCTTCTGGACCATGTTGACGATGCGGCGGTACTCGCCGATCTCCAGGCCCGTCTCGGAGGCGAGGTCGAGGATCTGCGCGCGCAGCTCCGCGACCTGCTTCGAGCCGCGCTCGACCAGGTTCTTCCAGCCCTTGCCGCCCAGCGTCCCGACGCGCTCCATCCAGTTCGGGTCGAGCTCGTAGCCCTGGTAGTGGCGCAGGAACTCGTCGCGGGCCACGCCGTGGCTCTCGGCGAAGCGCATCAGCCGGCCCTCGTGGCCGATCAGCTGCTTGTTGATCGAGTAGAGCTGGCCGACCAGCGCCTCGATGCGGTTGTTGTTCAGCGAGAGGGACTTCACGTCGGCGACGACGATGTCCTTCAGCTCGGCCTGCTTCTGGTCCTGAGCGGGCGTGTTCTGCTCGCCGGCGGCCTTGCGCTCCGTGCCCTCGATCTGGAACTTGCGCAGCTTGCGGTAGTTCGCGGCGATCGCGTCGAAGGTCTCGAGGACCCGCGGCTTGATCTCCGCCTCCATCGCGGCGAGCGAGACGTTGTTCTCGAGGTCGTCCTCGTCGTCGCCGCCCTCCGGGGGCGCCGGCGGCTCGCCGTCCTCGGATTCCTCGCCCTCGGCGAGCTGCGGCGCGTTCTTGCCGTCCGGGCCCGCGTAGGTCGCCTCGAGGTCGATGATGTCGCGCAGGAGGACCTTGCCCTCCACGAGCTCGTCCCGCCAGATGATGATCGCCTGGAAGGTCAGCGGGCTCTCGCAGAGACCCGCGATCATCGCCTCGCGGCCGGCCTCGATGCGCTTGGCGATCGCGATCTCGCCCTCGCGGGACAGGAGCTCCACCGAGCCCATCTCGCGCAGGTACATGCGCACCGGATCGTCGGTGCGGTCGGTCGGCTCCTTGGTGGTCGTGGCGACTGCGACGGCGCGCGCCGGAGCGACCTCGGCGACCTCGCCGCCTTCGGCCTCCTCCTCCTCGCCGTCCGCGGCCTTCTCGCCGGCGGCCTCGTCGGTCTCCTCGGCCTCGACGACGTTGATGCCCATCTCGGAGAGCTGCGACAGCACATCCTCGAGCTGGTCCGGATCGGACTGGCCCTCGGGCAGAACCTCGTTGACCTCCTCGTAGGTCACGTAGCCGCGCTTCTTGGCGAGCTTGACCATCCGCTTGACCGAAGCATCCGTCAGGTCGAGGAGCGGCCCGTCGGTCTGCTGCTCGGGGGCAGCGTCCGTCTCGTCCCGTTCCGTTGCCTTCGTCGCCATGATCAGCCTATTGTTTCGCACGCGGCGCGTTGCGGAGGCCCTGATGAGGCCGGTCCACGCCGTCGGCGCCGCTGTATGAGGTCGGCGCCGGATCGCTCCAGTCGCCGTGAGTCGTCGGTTTCCGTATGCAAGCCCGAGGCTTGACCGATTGTTAACTATGGCGGGACCGGGTCCCCCGCCACCGCCATGACACAGGCATTACACGGCCGTCGAGTCGCTCGACACCGGTGTATCGGCCTCCGCCTCGGCGGCGATGACGGTCTCCAGCCTCGCCTTCACTTCGCAGAGCCATGCCCACCCGGCATCGGTCGGATCGTCCTCAAACGCCTGCCGTGCTTCGCGAAGTTCGCTATGTAGCGCTCCTGCCTGCCGGTGCAAGATCATCGCCTGTCGGAGCGCGTCTGCGCGGTGGGCCGGATCGGCGTGCGGAGCCAGGGTCGTGCGGTCCCGCGAGCGGGCCAGGGCGAGGATTCGGTCGGCCGCCCCTGTGAGTCCGGCGCGATTGATGCGGTTCTGCAACACCTCGGGCGCCGCGTGCTCGTCCTCGGCCGCGCAGGCCAGCAGGACCGACAGCAGCGCCCGCGCGTCCGGATCCTCGAAGTCGAGTTCGGCCGCCTCCTCGCCGAACTCCGCCATCATCTCGGGATGGGCCAGCAGGGTACCGACGATGACCGCCTCGCGGACCGAAGCGGCGCCCGTGAAGCCCGCCGAGGCCGTGACCGAGGGGCTCGGACTCCCGGTGATGCGCGGCGAGACGGGCTCGCCGGGGCGGGTGAAGCGCTGCCGCCCGCGCGGGGCCGCGCCGGCGGCGCGGTTGCCGCGGGGCGACAGGCCGCGCAGGCGCTCCTCGATATCGTCGCGGTAGTAGCGCCGCACGGTCTCGTCGCGAATCGTCGCGACGGTGGTGCGCAGGGTCTGCGTCAGGCCGGCGCGGCGCTCCGGCGTGTCGACCGGTCCCGCCTCGAGGGCGCGCCGCCACAGCAGTTCCGACAGGGGGAGCGCCGCCGTCAGCACCTGGTCGATAGCCGTCGGGCCGCCCGAGCGCAGCAGGTCGTCCGGGTCCTGGCCGCCCGGCAGCAGCGCGATCCGCAGCGAGCGGCCGGGTTCGAGGAGCGGCAGCGCGATGTCGAGGGCCCGGTAGGCCGCCCGTTGGCCGGCCTTGTCGCCGTCGAAGCAGAGAATCGGCTCGTCGGCGTGGCGCCAGAGCAGGGCGAGCTGGTCCTCCGTCAGGGCGGTGCCCAGCGGCGCCACCGTCTCGGGGTGGCCGGCGAGCGTCATGGCGATGACGTCGACGTAGCCCTCGACCGCGATGATCGATCCGCGCTCGTGGGCGGCCTTGCGGGCGCCGTGCAGGTTGTAGAGCGTCCGGCCCTTGTGGAAGAGCGGCGTCTCCGGCGAGTTGAGGTACTTGGCGCGCACCTCCTTGGCGAGCGCCCGACCACCGAAGGCCACGACCCGGCCGCGGGTGTCGGTGATCGGGAACATCACCCGGTCGCGGAAATAGTCGTAGGGGACCGAGACGCCCTCCCCGGCCGCGAGCAGGCCGAGTTCGACCATCAGCGCCTTCTCGACGCCCTGCCCGGCGAGGTGGTCGCGCAGGGCGTAGCGGTCGTTCGGCGCGTAGCCGAGGCGGAAGGCCCGCTGCGTCTCGTCCCGCAATCCGCGGCGCTTGAGGTAGGCGCGGGCCTCGCTGCCCTGGCCCGACCGCAGGCGCTCCTCGAACCAGCGGGCGGCCATCTCCATGACCTCGATCGCCCCGGCGCGCTTCTGCTCGCTGGCGCGGTTGTCCTCGGTGGGCGCCGGCAGGCTGACGCCGGCCTCGCCCGCCAGCCGCTCGACCGCCTCTGGGAAGCTGAGGCCTTCCGTCTCCATGAGGAAGGTGAAGATGTCGCCGTGCTTCGAGGACGAGAAGCAGTGGTAAAACTGCTTCTGGTCGTTCACGTAGAAGGACGGCGTCTTCTCGGCGTTGAACGGCGACAGGCCGCGCCACTCGCGGCCGGCCTTCTTCAACTGCACGCGGCGGCCGACCACCGACGAGGCCGGCAGCCGGGAGCGAATCTCTTCCAGGATGTGGGGCGGATAGCGCACGGGGCCTGGGACGGGTTGCGTGAACCCGCTCCTATAGCGCGAGAGGCGTGACCGAGTCCCTCACATCCCCGGAACTCGGCGGAGGATTGCGGGGAGAGGCTCGGCCCTAGAGGGTCAGCCCTTCGCCGCCAGCGCCGCCTTCACGAGCCCGCTCGCCTTGCCGAAATCCATGCGGCCCGCGAACGTGCCCTTCAGGGCGGCGATCACCTTGCCCATGTCCTTCGGCCCGGCCGCGCCGGTCTCGAGGATCGCCGCCTCGACCGCCGCCTTCATCTCGGTCTCGTCCATCTGCTTCGGCAGGAAGCTCTCGATGATGGCGATCTCGGCGCGCTCGTTGGCGGCGAGTTCCGGGCGACCGCCCTGCTCGTAGACCGAGGCCGATTCGGTGCGCTGCTTAACCATCTTCTGGAGAAGCGACAGGATCTCCTCGTCGGAGATCGGCTCCTTGCCGTTGCCGCGAGCCTCGATGTCCCGGTCCTTGAGGGCGGCCTGGATCATCCGGATCGTGGCGAGCCTGTCCTTGTCGCCGGCCTTCATGGCCTCCTTCATCTCGGTGGTGAAGCGCGCGCGCAGCATCTCGGTGACCTTCCAACGATCGAAGCGGGGGGCTGGCCTGCGGTTTGCGAGTGTTGAGCCCTGCGGGAGGCGGAGCCACATTGACCCCATCGCGGGCCGCTCGCTAAGAGCGCCGCACACGATCATGCCGCAAGCCGAGAGCGCCGAAACCCGGCGCCCGCCTTCGGCCGGACATAAGCGAGACTCAGCCCATGCTGCAAGACGCCGCCGCGCATGCCCCCGAGCCTCAGGCTCCCGAGCCCTGGGCCGAGCCCGTCGCGACGGCTCTGCTGGTGCTGGCCGACGGCACCATCCTGGAGGGCTTCGGCATCGGCCAGACCGGCGTGGCCGACGGGGAGGTCTGCTTCAACACCGCGATGACCGGCTATCAGGAGATCCTGACGGACCCGTCCTATGCCGGTCAGATCGTCACCTTCACCTTCCCGCATATCGGCAATGTCGGCACCAACGACGAGGACCTCGAGAGCCTCGAGGCGGCGCCGGCCTCGGGCGTCCGCGGCACCGTCGTCGCCTCGGCGGTGACGAACCCGTCGAACTGGCGGTCCTCGTCGCATCTCGATGGGTGGCTCAGGGCCCGCGGCATCGTCGGCATCACGGGGGTCGACACCCGGGCGCTCACGGCCCGCATCCGCGACCAGGGCATGCCGAACGCGGTGATCGCCAACGATCCCGAAGGCAAGTTCGACCGCGAGGCCCTCAAGGCCCGCGCGGCGGCCCTCGCGCCCATGGAGGGGCTCGACCTCGTGCCGCCGGTGACCAGCCGCGCGTCGTCGGAGTGGTCCGAGACCGTCTGGGCACTCGGCAACGGTTACGGCAAGCGCGCACCCGGCGAGGGCCTCAAGGTCGTGGCCATCGACTACGGCGTGAAGCGCAACATCCTGCGCCTCCTCGCCCAGGCCGGCTGCGACGTCACCGTGGTGCCGGCCACCACGACGGCCGACGAGATCCTGGCGCTGAAGCCGGACGGCGTGTTCCTGTCCAACGGTCCCGGCGACCCGGCCGCCACCGGCGCCTACGCGGTCCCGGTGATTCGCAAGCTGCTGGACGAGAAGTTGCCGACCTTCGGCATCTGCCTCGGCCACCAGCTCATGGGTCTGGCCCTCGGCGGCCGGACCGTGAAGATGGGCCAGGGCCATCACGGCGCGAACCACCCGGTGAAGGACAAGACCACCGGGAAGGTCGAGATCGTGTCGATGAACCACGGCTTCGCGGTGGACCCGGGCAGCCTCCCGGAGACGGCGGTGGAGACGCACGTGTCGCTGTTCGACGGCTCGAATTGCGGCCTGACCCTCACCGACCGCCCGGCCTTCTCGGTGCAGCACCACCCGGAGGCCTCCCCCGGCCCGCGCGACAGCCACTACCTGTTCGAGCGCTTCGTGACGCTGATGCGCTCCGGCGCGCCGGAGACCGCGAAGGGCGCCTGAGACCCGGGCGCCGGCATCGGCCCGCCGTCATCGCTCCGCAGCGCGGTGACGGCCGGGGACAGATAAGCCGGCGCCGCGATCCCAATCGGGCCGCGGCGGGGCCATAAAATCCGCCAGATCGGACGGCTTAAGAGAGCCCACGACGGTCCCTGAACGGCGGCGCATCCGCGCCCGGCGACGGCGGTCCGTTGCAGGGGATTGCCGGATGACCATCGACGAGGCGCGCGACGATTTCTCCCGCCTGCACCGCAGCTTCACCTTCCATCTCGGCGTCGCCGTGGGCCTGTCCTGGCTGACCGCCCTCTACGCCGCCTTCTACGCTCCGTGGGTGCGCAACATCCGGGCCCTGATCGATCCGACCGGCGGCTTCGACCGCGTCGAGAGCACGGTGTCCTACCTGTTCGCCATGCCCGCCGTCCTCGCCCTCGCCTGGGTCTCGGTCTATTTCGGCCGCGAGGCCCTGCGCCGCGCGCAGACGCTCTCGAACGTCGCCGTCGAGTTTGCCGCCGCCGCCGTGGTGGCCTTCGGTGTGTTCTACCTCTCGATCGACCGGGCGGTCGCGGCGCTCCACGCCGGATTCTGAGGCGGGACGGGGCGGTTCGCGCCGCCCCGACGGCCGACTTACTGGATCTTCTCGAATAGCGGCTCGAACCGCTTGGCGGCCAGCTTGTTCTGCGGCACCGCCTTGGCCGCCTCCAGATTGTCGGGTCTGTCGCCGACCTGGACGAGGCCGACCATCCCCATGATGTAGTGCGGCGAGCACTTGATGCCGTAGAGGCCGGGCTTCTCGAAGGCCACGGTCTCCTCCTTGCCGACCACCGTCTTGAACGGCGCCGCGCCGTCGGGCGCCATGCCCTTGATCAGTTCGGCATTGTGGCCCTTGTCGGTCGGCACGAACCGGACCGTGTCGCCGGGCTGGATTTTCACGAAGGCCGGGTCGAAGACCATCATCCCGCCCGGGCCGCTGTTCAGGGTCTTGATGGCAACTTCCGAAGCGTTCGCGCTCACGATCGTGCCGATCAGAAGCATCGCGGACAAGGGGGTTCGGCTGATCATCTTCTATCTCGAATAATTACGATATCGATCGGCGGGATGGCCGGTCGGCCGAGTCCTACGTTCGGCTCCGAAGTGCGCCAAGAACTTCGTGCAATCGTGCGCGCGTTTATAAATACTCCACTTCGACGGACTGCCGGCGCCTCCATGCGCCGGGCGCGCGTCCAATCTGCGCGGTCGTCCCGGCCTTCCAATGCGCCCGTGGCCCGTGTAAACGCGGGGCTCAACGACATTCCCGCCACGCGCGTCCGGGAGCAGGGCCTCAGTCGAGCCGTGCCCGATCGGGCGCGCTTGGCCTGAGAAGGCCCACGATGCCCAAACGCACCGACATCTCCTCGATCCTGATCATCGGTGCGGGTCCGATCATCATCGGACAGGCCTGCGAGTTCGATTATTCCGGCACGCAGGCGTGCAAGGCGCTCCGCGAGGAGGGCTACCGCATCGTCCTGGTGAACTCGAATCCCGCGACCATCATGACCGACCCGGACATGGCGGACGCGACCTACGTCGAGCCGATCACGCCGGAGATCGTCGCCAAGATCATCGAGAAGGAGCGCCCCGACGCGATCCTGCCCACGATGGGCGGCCAGACGGCGCTCAACTGCGCCCTGTCGCTGCAGAAGATGGGCGTGCTCGCCAAGTACGGCGTGCAGATGATCGGCGCCACCGCCGAGGCCATCGACAAGGCGGAGGACCGGAGCCTGTTCCGCGACGCCATGACCAAGATCGGGCTCGACACCCCGAAATCGGCGCTCGCCAACGCCTCGGCCGCGAAGAAGGCCGACCGCCAGGCCTACCTGGCCGAGATCGCCCGGATCGAGGCGGCCAACACCGATCCGGCGGCGCGCCAGGCGGCGCTGGCGGCCTACGAGAAGAGCTGGGCGGCGGGCGAGACCGAGCGGCGCAAACGTTACGGCGAGCACGCCCTCGGGCAGGCGCTGATCGCGCTGGCCGAGGTCGGCCTGCCGGCCATCATCCGGCCGTCCTTCACCATGGGCGGCACCGGCGGCGGCATCGCGTACAACCGCGAGGAGTTCCTCGACATCGTCGAGCGCGGCATCGACGCGTCTCCGACCAACGAGGTGCTGATCGAGGAGAGCGTGCTCGGCTGGAAAGAGTACGAGATGGAGGTCGTCCGGGACCGGAACGACAACTGCATCATCGTCTGCTCCATCGAGAACATCGACCCGATGGGCGTGCACACGGGTGATTCGATCACCGTCGCACCCGCGCTGACGCTCACCGACAAGGAGTACCAAGTGATGCGCGACGCGTCGCTGGCAGTGCTCCGCGAGATCGGCGTCGAGACCGGCGGCTCGAACGTGCAGTTCGCGATCAACCCCGAGAACGGGCGCATGATCGTGATCGAGATGAACCCGCGCGTGTCGCGCTCCTCGGCGCTCGCCTCGAAGGCCACCGGCTTCCCGATCGCCAAGGTCGCGGCCAAGCTCGCGGTCGGCTACACCCTCGACGAGATCGCCAACGACATCACCGGCGGCGCGACCCCGGCCTCGTTCGAGCCGACGATCGACTATGTCGTCACCAAGATCCCGCGCTTCGCCTTCGAGAAGTTCCCGGGCGCCGAGCCGACGCTGACCACCGCCATGAAGTCGGTGGGCGAGGCCATGGCGATCGGCCGCTGCTTCGCCGAATCGCTGCAGAAGGCCCTCCGCTCGCTGGAGACCGGCCTGACCGGCCTCGACGACATCGAGATCGAGGGGCTGGGCAAGGGCGACGACCACAACGCCATCAAGGCGGCCATCGGCACGCCGACCCCGGACCGGCTGCTCAAGGTCGCGCAGGCGCTGCGGCTCGGCGTCAGCCATGAGCAGGTCTACGCCTCCTGCAAGATCGACCCGTGGTTCCTGGAGCAGCTCCAGGCGATCATCGACCTGGAGAACCGCGTGAAGGCCCACGGCCTGCCGAAGACGGCCGGCGCCTTCCGCCAGCTCAAGGCCGCCGGCTTCTCGGATGCCCGCCTCGCGGTGCTGGCCAAGATCGACGAGGCCGCCGTCCGCGCGGCCCGGCGCGCCCTGGCGGTGCGCCCGGTCTACAAGCGGATCGACACCTGCGCGGCCGAGTTCAAGTCGCCCACCGCCTACATGTACTCGACCTACGTGGCGCCGTTCGCGGGCGCGGTGGTGGACGAGGCGCAGCCCTCGGACCGCAAGAAGGTCGTGATCCTCGGCGGCGGCCCGAACCGGATCGGTCAGGGTATCGAGTTCGACTATTGCTGCTGCCACGCCTGCTTCGCGCTGTCGGACGCGGGCTACGAGACCATCATGGTCAACTGCAACCCGGAGACGGTCTCGACCGATTACGACACCTCGGACCGGCTCTACTTCGAGCCGCTGACCGCCGAGGACGTGCTGGAGATCATCGAGACCGAGCGGCAGGCCGGCACTCTGCACGGGGTGATCGTGCAGTTCGGCGGCCAGACTCCGCTGAAGCTCGCCCGCGCCCTGGAATCCGCCGGCGTGCCGATCCTCGGCACCTCGCCCGACGCCATCGACCTCGCCGAGGACCGCGACCAGTTCAAGCGGCTCCTCGACAAGCTCGCGATGAAGCAGCCGAAGAACGGCATCGCCTACTCGGTGGAGCAGAGCCGGCTGGTCGCCGCGGATCTCGGCCTGCCCTTCGTGGTCCGCCCGAGCTACGTGCTAGGCGGCCGCGCGATGGCGATCATCCGCGACGAGACGCAGTTCGCCGACTACCTCCTCGACACGCTGCCGAGCCTGATCCCCTCCGAGGTGAAGGCCCGCTACCCGAACGACAAGACCGGCCAGATCAACACGGTGCTGGGCAAGAACCCGCTCCTGTTCGACCGCTACCTGTCGGACGCGGTCGAGGTCGACGTCGACGCGGTCTGCGACGGCAAGGACGTGTTCATCGCCGGCATCATGGAGCACATCGAGGAGGCCGGCATCCATTCGGGTGATTCGGCCTGCTCCCTGCCGCCGCGCTCGCTCTCGACCGAGATCATGGACGAGCTGGAGCGGCAGACGAAGGCCATGGCGCTGGCGCTCAACGTCGTCGGCCTGATGAACGTGCAGTACGCCATCAAGGACGGCACCATCTACGTGCTGGAGGTGAACCCCCGCGCCTCGCGCACGGTGCCGTTCGTCGCCAAGGTCATCGGCGAGCCGATCGCCAAGATCGCCGCCCGGATCATGGCGGGCGAGCCGCTCGCGACCTTCGGCCTGCGGCCGAAGACCCTGCCGCACATCGCCGTGAAGGAGGCGGTCTTCCCCTTCGCCCGCTTCCCCGGCGTCGACGTGCTGCTCGGACCGGAGATGCGCAGCACCGGCGAGGTGATCGGGCTCGACGCGAGCTTCGGCGTGGCCTTCGCCAAGAGCCAGCTCGGCTCGGGCACGCAGGTGCCGAAGGCCGGCGCCGTGTTCGTCTCGGTGCGGGATGCCGACAAGGCGCGCATCCTGCCGACCATGAAGCTCCTGTCGGACCTCGGCTTCACCATCCTGGCGACCGGCGGCACGCAGCGCTATCTGGTGGAGAACGGCGTGCCGGCGGAGCGGATCAACAAGGTTCTCGAGGGTCGGCCGCACGTGGTCGACGCGATCAAGAACGGCGGGATCCACCTCGTCCTGAACACGACCGAGGGGGCCGGCGCCCTGTCGGACTCGCGCTCGCTCCGGCGCGCGGCCCTCTTGCATAAGGTGCCGTATTACACCACTCTAGCCGGCGCGATGGCCGCGGCCGAGGGGATCAAGGCCTATCTAGAAGGCGATCTCAAGGTCCGCGCGTTGCAGGAATACTTCGCGGCCTGAACCTCAGGGTTCCGCTGACTTCATTTCATGGCCCGGGGAGAGTGCTTCACTCTCGGCCGGGCCTCTTCATTGTGGCGCGAGACGATGGCGATAGACAAGGTTCCGATCACCGTGCGCGGGCTGGCAGCCCTCGAAGAGGAGCTGAAGCACCGCCAGCAGGTGGAGCGCCAGCGCATCATCCAGGCGATCGCGGAAGCCCGCGCGCTCGGCGACCTGTCGGAGAACGCCGAGTACCACGCCGCCAAGGAGGCGCAGTCCCACAACGAGGGCCGCGTCCTCGAGCTCGAGAGCATGATCGCGCGGGCCGAAGTGATCGACGTCACGAAGCTCTCGGGCGACAGGATCAAGTTCGGCGCCACCGTGAAGCTCGTCGACGAGGACACGGAGGAGGAGAAGACCTACCAGATCGTGGGCGAGCCGGAGGCCGACGTGCGCTCGGGCCGCGTCTCGATCACCTCGCCGATCGCCCGCGCGCTGATCGGCAAGGGCGTCGGCGACACGGTCGAGGTCACGACCCCCGGTGGCGGCAAGTCCTACGAGGTCGTCGCCGTCCAGTACGGCGGCTGAGCCGATGCGCCCGCGTTCCTGGGGCCGGCTCGCCGGCCTGATCCTCGGTGCCGTCGCGGGATCCGCGGCGGCGAGCGACTTCCCGCCGACTCCGGTCTTCTCCGACGTCCGGGTCGACGTGCGGCCGCTCCTCGACAAGGGCGCGGGGCTGCAGGCCGAGGCGCTGGCCGGCGACCTGACCGACGCCCTGCGGAAGAACTTCGCCGGACGGATCGGCGGACGGGGGCCGCGCCTCGTCGTGGTCGTGACGAGCCTGTCGCTGCGGCCCTATGCCGGCAGCGGTGCCCTGCGCGGCTACGGCGGCAATTTCCAGACCGACTATATGGAGGGCGAGGCGCTGCTCGTCGGGCCCAAGGGGCAGGTGCTCGGGCGCTACCCGCAGATGACCGCGACGCCGTCGAGCTACGGCGGGGCGTGGTACGATCCGCAATTCGAGCAGCGCCGGCTCGCCGCCATCGCCGACATCTACGCCCAGTGGCTCGCCCGCGACCTGCCGCGGGACTAGAAGACGGCCGCCGGCCCCGGCCGGCGGCGTGGGGCGTATCCGGTGAGGAGCATGGCAAGCATCGACGTGTCGGAGGCGCAGACCGCGCCGGTCAGCAGTCCGGATCCGCGGCGTGCGCGCCTGCCCGAACTCGCCCGCGCCCGCGCCTGGATCGTCACGGACGGCAAGGCCGGCGACGAGAACCAGTGCGTCGGCATCGCCGAGACCCTGGGCCTCGACTTCGAGATCCGGCAGGTGCCGGCTTCCGGGCCGTTCGGCTGGATGGCGCCCTGGGGACCGATCGACCCGCGCGAGGGGCCGCGCCGCCGCGCCGGCGCCCTGTCGGGTCCCTATCCCGACATCCTGATCGCCTCCGGGCGTCGGTCGGTCCCGTACCTGCGGACGGTGCGGCGCGCGACCGGCGGCCGGACGTTCACGGCCTTCCTGAAAGATCCGCGGACCGGCGCGGACAGCGCCGACTTCATCTGGGTGCCGGATTACGACGACCTGCGCGGCCCCAACGTGTTCACGACGCTGACGGCGCCGCACCTCGTCACGGCGGCGCGCCTGGCCGCGGCCCGGGCCCGGCCGGATCCCCGGCTCGCGCGCCTCGACGGCCCCCGCGTGGCGGTGCTGGTCGGCGGCGACAGCCGTCACCTGAGCTATCGCAAGACCGACATGATCCGCCTCGTGGAGGATCTGCGCGGACTGGCCGAGCAGGGCTGCCGGCTGATGGTGACGATCTCCCGCCGGACCCCGAACCCGCTGCGCGAGGCCGTCAAGGCGCTCGCCGCCGAGACCGGCGGGTTCCTCTGGGACGGCAGCGGCGACAACCCCTACGTGGCCATGCTGGCGCTCGCCGAGGCGATCGTCGTGACCTCCGACTCGGCCAACATGGTCAGCGAGGCGGTGGCCACCGGCGCGCCGGTCCTGCTGTTCGATCTGCCCCGTACCTATATCCGGCACCGTCGCATGTTCGCCGGGTTGGCGATCGCCGGAGCGCTGCGGCCGTTCACCGGTCAGTTGGCAGATCTGACGTACAAGCCGATCGACGCGACGCCGGTGATCGCCCAGGCGCTCGCCGACGCCTATGCCGCGCGCCGCGCGGCCGGACCGGCCTGAGGAGACCGAGACAGATGGCCCACACCCACGCCAAGCTCGTGATCATCGGCTCGGGACCCGCCGGCTACACGGCGGCGATCTACGCGGCCCGCGCCATGGTCGAGCCGCTGCTGATCTCCGGCTTCCAGCCGGGCGGCCAGCTCATGATCACCACGGACGTCGAGAATTACCCGGGTTTCGCCGAGGCGATCCAGGGCCCGTGGCTGATGGAGCAGATGCGACTCCAGGCCGAGCATGTCGGCACTCGGATCGTCTCGGAATACATCACGAAGGTCGACCTGAAGCAGCGGCCCTTCCGCCTCGAGGCCGATTCGGGCGAGACCTACTCGTGCGACGCCCTCGTCATCGCCACCGGCGCCCAGGCCAAGTGGCTCGGCATCCCCTCCGAGGCGGCATTCCAGGGCGGCGGCGTCTCGGCCTGCGCGACCTGCGACGGGTTCTTCTTCCGCGGCAAGGAGGTCGTGGTGGTCGGCGGCGGCAACACCGCGGTCGAGGAGGCCCTGTACCTCGCCAACATCGCCAGCAAGGTCACGGTGGTCCATCGCCGCGACAGCTTCCGCGCCGAGCGGATCCTGCAGGAGCGCCTGTTCAAGCACCCGAACGTCGAGGTGCTCTGGCACCGCGAGATCGCCGAGATCTGCGGAGTGCAGAAGCCGGCGCCGAACGTGACCCACGTCCGTCTCAAGGATCCGCGCTCGGGCGAGATCAGCGAGGCGAAGGCCGACGGCGTGTTCGTGGCGATCGGTCACCAGCCGGCCACCGCGATCTTCGAGGGGCAGCTGCCCATGCGCCACGGCGGCTACCTCACCGTGAAGCCGGGGACGACCGAGACCGAGATCCCGGGCGTCTTCGCCGCGGGCGACGTCACGGACGACGTCTACCGCCAGGCGATCACCGCCGCCGGCATGGGCTGCATGGCGGCGCTCGAGGCCGAGAAGTTCCTGGCCAACCTCGACATCGGCGAGAGTCCCGTCCAGGCCGCCGCGGCGGAATGACGGCTGCGCCGGTCTCCGCGCCCCCCGCGCGGAGCCGCCGCGCCTAGCATTTCAACAAGTTCGCGCTGCTCGCGCTTGCGCAGCACCATGCACCGTGTGCATAGGAGTGCTGACTGCGCCGGGATGCACGGATTGCATGCCCGCGCGGTGCCGCGAGCGGCCATCCGCGCGCGGCACCGCGCAGTTCGCCCGGTGATCTGCCCGCCGCTTCGCGCCCACTCCACCCCGGGCGCGTCCCGCGGGCGCGCGCTGGTAGGGGTTCTCGCCTTGGACTGGGACAAGATCCGGATCTTCCTCAACGTCGCGGAGGCGGGGAGCTTCACCAAGGCGGGTGACGATATCGGGCTCAGCCAATCGGCGGTGAGCCGCCAGATCAGCGCCCTGGAGCGCGAGCTGAAGGCGCCGCTGTTCCACCGCCATGCCCGCGGCCTGCTGCTGACCGAGCAGGGCGACCTGCTGTTCCGCGCCGCGCGAGATATGAAGCTGCGCCTGGAGAATACCCGGGCCCGGCTCGTGGAGACCTCCGAGCGGCCGACCGGCGATCTCAAGGTGACCACCACGGTCGGCCTCGGCACGTCCTGGCTGTCGCAGCGTGTGGGCGAGTTCCTCGACCTCTACCCGGACGTGCGCATCGAGCTGATCCTGACCAACGAGGAGCTCGATCTGGCCATGCGCGAGGCCGACGTGGCGATCCGCATGCGGCGCCCGGCGCAGCCGGACCTGATCCAGCGGCGGCTGTTCACCGTGCACTACCACGCCTTCGCGAGCCCGGATTACGTCAAGCGCTTCGGCGAGCCCAAGACCATCGAGGAGCTCGACGACCACCGCCTCGTCTCCTTCGGCGGCAACGAGCCCTCGTACCTGCTGGCCGCCCACTGGCTCGCCGATGCCGGCCGCGAGGGTCGCGAGCGTCGCCAGGTTCACCTGACGGTGAACAATATCGGCGCCCTGCAACGCGCGATGGAGGCCGGCGCCGGCATCGGCATCCTGCCCGACTACGCGGTGGATGGCGGGCAGCAACTCGTGCAGGTGTTGCGCGAGACCGAGATGCCGAGCCTCGAGAGTTACCTCGTCTACGCCGAGGAGATGCGCTCGGTCGCCCGCGTGCAGGCGTTCCGCGACTTCCTCGTCTCGAAGGCGCAGCGCTGGACCTACTGAGCATCCGATGGTTGACTCCGCCTCCTCACGGAGACGATTCGATGCGCGCTGCTCTCTACGCTCTGATCCTCGTCGCGGGACCAACCGGCGTGATGGCGGATGACTGCGCGGAAGCTTGGTACCAGCGCAACCTGATCTACAAGCAGGCGGGCTACTGCTTCAGCACGCCGCGGGCGATCCGAACCTTCGGCAACGCCGATTGCCGGTACGACGCCATGGATCGCGTGCCGCTCTCGCGGCAGGAGCAGGCGACCGTGGCGGATCTGCAGGCCTTCGAACGGGCCCACGCCTGCCCGCGCTAGTCCGCGGGCCGTCGAGGGGGACGGCTGGGCGGCGTCGGGGCCGCGTTGTCGAAACGGGAGCCGCCCCGGCGCCGACGCGGCTCCACCGGGTCCGCCTCAGACGAACAGGCGCTCGCCTTCGAGGCCCTTGTAGAGGCCGGCGACCTGCTCGCCGTAGCCGTTGTAGATCAGCGTCGGCACCCGCTGGTCGGTGCCGAGGACGCGCTCCGTCGCCTGGCTCCAGCGCGGGTGCGGCACGGCCGGGTTCACGTTGGCCCAGAAGCCGTACTCGGAGGCCTGCAGCCCCTCCCAGAAGGTCTTCGGCCGATCGGCGGTGAACGAGATCTTCACCAACGACTTGGCCGATTTGAACCCGTATTTCCACGGCACCGCGAGGCGGATCGGTGCGCCGAACTGGTTGGGCAGCGGCTTGCCGTAGATTCCCGTCACCATGAAGGCGAGGTCGTTGCCGGCCTCCGCCAGAGTCAGGCCTTCCGTGTAGGGCCAGGGATAGAAGAAGGCCCGCTGGCCGGGCGCCATCGCCTTGTCCAGGAAGGTCTCGAAGCGGATGTACTTCGCGCCGGAGGTGGGCTTGGCGAGCGCCACGAGCTTCGCCAGCGGGAAGCCGGTCCACGGCACCGCCATCGACCACGCCTCGACGCAGCGGTGGCGGTAGAGCCGCTCCTCCAGGCCGACCTTCCGGATCAGGTCGTCCACGCCGATCTCGAACGGTTTCTCCACGAGGCCGTCGATCTTCAGCGTCCAGGGCTGGGTCTTGAGGGCGTTGGCCGCCGGCAGCACGGTCTTCGACGTGCCGAACTCGTAGAAATTGTTGTAGTCGGCGCTGAAGCGCTCCGGGGTCAGCGGGCGATCGAGCGTGTAGGCGGGGTTCTGCGGCGCCGGGTAGAGCGCCTGGTCGCCCGCGGCCGCCCAGGCGGCGCGGCCGCCCAGGAGCGAGCCGGCCGCCAGACCGGCCGCGCCGCCGATCAGGGTCCGCCGATCGAGGAAGACGGCCTCCGGCGTCGCCAGATGGTCCGGTATCTCCCAGCCGCGCCTGCGCTTGATCAACATGGCCGTCTCCTCGGATCTCCTGCGCGCACAACCCACAGATCGGCCGCGGCCGACAGGGGTACAAGCGCCGCAGCCTCACCTTTCGGCGAACGGCCCGCAGGGGTTACACCGCCCGCGAGCGGCACGGGGCCGCAGGCGCCGAGCCGCCGCGCCGGCGCCTCTCAGGCCGGCGGCGTCTCGTCGCGCAGCATCCGCCGCAGCACCTTGCCGACATTGGTCTTCGGCAGGGTCTCGTGGAGCACCACGCGGCGGGGCACTTTGTAGCCGGTGAGTTGGGTGCGCGCGTGCGCCCGCAGGACATCGATGGAGACCGCCGGGTCCTTCAGGACCACGTGGGCCACCACCATCTCGCCGGTCTCCTCGCTCGGCGCGCCGACCACCGCGCATTCGAGCACGGCCGGATGAGCCGCCAGCACATCCTCGACCTCGTTCGGATAGACGTTGAAGCCGGAGACGAGGATCATGTCCTTCATCCGGTCGACGATCCGGACCTGCCCGTCCGCCTGCAGGATCGCGACGTCGCCGGTCCGGAAGAACCCGTCCGCGGTCATCGCCCGCGCGGTCTCCTCCGGCCGGTTCCAGTAGCCGCGCATCACCTGAGGGCCGCGCACGCAGATCTCGCCCGGCTGCCCGTTCGGGAGGGGGGCACCGGAGATGTCGCGGATCGAGACTTCTGTCGACGGCAGCGGGTAGCCGATCGTGCCGGAGAAGTCGCGCATGCCCCGCGGGTTGACGCACACGACCGGCGAGGTCTCGGACAGGCCGTAGCCTTCGATGATCGTGTTGCCGGTCAGGGCCTTCCAGCGCTCGGCCACGGCGCGCTGGACGGCCGTGCCGCCGCCGACCACGAAGTCGAGGTTGGCGAAATCCACCGTTCCGATCTTCGGGTGGTTGATCAGCACGTTGAACAGGGTGTTCACGCCCATCAGGTGGGTGAAGCGCGTGCGACTCAGCGTCTTGACCATGCCGTCGCAGTCGCGCGGATTGGGGATCAGCAGGCAGGAGCCGCCGCTGCGCATGAACTGGAAGAAGCACGCGGTGAGTGCGAAGATGTGGTAGAGCGGCAGGGCCGTGACCACGCAGCGCGTGACGCTCGGATCCTTCGAGTTGAACCAGAGCTGCGACTGCTCGACATTCGCCATGATGTTGCGGTGGCTCAGCATCGCCGCCTTGGCGATGCCCGTCGTGCCCCCGGTATACTGCAGGAAGGCGAGATCTTCCGGCTCCACCGCTGCCGAGACGCGCGGCAGCGACCGGCCCCGGCGGAGCACCGTGGCGAAGGGGATCGCGAGGCCCTCGGGCAGGCGGAACGCCGGCACCGCCTTGCGGACGTGCCGGCTCGCGAGGTTGATCACCTGCCCCTTGAGCCCGAGCCCGTCGCCCGGGCTCACGAGGACGACCCGCTCCAGAGCCACGTCCGGCAGGGCCGCGGCGATCGTGGCACCGAAATTCTCCAGGACGATCAGGATCCGCGCGCCGGAATCGCCGATCTGCTGGGCGCATTCGCGGGGCGTGTAGAGTGGGTTGGTGTTGACCACCGTCCCGCCTGCCAGGAGCACGCCGAAGATCGCCACCGCGTAGGCGGGGACGTTCGGCAGCATGATCGCCACGCGGTCGCCCTTCGCCAGCCCCTGTCCCCGCAGCCAAGCAGCGAGGTCGCGCGCCTGCTGGCCGAGCGTCGCGTAGGTCATGGTCGAGCCGAAGCACAGCATCGCCGGCCGGCCCGCGAAGGCGGTCACGCTGGTCTCGAACAGGTCGACCAGGGTCCCGAGGCCCGCGACGTCGATCTCCGCCGGGACGCCGGGCGGATAGGCGGCCAGCCAGGGCCGGTCGGAGGCCCCGTTGCCCGGCGCACCCGGCATCGCTCCGGCCGTGGCGGCTTGAGCGCCGTGCTCCATCACGTTCGCCTGATGCATCGCGATGCCTCCCGCGGGCCCGACTCTCGGGGGCCGAGTCCCGCAACGCCTGTCGCGCCGACTCTGCGGGAACGGAGGCCGGCCCGCAAGGCAGGCGGCTCAGAGGGCTGGACGATGCCGGAGCAATGTCGCCAGCGCGGCGTGCGGCAGAGCCGCGGCGACCAGCAGGCCGGCGGCGAGTGCGGCCTCCTCCGGCCGCATCGCGCGGCGGGGCCAGGGGCCGACACCGAGGTCGCCCGCGAGTCCGATCAGGGTCGCGCCGAACCACAGGGCCAGGAAGGCGAGCGCCCCGTACACGATCCGGCGCAGGCGCGGCCGCAGGGGCCGGTTGGCCGCGATCGCGAACAGGCCGAGGACGCCGCCGAACATCAGGGCGCCGACGGCTGTGCCGAGCCCGTAGGCCAGCCACAGGGGCTGGTGGGTGAGGAAGGCCATGCCGCCGGTCGCGAAGGCACCGCGCAGGACGAGGCCGCCGAAGGTCGGGTAGAGCCCGGCGGCGAGGAGCGCGGCCGCGCCCGCGAGGCCGAACACGACCCGGCGCGGTGCGGAGGCCGGGCCCGGGCCCGTCGCCACCCGCGCGAGGTGCCCGAGCCCGTAGACCAGCGCGAACGCGAAGAGTGGGTAGCGGCCGATGAAGTAGCCGAAGATCCAGGGCTCCAGCGCCTCCGGCACGGCATGGCGCTGGCTCAGCCCGGTCGCCGCGACGAGCGCCAGGGCGGCCAGCATGGCGAGGATCGGCCCCGCCGCCGCCAGCGGGCCGCCGGCGCGGCCCCCGGACGTCCCGGCGACCGGGCCGGCCCGGTCGAGCGCGGCGTTGGCGTGTGCGGCCATGCTGGGATCGCCCGGACAGGCGCGCGGCGTCAGGAGCGCCGCGGCCGCCTCAGCGGGCCTCGTAATGGTCGCGGATCAGCCGGTCGAGGAGGCGCACGCCCCAGCCCGCGCCCCAGCTGCGGTTGATCTCGCTGGCGTTCGACGACATCGCGACGCCGGCGATGTCGAGATGCGCCCACGGCACGTCCTCGACGTAGCGCTTGATGAACGAGGCCGCGGTGGCGGCGCCGCCGTGGCGGCCACCGGTGTTCTTCATGTCGGCGAACTTGGAATCGATCGCCTTGTCGTAGGCGGGGATCAGCGGCATCCGCCACACCTTCTCGCCGGTCGCCTCGCCGGCGGCGTGAATGTTGCCCGCCAGCGTGTCGTCGTTCGAGAACATTCCGGCGATGTCCTGACCGAGGGCCACGATGATCGCGCCGGTCAGCGTCGCGAGGTCGACGATCGCCTTGGGCTTCGTGCTGCGGATGACGTGGGTGATCACGTCGGCCAGCACCAGACGGCCCTCGGCGTCGGTGTTGATCACCTCGATGGTCTGGCCGGACATGGAGGTCAGGATGTCGGACGGGCGGTACGCGCCACCGTCCGGCATGTTCTCCACGATGCCGATGGCGCCGACCACGTTGCAGCGCGCCTTGCGGGCCGCCAGCGCGTGGAGCGCCCCGACCACGGCTGCGGCGCCGCCCATGTCGCCCTTCATGTCCTCCATGCCGCCGCCCGGCTTGATCGAGACGCCGCCGGAATCGAACACGACGCCCTTGCCGATCAGGGCCACGGGCGCCTCGGCCGCGGGGCCGCCGTTCCAGCGCATGATCACGATCCGCGGCTCCCGGGCCGAGCCCTGCGCCACCGCGAGCAGCGCGCCCATGCCGAGCTCCCGCATCCGGGCCGGCTCCAGCACCTCGATCTCGACGCCGAGCTTTGCGAGCTCCGAGGCGCGGCGGGCGAATTCCGCCGGGAAGAGCACGTTCGGCGGCTCGTTCACGAGGTCGCGGGCCAGGATCACGCCGTCCGACAGGCTCCGGGCGCCCTCGCCCTCGCGGGCGGCCGCGCCGTGATCGGCGAGCAGCAGGGTCAGCGCGGTGACGGACTTGTCGTCGGCGTCGGGCTTCTTCTTGGTCTTGTAGCGGTCGAACGCGTAGGTCCGCAGGCGCGCGCCGAGGGCGAACTCGCCGGCCTGCGCCGCCGTGACCGTCGTGCCGGGCCAGTCGAGCACGACCCGGGCGGTCCGTCCCGCCACCTTGCTCGCGGTGAAGCCGCCGAGCGCCGGCCAGTCGGTCTTGGCCCGGTCCTTCTCGGAGCCGAGACCCACGACCACGAGGCGGTCGGCACCGACGCCCGCCGGCGCCGGCAGGGACAGGGCGCTGAGCGAGCGGCCCTTGAACTTCTCCGAAGCCGCCGCGCGGGCCACGAGATCGGCCCCTGAGGCGCCCAGCGCCTCGCGGGCCGCCGACCCGAGCGACAGGTCATCGCCGACGAAGACCACGAGATCGCCGGATCCGCCGGGGCCCTGGCCGCTCTGCTCCAGGGGACCGAAACCGATCTCGATACCGTCCGCCATACCCGTCGCCCTGCCCGTTATCCCGGAGCCGTACTACGCACCCGCGCGCCACGGCGCGGGCCATCCGCCCTGTGTAGCCGCTGAGACGGAGAACGCAACGCGGCGTGACAGCCCTGGAATCGCCCCTTTTGTCGGGTCCCTGCCGCCCCGAGGGCGCGAGAGGACGAGCGGGACTGCCGGGCCGATGAGGCAGATCGAGCGCTACATCTTTCGGATCGCCCTGGGCGCCACCCTCGCCTGCCTGATCGGGCTGACGGGCACCATCTGGCTGACGCAGGCCCTGCGCGAGCTCGATCTCGTGACCGCCAAGGGCCAGACGCTGCTGGTCTTCCTCTTCGTCACGGGCCTGTCGCTGCCGACCCTCGTCGTCGTCATCGCCCCCGTGGCGCTGTTCATCGGCACGATCTACGCGCTCAACAAGTTGAACGGCGATTCCGAGTTGATCGTTATGTCGGCGGCCGGGATGCCGCCGCGCTCGCTGCTGCGGCCCTTCCTCACCCTGGCGCTGTTCGTCAGCTTCCTGGTGGGGTTCCTGGTCGTGGTGGTGATGCCCGCGAGCTTCCAGGAGCTGCGCGACGTGATCACCCGGGTGCGCGGCGACTTCATCGCGAACGTCGTCAAGGAAGGGCAGTTCACCCAGCTCGACAACGGCATCACCTTCCACTTCCGCGAGCGCGGACCGGGCGGCACGCTCAAGGGGCTGTTCATCCAGGACCGGCGCGAGGCGGGCAAGACCAAGGTCTACCTCGCCGAGCGCGGCAACGCGGTCGACGTCGACGGCCAGAGCTACCTGATCCTGGAGAACGGCAGCGTCCACCAGCAGCAGAGGGAGTCGCGCGATTCCTCGATCCTGACCTTCGAGCGCTACACAATCGACCTCGCGGCCTTCGCGCCCCCGGATTCCGACACGATCTACAAGCCGCGCGAGCGCTCGACGGCGCAGCTCCTGTTCCCCGACACGACAGAGGGCTACTACAAGCTGCAGAAGGGCCGGTTCCGGGCCGAGCTGCACGACCGCCTCTCGGCCTGCCTCTACCCGCTCGCCCTGGTCTTCATCGCCTTCGCGGCCCTGGGTGATCCCCGCACGACCCGGCAGGGGCGCGGCGTCGCCATCGCGGGCGCGATCGTCGCCGTCGTGGCGCTGCGCATCGGCGGCTTCGCGGCGGTCAGCGCCGCCGCGCGCAGCCCCGCGGCAGTCCTAGCGGTCTACAGCGTGCCGCTTGTCGCGATCCTCCTGTCGAGCCTTCTCATCTTCTACGGCCCCCGGGTGCGCGCGTTCAACGCCGCCCTGGCCCGCGCCGTTCGCGGGCGGTTCCGCGGTCCGCGCCTCGCGCCGGCGGCCTGATTCCGATGATGCTGATCGGCCCCACCCTCGGGCGGTACTTCGCCGCCCGCTTCCTCCGCACGGTGCTCGGCGTCTTCGTCACCGTGTTCGCGCTGGTCTACACCCTCGACTTCGTCGAGCTGCTCCGCCGCGCCGGCGAGGCCCAGGGCGCGTCCGCGGGCCTGATGGCGCAGCTCTCGCTCTACCGCACCCCCGCGGTGGCGGAGGGCGTGCTCCCCTTCGCGGTCCTGTTCGGCTCCATGGCGGCCCTGCTCCAGCTGTCGCGCAAGCTGGAGCTGGTGGTCGCCCGCGCGGCCGGGATCTCGGCCTGGCAGTTCCTGCAGCCCGGCCTCTTCGTGGCCCTCGCCCTCGGCGCCCTGGCGGTCGGCGTCTACAACCCGGTCTCGGCGATGCTGAAGCAGCGCTCCACCGAGATCGAGGCGAAGATCTTCGCCAAATCCACCAAGGCGAGTTCGGGCAAGGACCTGTGGATCCGGCAGAAGGGCCTCGACGGCGAGGCGATCCTCCGCGCCGAGACCGCCGTCGAAGGTACGACCACCCTGGCGGGAGTATCGGTCTTCACCTTCGACGCGGCCGGGAAGTTCGCCGAGCAGCTCGTCGCGGCCCGCGCCATGCTCCACGACGGCTACTGGGAGCTCTCCGATGTGCGCGTTCTCACACCGGACGCACCGCCCGAGTCGTTCGACACGTATCTGATCGCCTCGAACCTCGACCCCGGGCAGGTCCGGCAGCGCTTCACCCCCCCGGAATCTGTGCCTTTCTGGCAACTTCCCACAACCATCGCGCGGACCGAGCGGGCCGGTTTGGACGCCACCCGCTACCGTCTCCAGTACGACGTCCTGTGGGCGCGGCCGGTGCTGTTCGTGGCCATGGTCATCGTCGCCGCAACCGTTTCCTTACGGTTCTTCCGCTTTGGTGGGGTCGGTAAACTCGTCCTCGGTGGCGTCGCGGCCGGCTTCGCTCTCTACGTGGTCCGACAGGTCATGGAGGGGCTCGGAGCGTCCGGACTCGTCGCCGCACCGGTGGCGGCCTGGTTCCCGGCCGTGGTAGGCAGTCTTCTCGGTACGCTCACGCTTCTGTACCAGGAAGACGGCTGACTTCCGCGATCCTTCGCGGGACGGGAGACGGGTGTTGAGGTTGGTGGCGGCAGACGTCACAGGGGTTGGGACGCGCGTTGCGTAAGGTCGCCGACATCCTGCGGAAGGCTGGTTTCCGGGCCGCGCTGGCGCTCGCCGCGCCGCTGGCGGGTGGCCTGTCCGCCCATGCCCAGGGCCTGCCCGCCGTCGCGGCCGGCAAGCCCGGCGACAAGCTGCTCGTCGAGGCCGACGAGCTGATCTACGACAACGACCGCGGCACAGTGACGGCGCGGGGCAACGCCGAGCTGCATTACGGCCCGCGGACCCTGCAGGCCGACCGCGTGCGCTACGACCGGAATTCCGGCCGGGTCTTCGCTGAGGGCAATGTCCGCCTCACCGAGGCCGACGGCGGCGTCGTGACCGGCGCGCGCATGGAACTCACCGACGACTTCAAGACCGGCTTCGTCGACGCTTTCCGCGGCCAGCAGACCGTCCAGCGCAAGTTCGAGACGGTGCGCACCCGGTTCTCCGCGCCGCGGGCCGAGCGCCTGAACGGCGAGCAGACCAGCTTCGAGTCCGGCAGCTACACGGCCTGCGAGCCGTGCAAGGACAACCCTGAGACGCCGCCGCTGTGGCAGATCAAGGCGAAGAAGATCATCCACGACAACGAGACCCACACGGTCTACTTCGACGATTCGACGCTCGAGATCGCCGGCATCCCGGTGGCCTACCTGCCGTATTTCGAGGCGCCGGACCCGACGGTGAAGCGCAAGACCGGCTTCCTGACGCCGCGCTTCGTCACGACGACCGCGCTCGGCAACGGCGTGTCGCTCCCGTACTTCATCAACCTCGCGCCGAGCTACGACCTGACGCTGACGCCGACCCTGCTCAGCCGCCAGGGCCTGCTCGCGCAGGGCGAGTTCCGCCAGCGGATCGACAACGGCTTCTACAACATCCGCCTGTCGGGCATCTCGCAGACGACGCCCTCGGCCTTCCTCCCGAGCCCGCTCGGCGCCGGCGAGCGGGACTTCCGCGGCTCGGTCGAATCGCAGGGCCGGTTCTACATCAACCCGCGCTGGCGCACGGGCTGGGACCTTGTCGGCGTGACCGACAAGTGGTTCCTCGACAATTACCGGATCCGCAACCAGAACATCACCACGGACTATTTCCGCGAGGCGACCTCGACCGCCTTCCTGATCGGCCAGGGCGACCGCTCGTGGTTCGAGGCCCGGGGCTACTACTTCAAGGGCCTGTCGAGCTTCGATTGGCAGAAGCAGCAGCCGATCGTCGCGCCGGTGATCGACTACGACAAGCGGGTCAACGGCCCTTCGGAGATCGGCGGCGAGGTGCGCTTCCAGGCGAACATCACCAGCCTGACCCGCGAGACGACCCAGTACCAGGGCCTGCCGCGGACCTCGAGCTACCTGTTCTCGCCGAGCGTCAACGGCGTCAGCTTCCCGCTTTACCAGACCTGCACGGTCTTCCAGCGCGGCCTGTGCGCCATCGACGGGCTTGCCGGCACCAACACCCGCGCCTCCGCGGAGCTGTCCTGGCGCCGCAGCTTCATCGACGACTGGGGCCAGAAGTTCACGCCGTTCGCGTACCTGCGCACCGACGCGTTCTTCACCAACCCGAGCTTCTCCGGGTACCAGAACGACCTCGCGCCGCAGGTGGCGAAGATCGACGACGGCTTCGCCGGCCGGGTCATGCCGGCGATCGGCCTCGACTACCGCTACCCGTTCGTCGCCAATTTCGGCGCGCTCGGCGTCCACACCCTGGAGCCGATCGGCCAGATCATCGCGCGCCCGTCCGAGACCCGGATCGGCCGCCTGCCGAACGAGGACGCGCAGAGCCTCGTCTTCGACGACACCTCGCTGTTCGAGTGGGACAAGTTCTCGGGCTACGACCGGGTCGAGGGCGGCGTGCGCACCAACCTCGGCGGCCAGTACTCCGTCGTGACGCCGTCGGGCTGGTACGCGAACGTCCTGTTCGGCGAGTCCATCCAGCTCGCGGGCGTCAACTCGTTCCGCCGGGGCGACATCGCCAATGTCGGCCTGGATTCCGGGCTCGAGACGCAGCGGTCGGACTTCGTCGGCCGCTTCCAGGTCTCGCCGAACCAGAACATCACGTTCATCAGCCGGGCCCGGTTCAACCAGTCCGACTTCCACGTGGCGCGGTTCGAGACCGGCGCGACGGCGCGGTTCGCGCCGTTCCTGCCGCTCACCGTCTCGGCCTTCTACTCGTACTACGAGGCGCAGCCGCTGCTGGGCTACAGCCACTACCGCGAGGGCATCACCGCCACCGCGACCTACAACATCACGCCGAACTGGTTCGTGTCGGGCTCGCTGCTCGTCGACCTGACCCACTACCTCGACGTGCGCAACACCTACACGGACGCGCTGACCTCGTACCTGGCGAACCCGATCGGGACGGTGCCGATCTACCAGAACCCGGGCCGCTTCTACCTGTCGGGCGCGAGCTTCGGCGGCGGCTACCAGGATGAGTGCACCACCGTCTCGCTGAACTACATCAACTCGCCGATCGCCACCGCGACGGGCGTGCGCGAGCGCAACCAGACGGTGCTGCTGCGGGTCGAGCTGAAGACGCTGGGTGAGGCCGACCTGCGCCAGAACGTCGGCACCGCCACCACCGCGGACGGCATCGCCTCGGTGCGGTGAGGAACCGGGACCGGCGGCGCTCCGTTTCGGCGCCGCGTCCGTCGCGGTCCCATCGCGCGCCGGGCGGCGGGATCCGGCTCCGCGCACGGCCGCGCTCTGCCGAGGATGCGCCCGCGCCGCGCGGGCGCTATAGAGCGCCCATGCCGCCCCTCGCCCTCACCCTCGGAGATCCCGCCGGCATCGGTCCGGAGCTGGCGCTCAGCGCGTGGCTCGGTCGGGGCGGCGCAGATCCGCTGCCGCCCTTCTTCCTGGTGGCCGACCCGGACTTCGTCGAGCGCCTCGCTCACCGCCTCGACCGCCCCGTGCCGGTGGCGGAGGTGGATCCCGAGACCGCCGCCGAGGTGTTCCCGCGCGCGCTCCCCGTGGTGCCCCTGCCGAGCGGCGCCCGCGTCGCCGCCGAGCCGGGCGTACCCGATTCGGTGAATGCCGGCGCGACCATCGAGTCGATCACCGCGGCGGTGGAGTTCGTGAAGGCCGGGCGCGCGGGCGCGGTGGTGACCAACCCGATCGCCAAGTTCGTGCTGACCCGGACGGGCTTCGCCCATCCCGGCCACACCGAGTTCCTGGCCGCCCTCGCGGTGCCGCCCGGCGTGACGCCGCCCCGGCCGGTGATGATGATCTGGAGCGCAGACCTCTCGGTGGTGCCGGTGACGATCCACGTCCCGCTGAAGGACGTGCCGGACCTGCTCACCCAGGAGCTCGTCGAGGAGACCGCCGCGATCGTCGCCCGCGACCTGCGAGAGCGGTTCGGCCTGCCCGAGCCGCGCCTCGTCCTCGCGGGTCTGAACCCGCACGCGGGCGAGGCCGGGACGATCGGCCACGAGGACCGCGACGTCCTCGCCCCCGCGGTGGCACGGCTGCGGGCGCGGGGCATAGACATCCGCGGGCCACTCCCCGCCGACACCCTGTTCCACGCCCGCGCCCGTGAGACCTACGACGTCGCCCTCGCACCGACGCACGACCAGGCCCTCATCCCGATCAAGACGATCGCGTTCGACGACGGCGTGAACGTCACCCTCGGCCTGCCGTTCGTGCGCACCTCCCCGGACCACGGCACGGCCTTTGACATCGCCGGTAAGGGCGTCGCCCGGCCCGACAGCCTCGTGGCGGCCCTGCGCCTCGCCGACCGGCTGGCCGCCAACGCGGCGGCGCAGGACGAGGCCCCCGGCGGGGCCGAGATCATCCCGTTCAGCGTCTATGCCGGCCGGCCGCGCCCTGCGGGGGCCCGCCATTTCGATCCCGAGGACGAGCTGTGAGGGACCCAGCATGAGCGCCGGGGACGGGCTTCCGCCGCTGCGCGAGGTGGTCGCCCGCCACGGCCTGGAGCCGAAGAAGGCGCTCGGCCAGAACTTCCTCTACGACCTCAACCTGACCGGGCGGATCGCCCGGGCCGCCGGTCCCCTCGCGGGCGTGACGGTGGTGGAGGTCGGTCCGGGACCCGGCGGCCTCACGCGCGCGCTCCTCGCCGAGGGGGCCGCCCGCGTGGTGGCGATCGAGCGCGACCCGCGGGCGCTCCCGGCGCTCGCCGAGATCGCCGCCCACTATCCGGGACGCCTCGAGGTGGTCGACGCCGACGCCCTCGCCTTCGATCCGCGGCCGCTGGTGGGCGACGCCCCGGCGCGGATCGTCGCCAATCTGCCCTACAATGTCGGCACGGCCCTGCTCACCGGCTGGCTCGACGGGGAGGCCTGGCCGCCCTGGTGGGATCAGGCCGTGCTGATGTTCCAGCGGGAGGTGGCCGAGCGGATCGTCGCCGGCCCGGAGGAGCGGGCCGATTACGGCCGGCTCGGCGTCCTGTGCGGCTGGCGCACGGAGGCCGAGATCCTGTTCGACGTCAGCCCCTCGGCTTTCGTGCCGCCGCCGAAGGTCACGTCGAGCGTGGTTCGGCTGGTGCCCCGCGCCCAGCCCCTGCCGTGCCGCGCCGGCGCGCTCGAGGCCGTCACCCGCGCGGCCTTCGGCCAGCGCCGGAAGATGCTGCGCCAGAGCCTCAAGGCCTTGACCCCCGCGGCCGGCGACCTGCTGGCCGCCGCCGGCCTGTCCGAGACCGCGCGGGCCGAGGAGATCCCGGTGGCGGGCTTCGTCGATCTCGCCAATCGGTGGGACGCGCACAGAAAGGCCGGCGCCCCGGTGGGGACGCCGGCCTGAATGAGCATCGTGACTCCGGCCCGAAGGCCGGAGCGCGATCGGATCACCGGGTCTGCTGGATCGCCGAGAGCACCCAGCCGCGGCCGGGCTGGCGCAGGAACGTCCAGAGCTCCGTCGCCTCGGACGAGTCCGTGGAGACGACGCGGCCGCTCGACCGCTCGATCATCACGTCCTTGAGGGCGTAGCGCATGGCCACGGTCGCGTAGTCGGTGCGGTCCTCGCCCCAGGCCTCCGCGAGGTCGCCCTGCAGCAGCTTCACGTCCGAGATCTTGTTCACTACGCCGCGGGCCGCGTTGCCGCGCAGCTCCTCGTCGAAGTAGCCGACCATCTCGGGCGTCGACAGGTTGCCCAGGGTCACCCGATCCTCGCGGGAATAGGCGTCCTGAATGTCGCCGAGCAGGCGCTCGAAGGCTTGGTAATCGGCCGGTCCGATCTGCACCGGGCGCGTCTGCGGCGGGCGCTGCCCACCGCCGAACATGCCGCCGGCGGCGGGGCCGCCCGGAGCGCCGCCCATCGGGCCGCGGGCGCCCGGCTGATCGTCGAGCGACGTGCGGGCGTAGGGCGCGCCGGCGCCGGCCGGCTCGTTCCGGCGGCGGAAGAACCGCAGGGCCAGCATCACCACCAGCACGACGAGCCCGACCTGGAACAGCAGGCCGATCATCGAGGCGAGGCCGCCGAGGCCGCCGAAGAAGCCGCCGCCGAGCAGCGCGCCGATCAGGCCGGCGCCGAGCAGGCCCGCGAAGAACCCGCCGCCGAAACGGCGACCCTGCGCGGCCGGAGCCTGCATGCCCGGGCTGCCCATGCCGGGCGACGGCGCGGTCTGAGAGCGCTGCATCGTCATGCCGCCGCCCGGAGCGGTCGGCGTGGCGGAGGGCGCCGTGTAGGTGCGCGAGCCGCGGGACCCGAAGGACCCACCGCCGCCCGGACGGGCTTCCGCGACGGGCGCCGCGACGGTCAGCGCAGCGGCCAGCGCCAGGAGGGCGGCCACACGCCGGCGGCGCGAAATCTCAGTAAACATGTACACGCCTCAGAGGACGAGAACCGGATGGCGCGGAGCGCCAGTGACGATATGGGAACGGTCGGGCGGCGGTTTTAGTCCAGCCCGCCGTCGCCCGAACGACGTTTTCCACCGGATCGTCGCGCCGCCCGGACGACGCTCTCGCCGAGGCCGCTCTCCGGGACGGCGCGGCTCTAGTGGAGCGTGCGCTCGGGCGCGGCCGGGAAGGACAGGCGGACCTGCGTCCCCTCCCCGCTCCGGCTGTCGAGGGTGATGGTCCCGTTCTGCCGCTTCATCAGCCCGTGCACGATCGCGAGGCCCGCGCCGCGCCCCGCCTCGTGGCTGGTCTGGAACGGTGCGAGGGCCCGGGCGAGCATCTCGGGGGACATGCCCTGCCCGGTGTCGCCCACCGCGATCCCGACGCTGCCCTGGCCCGGCTGCTGCAGGGACCGGTCGCCGGGATCTACCCGGAAGGTCGACAGGGTCAGGGTCCCGCCCGACGGCATGGCTTCGCAGGCATTGGCGACGAGATGACGCAGGGCGAACTCGATCTGCGTCGGATTGCTGATCGCCCGCGGCAGGCCCGGCGTCGCCGCCACAGTGAGGCGGATGCCGGGCGGCAGGTCGGGTTCGAGGCGCCCGGCGAGGTCGGCCACGATGGCGTCGAGGTCGACCGACCGGACGTCGGGCGCGATGCGGCGGGAATAGGCGAGCAGGTGCCGGGTCAGGATCGCCGCGCGCTCGGTGGCGTCGGCCGAGCGGGCGATCGCCCGCTGGACGAACGGCTCCTGCCGGTCCCCGAGCCGCCGCTTGAGGCCGTCGATGTAGCCGATCAGGATCTGCAGGAAGTTGTTGAACTCGTGGGCGACGCTGTTGGTCAGGAGCCCCAGGGCCTCGCGCTGGCGGGAGAGCGCGAGCGCGCCCTCCGCCTCCCGCCGGGCCGTCTCGTCGCGGATCTGGCCGATCCGGAACGGGGTTCCGGGCAGGGGCGCGGTCTCCAGGCGGGCCCAGAAGCTCGTCCCGTCCGCGCGAGCCGCCAGGAAATCCTGAGGCTCGGCGCCGGCGGGATCCAGCGGCGCCGTGCGCTGCGCCAGGATTAGGTCGAGCCCCTGCGCCACGAGTCGCTCCGCCGAGTAGCCGGCGAGCTCCTCCAGGGCGGGATTGGCGTGGCGGACACGGCCCTGCGGATCGAGCAGGAGGCTGGGCGTCGGCAGCGCGTCCAGGAGCGTGCGGGCCTCGTCCGCGAGCGGCGCGGCTTCGGCCGCGCTGTGATCCGTCCCGGGCTGCGCCATGCTGCGTTCGCGCTCAGCGGATGCGGAAGGTCCGCGACGGGCCAGCGATAGCGATGAACGGCCTCACGGCCAAGCGCCGAACCACCGTGACCCGTCCGGGCACCGCCTACTGGCGCACCCACATCACCCGCGCCATCCAGGCCACCTCGCCGAGGTTCAGGACCCGGTCCTCGTGCTCGGGGTTCAGGGAGGCCAGTTCCACGGTCCGGGCGGTGCGCCGCCGCAGCTCCTTGGCCAGGACCTCGCCGCCGTGCAAACGGACAACGACGCGATCGCCCTTGCGGACGCTGGCCGTGGGCGACACGATCAGAACGTCGCCGTCCCGGAACAGCGGCAGCATGGAATCGCCCTGGATCTCCAGCGCGAAGGCCCGCTCCTCGCCGAGATCCGGAAACTCGATCTCCTCCCAGCCGGCGCCGCCGGTGGGCATGCCCTCGTCGGTGAACAGGCGGCCGGCCCCGGCCTGCGTCAGGCCGATCAGCGGGACCATCGTGCGAGCGGGGATTTCGCGCGCCTCGATGAGCCGCAGGAACTCGTCGAGGCTCGATCCGGTGGCGGCCAGGACCTTCGACACGGATTCGGTGGACGGCCAGCGCTTGCGGCCGTCGGCGCCCACGCGCTTCGACCGGTTGAAGCTGGTCGCGTCGAGGCCGGCACGGCGGGCGAGGCCCGAGGCCGAGTAGCCGTGGCGCTCGGCGAGCCGGTCGATGGCGTTCCAGATCTGCTCGTGCGACAGCATAGCGGGCTCGGAAGCTCACCCTGAGCGGGCCGGCACCCCCGTCTCACCAGCCGGAATCCGGCTGCCTCGGAGGCACGGAGACGGTTCGCCCGCCGGGTCCGTTCGACACCCGCCGGGTACGCGCGGAGATACTTGACAATTTGCTTTCCGGATCCGCTCTGCCGGTCCGGACAGGGCAGTGTGACGTCCAGCCTAGTCGTAGGAAAGTAGAACTACGGGCGGCAGATTGCAATCGCTCCTCGAATCACGCGCGGCGCGGCGCGGTTGCCGCCGCGGCCGGGCGCCTCTATCGCAGCGTCGTTTCGGGGGAGCTTCGATGCCGCTCATCTACAAGATCTGTCCGCGCGCCCTGTGGCGCGAGGCCGAGGCCGCGGGCCGGTTCACGGGCGCGCCGGTCGATCACCAGGACGGCTTCATCCACTTCTCCACGGCCGCCCAGGTCGCCGAGACGGCGGCCCGTCACTTCGCCGGCCAGGACGACCTGCTCCTCGTCGCGGTCGAGGCCGGCGCGCTGGGCGACGGCCTGCGCTACGAGCCGTCGCGCGGCGGCGACCTGTTCCCGCACCTCTACGGCCCGCTGCCGCTCTCCGCCGTGGTCGCGGTGGACGAAATGCCGCTGGACGCCGACGGGCGGCACGCCTTCCCGGCCGGGATCCTGCCGGCATGATCGCCGCCGCCTTCCCCCTCGTCCGGCCGCTGCTCCACCGCCTCGACGCGGAGCGCGCGCACGACCTGACGCTCCGCGCCCTGGCGCTCCTGCCCGCCGGCCCCCGGCCGGCGGACGACCCGCGCCTCGCCGTCGACCTGCTGGGCCGCCGCTTCCCCAACCCGGTCGGCCTCGCGGCCGGATTCGACAAGGGCGCGCGCGTGCCCGACGCGCTGCTGGGCCTCGGCTTCGGCTTCGTCGAGGTCGGCGGGGTCGTCCCGCGGCCCCAGCCCGGCAACCCCCGGCCGCGGGTGTTCCGCCTCGCCGCCGACCGCGCCGTGATCAACCGCTTCGGCCTCAACAGCGAGGGGCTGCAGGTGGTGGCCGACAGGCTCCGCGTCCGGAAGGGCCGGCCCGGGATCGTCGGCGTCAACATCGGCGCGAACAAGGACTCCGCCGACCGCCTCGCCGACTACGCCGCCTGCACCGCCACCCTGGCCCCGCTCGTCGACTTCGTCACGGTCAACGTCTCCTCGCCCAACACGCCGGGCCTGCGCGACCTCCAGGGTGAGGCCTTCCTCGACGAGCTGCTCGCCCGCACGGTCGAGGCCCGGGACGCGGCGGGTGCCGGCGCGGCGATCCTCCTCAAGATCGCCCCCGACATGGCGCTGGACGCCCTCGACGCGGTCTGCGCGACGGCGCAGCGGCGCGGGGTCCAGGCCCTCGTCGTCTCCAACACCACGGTGGCCCGGCCGGCGAGCCTGCGCGAGCAGGGTCTCGCGCGGGAGACCGGCGGCCTCTCGGGGCGGCCGCTCTTCGGCCCGGCGACGCGCATGCTCGCCCAGACGCGCCTGCGCGTCGGGGACGCGCTGCCGCTCATCGGGGTCGGCGGTGTGGATTCGGCCGAGGCGGCCTGGACCAAGATCCGGGCCGGCGCGAGCCTCGTGCAGCTCTACTCGGCCTTGGTCTACGAGGGGCCGGGCCTGGTCGGGCGCATCAAGGACGGGCTCCTGCGGCGCATGAGCGAGGCCGGTGTCGCCTCTCTCCGGCACGCCGTCGGGCGCGACGCCGCCGATCTGGCCCGCGGAGATTGAGCGGCCGCGGCGCGGTGCAGCCGGTCTCGCACCGCCGCGGATCGCGTCGCCGGCCATGGCGCGCGTGAACGGGACCGGGCAGACAAATTTTTTGCGGGGGCAGTTTAGAAAGGCTTTGCACAGCGGGAGCTTAGCCTGTGCCCCGTGCATGAGGGGCCTGCGCCGGCACGCCGTTGTGAGAGACCTGGAGAGACGCTTATCTCGCGGTTGCGAGACACATCGCGTCAGCCAATCCAGGACGGTTCATGGCCCAGTCTGAAGGGTCCACCAAGCGCTCCTCCGCCGCCGGCGGCTGGGGTGCTCTGAAGAGCTGCGGCAAGCACCTGCTCGGCAGCCGCGCCCCCCTCACCGGCGCCCGCGCGCTGCTGAAGGCGAACCAGCCCGACGGGTTCGACTGCCCCGGCTGCGCCTGGGGCGACCCGGAGCACGGCTCGTCCTTCGAGTTCTGCGAGAATGGCGTGAAGGCGGTCTCCTGGGAGGCCACCGACAAGCGCACGACACCGTCCTTCTTCGCCAAGCACACCCTGACCGAGCTGCGCGGCTGGAGCGACTACGCCCTGGAGGGCCAGGGCCGCCTCACGCATCCGATGCGCTACGACGCGGCGAGCGACCGCTACCTGCCGGTTGGCTGGGACGAGGCTTTCGCGGAGATCGGCGCGACTCTGCGGGGGCTCGACCATCCGGACCAGGCCGAGTTCTACACGTCGGGCCGGGCCTCCAACGAGGCGGCGTACCTGTACCAGCTCTTCGCCCGCGCCTACGGGACCAACAACTTCCCCGACTGCTCGAACATGTGCCACGAGGCGAGCGGCGTCGCGCTGATCGACGCCATCGGCATCGGCAAGGGCACGGTCCTGCTGGAGGATTTCGAGAAGGCGGACGCGATCTTCTGCGTCGGCCAGAATCCCGGCACCAACCATCCGCGGATGCTCGGCGACCTGCGCCGGGCAGCTGAGCGCGGCGCCAAGGTGGTGGTCCTGAACCCGGTCCGCGAGCGCGGCCTGGAGCGGTTCGCCGACCCGCAGAACACCGTCGAGATGCTGCGCGGCGCCAGCCGACCCATCGCCAGCCACTACCTGCAGCCGCGCTCGGGCGGCGACATGGCGGCCTTCCGGGGCATCGCCAAGGTCGTGTTCGCGCGCGACGCCGAGGCGCTCGCGGCCGGCCGGCCCTCGCTCCTCGACCGCGCCTTCCTGGAGCACCACACCGCCGGGCTCGACGCGTATCGCGCCGCCGTCGAGGCGACGTCCTGGGACGCGATCCTCGATCAGTCGGGCCTGACCATGGACGAGATCGCCGCGATGGCGGACGTCTATCTCGGCGCCCAGCGGGTCATCGCCACATGGGCCATGGGCGTGACTCAGCACCGGCACTCGGTGGCGACGATCCGGGAGATCGCCAACCTGCTGTTCCTGCGCGGCCATATCGGCCGGCCCGGCGCGGGCCTTTGCCCGGTGCGCGGCCATTCCAACGTGCAGGGCGACCGCACGGTCGGCATCAACGAGCGCCCCTCCGCCGCCTTCCTGGATTCCCTGGAGCGCCATTTCGGGCTCGCCATGCCGCGCCGGCACGGCCACAACGTCCTGGCGGCGATCCGCGCCATGCGGGACGGCACGTCGAAGGCCTTCATCGGGCTCGGCGGCAACTTCCTCCGGGCGACGCCCGACACGCCGGTCGTGGCGCAGGCGCTGGCCTCGTGCCGGCTCACCGTGCACATCGCCACCAAGCTCAACCACGCCCATCTCGTGCCCGGCGCGGTCGGCTACCTGCTCCCCTGCCTCGGCCGCACCGAGATCGACCGGGGCGCCGAGGGCAAGATCCAGATCGTGACCGTCGAGGATTCGATGAGCATGGTCCACGGGTCGGGCGGCATCAACAAGCCGGCCTCGAAGGAGCTGCGCTCCGAGATCGCCATCATCGCCGGCATGGCGCAGGCCACCGTCGGCTCCGCCGCCATCGACTGGGCCGGGTTCGCCGCCGATTACGACCGGATCCGCGAGGCGATCGCCGCCACGATCCCGGGCTTCACCGGCTACAACACCCGGGTGCGCAAGCCGCGCGGCTTCATGCTGCGCAACCTCGCCGCCGAGCGGGTGTTCGAGACGGTCACGGGCCGGGCCAACTTCTCGGCCGACGCCCTCCCGACCGAGACCGAGCATCAGGCCGCCCGGAAGACCCGCGACACCTACGTGTTGCAGACCTTCCGCAGCCACGACCAGTACAACACGACGATCTACGGCCTGGATGACCGCTACCGTGGCGTCTACGGCGAGCGCCGCGTGATCTTCGCCCACCCGGACGACCTCGCGGAGATCCGCGACCGGCTCGGCGATCGGGTCGACGTCGTCGGCACGCACGACGACGGCATCACCCGCCGGGCGGAGGATTTCCGCCTCGTGCCGTTCGACATGCCGCGGGGCGCCCTGGCTGGCTACTACCCGGAGCTGAACGTGCTGGTGCCGCTCTCGACCTCCGGCGAGAAGAGCGACACGCCGACCTCCAAGTCGGTTCTGGTCACCCTGCAGGCGCGCGCGGCGGCGTGAGCGGGGGGCTCGACGAGGCGGCGTTCGTCGCCGCCCTCGACCGGGTCTCGGCCGCCCGGCCGGATCTCGACCCGCTGGCGGCGGGCCTCCTGGCGGCGCTGGACCTCGGCCTTCCGGGCGACAGCCGCGCCTTCGCCCGCACCTTCGGGGTGGAGCACGCCCTCGTGCTGCGCGCCCTCTCGGGCCTGGAGGAGGCCGGGCTCGTCGCCGTCACGGCGCGCGACGGGCGCACGCAGCGGACGCGCTACACGACCTCCGGTTCACGAGCTTCGGTGCCGTCGCCTCCGGCGTCATCGCGCGCGTAGCGCAGTGACCTGGGCAGCGCGATGCCGCAGAGCGTGGCGCTGCTGGATGGCCTCGCCCCGCTCGCAGGGTCGGGGGTTAGCCGACATCGGACGGAGCCGCGCTCAGAACCCCTTCGCCCTGATGGCCTCGGCCCAGGTGACCGCCCGGCGGTTCACGCCGAGATGCTGCCGCTCGTAGAGCCGGCCCTCCAGCTTGATCGCGCCGCGCTTGGCGTATTCCGGGCGCTCGAACGCCTCGATCACCAGCTTGGCGCGGCGCACCTCCTCCTCGGTGGGGGCGAAGGACGTGTTGGCCGGCTCCAGCTGCGTCGGGTGGATCAGGGTCTTGCCGTCGAAGCCGAGGTCGCGCGCCTGCCGGCACTCGTCGCGGCAGCCCTCCGTGTCGGCAATGTCGTTGTAGACGCCGTCGAGGATCGCGAGCCCCTCCGCCCGGGCTGCGGCCAGCGCCATCATCATCCAGGGCAGCATCGGCACGCGGCCGGGGACGATCTTGGCCCAGGTGTCCTTGGCGAGGTCGTTGGTGCCGAGGACGAGGCAGGTCAGGCGGTTGCGCGGGTCGCGCTTCGCCCGGGCGATCTCCTGGATGTTGAGGATCGAGGCCGGGGTCTCGATCATCGCCCAGATCGCGATGCCGTCCGGCGCGTCGAGGGATTCGAGCCGGTCGGCGATGCTCTCCAGCACGGCCGGGGACGAGACCTTCGGCATCAGGATCGCGTCGGGCTTGGCCTCGATGGCGGCGTGGAGATCCGCCTCGCCCCACGGGGTCTGTGGGGCGTTGACCCGGATGACCAGCTCGCGGCTGCCATAAGCGCCGCTCTTCACCGCGGCGCAGACCTGCTCGCGGGCGATGTCCTTCTCCTCAGGGCCGACGGCGTCCTCGAGGTCGAGGATGATGCTGTCCACCGGCAGGGTCTTGGCCTTGTCGAGCGCCCGCTGGTTCGAGCCGGGCATGTACAGCACGCTCCGGCGCAGGCGCAGATCGGTCGTCGTGGCCATCGGCTTCTCCCTCCTGGGCCGTCGCGCGGCCTCCCGTCGTTGCGCTGCACCCTAAAGCACGAACCCGGTCGCGCCACACCCTAAAGGTCGGGGCGGGTGAGTCCCCGCGCTGTTTGATACCGCGCCGTCTCTCCGCAGATCGAAGCCCCGGTTTGGTCATGTTCCGCCGCTTAAAGGCCGACCGAAACCAATTCTCGGAGTCCGGGATCTCTACGATGCGCAAAGCCTTGGTCACCCTCGCCTTGCTCGGGACATTGGCTGCACCCGAGGCGGCCCGGGCCCAGAGCCGGACCACCCTCGGCGTCGGCTCCGGCGCGGTCGCCGGGGCGCTGGTCGGCGGGCCGATCGGCGCCGTCGCGGGGGCCGTGGTCGGCGGCTTCGTCGGGAACTCGACGGAGCGCGGGCGCCGCCACGTCCGCCGGGGCCGCCGCTACGCCGCGCCGCGCCGCTCCTATCCGCGGCGCGCGGAGGCGGTCGTGCCGCGGACGACGGGCTCCGTGGCCCGCGCCGCGCCGCCGGCCCAGCCCACCACCTGGAAGGACCCGCGCTAGCAGGCCTCGAGGCCGCGCGCGGCTGTCGCCTAGGCTGCCGGTTCGAGGGCGGCCGGGGCGGGCGTCCGGAACGTGTCCCGGGCGAGGCGCGGGAAGGCGATCGCCTGCCCGAGGCCGCGGGCGCCCAGGAAGCTCACGAAGGCGAGCCACAGCCCGGTATTGCCGAAGCCCAGGCTCTCGACCAGCGCGAGGATCGCGCAGTAGGCGGCGAGCGCGCACACCATGAGGTTGCGCATCGCCCGCGTCCAGGTCGCGCCGATATAGATCCCGTCATACGCGAAGGGCGCCGCGGCGGCGAGCGGCGCCAGGGCGGCGAGGACGAGGTAGGACTGGGCCGCCTCGCGGACCGGACCGTTCGTGGTCACGGCATCGATGAAGGCCGGGCCGCCCGCCAGAGACACCAGGCTGACCGCGAGGCCGAAGCCGAGGCACCAGCGCAGGCTCAGGGCGGCGGCCGCGTCGAACGCCTCCCGGTCCCGGGCGCCGACGGCCTGGCCGCACAGGGTCTCGGCCGCCGTGGCGAAGCCGTCGAGGAAGAAGCCGCCGATCAGGAAGAGATTCCACAGGACCGAGTTCGCGGCCAGGACCACGTCGCCCTGCCGGGCGCCGAGCGCCGAGAACAGCACGATGCCGGTGATCAGCGCGAGCGTCCGCAGGATGACGTCGCCGTTGACGCTGAGCGTCCGGCGCAGCGCCGCGGCGTCGCGGAGGTCGCGCAGCGGCACCCGGAAGGGCCGGGAGCCGAGCCGCGCCAGGAGGGTCAGCCCGAGGCCGAGCCCGAGCGCCTCGGCGCCGAGGGTCGCCAGCGCCGCGCCGGCGAGGCCCAGGCCGAAGCCCAGGACCAGGGTGAGCGTCAGCGCGACGTTGGTCAGGTTGATGGCGATCTGCAGCAGCAGGCCGAGATCGGTGCGCCCGCGCCCCAGGACCGAGCCGAGCACGCCGTAGCTCGCCAGCACGAAGGGCGCTGACAGGATGCGAATGTGGAAGTACGTCGCGAGACCGGCGATGACTGCCGCGCTCGCCCCGCTGATCGCGAAGGCGAGCTGCGCGAGAGGGCCTTGCAGGGCCACCAGGACGAGGCCGATCAGGGCGCCCGCCGCCAGCGCCCGCGCCAGGATGCGGTCGACCTCGGCGTCGTCCCGTCCGCCGACCGCCTGCGCGGTCAGGCCGGCGGTCGCCATGCGGAGCGCCCCGAACGACCAGAAGATCGCGTCGAAGATCACGGCGCCGAGGGCGATGGCGCCGAGCAGCGCCGCGTCGCCGAGCCGCCCGATCACCGCCGCGCCGACGAAGCCGAGCATCGGCGTCGTGACGTTGGCGATCGTCATGGGCAGCGCCAGGGCCAGGACGCGGCGGTTCGTCGAGCGGGCCGAGCTGGCGACGGTGTGCATCATGCCGCACGCTAAGAAGCCGAGCCCTCCGCGCAAAGCGGGGTGATCGCATCGGCGGGTTGCGATGGCGGGCGGCCGATCTGCCCGAACCCACGGCGCGCCGGGCCGTCGGGGCGCGACCGTGTCGGATCGGCCCCCGACTCCGTCAGCGGGAGACGGCGAAGAGGCGCGCGATCAGCCAGAGCGGTACGACCACGATCGCCCCGGCGACGATCCAGCCGCCGAAATCGTGGAGCGAGGCGAGCCCGACCTCCACCAGCGCCCGCGCCGAATCGTAGACGTGCCAGAACAGCCGCCCCGGCGTCAGGCCGAGCATCGACATGAAGGCGCCGACCAGCACCGACAGGAACAGCAGCCGCAGGAACACGCCGGCGGGCGAGCCGCCGAGGAACCGCCGCAGCGCGGAGGGATGGGACCGGTAGCCCTCCGCGCCGTAGGGGGCGTTCGGCGGGGCGCCCTGCTGATAGCCTTGCCGGCGCCGGTCGTGATCGACGAGCATTGCGTCCTCGTGAAGCCTCAGGGCCCTCGGATCGGCGACGAAGCGGGCGGAACCGTGGCCGGCACACCACACCGCTTCGAAACCCGAGCGCGGATCAGGCGTTGGCGGGTTTCTCGCGCGCCGTGCACATGGCAAGCGGCGTCGCGCGCGCCAAGATGCGGGACGGGGTGGATTGCGACGCGCGACTCGCGCGGCGCGGCCTCGACCAAAGGGAGAACTCCCGGGAATCGGGATTGGTGTGAGAGGCTCTGAGTGCCGACGGGACCATACGCACGATGATCGACCACGCCCTGTTCGACCCGGCGACGATCGATCCCGAGACGCTCCGGCTCAATGCCGAGATCGTCGCGGCGCACGCCGCGCTGCCCGATCCCTGGTCGCTGCCGATCGCCGAGGTTCGCGAGCGCCGCCGTCTGGGCACCAAGGCGGCCCCCGCCATGCCGCACAGCGCCCGGGCGGAGTGGCTGACGATCGACGGGCCGGGCGGTCCGCTCAAGCTCCGCGTGGTCCGGCCCAAGCCCGGCGTGAAGCTGCGCGGCGCCTACCTGCACATTCACCGCGGCGGCTGGGTCTGGGGCTCCGCCGACGAGCAGGATCCCTGGCTGGAGCGCATCGCCGACACCTGCGGCTTCGTCGCCCTGTCGGTCGAGTATCGCCTCGCCCCCGAGCATCCCTATCCGGCGGCCCTGCTCGACTGCGAGGCCGCGGCCCTGTGGCTGGCCGGTCCGGGGAAGACCGAGTTCGGCATCCACGCCCTGACCATCGGCGGCGAGTCGGTGGGCGCGCACCTCGCCGTGATGGTGCTGCTGCGGCTGCGCGACAAACACAACCTCCCGCGGGCCTTCCGGGGCGCCAACCTCAACGCCGGCTTCTTCGATCTCGGCCTCACCCCGTCGGTGCGGAACTGGGGCGAGGAGCGGCTGGTCGTGAACACCCGCGACCTGACCAAGTTCGCCGACGGCTACGTCCGCGAGGGCATCGACCGGCGCCGGCCGGACGTGTCGCCGATCTACGCCGACCTGAAGGGCCTGCCGCCCGCCCTGTTCACCATCGGCACCGCCGATCCCCTCCTCGACGACACGCTGTACATGTCGGCGCGCTGGGCCGCGGCCGGCAATGGCGGACACACGGCGATCTATCCCGGCGGCTGCCATGTCTTCGCCCGCTACCCGAGCCCGATGAGCGAGCGGGCGCTGGAGCTGATCGACCGCTTCCTGATGGCGCTCGCCTGAGCGTCCCGTCCGAGATCCTGCCGGAAGGATTCCGCGCCTGGTTCGCGGGCCGCGGCTGGGCGCCCCGGTCGCACCAGCTCGATCTCCTGCGGATCGCCGGCGCCGGCCGCTCGGCGCTGCTGGTGGCGCCGACCGGGGCCGGCAAGACGCTGGCCGGCTTCCTGCCGAGTCTCGTCGACCTCGCCGAGCGCGGGCCGCAGAAGAAGGCGGCGGGCCTCCACACCCTCTACGTCTCGCCCCTGAAGGCGCTGGCGGTGGACATTGCCCGCAACCTCGACGCGCCGATCGCCGAGATGGC
Organism: Methylobacterium sp. PvP105; assembly: GCF_017876975.1. Classification (NCBI taxonomy): domain Bacteria; kingdom Pseudomonadati; phylum Pseudomonadota; class Alphaproteobacteria; order Hyphomicrobiales; family Methylobacteriaceae; genus Methylobacterium; species Methylobacterium sp. PvP105. The sequence goes on along the minus strand of NZ_JAGIPA010000001.1, from coordinate 1,390,852 downwards.
GCTGCCGGTGCGCGTCGAGACCCGCACCGGTGACACGCCGGCCCACAAGCGCACCCGCCAGATCAGCCGGCCGCCGGACATCCTTCTGACCACGCCCGAGCAGCTGGCCCTGCTGATCGCCCACCGCGAGGCGGCTGAGTTTTTTGCCGGACTGCGCTGCGTGGTGCTCGACGAGCTGCACGCGCTGGTCACCTCGAAGCGCGGCGACCTGCTGGCGCTGGCGCTGGCGCGGTTGCACCGGCTGAGCCCGGGACTGGCGGCGATCGGGCTTTCCGCGACGGTGCGGGAGCCGGACGAGCTGCGGAAGTACCTGGTGCCGCAGGGGCCGCTCCCCCCTCCTCCCTCTGCGAGCGGGCAACCGGGATCGCATCGCGACGAGGGTCATACGGCTGCGGAACATGACGGGGACCCCCGTGCCGGTGCAGGAGTGGGAAAGGGTGAGGGCCGGAGCCTTCCGGGAGGAGGCTCGGCCTCCTCGCGACTTTCTCCCGCACGGGAGAGGGCCCCCGTCGAGACGCCCATGGCCGACCTCGTCACGGTGGCCGGCGGCGCGAAGGCGGATCTTCGCATGCTCGACCTCGGCCGGGCGCTGCCGATCTCCGGCCACACGGCCTGGCACTCGATGCCGGCAATCTACGAGCTCATCAAGGAACACCGGACCACGCTTGTCTTCGTGAACACCCGGCTTCAGGCCGAGTACACGTTCCAGGAGCTGTGGCGGCTCAACGAGGACGCGCTGCCGATCGCGATCCACCACGGCTCGCTCGATGCCCAGCAGCGCCGCCGGGTCGAGGCCGCCATGGCGGCAGGGCAGCTCCGCGCGATCGTCTGCACCGCAACCCTCGACCTCGGCATCGACTGGGGCGACGTCGACCTCGTGGTCAATGTCGGCGCGCCGAAGGGGGCGAGCCGGATCATGCAGCGGATCGGCCGCGCCAACCACCGCATGGACGAGCCCTCGAAGGCCTACCTCGTCCCGGGCAACCGCTTCGAGATGCTGGAGTGCCAGGCGGCGCTGGACGCCGTCGAGGAGGCCGCGCAGGACACGCCCGACGCCCGCCAGGGCGCCCTCGACGTCCTCGCCCAGCACGTGCTCGGCATGGCCTGCGCCGACGCCTTCGACCCGCTCGAGCTCTACGACGAGATCGTCTCGGCCGCGCCCTACGCCGGTCTCTCCTGGGAAGCGTTCGAGCAGGTCGTCGACTACGTCGCGACCGGCGGCTACGCGCTGCGCGCCTACGAGCGGTTCGCGAAGATCCTGCGCGGGCCGGACGGGCTCTGGCGCGTCCGCGACGCCCGCACCGCGCAGGCCTACCGGATGAATGTCGGCACCATCGTGGAGGCGGCGCGGGTGAAGGTCCGGCTCGGCCGGACCCTGCGCGGCAAGCCCGGCACGGTGTTGCCGAAGACCGGCCGCGTGCTCGGCGAGATCGAGGACGAGTTCGCCGAGACGCTCACCGTCGGCGACACGTTCCTGTTCGCGGGCGAGACCCTGCGGTTCGAGGGGCTCTCCGAGGACGAGTGCCTCGTCACCCGCGCGCCGGCCGGCACCGATCCGGCGATCCCGTCCTACGCGGGCGCAAAGTTCCCGCTCTCGACCTTCCTGGCCGCGCGGGTCCGGGCGCTCATCGCCGACCCGTTCGCGTGGGACCGGCTGCCGAAGCAGATCGGCGAGTACCTGCTGCAGCAGCGCCGACGCTCGGTCCTGCCGGGCGAGCGCGACCTCCTCGTGGAGACGTTCCCGCGGGGCAAGCGCTTCTACCTGACCGCCTTCCCGTTCGAGGGCCGCCTCGCCCACCAGACGCTGGGCATGCTGCTGACCCGGCGCCTGGAGCGCGCCGGCCTGCGGCCCCTCGGCTTCGCGGCCAACGATTACGGCATCGCCATCTGGTCGACCCGCGACGTCTCGGAGCGCGCCGCGATCGATCCGGACTTCATCGGCGACCTGTTCGCGGTCGACATGCTGGGCGACGACCTCGAGGCGTGGCTCGACGAATCCGCCATGATGAAGCGCACGTTCCGCCAGTGCGCGGTGATCGCCGGCCTGATCGAGCGCCACCATCCGGGTCAGAAGAAGTCCGGCCGGCAGGTCACGATCTCGACCGATCTGATCTACGACGTGCTGCGCAAGCACCAGCCCGACCACCTCCTGCTGCGGGCGGCGCGGCAGGATGCGGCAACCGGACTCCTCGACGTGAGGCGCCTCGGCATGATGCTAGAGCGCATCCAGGGGCGAATCATCCACAGGTCTCTCGACCGGGTCTCGCCGCTCTCCGTGTCCGTGATGCTCGAGATCGGGCGCGAGCGGGTCTACGGCGAGGGCGCCGACGAGATCCTGGCCGAGGCCGAGGCGGAGCTTCTCCAAGAGGCTCTGTCCTGACCGCCGATCCGCCCTCCCCCGACGACACCGAGGATGCGATCTTGGCGGCCGGCCTGAGACTCGAGAAGACTCACAAGCACCCCACCCTGCTTCTCGCGGGCGAGACCCTGGTGCTCGACCTCTGCGGCGGCCTCTGGCTGCCGGAGCACCGGACGCTGATCGTGTCCGATCTCCATCTGGAGAAGGGCTCGTCCTACGCGGCCCGCTCCGGCCAGTTCCTGCCGCCCTACGACACCCGCGAGACGCTCGCCTGCCTGCACGAGGCGGTGGTGCGCCACGATCCCGCCCGCGTGGTCGCGCTGGGCGATTCCTTCCACGACGCCCGCGGTCCCGAGCGCATGGAGCCCGGCGACCGCGCCCTGGTGGCGGCCCTGCAGGAGGGGCGGGACTGGGTCTGGATCGCCGGCAACCACGACGCGGCCGTGAACGAGGGCGTGGGCGGCCGTTACGCCGACGCGCTCACGCTGGGCGGCCTCGTCCTGCGCCACGAGCCGAGCCCGGAGCCCGTCCCCGGTGAGATCGCGGGCCATCTCCATCCCTGCGGGAAGGTGGCGATGCGCGGGCGGGCGGTGCGCCGCCGCTGCTTCGTCACGGACGGCACCCGCCTCGTCATGCCGGCCTTCGGAGCCTACGCGGGCGGCCTGAACGTCCGCGACAGGGCGATCGAGAGCCTGTTCCCCGACGGGTTCACCGCCCATCTCCTCGGAGACGGGCGGGTCTTCGCCATCGGCCGGGCGCAGCTCGCCCGGGATTGAGCCGCGCGGATCAGGCCGTCTTCATGAAGCGGATCACGCTCTCCGACAGGCTCGTCGAGTGGCCGGCGAGGCTCTCGGCGATGCCCTGGACCGTCTGCGCCAGCTGACCGGTGGCGTTGGCGGCCTCGGAAACGCCGCCGATATTGCCCGCCATCTCGTGGGTCGAGACCGCCTGCTCCTCGACGGCGCTCGCCATCGCCAGGGTAAGCTTGGACAGTTCGTCCACCGCCGCGGTGATCATCTCGATGGCGCCCACGGCGTCGCCGGTGGCGCTCTGGATCGCCGAGACCTGCTGGGTGATCTCGCCGGTCGCCTTGGCCGTCTGCTCGGCGAGTGCCTTCACCTCGGAGGCGACGACCGCGAAGCCGCGTCCGGCGGCGCCGGCCCGGGCCGCCTCGATCGTGGCGTTCAGCGCCAGCAGGTTGGTCTGGTCGGCGATCGACTTGATCATGCTCACCACCGCGTCGACCTTGCGGGCGTTCTCGGCGAGCTGGCGCATGGTCGCGTCGGTCGTCCCCGCCTGGGCGGCGATCTGCTGCGCGCGCTCCGAGACCCGCCCGACCTGGCCGGAAATTTCCTGGATCGCGCCGTTCATCTGCTCGGAGCTCGACGCGACCGACGAGGCCTTGTGGCGCGCGGATTCGGCTGACTGCATCAGGCCCTCGGCCGAGCTCTGCATCTCCTGGATGGCGGAGCCGACGGCCTCCACGACGCGCTTGACGTCGGTCTCCATGTTCACCTGCGCGGTGACCACCGCCCAGGTCAGCATCGGGCCGAGGTACTGCCCCTTCTCGTCGTTCACCGCCGTGACCCGCAGGTTGAGGGTCTCTGGCCCGACCCTGATCTTGGTGCTGTGCGGCAGCCGGCTCGCGTCCGCCAGCATGGTGCGCTGGTGGCTCGGGTTCTTGTGGAAGATATCGAAGGAGCGGCCGAGCATGTCGTCGACTCTGACCGGCAGGTGCTGGTCGATCGTGCCGAGCGTCTTGCGCGACGTGGCGTTCATGTAGTCGATCTTGAAGTTGTCCTTCAGGTCGGCCGTCATGACGGCCACCGGTACGTTGTCGATCATCGTCAGGAGCCGATTGATCTCCTTCTTCTTCGCGGAGATGTCCGCGGCGAACTTTACGACCTTGATCGGCTTGCCCCGCGCGTCGAGGACGGGATTGTACGTCGCCTCGAGCCAGACCGAGTCGCCCTCCTTGTCGAGGCGCAGGAACTCGCCCGTGACGTACTGACCGTCCTTGAGCTTGTCCCAGAACGCGGCGTACTCCGCGGTCTCGGCATAGCTCTTGTCCACGAAGATGCGGTGATGCCGGCTCTGGACGTCGCTGAGGCTGTACTTCATCAGCCGCAGGAAGTTCTGGTTCGCGTGGAGGACGGTCCCGTCCATCGAGAATTCGATGATCGCGAGTGAGCGGTCCAGGGCGTCGATCTTGGCCTGGGCCTCGTTGAAGACAGTACGATTGAACATGGTCCCGCTCGCGTTCCCCCGCGCCGGGTCTAGCGCCGCATCGTTAATGAATTGCTTATTTCGGAATTCGTTCAGGTTAAGCGCGGGCGAAGATCGAACGAATGCTTGCGACGCCGTGTCCGCTCTGTGCTCGTGTCCGGACCGGCGCCGCCCTCGGCGGCTGAGATGCGATGTGGTGTTTCCAATGCTATAATTTTTCGGTCAATATTAGAACCAGCCCCGCATGCGGAAGTATATGATCGGCGCGACCGCGCTCAAGAGGATCAGGCCGAGCGCGTAGGGATATCCGAGAGCCCAATCCAGCTCGGGCATGTGCTTGAAGTTCATGCCGTAGATCGACGCGATCAGCGTCGGCGGGACGCCGACCACCGAGACTACGGTGAGGACCCGGAAGACGTTGTTCTGCTCGATCGTGATGAGGCCGAGGGCGGCGTCGAGCAGGAACTGGACGTTCTCGGCGAGCCGCGTCTCGAACTCGTCGAGGGACTCGATGTCCCGCTTGATCGTCTCGAAGCGGGAATCCTCCGGCAGGCCGAGGCCGTCGCAGGCCGCGGCGACGAACGGGATGATCCGTTCGAGGCCGAGCAGGCTCGACCGGATCTTTCCCAGAACCTTCCCGCGGTTGCTGATGCCGCGCAGAATCCGGCGCAGGGCGAGATCGCGGCGCCGGGGCGGGGGGCGCTCCAGGCGCCGCCGCTCTGCGCCGCGGACGTCGAAGTCGAAGATGCGGGTGGAGAGCGTGTCGAGCTCGGATCCCATGTCTTCCAGGGCGTCGGCGAGGCTGTCGACCAGCTCTTCCAGGACGACGAGGAAGATCTCGCTGGGTGTCGTGCTGCCGTCGCCGTCCGCGATGCGCTTCGCGGAGGTCTCGAAGGCGCGCAGCTCGTGGAAGCGGATCGTGACGAGGTGATCCTTGGTCAGCAGGAAGCCCAGCGGCTTCAGCTGCGACGCGCTCTGCTCGAAGGTGATCATCGGCGTCGAGAGCGAGAGCCCGCCCTTCACCCGGCGCAGGCGGCTCGACGTCTCCACTTCCGAGAGCGCCGCCCGGGACGGCACGCGCAGACCGGTCGCGGCCTCGACCGCCGCGGCCTCTTCCGGCGTGGGATCGTTCAGGTCGAGCCACACGGTGTCGCGCGCGACCGGCCTGCCGGGTTGCAGCGCCACCGGGCCTTCGGGTCCGTGCAGGCTCAGCATGAGAGCGCGTTATCCATGAGGGGGAAAGGAGCCGCCGGCGCGTCATCGCACCGTCGCGCGGGGGTGCGACAGCCTTGACTCGGAACCCGCCCGCGCCTATCTCGCGGCCGTCTTTGGCACTCGCCGAGACAGAGTGCTAACAGTCGAGTTCGCGAGCGGTCCCGCCGGCCGCATCAACGCCAACTCCAGACCTGAAGCAAGAGGGCAGCTCATGAAGTTCCGTCCGCTGCACGACCGCGTGGTCGTCCGTCGCATCGAGAGCGAAGAGAAGACCAAGGGCGGCATCATCATCCCGGACACCGCCAAGGAGAAGCCGCAGGAGGGCGAAGTCGTCGCCGTCGGCCCCGGCGCCCGCGACGAGCAGGGCCGCGTCAACGCGCTCGACGTGAAGGCCGGCGACCGCGTCCTGTTCGGCAAGTGGTCCGGCACCGAGGTCAAGATCGACGGTCAGGACCTCCTGATCATGAAGGAATCCGACATCATGGGAGTCGTCGCCCTCTGATCGGATCACCCGTCATCGCCCTTTGAGGCCGTCCCGGCCTTGGGGTTCAACCAGTAGCTAAGAGGCACACAATGGCAGCGAAAGACGTTCGTTTCTCCGCCGACGCCCGCGATAAGATGCTGCGCGGCGTCGACATCCTCGCGGATGCGGTGAAGGTGACGCTGGGCCCGAAGGGCCGCAACGTCGTGATCGAGAAGAGCTTCGGCGCCCCGCGCATCACCAAGGACGGTGTGACGGTCGCCAAGGAGATCGAGCTCGCCGACAAGTTCGAGAACATGGGCGCCCAGATGGTGCGCGAAGTGGCCTCGAAGACCAACGACATCGCGGGTGACGGCACCACCACCGCGACCGTGCTGGCCCAGGCCATCGTCCGCGAGGGCGCCAAGTACGTCGCCGCCGGCATCAACCCGATGGACCTGAAGCGCGGCATCGACCTCGCCACCCAGGCCGCCGTCAAGGACATCATCGCGCGCGCCAAGAAGGTCTCGACCTCCGACGAGGTCGCCCAGGTCGGCACGATCTCCGCCAACGGCGACAAGGAGATCGGCGAGATGATCGCCCACGCCATGCAGAAGGTGGGCAACGAGGGCGTGATCACGGTCGAGGAGGCCAAGACGGCCGAGACCGAGCTCGACGTCGTCGAGGGCATGCAGTTCGACCGCGGCTACCTCTCCCCGTACTTCATCACGAACGCGGAGAAGATGGTCGCCGAGCTCGAGGACCCCTACATCCTCATCCACGAGAAGAAGCTCTCCTCGCTCCAGGCCATGCTGCCGGTGCTCGAGGCCGTTGTTCAGACCGGCAAGCCGCTCCTGATCATTGCCGAGGACATCGAGGGCGAGGCGCTCGCCACGCTCGTCGTCAACAAGCTCCGCGGCGGCCTCAAGGTCGCGGCCGTCAAGGCGCCGGGCTTCGGTGATCGCCGCAAGGCGATGCTCGAGGACATCGCGATCCTGACCAAGGGCCAGATGATCGCCGAGGATCTCGGCATCAAGCTCGAGAACGTGACGCTCCCCATGCTCGGCCGCGCCAAGCGCGTGCGTATCGAGAAGGAGAACACCACGATCATCGACGGCGTCGGCGAGAAGTCCGACATCGAGGGCCGCATCTCGCAGATCAAGGCGCAGATCGAGGAGACCACCTCGGACTACGACCGTGAGAAGCTGCAGGAGCGTCTGGCCAAGCTCGCGGGCGGCGTCGCGGTGATCCGCGTCGGCGGCGCGACCGAGGTCGAGGTGAAGGAGAAGAAGGACCGCGTCGACGACGCCCTCAACGCCACCCGCGCGGCGGTCGAGGAAGGCATCGTCCCCGGCGGCGGCACCGCGCTGCTGCGCGCCAAGAAGGCGGTCGCCGAGCTGAAGTCCGACATCCCGGACGTCCAGGCCGGCATCAAGATCGTCCTCAAGGCTCTCGAGGCCCCGCTCCGCCAGATCGCCCAGAACGCGGGCGTGGAAGGCTCGATCGTGGTCGGCAAGATCACCGACAACACCTCCTCGGAGACCTTCGGCTTCAACGCCCAGACCGAAGAGTACGTCGACATGATCCAGGCCGGCATCGTCGACCCGGCCAAGGTGGTGCGCACCGCTCTGCAGGACGCGGCTTCGGTCGCCGGCCTGCTGGTCACCACCGAGGCGATGGTCGCCGACGCGCCGAAGAAGGACAGCCCCGCTCCGGCCATGCCGGGCGGCGGCATGGGCGGCATGGACTTCTAAGTCCGCGCCACCGCGCATGACGGGGGAAAGGGGTCGCCGAGAGGCGGCCCCTTTTCTTTTGATGGCGGCACGCCCCAGCGGCGCGCGAGGCGCAGTCCGGTCAGCCTCATCGGCCGTGACGCGGCGAAGCCCGCGCCACGAGGCGCGCCCGCACAGTAGCGATCAAGGATTGCCGGACGCGGCCGGTCGCCCGGACCGGAATATCGAAGTTCAGGCTGTGGTCGATCAGGTCTCGGATCCCGTCCTGATCGAGGCCTTCGCCGCCGACCTCGATGAACTCCAGGATCCAGGCATGGATCGCCGCGTGATCCGATGGATCGGGATCCGCAGCGAGAATGAGCCGGCCACCGTGTATCCAGTCATCGCGGAGGGCAGCCGAATCCTCGGCGGATGAAGTCATGACCTGACCTCGCGGTCGCGCTCGACGCCGCCGCTCCATCCTCGCGTCCGGGCAGTACTCGGGGCGCCGATCACGCTTGGCGGAGGCTCGACGCGGGCGAGGACGCCGCGTCCGCGGCGAGATCGTGCCTGCTCCTGCCGCGGCATCGCGCGGAGGTCGAGGGAGGGTGCAGCAGCGCGGATCGCGTCCGCGCAGCGGGCTCGCCGACCGTGTCGGATCCGGGGAACCGAGGCCCGGCGCCGCCCCGCGGCGGGTCGGGCGGCCGGCCCAAACGAGAAACGGGACGGCTCGCGCCGTCCCGTTCAGGGGCCTACCTATCGGCCAAGGAAGATCGAAGCCAGTCGCTGGAGCAGGCCCCGCGGTGCGGGCGGAGGCTCGCTCTGCCCAGGACCGTCCCCGATCTAAGCGTTGGCGGCGAAGGGGTGCTGCGCGGAGTTGCGCTGCTCGGTGACCGTCGAGGCCTTCGGCTCGCCGTTGACGGCGCGCTGGATCGACAGCTTGGTGGCCTCGTAGTTGTACTTCTGGATCTTGGCGTCGTCGGCCGCCTCCCAGTGGATGAACACGCCGACCAGGATGTACAGGTCGTCGGCCTCGTCCGCCGGGATGATGCCCTCGGCCACCGCGTCCTGCACAGCCTTGGCAACGCCGTGCTGGGCCGGGCCGAACATCTGGACGGCCTGACGGGCGTCGTTGATGGTGACCTTGTTGAACATCAGGGTGTTCGGCTTGCACGGCAGGTTCGGCGCGATGACCGCGAGCAGGCTGGTGAAGCCGTGCTTGTTGTTCACGAGGCCGTTGCAGAAGGCCGTCTCGGCCGGCGAACCGCGCGGTCCGATGATGAGGTCGATGTGGGCGACCTCGTTGCCGTCGCCGACGAGGGCCTCGCCGACCTGAACCTTGGTGATCTTCGCCATTCGGTGTCTCTCCCTGGATTCCGAAATAGAGCCGCGCGCCGGGCGGTGCCGCGGCCGGGAAGCCATCCTTGTTATCGGCGCCCGACCATGCCGGCCGAGCCGGATGGGCCGAGCCGGTTGGGCCGGACAGCGCGGCGGACCCTACAGCGGGGCCCTGCGGCTCACAACCCGCACAAGGCTCTGACACGGAGGAATTTCCATCCGTCCGGCGCTATGAACACCGGATCGTGCACGCGGCTCAGGCCAGCCGGGCACCGGCGCCCGCGAGCGCGTCCCAGAACAGCGTCGCGACGGTGAAATCCGCGCTCGTACCGGGATTGATCGACCGCCCTTTCAGCGACGCGTCGAGGGCCAGCAGCGCGTCCACCGGCCGCGCGGCGAGGTCGATCCCGGCGAGCGTCGCTTCTACCTCCCGGCGGACGCCCTCGGCCGCGGCCGCGCCGTGCTTGCGGGCGACGTGGCTGTCCGGGACGGTGCGCAGGAAGGCGAGGTGGATCGCAGTCGTGCACCAAGTCGGGTCGAGCCCGGCGGTGCGGGCCTCGCGCAGGGCCGCGAGCCCGATCGCCGGCACGTCCGCGAAACCCGTGACGTAGGCGCGGGCGATCCGGTCCCGGTCGGCGGCCTCCGCCATGGCGTCTCGCAGCGATCCGGGCGCCGGTTCGGCAACGTCGTGCCGGGCGGCCTCGCCGAGGCCGCCCGGATTGGCGCGCCGGATGCCCGCGAAGACGGCCTCCGCATCCGCGCCGTCCAGGGTGTCGAGCACCGAGGCGACGGTCCGCCCACGCTCGGCCGCGACCGCGAGCGGCGCGCAGAGCAGCAGGATGCCGAGATTGGTGTTCTGGCCCACCGCCGCCATGGTGGCGGCGACGCCGTCGCGGACCCGCGTCCCGACGCCCGCGCCCGCCCTGGCCAGGGGCCGCGCCGAGAGGTCGGCACTCGTGACGAAATCCGCCAGCACCATGCGGTGGCCGGGCGCGTAGGCGTGGACGTTGCCGGGCTTGAGGGCGTCGAGCTCCGCGAGGCAGGCCGCTCGGTACAGCGTGCCGATCAGGGCCGAGTCGAGGCCGATCTCGCTCATGCCACCACGAGCCGAGGACGGCTGGCACCGCGGGCCGCGGCGAGGAAGCCGCGCACCACCGCGGCGGCGATGTCGGTCTCGCACACGGTCTGCAGGCCCGACCAGGCCGGCATCGAGTTGACCTCGAGGACCGAGAACCCGCCCTCCCCGTCCTCAACGAGGTCGACGCCGGAATAGTCGACGCCGACCGCGGCCGCCGCCGCCTCGGCCAGCTCGGCGGCGCCGCGCGGCATCGCCCAGGGGAGCGGCCGGCCGCCCCGGTGGACGTTGGTGATCCAGCCGTCGCCCTCGCGGATCATGCCGGCGATAGCCCGGCCGTCGCAGACGAACACCCGGTAGTCGCGCCACAGGCCGTCCCGGCGCGGCACGTAGCGCTGGAGGTAGTAGACCCGCGCCACCGACTCCTCGTCGGGCAGGTCCTCCGGGCGCTCGATCAGGGCGAGCCCCTCCCCTTGCGAGCCGAACAGCGGCTTCAGGACCAGCGGCGCACCCGGACGCGCCTCGGCGGCGACCAGGGCCGCGGCCGCCTCGCGCTTCGAGAACACCCAGGTGGCCGGCGTGGGCAGCCCGGCGCGATCGATGAGCAGCGAGGTCGCCGCCTTGTCCACCGAGCGCTCGATCGCGGTCGGCGCGTTCCAGACGGTGACACCCGCCGCGACCAGCGCGTGCAGTACGCCGAGCCGCATCGTGGTCGCCTCGAAGGTCCCGCCCGCGATGGTTCGCATCAGGACGCCGTCCGGCAGCGCGTCCGGGAAGCCCGGAACGCGGAGAGGTTCGGCGCCGCCCGTCACGACGGCCACGTCGGCGAGCGAGAACAGCACCGGCTCGACGCCGTTCGCGCGCAGGGCGGCGAGCAGGCGGCTCTTGTGCCAGGTGCCGTTATCGGCCGCGAGCCCGATGCGCATGGGTGTCCTGATCGTCACGGCGCCGCCCGCCTCCGGGGCGGCCCAGGGAGATGTCACTGAGCGGGTCCGGACTCCCCGTCCCGCGCGGGAGAGCGAGCCCGGCTCGCCTCTCAGGCGAAGGACGCGTCCACCAGCGTCGGCTCCAGGCGGCCGCCGCGATAGGTCGCGCCGGAGCGCACCGACGTGACGATCGCCTCGGCCGGCGAGAACAGGGCGCCGTCGATCTTGTAGAAGTCGCCGTTCACCCGCGCGAAGATCTCGGCGAAGGGCGCGCCGTGGTCGCTCGAAGTCGTTGACGGCAGCTGCTCGGCGAGCTGCTTGGCGTCGGCATCATCGGCATCCACGAAGAGCTGGACCCGCCCGCCGTAGATGATCGCGTCGTTGGTGCGGCCCATCGCCTTGATGAAGTCCGGGTGCGGCGGCGACAGCGGCGCCGAGCCGATCCCGTCCACGATGGCGTGCAGGTCGAAGCCGACCGTGTGGGCCTTGTGGAGGGCGACCTCGAGGACGCGGGCGACGACCTGGGTGGAGCCCGCGAGGCTCTGCGTCGGCGCGTAGATGAAGGTCAGGTCCTCGGGCTTGAGGCCGGAGGCCTCGGCGACTTTGGCGACGACGCTCTCGGGCGGGCCGCCCGCCGCCTCCAGAACGAGGGCGGTCTTGGTGGCGGAATCGCGGAAGCCGAGCTCCTGGTAGAGATCCTCGACGGCCGCCACGGCTCGGCCCGGGCCCGAGCCCAGGGCGAAGAAGCCGGAATCACCGGTCTCGTCCGCAAGGCTCCAGCCGGCGTACTGGCTGCCCAGGCAGGCGAGCACCGGGTCGGCGGAATGCACCGTCACCGAGTAGGGCCAGGACGCGATCGGCCCGCTCGGCGCGATGGTGACGGTGCCGAGGCCGCCGAGGCAGATCTCGGCGATGCGCCGCCCGGCCTCGATCGAGCCTCGCGCCTGCGCGCCGGCATCGACCATGCGGGCGCCGCCGGCGGCCTGCGACACGGAGAGCCGCAGGGTCGCGGCGTCGGCCACGAGCCGCTCGACCAGGGGGCCTGAGAGCGCGTTGATGCTGGGATAGGACTGGCTGGCACTCATGACGGGGCTTCCTCGGGGTGTGTTTTCTTCGCCGCGCAGACGGCCCGCAGGTGTGCCGTCCGCGTTTCCAACAGGGCGAGCACCTCCGCCCGGTCCGCGCCTTCGGCCAGCACCGTGCAGAGCGGCGCGTCGCGGCGGACCGCCGAGCCGGGGCACGGGCGGTCGCGCACGCAGTCCGGCCAGTCGAGGTCCGGCACAGGCGCAAGCTCACGGTCCGCGTAACAGATCTGCGCGGCCGCCGCACCCGCCGGATGCGGTCCGGGATCCGGCATCGTGCCCAGGCAGGCGGCGATGTGGGCCGCGAGCAGCGGCGTCCCGCGCCGGTCCAGGACGTCGAGGGTCGCGCCGGGCCGCGGGTTGATCTCGGTGAGCCACCATTCGGCCCCGTCGACCAGCAGGTCGGCGCTGGCGAGGCCGCGCAGGCCCGTCGCGGCGACGATCCTCTCGATGCCGGCGGCGACGGCCTCGACGACCGAAGCGGGAAGCGCCGGGGCTTCTCCGGCGCCGCGGACGAGCGCCCCGGCATAGCGGAACGGGCGGATCGGCGACGGCGCGCACCACTGCTCGGTGACCGCGAGGACGCGGATCGTGCGCCCGTCGGCGAGGACGTTCAGGGCGTGCGGCCGCCCCGGCACGCGCGCCTGGAAGTAGTAGCCCGGCGGCGCGAGCGACCGCGTGGCCGGCCGGATGTGGCTGCCGCCGGAGCCCCCGGCCCGCTTGAGCAGCCAGGACGCGGGATCCGCCGGCGGCCCGGCCGCCACGGCCGGATGCGGCACGCCGAGGCGCGCGCACAGGGCCGCGAAGGCCACGGGATCCTTCAGGGCGGCGACGGTCCCGGCCGAGGCGCCGATGAGCCGGTGCCGCGCGGCGAGGCGCGCGATCAGGTCGGGCGCGTCCTCGAAGCCGCTGCCCAGGATCAGGTCGACCGGGCTTCCGGCCCGCGCCGCGAGGTCGTCGAGCGCCGCCAGGGTGGCGTCGGCGGCGGGGGCGGTGCCGAAGCGGCCCGGCAGTTGCCGGTAGGCCTCGGCCAGCACGCGGGTGTCGGAATCGCCGAACAGGTCGGCGACGTAGGGCCGAAGCCCCGCGCGCCGCGCCGCCTCGGCCAGGGCGCGACCGGCCTGCGCGGCGATCAGGACCGCGTCCGCCATCGGCATCCGGTCCGGGAGCGGCCTAGCCGGCGATCTCCACGGCGAGCTCGTAGGCGTCGCGGAAGTCGAGGCACAGCGGCGTGTCGGAGGCGAGCATCCGGTCGAACAGGCGCCGCTGCGTCTGGTACTTCACGTCGCCGACGGCCAGCGCGCCGATGCCGACGCCCTTGCCGCTCGGCAGCGCGACGTCCACCGCGTTGACGTCGATCCCCGCGATGCCGGCGGGCGGCACGGCGTTGACGTCCGAGGCGACGAGCAGCTTCGGCGCCGACTTCAGGTCCTCCGCGGTGAGGATCGGGATGCCGGCCGGCCCGGCCGAGAGGATGACGTCGGCGTCGCGGATGGCGGCGCGGCGATCCTCGGGCGTCGTGCCGTCGACGGCGCCCACCTCGACGCCGAAGCGCCACTTCATCGTGAAGGCGATCTTCGAGACGCGTTCCTCGCCGTCGTGGCCGACCAGCACGGTGGTGGCGCCCTGCAGGGCGCCGATCACCGCGGCCACGTAGGCGACGACGCCGGCGCCGCCGAAGATCACGATGCGCTTGCCCTCGAGGTCGGTGCTGAATTTCTGCCGCAGGGCGCGGGAGACCTGCGCCACCATGGCGGCGCCGGTGGTGAACGAGCCTGCCGGGTCGGCGAAGACGTGGTTCACGAAGGGCGGCACGAAGGCCTTCTTGGCGCGGTCGACCATGTCGAGGGCGTCCTCGGCGTTCTTGCCGCCGATGAAGATGCCCGTCCGCGTCCCGTCGGCCGGCGACCGCGAGAAGATCGAATCCTGGGTCAGCGAGACGACGTCGGCGAGGCTGACCTCCGTGTAGGTCACCACCGTCTCGAAGCCGGCATCCACGGCCATGTTCACGTCGAACGGGCTCATGTGCCGGAGCGGCGTCAGCATGTGGAGGATCGAGCGGGCCATGGAATCCTCGTGCGGCGCGCGAGAGAGGCGCCTTCCCTCCGTCCAAACCCGGAGCGGCGCCCCGGGTCAAGCCCGGGGCGGCCGGCTCACGCCGGACCGGTTACCGAAGCGCCACCGTTGCGGCCCCGGGCGATGACGAACCGGAGGGGGCCGCCGCGATCGAGGCTGGCCACCAGGGCGCGGGCCTCCGCCTCGGACGGGACCAGCGCGAAGCCGGTCGGCCCCCAGGAGGACTGGCCGTAGCCCGCGAGGCCCCGCGCGGCGACGCTGGCGAGCGCCTCCGCCACCGCGGCGCTGGCGTAGCGACCGCCCTGATGGGGCGCGAAATGGTCGCCGATCAGCGTCTGGATCCGGGTGATGCCGGCGCCGAAGCCCTGCGGCTCCGCCAGGGCGACGGCGGGCAGCACCTGCATCAGCGCGATCCGGCAGATCTCGGCGGCCTGGGCCTCGGGGAAGCGCGGCAGGTCGCGGAAGGCCTCGACCTCCCGCGTCCCGTGCACGCCGGCCATGCTCGGATCGAGGATCAGGACGATCCGCCAGGCCTCGGGATAGGGCAGGCGCGCGATCACCGGCGGCGGCCCGCCATCCGCGCCGCGGCCGCCGTCGACGATGAGGCCGCCCTCGGTGAAGGCGCACAGGCCGACGCCGGACCGGTTGCCCCGGTCCAGGGTCGCCGCGAAGGATTCCGCCGCGAAGGGCTCGCCGTTGAGGCGCGCCATCGCGGCCGCCACCGCGAGGGCGAGCTGCGTGCCCGAGCCGAACCCGGCATGGGCCGGGATCACCCGCTCGACATCGATGGCGACGTCCCCGCCGCGCCCGAGATGGGTGGCGGCGGCCTCGACGTAGCCGCGCACCCGGTCGGATTCCGGGCCCGTGACGGTGGGCCGGGCGGCCCGGCGGGCGGTCAGGGCCAGGGATGGCGCGTCGATGGCCAGCCCGATGCTGCCGAAGCGCCGGCCGAGCCCGCCATGCAGGTCTAGGAAGCCGAAATGCAGCCGCGCCGGCGCCTCGACCCGCACGGTACCGTCCGCCGTCGCCTCGTTCCGTTCGGGGACCTCGCCCAATGCTCTTCCCTCGAATCCCGCAGGTCCGGCGCCCGCGCGGCGCGCTTTTCACACGCGTCCCCGGACCGGGCAACGTGGGCGCGCGCGGATCGTGCCCGCTGGCGGCGCAGAACAGACCGCCCGGAGCGACCGCAAGGCCGTCCCGCGGCGCCGATGCCCCGCGATCCGGGGCCCGGTCGCGGCGCCGCGCGCGGCGGCGAACCGATACCCGCGATTCACTTCCCGACGCGCAACGCCGCCGGACCCCCTTGCCGCGGTGCGCGGATGAAGGCAAACCTAAGGCCGCGACGGCGCGCCGAGTTTGCCGCCTGCCCGGACACGCCGGGCGGATGAGCCATTCCGATTCGGTGGGGAACCCTCGGGCTCGAGGGGCACCCGCTTCGTCCGGTCTTACGGCCGTCGCCCGCTCCGAAACCAAGCAAGAACGTTGCGAGAGGGAGCATGGCAGCCTGGGTGAAGGGTGGCGCGACGGACGCGGGCACCGCCATCGAGGCGGCCGCGTCCCTGCTCGCCAAGGCGCGCGCGCCGGTGATCGCCGGCCTCAGCGCCGACGTGGCCGCGATCCGCGCGGCCTACGATCTCGCGGGGCGCATCGGCGCCTCCGTCGACACCGCCGGCGCGGCCGGCACCTACGCGGACCTCGGGGCGCTGAGCCGGGTCGGGGCGCTGACCTCGACACCCGCCGAGGCCGTCGGGCGCGCCGACGTGGTGCTGGTGGTCGGCGCCGCCCCCTGGCAGGCGCCGCTCCTGAAGCGCCTCGTCGACGGCAAGCCCGGCCGCGGTCGCGCCGCCGGGTCGGACCGCACCCTGCTGGCCGTCGGTGCCAACGCCACCGCGTCCCTGTCCTGGCCGGCCGAGGGCGGGCTGACCGAGGCGGTCGGCGTGCTGCGCGCCCACGCCCGCGGCCATCTGGCCGGCGACGATCTGCCCGGCCAGATCGCCGCCCGGCTCGCCGCCGCGCAGTACGGCGTGCTCCTCTACGACGCGGCCGAACTCGGCGAGGTCGGCATCGAGATGCTCCAGGGCCTCGCCATGGAGCTCAGCGAGACGACGCGCTGCTTCACCCTTGCGGTCGGCGGCACCGGTCAGGACCGGGCGGTGGTGCCGGTCTCGGCCTGGCTCACCGGGCAGGCGCCGCGCAGCGGCTTCGGGCGCCGCGTGCCCGAGCACGATCCCTGGCGCTTCGACGCCGCCCGGCAGGTCGCCGCCGGCGAGGTCGACGCGGTCCTCTGGCTCGGCGCCGTCCCGGTGTCGCGCCCAGACTGGTTGTCGAACATCCCCTCCGTCGCGCTGGTCGCGGACGGTGAGGCCAAGGCCGCCGAGGTGGTGATCTCGGTCGGCCAGCCCGGCCGCGACCACGGCGGCGTGTTGTGGAACGAGCAGCGCGCCGCGCTGACTTTCTGGCCGGCCTCGGCGCCGTCGGATCTGCCGTCGGCCGCGTCGGTGCTGGGCGCCCTCAGGGAGCGCCTGGTCACGGGCCCGGCCGCGTCGAGGAGTGAACCCGCATGCTGAGCGTGATCCGGGGCGGGCGCGTCGTCGATCCGACCGCGTCCCGCGATTCCGTGGGCGACGTCTGGATCGAGGACGGCCGCGTCGTCGATCCGCCGGGCCGCGAGCCCGACGCGGTGATCGACGCCGCCGGCTGCGTGGTGATGGCCGGCGGCGTCGAGGTGCACTCGCACATCGCCGGCGGCAACGTGATCACCTCGCGGCTGCTGCTGCCGGACCTCTACGTCAGCGAGGCGGCGCCCGACGGCCATCCCTTCGCCCACGCGGGCGGCGCGGCGGCCTGGATCGGCTCGACCTACGCGCGGATGGGCTACACGACGGCCGTCGAGCCGGCGATGCCGCCGACCCACGCGCTGGGCACGCAGCTCGAACTCGCCGACATCCCGCTCCTCGACCGCGGCGCCCTGACCGTGATGGGCAACGACGACCAGCTCCTGCAGCTCCTGCGCGAGCGCCAGGGCGGCAACGCCGTGCGCGACCTCGTCGCCCTGTCGGTCGCCCAGTCGCGCGGCCTCGGGGTGAAGTGCATCAACGCGGGCGGCGCCTCCGCCTTCAAGGACGGGGCCCTGCGCCTGTCGCTCGACGACGAGATCCCCTGCTACGGTCTCTCGACCCGGCAGATCATGGGCTCGCTCCTCGACGCGGTCGAGGAGATCGGCGTCCCGCACCCGCTGCACGTCCACTGCAACAACCTGGGCCTGCCCGGAGCCGACGACAGCTTCATGGCGACGCTCGACGCGGCGGAGGGGCGGCGCATCCACTTCGCCCACGCGCAGTTCTACGCCTACGGCGCGGTCGACCCGGCCAATCCCGGCACCGGCGGCTTCCGCTCGGCCGCCGAGCGGATCGCCCAGGCGATCACCGACAACCCGAACGCCACCCTCGATATCGGGCAGGTCGTGTTCGGCCAGACCGTGACGGTGTCCCTCGACATCCTCCGCCAGTTCGCCGGCCGCAAGGGCGCCAAGCCGAAGAAGTGGGTCCTGAACGCGGGCGACGCCGAGGGCGGCGGCGTGGTGCCGTTCCTGTACCGGCCCCGGGGCCCGACCAGCTCGCTGCAATGGGCGATCGGCCTGGAGATCATGCTGCTCTCCACCGACCCGGAGCGGACGATCCTGACCACCGACCACCCGAACGGCGGCCCGTTCACGCAGTACCCGCGCATCATCCACCTGCTGATGGACAAGTCGGAGCGCGACCGCGAGATCGCGACGCTGCCGAGCGTCGTGGGGGAGCGCTCGAGCCTGCCGGGACTGGAGCGCGAGTACACGCTCTCGGAGATCGCGCAGCTGACCCGGTCCGGACCGGCGAAGCTCCTCGGCCTCGCCGACCGCGGCCACCTGCGGGCCGGCGCCCGGGCCGACGTCGCGGTCTACCGCGACGACGCGAACCGCACCGCGATGTTCACCGCGGCCAAGCTCGTCCTGAAGGACGGCGTGCCGATCGTCGAGGACGGCGAGGTCGTGGAGTGGCGCGCCGGTCGCACGCTGTCGCTGACCGTCGAGTCCGACAAGGCCATGGCGAAGCGCGCCGACACCTACCTCACGGAGCGGTTCGGCGAGGGTCTCGACAGCTTCGCCGTGCCCGACGCGGCCTTCGGCGAGGGCCGGGAGACTTTCGAGGCGGTGCCATGCCGGGCGTGATCAGCGGGGCGAGCCGCGGGAAGTACGATGTCTGACCTCACCCTCAACGGCATCCCGGTCGTCGACACCTTCGCGGAGGCGTTCGACGTGGCCGGCACGGCCATCATCGTCACGAACGACACCGCCAAGTGGGCGATGATCGCCGCGACCACGATGACGGGCTTCGCCACCTCGGTCATCGGCTGCGGCGCCGAGGCCGGCATCGACGCCGAGCTGTCGCCGGAGGAGACTCCGGACGGGCGGCCCGGCGTGCGCATCCTGCTGTTCGGCTTCGAGCCGAACGGCCTGAAGGACCAGCTGATCAAGCGGGTCGGCCAGTGCATCCTCACCTGCCCGGGCACCGCCTGCTACGCGGGCGTCGACGGGCCGACCAAGATCAAGCTCGGCGGCGCGATCCGGTACTTCGGCGACGGCTTCGCGGTGGCCAAGCGCCTGCACGACGCCACCGGCAAGGCCCGGCGCTACTGGCGCATCCCGGTGATGGACGGCGAGTTCCTCTGCGAGGACGCGGTCCGGGCCGTCGACGGCGCGGTCGGCGGCGGCAACCTGCTGTTCCTCGGCCGCACCCACGCCGAGACACTCAAGGTCGCCGAGATCGCCGTCGAGGCCGCCAAGGCGGTGCCGGGCGCGATCCTCCCGTTCCCCGGCGGAATCGTCCGCTCCGGCTCCAAGGTCGGCGGCCGGACCAAGGGCATGATGGCCTCGACCAACGACGCCTACTGCCCGACCCTGAAGGGCCGCGCCGGCTCGGCGCTGCCGGCCGAGTGCGGCGTGGTCTTGGAGATCGTGATCGACGCCCTCACCTCGCAGGGCGTGTCCGACTCGATGCGCGCCGGCCTGCACGCCGCCACCGAGATCGGCGGCAAGCACGGCCTGATCGCCGTCACGGCCGGCAATTACGGCGGCAATCTCGGCCGACACCACTACCACCTGCGCGACCTGATCGCGCGCGACGACGCCAAGCCGGAGGGCTGAGCCGTGAGCACCCTCACCCTGCGCGCGGCCCCGCCCGAGCGGCTGGACCTCCTGAACATCAACCCGCTCGCCCTGAGCCGCCTGTCCCAGGGCGAGGTCGAGCGCCTCGAGATCGGCACGACCCGCACCGGCGTGCGCCTCGGCGACTGCTTCGCGGTCGCGCTGGACGGTTCCGACACCCTGACCATCGAGGGCGGCCACGGGCGCCTCGACCGTGTCGGCGCGTCGCTGGCCGAGGGCACGATCCGGGTCACCGGCGATGTCGGCCAGCGCCTCGGGGCCGGCATGGCGGGCGGCAGCCTGATCGTCACCGGCAATGCCGGGCCCTACGCGGCCTCCGGCGCCACGGGCGGCACGATCACCGTCGAGGGCGACGCCGGTGACTATGCCGGGGGCGCGGTCTACGCCGCGAAGGCGGGTCTCGACGGCGCGACGCTGATCATCCGCGGTGCGGCCGGCGCGCATCTCGGCGACCGGATGCGGCGCGGGACGATCGTGGCCGGGCGCGCGGGGGCGTACGCGGGCTCGCGCATGATCGCCGGCACCCTGGCGGCGCTCGTGGTCGGCGACCACCCCGGCTTCGGCATGCGCCGCGGGACGCTCCTCGTCGGCGCCCACGGCCGGATGTCGCCGACCTTCGTGGAGACCGGGACGCACGACCTCGTGTTCCTGCGGCTGCTGGCCAAGGCCCTGCGCGGCCTGAGCGCCGAGCACGCCGACCTCCTCGGCAAGCCGCTGCGCCGCTATTCCGGCGACCTCGCGACGATCGCCAAGGGCGAGATCTGGGTCGCGGCCTGACGTCGCCTGGGCAATGGGCGTGGGCGCGTCCTATTCTCCCGTCCAAGCCGGCCCGCTCGAGGCCGGCAGCCCGGGGAGGCGCCCATGCTGCTGCTGCTGTCGATCTGTCTCGTCGCCCAGCCCTCGACCTGCCGCGAGGACCGGATCGAGATGTCCTTCGAGAAATCGAGCCCTTTCGTGTGCCTGCGCAACTCGCAGAGCGCGCTCGCGACCTGGCAGGCCGCACATCCGGAATGGCACGTGGAGCGGTGGCGCTGCGCCGCCAAGGGCAGCCTGCCGAAGGACCTGTGACGACGCCCTCGACGGCACCTTGGTTCGGCGCCCCGGCGGTGCCATGCTCGGGCTCGCCCGCGGAGCGGGATTGAGGGCGGGACGGGGACGATGCGCTCGCTGAAGGTCCGCTTCGCGCTGCTGCTCGGCGGCACCGCCATCGTGGTGGTGCTGGCTGCCGCGGCCGCGCTGGCGGCGATCGGGGCGGCGGAGCGGACCGTCGACCGGACCCTCGAGGCTCAGCGGCGCCTGGAGCTGCTGGCCGAGCTGTCCGGCCGCCTCACCCAGTTCGGTCTCGCGGCCGTGGAGACCGTCGGCAACCCCGACGGCCAGCCCGAGGCGATGGCGATCGCCCGCGACAACGCCGATCGGGCCCTGACCACCGTGGACGAGGCGCTCGCCAAGAGCTTCCCGCCGAGCGACGACCCGGCCGACCGGATGCAGTACGCCGCGCGCACCCGCCCGATGGCGCAGCTGCGCGCGGCCCGCGCGGTGCTGGACCGGCAGGTCTCGCTGATCAGCCGCCAGACCGATCAGGAGCGGCGTCAGGACGCGATCAAGGGCGCGCTCAACGGCTTCGGCGCCATGACCGGCCAGCCCCTCTCCTTCCTCATCGAGGCCGAGCGGCGCAGCATGGCGCTCGGCTCCGAGCAGGCCCGGGCGCTGTCCGAGCGCCTGCGGGTGGCCGCCGCGGCCGCGGTGGCGGCGGCCCTGGTGCTGCTGGCGATCCTGTACCGGGGCGTCACCCGGCCGACCCTGGCGCGCATCGAGGAGGTCCGCCGCGCCGCGAGCGCCATCGGCCACGGCGCCCTCGACACGCGCCTCTCCGTCGCCACGCGGGACGAGCTCGGCCTGCTGATGACCAACGTCAACCGCATGGCCGCCCGGCTGGCACGGCGGGAATCGCGGGTCGCGGCCGACCGGGCGGCGCTGGAGGACACGGTGGCGGCGCGCACCGCCGACCTGCGCGCCGCCAACGCCCGGCTGGAGGCGGTCGATCAGTCCCGCCGCCGCTTCTTCGCCGATGTCAGCCACGAGCTGCGCACGCCCCTGACGGTGATCCTGGGCGAGTGCGACCTCGCCCTGCGCGGCGCGTCCCGGGGCGCCGATCCGGGGCCGGTCTTCGCCACGATCAAGAAGCGGGCGCAGCGCCTCAAGCTGCGCGTCGAGGACCTTCTCCGCGTCGCCCGCTCGGAGTCCGGCGAGATCGCGTTCGACAAGCGCCGTCTGGGGCTCGCCCAAGTCCTCGCGGAGGCCGTGGACAACATGAGCTCCGAGGCGGCGCGCCGCCGGGTCGGTCTCACCCTCGATCCGGGCAGCCGGGACGTCGAGAGCCTCGCCGACCGCGAGTGGATGCGCCAGACGGTCGAGAGCCTCGTCGACAACGCGCTCCGCCACGCCGCCGGCCTCACCCGGGTCGAGGTCGCCCTGGCGGCAGGTCCGGGACCGGTCGGGCGGATCACCATCACGGATGATGGTCCCGGCTTCGGTGCCTCGGAGGAGGCGCTGTTCGAGCGTTTCAAGCGCGGCTCGGGCGCCGGGCCGGACGAGACCGGGTTCGGCATCGGGCTCGCCCTGGCGCGCTGGATCGTAGAGCAGCACAACGGCACGATCCGACTCGGGCCCGGGCCGGACGGACGCGGGGCCCGGGTCACCCTGGACATCCCGGCCTGCGATCCGGCATGGGAAACGGGCGCGGCCGACGGCGCTGCTGTCGGTGCCCGAGTGGGCGCGCAGGTGAAGGAGTCGGCCGCATGACGCGGATCCTGATCGTCGAGGACGATATCGACATTCGCGGCCTCCTCGCCCGGGGTCTCGAAGCCGAGGGATTCGAGGTCGGGACGGCGGCCTGCGTCGACGAAGCGCTGAAGGCCGCCCACGATCCGGCCCCGGGCGCCGTGCTCCTCGACATCAACCTCCCGGACGGTTCGGGCCACGACGTCTGCCGGTCCCTGCGGGAGGGCGGCTTCCCCGGAGCGATCCTGTTCCTCTCGGCCCGGGACGAGATCCGCGACCGCGCCGAGGGCCTGGCGCTCGGCGCCGACGACTACATCGTCAAGCCGTTCGAGTTCGACGAATTGGTCGCCCGCCTGCGGACCCATCTGATGCGGCGCGAGCAGGCGGAGGCGCCGCGCTCGCGCATCACCGCCGGCAAGCTGATGCTCGACCTCGAGACCCGGCAAGCGAGCTGCGGCGAGGCCAGCGCCCGCCTCACGCCCCGCGAGGCCGACCTGCTCGCCATGCTGATGGAGAATATCGGCAAGCCGGTCTCCCGCGCCGACATCTTCGACCGGCTCTGGGCCAGCCAGGGCGGGCTCTCCCTCAACGTGGTCGACGTCTATATCGGCTACCTGCGCTCCAAGATGGCCGATTTCGTGCGCTACGGCGGGCCGGGCCTCGTCACCGTGCGCGGCAAAGGATTCATGCTCGAACTGCGCGGTCCCGACTTCCGCCAGTGAGCCACTGTACTTTAGTCGCAGGGTCGCCTGTTTCGTGATGGTTTCTGGACGCTTAGGAAGTCTCTCACGAAAAATTTGGGAGGATCCGGCAACTTAGTGCTTGAAGCCCGCGCGTGAATCGTCGATACCTCTCTCGCGCCGGAAATGAGAGCGCCATCAGTGTCTTAGGGTCCTCTTAGGATCCGCGCGACACGCGGTGATGATATCGCCTGAGGAGAAACACCATGAAGTGGGCTGCCCCGATCGTGTCCGAGATCTGCGTCGGCATGGAAGTGACGAGCTACGAGTCGGCCGAGATCGACACCTTCAACTGAGTTTTACGGGCCGGGGATCTCGGGAGCCGCACCATGCGCGTCGTGATCCTCGGTTCCGCGGCCGGCGGCGGCCTTCCCCAGTGGAATTGCCGCTGCCCCATCTGCACGCTGGCGCGGTCCGAACCGGACCGGGTGCGGCCCCGGACCCAGTCGAGCATCGCGGTCTCCGCGGACGGGTCGGATTGGCTGCTGATCAACGCCTCGCCGGATATCCGGCAACAGCTCTTCGACAATCCGCAGATGCATCCGCGCGAGGGCCTGCGCCACTCGCCGATCCGCGCGGTTCTCCTGACCAACGGCGACGTCGACCATGTCGCGGGTCTCCTGACCCTGCGCGAAGGTCAGCCCTACACGCTCTACGGCACGCGCGGGATCCTCGACTCCGTCAATGCCAACCGCGTCTTCGACGTGATGGCCGAGGGCGTCGTCGCCCGGCAGCCGATCGGCATGGACCAGCGCTTCGAGCCCCTGCCCGGCCTGTCGGTCACCCTCTTCCCGGTGCCCGGCAAGGTGCCGCTCTGGCTGGAGGACGAGACGATGGAGATCGGTGGCGAGACCGAGACCACCGTCGGGGCCTTGATCGAGGCCGGCGGCCGCCGCCTCGCCTACATTCCCGGTTGTGCCCGGGTGACGGACGGTCTGCGCGCGCGGATCGCGGGCGTCGACGCTCTGCTGTTCGACGGAACCGTCCTGCACGATGACGACATGATCCGGGCCGGCGTCGGTACCAAGACCGGGTGGCGCATGGGTCACGTGCCGATGCGCGGCGCGAACGGCTCGATCGACGCCTTGGCGGCGGTCGAGATCGGGCGGCGCGTCTTCGTGCACATCAACAACACCAACCCGGTGCTGGTCGAAGGATCGCCGGAGCGGGTGGATGTCGAGGCGGCCGGCTGGACCGTGGCGCACGACGGGCTGAGTCTGTCGCTGTAGGCGGTGCGCGGTCGGGATCCCCGACCCGGACCCCACCGGGAAGGGCCCGCGCGGGCGAGCCTCGAACGAGGGCTGAGGTCGAAGTCCGGTCGCACCCGAGGCTCGATGATCGGCACTTCCTGGTCAGGTCGGCACGACGACGATCAGGGCCCTGTGCCGCAGGCATCGGCGCCGCGAACGGGCGGTCCGCAGGCGACCGACGGTTGGGCCCGTCGGTTGCCGGCACTATATCGTCCCTGAGCCCGGACATTCGCCCCACAGACGAGGGCGGGATCAGGATACAGGAAACGCAGGTCGAGAACGGACGCCGGACACGCCATGAACGCCATCTTCCCGACCCCGGACACCGCCGACAGTCAGCGTCTCCTGAGTCCCGAGGAGCTGGAGGCGGCCCTGCGCGATATCGGCGCGCGCCGCTACCACAACCTGCACCCGTTCCACCGGCTGCTGCACGACGGCAAGCTGTCGAAGGATCAGGTCCGGGCCTGGGCCCTGAATCGCTACTACTACCAGGCGATGATCCCGGTGAAGGACGCGGCCGTGCTGGCCCGCATGACCGACGCGTCGCTGCGGCGGATCTGGCGCCAGCGCATCGTCGACCACGACGGCGACCACGAGGGTGACGGCGGCATCGAGCGCTGGCTCAAGCTGGCGGAGGGCGTCGGCTTCGACCGCGACTACGTCCTGTCCACCCGCGGCATCCTCTCGGCCACGAAGTTCTCGGTGGAGGCCTACGTCCACTTCGTCTCCGAGCGGACGCTCCTGGAGGCGATCGCCTCCTCGCTGACCGAGATGTTCTCGCCGACGATCATCTCCGAGCGCGTGGCCGGGATGCTGAAGAACTACGACTTCATCACCAAGGACACGCTGGCCTACTTCGACAAGCGCCTGACCCAGGCGCCGCGGGATGCGGACTTCGCCCTGGACTACGTCAAGCAGCACGCCACGACCCCGGAGCTACAGCGGCAGGCGATGGCGGCGCTGACGTTCAAGTGCACCGTGCTCTGGACGCAGCTCGACGCCCTGTACTTCGCCTATGTCGCCCCCGGCATGGTCCCCCCGGACGCCTGGCAGCCCGGCGAGGGTCTCGTGTCCGAGGCGTCCCAGGCCAAGCCGGGCGCGTCCGGCGGTAAGATGGCGGCCGGCGATCGCCCGCGGCTGCCGCGCGGCGTTCGGCTGCGCAACGACGAGACCCGTGGGAAGTGGGTCCTGCTCGCCCCCGAGCGCACCTTCGATCTCGACGACAACGCCGTCGCGGTCCTCAAGCTGGTGGACGGCGCGCGCAGCGTGTCCGACATCGCGGACGAGCTGGGCAAGACCTACGCGGCCGATCCGCGCGCCATCGAGGCGGACATCCTGGTGATGCTCGACGGCCTCGCGGAGAAACGGGTTCTCGAGCGATGAACGCGCCGACGCCGAACCGCCCCGATGCGCCGGCACCGGTCGGTCTGCTCGCCGAGCTGACCCACCGCTGCCCGCTGCGCTGCCCGTACTGCTCGAACCCGCTGGAGCTCGACCGCCGGTCGGGCGAGCTCGACACGCAGACTTGGCAGCGCGTCCTCGGGGAGGCCGCGGCGCTCGGCGTCCTGCACGTGCACCTGTCCGGCGGAGAGCCGACCGCCCGCAACGACATCGTCGAGATCACCAAGACCTGCGCCGATCTCGGCCTGTACTCCAACCTGATCACCTCCGGCGTCGGCGGGGCGCTGGCGAAGCTCCAGGCGCTCTACGACGTCGGGCTCGACCACGTGCAGCTGTCGGTGCAGGGCGTCGACGCGCAGAACGCCGAGAAGATCGGCGGCCTGAAGAACGCGCAGCCGCAGAAGTTCGAGTTCGCCGCCAAGGTGGTCGAACTCGGCCTGCCCCTCACGCTGAATTCGGTGATTCACCGCGGCAACATCCACGAGGTGGCGGGCTTCATCGATCTCGCGGTGAAGATGGGCGCCAAGCGGCTCGAGGTGGCGCACACGCAGTATTACGGCTGGGCCTACGTCAACCGCGCCGCCCTGATGCCCGACAAGGCGCAGGTCGACGAGTCGATCCGGATCGTCGAGGCGGCCCGCGAGCGCCTGAAGGGCCAGCTCGTCATCGACCTCGTCGTGCCCGACTACTACGCGAAGTACCCGAAGGCCTGCGCGGGCGGCTGGGGCCGCAAGCTCATGAACGTCACGCCGCAGGGCAAGGTTTTGCCGTGCCACGCCGCTGAGACGATCCCGGGGCTGGAGTTCTGGAACGTCAACGACCACGCCCTCGGCGAGATCTGGCGCGACTCCCCCGCCTTCACGGCCTATCGCGGCACGGACTGGATGAAGGAGCCCTGTCGATCCTGCGACCGGCGCGAGAAGGACTGGGGCGGCTGCCGCTGCCAAGCGCTCGCGCTCGCGGGCGACGCGGCCGCCACGGATCCGGCCTGCTCGCTCTCGCCGCTCCACGCCAAGGTCCGGGCGCTGGCCACCGAGGAGGCGGCCGAGAACCCGCCCGACTACGTCTACCGGACGATCGGCAGCAACGTCCGGTCGCCGCTCAAGGAGGAAGTGAACTCGTGAGAAGTCTTGTCGTGAGGAGCCTCGCGGCGACGTCGGTCGCGCTGGCTCTGGCCGCGCTGCCGGCCCTCGCCGAGGACGCGCCGAAGCCCGCCACCGTCACCCAGGCGAACGCCGCCGCCCCGCCCTCCGCGGCGGACCTGCTGTTCGACCAGCCGCACATGAAGAACACGGCGCCGGGCTCGACGCTGACCTACGATTACCTGCGTCGCTCTGGGATCTCGAAGGGCCCGTTCGGGGCGCCGCTGGAGGACACGGTTCAGCTCAAGGTGACGCCCGGGAAGAGCGCCGAGGGCCGCGATATCAGCGTCGTGATGTTCTCCGGGCTGAACCGGATGCCGGCCGGCCCGTTCGAGGACATGTCGGGTAATCCGGTCGTCTCGCTGTTCCTGGAGAACCACCTGCGCGCCGTCGCGAAGGTGCTGGAGGCGAACCCGCGCTACCTCAAGCTCGCGATCCGCAAGGGCCTGCGCGAGAAGGCGACCGTGACGCCAACCAAAGTGGATATCGGCGGCCGCGAGGTCGACGGCTGGCGCGTGGTCACGAAGCCGTTCGCGGGCGACGCGATGGCGCAGCGCATGCGCGGCATGGACGACATGACCTATACCTTCGTCACCGCCCCCTCGGTCCCGGGCGAGATCGTCTCGATCGAGGCGTCGTCGAAGAGCCCGGACGGGGGCGAACTGCTCGAGGAGAAGCTGAGCTATGATCAGAAGGCTGGCTGAACGGGGCGCGCTGGCCGCCCTCGCCCTGACGCTGTCGGGCCTGGCCGGCTGGGCCGCCGAGGAGAACGACTACCCGACCGACGCGCGGGTCGACTACGTGTTCGGCTGCATGGCCGCCAACGGCCAGACCCGCGAGAGCCTGCAGAAATGCTCGTGCTCGCTGGATCAGCTCGCCGCGATCCTGCCGTACGATAAGTACGTCCAGGCGAGCACGGTGCTCTCGATGCGACAGGGGATCGGCAACCGGGCGAACGAGTTCAAGTCGACCAAGATCTTCGACGACAAGGTCGCGGAGCTGCGCCGCGCCCAGGCCGAGGCCGAGATCCGCTGCTATCGCGGCTGAATCGAACGGCGAGGCCGGCGTTGCGCCGGCCTCCCGATTCGCGCACACCGGCTCCCGAACCGCGTTCGTGAACGGGACCCGCCTGTGACCCCCTCCTCCCGCCTGTCCGACCTGCTGCCCGCCCTCGGCGGCCGCACGCTGGTCATGGGCATCCTCAACGTCACGCCCGATTCCTTCTCGGATGGCGGCCTCTTCGCCGGGGAGGCCGAGGCGGTGACCCAGGCCGAACGGCTGGTCGCTGAGGGGGCGGCGATCCTCGACGTCGGGGGGGAATCGACGCGGCCCGGCCACGTTCCTGTCCCCGCCGAGGAGGAGCAGGCCCGCGTCGTGCCGGTCATCCGGGCCGTGGCGCCGCGGCTGCCGGTGCCGATCTCCATCGACACCTACAAGGCCTCGACCGCGCGCGTCGCGCTGGAGGCGGGCGCGCGGATCGTCAACGACGTCTGGGGCCTCCAGCGCGAGCCCGACATCGCCACCGTGGCGGCCGCGCACGGCGCACCGGTCATCATCATGCACAACCGCGAGACGATTGAGCCGGATCTCGACATCGTCGCCGACATGCTGGCCTTCTTCGAGCGATCGCTGGCGATCGCCCACCGCGCGGGTCTCGCCGATTCGGAGATCGTGCTCGACCCGGGGGTCGGCTTCGGCAAGACCTGGAATCAGCATCTCGAGGCGCTGCGCCGGCTGCCCGAGATCCGCGCCCTCGGATTCCCGGTCTTGGTCGGCGTGTCCCGCAAGTCGCTCCTCGGCCGCCTGCACGACCGCGAGACCCGTCCGACGGACCGCCTGCACGGGTCCCTCGCCGCCCACGCCGTCGCGGCGACCCTCGGGGCCGACATCGTGCGCGTGCACGACGTCGCGGCGCATATCGACGCGATGCGTGTCGTCGACGCCGTGATGCGGCCGGAGGCGCGCTGAGCATGGCGGGCGACCTGATCCGCGTCACCCGGATCGCCGTGTTCGGCCGGCACGGCGTGCTGGCCGAGGAGGCGGTGCTCGGCCAGCGATTCTACATCTCCCTGGAAGCCGAACTCGATCTCGGCCCGGCGGGACGCTCCGACGACGTGGCCGGCACGGTGAGCTACGCGGATCTCACGGCGGTGGCCGTCGAGATCGCCACCGCGCGCCGGTTCAACCTGATCGAGGCCCTGGCCGAGACGGTCGCGGCGGAGATCCTAGCGCGCTTCGCGCGCGTCGCGGCGATCACCGTGCAGGTCGACAAGCCGAGCGCGCCCGTCCCCGCCATCCTGGACAGCGTCGGCGTCGCGATCACGCGCCGCCGCGGGGCGAGCCGATGAGGGCGTATCTCGGCATCGGCAGCAATGTCGGCGACATGGCCGCGATGCTCGACCGCGCGGTCACCGGCCTCGCGGCGATCCCGGGCATCGACGTCGTGGCGCGCTCGGCCGACTATCGGACGCCGCCCTGGGGCAAGACCGATCAGCCGTGGTTCCTCAACGGCGCCGTGGCGGTAGAGACGGAGCTGGATCCACACGGCCTGCTCGACGCCTGTCTGCGGGTGGAGCACGACCTCGGCCGGATCCGCGAGGAGCGCTGGGGGCCGCGGGTGATCGACATCGATGTCCTGGCCTACGAAGGTGCCAGCATCGACGACGCGCGCCTCGTGCTGCCGCACCGCTACGTGCGCGAGCGGGCCTTCGTGCTGGTTCCCCTGGCCGAGATCGCGCCGGACCTCGTCATCGGCGGCGAGCGCGTGGTGGATGCCCTGGCGAAGCTCGACCGGACCGGCATCGCGCGCGCCTGACCACGGCCCGCGGCGGCGCGTCAGCGCTCGCCGGGGGCGACGAGCTTGTTCTCTTCCTCGTCGAGGAGCGGCACGTCGTAGTCGCGCAGGACCTTGTCGATGTCGGCCTTGCGCTTGCGCAGGATGGTGTTCAGCGAGCGCTTCCAGTCGTTCTCGCCGATCCGGACACCCATGGCGATCCGGTACGCCATCGGCGGACGCTCCGGCTCCTTGAGCAGCGGCACGACGCTCATGGGCGTGCCGGACTGCTTGGCGAGCCAGCCCGCGGCCGGACCCCAGAGGACGGCCGCGTCGATCTCCTTGGCGGCCAGCGCCGCGATGATCTCCGCGCTGACCGTCTGGTACTTCCGCGACGGATCGAGCTGGTAGGGCGCGTAGGCCTTCATGGCCGAGACGAGGCCGACTTCGCCCATCCGGTTGACGGGCGGCGTCCCGGCGATCACGCCGATGCTCTTGCCCTTCAGGCGCGGGTCGTCGAGGGCCGTCACGCCATCGAGCTCACCGGCGCGGGTGACCAGCGTGTAGGCGGAGCGGTAGTAGGGATTGGTGGTCTGGACGAGGTCGCTGCCGAAGGCCTGGCCCATGATGACGTCGCAGAGGCCGGTTCCGAGCGTGTTGCGCACGAAGCCGGGTCCCTGGGTCAACCAGTAATAGCGGACCTTGATCTTCAGTTCGTCGGCGATGATCGCCGCGATCTTGTTCTCGAAGCCGTCCTCCTTGCGTTCGGAGAACGGCATGTTGCCCGGATCACCGCAGACGCGCAGCACGTCCGTGGTGACGGTATCCGGCAGATGCTGGGCGAGAGCCCCCTGCGCCCCGGTCAGTGTCAGGGCGCAGAGAATGGCGATCCGGGCAAGAGACGACATCAGCCGCCCATGCATTCCTTCTCCGCCTTCTTGGCGGTGTCAGGCTTGTCCTCGTGCTCCGAGGGACGGATACGCCCGATCGCTCCGGCGGCGCGCGCCTTGAGGTAGACGTAGAGGTCGTCCGAGTAGCACATGACGTTCTTGTTGTCGCCGAAGGCCGGCATGACCTTCTGTTCGGCGGCGTTCACGTCCTGCTTGCCGCCCGCCAGGATGCCGATGAACTCCTCGTAGGAGAGGTGCTTCAGCGAGTCCTTGAGCGCCGGCGCGTAGGTCGAGCCCATGCCGTCCGGACCGTGGCAGACGTGGCACTCGGCGTGATACCGGCGGTAGCCCGAGTACGTGTACCAGTCGAGCATCTTGCCGTCCTGGGTCACGTGGAACGTCGGGTGGCCTTCGGCATCGAAATACTTGCCGTCGTCGACCTTCACGGCAGCATCCTGCTTCAGCAGCTTGGGATCCTGCTCGGCGGTCTTGTCGTTCGCGTTCAGCGAATTGGCGAGCTTGGGGTCGGCAGGCTTGGCATCCTCAGCATGTACGGCAACCGTCGAGACGGTCGCTAGGGCGAGGGCGGCGATAACCGGCCGCGTTACGATCTTGCTGAGGTTGAGCAACGCATGTGTCTCCCTGGATCGAGGCTCTTCGTCTCCCTCCGAGCCGCAGCCTCTTGCGAGAAAGTCTAATCACAAGGGTGCCGGCGCGGGAACCCGCGCCGGCACCGTTTTTCACGTCAAACCCTGCGGCCGATTAGTTCGGCAGGGCGAAGACCGTCAGCTGACCGCCGAGGTTGGTGTACTGCGACAGAGCCGCGTAGCCGCCCACCGCGCCGAGACCGGCATTCGGGTCGGTCAGGCCGGCCGCGAGGCCGATGCCGGCCCAGCCGCCGACGCCCGACAGGACGCCCACGTACTGCTTGCCCTTGTGCTGGTAGGTCATCACGTTGCCGATGATGCCCGACGGGGTCTTGAACTTGAACAGCTCCTTGCCGGTCTTGTCGTCGACCGCCTTCAGGTAGCCCTCAAGCGTGCCGTAGAACACGACGTCGCCAGCGGTGGCCAGAGCACCGGACCACACCGAGAACTGCTCGGGGTTGGACCACTTGATCTTGCCGTTGACGCCGTCCCACGCGATGAAGTTGCCCATGCCGCCGTGCGAGTTCGGGGCCGGGTACATCGAGAGGGTCGCACCGACGTAGGGCTGGCCCGGGGTGTAGGTCACCCGGAACGGCTCGTAGTCCATGCAGACGTGGTTGGTGGGCACGTAGAACAGGTTGGTCTTCGGCGAGAAGGCCGCAGGCTGCTGATCCTTGGTGCCCAGCGCCGCCGGGCAGATGCCCTTGGAGTTGGTGTCCTCACCGTTCTGCTCGGTCGAGTACTTCGACACGACCAGCGGACGGCCGTAGTTCTTCGAGCCCTTGTCCATGTCGACCTTGGTCGCCCAGTTGACGGCCGGGTCGAACTTCTCGGCGACCAGCAGCTCGCCCGTGGCGCGGTTCAGCGTGTAGCCGAAGCCGTTACGGTCGAAGTGCGTCAGGAGCGGCTGCTCCTTGCCGTCGATCTTCTGATCCGTGAGGATCATCTCGTTGATGCCGTCATAGTCCCACTCGTCGTGGGGGGTCATCTGGTAGACCCACTTGGCCATGCCGGTGTCCGGGTTACGCGC
Source organism: Methylobacterium sp. PvP105 (assembly GCF_017876975.1). Classification (NCBI taxonomy): domain Bacteria; kingdom Pseudomonadati; phylum Pseudomonadota; class Alphaproteobacteria; order Hyphomicrobiales; family Methylobacteriaceae; genus Methylobacterium; species Methylobacterium sp. PvP105. The sequence continues at coordinate 1,358,523 of NZ_JAGIPA010000001.1, read as the reverse complement.
CCAGATGGTCATGGACCACTTGTTGTCGCCCGGACGCTGCTTGGGGTTCCAGGTCGAGGGGTTGCCCGAGCCGTAGTACATCAGGTCGAGCTTGGGGTCGTACGAGAACCAGCCCCAGGTGCAGCCGCCGCCAGTCTTCCACTGATCGCCTTCCCAGGTCTTCAGCGAGGAGTCCTTGCCGATCGGCTTGCCGAGCGAGGTGGTCTTCTCCGGGTCGACGATCAGCTGATCGTCCGGGCCCTCGGAGTAGCCGCGCCACACCTTCTTGCCGGTCTTCAGGTCGTAGGCGGTGACGTGGCACTGCACGCCGAACTCGCCGCCCGAGATGCCGACGATGACCTTGTCCTTGACCGGCAGAACCGTCGCGGTGTTGGTCTCGCCCTTCTTCGGGTCGCCGTTCACGACCGACCAGTTGACCTTGCCGGTCTTGGCGTCGAGCGACACGAGGGTGGTGTCGGCCTGATGCAGGAGGATGGCGCCGTCGGCGTAGGCCAGGCCACGATTGACCGTGTCACAGCACATGACCGGGATCACGGACGGATCCTGCTTCGGCTCGTACTTCCAGAGGATCTTCGCCTCGTGGTCGAGGTCGAGGGCGTACACGATGTTCGGGAACGGCGTGTGCACGTACATCACGTTGCCGACGACGAGCGGCGAGCCCTCGTGGCCGCGCAGCACGCCGGTCGAGAACGTCCAGGCGACCTGCAGGTCCTTGACGTTCTTGGCGTTGATCTGGTCGAGCTTCGAGTAACGCGTATTCGCGTAGTCCACCGTCTGAAGAACCTGTTCCGCCGGGTTGGCGATGCCCTTCATGACGCTTTCATTGGCCAGCGCCGGCGCGGCGACGGCCGCGACACCTGCGCCGAGCGCAAGGAGATGTACCGCTCTCATGGGTTCCTCCGACAAGTCTTGAGAGTTCTCGCGGCGCGCGACGAGAGTGGCGTCGCTCGGACTCCGACCTGACTGTTTGCGACAGGGATGGACGCCTCGGTAGCGGGCATAGTGGACTTCGAGGAGATCTACTGATCCCCTAGCCAGGAACCGCCATCCCTGAGGCGGCTCCCTCGAAACCGAGGCTTGCCCGGACCTTAAGAGATTTTTGAGCGCCGTCAACTCGCTGTTCCGCGCCTGTGGGCACACGGTGAAAGCTTCTTTTCGGGTGACACAGGCCCCGCCGATGTCATGCTTTTGCGAAAAGAAATGTTGCGACGCACAAGCGTTCTTCGGTCGTCTCGCCCCGATCTCACGGGCACGTGTGCGTGTCCCATGCAGACCTTGCACACGAACGAGCTTTGCTGGGCCTGAGCATGCGTCGTCCGCGCGGACGAGGGTCGCAGGGGCATCGGTCGCCCTCGGCGGAGGCCCCCCGCTAGACCGCACTGCGAGACGCTTCGGTGGCTATTCGTTGCCGAATTTTCCCAAAACCCGGTCGTGCGCCCAGTCGCCGCATCCGATTTTTTTGAGGATCCCCTCCCGTTCGGTAGGGTTCGCGCGCGACAAATTGCCGAATCGTCCCATTCTTAAGAATCGCTTCCGGGACGCGCGCACCGATCCGTGACGCCGTCCGGGATCCCGCGGAAGGTCCCCGGCGGCGTCAGAGCGCCCCGACCGGCCCGGTGCTCTCGAAGTCGGCGACGTCGCCGATCAGATCGGTCACGGAAATGTTGAGGCGCCGGCCACTGGACAGGCGGAGTTGGGCATCCGGCTCGAGCCAGACCGGTCGCAGGCCCGCGTAGCTGCCGTAGAGGTTGCCGTAAGCGACGACGCCGCCCTCGCGCCGCTCGATGACAACCCGGTAGCGGACGCGCACGGACTCGCACCCTTCAGCCGATACGAGACCGCGCCCGGTCAGCGTCTTCAAAATCTCGTTCGGCTCGAACATACGCGGGACGCAGGGGCGGGATTAAGCGGCAATCCAATTGCCATTTAATCCCGGACCTGCGGCGAGTCACGCCCGACCGCGGAGTTTGTGCCGTCAGCGTCGCCCCGGCGTCATCCGTTCGCGTCGGCGCCGGCGGCCGCGGGCTCGGCCTCGAGAGGGCGGACCACGATCCGGCCCGACTCGACCGACAGCGCCAGCCGGCCCTGCTTCAGCGCCAGCGCCTTCTCCCCGAACAGCGTCCGACGCCACCCCTGCAGCGCCGGTACCTCGGCGGCATCGTCGTCAGCGACGGCTTCCAGGTCGTCGACCGTGGCGATGATCTTGGGCGCGACGCCCTCGGCCTCGCAGACCGCCTTCAGCAGGACCTTCAGCAGCTCGACGATCGCGCCGTTGCCGCCGCTCCGCCGCACGCGCTCGGGCATCCGGACAGCGCTGGTGTCGCGGGCGAGGCCGCGCTCGACGGCGGCGACGATGTCGGCCCCCGTCCGGGACCGCTCGAAGCCCGCCGGGATCGTCCGCAGGCGCCCGAGCGCCTCGGCGCTCCGCGGCGCCGCCGACGCGATGTCGATGACCGCCTCATCCTTCAGGACGCGCCCGCGCGGGACGTTGCGCGTCTGCGCCTCGCTCTCGCGCCAAGCCGCCACCTCCATCAGCACGGCGATCTCGCGCGGCTTGCGCATCCGGCCGGAGAGGCGGCGCCACGCCTGGGCGGGATCGGCGCGGTAGGTCTCCGGCGAGGTCAGCACCGCCATCTCCTCGTCGAGCCAGGCGCCGCGGTCTGTCCGCAGCAACTCGGCGACGAGGACCTCGTAGATCTTCACCAAGTGGGTGACGTCGGACAGCGCGTAGGTCAGCTGCGCCTCCGACAGCGGCCGCCGCGACCAGTCGGTGAAGCGGGACGACTTGTCGATCTTGGCCTTGGCGACGTCGTTGACGAGCTGCTCGTACGAGACGGAGTCGCCGTAGCCGCAGACCATGGCGGCGACCTGCGTGTCGAAGAACGGGTGTGGCAGGATCCCGCCGATCAGCCAGATGATCTCCAGGTCCTGACGGGCGGAATGGAACACCTTGACGGTGCGCTCGTCGGCCATGAGCGCGATGAACGGATCCAGGTCGATCCCGGGCGCCAGCGGGTCGACCAGGACGGCGGTCCCGTCCGGTGCCGCCATCTGGATCAGGCACAGTTTCGGATAATACGTCGTCTCACGCATGAACTCCGTGTCGACGGTCACGAAGGGCTGCTCGGCGAGACGTGTGCAGATCTGGCGCAGCGCGTCAGTGGTGGTGATCAGGTCCATGCACCGGCTATACGCAACCGCGGCGGACATGGGGAGACGCGGCTTCGCAGGTCCCCATCTTTCGCGCTTTCACGCGCGGCTCGGCGACCGCGGTCACGCCACGGCCGCGACCGCCGCCTTCCGGCGCGCCCGGGCCTGCCGGCGGATCCGCAGCGCGTCGGCACGGCGCTGCGCCTCGGCGCGGCCCAGCAGGCGGTCGAGGATGCCAGTCTCGATGCGCTCGCCGGTGGCCCGATCGACGAGACGCCGGATCCGGTCGACGCGGAACCCGCGATAGCCGCCGCGCCGGGCGTCGATGCCGCCGAGAAGCGTCCGGCCGGGACCGAGCCTGAGCTCGCGCGCCTCGAGGGACCGGTTGCTCCAGGCCCCGGTCGCGTCCTCGTAGACGAGGTCGAAACGGCCCTCGAGGGGCAGCGTCCGCCACCCGGCGGGGACGCGTTCGGGCGCCGGCTTAGCGGGCCGCTCCAGATCGAAAAAGACGTTGTCGTTCATGGAGTTCATATGGGGATCGGGAGCCTCTTCCGGTAGGCCGGCGGGCGAGTCGCGCGCGGCTTTCGGCGCCGTTCTGCGCGCCCCGCGCTTGACTTGGGGGGCCTCGCGTGAATGGTGCCGGCCTTCCCACAGAAGAAGCCCGTCATGCACCGTTACCGTTCCCACACCTGCGGGGCGCTCCGCCCGTCCGACGTCGGGCAGAGTGTCCGCCTCTCCGGCTGGTGCCACCGCATCCGCGACCACGGGGGCGTGCTGTTCGTGGATCTGCGGGACCATTACGGCCTGACGCAGTGCGTGATCGATTCCGATTCCCCGGCCTTCAAGGCCGCCGAGACCGTCCGCTCGGAATGGGTCGTGCGCATCGACGGCCGCGTCCGCACGCGACCGGCCGGTACCGAGAATGCCGAGCTGCCGACCGGCGCGGTCGAGGTCTACATCGACGACCTCGAGGTGCTGGGTCCGGCCGGCGAGCTGCCGCTGCCGGTCTTCGGCGACCTCGAGTACCCGGAGGAGACGCGGCTCCGGTACCGCTTCCTCGACCTGCGCCGGGAGAAGCTGCACGCCAACATCATGAAGCGCGGCGCGATCATCGACTCGCTCCGCCGCCGGATGCGCGAGGGCGGCTTCTTCGAGTTCCAGACGCCGATCCTGACCGCGTCGAGCCCGGAAGGCGCGCGCGACTACCTCGTGCCGTCGCGGGTCCATCCCGGCAAGTTCTACGCGCTCCCGCAGGCGCCGCAGCAGTTCAAGCAGCTGACGATGATCGCGGGCTTCGACCGCTACTTCCAGATCGCGCCCTGCTTCCGCGACGAGGATGCCCGCGCCGACCGGTCGCCGGGCGAGTTCTACCAGCTCGACATCGAGATGAGCTTCGTCACCCAGGAGGACGTGTTCCAGGCGGTCGAGCCGGTCCTGCGCGGCGTGTTCGAGGAGTTCGCCGAGGGCAAGCGCGTCACCAAGGAATTCCCGCGGATCACCTACGCGGACTCGATGCTCAAATACGGCGTCGACAAGCCGGACCTGCGCAACCCGCTGATCATCGCCGACGTCACCGACCTGTTCGCCCGCGAGGACGTGGCCTTCAAGGCGTTCAAGGGCGTGATCGCTTCCGGCGGCGTGGTCCGAGCGATCCCGGCGACCGGTGCGGCGGCGCAGTCGCGCTCGTTCTTCGACAAGCTCAACGACTGGGCCCGTTCGGAGGGCGCGCCGGGGCTCGGCTATGTCGTGTTCGAGGAGGAGAACGGGCAGCTCACCGGCAAGGGGCCGATCGCCAAGTTCATCCCGGCCGAGGTCCAGGCGCTGATCGCCGAGCGGGCCGGTGCCAAGGCGGGCGACGCGGTGTTCTTCTCGGCCGGCGCTGAGGGCAAGGCGGCCGGCCTCGCCGGCAAGGCGCGCATCCGCATCGGCGACGAGCTGGGCCTCTGCGACAAGGACCAGTACGCCTTCTGCTGGATCACCGACTTCCCGATGTACGAGTGGAGCGAGGAAGAGAAGCGGATCGACTTCTCCCACAACCCGTTCTCGATGCCGAACATCGACCGCGAGGCGTTCCTGGCGCTCGACCTCGACGCGCTCTCCAGCGAGGACGAGAACGGCGCGAACACCAAGCGGATCCTGGACATCAAGGCGTTCCAGTACGACATCGTCTGCAACGGCGTGGAGCTGTCGTCGGGCGCGATCCGCAACCACCGTCCGGACGTGATGGAGAAGGCCTTCGCGATCGCCGGCTACGGCCACGAGGTCCTGGAGCAGAAGTTCGGCGGCATGCTGAACGCCCTGCGCATGGGCGCCCCGCCGCACGGCGGCATCGCGCCGGGTGTGGACCGCATCGTCATGCTCCTGTGCAACGAGCCGAACATCCGCGAGGTGGTGCTGTTCCCGATGAACCAGCGCGCCGAGGACCTGATGATGGGCGCGCCCTCCGAGGCGACGCCCAAGCAGCTGCGCGAGCTGCACATCCGGCTCAACCTGCCCGAGAAGAAGGCCTGAGGCGGCGCGAACCGCCGCCCGGTGCCGAGTCTCGTCGCGATCGTCGTCGCGCATGACAGCGCCGACGTGCTGCCCGGCTGCCTCGCGGCGCTGGCCGGGCAGCACGTGCCGGCGATCGTGGTCGACAATGCCAGCCGGGACGCCTCCGCGTCCGTCGCGGAGGCCGCGGGCGCGCAGGTGATCCGCAACGCCCGCAACGAGGGCTACGGTCGCGCCAACAACCGGGGCGTCCGCGCGGCCGAGACGGCGGAGCACGTCCTCATCGTCAACCCGGACGTCGAGCTGCGGCCGGGCGCCGTTGATGCCCTGCTGGAGGCGGCCCGATCCTGGCCGGACGCGGGCCTGCTCGCCCCGCGCCTCGTCGAGCCCGACGGGCGCTTCTTCTTCCAGGCGCGGTCCCTGCTCGCGCCCTACCTGACCAATCCCGCCGGCCGGCTCGCGCTCCCGCAGGGCGATGCCTGCGCGCCGTTTCTCTCCGGGGCCTGCTTGCTGATGCCGCGCGCCCTGTTCCTCGACCTCGGCGGCTTCGACGAGAACATCTTCCTGTTCTACGAGGACGACGACCTGTGCCGGCGCGTGGCCGATCGCGGTCGTGCGCTGATCCATGTCCACCGCGCCGAAGCGCTGCACGGGCGCGGCCGGTCGTCGGCGCCCGAGCCGGGACGGGTGTTTCGCGCGCGCTGGCATCAGGCGTGGTCGCGCGCCTATGTCAGCCGGAAATACGGCCTCGCGGACCCGAGCCTCGCCGCGCTGGCGGCCAATGTGCCGAAGGCGCTGCTGTCCGGGCTGGTCCTGCGTCGGGCGGGACTGGAGCGCTACGGCGGCTCGGCCGCCGGCGCCCTCGCCTTCCTGCGGGGCCGGACCGCGCTGGCCCGCGAGGGGCTGACCGGATGAGCGCGCCGACGATCGCGACCGCGCTGGAACGCGGGCGCAACGGCTTCACCGGCTTGCGGCTGCTGCTGGCTCTCGCCGTCGTGGTGTCCCACGCGTTCAGCGTCGCGACCGGCGCGGCCGGCGACGAGCCCCTCGCCCGGCTCACCGGCTACACGCTGGGCGAGCACGCGGTGAACGGCTTCTTCGCCGTGTCGGGATTCCTGGTCACGATGAGCTGCGACCGCCGCGGCATCCGGGACTACGCCCTCGCCCGGACCTTGCGGATCCTGCCCGGACTGGTCGCCGCGACCCTCGTTGTGTCGCTGGGTCTCGGGGCGGCGCTGACGCGCCTGCCGGTCGCCGAGTACCTGCGCGATCCGGCCCTATGGTCGTTCATCCGCGGGACGCTGACGACCTTCAAGAGCAACGCCGCCCTCCCCGGCGTCTTCGAAGCCAATCCCTACCGGGCGCCGCTCGGCACGGTCTGGACGCTGAAATACGAGGTGCTGTGCTACCTCGGCGTTCTCGCGGCCGCCCTGTCCGGCCTGCTCCGGCGCCGGTGGTCGGCCCCCCTGATCGTGGCCGGACTGGCACTCGCCCTGTCGATCGCCTGCGGCCTCCGCGGTCCCGACCTGCCCAAGGGCACCGAGACGGCGCTGCGCCTGCCGCTGATCTTCGCGGCCGGCGCGTGCCTCTACCTGTGGCGCGACCGCCTGCGGGTCTCGGCCGCCGCCCTCGCCTGTCTGGTCTTCGGCGCCTTCGCCCTCGCGCGAACGCCGGCCTACCCGGCCCTGCTGTTCCTCGCCGAGGCCTACGGCGTGGTCTGGCTAGCCCTCGGCCCCCTCGCGCGCGGCCTGTGCGACCCGTCGGCCGATCTCTCCTACGGGATCTATCTCTACGGCTGGCCGATCCAGCAGAGCTTGAACGCGCTGTGGCCCGCTGCCTCCGGGCCCGCGCTCCTGGCGCCGGCCCTCGCCCTCACCCTGCCGGTCGCGGCCCTGTCCTGGTACGGGGTCGAGCGGCCGGCCCTGGCGCTCAAGGCGCGGGCGCTCGGGCGGCGCCGCCTCGGCACGATCGAGCCGGCCGGCCCATGACCGCCGACAGCTCGCTCCCGCCGCTCGAGGCGCTGGGTCTCGCGGCGCGGATGCTGGAGGCGCAGGGCTTCGCGATCGTCGCCCGGAACGAGCGCGGCGACAGCCTGTACCTGCGGCGACCGGACTGCGCCTGGCACCTGCGCGTCTCGAACCACGCGCGCACCGCCAAGCAGCGTGCCCGCCGCTCCGACATCCTCGCGAGCCTCGTCATCGACGGGCCGCGCTCGCCGGATCGGGTCGGGAAGCTCGTCCGGGAGGCCGTCCGGAACTTCGAGGCCGCGCTGGCGCGGGTGGCGGATCAGGCGTCCGCGGCGGGGTCGCGGAAATAGGGCTCCACGGTGCCCTTCAGCTTCACCGTCATCGGATTGCCGGCCCGGTCGAGAGCCTTGCCGGCCGAGAGCCGGACCCAGCCCTCGCTCACGCAGTACTCCTCGACGTTGGTCTTCTCGACGCCCTTGAACCGGACACCGACCCCGCGCTCCAGCACCTTCTCGTCGTAGAACGGGCTGTTCGGGTTGGAGGCGAGGCGGTCAGGGGGGGTGTCGGTCATCGTCCGGATCTCGGATGGTCTTCGTGATGGGCCCCGCCGGTACGGGAAACCGCGCCGGCGCGCAACGCCGCGAGCAGGTCCGTGATCCGCCCGCTCTGGAGCAGCGGCACGAGCCGCGTCACCGCATCGTGCGGCAGGTCCCACCACGCCGACCCCACGAGCGCCTCGGCGGTCGCCGCGTCGAAGCGGCGGCGCACGACCCGGGCCGGGTTGCCGGCTACGACGGTGTAGGCCGGCACGTCGCGGGTCACCACGGCGCGGGCGGCCACCACGGCGCCGTGGCCGACCGTCACGCCCGACAGGATCATGCAGCCTGATCCCAGCCAGACATCGTTGCCGATCACCACGTCGCCCCGGGAGGCGTGGTAATCCTCCGGCGCATCGGCGTCCGGGAACAGGCCGCGCATCGCGGCGAACGGGTAGGTCGACGCCCAGTCGAGGCGATGATCGCCGCCGAGCAGGATCTCGACCTTGTCGGCGATGGAACAATAGCGGCCGATCGTCAGCCGCCGTCCGCTCTCCGGGAAGCGGACTTTTGGACGCCCGTACGAATAAGCGCCTATGGAGAAGCCGTAGGTCCTCGCCAGCTTGGCAAGGTGGATCCGGGTCTCGTTGTGCGGGTTGCGCCCCCTGCGCAGCCGGTGCAACAGACCGGTCATGACGCGAGCCTGCGCGATGCGCGGCCGCGTCGTCCTCGGTGAAGAAGGTGAGCGGGAGCGTGGGCGATGGCCGATAACATGTCCGAGGACCTCAAGGCCGGGGCGCTCGTCTACCACCGCCTGCCCAAGCCCGGGAAGCTGGAGATCCAGGCGACCAAGCCGCTCGGCAACCAGCGCGACCTCGCCCTGGCCTACTCGCCCGGCGTCGCCGCCGCCTGCATGGCGATCCACGACGACCCGCAGCAGGCCGCCGAGCTCACGATCCGCCAGAACCTCGTGGCGGTGCTCTCCAACGGCACGGCCGTGCTGGGCCTGGGCGATATCGGCCCGCTGGCCTCGAAGCCCGTGATGGAGGGCAAGGCCGTCCTGTTCAAGAAATTCGCCGGCATCGACGTCTTCGACATCGAGGTCGACCAGAAGGACGTGTCCAAGCTCGTCGACGTGGTCTGCGCCCTCGAGCCGACCTTCGGCGGCATCAACCTGGAGGACATCAAGGCGCCCGAGTGCTTCGAGGTCGAGGAGCAGTGCCGGGCCCGGATGAACATCCCGGTCTTCCACGACGATCAGCACGGCACAGCGATCATCGTGGCGGCGGCCGTCCTCAACGGCCTGGAACTCGCCGGCAAGAATCTGTCCGACGTCCGGATCGTCACGTCCGGTGCCGGCGCGGCGGCCCTCGCCTGCCTCAACCTGCTCGTGTCGCTCGGCGCGACCCGCGAGAACATCACGGTCACCGACATCAAGGGCGTCGTCTACAAGGGCCGCCCCGAGCTGATGGACCGCTGGAAGGACGTCTACGCGCAGGAGACCGACAAGCGGACGCTCGCCGAGGTGATCCCGGGGGCGGACGTGTTCATCGGCCTGTCGGCCGGCGGCGTGCTCAAGCCCGAGTACCTGAAGGAGATGGCCGAGAAGCCGCTGATCATGGCGCTCGCCAACCCCTATCCGGAGATCATGCCGGACCTGGCCGAGAAGGAGCGGCCGGACGCGATGATCTGCACCGGCCGGTCGGACTTCCCGAACCAGGTCAACAACGTCCTGTGCTTCCCCTACATCTTCCGCGGCGCGCTCGATGTCGGCGCCCACAAGATCAACGAGGAGATGAAGAAGGCGGCCGTGAAGGCGATCGCGGGCCTGGCCCACGAGACGACCTCCGACGTGGTCGCCCGCGCCTACGGCGGCGAGGCCCGGCCGTTCGGGCCGAAATCCCTGATCCCGAGCCCGTTCGACCCGCGCCTGATCCTGCGCATCGCCCCGGCCGTGGCCAAGGCCGCGATGGATTCGGGCGTCGCCGGCCGGCCGCTCCCGGATCTCGACGCCTACGTCGAGAGCCTCGACCGGTTCGTGCACCGGTCCGGCCTGATCATGAAGCCCCTGTTCTCGAAGGCGAAGGCCGAGCCCAAGCGCGTGATCTACGCCGAGGGCGAGGACGAGCGCGTGCTCCGCGCCGTCCAGGCGATCGTCGAGGACAAGGTCGCCTTCCCGATCCTGGTCGGCCGGCCGCGGGTCGTGGAGACCCGGCTGAAGCGCTTCGGCCTGTCGATCGAGCACGGCCGCGACTTCGAGCTGATCGATCCCGAGGACGATCCCCGCTACCGCGCCTACGTGCAGACCTATCTGGAGGTGGCGGGTCGCCGGGGCATCACCCCCGACGCGGCGCGCACCCTGGTGCGCACCAACAGCACGGTGATCGGCGCCATCGCGGTCCGCCGCGGCGAGGCCGACGCGCTGATCTGCGGCCTCGAGGGCCGGTTCGAGACGCGGCTGCGCATCATCCGCGACGTGATCGGGCTCGCCCCCGGCGTGGAGCAGTGCGCCGCGATGAGCCTCGTCGTGACGCATAACGGCGCCTACTTCCTGGCCGACACCCATGTCCGCCAGAACCCGACCGCCGAGGAGATCGCCGACGTGGCGCAGGCCTGCGCCAGCCATGTCAGCCGCTTCGGGATGACGCCGAAGATCGCGCTGCTCAGCCACTCGGATTTCGGCCAGTCGGATTCGCCCTCCGCGATGAAGATGCGCGACGCCCTCGCGCTCCTGCACGCGCGGGATCCCGAGCTGCAGGTCGACGGCGAGATGCAGGCGGATTCGGCCCTCAACGAGATGGTGCGCGAGCGCGTGCTGCCCGGCTCCCGCCTCAAGGGCGCGGCCAACGTCCTGATCTTCCCGAACCTCGACGCGGCCAACATCGCCTTCCAGTTCGCGAAGGTGCTGGCGGACGCCCTGCCGGTCGGCCCACTCCTGATCGGTCCGGCCAAGCCCGCCCACATCCTGACGCCGTCGGTGACGGCGCGCGGCATCGTCAATGTCACGGCCGCCGCCGTGGTCGAGGCCCAGGCGGACGAGGCCGCCCCGCGAGCCGAGGAGCGCGGTGTCGGCATGATCTCGGAATGAGGCGTGCCCGTCGGCGGCCGCGAGCGTGGCCGTCGATTTGCTTTCCGGTCCCGGTGCCACGAAATCACCGGGAGACGACGCGATGTGCGCGGGCGACGATCCAACCTGCCACGCCTTCGAGGAGCACCGCCGCCGGTTCCGGCGGGATCTGGAGCCTGAGCGGCGCGCCTTCCTGAAGAGCGGCTTCGCGGCGACCGGCGCCGCCGCTGCGGCCCTCGCGGCCGGCGGCCCGTCGCTGGTGAGCCCGGCCCTGGCCCAGGCGAGCGGGGCCAAGATCGCCGCCACGGCGCATTACCACCTGCCGGCGAATGCCGAGACCGTCCACTGGGGCTTCTTCAGCCGCAGCCTCAAGCCCAAGGTCGAGATCGGTTCGGGCGATTTCGTCACGATCGAGACGCTCACGCATCAGGCGAGCGACGACGCCGAGCGGATGATCCAGGGCGATCCGGGCGCCGAGAGTGTCTATCTCTGGACGAAGGACAAGATGGGCGTCTCGCCCCGCGGTGCCGGCGCCATGGACGCCAAGATCGGCCCCGGCGGCGGCCTCGGCGTGCATATCTGCACCGGCCCGGTGGCGATCCGCGGCGCCGAGCCCGGCGATGTCCTGGAGGTGCGCATCCTCGACGTCGCTCCCCGCCCCTGCGCCAATCCCAAGTACAAGGGACTGGCCTTCGGCAGCAACGCGGCGGCGTGGTGGGGCTACCACTACAACGACCTGATCACCGGCGATAAGCCCCGGGAGGTCGTGACCATCTACGAGGTCGACGCCACCGGCGAGCGCGACTGGGCCCGGGCGGTCTACAGTTTCCGCTGGCCGGGCGTCACCGACCCGTTCGGCGTCTCTCACCCGACCATCGACTATCCCGGCCTGCCGGTCGATCATTCCAAGACGCAGAAGACCTTCGAGGTCCTCAAGGGCATCCGTGTGCCGATCCGGCCGCATTTCGGCACGATGGGCGTCGCGCCCGCCGAGGCCGACCGGGTCAACACGATCCCGCCGAGCTACACCGGCGGCAACATCGACAACTGGCGGATCGGCAAGGGCGCGACGCTGTACTACCCGGTGGCGGTGCCGGGCGCCCTGTTCTCGGTGGGCGACCCCCACGCCAGCCAGGGCGATTCCGAGTTGTGCGGCACCGCGATCGAGTGCTCGCTCACCGGAACCTTCCAGTTCATCCTGCACAAGAAGGCCGACCTGCCCGGCACGCCGCTGGAGGCCCTCGACTTCCCGATGATCGAGACCCGGGACGACTGGGTGCTGTCCGGCTTCAGCTACCCGAACTACCTGCGCGACCTCGGTCCGGACGCCCAGAGCGCGATCTTCCAGAAGTCCTCCATCGACCTCGCCATGCGCGACGCCTTCCGGAAGATGCGCCAGTTCCTGATGCACGCGAAGGGCCTCACCGAGGACGAGGCCATCTCGCTGATGTCGGTGGCGGTCGATTTCGGGATCACGCAGGTCGTGGACGGCAACTGGGGCGTCCACGCCGTGGTCAGGAAGGCGATCTTCTCGGATCGCGTCGCCTGACGTCGGGCCGGATCACGCGGCCTTCGCGGTTCCGGCCATCGTCATCAGGCCGGTGATGACCCGGTAGGTCTCGACCCAGGCCTCCCGGAGTTCCGGCGTGAAGTCCGGGCCGAGCTCCTGTTCCAGCGTCCAGATCAGGGCCGCGCCGACCGGCTCGTAGTGCGCCTGCAGCGCGCCGTAGCCGGCGTGCCGGTCCCCGAGATCGCGCACGGTCGCGACCAGGGCCTCGGGCTTGTCGAGGTTGGACACCGCCAGCGCCAGCATGGCGACGAGCTTCCGCTTCTGCGCGGTCATGTCGTCCGGGAAGAGCGACCGGACCTGCGGCGCGATGTCGAACAGGCGTCCGTAGAACAGGTCCGCCACGGCATCGCCCAGCGTCTGCACCGTCTCGAAACTGTCCCGGACCAGCGCGACCTGCGCGGCGGAGACCGCGTAGGAAACGCGGACGCTCGCCAGAAACCGCCCGACCTCCGCGGTCAGGCGGTCGGACTGGTCCGACAGGGCGGAGGCCGCGTCGAGAACCTGGCCGGCGGCCAGACCGGTGCTCTCGGCCGCCTGCGCGACCCCGGTGATGGTGGTGGTGACCTCGCCGGTGCCGACAGCCGCCTCCCCGACGTTGCGGACGATCTCCTGGGTTGCCGCACCCTGTTCCTCGACGGCCGCCGCGATCGAGGCCGCCACGCCGTTGATCTCGCGGATCCGCGCGGTGATCGCCGCGATGGCCTCCACCGCTTGACCGGTGGAGGCCTGCACCTGCGCGATCTGTCCGGAGATCTCGTCGGTGGCCTTGGCGGTCTGCTCGGCCAGCGCCTTCACCTCGGAAGCCACGACCGCGAAGCCGCGGCCGGCGACGCCCGCGCGCGCTGCCTCGATGGTCGCGTTGAGCGCCAGCAGATTGGTCTGCTCGGCGATCGATGAGATGAGCCCCACGACGGCGCCGATCTTGTTCACGGCGCTGTTCAGGTCCTGCACGCGCGCGGCGGTCCGATCGGCCTCGGCCGCGGCCTGCCGTGCGAGAGCCGCCGAGCCGTCGGCCTGCCGCCCGATCTCCTGCACGGAGGTGCCGAGCTCCTCGGCGGCCGCCGCCACGGTGTTGACGTTGCTGGAGGCTCGTTCGGCGGCGGTCGCGACCGTCGTCGACTGTCCCGCCGTCCGTGTGGCCGTCGCCGTCATCGACCGTGCCGTGACCTGCAGCGCGGTGGCCGAGGCCGCGACCTGGCCGATCATGCCCCCGACCGCCTGCTCGAACCGTTGCGCCATCTGGCGCAGGCTGTCCCGCCGCTGGTCGTCGGCGTCCAAACGCGCCCGCTCGGCCTCGCCTTCGAGCTCGCGTGTGCGGATCAGATTGTCCCGGAACGCCTGCACGGCCACCATGATCGGCGCGAACTCGTTCCGGTAGGCCTGCACCGGGAGTGCGACGGCGGTCTCACCCCCGGTCAGCGCGCGCATCGCCGTGGCGATGGTCCGGATCGGCCGCAATACGCCCTCGAACAGGGCGACGAGACCGAGGCCGACGAGCAGCAGGACGGCCAGCAGCGCCGCGGCGTTGTGCAGGAGAACCCGGTCCGCTGCCGCAGCGAGGGTCTCGGCCCGTCCCACCATCTCGTCGAGGGCGGCATCGGCCAGATCGACGATCGTCATCTGCTCGAGGGTGTTCCGTTTGCGGATGTCCTGGAACGTGTAGGGGGACGCCCGCTGCTGACTCAGGGCATCGAAGACCGCCCTCGCCGCTTCCGCCGCCTCGCCCTCGAAATTGCTGCGCTTGGCTCTCTCGAACGCCGCGCGCGTGGCGTCCGAGAGTTGGGCTGCGGCCTCGCTGGTGCTCGACCAAGCCGACTGGAGCCGCGCCCGCTCCTCGGCGGCAGCCACGGTCTCGGGCAGCGACCACGACGTTCCGGCGGCCAGCGACGTCTGGACGCGCAGGGCAACGTTGCCGATCGCGACGCGGGTCGACCAGGCTGACCGCTTGAGGACGAGGTAGCGCTGCAGGATCGCGTCGGAGCGCGGAATGGCCGAATCCACGGCATCCGTGGTCGCCGTCAGCGCGTCGAGGAGATCTTGGAAAGCCGCCAGCACGGCGGGTAACAGCGCCGGGTCCCGCTTCGGCTTCGCGACGCGCAGAGCCTCATCGATGCGGGGGCGGAGCCGGTTCGCGGCGTCCTGCGCCGCGTTCAGCCTCGCCAACGTCGCCGACACGGCGGGCAGATCCTGGTTCTGCAACAGGTCCTGAAGGCTCTTGAAGCCCGCGATCATCGCCTCCCGGTTCACCGCGTAGGCTCTCAGGCCCTCCGCGTCGGCGGCCGCGTCTCCGCCCAAGGCGAGGGCTGCCCCCCGCTCGAGACGCGCTGGGAGGATCGTCTTGAGGAGTTGGCGGCTCGCGCGAGTCAACGTGACCGCAGACTGGGCCTGCTGCGTCTGGTGCCGCGCATCGATCAGAGAATTTCCCGCATATCCCAGTAACATCAGCGCCATTGCGAATATCGTCGTGCACATAGCGGCACGAATTGAGAGATAGCTAAGCAATCTCATTGCGCGAACGCTCCAGCGTGCGAGTTCGGTCAGTTGTCCGGTCGCATCATAGGGCGAAGTTCGCGCACAATCACGCTGTGTGCTGACAGAATCTTAAAGTATACTGAACTTGATTACTTTGGAAATGGCGTTGCTCTTTTTGAAAACTGTATAAAACCATCATCAACAATCAGAAAAATTACTTGAGAAATTAAATAGGTGTTACGGCGCCTTTATCTATCCGCCGGTGGGCGGACGACACTGGGGACGCGCGGTGTCCACCTTCGCGACTGTCACGATGCCGTCGTCGGCCCCTGCGGGCACGGCGCGCGCTCGGCAAGCCGGCTCTCGAACGCGAGAGCGGAACGCGGCGTCGAGCGAGATCATCCCTGCACCGGCGGCCATGGGCCGCCGTGCAACGCCGAATCCACGTCTCACTGCTCTCGGGGCGCCGGGGCCGCGAGGCGCGGTTCAGGCGGCGGCGCCCGTGATCTCGACACGCCCATCGAGGCCGACAACGCGCCCGAGGCCGCGAACACGGTTCAACAGGCGATCCCCGTTCAGGGCCTCCCACTCCTGCGGCAGACGCAGCACCACGCGGCCATCCTCGACGGTGAGCGGCGCCCGTCCGAGCGCGCCGTCCATGCCGGCCGAGATCGGGAAGGCGATCCGGAGCAGCGCGCCCAGGAGGCGCGCGCGCTCGAACAGGCGCGGACCGGCCACGCTGCGGAGCATCGCGTTCGCCTTCTCAGGCGCCAAGCCGATGTGTTTCAGGGACACCGCCAGGGCGAGATAGGCCCGCCCCGGATGATCCACGCCCACGAAGGCGGCGTTCTGGATCACCGCGATGCTCTGCTCGCCGCGGTAATCCGGATGCGCCCGCCAGCCGACATCCGACAGCAGGCAGCCCGCGTGGCGCAGGCGGCGCTCGTCGGCGGTCTCGTGGCCGTCCAGGGTCGCGACGAACCGATCCGTCCAGGCGATCAACTCCTCGCCGTGGCGCGGCGAGCGCGCGCGCAGGACGTTGAATTCCGACGCCGAGGCCAGCAGCGGATCGACCAGCCTTGTGTCCCGGTCGAGCTGCTCGAACAGCAGGCCCTCGCGGACGCCCGATGCCGAGATTGCCACCTCGCGCGGGCGCCCGACCCGGATGATCTCCTCCAGCACGACGGCTCCGTAGGCGAGCAGCGGGCGCCGCGCCTCCGAGATCGCGTCGACGTCCTGCAGCAGCGCCACGTCGGTCTGCTCGACGACCTGCAGGAAGCTGAGCTCGTCGGTGGGCTCCACCGCGTAGCCGTGCATCACGTGGACGGGGTAGCCGCGGGCCGCCTGGTGGAGCCGCGCGATCGCCCGCCACGTGCCGCCGACCGCGTAGAAGGTCCGCCCGCGCAGGGTCTCCAGCTGCGGGGCGGCCTTGCGCATGTACTCGCGGACGATCTTGGCGGCCTTCTTGACCGAGCCGCCGGACAGGTCCTGCAGGGCGAGACCGCCGAGGGGCATGGTCACCCCCTGGCCGACGACGGCCCCGCGGACGTCCACGAGTTCGAGGGAGCCGCCGCCCATGTCGCCCACCACGCCGTTCGGCGCGTGGAAGCCCGAGACCACGCCGAGCGCGGACAGCTCCGCCTCCCGCCGTCCGGAGAGCAGCTGGATCTCCTGACCGCAGGCCGCCTCGGCGGCGCGGAGGAAGTCGGGACCGTTCTCGGCGTCCCGCGCCGCCGCGGTGGCGAGCACGAAGACCTGCCTGACGCGCATCGTCTGGCACAGCACCCGGAAACGACCCAGGGCGGCGAGTGCGCGGGCCACCGCCTCCTCGTTCAGCCGGCCGGTCGTCAGGACATTGCGGCCCAGGCCGCAGAGCACTTTCTCGTTGTAGAGCGGCGTCGGCGCCCGGGTCAGTCCGTCATACGCGACGAGGCGGACCGAGTTGGAGCCGATATCGATGATCGCCACCGGATGGTGCGCGGCGCGGTCGATCGCCTCCGCGTCCCGCGCGAGGGTGAGATTGGCAAGAGGGCTGCCCAAACGTCCGAGTCCTTCATCAGCCCGGCGCACCTGCCGGCGCGCCGTGCGGGAGGTTTAACCCAGCGACGGCGCGCGGCGAAACTCAGCTGCGTTGCGCGCGTCGGCTGAGGGCCCGCGGGCTCGACTTCTTCGAGGCCTTGCCGCGTCCCGAGAGGCTGGGATTGGTCATGAAATACTTGTGGGCATTGAACGGCTCCTCGCCCTCGGCGGGCTGGATCCGTTCGCAGCCGCCCGAAGCGAGGAGCCGCCAGCTCTGACGGTTGTCGAGAAGGTTGGCCAGCATGATCTGGTCGAGCACCTGCTGATGCACCGTCGGGTTCGTGATCGGCAGCAGCGCCTCGACACGGCGGTCGAGGTTCCGGCTCATCAGGTCGGCCGAGGAGATGTAGACCGTGGCCTTGGGGTGCGGCAGCCCGACGCCGTTGCCGAAGGCGTAGATGCGCCCGTGCTCGAGGAAGCGCCCGACGATCGACTTCACCCGGATCGTCTCCGACAGGCCGGGGATGCCCGGGCGCAGGCAGCAGATGCCCCGGACCACGCAGTCGATCTGAACGCCGGCTCCCGAGGCGTCGTAGAGCGCGTCGATGATCTGGCCGTCGACTAGGGAGTTGCACTTGATCCAGATCGCGGCCGGGCGCCCGGCCTTCGCGTGGGCCACCTCCGCCTCGATATGCTCCAGGAGGCGGTTCTTCAGGGTCAGCGGCGAGACCGCCATGCGCTCCAGCTCGGCCGGCTCGGCGTAGCCGGTGATGAAGTTGAAGATGCGCGACACGTCCCGCGCGATCGCGGGATCCGCCGTGAAGAACGACAGGTCCGTGTAGATGCGCGCGGTGATCGGGTGGTAGTTGCCGGTGCCGACGTGGCAGTAGGTGACGAGCTTGTCGCCCTCCCGTCGGACCACCAGCGACAGCTTGGCGTGCGTCTTGAGCTCGACGAAGCCGAACACGACCTGCGCGCCCGCCTTCTCGAGGTTGCGCGCCCAGCGGATGTTGGCCTCCTCGTCGAACCGCGCCTTCAGCTCCACGAGGGCGGTCACGGACTTGCCGAGCTCGGCGGCCTCGGCGAGGGCCGCGACGATCGGAGAGTTCGACGAGGTGCGGTAGAGCGTCTGCTTGATCGCGACGACGTTCGGGTCGCGCGCGGCCTGGGCCAGGAACTGCACCACCGAGTCGAAGGATTCGTAGGGGTGGTGGACGATGAAGTCCTTCTGGCGGATCGCCGCGAAGACGTCGCCGCCGCTCTCGCGGATGCGCTCGGGGAAGCGCGGGTTGTAGGGCTTGAACTTCAGGTCGGGCCTGTCGATGCCGACGACCTGGGACAGCTCGTTCAGGGCCAGCATGCCCTCCACGAGGAAGATCGCGTCCGCGGCGATCTCGAGCTCGTCGGCGACGAAGCTGCGCAGATCTTCCGACATGCCCGCCTCCACCTCGAGGCGGATCACGACGCCGCGGCGGCGCTGCTTTAGCGCGGTCTCGAAATGCAGGACGAGGTCTTCGGCCTCCTCCTCGATCTCCAGGTCGGAGTCGCGGACCACGCGGAACGCGCCGCTGCCCTTCACGAGGTAGCCTGGGAAGAGCCGGCCGGTGAACATCCCGATCACCTGCTCGATCGGCATCAACCGCGCCGCGGTCTCGCTCTCGGTCACCGGCAGGCGCACGAAGCGGTCGATGACGCCGGGCAGGCGGATGAGCGCGCGCAGCAGCCTTCCGTCCTTCGGCCGAACCAGCATCAGCGCGATGGTGGTGCCGAGATTCGGGATGAACGGGAACGGGTGGGCCGGATCGATCGCCAGCGGCGTCAGGACCGGGAAGACGTGGTTGAGGAAGTACTCCTCCAGCCACGCCGCCTGCTCGGCCGTGAGGGCGGCGGGCTCGACGATGTCGATGTCGGCCGCGTGCAGCTCCTCGCGCAGCTCCCGCCAGCGGGCCTGCTGGTCGGCGGCGAGGCGCGAGACCTCGGCGCCGATCCGGACCAGCTGCTCCGACGGCGACAGGCCGTCCTGCGACGGCACCGTGATCCCGGCCCGGACCTGATCGATCAGGCCGGCGACGCGGACCATGAAGAATTCGTCGAGGTTGTTGGCCGAGATCGACAGGAAGCGGAGGCGCTCCAGGAGCGGGTGGTTCGGATTCGACGCCTCCTCCAGCACGCGCCGATTGAACTGAAGCCAGGACAGCTCGCGGTTCACGAACCGCTCCGGCGTGTGACGCAGGGACCGCCCCGCTTCCAGAACCGACTCACGGGCCGCCCCGACCGACGGCTCCGCCGGGGCCGCGGCGGCCGGCCACTCGTCGTTGGCGTCGGCCGCCGGCGCGGCCGCCGTGCCGGCCGGGTCGACCGGCACGCGCCGGGCCACCGGCGCGCGCCGCGTCGCCGGATTGGCCGCCGCGCGCCGACGGGGCTCGGCGGCCTCGTCGGCGGCGTCGCGGTCCACGGGCTTCTGCGTCGATTCCATCCCGGATCCCTGTCTCTGCTCCTCGCGGCGGCGGAGCGTGTATCACCCTAGACGGGCGGCCTTCACGACGGTTTCGTGACGACTGCCGCATTCCGCGCTCAGCCGGTCGGGTCGGGCTCGTCCTCCAGCCCCATGCGCCGCAGGACGGCCAGCGCGAGCGGCCGGCTGATCCGCCGACCGCGCCCGAGGGCGTCGCGGTCGAGCTCGGCGACGACGTCCCGGGCGCGACCCAGCGACCGGTCGATCCGCAGGGCCAGCGCGTCGATGACGCCGAGATCGACGACCAGCTGCCGGTCCACGAACAGCTTGACCAGCACGGCACGTAGCAGGGCGTCGTCCGGCGCCTCGATGGCGCTGCGCGGGGCGAGGCGAAGCCGCGAGCGCAGGTCCGGCGTCGCGAGTCCCAAGGCGTCGATGCCCGTGGCGCTGGTCAGCAGGACCGGGCAGCGTCGCTCGCGTGCCCGGTTGAGCAGGTGGAACAGCGCCGCCTCGTCGAGCCGCTCCGCCCGGTCGATGTCCTCGACGACCAGCGCCCCGTTGGAGACGAGGTGCTGGACCGCGTCGCCGCCCAGCTCGGCGGCCGGGAGGGTCCAGGCGTGGGCGCGCTCGGCCCAGATCGCCGCGAGGTGGCTCTTGCCGCTGCCCGAAGGTCCGGTGAGGACCAGGACGCTGTCCGGCCAGTCCGGCCACGCCTCGATCAGCGCGTAGGCCGCCTCGTTGGCCGGTCCCACGAGGAAATCCTCCCGCCCGAAGCGAGGGTCGAGCGGCAGGTCGAAGGCCAGCTGCCGGGGTGGGGCGTTCTCGCGCATGTGCCGCTCAGGATCATCCCGCGCCCGCGGAGGTCAAGGCCGAAGGGGTCTTGCCGTCGTGCTCGATCAGGATCGGCTGGCCCGCGTGGTAGAGGCGGCTCTCCAGGTAGCGGGCCAGGGCGAACCGGACCAGAACGCCGATCGAGGCCGCGATCGGGACGGCGAGCAGCAGCCCGACGAAGCCGAACAGCGTCCCGAAGGCCAGCAGCGCGAACATCAACCAGACCGGGTGCAGCCCGGTGGAATCACCGACGAGCTTCGGCGAGATGACGTTCCCCTCCAGGAACTGGCCGACGAGGAACACGCCGACGGTCAGGCCGAGGTGCAGCCAGTCGGCGGAGGGCCAGAACTGGACCAGCGCGACGCCCACCGAGAGCAGGAAGCCGGTGAGCGTGCCGACGTAGGGGATGAAGGTGAGGAACCCCGCGATCAGGCCGATCAGCACGCCGAAGTTGAGGCCGACGAGCCAGAGGCCGATGGCGTAGAAGCTGCCCAGGATGAGGCAGACCAGCGTCTGTCCGCGCACGTATCCGGTGACCGCCCCGTCGATCTGGCGCGCCAGCTCGCGCACCGTCGCCCGGTGCCGGGGCGGTACCCAGCCGTCGATCGCAGCGACCATCCGGTCCCAGTCGACGAGGATGTAGAAGGCGACGACCGGCGTCACGACGAGCAGCGAAGCGATCGAGATCAGCGCCTGGCTGCCCGACCAGAGCGACTTCAGGAAGGCCAGGAGCCACGTCCCGGCCTGGGTGGCGAGCGTGCCGACGGAGGATTGCAGCTCGTTGAGGACGTTCGCGCCGCCGACGCGCTCGAGCAGGGTCCCGGACCGCTCGGCGATGATCGCCTGGAGCCGCGACACCATCCCGGGCAGCGCGTTGACGAGCGCCACGACCTGGTTGGCCGTGAGCGGGATCAGGATCAGCAGCGTCACGACGAGGGCGACGACGAACAGCGCCAGGATCAGCAGGCTCGCCGCCAGACGCCCGAGGCCGAGCCGCTCCAGCCGGTCGGCCAGGGGGTCGAGGAGATAGGCGAGCGTGATGCCGGCCACGAAGGGCAGCATCACCTCCCGGAGGAGGTAGACGATCAACCCGAGGGCGACGACAGCGGCCAGCCCGATCACAGCCCGTGCGCGCACGATGACGCTCCCCCCGCAGCACACCACGCCAGCGGGCAGAGTGGGTATGCGAGGCGCGCCGATCAAGGCGCCGCCGTGCCGACTCGCGCGCCGCGCGCGAAGTCGCTAGAGCGGGGCCTGGATAGAACGAGGTGGCGCGGGCATGACGGCCAAGGACGGCAACGAGCCGAAGACGGGGCTGACCTACGCGGCGGCGGGCGTCGATATCGATGCCGGCAACGCCATGGTCGAGACGATCAAGCCGCTGGTGCGCTCGACCCGGCGCCCGGGCGCCGACGCCGAGATCGGCGGGTTCGGAGGCCTGTTCGACCTGAAGGCCGCGGGCTTCCGCGACCCGATCCTGGTCGCGGCCAACGACGGCGTCGGCACCAAGGTGAAGATCGCCATCGAGACCGGCCGCCACGACACGATCGGCATCGACCTCGTGGCCATGTGCGTGAACGACATCATCGTCCAGGGCGCGGAGCCGCTGTTCTTCCTCGACTACTACGCCACCGGCAAGCTGGTGCCGGGCGTCGGCGCCGACATCGTGCGCGGCATCGCCGAGGGCTGCCGGCAGGCCGGCTGCGCGCTGATCGGCGGCGAGACCGCCGAGATGCCGGGCCTCTACGACGGGTCCGACTACGATCTTGCGGGCTTCTCGGTCGGCGCCGCCGAGCGCGGCGCGCTGCTGCCGCGGCCCGGCATCCGGCCCGGCGACGTCGTGCTCGGCCTGCCCTCCTCCGGCGTCCATTCCAACGGCTTCTCGCTGGTGCGCCGGATCGTCGCGAAGACCGGCCTCGGCTGGGACGCGCCGGCGCCGTTCGCCCCGGGCCGGAATCTCGGCGAGGCGCTGCTGGAGCCGACCCGGATCTACGTGAAGCCGCTCCTCGCGGCTCTGGGGGCCACCGACGGGATCCGGGCGCTCGCCCACATCACGGGCGGCGGCTTCCCCGACAATCTCCCGCGGGTCCTGCCGGACGATGTCGGCATCGCCGTCGACCTCGACGCCGTGACTCCGCCGCCGGTCTTCGGCTGGCTCGCCCGCGAGGGCGGCGTCGCCGAGGCCGAGATGCTGCGCACCTTCAACTGCGGGATCGGCATGGTGGTGATCGCCGCCGCTGACGCGGTCGACGACGTCGACGAGGCGTTGACCCGGGCCGGCGAGACCCCGGTCCGCCTCGGGCGGATCACGGCGCGCGGGCCCGAGCCGGTCACCTTCGCCGGCCGCCTCGCCCTCTGATGGCGGCCGCCCGCAAGACCCGCGTCGCCGTCCTGATCTCGGGGCGCGGTTCGAACATGGTCGCGCTGCTCGAGGCCGCGAAGGATCCCGCCTTCCCGGCCGAGATCGTGCTGGTCCTGTCGAACCGCCCGGAGGCCGCCGGCCTCGCCCGGGCGGCCGCGGCTGGCATCCCGACGCAGGCGATCGATCACCGGGCCTTCGCCGACCGGGCCGGCTTCGACGCCGCCCTCGACGCGGCGCTGCGGGCGGCCGAGATCGACCTCGTCTGCCTCGCGGGTTTCATGCGGATCCTCACGACGGAGTTCGTGGCGTCCTGGGCCGGCCGGATGCTCAACATCCACCCGTCGCTCCTGCCCCTGTTCAAGGGCACGCACACCCACCGGCAGGCGCTGGACGCGGGCGTGCGCCTGCACGGCTGCACGGTCCACTTCGTCGTGCCGGAGCTCGATGCCGGCCCGATCGTCGCCCAGGCCGCGATCCCCGTCCGCCAGGACGACGATCCCGACAGCCTCGCCGACCGGGTGATCGTGCAGGAGCGCCGCCTCTACCCGGCGGTGCTCGCCCTCGTGGCGGGCGGCCGCGCCCGCCTGGAGGGCGAGCGCGTGGTCATCGCCGACGCGGCGCCGGACGGCGCGCTGTTCAGCGTCTAGCGGGCGGCAGCACGGGCGTTTCCGTCCTGGCGCGCGGGGCGAAGCTATCCGGTAACGCCACGCTCGCCGACGTCTTGCTCAACGGGTTGCTGCGCTCCGCGCGCCAGGACGGTGCGCGGAGCCGGGAGCCTTCGGGCGCTCAGACCGGGCGCTGCAGCTTGCAGCTGTCCAGGGCCGAGAGCGCCTTGGCGCGGGCGGTGTCGTTGAAGTAGCCGGTGGTCCGGTAGGCCTCGATCTCGGAGGCGTCGAGGCTGCGCAGGGTCTGACGGGCGTAGCAGCCGCAGGGGCGCTCGAGGGACGCCTCGGTGGCGCTGGTCATGCGCGCCTGGACGACGGTGCAGGCGTGGCGCACGCGGCCTTCGAGATTGGTCTTGCTGGCGGTCTTGAGGGCCGGGTCGGGCTCGTACTGCTGGAACGGGGCCGAGGATCCGCCCGCGAGGGCGGCGGTCGCGCCGAGGGCGATCAGGCCGGTCGCGATCAGCAGGGGCAGGCGGCGCATCGTCATGGTCGGGGTCGTCCGGGGGCTGAGATTGGCTAAGCTCGGCCGTTGGACGCTTCCGGGCTCTGTCCCGTCAAGGACGACCCGGTCACACAGGGCGGCATTCCCGGCGGCGCCGGGTCCGGGGCGCGCGAATGGCGGGCCGGTGTGCCCAACCCGCCACCGCGCCGCGCCTCAGGCGGCGATGTCGGAATCCTTGAAGAACTGCGCGATCTCGAGCTTGGCGTTCTCGGCGCTGTCCGAACCGTGGACGGTGTTCTCACCGACGGACTCGGCGAACTTCTTGCGGATCGTGCCCTCGGCGGCCTGGGCCGGGTTCGTGGCGCCCATGACCTCACGGTACTTGGCGACCGCGTTCTCGCCCTCGAGGACCTGAACCACCACCGGGCCGGAGGTCATGAAGGTCACGAGCTCGCCGAAGAACGGGCGCTCCTTGTGCACCTCGTAGAACTTCTCGGCCTGCTCCTTGGTCATGCGGATGCGGCGCTGGCCGACGATGCGCAGGCCGGCCTCCTCGATGACCGCGTTGACCGCGCCGGTCAGGTTCCGCCGCGTCGCGTCGGGCTTCAGGATCGAGAAGGTGCGCTCGGTGGCCATGGTGCGTCCGGTCTGTCTGTGGAAAAGATCTGCGGCGCGCCGGCGATCCGGACACGCCGCGGCAGCGAGAATTTCGCTTCGGCGCCGGGCTTATAGCGGGCGCCCCCCGGTGTCTCAAGCCGCGCGGCGGGACCGGGCGGGACAAGCGCGGCCGTGGCTCTGCCGCAACACCGCCGAAAAATCGCCCGAATGCGACGGCTCAGTCGCGCACCAACCGACTTCGTCCACCCCTCGGGCGTCCGCGGACGCCCCAACACCGGAGACGAACCATGCGCCTCGCTCTCAGCGCCAGCCTGCTTCTCGCCGGCCTCTCCGCCGCCGCCGCCGACACCGCCAAGGACCCGTCCGGCACGTGGCTCACCGGCGACGGTCGCGCCAAGATCCGGATCGATCGCTGCGGACCCGGCCAGAAGCTGGTCTGCGGCAAGGTCGTCTGGCTCAAGACGCCGACCTTCGACAACGGCGCCCCGCGCACCGACCTCAAGAATCCCGATCCGAAGAAGCGTGCCCGTCCGGTGATCGGTCTGCAGCTGATCGATGGCTTGAAGCCGGACGACGCGAAGTTCACCGGCGAACTCTACAATATCGAGGAAGGCAAGATCTACACGGTCAGCCTGGAGCGCGAGAACGAGGCCGAGCTCAACGTCTCGGGCTGCATGCTCAAGATCCTGTGCGGGTCGCAGACCTGGACCCGCGTCCCGGACGTGAACCAGCAGGCCGCCAACAAGAACTGATTGCCCGTCAGATCGCCGCGAGGCCGCGCTGCACCGCCGGCCTCGCCAGGATGCTCTCGAGCCAGCGGGCGACGTTCGGCAGGGTGTCGATGGCGACGCCCTGCTTGAAGTTGAGCTTGGCCCAGGTGAACGTCGCGATGTCGGCGATGGAGTACTCGTCGGCCAGGAAGGCGCGGCCCTCGAGCCGCCGCTCCAGCACGCCGTACAGGCGTTTGGCCTCGGCGGTGAACCGGTCGATCGCGTACGGCACCTTCTCGGGCGCGTAGATCTTGAAGTGGTGCGTCTGCCCGAGCATCGGCCCGAATCCCGCCACCTGCCAGAACAGCCACTCGTCGACCTGCACGCGGGCGCGCTCGTCGGCCGGGTAGAATTGTCCGGTCTTCCGGCCGAGATACTGCAGGATCGCGCCCGATTCGAAGACGGAGATCGGCTGTCCGCCGGGCCCGTCCGGGTCGACGATGGCCGGGATCTTGTTGTTGGGCGAGATCGCCAGGAAATCGGGCGCGAACTGCTCGTTCTTGGCGATGTCCACGGGAACGATGCGGTAGGGCAGCCCGCACTCCTCCAGCATAATCGGGATCTTCCAGCCGTTCGGCGTGCTCCATGTGTGGACGTCGATCGGCCGCCCGGACACCGCTGCCATGCTCTGCCTGCTCCTGGACCCGATCGTCGGCGGCGCGGTGGTCCTCCGCCATTTCCAAACAACCCCGGCAGTGAAGACGATTTCCCGGCCGCGCTCAAGGGCAGCGGCCCGGGAGCCCGACGATTCGGCGAAGCTGCGCCGGAGCTGTCGTCGGCCGCCGGGGCGGGCTTGCCGGCCCCGCGCGAGAGCGGCGAGATTGCGGCTCGGGCGTGGTACGTCGCCCGAGGGGGAACATCCGATGATCGATCGTCTCGTCAGGATCGCGGTCCTGTCCGTGCCGCTGCTCGCCGCCTTCCGGTCCTCGTCAAGGACCCGCCCGCCAAGGACCCTCCCGCCAAGGATACGCCCGCCCGGGACGCGCCGGCCAGGGAGGCACCCGCGAAGGCGCCCGCCGCCGAGGCGCCGGCCGCCAGGACGCCGAGTCCGGGCCAGTCCGCCACCCGCGAACGGCAGAAGACCTGCGGCGCCGAGTGGCGCGCCCTCACCGACGCGCAGAAGGCCGCGCAGGGGCCGAAATGGCCGCAGTTCTGGAGCAAGTGCAACAAGCGCCTGAAAGGTGGCGACAAGGCCTGACCGGCTAGAACCGCGGGGCGTCCCGTTCGTTCAGACATCCGCGGCGCGTTGGCGGGAGACACGAGGCGATGACGGACCCTTCTCCGTCCGGACGGGCGGTGGACAGCGCGCCGCGCCCGGTCCGGCATGGCTGAGGCCCCCGCCGCATCCGCCGCGGATCGCCGCGCCGAACCGTTCGTCGACCGCGTCGTGGCGTTCCTCGATGCCTGGGTGCCGAAGCCGGCCGCCTGGGCCTTCGCGCTGCGGATCTGGATCGCCATGATGCTGGCACTGGCCGCCGCCTTCTGGCTCCAGCTCGACAGCGCCTCGTCCGCCGCCACCTGCGTGGCGATCCTCGCCCAGCCCAAGCGCGGGCAGGCGATCTCGAAGGCGGTCTACCGCCTCCTCGGCACGCTGATCGGCGCCGTGGTGGCGCTCGTCTTCATGGCCCTGTTCGGCCAGGACCGGGTAATGCTGCTCCTCAGCTTCACCGTGTGGCTCGGCCTCTGCGTCTTCGTCGCCCAGTTCCTGCAAGACACGCGGGCCTACGGCGCGATGCTGTCCGGCTACACCGTGGCGATCATCGCGCTGGGTCAGATCGACGAGCCGCAGGGCACCTTCGACGCCGCCGTGTCCCGCGTCGCCGTGATCGTGCTCGGCATCGTCGTGATCACCTTCATCAACGACGCCCTCGCCTCGCCGAGCACGTGGCGGGCCCTGCTGCCGCAATTGCGCGAAGCCTGGGACGAGACGCGCGGCTACGCCCGCGAGACGCTGGCGGTGGGCGACCTCGGCGCCACGCGCACCGCCGCGCTGATCCGCGCCATCGCGCCGATGCGGGCCGATGCCAGCGCCATCGCGGGCGAACTGGACGACGGCCGGTACCGCGCGGCCGGCGCGCGCAGCTGCATCGCCGCGCTCTACGTGATGGCGGCCGCGATCCGCAGCCTCGGGGCCGCGGCGGCCGGCCTGCGCAACCCGAGCCCGGCCGTCGCGGAGGCGATGGCGATCTGCCGGCGGGTGGCCGACGCACCGGATCCCGACGCCCTCGACCGCGACGACGAGCGCCTGCGCGACCTGATCGACACGGCCATCCGCGACGGGACCCGCCCCCTCGACGAGGTGGTGGTGCTTCAGCGCGCCCTCGACTTCGTCTGCGCCGCGACCTTCGCGCAGGACGGCATTCGTGCCGTCGCCGACGGCCACCGGCCGCTGCGCGACGCCCAGCTGCCGACCCATCGCGACTTCCCGGTCGCCGTGCGCGGTGCCCTGCGGGTCGCCCTGAGCTTCGCGGTAACCGCCGCCACCTTCGTGGCGCTCGGCCTGCCGCAGGCCTCCTTCGCGCTGGTCCAAGTGGCCGCCACCGCGGCGCTCTCGTCGGTCACGCCGGATCCGAAGAAGTTCGCCAACGGGGTCGTCATCGGGATGACCCTCGCCGCCACCTTCGCGGGCATCGCCCGGTTCGCGCTCCTCAACGGTGTCCAGGGCTTCCCGATGCTGGCCATGGTGATGGCCCCCGTGATCTTCCTCGGCTGCTTCCTGTCGCTGAACCCGAAGACCTTCGGCATCGGCTTCATCGTGATCGTCTTCTTCCCCGTGCTGCTCGGGCCCTCGAATCCCCAGTCGTACGATGCGCTGACCTTCCTCCTGAACGCCTTCCTGGTGGTCGTCGCGGCCGTAATCCTGTCGATCGTCGTCCGCCTCATCCTGCCGATCACGCCCGCCCAGCAGCGGGTCTTCGCCCTGGATTCGGCGCGGCGCGCGCTCGCCGACGCCCTCGTCGGCCAGGGGGGCGACGCCACCACCCGCACCAGCCTGAACGCCGACCGGCTGTTCCAGTTCGCGAATTACAGCTCGGGGAGCGGCGCCGTGCGGCGGGCGAACCTGCACCACGCCTTCGCCCTCGCCCGGCTGGAGGCCGCCGCCGCCCGCGCCCACGCGGAGCTGCGCCGCCTCTGGTCGATCGGGGCACTGCGCGGCGCGATCCCGCGGGCGCGGGACGCCCTGGCGGCCGGCGACGATCGCGGCCTCGAGACGGCGGCGCGCGAGCTGATCCGCGCCGCGTCCGGCCAGGACCGGGCGGTGCGGCTGACGACGGCCCGCGCCGCCAGCGACCTCGTCACAGCGTCGCGAACCATCACCCGCCACCGGCGATTCCTCCATCGCCTCGACGTCGCGCTATTCTGACGGCCGCTTCTTCCGGAATCACCATGCACGAGGACATCCATGTCGGCGGAGTGCTGGTCACGGCCTTCGTCGCTTACGCGCTGGCCGCCTTCGTGATCCTGGTCGTCCTGCGCCTCGTCTTCGCCCGCATCCACTTCAGCCGCTACGTCGCCAACGCCCCGCTCGCCGAGGCCGGCCTCTACGTCTGTGTCCTCGCCCTCCTGATCGCGTTCATCTGATGCCCGACACAACCGCCGACGAGGACGATCCGAAGTCCGCCTCCCGTGACAGCGCCCCCGGGCGGAGCGACCCGCTGCCCGCGGTGCCGCGCCGGGGCCGCGCCGCCAAGGTGTTCCGCCTCGCGGCCACGGGCGCGATCCTGCTGGCGGCGATCGTCGCGGCGGCCTTCGTGTGGGAATTCTACGTGGCGGCGCCCTGGACGCGCGACGGCACGGTCCGGGTGCAGGTCGCCAACATCGCGCCCCAGGTCGCCGGGCAGATCGTCGAGGTCCGGGTTCAGGACAACCAGACCGTCCGCAAGGGCGACGTCCTCTACGTCATCGATCCGGTCGACTTCGAGGTCGCGGTCACCTCGGCGGACGCCGAGGTGAAGAACCGCGAGGCCGACCTGCAGGTGAAGAACGCCCAGTCAGCCCGCCGGCAGGCGCTCACGACCGTGTCGACCTCGATCGAGGAGAAGCAGCAATTCGCCGGCGCCGCGAAGATCGCCGAGGCGTCGCTGGAGAGTGCCCAGGCGCAATTGCGGCAGGCCAAGGTGAACCTCGAGCGCACCCAGGTGAAGTCCACCGTCAACGGCCGGGTGACCAACCTGCTGATGCGCGTCGGCGACTACGCCCGGACCGGCACCTCGAACATCAGCGTAATCGACACCGATTCCTTCTGGATCGACGGCTATTTCGAGGAGACGAAGATGCCCAACATTCACGTCGGCGATCGCGCCGACGTGAAGCTGATGGGCTTCGACCCGCACCTGACCGGCACGGTCCACAGCATCACGCTCGGCATCTCCACGGCGAACGCCGCCGCCAGCACGCAGGGATTGCCGGACGTAAACCCGGTCTACACCTGGGTCCGCCTCGCTCAGCGGGTGCCGGTCCGCATCCGCATCGACCATGTCCCGGCGGGCGTCCCGCTCATCGCCGGCATGACCGCGACGGTGTTCGTCAATGGTGGCCGCGGCCCGGCGCCGAACTGGTTCATGGACTTGCGCGACCGCGTCTCCGCTCTGACCACGCCGGCGGCCGGGCCGGCCCAGGAGGCCGAGCGGCGCTGAACCGTCGCCCGGGCGACCGCGCCCGCAGGCGCGGCGCCGGCGTGGTCGGCCAGGCAACACGTCCGATACGGCCGGCGGCGACGACCCGCGGCGGCACGGAAGAGGCCGTCGACCGCAGGATCCGCCGTCCCATCGAGGACGATATGGGCGCCGACAAGTCGCTGGCGCGCGACACAATATTTCGCAGTGCCGCAGGATCGATCCAAGTCCTTGAGCCGGCACGCGCTGCGGCGCGGCGGCGCCGCGAAGTGAAGCAAAAAGGTCCGTTGCCGAGAAAATAGCTATTGACCGACCCGGATTACGGGCGCAGTCTCTCACTGTGCTTGGCGAGAGCGGGCACGGGCCGGCACGAAACCTTGATGAGATCAGGTTTCGCAGCGGTGTCGGTCGCTGGAAGCTGGAGGAGACAGGGATGACTCCACCGCAGCGGAATGCCGCCTAGACGGTCCATGGACAGGTTCGGCCCGAGACCTAGCGGCGCAACACGGACAGCCGGACGGACGCGGCTCCAGGGGCGCAGAAGCGGCCACGCATGGCACGCCTTCGAATGCGCGAAAGGCCCCACTTCGAGCCGTTCCGCCGCGGTTTCTCGCCCAAGGATCCGAATGCCCCACCTGCCCGGCAGCGCCGCGGCGGGATCTCGTCGTGGTCGAGGCGATGACGGGATCCGTCGAGCCCGCCGGATCCGCCGACTTCGACGTGAGTGCCGTCCGCTCGCGCCCCCGCGGCGAGGTGCGAGCGCGGCGAGCCGCGACGGAGTCCTCTGGCTGGTCGCCCCGTCCCTGTAGCTCCTCCTCGAGGCCCGCTGATGCGGGTGCTTCAGGATGAGGCCACGCGCGGGATGGCCGGTCGCCGCGGAACGCTCACTCGATCCCGAGCTTCGCCTTGAGCAGCGCGTTCACCGCCGCGGGGTTCGCCTTGCCGCCGGTGGCCTTCATGGTCTGACCGACGAACCACCCGAGCAGGGTCGGCTTCTCCTTGGCCTGCGCGACCTTGTCGGGATTGGCCGCGATGATCTGATCCACCGCCGCCTCGATGGCGCCCGTGTCGGTCACCTGCTTCATGCCGCGGCTCTCGACGACGGCGCGCGGGTCGCCGCCCTCGGTCCAGACGATCTCGAACAGGTCCTTAGCGATCTTGCCGGAGATCACGCCCTCGCCGATCAGGTCGATGATCGTGCCGAGCTGATCCGCCGAGACCGGGGTCGCTTCGATGGACAGGCCCTCCTTGTTGAGGCGCCCGAACAGCTCGTTGATCACCCAGTTGGCCGCGGCCTTGCCGTCCCGGCCCTTGGCCACCGCCTCGTAGTAGTCGGCGGAGGCGCGCTCGGCGACCAGCACGCCGGCATCGTAGGGCGAGAGGCCGAACGCCGAGACGAACCGCGCCTTCTTGGCGTCCGGCAGTTCGGGCAGCCCCTCGGCGAGGGCGTCGACGTAGGCCTGGTCGAATTCGAGCGGCAGCAGATCCGGATCGGGGAAGTAGCGGTAGTCGTGCGCCTCCTCCTTGGAGCGCATCGAGCGCGTCTCGCCCTTGGTCGGGTCGAACAGGCGCGTCTCCTGGTCGATCGTGCCGCCGTCCTCGAGGATGGCGATCTGGCGCCGCGCCTCGGTCTCGATCGCCTGCCCGATGAAGCGGATCGAGTTGACGTTCTTGATCTCGCAGCGGGTGCCCAGCGGCTCGCCGGGGCGGCGCACCGACACGTTCACGTCGGCGCGGAGCGAGCCCTTTTCCATGTCACCGTCGCAGGTGCCGAGATACCGCAGGATCGTGCGCAGCTTGGTGACGTAGGCCTTCGCCTCCTCGGAGGAGCGCAGGTCGGGCCGGGAAACGATCTCCATCAGCGCCACGCCCGACCGGTTGAGGTCGACGAAGCTCCGGGTCGGATCCTGGTCGTGCAGCGACTTGCCGGCATCCTGCTCGAGATGCAGGCGCTCGATGCCCACGGTGATCGACGCGCCGTCGGCCAAGTCGACCAGGACCTCGCCCTCGCCGACGATCGGGTCCTTGTACTGCGAGATCTGGTAGCCCTGCGGCAGGTCCGGGTAGAAGTAGTTCTTCCGGTCGAACACGGAGCGCAGGTTGATCTTGGCCTTCAGGCCGAGGCCGGTGCGCACCGCCTGGGCGACGCACTCGGCGTTGATCACCGGCAGCATCCCGGGCATCGCGGCATCGACCAGCGAGACGTGGTCGTTCGGCTCGGCCCCGAACTCCGTCGAGGCGCCGGAGAACAGCTTCGCCCGGCTGGACACCTGGGCGTGGATCTCCATGCCGACGATCACCTCCCAGTCGTGGAGGCCGCCCTTGATCAGCTTCTTGGGGTCGACGGGTGCGTTCATGGTCGGTCCGAAAGGCGGCTGGCATTCGAGGCGTCGCCGTCTCGGCGAGCGGAGCGAAGCGATCCGGGGAAGCGCACGGTTCACGCACGCGGCGCCGCTGGATCGCATCGCTCCGCTCGCCGAGACGGTGGCGTCGTCGCGTGCGTCGAGCGAGAGATTTTCTAGGAGGCCCCTGCCCGCAGGGTCAAGCGCGGCGTCCGACCGCCTGCCGGGCGCCGTAGCCCAGGATCGCCCAGAGCAGGGCCGCGACGGCGCGCACCGGGAAGAAGGTCGGGCCGTCGTGGGTGATCGGCGCCGGCCAGGGGATGCCGGCGGCGCTGACCGCGTAGGAGAACAGCACCGAGAAACCGAGCGCCGCGATCGCCGCGATGAAGACCTTGCCGAACTGGCTGGCGGTCCAGCCGAGATAGACCGCCACCACGATCAGCGCCGGATCGAAGCCGGCCCAGATCCAGACCGTCCAGGGATAGTAC
Source organism: Methylobacterium sp. PvP105 (assembly GCF_017876975.1). NCBI lineage: Bacteria > Pseudomonadati > Pseudomonadota > Alphaproteobacteria > Hyphomicrobiales > Methylobacteriaceae > Methylobacterium > Methylobacterium sp. PvP105. Next base: position 1,325,663 of record NZ_JAGIPA010000001.1, on the reverse strand, counting down.
GGGACGGTCATGACCACCACGGCTCGGGAAGGACCGTCCGGCCGGCGGAGTCCTCGATCACCTGCGCGACCGCGAACAACGTCTCCTCATCGAAGGGCCGGCCGATAAGTTGCAGGCCCAGCGGCAGGCCCTGTCCGTCGAGACCGGCCGGCACGGCGATGCCGGGAAGCCCGGCCATGTTCACCGTCACGGTGAACACGTCGTTGAGGTACATCTCCACCGGGTCGGCCGAGGCCTTCTCGCCGATGCCGAAAGCGGCCGACGGCGTCGCCGGCGTCAGGATCGCGTCGACGCCGGACGCGTAGGCGGCCTCGAAGTCGCGCTTGATCAGCGTGCGGATCTTCTGCGCGCGGACATAGTAGGCGTCGTAGTAGCCGGCCGAGAGCACGTAGGTGCCGATCATGATCCGCCGCTTCACCTCGCGGCCGAAGCCGGCGGCGCGGGTGTTCTCGTACATCCCGGCGATGTCCTTGCCGGGCACGCGCAGGCCGTAGCGGACGCCGTCGTAGCGGGCGAGGTTCGAGGAGGCCTCGGCCGGGGCCACGATGTAGTAGGCCGGCAGCGCGTAGGAGGTGTGCGGCAGCGAGATCTCCTTGATCGTCGCGCCGGCCGCCTTCAGCCACGCGGCCCCCTCGTCCCAGAGCTTCTGGATCTCGGCGGGCATCCCGTCGACCCGGTATTCCTTGGGGATGCCGATGGTCAGGCCCTTCACGCCCCGCGACACCGCGGCCTCGAAATCGGGTACCGCGAGGTCGGCGCACGTCGTGTCCCGGGCGTCGGAGCCCGCCATGGAGCCGAGGAGGATGGCGCAGTCGCGCACCGTGCGGGCGATCGGGCCCGCCTGGTCGAGGGAGGAGGCGAAGGCCACCGTGCCCCAGCGCGAGCAGCGCCCGTAGGTCGGCTTGATCCCCACAGTGCCCGTGAAGGCAGCGGGCTGCCGGATGGAGCCACCGGTATCGGTCGCGGTGGCGCCGAGGCAGAGCCGCGCGGCGACCGCCGCGGCGGAGCCGCCGGAGGAGCCGCCGGGCACGATCGGTGCGTCCGATCCCGCGCGCCGCCAGGGCGAGATCACGTTGCCGTAGGCGCTGGTCTCGTTGGACGAGCCCATGGCGAACTCGTCGAGGTTCAGTTTGCCCAGCATCACGGCGCCGTCGCGCCACAGATTGGCGGACACGGCCGATTCGTAGTGCGGCTCGAAGGTCTTGAGGATCTTGGACCCCGCCGTGGTCGTCACGCCGTGCGTGCAGAACAGGTCCTTGATGCCGAGGGGAATGCCCTCGAGCGGCCGCGCCTCGCCGGACGCGATCTTCCGGTCGGAGGCCTCGGCCATCGTCAGGGCCCGGTCCGGGGTCTCCCGGATATACGCGTTCAGGACCCGGGCCTTCGCCATGGCGTCGAGATGCGCCTGGGTCAGCTCGCGGGCCGAGATCCGCTTCGCCTTGAGGGCGTCGCGCGCTTCGGCCAGGGTAAGTTCGTTCGGATCCACGCTGTTCACGTCCTCGCGCGCGCCGCGCGCCTGCCCGCCAGAAATCCGGTCCGCAAGGTCCGGGCCGCGCTCGGCCTACTCGACCACCTTCGGGACCAGGAAGTAATTGTCCTCGGTCTCGGGCGCGTTGGCGACGACGTCGGCGGCGCGGCCGCCCTCCGTGACGACGTCCTCGCGCTTCTTCATCGCCATCGGCGTCACCGAGGTCATCGGCTCGACGCCCGCGACGTCGACCGTGCCGAGCTGCTCGACGAAGGCCAGGATGGCGTTCAGCTCGCCCTGCAGGGGCCCGACTTCGTCGTCGGTGACCGCGATCCGCGCCAGATGCGCGATGCGCCGAACCGTCTTCTCGTCGACCGACATGCCGTCCCGTTCGTCCCTTGCCGGGAGCACTTTCCCGAAGTCGGTCGGGCTATAGCATCGGCTCTCGACGCGCCGCAACGCGGGTGGACACCGCCACACGCTCGGGGCCGACGGGCGGCGCGCCGCCCGAGGGCATCGGGTCGAGCCGAGCGGGGCGGCGTGATGCGGGGCGGGTCAGGTCACGACGTGGTGGGGCGTCACCGACATCTCGATGGTGATTCCCGGTTGCCGGACCGGCTGGATCATGGCTTGGGTGAAGCCCGCGACCAGGACCTCGAAGGCGAGGAGGAGCATCCAGCGGTGCTTGCGCGGCATCGCCCGCCGGCGCCCGTGCGGTGCGGAACAGGAGAGCTGGCCGTTCGTCGACAAGGCGGGCCCCTTTAGCGTGGTTTAACGGAACATTAACCTACCTAGACGCGAACGGCTCCGCGCGCACCGGGGGCGATCTGCGGAGGAGCCGAAGCCTGTGGACGGTGGAGCGGGAGCGATGTGGGACAAGGTTTTCGAGGAGCTCGCGCCGGGCTTCGTACCGGACGCGGCCGCCCTCGACCGCGCGTCCGAGGCGCTGGGCTTCGCCCTCCCGGCCTCCTATCGCGACTTCTGCCGGAGCTGCGGCGTCGGCCTCGCGGGAGGACAGTTCCGCGTCGCCGTGCCGGCGCCGTTCGAGGCCTGCGATCTGGTGAGCCAAGCGGCTCTCATCGCCCACAGCGTCGGCGCCGCGGTCGCCATGCTCGAGGACGGCGCGGAGCCGCATCGCTTCGACGTCGAGGGCGGCGATGCCGGTATCGTCGAGCGCGCCTGCTTCTTCGGCACCGGCGAGGATGGCAGCTTCCTGTTCTGGGACGTCACCGGGACCGACGGGGAATACGACGTCTGGCTGCTCGCGCCCGACCTGGAGACGGTGCGGTTCGGCGGCGAGAGCCTCGACGACTTCTTCACCCGGGTCACGGCACCGTCCGCGGCGCTGGTCCTGGGACCGGGTTCGGAGCCCCTCCCCGCCCGCTTCGAGGGCGTCACCGAGGCCACCCTCGCGCGCGCCGCGCAGGCGGAGTCATGAACTTCGACGCGATCCGCGCCTTCGCGGCCGAATCCCGCGGCGGCGCCCGCCTGATCGGCATCGATCTCGGCACCAAAACGATCGGGCTCGCCCTGTCGGATCTCGGCCGCCAGATCGCGACACCGCTTGAGACCATCCGCCGGGTGAAGTTCACCCCCGACGCGCAGCGGCTCGCCGCCCTGTGCCGGCAGCACGCGGTCGGCGGCCTCGTGGTCGGACTGCCGCTCAACATGGACGGCAGTGAGGGGCCGCGGGTGCAGTCGACCCGCGCCTTCATGCGCAACCTCGCGCCGATCCTCCCCCTGCCCCACGTCTTCTTCGACGAGCGCCTCTCGACCGCCGTGGTCACCCGCGCGCTGATCGAGGCCGACGCCTCGCGGGCGCGGCGCGGCCAGCTCGTCGACAAGCTCGCCGCCGCCTACATCCTCCAGGGCTGCCTCGACGTCATGCGCAACCTCGCGGACGCCGACGCGGACGACGACACCGAGGACGGGTCCCTCAGCCGCTGATCAGAGAGACGGTGCCGCTGCCGTGGCGCTCGATCCGTCCGTCGAGCTCCAATTCCAGCAGCACGCTCTGCACGATCCGGGCACCGACCCCGGCGCTCCGCGCCAGCTCGTCGGTGCCGACCGGACTCGGGCCGAGCAGCGCGACGATCCGCGCCCGGTCGTCCTGCGGCTCCGGTGGCCGGTCGTCCCGGGCGGGGCTCGGGGCGGACGCGCCGGCGTGCCGCTGCGGGAGCGGGTGAAGCGGCGCGTCGTCCGCGTCGAGGGCGATCTCGTCCCAGAAGTCCGGCTGCTCGGCGAGGTCCGGCCGCGCGCGCGCCGGCGTCGCCTCGGCGTCCGGGCCGCGCTCGATGATCGGGCCCAGCACCTCGAGGACGTGGGACACCTCGGCGACCAGGGTGGCGCCCTGGCGGATCAGGTCGTTGGTGCCCTCGGCGCGCGGGTCGAGCGGCGAGCCCGGGACGGCGAAGACCTCCCGATTCTGTTCGAGGGCGTACCGCGCCGTGATCAGCGAGCCGGAGCGCCGGGCGGCTTCCACCACCACGGTCCCGTAGGACAGGCCGGAGATGATCCGGTTGCGCCGAGGAAAGTCGCGCCCGCGGGGCTCCCAGCCCATCGGCATCTCGGCGAGGACGGCGCCGCCCTCCGCCAGGATCGCCTCGACCAGGGCGGCGTGGCTCGCCGGGTAGATCCGGTCCTGACCACCGGCCATGACGGCGACCGTGCCGGTCCGCAGGCTGGCCTTGTGGGCCCGAGCGTCGATACCGCGAGCGAGGCCGGAGACCACCGTCAGGCCGGCTTCGCCGAGACCGCGGGCGAGGCGCTCTGTGAAGGCGAGCCCCGCCGATGAGGCGTTCCGCGAGCCGACGAGGGCGGCGGCGGGCCGGTTGAGGATCGGTGCGCCGCGCAGGGCCAGGAGGGGCGGCGCGGCGTCGACCTGGGCGAGGAGCCGCGGGTACTCCGCCTCGCCGGTGGCGACCAGCCGGCCGCCGAGTCGCGTCAAGGCCGCGACTTCGGCCTCGGCTTCGCCGCGGGTGGGTGGCACGACCCGCCGTCCCTGGCGGCCGGTGAGCTCCGGCAGGGCCTCGAGGGCGGCGGCCGCGCCGCCGAACCGGTTCACGAGCCTCCGGAAGGTGCGGGGGCCGACGCCCTCGGTCCGGATCAGTCGCAGCCAGTCGAGCCGCTGGGCCTCGGTGAGCTGCATCCACCACCCCCAACCCTGCCCGAAGGTCGGCGCGGCGCGCCGGCACTCAGCCCTTCTGGCCGATGCGCCCCTCGGTGCCGGACGCGAGTCGGCGGATGTTGGGCGCGTGCTTCCACCATAGCAGCAGGCCGAGGAGCAGGAACAGCAAGGCCTGTGTCGGGGCACCGAGCGCCCAGAGGACGAGGGGCGTAGCCGCCGAGGCGGCGAGCGCCGCCAGCGACGAGTACCTGAGCGCGAAGGCGAGCCCGAGCCAGATCGCCGCGAACGCCGCGAGGGCAAGCGGGCTGAAGGCGAGCAGTACCCCGATGAAGGTCGCGACGCCCTTGCCGCCCTTGAAGCCCAGCCAGACCGGGAAGAGGTGGCCGAGGAAGGCGCCGAGCCCCGCGGCGAGCGCCGGGCCCTCGCCCAGCTGGCGCGCGATGAGGACGGCCGCCGTGCCCTTGAGGGCGTCGCCCAGCAGCGTCGCCGCGGCGAGGCCCTTGCGGCCGGTGCGCAGCACGTTGGTGGCGCCGATATTGCCGGAGCCGATCGCCCGCACGTCGCCGAGGCCGGCGAACTTCGTGAGGATCAGCCCGAACGGGATCGAGCCCAGGGCGTAGCCGAGGGCGAGACCGCCGAGGGCGGCCGGGGTCGCGAGATCCGGCGGCATCATGCGGCCGCCGCGAGGTCGTCGACCGCGTGGACGATCCGGCCGCCGACCAGCGTCAGCACCGCCGCGCCCTGGAGGCGCGCCTCGTCGAAGGGAGAGTTCTTGGAGCGCGACTTCAGCCGGCGCTTGTCGAGGACGTAGGGGAGGTCGGGATCGATCAGCACCAGGTCGGCGGGGGCGCCCACCGCCAGCCGGCCGGCCTCGCGGCCGAGGATCCGTGCCGGATTGACGGTGAGCGCGGCGACGAGCTTGGGCAACGCGAGGTCGCCGGTGTGGACGAGGCGCATCGCGGCGCCGAGCAGGGTCTCGATGCCGAGCGCCCCGTCCGCCGCCTCGGCGAAGGGCAAGCGCTTGGTCTCCACGTCCTGCGGGTTGTGGTCGGACACGACCACGTCGATCACGCCCTCGCCGAGGGCGCCCACCACCGCCTGCCGGTCGGTCTCGTGGCGCAGGGGCGGCGAGAGCCGGCAGAAGGTGCGGTAATGGCCGATGTCGTTCTCGTTGAGGACGAGGTTGTTCACCGAGACGCCGCAGGTCACCGGCAGGCCGTCCTGCTTGGCCCGGCGGACGATCTCCACCGAATCCGCGCAGGAGATCATCGCCGCGTGGTAGCGGGCGCCGGTCAGCCGCACGAGGCGGATGTCGCGCTCCAGCATCACGGTCTCGGCCTCGCGGGGGATGCCCATCAGCCCGAGGCGCGAGGCGAGCTCGCCCTCGTTCATCACGCCCTCGGCGACGAGGGCGGATTCCTCCACGTGCTGCACGATCAGCGCGTCGAAATCCCGGGCATACGTCAGGGCGCGACGCAGCACCTGGGCATTGGCCACGGCCCGGAGCCCGTCCGTGAAGGCGACCGCGCCGGCCTCCTTGAGCAGGCCGAACTCGGTCATTTCCCGGCCGGCCAGCCCCTTGGTGATGGCGGCCGCCGGCAGGACGTTGACACTCGCCGTGTCGCGGGCTCGCCGGAGCACGAAGTCGACGATGGCCGGCTCGTCGATCACCGGGTTGGTGTCGGGCATGCAGACGAGCGTCGTGACGCCGCCCGCCGCCGCCGCGGCGCTCGCCGAGGCCAGGGTCTCGCGGTGCTCGGCTCCCGGCTCACCCACGAAGGCGCGCATGTCGATCAGCCCCGGGGTCAGCACGCGGCCGGCACAGTCGACGCGCTTCGCATCGGCCGGGGCGCCCGGCGCCGCGCCGGCGGCGATGTCGGCGATGCGGCCGTCCCGCACCAGCACCGCGCCGGCGGTCTCGCGGCCGGTCGCGGGATCGAGGAGGTTGGCGTTCGCCAGAAGGTAGCTGCTCACAGGGGCGCCCTCGCGGAAGAGGCCGGACCGTCGAGGCGCATGGCTAGACCGGCCGCCGCCATGTGCGCCTTCGCCTCGGCGACGCTCGCCTGCCCGAAATGGAAGATGGAGGCCGCCAGCACGGCGCTGGCGCCGCCCTCGGCCACGCCGGCCACGAGGTCGTCGAGGCCGCCGACGCCGCCCGAGGCTATCACCGGCACGGTGACGGCGTCGCTGATCGCGCGCGTGAGGGCGAGGTCGTAGCCGGAGCGGGTCCCGTCCTTGTCCATGGAGGTGACGAGCAGCTCGCCCGCGCCCTTCTCGGCGACGAGGCGCGCGAAGGCCACGGCGTCGATCCCGGTCGGGTCGCGGCCGCCGTGGGTGAAGATCTCCCAGGCGGCCGGCGTGCCGGGGGGCGAGACGCGCTTGGCGTCGATCGCCACCACGATGCACTGCGCGCCGAACTTCTCGGCGGCCCGGGCCACGAGGTCGGGATCCTTCACGGCCGCGGTGTTGATCGCGACCTTGTCGGCGCCGGCGAGCAGCAGCGCGCGCACGTCCTCGACGGTGCGCACGCCGCCGCCGACCGTGAGCGGCATGAAGCAGGCCTCGGCAGTCCGGCTGACGATGTCGAGCAGCGTGCCGCGGGCCTCGCGGCTCGCGGTGATATCGAGGAAGCACAGCTCGTCGGCGCCGGCCGCGTCGTAGACCTTGGCGGCCTCGACGGGATCGCCGGCGTCGCGCAGGCCCTCGAAGCGCACGCCCTTCACGACGCGCCCGTCCTTCACGTCGAGGCAGGGGATGATGCGGGTCTTCAGCACGGGCGGCGTCTCATGTCGCGAGTCTCTGGATATCACGCCACCGGGCCGCGCGCCGCAGCGATCGCGGCCAGGGCCGCCTCCGGATCGATGCGGCCGTCGTAGAGCGCCCGGCCGGTGATCGCGCCCGCGATCAGGGCGCAATCCGGCTTCAGCAGGCGGTGGACGTCGTCGATCGACGCGAGGCCGCCCGAGGCGATCACCGGGATGCGCACGGCCTGGGCGAGCGCCAGGGTCATCTCGACGTTGAGGCCCTTCAGGATCCCGTCGCGGGCGATGTCGGTGTAGATGATGGCCGCGACGCCCGCGTCCTCGAACCGGCGCCCCAGCTCCTCCGCGGTCATGCTGGAGGTCTGCGCCCAGCCCTCGACCGCGACGCGGCCGTCCTTGGCGTCGATGCCGACCGCGATCTTCCCGGGATACTTGCGGGCGGCCTCCCGGACGAAGCCGGGATCGCGCACCGCCGCGGTGCCGATGATCGCCCGGGCGACGCCCTTGCTCAGCCAGCCCTCCAGGGTCTTCATTTCGCGGATCCCGCCGCCGAGCTGGACCGGGATCTTCACCCGCGCGAGGATCGCGTCGACCGCCTCCGCGTTCCGAGGCGCCCCCGCGAAGGCGCCGTCGAGATCGACCACGTGGAGCCAGGAGAAGCCCTGCGCCTCGAAGATCGCGGCCTGCGCGGCCGGATCGTCGCCGAAGACCTTGGCCTGCGCCATGTCCCCCTGGATGAGGCGGACGCAACGCCCCTCTTTCAGGTCGATCGCCGGGTACAGGATCACGGGCGCTTCCGTCCTTCTTGCCTGGGCCGAACGGCGCTCACGGGCGCCAGTTCAGGAAGTTGGCGATGAGCGCGAGGCCCAGCCGCTGGCTCTTCTCGGGGTGGAACTGCGTGCCGGCGACGTTGTCGCGTGCGACGAGGGCGGTGACCGGGCCGCCGTACTCGGCGCGCGCCACCACGTCGTCCGGGCGCTCCGCCTTCAGCGCGTAGCTGTGCACGAAGTACGCGTGCAGCCCGTCCTCGCCGGTGGGAATACCGGCGAGCAGCGGGTGGTCGCGCTCGGTCCGCAGGGTGTTCCAGCCCATATGGGGGACCTTCAGCGCCGGGTCCGACGGCCGGATCGGACCGACGTCGCCGGGGATCCAGCCGAGCCCCGGCGTGGTCGTGTACTCGAGCCCGCGGCTCGCCAGCAGCTGCATCCCGACGCAGATCCCGAGGAACGGGCGGCCGGCCCCGTGGGCGACCTGCGTCATCGCCTCGACCATGCCGGGGACGGCGTCGAGACCGCGGCGGCAATCCGCGAAGGCGCCGACACCGGGCAGCACCACGCGGTCGGCCGCGGCCACCACGTCGGGGTCCGAGGTCAGGCAGATCCGCGCGTCGCGCCCGCTCTCGCGAGCGGCGCGCTCGAAGGCCTTGGCGGCGGAGTGGAGGTTGCCCGACCCGTAATCGATGATCGCGACGGTCTCGGTGCTCATGCGCGTCTCGCCCGGGAACTCACCGGGCGCCTTCCTGGGCGGGGAACAGCCCGATCACCGGCTCGGCCCGCCGGCTGGGGCCGCTCGGGAACGGGGCCCGCGGCGCGGCCGGGCTCGCCTCGAGCCAGCGGTTCAGAGCCCGGGCTTCGGCCTCCTCGGGCGTCGCGGCGACCACCGCGTCGCGCGCCGGCCAGCCGCGCCGCGCCAGCGTCCAGCGGCGTAGGCTCGAAGCCTCGAGGCCGATCAGCCAGCCGGCCAGCAGGGTGACGATCAGGCCGGCGCCGGCCGGCAGCCCGAGGGCGGTACCGGCGGCGGCCAGCGCCACGAGCCCGACGAGCACGAGCAGAGCGGCGAGCCAGAGCCGGTGGAACAGGAACCACAGCACCGTGAAGGCGAAGGCCGGCCAGGAGAAGCCGTCCCGCACCAGCAGCGCCCGGTCGAGCCCGAGCGATTCGCCCGGCCGCGCGTCGGCCGGCAGGTGGAGCGTGTAGCTGCGCATCCGCATCGCGAAACTCCGACAGCGTGCGCCGCGACGGCCGCGTGGCCGATCCGGGCGCCCGGCGACAACAGGTCTACAGGGAGCCCTTGGTGGAGGGAACGCGCCCCTCCTCCCGCGGATCGATCGCCACGGCCGTCCGCAAGGCGCGGGCCAGCCCCTTGTAGCAGCTCTCCGCGATGTGGTGAGCGTTGTCGCCGTAGAGGGTCTCCACGTGCAGGGTCAGGCCGGCATTCATCGCGAAGGCCTGGAACCACTCGCGCACCAGCTCGGTGTCGAAGGTCCCGATCTTCTCCACTCGGAAGGTCGTGCGGAACACCAGGAAGGGCCGGCCCGAGATGTCGACGCAGACCCGGGTCAGCGCCTCGTCCATCGGCAGGTGGATGTCGGCGTAGCGCGTGACCCCGCGCTTGTCGCCGAGCGCCTTGGCGAAGGCCTGCCCCAGGGCGATGCCGCAATCCTCGGCCGAGTGGTGCTGGTCGATGTGCAGGTCGCCGTCGACCTTCACGTCCAGGTCGAACAGGGCGTGCCGCGCCAGCAGATTCAGCATGTGGTCGAGGAAGCCGATCCCGGTGGCGATGTTCGACCGCCCGGTCCCGTCGAGATTGACGGTGACCGCGATGTCGGTCTCCGCGGTCTTCCGGCTGATGGAGGCGCTGCGCATTTCGGTCTGGACTTCGCGTCGGGGGCGGCCAGGGCCGCCCGCGCCTTCTAGAGGGACTCGTCGCCGAATGGAAAGGGCCGCCGGCTAGCCGTTGAGGACACGCCCCGCCACGGCGTCGAGCTTGGCGAGCAGTGCCGGGTCCCGGACGGCGGGCGCCGTCATGATCGCGCCGTCGAGCGCCCGGTGCGAGCCCGCAGGGCACGGCTCGCGCTCGGCCGGGAAGTCGCGGGCGAGGCGGGCCACGAGGCGTGCCGCCTTGTCGGCGTTGGCGCGGGCGACCGCGATCACCGAGGCGACGTCGACCGCGTCGTGGCCGGGGTGCCAGCAATCGTAGTCGGTCACCATCGCGATCGTCGCGTAGGTGATCTCCGCCTCGCGGGCGAGCTTGGCCTCGGGCATGTTGGTCATGCCGATCACGTCGAAGCCCTGGGCCTTGTAGGCGCGGGACTCGGCGAGGGAGGAGAATTGCGGCCCCTCCATGCAGACATATGTGCCGCCGCGATGGACCGCGATGTCCTCGGCCTTCGCGGCCTGGGCGATCCGCGCCTGCAGGCCGGGGCCGACCGGATGGGCCAGGGACACGTGGGCGACGCAGCCGTCGCCGAAGAACGACGAGGCGCGCCCGTGCGTGCGGTCGACGAACTGGTCGACGAGCACGAAGAGGCCCGGGGGCAGGTCCTCGCGGAACGAGCCGCAGGCCGAGAGGGCGACGAGGTCGGTCACCCCAGCCCGTTTCAGGGCGTCGATATTGGCGCGGTAGTTGATGCCCGACGGCGAGAGCCGGTGGCCGCGCCCGTGGCGGGCCAGGAACACGACCTTGGTGTCGCCGATCCGCCCGACGCGGAGGGCGTCCGAGGGCTCGCCCCAGGGCGAAGCCACGCGCTCCTCGCGCACGTCCTCGAGACCCGGCAGGTCGTAGACGCCGGAGCCACCCATGACACCCAGTACCGCTGCGCTCATGCCGGTATCCCTCAACGCGCGACGCCTCGGCAGCGCGGCTTATCCCACCCGGCACCTCATCCCGAGGTGCCGGAGCAATGCGGAGGCCGCGAAGGAGACCTCCCGAAGCCGCTCTGATCCCTGGAGCCCGCCTTCGAGGCCCGATGACGCGATCACCTCAGGATGAGGTGGTGCAGGGGACGGGCAGTGTCGGAAGGAGGACCGTCGCGGCGGGCGAGCGGTAGCATGGAGAGCCGACCAAAAAAAAGATGGACCTCCCGAGGGAGGCCCATCCGAACAGCGGACCGATCTGGCCGGCCTCAGTAGGTCTTGTGCAGCTCCGGCTGGAGGCCGTGGACCTCGCCGCCGACATCGGCCCAGATCTTCTTCTTCACGTAGTAGAGCAGCCCCGACAGGATGATCAGGAACAGGATCACCCGAAAGCCCAGGGCCTTGCGGTCCATCATGTGCGGCTCGGCCGCCCACATCAGGAAGGCCGAAACGTCCTTGCCGTACTGGTCGACCGTCTCGGGCACGACCGGCTGGCCCTGATCGTTCTTCGGGTACGAGACCTGCCCGTCGGTGATCGGCGGTGGCATCGCGATGATGTGGCCGGGATAGTACTTGTTGTAGTGGCCGCCCTCCGGCAGCGCGAAGTCCTTCGGCGGATCCTCGTAGCCGTTGATCAGGGCATGGATATAGTCCGGCCCCTGCTCCGAGTAGCCGACGAAGGGCAGCCAGTCGGTCAGGAAGTAGAGCGAGCCGCGGGAGAAGGTCCGCGCCTTGGCGATGACCGAGAAGTCGGGCGGTGCCTTGCCGCCGTTGGCGGCGGCGGCCGCCTGGTCGTTCGGGAACGGCGGCGGGAACGTGTCGGCCGGCCGGCCCGGACGGTCGAACATGTCGCCGGCATCGTTCGGCCCGTCCTTCACCTGGTAGGTCGCGGCCAGCGCCTTGACCTGCCCGGCCGAGAAATGCGGCCCGCCCTCCTGCGCGAGGTTGCGGAAGGAGACCAGCTTCATCGAGTGGCAGGCGGAGCAGACTTCCTTGTAGACTTGGAAGCCGCGCTGCAGCTGCGCGGTGTCGAAGCGGCCGAACACGCCGGCAAAGCTCCAGTTCACGCGGGCCGGGATCGGCCCGCCATGCCCTTCCTGGGCGGAGACCGGCACGGCGCCGATCAGCAGGGCCGCCAGGGCGGCCGCGGCGGTCGTCGAGAGGACGCGGGTCATCATCATGGTCCTGTCGTCAGCCCGTCAGCCTTTGGTGGTCGGAGCGGCGGCGGCGCCGGCCGGCATGCCGGACCCGCTCACCTGCTTGCCCGGCCCGGTCACGCTCTCGAGGATCGAGCCCGGCAGCTTCTTCGGCGTCTCGAACAGGCCGCAGAGCGGCATGACGATCAGGAAGTGCGCGAAGTAGTAGGCGGTGCAGACCTGCGCGGCGAGCACGTAGCCGCCCTCCGGGGGCTGCGAGCCGAGCCAGCCGAGGAGCAGCGTGGCGCCGACGAAGACCCAGAAGAACTGGCGGTAGAGCGGCCGGTAGTTGCACGAGCGGATCCGCGACGTGTCGAGCCAGGGCGCGAAGGCCAGGATGATCACCGCCGAGAACATCAGGATCACGCCGCCGAGCTTGCTCGGGACCGCGCGCAGGATCGCGTAGAACGGCAGGAAGTACCATTCCGGCACGATGTGCGCGGGCGTCACCGCCGGGTTCGCCTGGATGTAGTTGTCGGCGTGGCCGAGATAGTTCGGCTGGTAGAACAGGAACCAAGAGAACAGGATCATGAACACGCAGACGGCGAACACGTCCTTGATCGTCGCGTAGGGTGTGAACGGCACCGCGTCCTTGCCAGACTTGATCGGGATGCCGACCGGGTTGTTCTGGCCGGTGACGTGCAGCGCCCAGACGTGCAGCACGACGACCCCGGCGATCATCCACGGCAGCAGGTAGTGCAGCGAGAAGAAGCGGTTGACCGTCGGATTGCCGACCGAGTAGCCGCCCCAGAGCAGGGTCTGGATCGTGTCGCCGACCACCGGGATCGCCGCCAGGATGTTGGTGATGACGGTGGCGCCCCAGAAGCTCATCTGGCCCCAGGGCAGCGTGTAGCCGAGGAAGGCCGTCGCCATCATCAGCAGGTAGATCACGACGCCGAGGATGTAGAGCACCTCGCGCGGGGCCTTGTAGGACCCGTAGTAGAGGTTGCGGAACATGTGCAGGTACACGGCGACGAAGAACATCGACGCGCCGTTGGCGTGCGCGTAGCGCAGCAGCCAACCGTAATTCACGTCGCGCATGATCTTCTCGACGGAGGTGAAGGCACCCGTCGCCGAAGGCTCGTAGTGCATCGCCAGCCAGACGCCGGTGACGATCTGGATGCCGAGGAAGGCGATCAGAATCGCCCCGAAGGTCCAGAAGTAGTTCAGGTTGCGGGGAACCGGGAAGGCCACGAACGAGGAGTGCACCAGCCCGACGATGGGCAGGCGCGCCTCGAACCATTTGGCCACGCGGCTCTTGGGGACGTAGGTGCTGGCTGTCGCGCTCATGCTTCCGTCCTCCTCAGGCCGCTTCCTTGCCGCCCTCGCCGATCCGGATCTTCGAATCCGTCTCGAAGGCGTAGGGCGGGATCGGCAGGTTGATGGGCGCCGGTCCGTGGCGCACGCGGCCCACCGCGTCGAACTGCGAGCCGTGGCACGGGCAGGCCCAGCCCTCGAAATTGCCCTGGTGGCCGATCGGCACGCAGCCGAGATGCGTGCAATTGCCGTAGACGACGAGCCACTGGTCGTGGCCGCTCTTGACCCGCGTCGGGAAGGCGGCCGGATCGATCATCGCCGAGAGCGGGACCGCCTTCATGTCGGCCACTTCCTTGGCGGTCAGCTTGCGCACGAAGATCAGCTTGCCGCGCCAGAAGACGTTGACGATCTGGCCGTCCTGGATCGGCGTGAGATCGACCTCGATCGGCGCGCCCGCGGCGATCGTGTCGGCGTCGGGCGCCATGGAAGAGATCAGCGGCCACACGGCGGCCCCCGCCCCGACCGCCAGCCCGGCGCCGGTCGCCAGGAACAGGAAGTCACGGCGGCTGCCGTCATGACCAGAGACCGCGGGAGCGGCGGCTGATGTGTTCGCCAAGGTTCGGAACTCCATGCGTCGGCGTCAGGGCCGCAGGTGCCCTCGTCCCGGCTCGGTCCGGGAACAAAGCATTATGGTTCTAATCTGAGCAATGAGACCGTCTGCCGCCCCCGAGTCAAGCCGCTGGGTGCGGCGCGGCGATAAGGTCGCCCCTCGATCGTAGCGGTATGTTGCCGGCAATCGCGCCAGCGCACCACTCAGGCGACCACGCTGTCGTACCGCGGCGTCCCGTCGTCGAGGAAACCGCCCGACTGGCGCGACCAGAGGCCGGCGTAGACGCCGCCGGCGGCGACCAGCTCGGCATGCGTCCCCTCCTCGATGATCCGGCCGCGGTCGATCACGACCAGTCGGTCGAGGGCCGCGATGGTCGACAGGCGGTGCGCGATCGCCAGCACGGTCTTGCCGGCCATCAGCGTGTCGAGGGAGTCCTGGATCGCCGCCTCGACCTGGCTGTCCAGGGCCGAGGTCGCCTCGTCCAGGATGAGGATCGGCGCGTCCTTCAGCATGACCCGGGCTATGGCGATGCGCTGGCGCTGCCCGCCGGATAGCTTGACGCCGCGCTCGCCGACCTGGGCGTCGTAGCCGCGCCGGCCCTTGTGGTCGACGAGGTCGGCGATGAACGCGTCCGCGTGGGCGAGGCGGGCCGCCCGCTCGATCTCCGCCTGGGTCGCGCCGGGGCGGCCGTAGGCGATGTTGTCGCGGATGGAGCGGTGCAGCAGGGACGTGTCCTGGCTGACCATCGCGATCGCTTCGCGCAGGGATTGCTGCGTCACCGTCGCGATGTCCTGGCCGTCCACCAGGATGCGCCCGCTCTCCACGTCGTAGAGCCGCAGGAGCAGGCCCGCCAGGGTCGACTTGCCCGCGCCGCTAACGCCGACCAGCCCGACCTTCTCGCCCGGACGGATCGTCAGGGAGAAATCCTCGATGACGGTGGCGTCGCCGCGCCCGTAGTGGAAGCCGACCTCCTCGAACCGGATCTCGCCGCCGGTGACGGTCAGCGTCCGCGCGTCCGGCGCGTCGACGAGGCCGTGCGGCCGGGCCATCGTCTGCATGCTCTCCTGGACCACGCCGACGTTCTCGAAGACGCCGCGCACGGTCTGCATGACCCAGCCCGACATGGCGATGAGGCGCAGGACCAGGGCGAGCCCCGCCGAAGCCTCGCCGGTACTCATGCCGCCGTCGCGCCACAGGACGAGGCAGGCGGCGCCGGTGGCGATCAGCAGCGCGCTGTTGAGCAGCCCGAGAAGGCTCGTGGTCAGGGTCACCAGCCGGAACTGGTGGAGGTAGGCGGAGGTGTGGACCTCCACGGCGTCCTGGACGGCGGCCCGCTCCTCGCGATCGCGGGCGAAGAGCTTCACCGTCAGGATATTGGTGTAGCTGTCGACGATGCGGCCGATGAGGGTCGAGCGGGTGTCGGCGGTCTTGTGCGAGCGCGCCCGGGCCCGGGGCACGAACCACGCGGTCAGGGCCGCGTAGGCGGCGATCCAGAGCAGCACCGGGACCGCGAGCCATGGCGAGATCGCGCTGAACAGCCCGACCGCGGTGATCGCGTAGATCGCCACGTACAGCAGCGTGTCGATGAAGACGACGGCGAGTTCCCGCACCGCCGGGCCCACTTGGACGACGCGGTTGGCCAGACGGCCCGAGAAGTCGCCCTGGAAATACGAGAGCGCGTGCCCGAGGGTGTAGAGATGCGCCCGCCAGCGGATCTGGCTGGTGGATTGCGGCACGACGAGCTGGTTGGACAGCACCTCGTGGGCCCAGATCGACAGCGGTCGCACCACGGCGATCAGCAGGACCACCAGCCCGAGCTCGACTGCGTGGTCCGACAGCACCGTCGCCCGGTCGGCCGAGCCGAGCAGGTCGATGAACCAGCGCATCACGAGGTAGAGGGAGGCCTCGACCGTGCCGGCGACCACCGCGATGACGAACAGCGCCGCCAGGGCGGCGCGGATCGGGCGCAGGTAGAACCAGGCGAAACCGAGAACCGATCGCGGCGGCATCCGCGCCTCGTCGAAGGGCGCGAAGGGGTCGACGCGGCGTTCAAGCCAATCGAGGAACATGTTTACGGAGGCGTGACGCGGCGGGAGCCCCTCATGTAAGCGCCTCCCGCCGCGCGCCAACCGCGCGGCGTGGTCGCGCCGCGCGGCCTCAGCGGTTGAGGGCGAGCGCCGCGCCGGACTTGGTCAGGGCGCCTTCCAGGCCGCCGCCGCCCTGGCGAAGCCGCGCCGCCACCGAGCCGCCCGGCTGGTAGAGGTAGACCTCGCCGTCGCGGAAGTCCCAGGCCGAGACCCGCGCCAGATCCTTGTTGGCGCAGCCCGAGGCCGTCGCCCGGTAGAGGTCGAGGGCCGGCGTGCTCGAGAGCGTGACCTTGCAGTTCGCCCCGGTCGCGTCCCGGGCATCCCAGCTACCGACCACCGCGGAGCGGCCGCCCGTGGCGACCGGTGGCGGCGGCGGCGGCGGCGCGACCGGCTCGGCGATCACGGTCGGACCACCGGGCGGCGTCGCGGCCACCTGGGCGCCGGGTGGGGGCGGCGCGTCGGGGCTCGCGGCGACGCCGGGCGGCGGCGCCAGCGGGGCCGCCGTCACGGTGCCCGACGGCATGGCCGGCACGGTGTCGAGGGACGCCTGGGGCGACGGACCCCGGGTGCGCGGACCGTCGAGGCGGCTCGAGGCGCAGGCGCCGAGGCTGGCGCTCAGACAGAGAACGGCGAACGTCGACAGGCTCGGGCGCAGCATCGGTCCACTTCGGATCAGGCTTCAGAGCGCGGAGGCGCTTCGACCCTGACTCCGTGCCAATTGCGCTGACCGCAAGGCAGCGCTCCCAGCCCGGGCCGACTCCGCTGCGGAGAGCCGGCCTTTTCGGCCGAGTGTGGCCCTCAGGCCTCATGCCCGGCCGGACTCTGCAATCAGAGCGTGCGCTCGACCATCATCTTCTTGATCTCGGCGATGGCCTTCGCCGGGTTCAGGCTCTTCGGGCAGGTATTGGCGCAGTTCATGATGGTGTGGCAGCGATACAGCCGGAAGGGATCGTGCAGCCCGTCGAGGCGGTGGCCTGTGTTCTCGTCGCGCGAGTCGATCAGCCAGCGATAGGCCTGGAGCAGGGCCGCGGGGCCGAGGAACTTGTCGCCGTTCCACCAATAGCTCGGGCACGACGTGGTGCAGCACGCGCACAGGATGCACTCGTAGAGGCCGTCGAGGCGGGACCGGTCCTCCGGCGTCTGGCGCCACTCCTTCTCGGGCGCGGGCGTCTCCGTCTGGAGCCAGGGCTCGATGGCGGCGTGCTGGGCGTAGAAATTCGTCAGGTCCGGCACGAGGTCCTTCAGGACCGGCATGTGCGGCAGCGGGTAGATGCGGATCGCCCCGTCCTTGTCCTTGCGGGTCATGACCGGCAGGGCGTTGTCGGGGCTCTTGCACTCGTCGATGCCCATCGTGCAGGCGAGCGCGTTCTGCCCCTCGATGTTCATCGCGCAGGAGCCGCAGATGCCCTCGCGGCAGGAGCGGCGGAAGACCAGCGTCGAGTCGACCTTGTTCTTGATCCACAGCAGCGCGTCCAGGACCATCGGGCCGCAATCCTCACGGTCGACCTGGTAGGTGTCGATCCGCGGATTGGCCCCGTCGTCCGGGTTCCACCGGTAGATCTTGAAGGTCTGCAGGTTCCTGGCGCCGGGCGGGGCCGGCCAGGACTTGCCCTGCGTGATCTGGGAGTTCTTCGGAAGGTTGAACTGAGCCATGGTTCTCGACGGCTTCCGCTAGAGCAGGACGCGGCGGCCGGAGGGGCAAGGCCCCGCCGCCGCAGTCGTGGTGCAGAGTTGCAGATCAGTACACGCGCGCTTTCGGCTCGATGTACTGGATCTCGTTCGACATCGTGTAGGTGTGGACCGGCCGGTAGTCGATGTTTACCTGATGCCGGCTCTCGTCGAGCCAGGACAGCGTGTGCTTCATCCAGTCCTTGTCGTCGCGGTCCGGGAAGTCCTCGCGCGCGTGGGCGCCGCGGGATTCGGTGCGGTTGGCGGCCGATTCCATCGTTACCACCGCCTGACCGATCAGGTTGTCGAACTCCAGGGTCTCGAGGAGATCGGTGTTCCAGACCAGCGACCGGTCGGTGACCTTCACGTCGGCGGCGGCGTTCCAGACCTTGTGGATCAGGCCCTTGCCCTCTTCCAGCACCTCGCCGGTGCGGAACACGGCGCAGTTGTTCTGCATCGTCTTCTGCATCTCGGCGCGGAGCTCGGCTGTCGGCGTCGAGCCGTTGGCGTAGCGGAACCGGTCCAGGCGCTCGAGCGCCTTGTCGGTCGCGCCCTTCGGCAGCTCCATGGCCCGGCCGTTCGGCTCGACGATCTCGGCGCAGCGCTTGCCGGCGGCGCGGCCGAAGACCACGAGGTCGATCAGCGAGTTCGAGCCGAGGCGGTTTGCGCCGTGGACCGAGACGCAGGCCGCCTCGCCGATCGCCATCAGGCCCGGAACCACCGTGTCGGGGTTGCCGTCGCGCAGCGTCAGCACCTCGCCGTGATAGTTCGTGGGGATGCCGCCCATGTTGTAGTGGACGGTCGGGATGACCGGGATCGGTTCCTTGGTCACGTCGACGCCCGCGAAGATCCGCGCGGATTCCGAGATGCCCGGCAGGCGCTCGTGCAGGATCTTCGGGTCCAGGTGGTCGAGGTGCAGGTAGATGTGGTCCTTGTTCTTGCCGACGCCGCGGCCGTCGCGGATCTCCATGGTCATGGAGCGCGAGACGACGTCGCGCGAGGCGAGGTCCTTCGCCGACGGCGCGTAGCGCTCCATGAAGCGCTCGCCCTCGGAATTGGTGAGGTAGCCGCCCTCGCCGCGGGAGCCTTCCGTGATCAGGCAGCCCGCGCCGTAGATGCCGGTCGGGTGGAACTGCACGAACTCCATGTCCTGCAGCGGCAGGCCGGCGCGCAGCACCATGGCGTTGCCGTCGCCCGTGCAGGTATGGGCGGAGGTCGCCGAGAAGTAGGCGCGGCCGTAGCCGCCGGTCGCCAGGATGGTCATCTGGGCGCGGAAGCGGTGGATCTCGCCGGTGGCCTGATCGAGCGCGATCACGCCGCGGCAGCGGCCCTCGTCGTCCATGATCAGGTCGAGGGCGAAGTACTCGATGAAGAAGTCGGTCTGGTTCTTCACCGCCTGCCCGTAGAGGGTGTGCAGCATGGCGTGACCGGTGCGGTCGGCCGCCGCGCAGGTGCGCTGGGCGGTGCCCTTGCCGTAGTCCGTGGTCATGCCGCCGAACGGGCGCTGGTAGATCTTGCCTTCCTCCGTGCGGGAGAAGGGCACGCCCCAGTGCTCCAACTCGTAGACGGCGGCGGGCGCGTTGCGCACGAGATACTCGATGGCGTCCTGGTCGCCGAGCCAGTCCGACCCCTTCACGGTGTCGTACATGTGCCAGCGCCAGTCGTCCGGGCCCATGTTGCCGAGGGAGGCCGAGATGCCGCCCTGCGCTGCCACCGTGTGGGAGCGGGTCGGGAACACCTTGGTGATGCAGGCGGTGCGCAGGCCCGCCTCCGAGCAGCCGACCGTGGCGCGCAGGCCGGCGCCGCCCGCGCCGACGATCACGACGTCGAAGGCGTGATCGTGGATGGTGTAGGCAGGCCCGCTGCCGTTGGTGCCGTTGGCGGCCATGTTCGGCTCCTCGAGATCGTTGTTGGCGGGGTCAGGCCGGCTGTCCGAAGCCGATGCGCAGGACCGCGTAGAGGCAGGCGACGGCCACGACGACCGCGTAAGCGTTGTTGGCGAACACCGCCGCGATCTTCGTCGCCGGCGCGTGCACGTAGTCCTCGATGATCACCTGCATGCCGAGGCGCATGTGGACCGTCACCGACAGCAGCGCCAGGATCAGGAGGATCGAGACCAGGGGGGTCGCGACGAGGAGCCGCGCCTCCGCGTAGCCGCGGCCCGCCATCTTGGCGATGATCACCACGAAGCTCAGCATCAGCACGACGTTGGCGACGGCGGTCAGCCGCTGCAGCCACCAGTGGTCGGCGCCGTGATGGGAGACGCCGAGGCCGCGCACCCGTGCGCGCGGGGTGCGGATCGAGACGCGCGTGTCCTGCCGGACCTCTTCCTTAGCCATGTCGGCCTCCTCAGCGGACCAGAAGGGCGACCGCCCAGATGACGAGGGTGAGGGCCACCGAGCCGATCAGCGTCAGCCGGGCCATCGAGAGACGCTTGTCGCGGTCGAACCCGACGCCGGTATCCCAGATCAGGTGCCGGATGCCGCCGAGCATGTGGTGCATCAGGATCCACGTGTAGACGAACAGGATCAGGCGCCCGAAGATCGAGCCGAAGAAGCCGGCCACGTAAGAGTAGCCGACCGGGCCCGAAGCCAGAGCCACGAGCCAGATCGCGACCAGAGCAGTCCCGCCATAGAGCGCGGTTCCGGTGATGCGGTGGAACACCGACATCGCCATCGTCCAGGTCCAGCGATAGATCTGGAGATGCGGCGACATCGGCTGTGCCACTGTCGGGCGGGCGGTGGGTGCCATCGGGTTGAAGCCTCGCAGCTGCGAACTGGACCGTCTCTAATCTGGTAGCGCTAGTGGCTGAGCGGGCAACCCGCAATCCGCCATGGTGCGGCGCAATGTGCCGTCCGGGGCAACACTTTGCCGATTCTGTCACTTCAGCTGTCCCAGGATGCGCCACCACGCGTAGTCCAGCGGCGCCGCCACCAGCAGCGACAGCACCCCAAGGCTCAGGGTCAGCCGCGTCGCGTCCCGGAGACGGACCCGCCCGAGTTCGCTCGCGAACACGATCGGGGGCGCCTGATAGGGGAAGAACACGGTCGAGTAGCCGATCACCTGCAGCGAGACGACCGCCAGTGGTGACAGGCCGCTCGCCTCCGTCATCTCGCCCGCCAGAGCCGTGTAGAGGGCCGGGGCGCCGTTGGCAGTGACGAGGAGGGTCAGCACCGTGGCGATGCCTGTGAGCACCGCGAAGTTCTGCGTCGGCGCGTCGTGCGCCAGCGGCGCCACCGTCAGAAGCAGATGGCCGAGGCGCTCGCCCAGCCCGGTCTCATTGACCAGAGCGACGAGGCCGAGGAGCGCCGCGATGTAGAAGCAGGTCCGCAGATTCACCTGCTGGAACGCCTCCGGCGGAAGCACGCCGATCCGGGGCAGCAGGCAGACCACCGCGGCGGCGAGGCCGACCCAGGCGGGCGCGAGGCCGTGCAGGCTGTCGGTCATCCAGAGGATCAAGGTGCAGGCGAGGATCACCGCGAGGCGCCGCTCGGGCGCCGAGAGCGGCGGCCGCTCGGCCAGCGACGGAGCGGCCGAGGCGAGGTCGTCGGGGAATAACCGGACGATCAGCGCGACCAGCAGCACGCCCTTCACCAGGGCCAGGACCGGGGCGTGCAGGAGGAAGTAGGAGAGGTAGGAGAGATGCAGGCCGAGCAGGTGCTCCGCCGAGCCGGCCATGACGAGGTTCGGGACGTTGGCGGGAAGGATCGCCGCCGACAGGATCGGCGTGGCGAGGCCGACGGCCAGGACCGCGCCGGTACGCCCAGGGCGCCCGGCCGCGAGCCCGAAGGCGTCGCAGAGTGCCAGGGTCACCGGGATCATCAGGGCGATGCGGCCCAGATTCGACGGCATGACGAAGGCGATGAGGAAGCTCAGCGTCACCAGCCCGGCGATGAAGCGCCCGTAGGAACCCGAGAGCCGCAGCGCGAGCGTCCGCGCCATCCGGGCGCCGAGGCCGGTTCGGGTCATGCCCTGCCCGACCACCATGCCGGACAGGACGAGCCAGAAGGCGGAGGACGAGAAGCCCGAGAACACCGTGGCGGCAGAGCCGAGCCGCAGCAGCATCGCCATCCCGAAGAAGGCGAGCGCCGTGACGATCTCGGGCAGCAGCGCGGTCGACCAGAGGCCCATGCACAGCACGAGCAGCGCCGCCGTCGCCGCAACCAATCCCTCGCCGCTCACCGCGATCGTCCCCGCACCACGCTACACCGGAGGCGGCATCGTCACCGGATTGGAACGGTTCGCAATTCGGGAGATGTTGAGCAAGCCTTCGTGGACGGCGAAGGCTGTGGGCGCCACCGCTTCCTCGGTCGGCAGGGAGGGGTTTGCTCGGCACGGCTCTATCGGCAGGCGAACGCGGCCCGCTTCACATCGCGGCCGCGCAGCGGGATCCGGGCGCCTCGGAAGCCGGCGGAGACACGTGCGGCATCGACAGGGGTTCTCGGATCTGCGTCCCGCAGTCGACGCTCCGGGATGCCGGCGCGGAGCGTACCGTCACCCGCGGCATGACGGGCACGGGTGTCCCCGAACGGTATCGCCCGGCCTCGAGGGCCGGGCGCGGACGCGTCGCTAAGCCGGAGCGCGGGCACCGCGCCCGCGCGGCGGACTCAGTAGCCGTAGCCGTAATAGCTGTCGCAGGCGGCCGGGTCGTAGGCGCCGTAGCCGTAATTGTAGGCGCAGTTGTCGTAGCCGTAGTCGAGACCGCCCAGGCCGTACCCGACGCCGAGGCCGAGCCCGAGGCCGGCGAGTCCGTAGCCGACACCGCGGCCGTAGCGGTGGCCGTAATAGCCGCGGTTGACGAAGCCGCGACCGGCGAGGCCGCGGTTTCCGACCCCGCCGAACCGGCCGGCCTGATTGTATCCGCCGGTCCGGACGCCACCGACGCCGGCCGCGCCGAGCCCCGCACCGCGGAAGCCGCCGCCCGATCCACCGACCCGCGCCCCGCCGACGCCGCCGTTCTGGAAGGCGCCGCCGCCGAAGCCGCCGTTCCGGAAGGCTCCGCCGCCGACCCCGGTCCCGCGGAAGCCGCCGCCGAAACCGCCGCCGTGGAATCCGCCCCCGCCGAAGCCGCCGCCGTGGAATCCGCCCCCGCCGAAGCCGCCGCCGTGGGATCCACCCCCGCCGAGGCCGCGGGCCTCGGCGCCGGACGGCGCGAGAGCCACGGCCGCCAGGAGGGCGGTGGAAACGAGTGCCATACGGGTCATGGGAAATCTCAGCTTGGTAGGTGGTGTCTTAACCTCTCAACACCGCTCACAGAGGCTGTATCCAAGCTTGAGTATTGTTGACGGCGTGGCGGTCGGTCGCTGAGACGGGGCCGTGCACGCCGCGACCCTGCGCTCCTCTCCGGTTTTCGCGAGACTTTACCGGAAGGGCGGTTCGTCGAAGCTTCGCAGCTTGCGCGAGTGGAGACCTTGCCGGTCGGCCCGCAGCACGTCGAGGGCCGCCAGCCCCACCTGGAGATGCTCCGAGACCGCCCGATCGTAGAAGGCGTTGGCGGCGCCTGGCAGCTTGATCTCGCCGTGGAGCGGCTTGTCGGAGACGCAGAGCAGCGCGCCGTAGGGCACGCGCAGGCGGAAGCCCTGGGCGGCGACCGTGCCGCTCTCCATGTCCACCGCGACCGCGCGCGACTGGTTGATCCGACGCCGCTCCTGGCTGAAGCGCAGTTCCCAGTTGCGGTCGTCGTAGGTCACCACCGTGCCGGTGCGCAGGCGCCGCTTGAGCGCGTCGGCCTGCTCGCCCGTCACCGCGGCGGCGGCATCCTGGAGGGCGACCTGCACCTCGGCGAGGGCCGGCACCGGGACGTCCGGCGGCACGAGCTCGTCGAGGATCCGGTCGCGGCGGAGGTAGGCGTGCGCCAGCACGTAGTCGCCGATGGTCTGCGACTGCCGCAGGCCGCCGCAATGGCCGACCATCAGCCAGCAATCCGGGCGCAGGACGGCGAGATGGTCGGTGATCGTCTTCGCGTTCGACGGCCCGACGCCGATATTGACCAGCGTCGTGCCCCGCTGGGTCCCGTCGGCGTCGCGCGCCACCAGGTGGTAGGCCGGCATCTGGTGCCGGTGCCAGGGCGAGGCGGCAATGACCGCCGCGGGGTCGGCATCGGCCGCCTCGGCGCGGGTCACGGACACGCCGCCCGGCAGGACCAGCCGCTCGAACCCCTCCGCGCCCGAGGCGAGCCGCTCCAGCCCGTGGCGGACGAACTGGTCGACGTAGCGGTGATAGTTCGTGAGCAGGATCCAGGGCTGGACGTCGCGCCAGTCGCAGCCGGTGTAATGGACCAGACGCCGAAGCGAGTAATCGACCCGCACCGCGTCGAACAGCGCCAGCGGCAGCGGCTCGCCGGCGATCTGGTCGAATGTCCCGTCGGCGATCTCGTCGCCCACGAGAGACAGGAGCGGGACCGGGAAGTAGGTAGCGAGGTCGGCGCCGTCGACGGTCCGCCCGCGTGCGTCCAGCCCCGCCTCCAGCACGTAGGGGTAGGGAATCTCCTGCGCGCTCAGGCCGACCTCGATGGCGATGCCGTAGTCGGCGATCAGCGGCTCCAGCTGGCGGGTCAGATAGGTCCGGAAAAAGCCCGGATGCGTGACCGTGGTGGCGTAGGTGCCGGCGGCCTGGAGCTTGGCGGTGGCGCGCCTGACCCGCGGCAGCGGTCCGTCCGGGCGGTAGCTGATCCGCAGCTCCGGGTAGCGGAAGGCGAGCCGCTCCGTGGCGTCAGGCGGCGGCCCGCCGGCGAGGTATCGCTCCAGCGCGGTCCGCAGGGCTCCGGCCGCGTCGTCGTAGAGCTCGACGAGCCGGTCGATGGCGGTCCCGGCGTCGGCCACCGCCTGCATCGGCCGCAATTCCCGCTCGATCATGTCGCCTCCGTTCCTGCTGCCGGATCTACACCCCGCGCCATCCGGGGGCGAGATGCGGGGTTGCGGGCCGCGAACACATGGCCGACAAGCCGGCCGGCGCGGAGCGAGGCGGCATGGACGCGGATGAGTTCGGGACCCGTCCCGGTGAAGTGAGGGCCGCGCTGCCCGCGACCTTCGACGCGGGCCTCCACTTCATCGGTCGGCTGCGGACGCCCTGGCTGACGCGGTCCGACTGTCCCAAGAACGGGCTCCAGACGGACACGGTCTGCACCGTGGAGGTCGATCCGGCCTACGTCCCCGCCCTGCGCAATGTCACGGGCTGCACGCACCTGATCCTGCTCTACTGGATGGACCGGGCGACGCGCGGCCTCGTGGTCCAGCGTCCGCGCCACGCCGACGGCCCTCGCGGCACCTTCTCGTTGCGCTCGCCCGCGCGTCCCAACCCGATCGCCCTGTCCGTCGTGGAACTGCTCGGCCGCGACGGCGACGCGCTCCGCGTGCGCGGGCTCGACTGCCTCGACGGCACGCCGCTCCTCGACATCAAGCCCTACTACGCCACGACGGACGCGCGGCCGGACGCCCAGGTCGACCGAGCCGGGGCCGAGCCGTGAAGCGCGCCGTCCTCCTCGGTCTCGGCGGGCTCGCCCTGCTGGCGATCGGCGGGTTCGCCGGGTGGCGCCTGCATCGGCCAGGGGCCGACGCGCGGGCCTACGCGGAGATGCGCCTGATCGCCGTGCAGGTCAGCCTCGACGAGGCGCCGCCGGACTACGTGTTCTGGGCCGGCGATTCGCAGGTGGAACTGCAGCCCGGGAGCCAGCGGCCCTGCGGCCTCGAGTTCCTCAACGGCGGCATCAGCGGCGCGACCGCGGCCAGCTACGCGGACTACCTCGCGCGCCTGTCCTTCAAGGTGAGTCCCCGGCTCGCCGTCCTGACCATCGGGACCAATGACATCCTGGTGAAGAACAACCCGCAACTGCACAAGCCGACGGAACAGTTCGAGGCCGCCGCCGAGACCATCGTCAGGCGGCTCCAGACCTTGAGCCCGCGCGTCGTGGTGACCGCCCTCCCCCCGGTCGGTCGCGAGATCGGCAAGTTGGTCGACGCGGGAGCGGTCGCGGATTACTCGCGTCGATTGCAGAACCTCTGTGGGCGGCTCGGGTGCATCTTCACGGACCCGTTCGCGGCCCTGCGCGACGGCGACACCGGCTACGCGAAGCCCGGCGCGCTCCGCGACGGGCTGCATCTCGCGGCGTTCCGGCCGGCGATGAAGGCGGTCGAACCGGCGCTCTGCAATCCGTGACGACCGAGCTGGTCGCGCTCCGCCGCGCCTGTGCCGACCGCTCGGCGGCCGCTCACTCCCACTCGATCGTGCCGGGCGGCTTGGAGGTGATGTCGTAGGTCACCCGGTTGATGCCCTTCACCTCGTTGATGATACGAGTCGCGACCCGGCCCAAGAAGGCCATGTCGAACGGGTAGAAGTCGGCGGTCATGCCATCGACCGAGGTGACGGCGCGCAGCGCGCAGACATGGTCATAGGTGCGGCCGTCGCCCATCACGCCGACAGTCTTCACCGGCAGGATCACCGCGAAGGCCTGCCAGATCGTGTCGTAGAGGCCGGCCTGCCGGATCTCGTCGAGGTAGATCGCGTCGGCCTTGCGCAGGGCTTCCAGCTTCTCACCCGTGATGGTGCCGGGGCAGCGGATCGCCAGGCCCGGGCCCGGGAACGGGTGGCGGCCGACGAAGCCCTCGGGCAGGCCGAGCTCCTTGCCGAGCACCCGGACCTCGTCCTTGAACAGCTCGCGCAGCGGCTCGACGAGCTTCATGTTCATGCGCTCGGGCAGGCCGCCGACATTGTGGTGGCTCTTGATCGTCACCGACGGGCCGCCCGTGAACGACACGCTCTCGATCACGTCGGGGTAGAGCGTGCCCTGCGCGAGGAACTTCGCCCCGCCGATCTTCTTCGATTCGGCCTCGAACACGTCGATGAACAGGCGGCCGATCGTCTTGCGCTTGATTTCCGGGTCGCTGACGCCCTCCAGAGCCGCGAGGAACATCCCCGACGCCTCCACGTGGACCAGCGGGATGTTGTAGTGGTCGCGGAACAAAGCCACGACCTGCTCGGCCTCGCCGAGGCGCAGGAGCCCGTGGTCGACGAACACGCAGGTCAGCTGATCGCCGATCGCCTCGTGGATCAGCACCGCCGCTACGGCCGAATCGACGCCGCCAGACAGACCGCAGATCACC
Organism: Methylobacterium sp. PvP105; assembly: GCF_017876975.1. NCBI lineage: Bacteria > Pseudomonadati > Pseudomonadota > Alphaproteobacteria > Hyphomicrobiales > Methylobacteriaceae > Methylobacterium > Methylobacterium sp. PvP105. Next base: position 1,298,755 of record NZ_JAGIPA010000001.1, on the reverse strand, counting down.
TTCTCGGAGCCGACCTGCTCGCGGATCTTGGCGATGGCCTCCTCGCGGTAGGCGCCCATGGTCCAGTCGCCCGAGCAGCCCGCGACATCGCGCACGAAGTTGCGGATCAGCAGGGCGCCGTGGGGCGTGTGCGCCACCTCCGGGTGGAACTGGACCGCGTAGTAGTTGCGGGCCTCGTCGGCCACCGCCGCGAAGGGGGCGTTCCGAGAGATCGCCACGGTGGTGAAGCCGTCCGGCAGCTTGGTGACGCGGTCACCGTGGCTCATCCAGACCGGGTACTTCTCGCCCTTGTGCCACACGCCCTTGAACAGCGGGCAATCGGCCAGGATCTCGACCTCGGCGCGGCCGAACTCCGCGTGGTGACCGCCCTCGACGGCACCGCCGAGCTGGGCCGCCATAGTCTGCTGGCCGTAGCAGATGCCGAAGACCGGGACGCCGGAATCGAACACGAGCTGCGGCGCGCGGGGCGATGCCTCCACGGTCACCGATTCGGGGCCGCCGGAGAGGATCACGCCCTTGGGCTTCTGCTCGCGGAACGCCGCCTCGGCCTTCGTGAAGGGCACGATCTCACAGTAGACGCCCTCCTCGCGCACCCGGCGGGCGATGAGCTGCGTCACCTGAGAGCCGAAATCGACGATCAGGATCTTGTCGTGGTCGGTGTTCATCGCGGGCGATTATCCGAAGGCCGCGGCGCGTGCAACGCACAAGTCCGGGTTGTCCGACCTTCCGACGTGCCGTCACCGAAGGAATGCCGGACGCCGGTACTCAATCGTGCGCATTTCTGCCGGTCCGGCGCCGCGCGGCGCGGCCAGCCGCGCGCGGCGGTCTCGGCTGGCCAAACGCGTCGGCTCTCAGTCGAAGTTGCGGACCTTGGCCGAGCCGCCGAGGCTGATCGCGGGCTTCGCGGCGGCACCGGCGAGGCTCACCTTCTTCTGGCCGGGCGGAGTCTTGGCGCGCAGCTGCGGGGCCGCCTCGGGCGCCGGCCGCGACGGCTTGAGGTGTGCCTGCCCGTGGATCACCGAGCCGATCTCGCCGGCCACGCGGATCAGGTCGTCGCGCTCGCAGGAGCGGGCAACCTTCAGCCCGAGCTTGTGCATGTGGCTCTTGCCGTAGAGGTAGGCGGCGAGCTGCGCGCGCTTGAGCGGCGGAATCTGCTCCAGAATCAGCGGTAGGTCGAAGTCGTCGGCCCGGTACACGGAGCCCAGAACCTCGAGGGTCACCGGGCAATCGACTTCGGGCTCGGCGCCGCTGGTCGGATGCGCTTGCGTCATGGATGCCTCTCGGAGGTCGATGAATCGGGATGGGGCCCGGATGCCCCGGAGCCGGGGTCGAGTTCAACCCCTAACGAAACGGTGAGGTTCGCAATCCTGTCGTCGGCCGGCGCGGGAGTCGGGGCCGGCTCGGGCTTCCAGGCGCCGAGGCAACCGGTGCACACGGACTCGATCACCGCGCGGGCATGGGCCTGCCTGCGGGCCCAGAGCATCTCCCGGGCGACGCGCGCCGCCTCGGCGTCCGACAGCGGGCGGATGCGGATGTAGAGCGGCTCCTCCTGCGCGGCGGCCGGCGCCGGCGACAAGGCGAGGAGCCCGAGGACGGCCATCGCGGGAGCGGCGGCGCGCCACCCGCGCCGCGGCGCCGACCATGCGGGTCCCGCCATGTCTCTCTCTCGCGCCCGGACCGAGCGCGATACGTCGCCCGTCAGGGTAAACCGCGTCTTAACGGGGCGCCGCGGCCGAACGGAACTTCACCCGGCCACACCGGTAGAACCAGGAGAGCGAGCGGGAGACGGCTTGATGCCTCAGATGTTCGACTGGATCTTCTTCGCGATCATGCTGCCGTTCCCGGCCTATCTGGTCTGGGACTTCATGCGGCACCGGTAGGCGGGGGACAGCGGTCCTCACCCGCTGGACGAGGCCGCGGCGCGGACGATAGGCGGGGTCCGCTCGGGCTCACTGCCCGACAGCGCCGCCTGCTCGGCCCGGCGACGCTCCTGCGCGCGCCCGAGCCAGACGCTGTTCACGAGCCATGCCATCGACAGCGGAATCGCGGCGCCGGCCACGCTGGCGCTTCCGAGCCCTATTCCCTGGATGCCGGTGAACGACCAGGCGCCGACCTGATCACCCAGCCGGTAGACCACCGTGTCGATGAAGCTCTTGGCCTTGTAGCGATCCTCCCGCGGGACGACGGTGAACAGGACCTCCCTGACCGGCCGGGCTATGGCGAAGTTGCCGGCCCGACGCAGCACTTGGAACGCCACGATCACGCCGATCGTCGGCCAGAGGGCGAGTGCCGCGAAGCCGAGGATGCTGAAGGCCGGGAGGATCGCCAGAGTCAGGGCGACGCCGATTCGGTTCACGATCCGGCCGGTGAGGAACAGCTGGATCCCTAGGGTGAGGACGTTCACCGCGAGGTCGACGCTGGCGAAGAACGCCGTCTGCGCGCCGCGATCCGGGAAGCTCCGCTTCGCGATGCCCGCCTGCTCGAAATAGAGGAAGGTCGATGTCACCGAGAACAGCAGCAGGAACAGCGAGATGTTGATCAGATAGGGCGACGCGAGGGTCCGGGTGACGCCGGCAAGCACGCTCCCGCCGATCGTCCGATCCTGCCCGTCCGCGACGCCCCCGTGGCTGCCGGGCACCTCGTGCAGCTGCGTCGACAGCGCGGAGAGCCCGCGCATGCAGAACACCGCGACCTCGAGAAGTACCACCGCGCAGAGCATCAGGCCCCAGGTCGGGACATTCTTGGCCAGGATCGCGGTGGTGGCCGAGCCCGCGATGGCGCCGAGCGTCGCGCCGGCCGCGATGAAGCCGAACAGCCGCTTGCCCTGGGCGTTCGAGAACACGTCGACGATCGTCGCCCAAAAGATCGACACCACGAACAGGTTGAAGATCGACAGCCAGACGAAGAACACCCGGCCGATCCACACGCCCCACTCGGGGGGCGCGAGATAGAGCGTCAGCGCGAAGGCGAGGATGTTGGCCGCGAAGAACCGGTAGGTGATCGGCACGAACCGCGCCCGCGGCATCCGCTTCACCAGGTAGGCGAAGGGCAGGTTCAGGGCGAGCATCCCGACCAGGGTAGCGGTGAACAGCCAGGGCAGGTTCTCGATGCCGCCAGCGACGCCCATCTGATCCCGGATGGGGCGCAGGACGTAGTAGGCGGCGAGGATCGAGAAGATGTAGGCCCAGGACCATGCCAGCGCCCGACCCTCCCCGGGCTGAACGTCGATCAGGCGCGCGAGGGTGCCGCGGGCGGGGGCGGATTCAGGCATGGGCCGATCTCACCGAGACGAGCTTCTTCCCCGGACAAGTCTCCCTCGGGGAGACGCGGTCGCACCCCTCGCCGCCGCAGGGCGCGGCGAGGGGTCGGGCGAAGCGTCTATTTCGCCAGTCCGAGTTTCCCGCGCATCTCAGGCGCGGTGACGTCGTGGCCGAAGCCCGGGCTGCCCATGGCGAACTTGTCGGCGTCCTTGAGCGGGCCGACCACCACCGGATCGAATCCGGCGTCGCGGACAAGACCCTCGGCGACCTTCAGCGCCTCCGGGTCGTCCCCGGCGATCGGGATCGCCATCCGACCGCCCGCGCGCCCCTTGCCGCCGTCCGCGCCCTCCTTGGCGAAGACCTTGTAGTTGGCCGCGTTGAAGGCGCGCACGAGCTTGGCGCCGGCGAAGTACTTGGCCGAGGTGGCGCCGATCCCGCTGGCCTGGACCTCGTCGTAGAGCGCGCCGTCGCGCTTCTGCGTGGCATTGCCGGCGTCGAGGACGACCTTGCCCTTGAGGGACGGGCCGATCTCCTTCGCGAGGTCCGGATAGGCCTTGTAGGGGACGGCGATGAAGACCGCGTCCCCGAACGTGATCGCCTCCTCGGGCGTGCCGGCCTTCGCCTTCGGCCCGAGCTCCGAGACCATGGCGGCGAGCTGCTCCGGGTGGCGGGAGGCGAACATCACCTCGTGGCCGTCCCTGACCCAGAGCGTCCCGATCGTGCCACCGATATTCCCGGCCCCGATGACGCCGATCCGGATCTTTTTCGGGCCGTCCTGGGCCAGGGCGGGCACGGCCGCCGGGAGAGCCGCGGCCACGGCCAGTCCGCCCGCGAGGGCGAGCGCCGCGCGGCGCGAGGTGAGATCAGACCGCATCGATGAACGTCTCCATCTGCTTGCGCTGCGCCGCATCCGGGAGCTTGCCCCGCGCGGCGCCGAGGTTGTCCTCGACGTAGGCAGCCTTCGCCATGCCGGGGATCGGGCAGGTCACGGCGGGGTTGCCGAGGACGTATTTCAGGAAGAATTGCGGCCAGCTCGCGCAGCCGAGATCCTTGGCGACCGCCGGCAGCTCCTTGCCCTGGACCGCCTTGAACAGGCGGTCGCGGCCGAAGGGCACGTTGGTCATCACCGCCGTGCCACGATCCGCGGCCAGCGGGAGCACGCGCTCGGCGGCGGCGCGGTTGTCGATGGCGTAGTTGACCTGGATGAAGTCGAGACTCTCGCGCCTCATGACGGCTTCCAGCGCGTCGAGCTGGTTGTCGCGCCAGACCGTGACGCCGACGTATCGGATGCGCTTCTGCGCCTTCAGGTCGCGCAGGGCCGCCAGATTCTCGGTCACGTCGATCAGGTTGTGGACCGCTACCAGATCGAGAGTGTCGACCTTCATTCGCTTGAGCGACCGGTCGAATTCCGCGAGCGTCGCGTCGCGGCCGGTCGTGTCCACCTTGCTGGCGAGGAAGATCTTCCGGCGCAGGCCGGGCTCCGCCAGGATCAGGCCGAGGACGTCCTCGGCGGTGCCGTAGCTCGGGGCCGTGTCGATCACCGATCCGCCGAGATCGACGAAGGTTCTCACGGCCTCCCTCAAAGGCGCCACTGCCTCGGGCGCCGGTTCGACCTCGTAACGCCGGGACGTACCGATCCCGATGGCCGGGAGCATCTCGCCGGTCGATGGAATCGGCCGACGGATCAGAGGCTCCGCCGCCGCGGCGAGGCGGCCGGCGAGCGGAGCGAGGGCGGCTGCGGCGATGACGGCGCGACGGGATACGGGCATGGCCGGCCTCCGACGAATTGAGGACCCGCCGGGAGATAGGGCGCGCCCGTAATGTGTGTATTCTAAATTCTCACGCTTCCATGAGCGCGGTGAACCGTGCCGATGAGGTGAGGTTAATCTTCCTCGGGAGGGTCCTCGAATTCCGCGCCCTCGGTGTCGGGGGCGATGCGGAACCGGTACTCGTCGATCGCCAGGAAGGCCCGGTGGGCGACCTGGGGATCGATCCCGTCGCGGACGACCACGGTCTGGAAGTCGATGAAGAGGCGCGCGATGCGCGCTTCCTCTGACAGGGTGGCCAGGGCGGACGAGCTGGCGCCGGCGCGCATCATGTAGCGCTTGGCCTCTCCGGCGGTGTCGGGCGCGGGCAGGATGACGACCTGCCCGGCGGTTTCCGGCTTCAGCTCCGCCCAGCGGACGGGTGTCCAGGCGATGATGGCGTCGGTGTGCTTCATCGAAGGCTCCGGCAGGTGGACGGGATCCGCCTACCGGGCGCGGCCCGGATCGTCGAGGCTTCCGCTGTTCCGGATCAGGGTGCGCGCTCCAGCTGGCCGCGGATTTCGCCCTTCGGGTTCGCGGCGGTGTGGAGGTTGAAGTACAGCTTGCCGGCCGCGAGATCGGCGGCCTTGGCGTCGTCGAGGGTCGCCTCGCCGGTGAAGGGACTGCTCGCCGCCGTCACCGGAACAAGCACGCCGGCGTTCTCGCCCACCTTGGCCGGCCCGTGGAAATGGGCGGCCGTGACCGGACCGGTGAGGCCGCTGTACCGGCCTGACCAGCTCAGGCGCTTGGTGGCGGGATCGAAGGTCGCGGTGACCTCGCCCTCGCCGTGGGACGCGGTCGCCGGGACCTCGCTGCCGCCGTTGAGGGCGGCGCGGTAGGTGACCTCCTTGCCCGCCGCGACGGCCGGACCGGCGGCGAGCGGCAGCCCAAGGACGAGAAGGACGGCGATGCTGGTCGTCCTGCGATGGCTCATGCGCGCTGTCATCGAACGCTCCGTGATCTCACGGGCCGTCGCGCGGCCCGTGCGGCAACCTAGCGGCCTCGGGCGAGTCGGACATGGCCGCCGCGTCGGCGACCGTCGGCTCCGGGTGACAGCCGAGCATTTCCTTCCGCGATCCGTGCGGCGCGGAACGCGACAGTTCCGCGTCCGCGATTTGCGCACGGAGAACCGTTGACACCGAGCGCCCGCTCTCCCTATACCGCCGCCACTGCACGCATCGTCCTCGCGGACGATCGCTGCTCGTGGCGGGGTAGCTCAGCTGGTTAGAGCAGAGGAATCATAATCCTTGTGTCGGGGGTTCAAATCCCTCCCTCGCTACCAAAAATACTCTCAAAATCGCAGGAATTTACGTTCTAGGCCCTGGACCCATCGTCCGGGGCTTTCTCGTTCTCGGGCGGATCTCGGGCGGACTTTTTTGCACGCTTGCCGGGCGATCCGCCCGATTCCGAGCGTTCGGGCGGACCATCGGGCAGCCTCGCACCGCCCCTGTGTCCCGTTCCAGGGCACGGCCCAGCCGAACACCTCCAAAAACCTCGCGGTTTGAGGGGTTTCGTGGTGTGATGGCGTCGGCGGTCGGTGAGGTGCTGCGATGCGCGGTCAGCCCGGTTTTTCGACGTCGATGAGCGTCAGAAGGATCTCTCGGCCAAGGGCGACGCGCGGGAGCGGTTGAGCCGCATCGTCGATTTCGAGCTGTTCCGGGACGACCTCGCCCGTTCCGTGTCTCGTTCAGACGGATCGAAGGGCGGTCGCCCACCGTTCGACCTCGTCTTCATGTTCAAGGTGCTGATCCTCCAGGCCAGCCACTCGCTGTCGGACGAGCGCACGGAGTTCCTGATCACGGACAGGCTCTCCTTCATGCGCTTCCTTTTCATGCGCTTCTTTGGGCTCGGGCTGTCCGACCCGGTGCCCGACGCCAACACGATCTTGACCTTCCGCGAGGCGCTCACCCGGGCAGAAATTGCGGGAAAGCCGGCCATCGCAGTGCTGTTCTCGGTCTACGAGGCGGCCCCGCGGCACGCCGGTTTCCTGGCGATGGGTGGGCAGATCGTCGACGCGACCGTGATGGCCGCGCCCAAGCAGCGCAACACCGAGGCCGAGAAGGCGGATCTGAAGGCCAGCCGTGTGCCCGACGCCTGGAAGGCCAAGCCGGCCAAGCTCGCTCAGAAGGACCGCGACGCGCGCTGGACGATCAAATGGTCGAAGGCCACGCCGGCCGAGGACGGGGCGAAGCGCGTGGACATTGCCGTGCCGGCCTTCGGCTACAAGAACCACGTCGGCATCGACTGCCGTCATGGGCTGATCCGGGCCTGGACCGCCACCGACGCGGCTCGCCACGACGGGGCGCAGTTGCCCAACCTGGTGTCGAAAGCCAACACCGCCGGCGACGTCTGGGCTGACACCGCCTACCGCTTGAAGGCTAACGAGGCACACTTGGCGGGCAACGGCTTCCGCTCCCGCATCCATCGCAAGAAGCCGCCGGGCAAGCCGATGGCCAGGAACGTCGCCCGGGCCAACGGCGAGAAGTCGAAGGTCCGCGCGGCCGTCGAGCATGTCTTTGCCCGGCAGAAGGGGCCGATGAGGCTCGTGGTGCGGCCCATCGGCTTGGCGAGAGCTCGGACGAAGATCGGCTTGGCCAACCTGTTCTACAACATGACCCGTGCGGTGTGGCTCATCGGCTACCACGCGAGGACTGCCTGAGGGTCGGGATCGAGGGCTTATCGCCCCGCCTGGGACCAGCGTGAGGACAGCATCAGATCGCCAAAGCGCTCAGCGTCCCGCTGAACCCTCCCAGGGACCGCCGTCATCACGGTAATTGGAGGTCCCCAGCCGGTTGCCGGCGACGATCTGCGGTCACTCAGTCCAAGTGAGGCCGAGGCCGAAGGCGCGCCCGTCCAGATGCGCCTCCACCCACCGGGCGTCCGGATGCCGGTCGTAGACGTCGGCCGCGAACGTGGCCGCCTCCGCCGACTCGAACAGGTAGTATGCCACGGGGAGGTGCTCGGCCTGGCCCCGCTCCAAGATACGCTGGAGGTGCGCGACACCCCTGACGACAAGATAGCCGATCCCGCCGCGCTTCTTGCGGTACACGCCGATGACGACGGGGGCGCCGAAGAGATCGTTCATGTACGCGGCTGGGTCGCCGCCGGACCTCCTTAGCTCAGCGACGCGGCCCACGTGTTCGGCCCCCGTCGAGAACATGTCCGTCAGTTGCTGTTGGGTGAAGGGCATATCTGTCAGCCTCTTTAGACCGGCGGCGCCGGCGAGGCCTGCTGATATAAACACATCCCCTTTCACGAAGCTTAGCGAGAAAATGGATTTATTTGCGATAAATTGTAGTGATCTTGTCAGTTCATAGTATTTGGTCAAATTTGAGCGATGCTTCTAAATATTCGTTCATTTTCGCGGGCGCACAGGGGGCACACAGACCGGTGGCGTGATCCCTTTTTAAGGCAACCTCCGGATTTGACTTAAACAGGCTTCACCCCGCCGGTGACCTCAGCCACGATGGAGTCCAGCGTCGAGAGCCTGGACGGCACGACGATCCGGGCCTCCGGATCCCCGGCGAGCGACAGGCCAAGCTGGCCGCCCCCGGGGGCGTAGATTACCACCGGGTCGAGCTCAGATACCCATGCCCCCAGCATCCGGATGACCTCCGCCGCGAGGGCGGCGACCAGGCGCGCCTTGACGACCTCGAAGTCCGCGGGCCGGGTGACCGGTGGCGTCGGGCGGTCCCAGTCGGGATGGATAACTACGGCCTGGGGCAGCGTGATCCGCACGGGCGTCTCGGGGTAGATCCGCATCGCCATACCTCTGCCTGGAACCGTGCCCTTCGGCATCTTGCTGAACTTGGCTCACTCCACAATCCGCATCATCCCCTCCCCTCAGCTTTAGGCCGACCAGACGGCGGGCAGGGCGGCCCCCGTCCGGATTCGAGCGCCCCGGACCGCCAGGCGCTCCAGCGCGAGTTCGGTGTGCCCGCCCCGCGGGGTCGGGGATCTCGCCTCGCCGTCTACGTGCTCTGGCACGTGCCGTGGCACGTGCCGGGCTTGCTTCTCCGAGGGGGCGGGCCGAGAATCCGTGGCATGCCCGACGACGAGTATCCACCCGAGTCTATCCGCGTCCTCGCCGGCTTGGAGCCCCCGGTCCAGGACCCGAATGACCCCCGAGTGCGCTGGTGCCGGGAGTTCCTGGAGGACCCCCGCGAGCCCCTCCTTCCGGTCACCTCGCCCCGGGTTCGGGCTGCCCTGGAGAGCATCATGCGCGACATCGGGTTCTCGGAGGACATGATCCGGGGGCGGTTCCCCACCGCCCCCGGCGAGCGTGTCGCCCGGCCGATCGGGCCCGACTACAGCCTCGACGACATCCCCGACGACCCGCGCGCGCCAGGCGGCGTGAACGGGGGATCCCGGAAACCTGCGGGCAAGCCGATCGAGTAGGTCGGCGGAGGGTGCGGGGCGGCTCATGGGCAGGCCTCCCCCGCGGGAGTGGTCGCCCCGCTCGAATCCGAGCGGTCCAGCGCCGAGAGGATCCCCGTCGCGAGGACGCCCATCAGAAGGACGGCCGAACCGGCCGAGCACACGAAGAGGGTGAGCTCGCCCATCAGGCCGGGTCCCTCTGAAGGAGCCCGTGGCTCTCCAAGACGACCGTGACCGCCCCGGCGATCTGGCGGTCGTTCAGGCCGTCCAGCCGGGCGCGGTCGAGGACCTGGCGAACGAGGCGGATGGGCGACGTCTGCCCGTTGAACTGCCCGAAGAGCACCCGCTCGACGTCGGGGCGCGCGTCGGCGGGCAGCTCGGCGAGCCCGTCGCTGACCAAGTCGTGAAGGGTCACGACCGGCCGCATCAGGTCGGTGACGCTGGCCTCGACGAACGCCTCGACCGCCTTCTCGTCGCCGCAGCGCGCATCGCGGACCGCCTCGCGGAATGCCGTCTGCGCGGCCTCCGGCATGCGGTAGAAGTCCCAAGCCGACCTGTGCTCCCAATACTTGTGCGCCATCACCCGCTCCCGCCATCGGCATCGCCAGGATAGCACTCTGAGCGATTCGGAACGGGACGGCGCGGTCGCCCATCGCCCAGGGAAAACCTAACCTTCTCTGGGACTTCCGATTGCGCACCGGGGCCGCCCCAGGCATGGTGGAGCCTCACCGGAAGGACGACCCCCGTGACCCTCGCTCGCTGCTTAAAACGGATAGCCCGCACCGCCTGAGCCCTGCTCGGCGCCCGTCTGCGCGTGCCCTCCGTTTCCAGCGAGCCTCCCCATGACATCCGACGACTTCCAGCGCCTTGCCCGGCGTGCTGCCCGGCAGGCTGCCTACAAGGAAAGTGAAGAGCATTTCCGGCGCGACATCGTCTACGCGTCGAACGGATTCCCCACGCTGGGGCAACTGTTCGCCGGAGCGATGCCGGCGGGCGGGACAGTGACGGAGGATGCCCGACGCTGGACGTCAGACCTCCTGAACTCGGCCATCGGCAAGCAGCTGTCAGATGCGCTCAAGGACGCCCTGGAGCTGCTCGGGAGCGAGCCGTGCCCCCGTTATGCCGAGGAAGTCGAGGCCCTCGCGCTGCAGGAAGGAAAGTTCAATCCGAACATCGCGCTGGAGGACCTGTGCGGCGAGATCGCCGACCGTGCAACGCTCTACGGCGCCATGCTGGCTAACCCTCAAGCGGCCGCCCGGGCCGTCGCGCTGCTGAGCGACACACTGCACAGCTACGCACACGTGGCGCAAAGCGATCCCGTCGCCGTGCGCGAGATCGCCGTCACGATGCTTCAGTGCGTGGCGCTCTGCCAGCGCGACCTCGTCCCGCCGATCGACCTTGAGCTAATCCCGTCCTGGCAGCTGACGCGATCGACCGCCCGCCGCGTCCTGGAGATGATCGCCAGCGTGGCCGCCCCGCCGGAGGAGCTGCTCCGTGCGGCCGATCCCCCTGACGATAAGTATGCGGATGCTCGTGTCATCCCGGACGACAGCCCTGTCCCGGGGTTCGTGGACGCGCGGCATCCCACGCGTGTCGTGCTGCCCACAGCTCTCGAATCGAAGAAGCCGGCCGGCGCCGCGCGGGCACTTGTCGGCCAGGCCCTTCCGCTGCATCGCATGCCAGACATCACCGTACTGGGCGAGCACCTCGTGGCGCGGCGGCCATGGCTCGCGACGCAGATCGCCCGCATTCTCGGTACGCTCGCTGGGCGGGACACCGTAGCCGTCCCGAACCTGCTCCTCGTCGGAGCGCCCGGAACGGGAAAGACCGAGCTTGCGCGGGACATCGCCGAAGGCCTGGGCGTGCCAACGGTCGTCTACGGATGCGCCGGGATCGCGGACTCCTCGATCTCGGGAACGTCGAAGCAGTGGTCTACGGCTCGGCTCAGCCTGTTCACGCAGCTCCTCGTCGATAACCAGTCCGGCGATGGCATCGTCATCCTCGACGAACTGGACAAGAGTGGAGCGACGGGTGGACACAATGGATCCCTCAGGGAGGCGATCGTCGCCGTGGGCGAACTATCGGCCCGCCGCCGCTTCTTCGATCTTGGGGTCGATGGGGTCGTCGACATCAGCGGTGTGTCGCTCGTTGCCACTGCCAACGACGTTGCAAGCCTTCGGGGCCCCCTGCTCGACCGTTTCGCGGTCGTCGAGATCCCCGGCCCCCGGCGGCAGGACCTCCCGATCGTCGCCAGAGGCATTATCGAAAAGATGAGGTCCGAGATGGGGGACGGCAGGTGGCTCGGCGACCTAGACGCAGCTGAGCTCGACAGCCTCTCGTCCTGGCGCGGCGGCTCGATCCGTCCCCTCCGCCGCGCCGTCGAGCATCTCGTCGCGCTTCGTTCAGACCGTCGCTTCGCGCACTGAGGAGGCCGCCATGGACATGCGTGCCCGCCGGGCCGCGCGCGAGCTGCGCAGCTACCTCGAACTCCTATACGGCAGCCAACCCGCGCTGCGCATCGTGCAGCACCCCACACCGGAGGGCCAGACCTTCATTCGTCTGTCCTGCACGGGACTGGAGCCGCCCATGCCGGGGGACACCGGGGACGACGGCCAGACGTACTCGGATGTGCCGCCTCATGCCTTCACGCGGCGGCACATGGACGTCGTTACGCAGATCGCTGAACGATACGTGGCCATCCGTTCAGACAGGTACCTCCCGGGGGGCGGCCTGGTCCCTGAGGACCATGGCGACATGTGCGACCGCATGTGGGCGGAGTACGGAGAGCTATTTCCATCCGGCACAGTAGAAGTTGGCGTACCATGGCAAGAGCTTGCCTGCGCCGGCGCATCTACCATGCGGTTTCACGGTGTCCTGAACGGCATCGTGACAACGCAGCTCAAGAGTAAGTTCGCCAGCCTACGCTGGTACATGAGCGGCAAGAACAACGTCGATACCGAAATGCTGGAGTTGATCCGTTCAGCTCTGGAGACGCTGTCCGTCGTCGTCTGCGAGCATTGCGGTGCGCCGGGCATTCACCGCCCGGGGGGATGGCACATCATCCTCTGCGACTCCTGCCACGAGGTACGCGAACAGGAGCGCAAGGCGGCCAAGGCCAAGAACAAGAAGGGTGGCTGATGTCTACTGGAACCTCACCCGCCGCTGTTGGTCGGTCCGCGACGGCGGCCGAGTCGTCGACCACGTCGCGGAAATTGCGCTCGTCGGCGTGAGGTTCCGGGCGAGCGAGGCCAGCCGCCTTCGCTGCCTCGGGACCGCGGTCCGAGACGTCCACGCCTGGGCCCGCGGGATCCCGCTCGCAGGCGTGCCGCGGCCGGCCGGGGCCATCCCTTTCACGTATCGTCTCGGCCAACCGGGATTCCGCATCCCGGACGACAGCATCCTCACCGCCGCGGCCGCCGCCTGGTTCGATCAGGACGGCCGGGCGTGGTGCCTCGCCCCCCGTTCGGAAGAACCTGTCATGCGTGCCGTCGCCCTCGCCATTGCCCTGGCCGCCCTCGCCGTCCCGGCGGCCGCCGACACGACATGGCTCCTGCCGCCGCCCGGGCTGTACTGCCCGAGCGCCGGAGAGAACGTCTTCGCGATCGTCGTTGGTGATGATCGGGGGCTGGGGATCGACGGGCTCGACTGCAAGGCTGTCCGGTTGCGACACGGGCGGGTGACGGCGGCCACGTGCTTCGCGAACGGCGGCTCGGAAGTGAGCCTGGACACCGACCTGCTCATCCTACCGAGCGGCGCGATGCTCCACGACTCGGTCCTCTTCCGGCGGCGTCAGGGGCCGCCCCCCTGCCCGACGAGGTGACCGCTAGTCCCTCTCACGAACCGATCCGATGATGGCGCCGAGGAGATCGTCATGCGCCCCCTGTCCCTTCGTGACCTCGTCCGGCGGCGGGCGGATGCCAGCCGCGACATCGACTTGCTGAGCTCGGGGTGGATTCCGGACGCGCGAACGCTCGCCGAGGCACCGTGCCTGTCCGACTACGTAGAGACCACGTACCCGGGCACGGACCTGCCGTGCCTCCACGGCTATGTCAGCGGGCATCCCCTGCTGCCCCCGGGTCCGGTCACGACCAGCCCGATCCTCGCCAGGGGGCCGGGATGGATCCGAACGGAGTCGCGGTGGTACGTCATCGGGGATCCACTCCGGATCCCCCCAGAGCCCGCGGCTCCGGACGCCCAGCCCAAGCCTGCCCCGGAGCATCATGACCTGCCCAACGGCGGGGTCACCACGCCCGACGGGTTCGTGGGCTTCTAGCCCTTGGCGGCCTCGCGGAGGCTGGCGGCATCGAGGGCAAAGGAAGCGAAGTACGCTTCGGTATCATTTTGCCGCATCGGTCGGCGGGGGCGGCGCGGGGCCGCCCCGGCGCAGATTTTCTAATGGGTCAGACGCCCGGGATGAGGGGCTGGCGGGTCGCCTGCGCGCCCCGGCAGAAGTGCTCGGCAAGCCCGGCTATTCCCGCAGACGTGAGGTGCGGATGGAACGCCGTGACGATACGGCCGTCCTCGCGCCGGACTTCCTTGGGGCACTGCCGGATCCATCCAGCCTTGGCGCCCGCCATCGTGGAGCGGAGCCGTTCACGCTTCCCGACGCCGATGCCACCGAGCTTCGAGAGGGTCTGGCGGACCCGGCGGACGTTCACGCCGCGGCGAATGAGCTCGGCCAGCGCCGAGGTGTCGTCCATGCCCTCGTCGACGATGACCCCGACGGCACGCTCGGCGAAGCGCCGGACGGCGTGGTCAGTGGCCCGGGCGCGGATCCCCCGGGGATTGCCGCGCTGGGGCTGGCTGACGAATGTGGGGGAGGCTGGGACGGACGTAGGGGCTGGCGGCACGGGGATCGCTCCTGTGCCCCGAGCGTCCCCCGACCGCGGTATTCGGATAGCCCGGGTTCCCCATGTCGTGGGGCTGTCGGTCCCGGCCGGGCAGCCTCAGCGGAGGTAGGTGCCCTTCTTCATCATGTGCGCCAGGTTGTCGTTGAGCTGCTGGCTCATGATCTCGGGCACGCGCGAGGCGGCATCGGAGCAGGCCTCGTCCCACGGCTTCTGCAAGATGGGCTTATACAGGGCCTTGTCGACAGCAAGGAACAGCACCCTGGGGTGGTCGACGTCCTTGAGCTTCCGGCCGATCCGGCGCAGGTCCCCGCCCCGGGTCTGGATGACCTGGTCCAGCGCCGAGTGCCCCCGATGGAGGACGTCCTGCTCGGTCACGGGCACCCGGGGCGGCCGGGCGATGTAGCCCTCATGGGCCTGCCCGTGGATCTTGATGGCCCCGTAGTAGACGCCCCACCGCCCCTGCGTGCCCGAGCGCTTCGGCGAACGGTCGGCCGAGACCTCGCGCGCCAACCGGGACAGGAATGCCCGGGGCACCCCGCCATCCTTCGTGGGGCGGACGCCCTGCGTCTTCGTGATGTTGTCCCACCACGGGATGAGGATCCGGTTCCGCGCGAGCCCGACGTCGCCGGGAAGGCGGATGTTCGGCTCCATGCCGAAGAGATACTTCAAATAGACCGACTGCTTGGCCTTCACGAAGAAGTGGGCGTAGACGTCCTCCGGGCTGCGCTCGCCCCTTTCCAGAGCGTTCAGCTCCGCCTTGCTCAGTCGCTTGTAGGCGACCGCGGATTCGGTCCACGGCGACCTGCGCTTCATGGTCGAGTGGAAGCGGTAGCGGATGTTGAGGACGGCCTGCCGGGCAACCTCGTCCACTGCCCAGCCCGCGGCACGCCTGTACTTGGCCATGCCCCGGTTCGGGTCGGTCATGCCGACCGTTCGGACGAACTCATCCCTCCAGCGGTCGATCGCCTCGCCGAGGTCGAGCGCGAGGTCGACGCCATCGAAGCCGTCGAGGTTGAAGCCGGAGGAGGATTGCTTGCGGCGTGCCATGCCGGGGAGGCTGCCACGGGGCCCGTGTCCCGGTCAGCGCCACGCAGGGGCCCGAAATAGATGAAGGCCTCCCCGGCGATCCGGAGATGCCTTCGAGATGTGCTGCATCTCGCCCGAACCCCAGGCGTCCCGACAATACCGCGTCGCCTAGGCTGCCACAAGCGCCAGGGAGCGGCGAGGCGTAGTCCAGCCCCCGGAGGCATCCGCGTAAGCCTCGGCCTCGCGAGAAAGGTCCAGCTGGGGCAGCGGGGCGGCCCTGGAAGGGGGCGCGAGGCGGCACTGACCCCGAGCGCCATCTCGCCGGGCAGACCGTCTGGCGGGCCCGACGATGGGCCTGGAGAGGTCCTGGAGAGCCGCCTGGGCAAGCACCGCATCGGCGGGGTCGACGCAGCCGGGATCCCCGACGAGGTCCCATGCCGCATCCCTGTGCCACTCCCACGTCCCGCTGGCCGTGGTCACGGTGGCGAACCAGTCCGACCAGCGCTGGACCACGACCTCTCCGGGAGCCGGCAGGGGCGCCAGTGAGGCGGGGCGGGCCTCACGCGAGGCAGAGCCCACAATATAGCGTGACGCGAACCCGACAGGCTCGACAGCCTCATCGATCCCGGTGGCGTTAGCCAGGACCTCGGACTGCGTCTCGGCCACGATGGAGGACCGCTCCAGAGCCTCGGCATCCCGGGCGGCCCTCAAGGTCTCGGCATCGATCGCGCCGTCGAGCCCGTAATCGGCGGAGGCGAGGCGCATGGCGAAGAGGACCGCCTCCTTGCCCAGGTCGTGGCAGGCGCAGATCTCGGCGAGGCTCATGCCGGCCGCTCGCTGCCCCATCGCGTACATGCCGATCGCGAGCCGTTGATCGGCCGAATCCGAGGCGCTCTCGATCCCGAGGCGACGTCGGCGTGCCGCTTGCCGCTCAGCCGGCGTCATGGCCTTGCCGCCGCCGGGGAACAGGGCGCGCAGACCGAAACGCTCCGCCTGCTCCACCTGGATGTCAAGAAGGTCGACGATCGTCGCGGCCTTGTGGTTGTACAGGATGGACTGCTCGACACCCTCGAACTCGTCGGTCTCGCCAGCCTCGTGGCGGCGCTGGCGCCGGTCGAGCGTCCCGAGGGCGCTGAGCGCCTCCTTCTCGGTCAGGCCCGCGAGAGGCGCGAGCTCGGCGGCCCAATCCTCACGCCGTCCGCCCCGGACGTGCGCGGTGGCGTTCGCGGTCAGGAACAGCCACAGCTCGCGCCTGCCCTGGGGCGGGCCGCCCATGCCGTCCCGCCACGCGTACAGGTCGCGCAGGATCCCGACCCACCGACCGGCCGGACCGGCATGGCGACGGGGACGCGCAGGAGCCGGATTGTCGTTGGCGGCCGCGGCGGTTTGGGCCTCGGCACGGGCCCTTCGGCGCTCCTCGATCTCGCGCCGGGACACGGGCAGGATGGCGTCGGCCAGGGCGTGGAACGAGTAGCGCGTCGCGTCCGCAAATGCGGCGGGCGCGATGAGCCGGGCCATAGTCCTGCTCTTCACGTTCATGCTCCCGACGAGCCGCACGACGCGGGCGCTGTCGCGGCAGACGCGGTCGAGACCGGCGTCGCGGAACAGGCGCCACATGGGCAGGCGCTTGGCCTCGATCGCATCGAGCTCGGGGTCGGCGTGCCTGCGCCGAACCTTGGGCATGCCGTTCGTGGCGAGGTCCGGCCCATGCAGGGCATCGTAGACTGCGCGCACACGCGCCCACGCGGCAGCCTTCACGCCGTCGCATGCCCACGTCCCCTGCAGGCCGCATCCCGAGGCGACCCAGATCGAGGGCAGCGGGATCCCGGCGGCGACCATCGCCTCGATCAGGAGGTCGCGCACGGCCTCGGGCGCCCATCCATAGAAGGGTTGGCTCTCGTTCTTCTGGTAGTCCCAGTCGAGAACGAGCGAGCCGACCGCCTTGAGGCACTCACCCGTGCGCCGGCGACCCCAGAAGCGGTTGAGGCTGCTGTACCGGTCCTCGGCGCCATGCTGCCTCAGGACGGCATCGGCCGGGTCGAGCGTCTCGCCCTCGAAGCGCTCGCCGTCGTCGTCGGCAACCTTCGTCCCGACCCAGGCGCGCCCGATCGACCCCTTGGGGTGCAGCCATGCGACATGGGCTGCCCGCAGGTGGGCTCGGGTGGCCTGGCAGGGTGTGGTGGAGGTCTGCGCGTCGGGCGTCATCATCTGGGGTCGGATCGAGTTGACGATGGGGCAGCACACCCATCGACGAAGCTACGGTACGCGCGTCGCTGGCCAACTCCAAACCGGGCATCCTGCGGCCGACTACCGAGCCTGCCCGCTCCTAAGAGGCGCACCGTGGCGGGGGGCCGCCCATCCCACGCATGGGCCATCGCGCGCGCGAATCGGACGCCTCGCATGACGGGCGCGCCGTGGCTTGGATCGGGACACGCCTCGCCCGGCACGGTCGCCCCCGTTGTCAGGGGAGACAGGGTCGAGGGCATGCGCGCGTGGAGTAGACGGCCGCCGTCGGCGGAGGGTGCCCCTGCCTCCGCGAGGGTAGCCTGCCCCCGGGGCACCCCCTCCCCCCGGGGGGGGCAGTCGGGTCACAACGTTTCCTGCCGATATGTAAGGAAGATGTCCCGTCAGGTTGTTGCCGAGTTCAAAAACGAACTGGTCTTCACCGCTCACTATTCCTCGGAATAGGATGGTTTCGGACCACTTGGCCGACGGCTACACCGTCAAGTGGGTCAGATCGACGTACGGGCGGAAAATGCTTGCGCGTAGTGATCGTCCGCGGTGACGATCTTGGAATGTCGTCGGCTCGCCCTGGTACACAATCGCTGCGTCGGCCAAATTCGGAGCGTCGATGACTGAGTTCGTCAGCGATCGGATGCGTATGCTTGCAAGGATCCGCCTCTGGTCTCCGAAATTAACGTCCATTTAAGCCCTAGCCTTGGCCTACCAAGAGCTACCACGGCCGATGCCGGTCTGGCAGCTTCGGACGTCGCTCGGTCCCCAGTGGGCTGCGTCGCCACCAAGATCCACCGGCGCCGCCGCCAGCGGGTCGCTGCTGTGCTCGGTCGCGGATCACGATCCCGGTCTGGTCCAGCCTGGCGTGCTCCACGAGATGACCCGAGGCTTCGTTGGCAGAGGCTCGGGGCGAGGAGGCACGGGGTTCGGCTTGCGGGGGCTCAGTGGCGCGATACCCATCAGCGTCTCCACCTTCTCCAAGGTGAACGACACCTCCGTAAAGCCAAGGCGCTCGACGGCCTTTTGTGCCTCAAGGAGGAGCTTCGGGGCATCCGGGTCGCCGGCTAGGTGCGCCTCCCGAGCCAGGAAGACGCGAGCATGGGCGCTCGGCATGGGCATGTGTGCTTTTCGGAAACCTTCCGCGGCCTCCAGGTAGAGCTGACGGCCCTTGGCCAGGTCCCCGGACCGGAAAGCCACCATTCCGTTGTTCGCCCCGGTCAGGTGCCTGAAGGCAGGGGACGCTTTTTTGGCGTCGATCTGGCGCAGGAGCTTGCTGGCCTCGGCCAGACGGTTCTGGGACGCCATGACGAAGGCACGGACGTTCAGCAGGATTGGCGAATCCGAGTTGCGTTGAAGGCCTCGGGCCGACAGCTCCTCCGCCTTCGGGAAATCCTCCGTGAAAGCGGCCGTGCTCGCGCCGAACTCGTAGGGCCGGAGCGAGAAGGGATCGACACGGGACCAAGCCTCGCAGGCGCACGGGACGTCGTCGAAGCGGGCCCTTCGATAGAGATGGAAGGCCTGGGCCTCGTGAGCCTCCGACACCGTGTCCAGTCGCTCGTGCGGGACGAGATCGACGCCGAGGTGCCGGGTCGCCCACTCACCCTGCGCCAGCGAGCTGCCGGTCGGGTCGACCATGCTCGTGCGGAACATGCGCCTGGATCGCTTCACTCCACCGCCGAGGAGGTCGGCCGTACCGATCGCGCCCGCGAGCTCGGTGATCTGGTGGGGGAACATTCCCCCGTCATCGACGAAGCGGACGCCTTGCTTGAAGAAGGTCGGATCCCGGTCGGCAAGCTCGGCCAAGGCGATCTCCGCGGCGAGCAGCCACGGGTCCCCCCGGGTCGCGGCACTCCTTCGCACGATGTCGTGCGCGCGCTCTGGGTCCCCCATGTGCAGGAACAGCCGCGACGCCGAACGCAGCACGTGCCGGTTGTCGGGTGAGAGCTGAAGGGCGACACGCATCGATCGCTCCGCCCGCTTGTCCCGCCCGGCAACCGTCTGGTGAAGTGCCAGCTCGACCCATGCCAGCGCGTCGTGCGGGTGCAGCCTCGTCAGGTCCCGCCACGCGGTGGCGTCGGTCGGCCGCGCATGCACCAGCTTGTCGGGCACCTCCTCGCCGTTGCGGCGGAGGAGTTCCGCCGCCTGGGCCCTGACGAGCGGCGCGGCGGTGCTGGCGGGGCAATCAGCCGGCGCGCTGCGTTGAGGGCCTCTCCCTCCCGGCATTCGACGATCGCTATCTCGACGAGCTCGGATGCGGAGACGATGCTGGGAAACATTCGCCAACGTTCGAGACGTTGCACCATTTCGGGCGAGAGGTGGGGCGCCGGCTTCGGGGTCCCCCTTAGCCCGAGCTCGCGCGCGCGCAAGGTGAGCGCAAGGCTCCTCCACCGTGGGACGAGACGACGTTGCGTCGCGAGGGATTCCGGCGTCATGCGGCCCTCCCGGTACGCATGAGGATGCTGAGCCGCTTCGCAGCCAAGTCCATCCTCGAAACGTACCGTTCGAGCGAGAACTGGGTGGACTGGCCGAGGTGGTCGGGATGCCCCCGGCGCTGGAGGTCCGGGTCGCAGAACTCGCGCACCAGGCCGAGCACGTCGGCGCGGACGCGCTCGTCGATGAGCGGGCTCACATCCGCCAGGACTGCGGAAAAGGCGTTCCGCACGTATGGCAGGACCTGCTCGTAGGTCCCGCCCCAGGCGCGGGGATGATGCTGCGGATCCAGCTTCGAAAGGAGGAGGGGCGTGATGTTGACCCCGGAGAACAGGAAGGCGGCGAGGTTTCCCAGCATGTAGAGATCGCAACCGATCCGGCGGTTGGTGAACTCGGGGTGCACGAAGCCGAACAGCTGCTCGGGCGGGGCATACCCGCGGTCGCCGGCGATCTTGAAGTCGTCGTGGGCGGCCGGCTGGCCCTTCCGCGAGGACCGCCCGAAATCGGCGACCTTGAAGGAGGGGCCCGGATAGGCGAGCACGTTCGACGGCTTGCCGTCCTGATGGGCGATCATCTCCTTGTGGACCTGCCAGAGGCCGAGCGTGATGTCCTTGAGCGCATGCATGCACCACAGGGCGTCGCACGCGGTGCTGGTGTCCATCTGCACCCGGACGTCGCCCTCGGCCATCTCGAAGATGAGGTAGAAGACGCGTCCCTCCATGGGGCCCATGCCGGGCACCTGGACGTCGCCGTGGTCGAGGGCGATCACGACCTTCGAAAGCCTGCGCCCGCGGCAATGATCGAGGATGGCGCGCTCGTGGTTGTAGCAGGCGATGAGCTTCTGGATCTCGTTCGCCATGTCGACGTCCGGCTGAAGGGCCGGCGAGAAGTCGAACGCCTTCAGGAATCCGACGGCGGCGCCCTTCTCCGCGATGTAGCTCTGCGAGAACATCCCGCCGGTCGCGGCGGGACCGCGCTGGAGGTGCCTCGTCACCTTCCACCCGTTCTTCAGTTCGAGGCCGAGGAGCTTGTCGGCTGCCGACATGTCAGTGTCCCTTCGAGTGGCGGGTTGAAGGCCCGGGGCCCGTCATCCTGGTGACGAGATCCCGGCCGGCGGGTGTCAGCGTGAGCGCTCTCTTGCGCGGATCGGTCAGGGAGACGCCCTGGTCGATCAGCGGCTCCTTGGGGCCGGCGCCGGATGCAGACTGGTAGCGCCCAAGCAGCACGGCGACGAAGCGGCTGGCCGATTGCTGCGGAACGCCCATCCGCTCCGCCAGGTCGTTCACCGACAGGTTCGGCTCCGCCGCGATCGTCAGTAGCGCCAGGAGCTGCGGCAGCGACAGCTCGTCACCCGCGGCGGCGATGGCATCGCGCAGGTCCCTCAGTCGCTGCGTATCGTCGGCTTCAAACGGCGTGCCCACACCAACCTCTTGTTCTTACCCATTTTTGGGTGCATATCACCAAAACGAGTACGAACACAAGCGCGATGTCCATGATCCCGTGGCGTCGGGCGTCACGCAGAGGCGGTCACCCTATGAAGATCTTTGTCAGCTCACTCATCTCCGGCCTGGAGCCGATCCGCGACGCGGCCCGCTCCGCGATCGGCGATCTCGGCCACGGGGTCATTATGGCAGAGGATTTCGGCGCACGTCCGGCATCGCCGCAGGTCGCCTGCCTCGAAGGAATCCGCCACGCCGGCCTCGTCGTGCTGATCCTCGGCAAGTCCTACGGGGCGAAGCAGGAGTCCGGCCTCTCGGCCACGCATGAGGAATACAGGGAGGCGCGCCAGACCAGACCCGTGATCGCCTTTGTCCAAGAAGGCGTCGATCGGGACGATGACGAGGCCGCCTTCGTGGCAGAGGTTCAGGGTTGGAGCGGCGGTTTGTTCCGCGGCGGGTTCAGCGGGCCCGACGACCTGCGGGGCAAAATCGTCCGGGCCGTGCACCAGTACGAGATGTCCAAAGCCGCCGGGCCGGTCGACGAAGGAGCAATGCTCGATCGCGCGATTGGCATGTTGCCTAAGGATAGCCGAAGCCACTCGACCGGCCAGAAACGCCTGTCCATCTCGGTCGTCATGGGCCCGGAGCAGTCGATCCTGCGGCCGAGCCAGATCGAGGATCGCGACCTGGCGGAGCAGCTGCTGCAGTGGAGCCTCTTCGGCAGGACCCAGATCCTCGACCGAGGCAAGGGCATCGGGGATGTCGTCGAGGGCGGTGCGCTCGTGATCCGTCAGGAGCGCGATGCCGCCGTGACGATGATGCCGCAGGGGCACATGCTGTTGACGCTGCCGCTCCCGCGCTCGGACGATATGATGGGGGCGGTCATCGAGGAGGATGTCACCGACCTGGTGACGCGGATCCTCCGTTACGCGGTGGCGGTCCTGGACCGGATCGATCCGACCCAGCGTCTCACGCACGTCGTCCTGGCGGCCTCGATCGCCGACGCCCAGTACATGATCTGGCGCACCCGCAGCGAGGCGAACGCGAACAGAGGCTCCGTCAGCCACGGTTTCGGCCACAAGGAGCCGGGTCCGGTGACCCTGTCGCCGGCCCTGCGTACCCGGGCCGCCATCAAGCATGACGAGCGCGACCTAGTTGAGGATCTCGTGACGTTGCTCCGCCGGGAATACCGGACGAACACCAACTGACGTCGGCGTGTGGGGCCGCAGGGTCCCTTCCCTGGGCCCGCAGTGACATCCGGTGCGCGCTATGAGCGGAGCCGCCGGAGGCTACGGGGCCGTCGATCGGATCCCGGATCGCGGGATCCCATCCGATTGCCGTGCGAGGGTTCGGTAGACGGTGGGCCGCGAGACGGAGAACAGCTCGGCGAGGTCGGCGATCGCGTATTCTCCCGTGTCGTTCATCCGGCGCAGCTCTCGCTGCTGCTTCTCGGTGAGCTTGGGCTTCTTGCCCCTGAGTTTTCCCCGGGATCTGGCGATCGCCATCCCCTCGCGGGTGGGCAGGCGGATCAGGTCGCTCTCGAACTCGGCGAAGGTGGCCAGGATGTTGAAGAACATCTTCCCCAACGGATCGGCCGGATCGTAGACGCTCGCCCCCAAGGCCAGCTTGATCCCTCGCCCGGCGAGCGCGTCGGCGATGGCACGGGCGTCCGGAACCGAGCGGGCCAGCCGGTCGAGCTTGGGGACCACGAGGGTGTCGCCTGTCCGGGTGGCGGCCAGCGCCTGCGCCAGGCCCGGGCGATCCCTGTTCGTGCCGGTCAGCCCGTGGTCGGTGTAGACCCGTTCCGGTGCGACCCCGAGCCCTTCGAGGGCGGCGCGCTGGGCCGCCAGATCCTGCCGGTCGGTCGAGCATCGGGCATAGCCGATCAGAATCGTCATGGCGAGAAGTGTACGATTGGCCCCCCGCCACTGAAAGGATCAGCGTACGGGTCTTGTGAGACGGTCACCCGCTCGGGAGGCCCGTATCACCGGCGGCGGATCCCAGGCGTCTGTTGGACGATCCCGTTACGGACAGGCGTTCTGACCGGTAGTGGCCGTAAGCGGAATGGCTGCTTCAGAGGAGGTTTTCTGGGAAAGCAGACGGCCTCCTGAAACCCCGTCGCAGTCGTTCACGACCGACGCGGTAGCCCTTGAAAGCGGAGGTGACAGGGCTCTTGAGGCCACATGCTCGTGGTCGTTTGCGGAATTCCTGGCACAGGCAAGACGACCCCGGGGATGGCCCTCACGGTCTGGCGTCTCGCCGCCTCTGGAGGACAAGAGAGCGGCGCTCTTCAATCGCTGTGGCAGGTTTGAATGGTTAGGGTTCTCTGGGCGGGTGTCCGTTGGCCGATGCAGGCATAGGTCATCCATGGCCGGCGGGCGCGAGGCCAGCTACGTCGGCGTTCCGCCCGGACGCTAGGTGCCGATCATGTTCGACATGACGAAAGTGGTCGCTAACGCCCTGGGCGAACACCTCGCGCTCACGTACCAGCGCACCTTCGGCAGCCGAGAGCCGCGGTACGCCGAGATCATCGAGGCCTCCGCGCGGCTCATGATCGAGCGCATCGTCGGCAGCGACGCCCTCTACCACGACGGCGACCACACGACCCTCGTCACCCTCGTCGCCCAGGACATCCTGCGCGGCCGCTTCCTCCAGCGGGGCGTCACGCCCGAGGACTGGCTGCACATGATCGTGGCCGCCCTCTACCATGACATCGGATACGTGCGCGGCGTCTGCTCGGGCGACCGGGCGGACGCCTTCGTCATCGACGCCCAGGGCACGACCGTGAGCCTGCCGCGCGGCGCCTCGGACGCGGCGCTGGCGCCCCACCACATCGAGCGCTCGAAGCTGGTGGTGAAGGAACGCTTCGGCACGCACGACCTCGTCGATGCGGGACGGGTGATACGCGCCATCGAGCTGACCCGCTTCCCGGTCCCGCAGGACGACGAGCACCGAGAGACCGGCACGGAGGCAGGCCTGATGCGGGCCGCCGACCTGATCGGGCAGTTGGGCGACCCGCTCTACCCGCGCAAGCTGAACGCGCTCTTCCACGAGTTCGCCGAGGTCGGGCTCGACCGCCAACTGGGTTACGACAGCCCGGCCGACCTGGCTGAGCGCTACCCGGTCTTTTTCTGGGCGAAGGTCGAGCCGGTAATCGGCGATGCGACCCGCTTCCTGGACCTGACGGTCGAGGGGCGTGGATGGATGGCCAACCTCTACGCCCACGTGTTCGCGATGGAGCACGACCGCCGTCGAATGGGTCCGCATCCCGGCTGAAAGCAAGGAGGCCTGCCGTAGACTGCAATGCGCGCTTGTCTGGCAGCGGTCAGACCACACTCCGTCGCGGCGCGAACGTGTAACAAATACCGGGTAACGCTATGCGGCGCCCACTACCCCGACGGTCCATCTCCCTCAGGTTTCGTGCCGTGGACTAGCACGTCGAGCCGGTACTCGTCCGTCCTGTTCTGCCCGAAGACGCGCAGGAAGGCCCGTGTCTCTTCGATGAAGCGATCCGCCGCCTCGTCGCCAGTCAGCGGATAGTGGGTCTCCC
Organism: Methylobacterium sp. PvP105; assembly: GCF_017876975.1. Classification (NCBI taxonomy): domain Bacteria; kingdom Pseudomonadati; phylum Pseudomonadota; class Alphaproteobacteria; order Hyphomicrobiales; family Methylobacteriaceae; genus Methylobacterium; species Methylobacterium sp. PvP105. The sequence goes on along the minus strand of NZ_JAGIPA010000001.1, from coordinate 1,273,783 downwards.
CGGTCCAGTGAACCAGCACCACGTCCCCGCCCGGCCGGAGGCAGCCATGGACGCGCTTGGCCAAGCGCGCCACGTCGCCTGCGTCGAGGTAGTACACGACCTCCGAAAGCAGGATCAGGTCGAACGCGCCCTCCGGCCATTGGCCGGGCACCTGCGTGAGCTCGAATCGTACGTGCGACAGGTCCCTGCACCGTTCGCGGGCCCGCGCCAGAGCGCGTTCGGCCAGGTCAAGGCTGACGAGGGCATCGCAGCGTCGGGCGAGGGCCTCGGTCAGCACGCCGATGGAGCAGCCGACCTCCAGGGCAGAGGAGTAACGGTCCCGCGGCAGGGCATCGAGGGTCGCCGCGTACTTGGCTCGCTCGTAGTCGCTGGTCTCGAACTGCCAAGGATCCGGATCTGCGGCGTAGCGTTCGTCGAAGTAGCTCGACGGCAGGGAATGGGCGTGCCGGCTCATCGCGTTGACCTCAATTCGAACAGGTCGCCGGCGATGCCCCCGGCCCCGAGGATCTCGGCCGCCGCGGTGGCGAGCGCCCGGTCCGGTGCGGGCTGGCGCAGGTAGGTGGCGAGGTCGCGGGACAGCCGCTCCAGGGGATGCTCGCGCATGAAGCCCTGAAGGCCGACCGACCGCTGGGCGAGCTGCAGCACGTCGAGGCCGGCCTTCTCCACCGCCAGTCTCGCGAGGTTGACGAAGGCGACGATGCGGTCAGGCGCGAATTCGTCCTCGGCGACAAGACAGGCGGCACGCTCGACCCATCCCCGTGCGCCCTCCAGTGCGATGGCGCCTTCGCCGAGGCGGGCGAGCTGGTGCGGGTCGCCGCCGCGGCCGGTCGCGGCGAGATGCCCACGCCACGCGTCGAACACCGCCTCGATGCCGCCGAGCTGCACCGCCGCGAACCGCCACGCGCCGCCCGAGAAGACCGGCTGGCGATGGTAGTCGTCCCAACCGCCCAGGATCTCCTCCTCGGTGACGACTATATCCTCGAAGTCCACGGTGCCGGTCGCGGAGGCGCGCATGCCGTGCGCGCGCCAGCCAGTGAGGTCGGCGCGGCTGCCGGGCTCCAGCGGCACGACCAGCATCAAAGGCGAGGCGCCCGGCTCGTGCTTGACCGTCACCAGGGCGCGGGTGACGAAGCCGGCGCCCGACGCGAAGGTCTTCACGCCGCGGAGCCGGCGATCGTCCCCGAGCTTCAGGCAGTCGCCGGGCGGGTCGGTGTTCCAGACCCCGAACAGATGTCCGTCCCGCACATCCGCGAACAGGCGCGCGCGCTGCGTGGGCGTACCATACCGGGCGACGAGCTGGAGCGCGTTGACGTGCCCCTCGTAGATTCGGCCGAGCGCGAGGCTGCCGTACCCCACGAGCCGCAGCACCGTCGCGAACTCGGCCATGTCCGGTTCCTCGCCTAGGCCGAGGCCACCTTCATCGGAGGGAATGGGCGCGGTGAGCAGGCCGAGGCGAGCGAGGTCGGCGACGTCCTCAGCCGGGAAGCCGTCGTCGCGGTCCTGCCCGTCCGCGCGTGCCGCGGCCGCCGTCGCCACCTGCCTAGCGGCCGCGACCGCGTCGTAGGCCAGGTTAATCGGGATCCTCAGGTCCATCCGCCTTCCTCCCGTCAGGCCGCCGCGGCGGCGATCTCCTCGACCGTGCGTCCGGTCACGACCGAACGCGGTCGCTCCACCAGAATGTCCGGGTCGTCAGGTCCGCGGGCGGCCGCGTCGCGCGACTTGACCAGCAGCCAGGAAACATGCCGCTCGCGGGGCCGAGGTTTCATCCGCGTGAGACGCCAGCGGCCGGTCAACTTCTCGCCGTGCAGCGCGAAGGCGAGGGATCCGGACGCGAGTGCCGTCTCGGGATCGCCGTCCGGTGCCCAGGTGCCTTGGTCCCACAGCAGCACGACGCCGGCACCATAGTTGCCCGGCGCGATCACCCCCTCGTAATCGGCGTAGTCCAGGCCATGGTCCTCGACCTGGACGGCCAGGCGGCGCTCGCCCGCGACGAGGCTCGGGCCGCGCGTGACCGCCCAGCTCTTCAGGACGCCGCCGAGCTCCAGCCGGAAGTCGTAGTGCAGCCGGCGGGCGGCGTGCTTCTGCACGCGGTAGATCAAGGCACCGCCCTCAGGCATCGCCGGTCCGCTCGAAGGACGTCACGCCCAGGTCGCCCGCGGCGGTCCTTGCCCCCGTTGATCGGACCGAATGGCCGAGGCGTCGAGCGCCGCGCAGCAGGCAGGAGACCGCGTTCGCGAGGCGCGTGTGCCTCGCGAGTTCCCGCGGGCGAAGCGGGCGATAACCGAGCCGAGGGCTCGCGGCCTCGACCGCGGCGAGGATGGCGCCGAGCGTGGGCAAGCCGGCGATGATCCGCGCATCTTCGGCGCGGATGCCGAGCCACGGCGCCCAGAACGGGGTGCGGGCCAGCCGCCCGGTCGCTTGGAGCCGCCGGAGCCGTCGACGCCAGGCATACCGGAACACGGCCCGGGGCAGCGGCTCCAGGCGCGGGTCGCAGGGGCTCTCCGGCACCTCGCAGCGGAGCTTCATCGTGTCCGCCGCGCCGCCGGGCGCCCGGCCGTCGAGGCGGCCCGAGGTGACGACGAGGATGTCCGGGTCGTGACGCACCCGCGCGTCGCTCGACAGGAGCGAAGACACGAAGGCCTTGTCCTCGCCGACCGCCAGCGGCGGCATGCCCCCGACCTGTCGGTAGGTTTCGAGCCGGACCGCGAGCGTCGCCCCGGAGGTGGTCCAGTGCCGCGGCCAGGGATCGTGCGGCAGCGGGTCGATGAGGGCCTCGATCTCGATCAGCCGCGTCTCGTAGCCGCCTTCGAGGCGACCTCGCGCGTGCAGGGCGGCGGGCAGGCGCGCCGCGTCGGCCTCGTCGAGGGCGATCCGGCCGGCCACCGCATCGACCCCAGCCGCGACCGCGGCGAGGTTGCGGGCGACCCAGTCAGTCGGCACCCGGCTGTCCGCGTCCGTGGTGAGGATCAGGCCGTCGAAGGGCTCGCCCTCGTCCAACCAGTCGGCCGCTGCCTCCATCGCCTCACGCCGGGCCCATCCGGCGTTCGCTTCCGCATACTCGCGCTCGATCATACGGACGGGAATGCGCAGCGAAGGCAGCAGGCCTGCGACCACGTGTGCCGTCTCGTCGGTGCAGTTGTTGAGGAACAGCACCACGCCCAGCGCGCTTGCCCCGATGCCTCGCTGGGCGGCCAGCGCCTCCAGGCACGCGGCGATCCGCTCGGCCTCGTTCCGGACCGGGATGGCGACCACGCACCTGAGCGCGGGCGTCGGGTCCTGGCTCCCGAAAGCGTTCCCAGTCTCCATGTCACGACGGTCTCCGGCGGCCGCGTCAGGCTTGCTGGCGACCCGCAAAGCTAACCTGGGACAGGCGACTCCTTTCCTGGGGTTCAGTGCGACCAATACGACCGCGGTCCAGGGCAGCAGATGCAACCAGTCACGAGCCTTCTCGCCCTCAACTTCGCCCTGGCCGGTGCGCGCGAAGGCTTCGGGCCCTTCCTGGGCGTTTACCTGCAGCAGCGCGGCTTCGACCCGGCCGCGACCGGCTTCGCCATGGGCCTTGCCGGGCTCGCCGGCCTATTGGCGACGACGCCGGTCGGCGCGCTGATCGACCGTACGACGTACAAGCGTGCCGCCCTGGCCATGGCGGTGCTGGGCATCGCCGCGGGGGCGGTCGCCCTGGTCGCGACGGACAGCCTCTGGCTCATCGGTCTGTCGCAGTTGGTCATCGGTGTCGCCGACACCAGCATCGCGCCCTTGGTCGCGGCCGTGACGCTTGGCATCGTCGGGCAACAAGCCTACGGTCATCAGGTCTCCCGCAACGAGGCGTTCAACCACGCCGGCAACGCCGCCAACGCCGCCCTCTCCGGCGTGCTCGGCTACGCGCTCGGGCTCGGCTACGTGTCCATCGCCATCGTGGTCATGGCGGTCGCCTCGTGCGGCGTCCTGCTCGGCATCGACAAGGGCTGCATCGACCACGGCACGGCGCGCGGCGGCGAACAGGACGAGCGCTCGACGCTGCGCGTCCTGTTCGGGACTAAGCCGCTCCTGCTCCTGGCGGCCGCCGTGTTCGCCTACCAGACCGCGAACGGCGCCATGCTGCCGTTCCTCGCGCAGGCGCGCACAGCCTCGGGCGCCGACCCGAGCCTGACCACCGGCGTGATGACCGTCGTGTCCCAGGCCACGATGGTCGGCGCGGCGCTGCTGGCCGCGCGGGCTGCGCAGGGGCGTGGGCACGCCGGCGTGCTCTCCCTCGCCCTCGGGCTGGTCGTGGTCCGCGGCCTGCTAGCCGCGTTCGCGACATCCTGGTGGCTGGTCATCCCAGTCCAGGTCCTCGAAGGCCTGGCGATGGGGCTGGGCGGCGTCGCCATCCCGGCGCTCGTGGCCGAGATCATGGACGGCACCGGCCACGCCAATGCCGGGCTCGGCGGCGTCATGACCGCCTACGGCGCGGGCGCGACGGTAAGCCCGTTGCTGGCCGGCGTCGTCGCCCAATACCTCGGCTTCGCGGCATCGTTCGTCGTCCTGGCCGCCGTCGCCGCCGCCGGCTTGGCGGTGTGGATGGTCGGTCGCCGCGCGCTGGGCATGCACGGTCCGGCAGGTCAGACTGGCCGGGCGTCCGCCGAGCCGGCGTGACGGCTGGGATCTGGCGGCATGGATGCGCGGACCGGAGCGACGAGGTCGTGGGCGCGCGTTATGACGGGCTCCTTCCCGGCCTTCGTGCTGCTGCAGGGCTCGCTCTACGCTGCCTACGGCACCGAGTCCCCGTTCCTGCCGAGCTTCCTCGGCGAGCGCGGCCTGACCTCCGGTGAGATCGGCGTCGCGCTCGCGGCGGGTACGCTGATGCGCCTCGCCGCGGGCCCAGTGGCCGGGTACCTCGCCGACCGCTACGACGCCATGCGGGCCGTGCTCGGCGTCGCGGCCGCCGCCTCAGGGCTGATCGCCTTCGCCTACCTCGTCGGGTACGGCTTCTGGCCGCTGTTGGGAGTGAGCGTGCTGCACGCCAGCGCCATCGCCGCCCTGGCGCCGCTCGCCGACGCGCTCGCGCTCGGCGCCGCGGAGCGGGAGGGCACCTTCTCGTACGGCTGGGTCCGGGGCGCGGGCTCGGCGGCCTTCGTGCTCGGGACCCTGGTCTCGGGCCTGCTCGTCGCCCGGGCCGGCTTGGCGAGCATCATCGTGTCAAGCGGCCTCCTGTTCCTCGTCATGGCCGTCGCGACGGCTCGCGTCCCACCCGCCCCGGCGCGGGTCGGGCTGCCGAGCCTCGGCCTCGGCGGCCTCGGCGAGCTCTTGGCCCTCAAGCCGTTCCGGCGGATGCTCGTGGTGGCGGCGCTCGTGATCGGCAGCCACGCCCTGAACGACGGCTTCGCGGTGATCCGCTGGCGCGAGGCCGGGATCGGCCCGAGCGCGATCAGCCTGCTCTGGTCCGAGGCGGTCACGTCCGAGGTCCTCGTCTTCGTGCTTGCCGGCCCCTGGCTGCTGGCGCGCCTTGGGACGGCCCGGGTCGCGATGCTGGCCGCCGGCCTCGGCGTGGTGCGCTGGGCGGCCATGGCCTCGACGGCCGCGGTGCCGGTGCTCGCGGCCATCCAGCCGCTGCACGGGTTCACCTTCGCGCTTCTGCACCTCGCCGCCATGCAACTTATCGCCAGGGTCGTGCCGGAGCGCCTCTCGGCCAGCGCGCAGACGCTCTACGGCACGTTGGGCCTGGGCGTAGCCTCGGCGGTCCTAACCGCGGCGGGCGGCCTCCTCTACGGCGCGTTCGGCGCCGGAGCGTTCTGGGGCATGGCCGCGCTGTGCGCGCTGGCGCTGCCGCTCGCGGCGGGATTGGATGGCGCGATCCCTGGGCACCCGGAGGCCTGACGAACGCGATCCGGGCGCTAGCTGTCCGGGTGCGCATCCCTGCGCGGCCGGAGACCCGTGCCATGTTCATGAAGATCGACAAGCTCCTGACGGAGTTGCCGGAGCCCAAGAAGCCCGAGCCGAACGCCGCCGCCGCCCTGCAGGAGCTGCTCGGCGGCAAGTACGGCGAGATGTCGACGCTCGGAAACTACATGTTCCAGAGCTTCAACTTTCGCAACAAGGAGAAGCTGCGCCCCTTCTACAGCCTGGTGTCGAGCATCTTCGCCGAGGAGATCGGTCACGTCGAGCTCGTCTCGACCGGCATCGCGATGCTGAACAACGGTCCGGGCAACCCCAAGAAGGACGTCGACATCTCCAAGGCGCCGTTCGCCGAGATGCAGGACATCCGGCTCGCCGGCAGCTTCCTATCGAACGGCGGCGGCGCCATGCCGATGAACTCGAACGCCGCGTCCTGGAACATGGACATGGTCACGACCACCGGGAACCTGATCATCGACCTATTGCACAACTTCCACCTGGAATGCGGCGCGCGCATCCACAAGCTGCGGGTCTACGAAACCATGACCGAACCGACCGGTCGCGAGGTCTGCGGCTACCTGCTGGTGCGCGGCTCGCTGCACGCCCACGCCTACGCCCTGGCGCTGAAGAAGCTCACCGGCGTGGCCATCGAGCAGATGCTGCCGACCCCCAACATCGACCTTTCGCGCATCCCCGAGTGTCAGAAGTACCTCGATGAGGGCAAGCACCGGCGCCTCTACACCTTCAGTGAGTCGGACTACAAGGAAGCGGCCGGCGTCTGGTCGAACGACGAGGTGGCGCTACCCGGCGACCCGCCCGGCAACCTCGAAGTCGTTGACGGCGCGCCCGAGGGCGGCAAGATCCCGGAGCTCGACGGCAACTACGGGGCGTTCGCGCCGGACTACGCGCCGGAGGAGATCTTCGAGATCGCCAGCAAGCTCTACAAGAAGGGCCGCTGAGGTCATCCCGCTCGGTGCCGGCGTGAACCTGGTCGGCACCCGGCCGAAGTTTTCCCCGTGACACAAACGCCGCGAGGGCACCTTAGGGCGCCATCCACGGTTGTGCCTCCGTTGAGGTTCCCGGAGGCACAGCCGTCCTGGACGCAGGTTCGCCGTGCCAACACGGCGTCCAGGGGGGTCGGGTGTCGCGTCGAGATGAAAACGGACCGGACCAAGTCGACCTGCGGCTTCTCAAGGCTGCGGTCGAGGCGGCCGGCGAGGCCATCCTCATCACCTCTGCCGACCTCGACGAGCCTGGCCCGAGCATCCTCTATGCCAATCCCGCCTTCACCCGCCTCAGCGGATACGCCACGCACGAGGTTACCGGACGCAGTCCGCGCTTCCTGCAGGGGTCGGGGACCGACCGCGCCACGCTCGACCGGACGCGCGCCGCGCTGTCGGCCGGAGAAGCCTTCCAGGGCGAAACGCTCAATTACCGCAAGGATGGATCAGCATACTGGGTCGAGTGGCTGATCACGCCGGTCAAGAACGCCGACGGCCACATCACCCACTGGGTCTCGGCCCAGCGCGACGTCACCGAGCGCCGCGCCTACGAGGACCGGCAGGCGCTGATGGTGCGTGAGCTCCACCATCGGGTGAAGAACACGCTGGCCACGGTCCAGGCCGTCCTGAACGCGACCGTGCGCTCGTCACTCACGATGCCGGAGTTCACCCGCGCCTTCACCGGTCGGATTGTCTCGCTCGCAAGGACGCACGCGCTGATCACCGAGGACCAGGGGCAGGTTGCATCGTTCGAAGGGCTGCTCCGGGCCGAGCTCGACCCCTACAACGAGAACGGCCGCATAATGCTGCGTGGACCGCGGGTGCGGCTCCCCTCCGAACTAGCCGTGCCGGTCAGCATGGCCTTGCACGAGCTAACCACGAACGCGCTTCGCCACGGGGCGCTGGCGCACCCGGACGGCCGGGTCTCGGTGACGTGGACCGTCGAGGAAGGCGAGACGCGGCCGTGTCTGTCCTGGACCTGGGACGAGCACGACGGTCCTCCTCCCACGCTGCCAACCCGCGAGGGATTCGGCTCGCGCCTCCTCAACAAGATCTTGGTCGCGCAGACGGCGGCTCAGGTCGATGTGGCTTTCGATGCCGATGGCTTGCGGGTCAACGTCCGCGTCCCGCTCGAACACGTCTAGCGGTCCTGCGCGAACTCGACTGTGATGGGCGTTCGACGAAAAACGATTTGTTCTCCATCGCTGCTAATCCATGCTAATTTTCGACCACGACGGGTTTTCGTCGGTGGAGCGACTCCGATGTTTACCGCGTCCGAGCACCCGCTGTCGCCACTGCTGAAAAAGCTCGGAAGCCTCACCCGCCTCTCCGACCGAGACGAGCAAGCCATCCTGCACCTGCCGGCGTCGCCGCGGGTGTTCGCGGCAGGCCAGGACCTTGTGGGCGAGGGTGACCGACCCACCCGATGCTGGCTGATCGTCGAGGGCTGGGTGCAGCGCTACAAGGTACTTGACGAAGGCAAGCGCCAGATCTCCGCGTTCCACGTGGCCGGCGACATGCCGGACCTTCAGGGCCTGCACCTCTCGGTCATGGACCACAACTTGGGCGCGCTCACCAGGGTCACGGCCCTCTCCGTGCCGCACGAGGCGCTGCGCGAGCTCCTGCTGCGCATCCCCGAACTCAACGCCCCGTTCTGGCGCGACACCCTGGTGGACGCCGCCATCTTCCGCGAGTGGGTGGCCAACGTCGGGCGCCGACCGGCCTATCAGCGGCTCGCGCACCTGTTCTGCGAGCTGTACTTGAAACAGGTCGCGGTCGGCTTGGCCCGGGACGGCCGCTGCCCGATGCCGGTCACGCAAGTCGACCTCGCCGATGCGACCGGCCTGACCAGCGTCCACGTGAACCGCACGTTGCGCGAGCTTAGGCGCGATGGGTTGATCGAGCTCAGGGGCAAGCGGCTGGAGATCCCGGACTGGCCGCGGCTCGTGGCGGCGGCCAGCTTCAATCCCGCCTACCTGCATCTCGCCAGCCGCCCGACGGCCTGAATCACGGACGCAATCCAAGTTGTTGTGTCGTCTGGTGAGGCGGGGCAGCATTGGGCATCGCTCACCGGATGACCGGGCGTGGGCGGCTGAGAGACGCGCCGTGCTCCCGCCTGGATGAGCGCGGAGCGTTCGGTGCCTCGATACTATTTCGATACCTGCGACGGCGATGACGCGATTTCGGACGACGAAGGCATCGACTTGCCGGACGCGGAGTCCGCACGCCGCGCCGCGATAGGCGTCCTCCCCGACATGGCGCGCGACAAGCTCCCGGACGGTGACCGGCGCATCTTCGCGGTCAGCGTGCGCGACGCGGACGGATCGGTCGTCTACTCCGCCACGCTCGCCCTGACCGGCGAATGGCAGGTCCAGAGCGCGGGTTCGTAGGCCGGATCGGCCGGAACGCCGGATGGGCGCAACCATCCACCGCACGGATGCGAGCTTGGCGGACGCTCACGCCTCGACGACGCGGAGCGCTCGTCCGTTCGCCTGCTCACGAAGCCTGGCCGGCGCGCATCGCGTCCGGTTCCGCCCGTTCGCCTTGGCCTCGTACAGCGCCGCGTCGGCCCGGCCGTAGAGGTCGTGCACTTGGTGGATGCCCGAGGCCAAGCCGATGCTGACCGTCACGGTACCCGGCTCGATGCCGGCCGAGCCGACCGCCAGCCCGGACACCTGGGCGTGCACCTCATCGGCGACCCGCAGGGCGCCGGCCTCGTCGGTGCCGGGTAGGATCAGCGCGAACTCCTCGCCGCCGACCCGGCAGGCGAGATCACCGGGTCGGTGCACGCTCGCGGACAGGCAGGCGGCGAGACCCTTGAGCACCTCGTCGCCGACCGCGTGGCCGTAGCGGTCGTTGAAACGCTTGAAGTGGTCGGCATCGACGACGAGCAGCGACAACGGATTGCCGGTGCGACGTGCGTCCGCGCCGGCATCTGCCAGGGCAGCCTCGAACCGGCGCCGGTTCGCCAACCCGGTCAGGGGATCGGTCCGAGAGAGCCGGGCCATCTCGGCATGCATCTCCGCGCGTCGCCGGAGCTCCCGCCCGAACAACAGCGACAGGGCGACAGTCAGGCCGCATAGGACCAGCACGACCGTGGCGATGACGAGCGCCTTCGCCCGCCATTCCGCCTCGATCTCGCGCGTCGACCGGGCGACGTTGAGGACGAGCGGCAGGTCGCCGACCTCGGTGAAGGCGTAGTGCCGCTCGATGCCGTCGCGGACCGACGTGCCGACGAACGTGCCGCCGCGCTCCCGCACGAACCGCTCGAAGTTCGGGGTGCCGGCGAGGTTCGTGCCGATGTCCGCGTCGGCGTAGGGATGGCGCACGATGCGCGTGCCGTCGCGCAGGTAGAGATTGATCGCGCCGTCGCGCCCGAGGCCGATTTGGTCGAAGAGGCGTGCGAAGTAGGACAGCTTCAGGCTGCCCAGAACCACCCCGCCGAACGAGCCGTCCGGCTTGTCGATGCGGCGGCTCAGCACGACAATGGGCGCGCCGAGCAGGCGCGAAACGACCGGCTTGCTGATGAGGAGCCCGAGATGGGCATGGGCTTTGTGAGCCTGGAAGTAGTCGCGGTCGGCGTTGTTGACCTTCCGGGCCGGCAGCGAGGAGGCGTCGAGGATGCTATCGCCGTTCTCGTCGAGAACCAGCATGACGCCGAGGTCCTTGGCGCTGGCGGCGCGGTCGAACAGGATCATCTGGCGCGCCCGCGGGCTCGCCGCCGCGGTCTCAGGGGCGCGCAGGTTATCGACCACCGCTTGCAGGGACAGGTCGATGATCTCGACGTTGCGGGCGATGTCGCGCTCGATCACCTGGAGCAGGTTCTGGGATGTCTGCTCGGCATTCCGCCAAGCGTCACGGCGCAGATCGAGCAGCATCAGGCCGGACACGACCAGCATGCCAGCGGGCGCAAGCACGCCGAGCACCCCCAACACAACCCAGGTGCGGCCAGACCGGAGGACATGCGACAGGCTGCGCAGCAGGATCATCAGCCCGCTCCCTCCATTAGTTCTATCCTTGAGGGACTTCTACCGCTTTCAAACCTTAGGAATGGCTCCCGGACGCGTCGTCACTGGGCATTGAACATGGTCGTGGCTAACGCCCGGTTGAGAGCATGGCCTAAGATCCGATGGGCTGGGCGTAGGCGCACCCGAGGCGAGGCCGATGTCACCCGGGAACCCTGTCGGTCTCCGGGTGAGGTCTCAAGAGTCCCGCTTCGGTCGAAGGGCGACGATGTTTCCCGTCTCGACAGAGTGATTGGCCCCAATCACCTCGGCGACCTTGAGGGCGAGCTGCTCGCGCTTGAACGGCTTGCCGATCAGGTGAACGCCATCGTCGAGCCGGCCGTGATGGACGATGGAATTCTCGGTGTAGCCGGACATGAAGAGCACCCTCACCTCCGGCCGGACCGCCTGGACGCGTTCCGACAATTCACGGCCCCTGACCTTCCCGGGCAGCACCACGTCGGTCAGCAGCAGGTCGACGGCCGCGGCGTTCGCCCCGAAGACGCGCAGGGCCTCCTCGCCGTCGGCAGCGTCCAGCACGCGGTAGCCGAGGTCGGCGAGGATCGCACAGGCGATCTCGCGCACCGCCGCCTCGTCCTCGACCACCAGGATGGTGGCCGAGCCGCGAGGAAGCTCGACCGGCGCCGCAGTCCGTCCACCGACCGCGGCGAGCTGGCCGATTGCCCGGGGCAGGTAGATCTTCACCGTCGTGCCATGACCAGGCTCCGAGTAGATCTTCACATGGCCGCCGGACTGCTTGACGAAGCCGAACACCATCGCGAGGCCGAGCCCGGTGCCCTTGCCGTCGGGCTTGGTCGTGAAGAACGGCTCGAATACCCGGGCGGCGACCTCCGGCGTCATGCCGTGGCCGGTGTCGGACACCGCCACCATGGCGTAGTCGCCCGGAACCACCTCGGCGTGGTGGCGGGCGTATTCGCGGTCCAGAACCTTGTTGCCGAGCTCGATGGTGAGGCGTCCGCCGCCCGGCATGGCGTCGCGTGCGTTCAGCGCAAGGTTGAGCACCGCGCTCTCAAGCTGCGCCGGATCGGCCATGGCCGGCCACAGCCCGGCGCTCTCGACGTAACGCACCTCGATGTGCTCGCCGAGCGTCCGCCGGAGCAGCGGCACGAGGTCCGGCATCGTCGCGGCGAGATCGATGGCGGCCGGTGCCAGGGGCTGCTTGCGCGCGAAGGCGAGAAGCTGGCCCGTGAGCGTCGCGCCGCGCTGGGCGGCCCATGCGGCGCGCTCGATGCGGGTCTGCAGCTTGGCGTCGCCGTCGAGCTTCGCCCGGACGAACTCCAGGTTCCCGAGGATGACCTGCAGGAGGTTGTTGAAGTCGTGCGCGATGCCGCCGGTGAGTTGCCCGATGGCCTGCATCTTCTGCGCCTCGCGCAGCACCCCCTCGGCCTGGGCGCGTTTGGTCATGTCGGAGATGGTCAGGACGAACCCACCATCCGGCATCGGCGTGCGGCGCAGCTCCAGGTGATGGCCGTCGGCGCGGGAGCGCTCGTACACGACCGCCTCGCGCGGGCCGGTGCCGCCATGGCTGACCTGGTCCCAGGTCTCCAGCACCGGCCGCCCTGTCTCCGCCGTGTGCTCGGCGAGGGCGGCGTACGACGTGCCCGGCCGGATCATGGCCCTGCGCAGGTCGAGCAGCACCTGGAAGCATTCGTTCCAGTTCGTCAGTGCCCGGTCCGGACCGAACACCGCGACGCCCTGGCTGAGGCTGTCCAGTGTCGTGCTCAAGCGCAATGCCAGGGTGCGCTGCTCGGCCTCGGTCCGGTAGGACCGCGACCAGGCCTGGTTGAGGAGGCGGGCCGCCCAGAGCAGCGCCAGGACGGCGAGGAGCGAGCCACCCAGGGTCGTCCAGCGCACCCAGGCGGCGCGGGCGTCGTTCTCGCCCAGGCGTCGGGCGAGCAGCGCCTCCTCATCGGCCAGCATGGCCGCGAGCGAGGTCTCGGCCTCCTTCATGTAACCGCGGCCGACGTCCGTGTTGACTAGGCGCCCGGCGGCCTCGACGCCGACGTCGCGGCGCAGCTGCACCGTTTGCGCGAGCTCCTCCAGCTTGTGCTGGATCACCGGGGCAAGGGCGCGCAGGCGCTCCTGCTGGGCGGGGTTGTCGGCGGTGAGCTTCTGGAGCTCGCCCTGGAGCACCCCGAGGCGGTCACGGGCGGAGTCGTAAGGGGCGAGGTAGTCGTCCTTGCCGGTGATGACGTAGCCGCGCTGCCCGGTCTCGGCATCACGCAACGCGATTGCGAGATCCTTCATCGTTCCCAGAACGCGGTAGCTGTGCTGAGACCATTCCCGGGCCTCGCGCGAGGCGTTGAGGCGCTCCCAGGTCACAATCCCGACCAGGGCGAGGATGGCGAGCAGCACCCCGAAGACGAGGAGGTTCGCGCGCGCGACGATGCGCTTCGACATGGATCTGGGTCCGCCGCCCGCGCCGTAGCCCGGGGTGGGCCGCGCCGCCGCGGAGCTTGCTCGAACGCCAAGGACTTGGAGTCGCGTGCGCGCTTGCAGGTACTGTCTAGCACGATGGCCGACGATTGCGTGCGTTTTGCGGAAGCGTCGCCGTTGCGACCGGACTAGATCCTCGTCTCCCCCGTTCCCGCCGGGATGACGTTTCGCAACTATGGGACCAGGGAGTCCAGGGGCCTCAGGCGCTCTCGCCACCTAGCACGAGCCGCAACGACCGGGCGAGCTCGTCGCGGCGGTAGGGCTTGTTCAGCACCGGTAATACGCCGCGCCCGATCACCTGCCCCTCGTCGAGGTTCGCCACGTAGCCCGAAGTGAGCAGGACCTTGATGCCGGGCCGCAGGCTCTGCGCCTCGACGGCCAGTTGCGAGCCGTTCATGCCCCCCGGCATCACCACGTCGGAGAACAGGATGTCGATGCGCTCAACGCCCCGGAGATGCTCCAGGGCCTCGGCGGCGTTGCGGGCGACGATGACCCGGTAGCGCAGCTCCTCCAGGCTTTCCACAGCCATGCCGAGCACCTGCTCGTCGTCCTCAACAAGCAAAACCGTCTCGCCCTCGCCGGCGCGGCGCAGGGGGATCGAACTCGCCGCACCGACAGCGGCCTCCTCGTCAGCCGGGTCGGTCGAGCGCGGGAAGTACAGGCTGACCGTCGTGCCCTGGCCGACCTCCGACTCGATCTGCGCGAACCCCCCAGCGCTGCGGGTGAAGCCGTAGACCTGGCTCAAGCCGAGCCCGGTCCCCCTGCCGACCTCCTTCGTGGTGAAGAACGGCTCGAACACCCGCTGGAGCTTATCCGGCGGGATTCCGGTGCCGGTATCCGACACAGAGATGACGACGTAGGCCCCGGGCGCCACCCCCCTATCGGCGACTGCGGCGGTCCCGAGGTGGACGTTGCGGCTCGTCACGGCGATGCGCGCATGGCGATCCTGGCCTTCCATCGCGTCCCGTGCGTTCACGACGAGGTTCAGCACCGCTGCCTCGAACTGCGCCGGGTCGATCCGGATCGGGTCGAGCGCAGGGTCGAGATCGAAGGTGAGCTCCACCGTCCCCGTCGCCGCCCGCTCGGCCAAGGGCCGGAAGTCCAGGAGCAGGCGGTTCGGGTTGAGCGTCTGCGGCCGCAGCATCTGCCGGCGGGAGAAGGCGAGGAGCTGCTGGGTCAGTTGCTCGCCGCGCCGGGCCGCGCCCATCGCCGCCTCGGCCAGGCGCTTGACGCGGTCGAGCTGCTCGGGCCGGCGCAGGATCATGTCGAGGCCGCCGACGATGACGGTGAGCAGGTTGTTGAAGTCGTGCGCCACGCCGCCGGTCAACTGTCCGATGGCTTCCATCTTCTGGGCTTGGCGCAGAGCCTCCTCGGTGATGCGCTGGTCGGTGCGGTCCATCAGGATGCCGGCGATGCGCAGCGCCGCACCGGCTTCGTCGCGCTTGACCTGCCCGCGCATGGCAACCCAGCGGACGGTCCCATCCGCGCGCCGGACGCGGCATTCCAGGTCGAGCCTGCCCGTCTCGGCGACCGCGGCGAAGGCCGCCTCGACGGCATCGCGGTCCTCGTCGACGACGTGGGCGAGGAAGCTGTCCCGGTCCCAGCCGGGTGCGCCCGCTTCGTAGCCGAAGATGGCGTCGAAGCGGGGCGAGCGGCGGGACGTGCCCGTGACGTAGTCCACGCCCCAGGACGCCATGCCGGCGGCATCGAGGGCGAAGGCCAGCGTCTCTCGCGCGGTTTCCACTTCCTGCGTCCGCTCGACGACGCGCCGCTCCAAGTCCTCATTGGCGTCCCGGAGCTGCTCCTGCGCGCGCTCGCGCTCCAGCAGGTGCTCGCGAGCCTGGTACTGGCGACGCCGGGCCCTCAGGGCCGAGGCCGCCGCGCTGGCCAGCGTCTCGGCGTTCACCGGGCGCTCCAGCAGGATCACGTTGCCGAGCCTTCCGAGCAGGTTCGCCGCGCGCTCGGGCCGGCGACCCACCTGGCGGGTGGCGAGGACGATGAAGGGGAAGTCCGACCAGGGCGGCTGCGCGTCGAGCCAGGCGAACAGGTCGTCCGGCCGTCCGTCGGCGAGCGCCTCCTCCGTGACCAGCGCGGCACCCGCGCCGGCCTGGAGGCAGGCGAGCCAACCCACCATGTCC
Organism: Methylobacterium sp. PvP105; assembly: GCF_017876975.1. Lineage (NCBI taxonomy): Bacteria > Pseudomonadati > Pseudomonadota > Alphaproteobacteria > Hyphomicrobiales > Methylobacteriaceae > Methylobacterium > Methylobacterium sp. PvP105. Next base: position 1,258,309 of record NZ_JAGIPA010000001.1, on the reverse strand, counting down.
GGGCAGGCCTCGGCGCGCGTGCCCGCCCGGTCCAGCACCTGCCCCACGACCTGGGCGTCGCGCCCGCGGGGCGACAGGATCAGGACGCGTTCCTCGTCCGCGACGGGGACGCTCACGCCTTGCCGCCTTCGGACGCGCCTGACAGCATCGCGACCCGCCCGTGATAGGCCGGCAAGCCCGTGAGCACGCCCTCGAAGTCGTCGAGCGCCTCGCCGACCTGCAACCCACCCTGGGACAGTTTCAGCTCGCGGATGGTGCGCTCGTGCGCGTTCACCCGGCTCTTCACCACTGATAGGGCGGTGCGGACCTGGCCCTTCGCCTCGAAGAACCGGAACAGCAGGATGCAGTCGCTGAGATAGCTCAGGTCGACGTCGCTGCGCACGTCGCCGACGATGCCGTGCTGGCCCAGTACCAGGAGCGTGGTGACGCCTTGCTGGTTCAGGTAACTCAGGAGCTCGTGCATCTGCAGGATGAGGTACTCCTCGCCCGGCATGGCATGCAGGTAGGCGTTCAGGCTGTCGACTCCCACGAAGGTCGAGCCACGCTCCTCCACCGCAGCCCGGACCTTCGAGGCGAACTCCCCTGGAGAGAGCTCGGCGGGATCGACCTGCGTGACGGTCAGCCGCCCGGCCGCGATGTGCGGGGCCAGATCCATACCGAGCGTCGCGGCCCGGACCAGCATGGTCGCGAGCCCCTCGTCGAACAGGTAGTAGGTCGCCGTCTCGCCGCGCTCCAGGGCCGCCAGCATGCAACGGATCGCGGTCGTCGTCTTGCCGACGCCGGAGGGTCCGAGCAGCAGCGTGTTGGTGCCCGGCACGAGCCCTCCGCCCAGCAGCAGGTCGAGCTCGGCCGAACCGGTCGACGTGCCCCGGGGATCGAAGCTGGCGTGGTGCTCGGCCGCGATCAGGCGCGGGAACGCCTGGATGCCGCCGGTCTCCAGCACGAAGTCGTGGTAACCGCCGCGGAACTTGATGCCGCGCATCTTGACGATGCGGAGCCGCCGCCGCTCGGCGCCGTACTCGCGCGGTGCCTGGTCCAGCGACACCACCCCGTGAGCGATGCTGTGGAGTTGCACGTCCCCCGTCTCGGAGGTCTTGTCGTCGAGCATCAGCACGGTGCAGGCGCGCTTGGCGAAGAAGCGCTTGAGGGCCAGGATCTGGCGCCTGTACCGCAGCGGGTTCTGGGCCAGCAGGCGGAGTTCCGAGAGGCTGTCGAACACGACCCGGTCGGGCTTCGTCCGGTCGACCAGCGCGATGACCTCCTTCACCGTCTCCCCCAGTTCGATATCGGAGGGGTGCAGGATCGACTGCTCGCTGTCGGGGTCCAGGCCCATCTCGTCGACCAGCTCGAACACCTCGATGCCGTCGAGCGTCCAACCATGGGTCGCCGCGGAGGCGCGGAGCTCGTCCGCGGTCTCCGACAGGGTGATGTAAAGGGTGCGTTCGCCCCGGGCAACGCCCTCACGCAGGAACTGCAGCGCGAGCGTCGTCTTGCCCGTCCCCGGCGTGCCCTCCAGCAGGTAGAGCCGGCTCGGCGTCAGACCGCCGCCGAGGACGTCGTCGAGGCCCGGCACGCCGGTCGAGATCCTGATCTCTCCACCAGGCGGCGGGCTGGTCGATGTGTCGCTCATCATGTCGGTCGGGCTCCGTGGCGACGGGCGGATCCCGGCGGGCTGACACCGTAGCGCTCGGCCAAGCCCTTGTCAGCGCTCGCTGCGCCGCATGGTGGGGATCCCCTGGAACGTAACGCGTGGCGGGTTGCGTCACCCGTTACGCGGCCCGCGCGAAGTCGTCCTTCGGAACGGGGCAGACACTCCGGGCATTGGGAACCATCCCGGAGGAGGCGACGATGACCGAGAAGAAGGGCCGCGGCAGCGACACGGCCAAGAAGGCGAACGCGAAGGCGAGCCACGAGGGCAAGTCGAACCCGCGCACATCCTCGTCGGCCCAGGCCGAGCTCGGCAAGAAGGGCGGCAAGTCGAAGTAGGCCACCTCGCCAGAGGGCCCATCCGCCGCAGGCCGCCCTAGGAACGGCGGTACCCATCCCACGTTGGCCGGCGAACCCGACACCAACGAGGAGCTACGACGGCATGGCCAACATGGACATCGGTACGATCTACGCAGGCGCGCTTCGCAATACGCGCGCCCTGGAGAAGCAGGGCCTGGAGCAGATGGAGCGCCAGCTTTCCGGCCTGGAACGCTACCCCGACTACGCCGCCGTCCTGCGCCGCCATGTCGAGACCACGAAGGGGCAGATCGACCGCCTCGACAAGGCGCTGGCAGCCGTCGGCGAGAGCGCCTCGACCCTCAAGGAGACGGTGACCAGCGTTGCCGGCTCCATCGGTGCCGCGGTGCACGCCACCGCCCAGGACGAGACCCTGAAGAACCTCTACGCGGGCTACGCCTACCAGTATGACCAGGTCGCGGCCTACCGCTCGCTCGCCGTCATCGCCGAACGCGCCGGCAAGTCCGACCAGGCTTCAGCATTCCGGGCATCCGCCGAGGAGGAGGTCAAGGCGGCGGAGGAGATCGCCGCCCTGATCGAGCGGGTGACCCAGACCTACCTCGACCTGACACTCGGCGGCTCCAAGGCCGATAGCTGACCTCGACCCTAAGGCGGCCCCGAGCGGGGTCGCCCAACACCCGAGCGGAGGCGAAAAATGGCCGGGACGGACGACCACGAGACGACCTACAAGGCGTTCAAGGAGGTCGTGAACATGACGGCTGCGGCCCTGGAGAAGCACCTCAAGAGCAAGGACAGCCAGTCGGTCGGGCAGAGGAAGGACGGCGGCGAGGCGACGGGCCATGTGGAGGGGCGGCGCATCGTCGAGATGCTTCACAAGAACAAGTCCGAGTTGTCGGAAGACGATTACGGGCACATGCGCAAGGTCGTCGGCTACGTGCACCGCCACCTCAAGCAGGGCGGCCCGAAGGACAAGGACGCGGTGAAGGACTCGCCCTGGCGGCTGTCGCTGATGAACTGGGGCCACGACCCGCTGAAGGAAGCCTGAGGCATGGACGACCCGACGCCGGTGGCCGTCACCGTCGAGGCCTGCGGCGAGAGCCACGGTCAGTATCGTTGGCACCTGACCGACGCGGACGGCGTGTCCATCCGCGTCTCCCCGGAAGCTTATGCTTCCGCCGAGGATGCCTCCGACGCCGGGCGAACGGCCCTGGAAGCGTTCGGGTCGGTTGCCCAGGCTTGAACGACAGGAACGAAGTTGCGACGGCGCGCCGCAGCAAAGCTTCAGGGCCTTGCGTGTGGATCCATATACCGGTCGCGCGCCATTAAATCGATCTACACCGACATGGCCCAACATGGGGATTCGAACGTCCCCGGGGCCGCCTCATGCTCACCGTCGTCGGATGCCTTGTCGAGGCCCATGATTTCCGCCTCGTCGCGCTCGCGGCGGCCATCTGCGCGCTCTCGGCCCTGACAACGGTTTGCCTAATCAGCCACGCGAGCCGGGCGAGGGCTTGGGCGCAGGCCGGCTGGCTCGCCGTGGCGGCAACCGCCGGCGGCTCCGGCATCTGGGCGACCCATTTCATCGCCATGCTGGCCTTCGCACCGGGCGTGCCGAGCGGCTACGACGTCGCGCTCACCGGCATTTCCCTCGTCATCGCCGTCGCGCTGGCTGGGTCCGGGCTCTCGCTCGCGGTGCTGGTGGGAGGGCGCACGGCCGCCTGGGCCGGGGGCGCCATCCTCGGCTTCGGCATCGCCGCGATGCACTACACCGGCATGGCCGCCTACGACGTCGCCGGGCACAAGACCTGGGACCCGGCCACCGTCGCCGTCTCGCTCGCGCTCGGCGGCATCCTGGGCGGCGCGGCGCTGGTGGCACAGGTAGGGGCCCGCGGCCTCGTCCGGCAATTGCCGGCGGCCCTGCTGCTGCTGCTGGCCATCTGCAGCCATCACTTCACCGCCATGGGCGCCGTCACCATAACGCCCGACCCGACGCTCGCCGTTTCCGAGGCGGCGGTCCCGAACGCATGGCTTGCCGTCGCGGTCGCGCTCGCGAGCTTCGCCATCCTGCTCCTGGCGGCCGCCGCCCTGACCCTCGACGTGCGCGACCGAGGTCACGCGCAAGTGGAGGCCGACCGCCTGCGCAGCCTCGCCAACGCAGCGGTCGAAGGGCTCGTCGTCTGCACCGGCGACACCATCGTCAGCGCGAACCGGGCCTTCGCTAAGCTCGTCGGCCTGCCGCAGGCCGCGCTCGCGGGCACGGCGCTGTCGGCGCACCTGCCCGGCGACACCGCCCGCCTCGCCCTGGCGAGCCATCCGGAGCGGCCGGTCGAGGCCGAGCTCCGGCTGGCCGACGGTGCCCTGGTGCCGGTCGAGATCATCATGCAATCGGTCGAGTATGGCGGGCGCCCGCACTTCGCCGTCGCCGTGCGCGACCTGCGGGCCCGCCGCCAGGCCGAGAGCCAGATCCAGTTCCTTGCCCACCACGACGCGCTCACGGGGCTGGCCAACCGCGCCAGCTTCGCCAAGCGCATCGACCAGGAGCTGCGCGCCGCGGACGCGAGCGGGCGCAAGCTCGCGGTGCTGTGCCTCGACCTCGACCGCTTCAAGGAGGTCAACGACTTGTTCGGCCACGCCGCCGGCGACGCCATGCTGGAGAGCGTCGCCCGCATCGTCTCAGCCGAGCTCGACGACACGCAGATGATGGCCCGCCTCGGCGGCGACGAGTTCGCCGTCCTGATGCCGTGCGCGGGGCCATCCGAGGCCGGCCGCCTCGCCGAGCGCATCCTGGAGGCGCTTCGCGCCGGCAGGACGGACGGTGGCGGGCCACAGATCGCGACCAGCATCGGCATCGCCCTCTATCCGGACGATGCACAGGAGCGGGCCGCTCTCCTGAGCTACGCCGACACCGCTCTCTACCGCGCCAAGTCGGAAGGGCGTGGCACCTACCGCTTCTTCGAGGCGAAGATGGGCGTCGAGGTGCGCGAGCGCCGCCTGCTGGAGCATGACCTGCGCCACGCCGTGGCTCGCGGGGAGATGCAGCTCGTCTACCAGCCCCAGACCGACGTCGGCACGGGCGAGGTCATCGGCTTCGAGGCGCTGCTGCGCTGGAAGCACCCCGAGCGCGGCTATGTCTCGCCAGCGGTGTTCATCCCCATCGCCGAGGAGAGCGACGCCATCCTGCAGATCGGCGAGTGGGTTCTGCGCGAGGCCTGCCGCGAGGCCGCGACCTGGCCGCAACCGCTCGCCGTCGCGGTCAACGTCTCGGCGGTGCAGATCCACAGCCCCCACCTCGTCGGCCTGGTACACGAGGTGTTGCTCAAGACCGGGCTTGCGCCATACCGGCTTGAGGTCGAAGTGACCGAGACGGCGCTGATCAGCGACCCGAACCGGGCGCTGCTGACCCTTCGGCAGTTGAAGGCGCTGGGCCTCCGCATCGCCATGGACGATTTCGGCACGGGCTACTCGTCCCTTTCGAACCTGCGCTCGTTCCCGTTCGACAAGATCAAGATCGACGGCTCGTTCGTGCGCTCGGTCGACAGCAACGAGCAGACGGCGGCCATCGTGCGCTCGGTCCTTGGCCTGGGCCGCGGCCTCGGGCTTCCGGTCCTAGCCGAGGGCGTCGAGACGGAGGCGGAGCTCGGCTTCCTTGTGGCCGAGCGATGCCACGAGGCACAGGGCTACCTGATGGGACGGCCGTCGCCCATCGGCGAGTTCGCCCAATACACGCATGGCACGATTCCGCTCATCGCCGACGCCCGAAAACGCGCCTGAGCATACCGGCGAGGGGCAAGCGTCAACCTCGCTCGCGTAAGGAGAGGGATCTCAGGGTCGGTTCGGGCAGCAGGCGGGCCTGGGGAAGCGGAAACACGACATCCCCCACGATCCCCCACGCGCGCCCCGCACCTGAGGAACGCCGCGTCGGACCCGGCCAGGGCCATGCCCTGCGGCAGCGCCGCGTCGGCGTCGGCCGGCATGACCCTGTCGCAGGCGGCGCCCGGCGCGAGCCGGCTCAGGATGTCGAGGTAGATCTCACCGGAGGAGCGGCCGACGCTCCCGGGCACGAGGGATCGAATCCTCGAACGGGATGGGTTCACGGGCGCAAGGTTCCCTCGGTGTCCGCATGGCAGGCCGATCCATCACCGCAGGTCGTCGGTCCCCACGGCAGAGCGGGCGGCCGCGATGACGCCCAACGTCTCGCGCCAGGCGCCGGACCTCCTGGCCTCGACCTCGAAGGACTGGGACCTCCGGAACGGCGCGACCTGCAAGTCCAATATGGCCGACGACGGTCGGAAGGCCGTCATTTCGTCCAACTGCCGTATGTAGGGGCGGCCCACCTCAATCCTCTCCAGGCGACCCCGTTCACCCGGTTCGTCTCGATGCCCTCCGCCATGGGACGTGCCAACATCAACCTCGGTCGCGCCCGGATGTTTTGCCCCGGGCGAGCGGCGTCATGCTCGGGATGGCTACGGCTTCAGGACTGGCCTTCCGCCACGCCGAGCCCTCCCGTCACCACGCCCCGGACGCATTCAGTACGCAAGCGGACCGCCGGTCATCCTGGCCCTGCGGGACGAAGGAGCGCATCCCCGGCCGCCACCTGCCGTTGCAACCGGGTCTCTGGTCGGCGGTTCTGCAAACGTGTGCCTGGACGCGGCTTCGCGCGAGGTTTTTCGAGCCGGTTCACGACGGCTGATCCTGGAGGGGCGGGGTGGCCGTGCGAGACGGGTTGAAGCTGGGTACGGTCGACCTCAGGCTGCTGCAGGCGGCCGTCGAGGCGACCGGGGAAGCCATCTTGATCACCTCGGGCGACCTCGACGAGCCAGGCCCGCGCATCGAGTACGCCAACCCGGCCTTCACCCGCATGACCGGCTATGCGGCCGACGAGGTCGTGGGGCGCTCACCCCGCTTCCTACAGGGTCCCGGCACCGACCGGTCCGTCCTGGACGGACTGCGCGCCTCGCTTGAGGCCGGCGAGACGGCCCAGGGCGAGGCGCTTAACTACCGCAAGGACGGATCGGCCTACATGGTCGAGTGGCTGATCACGCCGGTGTGCGACGCCGGCGGTCAAGTCACGAACTGGGTCTCGGCGCAGCGCGACGTCACCGGGCGGCGCGCCGGCGAGGACCGCCAGGCGCTGCTGGTGCGCGAGCTCCACCACCGGGTGAAGAACACGCTGGCGACGGTGCAGGCGGTGCTGAACGCGACGATGCGCTCCTCGCTCTCGGCCACCGAGTTCACCCGCGCCCTGTCGGGCCGGATCTCCTCCCTGGCCCGGACGCACGCGCTGATCACCGAGAATCTCGACTAGGCCGCCTCGTTCGAGGGGTTGCTGAGGGCCGAACTCGACCCCTACGACGAGCGCGGGCGCCTGACCCTGGACGGGCCGAGGGTCGTCCTGCCGTCCGAACTCGCCGTGCCCGTGGGCATGGCCCTGCACGAGTTGACCACCAACGCCCTGCGGCACGGGTCGCTCGCGGACCCGAACGGCAGGCTTCAGGTGACCTGGCGCATCGAGGACCGGGGCTCCGGCCGAGGCTTGCGCTGGGACTGGGCCGAGCACGACGGCCCACCGGCCATGCATCCCACCCGCGAGGGCTTCGGCCACCGCCTCCTCAACAAGATCCTGGCCGCGCAGACGGGCGCCGAGGTCGACGTCGCCTTTGCCCCGGACGGGTTGCAGGTCTCCGTCCGCATGCCGTTGCCCGCACTGGCGGAAGGAGGATCAGGGACGGATGACCAAGGCACCTAGGACACCCGCTCGGGCAATGGCGCCTCAAACGTGAACACGACGCCGCCCGGTCGGTACTCGATCCTGGCCCGGCCTCCGAGTTCCATCGCGAGCGCCCGCTCGATCATGCGCGAACCGAAGCCGTTCCGCGCCGGCTTCGCGACGGGTGGGCCTCCGAGCTCCTCCCAACGCAGCCACAGGTGGGCCAGATGCCGCCCTTCGTCGAGGCCCCAATCCAGGACCACGCGGCCCGCGTCGTTCGATAGCGCACCGTACTTCACGGCGTTCGTCGCCAACTCGTGCAGCGCCAGCACGAAAGCGAGGCTGGCGCGCGGCGACAGCCACACCTGCGGGCCGGCGACGGTGAAGCGCCTGGCCGACCCGCTCCGGAACGGCTGCAGGGCGCGCTCGACGATTTCGCCGAGGGTCGCCCCTTCCCAGCTCTCGCGGGTCAGCGCGTCATGGGCCGCCGCCAGGGATGCCAGGCGCGCGTCGAGCGTCTTGCGCGCCTCGTCCAGGCTTGCCGCGTTACGCAGCGTCTGGTGGGCGATGGATTGCATCGTCGCCATCGAGTTCTTGACCCGGTGGGTGAGCTCGCCCGCCAGCAACTGGCGCTGCTCCTCGACGCGCCTGCGCTCCGTGACGTCGATGGACACTCCGGCCATGCTCACCGGGCTGCCGTTCGCGTCGTAGAACGTCTGCCCGCGGACGTGCACCCAGCGCTCCTCGCCCGACGGCGTGCGCACCCGATACTCGATGTCGTAATCCCCGTGCCCGGCGATGGACTCCCGCACCGCCTCCTCCATCCGCTCCCGGTCGTCGGGTACGACGGCGGCCAGCAGGTCATCGTAGCCGAACGGATCGGCGACGTTCCGGCCGAAGTTCTCCTTGCAGATGTCGGAGGCCTCAAGCCGCCGGTCGGCGAGGTCGAGGGTCCAAGAGCCGATCCGCCCGGCCTTGAGGGCGAACCGCATCCGCTCCTCGGTGCGGGCGAGCTCGACCTTGCGGCGCGCCACCTCCCGCCCGCGGACCGCAAGGTCGTCCTGGAGACGCACCAGCTTGTCCCGCTCCAGCGTGACGTCAAATTGCGAGGCGAAGAAGTGGGTCAGCACGCCGGCTCGGTCGAACACCGGCGAGACCAGCAGCCGGTTCCAGAAGACCTCGCCGGACTTCTTGTGGTTGAGCAGTTCGAGCTCGATGGGCTCGCGCCGCTCGATAGCGTCCCGTATGCGGGCGACGTCGTACCGGTTGGTCTCCGGACCTTGGAGGAACCGGCAGTTCCGGCCGAGGATCTCCTCGTTCGCGTAGCCGGTGAGTTTCGTGAAGGCGGCGTTGGCGAACACGATGGGGTTGTCGGGCCGGTTCGGGTCCGTGACGATCATCGGCATCCGCGTCGCGCGTACCGCAGCGGCGAACGGATCGGAGCTAGCGTCCGAGCGCGTCAGTTCGGCCGTGATGCAGTCGTGTTCCCGGAAGTCGGTCAAGACATCGTCGCCTGACGTGGCGCCACCTCGGGCCCGCCGTTCGGCGTGACCGTAGCACAGGCGAGCCCTGGGGCGGAGAGCCCCGACGTGATCGCGCACGTCATGCACAAGGCTGGCTTCGCCCGGCCGCAAACGGGCGCTTGCTGGCCTTCCGACCCTGCGCGCCCCGGCACCGGCCTCGGGGACGGCCGGGCCAGGGAGGCGGACCTGCCCTTCGGCTCGCCATGGACGGTCCCCGTCCGTCAGGCGCCGGAAACCTGGACGGCCACGGTTGGTTGTAAGTCATGCCCGGGTTGGGGCCGGCTTGGCACCCAGGACGCGCCTGGCGCCGAGGTTCGGGAGCGGTGGACGTGCGAGATCGGAACGCGACGCAACGGGTTCCGACGGATGCCGGTCTCCTGCTCGCCGCGGTCGAGGCCAGCGGGGAAGCCGTCCTCATCACCTCCGCCGAGCTCGAAGAACCCGGTCCGCGCATCGAGTACGTGAACCCGGCCTTCACCCGCATGACCGGCTACAAGGCGGAAGAGGTCCTGGGCTAGAACCCCCGCCTCCTCCAAGGCTCGGGGACGGGCCGCGCCGTCCTCGACCGGATGCGCGCGGCGCTTGCGGCCGGCGAGCCGTTCCAGGGCGAGGCCGTAAACTACCGCAAGGACGGCTCGACCTACACGGTCGAATGGCTGATGACGCCCGTGCGCGACCCCGACGGGCGGATCGCCCACTGGGTCTCGGCGCAGCGCGACGTCACCGAACGGCACGCGGCGGAGGAAAACCAGGGCCTGCTCGTCCGCGAACTCCATCACCGCGTCAGGAACACCCTCGCGACCGTCCAGGCGGTGCTCAACGCGAGCCTGCGCTCGTCGATGGGGCTGGCGGACTTCCGGCAGGTGTTCGCCGGCCGCATCGCCTCATTGGCCAAGACCCACACCCTGATCACCGACGCGCGGACGCAGACCGTGTCGTTCGAGGGACTGCTCCGGACGGAGCTTGAGGCTTACCTGGAGCCGGGCCGCTCGCGCGTGTCGCTGCAGGGCCCCCCGGTTCCGCTCGCGTCCGAACTGGCGGTCCCGGTCGGGATGGCGCTGCACGAGTTGACCATCAACGCCATCCGGCACGGCGCGCTTGCCGACCCGGACGGTCGCCTGGAGGTGACCTGGACGATCGACGAGAGCCCCGCCGGACCGGTCCTGCGCTGGACCTGGGACGAGCATGACGGGCCGCCCGTGGCGCTGCCGAGCCGGGAGGGGTTCGGCATGGAATTGCTCGACGGGTTGCTGACGTACCGTCTCAAGGCGAAGGTCGACGTCGCCTTCGACCCGGACGGCCTCAGGGTGAGCGCCGCCGTCCCGCTGCCGCGCGTGCGGTGAGGGAAGCGCGGCGGCCGTCGGAACGTCGCCAGGCGCAAGTGGCGGACTTCGGCATCCTGGCCCACCCCACACCGGTCTCCCCTCGCCTCAGCCGCTCCCTCCCTATCGACCATGAGGACGCTCCCATGCCTGCGTCCGGGCACCACGGGCGACGGTGTCGCGGAGAACAACACGCGAGGGCCACCTGTGCTAGGTGTGTGGCATGCCCGCCCGACGCGACCGCCCCACTGCCTTGACCGCCCCCGTCGCCGCCCGCAACGGCAGCCCATCGGCCAAGCGGATGCACACCCGCACGGGCGAGCCGACGCGCACGGCCGTGCGAACGTTCCGCCTTCGTGCGGAGGCACCCGGGCAGCCCGGCTCGACGGTTCGGCCGTCACGACGCCGGGACCGAGCCTGAACCGATGACCACGAGGGCTTCGCTGTTCGCGGCAGGCGGCTCCATGGGCGCGCTGATGGGCGGCCACGACTGGGCGACCACCTCGCTCGGGCCGCCGCGGCACTGGCCGCAATCGCTCGTGACCCTGATGCGTGTCATGCTCAACTCGCGCCAGCCGATGTTCATCGCCTGGGGGTCCGACCGCACGCTGGTCTACAACGACTCCTACGCGCCCATGCTGGGCGCACGGCATCCCGCGGCCCTGGGCCGCCCGTTCTTCGAGACCTGGCCGGAGGTCCGCGACGAAGTCGGCGCGCTGATGGACCGCGTGTTCGCGGGCGAGCCCGTGCACATGGACGACCTGCAACTCACGCTGCACCGGAACGGTTACCCGGAGGAGGCCCACTTCTCCTTCTCCTACACGCCGGTGCCTGGGGACGATGGCCGGACCGTCGGCCTGTTCTGCGCCTGCACGGAGACGACCCGGCAGGTCCTGACCGAGCGCGAGGCCGCGTCCGAGCGGCAGCGGCAGCAGGCGTTGCTCCAGCAGATGCCCGGGTTCGTCGCCGTCCTGGGCGGCCGGAAGCATGTCTTCGAGTACGTCAACGACGCCTACATCGCCGTCGCAGGCCAGCGGGACTACATCGGTCGACCAGTCCAGGATGTGTTCCCGGAGTTGCGCGACCAAGGCTTCTTCGAGCTGCTCGACCGGGTCTATGCGACCGGCGAGGCCTTCGCGGCTCGGACCGTCCCGATCCGCTTCGTCGAGGATGACGACCGGTACCTCGACTTCCTATACCAGCCCATCCGCGATGAAGCGGGGACGGTCACCGGCATCTTCGTGGGCGGTTACGAGGTCACCGAGGAGGTGCGCTCGCGGGCCGCACTCGCCGAGAGCGAAAGCCGTTACCGCACCCTGTTCGAGACCATCGACGTCGGGTTCTGCATCATCGCGATGAAGTTCGACGAGACGAACCGGGCCGTCGACTATCGCATCACCGAGGCCAATCCGGCCTTCGAGCGGCAGACCGGCGCGAACGTGACCGGGCGCTGGGTCAGCGAGTTCGCACCGAACCTTGAGCCCCAATGGCTGGAGACATACGGACGCGTCGCGCTGACCGGCCAGCCCGCGCACCTTGAGAGCTGGGCCGAGGTGTTCGGGCGTTGGTTCGACGTGCGCGCGCTGCGCGTGGGCGACCCCGCGGCCCACCGGGTCGCCGTCTTCTTCACCGACATCTCCGAACGCAAGCGCATGGAGGAGGCGCTGCGCGTCCTGAACGCCAGGCTTGAGCAACAGGTCTCCGAGCGCACGGCTGAGCGCGACCTCCTCGCCACCATCGTCGAGCGCACCGACGTGATGGTGATGGCGGCGGACCTCGACTACACCATCCTGGCCATCAACAAGGCCAACGCGGACGAGTTCGAGCGCATCTACGGCGTCCGGCCCAGGGTCGGCGACAACATGCTCGACCTGCTCGCCGACCAGCCAGAGCACCAGGCCCAGGTCCGTGCCGGTTGGGGCCGTGGCCTGGCCGGGGAGGAGGTCACGATCATCGAGGATTACGGCGATCCCGACCGTGTCCGTCCGTACTACGAGATCAGCTTCCGGACCCTGCGCAACGAACGGGGCGAGCGCATCGGCTGCTACCAGTTCGTGACGGACGTCACAGAGAGGTTGCGCGACCAGGCCGAGCTCGCGCAGGCGCAGGAGGCGCTGCGCCAGTCCCAGAAGCTGGAGGCGGTCGGGCAGTTGACCGGGGGCGTGGCGCACGACTTCAACAACCTGCTGACCATCATCCGTTCCTCGGTGGACTTCCTTCGAAGGCCCGACCTACCGGAGGAACGCAAGGGCCGCTACCTCGACGCGGTCTCCGAAACCGTCGAACGGGCCGCCAAGCTGACCGGCCAGCTCCTGGCCTTCGCGCGGCGGCAGGCGCTCAAGCCCGAGGTGTTCGACGTGGGCCAGCGGGTGCGCGGCATCGCCGACATGCTCGATACGGTCACCGGCGCCAGGGTTCGCGTCCTCACCGAGGTGCCGGACGAGCCCTGCTTCATCAGGGCCGACCTGAGCCAGTTCGAGACCGCGTTGGTGAACATGGCCGTCAATGCCAGGGACGCCATGGACGGTGAGGGTACGCTGACCCTGCGCCTCGTGCGCGGCGCGGCCCTGCCCGCCATCCGCGGTCACGCCGGCTCGGACCAAGCGTTCGCGGCCGTATCGCTGACCGATACGGGCCTGGGAATCCCACCGGAGCGGCTCGGTCAGATCTTCGAGCCGTTCTTCACGACCAAGGAGGTCGGCAAGGGCACTGGCCTCGGTCTGTCCCAGGTGTTCGGCTTCGCCAAGCAGTCCGGCGGCGACGTCGACGTGCGCAGCACGGTCGGAGAAGGCGCGACGTTCACGCTCTACCTTCCGGAGGTCACGCCGGAGGAGCGGCCGGCGAATGCCTCGCGCCCGGACGACGGAATGGCTCCCCTCGGCGCTGGGCAGTGCGTCCTGGTGGTGGAGGACAACGTCGGGGTCGGCCAGTTCGCCACCCAGATCCTGGAGGACCTTGGCTACAGCACGACCTGGGCGGCCAACGCCGAGGAGGCGCTGGATCGGCTCGGGCGGACCGGCAACGGGTTCGACCTGGTGTTCTCGGACGTGGTCATGCCCGGCATGGGCGGCATGGCCCTTGCCAAGGAGCTGCAGCGTCGGCTGCCCGGCCTGCCGGTGGTGCTGGCCTCGGGCTACAGCCACGTGCTCGCCCAGGAGGGCACGCACGGGTTCGAGCTATTGCACAAGCCGTACTCGGCCGAGCAGTTGGGCCGCATCCTGCACCAGGTCCTCGGGCTCCGGTCCGGGCATCGAACGCGCGTGACCGAGCAACGAACGTCCTGACGCCGCGTTCTGCGCTCATCCCCCGACGGCGGCATCATGGGACCGCGGATCGGTGGAGGGCGGGAAACGGTTGGAACGGTGGCCGGCGAGACGGTGCAGTTCAGCGCGACGCAGCGGGAGGCCGGCGACGGCGCGCCCGGGGCGACGGCGGCCTTCCCGTACGACCGGATGACCATGGAGCGGTTCCGCGCCGCGTTCCTTTCTCAGGATCCACACTGGGACTCCAGAGCCCACGGGACGCCGCGTCGCGTCGTAACCTGCCCTTATGCAAATGGGCCGCCGCAGCAGTGACGGTGAATGTCCGTTATTGGGGAGCGGGCGAGGCCGCCTGAATGACTGGGGTGGGCGCCAAGCCGAATGTCCGGTTCTGCGCGCGATCGAGATCCGGCAGGACTCAGTCTGGCCGAAAGCGGAATGGTTGCTTCCAAGTGGGGGCGCTTAAAAAGCGGACGGCCTTCTCTCGACCCAGCTAAACCGAAAGGTACCGGTCTGCTTCGGTGATGATGGGCGCCTTCCGCGCGGGTGGTGCACTTCATTGGAACGAGAGTTCCTGGCCCGAACCGGTGACCTTGCCGGTATGTACCGTTATGGCCAGACGGACTAGACACGCTATATTAGGAGTCTCTAAATAATCTCGAATGTCTGATTCAGGAGCACCGCGAATGGACGCCGTCACGCCGAACGACCTGATGCGGCTCCAGGACAAGGCCAGCGACGCGGCGCGCCTGCTTCGGCTCCTCGCCAACGAGAAGCGCCTGCTCATTCTTTGCCTGCTTGTCGCCCGCGGCGAGATGGACGTGACGAGCCTCGCCGAGGCGGTCGAGCTCAGTCAGTCGGCGCTCTCGCAGCATCTCGCCAAGCTGCGCGAAGACGGGCTGGTCGCGTACCGCCGCGAGAGCCAGACGCTCCACTACCGGCTCGAGGACCCCCGCGCCGCCCGGGTGCTGGCGACGCTCAAGGACATCTTCTGCCCGGAACTCGGCTGACCGCATCAGGCGCGAAGGATCTCCACCTCAAGCCCCGGGCGATCCGGCCGGTTGCGCAGCCGCAGGCTCAGACCGCTCCTGCGGGACGCCATCTCGGCGATGGCGAGCCCAAGCCCGCTCCCGGTGGCGCTCTTGTGGCGGCCGCGGAAGAAGCGCGTCGTGACGTGCGGCAGTTCCTCGGCGGGGATCCCCGGCCCCTCGTCGCGCACGAGCATGCCCTCCCCATCGGGACGGGCCAGCCATTCCACCGTGCCAGCGTCCATGTGGTGCACGGCGTTCTCGTGCAGGTTGCGGACCGCCAGGCGCAGGCTCTCGGCATCGGCCCGCAGGGTGTAGCCGCGCAGCCCTGGGTCGATCAGGGTTCGGACCCCCGCGGGCATCCGCATGCCATCCACGGTCTCGGCGACCAGCGCCCCTACGTCGACCTCCGCCAGGGTCGGCGACTCCCCGGCGGCGTCGAGCCGGGCCGCGTCGAGCAGTTGCCGGACGAGGCGGGTGGTACGGTCCACGGCCGCCAGGATCTGGCGCAGCGCCGCCTTGGCAACGTCCGGGTCGGTGGTGGCCATGGCGACCTGGGCCTGGGTCTTCAGCCCGGCCAATGGCGTGCGCAGCTCGTGCGCCGCGAAGGCCGTCACCTCTCGTTCGTGCCGGCGCGCAGCCTCGACCTTGAGGAACAGCCCGTTGAGGGCGTCGGCCAACGGCCGGACCTCGGCGGGGGTCCGCCCGGCGTCGATGGCGCTCATGTCGTCGGCGTCACGGCCCGCGAGGTCCCGGGCCATCAAGCGCAAGGGGCGCAGGCCCCGCCCGAGGCTCGCCCAGATCAGCATGCCGAGGAACGGGACGACGAGGAGCGCAGGGGTGACGAGGCCCATGATGAGATCGGTCACGAGGCGCTCACGCAGGCCCAGGCGGTCTCCGACCATGACCCGCACGCCCTTCTCGGCGTCCTCGACCGTGAAGACCCGCCACGTCTCGCCGTCGACCTCGCGCTCGGAGAAGCCGGCCGGCGCGTCGGTCAGGCGCCGCTCCGGGGCTCCGCTCGACCGCGCCACCATGCGCCCGTCGAGCGACCAGATCTGGCAGGACAGCTGCCGCTCGTAGGCCGTCGGCCCCGGGAAGGTGGATGGTGTTCCGTCGGAAGTCGTGCCGCCGACCGCGCCCACCAGGGAGCCGACCATACGCGCGGCCTCCTGCAGTCGGGTGTCGAGGACCTGCTCCACCTCGCGCTTGGAGCCGAGGTAGATCCAGGCGACCGCACTGAGCCAGATCAGCCCGGTCGCGAGGAGCAGGATCGCGAAGAGCCTGACGCGCAGGGATGTCATGCCGACGCCCTCATCCGGTAGCCGAGGCCGCGCACCGTCTCGATGGCATGCTTGCCGATCTTGGCGCGCAGGTTGTGCACGTGGACCTCGACGGCATTGCTCTCGACCTCCTCCTGCCAGCCGTAGAGGCGTTCCTCCAACTCGGCCTTGGAGCGGAGCACGTCCGGGCGTTCCATCAGCGCCGCCAGCACCATGACCTCGCGCCGGGACAGGCCGACCGGCACGCCGTCGACCGTCACGGCGAGGCTGCCGGGATCGAGCCGGATGCCCCCGTGCTCCAGGACGGCGGCGGCCCGCCCCGAGGCCCGGCGGACGACGGCGCGGATGCGGGCCGAGAGTTCGTCGAGGTCGAAGGGCTTGCCGAGATAGTCGTCGGCGCCGCCGTCGAGCCCGGCGATCCGGTCGGCCACCGCGTCGCGAGCGGTGAGCAGGACGACGGGCGTGCGGTCCTTCCGGCCGCGCAGGCCGCGCAGCACGTCGAGGCCGGAGCCATCGGGCAGCATCAGGTCGAGCACGATGGCAGAGAACGCGCTCGTGGCCAGCGCCGCCTCGGCGTCAACGCAGGTCCCGACGCAATCGACCGTCGCCCCGCCGAGGCCGAGCCCCGCCCTGAGCCCGTCCGAGAGGATGGGATCGTCCTCGACGACGAGGATGCGCATGCGTGTCTCCCCTGACCGTCCCGCATCCTCCGGGCCCGGCTTAAGCCTGGCTTAAGCTGCGTTTCCGACCTGCGGCGGGCCGATCCGGACCCCGCCCATGCCGAACGTATTAGCCCACCTCTTCCTCGCCGCCCTTGTCTGGGCGGGCGCATCGCCCTGGTTGCCGGTATGGTCGCAGGACCTCGCCGGGCGGCAGTCGCCCTTCACTCTCGTCGCGACACGGGACGCGCACCTCTCGCTCCACCTCCGCTGGACCATCGCGCCCGGCACCTATCTCTATCGCGACAGGATCCGCGCCGAGGCCGGTGCCGGCGCGGAGCTTCCCGTCACCACGCCGACCGCCGAGACAAAGGACGACCTGAACTTCGGGCCGACGGAGGTCTACCACGACTCCGTGGAGGCCATCGTGCCCGGCGCGGCGCTGGCCAGCCTGCGGGAGATCCGGGTCATCTACCAGGGCTGCGCCGAGCGGGGCATCTGCTACCCGCCGGTCACGAAGCGGCTGGACCTGGCCTCCCTGGCGAACGCCGGCGCATCACCGGCCGGCGGAGCCGCCCCCGCCGCCGAGCCGGCAGACGCGACGGTCGCCGCCGCCTCCCGCCAGGACGTCTTCCCCGCCGGGCCGGCCGCCCTCCTCGTCGGCAACCTCGTCGGCGTCCTGGCGGGCATGTTCGGGCTCGGCCTCCTGCTGGCGTTCACCCCCTGCGTGCTGCCGATGGTGCCGATTCTGTCGGGCATGATCGTCCGCTCGGGCCAGGGCCTCACGCCGGGGCGGGGCCTGGCGCTGTCCGGAAGCTACGTCCTCGCCATGGCGGCGGCCTATGCCAGCTTCGGCGTCGCGGCGGCGTGGCTCGGCCGCAACCTGCAGGTCGCCCTCCAGACCCCTCTCGCCCTCGGCCTGATGGCCACCGCCTTCGTCGCGCTGGCACTGTCGATGTTCGGCCTGTTCGACCTGCAGGCGCCGCGCTGGTGGCGGGACCGCTTCGGCGCCCCGGCGGCGGAAGGTGGGTCGGTCGCCGGGGCCGCGTTCCTCGGCTTCAGCTCGGCCCTCGTCGTCGGTCCCTGCGTGACGCCACCCCTTGCTGCCGCCCTGCTCTACGTCGCCCAAACGGGGGATGTCCTGCGCGGGGCGCTGGCCCTCTTCGCCCTCGGCCTCGGGATGGGTGCGCCGCTGGTGCTCGTCGGCGCGTTCGGCGCCGGCATCCTGCCCCGGTCCGGCCCCTGGCTGGTGCGGGCGAAGCAAGCATTCGGCCTCGTGTTCCTGGCTCTTGCGGCCTCGCTCGTGACACGCTTGCTGCCGGACGTGTTGTCCCTCCTGATTTGGGCGGCGCTCGCCATCGGCACCGGCATGGCGCTCGCGGTGCTGACCACGAACGGTCGCCCGTCACCCGCCGGTCGCGCGGCGGGCTTGGTCGCCGTCGCCTATGGCGGCCTCCTCCTCCTCGGGGCTGCCACGGGCGCGGACGACCCGCTGCGGCCGCTTGCCGGCCTCGCCCCGTCGCATCCGGGCCACATCGCCGAGGCGCGGACGGTCTCCACGCTCACCGCCTTCGAGGCGGCCCTCCTGGCGGCCCGAGCTGAGGGCAAGCCGGTGCTTGTCGAGTTCGCCGCCGACTGGTGCACCGTCTGCAAGACGAACGAGCGGACGGTCCTGGCGGACGCCGGCATCCGGGAGAGGCTCAAGGCCGTCTCGGTCATCCGGGCCGACGTCACCCGTGACGACGACGCCACCCGCGCCCTGATGCGTCGCTTCGAGGTGGTCGGTCCGCCGACCCTCATCCTGATGCGTCCCGACGGCGGCGAGGTCCGGGAGGCCCGCACCGAGGGCGAACTCACGGTCGAGGACCTGAAGCGCCGCCTCGCCCTCGTCGGAGCCTGAACTGCCTCTTCCGAGCCACCCATACCCACGGAGACCGTCATGCACCGCCGGACCCTGCTCGCCCTAATCCCCGCCATCGCCCTCGCGCCCGCCCTGCTATCGCCGCACACGGAAGAGGCCTTCGCCCAGGGCATCGACCAGAACGCCATCCTCAATGACCCGGAGGCGCCGGTCTCGGGCAACCCGAAGGGCGACCTGACCATCGTCGCCTTCCTCGATTACAACTGCCCCTTCTGCAAGAAGGCTGAGCCCGACCTTCTCCGGCTGGTGAAGTCGGACGGGCGCATCCGCCTCGTCCACAAGGATTGGCCGATTCTCGGCGACGCCTCCGTCTACGGCGCCCAGCTCGCCCTCGCGGCGCGGTACCAGGGCCGCTACGACGACGTGCATCGCGCGCTGATGGGCATCCCCGGCCGTAAGATCCCGAAGGAGCGGATGCTGGAGGCGGTCTCCGCCTCGGGCGTCGACATGGCCCGCCTGGAGGCGGATCGGACGTCCCACCAGGGCGAGATCGCCGCCCTGCTCCAGCGCAACCTCGACCAGGCGGACGCCCTCGGCCTGCAGGGGACGCCGGTCTTCCTGATCGGCCCGCTCAAGGTCGCGGCCGCCCTCGACTACGACGGCTTCAAGCAGGCGGTGGCCCAGGCACGCGCCAAGGGCCGCTCGTGATGCGGCGGGTGATGCGCCTAACGGCGCTCCTCGCGCTCGCCGCGGGGGTCGGAGCCTGCTCGGCCTCGATGGGCGCCCCCGGCCCGGTCGCCGGGGCGGGGGCGCGCCTTCCGGCCGATGCCGTTCGTCGCTACGCGGCCATCACCGACGAGCCGTTCCCGGTCGATGCGGTCGAGCCACGCGACCTGAAGGCCCGCAACGTCCGCCAGGTTGTCGACTATCCGACCAAGCAGCCACCGGGCACGCTCGTGGTCGACCCCTACCGGCGCTTCCTCTACCTCGTCATGGAGGGCGGCAAGGCCATGCGCTACGGGGTCGGCGTGGGCAAGGCCGGCTTCGAGTTCACCGGGGAGGCGACTGTCGCCCGCAAGGCGTCCTGGCCGCGCTGGACGCCGACCCCCGACATGCTCAGGCGTGACCCGGAGCGGAACGGGCGCTGGGCCGGCGGGATGCCAGGTGGCGCACGCAATCCCCTCGGGGCCCGCGCGCTCTACCTGTTCAAGGACGGCAAGGATACGCTCTACCGCATCCACGGCACCACCGAGCCCTGGAGCATCGGCGAGGCGGTGTCCTCGGGGTGCATCCGCATGCTCAACCAGGACGTCATCGACCTGCACCGCCGCGTACCTACGGGCACGAAGGTCGTCGTGCTTGGGTCGCACGGCACCGCCCAGGCCGCGCGGCCGGCCGCGCCGGAGACGACCGGCAGCCTCGACCGTGCGCGCCTCGACGACCTATCCCGCGGCGCCTCGGAGGCGCCCGAACCCCTGACGGACGACGGAGTGGCGGATGACGACGGTCTTTAGGAGCCTGGCGCTGGCGGTCGTCCTCGCGACGATGGGCATCGGAACGGTTCGTGCCGGCTCGGAGGCGCCGGCCGGCTACTACGCCGACCAGAAGGTGGTCTACCACAATGGCGGAAGCGGTCCGGACGAAGCAGCCTACTTCAAGCGCCTGCTCGCCAACCTGCGCAACCACGTCGAGGCCGTGGGCAAGGCGCATGTCGAGATCCGCGTGGTGAGCCTCGGTTACGGCGTCGGCCTCTTCCAGTCGGCCGCGAACGACAAAGAACTCGCCGGCCGCATCGACGCCCTCAAGGGGATGGGTGTGCGGTTCCTGGTCTGCGCCAACACCCTGCGCGAGCGGAAGATAGACCGCACCACCCTGTACGGCGTCGGCGAGGACGACCTCGTGCCGAGCGGCGTCGCCGAACTGGCGCGCCTGCAGGCCATGGGGTTCGCATACATCCACCCCTGAGGCCTTACACCGCTTCGGCAATCGACCGCGAAGACCTGATCGTGTGCCGCCGCACCTGACTCTAGGGCGCTTGTCCGCCGGACCATCTTTCCGCTTGTCATTACATTAGAAGATGCTAATTGAGTGTCATCTAATGTTTTGCGTGGGGCAGTAGTCCCCGCGGCCGGACCGGGCGCTTCCCGGACCGCACTTTGGGACAGATTGAGATGGAAGGCTTCACCCCCGTCAGCGCAATTCTCGGCGGAGCGATGATCGGCGGGTCCGCCTCGCTGCTGCTCATCCTCAACGGACGCATCGCCGGCATCAGCGGCATCCTCGGCGGCATCCTGGCCCCGCCCTCGGGTGAGACCGCTTGGCGGGCGGCCTTCGTGGCAGGCCTCGTCCTCGCACCACTCGCCTATGCCGGCCTGGGGGGCAGCCTTCCGCCGGTGACGGTCGAGGCGTCATTCCCGCTGCTGATCCTCGCGGGCCTGCTGGTCGGGTTCGGCGCGCGCCTCGGCTCAGGCTGCACCAGCGGCCACGGAGTCTGCGGCATCGGCCGCGGCTCGCCCCGCTCGCTGGCCGCGACCGGCATCTTCATGACCGTCGCCGTCCTGACCGTCCTCGTCATGCGCCATCTCGTCGGAGCCTGAGCCATGGCCAAGACCGCCTCCGCCTTCGCCGTCGGCCTCCTGTTCGGCCTCGGCCTCCTCGTCTCGGGCATGGCCGACCCGGCCAAGGTCCTCGCCTTCCTCGACGTGACCGGACGCTGGGACCCGAGCCTCGCCCTCGTCATGGCGGGCGCCGTCGCAATCTCGGCCGCCGGCTACCGCTTGGCGAGGCGGCGCGGACGGCCTTTGCTCGCGCCCAGGCTCGACGTCCCGACCCGGCGCGACCTCGACGGACGCCTGTTCGCCGGGGCCGCGATCTTCGGCCTCGGATGGGGCTTGGCCGGCCTCTGCCCCGGGCCCGCCCTCACCATCCTGACGGTGGCCCCGGCCGAGGCCGTGACCTTCGTGGCGGCGATGGTCGCCGGCATGCTGCTGTTCCGCCTGGTGCCGGCGGCGCGCCTGAAGCCGACCGCCGCGCTGGGAGCCGACGCATGATGCCCGGCCCCCTCACATCCGGCCTCGCCGCCGGCTCGGGCGGGGTCGTGGGCGTGATCCTCGGCCTCGTCGGCGGGGGCGGCTCGATCCTCGCGGTCCCACTGCTGACCTACGTGGTCGGCGTGTCCTCGCCCCACGTCGCCATCGGGACCAGCGCCCTGGCGGTCTCGGTCAGCGCGGCGGGCAACCTGGTCCCGCAATGGCGAGCCGGGAACGTGAAGTGGCGTTGCGCGGCGGCGTTCTCGCTCGCCGGGGTCCTTGGCGCGCTCGTCGGCTCGGCGGCCGCCAAGGCGGTCGACGGGAAGAGCCTGCTCGCCCTGTTCGGGGTCGTCATGCTCGTGGTCGGGGGCCTGATGCTGCGCAAGCGACGCGGCGAGGGCGACCCGGACGTGCGCCTGACCAAGGCCAGCGCGCCGGTGCTCCTGCCTTGGCTCCTCGGCATCGGCCTCGCGGTCGGCCTGTTCTCCGGCTTCTTCGGCATCGGCGGGGGATTCCTGATCGTGCCGGGCCTGATGCTGGCGACGGCGATGCCGCTGCCCATGGCCATCGGCACCTCGCTGGTCGCGGTCAGCGCCTTCGGGGCGGCGACCGCAGCGAGCTACGCCGCCTCCGGCCTGATCGACTGGCCGCTCGCCGGGCTGTTCATCCTGGGGGGCGTGCTCGGGGGCCTCGTCGGATCGAGGCTCGGCCAGCGCCTCGCCGGGCGCAAGCGCGCCCTGACCGTCACCTTCGCCGGCCTCGTCATCCTGGTCGGCCTGTACGTCGTCGCCCGCGGGGCCCTGCCGCTCCTCGGCCTGAGCGCCTGATCCCGGACAGGAGGAGATCCATGTCGAACCAGACCGCCGGAGCCCTGCGCGGGCATCCCATCGTGACCGGCTTCCACGACGAGCCGACCGGGAGCATCCAGTACGTCGTCGCGGACCCCGCGACGAAGCGCTGCGCGATCATCGACCCGGTCCTCGACTTCGACCCGAAGTCCGGCGCGACCGCGACCCGCTCCGCCGATGCCCTGCTCGCCCATATCGAGCGGGAGGGCTACGAGTTGGAGTGGATCCTCGACACGCACCCGCACGCCGACCACTTCTCGGCGGCAGGTTACCTCCACGACCGGACGGGCGTCCCGACCGCCATCGGCGAGAAGGTCATCGACGTGCAGCGGCTCTGGAAGGGGCTGTACAACCTGCCGGACACGTTCCGGACGGACGGTTCGCAGTGGTCCCGGCTCTTCGCCGACGGCGAGCGCTTCCGGATCGGCGACCTCGAAGTCGAGGTGATGTTCACGCCGGGCCACACCCTGGCCTCCATCGCCTATCGGATCGGCGACGCCGCCTTCATCCACGACACCCTGTTCATGCCCGACAGCGGCTCGGCGCGGGCCGACTTCCCCGGCGGCAACGCGCACGCGCTGTGGCGCAGCATCCGGCGCATCATGGCCCTGCCGGACGACACGCGGCTGTTCACCGGGCACGACTACCGCCCGGGCGGCCGGGCGGCGGCCTGGGAGAGCACGGTCGCCCGGCAGCGGAGCGAGAACCCGCACCTCGTCGAGACACCGACCGAGGAGGCGTTCGTGGCGATGCGCGAGGCCCGGGACCGCGAACTGCCGATGCCGAAGCTCATCCTGCACTCCCTGCAGGTGAACATCCGCGGCGGGCGCCTGCCCGAGCCCGAGGCGAACGGCCGCCGCTACCTGAAGATCCCGCTCGACTCCCTCGACGGTGCGGCGTGGGGCGATTGACGGAGGTGACCATGACCACGATCAGCGCGAAGGACCTGGTGGCGCAGGCCAACCGGGAGGTGGAGACCCTGTCGGCCGCGGAGGCGCTGGCGCGCCTGGGCCAGCCGGGCTCGGTGCTCGTCGACGTGCGCGAGGGCGAGGAGTTGGCCAAGACCGGCAGGATCGCCGGCGCCGTCCACGTGCCCCGCGGCTTCCTGGAGTTCCAGGCCGACCCCGCGAGCCCGACCCACCGGGCCGAGCTCGGCGAAGGCAAGTGCCTGGTGCTCTACTGCGGCTCCGGCAACCGTTCGGCCCTGGCAGCCAAGACCCTGAACGACATGGGCCTCGGACCGGTCGCCCATGTCGCGGGCGGCTTCCCCGCGATGGCGAAGGCCGGCGGCACCGTCGAGCCAGCCTGATCGGGACTGGCAAGCCGACAGGCCGCAGGTCACTTGCGACCGGCGGCCTCCAAGTTTGGGCGGTCGACGATCTCGACCGCGCCGCGCCGGACCTCGATCAGGCCGGCCTCGGCCCATTGCCCCAGGATGCGGCTCACGACCTCGCGCACGCTGCCGATGTCATCCGCGAGCTTCTGATGGGTTACCGAGGCCACCCCACGCGGGTCCGCCTCGGCCAGAAGCCGTTGCGCGAGGCGCTGCTTGAGCGGGGCAAACGCGACCTCGTCGATCAGCGTGAATAGGCCGGACATCAACCGCGTATAGTCATCCATGACGAAGCTGCGGAACGCGGCGCTCTCGCCCATCAGGTGTTGGAACGTGCTCACCGGCAGAGCCGCCAGTTCGGTCCGCTCCTCGGCGATGCTTTGCGCCGGAAAGTTGCCGCCGGAGAGGAGGCACTGTGTGGTCAGGGCGCAGGTGCCGCCCGGCCCGACTTTGTAGATCAGCACCTCGCGCCCGCCTTCAGACATCCGGAAGATGCGCGTACGGCCCTCCAGACACATCAGGTAGTTGGCGCACTCGCCATCGAGTTCGTAGGCGATGGCGCCCGCGTCCAGTACCGGAAAATGCACAGTTCCCCGGGCGATCTGGAGGTGCGCTGGGCTGAGCGCCTGCAGGAGCGGAAACCGGTCGATCCATCGCTCGACCTTCTGGGCATCCGTCATGGCGGCGTAGTCCCCCCGGCCATGACGACGGGCTGATCGTCCGGCTCGCGTTGCGTTTTTCTCCCGCCGCGCCGGACTTGTGTGACCTGGGTCACCGACCGGGTGCAGCGGCCCGGCATAGCATCGCATCACAAAGAACACGATAAGGGCATCCGCCATGCGCGGCGCCCACCGGGAGTGAACCGATGCACCGCCTCGCCCTGAGCTTCATGCTCGCCGTACTCGCCGCCGGCCCCGCCGCGGCCGAACAGGACCTCCTGCTCGGGGCCGACATGTCCTCGCCCGCCATGATCAAGGCCGAGATGAGCCGCGCCGACGTCGAGGCGCTGATCAAGGCCGCGGACGGCAAGCCGGTCGACCTGCACGACAAGTCCCTGTCTGGCCTCGACCTCTCCGGGCTGTACCTCCGGGGCGCAAACCTGCGGACCGCCCGCCTGAACAAGGTCAATTTGCGCGGCGCCGACCTCAGCGGCGCGAACCTCGAACAGGCATGGCTGCTGAAGGCCGACCTGTCCGGCGCCAAGCTCGTGGACACGAAAATGTTCGGCATCACCGCCCGCGACGCCAACCTCAGCGGCGCGGACCTCAGCCGGTCCATGCCCATTGGCGACTTCAAGGGCGCCAACATGAGCGGCGCCACGCTGGTCGACCTCAGGGGGGGCGCCGACATCAAGAACCAGTCCATGGGCCTGATGCGGGCCGTGTTCGTGTCGGTGAACCTCTCCGGCGCCAACCTGAAGGGTGCCAACCTCGGCCGGTCGCGGCTCGAATACGCCAACTTGAAGGATGCCAACCTCACCGACGTGGTGTTGATGGGCTCGGACCTGTCCGGGGCCAACCTGACCGGCGCGACGGTCACAGGAGCAGACTTTAAGAACGTCGACGTCAGCGGTGCCCGGCTGATCGACCTCAAGGGTCAGTCCGAGGCCAAGGACTGGGCCGAGCGCGTGAACGTAGACCGCGCCGTCACCCAGGCAACCAATTGAGCCGCCCGTAAGCCTCGACCCATCACAAGGACCCAGACAGCCCATGACCACCCGTCGCTTCCTGCTCGGCGCCCTGGCCGCCGCTCCCCTGCTGTTCGGTACCGCTGCGAATGCCGCCGAGGCCGTCTTCACCCCTGAAGCCTTTGAGGCGGCCCAGAAGGCGGGCAAGCCGATCCTCGTCCATGTCACCGCGCCCTGGTGCACCGTCTGCGCGTCGCAGAAGCCGATCCTCGCTAAGCTGGAAGCCCAACCCCGGTTCAAGGACCTGCAGGTGTTCGACGTCGATTTCGACAGCCGCAAAGACGTGCTGAAGCGGTTCGGTGTGACGACGCAGAGCACCCTGATCACCTTCAAGGGTGAGAAGGAGACGGGGCGCTCGGTCGGCGACACCCAGCCGGAGTGGATCGAGGGCGCTGTCGAGAAGGCTTTGTAGGTCGGCCATGGCCACGACGTTCGGCCTCGCGTTCCTCGCCGGCATCCTCTCGGTGATGTCGCCCTGCGTGTTGCCCTTGCTGCCGCTGGTCCTGGGCGCGGCGGCATCGGAACACAGGCTCGGCCCCGCTGCCCTGGCCGCCGGCCTCGCGGTGTCCTTCGTGGCCATCGGGCTGTTCGTAGCGACCGTAGGGTTCGCCCTCGGCCTCGACGCCGATGTCTTCCGCACCGTGGCGGCCATCATGCTGGTCCTGATCGGGCTCGTCCTGATGGTTCCGGCCGCCCAGACCCGGCTTGCTGTGGCCGCCGGCCCGGTGAGCAACTGGACCGAGAGCCGGTTCGGTGGCTTCTCGACCACCGGGCTTCTGGGACAGTTCGGCGTCGGGCTGCTGCTCGGCGCGGTCTGGAGCCCCTGCGTCGGGCCGACCCTCGGGGCCGCGTCCCTCCTCGCCTCGCAGGGGCGAGACCTGGGTTCGGTGGCAACGACGATGCTTCTGTTCGGCCTCGGCGCCGCCCTGCCACTCCTGCTCCTCGGCACGCTGTCCCGCGAGGTGCTGATACGCTGGCGCGACCGGATGATGGGGCTCGGCAAAGGGCTGAAGGTCGCCCTGGGCGCCATCCTCGTGGCCACCGGCCTGATGATCGCCACGGGCTACGACAAGGCCGCGGAGACCGTCCTGGTCAACGCTTCGCCGGCTTGGCTCACCAACCTGACGACCCGCCTGTGACCTCGATAGCGTCTGCCTCCAAAGCCCGCCCCATGCGACCCTACCGTCTTCGAACCTGCCTGCTCTACGCTGCCATCCTTCTCGGGATTGCAGGTCCGGCGCAGGCTTGGGAATTGGTCGGCACGAAGCAGCTTGAGCTACGCACTCGCGACGGTACGTCCATTCCAATCGGCACCGTGACGTTCACCCCAGGGCCGGACGCCACGCGGTTCGTCGTCACCCTCGACCGGACGAAGTTCAAGGACTTCTTCCTGTCGATGCGCGAGTTCAAATGCGTCGAGGGGCCCGAGGTCCAGTGCCACGTTCCCTATCCCTACGCGAACCCGGGAACGGTCCGGCCGGGCGATTATGCGTGGCTGGAGCACGCCCTGCTCTTCCTCTACAAGGCGCCGGCCGACTACGGAGCCAAGTTGAGCAACGGCCTCTACTACGCTCTTCAGAAAACGGAGGACGGGCTGGTTGGAAGGCCGATGGCGGTGGATCTCAACGACATCGCGGCCCCGCCTCAGGATCCCTCCGTGCCCCCGTTCGATCAGGCTGCCCGTGCGGACATTGTTCCAGGCGCCCGCTGGATCGAGGCGCTCGTCATCCGCTGAGACGAGTTCGTCGCCCCACCGGACCCAGTTAAACGCGCAGGTAGCTCCATCCTGCTTCCTGAAGGGTCACGAGACGGACCGCCCCCGCCGGAACGATGCCGACGTGGGGCAGCAATTCCAGCGAATGCCCCTCGGCCTTCTCCATGGCCTTGACGGTGTTGCCGCAGGCCGAGAGGACGATCCCCGGCACGCTCTCGCTGATGGAATGGATCCTCGCCGTGACGGGCGATGTGTCGGCCCGCAGCATGTGCAGGCCTGGGCCATAGGCGACGATCTCGACTTCCAGTTCCTCGGCCTGCTCGCTGTATTCGCGCGCGAGGTTGACCGCATTGTTGAGGGCGAGATCGAACACGCCGCCCTCGCGGGAACTGACCTGCATCGCGACCCGGTGGGTCTTCGGGCCGGTTGCCGGAGCCGCCGTGGCCCTGCTCGCTCCGAGCCCAGCCAGCAGTGCGGCCAATCCGGACACGCCCCTGCGCGACAGCATCATCTCGTCCCCTCCGTTGTCGAACGATCCTGATCCGAGACGCGCGCTCCTCTTGGAGCCGTCTCGTCAGGTCTGCAAGAATCGATAGCTGTCGCCGGCACGCTCGACATGTCCGACGCCCGAGCCCGGGAGATGAAAGCCAACGAGCGTCATCCGCTCGTTCGCCAACCGGTCCAGCAGGGTCAGGCGGGTGCAGGAAGCGAGGTCGCGGTCGAGATCGCTTCCGAACGCCCAGGCGGGACGCCGGAACGACAGAACTGCATGGCTCAGGGCATCTCCGCCGATCAGTACCTGATCCCGTCCCGCTTCGACGAGTACGGAGGCGTGGCCGGGTGTATGCCCCGGCGTCGCGACGTAAGTGAGGCCGGGGGCGATGCTCTCGCCGGGCCTGCGGCGCTCCACCTTCGCCTCAAGGCGGCGCAGGGTCCGTCGCGAGCCCACGGAGAGACCCTTCAGCCAGTCGGGCACCAGGGTCTCGACGTCGTCGCGGGTCCAAAAATCCCATTCCGCCGCCGGCACCACGTAGCGGGCATTGGGAAACCGTTCGCTGTCGTCGAAATCGTCGATCGCGCCCCAGAGATGATCGGGATGGGCGTGCGTGAACACGACCTGGGTGATCGCCTCGCGCGAAATGTTCCGGCTCTCCAATGTCTCTCCGAGCTTGCCCGCCGTCGGCTGGAAGGAGTTGCCCGAGCCGGCATCGATCAGGATGATCTCAGAGCCGATCCGCACGAGGCTCGCGTTCGTCGGGATCGGCGCGGCCTCCGCGCGCTGGCCCTCGGCCCTGAAGACGGCCTGCATCTCGTCGCGCGGCGTATCGGGCAGCATGAAGGCGAGGGAGGAGGACAGCGTGCCGTCGCTCGCCGTCTCCACGGAGGCGCCGCCGACCGTCAACGCCGCCGCCGGGTTGGCGGACGCGCGGCCGGTCGGCCACGCGCCCGCGAGACCCGCCGCGAGCCCCGCCATGAAGAGACGCCTGTCGCAGCGCGATCCGGGGACGGCGGCGCCAGTCGTCATTGGACTGGCGGCGCCTTCTTCGCGGAGTCGGGGGCCTTGTCGGGCGTCACGTCGAGGATGCGCGCATGGCTCGTAATCGTCGCCTCTTTGGGCAGGCAGTTCGTCATGCAGGGCTTGGCCGTCCAGAACTCCTTCTCCGCCGTCTGGCGGTCGTCCATGAAGAAGTTCTTCTCGTTCGGCAGGCGGATGCTGGCGAGGTTCTTCTCGTTCACCTCGAAATCCTGATCCTTCAGGATGTCGTTGAGATAGAGGAGATAGGCCGTGACCGAGTAGGTCTCATCCGGCGTCAGGGTCTGGGCCGCGCCGAACGGCATCGCCCGGTGCACGAAGTCGAAGACCGTCGAGACATAGGGCCAGTAGGACCCGATGGTCTTGACCGGGTTTTCCGACTTCAAGGTCCCGGATCCGCCCGCGAGTTCCGGCCACCGGCCCGCGCCTTCGCCGAACTCGCCGTGGCAGCTGGCGCAGCGCTCCTGGAAGATGGTCTCGCCCAGCGCCGCCGTGCCCTTGCCGACCGGAAGCCCCTGGCCGTCCGGCCGCACGTCGATGTCCCAGCCCTTGATTTCCTCGGGCGTTGCCGCGCGGCCGATGTTTAGGCGCTCGGCCGCCACCGGCGTCGCGGCCAGGAGGGCGGCTGCGAGCGCGGCCGGAATGAGGTTACGCGACCTCGACATTCTCGATCTCCCCGCTGGGCAGCACGTGCCAGGTCTGAATGCCGTTGTTGTGGTAGATCGAGTTCAGGCCGCGATGCTGGCGCAAAGCCGCCTTGGTCGGCTGCACATAGCCGGTCTCGTCCCTGGCGCGGGACTGGAGCAGCAGCGGCTCACCGTTCCAGTCGAACTCGTAATAAAAGCGCGTCAGCGCCTTATCGAGGACCGGACCGTCGAGGCGGGCGGCGCGCCAGTTGCGGCCGCCATCGAGGGAGACGTCCACGCCCTTGATCGCCCCGCGTCCCGACCAAGCGAGGCCCGAGAGCACGGTGAAGCCCTTGCCGTGGATCGGCGCCTGCGGGCTTGGATTGGTGATCACGGACTTCGCGTCCATGGCCCAGGTGAAGCGCCGCGCCTGTCCGTCCGGCATGAGGGCCGTGTACTTCGAGGTCTCCTCGCGGGTGTGCCAGGGCTCGTCGCCGACCTTGATCCGGCGCAGCCACTTCACCCACATATTGCCCTGCCAGCCGGGCAGGACGAGGCGCAGCGGGTAGCCGTGCTCGGGATAGAGCGCCTCGCCGTTCATGGCGTAGGCGACGATGGCGTCGTCGAGCGCCTTCTCGATCGGCACCGAGCGGGTCATCGCCGCGGCGTCCGCCCCCTCCGGCAGCAGCCACTTGGCGTTCGTCTTGAGACCCGCCTCTTCGAGGAGGCGCTTGAGCGGCACGCCCGTGTACATGACGCAGTGGATCATGCCGTGGGTGAACTGGCAGCCGTTGAGCTGCGCGCCCTTCCACTCCATGCCGGAATTGGCCGCGCATTCGAGGAAGGCGATCCGGTTGACGCGGGGGAAGCGCTTGATGTCCTCCAGCGTCAGCATCAGCGGCTTCTCAACGAGGCCGTGGATCATCAACCGGTGCTCGGCCGGGTCGATCTCGGCGATGCCGCCATGGTGGCGCTCGAAGCCGAGACCGTTGGGGGTGATGATCCCCTCAAGCTGGTGCAGCGGCGTGAAGCTCACCGAGCTCTGGCGAGAGGCGGTC
This sequence comes from Methylobacterium sp. PvP105, assembly GCF_017876975.1. Lineage (NCBI taxonomy): Bacteria > Pseudomonadati > Pseudomonadota > Alphaproteobacteria > Hyphomicrobiales > Methylobacteriaceae > Methylobacterium > Methylobacterium sp. PvP105. Next base: position 1,227,872 of record NZ_JAGIPA010000001.1, on the reverse strand, counting down.
AGCCATTCAACGTCGCGGCGGATCACGTCCGCCTCGAACTTCGAGGGGCGGCCATAGGGCCGGCTCACGACACCGTCACCGAGGGATTGCGACCATTCCGGCACGTTCGGCGGCAGGTTCTTGGCCTCCGGCGCGGCGGCGGCCGCACGGCCCGCGAAAGCGCCGGTTCCCACCCCGGCGCCGACCGCTCCGCCCAAGGCGAGGCCGGTGCGCAGGAAGGATCGGCGGGAGGTCGGCCCGGACGGATCGGGGCGCGGCTTCGGTTCAGACATCGGTCTCTCCGAACTGTTTCAAGTATGGCAATGTGTGAATATCTTGAAGACGACTAGGCGCCACGGACGGTGACCTGCGCGGGCGTCGGGTTCACCGTCTTCTTGGCCTTGATGTGCGAGGCGACGACGTCCCAGATCGGCGGACCCTCGGTCCCCTCGTTGACGCTCGCCCAGCCCGCCACGGTGTAGCTGCTGCCGGCCTCGATGGGTTTGCCGGTGCGCAGCAGGGTCAGGTCGGAGATGCGGCTTCCGGCCGGGCGGGCGACATCGATGGCGTAGGACACGCCCCCCACCCGCACCATGTCGCCCCCCTGCTGGTAGTAGGGATCGGCGTTGAACAGGTTGTCGGCCACGTCCTCCAGCACCTCCTTCAGCCGGGCGCCGGTCATGGGCATCCGGTAGGCCGCCGGGTAGGTGATGGCGGTGGCGTTGTAGACGTCCTCGTGGGTGATCGCTTGCCCGGGCAGGAGGGTCGTGCCCCAGCGGAAGCCGGGCGAGAGGGCGATGTCGGCCTCGCGCTCGGACAGGAGCGCGTCGCAGATCAGGTCGTCGAGGGTGCCGTTGAAGTTGCCGCGCCGGTAGAGCAGGGCCTCGGTCCGCCCAAGTTCCTGGCTCAGCATCGCCTCGTGGGGCGCGCGGATCGCCTGGATCTTGGCCGCCATCGCCTTCTGCGGGGCGATGACATCGGAGAAGATCGGGATGAGCTTCGAGCGGTAGCCCTTCACGGCGCCGTCCCGCACGTCGAGGTCGACGCGGGTGAGGAACTTGCCGTGGCTGCCCGAGGCGATGAGCAGGGTGTTGCCGACCTTTACCGCCTGCGGCAGCGCATCGTGCGTGTGACCGGTCAGGACGACGTCGATTCCCTTCACCCGCGAGGCGAGCTTGCGGTCGACGTCGAACCCGTTGTGAGAGAGCAGCACGACGAGGTCGGCGCCCTCTTTCCGGGCGTTGTCGACGCTCGCCTGCACATCCTCCTCGCGGATGCCGAAGGACCAGTTCGGGATCATCCAGCGCGGGTTGGCGATGGGCGTGTAGGGGAAGGCCTGCCCGATCACCGCGACCTTCGCGCCGCCGCGCTCGAACATCTTCGTGGACTCGAAGGCTGGCTCGTTCCACTCCGCGTCGCGGACGTTCTGGCCGAGGAACGGGCAGCCGAGCCCGTCCACGATCTCCTTCACCCGCTCGGTGCCGAGGGTGAACTCCCAGTGGCCGGTCATGGCGTCGGGCTTCAGCAGCGCCATGCAGTCGACCATGTCCTGGCCCTTGCTCACCATCGAGGTGTAGCTGTTCTGCCAAGTGTCGCCGCCGTCGAGGAACAGCACCTTGTCGCCGCGCTCGGCGCGGATCGCGTCGAGCACCGTGGCGATCCGGTCGAGGCCGCCCATCCGGCCGTAGCTGCGGGCGAGCGCGACGTAGTCCTCCGGCGTCAGCGCATAGGCCAGCGGCGAGCCGCCGGGGATGCCGTAGAGGTCGAGGTAGGCGCGTCCGGTGACGTGGGGGACCTGACCGCGCGCCTCGCCCACCCCGAGATTGGTCGAGGGCTCGCGGAACAGCACGGGCCGCAACTGCGCGTGGATGTCGGTCAGGTGGACCAGGGTGACGTTGCCCATCGGCTCGAAGGCCAGGAGGTCGTACTGGGTCAGGCGCTGCTGGGCGAAGGCGCGGATCCAGCCCGTCGGCACCAGGGCCGCGGTGGCGGCGGCGATCTGCAGGAAGTCGCGGCGTGAGGTCATGGGACGATCCGACCCTCAGTTGCGCACGGCGGGCGTCTCGACCGGAAGGCCGAGGCCGCGCCACGCGACGTAGGTCTCCAGGGCGAGGAACTCGTCGGAGAGCGGCTTGAACGGCGTGGCCCGGACGTCCTGCATGCAGCCCTCCATGCGCTCGTGCAGCGGCACCAGCCGCTGGTCACGTAGGCGGTAGACGGGGAAGCCGTTGCTCTGCCCCTGGCTGAGGAAATCGGCCCGGAGATACTTGCCGTGGTTCTTTTCGTGGCAGCTCGCGCAGGCGAGATCGAGCTGGCCGTTCCGCTGGTAGTACAGCGATTTGCCGCGCTCGAACCAGGGCGTCATCGGCCCGTCCACCTTCACGGCGACCGGCATCCCCCGGGACTGGTTGCGGATGTAGGTGGTCATGGCCGTGAGTTCGGGCGAGCCGAAGACGAAAGGCTCGGCCTTCAGGGCGCCGCTGCGGCAGATGTTGATCCGCTGCTCCAGATTGATTGGCTTCCCGAGCTTCTCGTTCCACTTCGGATAGGCAGCCGCGACGCCCTTCATCGAGGTCGAGGCCTCGTTGTGGCAGCTCGCGCAGGACTTGCCGGCCGTGCCATCGACCTTCGACCAGAGTTCCTCGCCCTGCTCGACGGCGAGGAAGCCCGGATTGTTGAAGTCGTCGGCCTGCATCTCCTGCGTTTCCTTGGAACGGAAATACAGGCCCGAGACGACTTCCTCGAACGGAGAATTCGGGTTCTGGGGCTTCATGCCGTGCGCCTGCCACGCCGGGCGCTCGGACGGCTCCTTCGCGGCGGGCGCCGACGGCATGTCCTGCGCGTGCGGCGCGACGGCCAACGCGACGAGCGCGAGCGCTGTAAAGGCGAGAGTTGGGCGGACCATGGTGAGGGCTCCGGCGCGGCGGGGGGAGGCGCTCCGGGGCGAACGGCCCCGGGCGCGCGTCAGGCGACCTTGATCTGCTCGGTGGCCTGGATCTTCGACCCGTCGTCATCGACCCAGGTAAAAGTCAGCGCTCCGGATTCTTCGGGCTTGATCTTGAACTGGAAGTAGGGATTGGCGGAGACTGCGCTCTCGATATCGGCGCTGAAGATCGTCTTGCCGTTCAGGTCACAGGTGAACTTGTTCAGGATCTTGCGCGGGATCGTCTTCCCGTCCTTGTCCTTGCGCTGGCCGGACTCCATCGTGTGGGAGACGAGCGTCTTCACCTCGATGATGCCGCCCTTGGCGACCTCCTTCTTGTCCAGTTTGATCCGCGGCTTCACGTCGGCCATGTGGTCCTCCCGTCCTCGTTCGATGCTGTCGCGTATGGGTTAGCCGCCGCAGCCGCCGATGGTGACCTTCACCTGGCGGACGTCGCTGAACACCGAGCCGTCGTTCATGCGGGCGACCGCGATGACGTTCTGGGTCTCTGCGAGACGGATCCGGGTGTTCGCCTCCGCGACGCTCGACGGCGTGAAGTGGAAGCTGATGACGCCGGGGTTCGGATTGCCCTCGGCGACGATCATCACCTCCTCGACGTAGCTTTCCGCCGTCATCGGCCCGTCGACGCTCACCGTCATCGGCACCGTGTTGCCGTTCTCGGCGATCTCGGGGAGTTCGAGCTTGACCCTGCCCTTCACCGGCTCCTTGCCGCGGGTGAAGGCCTTGATGGCCTCATCGGTCGCGGGCTTCGCCGCCAGGGCCGGGCCGGCGCGGAAAGCGAAGGCGGTGGCCACCATGGCGCCGGTGCCGAAGGCCAGGGCTTGGCGGCGGCTCATTGCGGGGATCTTGGCAGAGGTCATGGCAAGCGGCTCCTTCAGCCCGCGAGATCACTTCAAGGTCGTGAGGTAGGCGACGACGTCCTCGACCTGCTGCGCGGTCAGGATCGGCTTGCCCTGGAATTCGGCGCGCACGCGGTTGAGGCCGTCGATCCGGTAGAAGGCCGGCATCACGGTCGCCTCGGTGAAGACGTGCTTCGGGTTGACGACGATCATCCGCAGGTGGGCCGCGTCCCACCGGCCCGCGACGCCATCGAGGGAGGGCCCGACCTCGCCGTGGAAAGATTCGCCCTTGAGCGACGAGACCTGATGGCAGCCGAGGCAATTGCCCTGGCGCCGGTTCACGACGACCTTCGCGCCGGCCGCCGCATCCCCCGGCTTGTCGGTGAGCGGCTCGGGGATTGAGTCGCTGCCATCGATGGCGACGATCTTGAACGGGGCGAGCCCGGTGGAAGCCGTCTCGGCTCCGGCGGCGGTCGCGAGGACGCAAAGTCCCGCGAGCGCAAAGGCTGTGATCGGCCTGCGCATCTGGCGTTTCCTCGGTGCGCCGTCTTTGCGGCGAGTGCGGTCGTCTCGAACCGCTCGCTCTGCCGGCGGGCAAACCCATCGACATATGCGAATTATTGCAAGTTTGACGTGGATCGCTCTCAAGTCAAGCTGGAATTGCGAGGCCGCTGACTATCGCGGCGGGACTGTCAGCCCCGCTGCGCCGCCTCCGGCGAGCGGAGGTAATCCTGCAGGGTCGTCCGCTCGTCGGCACGCTCGGCCACGAAGGCGAAAGTCCGGCGGAACTCCTCCGGCGGCACGTAGCCCCGCACTCGCAGGACCTCGCGCTGCTGGGGCGTCTTGCCCGCGAGTGCCGTCTCCTCCACCGGAAAGAACTGAATGGTCGGCGTGGACCGGATGCCGTACTTCTCCGCGAAAGCCTTCTCGGGAAGGATCTGACCGTCGAAATCGGTGACCTCCCGCGAACCGATGAAATTCAGTTGCAGGATCTCGAAACGCTCGCGGATGAAGGCGCTCGTCGCCGGATCTGCGAAGTTCACGAGGTGGATCTGTTTGCAGAAGGGACAGCCCTTCAGCTCCCACAGGATGGCGAGGCGCTTGCCGTGCTCCCGCGCGGACTTCAGATCGTCGGGGAGATCGAGGAAGCTTTCGAGGAACCAGGGCTCCCGGTAGAGGCCGTCATCGCCCTGGATCGCTTGGGCCATGGCCCTGGAGGGCAGGCCGAGCGCGAGGGCACCCGCCAGGAACCGGCGCCGGGTCGACATGGCGTCCCCTCCAAATATTCTAGTTTCTGCATGTGTAGAGCGATTGTCCTGCCCCTGGCAATCTAGTCCTCCTGACATCCGGCTGCCATTGAAGCCGCGCGGACGACGGCGGCTCCGCGCCGAGGGCGATCACGATCCCGGCGGCTGCGCCGATGCCCCTCGAACACATTCGTCTTTTGCTATATAAGGATCAGTGGTCCTGGGCTTGGGAAGACCGATGCGGGGAACGAGGCGAGCCGTCATGGCGGGGGCGTGGGGGTTCGCCCTATGGCCCGGCATCGTTGAGGCCGCCGAGCTGATCAAGTTCGAGCGGCGCGGCTGCCCGTGGTGCAAGGCCTGGGACAAGGAGATCGGGCCGATCTACCCGAAGACGGATATCGGGAAGCGGGCGCCGTTGCGCCGTGTCGATCTCGACGCAGGCCTCCCTCCCGGACTCACGCTCAAGCGCCCGATCCGCTACACACCGACATTCGTCCTCGTCGAAGACGGGTCCGAGCTCGACCGGATCGAGGGCTATCCGGGTGAGGATTTCTTCTGGGGACGGGCCGAGCGGTTGCTCGAACGGCTCCCCGGATCCCCGTAACGGGCTTCGGGCGGCGAGGAAAAGGGTGGGATGATGCCGTTGCAACAGGCGCAACCGGTGACGAGCGTCGAGGCCCCGGGCAGCCTCGACCTGGATCTGTTGCTGGCCAATGCCCGCGATGCCAGCGAACTGCTCAAAGCCCTCGGGCACGAGGCGCGCCTCGTCATCCTCTGTCTGCTGGTCGAGGGCGAGCGCTCGGTCTCGGAACTGGAGCAATTGCTGAATCTGCGGCAACCGGCCGTGTCCCAGCAACTGGCTCGGTTACGGGCCGACGATCTCGTCGAGGCCCGCCGTGACGGCAAGAACATCTATTATGCGCTGGCCCGGCCCGAGGTTCGCGAGATCATCGCCGCCCTGCACCGCGCATTCTGCAACGGACGGACACCGTAACCGGCGAAACCCTCAAGTGTGCCGGTCCACGAGGTAGTAGAGCCCCGCGCGAGCCCCGACGAGGATCGCGCCGAGGGCGAGAATCGAGCCGACCGACAGCGTCGAAAGCCCGCTCAATCCCTGGCCGATGGTGCAGCCCAGCGCCGTGACGCCGCCGGTGCCCATCAGGAAGGCGCCGAGCAGGTGGCGCTTCACCTCGCGGGCATCATCGGGCGCCTCCCAGTGAAATTCACCCGCAGCGCGCGCCGCCGCGAAGGACCCGAGCACGACGCCGAGGACCGAGGCCACGCCGAAATCGATCCGCGTGCCGCTCGCGAGCATGGCATAGAGGAGGGTATCGCCGACCGGCCGTGCGAAGCTGAAGGAGCCGACCGCCCGGGTTTCGAACTCGTCGAAACCCGCGCTCCCGTTCGTCCACCACCCGGCGACGATGACGAGCCCGATGGCGATGGCGCCGATGAGGAGCCGCTGAGTCCGACGGAAGTCTTTGCCCGTCAGCGCCACGAGGCAGAAGCCGATGCCTGCAATGACGCTGAAGGCCACGCGGCCGGTCTGATCCAGCTTCAACAAGGCCCCGAGCCGCTGGCTACCGAGATCGAGGCTGAGCGGTGCGGTGAGCGTCACGCGCAGAAAGGCTGTCACGCCGCTGATCGCCATGTAGGCCGAGAGGCCGAGCACGAGGAGGACGAGGAGGGCGCGCAGATCTCCCCCGCCGAGCCGCAGCAACGCGCCGAAGCTGCAGGTGCCGACGAGCGCCATGCCGAAGCCGAACATCGTTCCGCCGAGGATCATCGCGCCCCATTCGAAGCGCGGCCCCGCATAGATCGACCGGGCGAGGTCGAGACCGAATTCGGATTCCAAAAGCTGCGTGCCCACCACGGCGATGCCGGTGGCCAGCAACCATGCCCGGGCGCGGCGCGTGTCGCGCGCATAGACGGCATCTTCGATGGCGCCCAACGTGCAGAACCGCCCCCGGCGCGCGACCATCCCGAGCACGGCACCCAGCACGAGGCCGAGGGCCGCCCGGAGGAGATGCGCAGGCAGGAGGTCCATCATCGGCTCAGGTACGCCCAATACCGATGAGCCCTGTCAAACGCCCAATTCCGCTCCGCCTTTCAGTTTGACCGGAATGGTCAGGTAACGAACGCCGTTCGCCTCGGCCGGGGGGAACTTGCCGGCGCGGATATTGACCTGGATCGACGGCAGCAGAAGGCGCGGCGCAGCCAGCGTCGCGTCCCGGGCGGTGCGCATGGCGGTGAACTCCTCCTCGCTCACGCCCTCCTTCACATGAACGTTGCGCTCGCGCTGCTCGCCGACCGTGGTCTCCCAGGCGTACACGTCGCGGCCCGGCGCCTTGTAGTCGTGGCAGAGGTGAAGCACCGTCGCCGGAGGCAGGGCCAGCAACTTGCGGATCGAGCGATAGAGGGTGCGCACGTCGCCGCCGGGGAAGTCGGCCCGCGCGGTACCGAAATCGGGCATGAACAGCGTATCGCCGACGAAGACGTGGCCGCCGATGCGGTAGCAGATGTCAGCCGGCGTATGGCCTGGCGTGTACAGCACCTCGACGGCGAGATTGCCGATGGCAAACGTCTCGCCGTCCACGAAGAGGTGGTCGAAATCGCTGCCGTCGGTCTTTAGGTCGGTGGCGTTGAAGACCGGGCGGAAGATCTTCTGGACCTCCTTGATGTGCTCGCCGATGCCGATCTTCGTGCCGGTCTTGGCCTTCACGTAGGGCGAGCCGGAGAGGTGGTCGGCGTGCGCGTGGGTTTCCAGCGTCCAGACCACCGTGTAGCCCGCCTCGTCGGCGGCCGTCAGCATCGCCTCAACGGAGCGAGTGTCGACGCTGCCGCCGTTGTGATCGTAGTCGAGCACCGGATCGATGAAGGCCGCCTGCTTCGTCTCGGGATCGGCCACGATGTAGCTCACCGTGTTGGTGGGCTCGTCGAAGAAGGCTTGGATGACGGGTTCGGGGCCACGGGCTTCGGTCATTGCTTGTCTCCTGTCGGTCGTCCTTGGACGGGTGGGGTCACGCGCCGGGAAGCCGGCGTCGGCAGGTGTTGATCCCTAGGATCGTGTAGGCTGGGCAGAACCCGACGAGGGCGGTCAACGCCATCACGGCGCCGATGCCGACGGCGGCAAGGGCCCAGACTCCGGCGAGCATCGTGTAGCCCAGGCCTGCGATCAGAAGGCCGACGACGAGGCGCAGGATGCGATCGATGCTACCGACATTGGGGGTCATGGCGGTTTTCCTGAAAGGTGCCGTCCGGTGGTCATCGAAGCGGGTGCGGCACCGGGCGCCCGCCTCGGCGACGGTCAAGGCGTCGCGGCGAAAGCGCCGGCGTTGCGGTAGAGCATGTAGCCGGCGACACCGAAGATGACGGTGGCGAATACCGTGTCGAGCGCGCCCTTGTAGCCAGAGAGCCGGTTGGCCAGCCGCATACCCAAGAAACCGCCGACGAGGCCGCCGGCGATGAATTCCCCGGCGACGGCCCAATCGACCATTCCGGACAGGGCGTAATTCGTTGCTGTGGCGAGGCCGAAGGCACCAACGGCGAGCAGCGAGGTGCCGACCGCAGTGATCAGCGGCATGCCGGTGGCGAAGACGAGGCCCGGCACGATCAGGAACCCGCCGCCGATCCCGAAGAAGCCCGACAGGACCCCGACCGCGAAGGCGACGGCCACGACCTTCCAACTCGGTACCGGACCGCATCCGACAGGCTCCGAGGTTCCACTCTGAACCTTGCGACCCCGCAGCATGTGGATGCCCACGACGACCATCAGCATCGCGAAGAGGAAGAGCAGGCGCTGGCCGTCGACCGCCTTGCCGAACGTCGAGCCGACGAGGGCGCCAAGGATGCCGACTCCGGCGAACACGACGGCGCAGCGCCAACGCACGTTGCCGGACCTGGCGTGCCCGACGAGGGTCAGGAACGCGTTGGCCGCGACCGCCAGAGCGCCGGTTCCAATGGCGAGGTGCGGCTGGGCCATGCCGACCACGTACAGCAGAAGCGGCGTCGCCAGGATCGAGCCGCCGCCGCCGATGAGTCCGAGCGTGAAGCCGACCCCTGAGCCGGACAAGATGGCGGGAAGCGCATTCATCGGCGGTGACCTCCGCGTCCAGGGGCCTTGTCGACGACCGGTCGAGCCGGTCGGCGGCCGGCAAGCCCCGATCCCGACTGTCATTCATTTAATAAAAAAACAAAATGAAAGGATCGTCGCTTTCGTCACTGGTGGACCTTCTTGCGGTGGAGGTCAACGTATGATTTATAGAAATCGCAACTCATAATATAAATCTATCAGATGAGGATCTAGCCATGGACGTCAAACGCCTCTCCCCGGACCTGTCGGTGACGGGTCAGCTCGCTCCCTCCGATCTCGCGGCGGCGGCCGAGTCGGGCTTCCGGGCGGTGATCTGCAACCGCCCCGATGGCGAGGGCGGCGACCAGCCGGGCTTCTCGGAGTTGGAGGCCGCCGCGCGTGCGGCCGGCCTGGAGGCGCGGTACCTACCCGTCACGTCGGGCAAGGTGACGGATGGGGATGTGATGGCCTTCCGCGGCGAGCTCGCGGCCCTGCCGAAGCCGGTGCTCGCCTTCTGCCGCACCGGAACCCGCTCCGCGACGCTGTGGGCGCTCGGCGAGGCGGCAGCTGCGCGGCCGCTTCCGGACATCCTGGCTGCCACCAAGGCGGCCGGATACGAACTGAGCGGCGTCGTCCGGCGCATCGCGGCAGGCGGCCGGGTTCCTACTGAGCACGCCGACCAGTTCCACAGTGTGGTCGTCGTCGGCGGCGGGGCCGGCGGCATCGCCGTCGCGGCGAGCCTGAAGGCGCGCAAACCCGACCTCGACATCGCCGTCATCGATCCGGCGGACGTGCACTATTACCAGCCGGGCTGGACGATGGTCGGCGGCGGAGTGTTCGAGCCCGCCGCCACGGCCAGGACCATGGCTTCCCTGATCCCGAACGGCGTGCGCTGGATCAAGGCGGCGGTTGCGGCCTTCGAGCCCGAGCGCAAGGCGGTAATCTTGGAAGGGTGCCGGGTGGTGCGCTACGACCGCCTCGTGGTCGCGCCCGGCCTCAAGCTGAACTGGGCCGGCATCGAGGGGCTCGCCGAAACCCTCGGGCGGAACGGGGTCACCTCGAACTACCGCTACGACCTCGCCCCCTACACCTGGGACCTCGTGCGGAACCTGCGGGCGGGCCGCGCCGTCTTCACGCAGCCGCCGATGCCGATCAAGTGCGCCGGCGCCCCGCAGAAGGCGATGTACCTTTCCGCCGACCACTGGCTGCGGCAGGGGCGGCTCGGGGACATCGCGGTCGAGCTCTACAATGCCGGTCCAGTCCTGTTCGGCGTGAAGGAATACGTCCCGGCCCTGATGAATTACGTGAAGCGCTACGACGCGAACCTGAATTTCAATCACACCCTGACCCGGATCGACGGTCCGGCTCGGCGCGCGTGGTTCTCGCGCAAGACGGAGGAGGGCGGCAGCGAGACGGTTGAGACCGGCTTCGACATGATCCACGTCGTCCCGCCGCAGCAGGCGCCCGACTTCGTCCGCGTCTCGCCCCTGGCCGATGCCGCCGGCTGGGTCGATGTGGACCCCGGGAGCCTGCGACACCGTCGCTTCCCCGAGGTCTACGCGCTCGGCGACGCCTGCAACGCGCCCAACGCCAAGACCGCCGCCGCCGCGCGCAAGCAGGCGCCCGTGGTGGCCCACAACCTCCTCGTCGAGATGGGCCACCTGCGCGGGGCCGAGGTCGCCTACGACGGCTACGGCTCGTGTCCGCTCACGGTCGAGCGAGGTAAGATCCTGCTCGCGGAGTTCGGCTACGGCGGCAAGCTCATGCCGAGCTTCCCCGCATGGCTGATCGACGGGACGAAGCCGAGCCACCTCGCATGGCTCCTGAAGGAGCGGATGCTGCCTCCAATCTACTGGAAGGCCATGCTCAAGGGACGCGAATGGATGGCTAAGCCGGAGAAGGCAGCCGCCTGAAGCTAAGCGGCGCCGGCTTTGTCCCGGCGCCGCTCGCTGTGCGTCGACGATGCGGGCTCAATCGCATGCCCTCAGCCGACAGCTAGGGTTCCGGACCGTGAGGCACGTGTTCGGAGCGGCGCGCCAGCGCCAGCGAGCGGCGCTAGGAACGGAGCGACAGCGTCCGTCAAGGTTCTCCGACCTGACCGAACATCGCCGCTTGGCCGAGCGCCCGCGCTCGCGCATCCGGGCTGCGCGCAGGCAAGCTTCTCCGCGGTCGACCCGCGATCAGGATGTCGTCGAACGCGTCGAGGAGGGCCTGCATGCGGGCGTCGCTCAGGCTGTAGAACACCACCTTGTGCTCGCGCCGCGTGGCCACGACCTCAGCGTTGCGCAGCTCCCCGAGCTGCTGCGACAGCGTTGGTTGGCGGATGCCGAGCTGCTGCTCGATCTCAGAGACGGATCGCTCTCCCTCCGCCAGGAGATACAGGATGCGCAGCCGGTTCGGGTTGGCGGCGACCTTGAGCAGGTCGGCGATCAGGATCGCCGTCGCCTCGTCCGTGCCGGAGGCCATCACAGGCTTCCCAAGCGGTAGTACCAGTCCTGCCCCGCAGCGCCTGGCTGGGCGATCTCGTCGCTCGTCAGAGGCGGGTTCACAAGCACCTGGTCGCCGGGTTGCCATCCCTCCGGCGTCGAGACGTCCGATGCGTCGCAGGCTTGGAGCGCCTGCACCAGCCGAAGGATCTCGGCGATGCTGCGGCCCACCGTCAGCGGGTAGGCGACCAGCGCCCGCACGATGCCTTCAGGATCGATGACGAACGTGGTCCGGACGGTGGCGCTCGACGTCGAGCCAGCCGGCAGCATGCCGTAGGCCCGGGCGATGCCCATGGCGGGATCTTCGACGATAGGGAATGGCACCCGCACGCCGAAACGCTGCTCGATGCTGTGCTTCCAGGCCAAGTGGGAGGAAAGGCTGTCGACGGACAGGGCGAGCAGGTCGCAGTCGGTGTCCCGAAAGGCCTCGTAGGCCTGGGCGAACGCGACGAACTCGCTGGTGCAGACGGGGGTGAAGTCGGCCGGGTGGGAGAAGAACACCAGCCAGCGTCCGCGATACGAGGCGAGCGTCCGCGGGCCCATCGTCGTCCGCGCGCGAAAGTTCGGCGCGACGTCGCCGATGATCGGCGGGCAGGCGGGCGGCGGCACGGGCGGATCGGTGTCGGTTTCGATACTCATGGAACAACTCTCGACGTTTCAACAGTGTGGTCAGCACCGTGGACCTCGCTACGATGCCGGTCAATATGCAAATTCATATCGAGTAGGTCTTCGCATCATAAACTTGTATTGACACGCCCGAGCTGTGGCATATGAAGGCGGGGCGACATTCCGGCGGCATGCTTGGTTCGGTACGGTCCATGGCGGGCCTCCCGGATGTCCCCATTCCCGCCAAAGGCAGCGCCCACGGATGCTGGCCAACCATCTCCCGAGCGCGCTCGACCTCGCCCGCAGTCAGTTCGCCTTCACGGTCGTCTGGCACTTCCTGTTCCCGGCTTTCACCATCGGGCTGGCGAGCTATCTCGCGGTGCTGGAAGCCTTCTGGCTCGCCACCGACAAGCCAGTCTATCTCGACACCTACCGCTACTGGCTGAAGGTCTTCGCCGTAGCCTTCGCCATGGGCGTCGTGTCGGGGCTGGTGATGAGCTACCAGTTCGGCACCAACTGGTCGGTCTTCTCGGACAAGACCGCTCCCGTGCTCGGGCCGCTGCTCGGCTATGAGGTGCTGACCGCCTTCTTCCTGGAGGCGGGCTTCCTCGGGGTGATGCTGTTCGGGATGGAGCGGGTGGGCCCCCGCCTGCACTTCCTGGCGACCTGCCTCGTCGCGGGCGGCACGCTGCTCTCGGCCTTCTGGATATTGTCCGCCAATTCCTGGATGCAGACGCCCGCGGGCTACTCGCTCGATGCCGACGGCCGGTTCGTGCCGGAGAGCTGGACGGCGGTGATCTTCAACCCGTCCTTCCCCTACCGCTTCGCCCACACCGTGACGGCGGCCTATCTGACGACGGCGATGATCGTCGGCGCGGTCGGCGCGTGGCACCTGCTGCGCGACCGGACCAATCCCCGCGCCCGGCTGATGTTCTCCATGGCGATGTGGATGGCGGCGATCGTCGCCCCGGTGCAACTGGTGCTCGGCGACCTGCACGGCGGGAACAGCTACCACCACCAGCCCGCCAAGGTCGCGGCGATGGAGGGCCACTTCGACAGCGTGACCCGCGCGCCCTCGATTCTGTTCGGCTGGCCGGACGCGCAGGCCGCCGAGACCAAATACGAGATCGGCATCCCGGGCCTCGCCAGCCTCTATCTCGCGCATGATCTGAACGCGAAGGTCACGGGCCTGAAGGACCTGCCGCGCGACACGTGGCCGACCAACCTGCCGCTGGTGTTCTGGGCCTTCCGGGTGATGGTCGGGCTCGGCATGCTGATGATCGGCCTCGGCCTGTGGTCGCTGTTTCTGCGGTACAAGGGCCGCCTGTTCGAGACGCCCTGGCTGCACCGCTTCGCCGTGGCGATGGGCCCCTCGGGGCTGATCGCGGTGACGGCGGGCTGGGTGGTGACGGAAACCGGCCGCCAGCCCTTCACGGTCTACGGCCTGCTGCGCACCGCCGACAGCGTCTCACCCATCGCCGCCCCCGCCGTGGCGGCCTCCCTCGCGGCCTTCGCGCTGGTCTACTTCGCGGTGTTCGGGGCGGGCATCTGGTACCTGTTCCACCTGTTCAACCAGACCCCGCGACCGCACGAATCCGGCCCGCCCGTCGGCCAGCCGGTCCGCACGGCGGGCATTACTCCGGCGCCGGCACTCGCCGGTGACGCGCACCTGCAACCGGCCGAGTGAGGGGAGGCTGTCATGGACCTCGATCTAACCCTCATCTGGGCGATCCTCATCGCCACCGCCGTGTTTCTCTACGTGGCGATGGACGGGTTCGATCTCGGGCTCGGCATCCTGTTCCCGGCGGTGCGCGGCAAGGCCGAGCGGGACGTGATGGTGAACTCGGTCGCCCCCGTCTGGGACGGCAACGAGACTTGGCTCGTGCTGGGCGGCGGCGGGTTGTTTGCGGTGTTTCCGCTGGCCTACGCCACGATCCTGCCCGCCCTGTACATGCCACTGATCCTGATGCTGCTGGCGCTGGTGTTCCGGGGCGTCGCCTTCGAGATGCGCTTCCGCATGGCGACGCCGCGCGGGCAGCTGTGGTGGGACCGTGCCTTCTCCTGGGGCAGCTTCGTCGCCGCCTTCTGCCAGGGGATCGCGCTCGGCGCCTTCGTCCAGGGCATCAGGATCGAGGGCCGGGCCTATGCGGGCGGCTGGTGGGACTGGCTGACGCCGTTCTCTGTGCTGACCGGCTTCGCGCTCGTCGTAGGCTACGGCCTGCTCGGGGCCTGCTGGCTGATTTGGAAGACCAGCGGCGAATTGCAGATCCGGGCGTATAACCTCGCCAAGCCCTTGGCGGTGGCGACGCTGGTCCTCATCGCCGTGGTCTCGGCGACGACGCTGGCGATCAGCGCGCCCTTTCGCGCCCGCTGGCTCGGCCTGCCCGGCCTGTTCGTCGGCGCGCCGGTGCCGATCCTGGTCGGGCTCCTGGCGTGGCGCTTCGCCCAGGCCCTAGGGCGGCGGGAGGAGGTCACGCCCTTCCTCTGCGCGCTCGGTTTCTTCCTGCTGTCCTATGTCGGGCTCGGCATCAGCATGTGGCCGTACATCGTGCCGCCGAGCGTCACGATCTGGCAGGCGGCGACGCATCCGAAATCGCAGGGCTTCCTGCTCTACGGCGCGGCGGTGCTGGTGCCCCTGGTCCTGGCCTACACAGCCTACGTGTACTGGCTGTTCCGCGGCAAGGTCACGGCGGAAGCGGGGTACCACTGATGCGCAGGTTCGGCTGGTTCGTGCTGATCTGGGCGATGAGCGTGGCGAGCCTCACGGCTGTCGCCCTGCCGCTGCGGTGGCTACTCAAGGGGGTGTGAAGGGTGTCGGTCTGCCCATTGCAACCGTGATCCTGCACGCCACCCCTTCAGGATGCTTCGGTCCTTGGTAAGTCCCCTTGCGAGGTCGGGCCGAGACCTACCTTTGCCATAGCGAAGCCGGAGCCACTGCCGGTTCGGCGGCTGTCGCGCTCCCGGAAAAGGTCGAGCGGACGTTGGCGCGTTCGACCAGAGGAATGTTCGTGCCGACGTTCTCGACAGTGCATCCTCCAGCCCGGGATGCCAGCGCGCCGCCGCGATGACGGATATTTGTGCTGAGTGCCTTTCCATTGTTCGGCGGGGGGCAGCCCCCCTTAAGCCTGGCTTAAGCAGGACGGCAAGGATGGCGGAATGCATGCACCGTCGGTCAAAGTTTCTCACCTTGCCTTTTCTGCGCTCGTCGCTGTGCTTCCGATGAGTCGCAGGTTGGCTCTGGCGGCGAGCAGGAGTGTCCGCATCGCGTTCGGCGGACTGTTGATGTGTGCTTCTGTCTGCCCAGCACGAGCCATGGACGGTGGTGAAATCGCCCGTAACGGAACACAGGCCGGCGTGCCGGCCTGTGCCTCGTGCCACGGGGATTCCGGGGGCGGAAATGCCGAGGGCGGCTTTCCCCGTCTTTCAGGCCTCGCGGAGGACTACCTCGCACACGAGCTCGACAGCTTCGCCGACGGCAGCCGGGACCATGAGATCATGGGTCCGATTGCCCAAGGCCTAGCACCGGAGGAGCGGCGGGCGTTGGCCGTCTTTTATGCCGGGCTCCGCGCCCCGCCGCCCGACGGGACACCCCAGCCGGACGACACGGCATACGACCGCGGCCGAATGCTGGCGCAGACTGGTGAGTGGACGAAGGCATTGCCCGCTTGCGCACAATGCCACGGCCCAGCTGGGCAGGGCGTCGGCGCCGCCTTCCCGCCGCTGGCCGGCCAGCCGGCCGCCTATCTCGCGGCGCAGCTCTCCGCCTGGAAAGCCGGGACACGCCACAACGATCCCCTCGGGCTGATGAAGGGGATCGCCGACCGGCTGAGCGATGACGACGCCACCGCCGTCGCTGCCTACTACGCCGCTCTTCCTGTCACGGCGATTGGAGGCGGCCGATGAACCTTATGACGCGCTTCACCGGACGGTCCGCAGCCCGCCTCGCGCTGGCAACGGCGATGGGGGGCCTCGCGGTCCTGACGCCCCTCGGTTCCGTAGGGGCCGAGACAACCGCGCCGCCCTTCGTGCCTCAGCCCGATTCCGCCATCTCCGACGACGACTTCGGCCAAGTCATTCGCCTGGGCGAGCGCATCTTTCGCGATACGGGCGCCGAGGCGCGGGCCTTCGTCGGCAACGATCTGCGCTGCACGAACTGTCACCTCGACCGGGGCCGCCTCGGCCATTCCGCTCCCCTCTGGGCGGCCTATCTCGTCTACCCGGCCTACCGGGCGAAGAACCGTCACGTGAATACCTTCGCGGAGCGGCTTCAGGGATGCTTCCGCTACAGCATGAACGGCAAGGCGCCCCCGCTGGGCGATCCCGTCCTGGTCGCGCTGGAGACCTATGCCGCCTTCCTCGCCCACGGGGCTCCCGTAGGCATGAAGCTTCCCGGGCAGGGGTACCCGAAGCTCGCCAAGCCCAAAGGCCTCGATCTGGCCCATGGGCGAGAAGTCTACGCCGCGAAATGCGCCCTCTGTCACGGTGGCGACGGTGCCGGGCAGGCGAGCCCGGACGGGACGATCGTGTTCCCGCCACTGTGGGGAGCCCGCTCCTACAATTGGGGCGCGGGGATGAGTTCGGTCGTCAACGCGGCAGGCTTCATCAAGGCCAATATGCCGCTGAGCCAGGGCAACAGCCTCACCGATGCCGAAGCCTGGGACGTCGCCGCCTATATCGACAGTCGCGAGCGACCGCAGGACCCACGCTTCACCGGCGATCTCGCGGCGACCCGCAAGGCCCATCACGACAGCCCTTACGATTTCTACGGTCAGGCCGTGGACGGCGTGACGCTCGGTGAGGGGGCACCTCCTGCCGGGACCGTGCCGCACTGAACAGCAACTGGCCCCCTGGGAGCACGATCATGACCCTCGAACGCCGCAGCCTGCTTGCCCTGGGCGCCGGCCTCGCCGCAGGCTTGGCGGACGCGCGCCCGGCCGGGGCGACCACCGCCGCCGACCTACCCGAGGGCAGCCGAAATCTGCGGGACCTCACAGACCGTCTGGCGAGGGCCCCGCGCCGGCGGGATTTTAAGATCGTGCCGATGATCCTCGACCGACCAGATTTCTGGGACCACGAGGCCCTGTCAGAGGTGATCGCCTACAAGGGAGGCCCCCGCCAGGTCTGGGACAACACCGACATCGGCGGGCCGTGGCTGAACCTCATGCGCAACGCCCTGAACAATCAGGTCTGGTCATTCAAGCATCCCGATTTTCTGGCCGCCTCGGCGACCCACGGATCGGCGAATGTCGCCCTCTACGACCAGGCGATGTGGGACAAGTACCAACTCACCAAGCTCGCGGGCGAGGCGTTCAAGACCAACACGCTGATCGTGCGGAAGAAAGCGGCTCAGGCGGGGGCCGCGAACTACCAGGACCCGGCGGGGATGTTCTCGCCGGAGAACAACACGATCCCGGCGCTGATGGCCCGGGGCGTCGTATTCCTCTCGTGTCACAACGCAATCTGGGAACAGGCGGGGACGCTCATCCGGCGCGATCTGAACCCGGACAAGCTCTCGCACGATGCGCTGGCGGAGCTGACGAACCATCTCATTCCGGGCGTCGTCCTGACCCCCGGCGCCGTCGGCACGCTGCCCGAGTTGCAGCAGGCCGGCTTTCATTACGCGAAGTGAGGCCGACAGTGCAGGGTCTGAGTGTCGGATGTCTCGTCGGAATCCTTGTCCTCAGCGCGGTGACGGCGGTCGAGGCCGCCGGCCGGACGAAACGATCGGCGGAGGCGGCCTATCTGGAGGAGGCCTTCGCCCACGATCTCTGCACCCGCGACGACCGCGCCTTGCGCAAGCTCAACCGCGCCCTGTCCCGCAGCCCGAAGGCCTCGCCGGTCCGCCGATGAGGCGAAGCGGCCCGGCGTCACGACGATAGTCCGCAGTCCTCACGGCCGGTATTGGCCAAAACCATAACGGGAGAAGACCGCTCGCGCGTCGTCGCCCATGAGGAAATCCAGCCAGAGCTTCGCCTCGGCCGGATGCGCGGCGTCCTTCACGACCGCTCCGGCATAGATGCCGGTGGCGTTCTGCTCGTCCGGGATGTCGATGCGCTCGGTCGGTAATCCAACCTGCTCTTCGAACAAGGTTTCCGAACGCCACGTGACCCCGGCCTGTGCGCGTCCCTGCATTAGCCAGACCGGCGTCTGGCGATGATGCATCCGCGTCAGAAGCGTCGTCCCGTCGGCGACCTTTGTCTCGTAGACGGCCTTCACCAAATCATCGTCCCCCGCCTTGGCCAGGGAGGCCTTGATCTGGCGAGCGACACCTTCGAATTCGGGATTGGGCATGGCGAGGGTCAGCCCCGGCCGCGCAAGATCGGCCAAGCCCTTGATGCCCGCCGGGTTGCCCTTGGGCACCATGATCGCAAGCTGATTTGTCGCGTAGATCGTCGGGGGGCCGAGAAGATCGCCCGCCTCAATGAGCCGATTTACCGCCATGAGGCCCGAGAAGTACGCATCGGGCTTGGCCGTCCAAGTCATGTTGCCGACGGTAATGCGCCCGCCGGCCTTCATTTGGCGGACGAGCAGACCCGGCGGAATCGTCTCGTAGTAGATCCGGCCCTTGAGCTCAGGGTGCTTCGCCTCGAAGGCCGCCACCAGCGGCGCCATCGCGAAGAAGTAATTGCCGCCCACGTAGAGCACGAGGCGCGCGTTGGTCAGGTCGCCATGGAAGTCGGCGAGGTTGTCGGCCTCCTTAACCGTGAATTCCAACCCCTTGTCGACTGCAGGGTTGTTGGCCCCAGCTTGCCATGGGGGAAGCCGGCCTACGTGGGAATCGATCGCGTGGCTCGGGGAGGCTTGAACTACAAGTAAACAGCAACCCAAAGCAAGGCTGAGAAACCTGATTTGAGGCATCGAAATCGCCTTCCTTTTACGCCGGACGGAGACGTCGCCGTTGGACCCTGTAGCTTAAGTCAAGCTTAAGGATAAGTTGTGGAGCTCAAACCAGCTCTGATCCGGCTTGCCAAGCTTGGAGCTTGCACCGGGCCACAATGGCGTCCCCTGATACGAAGACGTCAAATCCCCTGGCGACGTGGCTGCGGGTGAGATCCGCGGAATGATGAGGCTATCATCCAGGACAGTGAAAGCGGCATTGTGAATGGTAGCTGGGTATCCCGTAGAGCTACAAACGAAATTGCTGGATGGTCCGCTTTGAAGAAGGTGCCGGAGCGTTCTGAACGGCCGTGTTGGGCGCTAGGCGGAATGGCCGCTTTTGGCAGCCGGCTTGCGATAGGAATCCGCGGCAACCAGTTGATGGCCAGCTACGACGCCCCCGGGGCCAGGCCGACGCCGCCCGAGCCAAGGACGGCCTTGCCGCGCAGGTCGCGGCGGCCCACGCCGGCCCCCTCCAGGCATTCCTCGACCGGCTCATGCCGGCTGTCCCCTCAGCCAAGCCGTGCCGCCTCACCCGAGCGACCGGCTTCCCCGAGGGCATGCGGGACAGCCACGCGCGCACGCAGCTTCGGGCCGGTGACATCGCCGGTTGGGGGTGGGACCGCCTCTGCGCCGCCGCGGCCTCGCTGGACCACGAAGTCGTCGTGACCCTCCGGCCGCGAGTTCGCGCCGAAGCGTAGTCCGACGTGCGCCCACCGTCGGGCGCTGTGCGCCCCCTGTGCGCCCTTCAAAATTAACAAATGTTCAGGTTTGGCGGACATTTCACGTTTCGGGGGCATCCTGGCGTGACATGTCTTGGACGTATGCATCGCCCCGGGGCATCCTCCAGCATCGAGGAGCCACCCCATGCGCATGAAGATCTCCACCCTGTCCGAGGCCCAGCGCGTCGCACACGAGCGAGACCTCGGCCGGCGCCGGAAGGCCGGTGAGCGGGAGCGCTTGCGCGACATGGGGCGGCCCGACGCGGCGACGCTGGACAGGGCCCTCGGGGACGCCGTCCGGTCGATCCTATCCCGGGGCGGGGACGCCTTGACGCGCCCGGTCACTCCAGCGGCGCTGCTTAGGCTCACGCAGGAGCATCTCCTCTTACGGTCCGTGCGGGCGGAGGAGGCTGGCCGGGAGCCGGTCCGCTACCGCTCCGAGGCCGTCCTCGCAGCGATCCAGGACCGCCTGCTGACCCCGCCACGGGGCGCACCAGGACCTGCAAAGGCCGCCTAGGATCCCTCGAAATCCGCGTTACCAAGATCGCGACAGCCGATTCCGTGGAATGGAGTAACGGTAGGACAGCCCCTCGGCCCCAAAACCGCTCGCTGGACACGTCCCGGTTAACCGGAGGCCAGGGATACCGCTCGAAAGGCGGGCCGGCCCTCTGGACGAGGGAGTCCGCCCAGGCCCATCTTGAGGGTACACACCGCCGCCAAGGAGGCCCCCATGAACGCGATCGCCGCCGAGGTCATGATGGACTGCGGGGGGAGGCTCGCCTCGATCGGCAGCGCGATCCACCTCGGCGTGCAGCTCGCTGCGGCTGAGCGGAGGGCCCGGCGGGACGAGGCAGTCGATTCGGTGACCCGGCTGGCCTACAGGCTGCAGGACGCCCGCGCCGACCAGCGCGAGGCCGAGGTCCGCGCGGTGGCTGCCGAGGCCCGCATCGAGGTCGTGGAGCGGGCCCTCGCCCGGGCCGTTGCAGAAGCGGCCGCGCTGCGTGAGGCTCTGAGCGTGGAGCGGGAGTTCTCGGCCGGCCTGCGCGACATCATCGGCGCCTGAGGACGCCCGCTGAGATGCGAGGGGCCGCCGGGATCGCCGGCGGCCCTTTCCGTTCTTGTCGCAGACCTCAGCCGAAGGCGGGACGCGCCCCCCCACGGCGGCGGTCATAGGCCTCGTCGTCGTCCTCGGTCGGCAGAACCGCCGGGCGGGGGCCGCGCGTCGCCATGGCCGCCACCTCCGCCCGGTCGTTGGCCGCGGCCCTGCGGATCTGGGCCAGCATCGCCCGCATGTCGTCCCGGGCCGGGGCAGCCACGGGCGCGGCTGGAGCCGGCGGAATCCCGGGGATCGGGGTGCGGCCCTGGACGTGGGCGGCGACGACCCACGTGGTCAACTCACCGAGGTGACGCAGCTGGTTCGGCGAGAGGCCACCCAGCCACTGGACCAAGTGCGGCGGCAGGTCGGCATCGTGGAGCGGGATCATCCGGACGTCGCCGGCTGCCCGGGCCCCGGCGGAGGCCTGTACGGCGTTGCCGAGCATGGCGGCGGCATGGAGCTCGGCTCGGGCGGCGGGAGGCACCTGGGTCAACGTCTGCGCCGCCATGCTGTCGTCCCGGCCGACGGCAGCGTCCGCGACGTCCCGGGGTCCGACGGGCCGGCGGGGCAGTAGCGCGCCGAGCGTCGCACCGAAGGCGCCGGCTGCGTAGTCCAGCACCTGCGCCGGACCGGACAGCCCCCGGCCGGCGACGTGGGCGACGTGGCTGGCGCCGTCCCTCACGCCTCGGCCGACCATGCGGACGTCGGCCGCGATCGCGGCACCGGCCTCTTTCACGCCGCCGAAGATGGCGCGCAGCGCGGCCATGATCATCGCGGCGATGGCCCGGGCGATCCGGGCGAACCTGTCAGAAACGGACATCTCAACCTCCATCACGGCCTGTGCCGCGAACGGAGCCTCCCCCCGCGGCATGAAAGTTACCAGGACAAGTCACGCCTCAGCGCCGCGGACCGCCGTACCCGCGCGCGTTAACCTCCGTCATGATGGCCTCGACGTGCTGCTCCCATGCCCGGCCCGGGCCACCCTTGCCGGACCGGCCTTCCCGACCGTCGGATCCCTCCGTGAGCGAGGAGAGCCGGAGCGGTACGACGTATCCGAGGTCGTGGCATTGGCCAGCTGTGCCGGCGAGGACGTGGTCCTGGATTTGCCAGTCGGCCGTCCGGATGATGCGGCGCAGCTGGCTGTCGTCCATCTTCGCGAGCCACGCCCGGACCTCGGGCGGCAGCGGGGGCGGCGGCCCGAGTGCCAGCTCGTACTGGTCTCGCTGGATCGTGCGCACGTGCCGGCGAATTAGGTAGCCCAACGGGGCGGCCGTCGACCTGAGCGGCTGCCGTGGGGGCGCAGCCGGTGGGGGCGGCTCAGGCACGGCTGCCGGCGCCATCAGGCCGTACCAGCGAAGGATAGCGACGAAGATCTTTCGCAGCGTGGTCATTGTCACTCTCCGAAAAGGCAGGCGCGCAGCGCCGGGGGGAGCTGCCTCCGGTGCGCGTAGACGAGCGCCCGGGCATGCGCGGCCTCGACGACGTCGAGCGAATCAGTGCTGGCGAGGCGGTGCCCCTCTGCCAACGCCACGGCGCTCCAGCCCACCCCATTCCGCTCCCGGGCCTGGTCCCCATCCAGCCCTGACAGGTGCCGGCACGCCACGAGCAGGTCGGCCCGGACGTCAGGATCCCTGACGGCGGCGACGTCCTCCGGCGCGGCAGGCTGGGCGAGCCGGCGATCCACCGCCGCGACGACGTCCCGGGCCTCGGCGAGGAGCGCGTGAGCGAGGCGAACCTGCCCGGGCGTGAGCCGCCGGGCCCCGGCCAGCCCCCAAGCCAGGGGACCCTTCGATCTGAATGCCCACGCGTGCCTGGCGAGCTCGTCTGCGAGGGCGTCTTGAACGGCGGAGAGGGCGTCCTCCTCCACGCCGCGGTTCGCCTGCGCGACGCGGGCGTGGTGGGCTAGGTCCTGCCGAACGTCCTGCTCCCACCTGGAGATCCTCTTTGCGAGGTCGGGCACCCCCGCGGCGGATGCGAGGTCCCACACGACGACGCGGTCCTCGATGCGCAGGCCGGCCTTGGCGGTGGCGTTGGGGAACCGGCGCAGGAGGTGATCGGACAGCTCGGTGCGCCCAGCGATCCAGCGCCCGTGGCCCGCCCGGCGCCACGAGAGGTCAAGCAACTCGGGCGTTTCCGCAAGAGTTGACGCGGTCTTCGCGCCAAGGATCGGGCAATCTATCCTTTGAAGCATCGGCGTCCCCGATCTTTTGCAAATGATACCGAGCGGCAGTTCGCTTCTCGAACCGAAAAAAACTGCGCGTACCCTCATTTTCGCTCTTGCGCGCAAATTCGCAAGTGGCTTAATAAGAGGAATATCAATAAATTTATCAGGGATGACTTGAATGAATGCCGCACCCTTCTCAGGTGCAGGGAGCCTCGTGCCCGTCGTGAGCTACGAGCACATCGTCGCCTTGCTGCGCGCTGGCGTGGCCGAGGCCGGGAGCCAGCGCGCGTTTGCGCAGGCCTGCGGGATCCACGAGGGAGACCTGGGCCAATGGCTCAAGCTCCGCCGGCTCCCGAGCGAGCGCGCGATGCATTTCGTCGGCGTCGAGCGGCACCTCGTCCTCGTCGGGGATCCGATGCGGACGCTCTGGACGCCTGCCTCCCCCGCCCGCCCGGTCCCCGCTCCGGAGGCCGCGCCTTGCAGCTGACCGCTCGCCAGATCCGCGCCCGCATCGCTGCGGCCGCTCAGGAAGCCGGGACCTCCAAAGCCTTGGCCACCGCCGCCGGCATGAGCGAGAGCCGCGTCTCGAAGAGCCTGCGGTCCGGGGCCCACGTCCCGGATTCGCTCCTCGCCGCCGCGGGCATGTGGCGGGACGACCAGGGCGACGTCCGCCTTGTCGGCGACCCCGGCCCGGCGCGGGTGCAGATCCTCGTCGTGCAGGCGACCGGCGTTGCCGGCGTGACGGCCGCGATCGCCCTCGCGTCGGCCGCCCTCGGCCGAGAGGAGCCGCCTAGCTGACCGGCTCCCCCGCCGACGCGCCCGGCGACAAGGGCGCCCCACCCCGCTACCCGCCCCGAAACTGATGGTGCTGCATCATGTTCAAGACGCTCCCCCTCCACATCCTCATGCACGGCCACGACACCTCGGCGCCCGAGGGCGTCGTCAACGTGCGCCTCGCCGGCCGCGAGGATGGCATCGACCAGCTCGCCGCCTCGATCCACGCCCTTGGCCTGCTCCTGCCGCTCACGGTCGTCCCCGGCGCCGGCCAGGCCCACTACGTCGTCGACGGCAACCGCCGTCTCGCGGCCCTCCGGACGCTCGCCTGCGACGGCCGAATCCGCACGGACGCGCCGGTGGCCGTCATCGAGTGCGACGCCGAGACTGCCCGCGAGCGCGGGCTCAGCGCGAACATCACCCAGTCCCGCATGCACCAGGCCGACGAGTACCGGGCATTCCACGCCCTCCAGCAGGAGGGAATGGATGAAGCGACCATCTCGGCCCGCTTCGGCATCGACGCCGTCCGTGTCCGGAGGATGTTGGCCCTGGGCAAGCTCGCCGACGAAGTGCTGGATGCCTGGCGTGCCGGCGACTTCGGCCGGGACCCTGTCGACACCGTGAGGGCTTTCACGCTCGCGTCGTCGCTCGACGAGCAGCGCGCAGTCCTGGAGAGGCTGCGCGGCGCCGGCCGGCTCTACGCTCACTGCGTGCGGACAGAGCTCGGCGTGGGGGACCATGACCTGAGCCGCAACCTCGGCTTCGTCGGCCGGGACGCCTACGTCGCGGCGGGCGGCGGGATCGTCGAAGACCTGTTCGGCGAGAACCACCGGGTCCAAGATCCTGCGCTGCTGAAGCGGCTGGTCGACGAGAAGATCGCGGCCGAGGTCACGTGGCTCGTCGCCGACGGGTGGTCTTGGGCGGCCAGTGACGAGCACCTGCCGGACAACTGCCGCTGGTCCTGGCAGGTCATCCGCGCCGAGCCTCGCGCGGCCACCGACGCAGAGACCGCCCGCCTTGAGGAGCTCCAGGCGATCATCGACGCCGACGGCGACCCCGTCGGCGTCGCCGCGGCCGAGCAGGAGGCCGAGGACATCGAGACGGACATGAAGCAGGACGGCTACACGCCGGAGCAGAAGGCTCGCTCAGGCGTGATCCTCCGGATCGGCCGGGACGGCAAGATCGACATGACCTTTGGCGTCGTCCGCCCGGCAACGGCTGCCGTCGCGAAGGCTTTCGCCAAGATCGAGGGCGGGGACGCCGCCAAGGCTCTGCAGCAGGCGCAGGCCGAGCAGCCCGAATCCGTGGCGATCTCGGCGGCTCTGACGCTCCGGCTGTCGCAGCAGCGCACGCTCGCGATGCGCGACGCGATGCTGGCCTCGCCGCAGGTCGCCCTCGCCGCGCTGCTCGCCACGGCGATCTCCCAGGACTCCTACAGCTCTCCGGTCCGCATCACCCTCAACGGCTACAACGAGGCGCCCGGCGGCCAAGCCTCCGACGCTGAGAAGTATGAGGCGGCCTTCCAGAGGCTGGCGGACCTGCCGCTCGATGCGCTGCTGACGGTCGCCGCCGGCGTGGCCGGGAAGGCGCTCGACCTGCAGATCCACTCGGTCGGCGCCGTCCCGTCCAGCGCCAAGGGGGCCAAGGCCCTGGAGGCCCGCCTCGACGCCACGCGGATGGCGGAGGCGACTCGGGAGCGCTGGGACGCGGCCAACTTCTTCAAGTCGGCGCCCAAGGCCGTGGCGCTGCGCGCCGTCGCGGAGGCCCTGGGGCAGCCCGAGGCGGACCGGATCGCCGGATCGACGAAGCTCGAGATTGCCGCGGTCGCGCTGGCCCGGGTCGTCCCGACCGGCTGGCTGCCGCCCGAGATCCGGCCCGTCGGCTACGCGGTGGCCCCGGCGGCCGAGGCGGCCCCCGCGCCGAAGCCGGCTCGCAAGAAGGCCGCCTGACCCCCGCCGGAGCGGCCGCCCGGTCGCCCCGGATCCCCCGTCACAGGAGATCGCCCCCATGATCGAGCCCGCCTCCGACACCGCCATCCCCGCCCTGATGCAGGGCCTCATCAACATCGACGATCCCCAGGCCCTGGTGAACGCCCATGCTGCCGCCGTCGCCGCCGGGCAGGGTCCCCTCGCCGAGCAGGTCGCCCGATTCGCCGCCCACCTCGGGCAGGAACTCCGGGCGACGACCGCCAGGGTCGACCACGACGTCCGGCACACACACGAGAGCTCACACGAGGAGCTTTGGGCCGAGAGCGACGCGGCCGTGGACAAGCTCCGGATCCTGGAGGGAGTGCCCGCCCTCAAGGCCGCCATCGACATGCTGCCCGAGGATGACGTGGCGGAGATCTGGGGGATGTACGGGCCCTACGACGACGGGGAGGACGAGTGATGCCCCGCTACGTCGAGGACCTTGATCGCAATCGAGACGACGACGACGGACAGGTGCGCGAGTTCCTCTGCCCCTGGTGCAACGAGGCCCTCGATCTAGGCGAGGGCGTCTTCCTGGAACGGCACCCCGAGCGGTTGTTCGTCTGCATCGACTGCGCCTGCAGCAGCTGAGCACCGCCGGAGGCCCACGCCTCCGGCCCCTCCACCGGCCGCCTCAATCCGGGGCGACCCGTCGAGGGGCCTACCCACCGCCCGACCTCGCGGGCAGATCTCGGAGCACGCCGACATGGCCATTCAGATCACGCATGACGGTATCAACCTCATCGTCCAGACCCCGCACGCGAACCTCAACTTTAACCGCCGGATCAAGGACATGGGCGGCCGGTGGGAAGCCAGCGCATGGCGGGTCGACGCTCGCAACGAGGCCATCGTCCGAGCCGCCCTGAAGAGGTCTTACGGGTGGGATGGCACGGGGAGCCGGACACCGTGTCCATGCAGTGCGACATCGACAAGGACAGCTGGCGGTCGCCGGTCGAGGTAGCGGGCCGCCTCATCGCCCGCGCCTTCGATCGCGACTCCGGAGCCAAGCTGGGCGACGGCATCGTGCTCCTGTCCGGGAACGTCACGTCCGGAGGATCCCGGGCGAACTGGAAGACGATCGTCAGCGCAACCGTCGTGATCCACGACACCCCCCGGAAGGTCTACGAGAAGGCGCTCGTCATGGGCTACACCGGCGTCACCGACGTCCGGCTGTTCGTGCCCGACGTCGAGGAGCTGGCCGAGGGCGTGGACTGACCCATTCACCTACACGCAACCTCGACGACGTAGGATGGCCCATGACCACCAGGATCATCATCGACGAGTTCGACCGCCAGCTCCGTAAGGCGCGCATCCATGGCGTGCCCGAGCGTCGCGATCTGCGCCGGCGCCGGGCCCGGCTGATGGTGCAGGTCTCTGCGTCCACAATGCCCGAAATCCCTCGCCTAGCCGAGGACGTGCAGCGGGCCGTGGCGGGGCCGCACTACACCCTGGGCGAGATCTTCCAGCTCGCGCTCATCCGCCTGCCCGCCCGAGTCTGACGGGCCGCCCCGGGCCCTAGCGGAGCTCTTGCGCCTGGGGCGTCAGGGAGTGGAGCGCGTCGATGTCCGGGGCGGCCCGGACCTCTCGGCAGGCGTAGATGTCGTCGGCGAGCTGCTCGAATCCGTTCTTCTCGGAGCCGCCCCACACAGCCGATGCGGTGTGCCGCGTGAGCGCGACGACGGAGAAGCACCTGTTGATTGCCCCGTGCATCTTGTCGTCGGACAGCCGGATCTCGATGTCGTCCGGCCAGGCAAAGAAATTGAGGACGAAGGCCGAGACCTCCGTCTCCTCGGGCAGCCGGGCCTCCCAGGCATCGCAGGTGGACGCCAGGACGACCAGCGTTTTCTTGTCAAACGGGGGGAGCTTGACGTGCTTCCAGAGCGGCCGGTCGTAAAATTTCTCCCCAGCCGGGATCCGGCGGGCGACGAACTTCATCGGCGGCCGTCCGTCGGGATCGGCCTCGTGGAACCGGTGGCTGATGGGTCGGGCGGTGCGGGTGCGCCAGGGCATGCCCCATCGTGGCAGCCTGACCTTACCGCCTCATCTACGCCGCTTCGGCAAGGGCGGCGGCCGCCTTTGCCCCCGCCTTCCGGGCGGCCGTCTCCGCCAGGGCCTCCCGGATTTCGCTGAGCTGGACGGGGGCCCAGGCCCAGCAATCGACCCCGACGTCCAGGCTCGCCGACGTACCGGGCAGGCTGCCGTGCGAGTGCCCGTAGAGGTGCAGGTCGCCTCGGTGCATGCCGTACCACACGCGCTGCGCGTAGTGCCCCAGGACCATTGAGACGCCGTCGACCGTGACGAGAGCCCGCTCCTGCTGGCTTGCCCAAGACAGTGCCTTCTCCCGCGCGTTGTCGTGGTTGCCCCACACCAGGTGCTTCTTGCCGGCGAGGCGCGAGAAGATGTCCCGGCACCTCTCGGCTGACGCGCCGTAGGCGAAGTCGCCGAGATGCCAGACTTGGTCGCCCGGGCGGACGCGGCCGTTCCAGCGCGCCACGAGGACCTCGTCGTGCTCCTCGATCGACTTGAAGGGGCGGGGCCGGGCCATCCTCGATCCGAGGATACCGACGTGGCCGAAATAGGTATCGGACGTGAACCAGACCGTCATGGCGGCCTCCGGGCATAGGGGAACGCGTGCCGGCCGGGGCGTCCCGGCGGCGGTGGCTGGCCTCAGGCCAAGGGGCGTTTGCCTATGCGGAGGAGCGTGTTCATGGCGGCAAACTCGGGCATCTGGACCGGCCGGGCAAGGGGGGGGCGACCGGCAGGATAGGGGTTATCCCTGGGCTACGCGGCGGTGGCGAGCTCCTCGGGTATGTCCTCCTCCCCCGCCTCGGGCTTGCTCCGCTTGCCCTTGCCGGCGAGCTCGCGCTCCCGGCGCCGACGGGCTAACTCGGCGCCGAGCTCGATGGCCGGGGGGAGCGCCGAGGCGGCGGCCGCGGCCTGCTCATCCGCCCACGCGCACCAACGCGCCATGAGGGGCTGCTTGATGTCGAGACGATCGTCATCGGTGTAATGGCGCTCCAGGACGTCGTCGCTCCTGTAGCCCTCATTGTGGTCAAGGATCATCTTGACCGTGTCGCGCGGGATCCTGAGCGTCGCCTGACAGACCGTCGACAGCCCGCGGCGGAGGTCGTGCGGTGAGGCGGCGATGCCCATGTCGAGGATCCTGTGATTGATCGCCGCATCGGAAAGGTGGCCACCGAAAGCGGCGCCGATCCGGGCCGCCCGGACCTGCGGGAATAGGAAAGCGCTCCCGGCGGCCGTGGCCCGAGCCATCTGCTGCTGCACGAGATCCCACAGGGCCGGGGGCAGCGGCAGGGCGTGCCTATGCTTGTCCCCGCGCTTGGCCGCGGTCTTCCGGTGCGCAGGTCCCATCGACCAAACGCCCCAGCCGGGCACTTCCTCCCACGGGACGAAATCCTTGACCAGGGCCTCGACGACGGGACGCCGCCGCTGCCCGGTCAGGACGAGAAGCTGAAGGGCCGAGGCGACCGTCGGATTGAGGACGCCGGTCCGGGCCACCGCCAGGATGCGCCCGATCTCGCCGGGCTTGGCCGTATACCCGCCCGGGACCTTACCGTTCGCCCGCAGCTTGTCGCCCGGCGTCCGCTCGGGCGCCCGCAGGGTGGGGATACCGGCCTCGACGCCGGAGCGCTTTCGGTGCTCATGCCGCGCCAGGTAGCTCCACATTGGTCTCAGGACGGACGCCAAGTGCTCGGCGTGTCGCTCTCGGCCGCTGGCATGCACCGCGTGGACGACCGTCGCGAGGTCCTCGATCGTGATGCGCCGGACCCGCCGTCCGGCAAAGGTCGCGAGCTCGGGCGAGTGGAGCAGCTTCCGGTAGTCCGTGTACGTGGCCGACCGCCTGGTGCGCGCGACCTCCGCCAGGAACGCCGCAAGGGCCTCCTCCCAGGTCCACTCGCCGGCTCGCTGGATCTGGTCCTCCCAAGCCTCGACGAGGGCGGGGTCCCGAGGCGCCGGGTTCGGCTCCTTCGGGGGGAGCTTGTGCATCTGCCGGAGCCGGCCCTCCAGCCAGCGGTCGTCCGGGACCCCGAGCCGGTCGACGAGCCGGCGCCTGGCCTCCGTGGCGATCGCGCGCGCATCGGCGAGCCGGAGCATGTCGGTCGAGCCGAGAGTCAGCCTGTGCGTCCGATGTCCGGATTCGAACTTGAATGCGTACTTCACCCCACGGGGCCCGACGCGCATCAGCAGCCCGGGGCAGCCGGCGTCGATCAGGTCGTACGCCCGGCCCTTGGGGACGGCGTCGGCGATCCCCTGCTTGACCAGGGCCTCGGTGAGTTTGACGGGCATGCGAGCGGCTCGGGCGGATCTCGGGCGGACGTTCTCGGGCGGATCGCCGCCCGGGCTCATCCCCTCCGCTACCAAGCTTCCCTTGCCAGATCCTTGATCGAATACGATAAATACCTGGGCTTCGTCGTTTTCCCGTGCATGTCGATGCGCCCGGATGGAGCCCAAAACCGCCCGTCACGAGGAATCATAATCCTTGTGTCGGGGGTTCAAATCCCTCCCTCGCTACCAAAAAAATCAGTATGTTAGGTCCAGAGATCCAAGCGACTTTATAGCGCTTCGGCCTCTGGGTCGCATTTGGGTCGCAGTTGGAACTCCGACCCTGAAGGTCGCAGCTCCTTCTGACAGCGACCGAGCTGCAGAAATACGTTCCTTCGCCAGTCCTTGCCGGTAGCTTGCTGAGCTGGCGGCTATCGCTCCTCTGGCGCTTGTGGCGAAGCAATGAACGGCGGCCGCCAGCGGACGCCGACTCAGCATCGGCGCGACCCGGTGGCCCTCTATCGGTCGGAGCAACGCCCGGTCTGGACTTGCCCCGAGAAAGTGGAGACCTCTCTTCTTGAAGGAGGAGGGTTCCGCAGGCAGACCTGAAGCAGACCTTTACCCCCGAGTTTCGTGCTGAGGCGGTGCGATTGGTGCAGACGAGTGGGCGGTCGCGCCGCGAGGTCGCCGCCGATCTCGGCGCCGGGCTCTCGACGCTGCGCAACTGGATTGACGGTCGACGTGAGCGGGAGATGGACCATCCGCCGGCCGATCGGCGGAGGACATAGCCGCCGAGCTCGCGCGCCTGCGGCGCGAGAGAGAGGTGCTACGCCAGGAGCGGGAGATCCTGAGTGATCCGCCCCCAGTGAAGTGGTCCGCCCTGAGGTATGGCCTTGGGGCCAGGACGAGGACGGACAGACGGGAACGAAGCGGCACAAGCCGGAGGATGTCGTCGCCAAGCTGCGGCAGGTGGATGTGCTGGTCTCCCCGTGGGCCAGAGCGTCGGGGACGCGATCCGCACGATCGGCGTGACGGAGGCTACGTACTATCGCTGGCGCAAGGAGTACGGCGGCCTGAAGAGCGACCAGGTCCGGCGCATGAAGGACCTGGAGACCGAGAACCACCGGCTCCGGAAGGCGATCGCAGATCTCACGCTCGACAAGCTGA
Source organism: Methylobacterium sp. PvP105 (assembly GCF_017876975.1). NCBI lineage: Bacteria > Pseudomonadati > Pseudomonadota > Alphaproteobacteria > Hyphomicrobiales > Methylobacteriaceae > Methylobacterium > Methylobacterium sp. PvP105. The sequence goes on along the minus strand of NZ_JAGIPA010000001.1, from coordinate 1,196,649 downwards.
TCCTGCAGGAGGCTGCCCGGGGAAACTGACCAGCCCCGCGCGCCGACGCGCCTGCATCGAGCATGTGATGGACGTCCTGGACGTCTCCGAGCGCTGCGCGTGCCGTACGCTCGGTCAGCATCGTTCGACGCAGCGCAAGGTGCCGCGGGGCAGAGACGATGAGGCGGCGTTGACCGCCGATCTCGTAGAACTGGCGCGCCGGTACGGGCGCTACGGCCACCGGAAGATCGGCGCGCTGCTGAAGGCGGCTGGCTGGTTGGTCCACGACAAGCGGGTCGAGCGGATCTGGCGGCGCGATGGGCTGAAGGTGCCCGGCCGCCAGCCGAAGAAGGGCCGGCTGTGGGACGGGGATGGTTCCTGCATCCGGCTCAAACCGGAGCGGCGCGACCACGTCCGGGCCTACGACTTCGTCGAGGCGCGCACCCATGACGGGCGCAAGTTCCGGATGCTCAACGTCGTCGACGAGTTCACCCGCGAATGTCTGGCGATCCGCGTTGCGCGCAAGCTGAAGGGAGCTGACGTGATCGACGTGCTCTCGGACCTGTTCATCCTGCGCGGCGTGCCCGAGCACGTTCGTTCAGACAACGGGCCCGAGTTCATCGCCAAGTCGGTGCAGTCCTGGATTGCGGCTATTGGCGCGAAGGCTGCCTACATCGCGCCAGGCTCACCGTGGTGAGAACGGCTTTGTCGAAAGCTTCAACGCGCGATTGCGGGATGAACTCCTGAACGGCGAGATTTTCTACACCCTGAAGGAGGTGCAGATCATCATCGAAAGCTGGCGTCGGCACTACAACACGATCCGCCCGCACGGTGCGCTTGGCTACAAGCCACCAGCGCCGGAAGTGTTCGTGCCAGCCATGACCGCTTGGCCGACCGCGCTCGCCCGACTGGCTCCGTCGGCCAAGCTACCCGTAGAGCAGAGGCCGACCCTGCACTAATCTTGAACTCGGACCATCTCGTGGGGGCATGCCTCCCGGGATGCCTAGGGGCTCGTTCATCGGCGGCATATCGTCCTGTCCTGGCATGGGCACCCCGACGGGCTTTAGGGGGTCGTGACCCTGGTCCGGGGGGACGCGTGGGCGAAGGTGGCGAGAAACCCAGTTCGCCTCGATCCAGATTGTCCGGGTTGGCCATCGAAAACCCTCCGGTCAGTGGGACAGCAGGCAGCAGACGGACGCCTGCGCCAGCAGGTCCCGCGTGACCCCGCCGAAGAACCACTCGCGCAGGCGGCTGTAGCCGTAGGCGCCTGTCACGATCAGGTCGGCGTCGAAGTCGCGCGTCGCTTTCCGGACGTCGTCGGCGACGGTCCAGCCCGAGGGCTTGGCCAGATGCGCGGTCGCGTTTACGTCGTGCAGCGCCAAGTAGCGGGCCACGTCCTCGACCTCGGCCCGGTCGTCGCCGTCCGAGACGCGGAACACCTGCACCGCCTCCGCACGCCTGAGCATGGGCAGGGCGTCAGACACGGCCCGGCGCGTTTGCGGGGTGTTCTTCCAGCCCACGAGCACGCGCCTAGCCTCTAGGTGCTCGACGCCGGCCGGGACTACCAGGATGGGCTTCCCCAACCGCATCAGGACGTCGCCGGCGTCGACGGACATGCCGATCGTCACCCCCTCGTCATCCGCGTAGCGCCCGACCACGACGAGGTCCGCCGCCCGCGACTGGCCTTCGAGGAACGAGGCCGGTGACCCGAGGTCCGCGCGCCACTCGACGCAGTCGTTCAGGCAGGAGGCATGGCGAAAAACCCGCTCGACGCCCGCGAGCCGGTTCAACGCCGCCTGGCGGATCTCCTCGATGACCATGCCCATGGGCACGGCAGTCTCACCATAGCCTCGGGGATAGTCCGGCATGCAGGCGGCGGCGCCGACGAGACGCGCGCCGAGACGATGCGCCAGTTCCGCGGCGAGACGCACCCGCGCCGGCGCGTGACGCCCGTCATCTGCCGCGACCATGATGCTGGCATAAGACATGATGATCCCCTCGAATTGAGTCGCCTGCCGTCACCGTGCGGGTGCCTGGACTGACCGACCTTGACCTGGCTCAAGCCCGCCAGTCATGAGCCGGGAACAGGAAGCGGTCCTCGTCGGCTAAGAGCGCCGCGAGACCGTCGATGGCCGGCTCCGGATGTAGGATTACGGCGCGCGGGACCGCCCGCATGGACTCGCGGAACGGAGCCTTGTCCTCGAAGGCATGACCGAACGTTTCGCCCCGCAGGACGTCGACGATTCGTGGCGCGATCCCGCCGGCGAGGAAGACGCCGCCCGTGGCCGAGAACATCAGCGCCATGTCGCCCGCGAACCTGCCGAGGAGGCGGGCGAACTGATGGACCGCTTCCCTGGCGACCGGGTCCGACCTCGCATCTTCGAGGACCTCGGGCGGCGCGCTCCAGCCGACGGCAGCTCCGCGCGTAGCCGCGAGGGTTCGCACGAGCCTGACGAGACCCGGACCCGACAGCACGGTCTCGGCCGTGAGCCTACCCTTGGCCGCCATCAGGGCCGACCAGGGCAGCTTGTCGTCGGGCTCGCAGGGGCCGAACCCGACGTGCCCGGCCTCGGTCGTCTGAATCAGGAGGCGGTCGCCCGCCGGAATCAGGACGGCCGCGCCCAGGCCCGTGCCCGGCCCCAGGACGAGCCGTGGTCCAACCCCTTCGACAGCCGTCCCGATCCGCGCCAAGTCGGCCGGGGCGAGGACGGTGATGGCGGCGAGCGGCACGTAGTCATTGACCAGCCGCACCGCTTCCAAGCCGAACGCCTCGCCGATCCCGCCAGAGTCGAACCGCCACGGCGCGTTGGTCAGGCGCGTGATGCCGAGGGTCATCCGCCCCGCGACGGCGAGGAAGGCCGAGCGAGGCCGGACCGTGTCCTGTCGGTTGGCATAGGCCCGAATGGCGTCGACCCGGCCGGGGAAGCTGGCCGTCGGCACCTACCGGATCGGGCCTGGACGTCCTCCCGGCTCCGGAAGGACGGAGAAGCGAGCGTAGGTGCCGCCAATATCGGCCAGCAGCACGGGATGCGGCAGCGTCACCCTCAATCCTCCGAGGTGATGCCTGGAGGCGTCGCTGCCGTTCGGGCCTTGAGGCTGAGGATGTAGTCGATGACCGCGTCCATCTCGTCCCGGTCGAGCCTCAGGCTCGGCATCCGCTGGTGATGGCTCTGCAGGAACACCGCGAGCGCCGGACCGGTCGTCGACGGCATATTGGCGACCCGCAGAAAGGCCGGGCCGGCGAACGCGCCGGGCTGCGAGGTGCGGCCGATGACATGGCACTCGCTGCAGTGCTGCGCGGCGATGGCCCACCCACGGACGCGATGGTCTTCCTCGGGACCGGCGGCCGGAGCGCCGGCGCAAGCCGCCAGGGAGGCGGCCAAAACGGCCGCGTGGCTGGCGGCCGACTGAAACGTCATGGCCGCCTCGCGATCCGGAGCAGTGCAACGGCGGTCGCGATGGCCACGCCACCGAGCGCGACGTGTGACCAGGTCGCGCCGTCGTTCGCAGCGAACCCGAGCGCCCAGGGTGAGACGAGCGTCCAGGCCCCGACGATCAGCACCGCCCTTTCGAGCACCGCCCGGAAGCGGATCTGGTTGGCGCCGTAGAGCGTGACGATGAGCAAGCCCGGCAGGAGCGCGGACCCGGCCGCGCGGGCATGATCGGTGAAGACCAGCACCCACGCCGCCAGCAACAGCGCGACGCCGGCGGCGTGCTGGATGCCGCCGATCAGAATCTCCTGCGTCCGCCAGGTCGATGACGGCGTGGCCGCGTTCGGTTGAGACATGGTTCGCCTCCCTGATGTCAGGCGTGGACCTCGGCGATGATGCAGCCGGGGTCGACGAGCTCGTTGACGGGTGCCAAGACCGTGAGGTGGCCGCCGGTCGGCGCGGCGATGTCGTGCAAGGCCTCGCCGATACGCACGGCCGCCACGGCCTCTCCGGCCCGCACACGCGCCCCGTCCGCCACGAACCACCGCTCCAAAATGCCCTCGGGCAGCATCCCCGTCGACCAGAGCTCCTCGGCAACATGCACGTCGGCCATGATCATCTCCCGAATCCCGACGCCCGGTTGGCGGCGCTTCGATGAGGAAATGCCGTTCCGTGGAGGACGGCGTTGATCTCGGTCAAAGGCGCCTCGACGCCTGCCCACTAGCGCTACGCCAAGCACGCGCTCGCTCTATCGGGCAGGCTCGGGCCGCCACGCTCACCCGGGGCCGCGCATGCTCCTCGCCATGACAGCCAGCGTCGTCCTCGTCACGACCACAATCCTGATTCTCTACGAGACGTTGCGGCTGACCTCGGAGCACCTGTCCGAGCTGCCGGTCCCGCCCCGCGCCCGGATCCTCGCCGTGGTGCTGATGACCTTCGTCGGGCACACCGTCGCGGTTTGGATCTACGCTGGCGCCTACTGGCTACTCGTCCTCCGCCTCGGCGTTGGCGCCTTTGCAGGCACTCCGGTAACGTCCTTCGAGGACTGCCTGTACTTCTCGGTGGTGGCCTACACCTCGCTCGGCTTCGGCGACCACTTCCCGACATCCCATACCCGGCTGCTCGCTGGCGTCGAGGCGCTCAATGGCCTGCTCCTGATCGGCTGGTCGGCCTCGTTCACCTACCTGGCAATGGAGCGGTACTGGCCACTGCACGGCAAGGCGCACGCGCATCGAACCGCGCGGACCAGCCACGACAACGGGGCCGATCCGGGTCGGGAACGCTTCTTCCCGCCGGCACCGGGTGTCTGATTGCGCATCGAGCCTTGCGCTGGATCAAGGCCGCCGCTCCCGCGGGCGCCCAGCGTCTCCGCAACATCGCAATCGGAGGCGCGCCATGCACAAGTACCTGGTCACCTTCCACAAGGTCGTGCCGGACGACAGCGGCCACGAGCACCCCGCCATCCAGCGGCAGACCGTCGTCTCCGCCCACTCGGAGGCTGCCGCAGCCTGCGCGGCCCAGGCGTTGTTCTGCCAGACGGCGGGTATCGTCGACTGGCGCATGCGGGCCGACACCTGCGAGGTGGCCGAGCTCGACGGGCAGGCGGCGTGAGGAGGCGGGAATGAGCCACGGACTCACCGAACCCGTGCACTGGGAAGGGCGGCAATGGGCCGTCACCGGCTACGGCATCGAGGCGCTCGACGGCATGTACCACATCCCGTTCTCCGAGATCCCGGACTCCGAGGCCGGACGGCCGGAATGGTTAGACGGCCTATGGCGGCGCTACGGGACGGCCCGCAACGACCTTGACGCGGCCCTGAGGGTCGCGCGCTCGATCAGGCACGACGCGGCGGAATCGGCGTCCTGAGCGCACCGGCCCGCTCGCGGCGCCCCGGCGTCCTTTGATCCAGCGCAAGGCGAGCCGGCCCGGCGGATCCATCCTCCTCCCATCGCGATCAGGAATGAGGATCGGGCGATGCGGGCGAACGCAGGTGAAAGGCGGCCGGTCGTGCTTGTCGCCGAGCCGCAGGCGCTACCGGGCATGTGGCTGGAGGACGCCCTCGCGAACGCCGGCTGTGCGGTGAGTGGCCCCTACGGAACCGGCGGCGAGGCCATCGGAAGCCTCGACGCGAAGCGTCCGGACTTCGCCGTGGTAAGCGTCGACCTGACTGAGGGGCCGTGCTTCCCGCTCGCCTGCGACCTTCGCCGGAGGGGCATCCCCTTCGCCCTGATTGCCGGGAACGCCCGGGTCCCGAAGGCCTTCGCGGACGTGCCGCTGCTCGGCCGACTGTTCGATGCCCGGGACATGGTCTCCGCCGTGACCGCCGGCTGCGCCACCTCAGGTTGCCCCCGGGCCTGCCCGATGCTGGGTCGTATCGCGGCCGGGGAAGAGCTTGCGCTGGATCAATGTCCGACCGCCTGCCGGGCATAGCCTCGGGCTCGGCCAGGCGCGACCTGGACCTCATCGAGGAGACTTACGATGGGCGACAAGCTGATCCGCCAGAACGTCATCGACGAGCTCGACTTCGACCCCAGCATCGATGCCGCCCACATCGGCGTCGCCGTGGAGAAGGGCATCGTCACGCTAAGCGGCCACGTCGCCAGCTTCGCGGCGCGCGTCGCCGCCGAGAAGGCGGCCCAGAAGGTCCGCGGCGTCCGCGGCGTCGTCGAGGAGATCAAGGTGCGTTTCGGCGGCGAAACCCCGCCGCGCGACGAGGACCTCGCGCAGCGCGCGGTGCAGATGCTCGATTGGTCCGCGACCGTGCCGAAGGATGCCGTGCAGGTGAAGGTCCAGACCGGCTGGGTGACGCTCTCCGGCAAGGTCGACTGGCAGTACCAGAAGGAGGAAGCCTATCGGGCTATCCGGCGCCTCGCTGGCGTGACCGGCATCATCAACACCATCGAGGTGGCGCCGAAGGCGAGCGCGCCCGACGTACGCGCGAAGATCCTGGCGGCGCTCAAGCGCAACGCAGAACTTGAGGCCGACGCGATCAAGGTGACGGTCAAGGACGCGAAGGTCGTCCTGCAGGGCAAGGTCAACGCCTGGCACGAGCGCCGCCTCGCCGAGACTGCCGCGTGGTCGGCGCCGGGCGTGCGCGCCGTCGAGGACCACCTCACGCTTGGCTGAAACCATCGGGATGGGCGAGGCCGCAAGGCCCGCCCGCAGCCATTCCATCGCCTGCCGATCCGGAGACGTTCCATGACCTACGCGAGCATCATGGTCGCCGTGGACCTGTCGGAAGGGGCGCGAAGCCGCGTACGCTTGGCCGCGCTTCTCGCCGACGATTTCCACGCCCGCCTGACCGGCGTCGCGGCGGAGATGCCGGATTACAGTTGGGCTCCGGCCGGTCCGACGCCGGGGGGGGCGTTCGGCATCCCCTCGATCCAGGAGGCTGTCCTGAACGACCTCCGGGTGGCCCACGAGGCCTTCGAGGAAGCCGCCGGCGGACGCAGCCGCGTCGAGTGGCGCTCCGACCTCGATTCCCCGCTGGCGTTCCTGGTCGTCCAGGCGGCGGCCGCCGACCTCGTGGTGGTCGGCCGAGGGACGGACCCCGGGCCCGCGCTGTTAGCGGTCGATCCGGCCGACGCGGTCATGCATCTTGGGCGCCCGGTATTGGTGGTGCCGCCGGGCGTCGACCATCTCGACGCCAAGCGCGTCGTGGTCGGCTGGAAGAACACCCGCGAGGCGCGCCGCGCGGTGCTGGACGCGCTACCGTTCCTGAAGCGGGCGTCCGAGGTGCTCGTCGTCTCCGTCGACGATGGCGCCGGCTCCGAGGGTCAGGACACCCTCCGTCTCCTCCAGGCGCACGGCGTCTCAGCCATCCGCGTCAGACACCATGCCCTGGGTGCCTCGACCTCCGAGGCACTCGTCGAAGCGGCCACCGAGCACGGGGCCGACCTGATCGTCGCGGGCGCCTACGGTCACGGGCGCCTCCGCGAGTGGGCGTTCGGCGGCGTCACTCGGGAGTTGCTGTCCTATGCCCCTCTCTGCTGCCTGATGAGCCATTGATGCCCGGCATCATGCGCAGCACCACGTCATGTGCAGCCCTCCTGATTCTCGCCGCGGTCGTGGTAAGCGCGTCGCCAACGCAGGCGCGACCGAGGGCCGACTCGCCTGATGCGAAAGGCACGTTCGTCGAGCCTGCAAACGCGCCCCATCGGCATTGCGGAGGGTCCTGCCTGAGAAGCGGGGCCCTGCAGTGGTTCTGCAAGCCCCACCAGACTTGCAGCCTGGATTGCGGCACGGCGCCTCCTCGCATGCACTGCCACGACCCGAGGCGTTGAGAGCGGGGCCGCCAAGGTCTCGCGACGGGACGACCCCAGCAAGGCCGTCCCGCAAGCGCGATACGTCAGTGGGCCATGAGTACCGGGATGCGCGCGTGCTCGACCACATGCCGGGTGACGCCACCGAGCAGGAACTCGCGCACGCGGCTGTGGGTGTAGGCACCCATCGCCAGCATGGAGGCGTTCCGGCGCCCGGCCTCGTCCAGGATGGCCGCGCCGACCGAGATCCCATCCCCGACCGGCAGGGTGACGGCCTCGGCCACGATCCCGTGCCAGCGCAGGTAGGCGCACAGGTCCGCGGCCCGCGTCTCCTCGAAGCGTTCCGTCCGCGCATGCACGACCGTGACGCGGACGGCCTCGTGCAGCAGCGTGATGGATTGCCCGATCAGGCGTGCCGCTTCGAGACTGCCGTTCCAGGCGATCACGACGTGGTCGAGGAGGTCGTACGGGACTCCCTCGCCAACCATCAGCGTCGGTCGTCCGACCGAGAACAGGGCCGTGTCGAGCGCCCGCCCGGTGAACGAGCGCGCCGGATCGGGTCGGTCGACGATGATCAAGTCGTTCACTCGCCCGGCCAGCGTCAGGAGCGGCTCGACCTCGCCCGACAGCTCCGTCCAGGTCGCGAAGGTGGCATCCAGGCGCGCGGCCTTGTCGACCAGCGGCACGCCCTCGCGTCCGCACCAGGCTTCCAGCGCCGCTTTGCCTTCGGCCGCGGCCTCGCGCACGCCCCGCTGGATGGCCTCGATGGTCGCGCAGTCCATCGGCATGACGCTGGCCAGACTGGCTATGCCGACCATGCCGGCCATGCTGGCCATGACATAACCCGGGTCCGGCGCCATGAAGGCGACTCCGATGTGCGCGTGCAGGCGCCGCCCGAGGCGCAGGGCCGCGTCCAGGCGGCGGGTGGCGTCGATGCCTGGGGCTGTGGGGACGAGAAGACAGCGGAGGTACATCGAGGCTCTCCCTCAGCGTTCGAGCGACTTCATGTAGGCGATCAGGTCCTGCGCCTGGTCAGGGTCGAACCGGAACTCGGGCATGCTCGGATGATCGGTGCGGATGCCTTCCGTGAGCGCCTCGCCGAGATCCTCGACGGGGTAGCGCTTGTGCAACTCGCGGAAGGGTGGCGCGGCGGGCAGCGGGCTCGTCCCGACACGCCCGACGGCGTGGCAGCGGGCACAGTTGGTCCTGGCGAGGGACTCGCCCTGCTTGACCTGCCGGTCCCAGGCCTGGGCGGAGCCGGTGCCGATAAGGATGGTCAGCAGCACCAGAGCGCCCGCGTAGATGGTGGTCGCCGAGCGCATCAGTGGCTCATCAGGCAGCAGACGGGGGTCGATTGCAGGACGTCGCGAGTGGCGCCGCCGAAGACCCACTCGCGCAGCCGGCTATGCCCGTAGGCTCCCATGACGATGAGGTCCGCGTCCTCCCGCCGGGCGAACCGAAGGATCTCGTCCGCGGGGCCGATCTCCGGCTTGCGCAGTAGGTGGGTCGTGGCCTTGATTCCGTGCCCGGACAGGTACTCGGCCGCGCCCTCGGCGCCCACGTGCTGCGCGTCCGGTCCCACGGCCACCACGCAAACCTGCTCGGGCTGTCTCAAGAACGGTAAAGCGTCGTGCAGGGCTCGACGGGCCTCGGGCGTATCCTTCCAAGCCACCACGACCCGCTGGACCGCGAGGTGCTCGATGCCCGGCGGGACCACCAGCACCGGACGCCCCACCTCCATGAGCAGCCCCCCGGTCGAGGCCGCCATCGGACCGGGATCACCGTCCGCAGGTCCCTGTCGGCCGACGACCACGAGGTCGGCGGTGCGCGCCTGCGCACCGAGGAAAGCCAACGGATCGGTCGGTGCGGAGCGCCAGCTCGTCCTAGGCGCCTGCCCGGCCTCGCGCTCGAAAAGGGCCTTGGCCTCCGCGAGCTGCTCGTCGGTCAGGCGCTCCTCAAGGGCCCAGACACGCTCGACCTCCAGCATGTCGCCGACCGGCATGGGTCCGAGGACCGGACGTGCGGCGACGCCGGTCAGCTTGGACCCGAACCGTTGGGCGAGGCCGGCCGCCAATTGGACTCGGTCCGCCGCCGCGGGCCCGAGGTCGACCGAGACCATGATGTTGGAAATCTTCATGACCACCTCCCTTGGCCGGGCTGCCGGCGCGATGGAGGTACTCTGGCCCCGGTTCGCGGGGACGACCTTGATCCATCGCAAGGGCACTCGATGGGCAGTCCAAATGCAGCGGACGAGACCGGTTCAGGGCACGAGAACGGCGGCGCCCTGGAGGGCGCCGGACCGGTGGGCGGCTATCGCCGCGTTGGCCTGGACGAGCGGGAACATGCGGGTGCGGGTGACGATGCCGGCCCGCGGCACGACTTCGAAGAAGCCGCGCGCATCCGCGCGGGTGAGGTTTGCCACCGAGCGCACCGAACGCTCCTCCCAGAGCAGTTCGTAGGGGAAGCGCGGGATGTCGCTCATGTGGATGCCGCCACAGACCACGCATCCACCCTTGCGCAACTCCGCGAGCGCGGTCGGCACCAGCCGGCCGTCGGGTGCAAAGATCAAGGCCGCGTCCAGCGGCTCGGGCGGCGCCCCGTCCGATCCGCCGGCCCATTCAGCCCCAAGGGAGCGGGCGAAATCCTGGGCTTTCCGGTCGCCGGGCCGGGTGAGCGCGAACACGCGGCGGCCCTGCCAGCGGCAGACCTGAGCGACGATGTGCGCGGCCGCCCCGGAGCCGTACAGGCCCACAGTGTCGGCGTCCCCCGCCATCCGCAGCGTGCGCCAGCCGATCAGCCCTGCGCAGAGGAGCGGCGCGCTCGCGACCGGGTCCAGGCTCATGTCGAGCGGGACGGTGAAGGCCGCCTCGGCCAGGAGACGGGTCGCGAACCCGCCGTCGCGCGTGCAGCCGGTGAAGCCGGGGGCATCGCACAGGTTCTCCCGCTCGGTCTGACAGTAGCGGCAGTGGCCGCGGGCGTGCCCGAGCCAGGGCATCCCGACGCGCCGACCCGGTGCCGGATCGGTCACGCACTCGCCGACGGCCTCGACGATGCCGACGACCTCGTGGCCGGGCACGATGGGGTAGACGGCCTGCGGAAGCTCGCCGTCGATGACGTGGAGGTCGGTCCGGCAGACCGCGCAGGCCTCCACCCGGATGCGGACCTCGCCGGGGCCGGGGATTGGGTCGGGCCTCTCTTCCGGTAGGAGAGGACCGCCGATCTCACGCAGGACCATCGCCAGCATCGGCACCCCCAGTTATGCGAGCGTCAGGCGGTCCTCGACGGCGCGGACGCCGGGCGCCGACCACGCGGCACGCTCGGCGAGCTTGCGCTCGCTCCAGACGTCGACGCAGCCGTCCAAGATCACCCTGTCCCCGTCCACGTGGACGCGGATCGTGTCCGGGTCCCGGGCGCTGCGCCTCAGGGCGGCGAGGATCCTGTCCTTGACCTCGGTGGGTTGGACCGGCGGCTTCACCGTGATGAGGTTGACGATGTCGGTGACCCCGGCAAGCCGCCGCAGCGCCTTATCGACCGCCGCCTTCTGGTGGTAGTACGGCACGCATCCTTCGAGCGTGACGCAGCCCTTCTCGATCTTGAGCGAGACCGACCGCTCCGGGATCTGCACATCCCACTCCAGAACCCGGGCGCAGCGTTCGGCCAGGGCCTCGTCGCCGACGCGCGGATTTTCTAGATACCGGACCTCGATCCGCTCGATCACGGCCCGGACGCCGCGCACCCGGAGCGTGACGCGCTCGGCGATGCCCTTCTCGGCGTAGTTCCGTACGTGCCCGGTCAGCGTCACGACGCCGTCGTCGACCGCGACGCCGATCTGCGCCGCGTCGACCATGGGGGCGTATTCCAACTCGTCGAGCACGTGCCGGCGTACGGTGATATCGTCCATCGCGGGTCTCCTCGGTTCGCCGGGGTTTTTGATCAGAGAGCCAGCCAAAGCAGCGCCGGCGTCGCCACCGAGGCCGCGATGGCGAGCGCCAGCGCCTGCAGGCTGCCGATGGACCGGTAGCGCGCCGCGTCCGTGACGACCCGGGGTTCGGCGTCGTTCGTCGGGGCCAGCATGACCGGCACCCGCGCGCGGCGTACCGTCGTGATGAAGGTGGTTCGAAGTACCAGGGCCATCGTTCGCTCCCGTCCTGCTGACGGAAGGCATCCTGCCGGCCTACCGGAGAGCCGCCTTGATCCAACTCAACGCGGCCGGCCTCGGCTGCCTGCACGGTCGTCCGGGATCCGCAACCGGGAGGCCGACATGGACGCGAGGCGCGAGCCGACGAAGACCCGCCAGGAACGCCGCGATGGCGGCCGTGCGGACGACGGTCACGACCTAACCTTCGTGCCGGGGCCACTCGGACCCGACAGCCTGCAGCGGATCCACGCCTACTGGCGGGCCGCGAACTACCTGTCGGTCGGCCAGATCTACCTCATGGCCAACCCGCTCTTGCGAGAGCCGCTGAAGCCCGAGCACGTCAAACCAAGGCTCCTCGGCCACTGGGGAACGACGCCGGGCCTCAACTTCATCTACGCGCACTTGAACCGGATCATACGGCAGCGCGCCCTCAACATGATCGCGGTCTGGGGACCGGGTCACGGCGCGCCGGGGCTCGTCGCCAACGCCTACCTGGAGGGCACCTACAGCGAGATCTACCCCGACGTTGCGCGGGACGCGGAAGGGATGGAGCGTCTGTTCAGGCAGTTCTCGTTTCCCGGGGGCATCCCGAGTCACGCCTCGCCGGAGCTGCCTGGCTCCATCCACGAGGGCGGCGAGCTCGGCTATTCCCTAGCCCATGCGTTCGGCGCAGCCCTGGACAACCCCGGCCTGATTGTCGCCTGCGTGGTCGGCGACGGCGAGGCGGAGACGGGGCCACTCGCCGCGTCCTGGCACTCCAACAAGTTCCTGAATCCGACCACCGACGGAGCCGTACTGCCGATCCTGCACCTCAACGGCTACAAGATCGCCAACCCGACGCTCCTCGCCCGGATGCCCGCGGACGAGCTTCGCAACCTCCTCGTCGGGTACGGCTACGAGCCGACCTTCGTCGAGGGCGACGAACCGGCCGCCATGCACCAGGCCATGGCGGCGGCCCTCGACGCGGTCCTCGACGAGATCGCAGCCATCCGGCACTCCGCGCGCTGCGGCAAGGTCCGGCTACCGCGCTGTCCGATGATTGTGCTGCGCAGCCCCAAAGGTTGGACGGGACCGAAGGCCGTCGATGGCAAGCCGGTCGAGGGAACCTGGCGCTCGCATCAGGTTCCCGTCGCGGCTACGCGGGAGAACCCGGAGCACCGCGCGATCCTGGAAGACTGGATGCGCTCCTACCGGCCGGAGGAGCTGTTCGCGGAGGACGGCTCGCTCGTACCGGAACTCGCCGTCTTGGCACCGAAGGGGCCGCGGCGCATCTCGGCCAACCCGCACGCCAACGCGCACAAGAGCGCGTCCTTGCGGCTGCCGGACCTGCGGGACTGCGCCGTCCCCGTGCCGGGACCCGGCCGCTCCCGAGCCGAGGCCACCCGCACGCTCGGCGGCTACCTGCGGGAGGTCCTGTCCCTGAACAAGGACGCCCGCAACTTCCGGATCGTGGGTCCCGATGAGACCGTCTCAAACCGGCTGGACGCGGTGTTCGACGTGACGGGCCGCGCCTGGCAGCAGGCGATGTTGCCGGGCGACGATCACCTTCTGCGCGACGGCCGGGTCATGGAGGTGCTGAGCGAGCACCTCTGCGAGGGCTGGCTCGAAGGCTACGTGCTCACCGGACGCCACGGCCTGTTCGCGACGTACGAGGCCTTCGCGCACGTCGTCGATTCGATGGTGAATCAGCACGCCAAGTGGCTGAAGTCCTCGCGCGACCTGCCCTGGCGCCGGCCGGTGCCGTCCCTGAACATCCTGCTCTCGTCCCACGTCTGGCGGCAGGACCACAACGGCTTCAGCCACCAGGACCCGGGCTTTATCGACTTCGTGGCGAACAAGCGCGGTGACACGGCGCGGATCTACCTGCCGCCGGACGCCAATACCCTTCTGTGCGTCACGGACCACTGCCTCCGGACCTATGACCGCATCAACGTCGTCGTGGCCGGCAAGCAACCCGCCCTCCAGTGGCTGACCCTGGACGAGGCCGTCACACACTGTGCGGCCGGCGTCGGCATCTGGGAATGGGCCTCGAACGAGGGCGAGACGGAGCCCGACTTGGTGATGGCCTGCGCCGGGGACGTGCCGACGCAGGAGACCCTCGCCGCGGTGGACTGGCTCCGTCGACACGTTCCTGAACTGCGCATCCGGGTGGTGAACGTCGTCGACCTGATGACGCTGCCGGCGCCCGAGACGCATCCGCACGGCCTCGACGACCCGACCTTCGACAGCCTGTTCACCCGGGACCGTCCGGTGGTGTTCGCGTATCATGGCTATCCGTGGCTCATCCACCGACTGACCTACAAGCGGACGAACCACGGCAACTTCCACGTCCACGGCTTCATCGAGGAGGGCACGACGACGACGCCCTTCGACATGTGCGTGCTGAATCGGCTCGACCGGTTCCACCTCGCGCAGGCCGCGCTGCGCGCCGCGCCGCGGCTGGGCGCCCGGGGTGAGCACGCCGAGGAGGCGCTCCGAGACGCGCTGGCCGCGCACCGCGCATATGTCCGTCAGACCGGCGACGATCTGCCTGAGGTGCGGGATTGGACCTGGCCGGAACGGCACGCCCCCGGGGATCACGACCGCCGGATCGAGGGCGACATCATGCAGTGCGGCCCGACCGACACGGCCAAGCCTGGGCAGGCGGGGACGGTGGACGGGTGGGCGGTCGTAAATTGAGGTCGGGCGATGATCCTCGTCCTCAACGCCGGCTCCTCCAGCCTGCGCTGCGCCCTGTTCCAGCGGGGCGCGGACGGGCCGGCCTGGCGAGCGCACGTCGCCGGGATCGCGCATGAACCGAAACTCTCGATCGACAGCGTCGCCGTTGCGGGCGAGCGTCCCCCGGCGGGCGACCATGCCGCCGCAGCCCGCTGGCTGTTCGCGCGACTTCCCGCGGCACCGACCGCGGCGGGGCACCGCGTCGTCCACGGCGGCCTGCATCACGCGGCGCCGGTGCGGCTCGACGCGGAGATCCTATCGGCGCTTGAGGGGCTTATTCCGCTCGCGCCCGCGCACCAGCCGCAGGCGCTCGCCTGCATCCGCGCGTTCGGGGAGGTCTGGCCGGATCTGCCGCAGGTTGCCTGCTTCGACACCGCCTTCCATCGGACACAGGACCGGTTGGCCCAACTCTACCCGCTGCCGCGCGCCCTCATCGACGACGGCCTCGTGCGCTTCGGCTTCCACGGCCTGTCCTACGCCCATCTCACCCGGGCTTACCCGAAAGGGCGGATTCTGGCCGCCCATCTCGGGCACGGGGCGAGCCTGTGCGCGATCCGGGACGGGCGAAGCGTCGCCACGACCATGGGCTTCACCACGCTCGACGGGCTGATGATGGGCGCCCGCAGCGGGGCGGTCGACCCGGGCCTCGTTCTGTACCTGATCCGGGAGCGTGGCCTGTCGGCCGACGCGGTGGCCGATCTCCTGAACGCGCGGTCGGGCCTCCTCGGCGTCTCCGGCATCAGCGACGACGTGCAGGTTTTGGAGGCGAGCGACGCCTCTGCCGCGCGTGAGGCCCTGGATCTGTTCACCTACCGGATCGTGCGCGAGGCGGGCTCGCTGATCGCCGCCCTTGGCGGGGTCGACACCCTCGTGTTCACCGGCGGGATCGGCGAGCACGCCGCGCAGATTCGCGCCGACGTCTGCCGGGGGCTTGCTTTCGCAGGCGTCGCGCTCGACGAAGTGGCCAACGCCGGCGGCAGCCCGAAGATCGAGGCGTCCGGCTCGGCGGTCGCGGTGCGCATCGCGCCCGCGAACGAGGAGCGCGAGATCGCCCTGTCGGTGACCGATGCGCTGGGGCCGTCGTGAGCGCGCCTATCGCCAAAGCATCGCCGGCGCCTTCCGACCTGTTCGGTCAGGGCGTCGCGCGCTCCGGCCTGAGTTAGGCGGGGTCGAACTCGGCGACCTCCGTCAACCCATTCCAGTCTTCGATGGTGATCCACCGGCCTCGCCACGACATGAGGTTGGCCGAGGTAAGCCTTTTCACGATACGGTTCGCATGGACCGACGTCAGGCCGAGGGCGCTGTCGAGTTCCGTCTGCGTCAACGGCATGTGAAATCTGGACGCCTTGGCCAAGCCGGCGGCTGCCGCCCGCGTGAAGAGTTCGCAGACCAGGTGCGCCATCCCCTCGTACGCTTGGCGATGGCCGGCGTTCAGGAGCCAGCGACGGGCCGTGGCCAATTCGACGACCGTTTCGATCTGCACCATGCGGCCGATGCGCGGATGCCGCTCCATGAGGCGTTTGAAGGCATCATGCGGGATGACGCCGATGCGACAGGAGGTGAGCGAGGCGACCACATGATCCATCCGCCTCGGCGGATCCGATGCCGGTTGGACATCCGTCGGGGCAGGCCAAAGCAGGCTATCGTGGTGCGGACGGCTTTCCCGCGTCTCCACACTACGCCGAACGCCACCGCGGGCTGGCTTGACGGTCAGGATCGATTGCATGGCTTGACCGGGTTCCAACCCAATATCGGCAGTCACTGACGCTCACTGTCCTCCACCTCGCAGATACGATCCGCGTTTCCGCCATCGCCGACGAGAAGACGATTCCCGGTATCTGCAGGCTGTATCCATCGGTACAGGAGTCGGTCGACTTCGCTCGCCCAGGCCAGCGGGAGGTCGAGCCAGAACGTGCGCCAGAGCGTCAGCAAGGCATTCTCGGCGAGGTCGAACTCCGAGGACGGAGGGCGCGCCGGAAGGTCCGACGACCCGCGCGTCATGACTTGATCCTTGCCTCGACGCGGCTGACGTGAGCGACCCGGAAAGTGCGCTCGGTTCCGTCGCCGGCATCGCGGATCGAGACGTACTCGCCTTCGACGAGGGCATGGGTACCGAGGCGATAGCCGGGCTCGTCGTCCTCGTCGGTGCGGTCGTCATAGTCGATCAGCCAGGTCGCGCCGCCCTCGCCGCCGGCGCGGTGCACGAGCCGGCCATGCCGGTCGCGCTCTCTGATCCAAAACCGGCGAGCGCGGCAATGGTCCCGGGTTTCCCGCCATAGCGCCGCGTCGAGGCGGCCGTCCGGTCCGAGCGGTGCCACGATCTCGTAGCCCCGTCCGCCGCTGCCGTCGGGATGCTCCGGGCAGCGCGCCAGGGTCAGGGTCACGCGCTGCAGCGTGGCGGGCGCGCTCGGTTTGCCCGTACGCGGTCCCACCCCCGGGGCGATGGTGTCCGCTCCATGCGTTCCTTGAGCCATTGCGAGCCTCCTCGTTTCAGGACGATGTGCGTCTCGAGAAACCGGACGCAGAGCACCTGTCAGGCGGATCCTCGATGTGGCGCCACCGCCGTGGCGCAAACGGAGGGTCCGGCGTCAGCGCAGGCAACCGGCACAGATGCCCCGCGTGACCGCATCGTCGCGCTCCTGTTCGCGCGTCCGCCGCTGGATGTCGCTGCCCGGCCCGAGGTAGAGCTTGTCCGGCCTCGGCACCGTCTCGCCGCTCTTGGTCACCTATTCGGAGCGGCTCGATGCAATCCGGTTCAATCCCGAGCCGTCGGCGTCTTGTCCCAGCACCGGCGGCGGAACACACAGGCCAAGGAGGATCCCCGCAACGCCGAGCGGGAGGGATAGCCGCTCAGCCTTCGTCTCCATCGTGGCGCCGCCGCGAGAGCATGTGCCGTGGAACATGGTCTCTCCTCAACTCAGGGCGACGATGCGGTCCTCGACGGCACGCACGCCCGGGACCGACCAGGCAGCCCGTTCGGCGGCGTCCCGCTCCGCCCAGGCCGACACGGCGCCCTCCAACGTGACCTTGTCGCCGGCGACGGTGACCTTGATCCCGTCGGCCTCGAACATGACGCTGCGCCTGAACGCCTCCAGGATCTTGTCCTTGACCGCCGTCGGCGAAACCCGCGGCCTGACCTCGACGAGGTTCGTCACCCCGTGCACGCCCGACAGCTTCCGGACCGCCGCTTCGGCGCCCGCCACTTGGTACTGCCAGTCCACCGTGCCGGTCAGCGTGACCCAGCCGCCGGCGACCTTAACCTGGATGGCTTGCTTCGGGAGGTGCACCGACCAGTCGATGATGGCCAGGGCGCGGGCGGCGATCTGGTCGTCGGCGACCTTCTTGTCGTCGGCGTAGCGGACCTCGATTTCCTGGGCAATAGCGCGCAGGCCCCGAACGCGGCGAACGGCGCGCTCGGCCTCGACCTTCTCGGCGTAGCTGCCGACGTGGCCGGTCAGGGTCACGACGCCTTTCGAGACGGCGACGCCGATGGCGCCTGCGTCGAGGCTGGGGTCGAAGTCTAGCTCGTCGAGCACGTCGCGGCGCAGATCCTTGTCGGTCATGGCATCCTTCCTCATGGCATGTGTCCAATCGGTGCGGGGTGGCTGCCGGGTAATCCTGCGCGGCCTAGACGAAGGTGCCTTGATCCAGCGCAACCTCGACGCGCCGCTCGGCCTGCGCCAGCGCGGCGCACCGGGTCATCTCCGTGCGCAGGCGATCTACCGTCGCCTCGATGCCGGCGGCCTTCAGGTCGGATTGAAGCCTCGCGATCAGCGTCTCGTCGTTGGTCACGACCGCGCCCTCGGCGAAGGACATGACGTAACCCTCGGCCGCCGTGCCGGTTAGGCGCATCCGCTCACAGGCCCAGGTCGCCAGGAGCCGATTGCGCCGGTTACGGGCATGGAAGCGCGCCTCCTCCTCCTGGACGAAGCGGCGCTCGGCGGCCCGCTCGCGCTCGTCGAACGTCGTGGTCATTGAAGCCTCCAACCCGGTGCGGCGCCGGACCGTACCGGCGGCCGATCAGCTATTGTTCGACCGGTCCCGGCGGCCAGCCTTGAGGCAGATCAAGCTCACGGACGTCAACCCTGAATGCGTCGCCGCGGGCGGACGACCCATGGCTTCACGGCCTCGACCGCCGCTAAGTACGCGAGGGTGATCAGCCCGATGGCGAACAGGATCGGCAGGTCTGGGACCTGGAAGCCGAACCAGCTTCCCAGCGGCGAGAAGGCAAGAGCCAGCGCGGCCGCGAGTGCGGCGAGCGATGAACCGGCCAGCGCCGCGCTCGCACGGTCCTCCCAGGGACGCCCGCTCGTCCGGATGACGAAGATCACCAGGATCTGCGTCGCCATCGACTCCAGGAACCAGGCCGTGCGGAACTCCTCGGCCGAGGCGCCGAAGACGAGGAGCAGCACACCGAAGGTCAGGAGGTCGAACAGCGACGACAGGGGCCCCATCACCGCGGCGAAACGGAGTACGGTCGCGATGTCCCAGACCTGGGGCCGGGCGGTCGCGGACGGGGCCACCCGGTCGAACGGGATGCCGACCTCTGAGAGGTCGTAGAGCAGGTTGTTGAGGAGGATCTGCGTCGGCAGCATCGGCAGGAATGGCAGCGCCACCGAGGCGACCGCCATGGAAAGCATGTTGCCGAAGTTCGAGCTCGCCCCCATGCGGACGTACTTCAGGATGTTGGCGAAGGTCCGCCGTCCCTCCTCGACGCCGTCGGCGACGACCTCCAGGTCGGAGGCGAGCAGGATCATGTCGGCGGCGGCCTGGGCCACACCGGTCGCGCCGTCGACCGAGAGGCCGATGTCGGCCTGCGCGAGACCCGGCGCGTCGTTGATGCCGTCGCCCAGGAAGCCGACGACGGCGCCCTTGGCCTGGAGCGCGCGCACGACGCGCGCCTTCTGGTCGGGCGTCAGCCGCCCGAAGGCGTCCATCTTCCGGACCCGCACCGCGAGGGCCGCGTCGCTGAGCGCCGCGACCTCGGGGCCGGACAGGACCGTGCCGGCATGCAGCCCGACGAGGCCTGCGAGCCGGCGCACGACCACAGGATCGTCGCCGGACAGGATCTTCAGGCGCACGCCCGCCCGCGCGAGCCGCGCGATGGCGGCCGCCGCCGTGGGTTTCGGCGGATCGGCGAAGGCACAGAATCCCTCGAAGACGAGGTCGACCTCGTCCGCGGCCTCGGGCGGTGTCACAGGCCCGGACCAAACCCGCGTGGCGACGGCGATGCTGCGCAGTCCGTCTTCTGCCAGCGTCCGGACCTGCCCGAGGGCCTCTTCGCGCGCAGCAGGGTCCATCGCTTCCGTCCGCTCGACGGCACGGCGCGCGGTGCACAGCGCGAGGACGGCTTCCGGGGCGCCCTTGAGGATCAGCAGCGTCCCTTCCGGTCCCGGTGCGAGGACCGACCCGGTGCGGCGCCCGTAGTCGAACGCCCTACGGCCGGAGAGGACCCACCCCTGCCCGGCGTTCGGATAAGCGTTGGCCAAGGCGGCGTCGAGCGAACCACGGTCGCCGCCGAGGTCGGCGGCGACGGCCGCGAGCTGCGCCGGCCGCGCATTCTCCCGGCCCGCCGGGTCGAGGCTGCGCGCCAATGCGATCTCGGCGGAGGTCAACGTCCCGGTCTTATCGGTGCAGAGCACGGTCATCGCGCCGAGGTCGTGGATGGCGGCCAGGCGTTTCACGATGACCTTGCGCGCCGCCATGCGCAGCGCGCCCCGGGAGAGCGTCACGGTGGTGACCATCGGCAGGAGCTCCGGGGTCAGGCCGACGGCGAGGGCCACGGCGAACAGGAGCGAATCGAGCACCGGCCGGCCGAGGACGACACGGAACGCCAGGACGGCGAGCACC
The DNA here is from genome assembly GCF_017876975.1 of Methylobacterium sp. PvP105. Taxonomy (NCBI): domain Bacteria; kingdom Pseudomonadati; phylum Pseudomonadota; class Alphaproteobacteria; order Hyphomicrobiales; family Methylobacteriaceae; genus Methylobacterium; species Methylobacterium sp. PvP105. The sequence continues at coordinate 1,176,270 of NZ_JAGIPA010000001.1, read as the reverse complement.
AAGCCGATGGTGAGCCGTGCGACGACGAGCCCGAACGCGTGCAGGTCGCGCTGGAAGGGCGAAGATGCCTGAGCCTCGGCCAGCATTGAGGCTGCCGCGCCGAACATCGTGGACCGACCGGTCGCGACGACGAGGGCGGTCGCCTCGCCCGTCTGGGCGACGGCGCCGCGGAAGAGGGCGTTCGAGGCCTCAGCCGGCTCGGAGGCCGTCACCGGTCCGGGGCGCTTCTCGACCGGGTAGGGCTCACCGGTCAGCGCGGCTTCGGCAGCCGTGAACGCATCGCTCTCGATGATGACGGCGTCTGCCGGAACGATGTCGCCGGCTCGAACGCGCAGGAGGTCGCCCGGGACCACCTGTTCCACCGGGACGGTGACGAAGCGGCCGTCGCGCCGTACTTCGGCTTTCAGCGCCACCGCGTGGCGCAGAGCCTCCGCGGCCCTCGTCGCATGACCCTCCTGCACGGTGTCGAGACCGACGGACAACTCCAGGATGGCGACGATGATCGCGCCTCCGACGACGTCGCCGGTCGCCACCGACACGAGCCCGGCCGCGAGCAGGATCAAGGCGAGCGGTTCGAGCAGGCGGCACAGCACCGCTCGCAGAGCGCCACCGGCCTGCGCACCGGCGTCGCTGTTCGGCCCGTAGCGTTCGAGCCGGCGCGCCGCGTCGGCGGAGCCGAGCCCGTCGAGCCCGCACCCGAGCTCGGCGCAGAGCGCCTCGGATCCGCGCGTCCAGAAGGTCGCGGCGGACACGGAGGGCGGCTGGTCCGGCAGCGAGGAGATGTCCCGGGCGAGGACCGGGATCGCTGTCATTTCCATGGGTGCAGGTCCATCGCCTTCCGCTCATGACGGACGACATCATCGGCGGGCGATGGGGTCGTTGCGCTGGATCAAGCCGCCGCCCTGGCCGGCGGCCCGTAGGTACTTCAGGCCGGCGGTCAGCTGCCGGTCCGGCGACGGGTCGATAAAGCCATCCTCCACGATGCCATCCTGCATTGACCCGCCGCTCCCGTACGGCCTCTCCGACGGCCTTCCGTTATTCTCCGCCGCGGTTGCGTCCTCCGGCACTACGCCGTCGGGCTCGATGCCGTTGCCTTCCACGCGGCGGCCTGCGGGCGTGACGACCCAGGCCGTGGTCAGCCGCAGACCGCGCCCGTCCCGGTGCGCGTAGGTGGTCTGAACGGCGCCCTTGCCGTAGGTGCGCGTGCCGATGACGGTCGCGCGTCGGTGGTCCTGCAGCGCACCGGCGACGATCTCGGCCGCGGAGGCCGTGCCGCCGTCCACGAGCAGGACGAGCGGAAGTCCATCGATCAAGTCACCTCCGGTCCCGTCCAACGCGAACCGCTCGACCTTGTCGGGACCGCGTCCGACCAGGCGCACGATCTCACCGTGCCCAAGGAAGGCTCCGGCCACCGCGACGGCCTGCACAACAAGGCCGCCTGGGTTGCCGCGAAGGTCCAACACGAAGCCGCGGAGCCGGTCCCGGCCAATGCGGGCCTTCAGGGTCTCGACCGCGCTGACCAGCCTGCCAGTGGTGAACTCGTCGAAGTGATCGACACCGACATAGGCGATGGCATCCAGGACCCGTATGCGGACCGGGTGCAGTGGCAGCCGTTCCCGTGTCATGATCACGTCGACCGGGGCAGGCGCCTCCATTTGCACGACCTGGAGGCGCACCGTGGAGCCCGGCTCGCCCCGCAAGCGCTCGGCGACTTGGTCGACCCCGAGGCCTTCGACGGCGTCGCCATCGATGCGCTCAATCACGGTTCCGGGCTTCAAGCCGGCTCGCGCCGCGGGGGCGCCGGGAAGCGTGCTCCGAACCCGCCCACCTGCCTCGACTTCCACGCCGATGCCGACGTAGCTCCCGGTATTCTGCTCATCGAGCCGGCGAAACTCGGTCGCCGTCAGGTAGCGTGAATGCCGGTCCAGAGAGGCGACCATCCCGGCGATGGCCGCGTCGACCAAGCGGCTGTCGGCTGGCATGTCGACCGCTCGTGTCCGGACGACGTGGAACGCAGCCCCGAAGGCGAGCAGGTCCCGATACGAGGACTCGCGCGCACGGTCGGGCCAAACGACGGCATCGGGTGAGGCCGGCGTCACGAGGGCCGTGCCGACCATCCCGGCTAACCCGGCCAACCCGACGATCAAGCACGCGACACCGCGACCGGGCGTTGACCGGTCGCGTGCCGGCTCGCCTTCGGTCGATCTGAACGGCATCGTCTGGCCCGGATTGCTGATGTGCCTTCAGGGTGGCTATGCGCGTCTGGCATCGCCTTGACGTGCGTCAACGGACGCCGGTGCGCGCCCCTCTCGACCGTCCCTGGCCGGATCTCGGGGCCGCCTGAGGAGGACGGGCGGTCGGCTGCCCCGTCACGCCGACGCTCCCGTCGAGAGACAGGACAGTGGAGCGCAGGATGTCCAGCGGCAGGTCTGACTGAAGACGATGCCACGCGAGCGCGCCGCAACCGTTTGCGACCTGGGCCTTCAGGACTGCCGCCGTCGCGTCCGATGGGTCACCGACGCGCTTCTCGATGCGGCTTGCGAGCGTGGCGGCCGGCGCTTCCAGCCAGACGCCGAGGAACCCGGCATCAATGTCCCGGGCGACCGCCTCGATGCCTTCCCGTTCCGCAGGGCGGTCGAAGACCGCATCGGCGACGGCGCAATGGTCCACGGCCAGAACTCGTGCCGCCTCCGACCGCAGGATCTCGTAGACCCGACGTGACACGGCGGGAGCATAGGCCGATGCCGGCAGCCGCGTGAGGGCGTCGACGCCAAGCAGGCGCTTGCGGATGCGGTCGCTCGACAGGATCCGGGCACCCGGGGCCGCCCCGATCCATGGGGCAACTGCGACCGCGACGGTCGACTTGCCTGAACCGCTGAAGCCGCCGACTGCCAGGACGACGACTGGCTTGTCGGTGAGCAGGCTCTCCGCGAGGACCAAATAGGCTTGCGCCTCGGCCGTCTTCTCGGCGGCGGCATCGCCGGTTCCATCCGCCGCTTGCGCCGCGGTGACGTGGGCGCGGATCACCGCGCGCAACGCCATCAGGAACGGCAGCAGCCCGATCCCGTCGGTCTCGTCCGCCAAATCGAGGTACCGGTTGAGGAGGAGGTTGGCGAGGTCGAAGCGGTCACGGTGCCAGAGATCCATGAGGATGAAGGCGAGGTCGTACAGGACATCGGTCGTCGCGATGGTCTCGCTGAATTCGATGCAGTCGAACGGCGTCGGTCTTCCCTCGAACAGGCAGATGTTGCGCAAGGTCATATCGCCGTGGCAGCGGCGGACCTTGCCGGCCGTGCGGCGCGCATCGAGCAGGGGGGCGTGCCGCGCCAGGTGCGACCGGAACCGCGCCGTGAGAGCCTCCGTCCCCTCGGCCGTGAGGAGCCGCATTGATCGGAGGGCGGCCTCGTTCATGTCGACGAGCGTCGCCATGGCGGCGGCCCCGCCTTCGTCCTGGTGGATCTCCGCGCTGGCATGGAAGGTCGCGATGACCTGCGCGAGCTCCGCGACGTGGCTGGGTTCGAGGCGGCCGTCGCGCGCCATGACGTCGAACAGGTCCGCCTCCGGGAAGCGACGCATCTCCACGACGGCGTCGACGAGATCTCCGGCCCCGTCGAAGGCCAGTGTCCCGCCCGGGTCGTTCGTGATCCGCCGGGCTCCGAGATAGAGCGCGGGAGCCGTGCGCCGGTTGAGCGCGACCTCCGCCTCACAAGCCGCGAGCCGGCGCTCGGGCGTGGAGAAATCGAGATAGGGGAAGCGGACCGCGCGCTTGAGTTTGAACACGCGGTCCCCAGCCAGGAAGAGCTTGGAGATGTGCGTGGTCGCGGTGTCCACCTTTCCCGCGCACGCCAGGCAGCGTGTCAGGAACTCGACGACTGCGTCCTGATCCACGGCTGACATGCGGGTTGATCCTCGGGCAGGGCGATCTCGGAAACTGCGCGATCTGACAGCGACGCGTCGCGGTGGTCAGACCTCGTGGGGGCCCGCGAAGGTGCGGGCCGCGAGGCTGCCGCGCCGACCGTGATATCCGCCCGGGCCGCTCTGTCGGCGTTGAGATGGGTCAAGGAAGCCGCGACCGCCGTGGGGCACGCAGGGGCTTTCAGGAGGCCTCAATGGCTGCACCCGCCGACAGACCCGAACCGTTCGACCCGTTCGGCATCGCCGCCTCGATGACCGAGTGGTGCTGCCTGTTGAAGGCGGCCCGGGAGCTCAGGGACATCGACGCGGAGATGATGGAGACGATGATGGAGGCCGACGTCGTCGCCTCCGTCACTCCGTCCCCGGAAGCCGCCGCGAAGGTCTGCAGCGTCGCGAGGCTGATGCGAAGCCTCAACCTCGACCCAGAGGCCGTGCGGCGGCGTGAGCCCGAGGTCATGCGGGCACTTGAGGCGGCCTGCCTGGGCTGCTCGGAGCGCAGCCGGTGCACGCGCGAGCTGTGGTCCGGGAAGGCCGCCGACACATACCCGGAGTTCTGCCCGAACGCGGCATGCCTCGACCGGCTGCGCCATGCTTGAACCGGCCTTGGCCATCGAACCAGCACCGTTCGACGCGCAGGTCGCGGCGCATCGTGCCAGGCCGGGAGCGAAGCAAGCCCACGCCATGCCGGTCGGGGACGTTCCCGGGCGCTTCGGGACGAGCCTGCACGCGGGCTTGACGGGAGCGGAGGCTCGGCGCCGGCTCTCGTGGGCGGGTCGAAACGTTATCGCCCCGAAGGAGCCGACCGGCGCGCTCGTCCTGTTTCTGCACCAGCTTGCGAGCCCCGTCGTCTACCTGCTGGCTGCGGCCGGGGGACTGGCGCTCTACTTCGGCGATTGGCGGGAGGCGGTCGCGGTCGTAGCGGTCCTCGCCGTCAACACCGGCCTCGGCTTCTTCACCGAGCTGCGGGCGGTGCGGTCCGTCGAGGGATTGCGGGCACTCGGGACGCACTCGTCTCGCGTCCGTCGAGACGGGTACGTCCGGGTGCTGGCAGCCGAGGATCTCGTCCCGGGCGACATCGTGCTGGTGGAGGGCGGGGATGCGGTCCCAGCAGACATCCGGCTGGTCGAGGCTTCCAACCTGGGCGCTGACGAGTCGATGCTCACGGGCGAATCCGTGCCCGCGAACAAATCGGCGGACCCGGTCGCTCCGGACGCGCTCCTGGCCGAGCGCTCGTCGATGCTCTTCCGAGGAACATTGATCACTCGCGGCAGCGGTACCGGTATCGTCGTGGCGACCGGCGCCGAAACCGAGCTCGGCGGCGTCTCCCGCCTCGTGGAGCAGGCTGAACCGGAGAGATCACCACTGGAGCGTCGCCTGGAACACCTGTCCCGGCAGATGGTCTGGCTCGTCCTGATGGTGGTCGTTCTCCTCGCAGGCGTCGGCGTAGCGACCGGGAAGGATCTCCGCCTGATGACCGAAGCCAGCATCGCACTGGCGGTCGCGGCCATTCCGGAAGGGCTGCCCATCGTGGCGACCCTGACGCTCGCGCGCGGAATGTGGAGGATGGCGTGCAGGAACGCGCTCATCCAGCGACTTTCGGCCGTCGAGACGCTCGGGGCCACGACCCTCATCCTGACCGACAAGACGGGCACGCTCACCGAGAACCGGATGACGGTGCGGCACCTGTCGTCGCCCTCGGGCGATTTGCCCGTATCCGAGGGAGGCTGCGACGCGTCCAGCGAAGCCCAACGCCTGCTCCGCGTCGCCGTGCTCTGCAACGATGCCGCCCTTGGAGCAGGCGTCCGAGAGGGCAGCGGCGACCCGACGGAACAGGCGCTTCTGCGTGCGGGTCGGTCCGCGGGCCTCGACCGCGACGCCCTCCTGCACGAGTGGCCGAAGGTGAAAAAGCACGCCTTCGAGGCGGACACCCGCATGATGGCGACCGTCCACCCTTCGGGTCCACGCTACTGGGTGGCGGTCAAGGGCGCCCCCGAGGCCGTGCTCGCCGCCTCGCGGCGCACCGGCGTTGGGGAGTGCGACCGCCTACTCGACCACAACGACCGCGACCTGTGGCGGCGACGCGTCGAGGATCTCGGCGCACGAGGCCTGCGGGTCATCGCCTGTGCCGAGAAGATGGCGGACGACAGGGACATCCATCCGTTCGAGGACCTCACGTTCCTCGGGCTGGTCGGGTTGGAGGATCCCGCCCGGGAGGACGTGCCGGCGGCGTTGGCAGCCTGCCGCGCTGCCGGCATCCGCGTCGTGATGGTTACCGGCGACCACGCCATCACGGCGCGAAGCATCGCGTGCGCAATCGGGCTCGCCCAACCAGAAGACCGCGTTGTGGAAGGGGCTACCGCGGGCGGCCTGCCGAACGGACACGAGGACATCGCGGTCTTCGCCCGGGTGAGCCCGGTCGAGAAGCTGGCGCTGGTGCGTGCCTACCAGGACATGGGTGAGGTGGTCGCCATGACCGGTGACGGCGTCAACGACGCTCCCGCGCTGAGGCAGGCGGACATCGGTGTCGCAATGGGTCTACGGGGGACGGACGTGGCGCGCGAGGCCGCCGCAATGGTCCTCCTCGACGACGCGTTTCCGACCATCGTCGGCGCGATCCGGGAAGGGCGGATCATCTTCGACAACATCCGCCGGTTCGTCGCCTACCTCCTGGCCTGTAATTTGAGCGAGGCGATGGTGGTCGGGCTGGCGGTCGTGTCGACGTTGCCGTTGCCGATCCTGCCTTTGCAGATCCTCTACCTGAACATCGTCACCGACGTCTTCCCGGCATTCGCGTTGGCGTTGGGAGAGGGTCGCGACGACATCCTCCAGCGGCCGCCGCGGGACCCCAAGGAGCCCATCCTTGGGCGAAATCAATGGGGCTGGATCGTCCTGCACGCCGGCGCGATGACGGCGTCGACCTTCGGCGCCTTGGCCGTTGCCGAGCTCTGGCTCGCCTTCGACCGAGCGTCGATCGTGACGGTCACGTTCCTGACCCTAGCCTTCGCGCAGCTCTGGCAGGTGTTTAACATGCGCGCCTCCGGTTCGAAGTCCTGCCGGAACGAGGTCATGCGCAATCCCTGGGTCTGGGCCGCGTTGCTCCTGTGCACGGCGCTCCTCGTCGGACCGACCTACCTTCCTTCCGTCGGCACCGTGCTCGGCCTCGCCCCTCTTGGCTGGAACGGCTGGGCAGTCGTTCTATCGGCGAGCCTCGCGCCGCTCCTGGCCGTCCAATTCGCGACCCTGGTCGCAGGAGCAATCAAGCAGTCCGCGCGCGAGGGCCGATCCGTTTAATGTCCGATGAACTCGACACCAGCGACGGGGGCATTTTTGCGAGCTTTCACACTGGAGCAGGATAGCGATGGACCCGATTGCGGCGGATTGGGATGCACGGGTCGAGCGGCTGGCCGGTCGCCTTCCCGCGCGTCTGCGCGATGCGGTCACCTGGCTGAGAAAGCCATCGCGGCGCCCGGTGCGGCTTGCGGCGGCGCTCGCGCTGATCGGAGGCGGCCTGCTGTCGTTCCTGCCCATCCTTGGCCTCTGGATGCTGCCACTTGGCCTCGCCCTCCTGAGCGAGGACGTTCCGTCTCTGAAGCCGCGGCTTGAGACGCTCGCCAGGGCGGTCGAGCGCGCCGTTTCCCGATTCCGGAAGCCATGACCGAGCCGGCTGCAAATGACTGGCCGCGGTCGTCGGAAGACCCGGCGTTGCGCTGGATCAAGGTAGGTCCGCCGCTACGATGAAGACTTAGCCGACAAGGCAGCCCGGACCCCTCCATGGCCCTCCCATCCTCCTCCCCCCTCGCAGCATTCCGTGACATTCTGGTCGCCGTCACCCAGGAGGGCCGCGGCGACGAGCCCGAGACGGCGCTCGGCTATGGCCTCATGCTCGCCGCCACGGCGGGCGCCCAGCTGACCGTGCAGTCCGCCGCCCGCCGTTTGACCATGGTCGGCGGAGCGGGTTTGGGGTTCGTCAACGACCTCGTCGCGGGCGAGAACCGCCGCCTGCGCATCCTGGCCCAAGCCGTGGCCGAACGCGTCGCCGGGGACGCAGCGAGGGCGGGCGTGACCTGTACGACCGAAGCGCCCGCGCTCGCCTACCCCAACCTGGTCGCGCGGCTAACCGCCCGCGCCCGCCTCGCCGACCTGACCGTCCTGGATGCCGAGACGCGGGAGGTGGATCTCGATCGCGACCTGATCGACGGGGTTCTGTTCGGGAGCGGTCGTCCGCTCGTCGTCGTGCCGACGGGCCGCTCGGCGTTCTCCGCGCGGCGGGTCGTCGTTGCCTGGGACGGAAGCGCACAGGCTGCCCGGGCCGCAAACGACGCGCTGCCGTTCCTGCGCGCGGCCGAGGCGGTCGAGATCGTATCGGTGGTCGGCGAGAAGGACTTGTCGGCCTCGGCCGCCGGCGTGGAATTCGCGCCGCACCTCGCGCGTCATGGCGTGAACGTTTCGGTGAACGTCCTGCCTGTCGTCGCTGACGTTGCGGAGACGCTCAGGGCTCAAGTTGGACTGTTCCGCGCGGACATGCTGGTGATGGGAGCCTACCGACACTCGCGCCTGCAGGAATGGTTCCTCGGCGGCGTGACGCGGTCGCTCCTGACGCGAAGCCCGGTACCGCTGTTCCTTGCCCATTGACCGATGGCGCGGCAGGCGCGCCGCGAGCGCTGATCCCTCCGCCGCCCGGGGACATCCGCCCTTCAGTCCGATGCCCGCACCCTGCATCGGCCAGCGGGGAGCTTCGCCCGACAGGCCCGGATTGCCAGAGGCATCCACAAGTCCGTTGGGCATCGCCTCCATTGCGGTCCGACGAAACCGGGCGTGCGCTGGGGCAGCTCAGCCAGAGGAATTGCAATCGCGAGGGCTGCGGCGGAACCGTGTTTCGACACCTCCTCGGTGGCAGTTACCCCTTCAGTCCTCGACCACGCGGCGGAGGCGGGCACGTCGCAGGATGACCTGGCGGCCGCCGACACGCCGCAAGGCTCCGTCCTCCTCAAGCTGCGAGAGCGTGCGCGAGACGGTCTCGATGGTCAGGCCGAGGAAGTCGGCGATATCGCGCCGGGTCATCGGTAGGGCGAACGTCCCGGTGCCGCCCAGGCGCTCGTCCACCTCCATGAGGAAAGTCGCCACGCGCTCCGCCGCCGAGCGGCGCCCGAGCAGCAGCATGTGGTCCTGGGCGTGCCGCAGGTCGTTAGTGGCCATACCCCAGAGCTGGCAGGCGACCTCGGCACTTCCAGTCGCGGCACGCTCGACCTGCCGCCGCTTGAAGATCAGCACCTTGGTATTGGTCAGGGCCTCGGCGGTGTGACGGTTGCACGCGCCCTGCTCGAACCCGAACAGGTCGCCGGGCAGGTGGAAGCCGGTGATCTGGCGGCGGCCGTCGCTTAGCACCTTGTGGGTGCGCACCGCGCCGCTGATGACCTTGTAGACGAACTCGGCTTCCTCGCCCTCGCCGTAGACCTCCTCCTCGCGGGCGTAGGAGAAGGGCGTACCGATGAACTCGGGGCAACCGGCGAAAAGGACGCTTTCGTTGATGCCTGGGACGGAAGCGGAATGGCCGACCGGCACCCGGGTGGACGTCCGTGCCGTGTGCTCGGTGCTCATCGGTTCGCTCCTCACCTGCGTCGGTGGGAGGAGATTGGCGGCGGTCGTGGATCGACGAAATTCCGGTCAGTCTCTTAAGCGGGTCCGCTTAAGGGGAACTACGTAGCCTCGCTGGCCGCGATCAGATGCCCGCGGTCGCCACGAGCGCCCACGCGGGATCGGGGTCGGACAAACGGAGCAGACCGTTGCGTCCCGCGAGCATCCAGCCGACGGCGGTGGTAAGCCCGTACGCCAGCCCGCTCAGGACGAGCGTGACGACGTCGGCGTGGCTGCGGAGGGCGTGGATGCCGGCGCAGCCGGCCGTAAAGGTCGCCGCGGCGGCGAGCGCGACCGGGTCGAGTGGCATGGCGGCCTCCGGGTAGCGTTGCTTTAGGGAGATCGGCTACCGCCGCACTGGGCGAGGTACCAGCGCGGCCGCTGCGGCGACGGACGGTCGGTCAGACCGAGCGCGCCTGGGGCGACACGAACAGCCGCCAGATCTCGAATGCGGCCAGGGCGGCGACGGCAAGCCCGATCCCCACGTGCGTCCATGTTGGTATGGCCGAGTCCGCGAAGCCGAGTGCCCACGGGGCGATGGACACCCAGAGGCCGACGGCGAGGTTTATGTACTCCTCCCAATCGTAGGACTTGCTGAGGGCGAGCACCGAGATAATTGCGATGGCCATCCCGCACACGAAAGCGTTTCGGGCCGCGGCGGTCTCGCTTCCGAGGCTCAGGTACCAGGGCATCATGAGCAGAGCGACGCCGAGTAGGGCATTGAGGGCGTTCGGGATCATGTCCTCGGTTCGGTTCTCGATGGTTCGCATCGTCGCCTCCTTACGGGACGGGGGCACCGGTACTGGGCACGCCGAATGCCGAGCCCTTGGCGGCAGACGGCCTGCCACCTCCTGAAGCCGAGCATCCGGCAATGTCGCATCGAAGCTTTGATGTGGCTCAAGGAGCGCGAGGGGCGCCCGTCTTCACACCCCATAGCCATATGACCTGCGCTAAGCCGGCGCCTGGACCGCGACTGATCATGGCGACGGAGGAAGGTGACCATGCATGCAGCCCGCCGCGGGACTTCGCGGGCGCGGCGGCTTACGCGGAACGGCCCAGGGCCCACGTAGAGGGGACCGCGTGCGCCTTCCCCGTTCCGGCTAGCTCACAGCTTGGCGCGAAGGCCTCGCGAGGACCTTGATCTGACGCAATCCAGCAAGGACCGACGAAGTCAGGAGCCGACCGTCGCAGGGACCGCGACGCGACGCTCCAACGCCGCGACAATCGTCGTCGACAAAAGCTGCACCGCCGGCGAGACGTGGCCGGGAGCCTGGTAGAGGACGATCTCCGTATCGGAGAGCTTCGGCAGCCGAAGACGAGCCGAAACCGATACCATGTCCTCGGGGACCATCTCCGTCGGCAACACGGTCACCCCGAGCCCGGCCTGCACGGCGGCCTGCAATCCGGCCAGGCTCGGGCTGGTGTAGACGATGCGCCAGTCCCGGCCGGCGGCGTCGAGAGCCGACAGCGCGCGCTTGCGGTAGACGTCTGGCGCGGGTGACAGGACGAGCGGGATCGGACCGTTGCCCTCCGCGACCAGACGCGGCGATGCGACCCAGTCGAGCACCTCCCGCCAGACCTTAGTGCCGCCGCTCGGTCCCTGTGGCTCCCGCTTGAACAGGATCATGTCGTACCGGCCCTTGGAGAAGTCATCGAGCAAGTTGACCGTGAAGTCGCAATTCACTTCGAGCGCGACCTGCGGGTGGGCGCGGGCGAAGCACGCTAGAACCTCCGACAGGTGCGTGGTCGCGAAATCCTCCGGCGTGCCGAGCCGGACGACGCCTGTCAGTTCCGGCGTCACGATCTTGGACAGAACCTCGCCCCCGAGCTTGAGGATCTGCCGCGCGTAGGTGAGCAGTACCTCGCCCTCGGACGTCAGCTTGAGTTCTCGACCGTCACGGTCGAACAGGCGACGCGTGAGGCCGTCCTCCAGCCGTTTGATCTGCAGCGATACGGTCGATTGCGTCAGGCCCAGCCTGCTGGCCGCGCGCGTGAAGCTTCCGTTGTCGACGATGGCGACAAAGGTGCGCAGCAGGTCGAGGTCGAAAGGCAGGGACGGCCCGGGCATCGACCTCACGTCAGGTCACACGGGTCGGATCTCAAGCTCCTCGGTTGAGAATCCACTCATCCGGAATGGATCGCAAGGGCGTTGGGTGACAAAGCACACAGCACCTATTGAGAGTATACGGCGATTGAGGATTAAATCAGGGGGGCATATCCTAAATATTTGGTTTCACAATGATCTCCATTGAGAGTGTGAAATTGTAGGCCGAAGCTCAATACTCCAAATCAGGTTTGTGGATGGGGCGAACGCAAGCCGCCGATGCGGGTCTGCTCCAGCCGTTTGATCCACGGATAGGTCCCCACGACCGCAAACTTGATTGGAGACGAGTGATGAATGCGTCGAAGAAGTTATCAGCCGTGGCCATCACGGCCGCGCTCAGCGTCGCGCCGCTCTCCGCCGCGTTCGCCGATTTGCGCCTAGGTCCGGGATCGCGGCCTCTCCCGCAGACGACCTGGGACGGGCTCTCGACCGGTTCGCTCCTCCCGGCCGAGATCCTGACCCCGACCGTCGACGGCTGCCGCCGGAGCTCGGCTCAGGAGGGCAACGCCGACCAACAGCACTTCCCGGTGAAGCAGTACGGCCAGACGTCGGGCGGCTACCGCTGCTGAAGCGGGTGCCCTGCCTCGACCCGGCCGCCGTCCGGATAGCCGGCAATCGCTGTCGCCAACGCGGTCCGCCATGCAACGAACCATGGCGGACTGCGCTTGCGGTCCCGGCCTTCAGGGCATCCGCCGCACGCCCGGCGGCGGCGGCCCATCGCTTCGATCTAACACCGTGAGGATCGAGCACCGCCCAAGGCGGCTACCCTGTGTCGGTTCCGTGTTCCTTCCCCCCACGCATCCCACGGTTTTCTCCTCATTCTGAGGCCGCGCCCCGCCTCCGGGCCGGGACCGTCGTCCTCGCCCGCCCTCAATCCGGTCTCGAAGGTCCTCGCTACATGGATGCGACGAAACACAAACCGCTGACGCTCGCGGAAGCCTGCAGGCTCATCGGCCGTTTCCTCAGGCCGGAGGCCGGTTTCGTCTGGACTGCGGTCGTCTACGGCATCGCCGTGGCGCTCCTGGGCCTCGCCGTGCCGGTGTCGGTGCAGCTCCTGATCAACTCGGTGGCCAACACTGCGCTGCCGGCGCCCCTGTTCGTCCTGTCCGGGCTGCTCCTCGGCCTGCTGCTCGCCGCCGCCCTGCTGAGCGCCGCGCGGATCTATGTTTTGGCGCTGTTCGAGAGGCGCGTGTTCGCGAGAACCGTCGCGGACATCACCCTGCGCGCCCTCCATGCCAGAAACCCGCATTTCGACGATGCACGCCGCGGCGACCTGTTCAATCGCTTCTTCGACCTCATGACGGTCCAGAAGGCGGTACCGCATCTTCTGGTCGGCGGCTTTGCGATCCTCCTGCAGTCCGGGATCGGCCTCGTCCTGACGAGTTTCTATCATCCGTTCTTCCTCGCCTTTAATCTGGTCGTGGTCGCCGTGCTCGTCGGCATCGCGTTCCTCTGGGCGGCGCCGGCGGTCCGGTCCGGCGCGGCGCTGAGCCATGCCAAGCATGAGACGGCACGCTGGCTTGAGAGCGTCGGCAGTTCGAACGGCTTCTACAGGCATGGTGGTCGCCTCACGACCGCGCTTGCCCGTTCCGAGGCTTTGACCGCCACCTACGCGAGGGTGCATCGCCGCCATTTCCGTCACACCTTCGCACAGACCATCGGATTCCTCATGGTCTACGCCATTGCGAGCGCTGGGCTTTTGGCGATGGGTGGGTGGCTCATCCTGCAAGGGCAGTTATCGCTCGGGCAACTCGTGGCGGCGGAACTCGTCCTGTCGAGCGCCTTCTATGGGATCTCGCAACTGGGCTCCCACGCGCGGACCTTCTACGACCTCGTCGCGGCGCTCCACGAGCTGTCGCTGTTCGAAGAGATCGAGCAGGCCGACGGCGGCGGGGGGAACGGCCCTGGTCCGGCCGACGGGAACCTGTGCTTGCGCGACGTCGAGCACGATGGCCTGCGCTTCGACTTCGCGGTCGAGCGCGGCGAGATCCTCGCCGTGGCCGCCGGCGAAGGTGTCGAGCAGGCAATTGCGGACCTCATCGAGAGGAGGGTCCGGCCCGTGCGCGGCTGGGTGATGGTCGGGGGAGCCGACATCGCGGCCTTCGGTCCGGAGGGTCTGCAGTCCGAGATCCTCGTCCTGGATCGGCCGACGCTGCCCGAGACGACCATCCGCCAGTACCTGTCGGGCGACGACGAGTCGTGCCCCGCTCGGATGCACGAGTGCCTTGAACGTGTCGGGCTGGCTGAGCGCATCCGGCGCCTGCCCTCCGGTCTCGACACCGCCTTGTCCAAGTCCGGCTTGCCGCTCTCAACGGGCGAGGTCGTCGCCCTAAAGCTGGCCGCCGCCCTCTTGCGGCCGCCAAAGCTCCTCGTCCTGCCGACGCTCCTCGACCTGTTGCCACCGGATCGCATCGGGGCTGCGCTCGCGGGGTTCCGGGAGGCGGGCACGACGGTGCTGCATGTCACCCGCCGCCCCCCGATGCCGGTTCACGACGACCAGATCCGCCTGGGCGCCCACGGATACGGGCGCGCGGCCGGACGTGTGGACCAGCTCGACAAGACGACGCCGACGGAGAAGCCCCATGCTGTCGCGGCCTGAACATCTCCATCGCTTTCCGACCCTGACCGCGATCCGGCCTCCGCGTGCGGTGGTCGTCCTCGGCTGGATCATCGGGCTCGGAACCGTCGTCGCAGTCCTGCTCCTCCTGTACGTGCCCTGGGTGCAGACCTCGGCCGGGACCGGGCGCGTCATCGCGCCCAACCCCGCCGACCGGGTGCAGACGGTCACGGCACTGGTCCAGGGCCGGGTGGAGCATTGGTACGTCGAGGATGGCCAGCGGGTCCGCGCCGGGGATCCCATCGCCCGCCTCGTCGACAACGACCCTTTCCTTCTCAAGCGCCTGGGCGCCGAGCGAGAGCAGATCGAGGCCGAGATCGCAGCGGCCGATCAGGCCGTGAAGGTGGCGGAGAGCCAGGTCAGCCAGACGCGCGAGGCCGCGGAGAAGGGGTTCGTGACGCGGCGCAACTTCGAGGCCGCGCAGATCCGCGTCGCGGAGCAACGGGCGAAGCTGGCCGAGTCCAAGGCCAAGCTCAGCCGGCTCGAAGTGACCTTGAACCGCCAGTCGGCGCAGCTCGTTCGCGCGCCCAGGGACGGCCGCGTTCTGCACATCAACGCCGCGGCGGCCGGCGCGCTGGTCAACGCGGGGGACACACTGGCCACCCTCGCGCCGCACGCGCCGGAACGCGTCGTTGAGCTGATGGTCGACGGGCGGGACGTCGCCCTGATCCGACCTGGGCAGAGCGTGCGCCTCGCCTTCGAGGGTTGGCCAGCCATCCAATTCAGCGGCTGGCCCTCGGTGGCGCATGGTATGTTCGACGGGCGGGTGAGGGCCATCGACCCGTCGGCCCAACCAAGCGGCCGTTTTCGCGTGCTCGTCGAGCAGGACGCCGGCAGCTCCGCGTGGCCCGACGTCGACTTCATCCCGCTCGGAGCTAAGGCGCGGGGCTGGATACGGATGGAGACCGTCTCGCTCGGCTACGAGCTGTGGCGCGTGCTCAACAACTTGCCGCTGGATTTTCCCAAGACGCCTCAAAACCCGATCTGAAGAGTTCAGTCACAAACCAATTCTCCGCAGACGCTCTGGAGAGCGTGCCAAGGGTCTGCTTTGTATTACTGGAGCGTAGGTGTGTGGCCGGGGCCATGCTGGCGCTATGCCTCAAGTTCGCGAAGCCGAAATCCCGGCGGCCTCCTCGCCGAGAAGTCCGAAGAGCGCGTCGAACACGAGGGGTTTTTCGATCAATGGAATGCCCGCAATCCGAGCCCACGTCCGGATGCCCGGGTCGGGATGGCCAGTGATCAGCACGACGGGGACATGCGCGTCGAGGTCGCGCAGGCGGCCGAAAACCTCAAGACCGTCCATCCCCGCCATGACCTGATCGAGCAGTACGAAGGCCGGTCGCGGGCCGGGAAAGGCCGCCAGCAGTTCGCTGCCGTCGGCGAAGGTCTCGACGCGGTGGCCTTCGCATTCGATCAGGCAGCGCGTGGAATGCAGGATGGCCGGGTCGTCGTCCACGACATCGATGAGGGTCTCGCGGGCCCATGGCATGGCGCGCACCGTTCAATGTGGCTCTGCGTTGAAGCCGCCACCAAGCGTTCGCGGATCGGGCGCTCGCCTTGACCTGCCTCAAGCCCGCGTCAGGCTAGCCCGGCCAGCACCGACCAGCGCACCAATTCCTGCAGGCTCTCCGCCCGCGTCTTGGCCATGAGCTTGGCCCGGTAGATCTCGACCGTGCGCGGGCTGATGTCGAGCGTCCGACCGATCTCCTTGCTTGTGCCTCCGGCGACGAGGTGGTTCAGGACCTGCCGCTCGCGCTCGCTCAGGGTTCCGAACCGTCGCACGAACTCCCGCAGCGTCGGGTCGACCGCTCCGGCGGCCCCGCCGCGCTCCAAGGCCGACCTGAGCGCTTGGATGAGCGCCTCGTCGTCGAACGGCTTTTCGATGAAGTCGCAGGCGCCGAGCTTCATCGCCTCGACAGCGAGCGGCACGTCCCCGTGTCCCGTCATCATCACCACCGGCAAGGCGTGCCCCGCCGCCCGCAGGCGGCGCAGCAGTTCCAGCCCGTCGATGCCGGGCATGCGGATGTCGGTCAGGACGCATCCCCCGGCCGGCTCCTTCAGCCCGTCGAGCAGGTCCGCCCCGGCCTCGTAGAGCCGGACATCGAAGCCCTCGGTCCCGAGCAGGAAGCCGACGGAGTCCCGCATGGCCGGATCGTCGTCCACGACGTGCACGAGGTCAGTCGCCATCGGGCGGGTCTCCCACGTGAGCGGCCTGGAGCGTCAGCCGGAAAGTCGCCCCGCCGGTTTCGTTGCGTTCGACGTCGAGGCGGCCGCCATGCGCCTCGACGATGGTGCGGCAGATCGAGAGACCGACGCCCATGCCACTTCGCTTCGTGGTGACGAACGGCTGGAACAGCCTGTCCGCGACCTCCGCGGCGATGCCAGGCCCGGTATCCGATACAGTGATCTCGACCGTCTCCCCGTCGACGGACCTCGCCTCCACGGTCAGTTCGCGCCTGTCGCCCTGGTGCATGGCCTCGCGGGCGTTGCGCAGGAGGTTCACCAAGACCTGCTGCACCTGCACCCGGTCGGCGAGGACGCAGCCGGCCCGCGGGTCAACGGCGACGCGCGCGGCGATGCCCTGCTCGCGCGCGCCGACCAGCGCCAGCGCGCTGGCCTCCTCGATCAGCCGCGCGACCGGCTCGACCCGCTTCTCCGCCTCGCCGCGGGCTACGAACTCGCGCAGGCGCCGGATGATCTGGCCGGCCCGCAGCGCTTGCTCGGCGGTCTTGTCGAGGACTTCCATCGTCCGAGCGATGGCCTCGGGATCGGCCCGAGCCAGCAGGCGGCGGCAGCCCTTGGTGTAGTTGGCGATGGCGCCGAGCGGTTGGTTCAGTTCGTGCGCGAGCGCGGAGGCCATCTCGCCCATCGCGCTGAGCCGCGAGACGTGGGCGAGCTCGGACTGAAGTTCCTGGAGGCGGGCCTGGGTGCGCTGGTGCTCCGTGAGGTCGTTGATGAAACCGGTGAAGTACACCTGCTCGCCCGAGCGCATCTCGCCGATGGCGAGCTCCATCGGGAAGGTGGAGCCGTCCCGCCTCCGGCCGGTCACGACCCGGTTGGTGCCGATGATGTGGCGTTCCCGGGTGCGGCGATAGCGGTCGAGGTAGCCGTCGTGCTCGCCCTGCATCGGCTCCGGCATCAGGATGCGGACGTTCCGCCCGACCGCCTCGCCGGCCGCGTAGCCGAACAGGCGCTCGGCCGCGGCGCTGAACGAGTGGATCAGGCCCTTCTCGTCGATGACGACCATCGCCTCGGGCACGGTGTCGAGGATCGAGCGCAGATGCGCCTCGCGGGCCCGGATGTCCTCCTCGGCCCGCTTCTGCTCGTCGATGCTCAGGACCACCCCGCGATGCCGTGCCGGCCGGCCGGCGTCGTCGAAGCTCACCCGCCCGCGCGAACGCAGCCAGCAGACGGACCCATCGGGACGAACGACGCGGTAGTCGGCCTCGTAGCTTCCGCCCTCACGCAACGCCCGCTGGATGGCGTCAGCGCGGGCCTGCCGGTCGTCCGGATGGACGAGCGCCTGTGTGTCGGCGAAGGTGGTGAGCCGCTCGGGCGGCACCCCGAACAGGTGTGCGCAGGTCGGCGAGGCGGTGGCCCGCCCGGTCTCGATGTCCAGCGACCAGACGCAGATGCCGACATCGTCGAGAGTCCGCCGAAGCTCGTCGCTCGCCCGCGTGACGTCGCGCTCAAAGTCGGCGCTGGGCCTGTCGACGGTGTCCGTCATCGAGCGCACCCGTGAAAGTCCTTCGTGCGGCCGTCGTGGAACTCGTCTGTGTCCGACCGCGGGGCGGCTGCATCGCGTGCCTGGTCATTACTGCGATTCCGGGGCGGGGAACAGCCGCCGGTGCGTATTCGCCGCCGGGGTCGAGTAGTTCTTTGGGCCGAACCGGCAATGATACCGCGTCACCCGAGACGCTTGAGGTGGATCAACGCGGCGCGGTCGCGACTAGAGGAACCATCGGACGGCGGAACCCGGAGAACATCCATGTCCAGACCTAGCCCTTCGCCCCTCGCGGGCATCCGAGACATCCTCGTCGGAACCGCCGTGGAGGGCGAGCGTGAGGAAGCCTCGTCGGCCATCGGATACGGCCTGACCTTGGCCAAAGCCGCCGGCGCTCACCTCACCGTTCAGTCGGCCTCGTGGCGCCTGTCGGGCGATGACGCCTGGCTCGGCGAGTTTGACTACGAAGGCGTGTCGGTCGTGGACCGACGGCTCGACGAACTGGCCCGCTCCATCGCCGAGCGCTCGGCCGGGGACGCCGCGCAGGCCGGCGTGGTCTGCACGACCGAGGCGCCGAGCCTGCCCTATCCGGAGATCGTGAGCCGTCTCGCCACGCGCGCGCGCCTGTACGACCTGACGGTCCTGGACATCGGTCCGCGGACGTACGACCTCGACCGCGAGATGGTCGAGAAGGCGCTTTTCCACAGCGGTCGGCCGGTCATCGCCGTCCCGCCTGGACGCGACGCCTTCGTCGCGCGGCGGATCATCGTCGCCTGGGACGGCAGCGCCCAGGCCGCTCGGGCCGCCAACGACGCCTTACCGTTCCTGCGTTCAGCCGAGGCGGTCGAGATCGTCTCGGTCGGCACCGAAGCGGAAATCCACGAAGCGGTGCCGGGCGCCGAGTTCGCGCCCCACCTCGCCCGGCATGGGGTGAATGTCAGCGTCAATGATCTTCCGGAGCGGGATAGCGTCGCCGATACGTTGCGCGTCCAGGCCGGCTTGTTCCGGGCCGACATGATCGTCATGGGTGCCTACCGGCACTCCCCAACCCGCGAATACTTCTTCGGTGGCGTCACGCGCTCTTTCCTCAGGGGTAGCCCGGCAGCCCTGTTCCTGTCTCGCTGAAGCCTGGAGGACGACGATGACGGAGCGAGATCCTCAACGGAACGTCGCGAAAGGCCGGGTTTTTCGGTCGCGTAAACGCGGGCGCCTCTCCGAGCCGGCTGCGACGCAGTCGAAGGCCGACGAAGCGCCACCCCAGGTCCGTGCACCGAACAGGATAGAATGGGCCGGCCCGCTGAACGAGGAAGAGCGCGCCGCGCTTGGGGCTGGCTGGAGCTTCGTTGAGTGAAGGGGCCGCGCACGGCCTACGGCGGCCCGAGCTTGCCGGGCCGCCAAATTCGTGCACGCGCGAGTTCCCCAATGGCCTGGATCAAGCGGTGCACGTCGCCTCGATGCGGCAGGGGCGTGGCGCGCTCG
Organism: Methylobacterium sp. PvP105; assembly: GCF_017876975.1. Classification (NCBI taxonomy): domain Bacteria; kingdom Pseudomonadati; phylum Pseudomonadota; class Alphaproteobacteria; order Hyphomicrobiales; family Methylobacteriaceae; genus Methylobacterium; species Methylobacterium sp. PvP105. The sequence continues at coordinate 1,156,797 of NZ_JAGIPA010000001.1, read as the reverse complement.
GTCAGAGTTCCGATCAGCCCATCGACGAAAACGGAGGCGCCGGAATAGGCCAGGGTCCAGTCCGCGAAGCGCCGCCTGTCGATGTCATCGTAGACTAGCACCTCCACGCCTGCATGGCGCCGATCGCGCTGGATGCTGTCCATCAGCGCGTCCACCGCGGCGCGGGGGCCTTCGAGTATCTGTGCGAAACGCTCGCGCGACGCGACGAGTGCTCCGGTGATGCCGAGTTGTGCGTTTCTGGCCAGCGACGTCTCGACGATGTTCCGGACCTCAACGTCGGAGGACATCCGCCGGCTGACGTAGAGAAGCGACCCTTCCATGGTGCTCGTCCCTTCGGGGCTCGGCGTCCCGTCGAACCCTCGCCCTTGGTGTCCGGCTGCCGGCGCTTTGACGTCCGTCTCACCGCCTCAGCGTCCGCATATAGGCCGTCAGGTCGGCCGCATCGCTCGGATCGAGCCGGAAGTCCGGCATGGCCGGATGCCGGCGTTCGACGCCTTCATCTAGGACGTCGGCAAGGTCGCCTATGGGAAAGCGCTCGGCGAGCGAGCGGAACGGCGGCGCCTCACGCATAGGGCTCGCGCCCGTCATGCGGACGGCGTGACAGCGCGCGCAGACGATGCCCGCCAGGGCGCGGCCGCGCGCGGCGGAAGCCTCTTCCGCCGCCGCAGGCCCGGCGAGCAGTCGGAGCGCGATGCTCGCGCCGATCAAGAAACGCCTGCTGGGCATCAATGGCACATCAGGCTGCAGAAAGGGGAGCGGTCCAAGAGGTCTCGCGTCACGCCGCCGAATATCCACTCCCGCAACCGAGAATGGCCGTAGGCGCCGAGGACGATCAGGTCGGCGTCCTGCATCAGGGCGAAGCGCAGGATCTCCGAGCCGTCGTCGTCCTTTGTGTGCAGGCGGTGCGGTGTGACGTGGGCACCGTGCCGCGCGAGGTGGTAGGCGACGTCTTCCACGCCCTTAAGGCGTGCGTCCGTGCCGACCGTCGCGACGAGGACCTGGTCCGCCTCCCGGATGAGTGGCAGCGCGGCCGACACCGCCCGTCGTGCTTCGGGGCTATCCTTCCAGGCGACCAAGATGCGCGCCGCCTTCAGGTGCGCGGTCCTCGGCGGCACGACCAGGACCGGCCTGCCTGCCTCCATGAGCACGGGCCCGGGCGGCACGCCGAGAGGCCCTGGATCCTGGTCTCCGAGACCCTTCCGGCTCACGATCACGAGGTCCGCGGCGCGCGCCTGCTCGATGAGATGTGCGGTGGCGTCGGCGAAGCACCAGCGCCAGTCGGTGGGAATGCCATTCCCGGCGAAGCGTTCGAACGACGCATGAGCCTGTTCCAGGATGGCTTGTATCTGCGCCTTGTTGCGGCCTTCCTGGTCGATGGCATCGTAGATGTCCCGCACCAGGATGGGCGCTGGAACGGTGTGGGCGGCCACACCTGTCAGGGTCGCCCCGAAGCGTCGGGCCAAGTCGGCGGCAAGCCGTATCCGATCCGGTGCGGCCTCGCCGAGGTCGGCGGACACGAGGATGTTCGCGTAGTCCATGGCGGCCTCCGTTGTGCATCGATGCCGACGAGGAAAGCCTGTTCTTGGTTGGAACGGGCCACCTTGATCCATCGCAAGCCCCGTGTTCCGTCGACCGGCCTCATGGATGCCGCGCAGCCTCCCGCGCCATCGGCTTGCGAGCGTCTCGGGGACCGCCGAGCGCCCGCATGGCGTTGAGGATAACCGCTACATCGATGAGCTCTTGGAGCAACGCGCCCTGGAGGGGCGTGAGGTGTCCTAGTGCCGCCGCGGTCATGCCGGCGAGCGACAGGCCAAGGCCGATCCATACGCTTTGAAGCGCGATGGCGCGGGCCCGCTTGGCAATGCGGATGGCTTGGGGCAGGGGCGCCAAGCTGTCGACCAGTAGAACGACGTCCGCGGCTTCGGCCGCGGCCGCCGCACCCCTCGCGCCGAGTGCCACGCCGAGATCTGCGGCCGCCAGGGCGGGCGCGTCGTTGACACCGTCGCCGACCATCATCACCGGACCGTTGCGGCGCTCGGCGGCCACGGTGTCCGTCTTCGCCGTCGGGTCGAGGTCGGCGGCGACGGCGTCTACAGGCAGACCAGCGACGAGCGCCTCGGCGACGATGCGCCGGTCTCCAGTCGCGAGTAACACCCGCTCGATGCCGCACGCGCGCAGTTCCAGAAGCGCGCTGCCGCCGTCCGCACGGAGCGGGTCGGCGAACTCCAGGATGGCGGCCGGCGCGCCGTCAATGGCGACCAGCACCGTCGCCGCGGCTGCCGCCAGGCCTCGCGCCTCGTCCGGTATTCGGAAGTCGATCCCGTGGATTCGCATCAGGTGCAGCCCCCCGACGACGAGGTGCCGCCCCTCCACGAGACCGGTCACGCCTTCCCCAGGCGTCTCCTCGACGGCTTCGGGTTGCGAGAGCGTCAGGCCGCGTTGGCGCGCCTCTTCCACCAGAGCCTGCCCTACCGGGTGGCCCGAGGCTTGTTCGAGGGACGCCGCGAGCCCGAGCACCTCGTCCTCGTCAACGGCGCCGAGGGTCCGCAGGGCCACCATCCGGGCGGTGCCGTGGGTCAAGGTGCCGGTTTTGTCGACGACCAGGACGCGGACCTTGGCCAGCATCTCAAGGGCACCACCGCCCTTGATAAGGACGCCGATGCCGGCGGCGCGGGAGAGGCCGGAGACGAGCGCAACGGGCACCGCCAGGATCAGCGGGCACGGGGTGGCGACGACCAGCACGGCCAGCGCCCGAGCGGGGTCGTCGGTGGCGAGCCAAGCGCCTCCGGCCAGCAGCAGTGTGAGCATGAGGAAGGCGAGACCGTACCGGTCCGCCAAGCGGGCCATCGGCGCCTTTCGGGCCTGCGCCGCATCCACGAGACGGATGATCCCGGCATACGTGCTCTCGGCCGCGGGCCGATCTGCGACCAGCGTGAACGGCGTGCCCGCGTTCACCGTCCCGCTCAGCACGGGCTCGTTCGCGAGGGCGGTGACGGGCAGCGCCTCGCCGGTCAGGCTCGAACGGTCGAGCACGGCGCGGCCTGCGGCGACCCGGCCGTCCACCGGCACGACGTCGCCGACGCGCACGAGGATGCGGTCTCCCGGGACCAACGCCGCAAGGGGCACCTCCGTCAGCACCCCGCCGTCCTCGCGCAGGGCGGTCCGGGGCTGGCGCGCGATCAGCGCGGTCATGGCCCTGCCGGCACGGCCGGACGCGTACGCCTCCAACGACTGGCCGCCGGCGTACATCAGGGCGATGACGGCGCCGGCCAGCGGCTGCGACAGCGCGAGCGCGCCGCCCATCGAGAGCAGGGCGACGAGGTCGAGCCCAACGTCGCCCTTCGCCAGGCTCGTAACAATCTGGAATACGAGGGCTCCGAGGACCGCCAGGGTCGCGAGGGTCCAGGCCGCCGCCGCGATATCTGCCCGACCGAAGACCTGCACAGCCAAGCCGACACAGAGGCCGGCAAGCGGCAGGGCTGCAAGCCACCCGTGCACGCCCGGCGTCCATCCGGCGGCCACCGGTCGATCCGTCTCGGGCGAGCTTAGGGCTGACGACTTCATGTCTGCCCCTCCCGTTCGAGCCTACGAGATGAGCTCGGTCCGGCTTTGCAGGCCTTGCGCTGGATCAACGCGTCGCGGCGGGACCGCAGATATCGTGCTCGCTCGCCGGCAGGCCTGGGCCGGTATCCTCCACGGCCACCTCGATCGCTTGGCCGGTCCAGGCGACCGCAACCTGGACAGTCCCTCCCGGGGGCGTGAACTTCACGGCATTGTCGATGAGATTCGAAAGGGCCTTGAAGCAGAGGTCCCGGTCGCCGTGGACGGTGAAAGGTCCCACAGCCGAGAGGACGAGCCGGACGCCGCTCTCTTCGGCCTCGGGCTCGAAGAAGCCGCGCACGCAGGGACGTGTGCTGAGCCTCGCCGTCCGGCCCGGGACCGGGTGACGGCGGGGCAGACGCTCGCGACCCTCGATGCCGCCTTCCTCCTCGACGCCCGCAACGGGCTCCAGGCGGCTGAAGCCGCCCTCGGCGAGGCGCGGGCCTCCGAGGCGGTGGCAGCGCTACAGGTGAAGCGTGGGCTGGAGCAGCTGATATTCGGTGGCGTGGCGCAAGCCGAGGTCGAGCGGCGGCAGGTCGATCTCGCCAAAGCACAGGCGGCGGTCAAGTCTGCGCAGGCGAACGCGGAGATGTACCGGTCGCAGTACCAACGCCTCGCCCCGGCCGAGGGCGCCGCGCCGGGCACCAGCGCCGTGGTCACGCCGATTGCCGGCGTAGTGACGAGCGTCGGCATCACCCTGGGCGAGGTGGTCGATACCGGGCGCGACGCCTTTACGATGGCCGATCCCACCCGTGTCGTCGTGCTGGCGAACCTCTACGGGGCCGATATCTCCCGGGTGAAGGCCGGGGATGCGGTCTCGGTGGAGAGCCCGGCCCGGCCATCCGCCCTTCGAGGGCCATATCCGTTCGGTCAACGCCGCCCTCGATCCGGCGACGAACACGGCTCCGGCGCAAATCGAGCTCGACAACCCGCAGGATCTCCTGCGCGCCAACCTTTTCGTCTCGGTGACGGTCGCGGCTTATGTCGGTCGCGACGGCGTGACCATCCCGGCGGCGGCCGTGCAGCAGACGGACACCGGCCCCATCGCCTTCGTGCGCACGGCCCCGGACAGGTTCGAGCGGCGGGCCCTGACGCTGGGCATCCAGCGCACCGACTGGGTGGAGGTGCGCCGAGGCGTGGCGGCGGGTGAGAGTGTTGCGACCGCGGGCAGCTTCGGCCTGAAGGCCATCCTGCTGCGCAGCCTTATCGGCTCGACGGATTGAGCGGCGGCGATGAAGAGCTGGATCGCCCTCTCGGTCCGCCGCCGCTTCCTCGTGCTGATGATCGCGCTCGCCGCGGCGTCGGGCGGGATCGCCAACCTCGAAGGACTCTCGATCGACGCGGTGCCGGACATCTCGCCGAAGCGGGTGATGATCCTCACCCTCTCGCCGGGGCTCGGTCCCCTGGAAGTCGAGCGACTCGTCACCTTTCCTGTCGAGAACGCGATGGCCGGCGCGCTGGGGCTCTCCAACGTCCGCTCGACGTCCCGGGCCAGCGTCTCGGCGGTCTACGTCACCTTCGACGAATCCGTGTCGGTCACAGCGGCGCGGACGGAGGTGTTCCAGCGCCTGCCCCAGGCCAAGAGCCTGATGCCCGCCGGAGTCGGCGATTCGCAGATGGGTCCGATGGCGACCGGCCTCGACGAGATCTACCAGTTCGAGCTGCGGGGGCCCGCCTACACGCCGATGCAGCTCAAGCGCATCCTGCAATGGACCATCGCGCCGAAGCTGAAGCTCACCTCCGGCATCGCCGACGTGAACATCTACGGCGGCCAGATGCCGACCGAGGAGGTCCGCGTCTCGGCGGACGCGCTGCGCCGCTACGGCGTGACGCTGGCCCAGGTCTACACGGCGCTCGCCGAGAACAACGCAGCCCGGGGCGGCGCCTACATCGAGCACAACGACCAGCAGGAGACGATCCGCTGCCTGGGCCTCGCCAAGAGCCCGGAAAACATCGCGAACATCGTCGTCGCGACGGGCCCCGGTGGTGTGCCGGTGACGCGCGGCACGCTGGGCACGGTGCAGGAGGCCCCCAAGGTCCGGCTCGGCGCCGTCACCCACGACGCGGAAGGCGAGACCGTCATTGGCATCGCGATGATGCGCGACGGCGAGAATGCCAGCGCCGTAGTCGCGGAGGTGAAGAAGACGATCGCCGCCCTGCGCCAGCAACTGCCGCCTGGGGTCGAGATCGTCCCGTTCTACGATCGCAGCACGCTGGTGGACCGCACCATCCGCACGGTGGAGCACAACCTCCTCGAGGGGGCGGCGCTGGTGATCGTGGTGCTGCTCCTGCTGCTCGGCCACCTGCGCGCAGGAATGATCGTCGCCGCCGCGATCCCGCTCTCGATGCTGATGGCGTCTGCCGGGATGCGGCTGCTCGGCCTGTCGGGCAACCTGATGAGCCTCGGGGCGATCGATTTCGGTCTGATCGTCGACGGCGCCGTGGTGATGATCGAGAACGTGCTCCGCGCCCGGGGCGAGCACCCGGATCGCCCGGCCCATGATCTTATCCGCGCCGCCGCCGCCGAGGTGGTCCGCCCGGTGATCTTCGCGGTGGCGATCATCATGATGGTGTACGTCCCGATCCTCGCCCTCGAAGGCGTCGCCGGCAAGATGTTCGCCCCGACGGCGCTCACGGTGATCCTGGCGCTCGGCGCGTCGCTCATCGTCACCCTGAGCCTCATGCCGGCGCTCGCGGCGCTCTTTCTCGCGCGGCGGACTGTCAATGAGCGCGAGACGCGCCTCGTCCACGCGGTGCGGCGTGTCTACACGCCGGTGCTGTGCTGGGCCGAGCGGCACGCGTTCGTCAGCGTGCTCACGACGGTCGCCCTGTTCGCCGGCTCCTGCGCGATGGCCACGCGTCTCGGGGGCGAGTTCCTGCCGAAGTTGTCGGAGGGCTCGATCGTTATCACCTCCGAGAAGCTGCCCAGCATCGCGCTGAACGCCTCGCTCGCCACCGTCACCCGCATCGAGCGGGTGCTGAAATCCTTCTCCGAGGTGAAGCGGATCGTCTCCCTCACCGGCAGCGCCGAGATCCCGACCGACCCGATGGGCGTCGAATCGACTGACAGCTTCATCACCTTGACCGACCCCTCGACCTGGAGGACCGCCCACAGCCAGGAAGGGCTCGTCGCGGCGTTCCACAAGCGCCTCCGGTAGAAGGTGCCGGGCGTCGCCTATAGCTTCTCGCAGCCGATCCAGATGCGGATGGACGACCTCTTGGAGGGCGTGCGCGGCGACGTCGTGATCAGCCTCTACGGCGACGACCTGAAGGTCCTGAAGGACACGGCCGATTCCGTCGTGCGGGTGGTCTCAGGCATTCAGGGCGCGGCGGACGTGAAGGCCGAGGCGCAGGCCGGGATGCCGGCGCTCTCGATCCGGGTCGACCGGGCCAAGGCCGCCCGCTACGGCATCAACGTGTCGGACGTGCTCGACGTGGTCGAGAGCATCGGCGGGCGCACCGCCGGCATGGCCTACGGCGACGACGATACCATCACCGACTTTGTGGTCCGGCTCGACCCGGCCGACAACAGCGACATCGAGCGCATCCGCGCCCTGCCGGTGGGGCGGCCGGGCAAGGAGACCGGTTCCGCCATGACGGTGCCGCTCGCGATGGTGGCCTCGGTGGAGGTCACCTCCGGCCCGGCCCAGATCAGCCGCGAGCGGCTGCAGCGGCGGAGCTCGATCCAGGTCAACGTCCGCGGCCGCGACGTGCAGAGCTTCGTGGACGCCGCGCAGAAGGCCGTGTCCGATCAGGTGAAGCTGCCGCCCCGCTACGCGCTGCAATGGAGCGGCCAGTACCACAACCTGCAGGAGGCTACCGCCCGTCTCTCGGTGGTGGTGCCGGCGGCGCTGGTGGGGATCCTCGTCCTCCTCGTCGTGATGTTCGGCGACATCCGCCGCGCCGGGCTGATCGTCCTCAACGTGCCGATAGCCGCGACGGTGGCATCCTGGCGCTTGCTTTACGCGACATGCCGTTCTCGATCTCGGCGGCGATCGGCTTCATCGCGACCTTCGGCATCGCGATCCTGAACGGCGTGGTGCTGACGAGCACCATCCGCGATCTCGAAGCTTCCGGCCTTGACCCGCGGGAGGCCGCCACCCGGGCGGCCGAGAGGCGCCTGCGCCCGGTGATAATGACGGCCCTCGTCGCAACGCTCGGCTTCCTGCCGATGGCCCTATCGACCAGCGCCGGGGCGGAAGTGCAGCGCCCCCTCGCGACCGTGGTGATCGGCGGGCTGATCTCCGCGACGTTGCTGACCCTCGTGGTCCTGCCGGCGGTCTATCCGGTGGTCGCCGCGATGCGCCTACCCTTCAGCAGTGCGCGAACCGGCAGATTGATCTTCCCTCGGCTTCGCGGATACCTCTGATACGCTCGTGCTGAGCGGGGAAGGTGTCGGATGGCGAAGACGAAACGCGAGTTCACGCCCGAGTTCAAACGCCAAGCGGTCGCCCTGCTGGAGAGCAGCGGCCGGCCGCCGGGCTCATCTGCTACCCGGATCGCGGCAGCCAGTACGCGGCGCAGGCCTACCGTAAGCAACGCATCAGCATGGGGGCGAAGCCGGCGATGAGCCGCACGGCTTGCTGCTACGACAACGTCCCGATGGAGAGCTTCTTCCACACGCTCAAGATCGAGCTCGTCCATCAGCGACGATGGACGACCCGAGACGAGGCGCGGCGCGATCTGTTCGCCTACATCGAGGGCTACGACAACCGGCAACGCATCCATTCGGCGCTCGGCTCTCTCACGCCCGAGCAAGCCGAGAGGGCCGCGAACCGATCTCCCCCTTGCCCGCGAAGTCAGGCGCGGATCAGGTGCCAGATGCACCGGATGGTCAAGCGGCCTCAAGTGCAGTCACGCCTCGCGCACGCCGGGCTTCTTGCCTGCCTCGAAGATGAATTCGACGCCCGCCTCTTCCAGAGCACGACGCACGGCGAGCAGGGTGTCCCAGCGCGACCTGACCGCCGAGGTCGGATCCTCCAGCCGGTTGAGGGTCGAGACCGAGACGTTGGCCCGCGCGGCAAGCTCATCCTTCGAGAGGCCGGTGATTGCGCGGGCCGAACGGATCTGGCTCGGGATCAGGGTCTCGTCGGCGACCGAACCCTGCGCGGTCCCCGGCGGCGGGACCGCCTCGGGCGGCGGGGCCCCGTAGCGGGTCCGTCCCGGAACGTTTAAGCAGACTCCGACCCATTCGCGGACGGAGCCGTCCTTGTTCAGCACCGGCGCGCCGCGCGCATTGAACCACCGGTAAATCCCGTCCGCGCACAGGACGCGATAGTCCGTGTTGTAGGGCGCCGTGTGCTCCACCGCCGTGGTCCAGGCCGCGAGCGTGCGGGAGCGGTCGTCCGGGTGGACGGCGTCGAGCCAGCCCAGACCCTGCATCTGCGCGTGAGACTGACCGGTCAGGGCCATCCACTGCGGCATCTCGCTCGGCTCGCCGTTCGCCTTGTTGACCCAGAAGACCGCTGCCGTCGCGGCGATCAGCGCGTTCAGGCGGTCATGCCGCTGCATGAGCGCGTTCATGGTCTCGTGCTGCGCCGTGACGTCGAACACGACGCCCATGCCCTGGCTCGGGCGCCCGTCCGAGCCGAGCATGACCTCGGCGTGGTGCAGGAGCCAGCGCTGGGTCCGGTCCGGCCGGATGATGCGGAACTCGCGACTGACCGGCTGGCCGGAGCGTAGCACGGCGATCTGGTCACCGTGCGCGGCCTGATCCTCCGGGTGGATCATGTCGAGCCCGAAGCCGAAGGTCATCTCCGTGGTCGGGTCGAGGCCCAGAATCCGGTAGAGGCCCGGCGACGCGTCCAGTCGCTCGGAGCGCAGGTCCGCCGACCAGAAGCCGATTTTTCCCGTATCCTCGATTAGCTTCAAGTAGTGGCGCGAGGAGAAGCCGCGCGGGGCGGCGCCGATCTCGGTCTTCGCCTGCGGACGCATCAATGCACGTGTCGGCATCGCCTCACCCCGATTGCCAGTGCTCCAGAGCTGAGATGCGGAATGGCATAAGCGTGGCCGTGAAAGCGTTAAGAAGACAGCATTTGATCCATATTGACTGACATTCGATGGCGAATGTCAGTGTCGTGCAGGCCAAAGATTGATTGGGAAAGGAAGCCTGCGGCGGATTCATTCTTGGCGATCGATGGATACCAGAATGCGATGGGTTATCTATCGGGCGAGCCCGATGTATATGCCGAAGAATGGAATAAATAATCTCACTACGCTCGAAGCTTCGGATGTCTCCGGTGGAATGACAGGAAATTCGATTCCCTCGAGCGCGATTGAACAGGAATTCCGGCGATCGGCTTGAGACTCTGGCAGTCCGAAGCGGTCATCCTCGCACTGGAGACGCGGCGAGACGTCTCCTGCCTGGGTACCTGAATGTCGCTGCCGAATGCCGAATGCCGGGCGAAGTCGTGCACCCTCGACAGTGCACCGACGTCGATCCAGTTCGACCTCCGCGGCAGGGTGATCGCCGCCGACGCTTCGACGTCCTCGAACGGGCGCGGCCATGAGTGAGATCATCCTGCCGATGGGCGTCGACGACGCGGCGCACCTGCCCGACGAGGACGCGCGCCTGCGTGAGGCGATGCGCGCCACGATGCTCGCCGAGACGCTGCAACTCGGCCGTTACTCGGCGGTGACGCAGGCCGCCGTCGTGCTCGCGCTGGCCGTCATCTTTTGGGGCATCGTCTCGCACGCTTACCTGTCCGGTCTCGCGGTGGCGGTGACGGCGCTGTGCGCGGTGGCTATGATCGCGATGCGACGCTATCGCGGCCGCCTCGGCGACCGATCGATCGCCCGGGAGGCCTTCGCCGTCCTTCACGGCCTCGCGCTCGGCCGCGGTCTCGCCTGGGCCAGCATGCCGGCGATCCTGCTGCCCTCGGTCGACAATGCCTACCGGATCGTGGTCGGGGCCGTCTGCGCCGCCCTGATCTCGCACGCCTACGTGGCGGGCCCGATCTTCTCCCTGGCGCTCCTGGCCGTGGCGCCGGTGGTGGCCGGCATCTTCGTCGGGCTCGCCGGTTGCGAGAGCCCGGTCGGCGAGTACGTCGCCGTGCTGCTGTCGCTGTACGCGGCCTTCGTCTTCGTGAGCGCGCGTCGGATGTGCCGGCACTCCTACCAGCGCCTCTGCGACCGCGTCATGGTGCAGGCGCAGAGCGAGACCATCGGGTTCCTCCTCAAGGATTTCGCCGAGGGCACGAGCGACTGGCTCTGGGAAACCGACACGGTCGGGCGCCTTCGGCAGGCCCGCGCCGCTGTCGCCGCCCTGCTCGGCGTCGAGGTCGCCGGGCTGCGCCACCGGACGTTGTCTGAGCTCCTGCGCGCGTTCGCCGACCCGGACGGCGACGGCGCGGATGCCCAGGCCGTCGCCGCGGCGATCGCGGCGCGCGCGCCTTTCCGCGATCGCACCATCCGGCTCCGTACCGCGGTCGGCACGCGCTGGATCACGCTCAACGGCAAGCCCGTCTTCGACGCACAGGGAGCGTTCACGGGCTACCGCGGCGTGGGCTCGGACACCACCGAGAGCCGGGAGGCGCAGGCCCGCATCGCCTTCCTGGCGGGTCACGACAGCCTGACCGGACTGCCGAACCGCAGCGGCTTCCAGGACGCGCTGGGGACGCTCTGCCGCACGGTCCGCATGGCGGAGAGACCGAGTGCGCTGTTCTATCTCGACCTCGACGGCTTCAAGGCCGTCAACGACAGTCGCGGCCACCTCGTCGGCGACCGATTGCTGCGCGCGGTGACTGCACGCCTGCTCGCCATCGGTGAACCGCACAGCCTGTTCCGCCTCGGCGGCGACGAGTTCGCGATGGTCGTCCGCGACCTCGGTCGGCCCGCGGCCGAGGCCCTCGCCGCCCGCGTGGTGGCCGAGCTGCGCCGCCCGTTCCAGATCGACGAGGCCCGGCTGGAGGTCGGTGTCAGCGTCGGCATCGCCTACATGCCGGACGACGCGGTCGAGCCTGCCAGCCTGCTCATGCGCGCCGACCTCGCCCTCTACGCCGCCAAGGCGGACGGCAAGGGCTGCTGGCGGACCTTCGATCCGTCGCTGGAGGAGCGGGTCGTCCGCCAGCGGCAGTTCGACCTGGACATGCGCGCGGCCCTCGCGGCGGGCGAGATGGAGCTGCACTACCAGCCCCTGGTGGACATGCGGAGCGGTCGTGTAGCCGGTTTCGAGGCGCTGCTGCGGTGGAACAAGCCCGGGTACGGCTGGGTCTCGCCGGGGGAGATCATCCCCATCGCCGAGACGACCGGCTTCATCGTCGAGATCGGCCGCTGGGCCCTGCGCCGCGCCTGCACCGACGCCCGCACGTGGTCCGACCTGAAGATCGCGGTGAACATCTCCTCCATCCACGTGCGGATGCCGGGCTTCCACGCCGAGGTCGCGGCCGTTCTCCGCGAGACCGGCCTCGCGCCAGATCGGCTCGAGATCGAGATCACCGAGTCGGTGCTGCTCGACCACGGTCCGGAGGTTCTGGAAAACCTGAAGCGCCTGCGCGCGACGGGCGTGCGCATCGCGCTGGACGATTTCGGCACGGGCTACTCGAGCCTGAGCTACCTGACCGAATTCCCGTTCGACAAGGTGAAGGTCGACCGCTCCTTCGTGCGCGATCTGCAGGGCCGCCCCGAGAAGGTCGCCGTGGTCGAGGCCATCGCCCGAATGGCGCGGGCCCTATCGATGAGCGTCACGGTGGAGGGCGTGGAGACCCGGCAGCAACTGGACGTCCTGCGGGACAAGCGCTGCGACATCGCGCAGGGCTTCCTCTACAGCCCGGCGCGCCCGGTCCACGAGGTCGCGGCACTCATCGCGCGCATCGAGGGTGCTGCGCCGCCGCCGAGCGTGAGCGCCGGCGATCCGGACGGGAGCCCGACCGCCGACGCGCGCTCGGTCCTGTCGCTGGCCCGCGCCTCGTAGGCGACGGGCGGCGCATCGCGTCGCCGCCGAAAGGCAGAAAACCTCTCTCGTCGCGCTGAGGACGCCCCCGGCGCGCGCTTGCCGGGCAACGCGTCTTTAAATGCGGCGACTTCAAAATTCAGAAGTAGCGGAGCAACAGTACATGTCGCGCCTTTCCGACCTCAAGATTGTTACCAAGGTGACGATCCCGCTGCTGCTGGTCGCCGCCGTCGCCGGCGGGCTCGTGTATCGCGCGCACGGCGTCTTTGATGAGTTGAACGAGAAAACGCAGCACATCGTCGATGTCCAGTCCGCGCGACTTGAGAATATCCTGACTGTTCGCACGAACGTCCTCGAGGCGACGGTTCAGAATCGGAACATCCTCATCGAGGACCGGCCTCCCGAGCAGGCCATGTACCGATCGCGCTACGACGAGGCCGTGAAACAGGCCTACGTGGCGGTCGACAGGCTGATCGCGCTGTCGAACTCGCCCGAGCGGCGGGCCGTCAATCAGAAGCTGCGCGAGGCCGTCGAGGTCTATTTCCACGTCGTCGGGCGCGCGAACGCGGCGGCCCTCGACAGGGACGCCGAGACCGCGCGGAAAATCGTGCTTTCCGAGGGTCTCGCGGCCCGCAACAAGGTCCGCGATCTCGTCCAGCCGCGCATCGACAATCTCGCGGCCGAGCTCGCCCAGGCGAAGGCGGAGGCCCAGGCGAGCGCGGAGCGGGCGACGACGGTCCTCGTCACGGCCGCGGTCGCCGGGCTGCTCGCGGCCCTGGCCATCGCGTTCGCCATCGTCCATTTCGGGCTGACGCGGCCCCTGACCCGGTTGGTCGCCGTTCTGCAGCGCATGGCCAAGGGCGATCTCGACGCCGACATCGCGGAGGCTGCCCGTCGCGACGAGATCGGCCAGGTCGGCAAGGCCGTCGCCGACATCCGCGCCATGGTCGCGCGGAAGGCCGTCGAGGACGCGGAGACGAAGCGCGCCGCCGACGCGGCGCTAGGCGCCGAGCGACGGCGCATCATGATGGACCTCGCGAACGGCTTCGAGCGGACGGTCGGCGGCATCGTCGGGATGGTCTCGGCCTCCGCGACGGAGTTGCAGGCCACGGCCGCGACGATGACGGCGACCGCGACCGAGACGGCCACGCAGTCCACGGCCGTGGCGGCGGCGGCCGATCAGGCAGCGTCGAACGTCGGTACCGTGGCGGCGGCCTCCGAGGAGCTCGGGAGCTCGGTTCAGGAGATCGGCCGTCAGGTACAGGGATCGGCATCCCTCGCCCAGGCCGCTGTCGGCGAGGCCGACCGGACGGCCCGGCTCGTCGAGGACCTCACGACGGCCGTCGCGAGGATCGGTGACGTCGTCGCGATGATCTCGGCCATCGCCGGCCAAACCAACCTCCTGGCGCTGAACGCGACCATCGAGGCGGCGCGGGCCGGCGAGGCCGGCAAGGGCTTCGCGGTCGTCGCAGCCGAGGTCAAGGAACTCGCGTCGCAGACGGCCCGGGCGACGGACGAGATCGGCGGCCATATCGGCCGCATCCAGGGCGTGACGGGCGAGGCGGTCTCGGCCATCGGCGCGATCACGGGGCGCATCCGCGAGATCAACACGGTGGCGGCCAGCATTGCCGCCGCCGTGGAGCAGCAGGGCGCGGCGACCCAGGAGATCGTGCGCAACGTCGCCCAGGCGGCGACGGGCACCGCGGAGGTGACCGGCAACATCGCCGGAGTCGCCTCAGCGTCGGAGGCTACCGGCGCGGCGGCGACCCAGGTGCTGGCGTCGTCCGGCGAGCTGTCGCGACACGCCGAGCAGCTCGCAGCGGAGATGACGCGCTTCCTCACCACCGTGCGCGCGGCCTGAGGCGATCCCGATGGCGTGCAGCACAGCCAGCGTCTCGGGCCTCGGGGTCAATCCCACGCTTCGGCTGGGTTGCCGGGGAGATGCCCCGTCGGGGCACCGGCCTTGCGGCCCGTACCGGGTCGGGCTGGCTTGATCGCCATGGCCGACATCATTCCCCTCGGCACCATCCCGGGCGCCGAGAACGCCCGCGCGATGCTTCTAGACCTCCGCCGGCGCCTCGATTCCGGCGAGGACATCGGTCCGCGGATCGCGCAGATCCGTCAGGCCGCGGCGTCGATGCGGGCACTGGCTGGCGGCCTCCGGCGGGTCCTGCAAGCCCCGGACGAGAGGCTGTCCGCCGAGCCGGAGGTTCTCGTCGCGGCCTGGAAAGTCCTCGCCTTGGCGGAACGCAACGTCGCGAAACTCGAGGAATTCCTTCGGCTCGCGGACGAAGAGGATTTGGCGCAGGCTTCGCGCTAGCCTTCGGGCCAGCCTCGGGAATGCGGGCCAGCCGATCCGCATCACGGTCCTGACCCAGGCTGTCCGAGCTCCGCACACCGGACCGACGTGTCCGCGCGATCGAAGGCGCGCGGTGAGCGACCAGAGAGACCGCGCTCGACGTCACGCGCGGATCGGACCGTCGCCCGTCGCGGCACCGTGCGCAGCGGCTCTCGACGCGCGCTCGAACCGGCTCCGATCATTTCGTGACCGCCGTTCGCCTGTCGACAGTCGCGGAGACTTGAAGGCAGGGATCGATCTGACACGGAATGGGTCATAGCCCGACCATGATCTGTACTGGGCTCAAAAAATCCTTTTGAAATGGAACGTGGTGGCGCACGGTCCGAGCCGGATTCCGAGATGCGACTAAGACCAACTTATAGTCTCGGTGTCACGATACGGCGTCCAATGAGAGTTGCGCCATGTTCCGTAAGCCCGCCTTTGATGAGAACCAAGCCACCATCGACGCGCTGACGCGCTCGTTGGCCATCATCGAGTTCGGCATGGATGGCACCATCCGTAATTACCCACGCCCTTGCGCGGGACGGATTTCGCTGATTCTCTCGTGAGATGGGCCGCAGCGAACTGGAACGGCTGAGCCGCGAAGAGCTGATCGAGCTGGTGCTGCGGCTGCAGCGGCCAGAGAAGACGTCGCGCACCTCGTCCAAGCCGCCCGCGACCGATCGCAAGGAGCAGCGGGAGCACTCCAAGCCCGGCGGCGCCAAGCCCGGTCACGAGGGTCACAGCCGCGTCGTGAGCGACGATCCCGATACGCTCGTCGAGCATCGTCCCGAGGCGTGCGCGTGCTGCGGCGCCAGCCTGCACGCCGCTCTTCCGGCAGAGGTCGTCAGCGTCGCCGAGCAGATCGAGCTGCCCGCGGTGGCGCCGATCGTGACGCAGCACCGCCGGCTCGCGGTCCGTTGCCCGCGCTGTGGGGAGCGGGTGGTCGCACCGGTGCCGGAGGCGGCGCGCGGCACGCCCTTCGGTCCGCGGCTGCATGCGGTGGCGACGTACCTGAAGACCTTCCAGGCGCTCTCGTACGAACGGTTGCAGGCGGTGCTCTCCGACCTGTTCGGCCTCACGCTCAGCCAGGGCGGGCTGATGAACCTGCTCCGCCGCGCGCAGGGCTGCTTCCGTCCGGGTCGCGACGCGGCCATCACGACCCTGCGCCGGGCTGAGGTCGTCGCCTGCGACGAGACCGGCGTGCGCATCGAAGGCTCGAACGCCTATCACTGGCTGTTCCACTCGGGCGACGCGGTGGTGCACACGCCGTCTCCGACGCGCGGTGCTGTCGTGGTGCGCGAGATGATGGACGGACACCGACCGGCGGTATGGATCTCCGACCGCTACACCGCCCAACAGGGCCATGCGGATAAGCACCAGACCTGCTTGGCGCATCTGGCCCGCGATGTTGCCTACGCCGTCGAGGTCAGCGACGATCCCGTCCCCTGGCGCCTGCAACTCTGGCTACAGAGCGTGTTCGCCCTGGCCGAGCGCGTCACAGACTTGGCTGCCTCGACGCTCTCGGCCAAGCGCCGGAGCCTGGATCGGCAACTCGGCGCTATCCTGGCCACGCCGAGCCGCTGTGATCTGACCCGCGACCTGCAGGCCAAAATCAGCCGTGCGCGCGATCAGCTCTTGGTCTTCCTCGCCTATCCCGGAAAGGTCGAGCCGACGAATAACGGCTCCGAGCGGCTGCTGCGTCCCGCTGTCGTGCAGCGGAAGGTGACCAACGGCTATCGCGCCATGTGGGCGGCCGAGGGCGAAGCCGCCATTCGCACCGTCGTCGACACCGCCCGCATCACAGGCAGCAGCCCCTTCAGCACCATCCTCAAAACCACCGGCGCTTGAACCCTGCCATCATAGGCCTGGGTAATTACCACCATCCTGCGCGCCAACCCGAATTTCCTGGCCGTCGTGGACTACGATCTCGCTTCCCTGCAGGGTAAGCACCACCGGATCCTGGTTAGCGAGGAGACGGCCAACGGTCCGGAGTATGATGAATTCTGGTCGAAGCTGCGGGCCGGCGAATTCATGTCCGGTGAGTTCCCCCGCCGCGCGCGGTCCGGCGCGAGGGTCTGGCTCGAAGCCACCTACAACCCGATCCTGGGCTCCGACGGCAAGCCGTTCAAGGTCATCAAGTTCGCCAGCGACATCACGGCCAAGAAGAGCGAGACCAACCGGCTGCTGCGCATGATCGACGAGATGCCGGTCGCCGTCATGACCGCGGATCCGAAGAACGATTTCAAGATCAATTACATCAACAACACCTCGCGCAAGACTCTGGAAGCCATCGAGCGGCATCTGCCGATCAAGGTCTCCGAGATGATGGGCAAGTCCTTCGACGTGTTTCACAAGAACCCGCATCACCAGCGGAACATGCTCGCCGACGCGCGCCGACTGCCCCACCGCACCAAGATCAAGGTCGGACCCGAGACCCTCGATCTGCAGGTCTCCGCCATCACCGACGCGGACGGAGCCTATGTCGGGCCGATGTTGACATGGTCGGTCATCACCGCACAACTCGCCATGGCCGCGGACGTCGCCGGCCTCGTCGAGGCGCTCGGGACCGCGATCGGCGAGATGAAGGAGTCGGCGGAGGGCCTGAACCGCTCGGCGGACGCGGCGAGCGAGCGCGCGAACTCCGTGGCGGCCGGATCCGAGGAGATGACCAGCTCGATCCACGAGATCTCGGGTCAAGTCGGGCGGGTCTCCGAGCGTACCCAGCAGATCGCCAACCAGGCGACGGCGACGGACGTGACGGTTCGCAACCTCGCCGCCAATGCCGGCGAGGTCGACGCGGTGGTCGGAATGATCAAGTCTATCGCCGACCAGACCAATCTTCTCGCACTCAACGCCACGATCGAGGCGGCGCGCGCGGGTGCGGCCGGTCGTGGCTTCGCGGTAGTGGCCACGGAGGTCAAGGAGCTTGCCGGCCAGACGGCGAGAGCGACCGGCGAGATCACGCACAAGGTCCACGCCATCCAGAAGGCGACCGGCGAGGCCGTGACGGCGATCCGCTTGATCACCGACGAGGTGGCCGAGCTCTCGAAACTCACGCTGGCCATGGCGAGCGCCGTCGAGGAGCAGGCCGCCTCGACCCAGGAGATGTCGTCCAACATCACCGGTGTCTCGGCCGCGGCCGGAGAGACGGGACAGCTCGCAGAGATGGTCCGGCGGATCTCCGACAAGCTCGAGGCGCATTCCGCCGGCCTCGGTGCCAGCATGGAGAAGTACCTCAAGGCGAGTTGATGAAAGCATAAGGAGGCCCTTCCAGCTATCTGATTTAGGCTCTCCGAGGGGAGCTGAAGCGAGCGCTGCTCCGTCGATCCTTCTGGGAGGCGCCGAGGTGGGCCTGCTTTGCGACGCGCAAGACTGTGATCGCGCATTACAGGATGTGGCAGTCGCCTCACTATTGGCGAGACAAATAATCTTTGAGCGAGGCGCTGAAATTGCGGGTCACAGTGCTGCTCTGTAAAGAGAGTTGAGCGCCTCATGATGATTGATTGCATCACGACCGCAAACATCATAACCGACTGCGAGGGAATGATCATTCGCTCTGACGAGCCTGTATTGCGAATTAGTGCGCAGCAAGAGGTAAGGCGATCACTGGCGGGCCCTTGTGATCTCAATCTGTGCCACCGACGCAGGCGAACAGGCCAAGCGGTGAGCGATCTCTTGAAGAGGACGCAAGGCGAACGCCTCGCTCTGATCGGTGTACGCAATCGCGAGATGGCGGCCGACGATACGAGGAATCTTCTCCTGGAACGTCTGGGGCTCATCCAGCGGATCGGAGGTCCGCGCCTGCATCATCTGCGCGGTCATCCCATTGTTGAGTGGACCATTACCGAGGCAGGCAAGACTGCGCTCTCTGAGTTCATGATCGCGACAAGATGGCTCTGAACCACGGGAAGCAGAGAGGTTCGCCCCACGTGTGCGCTACGGCGGGATCCCCGGATGCCGGCCGGATCGCTCCCACCTGTGAGGTTGGATCTGGAGGAGTTGGATAGCGTCTGTGATTGCCTCAGCCAGCGCACTCAGTGGCGGCGCAACCGAATGAAATTGACCCATCGCCTGCAAACGGCGCAGGGAAGACCTTCTTCTTAAAAGCTGAGCGATGGTACCAGTTTCGACCGGGACCGATTGCCTGCCAACAGGCGCCGACAGGGCCAGTATGAACTATTTGTCGATGATGGTCCGTGAAATAATCTTTAAACCTAGAGCATTCGAAAGGACTGAGAGGATCGAAAGGCAGGCGCCAATCGGGGCGATTTTGCTCAATTTTGGGGATGCAGGAGGAGCTTGCTGATTGCCTGGGATGGGCGCATCCCTGCCAAAGTGGTAGCGAAACCTGCATCCGCTCAGGTAAACCACATGGCCGCGCTTGAACCACTGCATTGGGACGATTGGAGGCCGTCCGCTCTTCCGGCAGCACCACTCCGAAGCCGACCGGCAGCTTTCGGCCAAGTCCAGCCCCGCCGGCATGGTTCTCTGAATGGCCGAGGTGGGTGGACTTCCGCCGGTCCGCTTCCAGGCGACAATGCACGAAGGCAGACGTCGTTAGCCCGACCTAGGACGGAGCGTGACCCACGGGCGCCCGGCAGGCCCCCGCTACACCGCCGCTGTTCTCGATTATGCGCCATTCTTCGGGAGGCGTCCCGCCACGCTATAGGCCGCGCACTCGCGCGCGGCTCTGCGCCCCTGTTCCCGGAGGTGAGCGCATCGAGCCGGCGCAGGGCGCAGTCGCTCCGCCGGACCCCGTGCCGGGCAGGCAGTCTGAAATGCACTCAGTTCCTTAAAGCCACCGCCAGAGACGCCCGGCATCCAGACGGCGCAAGTTCATAACCTTTCGCCGTCACACGTTTATGCATCAGATTTGTTTACAAATACTCATTTTGTCCATCGGACAAAATTTATGCTTGACGGGTTAAGGCAACGATGCTGATAAACGGAAATTGCAGCATCGATAGGTAGGAATACAGAGATGATGATTCGGTCGATCGGGCACGCTGTGCTGTTTTCAGCGATCACTCTCGGGTCGATCACTGCTGTTTCGGCGGCTCCCGGTAACAGCGCAGGCGGCGGCAACAGCGGAAATGGCACCATTCCGGGTCATTCCAACGGTCTCGGCGGCGGAGATGGCGGCGATCACTCCGGAGGCGCACCCTCACCCGAGGTCAACGCCATGCTGGGCCTCGCCCTCGCCGGCGGCACCCTCGCGTTCCTGCGCCGCAGACGAGCAGGCAAGGCCAAGTCGTAAGCTTGACCTGCAGGCCCACCCATGAAGGCGCAGACTTCGTCTCAGTCGGGGTTCGTAGCGGTGACCGGCCGGGAGCTGGCCTCACTCTTCGCCATGCCGGCCGCCAGCTGGGCAATGCTGGTGTTCGCCTGCGGCACGGCCCTCTCGGCGGCGCTGCAGCGCCTGCTGCTCGAGCACGATCCGGGCACGCAGCGCCTGATCGAGCTCGATCTCGGCGAGATGTTCGCCACCGTCGCTGTCGTCGCGCTCGTGCTCTTCTCGCGCAAGACGCGGTCCGCGCTGCAGCCGATCGACCTCGCTTTCCTCTGCGTCTGCGCCCTGCCCTGGCTCCTGCCCGAGGCCCACGCGGTCTATGCCGGCATGACGATTGTTGCCCTTTGGCTGATCGCCCGGCGCGCCCACGATCGCTTATTGGTCGAGGTCGGGCAGGTCTGGCTCGCCCTTTCCCTGTGCGAGCTGTGGAGCAAGCTCGCCTTTAAGCTGTTCTATCCCCTTATCGCCCCCGCCGAGGTAGCCTTCATGGCCTGGGTCGGGCGCTCGGCCATCCCAGGCCTGTATGCCAGTGGCCTCTACCTGAGCGGCCGCCCGGGCTGGTCAATCGTCATGCTGGAGGGCTGCTCAGCGTTTCACAACCTGTCGCTGGCGGCTCTCATCTGGCTGTGCGTGCTCAGGATCGCCGGCCGGCGGGCCACCCGTGGGGCGGCCGCAGCCCTGGCGGCGAGCGCCGCACTCGTCGTGGCGATCAACGTTGCTCGGATCCTGGCCATGCTGCCCTCGCAGGAGGCCTACTCGTTCTGGCACGATGGCATTGGCTCGGTCATCGTCGCCCTCGCGGCTGCCACGGCCTCGGTGCTGCCGATCGTTGTTGTCGTCGAGCGTGCCGTCGGAAGCGAGCCGTGCTCGGCCCCGCCAAAGGCCTGAGGCCGGCCGATCGCGCGGCGTTGGCCGTCCTTTGCCTGCTCCTCGTCATTTCGGTGTGTGGGCGCCTCTACGCCTGCTGTCTGCTCGAGCCGGCTCTGGAACCCACCACTATCGTAGCTGCGAATGCAGACCATTTCCTGCCGCGGGCGGAGGGCCCGCGCCGTGCGGTTCCGGTAGGCGCTTGCGCCGGTCCCGTCATGATCGAGTTCGTAGAGCCTATTTCACACGGCCGGGACACGCTTCTAGTGGCACCGCCCGACCAGGGCGACCGAGTCTTCTACGTATATCAGGGCTGGATTCTGCACGATCCGAATGGCGCGATGAAGCTGAGTGCGCTACACGTCCTGCGTCGCGCGATGGGTCTCGTCGGCCTCGTTGCGGCCAGCGAGCGGGACAAGCTTGCCATGAAGGTCATCGTGCCTGCCGGCTGCAGCGCTTCCCCCAACGCCGTAGTGGCCGCGCTGCCGGGCAAGGCGCGGCCCTGAGTCTCATCACTGCGCCGACCGGCTGCAGCCATTGCGGAAGCGGTGGTCGATGCCATGCCGCCGTAGCGGTTAGATCGCGCAGTATCGCAGATAGTCCATCAGTCCGCTTTCGACGGTGCCTAACAGGCTAACGCCGAATGACCTGAGGTCGAAATCTAGATGGTGGCTCAGGATCGATCCACCTGGTTCATTTTGGAGGATAATGCCTAGAACCGACACTGAGAAGGACATTAATCTCTTTCGCCGACACGCTGAATATTGCAATCTCGTTGATCCCTCAGTCGGAAAAGCCGCTTCAGCTTCGTCACTAACAACCCTGCGGTCTGAGATTTGTCCTGCCCCTCTTGGTGCAAGACGCGAAGACGACGCAACAGAGCGGTGACCTCCGCGTCGGCCGTCACGATGTCAGGGTTCTTTCGCAGCAGTTCTTCGATCCAAAAGTCCGACATGCTCCTACCGAAGCTGTTCGCGGCAGAGACCACCCGTTGCCTCAAGGAGGTCATCATCGCCTCACATCTCACGACTTCGTGAGGTATGGTACTTGCTGTACATGATATCTGTTCGGCATGGGGAAGCCAGCCATGCCTGATGAAAAGCCCGTTGCGACGGCTGTGGCTGTCCGCGAACTGATCGATATCGAGCTCATCGACGGGGGTGACACCGTAGCTGCCCGCTTCATCGCGGCAGATGGCCAGATCGTCGGCGTGGTCATCCCACGAAGGGTGTTTACCGAGTTGCAGGTGACGGTACCTGATGGCTCGGATCGTAAGCGCTAGGCCGGGCTTGTATCGAACAGATGGCCAGCGACCGCTTTGTAGATGCGCCCCTGGCCAATCGGGCGGCTGGGTTGGGTCGGTCCGAGGCCTTCCGCTTTTCCTGTCGGTCGTCTCCGAAGCGCCCGTTCTGCTTCCGGCCAGAATCCGTCGTACAGAATCGTTATGGCGCGCAGAACCGGACGTTCGGCTTGGCGCCCATCCCGACCTTTCAGCACGCTTCGTAGCCATCTCCGAAGCGGACGTCCCGGTAGCTGTATCTACAGGATGGGAGAAGGTGATTCGACTGAGACCGGGTACCGCGCGGCTTAGGCGGATGCCGCCGCGGCCAACAGCGGCGCGCGGACGCGTTTCATTTCCGTGGGCGCAGGCTCGTCAAGTGCAGTCCTCGCCAACCCGCGCGATGGCGCGAACTGCCTCCCGGTCTGGCTTGCCCTGCTCCGTGCGCGGGACCCGCGGCACTGGGAGGAACCGAACTCGCGACGCCATGCCGGGACCATGGACGGCATCGACCGCTCGCTGGCAGGCGAGGACATCCAGGGCGTCCTCCGGCCACGCCTCCACAACCGCGGTCCAGGTCGCGGTCCACAGTTCGTGACGACCACGGCGTACCGAACGGAGGTGACGCCACAGAGGGTGTCCTCGACCATCGTCGGCGTAAGCGTGCGTCCATCGACCGAGAGGGCGTCCACAGCTCGACCGAGAGTATGCAGGCGGCCGGCCGCATCGAGCCGTCTTAGGTCTCCGGAGCGGTACCAGCCATCGTGGAAGGCCGCCGCGTCCAGATCGGGCCGGTTGAGGTAGCCGCTGGCCATCGCGGGCGAACGCACCTCGACCGAGCCCCCCTCTTCGGGAGCCGCGAGGCCACCCTCGCCCCGCCGGAACCTGACCTCGACGCCGGGAAGGATGGGCCCGGCGGAGCCGAAGCTCTCGGCGTCGGAGATGTCGTGCCCAGAGGGCGGCAGGACGCTGATCAAGCCCATCTCGCTGGCCCCGTAGGTGTGGGCGACGACCGGGCCGAGGCGCGCGCGGGCTTGGCGGCGCAGCGTGGGCGGCGCGGACGCCCCGACATGCGTCAGGCAGCGCAGCGACGAGAGATCCCGCCGCGCGACGTCCGGGTGGTCCATGAGCTCAACAATTGCGGCTCGACCAGGAAGAGGTCCGTGATGCGCTCACGCTGAATGATGCCGAGGGTGTCGGCCGGATCGAAGCCGTCCCGCAGCACGACCGTTCCCCCGCCGAGCAAGGTCATGTCGACCAACACTTGGGACAGGTACGCGAGGCGTCCGTTGACGAGTTGACGCCTTTCCGCGGAACTCAGGACGTCGACAATGGCGGCGTAGGCGGCGAATGTGCGCCAACTCCCCTTGAGTACGCCCGTGCTGCCGCCGGAGGAGATCACGACGCCGAGGTCGTCCGGCCTGGCCGCGCAGGCGAACCACTCGGTGGCTTGGGCCCTCGGCCAGCGCATCGAGTGGCCTCGGCCGGAGCCGGCGACGCCGCCTCCGGCCGAGGCCACCCCGATGCCACCATCAACCGGGACGAGCTTCGCGGTCTCGGGGAAGACAACGAGGAGGTCCGGCGCCGTCAATCCCAGGAGTTCCGCCTGCGCGGCCGACGATGCCGTGACAGACAGGAAGGTCGTCGCGGCTGCGATCAAGTTCGCGGCGTAGCGCACGGCGAGGGCCGCCGGACAGTTCGGGGCCAGGAGGGCTAGGAGCGAGCTTCGCCGGATCCCGATGCCGAACAGGGCGCGGGCGTAGCGATGCACGGACGCGAGCAGTTCGCCAGCGGTAACGGTCGCACCGTCGTATCGAAGGGCCGGAGCGGAGATGTTCCGGCTCAGCCGCTTGATCGACTCGGCGACGTAGACCGAGGTGGTCGCCGGGTACCCTGACGGCACGGTGCCGCTCGTCACGACGCGGCCCGCTGTCCGGACACGAAGCGACCGACGGCCGGCCCGCGATAGAAACCGGACAACCGATCTCACCACCGGCGATCATATGTCGGTTCGAAATGTATAGCTTTGCGCCGTTTCGGAAAAGTTTTCGCAAACATCGTGCGGCTCGATGGCTTATGAAGACTTGCTAAGCCAAGCGGTTCGCTGCTTCAGTTCCAAGACGTCACGACGGAGTGGGGCATGAAGCGCACAATCGCGGGCGTATCGATCTGTTTCGGGATGTCCGGCCTGAGCTCGATACCGGCTCAGGCGCTGTCAGTCGTCACCTCTCCCGGCTCCGGCAGCCCGGTCGAGCTCATCGCCGAGATACATCAGCCACCTTCACCGGAGAGCACCCGCCAAAGGTTGCGATAGCCTTCGCCGGTCAGAACGGCATCGGCGGGTCGGCTCGCGTTCCAGTCCACGGCACCCATGGCGTTCAAGCACTGTCGTGCCTTTCCCACCGGGTACTGAGCATCGTCATCCTTTACGGTCGATCGATACAGCTCGGCGAGTTTTTCCGCTGCGCTTCGTGGTGCAGAGTTCATCCGCAATCAGCACGGCCGCCTCCGTACGAACTCCATGATAGATCATCGCAGGAAGCGCATCGAGACGGCGTCGACCCCGCTCGGTCAGCGCGTCGAAGTTCACTCCGGTCATGCGGCTGAGCGCTGAAATACCCCACGTACCATTGTTGACGATCGCTCGATAGAGCACCCTGAAGGGTTCAGCCAGGGCATCAGTATCTGATACATTTATTCCCTTCAAAAATTATTTTTTGGACATCTCTTCAAGAGCGTTGCTCTTGATTAAATCTTAATTGACAATAGATAATAGCGCATTTTCTAAACATTCGCCGCTGTATTTCTCCAGCTCCTCCTTGAGTTGAAGAATCTGCAACATGACTCCGGAGAGATCAGCCATTTTGCCGCTCTTTCCGAACAGGCCTTCCGGTGCCCAGTCGCTCGGCGTGAGCTTCTTCTCCAGATTCTGAAGGCCTTTGAGCGCTTCCCGAACGCCTTCGGGAGAGAACCCGGTCAAGTCTGCGAGGTCGGCAAAGCCGGAATTCTTGGCAAGGTTGCGGGCGTAGCTCTGCGTTGCGTCAAGCAACATGTCTGCCTTGGATCTCGCACTCGGATCGTTGCGCAACGTCGCGTAGCCGTAGGTCTGCCTGAGAAGCTGCTCGGACTTGGCGAGCACCGCGTCGAGGTTCTTCTCGGCCCAAAGATGCGCGACGTAACACCGAAAATCGACCCATTGGGGCGCATAGATGATGGATTGAAGTTCGTTTAGACGTCCGCGGGCCTCGAGATCGTCGATCAGAGAGACCGAGCGTGAGGCCAGCGCACCGGTGTTCCGGCCGACGTACTCGATGAGCTCGCGTCGGGAGGTGCCCTCCGCGAGTCCGACGACACCGACGCTATCGTGCCCGATGTGCCCTGCCCTACCCATTAGATTCCAGAACTCGCGCGGAGACATCTCGATCGAGCGTCCATCTTGCGGAACGTGACGCGATGCCGGGAATATGGACGAAACGGGGAAATTGATGCCTTGCGCGATGGTCGAGGTTGCACACAGACCCTAAGGTGACCGGCCTCGGCAAGCCATTCCATCAGCGTCCTGATCTCGTCCGACAGGCCGGCGTGATGGACTCCGACCCCGTGCTCAAGCGTCGCAATCAGTTCGAAGTCTGCACTGACCTCCGTGCGCAGATAGTCCTGCACGAGCCGAACTTCGTCGGGTTTTCTTGCGAATTCCGGAAGAGTGGCCGCCGCGTGACGGGCCATCGACCAGACGGTGTCGATCCTGTTTGCGACGCCAATGCTGCTACGACCGCGCTCCGACATCACGCAGGCTATCGCTGCCGTCTGCAGGCCAAGTCCGATCTGCGTGCCGCCGATGAGCACCTTGCTCTTCGGAACGTCGATCGGTTTCACGGGACCGGCCGAATGCGTGCCGCGGAGCGGCATGGCCTTTTCAGTGACGGTCAGGCTCTCGAACTGACTGACGCGCAGTGGGAGCAGATCGCCCCGCTGCTGCCTCCGCAGAAGCCGCGCACGGGCCGGCCTGCGGAGGATCACCGGCAAGTCCTCAACGGCATGCTCTGGATCGAAGCGCATGGGCGCATCCTGGGAGGATCTCCCGGCGCGCTATCGTGCTGTGGGAACGGTGTCGAGCCGGTTCTACCGGTGGCGCAAGGCCGGCGTGTTCGACCGGGTGCTGCGGCGGTTGCAGGCGCAGGCGGATGCGCGCGGCGACCTCGACTGGGACCTGCACTTCGTGGACGCCACGGTGGTGCGCGCCCACCAGCACGCCGCCGGGGCACGCCGGTCCGGCGCCGTCGGGGGGTGAGGCGACCGTCGAGGGCGTGGGCGAAGCGCGCGGGCGCAGCCAGGGTGGCTTCTCGACCAAGCTGCATCTGCGTGCCGAGGGCGGGGGTAAGCCGATCACGGCGGTGCTGACGGCGGGCGAGCGCCACGAGCAGTTTGCGTTGAATGCGCTCATGGACAAGGGCGCGGTGCCACGTCCAGGGCGAGGCCGCCCGCGCCTACGTCCCCGCCGGACGGCAGGCGACCGGGGCTACTCCAGTCCGCCGGCCCGTTGTCGCCTCTGACAACGCCGGGTCGAGCCGGTGATCCCCACCCGCAAGGATCAGCCCCGCCAGCTCGATTTCGACAAACCCGCCTACCGCCAGAGCAACAAGGTCGAGCGGTTGATCGGCCGGCTCAAGCAGTATCGCCGCATCGCCACCCGCTACGAGAAGCTAGCCGCAAACTACCTCGCTATCGTCACGCTCGGCATGACGATGCTCTGGCTCAGATGACTTTGCAGAGACGCCCTAGTGGCGCGCCATCTCGATCGTGCGCTGATCCAGGCCTGCGCGGGTTCGCCGGGCTGCGCGACGGGCGGCGCATGCACGACCTGATGTCGAGCGCGCGGTACCGGGCGCTCTGGCCGCACCGCGCGCTGTCCCGCTCGGGCGCGATCGCGTTCGCCAATACGGCGACCGGCTCGCGCGAGGGCATGCCATTCGCCACGCTGACCGCGAGCCGCGGCGACCGGGTCATCATCGACGATCCCCGCTTCACCGAGATGGTCGAGACCGAGCGCGAGCGGACGCTGCGGATCTTCCGCGAATCGGTGACGACGCGCCTCAACGACCCGGCGCTCCGCGATCGTGGTAATCATGCAGCGCCTGCACGAGCGCGACGTAACGGGCGAGATCCTGCGGCTCGGCCCGGGCTACGTTCACCTGATGCTGCCAATGGAGTTCGAGCCGGACCGCGGCTGCCGGACGCCGAGCTTTGCCGATCCGCGCACGCTCGACGGCGAATTGCTGTTCCCGGAGCGCTTCCCGCGTACGCGCCGAGCGCGACAAGATCCCGCTCGGCGCGTACGCGGTGGCAGGCCAGTTCGAACAGAGGCCCGCCCCGCGCGAGGGCGGGCTGTTCGACCGGTCGACCTTGTGCAGAACGTCCGAGACGCTCCACGGTCCCGCGCTCACTGAAATCGAGACGGTCGCGGGCTCCGATTCAACGACCGCGCCACCCACCAGCCCTGACCTCGGCCACGGTGCGCCACCGCGTCTCCGTCGGAGGCCTCATGCCCGAGCTGTCCCTATCCTGCCGCTGACGAAAGTCGATGCGGCCAACCAGCTCGACTACGACCTGGCTGATCGTCGCTCATCAAGGTCGGCCCTCGCGACGATGGAGGGCGATCAGCCCGGGCCGCGCCATCTCGTCGGCCTCGCGGTCACGAAGGGGGGTGAGGGTGACACCGGCGCCTCCGAAACATCCTCAGCGGGGGCGATCCGCGACCACGTGGCCAAGATGAGCCCGGAGTCGCGCGGATTTTCTGATCAAGGTCTCGCACCAGATCCCGCAGCAAGTCGCGCGCTGATGCGCTCGCACCCGCCCTCTGCGGACGGTCGCCCGCGACCACGTGTGATCCCATCGTGTTAAAGGAACGCATCAATGCTCTTCTCGAAAGCGGCGGCATCATGAAACGGTTAATGCGGCAATGAATGCCAGTATATAGACATTTCATGTCGAAGATTCTACAATTAAACGTCTGCTAACGCTCCGCGCCGTAAATCCTGCACCCAAGCCGCTGCGTCGCAAAATTAATTCTCTAGATATCTGTGGTCCACTATGAGATCTCCAAACCCAAGCGCCTCCTTGGCGTGCAGGAGAGGAGAACCTCTGTGGCATCAGCATACGTGATCGGCGGGATCTTAGTGCTCGGCGCGCTCACGGGCGCAGCAGATGGAGCGATAGCTGCCTGCAACGTCCAATTACATATAGCGAACACATGTCTGGGCAATTTCAAGTCCGCGACAGGCCGTGGCAGCGATCTTTTGAAATCGACGGAGGAGCGCATCGGCGCCGATGTGAAGATGGGGGCTTGTTCATCCACTGACCGGGCCGAAATCGGCCGCGCCTCGTGGAATGCCGGTGAGAGGGCAATGCAGCTCTCTCAAGATGGGCAGCTCAAATCGACCAGTGAGGTCCAAGAATTTTGTCTCAATCATGCTCGAAAATTTTCCAATTGAAATTATATATATTATGCGGACGACAAATAACTTTCTATAATACAGTTATAACTGTAATTTTCATTGCATTGCCGTGGAGCAAATTTGTAAATTACTATTTCCCGCCTGTCCGCTGCACGACAGACTTGCTGTTTGAGAATGCGCTGCCAGCTCGCGGCCAACTCAGACAGGGTCACTTCGTTCGTCGAAGGCAGTCCCACGTCTGGGTCGAGGCTCCTGAGGTTTATGGTCGCCTTCGGCACCTACGGCTTGCTGTGGAAAGCATACAGGATGACGTGCAACTCCGACGGCCGGACCGTCTCCACGAAAGCACGGCCGAGCGACCTGACGAGCCGCGCTACACCCGCGTCAATCGGCCAGCGACCGGGTGAAAGCTCGGATGCTGCCACCCTCGGTAAGATCGACTTCGTCAAAGCCTCCGCACGGCTCGGCGCGGAGGCGCGCTAAATGATCTCCGGGCTTTTGCCGAACATCCGCGACCATACCCCGCCTGCGATAGCCGACTTGTCGAGGTCGTGGATGTCCTGGCTGTAGCGGCCTGTGTAGAGCTTGACGATCATGCGGTCGCGGCATTCGCCCTCCAGCTTGAACCTGAATTTCACGCTGACCGGCTTGCCCGCCTTCGGAGCCGCGACCTTCTCGACTGTGCAGCGCAGGTGCGGGAAGGCGTCCATCTCGACCCACATGTAATCACCGGTGCGCAGGCCCGGGGGCGTGGCGAACTCAGCGATTCCCCCGTCCAGCGAGAGACTGACGATGCGCGCCTCGCGGTACGTCTCACTCACACCGAGCACGCGTGCGCGCTCGTTCGTGGAGAAGGACTCTACGAGGGGACGTGGCTTCTCAAAGCAGATCAGCGCAGCGATCATCAGAACCACGATATTGATTACCGCCCAGTAGGCTGACACCACCGAGAACTCGCCCTCACCGATCCGCGACCATTCGGGTACGATGTTGACGATAAGACCGAGCGACGTGATCGCGATCAAGGAGGCGATCCAGAGGAACGTGTAGGCGTCGAACTCGGACTCCTCATTGCCCGAGCCCTTCGGCGTCACCTTGAAGGGCACGCCGAAGGGCTTGATCAGGCTGGAGAGCACGACGGGCAACATGCGGAAAGTCGCGAAGGTGCCGACCGCCGAAGAGATCAGGGGCAGGTACCGCGTCGGCGTGAGCCAGCCCATCAGCAGGAAATAGCCGACCAGCACAGGAAGCTGGTAGCGCACGATGTCCTCGGTGCCGGTGAAGTAGAGCGGCGCCGATCCCGTCCACAGGTAGACGGCGGGCACGATCAGGATCACGAAGCGGACGGTGTACTGAACCAACCAGGACAGGGGTATGAACATCACCCGCTGGAACAGGTTGAGGCCAGGACCGCGCAGCGGGCCGTTATGGAGGTAGATCGTCTGGATGCCGCCCCGGCACCAGCGCCCGCGCTGCACGAAGTAGCCCTTCAGGTTCTCGGCCGCCAAGCCCATCGACAGCCGCTCGTTGAGGTACCGGGTCTTGTAGCCTTTGTTGAGCATCGCGAGCGTGGTGAGCAGATCCTCGGTGATCGAGTCGTGCGGGAAGCCGCCGATCGCGTCGATGGCGGCCCGCCGAGCGATGGAGCAGGACCCGCAGCAGAAGCTCACGTCCCAGGCATCGCGGGAGGTGGCCATCTCGTCGAAGAACAGCCGCTGCTCGTCGGGCCAGACCTTCTCGAGATTGAGGTTCGACTGTACCGGGTCCTTGTTGAAGAAGTGCTGCGGCGTCTGAACGATGCCGATGGTCGGGTCCCGGAAGAAGGGCAGCGTGCGGCGCAGGAAATTGCGGTACGGCACGAAGTCGGCATCGAAGATCGCGACGAAGGCACCCGACGAGACCTTCAGGCCGTTGTTCATGTTCCCCGCTTTGGCGTGGCTGTTGTCCGGGCGCGTGACGTGGATCGCGCCCTTCGACTCACAATAGGCGCGCAACCAGTCGCGGCGCTTGTCGTCGAGGACATATATTTTCAGCTTGTCTCGCGGATAGTCGAGCGCGAGAGCCCCGACGATGGTCCGTTCCAGAACATCCAGAGGCTCGTTGTAGGTCGGAATGAACACGTCGACGGTGGGCAGGCTGTCAGGGCGGGTGGCGAAGAACGATTGCTCCAGGCGGTCGGCCTCGGCGTGCCGATCGACGTAGCGGCTCATCGCCACCAGGAAGAGCAGGATGTCGGCGAAGGCACCCATTTCGACGCAGAACACGAACCACGTCCAGAAGAAGCCGAAGCTTCGATCCGCTGGGTAGGGCAAGACGGTGTGGAAGAAGCGCCACCAGAGATAGCGCACGGCGACGAGCAGCACGAAGGCGCAAGTCACCGCGCGCGTCCACGTGCGATCCCGCGGCCAGTTCAGGGCGAAGATAAAGAAGAAGGCCGCTACGAAAAGCGTCGGCCCGAGGCTCACGAGATGCTGAACCACAGGCCCTTCACCCAATTCATGACCGGATCGAGGGCGGTTTGAAGGGACGACCCGGCACGCGCGAACCGAACTTGAACCGTGCGACCCACCTGGCAGAAATTGGCGTAATCGGTCTGCATATCGCTCGGGTCGAGCGCGACCCGGATGCGGGCATTCTTGCCCCGGCTTTGCGGCGGGATCGCTGCCAGCACCACCTCTTCGACGGCGGCTGCCGACCCGCGCACCGACAAAACACGACCAGGGATCACCTGGGACGTTCCGAGCAGCCGTACATCGGCGCTGTCGCCCGGCTTGATCTCATCGTAGTTCACCTCGTCCACGAGGATGTCCACGAACAGGTCGCGACAGTCGAGCAGGCGCATCAACTCGTTGCCGACCAGCACGTTTGAGCCAGCCACGACGTTGTTGCGCCAGATGACACCCTTGAACGGAACCTGCACCGCGACGAAGGAGAGCCGGTCGTTCCGGGAGCGCTCCAAAGAAAGCTGGAGGCTCAACTGCTGGGTGCGAGCTTTCTCGATCCGGATCTGCGCCTCGACGTTGGCGAGCTGGATCGTGACCTCGTCGATACGCTGCTGCGAGTAGGGTACGTCATTGCGGCCCTCGCCGACGAAGGTGCCGCGCTTGAGCGCATCCAACTGGCGCTGGAGCCGCTCCAGCTCGGCCTTGGCGATGTTCTGCTCACTGCCGGCGCCGACTGAGGCGGCGCGGGCTTGTTCGACCGAACTCCCTGCCACCACGCCGGTCGCGCCGAGCGTCTGCTTGCGCGCAAGGTCCGCCTCGGCGGAGGTCTTGTTGGCCTGCGCCGTCGCGATGCGCTGCTGACGGATGATGATCTCTTGCTGAATGCTCACTATGCTCGCCTGCTGGTACTCTCTGAGGCGACCGATCAGATCAGTTTTGAGTGCAGATAGATCCTTCGCTTGCAGCTCGAGTGCCCGCAACTTTTCCTTGGATGCAGCCAAGTCAGCATCTAATTGCGCCTCGGCGGTTCGCGCGATGCGGCCATTGTTGATGAAGAACACCGAGGTATCCTCGGGCAGCGCCGACCCGACCTTAGGCGGCGTATCGGAGACCACGCCCTCGATGGGCGCCGACACGACGGCGAAGCGCGCGTTCACGGTGCCGTCTAGGCTGGTGTAGCCTGTGAAGCTTGGAAGGACTGCTAGGATGGCAGCACTCAGGAGGAGCACGCCGACCAGCACGCGCATCCAGCGACTGTTCCAGGGCATTCGGCGCCTCAGTTTTGTATGATTGTTTTCAGATCCGGTATCGCTTCTGTCCGTATCGAGCACAACTACGCGAATTAGGCGCCAGTTCCGCCTCGAGATACATCCGGCGAGCTTTGAATCGCGCTCCGAATCTCCGAGATTGCTATAGTTCATGGACTATTAATTTGAAGCTCCGGAGCCGGCCCCGCGCTGATTGGGACGAGTTTGCGGGTAGCGCGTCGGTAGGTGAAGGAGCTTGCTCATGCCTTCGCCCCTGTTTCTGGACCTGCGCGAACGTGTTACGGCTGCCGTGGTGGCGGGTGCCTCCTGACGCTGCGCCGCGGCCCGCTGCGCGTCCTCGGCGACGGCGTTTCGCCTCGGAGAGAGCGACGTCGGCGCACTGCATCAGCTCTTCAGGGCTCGACCGATCCTCGCATCCGCTCAAATTAAGGCTGCAGCCAATGGAAGCGGCGCACTCGTTGAGCGCGTACGGTCTTTCGATCTCGGCGATGATGTCTTCTGCAAGGCGTGCGGCCGAATCGGAACCCGATCGGACAATCATCGCCATCTCGTTCGTCACTGAAGGCTCGCGATGCCGGACAGGTCTCCCGCCCGAGGCCCTGTTCGCGCATCCTCGCGGAGGATGACAGCGTGATCGAGCTATGCCGGAGCCGGCACGTCATCCGCGGGTTATATGCCGGCATCGCAACGGGCGGGTCACCCCGATAGGCAGGCACGCGAGAACGACATGAACGGGGGGCTCGAATTGACCGGTGACGAGTGGACGTTGGCGAATTTCACCGGCGCGATTCACCGGGGCGGCGTCGGCCTCTGGGCGTGGTCGCCGACCCAACGGGTAGCCCAGCTCGACAGCCTGTGTCGCGAGTTCTGGGGCGTCTCCGGAGCCGTCGTCGACATCGACGTGCTGTTCGCGCGCGTCAACGCCGCCGATCGCAGTGCGATGGTGAAGGAATGGGCGGCCAGTGAGCGGGACCCGCATCCTTACAGCTTCGACTTCCGTATTGGCGAGGGTGCGGACGCGCGCTGGATCTCGGCGCGAGGTGTCGGCGGGGACGCCGGTCGGGTCGGGGAATGGGTTCAAGCCATTTTCCTCGACATCACGGACCGCAAGCGGGCCGAGGAGGCCGAACGGCTTCTAACCGCTGAACTCGCGCACCGGGTCTCGAACATGTTCACCGTAGCCCGGGCACTGACTTCCATCGTCGCCCGAGACGCAACGTCGGCGGCGCTTTTCGCGGAGGACCTGTCGCGGCGGTTCGGCGTGCTGCACGAGGCGACCGTCCTGGCAACACGCGCTCAGCAAGGCGAGAGCGGGAACGTCTCGATGGGCATCCTCGCCGAGCGCATCTTGGCGCCTTATAGGCACGGCAACAATATCGAGATCGACATCGATGACGCCGTGGTTGCCACCCAAGGCAAGGTCAACGACTACGCGATGATCTTTCACGAGCTCGCCACCAATTCGGCCAAGTACGGGGCCCTTTCGGGCGGCGGGACCCTCAAGGTTCAGGGACAGATGGCCGCCGATGGGATGCACGTGACGTGGCGAGAGCGGTCAGCGCCTTCGGAGGTGCCTAAGGCCGATGGAACCGGGTTCGGGTCGCGGCTACTCAAGCAGACCATCGAGCGAAGCCTGGGCGGTCGCTTCGAGCGCGCCATCGACGGGAAGGGCCTGCGCTTCGCGATGGTTATCCCGCAAACCTGACGCGTGAACCACGCAAGGTGCCGCGCCGGCGACGTCGTCCGGCCGGCGGTACGTATGCCCTCGGCCGCCGTTTCATGGCGAATTTTGGCCCACCGCCCGGCATCCGCTTCTCAGATCTGACACCCGAAACCGGAACAGCAGGACTCTCCTCGTCGCGGACGGCGCGAAGCTTTCGTGCTGGGGTACGACTGGTGCCTTCGGCCGCCAAGTTGACAGCTCAGTGCTCGAATCGCAGCGCAGAAGCGAAGCACCGCAATCTCTATGTCGGGGATTCGAGTCCCTCCCTCGCTACCATCGAATCCAGCCCGCCTGGTTCCACACACGGCGGCCTTTCCGGGCGCCGACTCAACCAGAGGCACGAACTTTTCGGCAGTTCCGCACCCCTGAGCCTCAGCCGACGGGGCCGGCATCGAGCGACACCCGGAAGCGCATCCGCACCACGCCCGCGTCGTCGCGGACCGCCGCGATGTAATCCTGACGCCCGGGCCGGTCGGAGAGCCCCTGGGCGATGCGCGTCATGATCTTCACAGCCTGCGAACGGGCGGCTTCGAGACTGGGCAGGTCGTAGCCGTCCTTGTCGCGGACCAGTTCGGTTCCGTCGTGCAGATCGATGAAGAAGCGGGGCATGGGCGGCTCGGCGGGGGGATCCGTCAGCCACGCTAAGCAGTTTCCGCACCGGTCCACGTACCCCTTTTCGGCATGTCGCCGTCGCGGCGATCCCGCGCTGGAGCCGGGGCCGTCGCGGTCTCAGGACATGCCGAACCCGGCCGTCCTAGCGGTAGTCGCCCGGCGTCAGGCCGTGCCGGGCCATCTTGTCGTAGAGGGTCTTGCGCGGCAGGCCGAGAGCCTCGGCGGCGGCGCGGACATCGCCGCCGGCCATGATCAGCTCGTCGCGGATCAGTTGGCGCTCGAAGCGATCGACCTGATCGGCGAGGCTGCCGGCCGCCAGCTCGGCGGCGGGCTGCGCCGTCGCGGCGAGCCCCAGCGCGCAGCGCTCGGCAAAATGGCCGAGCTCGCGGACGTTGCCCGGCCAAGCGTGTCGGCGCAGGTGATCGCGGATTGCCGCCGTGACCGGCGGCACCGGGCGCCCGAACTTCTCGGCGGCGCGGCGCAGGAAATGCTGGAAGAGCAGCAGCACGTCGTCCCCGCGATCGCGCAGGGGCGGGATCGTGATCGTGATGACGTTGAGCCGGTGGTAGAGGTCGTCGCGGAAGGTGCCCTGCGCGGCCGCCTGCCCGAGATCGACCTTCGTGGCGGCCACCACCCGCATGTCGACCGGCCGCACCTCGTTGGTGCCGAGCGGTTCCACGGTTCGCTCCTGGAGCACCCGAAGGAGCTTGACCTGCAGCGGCAGCGGCATGCTCTCGATCTCGTCGAGGAAGAGCGTACCGCCCTGCGCGTGCTCGATGCGGCCGACGCGGCGCTTGAGGGCCCCGGTGAAGGCCCCGGCCTCGTGCCCGAACAGCTCGCTCTCGACGACGCTGTCGGGCAGTGCCCCGCAGTTCATCGCCACGAGGTTCCGCTCGGCGCGACGGCTCCACCGGTGCAGGGCGCCCGCCACAACCTCCTTGCCGGACCCGGTCTCGCCGAAGACCAGCACGTCGACATCGGCCCGCGCGACCTCGCGCACCAGGGCGCGCAGCCCCACGATCTCCGGGGACGTCCCGAGGAAAGCCGGATCCTCCCCGGTGGCCGCGTCGAGCCGGGCCCGCAGCGCCCGGTTCTCCATGACGAGCCGGCGCCGCTCGAGCGCCCGGCGAACGGACCCGACGAGCGCTTCGGCGGGATAGGGCTTGGCCAGGAAGTCGTACGCACCCTCCTGCATGGCGGCCACCGCCATGCGGATGTCGCCGTGGCCGGTGATGAGGATGACCGGCAGGTCGGGATCGACCCGGCGCAGTCGCGCCAGGAGGGCGACGCCGTCGAGCCCCGGCAGCCGCACGTCGGTGACGACCACGCCGGGCGGCGCGGCCAGGATCGCCGCGAGCGCCGGCTCGGCGGCCGCGAAGGTCTCGACGGTGAAACCTTCGAGTTCCAGGCTCTGGCCATTGGCCCGGCGCACGTCCGCCTCGTCATCGACGAACACGACGCGCTCGGTCTCCGCCTGCGCGTCTGCCGATCCGTTCACGGTGTCGCTCCCACGGGCTTGCCCACGCTCGGGACCGCGTCCCCCGCCCGGATCAACTCCATCCGGAAGACCGTCCCGGCGCCGTCGCCGCCGGCCAGGATCAGGTTCCCGCCGCAATCCTCCACGATCCCGCGGGATATGGCGAGGCCCAGGCCGAGGCCGTCCGCCTTGGTCGTGAAGAACGCGTCGAAAACCTGGCCGCACACCTCCGCGGGGATCCCGGGCCCGGTATCGGCCACCTCGATCGCGACCCGCTCGCCGCTCTCGACGAGGCGCAGGCAGACGCGGGCCTCCGCGCGCCCCGCCACAGCGTCGATGGCATTCTGCAAGAGGTTGACCAGCACCTGCTCCAGCCGCGGACCGTCTCCGAGGACGCGTAGCTCCGGGGCGGGCCGGTCCGCCTCCAGCAAGACCTGGAGCGCGGCGGCGCGCGCCGCCACGAGTTCCAGCGCGTTCGCCACCACCTCGCGCAGTAGCACCGGCTCCCGCCGCGGCGAGGCGCGCCGGGCGAAGCCCTTGAGCTGCCGCGTGAGGCCGGCGATCCGGTCGGTGAGCCGCCCGATGGCGGCGGCGTTCTCGGCCGCGTCCTCGCCCCGACCGCGGCGAATGAGGATCGCGGCGTTGTCCGCGTAGGAGCGGATCGCCGCCAGCGGCTGGTTGATCTCGTGGGCCATGCTGGCCGCGAATTGGCCCAAGGCGGCGAGCCGGCCGGCCTGCGCCAGTTCGCGGCCGAGGCGCTCGCGCTCGGCCTCGGCGCGCTGCCGCTCAGCGATCTCGGCGCGCAACTGGGCGTTGGTCTCACGCAGCGCCCGCGTGCGCGCCTCGACGCTGGATTCCAGCTCCGCCCGGCGCGCCGCGGCCTCGGCGAGCCGGGCCCGTGTCCGGCGCCCCCGATCGGCCAGGGTGAAGAGTCCGTACCCGGCGAGCGCCGTGACCAGGGCCGCGATGATCCAGGCCTGCAGGCGCTCCCGCTCGACGGCGGTCCCGACCGGCGTCAGTGTCCGCAGTTGCCAGTCCGTGCCGGGCACGGGCGCCTGCGACTGGATGGCGGTCCAGGCCGGGACCGACCCGCGTCCGACCCGCACCACGTCCGGTTCGCCCGCGACCGGATGGATCGGCAGCCGCTCGAGGCGCGCGGCGCCGAATTCCTGTCCCGCCTCGATCCGTGCGCGTTCGGCCGCGTCGACGGCGTGGAGGGTGTCGAAGCGCCAGTTCGGCTCGCTGGTGACGAGGACGATGCCCCGGGCATCGGTCACGAAGGTGACCTCGCGGGCGGCGCGCCAAGCCGCCTCGACCGCGTCGAACTCGACCTTCACCACCACCACGCCGGTCCCGGCCCCGATCCGGCGCGCGAGGTACAGGCCCGGCCGACCGCTGACTGTTCCCAGGGCGAACTGGGATCCGGCCCCGCCGGCCAGAGCCTGCTTGAAATAGGGGCGGAAACCGTAGTCCCGGCCGACGAAGCTGCGATCCTCCCCCGCGTTGCTCGCCGCGACCGAGAGACCGTCGGCGCGGATGACGTAGATGACCGCTGATCCGGTGGCGGCCGCGACCTGGGCGAGCCGCCGATCGACACGATCCAGGAGGTCGCGTCCGGGATCGGGGCCGACCGCGGCGGCGACCTCGGGGTCGGCGGCGAGCGCTAGCGGCAGGGACGCTTGCTTCTGCATCTCCGCGAGCAGCACGCCGACC
The DNA here is from genome assembly GCF_017876975.1 of Methylobacterium sp. PvP105. NCBI lineage: Bacteria > Pseudomonadati > Pseudomonadota > Alphaproteobacteria > Hyphomicrobiales > Methylobacteriaceae > Methylobacterium > Methylobacterium sp. PvP105. The sequence continues at coordinate 1,118,838 of NZ_JAGIPA010000001.1, read as the reverse complement.
TGCAGGCCGATCGCCGAGCGGGCGCCGCGCCGCAGGTCCGACAGGGCCCAGCGCTCTGCGGCCCGGCCGGCGAGCCACGCCGCCACGAGGATCGCGCAGAGCCCGACCAAGACGGCGAGGCCCCGGCGCGAGGGCTTGCCCTGGCCGGACAGCGTCAGCGCGCTCAACGGCGGCCGGCCTGTCCGGGAATCCGGACCGTTCCGGCTGGCCGCGTGCGAGAATCCGCATTCTGGCGCGCCTCGCCCACCGCCGCCTTCAAGAAAAAGCTCATCTTAATCAGCTGGTTAAAGAAAAGTAGCGGCCGGCGTCCGAGTGGCATGCCGGTTGCCATTCCCGTCACGTAACGCAGCCATGTCGCCAGTGAACGGCTGCGCGCCGAAAGGCCAACAGCAAGCGCGGACACCGTCGGCTCACGCCGACGCAAGCCGCCCCATCCGAAGCTCGCGACAGGGAGAACGCCCCATGGCTGCCGTGCCATCACCACTCACCGCCCCGCATCCGCCCGCCAGACCGAAGCCGCTGTACCGGACGCTCTACTTTCAGGTCCTGGTCGCCGTCGCGATCGGCATCCTGCTCGGACATTTCTACCCGCAGCTCGGCGCCGAGTTGAAGCCGCTGGGCGACGCCTTCATCAAGCTGGTCAAGATGATCATCGCCCCGGTGATCTTCCTGACCGTCGTCTCCGGCATCGCCGGCATGACCAATCTCGAGAAGGTCGGCCGGGTCGGCGGCAAGGCCCTGATCTACTTCCTGACGTTCTCGACGCTGGCGCTGATCGTCGGCCTCGTCGTCGCCAACGTGCTCCAGCCGGGCAACGGCCTGCACATCGACCCGAAGTCCCTGGATCCGAAGGCGGTCGCCACCTACGCCGGCAAGGCGAAGGAGCAGAGCATCGTCGACTTCCTGATGAACATCATTCCCACGACGGCGGTCGGCGCCTTCGCGGGCGGTGAGATCCTGCAGGTGCTGTTCTTCTCGGTGCTGTTCGGTTTCGGCCTCGCCTTCCTGGGCGACCGCGGCAAGCCGGTGCTCGACATCATCAAGGTCCTGTCCGAGGCGATCTTCGGCGTCGTCAACATCATCATGAAGGTCGCCCCAATCGGTGCCTTCGGCGCGATGGCGTTCACGATCGGCAAGTACGGGATCAGCTCGCTCGCCAACCTCGCCTACCTCGTCGGCGCCTTCTACCTGACCTCGGCGATCTTCGTTCTGGTCGTGCTCGGCGCGGTCGCCCGCTACAACGGCTTCTCGATCATCAAGCTCATCCGCTACATCAAGGAGGAGCTGCTCCTCGTGCTCGGCACGTCGTCGTCCGAGTCGGCGCTGCCCTCCCTGCTGGAGAAGATGGAGCGGGCTGGCTGCTCGAAGCCGGTCGTCGGCCTCGTGGTGCCCACGGGCTACTCGTTCAACCTCGACGGCACCAACATCTACATGACCATGGCTGCGCTGTTCATCGCCCAGGCGACCGACACGCCGCTGAGCCTCGGCGAGCAGGCGCTGCTGCTGCTCGTCGCCATGCTGTCGTCCAAGGGCGCCGCGGGCGTGACCGGCTCGGGCTTCATCACCCTCGCGGCGACGCTCGCCGTGGTGCCCTCCGTGCCGGTGGTCGGCATGGCGCTGATCCTCGGCGTCGACCGCTTCATGTCGGAGTGCCGCGCGCTGACGAACTTCATCGGCAACGCGGTGGCCTGCATCGTCGTGGCGCGCTGGGAGAACGAGGTCGACGAGGCCAAGCTCGCCGCGGCCCTGTCCGGTCAGACCCTGGCGCCGCTCGCGCCCGCGCCGGCTCTCCAGCCGGCCGAGTGACAAGTCGGCGGCGCGGGCCGCGCTTCGGCGAGGCCCGCGCACATCGTGCGGAACACAGATCGCGCCGCGCCCCGGAGGGATCCGCGGCGCGGCGCCCGTACGTCGGTGCGCGACGCAGCTGCGGCGGAACGCCGTCAGGCAGCGTTGAGGGTGTGGGGCGCGAAGGCGGCGACGACCGGCCGGAAGGCGCCGACGATCGCCGGGTCGAGCCGTCCCGCCATGCCCTCCAGGATCGCGTAGGCCGCCTCGCTGGCCATCGGCGGCTTGTAGGGCCTCTGCTCGATCAGGGCCGCGTGGATGTCGCAGACGGTGACCAGACGGACCAGGTCGGGGATCTCGTCGCCCTTGAGGCGGTCCGGATAGCCCGATCCGTCGAGCATCTCGTGGTGCGACCGGACCACGTGCAGCATCTGCTGCTCGAAGCCCTGATCGACCAGCATGCTATAGCCCTTCTCCGGATGGAGCCGCATGACGGCCAGTTCGGCGTCGTCGAGCCGCCCCGGCTTGTTGAGGATCGCGGCCGGGATATGGATCTTGCCGACGTCGTGCAGCAGGGCCGCCTTCGTCAGGCGATGGCGCTCCTGCTCGCCGAGGCCGAGGCTCGCCGCGAAGGCCGCCGCCAGCCCGGCGACGAGCAGGCAGTGCTGGTGCGTGGCATCGTCGAACTGCCGCACCGCCCGGACCCAGTCGCGGATCCCGGTCTCCCGGATCGCGAGGTCGATGGCCTGGGTCCCGTTGTCGATGACCTCCGGCGTGATCGGCTGATCCGGCACGAAGACCGAGGCGTAGAAGCCGCGCGCCGCCGCGGCCGTCCGTAAGGCGCAGGCGGGCACAGGCTCATCCGAGAAGGCCGCGACGCGCGCGGGTGCGCGCGACGCACCCAGCGTCTCCCGCAGGCGATCCGTGTCGAAGGGCGCGCAGAGCGTGTGCGTCGCGCCGAGGGCGACGCCCAGGAGCCGGGTCCGCGGGCTGTCCGTTTGGAGCAGGATGATGAGTGGGACGCCGTGCCGGACCTCGGCCAGACGGCGGCGCAGACGCTCGACGGAGGCCGATCCGAGGTCGAGGACGTCGGTGACGATCGCGGTCGCGCTGCCGAGAGGCGCCTCCGCGGCGCGCAGGTCGTGGACCTCGCAGGACAGGCCGTCGGAGAGATCCTGCGCCAATCCCTGGCTGCGCGCGGGATCGTCCGTGATGAGAAGTATCCGGCCCATCGGCACGCCTTCCGGACCGTGCCTTACGGGAACATCGCGTCGACCGTGTCCTGCGAGACCGAGGCGTCGCCGGGCAGGACGGGACCATTGAGCAGGGCCGCCTCACCGCTGCGCCTGTCGGGTGGCGGGCTCGTCGGCACCGACGCCTCGCCGGGCCCGGACCAGGCCCGTAGCATCTCGCCGATCCGCTCCTCGACGAGCACGATGGTGCGCACGACCTTCGAGATGCGCTGGCCGGTGAGGTCCTGAAAATTACAGGCCTCGAAGATGGTCTGCATCTCGATCTGGATCGCCGCGGCGTCGGCCCTGTTGGCGTCCTCGCCCGATCGCCGCACGATTCCGCGCGCGAGCGTGTCCACCTTCTCCGAGGCCGTCAGGATCGCGTTGGTGGCGTCTTCCGTGCCCTGCACGACGGCGTGGAGTTCGTCGCGGGCCCGGCTCGTCTCCTGTTCCTGCCGAAGTTCGGCGATCTCCTGACGGGTCCGCGCGATCGCGTCGGAGATCGACAGGAGCTGGGTTCGCAGGAGCCCGACCCCCTCTTCGATGGAGACAACGTCCGGCAGAGCACGGGCCATGATCGGGGATCGCCAGGCGGTTTATAGTGGCTCGCGAAAATATCGGCGATCTCTTAAGCTGCGCTTAATGCGATTTATCTCGATTTGGTTACCTATCTGCCAGGGAGATCACGACTTTAAAACGGCCTATTTCCGAACAGGGCGCCGCTCAAATCGCGTCGCTCGCGCACATTGTCTCGTGAAGTCGGAGAACAGGTGCTCACGTGTCCGTTACTTCGGCGCCGAACGGCGCTATTCCAGCGAAGCCCTGCTGCGTGACCGGGAACGCGATGTTTTCAACTGTTGGTTGACGATAAGAGACTATACCGTCATCTGCCGCGCAGGATTGTGGTGAGGAAGAGTCGACTTTGAGCAGTGATGCGCGGAGAAAAGTAAGCTTTTGATGCTTCATCGAGCTCGGTGGTTCCAACTTCGAGCTGGGATGTGAGCACGGCAATCCGAGCGGCGTGGCGCTCGCTCGTCATCCGGGAGCTGGCCTCGCGGTACGCGCAGGCCCGCGATGGTGCGACGGCCGTCGAGTTCGCTCTGGTGGCTTTGCCGTTCTTCGCACTGGTCGGGGCCTGCCTCGAGAACGGGATCGTTTTCTGGGAGCAGGAGATCCTGCAGCAGGCGGTGTCCGACGCCAGCCGGCAGATCTACACGGGCGCGTTCCAGACGACGAATGCGGGCACAACCGACACCGCGACGCTGATGAGCCGCTTCCGCACGGCGATCTGCACGCAACCGAATGGCACCCCCCGGGTGACGATCTTCACCTGCGCCAACGTCCGGGTCAGCGTGACCAAGGTGGCCGACTACGACTCCGCCAATCCGGTCTCGCCCGTCGCGGCCAACGCCAGCGGGGCGAGCGACTGGAATCCGAACTTCGCCGGCTACGCGTGCGCCGGAAACTCGGCCATCGTGGTCGTGCAGGCCGCCGTGGATATCCCGGTCTTCTTCCCTCTGCTCGGTGCCGGTGTGCCCAATCTGCCGAACAAGCGGCGAGTGCTACAGGCCGCGACGGTGTTCAAGGTGGAACCGTACACCGCACCGTCGGGGTGCTCTTGATGGACGGTCTGCCGGTCCGCCTCAGCCGCTTTCGCCGCGACGAGCGCGGGATCGCCGCCGTCGAGTTCGCGCTCGTCCTGCCCCTGCTGATCATCCTGTACTTCGGCACCGCCGAGCTGACGCGCGTCGTCGACGCGACCCGGAAACTGACCCTTTTCGCGCGCACGCTCGGCGATCTGTCCGGTCGCATGGACAATGCCCTGGCGACGCAGGACGGGATGACGAAGATCGCCGGTGCGGCGACCGCGATCCTGCGCCCGCTGGACGCATCCGGTTTGCAGATCGTCGTCAACGCGATGGGCGTGGAGTCGATCAACGGGACGCTCAAGGGCTTCGTCTGTTCGAGCTGGCCGCAGAACGCGACGAAGCGCCCGGCCAATCAGGCCAACGGGAGCAACGGGCTCCCCGCGACCCCGGCCGCCTATCAGTTCGACGGTGCCCGCTACATTTTGGCGGAAGTCACGATGCCCTACACCCCGATCATCGGGAGCGCCCTGTACCGTTGGATCTTCGGGGGCCGCGGCTTGACGTTCACGCGGCAGGTCCCGTGGTCGGAGCGAACGCCCAGCGAAATCGTCATGCCGGGCGGCGCCGCCTGTCCGGTCTACAACTAAGGTTCGAGGAAGGTCCGTGTCGGTATTCCGTATCCGGTTGAACCGTGCTCTCGAGATGGTCGCGACGGCGTTTTTTCGGGCGCGCTCCGGTCAAGTCGCGGTCACGTTCGCGCTCGTGACGCTGCCGGTCATGTTCGCCACGGCCGCGGCGGTCGATTACGGGCGCCGCAACGCCGCCAAGACCCAACTTGACGCCGCGCTCGACGGCGCCGTGCTCGCGGTGATGTCGCAGAAGACCAACACGATCCCGACGACAACCTTGCAGAACATGGAGACCCAGTTCCGTACGGAGGCCGCCAAGGTCCCGGGTGTGACAGTCACCTCCTTCACGCCCGGAGCGCCGGTCAACACCTCGAAGACGCTGAGCCTGACTGCGAGCTACACGGCGACGGTCAAGACCAGCTTGGCGTCGATGATGCAGATCCCGGCCATGCCTGTCAGCGGCACGTCTTCGGCGACCCGCAATACGTCACAATATATCAACTATTACCTCTTGCTCGACAACTCGCCGTCGATGGGTCTCGCGGCGACCGATGCCGACGTCCAAAACATGAAGATCGCGACCAACGGTTGCGCATTCGCGTGCCACCAGCACACGTTCGACAAGAAGGGCAACATTACCGGCGATGATCAGAACGACAATTATCACATCGCTTTGAGGAACAACATCAAGCTGCGCATCCAGGTCCTGCGGGAGGCTGTCTCCGCGCTCGTCGATCAGGCGAACGTCAGCATGCTGCTGCCGCAGCAGTTTCAGATGGAGATGTGGACCTTCAACGATTCGGTGACACAAACGAAATTGCAGGCGATGACGCCGACGTTGAACAACATCAAGAACGCGGCCCCGAACATCGACATCGCGTACGCATACTACAATCAGTCGGACAATCAGACCGATTTCGAGCGCGCGATTGCGAGAATGAACACGACGATCCCAGCCAGCGGCGACGGTCTGACACCGGATAAGCCGATCCGCTTTCTCTTCCTGGTCACCGACGGTGTCGAGGATACCGGTGGGAGCGTCACCAACCAGAGCGCGGGTTTCCAGATACAGAGCAACCGCTTCATCGGGCCCCTCAGCCCGTCGACCTGTTCGGCCCTTAAGAACAAGAACGTCAAGATCGGCATCATCTACACGCAGTACCTGCCGATCTACGACAACGATTTCTATAACCGGTACGTGAGGCCTTACGAGTCGCAGATCGGGCCGTCCCTGCAGGCCTGCGCATCCGACGGTATGTATTTCCCGGTCACCACGAACGGCGACATCACCGCCGCCATGCTGAAGCTTTTCAGCACCACGCTCGCGAGCGTGCGGCTGAGCAACTGACACGCTGCGTCGGGCTCAGCTCGGAGGTGGCGATCCGAGGACGTTGACCCACAGGACGATGGTCTGGCTGCGCGGGTCGGGATTGCTGAAGCGGTGCGGCCGCCGGCTCTCGAAGCGGAAGCTGTCGCCCTCCGCGAGCTGAAGCGTGCGCGACTCGACGATCAGGGTGAGCCGCCCAGCGAGGACGAGGCCGGCCTCCTCCCCGTCGTGACTGAACAGCTCGTCGCCGGTGCTCGCCCCGGCCTTCAGCACCATGTGGAACAGGCTCATCCCCTGCGTGCCGCCGGGCGGGGTCAGGAGCTGCTTGGTGATGCCGGCCCGCCAGAGCTGAAGTTCCGGCCGGTCCTTCCGGAAGACCACGATCGGGTCGGGGTCAGGCGCGTCGGGCCCGGGCTCGAAGAGGCCGCCGATCCCGATCTGCAGCGTGTCGGCGAGCAGCGCCAGGACCCGAAGGGACGGCGACGACAGACCCCGCTCGACCTGGCTGATGAAGCCGATCGACAGGCCCGTGCTGGACGCCACAGCTTCGAGCGAGAGACCGCGCGCGCGCCGCAGGCCACGCAGGCGCTGACCCACGGCCCGGTCGACCGGTTCCGGACCCGTTGCCTCGCTGCGGGGGATGCTCACGGTCACGCCAGCCTGCCTCTCCTGGGCTTCTTCATGCACGTGAAAGTCGCTTGCGTCGATACCGAAAACATGCGGTATTCTTCACGAGAATGAAAGCGGGCGCCGGCTTCCGCCGCGTGACCCGGGCAATGCACGGGAGCGGCACCATGAGAAGACGGTTGGCGAAGCTGTGTCTGTCGTCGGCGCTGCTCCTCGGCATCCTCGGGGCCGCCGTCGGCGCGCAGCCCCTGAAGGTGGGTTCGACGCCCACGGGTCTGCCCTTCACCTTCCTCGACACCAAGACGAACACCATTCAGGGCGTGATGGTCGACCTGGTCAACGCGGTCAGCAAGGAAGCCGGCTTCACGGTCGCGGTGGAGCCGCTGCAATTCTCCACGCTGATCCCGGCCCTCACTGCCTCGAAGATCGACATCATCGCGGCGGCGATGTTCATCACGCCGCAGCGCAAGGAGGTCGTGTCGTTCTCGGCGCCCGTCTACAGCTACGGCGAGGGGCTGATCGTGCCGAAGACCGACACGAAGGATTACACGTCCTTCGCCGACCTGAAGGGTGAGACCGTCGGCGCCCAGGTCGGCACCGCCTTCGTCGAGCCGCTGAAGAAGTCGGGGCTCTTCAACGAGGTGAAGATCTACGACGCGATCCCCGACATCATCCGCGACGTGAATTCCGGGCGGCTGAAGGCCGGCTTCGCCGACGCGCCGATCCTGGCCTACTACGTGAAGCAGGGGCTGTTCCCCGGCGTCCGCCTGGTCGAGACCTTCAAGCCGACCGTGGTCGCCTCGGTGGGCCTCAGCGTCCGAAAGACCGACACCGAACTCTTGGCCAAGATCGACGCGGCGCTCGCCAAGCTGAAAGCCGATGGGACGCTCCAGGCGATCCTCACCAAGTGGGGCCTGCCGCCGTCGGCCGACCGGTCCTGACTTTCATGCGCGAGTTCCTCGCCGACGCCCAGGACTACCTGCCGATCCTGCTTCAGGGCGTGCAGCTCACCATCCTGATCACCCTTGCGTCCCTGGTGGTCTCGACCCTCCTCGGGCTGGTCTGGGCGGTGATGCGGGTCTCCGGCATCGCGGTCCTTTCGGGCTTCAGCGCGGTGATGATCAACATCCTGCGCGGCATCCCGATCATCGTGCAGTTGTTCTACATCTACTTCGTGATGCCCGATTTCGGCCTGTCGCTCACCGCCGTCCAGGCGGCGATCATCGGGCTCGGCATCGCCTACTCGGCCTATCAGGCCGAGAACTTCCGCGCCGGCATCGAGGCGGTGGATCGCGGCCAGGTCGAGGCGGCGCTGTCGATCGGCATGGGCTGGGGCATGACCATGCGGCGGGTGATCCTGCCGCAGGCGATCCGGATCGCGCTGCCGCCCTACGGCAACATCATGATCATGATGCTCAAGGACTCGTCGCAGGCCTCGACCATCACGGTCGCCGAGCTGGCGCTCCAGGGAAAGCTGATCGCCTCGTCGACCTTCAAGAACACCAGCGTCTACACGCTGGTGGCGCTGATGTACCTCGCGCTGAGCCTTCCGCTGATCCTGATGGTCCGCCACTTCGAGGCGAAGGGGCGGCACCGATGATCGTGCTGGAGGACGTCCGGAAGCATTACGGCGCGCTGGAGGTGATCAAGGGCGTCTCGGCCGAGGTCACGAAGGGCGAGGTCGTCTGCATCATCGGGCCCTCGGGATCCGGCAAGTCGACCCTCCTGCGCTGCATCAACGGGCTCGAGGCCTACGACGGCGGCGAGATCCGCGTCGACGGGCAACGGGTGGACCGGGACAAGCGCGGCATCAAGGCGATCCGCACGCGGGTCTCCATGGTCTTCCAGCGCTTCAACCTGTTCGCCAACCGGACCGCCCTCGAGAACGTCGTCGAGGGGCCGATCCACGTGAAGGGCGAGCCCCGTGGGGAGGCCGAGGAGCGGGCGCGCGCCCTGCTCGCGCGAGTCGGGCTCTCGGGCAAGGAGCACGCCCGGCCGAACGAGCTCTCCGGCGGGCAGCAGCAGCGTGTCGCGATCGCCCGGGCACTCGCCATGCGACCGGAGGCGATCCTGTTCGACGAGCCGACGTCGGCCCTCGATCCCGAGCTGGTCGGCGACGTGCTGAAGGTCATGCGGGCTCTGGCCGACGAGGGCATGACGATGATCGTGGTCACCCACGAGATCGGCTTCGCCCGCGAGGTCGCCGACCGGGTCCTGTTCCTCGACGGCGGTCGCCTCGTCGAGCAGGGGCCGGCCGCCGAAGTCCTCAACCGGCCGCAGAACCCGCGCACCCGGGACTTCCTGCAGCGCGTGCTGCACCCGCTCTAGGACAAGCCGTGGCCGAACCGTTCCCGCTCGCACCCTCGCTCTGGGCCACCACGGCGGCGCCCGCGCCGGACACGCCGCCCCTCGCCAGATCGGGGTTGGCCGAGGTGGTGATCGTCGGCGGCGGGTTCTGCGGCCTCTCCACCGCCCTGCATCTCGCCGAGCGCGGCATCCGACCCGTCGTGCTCGAGGCGCAGGAGGTCGGCTACGGCGGGTCCGGTCGCAACGGTGGCCAGGTCATCCCGGGCCTCAAATACGATCCCGCCGACCTCGTCGCGCGGTTCGGTCGGGAGCGCGGCGAGCGGCTCGCGCGCTTCGCCGGCGGGACCGCCGACGTCGTGTTCGATCTCATCGCCCGGCACGGGATGGACGTGCCGCACCGCCGCTCCGGCTGGATCCAGGGCGCCCATACCGAGGTCGGGCTCGCCGAGGTCGCGAAGCGGGCGGCCCAGTGGGCGGAGCTCGGGGCCCCGGCCCGCGTCCTCGACCGGGCCGAGACCGAGCAGCTGCTGGGGACCGACCGCTATCTCGGCGGCTGGCTCGACGGCCGCGGCGGGGCGATCCAGCCCCTGAGCTACGCCCGCGGCCTCGCCCGGGCTGCCCAGAAGGCCGGCGCCACGATCCACGGCGCGTCGCCTGTCACCGCCCTCGAACGGACCGGGTCGGGCTGGACGGTCACGACGGCCCAGGGCGAGCGGGTGACGACCGGCCGGGTCGTTCTGTGCACCAACGGCTACACGGGCGGGCTCTGGCCGAACCTCGCGCGGACGGTGATCGCGGCGAATTCGTTCCAGGTCGCGACGGTGCCGCTGACCGACAACCTTCGGCGCTCGATCCTGCCCGAAGGTCACGTCTCCTCGGACACGCGGAAGCTCCTGCTCTATTTCCGTCTCGACCATACCGGCCGCCTGCTGATGGGCGGGCGCGGGCCGTTCCGGGAGCCGCGCAGCCCCGCCGACTGGGCGCATCTCGAGCGGATCGTGGCCAAGCTCTTCCCGCAGCTGGACGGGATCGCCTTCGACCATCGCTGGTGCGGCCGGGTCGCGATCACCCGGGACTACCTGCCCCATCTCCACGAGCCGGCGCCCGGCCTGCTCATCGATATCGGCTGCCAGGGTCGGGGCGTCGGCCTGCAGTCGGCGATGGGCCGGGCGATGGCCACCTACATCGCCACCGGGGATGCCGGCAGCCTGCCTTTGCCGCTCACGCCGATCGAGCCGCTTCCGCTTCACGGTCCCAACCGGCTGTACGTCTCGGCGATCATCGCGTGGTACCGCCTGCGTGACGGGGGCATTCGCTGATCGGTCCGGCGCGCCGTCGAACGCGCCGTCACCGCGGGTGCCACAGCGCCGCGCTGAAACCCAGAGCGACGGCGCCAGGGCGAGGAGCGCGCTCCGATGCGGGCCGGTGCCTACTGGAAGCGCCGCATCTCCGGTGCCAGCGAGCGCCCCGCGTCGAGCAGGGCGCGGACCTTGCGGGTGGCGTGCTGGAGAATGTCCGGCCGCGCGTCCTCGTAGGACGTCTCCTCGACGAAGCTCCGCAGCGCCTCCGTGATCCGGTCCTCGATCTCGTCCATGAGAGCCAGTCCCTCCGGACCTTCCCGCCGGAGATGCGCGTCCGCGAGCGTCAGGTAGGCCGCGCTCGCCAGCAGGAAAGCGATCCCGTTCGCTTCCTGCGCCGCCGCGGAACTCGCGTCGCCGCCGTCCATGCCGTCTGCGACGTCGTCGTCCATCGGCTCACATACTCCCCGTTCGTTGCCCACGCTGTGCCGCCCCCGCCGCGGCGCGCCAAGTAGAGAAAAAGGGTCGGTCCCCGTCACCATTCGGGCGACGTCGGGGGCCGATCCGACCTTCCGGTCCCGCTCCGGTCTCAACGGCCCGGATCGGCGCGGTCCTGGGCCGCGCGCCGCTCGCGCATCCGGTGGAGCGCCCGGCGCCAGGCATCCACCACCGCCTCGCGTGCGCGGGATTCGGTCTCGCGGGTGGACTCCGCCGGTCGGGCCTTGCCGTCGGGCTGCCTGCTGCGGGCTCTCGGATCTCGGTTCATGATCGCCTCCTGTCGTGTCGGGACCGAGAGACACCGGATCGGGCGACGCCGCGGTGAGCCGGCACACGCGGACCGTGAAAACCGCGTGCGGCGGAGCACAGGCGGCCGACAGCCCCGAGGAGCGCGCAATTTTTCTGATCGTGGACCGAAGAGTTTTTCAGGAGCGCCGAACTGCATTCTCGGAGTACTGTCACGAGGCCGGCATGTGCCCTCGTGCAGTGCCGCAAATATTGATGCGGTGCAATAACGATCGTATTCAAAACTCAGCCGACTTCCGGGGCCGAGACGTCCCGGCACCACGGGGGCGGCGCATGGCACAGTCGGAGGCGGCGGGCATCACGGCCGGCCGCTCCTGAGGTGCCGGGGAGGATCACGGGCTCCATGAGGAAGAACAAGGTCATCTCGGCGGAAGAGGCGATCGCGCTGATCCGCGAGAACGACGTCGTGACCACCACGGGGTTTGTCCAGAGCTGCATCCCGGAGGCCCTGCACGCCGCCCTCGAGAAGCGGTTCGTCGAGACCGGATCGCCGCGCGGCCTCACCCTGATCATGACGGCGGGCGCCGGCGACAGCAAAGGGCTCGGCACCGGCCGCCTGCACCATGACGGCCTCCTCTCGCGGGTCATCGCGGCCAATTTCGGCCGCATGCCGAAGGTGGCCAAGGCCGCCCAGGACAACCTGATCCGCGGCTACAACCTGCCCCAGGGCGTGATCTCCCAGCTCTATCGGGCCTGCGCGGCGGGCCAGCCGGGCCTGTTCTCGAAGGTCGGCCTGAAGACCTATGTCGACCCGCGACACGGGGGCGCCAAGGTCAACGAGCTGACCACCGAGGACATCGTCAAACTCGTCGAGGTCGATGGCGAGGAGTGGCTGTTCTACACGGCGACCAAGATCGACGTCGCCTTCATCCGCGCCACCTCGGCCGACCCGTCGGGCAATCTCTCCTACGAGAAGGAGGCGCTGACCCTGGACTGCCTCGCCCAGGCCATGGCGGCCCGAAACAACGGCGGCATCGTCATCGCCCAGGTCGAGCGCATCGTCGACGACGGCTACCTCCTGCCGAAGGACGTGCGTGTCCCCGGCATTCTCGTCGACTGCGTTGTGGTCGCCGAACCCGAGATGCACCGGATGAACTACGGCGTGATGCACGACGCCGCGCTGGCCGGCGAGATCCGGGTCCCGGTCACCGGCATCAAGCGGATGGCGCTCAACGAGCGCAAGATCATCGCGCGCCGCGCCGCCTTCGAGCTGCCGCCGAACGGCGTGGTCAATCTCGGCGTCGGCGCGCCCGAGGGGATCTCATCGGTCGCCAACGAGGAGAAGATCACCCCCTACATCACGCTCACCACCGAGGCGGGCGCGGTGGGCGGAGTGCTGGCCTCCGGTTCGAGCTTCGGCGCCGCCACCAACGCCGATTGCATCATCGACCAGAACCAGATGTTCGACTTCTACGACGGCGGCGGCCTCGACATGACCTGCCTGGGCATGGCCGAGTGCGATGCGGCCGGCAACGTCAACACCTCGCGGTTCGGCGGCAAGCTGAACGGCTGCGGCGGCTTCATCAACATCTCGCAGAACGCCCGCACCGTCGTGTTCGCCGGGACGTTCACGGCCGGCGGCCTGGAGATCGCGGTGAGCGACGGTCAGGTGCGCATCGTGCAGGAGGGCAAGGCCCGCAAGTTCGTGACCCAAGTCCAGCAGAACACGTTCTCCGGTCCCTACGCGGTCGAGCGCTCGCAGCCGGTCCTCTACGTGACCGAGCGCTGCGTCTTCCAGCTGACGCCGGAGGGGCTGGAACTGGTCGAGGTCGCGCCCGGGATCGATATCGAGCGCGACATCCTCGCCCACATGGACTTCGCCCCCGTGGTGCGCAATCCGGTGCCGATGGACCCGCGGATCTTCCGCGACGAGCCGATGGAGCTGATCTCGGACCTGCTCAACCTCGATCTCAAGTCCCGCGTCAGCTACGACGGCGAGCGCAACATCCTCTTCGTCAACCTGGAGGGCTGGTACTGCCGGGTGAAGGGCGACATGGACGAGCTGCGCATGACCATCGTCGAGGCCTGCCGGAAGGCGGGTCAGCGGGTCAACGCCGTGATCAACCACGACGGCTTCCGGCTCAATGAGAACTTGGTCGACGACTACGCCGGCATGGTCCAGTACCTGCAGGCCAACTACTACGCGACCACCACCCGCTACGCGACGAGCGCCTTCCTGCGCCTCAAGATGGAGGAAGCCCTGAACAAGCGCGGGGTCGCGCCGCACGTCTTCGAGCGCAAGGAGGAGGCGCAGGCGTTCGTGAGCAGCACCGCGGACAAGAAGGCCCGCAAGCGCATCTCCCCGGCGGTCGCGTCTGCGGCCTGACGACCGGCCGGTCTCACACACTCCGGGAGCGCGGGATGCCGGTCGCGCCCGCCGCGTGGCCGGTGCCGTAGTCGGATTCAGGCGATCGGCAAGCCGAGGACCCGCCGCGATTCCTCGGACAGCACCGCGTGGCGGGCGGATTCGGGTCCGTCATTCGGCGTCTGCGCGGCCGCCTGCGTGACCAGGTCCCGAAACCGCTTCTTGTCGAGGGCGCGGCCGCGCAGACTTCCGAGCACGGCGTCCAGCACCATGCGGACGGCCTTGGCACGCTGGCGCTCGCGATCGAGTTCTGCGGCGAGGAGCGGATCCCCGAACTGGGCCGCGCCGAGCGGCGCGACCAGCACGGCGCTGTCGATGACGGCGGGGTCCCGATCGTCCACCTCGGCGGCGGTATCCGCGATTCCTTCGAGGATCTTGGTCGCCTCGGTCAACAGGATCCTGTGCTGTACCGCTGCCGAGTGATTCCCCGGCACTTTCTGGCTGGCCGCGCCGATCAGGCGCTTGAACTTGGCCCGATCCAGCCCGAATCGACCGATGCTGGCGCGCAGCGCTGCCAGCACCGTGCGGAGCGCGTCGGTCCTATAGGTCGCCTTGAGGAGCTGGTCCCGCAGGGCCCCCGCCGAGGCCATCTCCACGAAGGACGTCTCGGGCAGTTGCTGCACCTGCTCCGCCAGCTCGACGATCGCGCGCTGCATCAGCGCGGTGCGCTGCTCGCGGATCTCGTCCGGCGCCAGGCGCTGGCGTCCCTTGCGGAGCCACACGAAGAATTCCGTCGCGTCCATGTCGAGGGAATCCTCGACGCGCAGATCGATGTAGCCGAGCTGCGACAGCTCCAGGATCATCAGGTTGAAGCTCGCCGGCACGAATACCCACGCATGGGCGTCGGCGTAGTGCGGCAGCTGCGCGGCGCCGAGCCACTGCGCCTCGTCGGTCAGCGGGTTGGCCGGGATGGCCGGCCGCGTGTCCCGGCCCGACCAGGCGCCGACCGTGCCGTTGTCCTTCAGCGCCATGTTCAGGGCGTAGTCGATGTGGGTCCGGACCGTGTGACGGTTCCGCTTCTCCAAGAAGGCCGCGATCGCGTCCGCCGTCCCGGTCAGGGAGCGGTAGAAATCGAAGCATTTGCGCTTGTCGGGCACGGCCAGGATCACGACGCCGTCCGGCCGGAGCAGCGTCTCGGCGGCGCGCAGGAAGGTCACCACGTCGGTGGTGTGCTCGATGACGTGGCTGGCGATGAACGCGTCGAACGTCCCGTGCTGCTCCACCGGGACCGCGTCGGCGATCGAGCCCCCCGTCCAGACGAAATCGACCTCCTCGATCCGGTCGACGGTCTGGTCGTGATACTTCTCGATGAGCTCGGCGCGCGGCGCGTGATCGATGACGAACGTGTTCCAGCCGTCGCGCTTCGGCGCGAGCGGGCTGAAGCTCGGGCCAACCTCGACGATGCGGGCATCCTTGGTCAGCGACCTCAGGAGTTGCTGCGCACGATCCATTGCATCTAAGCTCCGAACAAACGCTTCGCGAATGCGCTGTGGAAGCGCGGTGAATGCCGCGTTGGCGGGAAGGGATGCCGTTGCACAAGAGGCCGCTCGCCGCCGTGACCATGACCTACAATGAAACGACCATGCTTCCGCTCTGGCTGAAGCACTACGAGCGGCAGGTCGGGGCTGAAAACTGTTATATCCTCGACCACGGCTCCGACGACGGCTCGACAACCGGGCTGCGCGCGAACGTCATCCGATTGCCGCGACTGCCCCTGAACGAGTGGGAGCGCGCCCACACAGTCAGGGATTTCTGCGCATCTTTGTTCATCGGCTTCAAATATGTTCTCTATGCGGACAGCGACGAGCTGATCCTTCCAGATCCCGACGTGTCGCCGAACCTCTCAGACTATATCGCCGCGCGATCGCTGCCCCCAATCCTCGATCTGTTCGGAGCCGATGTCCTGCACGTGCAGGACGAGGCTCCCATCAACGTCGCGGCGCCCATCTCTGGCCAGCGGGGATTCATCCGTCCGATATCGACCCTGTGCAAGTCCACCATCGTGTCGGAGCGGGTCGACTGGCATGTCGGCTTCCATTGCCTGATCCAGGATCACCGCCCCGATTTTCGCGACCTGTTCCTGTTCCATCTGGCGTATTTGGATCACGACATACTCTTCAGGCGCCAGCAGAAGCGGAATGCGGCCGCGCCGATCGGCATCCCGAATTCGCACCACGCCATCGACCCGACGGAGTTCCTGACCTTCGTGAAGGCGGATGTCGGCCGGATCCCGCGCCGTCGCGTTCAGATGCGGCCGGGTGAGGCCCATTTCGAGACGACGAAGCGGATCTTCGCCGACGCGATCGAGCGTAAGAGTGTGGTCCAGGCGCCCGACCTCTGGCAGCTGCCCGAACGCTTCGTCGGTTCCTTCTAAGTCCGGATAGGCGACCCCGCGCGGAGACCGTCGCGGATGCGCGGGCGCCGCCATCCGGTATACGTCGGACCGCCCGACGCCGCTTCGGCTGCGCTGGCGAAGCCGGGAGGAGGCCCGACCCTGCGCGACGAACAGAGCCTGACTGCGCCGGATGCCGACGCGTGCCGCGCCGACGCGCCCAGCGCCGGTCGCGTCGCGGATCTTGCGCACGCGGCGCTCATCGGCGAATTGGAGACATGGCCCAAGCCCGGCCTCGTGAGCCCGGTCGATTCCGGCAGCCACGACGACATGGATGCGGAGACTCTCCGCCGCAGCGCGGCGGCGATCCGGCCGTTCTTCGCGGAGCTGGTCGCGGCGGGTGCCCGCGCGGCGGAGATGGCGGATTTGCGGGCCATCGGTCTGAAAGCCGAGATCGCGATGATGCGGGCGACGGGCGGCGTCAACGCGCATCGGGGCGCGATCTTCTCGCTCGGCCTGATCTGCGCCGCGGCGGGAGCGAAAGGTGAAGGGCACGGTGTCGGGCGGGCCGGGGCCGAGGCCCTGGCCGAGGCGGTTGGGCATCTCTGGGGGCCGGCGATCAGCCGGGCACCGGTCTCGGCTGTCAGCCACGGCGGCCGCGCGGCGCGGCGCTTCGGCGTCGGCGGCGCCAGTGCCGAGGCCGCTTCGGGCTTCCCGACCATCCGGGCCGTCGGCCTTCCCGCCCTCCGCTTCGGCCGTTCCTGCGCCCCCGGCGATCCCGAGGCGGCGCGCGTGCACTGCTTCTTCGCGCTCCTGGCGGTCGTCGATGACACGAATCTCCTGCACCGCGGCGGCGCCGACGGCCTCGTCGGCGCGCGCGCGGCCGCCGCGACCTTTCTCGACGCCGGCGGCATCGCGGCTCCGGCTTGGCGCGAGCGCGCGGCGGCGATCCACCGCTCTTTCGTGGCCGCGCGCCTGAGTCCCGGCGGGTGCGCCGATCTCCTCGCCGCGACGCTGCTGCTGGACGCCCTGGCCTCCGCGCCCTGACGCGCGAGCAGCCCCGGGTCGCGTCGGTCGCAGTTTCGCGGGTGCGGTCGATACCTACATCCGGATCCTGTTCCCCCTCCCCCGCCGGACCGCCCGTGACCCTGTTCAGGATCGCCCTCCTCGCGCTCGCCGCGCTCTTCCTCGTGCCGGTGGCGGTCTCAGCCCTGCTCTACGCGACGCGCGCGAGCGGCGACTGGCGTCTGGCGGATCGGTCCAGCGCCGGACTGCTGCCGCGCGCGGACGCGCATCCCGGCGCCGTGCTGCGCATCTTCTCGGCACGGACCGTGAGCTGGCGCGGCATCGTGGCGACGCACAGTTGGATCGTCCTCAAGGAGCGCGGCGCCCGCGCCTACAGCCGGTTCGACTACACGGCCTGGGGGCAGCCGATCTGGGTCGACCGGTTCGTGCCGGACGGGCGCTGGTTCGGGAACACGCCGACGACCGTGTTCGCGGCCGACGGGCCCGAGGCGGAGACGATGCTCCCGCGGATCCGGCAGGCCGTGGCCGAGTACCGCTACAGCCGGCCCGGCGACTACGTCGTCTGGCCTGGTCCGAACTCGAACACCTTCGTGGCCGCCGTCATGGCGGCGGTTCCGGAGATCCGCGCGAGCCTGCCGACGACCGCGATCGGCAAGGATTTCCCCTACGACGGGCGCTGGATCGGTCCGACGCCGTCCCGAACCGGCATTCGCCTCAATCTCGGCGGCTATGCCGGCCTGACGCTCGGCTGGGTCGAGGGCCTGGAGCTGAACCTGCTCGGCGCCGTCGCCGGGATCGACCTGCGGCGGCCCGGGATCAAGTTGCCGGCCCTGGGGCGGGTCGGCCTCTGAGCGCTCTCCGGGCAACCGCGAAGCCTGCAGAGTCGGAGTTGGGCCACCGCGTGGCCCGGGGCGCACGAACGGCAGCGCCCCGGGCCACGCCGCTCACGGAGCGAGGTCGTGGACCGGCTCCTTCACCGGCGTGGCGCTGCTGTTGAGCACGGTGCTGCCGGTCGTGACCGGCTTGAGCACGGCGCGGTCGATCTGCGGCGGGGTCGGGAGCCGGAGCTGCGCGCTCGTGTCGGCCCACGCGCGGGCGACACGGTCCGGATCGTCGTTGAGCTTCGTGCCGTAGCTGGGAACGATCTCACGGATCTTCGCCTGCCATTCCGGCGTGGCGACCTTCTGGGCGAACACCTTCTCCAGGACCTGGAGCATGATCGGCGCCGCCGTGGAGGCACCGGGCGAGGCCCCGAGAAGGGCCGCGATGCTGCCGTCCTTGGCGTTCACGATCTCGGTGCCGAGCTTCAGCACGCCGCCCTTGTTCGGGTCGCGCTTGATGATCTGCACGCGCTGCCCCGCCTGCCAGAGGCGCCACTCTTCTTTCCTCGCCTTCGGGAAGTACTCGCGCAGCGCCGCGATCCGGTCGTCGTCCGACAGCATCAGCTGCCCCGCGAGGTACTCGACCAGCGGGAACTCGTCGACGCCGACCTTCATCATCGGCCAGAGATTGCTGGTGGTGGTCGAGCTGAGGAGGTCGAAGTACGAGCCCTCCTTGAGGAACTTGGTCGAGAAGGTCGCGAAGGGCCCGAACAGGATCACGCGCTTGCCGCCGAGCACGCGGGTGTCGAGATGCGGCACGGACATCGGCGGGGAGCCCACCGACGCTTTGCCGTACGCCTTGGCGAGGTGGAGCGTGGCGACGTCGGGATTGTCGTTGATCAGGAACGAGCCGCCCACCGGGAAGCCGGCGTAATCGTCCCCTTCGGGGATGCCGGATTTCTGCAGCAGGTGCAGGGCGCCCCCGCCCGCGCCGATGAAGACGAACTTCGCGTCTAGCGTCCGGCGCGTCCGGTCCTTCAGGTTCTTCGCGCTCACCCGCCACGAGCCGTCGCCGTTCTTGGTGATGCTCTCGACCTCGGTCGAGAGCCGCAGGCTGAAGCTCGGCTGCTTCTGCAGGTGGGCGACGTACTGCCGGGTCACTTCGCCCCACTCGCAGTCGGTGCCGAGCGGCGACCACGTCGCGGCGACCTTCTGCTTCGGGTCACGTCCCTCCATCATCAGGGGAACCCACTTGCGGAGCTGCTCCGGATCCTCCGAATATTCCATGCCGGCGAAGAGCGGGCTCGCCTTGAGGGCCTCCCAGCGCTTCTTCAGGTAGGCGATGTTGTCGTCACCCCAGACGAAGCTCATGTGGGGCGTGTAGTTGATGAAGGCGCGCGGGTCCGTCATCACGCCGGTCTTGACCTGGTGGGCCAGGAACTGCCGGGTCACCTGGAACGCCTCGTTGATCTCCACCGCCTTGGCGATCTCGATCTGCCCGTTCTTCTTCTCGGGCGTGTAATTCAGCTCCGCCAGGGCCGAGTGTCCGGTGCCGGCATTGTTCCAGCCGTTCGAGCTCTCGAGGGCGACCTGATCGAGACGTTCGATCATCTGGATCGACCAGTTCGGCTCCAGCTCGTTCAGCCAGACGCCGAGCGTCGCGCTCATGATCCCGCCGCCGATCAGCAGCACGTCGACCTTGCTGTCCGCGCCATCGGCCAGGGCCAGCGGGCCCGGCAGGGCTGCCAGCGCCAGGCCGGTCGCGGCCGTGCCGAGGAGTTGCCGCCGGCTGAGGGGCAGCACGTTCGCGGCCCGGCGGTCGCGCTGGTGTTGGTTATCGTCGTCGCCACGCATGGGCAGATCCCGCTTTTGCGTACCGGACCGGCCGATTGGCCGCCCCGCGTACGGAAGACACTCGATGCGACGGGCGCGAACTCCGCCCGTCCGGCCTTCCGGATCGTTTCCCCGTTCCCGTCGCGGTACGCTCGCGGCCTCGCTCGACCCGACACGACGGTCCTGCGCTGGTCCGCATCGCTTCCATCGTCCCCGGCCCGCACGGATCGCGGGACGATGGGACGCGCTCGCGCGACGCAGGCCTTCCCTCCGCAATGGCGCGCGATCACGCCGGAGAACGGATCTCCGGTTCAAGACCTCGCTCGCGCGGTGGCGCGATTGCCGGGTGGGCGGGAAGATGCTGGCTGGCTTGGCTCAGCAGATTGATGGTGGCCTCATAGAGGACGAGGCTTCAGAGGACAATCACTGCCGGGGTTGCAATCACCGCCATCCTGTCAGTCCGCCGCGACGACCGGCGGCCACGGCGGCGACCCGCCGATAGACTTGCCCCGGCCGCTGGACCGCGTGTCAGCGTCTGGCGGCGCCGCCGGACGTGTCGCTACGGCATGTGCTTGAACCGGATGATGCTGCGCGACAGCCGGCCGTCATCCCAGTTGGGCATCACGCGCCAAGGGGTCGTGACGTCGGCGTAGTCGCCGTCGATGTGGATGGTGCGACGCTGCTCGGTGCCGACCCATTCGGGTGCCCAGGCCGTCTGCACGCTCGTGACCCACTGGTCGCCCTCGATCCGGTAACGTCCGATATAGGCGACGAGGGTCTTCATCAGCGCGGCCCGCTCGGCGTCGGTGGTCGCGGGCTTGCGCGCGCTGCCCTCGAGGTTGAAGGCGACCCAGCCGTCCTTGGTGAAGATGACGCGTCCGCGCGGCGTGCCGCCCATGGCGTCGATGAGCTTGCCGGTCTCCTTGTCCTCGACCTTGTAGGAGACGAGGTCCCAGGTGCCGACGATCCGGTCCGCCAAGTGCGCGCCCACCACTGCCGCTCCGACATGGTCCGGCGCGGACGCGCTCCAGGCCCGGTCGGCGGCCAGGAGGAGGGGAAGCCACAGGAAAGCGCGGACGGCCGCGGCGGCCGTTCGTTGTGCAGGCATGGTCTCGACCGAGTTTCGCGTGCCGCGGCGCCGGTACGCGCCGCCGCCGCGTTCTGCGGGCCGGCGCGGCCGGTTCCAAGCGCCGCGCGAGCAGTGCTGGTAGACCCTCAGCGCGCTTGCGGCGGTTGCCCCGCGGCGAGCCGTCCTCAGCCGCCGTTTCGGGCCATGCGGGTCGTCACCGTGCCGGCGGCGAGGCTCGGCAGCGGGTCCTGCGTGCCGCTGACGACCACCAGACGCTGCACCTCGCCGCGCAGGAAGGCTTGCAGGAACCGGTCGTAGTCGCGGAACGACACGCAGCCGTTCGAGTCGCCGCGCGGGCCCAGCATGTAGGTGTGCGCCAGCAGGCCGACGCGGCCGTAGACGGCTTCGTTGCCGCCGACCGGCGTGAGGCGGATCGCCCGCACACCGTGGAACGGCCGCTCGCGCTCGGTGAGGTCGTAGGTACCCGGCGGCGTCGGCCCGCGCATCCGCACATTGACGAGGCGCGGATCGTCCAGACCCTCGCCGAGCCCGGAATGGGCCTCCAGGCGTTCGCCGTTCGGCAGGGTCACGGTCTTGGCGGCGATGTTGTAGACCGCGATGCCGGCCGTGGGGCCCGGATCGCGGGTCGGGGCCAGCGGCGGCGAGACGCGCTGCGCCGGCGGCGCGACGTCGGCCGGCTTGCTCTCCAGGGCCGTGTAGGCCAGGGCCGGTCCGCGCTCGATGCCGAACAGCTTCTCGAGGAACGAGCGCTCCTCGGGCTGCGGCGTGGGCTGCGCGGCCGGCGGCAACTCGCGGCGCGCCATGCGCCGCTCGGACCGTCGGGCGAATCCAGGGCCCAAGGGGGCGCGGAATTCGGGCGGACGCGGGATTGGCAGCGGGACGACCACCGCGCTGAGCGGCGTCTCGGCGGCCTGCGTCCCGGGCTGGGAGCCGGCCTCGGCGCCGATCTCGGGCTCGGCTTCGGGCGTCAGCGACGGCGGGGCGATCTGATTCCACGCCCAGCGCGACTGCGGAGCGCCGATGGTCTCGCGGCCGGCATCGGGCGAGCCTGCAGCCCCTAGTTCGGCGGTGGCGGTCTCGGCCCCGTCCTCCGCAGCCGTTGCGGGCACCGGCGCTTCCGTCCGGGGGCTCTCGATTCCGGTCACCGGGACCGGGGCGCGATGCAGGACGCTGCTCCCGAGGGCGGCCATCGTCACGAGGCCGGTGAGCACCGTCAGAGGCGCGAGCCAGGTGTTGCGCGCGTTCCGGGTCTTGGCGCCGTCTAGCGGCACGGATTCGACAGCCATCGCGGTTGCCCATGCTCCTCGTCGCGAGGCGGGGCGTGCCGGCTGCCGCTCTCCGGAAAGGCGGAGACGTCGCGGCGGGCGGTCCGGCCCCGCTCAGAGTGAGACAGCGGGGCCGGGCCGGCTTTTCTGGGGCGACGCGATGATCGATCTTGGCCCGATCGGGACCATTTTCGGGCGCGCCGCCGCAGTTCTCGTAGTTCGAACCGGTCTATCCGTGACCGAAATACTGCTAATCGTTGTCGATCTGGCGCCCGAGCAGAGCGATCGCCTTCTCGTAGACCGGTGCCGCGTTCCAGCCCTGGATGGCCGCGAAGTTCGGCTCGCCGGGCTGGTAGCCCGCGCCGGCCCGCCAGCCATGGGCCTTGAGGAAGTTGGCCGTGGACGACAGGGCCGCACCGACGTTGTTCAGGTCGCCGGTGCCGTAGGCCAACACGTTCTTCGGCAGGAACTGGGTATGGCCGACCTCGCCGTGGGCCGCGCCTCGGGTGTTCGGCGTCAGGAGACCGCGATCGATCAGGGTCAGCGCGGCGTAGAGCTGGTCGGTGAAGTATTCCGAACGGCGGCAATCGTAGGCGAGCGTCGCCACCGCGGAGAGCGTGTTGACGTTGCCGCGGACGGCGCCGAAGCCGGTCTCCATGCCCCAGATCGCCAGGAGCGGGCCCGGCGGCACGCCGTAGCGCTGCTCGATCGAGTCGAAGAGGGCCGCGTTCTGCTGCTTCAGAGCCCGGCCCCGCTTGACGATGGTCGGGCCGCCGCGCTTGGCGAGGAACTGGTCCAGCGACAGCTTGAAGCTGTGCTGGCCCCGGTCCGCCGAGATGGTGGCGGTCGAGTAGGTCGTGTTCTGCAGCGCCGCGAGGCTGGCCGCGCTGGCCCGGCCGCGCGCCTCCTCGGCGAATTGCCGCTTCCACGCATCGAAACCGGCCGCGGTGTTGCCGCACTGCGCGGCCTGCACCTGCCCGGCGCTGAGAGCGATCCCGGCGATGGCCGCGACCGCGATGGTCTGACGCCGCAAATTCTCGATCACGCGAAACACTCCTTCGGCGCGTCGTCGCGCCCTGTCCTGCTGGGGATACCGGGTCACATCTCGTCGATATCAGGGCGAGAAGATGTCGAAGGCGCGACCTTGGGTCTCCTCACCCTCAAATCATCGCGCATCTCCGCATCCGCGACGAGGCCGCAACGGCGAGGTGTTCGGAGCATCGTGAACGCCGCGTGAGCGGCGGGCCAACACGCGGCTGCGCGGACCGCAGCGCGCCAAGATCAGGTTGGCCGCCGGAACGATTAGGTCGCCTTCAACGCAGCCGTTTTGCGTCTCAGATCAGTATGTTGCCAGCAAACCGATTGCAGATATGCGGATTTGATCGATCTGTCACAAGCTTGTCAAACGCGCGACATAGCTTTGCCGGCGGAAAGACTTGGGCGGAGATGCGGCGTGGGGTCGTTGATGGTCCGGGCGGCGATGCATGAACCGAGATCCCGCCTCCCGCGCCTCCGCCCGTCCTGACCGGTCCGCGGCATCGCGCGGCGCCGCCCTGCGACCTTGCGAGCCGGGCGAAGCGGGAGAGCGTCGCCGGCGCAGCGCTGAGCGGCACGACGGCCCGTGATGTGGACCGGGCCCGGGAACGCCAGCCCCAAATCCGCGACCGGCGGTCGGTCCAAGCCACCGTCGCGTCGACCCAGCCTATAACCGAACAGGACGCCCATGGCCCTCGGAATGCACGACACCGGTTCCACGCGCGCGGGCCCGCTCGGGCCCGATCTCGACCGCGACGGCGTCGCCAAGGCCTACGGTCGCTGGGCCCCGGTCTACGACCTGGTCTTCGGGCCCGTTTTCGCGCAGGGCCGCACGCTGGCGGCCGCCGCGGCCGAACGGATCGGCGGCCGGATCCTCGAGGTCGGCGTCGGCACGGGGCTGTCCCTGCCCGCCTACCGGCGCGCCCGCAGCATCGTCGGCATCGACATCTCGGCGCCCATGCTGGAGAAGGCGCGCCAGCGCGTGGCCCGGCTGCGCCTGCGCAACGTCGAGCGCCTCGCCGTCATGGATGCCGAGCAGCTCGACTTCCCGGACGCCGCCTTCGACGTGGTGGTGGCCCAGTACGTCGTCACCGCGGTCCCCAATCCCGAGGCGGCGCTGGACGAGTTCGCCCGGGTGTTGCGCCCCGGCGGCGAGATCGTGATCACCACGCGGATCGGTGCCGAGGCCGGCCTCCGGCGCACGGTGGAGCGCGCCCTCGCACCGGTGACCAGCCGCCTCGGTTGGCGGACCGAGTTCTCCTGGGAGCGCTACGCGGCCTGGGCCGCCGCAGCGCCGGTGGAGATCGTCGAGCGCCGCGCGCTCCCGCCGCTCGGCCACTTCTCCCTCGTCCGCCTGCGCAAGCGCGCCGCCTAGGCACGCATCAGCTTCGACCAGCCCACCACAACCTTCGATCGGGGACGCACATCATGGCGAGCTTTCTCGAGGCGCTGCGCATCCAGCGCTGGGACGACCACCGCTACTACCACCACAACCGCGTCAATCAGAGCTTGCACGTGGTGAGCGCGATCAGCTTCCTGGTGGCCTACGCCCTGGCGTTCAAGGACCCGGCCACGGCGGCCTTGATCGGCTGGCTGGTGGCAATGACGTCCCGGCAGGCCGGCCATCTGTTCTTCGAGCCCAAGGGCTACGACCACGTCAACGACGCGACGCACGAGCACAAAGAGGAGATCAAGGTCGGCTACAACCTGCAGCGCAAGATCGTGCTGCTGGCGATCTGGGCGCTGTCCCCCCTCCCGCTCTACTTCGACCCGAGCCTGTTCGGCCTGATCGCGCCCCATCAGAGCACCGCGGACCTGATCCGCAACGTCGGCTGGATCTGGCTGTGGCTGGCGCTTGCCGGCCTGCTGTTCCGGATGGTCCAGCTCTTCCTGCAGCGCGACGTCCAGACCGGCCTTGTCTGGGTGACCAAGATCCTCACGGACCCGTTCCACGACATCAAGCTCTACCACAAGGCGCCGCTCGCCCTGCTGCACGGCGAACTCGTCGAGGAGCAGGAGCCGCACGAGCGCGGCGCCTGAGATTGGATCCCGGGTGCCGGTCCCGCGCGGCCGGCACTCCAATCAGGCTTGATCCGGCGCGCGCAGACCCAGGCGGTCCCCGAGCCTGCCCAGGCGGACCGCCGCGACCTCGCGCAGGATCGACCGGCGGATCGCTCTGTCGCTCGGCACTTCACCCTCCCACCAGCCATCCGCACGCATAGCCTGAGCCGCCGCCACGAAGCGCGTCGCCACGGCCTCGAAAGCCGCGTCGTCGTAGGCGAGGCTGAAGATCATGCGGCCGGTTCCGACCCACGACAGGGCCAGCCCCTCGGCGCGCAGGTAGAATTGCAGCATCCAGTTGTAGCGCGACGGCTTGGTGTACAGGACCGTCCAAACCGTCGACATGTTGGCGACCCGGACCGGCAGGTCGGCCCCCGCCAGGAGGGTGTTGAGGTGCCGCGCGCGCGCGTCCCAGGTCGCGTCGAGATCGGCGTAGAGCGCGGCCACCGCCGGGCTGTCCAGCCGGTCGAGGAACGCGCCCATCGCGCCCATGACGTAGGGATGGGCGTTGAAGGTGCCCCGCGCGAAGCAGATGTCGACGGGGCGGTCGTCCCTGTACCGCCGCATCAGGTCGGCGCGCCCGCAGAGGACGCCGACGGGCAGGCCGCCGCCGAGAGTCTTGCCGTACGTGACCATGTCGGCGCGCAGGCCGAAATAGGCCTGCGCGCCGCCGCGGGCGAGGCGGAAGCCCATGAAGACCTCGTCGAGGATCAGCACGATGCCCCGGGCGCTGCACACCGACCGGAGTTCGTGGAGCCACTTGGTGTAGGCGGCGCGGTCGAAGGCCGCTCTGCGGCCGCTGTCGACCAGCGCGGAATCGGCCGGCGCCCCGGCATTCGGGTGCATGGCCTGGAGCGGGTTGACCAGGACGCAGGCGACGTCGCGGCGGGTGGCGAGCACCCGCAGCGTCCGCTCGGACATGTCGGCCAGGGTGAGCGTGTCGCGGGTCGGGACCGGGTTGCCGATGCCCGGCTGCACATCGCCCCACCAGCCGTGATAGGCGCCGCACAGGCGCACGATCCGGCGGCGGCCGGTGTGGTAGCGGGCGAGCCGCACCGCCTGCATCACCGCCTCGGTGCCGGACATGTGGAACGAGACCTCGTCGAGGCCCGAGATCGCCCTCAGCCGCGCGACGTTGCCGGTGACGACCGGGTGGAGCGGCCCGAGCACGGGGCCCAGCGCCGAGACCCGCGCGGCACCCTCGTCCAGGCAGGCCCGGTAGAAGTCGACGCCGAACAGGTTCACGCCGTAGGAGCCGGCGAGGTCGTAGAAGACGTTGCCGTCGAGATCCGTGACCGTGACGCCCGACGCGGCGGCCGCGAAGGCGCCGGTGCCGAGATGCGCGCGCACGTGCCGGGCGTACTGGAACGGTACCCGGTAGAGCCCGGTGAACTGGAGGTCCGAGAGCCCGGCGCGGACCGACTCGGTCTCGGCCCGTGTCCTGGCGAAGCGCGCCCGGAACAGGTCGGAGAGCCGCGCGAAGCCGGCCTCGCGGCGGCACGCCACCGCCTCGTCCGGATCGTCCGACCGGAAGAAGGCGCGCTCCGAATAGGAATAGTGCGGGATCAGCCGGGCGACGCGCCGGGCCATGCGGGCGTGGCCGGTGAGCGAGCGGTGCTTCGCCCGCGAGAGCTGCAGGCGTTCGGCCGCCCGTGGCAGCGCGAGAACCGCGGCGGCGGTGGTGGCGGACAGGGTGATGAGGAGCGCGGACATCGCCCCGCGCCCTACCGGAGACGGTTCACGGCATGATGACGGTTGCGGGATCCCGGCTGCGGACACTCCTGGCGCGGATCGGTGCGCAGGAGGATCTCAATTTTCTGCTGACGAACCGTCTGCCGCGCCGCCTGGCGACCCGCTTCATGGGCTGGTTCAGCCGGATCGAGCAGCCGCTGATCCGGGACCTCTCGATCGCGACGTGGCGGCTGTTCTGCGACGTCGATCTCCGCGACGCGCGGGAGACGCGCTTCCCCAGCCTTCACGCCGCCTTCGTGCGGGCCCTGCGCTCAGGCGCCCGGCCGATCGCGGCCGACCCGACTCTGCTGACGAGCCCCAGCGACGCGATCCTGGGGGCCCACGGCCGCATCGAGGCCGGCCGCCTGTACCAGATCAAGGGCCTGTCCTACCGACTCGCCGACCTGCTGGGCGGTGACACAGCGCTGGCGCGCGCCCACGAGGGGGGCTGCTACGCCACCCTGCGCCTGACGGCCGGGATGTACCATCGCTTCCACGCCCCGCACGACCTGCGCGTCGAGTCGGTGCGCCACATCTGGGGCGATACCTGGAACGTGAACCCGATTGCCCTGAAGCGCGTCGAGGCGCTGTTCTGCAGGAACGAGCGCGCCGTCCTGCGCCTGCGCCTCGCTCCGGGCGGGCACGCGGTGACGCTGGTGCCGGTGGCGGCCATCCTCGTTGCCGGTCTGCGCCTCGGCTTCCTGCCCGAGGGGCTCAATCTGCGCGAGACCGGGGGACGGCGCATTCCCACCGCGGCCCGGCTCGCGAAGGGCGCCGAGATGGGCTGGTTCGAGCACGGTTCCACCATCGTGGTGCTGGCGCCCGCCGGCTTCGAGCTCTGCCCGGGGCTCGCCGTCGGATCGATCCTACGGGTCGGCGCGCCCCTGATGCGCCTGCCGCAGCCTCCCGGATCGCCCGGCGGCTGAGCGCGCCGCCTCAGGCTGCCTGAACCGCCGCGAGGAATCCCGCGACCGCGGCGTTCAGGGTCTCCGATTGCCGCGACAGGGCGGTGGCCGCGTCCAGCGCCGCGGCCGCGGTCCGGCCGGTCTCGCCGGCGGCCTGCGTGATGGTTCCGATCGTGACCGTGACCGCCCGCGTGCCGTCGGCGGCTTGGCTGACGTTCCGCACGATCTCCTGCGTCACCGCCTCCTGCTCTTCCATCGAGGCCGCCACGCTCGTCGCGATGGTCCGAAGGTCCAGGACGGACGCGGTGATCGCCTGGATGACGTCGACGGCGCGGTGCGTCTCCTTCTGGATCGTCGCGACCTGATCGGAGATCGTCTCGGTCGCTCGGACGGTCTGGGCCGCCAGCTCCTTCACCTCGGTGGCGACGACCGCGAAGCCGCGACCCGCGTCTCCGGCGCGGGCCGCCTCGATGGTGGCATTGAGCGCGAGCAGGTTCGTCTGCGCGGCGATCCCGGCGATCAGGCTGATCACGGTGCCGATCCGCTCGGCGCCGTCGGCGAGGCTCATCACGAGGGTGTTGGTCTCCGTCGCCTCGGCCGCCGCGCGCTGGGCCATGTCCGAGGAGCGCGTGATCTGGCCGTTGATGACCCCGATCGACGTCGCCAGTTCCTCGCTGGCCGCCGCGACGGTCTGCACGTGGACCGAGGTCTGCTCGGCCGCCGAAGAGACCTGGAGCAACTGCGTCGCGGTCTGTCCGGCGTTCCGGTCCATGGTCGCGGCGGCACTTTCCATGGCCCCGGCGCTGGTCGCTAACGCCGCAGTCAGGCCCTCCATCTGCTGGCGGAACGTCCGCGTGGCGCGGTCCATGGTCTCGGCGCGGCGCGCTTTCGCGGCCGCCTCGGTGGCGGCGGCCACATCCGCCGCGCGCTTCGCGACGAGCGCATCCTTGAAGACCTGGACAGCCTTGACCATCGCGCCGATCTCGTCGCCACGGTCCGCGCCGTCGATCCGCGCATCGAGGTCGCCCGCGGCGAGACGGGTCATCGTCGCCGTCGTCCGGCCGATCGGGCGGGTGACTTGGGTGAGGATCACACGGACGCCGTACCCGACCGCTAGGGCGGCGCCGGCCAGTGTCGCCAAGAGCAGCATCCGCAGGCGCTGCGCCATCGCGTCCGCGCGTTCGAACTCGGCGCGGGCCTCGCGGACCTGCAGGTCGGACAGCTCGCCGATGGTCGCCGTTGTCGGGCTCATCGCCCGGAGGAGATCGATCCGGGACGCGGTCACAGCGTCAAGGTCCCCGTTCGTCAAGGCGCGGACGAGGTCGGCCACGATCGCCGCGTCGCGGTCGAATCGCGGCGTCAGCTTCGCGACGAGCTGTGTCTCCTCGGGCGTGAGATACGTGGTCAGGTAGGCGGCCCAGGCTTCCTTCGCCCGTGCCAGCTGGTGATCGAGGATCGTCACGGCTTCGGCCGCCTGTATCGCGTGGACCTCGAAATCTCGCGTCGCGGTGAGGATGGCATCGAAAGCATCGCGCATCGTGCCGAACTGGCTGAGCGGCATGACTCTGTCGGCGTAGATCGATTCGAGACCCCTGAAATTTTTATAGAGCGCGTAATTACTGAGCCCTGCTGATCCTATGAGGAGTGTACCCAGTACGGCGAGAAGTGCGAATAGCCTGCCCTTGATCGTGTTAATCATCGATGGCGACCGTATCGTTGTCGGAGCTCTGAGCGACGATGGCGGTCTAACACTCTGCCTGTGCAGTTCAAGATGTTTCTGGTGTCTTGGAATAGAAAATCAGTACCGTATCTGCGAGGTTGGCTCCGATATTATCTGGCAAATTACGTTTTTGTTGCAGTAACGATCTGAGCAATAAATCGATGGTGCGTGCAATGCTAATTCTGTTCCTCGGGTCGACGTTGGAGCCCGGGGGGTTCAGGTGATGCATCTCGTTCGATGCTGGGGGTGGCGCGAATGCCGCGCAGCCGCGCCGATACGCGCTCGCGAACATCTGTTCAGGACGCTGTCCTGATGGACTTCTCTGGATCGCGTGATTGGAGCATGCCGGCCTCGACCGGCGCGCTGGAGCGCCGTCGCGATCAGCGCACGCGCGGCGGCTGGGAGCGCCGCGTTGTGCCCGAAGATCCGCTGGCGTGGAGCGTCTTCAGCCGGACTGGGCGGTAGCCCGACCGCGAGCAGGTTCTTCAGCCAGGAGCATGCCGGCACCGCGTCGAGCCGCGAATATCGCCCCGCCATCTACGGAGCGAAGTCCCGCTGTAGCCCGGCGTACAGACCCTCGAGTGACGGGCCGCGTTCGACGACGGGGCCAGCCGCTCAGCGCTGTACCGCCTCGATATCATCCTCGTAGATCGAGTCCGGCTGGCAGGCGTGCCATTCCTTCTTCTCGTCCGCCTGTCCTTTGCGGCCCCAGCAATAGCCCGCCTGAGCCAAGCGCCCACTCAGCCGATCGCGCAGCCGACACTGCTCCCGGACGATGGCCGGATCCCCGGTGCCCTCACAGGCCCGCGCGGCGTTCGCCTCGGCCGTCAGCAACTCGGGAATGGTTGGAAGCTGCTGCTGGGCGCGCGCGCCCGTGGCAGCGAAGACCAGAGCGAGGACGGCGAGATCAGCGCGCATGGGGCGCAGGATAGACGCGCGTCGGCATCCGGCAATTGCAGGACGCTCCGCACTCCGGCGTTTTCTGGGTGGGGGCTCGCCGCGCCCAGGGCCGCCGCCTCGGCCGCGACGCCGATCCGACCGCACCCGGCATCGATCGACTTCCCTGTCCGCCTCGCGATCGGCCATCACCCCTTGGCGGCCGCGCGGACATGCGCGAACAGACCGCTCCCGCCGCGCTCGATATCCTCGCGCACCGCATCCCGGGCCGCGACCGGGTCGCGGTCGCGCAAGGCGTCGATGATGCGCCGATGAGGGTGCGGTTCCCAGTCGGGGACGCCGTCGTCGTAGAGGTGCGAGAGGATCGGGCCGCAGCGCACCCACAGGAGTTCGACGATCTCGTACAGGATCGGCATCTGCCCGATCTTGCACAGCGTCAGGTGAAACTCGGTGTTGACGTTCACCGCGCGCGCGAAGTCGCGGCTCGCGTGGCATTGCGAGATCTGCGCGTGGATCGCCTCCAGCACGTCGACCTCGGCCGATTCTCTGGCAGCCCCAGCGGCGGCGGCACGTCCCTCGAGATCGGTGCGGATCGCGCGGATCTCCAGGAGCTGATCCAGGGTCAGCCGAGGCACGACGACGCTGCCGCGCGCGTCGAGCGCGAGGGCCTTCTCGGCGACGAGCTTGAGCAGGGCCTCGCGCATGGGCGTCGCGCTGATGCCGAAGCGGGCCGACATCGGGCGAAGGCGCAGGCGCGTATCGGGTCGCAGCTGTCCGCGCATCAGCGCGAGGCGCAGCTCGCGGTAGGCCCGCTCGCTGAGGCTCTCCTTGACAATCGGACGAACCCAATCCGGCATGATTTCGCCGGTTTCCAGTTCGGACGCCGAGGCGCTTGACATATTCCTCCCCTTGGTCCGATGTCCGTTATAACAAATAACGGAATGCGTCGACGGCACGTACCGTAGGGCATGCCGCCGGGCCGAGAGGCTCGGCGGGAGACAGGGGACGGAAATGCTCGCGTTGCGCAAGGCGACGGCCGACTTCGGGGCTGACCTCGTCCACGTCGATGCACCCACCACTCCGGGGGCTGGCCGCGTGACCGTCACGGTCGCCGCGGCCGGCATCTGCGGCAGCGACATCCACGCCTACGAGTGGACCCCCGGCTACGGGTTCATGATCCCCTTCATGCCGGTCACCCTCGGCCACGAGTTCGCCGGGACGGTCCGCGCCGTGGGAGACGGCGTGACCGGGCTCGCTGTCGGCGACCGGGTCACCTGCTGCCCGACAGTGCCGCGCGGCGGCTGCGCGGCCTGCGCGCCGAGCGGCCGCAGGATTGCCAGGGAAGGCGAGTCGTCGGCCTGCACGCGGACGGGGCCTTCGCCGAGCAGGTCGTCGTTCCGGCCGATAATTGCCGCCGCCTGCCCGACGGGATGCCGCTGGCCGTCGCGGCGCTGGCCGAGCCGCTGGCGGTCGCGGTCAACGCGGTGGACGTGGCGGAGGTCGGGCCGGGCGACCGTGTGGCGGTGCTCGGCCCGGGCCCGATCGGCCTCTGCATCGCGTTCGTGGCGCAGCACCGGGGCGCGGACGTGCTGCTCGCCGGTCTCGACGACACCGCGCGCCTCGACCTCGCTCGACGAATCGGCATCCGCGCGACGGCCGATCTCGCCGGCGTCGGCCTGGACGACGCCGTCCGGCGCACCTTCGACGGGGAGGCTGACCGGGTGATCGAGGCGACGGGATCCGCCCGATCGGTGGTCGACGGGATGGGCGTGCTGCGTTCCGGCGGCGTGATGGTGGTGGCCGGCATCCACTCCGGATCCCTCGACCTCGACCTGACGGGTTTCGTGCGCAGCAAGAAGCAGCTGCGCGCGGCCCACGACACGACGGCGCGCGCCTTCGACGCCGCGATCGCGCTCCTCGCGGACCATGCCGGGACGTTGAGGGCGCTGATCACGCACCGTCGTCCCCTCGCGGAAGCCTGGGCGGCGTTCGATCTGGCGCGGAGCCGGCAGGCCATCAAGGTGCTGCTTCTTCCCGAAGCGGCGGGGAGCCAGGGGGCCGAGCGATGAGCACCACGATGCGAGCCGTGATCGCCGTCGGGCAGGGCGGCCCCGAGGTCCTCCGGATCGTCGAGCGACCGCGCCCCGAGCCGGGCGAGGGACAACTGCTCGTGCGGGTCGAGTCCGCGGGCATCAACCGGCCGGACGTGATGCAGCGCGAGGGCCGCTACCCGCCGCCGCCCGGCGCCTCCGACGTGCTGGGGCTCGAACTCGCCGGCATCGTGGAGGCGCTCGGATCCGGTGCCGGGCGCTTCCGAACCGGTGATCGGGTGATGGCGCTGGTCCATAGCGGCGCCTACGCCGAGTGGGCCGTCGTCGACGAGGGGGTCGCGCTGAAGGTGCCGGACGGCCTCCCGGCGATCGAGGCGGGGGCGATCCCCGAGACCTACCTCACCGTCTGGAGCAACGTGTTCGAGCGTGCCCGGCTAAGGGCGGGCGAGAGCCTGCTGATCCACGGCGGCGCCTCGGGGATCGGCACCACCGCGATCCTGCTGGCGAAGGCTTGGGGCGCCCGCGTGATCGTGACCGCGGGCTCGTCCGAGAAATGCGCGGCCTGCCTCAGGCTCGGCGCGGACGCCGCGATCGACTATCGGCGGGAGGATTTCGTCGCCGCGGCCCGGGCCGCCACCGACGGGGGCGGGCCCGACGTGATCCTCGACATGGTCGGCGGCCCCTACATCGCCCGCAACCTCGACGCCGTGGCGGTCGACGGGCGCATCGCCCAGATCGCCTTCCAGCAGGGCTCGCGGGTGACGGAGATCGATCTCCAGCCTCTCCTGACGAAGCGGGTGACGCTGACGGGCTCGACGCTGCGGGCTCGCCCGGTCGCCCTGAAGGCCCGCCTGGCCGAGGCCCTCGCGGAGCACGTCCTGCCGCTGCTCGCGGCCGGGCGCGCGCGGCCACCGATCGATTCCGTGTTCGCGTTCGACCGGGTGGCTGAAGCCCATGCCCGCATGGATGGGGGCCAGCAAGTCGGGAAGATCGTCCTCTCGATCAGTGACGCCGCGCGGGGGAGCCGCTGATGTCCGAGATGTCCGAGCGCGCCAACATGACCGGCGCCCACGCCCTGGCCGCGGCGCTCCACCGGCACGGGGTCCGCGACGTGTTCGGCCAGAGCATCCCCTCGGCGCTGTTCCTGGCCGCGCCGCACCACGGCATCCGCCAGATCGGCTACCGCACCGAGAACGCGGGCGCCGCCATGGCCGACGCCTACGCGCGGATCTCGGGCCGGGTCGCGGTGGTCGCCGCCCAGAACGGTCCCGCCGCCACCCTGCTGGTGCCGGGCCTCGCGGAAGCGCTGAAGGCATCCGTACCGGTGTTGGCCATCGTCCAAGACGTTCACCGGCAATTCACGGACCGGAACGCCTTCCAGGAACTCGATCACCTCGCCCTGTTCGCGGGCGTCGCCAAGTGGGTCCGCCGGGTCGCGGTCGCCGAGCGCATCGACGACTACGTCGACATGGCCTTCGCGGCCGCGGCCTCCGGGCGGCCCGGTCCGGCGGTGCTGCTGGTGCCCCTGGACCTGCTCGACGAGCGGCCGGATTTCGAGGCCTCGGCACCGCGCCGAGCGGCCAGCCTCGGCACCTTCCCCCTCGACCGCACGGTCGCCGACCCGGCCGGGATCGCGGAGGCCGCGGACCTGATCGCTGGGGCGCGGCGCCCCCTCGTGATCGCGGGCGGCGGTGTCCATTCCTCCGGCGCCTATTCGGAACTCGGCGCGCTGCAGAGCCTCGGACTGCCGGTCGCCACCACGGTGATGGGCAAGGGCGCCGTCGCCGAGACCGACCCGCTCTCCGTCGGCGTCGTCGGCTACTTCATGGCGCCGCGGGCGCGCTCGTCCCACCTGCGCGCGCTCGTCACGGAGGCCGACGTCGTCCTCCTCGTGGGCAACCGCACCAATCAGAACGGCACCGACAGCTGGTCGCTCTACCCGGCAGGCGCCCGATTCATCCATCTCGACGTGGACGGGGGCGAGGTCGGCCGCAATTACGAGTCCCTCCGCCTCGTTGGCGATGCCAAGCTGACCCTCGCTTCCCTCGCCGAGGTCCTTCGGCAGCGCGACCTGTCCGGTCTGAAAGGCCGCCGCGCGGCGCTCGCCGACACCATCGCCCGCGCCCGCGAGGCCCAGGCCGGCGACATGGCCCGCCTCGTCGACATGGAGGCCACCCCGATCCGACCCGAGCGGATCATGGCCGAGATCGACGCGGTGACGACGCCCGAGACCGTCGTCGTCGCCGACGCGAGCTACGCCTCGATCTGGATCGCCAACTTCCTCACGGCGCGGAGGGCCGGCCAGCGCTTCCTCACCCCGCGCGGCATCGCCGGACTCGGATGGGGCCTGCCCTTCGCCCTCGGCGCCAAGGTCGCTCGCCCGGACGCGCCCGTGATCTGCGTGACCGGCGACGGCGGCTTCGGCCACGTCTGGTCGGAGCTGGAGACGGCGCGGCGCATGCGGCTGCCGGTCATCGTCGTCGTCCTGAACAACCAGATCCTCGGCTACCAGAAGCACGCGGAGCTGAGCCTGTTCGGCGACTTCACCGACGTCTGCGACTTCGAGGCGGTGGACCATGCCGCGATCGCCCGCGCCTGCGGCTGCGCCGGGACCCGCGTCGAGCGCCCCGGAGATCTCGCGCCGGCGCTGCGCGACGCACTCGCGAACGACGCCGTCACGGTGATCGACGTGATCACCGACCAGCGCGCCTACCCGCCGATCACCAGCTTCGAGGGCAAGGACGCCCTCGCCTACTGACGCCCCCGACTGGCCCCGACGAGAAGGCGCACGAAGCGCCGGGCCGACGACTGACACGGGAGGAAACGATGAGAGTTCTGGCGCGTGCACTCGCCGCCGCCCTCGTGCTGGGCGCCGCGGCCCAGGCGACGGCCGAGACGCCTGGAACATCGTCGGCGGCTACGCCGGCCAGCGCTCCCTCGGCCAAGGCATATTCTACGGCCTCGGCGCCTATTGCGGCATGCTGCTCGTCGGTGCCGGGATCAGCCCGTGGATCGGCATCGTGGCCGGCGCCGCACTCGCCGTGCTAGTGGCGCTGGCGATCAGCTTCCCGTGCTTCCGGCTGCACGGACCGTCCTTCTCGCTGGCGACGATCGCCTTCCTCGAAGTTTTCCGCGTGCTGGCCCTCCATTTCCGGGACCTGACCGGGGGTGCCACGGGACTGGTGATCCCGCTGAAGTTCGGCTGGGCCTGGATGATGTTCCGCGATCGCTGGCCACCGCTGGCCATCGCCTTCGGGCTCCTGCTGCTGACACTCGCGATCGCGTGGTGGATGCGGGCGCACCGGATCGGCTTCCACCTCGTCGCGACCCGCGAGCGGGAATCGGCCGCCCACGCGGCGGGCGTGCGCACGGTGCGCGTGCGGCTCATCGCCGTGGCCGTGTCGGGGGCGCTCACCGCCATGGTCGGCACCTTCCACGCCATGTACCTGACCTTCATCGAGCCGGCGGCGATGTTCTCGCTGACCCTGTCGATCCAGATCGCGATGTTCGCGCTGATCGGCGGCCTCGGCACGGTGTTCGGGCCGCTGCTCGGCGCGAAGGCCCTAGGGCTGCACGGCCTCGTCTACGGCCTTGTGCTGGTGCTCGTCGTCCTGTTCCTGCCCAACGGCCTGATGGGGCTCGTCACCCGCTTCGCGCGGTCCGGCGCCGGCGGTCGCGGCGTGAAGGCCGGTGCTGTTCCGGCCGCGCCGCGCGCCGCGGAACGGCCGCCGGTCGGCGAGGCCGTCCTCCGGGTCGAGGGCCTTCAGAAGCGCTTCGGCGGCCTGCACGTCACCAACGACGTCGGCTTCACCCTCCGGGAGGGCGAGATCCTGGGTCTGATCGGCCCGAACGGGGCCGGCAAGACCACCGTCTTCAACATGATCTCGGGCTTCCTCAAGCCCGACGCCATAACGGTGAGCGTGCGCGCGCCGGACGGGACGTGGCAGCATCCGGGCCAAACGGCGGATTTCGCGACGCTCGGCGTCGGCCGCACCTTCCAGATCGTGCAGCCCTTCGCCGCCATGACGGTCGAGGAGAACATCATGGTCGGCGCCTTCCACCGCCACCGCGACGTCCGCGAAGCGCGGGCGGTCGCGCGCGAGACCGCCGAGCGAATGGGGCTCGCGCCGTGGCTCGGAAGCGAGGCGCGCGGTCTCACCATCGGCGGTTTCAAGCGGCTCGAGGTCGCCCGCGTGATGGCGATGCGCCCGCGCGTGCTGCTCCTCGACGAGCTGATGGCCGGCATCAATCAGATCGACGTGCGCCGCGCCATCGATCTGATGCTGTCGATCCGCGATACCGGCGTCAGCATCATCGCGATCGAGCACGTCATGCAGGCGGTGATGGCGCTCTCCGACCGGGTGATCGTCCTGAGTTCCGGGCAGATCATCGCCCAGGGAAGCCCGCAGGACGCGGTCCGCTACCCGGCCGTGATCGAGGCTTATCTCGGCAAAGAGTTCGCCCATGCTCACGCTTGAGCGCGTGGATGCCGGCTACGGCGCGACCAGCATCCTGCACGCCGCCTCGCTGGAGGTGCGCGCCGGCGAGGTGGTGACGATCGTCGGCGCCAACGGTGCCGGCAAGACGACGACGCTGCGGACCATCGCGGGCTTCGTGACGCCGACGCACGGCCGGATCCTGTTCGAGGATGAGGACGTCACCCGGCTCTCAGGCCACGAGATGGTGGCGCGGGGCGTCACCCTGATCCCGGAGGGGCGCCAGCTCTTCCCCGAGATGACGGTGCGGGAGAACCTGCTGATGGGCGCCTACCGCCGCGCCGCGCGCGAGCGCCAGTCGGAGACGCTCGCGGACGTCCTCGACCTGTTCCCGCGGGTGCGCGAGCGCCTCGACCAGAACGCCGGCTCCCTGTCCGGGGGCGAGCAGCAGATGGTGGCCATCGCCCGCGGGATGATGGCGCGTCCCAAGCTCCTGATGTTCGACGAGCCCTCCCTCGGCCTCGTGCCGATCGTGGTGGCGCAGGTCTTCGCGGTGGTCAACCGGATCGCGAGGACCGGCGCC
Organism: Methylobacterium sp. PvP105; assembly: GCF_017876975.1. Taxonomy (NCBI): domain Bacteria; kingdom Pseudomonadati; phylum Pseudomonadota; class Alphaproteobacteria; order Hyphomicrobiales; family Methylobacteriaceae; genus Methylobacterium; species Methylobacterium sp. PvP105. The sequence goes on along the minus strand of NZ_JAGIPA010000001.1, from coordinate 1,081,089 downwards.
ACCGTGCTGATCGTCGAGCAGAACGTGTTCCACACGCTGCAGGTCGCCGACCGGGGCTACGTGCTGGAGAACGGCGAGATCGTCCTCGCCGACGCGTCCGCGGCCCTGCTCGACAACGACCACGTCCGCCGCACCTATCTGGGGATCTGAGATGACCGAGCGGCAGACCAATCCCGAGGCGATCGCGCGGCGCCCGAGCCACGCCGGCCGGCGCGTCCTCGTCACGGGGGCTGGCCGCGGGATCGGCCGGGCGATCGCGGAGGGATTCGGTTCGCGCGGTGCCCTGGTGGGCGTCGCCGACCTGAACCCGGACGACGTTGCGTCGACGGTCGCGGCCATCGAGTCGGCGGGCGGCCGCGCCCTGCCGCTGCAGCTCGACGTCGCCGACCATGCGGCAGTCAAGACGGCCGTGTCGGAGGCCGCCGCCGCGATGGGCGGCGCCTTCGATACGGTCATCAACAATGCCGGCATCTCGCCGAAGCACGACGGGGCGGCCCACCGGGTTTGGGAGATGGATCCGGCGGAGTGGAACCGCGTCGTCGCGGTCAACCTGACGGGGGCGTTCAACACCGTCCGCGCGCTGACGCCGGCGATGTGCGCGGCCGGGCGCGGCTGGATCGTCAACATGTCGTCGGTGGCGGGCAAGACCCACTCGCCGATCGTCGCCTGCCACTACGCGGCGTCGAAGGCCGGGCTGATCGGGCTCACCAAGCACCTCGCGGCGGAGCTCGGCCCGTTCGGCATCCGCGTCAACGCGATCGCGCCCGGCCGCATCGAGACCCCGATGGTCCGGGCGGTGGGCCGCGCCGTCAACGACGAGCAGGTTCGCCTGACCCCGATGGGCCGCCTCGGCGCCCCCGAGGAGGTCGCGGATCTCGCCCTCTATCTGACCTCCGCCGAGGCCAGCTTCGTCACCGGACAGACCGTCGACGTCGCCGGCGGCCTCTACATGACGTGAGCCGGAGCCGGTCAGGACAGACATGGACGGGAGTACGGCCATGAACAGCGCGCTCACGGCAGCCGGGATCACCGGACGGACCCGGGTCTACGGGATCCTGGCTGACCCGATCTACCACGTGAAGGCGCCCGAGGTGATGGGGGCGCTCTTCGCCCGTCACGGCGTGGACGGCGTCCTCGTCCCGCTGCACGTGACGGCGGACGGCCTGGCCGCGGTGGTGGACGGGCTCAGGCACCTGCGCAATTTCGGCGGCTTCATCGCCACGGTCCCGCACAAGACGGCGATGACCGGCCTGTGCGACGCGCTCACCCGCGAGGCCGAGCAGATCGGGGCCGTCAACTGCGTCCGACGGGATGCGGACGGGCGCATGATCGGCACGATGCTGGACGGGATCGGATTCGTCGAGGCGCTGCGCGTCTCCGGCCTGGAACCGCGCGGCCGAAATGTTGCCCTCGCGGGGGCCGGCGGCGCGGCGAGCGCCATCGCCTTCGCGCTTGCGGCGGCGGGCGTGGCGCGCCTGACCATCCTTAACCGCACCGCCGACCGCGCCGAGGCGCTGGCGGCGCGCCTGCGCGCCGCCTACCCTGCCCTCGCGATCGCCGTGGAGGGCATCCAGGCGGAGCACGACCTCCTCGTCAACGGCACGTCGCTCGGCATGCGCCCGCAGGAGGCCGCCCCCTTCGATCTGACCGCCCTCCACGCCGGCCAGTTCGTCGCCGAGGCGATCATGGATCCGGAGACCACGCCGCTCCTCGCCGCCGCGCTGGCGGCCGGCTGCCGCATTCAGAAGGGGCTACCGATGCTGGAGTGCCAGATCGCCCTCATGGCCCGCCACATGGGCGCCCTCTGAGGCTGGATCCGAGGACTGAGCATGGCGCGCACCGTGGGATCGACCGACATCGACGTCGTCGCGGCGGGCGTCTTCGACTACGTGATCGTGGGCGGCGGCACCGCGGGCTGCGTCCTGGCCAACCGGCTGACCGAGTCCGGGACGCGCCGGGTGCTGCTCCTCGAGGCGGGGGGGCGGGCGCGCAGCCCCTGGGTCTCGATCCCGGCCGGGTTCAGCCGCCTGCTCCAGCACCCCTCCTACAACTGGCGCTTCCGGACCGAGCCCGAGGAGGCGACCGGCGGCCGGGTGATCGCGGTCCCGCGGGGCAAGGGCCTCGGCGGGTCGACCCTCATCAACGGCATGATCTACGTGCGCGGGCAGCCGCAGGACTACGACGCCTGGGCGCAGGCCGGCTGCCGCGGATGGGGCTTCGCGGACGTGCTGCCCTACTTCCGCAGGCTCGAGGATTACGACGGGGCGCCCGACCCCCTGCGGGCCCGCGGCGGACCGCTGCCGATCACGGAAGTCGCCGAGCGGCCGGCGATCGCCGAGGCCTTCATCGCCGCCGCGCGGGCGGCTGGGCATCCGCGCAACCCCGACTACAACGCGGCGAGTCAGGACGGCTTCGGCTACTACCAAGTGAACCAGCGTCGCGGGCGGCGGGTCAGCGCCGCCGACGCCTATCTGCGGCCGGCCCTCGCCCGTCCGAACCTCGCCGTCGTGACGGACGCGCACGTCCTGCGGCTCACCTTCGACAGGGATCGGACGAGCGGCGTCGCCGCTCTGGTCGGTGGCCGCGAGCGGCTGTTCCGCTGCCGCGGGGAGGTGATCCTTGCCGCGGGGGCGGCGCAGACCCCGCAGATCCTGGAACTGTCCGGCCTCGGCGACCCGGCGATCCTCGCCGGCCTCGGCGTGGCGGTGCGGCGCGCGCTCCCCGCCGTCGGCACCAACTACATGGACCATTACTGCACGCGCATGAATTGGCGCGTGCGCCTGCCGGTGACGCTGAACGAGCAGACCCGCGGCCTGCGCCTCGGCGTCGCCGCGGCGCGCTACCTCGCGACGCGGCAGGGTATCCTGGCGCTGGGGACCGGCCTCGCCCACGGGTTCGTGCGCACGCGGCCGGGGCTCGATGGGCCCGACGTGCAGTACTTCTTCATGCACGCGAGCTACGCCAACGCCGCCGAGCGCAAGCTCGACCGCCTGCCCGGCATGACGATCGGCGTCACGCAGCTGCGACCGGAATCGCGCGGGACGATCCACGCGGCGTCGCCCGACCCGCTCGAGCCCCCCGCCATCCGCCCGAACTTCCTCGCCACCGAGGAGGATCGCCGGGCGATGGTCGAGGGCATGAAGATCGCGCGCACCGTCGTCGCGCAGGCGCCGATGGAACGCTTTCGCGGGGCCGAACTCAATCCGGGGCCGGACTGCCGGACCGACGCGGACTGGCTCGATTTCGCCCGCCGCGACGGCCAGACGATCTACCACATCTGCGGCACGTGCCGCATGGGCGGCGATCCGGGTTCCGTGACGGATCCTAACCTGCGCGTGCGCGGCGTGGCCGGCCTCCGGGTGGCGGACGCCTCGATTATGCCGCGGATCGTCTCCGGCAACACGCAGGCCGCGGTGTTCATGATCGCCGAGAAGGCCGCCGACCTGATCCGGGCCGATGCCTGATGCGGTCTGGCCATCGGGCGCCGCGGCGCGTACGGCAGGTTCGCGCCAACCTCGGCCGTACTGCGCCGGTCCCGGCCGTGTCTCGGCCTCGACCGGCACTGTACGGCGCACCAAGTCTCACCGCGGGCGTGCTCGCCAAGACCGGCGGCAAAGGATCGACGTCATGCTCTACATGGTCCACATGCAGGTCAACATTCCGGCGTCCCTGCCGAAATCGGAGGCGGATCGCCTGAAGGCCGAGGAGAAGGCCTACGCCCAGAAGCTCCAGCAAGATGGCAGATGGCGGCATCTCTGGCGCATCGCCGGGCAGTACGCCAATTACAGTGTCTTCGACGTGGCGGGAAACGACGAGCTCCACCAGATCCTGAGCTCGCTGCCGCTCTACCCGTACATGGCGATCAGCGTGACGCCGCTGGCGCAGCATCCCTCCGCCATCGCGACCAACTGACGGGACGATCGTCATGCCCTACATGATCGAGACCTTCGACAGGCCCGGGAGCCTGGACGTCCGCAGGGCGAACCGCGCGGAGCACCTCGTCTACCTCGACCGGATCAAGGCCCGGCTTCTGGCCTGCGGCGCGAAGCTGAACGACGATGGCAGCGACGCCGGCGGCGGCCTGTACGTCGTCGATGTCGAGACCCGCGCGGAGGCCGAGGCGCTCATCCAGGCAGACCCGTTCTACAGGATCGGTCTCTTCGAGCGCGTCGAGATCCGGCGCTGGCGCAAGGCCTACCTCGACGGCCGCAGCTATCTCTGAGATCGGCGGAGCGCGTTTCCGGAGAGAAGAAGCGCTGCGGCGCGGAGCGGCCGCACGAGAACCAAAGAGTGGGGAGGATACAATGATCCGTCGCAGCTGGGTCGCGGCCGCCGCGTTCGGCGCCGCTGCTTTGACCACCCTGCCCGCCTCCGCGCAATACGCGGATGGCGGAATCAAGATCGGCATCCTGACCGACATGTCCGGCGGCTACTCGGACCTGGCCGGCCGCGGCTCCGTGACGGCCGCGCAGCTCGCGGTTGAGGATTTCGGCCGCCCGATCAATGGTCGAAAGGTCGAGCTGATCTTCGCCGATCATCAGAACAAGGCCGACATCGCCTCGTCGATCGCGCGCCGGTGGTTCGATACCGAGGGTGTTGACGCGATCTTCGACACCAATTCCTCGGTCGCGGGGCTGGCGGTGCGCGAGGTCGCGCGCAGCAAGGGCAAGATCGACATCAACTCCGGCGCCGGCTCCATGGCGCTGACCAACGCCGCGTGCTCGCCGACCGGCGCCCACTGGTCCTGGGATACCCACTCGCTCGCGGCCGGCACCGCCGCGGCGCTGGCGGATGATCCGAAGAACACGTGGTTCTTCATCACAGCCGACTACACCTTCGGGCACGACCTGGAGGCGCAGGTCACCCGCGTCGTGAAGGCCAAGGGCGGTACGGTACTCGGGTCGGTCAAGCACCCGTTTCCTAATCCGGATTTCTCGTCCTACCTGCTGCAGGCGCAGGCCTCGGGCGCGAAGATCATCGGCATGGCCAATGCGGGCGCCGACACGATCAACACCATCAAGCAGGCGAGCGAATTCGGGATCCTGCAGGGCGGCCAGAGGCTGGGCGGCCTCAACATCTTCCTGACCGACATCTATTCCGTCGGGTTGTCGGCAGCGCAGGGCATGATCCTGACGACGGGCTTCTACTGGGACATGGACGAGCAGACGCGCGCCTTCGCCCGGCGCTTCGGCGAGCGCATGGGCGGCCGGATGCCGACCATGGTCCAGGCCGGCGATTATTCGGCGGTGCTCCACTTCCTGAAGGCGGCCGAAGCTGCCGGCACGGATGACGGGCTGAAGGTGATGGCCGAGATGCGCGCGCTGCCCATCCAAGACTTCTTCGCACGCAACGCCACGCTGCGGCCGGACGGCCGCCTCGTGCACGACATGTACCTCGCCCAGGTGAAATCCCCGGCGGAATCGACGGGGCCTTGGGACTTCTACAAGATCCTGAAGACGATCCCGGGCGACCAAGCGTTCCAGCCGCTCTCGGAGAGCACGTGCAAGCTCGTGAAGGGCTGACGCGCCTCCGGCGGCCTCCCGGACCGTGACGACGGTCGACGCCGATGATCGCGGCGCCGGAAGTGCCGGTCCCCTCGCTCCCACGGGAGAGCCGACAGGGCGCGGCTGTCTCGACCGGTGTGCCCGTTCCGTGAGAGCGGCGCATCGCGATCGGGACGACGCTAGTGGGACGTGCTCTCGACCGCGGCGGCGAAGACGTAGCCGACCCCGCGCTCGGTCAGGATGAGCTTCGGGTCGCTGGGCCTGCGCTCGATCTTCCGGCGCAACCGCAGGATCTGCACGTCGATGCAGCGATCGAACACGTCGTCGTGGACGCGCGTGACCTGCAGCAGGTACTCGCGGCTGAGCGGCCGCTGGGGCGCGTCGAGGAACGCCGCCAGGAGCGCGTACTCGCGCTTGCCCAGGACGACTTCGACGCCATCCGGATTGATCAGGCGTCGGCGCCGGCGATTGAGGACCCAGCCGTCGAAGCGCCGGTACGGCGCCTCCGCCGGGCGGGACGCGGCCTGCGCCGCGACGCGGCGGAGGACGGCGCGGACGCGCGCCAAGAGTTCGCGCAGGCCGTAAGGCTTGACGATGTAGTCGTCCGCGCCGAGTTCGAGGCCGAGCACGCGATCGAACTCCTCGCAGCGGTGCGCCGTGGTCAGGATGACGGGAAGGTTGCTCCCCGCCCGCAGATCCCGCAGAAGGTCGAGCCCGTTCTCCGCGCCCGGGCGGAGGTTGAGCACGGCCAGATCGAACTGCGACGGATCCGCGAGCTGCGCGCGCGCCTCGGCCCGGGTCGTCACCGGAACCACGCCGACCCCGTGCTCGCCGAGGTAGCCGCATACGACGCGCTGCACGTCCGCGTCGTCGTCGACGAGCAGGACGCGTAGGGCATGGTGCTGCACGGGCGATGCTCCTCCGGGGTTTGGCCGTCGAATCTGCGGAGTAGCGCCCCGAGGCCGCCCGAGGCCGTACGGCCTCCCAGGGGCTGCCGGATGCGCGTGGTCTGCTTTCGCCGGCCGATCGATCTGTCCTGTCCTCCGATGACGGCGCGGCTGAGCGGCAGAGCCGCCCGAAGCGACGCCGGACGAGGCTGACGGTCAGGCGGCAGTCGCCGAGGTCGCTGTTCGCCGCGTAGCCGCCCGTCGGACTCCACCAGCCGCGGCCGCCGAAACGGTCTCGGAAGCCGTGGTGGAACCCGCCGTGGTGGAAGCCGTGATGGAAGCCGCCATGGTGACCGAAGCGTCCGTGTCCGAACCCGCGCGCTTCGGCAGGTCCGGGGACGGTCGCCGAGGCGGCGAGGGCGAGACCGGCCAGGATCGCGGTCGTAAACGAGGTGGTCGCCATGCTGAGTCTCCCGTTGCGATAGGGAGACGATGAACCGGCCAAGCAGGGTCGACTGTGATCCGGGTCACAGAGTCGGCGCGGGCCTGCGCGCTGGCGGCGGTCGCTCGGGGATGCGGCTAGGGCTCTGCCGCGCGCGGGTGGCTCAGCCAGACCTCGAGGGGCCGGCTGCGGCCGCGGATGGCCGCGGTCCGGCCCTCGAATGTCCCCGCCGACAGGTCGAGCCCGGCCGCAAGCGCCAGTTCGGCGCTGAGCGCCAGGCGGGCGTTGGCGTCCGCCGCGACCGCGAGCAGGCGGCTCGCGACGTTGACCGTGTCGCCCGTGGCGGTGACGTGCTGGTTGGTGTCGCTGCCGAGGCGCGAGAGGATCACCGGCCCGTAATGCGCGCCGATGCGCAGATCGAGGGCCGGCCCGGCTTCGGACAGGACCGGGCTGCGCGCGATCCAGGCGCGCGTGCGGGCGATGAGCTCCTCCGCGGCCTGGACGGCGTGCACGGCTTGCTCCGGGTCCGGATCGAGCGCGCCGAACAGGACCATGGCGCCGTCGCCCATGAAGTTCACGACGACGCCCCCGCGCAGCGTCACCGCCGCGTCCACGAGATCGTGGAACGTCTTGAGCATCGCCCGGGTGCGCACGGGGCCCAGTTGCTCGCTCCGGCGCGTGAAGCCGGTGAGATCGACGAACAGCACGGCAATGTCCCGCGCGACGGGCTCGGCGAGGTAGCCTGGGTCGCGGGCCAGCCGCTCGGCCAGAGCGGCGGGCTGCAGCCGCCGCAGCACCTCCTCGGAGCGCGCCACCCGCGCGCTCTGGCGGCGCTCGAGCGTCTGGCGGCCCACCGCGCAGGCGAGTGCCGGCACGCCCACCGCCGCGAGCGGCAGGGCGGCGCTGAACCAGATGCCGTGCGCGAAGGCTGCGGCGCCCGCGGTGAGCCAACCGGCCGTCGCGAGGAGTACAAGGATCAGGCCCGGGCCCGGCGGCAGCAGCGCGATGGCGAGCGCCGCCCCGACCGCCAGGAGGACGGCGGCCGCGGCGTCGCGCCGCCGCACGCCGGCATCGCGGACGAGGCCATCCCCCGTGGCGAGGTGGGCGATGCCAGTCGCGAGGAGCTCGACGCCGGGCATGACGGGATCGAACGCGGTGGCGAAGGTATCGCCGCCGCCGAGCGCGGTGACGCCGATCACCACGATACCGTCCGAGAGCGCCGCGGCCGGCGCCGTGCCGTCGAGAAGGGCGCTCGCGCTCACGGTGGCGATCGCGCGCCGCGCACCGTAGGGGCGCAGCGGGAGATGGTAGCCCAGGTCCAGGGGCAGCGCGCGGCCACCGATCTCGACCCGGCCCTTGCTGAGCACGGGGTCGCTCCGCGCCGCCAGGGCCGCAACCCGCAGCACAAAGGACGCGGCGACCCCGTCGGAGGTCCGCACCACCAGCGGGAGATGGCGGGGCACGCCGGACGCGTCCTCGGCGACGTTGACGACGCCCGACGCGACGTCCTCGCCGAGTTTCGGCGTCGGCCGATGGAGCGCGGTGGCGACCGGGATGCCGTCCTCGCTGACGTTCCCGTCGAAGACGGCCGCCGAGGCCAGGATCGCGGTCGTCTTCGCGAGGGCGGCGGCGAGCGCGTTGTCCGCGTCCGGCTGCCGTCCCGCGTCGAGGAAGAGCACGTCGACGGCGATCACGCGCGGGCGCGCCTCCGCCACCCGCTCGATGATCCGCGCCATCGTGGTGCGGGAGACCGGGAAGCCGCCCTCGCGCCGCACCGTCGCGTCGTCGATCGCCACGACCGTGAGGTCGGCCGGCGGCGTGCGCGGGCCCGCGAGCCGCAGGCGCAGGTCCGTGAGGGCGGATTCCAGACGGTCGAGGGGCGTCGCGCGACCGGCGATATGCAGCTGGCCGAGCCAGGCGCCCCAGGCGAGCGCGCCGAGCGAGGCGGCGAGCACGAGGGCGAGGCGCGCCCGGCGGAAGGCGCGGTCGTGCGTGGTATTCGCCGATCGACCGGCGTCGCTCAACGTCCGAACCGCTCGAGCAGGCTCCTGACGCGCTCCTGCGGCCAGCGCCGGACCTCCAGGGCGTCGCGACCGTCATCGACGTCGACCCCCTCGCCCGGCCCGAGCGTGACGGCGATCTGGGGGGCGTCGCGCCTGGCGACGTCGACCCGTCCCTGCGCCACGAAGACGGAGGTGCGCGCCCGGGTCACGTCGACGGCGTAGACCGTGCCCCGCACCGAGGCGACCGCGTGCGGCGTGAGGATCTGGAAGCCGTCCCGGCGGACGCGGCGGCTCGCCGGGATCGTGACGAAGACCGCGTTGCCGCCGATTTCCGCACCCTTGAGATGTCCGTCGCTGTCCGGATCCACAGGCCGCAGGCTGCCCGCGCGCTCGACTTCGAGCGTCAGGCCGTCAGCGCAGTGCAGGATCCGCAGGGGCGGATCGAAGCGCGTCGTCTCCGTGCAGCGCGTCTGCGCGGCGGCGCTCGACGCCGCGAGGGTGACGGCGGCGACGGCCGCCAAGCGCGCTGCGATGCTCATGCGATGAAGCCCTGTCGACCCGATCATGTCTGCGCCCGCGCCCCGAGCGCGACGAGGCGGTGCGAGGCCCGAACGGTGACGCGCGCGCGCCCGAGATCGATCAGGCCCGATCGCCGCCAGTCCTGCAGGACGCGGTTGACGCTCTCCCGGGCCGCGCCGACGAACGCCGCGAGTTCCTCCTGCGTCACCTGGATCTCGGCGCCGAAATCCTCCGACAGCGTGATCAGGCGCCGGGCCAGGCGGATGTCGAGCGGAAGCAGCGTCGCCTCCTCCATGCGCGCGCTCATCCAGCGCAGGCGCTGGCACAGCAGATTGATGATCTGGACCGCCAGAGCGGGATCCCCGGCGAGGAGCTTGAGAAAGGCCCGCCCCTCCACGACGAAGAGGTCGGCCGGCTCGAGGGCCACGGCCTCGGCGGTCCGCGGATGGCCGTCGAGGAAGGCGATCTCGCCGAAGACGTCGCCGGGCCCGAGCAGGTTGAGGGTGACCGCGCGCCCGTCGTCGGAGCCGGCCCCGATGCGGATCTGCCCGCGCCGCACCGCGTAGAGGGCGTCGCCCGGATCGCCCTTCTGGAAGAGGATCTCGTGGCGCGCGAGGCTGCGCGTCGTGCACAGGCCGGCGATGGTCTCGATCGCTTCCGGACCAAGCTCAGCGAAGAACGCGTTGGCCTTCAGGAACCGAATGAGCGTGTGCGGCGTGCTCACGACTGCATCTCTCCGGCCGTCGAGCCGGAGCTTATGCGCGTTTCGGGGCGCGATTAGCAAGGCTTGCACCGCGGGAGCGGAGGATGATCATGGATAGAGCCCGCAAGCGGGCTCGTCGCAGCGACGATTGTTACAGGCCGTGCGCCCGCTTCAGGATCTCCGCGGCCCGTTCGCCGATCACCGCGCACGGCGCCTGCGTGTTGCCGGTGGTCACGCGGGGCAGGATCGAGGCGTCGGCGACCCGGACTCCGTCGATGCCGTAGACCTTGAGCGCGCCGTCCACGACCGCCATCGCGTCGCGGCCCATCCTGGCGGTGCAGCTCTGGTGCCAGTAAGTGACGGCGGCATCGCGGATGTAATCCGCCATCGCCGCGCCCGACAGCGGGCCCGGCATCGACTCGGCGCGCACGTAGGGCCGGAACGCCCGCGCGTTGCCGAGGGCGCGGCAGAGGTCGACGCAGGCCGCGGCCGCGGTCACGTCGGCCGGGTGGGACAGGAAGTTTGCCTCGATGACCGGCGGCGTCGCCATATCGGCGCTCCGGAGCCGCAGGCGACCGCGGCTGGCGGGCTGCGCGAGGCCGGCGAACATGGTCCACCCATGGGCCGGCACGCCGCGCGCCGCGGTCTGCTCGCTCGGAACCGGGAACTCGACCTGGCAGAACAGCAGATCGGGTGCGTCGAGGTCGGGCCGGCTCGTCCAGTACAGGGTGGCCTCGCTGCCGCTGTTGCGCGGCGCGATCGGCGCGGCGTACTCCCAGGTGCAACCGAAGGATACGTGATCCTGAAGGTTCTGCCCGACGCCGGGCAGATGCTGAACCGACGGGATGCCGAGCGCTCCGAGTTCGTCGCTGTCGCCGATCCCCGAGAGCATCAGGACCTTGGGCGTGTGGATCGCGCCCATCGACAGCACGACCTCGCCCCGCGCACCGACCGTCCTGACCGCGCCCGCGTGGACGAACTCGACCCCCGTCGCGCGGCGACCGTCGAAGGTGACGCGGCGGACGAGGGCGTCCGTGAGCACCGTCAGGTTCGGCCGGTCAAGCCAGGGATGGACGTAGGCGCGGTAGAGCGAGACGCGCCGGCCGCCGCGGACCAGCATGTCGGTCAGCGCCGCGCCGCCGGGCCCCTCCATCATGCGGCCGTTGGGGTTGTCGAAGGTCGGGATGCCCAACTCCCGCGCGGCGTCGAGCATGGCGTGGGCCACGGGGCTGGGATCGGGCGCCGGCTGCACCCAGACCGGACCGTCGCTTCCGCGATGCGCCGGGTCAGGGGCACCGCGCCAGTTCTCGATGCGTCGATAGATGGCGCGGACATTCTCGTAGCCCCAGGCCGCGTCGTCCGCTTCGGTCGCGAAGGCATCCCAGTCAGACCGGTGGCCGCGTGCCCACACCATCACGTTGACGCTGGAGCCGCCGCCCAGCCCCTTGCCCATCGCCATGGAGAGCGCGCGGCCGTTCAGGTGCGCGTTCGGCTCCGCGCGGAAGCCCCAGTCCCGCGGACCGCCCAGGTTGGTGGGCCAGAGCGCCGGATCGAGTACGGACTCGGCCTCGTCCGAGCCGCCCGCCTCCAGCAGGAGCACCTGCACTTCGGGGTTCTCCGCCAGTCGCCGCGCGACGACCGAACCCGAGGCGCCGGCGCCGCACACGACGAAGTCGTAGGCCGGCTTCACGTCGGCGGTCAGCCGGGCCTGATTCTCCGCCGCGCGCCGCGCGAAATCATCCCGGACTCGGGCGTCAGAAGTGCTCATGATCTCGAGGGTCCCTGTCGGAGGCGGGTTGGGATCGGCCCGGCACTCGGCCGGGAGCCGGTGGCCCGTGCATCGGCCGCTCCCGAGCGTCGAGGCGGGCGCCCGTCCGGGGGCTGTGGCGGCAGCAGGGTTGGCAACGGCGATGGTGTGTGGCGCCTGTCACGTGAGGATCGCAGCGTCGCGGACGATCATCTGTCCGGGCGCGTCTTCCTCGGATCGTCCGAGGGATTGACGTAGTCGAGGCCGAAAGGCCCGGTTCCGGAGACTTGGATCACGGCCGGTTCGCGCGTCGTCCAGAGGGCGTGGGGCATACGGGCCGGCAGATGCAGGAAGGCGCCCTGCTGAAGCCGCTGGCCGCGGCTCGCGTCGATGGTCTCCCCCATGTCGTGGACGAGATTGCCAGATAGCAAGGTCACGCTCTCGTCGGTCGCGTGCGTGTGCGGCGCGATGACGTAATCCGGCGGGAACCGGAGTCTGAGCGTGAAGGGGCCGGGTCTGTCGGGATCGCCCGCGATGATGCTGATCTCGCTGCCCTTCGGCAGGGACGGCGGCGCGGCGCGCCACCGAACGGCGTCGTCACCGGTGACCATGATCATCTCGCCCGCGCGTGCGTGCGGCGCGAGGCCCGCGAGAAGGAGGACGAGACAGCAGCTTCGGCGCAGACGCATCGACGGTCTCCAGATCGGCGCGTGGGTGGAGCCGCCTGCAGGGCAGCCGGCGGGAGGGTGTGGTCCGGGATGAACCTGTTCGCTGACGCCGAGCTGGTGCCCGTTCCGGCGACGCTCTCGTCAGGTCGAGTTCTGTAGGCCGCGCGCCATCGGACCCGCTACGGCAGAACGCCCGCGTTGACCTGGGCAAATCGCACGACTTCAGCGCGGACCCTTCCGAGACGGTCGCAAGCTCGATAACCCTCGGCCTCTCGGGAGGACACGGGTGACGACCTTCAGCCTCAAGCACGTCCTGGCCGCCTGGAACGCGCGCGAGCTGGATCTCAAATGGGCTCTCGTCGGCCGGATCGCGCTGATCGCCATCCTCTGCGCCGCCGGAGCGGCCGCGTACGCCATGCACGACGTCGCGGCGAAGACCAGGCAGCGAAACGCCGAGACGGCCGGCGAAGTGCACAAGCAACTTCGCCTGCAGCTCCTGCGCATCGAGCGGGCCGCCGACATTTCCGTACGCTTTCCGGACTGGGAGATCGTCACCCGGTACGCCCTGCAACCCGGTCAGTGCGTGCAGCTGATCCCGGCGGAGACCGGCCCGACACGGTCGAGCTGCGTCGGCGTCGAGCCGCACGCGCTCGCGGCACCCGACTGGTTCGCGACGCTCTACAGGTCCCTCTTCTTCGCCGGATCCACCGTCCGTCTGCCGCTCGAGCATCAGGGCTCGCGGAGAGGGATCGTGGAGGCGGACATCGATCCGCACGCCGTCGTCGGTTCGGCCTGGATCGTGCTGAAGCAGGTCTCCGGCGCGCTCGCGGCCATGACAGTCGTCCTGTGCGTGCTGGTCTACGGCGCGGTCGCGCACGCCCTGCGTCCCGCCAATGAGATCCTTGTCGGTATCGACCGCGTCGCGCAGGGCGACCTCGCGTGGCGTCTGCCGAGCTTCCGCCTGCGCGAGCTCCGGCGCATCGCGACGGTGTTCAACGCGCTTGCCGGCCATCTCCAGCTGGCCACACGGGAGCGCGCCGAGCTCGCCCGCCGGCTGATCGATGCCCAGGAGCAAGAGCGCCGGTGGCTGTCGCTCGAACTGCACGACGACGTGGCGCAGAGGCTGACGGCCCTGAGTCTCCTCGCCCGCTCGATCCAGGACGGCGCGCGCTCCGCGGCGCCTTCGGTCTCGACCGAGAGCGCCGAACTCGCCAGCATGGCATCGGACGCGGTGCGGGCGCTCCGGATCACCCTGGCCTCGCTGCGGCCGCCGGAGATCGACGATCTCGGGCTGCGGATCGCGCTCCGCAGCCTGATCGCCGCGCAGGCGCAGCGGGCCGGCGGCCGGATCCAAGTCGCGCTGCGGGCCGACGCGCAGGTCGACCGCCTGCCCTCAGAGGCGGCGGCCCATGTCTACCGGATCGTCCAGGAAGGCCTCACCAACGCCGTCCGCCACGCGGCGGCGCGCAACGTGGCGATCGCGCTGAACGTCGTGGAGACCGACGGCGGTGCGGACGTCCGGCTGGACTTCGCCGACGACGGGAGCGGCGCGCCCGCGGAGGTGCTGGAGCGTTCGCGTCCCGGTCTCGGCCTGCTCGGCATGCGCGACCGCGTCCACGCGCTCGGCGGGCAGATCGTGACGGAAACGTCCCCGGGCGGCGGGTTTCGCCTGCGGGTCCGCTTTCGCGCCGCGCTCGCGGCCAGGGAGGTGTCATGACCGGACGGCGCATACGGGTGATGCTCGTCGACGATCACGCCGTCGTACGGGAGGGATACCGGCGGCTCCTGGAACGACAGCCCGATATGGAGGTCGCCGCCGAAGCCCGGGACGGCGCGGAGGCCTACCGTACCTACCGGGCCGCGGGGCCGGACGTCGTCATCATGGACATCAGCATGCCCGGCCGCGGCGGGATCGACGCCATCCGTCAGATCCGGCAGGTGGATCCGGACGCGCGCATCCTCGTGTTCAGCGTGCATGCCGCCGTCAGCTACGCGCTCCAGGCCATACGCGCCGGCGCCCGCGGCTACATCACGAAGAGCAGCGCTTCGGAGCTCCTGATCGACGCCGTGCGCAGCGTGTTCAACAACAAGCTGACCCTGTGCGCCGAGATCTCACACCTGCTGGCCGCGAGTCGGCTGGAGGAGCAGCCGTCCCCGATCGACCTCCTGTCGCCGCGGGAGTTCGAGATCCTGCGGATGATCCTCGATGCGCGGCACACGGATGCGATCGCTGTCGATCTCAGCCTCTCGCCGAAGACCGTCGCGAACTACCACTACGCCATCAAATCGAAGCTCGGCGTCAGCTCGGACGTGGAACTCGTCTACTACTGCATCCGGTGCGGCCTGATCGATCCGTTCTCCGTCGTCGGAGCGATCTAGGTCTCGCGACCGCGCCGCTCCGGAGCTCCACGCGGACGGCGCGCGGTGCCCTGCGGCGCAGAAGTCAGCACGGGCTGATCGACAGCTCGCCGGCGGCGACACACTTCCCTGACATAGACGCGTGACGCGAACACGCGGCCCGTCGCCGAAGTGTCCGTCGCCAAAGTGTCCGTCGCCGGCCCTCGGCGCCGTCCCCGGTTCGGCGACGGCGTTAACGGATCGTCAGACCCGGTTCGCGCCGATCCCGGCTCCGATTTCGCGCAGCGACGGAGGTGTGCTCCCGGTTCGCGCCGCAGTTCGGACCGAAGCCGGACGCGGAGGCTGCGGCCTCATGCATGTCATTTCTCGGCAAAGCTTGTCCTGATTTGAGGGATCCCCACAGGGAGTGCCCTCAAATGAGTTTGACTTAAAGCACACGGAACTCTGTCCTTACAGATCCGTGCTTACAGAGAAGTTTGACCCTGTTCGCGAACGGCCTCTCACGTCCGCTCAGCTTTGGGTTTCCGCGTTCTCGACCGACTGCGGCTTCCTCGATGGCTCGGAGGATAACAGATTGCCCTCTTCTCACCGTCAGGCGGGCACAGTTTTCCGGATTGAGGCGGCTGCACCACAGCCTGGTTCGGGAAAACAGTCTGCGCAGAACATTCCGCAGCAGATCCGACAACCCGCCTTGGCGCAAGCTAACATGAGAATTTGCCTCGATTTCTGTTACTCCCGGAGGGGCGGTCTCATTTAAGTTTATCTCGATTTGTAGGGAACGTGGTCCGCCTGCTCCCTAGACCCGACATGCCCAGGCGCGGATGCCTGGTCCAACCCTTGGAAACAGAGGCCGGCATCAAACCCGATGCCGGCTCGATCATAGGGCCGATGGGTCCAGACCGCACCCTTAGCGTGATCTGCGGACCGGGCCATGCCCTTCGAGTTTCCGTACTTTCTTTTCGGAATGGCCGCGAGGATACCACCGGCCCCCAACGCCGGGGTGGGCATCCGGTCGAGCGCCCAGATCGGTCAGGCCCGCGAAGGCGCCCTGGCGGTCGGCTCGGCTGGCTTCGCCGATACAGTCGCTGCGGTCCTCACGTGGTCGGATCGGCCGCTCCACGATGATCTGGACGGCGGCCCGGCACGCACGAGGAAGCCGCCTCGGGACGAGGCGAGCCGGACGGCTAGGACAGCCGAGGCAGACTATCAGGAAAGCGTGTCCCGATTTGCGGCCCTGCCAATGGTACGAACTCAAGAGAGCTTGTCCCGATTGTCAGGGAAGCCTGTCCTCACGCCCGGGATGTGCTTGAACCCGGTGGCCTCCGCAGAGGGGCGCCCGTGACCGCGCGCCCCTCTGCGGACATGATGATCCCCGTGTCGGGCTTGAGCCAGGACCGCTGGCCGGGACGAAACCTTTTCGATTTCGCGGCCTGATCGGGCATCCACTCCCCGGAATTGCCGCGCGCAGGAATGCTCTCCGCTTTCGGCGGGCAGGGCGCCACCCACGTCGGACGCGGTCTGCGGAGAGCGGGGAGCGTTTGCGAGGCGGTCGTCGAGCTCCCTGCCCTCTTCCCTCGTCGAGGTCACGAAATCGGGGACCGCGGGTCGAAACACCGGTCCGGGGCGGGCACAGTCCCGACGCCGTCGGTAATCAAGGCCGTTTCAGCTCGCCGCGCTCAGGTCCCTTGCCCTCCTGAGCACGCCGACCATGGCTGGTGCGATGTCCGTCGAGCGAGTGACCGAGGCACCCCCGCCGGGAACAAGATCCAGGTCGTGGCGGCGACCGAGCGCCGTGGGCTCGCTCATGAGGCGCCGGCACAGCAATTCCGCCAACGACGGATCCTCGACGGCACAGACGATCTGCCGCCCCGACCGCTGCAGGGCCGACAGGACCTCGACCAAGTGCAAGGCCCGGAAATCATCGATGTGCTGGACCGGATCGTCGAGCATGAGCGTCCGCCAATTGCACCAAGGCCGGGACAGGTGAACGGAGAGGAGGAAGGCCAGCCCGGCCGCGCGCCTCTGCCCGCTGCTGAACACGAATTGCGGGTTCAAGCCGTTGCCGACCCGCAGGCTCAGGAAACGCCTGACGTCGCCGCGTATGCCGTAATCGATGGACCGCCACTCGGAATGCGGGCGAAGCCGCTGGTACAGCTCGTTCAGCAGCGGGCTGATAACCGCCAGGCGCTCGTCGATGATCTCGGCATTCGTCCTGCGGACCGTACGGTCCAGCGTCCGGGTGGTCCTCACCGCAGCGTGGGCGCGCGCGAGCCGGTCGCTCGCGTCGTCGGCCTCTGCCCGGAGCGCTTCGAGGCGCGCTTCGAGCTCCGTTACGCGTTCCACCGCCTGCGAAGCTTCCAAGGTGAGGATGCTTCGTTCCAGGTCGATCAACCGACTCCGTTCGGCCTGCACCACCTCCTCCAGGGCCTCTGGGTCGTAGGCCAGCCCTCCATCCAGGGAACGTCGCACGAGCTCGGCCGAAAGCGCCTCTTCCCGGGCTTCCAGTTCGGCTTGGGCGGACGCGAGCCGATGGACGACCGTCTCGGCCTGCTTCAGGATCTCGCCGGCATCCTCGACCCGGGTTCGGGCCGCCGCGACCTCGCCGCGCGCCTCCGGCACTGCCGACCGCCGGGCGGCGAGGCGCTCGCGCGCGGATGCGAGCCCCTTCTCGAACTCGGGGGCGCCCTGCGGCGCGCGGCATAGCGGGCAGCGGTCGTCATGCAGGCCGATCCGGCTGCCGTGATCGACCAGGATCGCGAGCGACGCGGCGAGGCCGTCGCTTTCCTGTTCCCGGTCCAGGCGCGCCTCGGCGGCCTGCAGCTGGCGGCGGGCTTCCTGGACCGCGATCTCGGCTTCGGCCACCGCCGCCGCGTCACGGCCTGCGCTGTCGCCGTGTCGCGCGACCGTGTCGCGCAATGCGGCCACCGCGCGAGCCTCGTCGGCGACCCATCCCATCTCGCCGAGGTTCGACCGGCGCCTGGCCAGCGCCTTCCGGGCTGCCGCGACCCGAGCTCCCAGGTCGGGGCCGGCCCCGGGCGTTAGCTCGTCCAGGGTGGTAAGGACGGCCGCGACGTCCCCGGCCTGCAGGGCGACGTCCCGGATCTGCTCCAGGTCGGTCAGCGCCGCAGTCAGACGTGCGCGCGCCTCCTCATAGGACTGCGCGGCGGCATTGTGCACGGCCTCGGCGGAGGACAGGGCCTCGCGAGCCTTGGCGGCGTAATCCGGACCCTCGATGGCGCCCAGCGCCGCGCGCACGAACTCGAACCGTTGCGTTTCCGTCAGGTCGAGGCTGAGCGCAGCGATCCATTCGTCGCGAATGATGGATGTCCTGCAGACCTGCTGGAGCGCCCGCTCGGGCTTCGCGCCCGGAACGCAGAGCATCGCCTCGATGCGTGCCGCGTCCCGGTCGGCGCCGGTCTCGCGCGAGCGCGTCACCGCGAAGCCGCTCCCGTCATCGGCGCGGAATCCCACGGTGACGAAGTGCGCCTCCGGGTGGCCTTCGCCGCGCCACCAGACGTAGTCGTCGAGGCTTTCCTTCGCCGCCTTGTCGACGAGGTACTTGTCGATTTGGCCGGTGAGGGCGAATTCGACCGCGTCGCACAGCGTGCTCTTCCCGACGCCGTTGCGTCCGCAGATCACGGTGAAGCCAGTGCCGAAATCGACCCGTTGGCGCTCCAGGAAGCCCCGGAAGCCGCACAGTTCGAGGTAGTCGAGCCTCATGGCGCATCCACCAGGATGCGCGCCACCTCGGAAGCGCTCGCCGCGCCCAGGAACGCGGCCACCGCGTCGTCCGGAAGGTCGCTCAACCGCGCCCGCAGACGGGCCCGGTAATCGGCCCCGCCGATTACGGGTGCGCTGAGGACCGGCAGGAGGGGCAACAACGTCCTTCGCAAGTCGGCCACCGTGCGCAAGTCGCCCCGCGCGATCTTGCGGGTCATGGAGAAATCCTCCTCGATCCGCTCGATCCGCCGCGCGAGGGCCGGTTCGGAGCCGCAAGCCAGGAACAAGGCGTAAACGTTCCAGGCCTTCGTGCCTGCAGAGCGCAACGAGGCCGCATGCCGGCCGAGCGTGGTCTGCTGGATTTGCTGCCAATCGGCGAGCAGGCTCTCGCCGCTCGCGAAGACGTGCAGGAAACCGACGACCGTTGCGTTCTCGAAGCAGACGACCGGCACGCTGCCGCCCGGCCAGGTCCACGTCTCATAACCTGCCGACCGAAGGAGCACCTCGGACTGGGTCGCTATGTCCATCACACGTCGAGCTCCCTGCGGGCGGCAGAAAGGTCGAGCCATGCCGCGGAGGCGCTCGGCCGGATTATGTCGCCCGGTCGCCCTTCCCGAACGACGTTCAACGGCAGGCCGACGTCGGTGGCTCCGGCGCAGACCACGATATCGGCGACCTCGAACGGCGTCTCCCTGAACCGGTCCTGCACCGTCTGGAGCAGCATGCCCGAACCGTTCACGACCCTGATCCGGCGGCCCGCGAGATCATAGCCGACGGGGGTCTGGCTGGCACCGGCACGCCTCAGCAACAGGTGCGCGTAGCCCAGGACCTCGGACGGCCCCGGGTTCCGCAAGGTCGCCGCGGCGGTGGCCGGCACGCCCTCGGCGTCCCGTCGAAGGTCGTAGAGTTCCTCGCTGCCCAGGTCGGGCGGATCGAGCCAGCCCGCCTCGCACTCCGCCCCGAGCTCGCTCTCCAACGCGGCGCGCCCGGCGTGCAGGACCTTGCGTAGGTACGCCTGGGAAAACGCCCTCCGGAGTTCGTCCAGGACTTCGGCCCCCGAACGCTGGACATGCGTGAACCGGACGTTCTCCGAATTGGCCAGGGTCCAGAGTTCGGGCGCCTTGGCCTGCAGGACGTCCTCGGGCGCCAGGTCGACCAGCGTCACCGACAGCGGCGCGACGCCCGTCAGCGCCTCGGCGAGAACGGTGTTGAGATAGGACCAATCCGACCAGAAGCCGACCACGAGCAGGTCGCTCTCGCGGAGGTGGTGGGCCATCCACGTCTTCGTCTTCTCGATGCGCGCGGCGATCACCCGGTCCTCGGTGAGCTGCGAGGCCGTCCAGACCGTGGCTCGCCGCTCGCGGACGGAGCAGCCATGAAACTTGAGCAGGGGCGCGTGCTTGCGGGCCTGGACCTTTGCCTCGTCGCCGTCGAGGGAGGCGAGGAGATCGAACCCGTATTCCTGCGCGCGGCGCTCGATCAGGGTGTCGTAATTCGCCGACACGACACCGGCGGCCAAGCGCGTGATCAGGAAGTCCGCCACCGCGGCGTGCCCGACGTTGGGCGGCCGGACGAAATCCTCCCAGGGCACGAGAGCGTCGATGAAGACCGACCCGAGCATGTCCTCCTTGGCGAAGATCTCCGCCAGGGACTCCAGGTCGCCGCGCAGTTCCTGCGGGCACGCCGGATCGATGCTCATGACATAGCGGTCGTAGCACCTGGCGGCCACGGTCCAGGCCGACGGCAGGGAACTCGGCGGCGCCATCGACAGGCCGGCGCCGCAGAGGAGGACGAGGCGCCCGGCTTCCATGGAGGCGAGCAATCGCGCACGAACCGCCGCGTCCAAACCGCCCCCCTTCGTCCGCCGGATCTTCGCCAAGGCGATAGACCGGAGGCACGCCTAAGGTAAAGCAAGGTGATCCGGCTTCCCCTTGCCCACTCCTAGGGTTCACCGGTGCGTCGCACCCTGGAAGTCTCGCCGGCATAGGTGCGCGTGGCCGCCGGCGCGATGGGAAGGTTCGAGGCGTCTCATCCCGGGCCAGCATACGATCACGTACTGGTGCATCATGCCTGACCTGGAGGCCCGCCAGACCAACGTCGGGAAGACCCGGCTGCGGTTTCCTTACGGCAGCGTGAGTTGCACCGCGTGCGGAGCTTTGGCGGGTAGGCCGTACAACTCGCCCATCCGAGCGACGAACTCGGTCTGACCTCCGTAGCTGGGGTGCCGGACCCGCTCGGCCGCCATACCCAAGTCCGCCAACGCCGCCTCGGCATCCCTCCCGATGGCGACCAGGACCCGGGGCCGCAATTCCGACACCAGCCATTCGAGGAGGTGGCGGGACGCCTGCCGTTCCCGACGGGTGTGGCAGCGATTGGACAGCGGGTCGCCCGACGCGTGCGGATGGAGCGGGAAGACGTTCCAGAGGAAGATCGGACGTCGCAGGTCCCGGAGAACCTGCCAGATCACCGTCGCCGTGCGCTCGGTCATCGCGGGGCCGCGGGTTGCCCGCGCCAGCGGCAATTGACCGTAGAGGCCGGCATGGGCGGAGAGGTGGGCCTCGTCCGTGAGCGCCAGGCCCGTGCGCCGCCCGCCACGGTACCCGAGGTCGCGCGCGATCCAGATCGAGTCGACGCCTCCGGCGAGGGCCGCCTCCAGCACGAGGCGCAGGTTCTCACGCCGGACCTGGGGCGCACCGACGCCGTCGTGGTCCGGGCAGGCCTCGGCGTAGGGGTTGAAGGTGTCGCTGAAGCGAAGCGCCGCGAGGGCCTCGATGAAGGCGCCAGGTGTCATGTCGGCAGGTCCTCGACCAGCATCTTCCGCCCGACCAGATCGAGCCGAAGGCGCCCGCGGCGTTTCTCCCGCAAGAAACGAAACGCTTCGTTACCGGCGAGGATGGCCTCTTCCCAAAGCCAGAGCGGGCAGGCCTCGACCTCGTAGCCGCGCACGAATTGCCTCACCGATTTCAGGAAGGCGAAGCCCAGGTCGCCCGGGCGCTGTCCTTCGAAGAAGCCGAGCTGCTTCGCCTCACCGAAGACGAACGTCGCCACGCCCTCCTCGATCAGGATCGCGCGCGCTCCGTCCTGCCCCTCGTCGACGCGGGCCTCGCTTTTCCTCTTCAGGCGGAACAGCGCGCGCGTCACCGGCGACCAGCCGAGGACGGCGGCGTAGGCATAGTGGAAGGCGTCGTGGAACCGGTAATCGTCCGGCTTCATGATGTTGTCGGTCAGGCGGTCGCCGATGAAGATGCCGTTGCATCGCTGCACGACGTACCGCGTGTCGTTCCCGCCGGTGCGCTCGAAGATGTCGATGGTCAACGCGCGGGGCAGGCGTTCCTCGTCCGGGAACGCCTCGTCGAACAGCGGCGGGGCGACGCGCGTCGCCGGCCAACGGTCCTCGGCCTTCGCGAGGTTGCGCATGGCGGCCTGCTCCAGGGTGACGCCGGCCTCGTTCGCGGCCGAGACGAGAAGGCCGAACACTGCGGAGAGACGCTCCAGGAGGTCCGGGCTTCCCGCGAGGTCGCCCCGCGCCCCCAGCGCGGCCAGCCGGCCGACGGCCCCGGCCAGCTGTAGCAGGGTGTGCTCGAAGGCGACGGTCGGGACGTGCAAAGGCAAGGCACGCTGTGGCTGCACGTCCGCGAAGGTCGGCTCGGGTCCCCCGGCGAGGTCCCGGCCGGCGAGATCCCCCAAGCGCAGCCCGGCGTGATCGGCGATCACCGCCAGGTACCAGAGCGCGTCGCCCATCTCCTCGACGACGCTCGCCTCGTAGCCGAGATAGGACCGCGCGTCGCGCTGCTTCTTCTTGGTCTCGCTCAGCAGGCTGCCCGTCTCGCCGAAGAGGCCGAGCACGGCCAGGTCGAGGCCGGTGCCCTTCCCTCGCGTCCGGTCCGTCCGGATCGCCGCGGCTTGATAACCGTTCAGGCTAAGCGGCGCCGTATCCATGTCCCCTCCCCGCTCCGGGTTGGCATATCCTCAGGTTGCCATCGTCGGACCTTTCCGGCGCTCAGTCCAGGGTTGCCTGTATCCACACACGCGGCGGACGCACCCTTGCCATACCGACCGCGGCTGACCACCTAAGCTTTACTGAGCCAGGCTCCCGGGCGGAATGCGCGACGGAAGGACCTGGGCACCGGGGAGAAGCCGCACATGCCGAAGGTTTGCGTGCTCGGTCCTGTCGACGACGAGGAACGCACGGCCCTGCTCAAGCTCTTGGCCGAGGCGGGCTGCGAGGTCGTGGACGAGGAGGTCGCCGTTGTCGAGCCCGACGAAGAGGAGGACGACGAAGGGGAAGACGGCGAGCACGTCGAGGATCCCGTTGCACCGGAAGACGACGAGCCC
Source organism: Methylobacterium sp. PvP105 (assembly GCF_017876975.1). NCBI lineage: Bacteria > Pseudomonadati > Pseudomonadota > Alphaproteobacteria > Hyphomicrobiales > Methylobacteriaceae > Methylobacterium > Methylobacterium sp. PvP105. The sequence goes on along the minus strand of NZ_JAGIPA010000001.1, from coordinate 1,058,203 downwards.
GTACCCGCAAATGACGAGGCGCCGGCCGGTCACGCCGAGACGCCGGACGAGGACTTGGGGGTGATCGTGCTGTCTCCCGATTGCCTCGCGGACGAGGAGCTGGGGCGCGTGATGCAGCGGGCCGCCGCCCAGGGTCGTCGCGTGATCGGGATCTGGCCTCCTGGAACCCAGGACGAAACGCTGCCGCGCGCGTTCGAGGATTACGGCGGGGATACCGTTCCCTGGGATGCGGGCAGCCTGCGCGGCGCCCTACCGCGGAGGAACGCGAAGCCCGAGTGGTTGAAGCCCGACGCCCAGCCGCGGGCGGAGCGCCAGACCAAGCGGAACAAGTGCTGAGGCCGGCGTGCGCGTCCACTCCTACGTGATCGACCACGACCTCGGGTTCGCGCCCAATCCGTTCCACCGGGTGTGCACGCTGAGCGCGTGCAAACCGCTGATCCGGCAGCACGCGAGCGTCGGGGACTTCGTGGTCGGGACCGGCTCGATCCCGAACGGGATCAAGGACCGTGTCGTCTACTGGATGCGGGTCGACGAGATCCTCACCTTCGACCGGTACTGGGACGACGCTCGGTTCGGCGCCAAGCGACCCGTGATGTCCGGCAGCCGCATGCAGATCTACGGCGACAACATCTATCGCCGCTCGGCCGACGGCACCTTCGTCCAGGCCGATTCCTTCCATAGCGAGCCGGGGGGCGTCACCAGCCTGCCGAACCTGGTGCGCGACACCGGTCGGACGGACAGGGTGCTTCTCGGGCGCGAATACGCCTACTGGGGCGGGTCGGGCCCGCTGGTCCCCCAGGAACTGCGCGATCTCGTGCACAGCACGCAGGGCCATCGAAACCAGTTCACGCCCGAGCGGGTGAGCGCCTTCGTGACATGGCTCCGCGGCATGCCAGGCCGCGGCTTGCTGGGTCGGCCGGCGAACTGGCCAGCCTGAGAGCCGAGCGCCCCGGCGGCCCCACCGCCGGCGAGGACGGCCGGCGAACCCGGCCACGAGGCCATGGGCGTGACTCGCGGCGAGGTGGCCTCACCCCGGTCCTTCTGCGACATCGACGCCGCGCGCCGGCTGCCCCCGACGGGCGGCTGGGAAGGCGCGGCGCCTGCCGGAATGAGCCTGGCTCAGAAGCCTCTACCGCCGAGTTGTCCCGTGCGATGCCCAGGGGCTTTCGAGTAGGGGCGACGGACGGCGACCTTTCATCCAAGCCGGTCGGAAGCCCGGGCGGACAGCCGCTCGTGGCCCCCGATCTGGCCTCGATCCGTCGAGCCACGGTGGCGGCACGCGATCAGAGACAGGGCGTTCCCAAAGGCGAAGAATGACGGCGGCACGCATCGGGTTACGCCGTCCCGCCGCTTGGGCGCCGTCTCATTCGGTCCGGGCAGCCTCGGTGATGCCGATCCATCCGCGCGGCTGCGCAGGACACGCTCTCATGAAAGCTTGTCCCGTTTTCGGCTCCGCGACAGCGCCGCTCTCAACACAGCTTGTCCCGATTTGCCCGGGACCTTGTCCCGCCGTGATGCGGTCGCCCAGATCCGACCGCTCACGAGGTCGTCCGGCTAAGGTGTTGGTGGGTCGGTCCACGACACGACATGGCCTCGTGGAGCGGACCGGAAGGACGTCTTGGCCTTGCCGAACCGGACGTAAAGCGCCGGAAGAACAAGCAGCGTCAGGACGGTCGCGCTGGCCAAGCCGCCGATGACGACGGTCGCCAGCGGCCGCTGCACCTCCGCACCCGTGCCCGTCGCCAGGGCCATCGGTACGAAGCCCAGGGCGGCGACCAAGGCCGTCATCGCCACCGGTCGCAGCCGGGTCAGGGCGCCCTCGCGGACGGCATCCGGAATCGCCGTTCCCTCCTCCACGAGCGCGCGGATGTGGTTGAGCAGCACCAAGCCGTTCAGAACCGCGACGCCCGAGAGCGCGATGAACCCGACCGCCGCCGAGACCGAGAAGGGCATGTCGCGCAGCCACAGGGCCGCCACGCCGCCGGTCAGGGCCATCGGCACGGCGCTGAACACGATCAGCGCGTCACGCCCGGACCCGAGCGCCCCGAGGAGCAGGATGAAGATCAGCGCGAAGCAGGCCGGCACGACCACCGCCAGGCGCTGGCGAGCGGCCGTCAGGTTCTCGAACTGCCCTCCCCACTTCACCTCGTAACCGGGCGGCAGCCGCACCTCGGCGGCGATGCGCGCCTGCGCATCGGCCACCAGCGAGCCGATGTCGCGCCCGCGCACATTCGCGGTGACTACGACGCGGCGGCGTCCGTTCTCGCGGCTCACCTGGTTCGGCCCCTCGCCGAAGGCGAACGAGGCGAGCTGCCGCAGCGGCACGCTCGTCCCGCCGGCCGGCCCGGGAGCGGCCGGGCCCCCGGTGCCCGCCCGTGCGGGCGCGGCCTGCGAGGGCGGTAGCGGCACCGGCAGGTTCCTCAGCGCCTCGACATCGCCCCGGACGTCGTCGGCCAACCGGACCACGATGGCGAAGCGACGGTCGCCCTCGAACACGAGCCCGGCGTCCTTTCCGCCGACCGCCGTGCCGATGACGTCCTGCACGTCCGCCATGCTCAAGCCGCGCCGGGCGATCTCGCGCCGGTCGACCTTGATCTCCAGGAACGGCAGCCCGACCGCCTCCTCGACCTTCACGTCGGCGGCGCCCTCCAGGCCGCGCAGGATGCCGGCGATCTTGCGGGCGCCGTCGACCATCGGGCCGAACTCCTCGCCGAACACCTTCACCGCGAGGTCGTCGCGAACGCCCGCGATCAGCTCGTTGAAGCGCATCTGGATGGGCTGCGAGAACCCGAGGAGCGTGCCCGGGATCAGCTTCGCCTCGGCGTCCATGCGGGCGATCAACGATTCCTTCGCCTCGGACGGGTCCGGCCACTCCGCTTGGGGCCTCAGGATCAGGTAGGTGTCACAGGCGTTCGGCGGCATCGGGTCGGCGGCGATGTCGGGCGTGCCGCAGCGCGAGTAGACGAAGGCCACCTCCGGGAACTTGCTCATGGCGTCCTCGACGCCGAGCTGCATGGCCTGCGACTGCGTGATGGCCGTCGAGGGGATGCGCCGCGCCTCCATGACGATGTTCTTCTCGTCGAGCGTCGGGGTGAACTCCTGGCCGAGCCGCGTCGCCAGGGCCCCGGCCAGCCCGAGGACGACCACCGCGCCGCCTATGAAAGCCAAGGGCGTCCGAATCGCCCCGCCCATCACCGGTCGATAGGCCGCCTTCAGTCCTCGGATCAGCAGGTTGTCGCCCTCGCCGACCCGCCCGGTGATGAAGGTCGCGACCATCGCCGGGACGAAGGTCAGGGACAGCACGAAGGCCGCCACGAGCGCGATCAGCACCGTCAGCGCCATGGGTGCGAAGGTCTTGCCCTCCACGCCGGTGAAGGTCAGCAGCGGCACGTAGACCAGGATGATGATGGCCTGCCCGTAGACGCTCGGCTTGATCATCTCCTCGGCCGAGACGCGGACGGTCTCCAGCCGCTCGTCCAGGCTCAGCTTCCGTCCCAGCGCGTGCTGCCGCTCCGCCAGGTGCCGCAGGCTGTTCTCGGCGATGATGACCGCGCCGTCGACGATGAGCCCGAAGTCGAGCGCGCCGAGGCTCATCAGGTTGGCGCTGATGCGGCCCGCCAGCATGCCGGTGGCCGTCAGCATCATGGCGATCGGGATGACCAGGGCCGTGATGATCGCCGCGCGGATGTTGCCGAGCGCCAGGAACAGCACCGCGACGACCAGCAGCGCGCCCTCGGCCAGGTTCCTGGACACCGTCCGGACCGTGGCGTCGACGAGGTCGGTCCGGCTCAGCAGCGTCCGAGCCTGGATGCCTGGCGGGAGAAGCTTGTTGATCTCCTTGATCTTGGCGTCCGCGGCCGCCGAGACGGTTCGGCTGTTCTCGCCGATGAGCATGAGGGCGGTGCCCAGCACGACCTCGCGGCCGTTCTCGCTGGCCGAGCCGGTCCGGAGCTCGCGGCCGATCCCGACCTCGGCGACGTCCCTCACCAGGATCGGTATCCCGGCCCGGGTCGCCACGACGACGTCGCGGATCTGGTCGACGTTCTCGATCAGCCCTCTGGCCCGGACGACATAGCCCTCGCCGTTGCGCTCGACGTAGTTGGCGCCCCGGGTCACGTTGTTGGCTCCGATGGCCCGGGTCAGGTCGGCGAAGCCCAGGCCGTAGCCGACGAGCTTCATCGGGTCCGGCTTGACCTGGTACTCCTTGACGAAGCCGCCGATGGCGTCGGCGCCGGCCACGCCCGGCACGCTCTTCATCTGTGGCCGGATGATCCAATCCTGGACCGTGCGCAGGTAGACCGTGCGCTCGAAGTCGGACCTCAGCCGCTCGCCCTCGGGCGTCAGGTAGCTGCCGTCCGACTGCCAGCCCGGCAGGCCATCGCGGACCGGGGCGCCGTCGCCGGCGGCCTGGTACTCGACCGCCCACCAGTAGATCTCGCCGAGGCCGGTCGAGATCGGCCCGAGCCTGACCTCGACCCCGGGTGGCAGGGTGTTGCGCACCTCGCCCAGGCGCTCGTTCACCTGTTGCCTGGCGAAGTAGACGTCGACCTTGTCGCTGAACACGGCCGTGAGCTGGGCGAAGCCGTTGCGCGAGAAGGAGCGCAAGCTCTCCAGGCCCGGCGTGCCGGCGAGCGCCCGCTCGACCAGGACCGTGACCTGCTTCTCGATCTCGACCGGCGTCAGCGCCGGCGCTATGGCGTTGACCTGGACCTGGTTGTTGGTGACATCCGGCACCGCGTCGATGGGCAGCCGCGCGAGCGACCAGGCCCCGAAGGCGGTGGCGATGAGCGTCACCAGGATGACCGCGTAGCGGTTGGCGACGGAGAAGGCGAGGATCGGGCGGATCACGGTTCAGTCCTCCGCCGCGGCCTTGCCGAGCTCGGACTTCAGCGTGAAGGTGTTGGCCACCGCCACGGCCTCGCCGGGCTCCAGCCCCTCCGTCACCTCCACGGCGGCGTCGTCCGACCGCCCGAGCTTCACCGGCCGCGCCTCGAAGCCCGCGGCCACCCGCACGAAGACGTTCGGTCTGCCCTCCAAGGTCTGGATGGCCGAGCCCGGGATGAGCACCCGCACCGGCTTGTCGGAGATCACGATCTCGGCACCCACGAAAGACCCGGGCCGCCAAGTCTCGTCCGGGTTGGCCAGTTCCGCGACGACCCGCGCCGCGCGCGTGGCCTGGTCGAGGACGGGCACGATGATGACGATGCGACCGCGCGCGGCCTCGCCGGTCGCCTCGGCCCGCACGGCCACCGTCTGGCCCTCGCGGACCAGCGGCAGGTCGCCGGGGCTCACCGCGAGATCGACCCAGACCGTCGACAGGTCGACGACGCTGTAGAGCTCGGTCTCCAGGTTGTCCCGGCCGACGGCCGCCCCGAGGTCGACGCGCCGCTCCACGACCTTGCCACCGAGCGGCGAGCGGATCTCCTGGCGCTCGAACTGCGCCTCCGGCTGGTTCGGCAACGCCTGGATCTCGGCTTGGCTGAGGCCGAGGAAGGTCAGCTTGCGGCGGGCCGCGTCCTCCTTGACCTTCAGGTCCTGGTAGCTCGCCTGCGAGCGCAGGTACTGCTGCTCGGACGAGATGCGCCTGTCCCAGAGCTCCTTGTCGCGCTCGTAGAGCGTCTTCTGCAGGGCGGCCGACACGCGTGCCGCCAAGTATTCCCCCTTGGCGTCGGCGATCTCGCGGCTGTCGAGGAGCGCCACGACCTCGCCCTTGGCGACCTTGTCGCCGAGCCCCTTGCGCAGCTCCACCACCGTGCCGGTGGTCTTCACCGCGATGCGGGCGGTCAGGTTGGCGTTCGGGACGATTGTGCCCGGCACGTGCAGGTGGCGCGAGAGGTTCCCGCCACCGACCCAGTCCGTGCGGATGCCGGCCTTGCCGACTTGGTCGTCCGTCAGCTTGACGAGGCCGGATCTCTCCGGCTCCGGACCGGCCGCCGCGTGCGGTTCGGGCTTGGCGGGCGCGGCCCCCCTGGCGGCCGCCAGCATGGCGCGGACCGCATCGGGAGCGCCGGGCCACCAGGTCGCGATCAGGACGCCGCCGGCGAGGGCCAGCAGAACGGGAATGAGACGTCTGGACATGTCGGTGCCATGGACGGGCGGCCGCACGCGCACGGCGCCGTCGTTCGAGGATGGGAAGAGGCGGAAAGCCTCAGGCCCTCGGAGGCTCGAACGGTCCCTGCGCCCCGCCCCCGACTCGGAAGACGTCGTCAAGGCGGGCGAACGACCGCGCCGCCGACGTGGCCACGCTCGCGGGAGCCTTGGCGGCGACGGGCATCACGCCCTGCGCGTGCGATTGCGCGTGGTGGACCAGGTCATCGGCATCCTGGTGGGCCTTGGCGTCGTCCTGTCCCGCCACCGGCGGTATGGCGAGCGCGATGGAACCGGAGGCCGCGTGCCGGGCCTCGGCGAGCAATGGCATCACCGTCACGGCCGCCAGGAGCAACGCGACGGCCACCGTCATGAGACGCCGTCCGAATGACACCCGACACCCTCTTCCCGGCGAGCGCCGTCCATCCCGGCGCGTCGAACACCCTTCCCTTATCCCCTCCGGGGGGATAGCATGTCAACATGGATCACGTGCACGCCTCCCACCCGGAGATCATCAAGCGGCTGAAGCGCGCCCACGGCCATCTCGCCGGCGTCATCGCGATGATCGAGGAGGGCCGCCCCTGCGTGGACCTCGCTCAGCAGTTGCAGGCGGTCGAGAGCGCCATCGCCAACGCGAAGCGCACGCTGATCGAGGACCACATGGAGCACTGCATCGGCGACGGCGTCGCGGACGGCGGCAAGTCCGCCAAGGCGGCGCTGGCCGAGTTCAAGGCGCTGGCCAAGTACCTGTGAAGGCCCCGATGCTGAGCGTCCTCGCGAACCGCACCTACCGGCACCTGTTCGCCGCGCAGGTCATCGCCCTGATCGGCACCGGCCTGCTGACGGTGGCCCTCGGCCTGCTGGCCTACCGGTTGGCCGGGGCCGAGGCCGGGGCGGTGCTGGGCACGGCGCTCGCCATCAAGATGGTCGCCTACGTGCTGGTGGCGCCCATCGCGAACGCCTTCACCGGGCAGTTGCCCCGCCGCGCTTTCCTGGTTGCGACCGACCTCGTCCGGGCCGGCGTCGCCCTGATCCTGCCCTTCGTCGACCAGGTCTGGCAGGTCTACCTGCTGGTGTTCGTTCTGCAAGCCTGCTCGGCGGCCTTCACGCCGACCTTCCAGGCGACCATCCCGGACATCCTCCCGGACGAGCGTGACTACACCCGGGCGCTGTCGCTCTCGCGCCTCGCCTACGACCTGGAGAACCTGCTCAGTCCGACACTGGCCGCCTTGCTGCTGACGGTCATCGACTTCCACTGGCTGTTCGGCGGCACGGTCGTCGGATTCCTGTGTTCGGCCGCCCTGGTCGTCTCGGTGGCGCTCCCGTCCCCGACGCCGCCCGAGCGCCGGGCGGGGGTCTACGAGCGCACCACGCGCGGTCTGCGGATCTACCTCGCCACGCCGCGGCTGCGCGGGCTTCTCGCCCTGAACCTCGCGGTGGCGGCGGCCGGCTCCATGGTCATCGTCAACACGGTGGTGATCGTGCAGGCCCTCCTGCAACGGCCCCAGAACGACGTCGCGGTGGCGCTCGGTCTGTTCGGGGGCGGCTCGATGCTGGCGGCTCTGCTGCTGCCGCGGGTGCTCGACCGGCTGCCCGACCGAACGGTCATGCTCCCGGCGGCGGCGTTCCTCGGCGTCGTGCTGCTCGGCTTCGCCGCCACGACCTGGGGCGGCGTCATCGGCTGGCCCATGCTGCTGGCCGCCTGGCTGGCGCTCGGGATCGGCTACTCCGCCGCGCAGACCCCGACCGGACGGCTGCTCCGGCGCTCCGCGACGCCCGGCGACCGCCCGGCCGTGTTCGCCGCCCAGTTCGCGCTCTCGCACGTCGCCTGGCTCTTGACCTACCCGCTGGCCGGCTGGCTCGGCGCGAAGGCGGGCATGCCGGTCACGCTGGCGGTGCTGGGCGCACTGACCTTGGTCGCCATCGCCGCGGCGGCGGCGCTCTGGCCGGCCTCGGACCCGGACGTCGTCGAGCACGCGCACCCCGACCTCGAATCTGGCCATCCGCACCTGGAAGGCGTCGGGACGCGCCGGCATGCCCACGCCTTCGTCATCGACGACCTGCACCAACGCTGGCCCGCGGCCCGGCCGGGTTGAACCGAGCCGGATGTTCGTCGGGCGCTTCGGTCACGAGGCCGTGGACGCCACGCGCCGCGGCTTCGACCGAATGGCGAAGGTGCGGCGCGATGCGCCGCCGGAACCCCGCCATGCGGGTCTTCGCGGTGGCAGCCCGGTCAGTCCGTCGGCTTGACCCACGCGTACTGAGGCTCGACCGGCTCGCTCCGAGCGGGCAGCCGCGTCCATCTCGCCCACATCCGCCGATGCACCGGCGCCTCGACGGCTGTGGGCTTTCGCGGCGAGGACCGGCGGGGCGACCAAGCCCGCCGGGACCGCGCTTACGATGGGCTGACCGACGGGGCGATCCCGACCGCGTACGCCGCGGGGTCGGGATGGATGCCCTGCCAGCCAAGCCAGCCGGTGTAGAGGCCGACGAGCACGATCAGGGCTGCCGAGGCGTAGGGCGCCCGACGGGCGAAGGCACCGAACCCGGACCACCGCGACGCGACGTGCTTGACGCTGAGGGCGGCCAGCACCCCGGCCGAGACCATCGTGACCGCGAGGCCGATGCCGAAGCAGACGACCAGCGCGAAGCCGAGGCTGAACTGCTTGAGCTGGATGCACAGGAGCAGGACGGTGATGGCGGCCGGGCACGGGATCAGGCCGCCGGTCAGCCCGAACAGCACGATCTGTCCGGTCGTCGCCTGACGCCCGGCGAAGCGTCGCCGAATGTCCTCCGCATGCGCCCGGGCATGGGCGTCGTCCTCGTCGCCCAGGTTCATATGACCGTGGTCGTGATCGTGCTCCTCGAACGCGACCTCGTGGGTTTCCGCACCCGCGGACCCGTCAAGGTGCAGTCGCGCCGTGAAGGCGTGCGGCTCGGGGATCTCCTCCAGGCTCTCCAGGAAGTCGCCCCCATCGGCGAAGGCGAACGTCTGCCGCCCGCCGTCCGGACGGACCGTCTCGACGGTGACCGCACCCGGCGCGGGCAGCGGACCCGTCCCGGCCCGGAGGCGCCAGCGCGGCGGCACGTCGTCCTCGTACACCTCCAGCGTCAACCGGCCGTCGCCGGTCACGACGTGCCGGTGCTCGCCATGGTGATGATGGTGACCGTGGTGCTGCTCGCGCCAGGTCCGCCACGCCATCCAGAGCGCGATGCCGACGATGAGAACCGCCGACGCCAGCTGGAAATACGGCTCGGCCGTCTCGCCACCCCATTCCTGGCCGAGATACTGTCCGCCCAGCGCGATCACCCAGACGACCGCGGTGTGCGAGAGCGTCGCCGCCAGCCCGAGCAGGACCGCCTGCGTGACCGTGCCCCGGACCGCGATGATGAAGGCGGCCATCATCGTCTTCGAATGGCCGGGCTCCAGGCCGTGCAGGGCGCCGAGCAGGATGGCGCTCGGCACGAACAGCCAGGCATGCGCGGTCCCCTGCTGCAGCAGGTCGGCGAACGGTGTCATGGGGCGGCTCTCGTCATTTGAGGTAGGTCCGCACCACCTCGATCAGCTCGGCGGCGCCCCGGGCGCGCTCGGCGTCCGGCTCGGCGTCCGGGTTCACGACGTGGTGGCGGATGTGGTCTTCCATCAGCTCGGCGGTCAGCCCGTTGATGGCCCCGCGCATCGAGGCGACCAGCATCAGCACGTCGGCGCAGCCGTGCTCGGCCTCCAGGGCCCGTTCGACGGCTTCGGCCTGTCCCTTGATCCGGCGCACCCGCGCCAGCAGCTTGGTCCTGTCCTTGATCGTGTGAGCCATGAATGGCGTCCTCGTCCTCGCAATACATAGGGGGGTACCCTATTTATGTCCAGCGGCCGATGCGTCGCGTGGCGGGGAGGCCCTAACATGAGGAAGGACGACCCCTGCATAGGGGTTTGCCAGTGGGACGGGCGGACCGGCTGGTGTCTCGGTTGCGGCCGCACGGTCCCGGAAATACGCGCGTGGCGGAAGATGACGCCGTACAGGAAGGCCGCCCTCGCTCGCGAATTGCCGCGTCGGATAAGGCTGGTCGCCATGGCGCAGACCGAAGCCGAGCCTGGCAAGTCTTGAAGCCGCTTGTAGATCGCAGGGTCCGCACCGCGGAACGGGGCCACCGCAAGCCTATCGCGACGTGATTTCCGTCGAGCCGGCTTGGACGCCCCGTCAGGCCGCGCCGGGATAGGCAAGCCAGAGGAAATAGACGCCGTAACCCGTGACCATCACCGCTGCGATACCGTCCAGCACGTCAGGCGACCCGCGCCGGAAGTTGACCGCATTCCTCAGCAGCAAGCCCAGCGAAGCGGTGACAGCATGCCCCGCCCCAACTCCGGCGGTCGCGGTCGCCGACCCCTCGCGCGGCGACATGCCCATCCAGACCACGAGGATCTCCAGCCCCTCCGATGCCGATGCCCAAGCCGCGACCCCGCCCCGCAGGCATTGACCGGCAGGCGCCAGCCTGTACCGCGAGGCCGGACGTCGGAACCGTGTCGTTCTCGCAAGCCGGTGACGAACCCATAAGCGAGGCAGAGGCCGCCCCGACCAAGTGCAGGGCGGCGATCCAATCCAGTCAATGCAGGGCGATCCGATAGGCCGCCACCCGCAACAGCGTCACGTCATTCCTCCGTCGACGCCGCGCGCAGACCCTCATCACTCCGGGCATAGCCTGGCGCCGACGCCGCTTGTGCGGCACGGCGGTCTCGTATGTACTCCCAGGGCTGCGGCGCATGCGTCCTGGTGATGCGGCGCCGAAGGTCCATTGGGACATCCACTCGGCGCCATACCGTCGTAGTCTTTCGGCCCGTGATCGCGAAGGCCGGCTCGACCGCGGCCCGGTCCAGGGCCTCCCGCACCCACCGCGCGCCGGATGCCATCTCCCTGGCGAGCGCACCCGTGGTGACGTACTCGGCCTCGTAAGCCGCGAGCGCGTCGTCCCTGACGAGGATTTCCCCGCACGGCATCGCCGTCCCCGCCATGAGGCCTGCCCGGACGATCAGGCCGACGCTGTCCGTCGGGACCCTGAGCCGTCGGCCGACCTCTTCGAGAGTGAGGCCCCCGCCTTCGCGTGAACGCCGCGCGGCCCTGATGTCCTCCGGGTCGACGAGGAAGCCCGCGAGGCCTGGCACGTCCCGCAGCACCGCCCTGACCCGAACCTGACCGGCCAGGATCATGTCGCAGGTGCCGCGCACGCCGTCGACCTTGCCGTGCTGGCTGGCGCGCGCGAGCGGTAGGAGGCCTGCGGGGGTGGCCTCGACGGTCGGCGCCGAGCCGCGGATCCGGGATAGCACGGCGGCTACGGCATCCCGGTCGAAGACGTCGGCCTTGATGCCGGCGCGCGTGTGGATCTCGGCGGTCGGGACGATCCGCGCCGCCACCAGCATCCTCGTCTGGCGCTTCGCCAGCCCGAGCGCCGCAGGCAGATCCTCGGCGCGGACCGCGCGGTCGAGGATCGCCCGGATCTCGGCGGCGGTCCCGCGGGCGATGCCGATGGGCGTGCCCCTCTTGGTTCGTTCCGGCCAGGCCCCCAGGGCCTTGACGTAGCCGGCGATGAATTCCGGCCGGCGGCCGCATTGCACAGCGATGTCGGCGAGGCTGACCGAGGGGACGTCGGCATGCCGGATCACCACGGAGGTCTTGTGAACCGGACCCCGGCCGGCGTGATGCGCGTAAAGCGCCGCCCTGACCGCGTCGCCGCTCGCTCCTGCCGGCAATCGCTTCGCCCAGAGATACAGGTAGCCATAGACCTGTTCGGCGCCCCAGGCGCCGAGCCCGACATGGTCGGCTCGGGCCATCCCGTCGAGCAGAGCGTCGAAGGCGTGCGGCCAGTCCCGGGCGGTGGCGAGACCAGCCGAAAACACCTCCGGATGGCGCTCCGCCGGAAACTTCGAGAGGGCCCCGTCGGCGCCCCCGAGGAGGGCGACGCCCAGCCGCTCCATGGCATCGCAGGCCTCGGCGAGCGTCAGGCCGTCGAGGAGGGGCACGCTCGTCCGGGCCGTGCCGCCGAGGCGGCCGACCACGTAGGCATCCGCCAGCGTCGTCGCTGGTGGGACCGGGACGCCGTCGCAGGCGAGAAGGGAATGGCCGTTCTTGCAACGCGTCAGCGAGCCGGCTTCCCAGGTGACGCCCGTCCCGCAACTCAGGCACGAGGTCGCCAGACGGACATGATGAAGGGGGCAGGTGCCGACAGCGGCCACGTCCCACCAGAAGCGCCGGTGGATGTTCCAATGCGCGTGTCGTCCAGACGGCGCCCTGCGGAGATCGTCCTGCCAACAGCAGGGACACCACCGCCGCACGTTCGTCGTCCAGTCATCCCGGTGGATCACCTCGCCCGCGATCACGACTCTCCTCTTGGTGATCTCGGTGGGCGTCCAACTCCGGAAGGCGTCCTCGCCCCGACCGAGCCGGTCCGCGAGGGGGCCGGCGGCGCGGCCGTGCAGGATGTCGCTCATGGAGTGGCCCGCGGTCCTGAGGCGTTCGCGGCTCCACGGCTCCCCGTTGACGTCGAAGGCGCGCAGCAGGTGCGCCGCGGCGGATTCCCCGTCGATGACGGGCGGAATGATGGTCAGCCGCACCGTTGTCCTCCGAGTGGGCAAAGTCCGACGGCAGAACATGCCGTCTGAGCATTTCGAGCTTGGTTTCCCCTGCGCTCATCGGGGCAGCATAGCCGACCCGCTGCCAAAAATCCCGGCATCCCCCGCCCGCCGTCGAGGCGGGTACCGAGCGTCAGGTTCGAGCTACTGGGCGTCATCGTCTTGCGTCTCCGCCCCGGCTTCGGCGGTCCCCATCAAGCGCGTGAGCTTCTCGAACTCGATCTCCTTCATCTTCGGCAGGGTCGAGATGTCGGTGACCAAGAATGGGTTCCTGCGCGGGCCGAGCTCGAAGATCTCCTCGAAGACGAAGCCGAGATGCTCGACCTGCCCGATGCTCGGTGCGCCCGCCTGGATGGCGCGGAAGGCCGCCTTCTTGACGAAGTGCATCATGCGACCGGTGTAGCCGTTCGAAGCCTTGAGCATGCGCTGCACCATATCGTGCTCCGAGAGGCCGCACGGGGCCGGGAAGCCGAGCCTCGGCTCGACCAGCGCCAGGAATTTGGTGGCCTTCTTCACGCAGGCGTTCGAGTGACCCAGCGGCGTGATCGGCTTGAAGACGCAGCGCCGGAGAAGCTGGAAATCCTCCTTCAGCACCCTCTTGAGCCAGGGCATGCCCGAGAGCACGAGCGAGATCGGGCGCAACTCCGCGCCGGGCGGCCGAAGCGGATCGTTCGGATCCGGGATGACGAGGTTCTTGAGGGTCTCGACCAGGGTGCGCCGCTCGTCGCTGGTCCGTCCGCGGAAGGCATGGTGGAACTCGTCGATCATGATGATGGACACGAGCTGGGCGTGCATCTGGTGGCGCACCCTGGTCCAGATGTCGTGCTCCTTCAGGTTGGCGCTGAGCTCCTTCTCCGTCATGGCGAAGTACAGCGCGAGCCCCAGCGTCTTCAGCGTGCAGGGGCTCGGCGCCTTGATGTAGACCAGCGGGCGCACGGGGCCGAACTCGTCGCGGAACGGCACGAGCGCCGGGCGTAGCTGCAACCGGGCGAGCAGGTGCGACTTGCCGGCCCCGGAAGCGGCCGGGATGACGAGGCACTGACCCTCGACATCGTCGCCGAGGTCCTTGAGCATCTCGTCGAAGCGCGCGACGGTCTTGATCACGACGTCGGTGTTGACGTGGATCGTATCCACCCTCCGCTTCCAGGCCCGCCGTTCGAGGTCCAGCGGGCTCAGGCGGATCGCGAACCGCTCACGCCGGACCGGGACGGCCTGGGCGACCGGGAGGATGGTGACGTCGGGGCGGAAGATTTCCCCGTCCTGGCTTTGCGGCATGCAATGGCCCTCACTCGGCAGTCCAGTTGTCGGGATCGTCGGGGTCGAGCTCGGCGCCGCCGTCCGCCGTCACGCTCGGCGGATCGGCCTCGGCGGCGAGGGGCGTCGAACCGGCCGGGCGGGCCGCCGGCGCGGCGTCCTCCGCGGCGCGGACCGGGCGCGGGGCGGTCTTGCGGCCACCCTGCCCGACCCGGGGCGCGCGTGCCGGCTCGGCCTCGGCCGCAGCCGTTGGCGTGGCCCTCCGCGGGCGTCGGGTCCGCAGCCGCTCTTCCTCGTGGGCGCCCTCGTCTGCGACGTCCCAGGCCACCTCGAACATCGGGTCGTCGGCATGGTCGCGGAACCAGTCGACGTCGGCGCTGGCCAAGCGCTGTGGCTTGACGCCGGCCTTGCGGCATTCGGCGCGCAGCAGCTCCATCGCACGGACGAGTGTCGCGCGAGCGACGCGCTGGCCTTCCTGCGTCATCTGACGCGCCGTACGGACCACGTCGCGCCATTCCGCCAGGGACGTCCCGTCGGCCAACCCGTCTTCGCAGGGAACCTTGATCCAACCGGCCTGCTCGTCCACCAGGACGAGGAGGTGACCGAGGTCGGACGCGTCGGCCTTGACGAGGAATTCCTCGCCGAAGTGGAAGCCCTTCCTGCGACGGACGCCCTTCAGTTCGTCGGACTGGTAGGTGAGGCCGAGGAAGGTGATCCCGTTCCGCTGGATGGTCCGAGGGACCACCAGGGCGATGAGCGGGTCGAGGTCGTCGGCCGATGGCGGGAGGCGCGTGCCGTAGCCCGCGAGGTCAAGCCAGCGCAGCAGGGGCGTGCGCCCGAGCAGGCCGCCGTGCTTGCGGTTGTGGTAGATGTCGACCACCCAGATCGTGAAGAACTCGATGAGTTGGGCTAGGGTCAGGGCGGCCTGCGCGACGCTGTCGTAGTCGCCGCGTTCGCGCACGTCCCGGAAGGTCCGGCCGGGAAGGTAGGCGCAGAAATCGCGCGCGATCGTGCCGAGCGCGCGCTCGACCTTGCCCTTCAGGTGGGGCTTGCGCCGGGGCATGTAGCGGAGCTCGAACCGCAGCTGCCCGGCTGCCGCCTTCATCGACCGGGAGTGGAATTCCTTCCCGTTGTCGAGCTTGACCACCTCCGGCACGCCGAACACGGGCCAGGTCGTGTCGACACGGATGCCGGTCAGGTCCTTCGGCAGCACCGCCATGCGCAGGCAGTGCATGACCGATGTCCAGGACGGGCGCTCGTCGCTGAGGTGGAATCCCACGATCATGCGGGTCGCGGCGCAGATGGCGATTGTCAGCCAGACCCGCTTGGTGCGCTTGTCCTTGCGACGCCGGTCACGCGCCGGCGTGCCGTCGCCCTCCAGGACGAGCACGTCGAGCGGCGTGTGGTCGATCTCCACGATTTCGAGCGGCCGCGTCGCCTGGGGGGCCTTCTTGACGTGCCGGAAGGCCTGCTCCGCCGCCGCGGGGCCCTCACGGTGATAGATCACGTCGAACTGGCTGACGTTCGCCTTCACCCAGCGCCGGATGGTCATGCCGTCGGGCACGTCGAACGGCACGATGCGCGTCTTGTTCTCGCGCTCGATCCTGCCCTGGACGAAGAGGATGACGTGGCTCAGCGGCGGACCGTTCCGGGTGAGCCAGTCCTCGCGCACCCGCTCGGCGATGATCATCTCGACCTCGGGGTCGAGGCGGAAACCCGCCCGCCCCTTGAGGTCGTCGAGCGGGATCAGCGCCACGATGGACTTGCCGCCCTTGCGCCAGCGCCCGTACCAGCCCTTCAGCGTGGACCCGCTCACCCGTTCGAGCGGCACGTCGTCGGGATGGGAGCCCTCGTCCTCGATGGTCCGCTGCCGGCGCTCGGTCGCGACGAGCTTGGCGATGTCGGCGTAGCCCGTCGGGACCTTCCTATGGGTCCGCTCTGCGAAGCACCGGTCGCAGGCCTGCACGTAGTCGAGGCGCATCAGCGCCGCGTCCTGCTGGCGGACGTCGAAGGTGTCGATGCTGCGCAGGAGGTTGTCCACGACGCCTTGGGGCAGCCCGGCGGTGGTGTCCTCCACCAGTTGAAGGCGCCTGGGCTCGCCGAAGTAGAGGTCGGCCAGCTCGGCGTGGGTCTTCGTGACCGTGACCGGCCTCGCCCCGAGGGTGCGCAGGGTGACGCCGCTCTCGTCGCGCGAAAGCACCTTGTGGTAGACGCCCTCGACGATGACGAGCGCGCCCTCGTGGACGCGGATCTGGCACGCGCCCATGTTCAGCGCCGCCCCCCGCAGGCATCGGGTTCCGCCATGCGCATCCTCCCGCCACGGTGGAGGTCCAGCAGGACGGCGTCGCACAGGACGACGGTCTCGCAACCGCCCGCGAGCCGGCGCAGGGTAAGGCCCGCCCGTTCGCGGGTGACGAGCGCGTAGGGGACGCCGTCGATGACGACGACTGCGTCGGTCGGAAGGTGGAACTGCTGGGCGATCCTGTTCAAGGTGTCCTCCTGGGGTTCGCGGGACGGCGGATCACGGCGTGGTCGTCGAAGGGCCGGCCGGGGTCGGCCAGCTCGGCCTCGCCGCGGGCGACCAGGGCCACGACGGCCCGGAAGGCGCGGTCCTGGAGCCCCGACGCCGCTCGGAGTTCCCGGACGCGACCCTGGCCGCCGCAGCGGTCAAGGACGACGCGCATGGTGTGCTGCTCCGCCTCGTCGACCACGAAGGTGCGCTCGCTCGCGAGGAGCGCGGCGTTCGCGACGCGGAGCGCGTCGATCTCGGCCTCGGTCCAGAGCTCGAAGCCGTCGTAGCCGGCAGCCCTGGCGCCGGCCTCGATGCGGGGCCGGATCCCGTCCCAGCCCAGCCTGATGACCCGTTTCCGCGGCTTGACCTCGACGGAGATGCGCCGCCCGTCGTCGATCTCGACGGCGAAGTCGGGCGTGTAGCGGCGCCACCGGACGCCGTCGTGCCACCGGAAGGGAACGGGCTCCTCCTGGTAGCGCAGGACGGCATCGTCCTGCTCCAGGATCAGGATGAAGTCCCGCGCGAGCAGTCCCTCGTAGGCCACCATGCGGTAGCCCATCCCGACCTTGCCGGAGGGGACCTCGCCCGTGATGCAGTCCCGCCGGCCGGTGACGATCCGGCGCGACGGGGTCGGCTTGCCGACGTGGCGACTTCGAAGGGTCGGCGGCATCAGGGCCTCCGCCGAGCATCGCGGCCGCCAGGCCCCTCGGCGCCGTCGGCGCCACCCGATTCCTCGCCGGTCTGGATCGCGGGAGCGACCCCCGGCGACAGCCGAATGGGATAGCGCGCGACCCCCTCCTGCCAGCGGTCGAGCGGGGTCCGCCGGTCCGCTCCGGAGCGGCGGAAGTCCAGATCGGCGAGCCAGGCGTGCGCCCCCGCCATCAGGCCTCCTGCGTCCTCGACCGCCTCCCCCCGGGCCGTCAGCCAGCGCTGCAGGCCCGCTGCCCGGCAGGGAGCGCCCGGATGGTCGACCCCGGCGAAGTGCAGCCGGATGCCGAGCGCCGCCGCGGAATGCTGGAACGTGGCGCCGAGGAAGGCGGGATCATGGTCCAGCACGATCACCTCCGGCAGCCCCATGCACAGGCGGGCGGCGCCGAGCGGCTCCGCGGCAGCCGTCGCGGTCCGCGCCCCGAACAGGCCGAGCAGGTCCTCCCCGTCCGGCGGCGCAATGCCGAGCGCCGCCGCCACGATCACGCCGCTGTAGCTGTCGCGCGCGGTGACCAGGTGGACGCGGTCGGCGCCGAGTTCCGGGATGGCGAGCCGCAGGACTTCCCGGGCGACGACGACCGCGGCGAGAGGACGCCCGCACGAGAGCTGCCGGTACCGATACGCCTGCTGCAGGGAACGCAGACGGTCGCCGACCATCCGCACGAGGGTCCGGAAACCGGGAACGTGGGCGGCCGCGCCGCCCCGCGCAGGCGCCGCTTCCAGGCACCTCGCCTGTGCGAGGCGGGCCATGGCCGTCAGCGTGACGCCCAGGCGCGGGTCGGCCTCGGCCACGACCTGGTCGACAAGCTCGCCGATCCACGGGGCCCAGTGGGTCTGCTGCCGGGGCAACCGCGCCATCCGCCGGTCGGCGAGGCCGGCCGGGTTGCCGCCGGCCTCCCTAAGCCGCGCTTCCCATGTCCTGACCTGGCGCGGCGTGGGCGGATCGACGTCGCCGCTCAGCTCGCAGACGGCGCGGATCGCGGCCCGCAGGTGGCGGTCACCCCGCCGTCCCTGCGGGAGGTCCTGGACCGCCCGCACGTAGCGGTGGCGGCGCAGCGCGGCGGCGCGCTCGCGCTCGGTCATCTCGTCGAGGGCCTGGATCTCGGCCCGGAGCCGGTCAGCGTCGGCAGTCGTCGACGGAAAAAGTTCGAGCTGCTTCATGGTCGTATGGGTCCTTGAAAGGCGGACGGGGCCAGCCTTGTTGATGGGATGGGATGGGATGGGATGGGGCGGTGGCCCCGGCCCGGAGGCCGGGGCTTCGTCGGCGGCTCAGATCTCGGTGGGCTCGCTGGCCTCGGTCTCCGGCTCGAACGTCTCCCGCGGGACGCCGAGCAGCGCGGCGACGTCCCCGTCCCAGGCATCGAAGGCCCGGTCGATCAGGGGGGCGAGGGGCGGCTGGAAGTCGGCCGTGAGGGGCTCGACGCGGTACGGCTCGTTCATGATGCTCTCCTCGGATGGGGTCGCGCGGGGCCGGTCCGGATCCGTCGCGGGGACGGTCCGGGCGCGGCCGGCTTGGGCCGGCGGATCCCGAGGAGGCGGAGCGCAGCCTGCTTGCTTTCGCAGGCGAGAGCTGGCATACGTCGTCGGTCTCGAATGTCGGCCTTGATCCCGGTGGTTGGCCGGTCTGGTTTTCGGCAATCGTGATCACGAGGTCTGGCAATGACGCGGTTGAGAGGGCTCAAGCTCTCGGCCGACGGGCCAGTCCTAACCTGCTACGGCTTCGCAGCTCGGTTGCGGGCAAGCTCAAAGCGTGCGGTCCGGATCGGACCGTGCGCTTTTATTTTGCCGCTCCGATCACTTCCCGACCCGGTGGCTCGCGCGAGCGCGCGCGGAGGGCTGCGCGAGATATGTTGCGCATTGCCATTCTCCTCGATGATTGATGAGTTGTTGGATCTATACTGGTCTTATGACGCCGGGGCCTTCGTTGGATCTTTCAGATACCAATGTTGTGCCTTGCGATCATGGTAAACGAGGTTTTTATTCTTAAGGCGGGTTTTGTTTTTCTCCGAGGCATCGAGCGTGAAGCCGGCGTCCCGAACCGCGTCATTGACTTCACTTCCCGACAGTCCCTTGGCGCCCGCCCGCGCAAGTGCGTCGACGATCACCTGGGCGACCAGGCCCGAGACTTGCGGCACCGGCATCTGTTCGGCCCCGCCCGAGACCTGATCGTCGGCCGGCGCCAGCCGGACCGGCGCTTCCTTCTCGGCCGGGGCCGCCCCCTGGGTCGGTTCCGGCGCGTATGCAGCCCCTTGCTGCAGCGTCGCGATCACCTGGTCGAGGCGGGCCGCCTTGGCGGTCTCCGCCGCGATGGCGCCCACGTATTCCGACACGAGCTCCTGAAGCTGCCGCGTCTTGTCCGCGGCGGCTTGCCGTGCCCGGTCACGCTCCTCGCGCATCTGGGTGATCACATCCACTTGGCACCCCCGACCAGGTCCAGGTCCTCGCTCAGGTCCGGGAGAACCCCGCGGCCTGATGATCGGACCTTAGACCCGGTCCGCTCCATGCCGCAAGTTCTTTCGCCCAGGTCCACCGGACGTGGTAAACGGAAGCTGACCCGGTTGCCCCGGCCGATCGAGGCGCCTCGGCGGGCCAGGACCGGGTCGACTTCCGGGCCGCACCAGGCCCTGCCCGTCCACGGTGCGGACCCCCGGTCGAGTGCGGCGCAGGACGGGCGGCTGGCGATCAGTGACGTCACCACCGACGCCCGTCGGCACGAAGCCCTCGCCCGAAAGCGGCCTTGTCGAGGGGGTCCTAGATCGTATGACGGCTCCCGGTCCGAAGCTCGGCCTGCGTCGTCGGCCCGCGTTCTCGCCGAGACTGAGACACCGGCCCCGATATATCAGGCTGCGTCTCAAGGGTCTGCAGAGGTCGGGGAAATCCCACTGGCCGAGCGGCCCTGACGGAGACCTGGTCGCCGACACGGACGCCAACCTGGTCGGGACATGCCGGACCGGGTTGTCATGGGCCCGGCCGCCTAGTGGGCTCGACCGGGGTGCGTAGGAGGTACCGCCGACCGGCGGGCCCGTCTTGCCACGCGAAGCCGAGCTCGACCAGGCTGGACGCCAGCACCAGGTCGCGGACGGGATCGAACCTGATGGCGCTTCCCTCCTCGTCGGCGGTGCGAACGAGCTCCTCCAGCAGCCCGGCATCCTGCTCCCGACCGGCCTCGGAAGCGACCTGGAGCTCCCCGGTCCCGTTGACGTGCATGTGGGGAACGGGCGCGCCGTCCCGCCGCGAGAGGCGGCGCATCGCGCGATGGGCGGCCGTGTCGAGTGTGCCAGGGATGGCGGCATCGAGGATCGCATCGGCGTCCTCGGGCGCGAGCGCCGTCACAGCGCCGTCCTGCGAGACGACGGCGGACGATTGCTCGAACCGCCCGGCGGCGATGTCGAAGCGGACCGACAGGAGCAGCCTGACGCCGGCGCGGGACAGAGTGAGGTCCAATCGGCCTCCGTGTCCCTCGCCCCGCACATAGCGCGCATCCCCGATCTCCAGGCCGGCATGCCGGCGTAGCACGCGACCTGCGGCCGGCGCGAGCGCCTCGTCGACCAGATCGCGTGAGAGCGCGTTGGCGAGGCTCCGGCGCCATTGCGGACCGCCGCGGTCCGATCGCCGGCCGCCGCGCGCCGGCGGCGCGAGGAGCGCGGCGGCCGTCCATCGTAGCGCGGGGATGTCGGCGCCGCCCAAGGGGCCGCGATAGACCAGGTCGGCGAAGTCCCGGACCAAGGACGGAAGGCCAGGCGACAGCGCCGCCTTGAGCCGGCTTCGGACCAGTGCGGTGGCGGCGGCGAGGTCCGCGGGGCCGGTTTCGGATGCGGGGCGGCCCGCTCGGGCGGCGCCGGGCGCGAGCACTTCGAGATCGGCGAGGGCCTGAAGGATGAGGGGCAGCATCCGCAGGTAATCGAAGGCCCGCCCGAGGTGCTCCCGTGTCCCGTCGGCATCCTCGGGGACCCATCGGGCGATCCGTTCCAGGGCGGCCTGCACCTCGGCGTGGGCCTTGAGGGCGAAGTCCTTCGGGATCGCGTCGAGCACGGCGCGGTCGGCCGGATGGCGCGACCGGGCAAGGGGGGCGATGATGCCATCCATCCAGGCCTGCCTGACGTGCTTGCGGATGGCGCTCTGCAGCCCGGGGATCTTGGAGACCTGGAGACCGCCTCCGGACAGCGCCGCATGCAGGGTGCCCATGGCCGTGTCGACGATCGACCGGGTGTCGGGGTGGGTCAGTGCGGAGAGGGCCTGCCGCGCCCTGGCGAGTTCGCGCACGTCCGCGCGCACCGGAGGGACGTCGGCGGGGGAAGCCGGAAGATCGGGGGTGGGATGCATGGCCGGACGGTGCCCCAGGCGCGCGGGCGTCCGGTCGAGGCGCGCGACACGGCCTCGCGCCGCGACTGCGCGCGGAAGCCGGGCCGGGTCGGTCCTGCCTTTGGACGGCGCCCGGGAATCGGACGCACAGCCCATTGTGCGAGGCGCGGGGCAAGGCACAAACGCCGCCCCCGGCCCTCCCGGAACGTGCCGCCGCGCCGCCGCAGGCCGCGACGTTCCCGACGGCGAGGCCGGTGAAGTTTCGCTCGCGCGTTCCGCCATGTCCTTCCTCAACCTCCACGAGTTCCCGACGACAGGGCCGCCCCAGGCGGCACGGCGCGAACGCACCGGGCGCCGAACCCCGGCGCGCAGCTTCGGCATCCGTCGCACGACGGCGCTCCCGGCGGGCGCCGCGGGTCCCGGTTCGCCCGTCGCCCTGCCGCTCGCAACGTGGCCGGTCCGGTGTGGCGGCTAGCAGGGCGGGCCCATGGCGCGATGATCCGGACCGGGACCCGAACCTGATGCGGATGCCCCCCAGGTCGGGAAACCAGGCCTGGACCCGAAGGCGACGGTCATCCGCGCCGGCGGTCCCGGTCGGCGACGAACGCCGGCCGCGTGTCGGACAGCCGTCGCCAGGCGTCGAGGTACGTGCCGAGATGCGGACGGCGGGTCCGCTCCCGCTCCAGGTAATCCTGAAGGCCCGCGATCGCCCTGTCGTGGGCCGCGGCGTCGGTCCGGCCGGCGAGATACGCATGACGGACGTAGATGCCGAAGGTGGTCATCGTGTCGGTCTCGCAATACGCCCGGACGCGCCCGATCTGGCCGGAAGCGACCATGTCGGCCACCAGCGACCCGTGCTCGCCCAATTTGCCCGGCATGCCGACCAGCGCGGCGGCCTCCTCCAGGGTGAGCCGGTTGGCGCAACCGAACCCCGACATCTCGTCCATGAGGTCGACGTGGGCGCCGCCATACCGGTTGCCGTAGCCCGACCATCGCGTGCCGCGCCGGAACCAGGCTTCCGCCGAGATGCCGTGGAGCATCGTGCGGTGGAGCAGCGTCGGCATATCGAAGCCCCTGCCGTTCCAGGTGACGAGCCGGAAATTGCCGGACGCGAAGTGCCGCCAGAAGCCGCGCAGGATGCGGGCCTCGTCCCAGCCCTCCTCGCCGCCGCTCCTGCAGGCCACGACCCGGTATTCCTCCAGCCCGGTGTCGGCGTCGCGCAGGATGTCCGCCTGCACGAAGCTGACCGCCACCACGGCGTGCCATGCGTTTTTCGGGAACTTGTCCCGGGGCCACGCCGCGGGAGGCGGCATCAGGGATTCGTCCGGCACGGTCTCGATGTCGACGACGAGGAGCGCGTCCGGAACCGCGCCGGGTTCCGCCGCCGGCCGGCGGTCGTGGCGGGCGGCGGCGCGCGCGCCGGCCGCCGGTGCGTTCGCGGCGGGCATGGAGGGGAGCCGAAGCCGGGGCGACGGGGAGCGGGTTTGGTGCATGGGGTGGTTCTCCAGGGCGGCTTTCAGACCAGGATCGTGCGGCGGGCGTCGTACCCGTTCGTCGGATCGCCCGGGTCGTAGGGATTGCTCACCACCCGCGTGCGTCCGAGCCGGAGGTCGCAGGCCTGCGGCACGTTCCCGTGGATCCAGACGACCGGGGCGCCCCAACCCTCCATCACGGCGTCCAGGGCGGAGGCGTGCCAGCAGACCCGCCACGGGTCGAGCACGGGCCGGGCCAGGGTCGGTGGCAGGCAGGACCGCGATGGCGCGAAGCCGGTGACGACCGCGGCCCGGTCGCCCGGGCCGATATCGCGCAGGACCGGATTCGGCATATGGCCGTACAGGCCGGCACCGACGGCGACGGCGTTGAGCCCGTCCTCGATGAAGGCCCGCGAGCGGGCGTGCGCGCCGGCCGCATCGTGCGGGTAGAAGGGCACCCCGGGCGCGCTCGCCGCCTTGTCCGTCACCGTCCAGCGGCTCCGGGCGTGCGCGCGGGCGGCCCGGGCGTTCTCGACGCCGTCGAGGGCGAAGTCCGTCCAGAGCGTCGCTCCCAGGATGACCAATCCGGGACTGAGCGGATCGCCGAGGCGAACGGCGCCGTCGTGGAGCACGGTGATGCCCAGCGCCGCCCCGAGCGGCAGGGCCTCGGCGAGCGCCTCGCCCACGGGTTCGCCGTCGAGGTACTCCGCCGGTCCCGGGACGAGGACGACCGGCCGCCGACCCTGGCGGCCGCCGAGCGCGTCCGCCAGCCAGCGCACGGACCGACACAGGCCGGGTGCGATCCCGCCCGGGACGAGCAAGGCGTCGAAGTCCGGCAGTGGGTCCGGCAGCACGTGCGCCGCCCGGTCGACCCTGAGGTCGGACAGGATCCATAGACGGAACGGGGCGGGCCCCGACGGGGCGGACCGCGCCGCGAGGGCGGCCGGCACGGCGGCCGGGCCTTCCGGTCGTGCCGGTGCATGCACCTCGGCCCGGGCCTCTGGATCGGGAACGTGGAGCGTCATGCGTGGCCTCCGTTCGGGGCCGCATCGGCGGGCGTTGTGTCGGCGAGCAGTTTTCGGAGCGCGTCGCCCGACACCAGGCGCCGCTCGATCAGCAACTCGGCGACGGCCTGGACGGCGGTGCGGTTTGCCTCCATGACGGCCAAGGCCTGGCCGCTCAGCCGGGCGAGGTCGCGCTCGACCGCTTCGAGGAGCCTGGTGTCGAGCGACAGCGCGACCGCGACTTCGTGGGGGGCGCCGCGATACGCCAGCCGGTCGCCCAGGCCGAGGGAGGCATGGGCCCCGGCGATCAGGGTCGTCACGCGCGCGAGGTCCGAGCGGCTGTCGCCGCCCGCCCCGGCGCTGGGCTCCCCGAGGAACAGGATCTCGGCGGCCCGTCCGCACAGGAGCGCGACCGCGAGGCCCTCGATCTCCGCGCGGGTCGGCGACTGGCCGATGTGGGCCGCCACGGATGTGGCCCCCAGCGAATCCCTGCGCGGGACGAGGTCGACCTGGGCGACGCGAGCGCCGATCCGCTCGAACGCCACGGCGTGCCCCGCCTCGTGGAACGCGCTTCGACGTCGGTCGGCCGGGCTCCCCTGATCCGGCGGCGCGACGCGGCCGAACAGGTCCTCCGGCCGCATCGGTCGTCCGGCGGCACGCGCGTCGGCACGGGCCTCGGACACCCACCCGGCGACCTGCGCGCCGCTGGCGCCGAGCGCGAGCTCGCCGAGCGGCGCGAGGTCCATGCCGGGCACCTCGCCATCGTCGAGGTGGTGCCGGAAGATGACCGCTAGGTCGGCGGCCGAGGGCGGCTTGATCTCGATCACCCGGCTCAGCCGTCCGGGCCGGACGAGGGCGGGGTCGAGCCTGTCGCCGTGGTTCGTCGCCGCGATGATGCACACCTCGGGGGCGCCGGGCGCGTTGAGCGCATCGAAACCGAGCAAAATGCTCGTGCACAAGGGGGTCCACCACTCGCGCGCGTGGTTGTCCATCGTCGCCCTGTTAGGAATACTATCAGCCTCGTCTAGGAATAAAATGCTAGGCGCCAGCGCGCACGCGTGCGTGTACGCGGCATCCCAGGCGCGGAGCACGCCACCCAGGTGTCCGTCGGATCCGGTGAACCAGGCGCCGACCGAGGTCGCGACCAGCGGCAGGCCCGCGGCCTTCGCGAGCGAGCGGACGAAAGAAGACTTTCCTAGTCCTGGAGCGGAAGTGAGGGCGACGTGTCGGTCGAGCCTCTGGAATGCGGTCGTGCCGCCGGAGGCGCGCCAAGTTGCGAGTTCGTCGATGAGGCGCGTGCCCCAGGCATGCGCCTCGCCGTAGCCGACCAGGGTGGCGAAGTCGGGCGCCGACCCGACGGTCGGATCCGCGGTGGCCTTCGAGCGCGCCGCCGCGGCGAGACGCGCCACGCAGGCCCGCGCCGTCGTCCCGCGCACCGCGGCGGCGATCTCGAAGTAGTCCAGACCGCGCGCGATCCCGGGCGGCAGGGTCGGACGCCGCCCGGTGGCCGCCCGCACGACGCGCGCGACGACCGCGTCGGTCGCGCCCGGAAGCCGCACGTGCAGGTCCGCCGCGGCGACGAGGGCCGAAGGCAGGTACCGCGTGGGCGATTGCGAGACGCCGAGCACCCGGTCGCCGCGGGCGAGCCGGTCCGCCACCCGGTCGTTGCCACGGTCCGGACGATCTTCGGTTCTCGACCCGCCGGAGCGCGCCGCCACGAAGCCCCAATCCGCCAAGCGCCCGCACGCCTCGCGGATCGGTTCGACCCAGTCGGCGGCCGGGACCTGGACGACGAGGGCGAAGGCGGGATCGGCGGCGATGCGGCGGCGCTGGGCGGGCGAGAGCGCCGCTTCGAGCGCGAAGGCCGCGAGCGTCTCGGTCGCGGGACGGCGCTCGTCGGCGGCGACATCCCCGGTCTCCGCCTCGTTCAGGTCGTCGCGCAGGAAGGTCAGGTGGGGCATGGTCGCCTTGCTCCGAGGGGGGGTCGGGGTCCGGGTCCGGGTCGCGGCGGGTCCCGTTTCGCGGCACGCATCCGCGGGGGCGGCCTACGACGGCACCTCGACGACGCAGGCCGGGTCGAAGGCGGGGTTCTCGCCGTCGTAGCCGAGGGGGTTGCACAGGATCCGGGTCGGGCCGATCCGGTGGTCGCGACGGGCGTGGACGTGGCCGTGAAGCCAGAGGTCCGGGCGGCCGGCGGCGATGAGGTCGCCGAGGTCGCTCGCGAAGGCCGGGTTCAGCACGCTTCCGGCAAAGCTCGGGTCGAGTGAGGCACGGGCCGGGGCGTGGTGCGTGACCACGACGTGCGGTCGCGCCCGCGCGTCCGGCGGGTCGACCTCCAGCAGCGCGCGGTGCAGGAAGCCGCGGGTGGTGGCGTGCAGGGCAGCCGCATCCCCCGGCCGGAAGGTGCGCCAACCCGGATTTCGGGTCGTCGCCACGCAGCGGTGGTCGTTGAGACCGGCCTGCGCGGCCGCCATGGCCCGCCGGCGGTCGCCGTCGAGGCCGTAGTCGGTCCAGAGCGTGCCCCCGGAGAAGGCGACGCCGCCGATCTCGACGGTATCGTCGTCGAGCAGGGTCACGCCGTGCCGTTCCGCGGCCCGGCGCCCGAGCGCGCGCTCCTCGTCCACGGCCGAGCCGTAGAATTCATGGTTTCCCGCGACGACCAGGACCGGCATGAGCGGACGGATGGTTTGGCCCAGCCAGAGGACGGTGTCCGCCAGGCCCTGCCCGACGTCGCCCGCGACGACGGCGACGTCGGCGTCGGGGATGTGCGCGGGTGTCCAGGGCGCCCGCGACAGGTCGCGGTGCAAGTCGCTGAAAGTCCAGATTCGCACGTGTTTGGCTCCTGGGTTCTCAGGATCGTCTCGCTGTTCGGGAGGCGGCGGCGGTCACCGCCGCGGCGGGGGGCGGCGCCTGGGCCGCGACCTTTCGCGTCGGACTGGACCACCGCCGCGCCGGTCGGGCGACAGCCTGGCGAGAACGTGGGCGAGGACGGTGCGCGCCGCCGCATCCCCCCGCCAGGCGGCGACGAGCACCGCTGAGAGCGCGAGGTCCACGACGGCGGGATCCGGTTCGGTGCCCCGGGTGAGGTCGAGCGTGACGGCAATGGCGGCCGCGGCCTCGCCTCTCCGGGCCGCGGGCCAGGACTTGTGATGCAGGCAGACGCCACCGGCGAGGGCTCGGCGGACCTCCTGGATCGCGGCGGCCGCGATGTTCGGAAGCGGTTCCGTGCGCCAGAGCGCGAGCGGGTGGCATCCCCGGGCCAGCTCGCAGCGCAGGGAAGTCGGGTCGGAGGGCTGGGTGTCGTCGCTCGGGCGCATGCGTCCTCCGGGCTCGCGATGGGCAAGACGGCCCCGCTCCCGCGTGCCGAGGCGCGCGGGCGGGGTTCGTCGGACGGGATGTCGGAGGGCTAGTGCCGGTCGAGGCGCTCGGCGCCGGCGTCGGGGTGTCCCAGGACGAAGTACCTCGACAAGGTGCGCGCCCAGCGCCGGCCATCGGAGGCATACAGGTCGCTGGTCGTGATGCGCCGCCCATCGGGGAAGTTCGGATGGCCGTAGACGTCGCCGGTGAGCACCCTCACGGACCGGGTGGCAGACCGCCACCGCTCCAAGCGTGGGGCGCCCTGCAAGTCATCCGGCGTCGGCTTGACCTGATCGCGGATGCCCTGGAGTTCGTCGGCGAGGTCGCGCAGCCGATCGCCGGCCTCCCGTTCGTCCGGGCTTCGTGCCTGCTCGGCGTCGACGCCGAGGGCGGCGGCGTAGGCGGCGGGGTCGACCGCGTCGGCGCGCGGCTCCTCGGCGGCGGCGCGCAGGGCCGCGAGCAGGGCCACGGAGGCCACGAGGCTGCGGCTCGTGCGATCCCCTTCGGCGATGCGCTGTGCCTCCCCGCGGCCGAACGCCGGCACGACCATCGGCAGAGTCCGGACACGACCTCGACCCGGCACGAGCGCCTCGTGCCCGCGCATGACGCGGCCGAACGCGTCGGCGGCCGAGGCGCCGCCGCTGCGGCCGCAGCCGAGAAGCCAGGGCGTCGAGACGACGTCCAGACCGAAGTCCTCCGACGGGTTCATGCCCGCGAGCGCCGACGCCGCGGCATGCTCCTCGAAGGGGGTCGGACCAACCGGCAGAACCGGCGCGTCGATGCGCGCCCTCAGCCCGAGGTTCCCCAGGCACGCCGCGGGCAGGTCGAGGACGAGATCATCGTCCCGCCCCACGGCCTCGGCCGCAATCTCGCCCGCCTCGCGTGCGTCGCGCGCCTCGCGCTCGATCACGGTGAGGCCCTCCTCCGTGACGGTCCGGACCGGCAACGGCGCCTCCTCGGGGAACCTGACGCGGAGGAGCGTGACGGGCCGGCTGAGAACGCCATAGGCGTCGGCGAGGAGGAGCGCGGCGTAGGCGGCATGGGTCCGGCCGGCGGAGCCAAAGAAGGCAGAGATCAAGGGCAATCTCCATGACGGAATCCGGACGTCGCACGCCCGGTGGAATGGCCACCGGGCGCGCGACGTCGGACGGGTTGTGATTGATCCGTGAATCGTAAGGCAAAAGAGCGGAAATGAACAGCATATTCTGCTCGTTATCAAGAGCCTGATTTCCGTCATGGTTAACGGCAGCGTAGTCTTACTGATTTGGGTCCGCAGGATTACTTACGCATGTGCGCGAGGTGGCTCGGTGCCGCCGCTCCGGGGATACGCTCGCCACGACCGGCACGAGGCAGGTCCGCACCCTCCGAACGTGCAAGGCGGCGGCATCGGCTTATCCCGCGCGAAGTACGCCGGTCCTTGGAGCTTCACGCGCCATGCATTGTCGCACGGATGACCCGGAGCGCCGGCGAGAGGCGGCTCCGTCCGGCATGCCGGTGCGGCGGGCGCCCGGAACCGAGCCGGTGCCGGGACGGGCCAGCGGTGCGACACAGGGGGAGAGCGGGACGATGACGGTGATCGGCACGACCGTGGGAACGCGAGTGACCCGATAGACTGTCAGCGAGCGCGGCCAGGGATCCGATAACCAGTAATTTCGGTATTTCTAGACTTACAGAAATAAGGATGGCAGGATTCCCTCGATGCATCGGCCCAAAGGAGGACGCCGTGATCGCGACCATCCATTCCAACGACCGCACCGGCCTGCTGGCCGCAGCGCTGGTGGCCGGCGGCCTGACCGCCGCCGGTACCCGTCCGACCGTCGTCGCGGTCGGCGCCAACGGCGCCCAGGCCTGTGGCCTGGCACGCCTCTCGGGATCGTTCGACCTGCTCCGCCCCGATCCCCGCGACGCGGCGGCCGTCCTCTCGGGACTGGCGGCACGGTCGGAAGGCGACGTGATCGCCGTCCTGCCGACGGACCTGCTTCGCGAGGGCGGTCCGGGCAAACCCGGACACCTGCGCGTCGTGGCCACGGCGTGCCGGCTGACCGCGGCCCAGGCCCTGCACGCGACCGCGTCGGGGGCGTGGCACCTTCGGTGCGACAGCGAGCTCGGCCAGCCAGCCTGGCGGATCGCCCCGCGCGTCCTGCCGCTCAGGCTGCCGAGGCTCTCGCCGCTGGAACAGATGCGGCTGCTCGCGGGCGATCTCGGCGAGGGCATGCGGTACGCGGCGGTCGCGCTCGCGGCCACACTCCTCGCCGTCTCGGCGGATCCGGACGCCGAGCGCTTCGAGGCGGGTGACCTGACCGCGCTCATGTCGCCGCTCTCCCCGGCTCGGGACCGTGACCTGCACGAGCGGCTCCTCGACTGTGCCGCCGCCCTGGGCGACCCGGCCCTCCAGGGCGCGGCCGTCGGGACCACCGTGGCCGCCGGCGGACGCCTCCGCAATGCCCGCCCGACGCCGGTGGCGACCGCTCGCCTCCGCGCCACGCAACCCGCCCGCCTCCGCGCCTGACGGAAAGGACCAGAGCGATGTTGAACCGCACGAAGCCGAACCGCGTCTCGCTGGCTCCCCGGCCGCGCGTCGCCTCACCCGGGACCGGTCGTCCCGGTCGCTCCGGAAGCGCCCGGCGAGCGCGCGCGGTGGCGAGTTCCCCGCGGGCCCGGATCGGCCGGGGGAACGTCCCCCGGGACGAGCCGCCGACGGCGGCCCCGCGCTGGGACGCGAACCCCTACGAGGCGTTCTACGCCTTGTCGGCGGACGGGGTGGGCCTGCTCGATCCCGGGTTCGACGACTGGGACTTGGACCCGTGCGTCCTCGTCGGCCTGGCGCCGAACGGTGGCGACGAGCGGGACGACACGTGACCGTTCTTCCGAGCGGCCCGTGCGACCGGCGCCCGGACGCGGCGGGCCGGGACAGGCCGGCTTCCGCTTCGCCGCGGGAGCCGCGGCCCGGCGAAGGATCAGCCTTCCGGGTTCCGGAATCCGTATGGCACCCGTAACGGGTATCGCTACGCGTAATCCGTTATGGGTCGCGATCCCCGGGCATGATCCGAGAGCCGGAGACTGGGAAATTTGCCGCGAGCGGAGAGCGCTCGGTCGTGCGGCCCGAGCCGTCCCCATAAGGGCACTTCGGGGTCGCCGCGTCGGGATTGCCGCTATGCCGCCAATAATCGAAGTAAACGGTGGAACC
This sequence comes from Methylobacterium sp. PvP105, assembly GCF_017876975.1. NCBI lineage: Bacteria > Pseudomonadati > Pseudomonadota > Alphaproteobacteria > Hyphomicrobiales > Methylobacteriaceae > Methylobacterium > Methylobacterium sp. PvP105. The sequence continues at coordinate 1,027,701 of NZ_JAGIPA010000001.1, read as the reverse complement.
GGCGACGGTTCGAGTCCGCCCGGCGTGCCGGAGGATGGAGCCGGGCGGCGTGGTCACGCGTCGCCTCGCGGCCGATCTCGACGCCGATGTCGGTGGATCCGACACCCTCACGACGTCGCGCCGAGCTGATGGGGCGAGACTTCCGAACGCGAAGGAGCCCCGCCGCGGTCGCGAAGGATCGCACCCTCCGGCATCGACGCGCCTCGCCGAATGCCGATAGCGGTGCGGTCGTGCTCGACGCATCGAGTCAGGGGTTGCGCGGCCCGTTACGCTTCTTCATGCTAATTCCATGGAGATCGAATTAGCGGCACGACAATTGGAGGCGCTCGGCAATCTGACCCGCCTAAAGGTGTACCGTACGCTCGTCCGGGCGGGCCATGACGGTTTGCCGGTCGGTGCCCTCCAGCAGCGCGTCGACGTCCCGGCCTCGACGCTCTCCCATCATCTGCACCGTCTGATCCATACCGGACTGGTCGTTCAGGAGCGCCGAGCCACGACCCTGATTTGCCGGGCGGCCTATCCGGCGATGACCGATCTGGTCGGCTTCCTCGGCGAGGGAGGGCACGGCGGGGGATCGGCCGGATCCGCATCGTGAGGACGTGATAATTACGAGACGACGACGGGGCATGGAAGCGTCGTTCGGACGGCGCTGTTCGACCCCGGTGGCCCGTCGTGGCCCGCGCAATTTCGCGCGCTGGCGGGCGGCCCGAACCTTGCCCGGCGCGAGATGCTCGCAGCGGGGGTCGCAAATCCCGAGGCCGAAGCGGTCCGCGCCGAGATCGAGCACGCCGACCGTCGTCGGGCCCATAGCCATGACGAAGCGTACCCCACCCTTCTCCCTTCAGGCTCGCGAGCGGACCGTCCGGCTGGTGCGGGAGCACGAGAGCGAGCACGGCTCGCGATGGTTTGCGGTCCCGTCGATTGCCGGCAAGATCAGCTGCTCGGGTGAGACGCTGCGCAACTGGATCCGGCAAGCCGAGCGGGGCCAAGGCGGGCCGGTCCCACGAGCGAAGAGCGCGAGCGGATCAAGGTGCTGGAGCGGGAGGTGCGCGAACTCCGGCAAGCCAACGAGATCCTGAGGAGGGCATCGGCGTGTTTTGCCCATTCGAAGCTCAACCTCCGGTTCAAGCGATGATCGCCTTCATCGACGGTCACCGCGCGCTCTACGGGGTCGAGCCGATCTGCAGGGTGCTGCCGTTCGCCCCGTCGACGTACCACGCCCATGCCGCGCGGCGGGCCGATGCCGGAAGGCTGCCGGCTCGGGCCAAGCGGGACGCAACGCTCGTGGTCGAGACCCGGCGTGTGCACGCGGCCAAATTCGGCGTCTGCGGGGTTTATGGCGCGCCGTCTGTTCCGGAGGGGCGCCTCTTCGTACGCTGGAGGATGGTGCGGATCGCGGGCGCGCCGCACCTGCTGATCGAGTTGGCCGAGAACAGCGGCCCGCCCGTCACGCTGCCTACACCGGGGGGCGGCTCCCGCCTGGTACAGCGTGGCCTCGCGCAGGAACTCGGGGGCGAGATCAAGCTCAACTTCGCAGCCGCCGGCCTGTTCTGCGTCATCACCGTCCCGCTCGGCGGGACGGCCGTGCCGGAAGCCGGGGGCGCAGCCATCCCCGCGGCGCCGGGGCCGTGACGCCCGGCAGGGTGCCGACCTGAACGGCGGCCTCAGTCTCCGTTCATCGACGCGTCGCCAGAAGGTCCCGGCTTGATTGCCGCCTCCGAGAAAGGCCGGCAGGCGTCAGGAGGGGGCTCTTCGATGCGTTCCGGGAAACACTGTCGCCGACCCGTCGCGGGCGAAGACGCGTCTGCGATGTCGGCTCGCAGTTTGCCTGCGTCGGTGCGCGACCACATCGGCGCCGAGTTGCGGGCAGCCTACGCCGGCGTCGAAGCGGGCGACCTCCCGGGCCGCGTGCTCGACCTGCTTTCCCGTCTCGACGGCGCCCTCGCGCGCGAGGCGGCGGCGGCCGGAGCCGCCTTCCGGAACGGGCTCATGAGCGCCGTTCCGGGCTTGCGGGCCTTCGCGCTATCGCTCGGGGTCGACCCGACGCAGGCGGAGGACCTCGTGCAGGAGACGCTGCTGAAGGCGTGGGCCAACCAGCACCGGTTCCAGTCCGGCACGAACCTGATGGCTTGGCTGTGCACTATCTTGCGCAACCATTTCTACACGGAGTGTCGCAGGCGCAGGCGCGAGGTCGAGGATGCCGACGGTGCCATGGCCGCGCAGCTGACGGCGCCAGCCGCCCAGGAGCACGGCTCCGACCTCAGGACGGTCTGGAAGCACCTCGGCGGGTTGCCCCCGTTGCAGCGTGAGGCTCTGATGCTGGTCGCGGCCCGGGGCATGACCTACGAGGCCGCGGCCGAGGTGATGGGGTGCCAGGTCGGCACCATGAAGAGCCGGGTCAGCCGTGCCCGCTCGTTCCTCGTCGAGTCTCTCGGCTTGGCGGAGACGTCCGCCGCGTAGGCCCTGGACGCACCATCAGGCCAGGCTCGCCCGCGGTCAGAGTTCCCCCCACCGAGCCGGGCATCTGGCCGCACAGGCTCGCCGGGTGGCCCCGCTGCGGTCCGCGATGTCGATGCCTATCTGCCACCGGCCGCCAGCCAGCCCTTTCCCTCAACCCGTGTTATGCGAATGACCGAGAATGCCGACGACGAGATCACGTGGCTGGTGCTGACCCTGGCCGAAGAGGCAGACGTCTCCGGGGCAGCCGTAGGCCTGATGGTGGAGCGGCTGCGCCGCATGGAGGACGAGGCCCGCCTGGGTGGGGCCGACAGCCAAACGTTACAGCGGATCATGTCCGGTCGCCGCGTTCTGGGTGACAGGGTGGATTTCGGGCTGGCTCCGCGGGTACCGGGCGACCGACAGGGAGTCGCCGAAGGGCGGCGTGGATCCTGAACCGGCCTCAAGGCACGGGAGGTAACGAGTCGTCGACACCCGCAAAACCGACTGCTCGACGTCAGACGTAGGGGTAGAAAACCGGACCGTAGTCATAGCCCACCGGGCGATGCCCGAACCGTCGTGGCCCATGATAACCGCTACGCTCTTCCGCAACCTCGCGGACCACTCGACCAGGCCGGTAGTTGGCCCGGGTCGCCTCCAGGGGCTACGTGGGGTGCCGGCTGGTCTGCATCAGGCAGCCCACCCCTGCCGCCACCAGCAGCGGTAGCCGGCCGCCTTCGAATAGCTTCAGGGTGTAAGCGCTGAAGAAGGTTAGGTTTACAATCAGTCAGAAGCCATTGCATCCCGGCTCGAACAATGGGTTCAAGCTCCAGCGCAAGGCGATCAGCCCCGCCAAAACGCTTTTGATCGTCATCATGAGCGACACCGCAATGCCGTAGGCGCCCGAAACTGCAGGGCCCGATCAGCCGGAACAACAAGCATGATCCTCGGAGACGGCAGCCGTGAAGTGGTTGCGGTACTTCTCCGCCTGGAAGCGAAGAAGGCTTTGTGGATCGTCTCACGAAGATCGCCGTCGGTCTCGGTCGCCGCGCTGCGCAGGAGCGCTTCCGGTTTCTCGCAGGTACATTCAATCGGTTTGAACTCAGGGGAGTATGGCGGGAGTACAGGAGCCAGGCTTCGGCTGCCTCGATGGCCTCGCGTACGCCCGCGACCTTGTGAGCGCCGAGGTTGTCCAGGATGAGTGTGTCGCCGCGTCAGGCTTTGGACCAGCGTGTCGGCCCCGTAGGCGCGGAAGCGCTCGCCCGCCACGGGCCCGTCCGGTGACGAGACCGCCCTTGGCCCACTCGTGCGCAGCCATCCGATGACAGTGGCGGTTCCAAGTGCCCGGCTGGCGCCGCGATCCGGCAGTGTTCGCAGCGCGAAGCCCAGTCGTAACGGCGAACCATGCCGGTCAGCGGTCGGATTGCTCCAAAATCCGTCCTGAGCGACGCCGTGGCTTTCGATTCATCGCTGCGTGGGTGCACCACGGTTCGACGACCATTCGCCTAGCCGCTCGCCGCTCGCCGCCGAACAAGCGCGTCCGGAGACGTGCCCGTTCCGGCGGGTGACCAAGGTGAGATCCCGAACACGGGCCGGAATCGGGACGGCGGTCGCGGGCGGCCTCCAGGACGGATCGGCGCGAGGATCCGAAAGGCCAGGTAAAAGGCGCGGGTCCGGGCCGTTCGGCTGATGCGCCCAGGATTACGTTAAGATTTCGCTCCGATCGTCGTGTCGCGATGGCGGGTGCCGCCAAGGATGATCCAGCGGGAGCGGCAACCATGCCCGGCAGAGAACCGACGCCACGAGATCCGCTCGACACGCTCCAAGCTTGGCGGAAGGCAGGGATGTGGGCCGCGCTGGTTGCGGCCTGCTTGATCCTCGCCGCCGCCGACCGAGGCGTCCCGGAGGCGGGGATGGCGGCGCTCTTCATCCCGCTCATTACCTTCGCGGGCTGGCGGCTCGGTCCGCGCGAGGCCTGCAGCGTTGCGCTCGCCGCGGCGCTGCTGAACGTGTCCACGCCGCACGCCGGCGACGCGGGGCTACCACCGGTCCTTGCGATCCTCCGGGGCATCCTGCGCCTGGGCACGAACGCGTTCGTCGTCTGGGCTGTCTGCACCCTGCGCTCGGCATACGACCGCGAGCGGACCGCGGCCCGGCACGACGGACTGACGGGTGCGCTGAACAGGGCGGCCTTCGAGGAGCATGCGCGGTCGATTCTGGAGGCCGAGCCGTGCGATCAACGCGTCACCGTACTGGCGCTCGCTGACATCGACGACTTCAAGGTCGTCAACGACACGGGCGGGCATGCCGCGGGCGACGCGGTGCTGAGGGCGTTCGCTGAAATCGCCGCAGCGTCTCTCGACGGCCGAGAACGGCTTGGGCGGCTGGGTGGCGACGAGTTCGTGCTGCTGCTGGAAGCCGATACGGCGGAGGCCGCGCGGTCCAGGATCGAGGCCGTGCACCGGCGATTAACGGATGACCTGTGGTCCGCGCCCGTTCCTGCGACCGCCAGCATCGGTGCGCTGGTCCTGCAACCGGAACGTCGTCACGACTGGGTCTCTGCGCTGAAGGCAGCCGACCATGTCATGTACGCGGTGAAGGCGTCGGGCAAGAACGCATTGCGGGTCGAGATCTCCGGCATGGTTGCCGCCTCCCCGGATATGTCGCGCCTACCGGCTCGGGCCTTCGCGGTCGCTTGATCGTCGGGTCCGAGCGAACGTGTCGCCCGGCGGCTTTGGGCTGGCATAAAGGTAGGCTGTAACACCATCCATCCGCACGCCGGCCTGCGCATGCTCTTGTCCAAGAGTTGCTCAGCCGAAGTGCATCGCTCCACCCCACCGTCAGACCGGTCAAACAAGGTGCATCCCGGTCACGTGCTGTGTTCGTCGTGAGCCAGCACGGCGGAGCTTGAGCGCATTCCGGATCAGACTGGAGTCGTTCTAACCCGTTTTACTCACGAGGGCAGTGGACCTCGGGTGGCGAGCGTAGCGTAAGGCATTGATAGGGCTTAGGGGTTGGGTGCTGACGCCAAGTCCTCAAACCAGATCGAGCCCGCCACGCCCGCCATGTCCGACCCTACGGTGCTCCCGTTCCCGTTTCGATCCGTAGCCAATTTTCGAAGGTCGTTCGGGCGGGTGTCTCGCGGCCCCAGCTATGGCCCTCGCTAGCCAAGGTCTCACGAACGGACGGGACCGGTTCGGAGGGGCCGACGGCCTGCTGCCGATGGGCCTGCTGCCGATGTCACGGACAGCCGGCATGCACCACCGGCTCGCGTTCCCAGTACCGCAGCTTGCCACACCGCAGAACGAACGCCGTGATGTCGCTGGGACTTTTCAACTCGATGCAACCGTCATCCAGCTCGGTGACACCCGCCTTCTCGAAGAGCGGCTGTGCGGTCTCTACCCAAGCGATGAACTTGGCGTGCGCGAAGGCATCGCTGACGAAATCTCGCGCTGTGGCCTCCTGCGCCAGCAGCGTTCCGCCCGCACCGGAGGGTAGAAGTGCCACGGCATCGTACAGAACCGAAGGACCGCCGTTGATCTTCTGCTGCGTTGCAACGGTACTACCGTCGCTCGCCGTTACACCGCCGACGGTCGGCGCGACGAGTTCCAGCATTGCGCCCTCCGCCGCGAGAGCCTTCTGCAAGGTCTTCAACAGTTCGGCATCGACCCCGTCCGTGACCAGAGCTCCCACCTTGCGTCCCTTGAGGTGCGTCGGTCCGTTCTGAACGATGCTCAGGGCCGGCGAGGCCGGAAGGTCCTTTCGAACCGGACGCGCCGGTTCCGCCGCAGATGGCAGCGTCTTCAGCCCAAGACCGTCGGCAACCTTCCTGGCCAGTTCCTCGTCGACATTCAGTAGATGTGAGATCATCCTCGCACGGATGGCGGGTGTCTCGACCTTGCTTAGTTCGAACACGAATGCATCCTTGATGTGGGTCTGCTCCGGCAGCGTCTGACTTACGTAGAACTGCCGCGCCTGGCTGTAATGGTCGGCAAACAGCTCGGCCCGGATGCGCAGTTTGTGGCCACTCTCCTCAACCGGAGCGCTGCGGAAGCCGCGATCCGGGGCCTCCCGGGGCCCGCCCGCCGTCCCGCCCCAGGAATTCGGCTCGTAATTTGCCCGGCCCTTCGGTTGTGCAGGGCCATGTGACCATCCTGCTGGAACGTATGGAACGGGCACTTGGGCGCATTGATCGGGATGTGCGTGAAGTTCGGGCCACCCAGCCGCTTCACCTGCGTGTCAAGATAAGAAAAGTTACGCCCCTGTAGGAGCGGGTCGTTGGTGAAATCGATGCCGGGCACGATGTTCTGCGTGCAGAACGCCACCTGCTCGGTTTCGGCGAAGAAGTTGTCCACGTTTCGATCGAGGACGAGCCGTCCGACGCGCTGGATCGGTACGAGCTCTTCCGGAATGAGCTTCGTGGCATCGAGGACATCGAAGGCGAACGACTTGGCGAAATCCTCGTCGAAGAGCTGAAGGCCGAGCTCCCATTCGGGAAAATCACCGGCCTCAATCGCATTCCACAGATCACGGCGGTGATAGTCGAAATCTGCTCCATTTACTTTCACGGCCTCATTCCAGACCACCGACTGTAGGCCGAGTTTCGGTTTCCAGTGGAACTTGACGAACGTGGATTTTCCCGTCCCGTTCACCAGCTGGAAGGTATGGACCCCGAATCCTTCCATTAAGCGGAAGGAGCGCGGGATCGTCCGGTCGGACATGATCCAGAGAGCCATATGCATGGCCTCCGGGCTCAAGGAGATGAAATCCCAAAAGTTATCATGCGCCGTCTGTGCCTGCGGAAAGCCGCGGTCCGGCTCCTGCTTGGCGGCATGCACCATGTCGGGGAACTTGATCGCGTCCTGGATGAAGAAGACCGGGATGTTGTTGCCGACGAGATCCCAATTGCCTTCCTTGGTGTAAAACTTGACGGCAAAGCCGCGCACGTCACGCGCAAGGTCGGAGGATCCCTTGTTGCCGGCGACCGTGGAGAAGCGCACGAAGACCGGTGTGCGCTCGCCGACACGCTGGAAGAGATCGGCACGCGTGATCTCAGACAGCGTCTCGGTGGTCTCGAAGTAGCCGTGTGCGCCAAAGCCCCGAGCGTGCACGACGCGCTCCGGAATGCGCTCGTGGTCGAAATGGAAGAGCTTTTCGCGAAAGTGAAAATCCTGCAGCAGGGTTGGGCCGCGGGCGCCGACCTTCAGGGAGTTCTGATCGTCGGCGACGGGGACGCCCTGCTGCGTGGTCAGGAACGGAACGTCACCACCGGCGACTTGATGAGTCTCACCACCTGGGCCGCGCAGGATCTTCGCGTCACCAATGTGAGCGGGTACGAGCTTGTGGGCGTTTGGATCGGCAGCCATTTGGATCTCCCGTTTGGGGCAGAGCAATGCAGGGGCATCGGCAAAGGGGGCAGGCGTTTCCTGATCGCGCCAGCGGTCCTACGGCTGGCGCTGCGGCGTTCGGCCGGCCTGTGACGCTGCGCTTGTCGCAATACCTTCGGGCTGAGATTGCGCACCGGCCGCGGAAAGGACGGGCGTGGGACGGCGAGCCCAGCTCCCCGGCAGCATGCGGCCGAGCACGTCGTCTCTCCAGACGTAGCGGTGAATCAGCGCCGCTGCGGCGTGCAAGCCCGCCAGCGCCAAGATCATCCAGCCGATGGTCCCGTGCAGTTCCTGCACCTGGTGGGACAGGGCTCGGTTTCCGGGATCGTAAGCGGGGACACTGTACAAGTTGAAGAGGCTGTCGCCGCGCACCCACACGAGAAACATGCCCACGAGCACCATCATCACGAGCAGGGCATAGAGTCCCCAGTGCGTGCCCTTTGCGAGCAGGTTCAGGGCGCCGGTATCCGCCGGCGGCAAGCGACGCCCGCGTGTGGCGCGCCAAGCGAGCCTCATCAGGAACAGCACGGCCAGGAGCAATCCTCCGGTGATGTGCACCGAGCGCGCGTCGACGCGGGGAGAACCAGCCGGGAACAGGTCGATGACCTGAGCCCCGATCCACTGAGCCACGACCAACACAGCCGTCGCCCAGTGGAACGCGATGGTGACGGCATCGTAGCGGTCCGCACGAGGGTTCACAGGTTGCATGGCGAAACCTCACGCGTTGCCGATGAGGATGCCGGTGGCGAGCACCAGGGTTCCTCCCAGCATGACCTTGGCCGCAGCCGCGAAGGGCGGCGTCTCCATGAACCGCCACTGCACCCAGGCGATGGCCAACAGCTCGATGACCACGACGACGCCTGCGGCGATGGTGGCCATCACGAAATCGTTGATGAGGTAGGGCAGCGTGTGACCGATGCCGCCAGCGATCGTCATCAGGCCGCACACCAAACCTCGTAGCAGCGGAGTGCCCCGACCGGACAGCTTGCCGTCGTCGGCCAGCGCCTCGGCAAACCCCATACTGATGCCCGCCCCTAGCGAAGCCGCTAAGCCGACCAAGAAGGCGTTCCAGGGATCACGCGTAGCGAAGGCCGCCGCAAAGACCGGCGCGAGCGTCGAGACCGAGCCATCCATTAGACCGACAAGGCCGGGCTGGATCACCTGCAGAACGAAGCGGCGTTGCGCGCTCTCATCCTCGGACGCCCGGCCTTCGCCGGGCAGGCGCTTTTGCTGGATCTCCTCGGCCGCTCGCTCGTGCTGGAGCTCATCGGCGGCCAAGTCACCGAGCAGTTTGCGTATGCCGGCATCCGAGGCGCGGGCTGCCGCCTGCTGATAGAAGCGCGCGGCGTCGTGCTCCATTTGCTGCACGTGGCGGCGCACGGCCTCGATACCTTGAGCGCGGACCTGCCAGACAGGCTTGCGCTGCACCCAGCCCCGCACGTCCTGGCGTCGCACGAGCGGGATGTGCGCGTCGAAGCGGGACTGGAACAGGTCGATCAGCTTGCGGCGATGCTCGTTCTCCTTATCGGCCATGTCGCTGAACATCTGGGCACTGTCGGGGTAATCGCTTCGCAGTTCATGGGCGAAGTCGGCGTAGATGCGGCCGTCCTCCTCCTCGCTGGCGATCGCCAGGGCGAGCAACTCGCGCTCGGTCAGGTCGATGAAGGCACGCATGGATGGGGCCGTCCTAGCTTAGGCGTTCGGTGACGAACGGCAGCCCGGTCCTGGCTTGCAGGACCGGGCTGCCTGTTTGTCAGCGCTGGTTCGGGCTGCCCGCCGGGGCATGGGACGGAAGTTCGACGGGCTTGTTGTTGTTGAGATCCCAGCCGGTATTCGGGTCCGTGCCCGTGCGCTGGAGCTGGGCCCGCATCTGCCACTGGTACTTGGCGACCCCGTGCTCAACCTCCTGCAACAGGTTCGAGGTGGTGGGATCGACCTTCTCGGTGGCCTTGATGGCGGTATTCACCTCCTCGCCGACCCGCTTGTAGGCGTTGGTAAACCACACCAGGATCTGGGCATCGTCGAGGAAGCCGCCGGGGATCTCCGGCACACCGGAGGTCTTCACGATGGTGTTGGGCCGCCCGTCCGCCGAGGCGCCGACAGCCAGGAGCCGCTCCGCGATAGTGTCGGCGTATTTCGACAGGCCCTCGTAGTGCTCCTGCAGCAGGAGGTGCAGGGGGTAGTATAGGGTACCGGAGGCGTTCCAGTGCGCCTGCTTGGTCTGAAGCTGGAGCTGCTGCAGCTCGGTCAGGGTCTGCTGCAGGGCAGCCACGTCCTTCTTGCGTCCCTCTTCGCCGGCCCCGAGATCGATCCAGGGCTGCTGGCTGATCTCGTTCGTCGGGAAGGGCCCGATCGGTTGCTGGCCGGTCACCTGCGTCTGCGACGATTGACGGATGTCGCCGATCTGACCGCCTGCCCCCTGCTGTCGCTCGGTTGGCGACTTCTGGCCGCCCGGTTCGGTCTGGCTCGCCTGTGCAAGCTCGATACGCGAGAACACCGTCATGGCGTTCTGCGCCGACGAGGGAGCCGAGCGTACCCCGGTGCGAGGGCCGCCAGCACCCGTGCTCACGCCGGAGTCCGATGTCGCTCCGGACAGTGCAAGGGCCGGCGTGCAGAGGGCGGATCCGGCAAGCAGAACGACCGGGAGCAGGCGGAAAAATTGCATGAAAGGACTCGCGGCTGATGGCGGAGGCTTGTGCTCTGCTCACGCACCAGGGCAGCAGCAACACAGGCCGAAAACCGGCGCTAGATCAGAGCCGTTCCAGACTAAACCAGAGTTTAGCTGAGCTGACCTAGACGGACATATCGGCGGCGGTCGGCAGATCACCCCGATCGATCGTCGCCGGGCAGAGAATTTCGAAACCGCAGCCACCTCCGGGCGCGTCGGTGATGACGGCCTGGAACCCGTGCAACTCGACGATAGCGGCTACGAGCCCAAGGCCGAGGCCGTTGCCGACGGTGTGACGTGCGGGCTCGGCGCGATAGAACCGCCGAAAGACCTGATCACGTTCCGCCGGAGGAGTGCCGGGCCCCGTATCCTCGACGGCCAGGATGCAGATCGCGCCTCGCCGCGACACCTCAAGGCGTACCAAACTGCACGCCGGTGTGAACTTGACAGCGTTGTCAATGAGGTTGGTCACGGCTTCGAACAGGAGGTCGCGGTCGCCGGTGAGGAGCGGAAACGGATGAGTGACCTCAAGGCAGATCCGGATGCTCTTGTCCTCCGCGATCGGCTCATAAAGCTCGGCGGCCTCCGCCAGGACTTGCGCCACGTCGACTCGCGAAAATGCGGCACAGCGATGTTTGTGCTGAATCCCGCCGATGCGCAGGACGGCGGTGATGATCGACAGGGTCTGATCGAGCTAGACGAGGCTCTGGTCGATCACCTCCTCAAGCTCCGCCGGGGAGTGCGCGCCCGTTCGGCTGCGTTCCAGTCGCGCGCGTAGACGCGTCAGGGGCGTTCGGAGATCGTGCGCGATCGCATCGCCGCCTATCCCGAAGCCGACCTGATCCGCCATCTTGCCACTGCGCTCGCCCCGGCACCGGCCGGAACGACGGGGCTGCGACGCCCCGACGAGCCCGCTCCCCTTCCTCCAGCGCCGACCGAACAATCCCGATCCACACGCGTCAGAACAGACGCGGGATCCCGCGCGCCATCAGCCCAAAACACAACGTACGCCGATGCCCGTTGAATAAGTCGGGCTAATAGTGATGCGCCGCAGGCGTCTGGCCATCTGCGTGCGTCATCCGCCCCCTGGGACGGATTGGTATCAGCGATGTGAAAAGCGGCTTGCAATCAGGGCGAGCGCAATTTTCAGACAGTAAATTTTTGCGAAAGTTGCGCTTCGAAGTCGGAGATCTTGCGGAGTTGCGCAAGTTTTGGGCAATAGTTGAAAGACCAGCGTTGATCGGTGCGCGCGACCTGGTTTCCTCGCAAGCCATCGATGAAGGTGTTGAAGCGCTCTCGTTCGATTGCCATCAGGCGCAGGGTTGTAGAGCGCGTGAAATCTGCCGGAATGGCGCGCGCCTTCATCGCAGCCACGCCTTCTTGGACTGCCCGAGGATTGTCATCCACGATCAAGGTCGTGTCCGGGTGAAAGAACGTATCGCGTCCGCCTTTGCTGCGGGTTGAAACGACAGGCAATCCGGCCAAAAGATACTCGATGCTCGCGTACATGGCGCCCTCCAGCTTTGAGAGACATAAGCCGACGTGAGCCGACGCCATTGCTTCATTCACTTGGACGTGATCCATGAACACGACATTGTCGGCCTCGATTTCGTTGATGATTACGTGGCCGCGGGGCAGCCCGTGGACGAATTTATGGAGCTGTGCCTTCTTCAGATGTGGAGACCAGCGACCGAACAGTTTTGTCACATAGGCGCAGCTTGGCACCAGCCGCGCCAATTCATGCCGCTTTATCGGGACGAGCTGCGCATTATAGATTGCATCGTACGTCCGCGGTCGGTCGACGATCGGGTGGAACATGGTCTCGTCCACGAACATGTTCTGCGGCGCGAGGTATACGTCGACGCCGAACCTGCGCAGCAATTCTTCTTCCCCCGGCGTGTTCGCCATGACGATCAGGCGCGCTCGGCGATGGGCTTTGCGAAAACGTCTGTAGTGTTGAGCGACTGATAAGGCGAAGGTCGGTCGCTCCAGGCTGTGGGTGACCGCATGAAGGAAAACGAATGGCGTCTCGGGAAAGCGCGCGGCGAGGTAGCTTGCAGCCCCGAATGGCCTCGGTTGCGGTTGGGCGCAGAAGATTGGGGGATCGAGAGACAAGAACAGGCCCGCGACTTGTAGGTCCCTGGACCATGTGCGCGGTTCTCGAACGAAGCAATCGACCAGGCCGACTGCTTCTGACAGGACCGGTGTTCCGAAAAGATATGGATTGCGGAGGGCGTGCCAACTAAGCATGCGCGGAAATTCGATCCAAATATCCGAGCAGAGCCAAGACCGCACCAGTCGGCGGCTGACGCTCGCACAAGCTTGAAAAGGACGGGCGAAAGGCAGTCGTGCCTACGTAGGCGCACGTGAGATCGATGCTACTAAAAAATTGTTCACGCTTTATCTGTCGCAGGTCTGGCGTCATCGCGAAGCCCAATCTGTTGTTGCTTCGGACCGTGCCGCCTTGAAGCAAGCGTTGATGTGCTAACCGTCTCGACATATCGGCGCAGCGATAAACAACACTTCGCTCGTCGTGTCCGCTCCATGCTCAGTCAATAGTCTTGCCCTTCACGTCGTGGGCAATTCGAACGTTTCAGATCCACCATACGATGCGCGCTTACTCAAAGCTGACCAGGCGTGAGCTAGCGTTGGCTGACGCCAACGAGGAGGAGGACGGTCGAGGCTACGATGACTTCGCTCGCGACCTGCAAAACGAACAGCTCGACGGTGCCCGCATGTTCGGCGACATGGCTGAGGAGGAGACTGAATACTGCCAGCGGCTCATCGATCTGTTGTCGAGCGCTTTGACCCGCACACTCCGTTGGCGCAGCGGCAGGAGCCGCGCCAACACCATCACGCAACATCGTCAGGCTTGTCCTTCGGCGCGGATTGGGCCGAGGTTGAGGCACATGACCCTGGTCGTGCGGACGGGTTCGGTGAGATAGCCGGCGACCTTTAGCGGACGCTCGACGGCCACTCGGTGCCGGTGGCCTCAATTAAGGAGGCGCCGTTCGAGTCCAATCGGCTCGACGGCCAGTCCGTGGCAGAGATCGCCCGGCTTCGCTCGGCGTGAACCGCGCCCGTGAGACTTCCCGATGACAGCGGCAACCGTGGCTTGAATGGTATGCTCCGAACCGAATTCGGATTTCGGGAATGCTGCGCCGATGCGCCTGATAAATGACACCGGGGCGGAACACGCCCCCTTGGACGACGCCTGGATCGGCAACCTGATCCGGCATTGGCGCGAGGACCCCGGCGCCTCCTACCGAACCTGGTTCCTGTGGGAGGAGCGCATCAAGAACTTCCGCTCGATCCGGCGCGGCCTCCAGGCGGTCATCGACGAGATCCGCGCCGACGCGTTCGGCAACGCCTATCGCGGTTCGTCGCTGGAGACGGTCGTCCACTCCATCGCGGAGCAGCGCCAGGTCTTCAAGGGCGCCGACCACGCCTTCCTCTGGAAGCCGAAGCTGCGCATCCCCGACATCTACGAGGACCGCGCCAACCAAGTCGCCTTCGGCCGGTTCCTCGACGCCTGCCTGTGCTGCAGCGCCGAGGACGGGGTGCTGTCCGCCATCCACGCCCTCGACCGGCAACGCATCAAGGGGCTGGGCCCGGCCGCGGCGAACCTGCTGTACTTCCTGCACCCCACCCTCGTGACCCCGTTCAACACCGCCATCGTGAAGGGCTACAACGCCGTCGCCGGCGCCAACGTGAAGCTCGGCAAGTGGGACGAGTACCTCGCGATGCGCCGAGGCATCGTCGCCCTCAACGCCGCCCATCGCGGCCTGCTCTCCAACGATTACGGCGCCATCGCGGGCTTCCTGTTCGACGTCGGGTCCGGGCGATACCCGCTGCCGGAGCGCGACGGGGCCGCCGCGCTCGCCCGCTGGCGCGAGGACCTCGACCGCGTGCGGTCGGAGGCCGCCGCCACGGCCTCCAAGGCGGCGCTGGCCGCGCGCGAGGCGGACCACACCCACACCGAGGTCCAGGGCTGGCTGCGCGACCTCGGCCTCGCCCTCGGCTTCGACGTCTGGATCGCGTCGAACGACGGCAACCGCCCCTACGGCTCGGGCCGCCTGTCCGACGGCTGCCTCGACCGCCTGCCCGGGCGCGTGACGGCGAACGGCTCGGCCGAGACGGTCCGGCTCATCGACGTGATCTGGCTGGACAAGGTGGGCGGCGACGTGGCGGCCGCCTTCGAGGTCGAGCACACGACGAGCATCTACTCGGGCATCGTGCGGATGCTCGACCTGGCGCTCGGGGTCGAGGGCGGGGCGGCGCGCAACTTCTTCCTGGTGGCGCCCGACAACCGCGAGGATGACGTGCGCGCCCAGTTCGCCCGGCCCGCCTTCTCGCGGGTGGCCGAGCTCGACCTGCGCTACCTGCCCTACAGCGAGCTGCGCGGACACAGGGAGACGATCGCCCGTTTCGGGAGCGGCCTGAAGGGCGTGCTCGCCATCGCTAAGCCCGTCGGGCGTCCGCGCTGACCGGCGCGACGAAGCCGGCCGGAGGGATTCGGTCGTCGTTCCAGCGGCTGGCCGAGAGCGTCCGGAGGTCGCGCAACCGCATCGGCCACCATCGCGCCGTCCTCGACGAGGGACCGACCAACCACCACGCCGACGCCCTGGACCCGACCCGCTCGTGCCGTCCGACCATCGCGCGATGGGCGAGCACCGTGTCACGGGTGGCCGCCGTCGTCGTCGGGCGTCCGGCCGCGGGCGCGGGCTCCCAGAGCCCCGGACCGCTCGCGCTGATCCCGACGGTTGTTGAAGGCGTTCGCGGCGCGGCCAATGCACCGCCGACGGCCAGGATGCCGGTGGACCCGCGACAACGAACCCTGCCCGTGCGGCCGAGCCCCGCAGCGTAGTCTCCGGGCGGGCGTCGGATAAGTCGGCTGCCGCGCCGCGGGCGTCATCCGGCCCTCGCCGCCGGGGCCCCGGCCGGGCTCTCACCGTCCCAGGGAGCCTCGCCCACGAGGGCGGCGAAGCGGCCGTCCGGGAGTTCCTCGAACGGCCTCCGCTCCGCTATGCGCTGGCGCAGCTTCCACCGGAGCAGCCGGGGCGTGATCCTCTGGAAGCGCCCCGTCGCCGCGACCAACCCAGGGTCCAGGCCGCCGAGGATCTCGTCCGCCGTCTGCGCCCCGCCCCTGGCGAGCAGGGCGTGGACCTCCCGCATGAACAAGCGCCAGAACGGCCGCTTCCCCAACGCCGCGACCGCCTCGGCGAGTGGCGGCTCGGGCATCGCCGCGACGTCCGGCTCGGGCTCGGGCTCGGTCAGCCCGAACCGGTGACCGACGAGGGTCAGCCCGTTGCCGTCCTCCACCAAGCGCAGGAGGTGATAGCGCAGCCACGCCTCGGTGAGCGGGAAACCCGCCCGCTCGCCCTCCTCCTTGAGCCGGGTCGGGAGCGCCCTCAGGAGCGGGTGGACCGCCATGGGACCGCGTTGGCGCACCGCCCCTTCGACCGCGTCCCGCACCTGCCCCCAGAAGTCGTTCGCCTCCCGCGCCAGCTTCAGCCCGTGCGCGGTATCGACGAACCCGGCGCCGGCGCGACCCTGCGGGAGAGAGCCCACCTCACCCGCGGCGGAAACGGGCGGCGCGGCCCCGCCGGCCGGGGTGCCGGCGGCCCGCACCCGGTCCAGCTCGGCCTGCAACGCCGCGACCCGCTCCTCCAGGAGGTCGACCCGGTCCAGCGCCTCGTCGAGCAGATCCCTCGCCGCTGCCCGGCGGTCCTCCGCGCCGACGAAGTCCGCCAGACCTGCCCGGGCCGCCTCGACCCGAGCCATCTCAAGCAACTCCCGCCCGATCACCGCGAGCCGCCTCTCGAACGCCTCCGGCAGGTCCGCCCGCTCGATGGCCGGCCGGTAGTCCTCCCTGTCCTTCCACGTCCTGAGCTCGCGGGCGATGTCGCCGAACGACCCGCCGCCGAGTTCCCTCCGGACCGTGCGGACCGAGACCCGCTCCTTGGTGCCGCCGGGCGGTGCCGGCCTGGCCCGTATCCGATCCGCGGCCTTCCAGACCCCGTTCTCCGTCACCATGCCCGCCATCCCAAGCCGTTGCCGGCATCATCGCCGCGAGCGGTGAAGAAACGGTCGCGGCCCGCGTGCACGCTCGGTGCGGGCGCGGGCGCGAGCCGGTTCCGAGGGCGACCGGAGAGATAACCCGCGGGAGGCCTTCGGAGCGAGGAGCGCCCGGCCGGCGAACGCCCCCATCGTGTAACGCGTCCGGATGACGTTACCCGTTATGCGTACGCCTCGGAGCCGCATACCAACAGTCGGCGGCAGCCGCCGCCATGCCGCCTTGAGCCGGCGGAAACCTCGCTACCCCCGAAGACGTACTTCGTCGGCCTGTCCCGCCGCACTACGAAGGCATTCAGGACCGTCGCGGCCGGCCAGAGGGTTGATCCCGTCGGTCCGTACGCAGGGCCTGACCGAGGCGCGTCGGCACGCGCGGTCTCGGCACGGGAGTGGAGGGGCGCCCACAGAATCCTCGCAGGGGACCGTCTGCCTCAGCTGACGGGGGAATGCGAGCCGCCCCTGATGCGGCGTTGACGCGGAGAACGGAACGCGTACAAACGGGCGGGACGCAGATCCGCAGCTACAAGTACCGCCTTCGTCCAAGCAGATCCCAAGCCGCCCTGCTTGACGCGATGCTGCGGGACTTTTGCGGCCTGTACAACGCGGGCCTGCAGCAACGGATTGAGGCGTACCGCCGTCGCAAGCTGAGCCTGCGCTACGGTCATCAGGCCGGCGAGCTGAAGGCGTGCCGCCCCGCCGACCCGGACGGTCTCGGGCGCTGGTCGTTCTCGGCCCTGCAGCAGGTGCTGCGCCGGCTGGACCAGACCTACACGGCATTCTTCCAGCGCAGGCGCGGCTTTCCTCGGTTCCGGGCATCGCCCCGCTTCCACAGCGCGACGTTCCGGGTCGGCGACGGCCTGACGATCCGGAAGGATCGCCGCATCGGCATCGTCGGTGTGCCCGGCGGGATCAAGGTGGTCTGGCACCGCGACCTGCCGCAGGATGCCAAGCTTGGCGCTGCGATCCTGACCCGCCAGCAGGGCAAGTGGTACGTCGTGCTGTCGGTCGAGGCGGCGTTCGCCGAGACCTGCGGCGCGGGCACCGTCGGCATCGACCTGGGCCTGAACAGCCTGATCGCCACGAGCGACGGCGCGACGGTTCCGATGCCGCGCTTCGCTCGGCGCGCGCAGAAGGCGCAACGCCGGAGGCAACGGGCGCTCGCTCGGTGCCGGCGCGGATCGAAGCGCCGTCTTAAGGCCAAGGCGTGTTTGGCGGCCGCCTCGGCCCGCATCGCCCGCCAGCGGCGCGACCACCTGCACAAGCTGTCGCGATCCCTGGTCTCCCGCTACCGGGGCATCGCGTTCGAAGACCTCAACATGGCTGGGCTCACGAAAGGAATGCTCGCCCGGTCCGTCCACGATGCCGCGTGGTCTCTGCTCGTCCAGCTCACGGCGTATAAGGCTGAAAGCGCCAATGCGTCCGTCGTGTTGGTCGATCCGCGCGGTACCTCTCAAACCTGCCCCGCATGCGGGACGATCAAGGCCAAGACGCTGGCCGAGCGCCGACATCGCTGTGAATGCGGTACGGACCTCGACCGTGACGTAGCGGCGGCGAGGATCGTGCATCAGCGGGCCTTCGGCTCCGGCCGGGATATCGGCCTTCAGCGCTCAAGCCAGCGGATTGCCGCAAAGCTGCGCCGAGAAGCCGCCTGCTTCAGCAGGCGGAGTTGTCACGCTCTTATCCAAGTGCGGTTGCTGCGGGCGGACGGTTCACGCCGACGCGACGAGGTGCCCGAGCTGTCGCGCCGCAACCGGGGCGGGCATGCGCCCTGCCCCGAGCGAGGCGGGATACCGGATCTGCATGCTCGCGACCGCGTGCGCCGTCCTGTTCTGGCTCCTCGTGATCCGCGGTTAGGCGTCGACCGGCCTACATCCGCTCCTTGATGCCGGAGCCGACGAGCCACCAGTTCACCGGGTAGCTGGTCAGGAATCCCGCCACCATCGCGACCTGCATGGCGAACCAGAACTCGACCGAGTTCACCGGCGCGCGCTGGCCGGCCCAGTGCGGGAACAGGTAGAACTGGGCGAACGCCATGAAGCCGTACATGCCGACCTGCCAAGCGATCAGCGAGACGGTGTCCGCCTTCACGGCCGCCACCAGACCCCGGCCGGGGGAGAGCCCGCGCATCGGCACGATGGCGTAATACTGGAACGCGATCCCGAGCGCGTAGGCGAACACGAAATCCAGGACCCAGACCGCGTACATCTTCTCGTCGAAGAGGGAGTGCCAGCCGAACCAGACCGCCACCGTGGGCACCAGGAACGCGAGCCACTCGGCGGCGACATCGCCCAGCAGGCAGCCGCTACCGCAGTGGAGCGCGCCCTTGCCGACCATCACCGGGAACGGCGTCCCCGTCACGTTCGGCGGCTTCTCGCCCCGCTCCTTCGCGTGATGGTGCGCCTCCATGGTCGCGAGCCGGCCATAGCGGAGGTAGGCCCAGACCACGGCCACCGTTCCGAACAGGGCGCTGATCGGCCAGACCACGTTCATCACGGTCATGTGCTGCGGGTGACGGATCACCTGCGCCGACAGCAGCAGCGAGCAGGCCGCCCCGAGCAGCAGCGCGGCGATCGAGATGGCATGAAGCCAGGTTGGGAACATGCGCGCTCCTAGCGGGCCAAGGACGGGTCGAGGTTAGCCGCCCTCAGGCGCAGGGCATTACCAATGACGCTCACCGAGGAGAGCGCCATGGCGGCCGCGGCGATGACCGGCGAGAGCAGGATGCCGAGGAACGGGTAGAGGACGCCCGCCGCCACCGGCACGCCGGCCGCGTTGTAGACGAAGGCGAAGAACAGGTTCTGGCGGATGTTGCCCATCACCGCCCGCGACAGCCGCCGCGCCCGCACGATGCCGACGAGATCGCCCTTGAGCAGCGTCAGGCCGGCGCTCTCGATGGCGACGTCCGTGCCGGTGCCCATGGCGATGCCGACATCCGCCGCCGCGAGCGCCGGGGCGTCGTTCACGCCGTCGCCGGCCATCGCGACCACCTGTCCCGCCGCCTTGTGGCGCTCGACCACGGCGGCCTTCTGGTCGGGCAGCACCTCGGCCTCGACCTCGTCGATGCCGAGCCGGCGGGCCACCGCCTCGGCGGTGGTGCGGTTGTCGCCGGTCAGCATCACGACCCGGATGCCCTCGGCCCGGAGCGCGGCCAGCGCCTCGGCCGTCGTCGCCTTGACCGGGTCGGCGATGGCGACGATGCCGGCCACCCGGCCGTCGACGCCGGCGAAGATCACCGTCGCGCCGTCGCGCCGGAGCTCGTCTGCCTCGGTCGCATGGGTCGATACGTCGACCCCTTGCTCCCGAAGGAAGGCGGCGTTGCCCAGTGCCACGTGCCGGCCCTCCACGGTTCCGAGCGCGCCCTTCCCGGTCGGGCTGTCGAAATCCGTGACGGGAGCGGTCGCGATCCCGCGCTTTCCGGCGGCCGCCACGATGGCCAGGGCGAGCGGGTGCTCGCTCGCCCGCTCGACGCTCGCCGCGAGGCGCAAGAGCGTGTCCTCGTCGAAGCCGGCCGCCGCCACGACCCGCGTCACGGCCGGCTTGCCCTCGGTCAGGGTGCCGGTCTTGTCGACCACCAGGGTCGTCACCCGCTCCATCCGCTCCAGCGCCTCCGCGTTCTTGACGAGCACCCCGGCCCCGGCGCCACGGCCGACGCCGACCATGATCGACATCGGCGTGGCGAGCCCGAGCGCGCAGGGGCAGGCGATGATCAGCACCGCGACCGCCGCGAGGAGCGCGAAGGTGAAGCGCGGCTCCGGCCCGAACGCCATCCAGGCGGCGAAGGCCAGCACCGCCGCGCCGATGACCGCCGGCACGAACCAGCCCGCGACCTGGTCGGCGAGGCGCTGGATCGGGGCCCGGCTCCGCTGGGCCTCGGCCACCATCTGGACGATGCGGGCCAGCATGGTGTCGCGCCCGACCTTGGTCGCCTCGACGACGAGCGAGCCGGACTGGTTGAGGCTGCCGCCGATGACGGGGGCGCCGGCCTCCTTGGTGACCGGCATCGATTCCCCCGTCACGAGGCTCTCGTCCACGGAGCTGCGGCCCTCCACGACCGCGCCGTCGACCGGGACCTTCTCGCCGGGGCGCACGCGCAGCCTGTCGCCGATGGCGATGGCATCGAGTTGCACCTCCTCGTCCTCGCCGTCGGGCCGGATGCGGCGGGCGGTCTTCGGCGCGAGGTCGAGGAGCGCCCGCAGCGCGCCGCCGGTGCTCTCGCGGGCGCGGAGCTCCAAGACCTGCCCGAGCAGCACCAGCACGGTGATCACCGCCGCCGCCTCGAAGTAGGCCGGCACCGCCCCGCCGTGCCCGCGCAGCGCCTCCGGGAACAGCCCCGGGGCCAGGGTCGCCACGACGCTGTAGAGGTAGGCCGTGCCCGTCCCGAGGGCGACCAGGGTGAACATGTTCAGGTTCCGGGACAGGACGGAGCGCCAGGCCCGGACGAAGAAGGGCCAACCGGCCCAGAGCACCACCGGGGTGGCGAGCGCGAACTGGATCCAGTTGGACGTCTGCTGCCCGAGCCGTTCGGTCAGGCCGAAGAGATGCCCGCCCATCTCAAGCACGAACACCGGCAGGGTCAGGACCAGCCCGACCCGGAACCGGCGGGTCATGTCGACGAGCTCCTCGCTCGGGCCGTCGTCCGCGCCGACCATCGCCGGCTCAAGCGCCATCCCGCAGATCGGGCATGCCCCGGGCCCGACCTGCCTGACCTCCGGGTGCATCGGACAGGTGTAGATCGTGCCTTCCGGCACCGGGTCCGCCTTGGCCCCGGCCTGGCCGGGGTCGACGTAGCGGATCGGGTCGGCCTCGAACTTGGTCCGGCAGCCGTTCGAGCAGAAGTAGT
Organism: Methylobacterium sp. PvP105; assembly: GCF_017876975.1. Lineage (NCBI taxonomy): Bacteria > Pseudomonadati > Pseudomonadota > Alphaproteobacteria > Hyphomicrobiales > Methylobacteriaceae > Methylobacterium > Methylobacterium sp. PvP105. The sequence continues at coordinate 1,006,295 of NZ_JAGIPA010000001.1, read as the reverse complement.
AGGGATGTCCGTCGTGCTCGGCCCGGTGCTCGGTCGCGTGCGGATCGACCATCATCCCGCAGACCGGGTCCTTCACGCGGTCGGCTCCCGCACCGTTCGCCGCCATGGCGGCATGGTCGTGCCCGTGCGACGCGACGGGGTCGTCATGCCGGTGTCCTCCGGAGCAGGCGTGGCCCGCCGGGGCGGGATGCATTTCCGACGAATTGGTCATGACCTGTCCCTTCGCGTAACTTCGATATCCGTGGCCCGCGACGGTTGACGCGATGCGGACCACGGGCAGGTTTTCCTTCGGGCTTACTGCTTGCCTTCCTTGCGGGCGTTCTTGTCGAGCCAGGCGGTGAGCTCCTTGATGCTCTTTTCCTGCTCCTGGATGCTTTTCTCGGCGATCTTCTTCGCCTCGGGATTATCGCCGTTCCTCAGGCCGACCTGGGCCATGGCGATTGCACCCATGTGATGCGGGATCATCGCGCAGATCCATGCGACGTCGGGGTCGCCGGCCATCATGCCCTGCATCATCGGACCGTTCATCTGCATCATGGCGTGCTGCAGGCCCTTCTGGGTGTCGGTCGCCTGTCCGGACATGCCCTGCATCGCCATCGACATGTGGCCCTGCATGTCCTTCATCGAGGCCTCCTTGCCGGCCGACGCCGCCTTGCAGGCCGCGGGCAGCTCGAACGACGGGGTTTGCATGGAGCCGTGGTCGTGGGAGCCATGGTCGTTGTCCGCGGCGAGGGCCGTGCCCGCGCCGGTCAGCGTCAGGGTCACCGCGAGGGTCAGGGTACGAACGCGCATATCGATCTCCTTCGTTGGACGGGTCGGGACGGCCCAAGCGGCCGCCCCGCAGGCCTCAGGCAGCCATCTTCCGGCAGCTCTCGGCGCAACGGCGGCACTGCTCGACGCAGTCCTGCATGTCGCCGACCTGCTCGCAGCTGCGGGCGCAGTCCTCGCAGACGTCGGCGCACTCGGCGCAGGTGTGCTTATGGTGCGCGGTCCCGAGCAGCATGACGTGCGCGGAGGTGCGGCAGATCTCGGCACAGGCCAGCATCAGCCGGAAGTGCTCCGGCTCGACATGCTTGCCGCCGGCCGGGAGGCAGTGGTTCGAGGCCATCCCGAGGCAGGTCTGATAGCAGCGAAGGCACTCGTCGATGCAGGACTGCATCTCTCCAGACAATTTGTGCATCCTAGTTCTCCTTTGATTGTGATTTCATCTCAGAAATGCGGATAATGAAGAGCACCATACTGTAAACTTGCTCATCAGTCCGCATTCAAGAACCGGACGAATTGGATTCGGTTCAAGGAAACGCGGAAACACTTCTCGCGTATGGTCGCGGCCTTGAAGAACGCGCGGCGGTGGGTCACGCCGAGGCGTCGCCGACCTCTCGATGGGCACGAGCGAGTATCCCGCTCAGAAGGCGGCGGACGGAGCCTACGGCCAGCGGCGTCAGGACGACGCGGGATAAGAGAAGGGCGTCGCCTCGGTTTGCCCTCGGGCACGCCGCAAAAGCAGTCGCACCTCGGCCGTCGCGCGCATCACGCGCGCCTCATCTCAAGCGAGGATTCGGGGCGGTCTGCGCAGCGCCTCGGGGCCGATGGCCACGCGCCCGGCGAGATCTTGGGGGATCAACACGGCCGCCCGGGACAGGGGGATGGCCAGGCATGCCGGTCCGGCGACGATGCCGAAGGTACAGCATAGCACCGTCCCGCAGCAGCAGCGCTTGCATCCACAGGCGCAGCAGCCTCGGTCGGGATCGAGTGCGCCGAGCGATGTCGTGGACCGGCTGGCCTTCGCGTGAAGGCGAGGCCCGGCCAGGAGCGTCACCGACACCTCCGCGATGCGCGACGGCGTTGCGGGGCCCAGGTTCGCCGCGGAAGGGGACGCCGTAGGAGCCCTGGAGGCCGCGCGCCCGTGATGGCCGCAGGGGACATGCCCCTCGTGAGCCTCGACGGCGGACGGAGCGACGTAGGCGATGATCGCGAGGATCATCGCCGCTATCGAACGCACGATGTGCCGGTCGAAACCCATGCCGATCGCTAATCTCGATCCCGAACGCCGGGACGATCCCGAACGCCGGGACGACGTCGCCCCTGGGACGTGAATGCGCGCATCCGGGTTTGGTTGCCGCCCGGCCGTCTCAAGCCGTCGCACCCAGCGGCTCGGCCGGATAGCCCGCGGCGACGATAGCCTCGGCGATGCGGTCTGCGGGGCCGGCGGCGTTGGACACGGTCACGAGCTTGGCCCCGAGGTCCACCGCGACCTGCGCGTCCGGCTCGATGCCGACGATGGCCCGGGTCACGGACTTGGCGCAGCCCCCGCAACCCATCTTGTCGACCTTGAAGCGATGCATGACGCTCTTCCTTCGATGACGCCACGCACAGATGGGGCTTCCCATGATGGGAAGGTCAATGGCGGGAAGGCGTCTGCCAGGCCGGGGCGAACAAGGTCGACGCGCCGGCGCGATCCTGGTGTTCGCGCCGGATGCCAATTCAGCCAAGCCAGCCGGTTTAGAGGCCGACCAGGACGACCTGCGCCGCCGAGGAGGCGTCGGGCGCTTGGCGTGCGAAGGCGCCGAGTGCCGCCAGCACCCCGGCCAAGACCATCTCGTGGGCGAGCCCGACGCCGAAGCAGGCGACCAGCACGAAGCCGAGGCGAAAAGTGCCTGAGCTGGATGGAAAGAAGCAGGACCGTGATGGCCGCGGGGCACGGGATCACGGTGTGCAATGGATTTCAGCCCCCGCATCCGCCCGCCTTCGAGGGACATCCGGGCCCGAAGCGGAGTGTCGGATTTTGCGCGGCAACCCGATGACGGTTCACCACCTCGGACGGCTACGGCGATCACCCGCACGACGGCCGCGCTCAAGCCGGCTCGCCGCCACGGTAGCGGGCGAAGGCGCCCCGCCCCTCGGGTCCGAACAGGACCACCGCGTAGGTGTCGGGCTCCCTGCCCTCGACCTCCATGCCGGGCGAGCCGGCCGGCATGCCCGGAACGGCCAGCCCCGTTCCCTTCGGGCGCTCCACCAGCAACCGTTTGATCGCGTCTGCCGGCACGTGTCCCTCGACCACGTAGCCGTCGACCAGGGCGGTGTGGCAGGAGGCGAGGTCCCGCGGCACGCCGAGACGCGCCTTGACCGGGTTCACGGGCCCCTCGGTCACCGTCACCGTGAAGCCGGCTTGGCGCAGGTGGTCCACCCACTTCGCGCAGCAGCCGCAACTCGGGTCCTTCATCACGGCGACGGTCGGCGGGCTCTCCGCCGATACGGGTCGCCCGAGCGCCAGTCCCGCCGCCACGCCCACGAGCACGGCTCGCCGGGACGGCATCATGTCAGACTTCATCATCCGCTCCTGTTCGTTCCTCATTCAGCCGCCAGAGGCACCCGGGCATCCTCCCCGGCCTCCGCGGCGGCCTGGGGCAGCCCGCGCCCTTTCACCAGGGCGTAGACGGCCGGAATCACGACGAGGGTCAGCACGGTCGAGGAGACCATCCCGCCGATCATGGGGACCGCGATGCGCTGCATGACCTCGGAGCCCGAGCCGGTGCTCCAGAGGATGGGCAGGAGACCCGCCATGATGGCGACCACCGTCATCATCTTGGGCCGCACCCGCTCGACGGCGCCGACCATGATGGCCCGGCGCAGGTCCTCGCTCGTGAGCGGGCGTCCCTCGCGCACGCACCCGGCCCGGACCTCGTCGAGGGCGTGGTCGAGGTAGACCAGCATGATCACGCCGGTCTCGGCCGCGACGCCGGCGAGCGCGATGAAGCCGACCGCCACCGCCACCGACATGTTGAAGCCCATCCACCACATCAGCCAGACGCCGCCGACGAGCGCGAACGGCAGCGAGAGCATGACGATGAGCGTCTCGGTCAGGCGGCGGAAATTGAGGTAGAGCAGCAGGAACACGACCAGCAGCGTCAGCGGCACCACGATCCTCAGGCGCGCCTCGGCCCGTTCCAGGTACTCGTACTGCCCGCTCCACTGCAGCGTCGTGCCCGGGGGCAGCGCGACCTCGCCGTCGACCGCGGCACGCGCATCGGCCACGTAGCCGCCGAGGTCGCGCCCGGTGAGATCGACGAAGATGTAGACCGCGAGCTGGCCGTTCTCGGTCCGGATCGAGGTGGGTCCGCGGGTGAGCTCGACCTTCGCGACCTCGCCGAGCGGCACCGTCCCGCCGGCGGGCAGCGGCACCTGCACCTCGCCCGCGATGGTCGTGGGATCCGAGCGGAAGGCGCGCGGGTAGCGCACGTTGACGGTGTAGCGCTCGCGGCCCTCGACCGTGTTGGTGACGCTCTGCCCCCCGAGCGCCGTGGCGATGACGTCCTGCACGTCGCCGACCGTCAGGCCGTAGCGGCCAAGCGCCTCGCGGTCGGGCGCGATGTCGAGGAAGTAGCCGCCGACGACCCGCTCGGCGTAGGCGCTCGACGTGCCCGGGACCTTACGCACCACCGCCTCGACCTGGCGGGCGACCTTCTCCATGGCGCCGAGGTCGGTCCCGAGCACCTTGATGCCGACCGGGGTGCGGATGCCCGTCGACAGCATGTCGATGCGGGCGCGGATCGGCTGCGTCCAGGCGTTCGAGACGCCGGGGAACTGCAGCGCCCCGTCCATCTCGGCCTTCAGGCTCGCGAGCGTCACGCCCGGGCGCCACTCCGCCTTCGGCTTGAGGCTGATGATGGTCTCGAACATCTCCATCGGCGCGGGGTCGGTCGCGGTGTTGGCGCGCCCCGCCTTGCCGTAGACCGAGGCGACCTCGGGAAACGACTTGATGATGCGGTCCTGGGTCGCGAGAAGCTCGCCGGCCTTGGTCACCGAGATGCCCGGGAGCGTCGTCGGCATGTACATCAGCGTCCCCTCGTCGAGCTCCGGCATGAACTCCGATCCGAGCTGGCGCGCCGGCCACACCGTCGCCGCCAGAACGCCGAGGGCGAGCAGGATCGTGGGCAGCCGCGCCCGCAGCACCCCCGCGATGACGGGCCGGTAGAGCCAGATCAGGAGCCGGTTCACCGGATTGCGATGCTCCGGGACGATCCGTCCCCGCACGAACAGCACCATGAGCGCCGGCACCAGGGTCACCGACAGGAGCGCCGCCGCCGCCATGGCGAAGGTCTTGGTGAGGGCCAGGGGCCCGAACAGCCGCCCTTCCTCGCCCTCCAGGGTGAAGATCGGCAGGAAGCTCACGGTGATGATGAGGAGCGAGAAGAACAGCGACGGGCCCACCTCCGCCGCCGCCGCGACCAGGATCTCGACCCGCGGCCTGCCCGGCGCCGCCCGCTCCAGGTGCTTGTGCGCGTTCTCGATCATCACGATGGCGGCGTCGATCATGGCGCCCACCGCGATGGCGATGCCGCCGAGCGACATGATGTTGGCCCCGATTCCGAGCGCTTTCATCCCGGCGAACGCCATCAGGATGCCGACAGGCAGCATCAGGATGGCGACGAGCGCGCTGCGGACGTGCAGCAGGAAGACGATACAGACGAGGGAGACGACGACGCTCTCCTCGACGAGCGTGCCCCGCAGCGTCTCGATGGCCGCGTCGATGAGTTGCGAGCGGTCGTAGACCGGCAGGATCTCGGTGCCGGCGGGCAGGCTCTTGGCGACCTCGGCGAGTTTCGCCTTCGCGTTCTCGATGACGGTGAGGGCGTTGGCGCCGAACCGCTGCAACACGATGCCGCCCGCGACCTCGCCCTCGCCGTTCATCTCGGTGATGCCGCGGCGCTCGTCCGGTCCGAGCTCGACCCGGGCGACGTCCCTAACCCGCAGCGGCGTGCCGCCCGAGGTCTTCAGAACGATGTTCTCGATGTCGGCGACGCTTCTTAGGTAGCCGCGCCCGCGCACCATGAACTCGAACTCGGAGAGCTCGACCGTGCGGCCGCCGACATCCGCGTTGCTCGCCCGGATGGCGTCCCGCAGCTTGTTGAGGCTGATGCCTTGGGCGCGCAGCCGGTTCGGGTCGACGACGACGTTGTACTGCTTGACGAACCCGCCGACGCCCGCGACCTCGGCCACCCCCTCGGCGCGCGAGGCCCCGAAGCGGATCACCCAATCCTGCAGTGACCGGAGCTCGGCGAGCGTCCGCTCACGCGCCACCACCACGTACTGGTAGACCCAGCCCACGCCGGTCGCGTCGGGGCCCAACGTCGGCGTCACCCCCGCGGGAAGCCGGCTCGCCGCGCCGTTGAGGTATTCCAGCACCCGGGAGCGGCCCCAGTACGGGTCGGTGCCGTCCTCGAAGATCACGTAGACGAAGGACACCCCGAAGAACGAGAAGCCGCGCACCACCTTCGCCTTCGGCACCGTCAGCATGGCGGTGGTCAGCGGGTAGGTGACCTGATCCTCCACGACCTGCGGCGCCTGGCCCGGATACTCGGTGTAGACGATGGCCTGCACGTCCGAGAGGTCCGGGATGGCGTCGAGGGGCAGGGTGCGCAGCGCGATGACACCCGCCGCCACGGCGAACGCCGTGCCGACCAGCACCAGGACGAGGTTGCGGGCCGACCAGCCGATCAGGCGCGCGATCATGGCTTGCCCTCCACATTCGCGGCCTGCCGGTCATCCGCCTTCGGGGCCGCCATGGATTGCAGCGCCGCCTTCAGGTTGCTCTCGGCGTCGATCAGGAAGTTCGCTGACGTGACCACCCGGTCGCCGGCGGCGACGCCGTCGCGGATCTCGACGTAGCCCGTGCCGCGAACCCCGACCCTGACCGCGCGGGGCTCGAAGCGCCCGCCGCCCCTGTCGAGCAGCACCAACTGCCGTGCGCCTGTGTCGATGACCGCGTCGTCGGGCACCGCCACGACGGGCTTGCCCGCCCCCGTTGCGATCTCGACCTCGGCGTACATGTCCGGCAGGAGCGTGCCGTCCGGGTTCGGCAGCTCGATGCGCACCCGCGTGGCCCGGGTGTCCGGGTTCACCTGCGGATAGATCACCCCGACCTTGCCCGAGAAGGTCCGGCCCGGTGCCGAACGCAGGCGCACGGTCACGGCCTGTCCGACGCGGACCCCGGCCAGGTCGCGTTCGGGCACGTCGGCCAGCACCCACATGACCGAGATGTCGCCGATCCGGAACAGGGTGTCGCCGGCCGCGGCCTTCATGCCCTCGACGGCCGAGCGCTGCAGCACCACGCCGTCCCGGGCCGACGACCAGGTGATGGCCATCGGCACCTTCCGGGTGCGCTCCATCTCGTCGATGACGGCCTCGGAGACGTTGAGGTTCTGCAGGCGTCGCCGAGCTCCGTCGAAGCCGGGGTTGGCGATGAGTTGCGCGGCGGCGGCGTTGATGTCGGGGGAGTAGATGTGGACCAGCGGCTGGCCCTTGCGGACGCGGTCGCCGGTCGTGACGTCCTCGACATGGTCGACATACGCGTCCGACCGGGTCGCGATGACCGTCACGCGCCGCTCGTCGAGGGCGACGGTACCGGGCACGCGCACCGGCTGGGCCACCACCCGCCGCTCCACGGTCTCGGTCCGGACGCCGGTGCGCTGGACCTTGCCGGGGGAGACGGTCACGACGTTGCCGCCCTCGTCCTCGCCCGCGTAGACGGGGATGTAGTCCATCCCCATCGAATCCTTCTTCGGGGTCGCCGAGGTGTCCGGCAGGCCCATCGGATTGCGGTAGTACAGAACGCGCCGGTCGCCGGAGCCGGGCTTGGCCGACCCGTCCGATTGGCTGCCCTCCGCCCTCCCGCGGGCGGCCATGTCGGGGGCCGACATCCCGTGGCCCGGCGCGTCGCCGGGCTTGATCTCGACCGCTTCGCCATCGAAGCGGACGTCCTCGCTGGCGCGGACTGCCCGGAACTGACGTCCGTCCGCGGTGACCATCGGCGCGAGCGAGTAGGCCGGCTTCCCGTCCGGGTCCTGGTAATAGACGACCGGCCCCGACGGGACGGCCCTCGCCGGACCCGCGGTGGTGGGCAGAAGGCGCGCGAGCCCGTCGCGACCCCGTTCGGCGAGCGCGGGCGGCAGGCCCGAGGCCACCCGGCCGGCGAGCGCCGACAGTGCGGGGCCGTCATGCCCGACCCCGTACCCGGCGGCCCCGGCCGCGAGCGCGGCGAGGGCCCCGGCAATCCACGCGGACCGGCTCATTTCGCGGCCTGGACGATCAGGTCGTCCTCGACCGTTCCGGTCTCGCCCTGGACCTTGGCGGCCAGCGACAGGCGCCAGCGGCCCTGCATCCCGAGATGCGCCTTGAAGCGGTAGATGCCGGGTTCGGTCGACGGGACCTGCTCGACCTTGGTGGCCATCTCCTCCATGGCGTCCGGCGCCATGTCGAGGCGCTTGGCGAAGATCACCGCGTCGGTCACCGGCTTGCCCGTGCGCCGGTCGACGAGCCGGACGGCGAGGACGGCGTCCCCGACCTTCGCCTCCGGCTGGACGAGTTGGAACTGGTAGTCCCTGATGCCGGCGAGCGTCGGGGCCGGTAGGGCGACAGCGAGCAGCGCGACCGCGAGGGCGCGCGCGAAGGGATCCTTGGTCACGGGTGTGGTCTCCTGAACGCGATGGACGGCCGCGCACGGACGCGCGGCATCGTGCCGGCGCTCACGCCGGCGGCATCGGGCTCAGGCTCGGGGAGGCTCGGGTAACGGCGGTCCGTGCACGCTGGCGAAGGACGCCGCATCGGGCCACGACCGGCTCGTCCGCGTCGCGACCGGCGCCGGGACGGACATCGCGGCCGGCGGGAGCGAAGCGATGCCCGCGAGGCAGAGCGCCAGCAACGGGCAACCCGCCTTCGCGCAATCGGGCTTCGCCGTCTTCTTGGGCGGACAGCAAGGCATTTCGGCCATGTCGATGGCCGCCATGTCGGCGGGGTCCACGGCCGGCATCGCCTCGTGCCCGACGCCTGCCTGCGCCATCACGGACGCGCGCATGCCCGCGACGGCCGCGGGGGCGGCCACCGGCGTCAGGGCGAGGCTGAGAACCGCGAGCAGCGGGAGCAGCCGCCTCAGGGCGAGCCAGAAGTTCACGGATCCACGATGCCAGCTTTTCGGTCCGGGCGGAAGGTCGACGGCGGTCCGTCCACCATGCGGAATGGTCGCGGCATGGACTGGGCCGCCCAGATCTCGCGCGCCCATTCCCGACGCCAAGCCCGTCCCGCCTTGCCAGCGAGCGATATCCCCCCGACAGCAAGTGGCCTAAATCCGACGTTCGGTACCCGCAGCGAGGGCCTCCTTCCGACCCTTTGCAAACCCTGAGGAGGCCCCCTGTCAGCCGCGTGGCGGCGGTGGCCTCTCACATTCCCTCTGCCTGTGGTGATCTAACAACCCTCCAGGCCGCTCCAAGAGCGTCTCCAAGCGCAGCTATTGAGGCCAACGCTATGTCTGGTACAGCCGGCCGTATCATGGACAAAGACCGCCCGACCTCGACGCCGGCGACCACCGAAACGGTCCGTCGTGACACGAGCCGCATCTTCGCTGAGATCGCTGGCGGCAAGGATCTCACCGACCCGTTCGCGGCGGCCGTGCGGGCGACGCGCATGCCGATGATCATCACCGACCCGCGCCAGCACGACAACCCGATCATCTTCGTCAACGACGCCTTCTGCCGCCTGACCGGGTACGACCGCACGGACATCGTCGGCCATAACTGCCGCTTCCTGCAGGGTCCGAAAACCGATCCGGATGACGTGACCCGCATCCGCAACGCCGTGGCGGCACGCGAAAGGATCGAGATCGCGATCTACAACTACCGCAAGGACGGCACGCCGTTCTGGAACCAGTTGCTGCTAGCCCCGGTCAAGGACGCCAAGGGCGAGGTCGCCTACTTCTTCGCCAGCCAGTACGACGTCACCTCAGACTTCGCGCAGGTAGCCCGCCTGCAGGGCGAGAACGCGGTGCTGGCGGCCAAACAGGCCGACAGCACGGAACGCCTGCACGCCAGCCAGGAACGTCTCAAAACGATCGTGAACACGATCGACACCGGATTTGCCATCGTCGAAGTGCGGTTCGATACCGACGACCGCCCGCTGGATTATCGCTTCCTGGAAGCCAACCCCGCCTTCGAGCGTCAGGCCGGGGTCAATCTGCGCGGCAAATGGGTGACGGAATTCGCACCGGACCTGGAACGGTTTTGGTTCGAAACCTATGGGCACGTCGCCCTGACCGGCGAGCCGGCCAACTTCGAGAATTACGCCGCGGCGTTCGGCCGGTGGTTTGACGTGCGGGCCATCCGGGTCGGTGATCCCGCAGACCGCCAGATCGCGATCTTCTTCAACGATGTGACCGGTCGCAAGCATGCTGAGCAGGAACTGCTCAAGCTCAACGAAACTCTCGAACAGCAGGTTCACGAACGCACCCAGGAGCGTGATCGGCTCTGGCGTAACACCCAAGACATTCAGGTCGTCATCGACGGCCGGGGCGTTTTTCAAGCTGTGAACCCAGCCTTCACGGTTATCCTTGGATGGACGGCTGAGGATGTCCTGGGCAGGACGGTCTTTGAATTCATCGTTCCGGCCGACGAGGGGCTGACCAACCAGGCGTTGCAGCATGCCCGCGTCCATAGCCTTCCCACCGTTGAGAACCGCTACCGCCACAAGGAAGGGGGCTTCCGCTGGATCTCCTGGGTCGCCGCGCCGGAAGGCGAGCTGATCTACGCGAGCGGGCGACACATCACCGCCGAGAAGGACCAGGCAGAAGCCCTGAGGCTGGCGGAGGAGGCGCTCCGGCAATCCCAGAAGATGGAGGCCGTCGGCCAGCTGACCGGGGGCTTGGCCCACGACTTCAACAACCTGCTGGCGGGCATCTCCGGCTCCTTGGAGCTGATGCAGACGCGCATGCAGCAGGGCCGGCTCACGGACGTGGACCGCTACATGACGGCGGCCCAGGGCGCGGCCAAGCGCGCCGCCGCGCTGACCCACCGTCTCCTTGCGTTCTCGCGTCGCCAAACGCTCGATCCCAGGCCCACCGACGTGAACCGGCTCGTCTCCGGCATGCAGGAGCTGATCCAGCGCACCGTCGGACCGGCGATTGCCGTCGAAGTGGTCGGTACGACGGGTGCGTGGCCGGCGCTGGTGGATCCGCCGCAGCTTGAGAACGCCCTGCTCAACCTCTGCATCAACGCTCGCGACGCGATGCCGGACGGGGGCAGCATCATCATCGAGACGGCCAACAAGTGGATGGACGAGCGGGCCGCCCGGCAGCACGACATGCCGGAAGGGCAATACCTGTCGATCTGCGTGACGGACACCGGCACCGGCATGCCCCCGGAGATCGTGGCGCGGGTGTTCGAGCCGTTCTTCACGACCAAGCCGATCGGCGAGGGCACGGGGCTAGGCCTGTCGATGATCTACGGGTTCGCTCAGCAATCCGGCGGACAGGTGCGCGTCTACTCGGAAGTCGGACAAGGGACCACCGTGTGCATCTACCTGCCGCGCCATTATGGCGAGGTCGCCGAGGACGAGGGGATGAACCCCGTCACCGACCTGCCGCGTTCCGAGCAGGGCGAGACCGTGCTGATCGTCGATGACGAGCCCACCGTGCGCATGCTCGTCAGCGACATCCTGGAGGACCTCGGCTACACGGCCATCGAGGCCGGCGACAGCGCGGCGGGTCTCAAGGTGCTGCAGTCCGACGTGCGCATCGACCTACTGGTCACGGACGTCGGCCTGCCCGGCGGTATGAACGGGCGGCAGATGGCGGACGCCGCACGCGTCGCCCGACCCGACCTGAATGTGCTGTTCATCACCGGCTATGCCGAGAACGCCATCCTCGGCAATGGACACCTTGCGCCGGGCATGGCGGTGCTGACGAAACCGTTCGCGATTGAGACCATGGCAGCGCGGATACGTTCGATGATCGAGGGCGGCAAAGGCAATAAGCGCTCATAGCCTTGGGTTTGCTCCGGGACAGAGCCTAGGATCTGATCGTTGCCGAGTGGGTTAAAATGCAGAACCGCTTTGGATATTTTCCCGATAAAAACCCGTCCAGACCCGAAATAGAGGCCTAAACTACGTGAAGATTGATCTCTATCAATGGTTGGGGCATGACTTGCAGAATATTGTTCTGCAAGTCATGCATTATTTCCCATTTTCACAACGCCTGCACCCTATGCAAACTCCGAGGGCAGGTAGTGCGCTGAGATCTCCGCCACTAACAGATTGTTAAAACAATCGAAAAGCGCCTCAGAAGATAGAGGCGACTTACTGCTGGTAGGTTGAGTGTCCATATGGCTGTACAAGATGGAGGCCCAACTTCTACCTCTCTGGACTTTTTCAACAACCTGTTAGGGCGCCCATAGTCTCAGTAGTCGCGTGCGGGCCGAACCGGCTTGCGGTTGGAAGGACGGCGAGTCATCTCGGTGAGCGACCCGGTCGTCGAGCCGACGTCCGTCGCTTCAACCGGATGGGGTGGCGTCCGATGCGTCTGGGGTATGAAGCGGGACGGGACGTTGTCCATCCATCCCGCGAGCGCGTGACCTGGTAAGGCGGCAAGCATCGCGAGGCCAGTGAAGACAGGAACGATCTTGGTTCTCATGGCGAACTCGATTTTTGTTCGGGAGCCTGCTGCTCGTCTCCTTAGATCCGTGCGTCCCGAGCCCATGGTTACGGAGCTACGAGAATTTTTGATGTGCCGCGGCCACTAGCGCGGTGGCTCGTCTCCATCGTCGACTGGCGAGGGGTTAGGAAGAGGCTCCGGGTCGGTTCGCTACCATCGCAGCAGGCGCGGACCCAGTAGCGCGCCCGCCAGCGTGCACAGCGCGAGGGTGCCCCCGTACCAGACGGCGACGAACGGCACGGTGTCATCCATGCAGTGCAAGGAGTAGCCGAGCGCGCTGACCGCGCCCGAGGCGAGGCCGACCAGGGCCCCCGCCCGCACGAGGTCCGTCGGCGCCCCGAACCGCCGGACCGCCCACGTGACGACGGCGAACGGCACGACGGCGATCAAGGGGATCGAGACGAGGCATTCGAGCCAGGTGTGGCCCGAGATCAAGCCGTGCCAATGCTCGCGCGGGGTCATCGACAGGCTCGCCCCCGCGAGCGCCCCGACCGCGACGAACGGCAGGGCAGCGACCCCAAGGTGGACGCGGCTCTCGCCGCCCGGCCTGGCCACCCTGACCAGATACCGGAGCGCGAGGCCACCGACCGCGGCCGCGAACGCGAACTTGAACGCGAGGAACAGCAGCGGCCTGGCCTCCATCAGGCCGGGGCGCACGCCAAGGACCACGAGTGCCAGGCAAAGCGCGGCCGCGGCGCCGACGGCCACCGCGAGCCCGAGCCGGCGGGTCATCCAAGGGGTCCGAACCGGCTCGCGCTCGAAGCTGCTCCCCAAGAGGCCGATGAGTTCGTCGGTCTTCATCTCGCCTTGCCCGCCACCAGGTTCGTCAGGGCCTTCAGGCCGCGATGTACGCTCACCTTGACCGCGGTCTCGGTCATGCCGGAGCGTTCGGCCGCCTCGGCGGTGCTCAGTCCCTCGACCTTCGTCGACCGGATCGCGTTCCTCATCTTGGCCGGCAGGTGCGCCAGGAGGCGCTCGACGTCGAGCGAGCTCTCCACCGCGACGTGGTCGTCGTGGGCCACCAGCACGCCCGCATCCTCGACCGGCACGTCCGTCGTGGACGAGCGCGTGCGCCGGAGATGGTCGATGAGCTTGTAACGGGCTATCGCATGGATCCACGGCGTCACCGGCTGCGCGACGTCATAGGTATGCCTGCGCGTGTGGATCACCATCAGGGTCTCCTGGACGAGATCCTCCGCCTCGGTATCGCTCTGCCCGGAGCGGACCAGCTTGCCCTTGTAGTACGCACGCAGATGCGCACCCAGGCGCACGAGGAAGCGCCGGTAGTCGACCGCGCTTCCCCCGAGGCTGGCGATGAGCAGCCCACGCAGCTCTTCCTCCGCCTGTGTCACCAGGGCTGTACGAGCCGGTTCATGGATGCCGGGCCAAAGCTCGAAGTACGTCGCATCGTCCGCCACCCGCAGTGCCCTTCGCGACCGCCGCGCCACGCCGGGTGGGCGCGCATGTCGTCCGGCGGTCCGCGTCGCGCGGCTGGTCGCCCGAAGGCGACATGAGACCGCCGCCACCGCTCGAAGGGTAGTCCGCAAGCGAGGTCCGAAAGGTTACAGCGCCCTGGGCATGCCCCCACCGACAGGCATGTGCGGCGAAATATTGCCAAGCCTTGGCGCCGTTCTTAGACCCGCGCCGGGTACGACGAGAGGGACGGGCCAGGGGCTCCCGAGCCTCCCTCCCGGGGTGCACACGTATGCGAGGATCGGTCATCCGAGGCCGCATCCGAGAGGGTGCCGCTCCCGAGATCCGGCGACGGCGGCGGGCTCGCCTAAGCGCGACGTCCCGCTCGACACCCATCCCGCATTCGAACCGGTCCGGGCGGCGACCGGCGTCCCGCCATCCACGCTTTCCTGGGAGTACGGTCATGATCGAGGTGATCCCGAACTGGCATCCGGTCGCGGTCCATTTCACGGTCGCCCTCCTCATCACGGCCAGCGTGCTGTTCGCCGCAGGGACCCTGTTCAGGACAGCGCCGCTCGGAGACGCGCTCACGACGGCCGCCCGCTGGAACCTCGCGATCGGCATCGCGGTCACGGTCGCGACCCTCGCCACGGGCTGGTCGGCCTACAACACCGTCGCGCACGACGCGGCCTCGCACGAGAACATGACAGTCCACCTCCGCTGGGCCGTCGCCACCGCCTTGATCTTCCTCGTCGCCGGAGGCGTAGCGTGGTCCGAGCGCCGGAAAGGCGCCGGCGCGGGCATCGTTTTGCTGGCGCTCCTCGCCGGGGGCTCCGGGACGCTCGCGGTGACGGGCTGGCTCGGCGGCGAGAACGTCTACCGCTATGGCCTGGGTGTCATGGCGCTCCCGAAATCGGGCGACCACGTCCACCCCGGAGGCGGCGGCCCTCCTCATGAGCATGGCCGCGACCATGTCCATGAGCACGACCATGCGCCTGTGAACGGTCCGGCCACGCCCGATGCCGCCGCGGGCAAGTCCGGGATGAGCCCGGCTCCGGATGCCGCCGCGCACGACCACGCCCACGGCCAAGAGCATGGCCACGAGCAAGGCCAAGGGCAGGTTCAGGTGCCCGCGGGCGGTCCAGCCACGCCTGAAGCCGCAGGCAAGGCCGGGACGGCGCCGGCCCCGGATGCGGCCGCTCCGCACGACCACACGCACTGATCGCCGCGTCGCCGCCGGTCCCGTTCGCGCTCCACCAGCTGGGTCGTCGCAAGCCGGCGCGCCTGCGACAGCCGTCCCGAACCTGGCTTGTTGCGCAAATCCAACAGAATGTCCTTCGAAGGCGTAAGATCGTCGCGATGGATTGCCGCTTCCGACGCGGCGTGCCAATGTCTCCCAAGATTAGGCCGGGGCCCTGATCATTGAACATCGTGCGCACATTTCTGCTCGCCGTGCTCGCTTTGGCCTTGGCCATCGCGCCGGCCGCGCCGTGCACGATGGGCCGGCCTGCCGCGGCGGCCGACCGCGCCCTTGCCGACGTCGCGGGGGCGATGCCCCACGCACGTCACGCGCAGTCGCCGCGGAGCCACGACGGTCCGGATGTTCCCGGGCACGCCGGGCTTCATGCGGGTTCCCAGGACGCGCCGGCCGCGACCGCCGGCGATGACGGCTGCCCGGGGCACCGGCACCGTTCGAAGCGCCCGGCCTGCCCGTCGCCGTGTTGCACCCTCGGTTGCCAGGCCGCGCTGCCGGCGGCGGCCTGGCTGGGCATGCCTCTGGATTACGCCCCGTTCGAGCGGGTCCTGATCGTCCAAGAGGACGGGAACGTCGACGCGCGTCCGCTCCGGATCGAGCGACCCCCAAGGCTCGGCGCCTGACGCGCGGGCGGCACTAGCGTCCGCCCGAGGCCGCTCCGAAGGGACGGCAAACCATTCCGTTCGAACACCCGACGCCTCGGTCGGGCGCGACCCCGTCGCCGGCTCCAGCCGCGCGGCCGGCGCCGCGCCGGGCCTTGCCCTCGGCCGTCCGCCTCAGTTCGGGAAGTCCACCATGTTCAAGTTGCCGAGACCGGCCGCGCTCGCGGCGGTCCTGCCGCTCGCCGGCTGCATTCCCGCCGCCGTGCCCGCCGGGCTCGTCCTGCCCTCCGACCCGGGCGTGCCGGTACCGCCGCCCCGCTACGCGAAGGTCACGCGGGGCGTGAAGGATTTCGGCGTCGTCGAGCCGAAGGATTGGCGGGAGCTCAACCGACAGGTCGCACCGAAGACCGGGTCCGGCGGAATGGGCGGCATGCCGGGCATGGACGGGATGCCGGGGATGGGCGGCAAGCGCGACTCGGGAGGCCGGTGATGGCGCGGCCCTGTAACCAAACGGACGCGCATCCCGGATTAACCGGCATGGGACGCACGTTGGCGGCGCCGGGACATGCCGGCAGGACGGAGCGCGCGCCGGGCGAGCCCGTCCGGTGGCGTCTTCTGCGCACGGCGACGAGCCTCATGGGCCTCGGCTTGGCCCTCGGCGGCTGCGCGAGCTTTTCGCCGGACGCCGGATTGTCGGTCGCCGGCGGCTATGCTTCGCTGGAACTGCGCAAGGACATCGTGAAGGCGGACGATCAGGGCATCGCGCCGACCGCGGAGACGCGGGTGGACGCGCTGCTGCGGCATCCCCTGACGGCGGATGGCGCCGTTCAGGTCGCGCTCCTCAGAAATCGGGGTTTGCAGGCCGCGTTCAACGACCTCGGCGTCTCCGAGGCGCAGTACGTGCAGGCCACGCTGCCGCCTTCCCCGCGGCTCTCCATCACCCAGTGGGGCCTGGGGTTCAACACGGAGATCGAGCGCTCCGTGGCCGCGAGCGTGCTGGAGTTGGTGACGCTGCCGGCGCGCGCCGAGATCGCGCGACAGCGCTTCGGGGCTGACCAGTACAACGCGGCGGATCAGGTCCTGCGGCTGGCCGGCGAGGCCCGGCGCCAATACTACCGGACCGTGGCCGCCAACCAAGCGACCGCCTTCCTGGAACAGGCGCTGGCCGGCGCCGAATCCGCGTCGACGCTGGCCAAGCAGCTGGGCGAGACGGGCGCGCTGAACAAGCTGGAGCAGGCGCGCGAGCACGCCTTCTACAGCGAGCTCGGGGCGCAACTCGCGAAGGCGCGGGTCCAGCAACGGGCGGAGCGGGAGCGACTGACGCGCCTCCTCGGGCTCTGGGGTCGGGACACCGAATTCCGCCTGCCAAACGGCCTGCCGCCCCTGCCCGGAAGGCTCGTCGAAGGACGCGCCATCGAGGCCGAGGCGATGACGAAGCGAGCCGACGTGCAGGCCGCCCGCTTCGAGCTGCAGTCGCTCGTCGGGCAGTTCGGGCTGAACCAAGTGAGCGGCTTCGTCAGCGTCTTCGACGTGGGCTTCGCGAACAGATTCTCGCAGTCGAGGACCCTCGGGAGCGGGGCAGAGGGCGGCGCCCCGAAGGTCGACAAGGCCAGCCTGAACGGGTTCACGGCGGACCTCGTCATCCCGGTCTACGACTTCGGGGCTACCGCCGTCCGGGGCGCGAGGGAGAGTTACCTCGCCAGCGCCAACCGCCTGGCGGAGCGCGCGGTCAACGCCCGCTCCGAGGTGCGCGAGGCATACCAGCGCTATCGCGGCCAGTACGACATCACCCGGCACTACCGGACGAGCGTCCTGCCCCTGCGGCGGACGATCCAGGACCAGACCCTGCTCCAGTACAGCGGCATGCTCCTGGACGTGACGACGCTCATCGTCGACGCCAGGGCCAGGATCCTGAGCAACATCCAGGCGATCGAGGCGCAGCGCGACTTCTGGATCGCGGCGACCGACCTCAAGGCCGCGACCGTCGGCGGCGGGTTCTCGGGGGGCAACTTCGGCGGCGAGGCCGCCGGGGGCACCCCGGGCACGAGCCTCGCCGTCGCGACGCCCGGCGGCTGAGGTCGGGACCGCGGCCCGTCCATGACATTCGGAGAGGCATCATGACCGACATCTCGCGCAGAGGGATCCTGGGAGCGGGCGGCCTCGTGCTGGCCGGCACGTCCATGATCAGCGGACGCATCCAGGCGGCCGGGCTTCCGGAGGCCCCGATCATGGACAAGGCGACCATGCAGCCGCCGCTCTATCCGACCAGCGGGCCGGACTACCAGCCGGTGGTCACGCTCAACGGCTGGACGCTGCCCTGGCGCATGCGCGGCGACTGGAAGGAGTTCCACCTCATCGCCGAGCCGGTCGTGCGGGAGATGGCGCCCGGCATGGACGCGCGGCTCTGGGGCTACAACGGCCAATCGCCCGGACCGACCATCGAGGCGGTCGAGGGCGACAAGGTCCGCATCTTCGTCACCAACCGCCTGCCGGAAGCGACCGCGGTGCACTGGCACGGCCAGACGCTGCCCAACGGCATGGACGGGGTCGCCGGGCTGACCCAGCCCGGCATCCCGCCGGGCAAGACCTTCGTCTACGAGTTCATCCTGAGGCGCTCCGGCACCTTCATGTACCACCCGCACTCGGACGAGATGGTCCAGATGGCGATGGGCATGATGGGCTTCTTCGTCGTCCATCCGCGCGATCCGGCCGAGCGGCGGGTCGACCGCGACTTCGTCTGGCTGCTGAACGCCTACGACATCGAGGCCGGGTCCTACGTGCCCAAGGTCAACACGATGCTCAACATGAACATGTGGTGTTTCAACAGCCGGGTCTGGCCGGGCATCGACCCGATGGTCGCGCGGCAGGGCGACAAGGTCCGGATGCGGTTCGGCAACCTGACCATGACCAACCACCCGATCCACGTCCACGGCGTCGACTTCAAGGTCACCGGCACGGACGGCGGCTGGATCAACGAGAACTATCAGTTGCCGGAGGTGTCGGTCGACGTCGCGGTCGGGCAGATGCGGGCCATCGAGTTCAACGCCGACAACCCGGGCGACTGGGCGATCCACTGCCACAAGTCGCACCACACCATGAACGCCATGGGCCACAACGTGCGCACCTACATCGGCGTGAACCTGAAGAGCACGGCCAAGCAGATCCAGAAGATCGCCCCGGGGTACATGCCGATGGGGTCCACCGGCGGCGGCATGATGTCCGAGATGGAGATGCCGCTCCCCGACAACACGCTGCCGATGATGACCGGCACGGGCCCGTTCGGGTCCGTCGAGATGGGCGGGATGTTCACGGTCCTGAAGGTCCGTCCGGGACTGGCGGCCGGCGATTACCGCGACCCGGGTTGGTACAGGCATCCGGAAGGCACCCTCGCCTACGAGTGGACCGGCGAGCCGATGCCCGAGCCGACCCGCGCCCCGGACACGCCCAAGGGCCGACGCGCGCGGCAGACCGACCTGCGGGTCGTGGACCCGCGCACCCGTCGCACCGCATCGAACGCGGTCGGCCACGAGCACTAGGCGGACGCCCGCAACTCGCCAATCGGCCTGCCGGAAGCGCCTCGCGCGCGGCAGGCGAACCCGTTCGGACCGGGAGCGATCCCGTCCGAAGTCCGCCGCGCCGGTCGCCGCAAACCCCTCAACGCGGCCGGTGCGGCGGTTCTGGACCGAAGGAGAAGAGACCCATGAGACGCAAGATCCCGCTCGCCGTCCTGTCGGCGGCCTTCCTGGCGGTCGCGGCGCCGGCGTGGGCGCAGTCCGTGAAGGGGACGGTGACGAAGGTCGACCCGGCCGCCGGCAAGGTCACGCTGGACCACGCCGCGATCCCGAAGCTCGACATGGACGCGATGACGATGGCCTACCCGGTCAAGGATCCCGCGATGCTCAAGGATCTCAAGGCCGGCGACAAGGTCGATTTCGACGTCGCCGAGACGGGCGGGGCCTACACCGTCACGAAGATCCAGAAGGCGAAGTAGCGCCCTGGAGGCGAGCCCTCGCGCGGCTTCCGCCCGGTCCCGCGCGAGGTCTCCGAAACCTTGAGATGGAGAGACCATGCGACGCCTGATCCTGTCCGCCGCGCTCGCCGCGGCCCTCGTCGGCCCGGTTCCGGAGCGCGCCGGAGCGCAGCCCGCGAAAGGCGCGCCGGCAGCGCTGGAACGGGCGCGCGAGACGATGGCGAACCGTTTCCGGGACACGAAGCTGACCGGTGATCCGGACCGGGACTTCGCCGAGCTGCTCATCGCGAGCTACGAGGAGACGCTGTTCCTGGCCAAGACGCAGCTGGACTACGGCGGGGACCGGCAGCTGCGCGAGACAGCCCAGAAGATCCAGGACGAGCAGCAGGCGCGGATCGACGCCCTGAAGCAGTGGCAGGTCCGCAGCCGCGAGGCCGGGTACCGGCCGCAGCCGAACCAGACGCCGTCGGGCGAGGGACCGCTCGACCGTCAAGCGAAAGGAGCCCCGGGCCAGGCTCGGCCCGAGCCGCCTTCCGCGGAGAAGGCGGCCCCGCAGTCGGCTCCGCCGGCGACGCCGTCCAACGCCCCCCTCGTCGCCGGGACCGTGAAGAAGGTCGACGACGCCGCGGGCAAGGTGACCCTCGATCACGAGACCATCCCGAACATCGGGATGGACGCGATGACCATGGCCTACAAGGTCCAGGACCCGGCCATGCTCAAGGGGCTGAAGCCCGGCGAGCGGGTGCGGTTCTCGGCCGACCGCGTGAACGGTTCGATCGCCGTCACCCGCATCCAGAAGGCCAAGTGATGGAAGCCGGCCGGCCTCGCCCGAGCCCGGCCGCGACGCCTCGCGCCCTGGGCGTCCTCCTCGGACTCGCCGCGGTCGCCGTCGCGACGACCGCGGCGGAGGGGGCGGGGGGCACCGCGGGATCGGTCGCCACGGGCTTGGCCGCCGCTGACCCCGCGGGCGGCGGTCCAGACGCCTATGGCGAACTCCTGGCGCGGGAGGCGGCGGCACGCGGGGTCCCGCCCGCACTCGCCGAGGCGGTCGCGTTCGTCGAGAGCGGCTACGACGCCGGGGCGGTCGGAAAGGTCGGCGAACTCGGACTGATGCAGGTGCGGCCGGCCACGGCTGCGATGCTCGGCCATCGCGGGCCGGCCGCGGAACTTCTCGATCCGGCCACGAACGTTCGCTACGGCGTCACCTACCTCGCACGGGCGTGGAGCCTCGCGGGCGGGAACGTGTGCCGTGCCCTCGCCAAGTATCGCGCCGGCCACGGCGAGGAACGCCTGACGCCGCGCTCGGTCGATTACTGTCGGCGCGCCCGCGCCCGGCTGGCCGCCATGGGGTCGCCGCTCGCGGCGACGGCCGGTCCTGGCATCCCGCGGACATCGGCATCGAGATCAGGCGCGGCGTCGACCGCCGTCGCGCTCCTCGTGAATCGGTTCTGGGCCGCGCACGTCGCGCGTGTCCGGACCGTCGAGATCCGGACCGCCCGGATCATGGGGGGCGGCTGATGCGATCCTCCTGGGCGGCGCTCCCGCCTTCGGTCCGAGTGCGGCGGAGGTCGCCGATGACCCGCGCGCGCCCACGCGTGGTCGCCCGGGCGCATCTCCGGCGAAACGAGCGAGGCTCGGCATGACGTTCAAGCCCTACCCGCACGCGCGCGGTGACGGCTCCCTCGGCGATGGACTGGCGATGTTGCGCGCCAGGGTGGCCCGGCGCATGGCCCTGGGTCTGTTCTCCGAGCGGATCTCGATAGGTTTTGGGCGGGACATGTCGGTCGCCGTCGAACCGCCGGCCGCCAGGATCCCGGTCCGGCTGCGCGAGTTCCAACCGGACGACCTTCCGGCCCTCTTTCCCGTCGGCGGCGACAAGGCGGCCGAGCGCGAATGCGACGACGTCAGGTGGCGATTGCGCGCCGCCGCACACGGCGTCCTGCCGAGCCGATGCTACGTGCTCGTCGACGTCGAGTCGGACCGACCCTGCCACATCCAGTGGCTCACCGACCCGGGTTACGGCGACGCGATCCGCCGGTCCGGCGCCCTGCCGGTTCTGGCGACCGACGAGGCCATGCTGGAGAACGCCTTTACGCCGATGGGCTTCCGCGGCCTGGGCGTCATGGCAGCCGCCGTGCACCTGATCGCCGAACGCGCCCGATCACTGGGCAAGCGACGCTTGGTCGCCTTCGTCGACGCCGACAACGCCGCCTCCCTCAAGGCGGTCGAGCGGGCGGGCCTCACGCCCTGTTCGGTCCGCACGAGGCGCCAGGTCGCCTTCGGGACATTCCGGACCGTCCGTTTCGAAGCGTACGCGGGGGCCGTGGGTCGCAGGGCGTGCCCCACGTCGAGGGGCGAGGGCGACGGCGCCCATGCCGGGGACGGCATTCCCTCGCAAGTGGACGCACGAAAGGCCGGGCCGCCGGGTGCCGCTGAGACCATCGCGAACGCCGGGCCGCGAAGCGCGCCCTCTCCTCCCCGAAATACGGACCCAGCTGCCCCGTGACGGCAATCGAAGCCTTCCACGCCCTTGCCCACAGGCTCACGGGCCTCGACTACCCGCACGGCCACTGGTGGATCGTCGCCGATGCCTTCCTCGTCTTCGTCGTGGCGCCCGCGTGGACCGCGTGGCTCGTCGGCCGCGCCGCGCTGCGCCGCCGTCGGCGGTCGGTGGACGGTCCCGGTGCTGCAGGACCCACCGATGCCCTGCCGTCCGCCCCGTCCCGCGGCCGTCGGCATCGCGGCTTCGGGTTCCGGCCGGGCCGGCGCTTGGAGGCATACGTCCTGGGTGCCACCCTGGGCATCCAGGTTCGCTTGGTCTTCCTGTCGCTCGCGACGCTGCCGGCCGCCTGGCTCACCCTTGAGATACCCAAGCACATCGTCAACCATGCGCTCGCCGATGCGCGGGGCGACGGGCATCCCGGCATGACGTTCCTCGGCCTTCCCCTCGGCCGCACGGAACTGCTGTTCGCCCTCTGCGGCGGCTACCTCGCCGTCCTCACCCTGAACGGGCTCCTGAAGTACGCGGCGAACCGGGTTCGCGGACGCGTCAACGAGCGCGTCGTGCGCCGCCTGCGCCTGGCCGTCCTGCGGCGCGCCCGCACGGAGCGCTCGGCCGAGCGTCGCACGACGCTCGCCGCCGTGGCGGTCCAGGAGGTCGAGCCCATCGGCTACTTCGGCGGCAGCTTGGTCGCGGTCCCCATCGTGCAAGGGGGCGTGCTGGTCACGAGCGTCGCCTTCCTTCTGCTCCAGGACGTCGCCCTCGGCTTTGCCGCGCTGATCATGCTGCCGGTGCAGCTCACGGTCCTGCCGCGCCTCCAGAGGCGCCTGAACGCGAAGGTTCGGCAGCGCGTCCTCGCCACGCGCACGCTCGGCGCCTTCGTCACCACGCCCGAGGTCGCCGGGCCGCCGGGCCTCGCCCCGTCCGCGGTGAGGCGCGATCCGCACGCCTCGTCGTTGCGTCGGCGGATGGCGCACGTCGAGGAGCTTGAGCGGATCCGGGTCGCCATCAACGACATGAAGGGCGGCATCAAGAGCCTGTACAACTACACGTCCAACCTCACGCCGCTCTTCTTCTTCCTGATCGGCGGCTATCTCGTCGTGCAAGGCCGCCTGACCCTCGGCGCCCTTGTGGCGGCGCTCGCGGCCTACAAGGAGATCGCGCCCGCCCTCAGGGAGCTGTTCGATTTCGCCCAGGATTGGTCGGACGCGACGACGCGCTTTGCCGAGGTCACGCGGGCCGTCGACGTCCCGGTTGCCGTTCAGCCAGGCATCGCGCAGCCGGTGTCGGCGCGGGAGGCGGCCTAAACGATGCGCGCTCACGCCATGCGTTTCCCCGACCGCGGACGTTCCCGTTCCGCCTCCCCTGGTCTCGCGCCCGACGACGTTCCGGTGCGACCGCCTCCGTTCGCGAACAGGGGCGCGGCCGCGGCGCTCGCGGTTCCGCCGATGGTGCTTCCGACCTTGGCGACGCTGCGGGGCAGGAGGCCGCCCAGGTCCGTTCGGCCGTCCGCGATGCGGCCGAGCCGCGGGTTTCCCCGGCGTTCGCCCGAGCGAGGCGGTCTCGGGGCCGGGTTGGTCGCGGCGGCCAGGCTCGTCCGGGCGCGCCGACGCGCCTCGACGGAACGGGAGGTGGCGCGATGAGGATCGGGGAGGCTGCACGCGCCTGCGGAATCTCGCCCAAGATGATCCGCTATTACGAGCGCGCCGGCCTGATCCGGTCACCGACCCGGTCGGCGTCGGGTCATCGGGTCTACGCCGAGGACGAGGTGCGCACGCTGCGATTCGTGCACCGGGCCCGCATCCTCGGCTTCTCGGTCGCCGACACCGCCGTGCTGCTGCGCCTGTGGCGCGACGAGGAGCGTGCCAGCGCTGGGGTGAAGGACTTGGCGATCCGGCGCGCGACCGACATGGAACGACGCGCCGCCGCGCTGGCGGACGCCGCAGCCTCGTTGCGGGATCTCGCCGAGACATGCCCCGGCGATGACCGGCCGGAATGCCCGCTGCTCGACGCCCTCGCCCGCGAGCCCGCGCGACCGGGCGAAGGGCCCGCTCCCGCCCCTTCGGCACGTATCGAGGCCGGTCCGGCGAGATGACGGGCTCGGTACGGGTCGGATGACGGTCCGGGGCCCCGGAGCGCCGCGGCCGCGCGCGCTTGGCCGACGTCGGCGTCGGGGGCCCTCGCGTCAGCGCCGTTGCGCCGTATTGCCCGGCTGGGTCCGGAGCGAACGCCGGAGTTGGTCGCACCGGGCGGCCAGCAAGGCCGGGGTCTCGCCCGACGCGAGGGAGGCCTCTCCTCGGTCGGCGGCGGCGCAGCGACCGAGCATCTCGGGAAGAGTTGCCCCTTCCACCGCCCTGATCCCGTAACCCTTCAACCCCGGCTCCGTGACGGCCTGTGCGTGCGCCGATCCCAGGCCGGCCAGGAGCATGAGCGCGGCGAGGAGCGGGCGAAAGGTCTGCGTCACGGTCGATCTCCACGGTTGGGCGAAGAGTGGCATCGCGGCCGGCGGGTCGGGCGAGCCCGATCAGGAAGACGTCCCGCAGTGCCGCAGGGTTCGAGCGATACGGTGCGGTCGCCGACGCCTTCGCGCGACCGCGCGGCGACCCGGCGCTTCCGTGGCGTGACGACGGGTGGTGCATCGACTGGCAGGGTAGCGTCTCAGTACCAGAGGCGCAGGCCGGCCAGCGCCCGCAGGTCGCCGCTGCCCTCTCCGGACCGGCGCCGGTAGTCCGCCGTGCCGCCCAGGAACTGCTGGTAGGAGAGGCCGACGTAGGGTGCGATCTCGCGGGTGAACTCGTAGCGCAGCCGTAGGCCCATATCGATGTCCGACACCCCCGAACCGAGCTCCCGGCCGCGGTCGGCCTTCGAGTAGGCGTTCATCTCGATCTGCGGCTGGAGGATCAGGCGCTGCGTCAGGTAGAGATCGTAGGAGGCGTTACCCCGGAATGCGAAGCGCCCGTTGTCACTGGCGTAGCCCGTGAGTTCGAGGTTCCAGAACCCGATGGCCAGCCCCTGGATGCCGAAGGCGGCCCAGGTCCGATTGCGCAGGCTGTCGATGTCCGAGCGCACGCCGACCTGCATATCGAAATAGGTCGAGATCGGTCGGGTGTAGAGGGCCTCATGGTCGCCGTCCGAGAAACGCCCACGATTGCCGGCGTTGTAACGACCCTCCGATTTCAGCCACAGCTTGTTGTAGTCGTCCCCGATCCAGGCCTGTCCGTCGTAACGGAAGTAGCTCCCGTCCCCGAAGCGACCCTCGAACTGGTTGAGGAAGGCGTGGGCGTACACTCGGTCGTCGAGGATCGGGTTGCCGTAGGGCGCGGCGCCCTGCAGCGTATCCGGCCCGAGGCGCGTGCCGCCGTTGAGCAGCCCCGTCACGCTCTGGGCCAGGACGCCGGAGGGCGCGAGTGCGATGAGTGGGACGATGAGCGCGAGGGTGGCAGGCGCGCGCATCACGCCTCCCTCGGCAGGACGCGCAGGGTACGGAACATGCCAGCCTCGAAATGATACAGGATGTGGCAGTGCAGCGGCCACTGCCCGGTCGCCACGGGGGTGACCAGCATCGACAGCTTCTCGGCCGGGGCGACGCTGACCGTGTGCAGGTAAGGTCGGTGCCGCCCCTGCCCGTTCTCCAGCTCCATCCACATGCCGTGCAGGTGGATCGGGTGGCTCATCATCGTCTCGTTGATCATCACGAGCCGGAACCGCTCGCCGACCGTCACGTCGATGGGTCCCACCTCGGTGAACTTCTTACCGTCGAAGCCCCAGATCATGCGCTGCATGTTGCCGCTGAGCTTGAGCACGATCTCGCGGGTCGGCCGGCGGTCGTCGACGCCGGGGTTGATCGAGCGCAGGTCGGCGTAGGTCAGCACGCGGCGGTTCAGCTGGTTCAGGCCGTCACCGGGGATGCGGGTGCGGTCGCTCAGCATCTTCGGCTTCATCTGGACCTCGACGCCGGTCTCATCGAGCTCGACGCCAGGCGGCGGCTTCGCCATGGGTTGGTGGCCGGCGAGGCGACGCTTGTCCGGCACGATCTCGTGGGCGTGCTCGCCGAGGATGCCGCCGATGCGCGAGCCGTCGGGATGGGAAGCGCCGATCTGGTCGCGGCCCATCATGCCCTGCATGCCCATGTCGGTCATGGTCCGCAGCGGCCGCGGGTCGAAGGGCGGGATCTCGGCCGCCATCCCGTCGCGTGGCGCGAGCGTGCCGCGGGCGTAGCCGGACCGGCCGAGGTCCTGCGCGAAGATGGTGTAGGCCCGCGCCTCGCGCGGGCGAACGATCACGTCGTAGGTCTCGGCCACGCCGATGCGGAACTGATCGACCGGAACCGGGACGACGTCGTTGCCGTGGACATTGACCACGCTCATGGTCAGGCCGGGGATGCGCACGTCGTAGTAGGTCGCCGCGGAGGCGTTGATGATGCGCAGCCGGACCCGCTCCCCGGGCCGGAACAGGGCCGTCCAGTTCGCCCCGGGCGGCTGCCCGTTCATCAGGTAGGTGTAGGTCTCGCCGGACGGCGCCTCCAGGCCGGACGGGTCCATGCGCGACTCGGACTCGTGCCAGCGCTCCTTGACCGTGTCGGCGAGCCCGCTGCGCTCGGCGTCGGCGAAGAACGTCCGAACCGTGCGCTTGCCGAAATTGTAGTAGTCGGCTTGGTACTTGAGCTTGTTCTGGATGCGCTCGGGATCCTCGTCGGTCCAGTCGCTCAGGAGCACGACGTA
This sequence comes from Methylobacterium sp. PvP105, assembly GCF_017876975.1. Lineage (NCBI taxonomy): Bacteria > Pseudomonadati > Pseudomonadota > Alphaproteobacteria > Hyphomicrobiales > Methylobacteriaceae > Methylobacterium > Methylobacterium sp. PvP105. The sequence goes on along the minus strand of NZ_JAGIPA010000001.1, from coordinate 979,359 downwards.
ATCGCGGTCGGCCTGGACCAGGTCGCGGCCGCGCGGTTCGATGATCAGAGCCCCGTAGACGCCCTTCTGCTCCTGGTAGCCCATGTGGCTGTGGTACCAGTAGGTGCCGCTCTGCAGCACCGGGAAGCGGTAGGTGAAGGTCTCGCCGGGCTGGATGCCCGGGAACTCCAGGCCCGGCACGCCGTCCATGTCGTTGGGCAGGATGATGCCGTGCCAGTGCATGCCGGTCATCTCGGGCAATTCGTTGCGGACGTTGATGGTGACGACGTCACCCTCGTGCCAGCGCAGCACCGGTCCGGGCACGCCGCCGTTGATGGTGTTGGCCCAGGTGGGGGTGCCGGTCTTGTCGACCGTTCCGCGGGCCAGGGTGAGGTCGTAGGTCGCGGCGCGCGGCGCCGTGGCCTCGCCGGGGCTGGTCAGGGCGAAGGCGGGACGGCTGCACGGCGACAGGCCCGCGACGGCGCAAGCGCCGAGGCCGGAGACCAAGCTGCGGCGTGTCGGTGCCGTACGGTTCCTCGAATGCGATGTCACCTGCGCTCCCCCGGTTGGGCCGCGCCGAGGAACCGGGCGACATGTCAGGTCTCGGGAAGGCTGCCGCCTTCCAACGTGGGAGGATCAAGCCGGTCGACGCTCCGCCGGCGCGTTCCGCGTACGATGTGATCGCGTGGCAACACCGACGCGCGGACCCGCACCTGACGTGGCGCCGTGTATCACCGCCCGGCCTGATGCGTTCCGAGGTAGGCCCCATCGGCGCGCCGCCTCCCCTCCTCCATGTCGTGAGAGACCGGGCGGCGGACCGCGACGACTACCTTTTGGGGACCGGTCGACGAAAACCCGCGACCGTTGGAGGGGCGGCAAGCGGCCGATTGGGCTCCTTGTTGATCGCCGACCCTTTGATCCGCGTTGAGCACCTAGGGGGACAGGCGGCCCCCACACCATGGTCACCTGCTTCAGGCACCAAAGATCCGCACATCATTTTCCGGGTCGCATAACCTGACGTGCGGTGCCCCTGGCGGTTTGTGGGTTGCGACCCTGAACCGGAGAATTCCTCGACCGGCCGGCGCTGTCGCGGGCGGGGGGACGAGGCGTTGCCATGGGCTACAAGCATAGCAATCCGCAGAATCGGGCGAAGGCGGCGTCCATGCTCAGGCAGTTGAAGGGCAAGCTCGTGAACGTGACGGGCGTGCAGGTCGAGGCGCGGAGCAACGTCTTCGCGGCCGCCGAGGCGTACTGGCAGCTCTCCAAGGCGGCCGGCGTCCACCTCTACAAGGTCGGCGACGGCTGGCATGCCGACTTGGAGTTCAAGGGACTGCCGCCAGGCGTTCCCACAATCGTCGGCACCCCGGAGCCGGTCGCCACGCGGACGGACGCCATCGAGAGCGTCGTCGGCATGATGTCGATCTGCGCGCAGCGCGACAACGTCCCGCCGCCGGACCCGGCGACGGGACTGCGCTGGTTCCGGTTCGACGAGCACGAGGTCCCGGTCGATCCGGGGATGCTCGAAAGCTACGCGGCCCGCGTCCCGCACGTCGAATTTGACGCAACGCACATCCGACGGGAGCTCAACCTCCTCCGCTCCGAGATCTCCGGCGACAGGCCCGTCACGGCGGATGCCTGGGCCGCGGCCGAGTTCCAGACCCGGTACGACGCCTGCCGCATGTGCTGCGCCGCCATGACGTTCGGCATCATGCAGGTGTCGTACGATCCGTCGGCGGAGCTCGAACTGGCCGAGTCGCCGGCGGCGCCCGGGATGCACTGACCCCGGCGCCGGGTCAGGCGGCGTCGGCGACCAGCGGGCAGGCCGCCAGGTCGCGGCGCCTGTAGAGCTTCGTCCGGACCTGGTCGTAGCTCGCCGCGTCCGCGACGCCGGCTTCCCCCGCGGCGTTCCATTGCGCGATCAACGTCTCGTCGTGCTCATCGATGGAGGCGAAGGGGCGGCGGACGGCCATGCGCTCATCGAGGAGGGCTTCATGTCCGAAGTGACGGTCGCTCGACCAAACGGTCCTGGGTGACATCGGAGCCCCGCGGGATGCGGAGGCTCGGCACGCGGCGGCACTCCGGCGGTCAGTCGGTGGGGCGCTCGCCATGGGTTTCATGGCGGTGTCTCCAGAGGGTCAGGAACCGTGTCTCGGCGCTGGGTGCCCGTGCAAGCCCGGGGCGCCGGGATCCACAGGACCGCGACGCCGGAACGGTGCCGAAGGCCGTTCCGATTCGCCTGGCCAGGGTCCGAAAACGCGACTCAGAGGCGGGGTATCGGGTAGCGCTACCAGATACCCCACGTGCGAATGAAAGCCTTCTTTCGGGGACACGAACCGAGATGAGCTTCAGTCGAAAAGTGTCGCTGTTACAAGCTTGTCCGAGAGATAATTCAGCTTGATGAGGCGGATCTTCGCCGCCTCCCTGGAAACTGCGAAGGCGTCGGTAACTGCGGCAATCAATTGATCGGAAAGTTCGGTTCCGATGCGAAAGGGGGTGAGCTTGCCGCTTGCTACGACGAGGGGCCGAAGCAGGTCAGTGAGCGCCTCCCGAGGCATCAAGAAGGCACCGCTCGCGTAGGACGCCTGCCACTCCATCCAATCGACCTGAGGGGCATCCAGCATCGTTTCACGTTTGCAGATGATGCGTACCCCGCCTCGTTCGACGAACAGGTCTCCGGCCGCAAACCTCAACTGGAAAACTTCGTCATGGAAGACGGCATGTCCCAGTTCATGCGCGTGTGTTGTTCTATAACGGTTCTCTCTCGTTTCGCTCGCGGAAAGTGTCTGAGAGACCTTGATCTCTGTGACTGACCGGTATTCTGGACCGAGCCGATTGGGAGGCTACTGCATGGCCGCTGCCATGGGTAGCCGGAAGGCCAGATCCGGGTAGCTGACAGGCGCGGGCGGCCGATAGCCCAGGGACGAGTGCGGCCGGACGCGGTTGTATGTAGTTTTCCAAAGACCGATCACGATCTGCGCCTCCTTCAGCGAGTGGAAGATCTCCTGTCTCAGGTACTCATCCTGAAGCTTGCCATTGAAGCTCTCGCAGTACCCGTTCTCCCACGGCGAGCCCGGCGCGATGTACTGGATCTGTGCTCCAGCTTTGGCGACCCATTTGCGCAACGCCTTGGAGATCATCTCAGGACCATTATCGCAGCGGATGTGCTCCGGGATGCCGTGCAGGCACATGGCGTCGGCCAGCGCTTCGATCACGCCGACGCTGTTGATGCGTCGCGCCACCTTCAGCGCCAGACAAGCCCGGCTATGCTCGTCGATCAGCGTCAGGATGCGCAGAGAGCGCCCATCGTGCGTCTGGGCTTGCACGAAGTCGAAGCTCCAGACGTGATTGCGGTGGAGCGGTCGTAGCCGCACGCTGGATCCGTCGTTCAGCCACAGCCGGCTGCGCGGTCGGTGCTTCTGTGGGACCTTGAGCCCCTCACGACGCCAGATGCGTTGAACCCGATCCTTGCCCACCTGCCAGCCGTCTGCTTGCAGCAGCGCGGTGACACGGCGGTAGCCGTAGCGCCCGTACTCGGACGCCAGGGCGACGATGGCGCGGGTCAGCGCGTCCTCGTCGGCCGGCAGCGTGGACACGTAGCGCTGCGTGCCGCGGTGCTGACCGATGATCCGGCAGGCGTGACGTTCCGAGAGGCCGTACTTCTCCCGGATGCCGTCCACCGCCTGCCGGCGTCGCTCGGGGGCTACAAGTTTCCCGAGGCGACGTCCGCCAGCACCTGACCCACCAAGGATAGATCGGCCACCAGCCGGCGCAGCCGCGCGTTCTCGCGCTCCAAGTCCTTCATCTTCCTGGCCTGATCGACTTGGAGACCGCCGTACTCCTTGCGCCAGCGGTAATAGCTCTGCTCGGAGATCTCAGCCTCCTTGCACGCCAGTGACAAAGACTTGCCCTGGGCTGTCTGCACCTCGACCTGCCGCAGCTTCAGCACCACCTGCTCCGCGCTCGTCTTCTGACCTCGCCGCATGTCCGCCTCCTTCGGTCCGGGCTGATCCTCTCAATCAGCCCGGTCCAAAGCCAGCCGGTCAGGTCACTCCTGGTGGAGCGGGGCCCCCTAACGCCGGCCGAGATCCTACCGGAGCTCAGGGCCGTGACCCACCGCGGCGCCACCCTGCACAAGGAGCCCCTGACACCGGGCACGCTCAAGAAGAAGATGGACGTCCGCGTCTTCCACGGTCGCTACTTCGAGCCTCGGGACGAGGGACGCTACGCCCGCAAGGCGGGCTGACGCCGGGCCCCGGCACGCCACCGAGCCTGAGCCCTCGACGTCAGGGCGCGGTGATCAGGTCCTCGACGCGGCTGGCCTGCACCTTCAACACGAAGGGTGTTGATCAGCCTGGAAGGAACGTTCATCCGGTGTCTGCGGCGAATGGGGGCGGCATGAACGAGGGTCTGCGCAAGGCGATGCTCGGGCGGATGAAGGCCCTGAGCGTCAAGATCGCGGCGTTGAACACGACCGCGGACGAACTGGTGAGGTCCGCCATCCTGCTCGACGGCGAACCCATAGCCCAGACCTTGCTTGGTCGGGCCCAGCGACGCCGCGTGCAGGTTCTGGTCATGCAGGGCAGGCTTGCCGCACTGCGCGAGCGGTACGACACCCGGTTTCGGCCCATGCCGTAGAGCGAAACCGCTCCGGGCCTGTACCGCCCAGGTGCCGTATTGCGGCGCCGGCCGCCTGAGAAAGGCGGGGCCATGCGCCTCGAAATGCTGAATTACCTCAACACGCTCGACAGGGGCATCGTCGCCCTTGAGGTGGTGGCGGCCGAACTGGTCCGGGCTGCGTCGGTAACGCCCGACGAGGCCGCCGACATCATGCTGACCCTCGCCCGCCGTCACCGGGTGAGGATCCTGGAGATGCAGGGCCAGTTCGCGGCGCTGAAGGAGATCTACTCCGAGCGCTATAACAGCCAGACATGACGATGCCTCGGACGGTCAGACCCAGGCCGCCCTCCTCACTTTCGGTGTAAGTGGCACTCGGTCTCGGTGAGTTGGCCCACGGCCAACCGGCCCCGCACGCCCTTGCCGCGCCGCAGGCGTCGATGCCTTGGCAATTGGCGTTCCCACTAAAGCCACGCTGCAACCAACCGCGCCTGGGCTCATTGGTTAGGACAACTTATCACACGTTAAGGTGGGGCCGGGGCCGGCGGGACAGGCGCCGCCTCGGGACGGGAACCCATGCGCCAATGTCATCTGTGGCACCCCAACCGCTCCTCGGCAACCCAGGACCCCTGCCTTCACGGGGTCGGTAACGCGCTTGAGGACGCCTACTCCGCTCTTGTGGACGACACCCTGCCCGAGGACTGGAATAGGTTGATCGCTCAGCTCGCCGAGCGGGTCGACCACGTGGAACAACCCGAGGAGAACTGATGCGGAAGATGACCCACGCCGCCCCGCTGGCCCTCGTGGTCGACGATGACCAAGCCACGAGGGCCGAGGCCGAGACGCTTCTGGGCGAGACGGACCTCGACGTGATCACCTGCGCCAGCGGGGAGGCAGCGGTCGAGGTCTTGCAGCGCTGCGGCGACGACGTCGTCATGCTGCTGAGCACCGCGACGCTAAAGGGCGAGGTCGGCGGGCATCAACTCGCCACGGCGGCCGGCAGGCTCCGGCCAGGCATACGGGTGGTGGTGAGCACGGGGACCCCCGAGACGTGCCGGAAGCGGGTGCCCGTACAGACGGTATGCACCCGCCGGCCTTGGTTGCCGCTCGACATCCTGGCCCAGGCCCATGCAGCGCTGCGGGAGCCCCAAGAGAACCCGGCCTGAGCCGCGGCGTCTACTTGGTGGCTTTGGACGGCAGGATTGGACCGAGATCCGCCCTATCGCCCAGAAGGCGGCGTCCGGACATGATCCGCTGCAGGGTCTGCCTGTCCGCCCCGTCGAGCCGGGCCTCGTCCTCCATGCGCCGCAACCGCTCCACCATCAGCCCCACGGCCGCATCCGAGGCGCCGGCGTTCTCGGCCAGGGTCTGCACGAGCCAAGTGATCTGGTCGTCCGATTCATCGGTCATTCTTCACGCAGAGGTTGGGATGAGCCGCTTGGCGGCCGGCCGCAGATAGGCATCGAGCCCAGGGACCGCAGCGGCACGGCGTGCGGCCAGATGCCCGAACCGTAGCGGGAACCCCTGGCCCAGCGGGCCGCCAGGACGCGCAGACCGCCCTGGCCTGTCAGGTTGAAGATGAGGCCGGCATGGGATGTCCCCTTACGCCCTCAGGCCGTGCCGAACGGCTGGCCGCCAGCCACCTCCCGGAACGAGGTGAAACGGTCCTGCTCGTCGAGGGGCACGTCGAGCGTGCAGCGCAGGCCATCGGCGGCGAACTCAAGCCGAACCAGGCCGCCGAGCTCCCGGCTGACGCCGCCGGTGATCAGGCGGGTTCCGAAGCCGCGCCTGCCCGGTTCCTGGACGGGTGGCCCCCCGCTCTCACGCCACTCCAGCGCGAGCCGCCGGGCACCGCTCTCCCCCACGACGACGCGCCAGGTCACGTCGACCCGCCCGTTCTCCGTCGACAGGGCACCGTACTTGGCGGCGTTGGTCGTCAGCTCGTGGACCGTCATGCCGAGCGCCAGGACGTAGCGGGGCGGGAGGTCGAGGTCCGGCCCGTCCAGGCTGAAGCGGTGCGCCTGCTCGTCGCGGAACGGGGCCAGCTCGTTCTCCAGCACCGTGCGCAGGGAAGCGGCGCCCCATTCGTCCCGGGATAGCAGGTCGTGTGTCTTCGACAGTGCGAGGATGCGGCCCTCCAGCCGGTCGTCTCGGCGCGACTGCCTGGCCAGGGACTGCACGGTCGTCAGCGTGTTGCGCACGCGATGGTTCAACTCGTGCAGCATCAGCGTCTGCCGCTCCTGCAGCAGATGGCTTCGGGCGAGTTCAGCGCGCAACTCGCCCTCGTGCTTCTGCAGGGACGCCGCCATGGCATCGAACGCCTCGCCGAGCTGTCCGAACTCGGTCGGCCCGGAGATGCCGGTCCGCGCCTTGAGATTACCCAACCGCCAAGCGGACGCGACCCGGAGCAGGCGGCTCACTGGCTCGCGGATGAACGCCCGTCCGGCAAGCAGGGCCGCCGCAAGCGCCAGGGCGGCCCCCAGGCCGATCAGCACCAGCCCGCGCCAGGTCGCCGCGTCGATGTCGGCGAAGGCCGAGGCCGGCGACAGCCCGACGGCGACCGTGATGCCGTCGAGGTCGTCCGGCGTGGCGGCCGCGACGCCGGTGATGCGCATTCGGCCACGCATACCCCGCATGTCGACGACTTGGCCGCGGTTCTCCGAGAGCGCAGACCAGAAGGCGGGCGGCAGGGGTTTCCCGACCCATTGCGCGTGGTCCGGCACGCGGATGAGGATCACGCCGGCCTTGTCGGCGACTGTGAGCGTCGCATCGTATGGCAGGCCCGCCCGGGCCTGCTGGCCGGCCAGGTAGTCGAGGTCGATGCTGGCCACCAAGACGCCCTCCGGGTGTCCGTCCGGGCCCGCCAGCGCCTGCGCGAGTTGGATGGTGGGCTTGTCGGTTATGCGACCGCGGGTGTGCTCGCCGACCACGAAGCCGCCGGTACGCAGCGCGTCCTGGAAGTAGCGCCGGTTCGCCAGCGAGTAGGCGCTGCGTGCGGAACCGAGCGTGTTGCAGACCACGCTCCCGTCCGTGTCGACCACGGCGAAGAAGAAGGCGCCCGGCACCTTGTCGAGCAGCGTCCTCAGGTAGGGCGTGCAGACCTCGTGGTCCTTGCCGCGGATCTCGGGCACCTCCGCGAGGATGCCGAGGGCTTGGCGCACGCCGCGTCCGAACTGCCCGAGGTCCGCCGCGACGCTTCGGGCCGTGCGCATCGCCTCGGCGCGCACCGCCTCGCTCCGCGCGGCACGCAGGGCGTACTCGTTGTAGCCCTGGATGGCCAGCGCCGGCATGAGCGCCAGGGCCACCAGGCCGACGATCCGTTTGGTCAGCGACATCGAGGGACCGGCCCTACTCCGCGGTTCCCTCGGCAATGAGACAGGAGGAGTTTAACGGAAGATAGGCGGACCCGCCGCGCGGTCCAGGGCGTGCGGCGTCAGGAACGAGACGAGGGGCTGGCTAGGCGGCGACGAGTGGCAGACGAGGCCGGTGGCTGCGTAGGTGGGCTTGACCTTCCCTCCGACCTCGCCGGTGAAGCTGCGCTCGATCAGGCGCGAGCCGGAACCACGCCTCGCGGGCTGGGTCAGGATGGATGGGCCGCCTTGGTGGGACCAGCTCAGGCGGAACCGCGGCGCCTCGCCCTCGTGCACCACCTGCCAGCGCAGGTCCACGGCATCGGAAGCGGCCATCGCGTCAGGTCGGAGGGACGGGCCATCGCCGATCGGCTATGATGGCTGAATGGACCCAGAGGAATCCGAACTCGCGATGGTCAGACGGCATGTCCGCGAAGGCGAGGGACAGGTCGCCCGACAGCGCACCCTCGTGGCCCGCCTGCGAGCGGACGGCTTGCCCATCGAGGAGGCGGAGGCCTTGCTCGCCACCTTCGAGGAACTCCAGCGCCAGCACGAGGCCCATCTGGCCCGAGCCGAGGCGAAGATGTGAGCGGCGAGTGCCGGGGATGGCGAGTGATGCGCAGCGTGCGTCCCGGCGAGGACGTCAGGCCGCCGCGATGAGCTCCTTGATGCGGCTGGCCAGCACCTCCATGACGAAGGGCTTGGTCAGCACCTGCATGCCCGGCTCCAGGTGCCCGTTGCCCACCGCCGCGTTCTCGGCATAGCCGGTGATGAACAGCACCTTCAGGTCGGGCCGGTTCACCCGGGCCGCGTCCGCCATCTGCCGCCCGTTCATGCCGCCGGGCAGTCCGACGTCGGTGACGAGCAGGTCCATGCGCACGTCGGATTGCAGCACCTTGAGGCCGGATGCGGCATCCGCCGCCTCGATGGCGGTGTAGCCCAGGTCCTCCAGAACCTCCGTGACCAGCATCCGCACCGTCGGCTCGTCGTCGACCACCAGCACGGTCTCCCCCTGCTCGGCACGCGGGGCAGAGGCGAGGTCGGGCAGCCTCACATCGGTTTCCGCCTCGCCGTAGTGCCGGGGCAGGTAGAGGCACATCGTCGTGCCCTGGCCGACCTCCGAGTAGATCCGGACCTGACCGCCCGATTGCCGGGCGAACCCGTAGATCATGGACAGCCCGAGCCCGGTGCCTTGGCCGATAGGCTTCGTCGTGAAGAACGGGTCGAAGGCGCGGGCGATCACGTCCGAGGTCATGCCGGTGCCGGTATCGGTGACACAGAGCGACAGGTACTGGCCTGGTGCCAGGTCGCGGTCGCGGGCGCCATGCTCGTCGAGCCACTTGTTGGCCGTCTCGATGGTGATGCGCCCACCCTCCGGCATCGCGTCGCGCGCGTTGATGCAGAGGTTCAGCAGGGCGTTCTCAAGTTGGTGCGGGTCGACCAGCGCCGGCCACAGACCGGCCGCGCCGACCACCTCGATGTGGACGGAGGGGCCGACCGTTCGGCGGATCAGGTCCTCCATCCCGTTGACGAGGGCGTTCACGTCGGTGGGCTTGGGGTCGAGGGTCTGACGGCGCGAGAAGGCGAGCAGGCGGTGCGTGAGGGCCGCGGCCCGCTTCGAGGCGCCCTGCGCAGCGGTCATGTAGCGGTCGATGTCGGTCAGCCGGCCCTGGCTCATGCGGGTCTGCATCAGCTCCAGCGAGCCTGAGATGCCGGCGAGCAGGTTGTTGAAGTCATGCGCGAGGCCGCCCGTGAGCTGGCCGACCGCCTCCATCTTCTGCGACTGGCGCAGGGCCTCCTCGGTCCTGGCGAGCGCCTGGGCGGCCTCCTTCTCGGCCTGGATGTCGCGCCCGACCGCGTGGATGAAGTCCTCGTCTGGAACAGCCGTCCAAGACAGCCAGCGGTAGCTGCCGTCCTTGTGGCGGTAGCGGTTCTCGAAACGCGGGATGGTCGCCCCGTCCGAGAGATCGCTGGCCGCCGCCGCGGTGGCGGCCGCGTCGTCGGGATGGACGAGGTCCATGAAGGAGCGCCCGATCAGTTCCGCCGCGCTCCAGCCGAAGAGCGCCGTCCAGGCCGGGTTCACCGCCACGATGGTCGCCTCGAAGCGCGCCACCAGCATCACGTCGGTCGAGAGGCGCCACATCCGGTCGCGGTCGCGGGTGCGCTCCTCGACCTGCTGCTCCAGCGTGGCCGCTAGATGCTCCAGCTCGGCGGCTGCCCGCTTCCGGTCGTCGATGTCGGTGTTGGTGCCGACCCAGCGCGTCACCCGCCCCGCGGCGTCGCGCACCGGCTCTCCCCTGACCAGGAACCAGCGGTAGGCGCCATCGACCCGACGCACCCGGTACTCGGTCTCGTAGATGCCCTCGGCCTCGCGAGCCTGAGCCCATGCAGCCGTGGCCGGACCGACATCGTCCGGGTGGACGATGCGGGCCCAGGCATCGGGGCCGAGCACGCTTCCTTCCGGCGCGCCGCAATAGGCGTAGAACTGGTCGTTGAACCAGTACAGCGAGCCGTCCGGATGCGCGGCCCAGACTTGGTTCGGGATGGCCTGCGCGAAGACCCGGAACTGCTCCTCGCTCTCGCGTCGGCTCGCCTCGGCGCGGAAGCGCTCGATGGCGGCGCGGGTGCGCTCGGCGATGTCACGGATGAAGGCGAGCTTGTCGGTCCGCCAGTCCCGCACCTGCCGGTCGTGCAGGAAGAGCACGGCCACGATCCGCCCGTGCTCCATGACCGGCACGTTGATCAGGGCGCGGACGCCGATGTCCAGGAGGGGACCCGGGTTGCCCGCGGTCCGCGGGTCGAGGGTCACGTCCGGAATGACGATCTCGCGGCCTTCCTCCAGGCCCGCGCGCACCTCGCCGTAGTCGTCGAAGCGGTGGCGCCCGGCGACGCTCGCCACGCCCGGCGCCGTCCAGTCCCGCTCGATCTCGATGTGCTCCAGGGCTTCGTCGACCGTGCCGTAGCCTGCCCGGTCAAGGCCCAGCGTGCGGGCCATGATCTCTGCCCCGACGGCCGCCATCTCGGCCGTTCGGCGGCAGCCCTGGAGGCGGTCGCCGAAGGTGATCAGGGCATCCCGGAAGGATTCCTGCCTGCGGCGCTCGGTCAGATCACGGGTGACGGTGCCGTAGCCGGTGACGGCGCCGTGCGCGTCGCGGACCGGGAAGATCGTGTAGTGAACCGGGACGGCGGCGCCGGTCGAGAAGTTGCGGAACGAAAGGTCGCCTTCCCAGAAGCCGCTCTCGCGCGCCGCCGGGAGCGCCTCCTCCAGCACCGTCGACCTGTCGCCGGGCTCGAAGAAGTCCGCCACGTCGTAACGGCGGGCTTCCTCCAGGCTCGCGAGGCCCACGAGCCTGCGCCCCGCCTCGTTCAGGAACTCGGCCTTGCCGCCGAGGCCGGCGAGACCGATGAAGTCGCTCGACTGCTCGACGAGGGCCGCCAGACGGCGCGCGCTCGCCTCGGCGGCTCGGGCCTCGGTGATGTCACGGACCGTCCCGACGAAGCGCACCGGCCGCCCGTCCCGGAAGACGGTGTTGCCCCTCGCGGCCAGCACGCGCTCCACGCCGTCGTGCCGGCCGACGACGCGGTACTCGATGTCGAAGCCGTCGCGCGAGCCGATGGCGGCCTGGACGGCGCGGTCGGCCCGCTCGCGGTCGTCCGGGTGAACCCCCGGAAGGAAGGCGCCTTCGTAGGAGACCGGGTCGTCGTCGGAGAGCCCGAACAGGGCGCGGGTGCGCGCGTCCCAGGTCAGCATGCCGGTGACGAGGTCGTAGTCGTAGATGCCGGTGCCGGCCCCCTCCAGCGCGAGCCGGAGCCGGTCCTCCGCCTCCTGCAAGTCGGCCTGCGCGGCCTGGCGCTCCGCGATGTCGGTGACCATGACGAAGATGCCGTCGACGGTCCCGTCCACGGCCCGGCGCGGGATGTAGCGGATCTCCGATTGGCGGCTTGCGCCGTCGCGGTAGGGCATCAGCCCGTCGAAGGCGATGTCCTCGCCGGCGAGCGCCCGCGCCATGAGGGGCAGTCGCGCCTGGTAGACGGCCTCACCGACGACCTCGCGCACCCGCCGATCGAGGATCTCGCTGGCCGGGCGCCCAAACCAGGTCTCGTAGTAGCGGTTCACGAACCGGTAGACATAATCCCGGTCGATGAAGGAGATCAGCACCGGCAGCGCGTCGGTGACGACCTGGAGCTCGTCCCGGACACGGCGTGTCTCGCCCTCGCTCGCCGTCGCCTCGGTGCGGTCGCGCAGGATCTTGAGGAAGCCCAGGCTGGCGCCCTCGGGCGACCGGAGGGGCATCAGTTCGCCGCTCGCCCAGAAGCGGGTGCCGTCCTTGCGCAGGTGCCAGCGCTCGTCGTTGGCCCGCCCGGTCTCCGCGGCGCACCGCATTTCCGTCTCCGGCCAGCCGGCCACGCGGTCCTCGGGCGTGAAGAAGGTCGAGGTCGGCTGCCCGACCATTTCCCCTGCCGACCAGCCCAGGATGCGTTCGGCACCCGGGTTCCAGGCCGTGACCCGGCCATTCCGGTCCGTGGTGATGATGGCGAAGTCGACGGCGCTGCCGAATATCGCCGCGTAGTGTCCTGCCGGCGACGAGGAGCGGTCGTCCCGAAGCCGCGCCACCTCCGCCTCCAGCTCGCGCTCGCGTCGCCGCAGCCGCTCGATCTCGGCCCCGCTCACGGACGCACCCCGACCCATGCAAAGCATGGGACCCGGCGATCCGGCTCCCGAGAACGCAGGGGCTTGGCCAGGCAAGACGCGGAACGGGAGAACGCGGACGTGATCAAACCGGGTAACCGACGGCAGCGGCAAGGGTGGAATCGCCTGCCTAAGTAGGACGGGCAAGGCTCGGCGGTAGCAGGGGCGTAGGCCAGACCCGTCCCTTTACGCAATCATGCCCCGCCGGAAGCCGGCGCAGGTGTCTCGCGCTTCGGCCCTTGGGGAGGATCACCGGCCGGCCCCCGAGCCCGGCCGCCCTTCGCCTCCACAAGGGCTTGCGAACGGCGCGCCGCGTGGCGCGTTCAGTCCGGACCGGTAAGGCCGGCTCAACCGGTATTCTCGCCGGGGTAGTCCAGGGAGTCCGGGAGGGTTGGCGTTCCAAGGGTCAATCTGCGCCCGGTCGGGAGGGTGCTGCACGCGGCCATCGCGCGGAAGCCCAAGGTTCGCGCCGCGTCCACCAACGCTTGACCGTATCAGGATGGCGAAATGCTAGTCGCCGCTCTCCGCCACGGTGCCTACGGCGGCTTGAAGGACGGCCAGGTTGCCGCGAAGCGCCAGACCGTTGATGCGATGCCGGCGGCCCATGTGGCGGAGCATGTCCGCGGTGGCGTGGTGGCCGTCCTGCTCCAGCTCATGGGCTAGCCCAGCCAACTCGCGGGCCAAGCCCTCTTCCTCGACAATCTCCAGCATTGTCGCGTCCATAACCTGCCTTCGCGTGTCGGGCATGCGTCGTCGTCAGCGTGTGAGGATGCCTCGCGATCTGGGAATTCCCCATGACGGCTCCAATGCTTATGGATGACGACCTGTCCTGCCCCGGCGACATGACCGGCCCCCTGGACGGGACAGCCAAGTCGTAGGCCGGCTGAAGTCTGAACAAGCGGGAAGCCGGCCATGACCGACCGCTCGACCGCCCAGGCCGGGGCACCGGATCAGGGCGGCGGGCTCGCTGAGGAACTGGCCTACCGCCTGCGCCAGCAGCAGCTCACCGCCGAGTACGGGCGCTTCGCGCGCAGGACCCACGATGCCGCCATCTGGACAGGGGGCCGAGGCGGAGACATCCGAGAGCGAATGGCAGAAACCTCACGCTTGGCACCCGTCGCCGAGGACTGCTCGCGACCCATTGCCGGTTCTGCAGAGGCCAGCTTTGAGGCTATCTACGAGGCGGACGCCTACGATAGGTTAGTCTATGAGCAACGCTTGATCACTCAAGGCAAATGCCTACGGTATATCCGTGGCCCAATGCTGGGTGCTTGCGGTTGAAGCAGCGGCTTACGCGGGCCGCCCCATACCACATTGGTTTCCCCGGCCCGACCACCTTAATCGGGTAGATATCAGCGGTTCCGATTGCATTCACACAGGTTTAGTATCGGCCGCAACAGGCGCGAATACCACCTCATGAGAAGCTACTGACCTTTCGCCTATTGCCCGACGCGTCTCTGTTCTTTCGACCTCTGGTCGGATACTGATCGTCAGCCTACGGGCTTATTACCGAAGCCTCCTTTGCACCTTGAGCGGACCCGTGCGTTTGGGTGCCAAGCGCCAGGTTTCGACCATTAGGAAGGCGACGACTAGGCAGCCGTGTCGATGGCCTTCAGGAGCTGCGCCTGGCGGTAGGGCTTGAGCAGGAAGCGCCCGTCGTCCGGCATGTCGGCATCGCGTAGCCCGGCCCGGCCGGACGTCACGACGAGCCGGATATGGGGCCAGCGCTCGGCAACCCGGCTGGCGAGCGCCAAGCCGTCCATCGAGCCCGGCATGTCGATGTCGGTGAACAAAACGCCGACTTCCTCAGCCCTCTCAAGGATCGCCCAGGCGGCGTCGGCCGTGGCGGCCTGCAAGACGGGGAACCCGGCATCCTCCAGCATGTCGACGGCGATTAGGCGGACCAGGCTCTCGTCCTCCACGACGAGGACGGCGGATGGCGTCGCGGTGGGTTCGCTCGTCATTGCTGAGGTGGGGTCCAGGAAGCGGGAAAGGGAGAACCGATTTAACGAGCGTTAGTTTCAGCTTGGCGGATGCCTCGCCGACCCTGCGCGCCGCACCTCAGGCGACGGCCTCGTCGCGCGGCTCCTGCAACGAGGCGAGCGGCGCCTCCAGGCGGCAGGTCAGTCCGGTCGGCGCGTAGGTGAGCTTGACCTCCCCGCCGACCTCGGCCGCGAAACTGCGCTCGATCAGGCGCGAGCCGAAGCCACGGCGCGTGGGCAGGGCGAGGATGGGCGGGCCGCCTTGCTCGGACCACGTTAGGCAGAAGCGGGGCGCGTCGTCCTCGTGCACAACGTGCCAGCGCAGATCGACCATGCCGCGCTCGCTGGAGAGGGCGCCGTACTTGGCGGCGTTGGTCGCGAGTTCGTGCAGCGCCAGCGCCAGCGCGAGGGCCGCCTTCGCGGAGAGGAGCACGTTCGGACCGCTTGTGCGGATGCGGGCCGCGGCGGCCCCCCGATGCACGGCGAGGGCGCCCTCCACGACCTCGGCGATGGGCGCCTCGGTCCAGCTCGACCGCGTCAGGATGTCGTGGGCGCGCCCGAGCGAGATCAGACGCTCGGTGAACGCCTCGCGGGCCGCGTCCAGGTCGGCGGCGTTGCGGAAGGTCTGGCTGGCGATGGCCTGGACCATCGCCAGCGTATTCTTGACCCGGTGCTGCAGCTCGCCCGTGAGCAGGCGCTGCCGCTCCTCCGCCTGGCGCCTGTCGTGGATGTCACTGTTGCTGCCGAGCCAGCCGACCACCGCGCCGCTGGCGTCCCGCAGTGGCTCGGCCCGGATCAGGAACCAGCGATATGCGCCGTCGTGGCGGCGCAGGCGCGCCTCGGTGTCGTAGACGACCTCGTGGGTGCGGGCATGCTCCCATACCCCGAGCAGGCCGGGCAGGTCGTCCGGGTGGATGACTTCGCCCCAGCCGAGGGGCAATGCCTGCTCGGGCGTCTGGCCGGTGTAGGCGTACCAACGGTCGTTCAGGTAGCTGAGGCTGCCGTCGGGGTTGCCGAACCAGATGATGGCCGGCGCAAGCTCGGTGAGCGCCGCGAACCGCTCCTCGGCGACCTTGCGCTCGTGGATGTCGAGGGTCGTGCCGATCCAGCTCGTCAGCGTGCCGGCCTCGTCCCGCACTGGCTTCGCGCGCGACAGGAACCAGCGGTACTGGCCGTCTGCCCGCCGCAGCGGAAATTCGACCTCGTAGGGCCGCCCGCTCTCGGACGCCGCAAGCCACGCCGCGCGGGTGGCCTCGCGGTAGTCGGGATGGATGGCACCCATCCAGCTCGCCTCGCCGGTCTCACCGGGAGGCAGCCCCGTGTAGTCGTACCAGTAGGCGTTGCAGTAGGTGACGTTGCCCGCGGCGTCGCCGAACCACACCACCTGCGGGCTGACCTCGACGAGGGAGCGGTAGCGCAACTCGCTCGCCTTCAGGGCGGCGCCGGCCTCGCGCTGGCCGGTGCGGTCGCGCAGGATCTTGAGGAACCCGAGGAGATCGCCGTCCTCGGAGCGCAGCGGCGTCGTCTCGCCCGATGCCCAGAACCGGGTGCCGTCCTTGCGCACGTGCCAACGCTCGTCGGGCGCGCTGCCGTTCTCCAGCGAGAGCCGCGCCTCCGTACCCGGCCAGCCGGCCGCGCGGTCCTCCGGCGTGAAGAACGCCTCGACCGTGCGGCCCAGCATCTCGGTTTCCGCCCAGCACAGGATGCGCTCGGCGCCGGCGTTCCAGCGGGTGATGCGCCCCTGGGGGTCGGTGGCGATGATGGCGTAGTCGGTGGCGCTGTCGAGGATGCGCTCGTGCAGCAGGCGCTGCTCGGCCTGCTCGCGGAGCGACCGGCGCAGCTCCATCTGCACCATGGTTTGGCGCGCGAGGCGCATCAGGCCCTTGCGCTGCCGCTCGGTGATCGCGTGCGGCTTGGTGTCGAGGACGCAGACCGTGCCGATGGGCTGGCCCTCGTCCGTCTTCAGAAGGGCGCCGGCATAGAAACGCAGGCCGGGCTCGCCGGTGACGAGCGGGTTGCCCTTGAAACGGGGGTCCCGTGTCGCGTCAGGCACGTACAGGAAGTCCTCCTGCAGGATGGCCTGTCGGCAGAAGGAGGTATCGAGCGGGGTCTCGCGGACACCGAGTCCCACCTCGGCCTTGAAGAACTGGCGCCCTTCGCCGATCAGGTTGATCACCGCGATGGGCGCCTCGCACAACTCGGCAGCGGCCTCCGCGATCTCGTCGAAGTCCCGCTCGCGCGGGGTGTCGAGCAGACGGTAGCGGTCGAGGGCGCGAAGGCGTTCGGCTTCAGCCTCGCTGGTACAGGCGCGGTCCATCGTACAGACAGGCTTGAGGGGACTAAGTGGTTCCGTGAGATGAGGCGCCCGGCGGAGAATGCCAGGGCAATCCCCGCAATTGCCTGGGCGCCCGACCGGCCTTGATCCGACTCGATCCGTTAGGCCAGCCTAACTCGGTTCGCGAGGGCGAGCCCGCATGACGTTCGCGAAGCATGTGGGATGAGGAACGCCCTCAAGACGCCCATGTACATATCTGCGCTGTCGTCCTCGCTGACCAACGTGGCTCTCGCGCAGCTTTGGGACCGCGGGCCGACATGGGTCGCGCTACTAATTCGGGCTGCGAACCTCCACTGATTCGGTCGCCGGCAACCTTGAAAAGGCAGGGCCCCCCTCTTTCGAGAGCGGCCCCAGATCTACTCTAGGTTTCACTGATGCGGAACTTCGGTGTCCAAAACCACATCACTGGGTCGGCTATCACTTGTCGGTCCTGCCGCGATCCGCGTGGCCTGCCGGCGCTGTTGTCCACCACGCCGCGTGGGGCCGCCGCCGACATCGGCGAGGAGTTGGCGCCGCACGGTGGCGCGTGCCACGTCGTGGCCAGGCCGATGGCGCCGGCGGTTCCGGCCACTTTGCCGCGCCGGATGCCAGGATCCGGAAGGTTCCGAGCGACCGGGAGACGGAAGACTTGGGCGGCCTCGACTGGCAAGCCCGGCTTTCCAGATCAACTCGATCATCGGATGTATCTCATTTTGGGACCGGGGCGGGCGCTCGGCATCACTACCTCCGTAGCTCCGACCTCCCCGCACGAGAGGATCCGCATCGTCGTAGGCTCTGGAGCGACCGCCGTGTCGGCCGACGTGTTCGGCGGCCGGCGGCCGGAATCGGGCGAGCACCGGTGTAAGCGCGGTCGTGGCGAGTACAAACGCGACCGCAAGCGCGCGGGTTGGGCGGGTCATCGGTGTCGCTTCGATTTATTTGACACGAATGCTGCGCAGGACCGCGAAAAACATAGGCCTGCAAAGCCCGAAAAAGGCTAAACCACTAACCCCACGTTCCGGCATGACATCGAGTTTACGGTCGGATGCCGGCTCGCGGACCCGGCACACCATCGGGTGCGGGCAGGGGGCGGCCAACGAAGCCGCGCGCCCATTCCCGCCCATTTGCCTCTCCCTGATGGCATTGGACTGCGAAGCGGGCACCGCCACCGGGCGAAGCCCGCAGATCCACCGTGAACCCGTGCAGCTTTGCAATCGCGGCGACGAGGCCGAGCCCCAGTCCGTTGCCCGGCGTCCGGCGAGCGCGCTCCGCCCGATAGAAGCGTTGGAACACCTGATCGCGCTCGGCCGGAGGGATGCCGGGCCCGGTGTCCTCGACGAGGATGACGACGCCCCCCTCCTCACGCGCCAGGCCGATCCGGACGCGGCCGCCGGGCGGTGTGAACTTCACGGCGTTGTCGACGAGGTTCGACACGGTCTCGAAGAGAAGGTCGCGGTCGCCCTCGACTGGCGGGATTCCCGCCTCGACCGCGACATCGAGGGAAACGGTTTTTTCCTCGGCGACCGGCTCGAAGAATTCTGCCGCCTCGCGAACGACCTCGGCGAGGTCGACCGGCGCGAAGCCCGCGAAGCGCCGACCGTGCTCGATCTCGCCGATACGTAGCACGGCCGTCACCATCGCGAGCGTCTGGTCGATCCAGGCAAGGCCCTGATCCACCGCCTCGCGGAACTCCGCGACGCTGCTGGCTTGCTCACGGGTCCGCTCCAGCCTCGCCCGCAGCCTGGTCAGCGGCGTTCGTAAGTCGTGCGCGACCGCGTCGCTCACGCTGCTGACCTCGCCCAGCAGGCGCTCGATCTCATCGAGCATCCGGTTGACGTTGCCAGCCAGCCTGTCGAACTCGTCGTTCCCGCCGCCGACCGGCAGACGCTTGCGCAGGTCTCCGCGCATCACCTGGGCCACCGCGGCCTCCGTCGCCGCCAGGCGCCTTCGCGCCCGGCCCGCGAGCAGCAGTCCTCCAAGACCCGAGAGCGCGAGCGTCGGCATCAGGCCGAGGCCGAGCGCGCGCAGGGTGGTGGCTTGCACCCGGTCGATCTCGTCGGTGTCGTGTGCGATGACCACCGTCCTTCCGTCAGGGAGCGCGAGCGCGGCCGCCCAGATCTCGTCCCGCATTGCGCGGCCCGCGATGTCGACGTTGGCGCTGACCCGGTAGGCGTCACCGTCGCGCGCCAAGCCGTCGGGTACGGCGCCGAGATTGCCGGAGCGACGTTCGCCCTCGGATCCGAAAAGTCCGCCGAAATGCGTGGCGTGCAGGTCCATGGCAATCCAGGTCTCCACGCGCATCGCGGTCGCGGCCGGATCCGCCGCTGCCGCCCGGACCTCCAGCCGGAGCGTCTCGGCCAGCTCCTCCCGAAGATAGGCGGCCGTCTGCCAGTACACGAAGGAGAACGTCGTCAGCACGAGCAGGACGGACCAGATCGCGATGCCCAGCGCCCACCGGAACGTTGTGGAGCGCAGTAGGTCAGTCATCGGGCGCAAGGGTGAAGCCGATGCCGCGCACGTTGTGGATCAGGGGCGGCTCGCCCTCCGCCTCCAGCTTGCGGCGCAGACGGCCGAGATGGACGTCGATGAGGTTCGACTTCGGCGTGAACCGATAGTTCCAGACTTCCTCGAACAACAGCGTCCGGGTCACGACCTGTCGCGGACGCCGCATCAGGTATTCGAGGAGCTTGAGCTCGCGCGGCAACAGGTCGAGGTCGCGGGCGCCACGCCGGCCCGTGCCGCCGATCAGGTCGATCTCCAGACTACCGACCCGCAGGATCGTCTCGCGGGCGTCGACGGGACGGCGCAGCAGCGCCTCGATGCGGGCCGCGAGCTCCGCGAGCACGAAGGGCTTGGCAAGGTAGTCGTCGCCACCCGCCCGCAAGCCGCGGATGCGCTCGTCGACGTCGCCGAGCGTGCTGAGAACAAGGGCCGGCGTCCGGTTCCCTGAGCGCCTCAGGTCCTGCAGCACGCTCAGCCCATCGAGCCCGGGCAGCATGCGGTCGAGGATGATCGCGTCCCAAGCCTCGTCGCGGGCGTAGGCCGCGCCTTCCGGGCCGGTCGATGCCCAGCCGACGACGTGGCCGCGCCCGCGTAGGTCGCCATGCACCTCGCGCGCCGTCTCGGCATCGTCCTCGATCAGCAGCAGCCTCGCCACGTCCTTAAGCCTGCCTCGAACGCCCTTGCAGCCAACACACGATCCAATGCCGCAACGCGCCGCCGCCGTCCCGGCGAAACGTCAGAATGAACGCGAATTTAGTGGCGCCGGGCACCCTTCAACGTAGGTGTTGGAACGGCTCTAATCTAGCGGGACGAACGCGGGCGTGCTCTTGACCGTCGAGACAGTTTCACGCCTCGCCGGCGAAGGTGACCCCGTCTCCGACCCGTTCGACGCGAGGGCCCGGTCCGAGCCGGACCCTTCGACACAGGGTCCGATGGGAAAGCCGCCGGCCCGAGGCTGGGTTCTGCTGGTCGCGGCGGTCGCGCTCGCCTCCGCGGGCTGGTGGCAACGCGGGGCCGCGGAAGCCTATGTCGGACCTGCGCTCACCTGGCTCGGCGTCGAAGTCCCTTTCTCCGGTCAGGCCAAGCGGGCGGAACGGGCCGACGCGCCGCCACAGGCGAATCCGAACCTCGTGGTGCTCGACGGGGCCGGGCAGAAGCGCCTGGATCTGGCCTTCGCGAAAGCGCAGACCCGCAGGATCGTCCTGCCGGTCCGGTCACCCGGCACGGTCACCTTCGACGAGCGGCGCGTCGCCCGCCTCAAGCCGCGTACGCAAGGGCGCGTTCTTAGTCTGGCGGTCCAACCGGGCGATCCCGTGCGCGCCGGGCAGACGCTCGCGACCCTCGACGCCGCCGGCGTGCTCGACGCCCGCAACGGCCTCGCCGAAGCGAAGGCGAGCCTTGTTGAGGCGCAAGCGACGGAGAAGGTCGCCGAGACGAACCTGAAGCGCGGCCAGGACCTCCTCAAGGTCTCGGGCGTTGCCCAGGCCGACGTCGACCGGCGCCAAGTCGACCTTGCCAAGGCGCACGCGTCCACGCTCTCCGCCCAGGCCAAGGTCGAACTCTACACGGCGCAGTACGAGCGCCTCGCGCCCGAGCCCGGCGCACATGTCGGCACCAGCGCCATCGTCTCGCCAATCGACGGCGTCGTGACGAGCGCGAACATCACGCTTGGCGAGGTTGTCGATAGCAACCGCGACGCGTTCACGGTGGCCGATCCCTCTCGCATCCTCGTCCTTGCCAACCTCTACGGGCGCGACATCGGCAGGGTGGAAGCGGGGGACGTGGCCGAGGTCCGGGCGCCGGTGCCGGACCACCCCGCCTTCGAGGGCCGCGTGCGCTCGGTGAACGCCGCGCTCGATCCCGCCAGCAACACCGCCCCGGCGCGCATCGAGATCGCCAACCCGGGCGGATACCTCCGCGCCAACATGTTCGTCTGGGTCGAGATCGCCGCCGACCTCGGACGGGAGGGCGTGACCGTCCCGGCCACCGCCGTGCAGCAGACCGAGGGCGGCCCCGTCGCTTTCGTGCGCGCGGCGGAGAACCGTTTCGAGAAGCGCGTGCTGAAGCTCGGGGTGCAGCGGTCCGACTGGGTCGAGGTCACGGAAGGCGTGGCGGCCGGCGAGACGGTGGTCACCGATGGCAGCTTCGGCCTCAAGGCCGTCCTGCTGCGCGCGCTGCTCGGCTCGACGGATTGACCCGATGAAGGCTTGGTTCGCCCTCCTGATCCGCCGTCGTTGGCTCGTCCTCGTGGTCGCGCTCGCTGGGACCGCTGGCGGCATAGTCAACCTCGAAGGGTTATCCATCGACGCGGTGCCCGACATCTCGCCCAAGCAGGTGATGATCCTGACGCTCTCGCCCGGCCTCGGCCCGCAGGAGGTGGAGCGCCTCGTCAGCTTCCCCGTGGAGAGCGCGATGGCGGGCGCTCCGGGCCTCACCGGCATCCGCTCGGTCTCCCGCTTCGGCGTCTCGGCGGTCTACGTCACCTTCGAGGACGGCATGGCCGTCACGGAGGCGCGGGTCCAGGTCTTCCAGCGCCTGCCCCAGGCCAAGGCAATGATGCCGGCCGGCGTCGGCGAGCCGCAGATGGGGCCGATGGCGACCGGGCTGGGCGAGATCTACCAGTTCGAGCTGCGCGGGCCGGCCTATTCGCCGATGGAGCTGAAGCGCATCCTGCAATGGACTATCGCACCACGGCTGAAGCTGACGCCCGGCGTCGCGGACGTGAACATCTACGGCGGCCAGTTGCCGACCTACGAGGCCCGGGTCTCCGCCGAGGCGCTGCATCGCTACGGGGTGACACTCGGCCAAGTCTACGCGGCGCTCGCCGAGAACAACATGGCTCGTGGCGGCGCCTACATCGAGCACAACGACCAGCAGGAGGTGATCCGCGGCCTCGGCCTGGCGAAGGGACCCGCGGACATCGCCAACATCGTGGTGGCCACGAACGCGGGTGGCCTGCCCGTCACCGTCGGCACCTTGGGCGAGGTGGTGGAGGCGCCGAAGGTCCGCCTCGGCGCGGTGAGCCACGACGCGGCTGGCGAGACCGTCGTCGGCATCGCCATGATGCAGCAGGGCGAGAACGCGAGCGCCGTCGTGGAGCGGGTCAAGGCCGCCATCGGGGACCTGCGCCCACAATTGCCGCCCGGCATCGAGGTCGTACCCTACTACGACCGCTCGGCCCTGGTGGAGCGCACGATCCGCACGGTCGAGCACAACCTGCTGGAGGGTGCGGTGCTGGTCGTCATGGTGCTCCTCCTCCTGCTCGGCAACCTGCGCGCCGGCCTCGTCGTCGCGGTCGCGATCCCGCTCTCCATGCTGATGGCCTTCGCCGGCATGCGGCTCATCGGTCTCTCGGGCAACCTCATGAGCCTCGGCGCCATCGATTTCGGCCTCATCGTCGACGGCGCCGTGGTGATGGTCGAGAACGTGCTGCGCGCCCGTGGCGAGCACCCCGGGCGACCGGCCCTCGACGTCATCCGCGACGCCACCGCCGAGGTCGCCAGGCCCATCCTGTTCGCGGTGGCGATCATCATCCTCGTCTACCTGCCGGTGCTGGCGCTCGAAGGGGTGGCGGGCAAGATGTTCCGGCCGATGGCTTTGACCGTCATCCTGGCGCTCGCCGGGTCGCTGGTCCTGACCATGACCCTGATGCCCGCGCTCGCGGCCCTCGCGCTTGCGGGCCGCGGCGTCGGCGAGCGCGAGACGCGCCTCGTCCACGGGGTTCGGGCGCTCTACACGCCGGTGCTGCGGCTCGCCGAGCGCCGGGCGGGTGCCACGGCGCTCCTCACCATCGCCCTGTTCGCGGGCAGTTGCCTCATCGCCACCCGGCTCGGCGGCGAGTTCCTGCCCAAGCTCTCGGAGGGGTCGGTGGTCGTCACCTCGGAGAAGCTGCCCGGGATCAACCTCGACGCCTCGCTCAAGGCCGTCCACCGGATCGAGACGGTCCTGGAATCCTTTCCCGAGGTCAAGCGGGTCGTCTCGCTAACCGGCAGCGCCGAGATCCCCACCGACCCGATGGGAGTGGAATCGACCGACAGCTTCATCACGCTCGCGGATCGCTCGACCTGGACGACGGCGGAGACGCAGGACGGACTCGTGGCCGCCTTCGACAAGCGCCTGCGCGAGGAGGTGCCGGGGGTGGCCTACTCCTTCTCGCAGCCGATCCAGATGCGCATGGACGATCTGCTGGAGGGCGTGCGCGGCGACGTGGCGATCAGCCTGTACGGCGACGACCTCGCCGTGCTGAAGGAGAAGGCCGACGCCATCGTGCGCGCCGTCTCGGACGTGCCGGGCGCGGCGGACGTGAAGGCCGAGGCGCAGGCCGGGATGCCGGCCCTGTCGATCCAGGTCGACCGTGCGGCGGCCGCCCGCTACGGCATCAACGTCAGCGACGTCCTCGACACCGTCGAGGCCATCGGCGGCCGCCCTGCAGGCATGGTCTACCGCGACGACAACGCCATCACCGAGATCGTGGTGCGGCTCGCTGCCGCCGACCGCAGCGACGTCGAACGCATCCGCGCGCTGCCGGTCGGACGCAACGGCAAGGCCCTCGTCCCGCTCTCCCTCGTCGCGTCGGTCGACGTCGCCACCGGTCCGGCCCAGATCAGCCGCGAGCGCCTGCAGCGGCGGATCTCGGTCCAGGCCAACGTGCGCGGGCGCGACGTGCAGAGCTTCGTGTCGGAGGCGCAGGCGACGGTGAAGGCGCAGGTCAGCCTGCCGCCGCGCTACGCCCTCCAGTGGAGCGGACAGTTCCAGAACCTGCAGGAGGCGACGGGCCGGCTTTCCGTGGTGGTGCCGGCCGCCATGGCCGCGATCCTGGTGCTGCTCGTGGTGATGTTCGGCGACATCCGCCTCGCCGGGCTGATCTTCCTCAACGTGCCGGTGGCGGCCACCGGCGGGATTCTGGCGCTATACCTGCGCGGACTGCCGTTCTCGGTTTCGGCCGCCATCGGCTTCATCGCCACCTTCGGCATCGCCGTGCTGAACGGCGTCGTGCTGACGAGCTACATCAGGGACCTGGAGCGCAAGGGCCTCGACGCGGTCCAGGCGGCGACCGAGGCCGCGGAGATGCGGCTGCGCCCGGTGTTGACGACCGCCCTCGTCGCGACGTTGGGCTTCCTGCCGATGGCGCTCTCGACCAGCGCCGGCGCCGAGGTGCAGCGTCCGCTCGCCACCGTGGTGATCGGCGGCCTGATTACGGCGACGCTCCTCACGCTCGTCGTGCTTCCGGCCGTCTACCCCTACGTCTCCAGGCTGCGGCTGCCCATCGGAGGCCGCGGTTCGCAGCGTGACGTCCATCCGCCAAACGCCAAGCGCCGGGTCGGGTCCGATGCCTAGGAGGGCGGCATCGTACCCACTCGCCCTGGCCTTGGTCGTCGCCTGTGGCGTCCCTGCACCCGCAGCGGCCGCTGCTCCCTTCGCGTGCTCGGACTTCCTGCGGATGCATGGGCTGCTCCGGCGCGCGTCGGCGATCTGCGGCTACTCCGCCTACAACCCCGCCATCGTCGAGCGCGCGAGGCGTTGCTTCGAGGCGGTCGGTTCCCGGGAGGGCGCTCGCCAGATGTACGCCGGCGCGTCGGAGTACGACCGGATGGAGGCCGTTCGCAATCGGGACGCGCTCTGCCTCAGCCTGGCCAGCAAGTTCCCGATGGTGGTGCGCCCATGATGAACGCGTTCGAGGCGTTCGGAGGTTGCTCCGAGGCGGGCCGGCCCGGCCGCGGGCCTATCAGTTGCTTCGCGACAGCGAGATCGAACCCGGCGCCCGAGCCGGAACGGTCGTCCATGAGCTCACGGGTTGGGACTAAGGCTGCGCATCGGCCGACACGAAGACGACGGGATCCCTTTGCCGAAGCGTCAGCCTGCGGCGAGACGGCCAGCCGCCGTTCTTCGTCGTCCCGATCCAAGGCTCAGGCCCGGCCGTAACCCAAAGTGGCCGAACCGCCGAGGCGGGATGAGTTTCGATCCGGACGTCCCTACGACCCGGAAGAGGGCGGGGCCACCGTTCGCATGGTTCGAGCCGACCGTCGTGATCCCATGCGATCCGGAGGCTTGGAGCCGGCCACGGTGATTCGGGACGAGTGCCAGTCCCGAACGATGGTCAGGGGTCATCCCCCGAGCCGAAAATCCAGTCCGACGCGCAGCCCAGGCCGATTGTCCGACAGGGACATGCGCGTCTGGTGAAGGTCTGCGATGGCCGCCGCCATGCTGAGACCAAGCCCGTTTCCGGGCGTGGTCCGGCTTTGTTCCAGCCGGTAGAAGCGGCGGAACACCTTCTCGCGCTCCGGGGTGGGAATGCCCGGACCGGCGTCGGACACGCTTGCGTGGCCGAATCGACCGTCGTCGCTCCGTTCCAGTTCGACCCGAATGCCCGTTCCCGCCGGCGTGTGCCCAATCGCGTTCTCCAGCAGGTTGGCGAAGAGCTGCGTCAGCAATTCACGGTCGCCCTCGACCGTGATGCCAGGGGCCAGGGCGACCGCGAAGGGGCGACCGCCGTCCTCGATGGTCGGTGCGTAGGCCTCGCAGACGGTTTGGATGGTGTCGGTCAGGTCGACCGCCTGGAAGGCCGAGCGTCGGGCGCCGGCCTCGATCTGGGCGATCCGGAGAAGGGCCGAGAAGGTTGCGAGCAGACCGTCCGCCTCGACCATCGCCTTGGCCACGGCCGCGTCGTAATCCGCCATCGTCCCGCTATGCCGACGGGCATCCTCAAGGGTCTGGCGTAGGCGTGCCAGTGGTGTCCGCAAGTCGTGCGCGACGTCGTTCGAAACTTGGCGCACGCTCTCCATCAGCGCGCAGATCCGGTCGAGCATGAGGTTGAGCGTCGCCGACAGGCGGTCGAAATCGTCGCCCGATCCGGTTCGGGCGATCCGGCGCGACAGGTCGCCGGCGTTGATGGCCTCGGCCGTGCGCGTGACCGCATCCAGGCGGTTCAGGAGCGTCCGGGAGAGCAGCAGGCCGGTCCCGAGGCCGAGCGCGAGCGACATCGCCAGCACGACGTAGAAGGCACCGGAGACGACGTCCTCGACGTCCTCGACGCTGTCGAGGTCGATGGCCGCGACGAGCAGGCTGCCGTCCGAGAGCGGTCGGACCGCCGCGAGCATGGTGTCGTAGGGCTTGCGCCCGATCTCATGAACCACGCTGCCGCCGGGCCCGGCCTCGTCTCGGGATGCCTGAGCCAGGACTGGGTCGCCCGTGGCGACTTGTCCGTCGCGCCCCAAGATAGCGTAGTGCAGGCGGTTCTCGCGCATGGCGAACCGCGCGGAGACGAGCTTGCGGAGGTGCTCCGGCCCGCGCTCACGATACTGCGTGAAGAGTTCAGCCGCCTCGCTCTCGATGCGCGCGCGCGCCTGCCGCTTCAGCGCGTGGGTGACGAGGGCTTCGGCCGTGAGGCCGATGACGGCCACCAGGGCGACGAAGACGAGCGTATGGAGGAGGGCGAAGCGGAAGCCGGCGCTGCGCGCGGCTCTAGGCAAACGTGGCACGTAGCAAATACCCGGTCCCGCGCACGGTCTCGATCAGCTCGGGCTCGAAGCCCTTGTCGACCTTCGAGCGAAGGCGGCTGATGTGGGTCTCCACGATGTTGGTCCTGGGATCGAAGTGGAACTCCCAGACTTGCTCCAGCAACATGGTCCTGGTCACCACCCGGCCAGCGTTGCGAAGCAGGTACTCCAGGAGCCGAAACTCCCGGGGTTGCAGGTCGATCTCCCGACCCCCACGTCGGACCTTTCGGGAGATCAGGTCCATCTCCAGGTTGGCCGCCCGAAGGACCGTGTCGGCCTGCACCACCGGGCGCCGCCGACCGAGCGCGTGGACGCGGGCGAGCAACTCGACGAAGGCGAAGGGCTTGACGAGGTAATCGTCGCCTCCCGCTTCGAGGCCTGCGACCCGGTCCCCGATCCCCGCCATCGTCGTGAGGAACAGGACCGGCGTCTGCACCTCGGCGGCCCGCAGGGTCTTGACGAGGCCCAGCCCGTCGAGCCCCGGCAACATCCGGTCGACGATCAGCACGTCGTAGGTTCCGCCCGCGGCATGGAAGAGGCCGTCCCGACCGCTATTAGCCTGATCGACGACGTGCCCCTGCTCCCTCAGGCCGCGGCTGATGAAGCGAGCCATCTCGCCGTCGTCCTCGATCACCAGGACCTTCATCGTCTCGGCTCCCAGCGGCATACGGGATGTTGGACCGGGCTCGGCACGTAGGGGCGAATCGCCGGCTTTTCGACCGCAACCTAGAGCCGGTCCCCCTGAGGGTCGACGCACCTGTGCCCGCTGCGCCAGGTCACCGACTATACAAATCCGTATACTTGCGGTCACAGCCTCCCAAGGTCCGCTGCGCTTTGATCGGGCGCGCCGCATGAGCGGGAAAGGACCTTGCCCGCCGATGGTTGCGCCTTCCGGGACCAGACACGCCGACCGAGCCTGCACGCTTCCCGTGCCGGCCCGCGGCCAATCCACCGCAGCGTTCATGCTGAGCCTGTGCCTAGGGGCCATCACGGCAGCACTCCGCGCAGACGGCGGTCACATCCGCATCGGCCACGGCGACCGGACGCCCGGCCTTCCCGGCAAGGCCGACTGGACCTCGCGGACCTTCTCCCGCGGCGCGACGCAGGCGTCCGAGTTCGCGTCCAGGACGCATTCGGTCCGCCCGGCGCAGGGGCGATGAGGTCCCCGCCCGGCTACCGTCGGCGGGGCCGACTTGTCGGAACGGCCGTGTTGGCCTTCGGCATCCAAGCTGCTCTGGCGGGAACCGCCGGAGCCGGCGGCTCATCGCCAGCTAGCCTGTTGGATGGCTTGGCCGCCGAATGGGAAGCCTTCACCGGATCGGTCGCCCGCCGTTTGTCGGACACCGCACAGGCGGTCGCAGACATGCCCGACTTGGACCTGACGCCTACCGTCATCCGCGGGCGGCGGTCCTGCCCGATCCCCGCGCCCGGGCGAAGTGCCGACTGCGCGGCCGCCGCACTCCGGCTCTGCAATGAGCAGGGCTTCCTGTCGGGCCAGGAGTTGGACATCGAATCCGGCCAGGTATGCAGGGGCACGCAGTTGGGTCTTTGGGGCGGACAACCCGGAACCCCGTGCAAGTCCAAGAACTGGATCACCGAGGCGGTCTGCTGGTAATGGATCGGCCTGCCCTCCCGCCGCGGTGCGGCCAGCGGCGTCTGGCCGCGTTCTGCCTCGTCGGCGCGTTCCTGAGCCGACCCGTCTCGGCCGCGGACGCGGGAAGCAGCTACGCGCTCCCGCCGGCCGGCGCACAATCGCGCATCGTCTCCCTCGGCGTGTTCTCCCTATACGGGCCGAGGTATCTCGGCGCGGAACGCGACGGGCCATTCGCATACCCGACGCTCGGCATCCGTCGTCCCGACGAGCCCTTCGCCCTCGATTCGCCTGACGACGGCTTGAGCTTCACGGTCCTTGATACGTCGCGTCTCAAGCTCGGGCCTGTCGCGAGCCCGCGCCAGGGTCGCGATGCGGGTGTCGACCGCCGCTTCGCCGGCCTCGATCACGACCCCTGGGCCATCGAGGCCGGCATCTTCGTCGACTATTGGCTGCTGCCGGACCGGTTGCGGACGCGCGCCGAGTTGCGCCACGGCCTGCGGGGACGGGACGGCTTCGCCCTCGATCTCTCCGCGGACCTGTTCGAACGAACCGGGCGGTTCACACTCTCCATCGGTCCTCGGCTGGGCCTGCTGGACGCCGCCCTGGCACAATTGCAGTTCGGGGTCAGCCCGGCCGCGTCGGCGCGCACGGGGTTCTTCGCACCTTACGCGGCCTCCGGAGGGCTGCAGACCGTCGGCTTGAGTTCGGCCGTCGCCTATGACTGGTCGGACGCATGGCGAACGACGCTATATGGGCGCTACGACCGCCTCGTCGGGGACGCGGCTGCCAGCACGATCACGCAGCGTCTCGGAGCCGTCGACCAATTCACGGCCGGGCTCGGGATCACCTACTCCTTTCGCAGCGACCTGCCATTCCTGCCGTGATGTCAGTGGCGGCCGGCTCGCAGACTGTTCTCGCCCCAGTCAGCGGCGCTGGACCGTCTCGCCCGGGACGGCGCCGTCACGTTCGCGAGCCTCGGTCGCACGGCTTTCTTGGCAATGACGTCTCGACCGCCACCACAGGTCCAAGTCAATCATCCCATAGCCTGCTCGACCGTATCTCAGCCGAAGATGGAGGCAGCATCGAGGGACGAGCTAGCTGCAGGTTTATGCAGCAAAATGGTGCAAAATAAAACTAACCCCCAATCATAGTTCCTGCCAGGCTCATCGCAAGCAGAAATACAGATTAACAGATCTTCCACTGTCGGGAATGCGCAAGATGCCAAGATTTCATCTCACAGACACCGAAGCGCGCACGTATTTCACAACCAGCATAGTTTGCGCCTATGTGCGAAACAATGCCGCCCCACCCCGTGAGTTGCCTCGCCTTATCGCATCCGTCCATTCGGCCTTGACGGGCTTGTCGAGGCCCGTCGGAACGGCGTTCGAACGGCCGCCGAAACGCTCGCCGGCGGAGGTGAGAAGTTCGATCACGCCGGATGCGCTCATCAGCTTCATCAACGGCAAGTCCTACGCGATCCTCAAGCGGCATTTGGCGAGCCATGGATTGACCCCCCGCTCGTACCGGGAACGCTACGGCTTGCCTGATGACTATCCCATGGTGGCGCCGCAGTATTCGAAACGTCGGTCGACGCTGGCAAAGGCGATCAGGTTGGGCCAGAGGTGAAACCATCCGAAAAAGATCGTCTGCGCCGCATTCACGGCGCGGGCATCTCCAGTAATGCGATTCCGGGTCGCCCAGCGCCGCCCCCCTGATCGGGGACGGCGCGGGGCGAAAGGCGTATCGGCGGTGCCGGCCCCCTGTGCGCCCGCGCACCGCTACCTCGGGCCCAGCCCGCGATGGTCCTTCGGTCGCCCGTTGAGCGGTCTTGCCGTCGATGATGTCGAGCTGCAGGCTGGACCGGTCCATGGCGGGGATCCGCACCCGTCGCGGCTAACCGAGCGGTGACGGCATGCACGCCGCCGCGAAGGTTCCGACACGAACGAAGCGACCGATGCGCGTGCTGCTGATTGAGGACGACCGCATGATCGGCGAAGGGCTGTCGCACGGCCTTGCCGCGGAAGGCTATTCCGTCGACTGGGTGCGCGACGGACCCACGGCCGAAACGGCGCTGCGGGTCGGCGGCCATGCCCTGGCCCTCCTGGACCTCGGACTGCCGGGCGCCGACGGCCTGCAGGTTCTCAGGTCCGCGCGGACGGCGGGCAACGACACGTCGGTGCTCATCATCACAGCGCGGGACGGACTCGACAGCCGCGTCGTCGGCCTCGACCTCGGGGCCGACGACTACCTGGTCAAGCCGTTCGAGATGCGCGAGCTGCTCGCCCGGATGCGGGCGATCCTGCGGCGCCGCGCCGGTCGGGCGACCGGGCGGCTCGTGGCCGCCGAGACAGAACTCGACACGGAGAGCCATGTGCTATCCCACGCCGGAACCGTCGCGGTCCTGTCGGCGCGCGAATACGCCCTCATTCACGCGCTCATGGAGCGACCGGGGCGCATTCTCTCTCGGGCGCAGATCGAGGAACGCATCTACGGGTGGGGCGAGGAGGTCGAGAGCAACGCGGTGGACGCCCTCATCCTCACGGTCCGCCGCAAGGTCGGCAAGGGCGTCATCCTCAACGTCCGCGGCGCAGGCTGGATGGTGCCCAAGCCATGAGGGCCGCCTCCCTGCGCCGCACGACGCTCGGCTGGATGACCGCCCTGCTCGCCGGTATCGGCTTGGCCGCGATGGTCGCGGCCTATAGCCTCGCGCGGATCGAGGCGGCCGATTTCCTCGATGGGCAGTTGCGGCAGGTCGCCCTCAACGCCGGTCCCGGCCTCCCGGATGCGGACGCGCCGCCCGCCGCCGACCAGGACCCGGAGGACCAACTCGCCGTCACCATCTGGAAGGACGGGCAGGTCCTGCGCGACGACCGCGGCGTCGACGTCCGCCATCCCGGCCGCACGGGATACGCGAACGTCGTCATGGGCGGCGAGCTCTGGCGCACCTACACGACCGCCAACGGCACCACGACGGTCCGGGTCGCCCAGCGCGACGTCGTGAGGGCCGAGTTCGCACGCAACGCGGCGCTCGGCGCCGTGGCCCCCCTGCTGCTCCTCGTCCCGCTGTCGTGGATCGTCGTCGGCTGGGCGATGAACCGGGCGCTCGGGCGGCTCGACGGCTTGGTGCATGACCTCGCCGGGCGCGGCGCCGCCGCCCAAGGCCCCTTGCCGACGCGCGGCGTGCCGACGGAGGTGGCGCCCCTCGTCGAGGCCATGAACGGGCTCATCCTGCGCCTGCAGACCGCTCTGGCCGCCCAGAAGCGGTTCGTCGCCGACGCGGCGCACGAACTGCGTACGCCGCTTGCCGCGATGCAGATCCAACTCGACTCCCTCGGCGGCCCTGCCAGTGGCGGGGGCGACGCGCGGCGTATGGCGCTGGCGGACGGCCTCCGGAGGGCGAACCGGCTGGTGGATCAACTGCTCCGTCTCGCCCGGCTCGACGACGGTGGCGAGGCCCGTCCTGCATGCGTCGCCCTCGGCCAACTCCTGCTCGACTGCGTCGCCGACCACGTCGTGCTCGCCCGGCGCAAGGACATCGACCTGGGCGTGCATATCGAGACACCCGCCACGCTTCACGCGTCGGAGGATGAGGTCCGCGTCCTGTTCGCCAACCTGGTCGACAACGCCCTGCGCTACACGCCGTCGGGAGGGCAGGTCGACGTCCGTCTGCTGAACCGGGACGGTGCGTGCGTCGTCACGGTTCGGGACACCGGCTGTGGGCTGCCGCCGGGAAGCGAGGACCGCCTGTTCGACCGCTTTTTCCGGGCCGCGCCACCGGACGTCGAAGGCACGGGGCTCGGGCTCGCCATCGCCCGCCGCATCGCGGAGCGCAACGATCTCGGCCTGACGGTCGAGAACCGGCGGGACGGCTGCGGGACCGTCGCAACGGTCAGACTGCCGACTTGAGGCGGAGCCCGCGGCTCCTTCGGACGAAGCTCATTCTGCCCTCATTCTGGCTCGCTATCACCGGCTCCGACCATGACGGACGGGAGACGGGGATGAGCGAGATCCAGCGCCAGGTCTTGAACAAGGTACCGGAGGTCACCGCGGCCTTCTGGGTCATCAAAATACTCTCCACGACCGTCGGCGAGACCGGCGCGGATTACCTCGCGGTGAACGTCGGCCTGGGTGCCGCGGCCACCACCGCCCTCACGGCCGGCCTACTCGCGGCCGTCCTCGCCCTGCAGGTGCGGGAGCGGCGCTATGTGCCATGGACCTATTGGTCGACCGTCGTCCTCGTCAGCGTGGTCGGCACGCAGGTCACCGACATCCTGACCGACAAGCTCGGCGTGAGCCTCTTCGTCAGCACCGGCGTGTTCGCGGCCGCCCTCGCCGCCGTGTACGCGCTCTGGTACGCGACCGAGCGGACGCTCTCGATCCACGCCATCGTGACGCGGCGCCGCGAGGCGTTCTACTGGCTCGCCATCCTCCTGACCTTCGCGCTCGGCACGGCCGCGGGCGACCTGGCCACGGAGGCGCTGGGGCTCGGCTTCAATCTCGGCGTCGTCATCTTCGGCACGATCCTGGCCGCCCTCGCCCTCGCCCGGCGCCTGGGCGCGAACCCGGTGACTACCTTCTGGCTCGCCTACATCGTCACGCGCCCCCTCGGCGCATCGCTGGGCGATCTGCTGTCGCAGGCACGGGAATACGGCGGCTTCGGCTTCGGCACGGCCTCCACCAGCCTCGTCTTCTTCGCCATCATCGCCGCCCTGGTGACGTCCCTGAGCCTTGTCTCCGGACGCCCGGGCGAGCCGACCGGACATCGGCGGGCCTGACCCTCCGCCGCCTCGCGCATCCCCATCCTCCAGTCCTTCCAACGCCGCACGACACGGACTCAACGACCATGCGAAACATCCTCCTCGCCGCCATCGCCGCGACGGTCATCGGCGTCACGGCCGCCCCCCTGGGCCTGCTGGCGATGCAGGACGCCGCCGTCGGAGCGACGCCTACCGCGATGGCGGCGTCGAAGCTCGGCGACCTCTCCAAGTTCCGGACCATCGTCGTCGACGTGAAGGCGATGGCCGACCGGGGCGACCTCGCCGCCGCCAAGGCGCGCATCAAGGACCTGGAATTGTCCTGGGACGCGTCCGAGGCCGGCCTGAAGCCGCGAGACGCCGCCGACTGGCACGTCGTGGACAAGGCCATCGACCGCGCCCTCGACGCGCTGCGGGCGTCGAATCCCGATCCGGCCGCCTGCCGTCGCGCGGTCGACGACCTGCTCGCCATCATCGACCAGACCCACACCGCCTGAGCCGGCCCTCGCTTTCCCACGGCAGCCCGATGCAACCGACCGAGCGACCCGGACACATCGAACCCGCCAAGGTGCCCGAAGCCACCGCCGGGTTTTGGGCCATCAAGATCGTGGCCACGACCCTGGGCGAGGTGGGCGGCAACGCCGTCACGTTGACGCTTGGCCTCGGCTATCTCGCCGGCACGGCGATCTTCGGATCCGCCCTGGCGGTGCTGCTCGCCGCCCAGGTCCGGGCGGACCGCTTCCATCCACTCCTGTACTGGTCCGTGGTCACCGCGACCACGCTCGCCGGCACGACCCTCGCCGACTTCTGCGACCGGTCCCTCGGCATCGGCTACGCGGGCGGGTCCCTGGTGCTACTCGGATCGGTCGCTGCGACCCTGATCCTGTGGAAGCGCGCGCTCGGCACGGTCGCCGTCGAGACGGTGCGATCCCCGCGGGCCGAGGGTTTCTACTGGGCCACCGTCATGTTCTCCCAAACGCTCGGCACCGCGCTGGGCGACTGGATGGCCGACAGCAGCGGGCTCGGGTACAGCGGGAGCGCCCTCCTCATCCTCGTCGCGCTCGCCGGGGTCACGGCCCTCCATCTGCGAACGCGCGTTTCCAGGCCGATGCTGTTCTGGACGGCGTTCGTCCTGACGCGGCCGCTCGGCGCCACCCTCGCCAACTCGCTCGACAAGCCGGTCGCTTCCGGCGGCCTGGGCATCGACGACATCACGATCTCCGGGCTCCTCGCGCTCGTCATGGCCGGGCTCGTCCTCCTCATCCCGCAGCGTGCCGGTCGCAGGGCGGCCTGCGCCGACGCGCCGTGAGGTTTCCCCTCGAACAAGGAGCAGGTCCGATGGACGACCGTCACGAACGCGCCCTAAGCAAGGTACCCGAGGTCACGCTGGGATTCTGGGTCGTCAAGATCCTGGCCACCACGCTCGGCGAGACCGGCGGCGACACCGTCACCATGACCCTCAATTGGGGTTACCTGGCCGGCACCGCCCTGTTCGCCGTGCTGCTGGTCGGGCTCGTGGTCGCCCAGATCATGTCGAAGCGGTTCCACCCGGTCCTGTACTGGTCCACGATCGTCGCCTCGACCACTTTTGGCACGACGATGGCGGACTTCGCCGACCGCTCGCTCGGCATCGGGTACACCGGCGGGTCGACCCTGCTCCTCGCCTGCCTCGCGGCCGTGCTCGGGCTCTGGTACGCGACCGAGGGCACCGTGTCGGTGGACACGGTCTCGACCCCCCGGGTCGAGGCGTTCTATTGGGGGGCGATCACCTTCTCGCAGACGTTGGGCACCGCGCTCGGCGACTGGCTCGCCGACACCGGCGGCCTCGGCTACGAGGGCGGCGCCCTCGTCTTCGGGGCGGCGCTCGCGGTGGTCATCCTCCTGTACTACCGGACCTCCGTTTCACGGGTCACGCTTTTCTGGGCGGCGTTCATCCTGACCCGACCGCTCGGGGCCACGGTCGGCGACTTCCTCGACAAGCCGGTCAGCGACGGCGGCTTGAACCTGAGCCGGCCCCTCGCCTCGGCGGTCATCGCGGCCTTCATCGTCGCCCTGATCGTCCTGCTGCCGCAGCGCGCGGGTCAGCATCCGGGCGTCGACGCACAGGCGTCGCCATGACCCGACACCTTTCCGCCGGAGCGCACGACGGCCAAGGATCGCATCACCCGCCCGCGTGACCGGTCCAATGAGGTCGGCTCCACGCTTCACGTTCGCACTTCAGCGTATGACCGGTTGGCCGTGGAGGGCAGAACATGTCGTCGGACGGAGAGGGCAGCGGAGACAACCTGGGATGGCCACTTCACAGCCCAGGGCCGCCGTGTCATCTCCGCGGCGTTCGATCAGTGCGACCGTGACCACGGCATTCCGAGAGTCGACCCCCAATGGCCGATGCAGCGACAGCCGGACGTTTGCCAACCGCGGCCGGCCCGCGCCCGGGCGAGACGAGCCAGAGCCTGCTTCGGAGCTTTCGCGCGAACGAGCTCTTCATCGCGGTCGTCGGACCGGGAGGTTCCGGGGCAGGCCGAGCCGCTCAGATCGTCAAGGAATTCCTTGAAACGCAGTCGGTCGGGGACGGCGGATACGAGGTCCGCATCGTCAAGGCGAGCGCAGAGATCAAGGCCTGGGCCAGGAACAACGGCCGCGACCTCGGCCCGGTTGGCGGTCGCAAGACGCTCGCCGGCGTCGTGCACATGCAGGATCTGGGCGACGCGATGCGGCTGGCCTTCGACGACAATGCCGCGGTCGCCCGCGCGGTCGTCGCGCGCATCCGCGCCCTCCGCGCGGAGGCGAGCGGCAGGCCGGAGGGCGAGATCGACGGGAAGCCTCGTGCCTACATCATCGACTCCCTGCGCCATCCTGCGGAGGCGCATCTCCTCCGCAGGATCTACCAGGACGCCTTCACGCTCGTCGGTGTCGTATGCGACGACGATGCCCGCCATGGCCGACTGACCCGGGAGCTGTTCGACTTCAACGACAGGGGCCGTCAGGAAACGCGCCGGGCGGTCACGGCCTTCATGGACCGGGACGGCGATGCGCCGGAGAGCCACGGCCAGCACGTCGTCGATACCTTTCACGAGGCGGATTTCTTCGTCGACAATTCGAAGGATGCCGGCGACGATCCGAAGAACACCGGGATGAACGAGCCGCTGCGGCGCCTGGTGCGGATCCTCACGGCGTCGGAGGTCATCCGGCCGAACGTCGCCGAGACGGCGATGCATCAGGCCCATTCGGCGCAACTGAGGAGCGCTTGCCTGTCGCGGCAGGTCGGGGCGGCGCTCGTGGACGCGAAGGGAAACATCGTCGCGACCGGCACCAACGACGTGCCCAGGGCGGGCGGAGGGCTTTACGGGACCGATCTCGACGGGGAGGCCTCCGACCATCGCTGCGCGTTCCGGCCGGACAAGTTCTGCAGCAGCAACCGCGAGCAGAACGAGATCATCGGCGAACTCATCGACAAGTACCCGGCCCTGGCCGAGGGGAAGGAGAAAGTGCGGGCGGTGGCCGAGCTTCGGCGCACGAAGATCGGCGGGCTGATCGAGTTCAGCCGGGCGGTCCATGCGGAGATGGACGCGATCCTGACCGCCGCCCGGACCGGCACCTCGCCGAGGGGATGCCGTCTCTATGTCAGCACCTTCCCCTGCCATTACTGCGCCCGGCATATCGTCGCCGCCGGGATCGATGAGGTGCAGTACATCGAGCCCTATCCCAAGAGCCGGGCGATCAGCCTCCATTGCGACGCCATCACGACGGCTGTGGACGGCTGGGAACCGCCCTCGGGCGTGCAGGGTTCGGGAACTGTCGTCCCCGCACGGCCCGGTGTTCCAGCCTCCACGGCCAACGCGAAGGTCCTGTTCCATCCGTTCGTCGGGGTCGCACCGAGGATGTACGCCCGCGCGTTCCTGAAGGACCGTGACTACAAGGACAAGCTGACCGGGGATTACCGGGTCGGCGAGCCGGTTTGGGGTGGTCACTCGGAGGTGCTGCGGGTACATTATCTGGATCTCGAATCGGGCCTGGGAGCGCTGCAAGCGTGAGCAAACCACTCCTCCGCCTCGTCGAGACAACATCCTGGGAGAGCGAGGGTTTTCCGGGGTCGTCGACGCCGGTGCGGCAGCTCTCGCTCTTCGACCATCGCCCCGTTCGCCGGGTTTCGTGCCTGCCCATGGCCGAGGTCCACGGCGTGACGTTCAAGCGTGCCGTTTTCATGAGCCCGCACGCGCTGGTGGTCGATGCCCGGCTCTACCCGTACTTCGATCTTCCCGGGTTGAGCAGACCGTCGGTCTTCCGACTGTTCGAAGACCTGTCATGCCGTTACCTGCACGTGCCGATAGACCTGCGTCCGCCAAGGGATCAGTCGGCCCGATGGCAGCGGCGACAATCCGTGCGGGAGGCGATGGCGCGTGTGGTCGGACAGGACGGCAATCCGATGCGGTCTTCGACCATCGTGTTGGTCAACCGCCTACCCGACGTCGATGTCCTCGACGAGACCCTGCGCGGCGTGGTCGGCGACGGGGACCCTATCTGGAAGGTTCAGCCTCACGACGCGCTCGCCCTCACCGGCAACGGCAGCTGAACTAACCGAGGCGCTCCGAAACGCGCTGGCCAAATCGTCTGAGCGATACCGGCCGGTGATGTCCGAAGCGGCTGCTCAGGCCCCCAAGGCCGGGTCATTGTCGCCACGGGGCTAGTCTTCGCATTCCAGGATGTGACGCCCGCACGACCCCGACGCCATACCGGTGCCGTTGCCCTAGCGAGCGATTTTCGACGCCCCCGTGGCGATGACGACCGGGGGGCGGGCCGAAACTTGGACTTTCCTCTCGGCGTATTCACGGCGGCTGCGGGACCTGGCGGTGCGGTCGGGGGCCGTGGTCCGGCACGTGCCGACCTGCCGGTTGATCGATGACGCGGTCGCCGCTCCGGATATTGGGTTGGGCTTATCCGAGATCCGCCAAGGCCGGAGGGCTTTCTCTCAACGCTCGCGCGACGTGTCGAAGGTCGGCGTACGGGTTCCTTGGTTTTGACCGCTCCGGGATTTTGACCGCATAGGGTGTGGACGGCCGCGCGGCAGGACGGTTGCGGCTCGTCTGGACGCGACCGCCGGGTATAGTGCGGCATGGCTTTCCGTCCCGGCGAAAGGGTCCGCCCGCAGCTCGCCCTGAACGCAATCCGCGTCCTGACGCCTCCGGGAACGATCCCGGCCTCGGTGGTCCCGTTCGACCGTGCGCTGCTCCACGCCTACCTCGACCGGTCGGAGAACGACGTGTTCGCGACGCGGCACGACGAGACGGACATGGCGGTCGTGCCCCTCACCGCCGGGGCGCACCTCCCGACGGACAGGACGGAACTGCCCGCGGCCGAGCACCTGCGGCTCGTGTCGGCTTTGACCCGAGAGGCGGTCTTCCGTTTGCTCGCGGCCTCTCCGGAGGCTGACCTCCTGATCCGCAGGAGACCGCCCACCGTCGCCGGCAAGAGGGAGAACGTACTCGCGGACGACATCGGCCTACCCGATTGGCTGAAGAAGCGGCTGGTCCTGGAATTCGACACGCGCATCCTGCGACCGCCCCGGGGCGATGCCTTCGTCGTCCTCACCTGCTCCAAGCGGCTGCGCACGATCATCGACGCGTCGTGTCGGACCCTCCTCGAACTCGGCGTGCCGCTGACCGGTGTGGCGGTCTCGTCCTGGCGCGAGGATCCCGACCCGAAGGTATCGCGGCGGCTCGCCTACGCGGGCCGCGTCGTCGAGGTCGGGCAGGATACGCTGACGCTGGACGATCATGGGGCAGGCCCGTCCGTCGTGTCGAGCGAGGAGGTCTTCCTCGAACCCACGCGCGCCAACTTCAACAAGGTGGTCGAGGTCATCACGCAAGGGCGTTCCGAGCGGGCGTTCAAGGCGGTCCAGAAGGCCGAGGCGGAGTGGCATGGCGGCAGGCGGACCATCGAGATCGTGCATGGGGTGCTCAACCAGCTCGGGAATCGGTCGATGAACCTGGCCGACGGCGTTCCACTCCGCCTGGAGGAGCTGATCGATCAGGCCGTCGACGCAGGCGCCTTCCCGCCCGCCGAGGCCGTCTGGCGGCCGAAGCTGTC
Organism: Methylobacterium sp. PvP105; assembly: GCF_017876975.1. Classification (NCBI taxonomy): domain Bacteria; kingdom Pseudomonadati; phylum Pseudomonadota; class Alphaproteobacteria; order Hyphomicrobiales; family Methylobacteriaceae; genus Methylobacterium; species Methylobacterium sp. PvP105. The sequence goes on along the minus strand of NZ_JAGIPA010000001.1, from coordinate 939,997 downwards.
GTTCGACCCTGTCCATTCGCCCGAGACCTCGAACAGCTGGAAACAGCAGAGCCTCGACCGCATCGGGCCGTTCGACCGGCAGACGTTCGAGCCGAAGAGGCCGCGCATCGCTGTCCTTCACGAGGCCGGTCGTCGTGACGAGGTCGCCGCGGCGATCCGGGATTTCCTGCACGGCAGGCCCGACATCGCGAGCGACACGGGTCTCGTTCCCCACGGCCGCGGGCTTCTCGGCCGTTTCAGGCTCGACGAGCCCGAGGTCCGTTACTTCGAGGCCGCCGGTCGCGGCGGCCCGGCCTATGCCGAAGCCGCGCGGGCCGCCCTGAGGGATGCGGCGGCGCGCGACGAGCCATTGGACCTCGCCATGGTGCAGGTGGAGCGGGCCCTGCAGGAACGGCCGCACGCGGATAGCCCGTACTGGATGAGCAAGGCGACGTTTCTCAAGCGGGACGTGCCGGTCCAGGCGCTCTCGACCGAGATGCTGGGCCTCGACGCGTTCGGGTACGCGAACGCGTTGGCCAACATGAGCCTGGCGACATACGCCAAGCTCGGCGGCGCTCCCTGGCTGCTGGTCGCGCGCTCGCCGACCGACCATGAACTCGTCGTCGGGCTCGGGTCGCACACGCTCAAGGAAGGCCGTCGCGGAGCCGGCGAGCGGTTCGTCGGCATCGCGACGGTCTTCTCCAGCCAAGGCCACTACTTGCTGGACGCCCGGACCGCGGCGGTTCCGTTCGAGGCCTACCCGGCCGCTTTGAGCGAGAGCATCGTCGACGCCATCGGGCGCATCGGTCGGGAGGAGGCTTGGCGTCCCGGCGACGCGGTCAGGCTCGTCTTCCACGCGTTCACGCAGCTCAGCCGGGAGACGGTTCAGGCCGTCGAGACGGCGGTCGCCGGGATCGGCGCGACGAACGTCAGCTTCGCGTTCCTGCACGTCGTCGAGGATCATCCGTTCACGATGTTCGACCGCGCCTGGCCCGACGGCAAGGGAGCGTTCGCGCCGGAGCGGGGGCAGGCGGTGCGGTTGAGCGAGAGGGAGTGGCTCCTCTCGCTGACGGGGCGCAAGGAGGTGAAGGCGGCCGCGCACGGCCTGCCCGGTCCCGTGCTTCTGCGCCTGCACGACAGCTCGACGTATCGCGACATGGCGGTCCTCGTGCGTCAGGCGTCGGATTTCGCGTTCCATTCCTGGCGGACCTTCGGGCCCTCCGGCCTGCCCATCCCACTCATTTACGCCGACGAGGTCGCCAAGCAGCTGTCAGGCCTGGAGCGGACGCCGGGTTGGGACACGGATGCCGCCGAAGGCGGTCGCATCATGAGGAAGCCGTGGTTTCTTTGAGCGACGGGCCCGGTGTCGCCGACGTCCGAGCCGGCCTCGCCGCCGCCTCCCGTGAAGAGGACGCGTCCCCCCTCGTCCGGGCCTTTCGCGCCTGGGTCCTCGGAGACGCGGATCCGCTGGGGGATCTCGCCGCGGCTGCGGCGACGGCCCTTGGGTTGCCCGGCGGGCGCTCCGCCGGGCACGTGGCGATCCTCGGCTACGCCGCGACCGATCCAAGCCTTGCCGGGACATACCGCGAGGCGTTCCGCGAAGGGGTCGCGTGGCTCGGGGCGCGAAGCTGGTTCAGGCCGCATCTGCCGCCGACCCTTGAGGCCGACGGCCTGTCCGGCCTCGGCCTCGCGCTGGGCGTGCACCGCCTGCTCGACCGCCGGGATGCCGCGTGGCTCGGCGCGCTGGTGGTGCGCGGCGCCGCGGCCGCCGGGCTTTCGGAGTTCAACCGTTCCCTGATGGTCGCGGCGGCACACAACCTCGAAGCGCCCGCGCGGCGCGACCTCGCGACGATGCTGCCTGAAGCGAGGGTCGCGCTCGCCGACCTCGGCATCGTTCCGGCTGACCCGGAATGCCGAGGGCCCGCTTGGCGCAACGCGTTGCGCTACGAGCCCGCAATGGCCGGCCCGGCGCAGGCGGCGCTGTGCCTCCGGGCCTTCGACGCCCTGTGCGCGACTAACATGCCGGCCCGCATCGGGCGCCTCGAACCAGGGGACGTCCTGCGGGTGCTGCGGGGCGTCGAGCGGTCGTTGCGGCTTTGGACGTGCGAGGAGCGACCGCGCACGCCCAGGTCGCGGCTTGTTCGTTGGGACATCGAGAACGAGTACCACGTCCAGAACATGCTCTGGGCGATTCTGGCCCCGCTTTTCCCGGACCTCAACGCGGAGGAGTACACGCCGCCGGTCGGGCACAAGAACCCTCGGATGGACCTGACCGTACCGAGCCTGGGCCTTGTCATCGAGGTGAAGTTCGTCCGTTCGGGCGTATCGTTCGCCAAGATCGTCGAGGAGATCGCGGCCGACGCGGCGCTCTATCGCGTGGACCCGAAATGGCGCGTGCTGATCCCGTTCGTTTGGGACGACTCGTTCCGCACGGAGGAGCACCCGAAGCTGATCGAGGGCCTTCGTAAGCTTGAGATGGTCCACGACGCGGTGGTGGTCCCGCGCCCCGGCAAGATGGGGAGGGATGCCGGGGACCGCATTCGTCCCGGGCGGACCGGGACCCGTCGCGCTTCGAAAGCGGGCGCACCCGGGATCGGCGTCATCTCGCGATGCTCGGATCCCGAAGCATCCGAGCCCCTGCCCTGACCGGGCAACCGGAACCCCGGGGCCTTACCGGATCTCGAACGGCCCTAGGCGGCTGCGAGCGACGGGAGCAGATGGACGAGCCGCTTGGATCTCTCCGGGCGGCTCGGAGGCGACCATTATCGGGACTCCCCGGGTGTCGTCCCAGGATATAAGCCCGGTTCTCCAGGATGTCCCGCCCGAACGCGGCGAGGCGGCTCTCGAACGCCTCCGTCAGGTCAGCCCGCCCGATGACGGCGTGGTAGTTCGCATCAGCCTTCCACCTGCCGAGCGGCTTGGCGATGTCGCTGAATGGCCCCCTCCCGAGCTCCTTATCGGACAGGGCGGACGGAGGCCGTCTCATCCAGCCCGCCGGGTTGTGCATCCCTCACCCCCGATACGTCGCGCCGCCCGGGCCTCGTTCCGGGTGACCATACCTGCCGTCCCCGACCGATTGGTGGATACCCATATGGAAGGGTCGGTTACCCGGATAGTAGGTCGAAGGGATGTCGCCGCCGCCGAATTCCAGGCCGGTGTAGAACCAACGCCCGTCCCCCTGCCCGAACATCTCCTGGGCCAACGTCGTCATCCAACTTACCACGTCGAACCATGACGAGGTCGGGTTGGGCCCGCGGGGGCGGCATGCGCCCCTAGGACCGGGACCAGGCTTGCCGGCACGGGTACAACGACCATGCCCGCGGGCCCTAATCCGACGCCTCCCGGGCGTGCTCCACCCCGCGCGGCACGCTCATCCGGAATTCCACGCCCCGGTCGTGCGAATGAAGGCCGGTGACCCGGACCTCGATCCCCGGCTGGGCCCAGGTCTCCGCGAAGGCATCCATCGCCGCCGCGTCGATCGGCGTGAACGCTCCCGACCGCGACCCTTGGCACTCCCGGGACGGATGACCGACCCCGTGGACCACGACGTTCCGGTCATCCCGATCGATGCTCAACTCCACCGCCCCACATGTGGTCAGCAGGAAATGGCTGAGCGGCTCGACCAGCGCCACGTAGTCGGCCTTCTCGGTGCGCAGCCACTCCGGATACTCCACCGCGACCTTCGCGTTCGTCAGGGCATAGGTCGACTTGACCACGTCCTCGAAGATGGCGCGACCGTCCAGGTGACCGAGGACGTGATACCGCGGCGACAGCATCCGCACGTCCAGGAGGTTGTCGAGCGCCTCCTTGATCGCCACGATCTGCCGATATGGCCTGTCCTCGGCCCGATGCGCGACCCGGGCCTTTCCCCAAGCCCCCGCGTGGACGAGCCTGGCCATGCTGCCCAAGCGGCCGACCGCACGCTCCCGGACGACCTCGACCGAGAGTTGCTGGCGTCGCAGGCGCTTCTCCGCCGCGGCGGCCGCAGCCTCCGCCTTGGCGAGCGTCTCCCGCAGCCCGGCCACCTTCGCCTCGCCGGCCGAGATCCGCATCTCCGCCTCGGCGAGCGCCAAGTGGAGGTCGCTGACGTCGACCCACACGGACGCCGTCCCGCCCTGGACTTCCCCGAACTCGACGCGACGGGCCCAACTCCTCTCGGCGGTCCGTACGTCCACCGGACCGGACCCGCGCGACACCGAAGCGGTCGCCACCTCGGCCGGCGTGCCGATGGCCTCCTCGAACCCGGGATTGGCGGCCGACAGGATCCCGTCGTCGGTCAGGACGCAGATCCCGATGCCGCGGGCCTTCCAGAGGGCCTCGGGCCGCACGTCGCAGGCCCTCCCCGCCAGCTTCGCCACGGCCGCCTTGCCGGCTTCCGTCAGGTACAGCTCGGCCTCCCGTCCCGACCTGTCGCGACGGACCAGCCCATGCCCCTCCAGCATCGTGAGCATGCGGGACAGGTTCGATTGACCGAGCCCCGTCGCCTCCAGGACCGCCGCCCGGCTCGTCGGCCCTACGTTCCCGGCCAGCAACCGCAGCACCTCCGCGACGTGGCGGCGCCCGAGAACCTCGTCGACCGGCTGCGCCTCCAGGAACCGGGCCGTGCGCCCCACCAGGTCGCCGAGCGCCGTCACTTGGTGGGCGACGGCTTCCGCCCCGCCCCGGCGCAGCAACACGCTCGCACGGCCGCAGACGTCGAGCCACTGAGCCGTCTCGGAGCCGGGCGTCCGATCCGAGACTAGGCGCCAGACCACCTCCTGGAGCGCCAGGTAGACGCCCCGGGCGAACTTCGGCGCGTCCTCGGCGAGAAGCTCCCTCACCAGCGCGAAGGCGTCCGACGGGCCGATCTCGCCGAGGGTGATCTCCTCCAGCCTTCGCTGCCTGAGGTCACCGCGCATGGGCATCTCCGATCTTTCACGAAGTTTCACATTGGAGCTTGCAACGCACAAGTCAACGCGGCGTCTACGTCAGGATCGGATAGACGCTGAAAGATTGTGAAACGACGAGCTCGGCTTCGGTACGCTCGACGACGCGCTCCGGGGCCGCCAGGACGAAGCCCAGACCCCCGTCGTCCCGCTTCGGATAGACCTGCTGGACCACGAAGCTCCTGGTGTCGAAGCTGACCTGGAGCTGATGGGCGGCGCTCAGGTGATCCCGCATGGTCCGCCAGTCGCCGCACGAAGGTATGATCATCCAATCCACGTCCAGCTCCGTCAGGACAGGCGTCGCCTTCTGGCAGAAGTCGAGGCACACGCCGAACCCGTACAGCCCGCGCCGGGTCACCAGGATCTCCAGCACCTCGCCCAGCTCGATCCGTTCGTGGCGCCCCTTCTCGTCGCGGTACGGGAAGAGCTTGCGGAACCGCAGGAGCTCCTCTCCGGCGGCGCCGTAGACGACCGCCTCATTCCAGGCGTCCTCCCCGTAGCGCTCGTGCCACGTGCCGGCGACGACGAGGTCGGGACCCGGCACGGCCTCCCCGGCGCGGTTCCACGCGGCCGCGGCGAGCGTCGCCGGCACGACCTCCCGCTTCTCCGGCATCAGCGTCAGTTCCGGGAAGACGTGGGCGAAGCACCCGCTGCGCGCGGCTTCGACGATGTCGGCCCTCACGATCTCCGGCGTCGGCCCGACCGCCTCGCGCGCCAGGAAGTGCCGCTCGTCGGCCTCGTCCTCCGGGAGCACGTCGAAGTCCGCGAACAGGGACGCCCCGAAAGACATGGCAGCGTCCTCAAGCCCCACACGGGGGTGAACGGTGAAGTGCACCGGCAGGCCCCTGATGACCTCCGGGATGATGCGGAAACGCAGCAGGGCCCGCCGGGTGAACGGCCGCGGCAAGGCGCCGGGCAAGTAGGCGGGCCGCCATGCGCTGCGCGGCACCGGGACAAGGAAAAAGCCCTCCCCGTCGGCCTCGTGGTGCCAATCCTCGTTCGGGTCCCGGACCGGCCGCCCGGTATCCATCTCGGCGATCTTCCGCTCGGCGGCGCGAAGCCAGCCGCCCAATCCGGTCAGCCGTTCCGCGTCGCTCCCGCACCCGCTCAGGTCCAGGGCACCCGGCGCCACGCCGCCGATGGCGTAGGCCGCGTCGCCCGCGGCCACGATGTCGGCCTCCGGCAGGGTCCCGTAGGCGCCTTGGACAGTCACCGGCGCGAGCGGCAGCAACGTCCAGGCGCGCACGAGCGCCTGCCGCCACGTGGCCGGGTCGTCGCCGTCGATGCCGAGGGCCGCCGAGACCTGTTCGATCTTGGCCAGCCAGGCCGCTCGGGTCAGGCTCTGCATGTGGGCCTCCGGCGGATGGGGGCCGGAGCGGTCGCTCGGGCGCGGGGATGCGGATGCGCGAACTGCGCCGTACGAGGAGGGGACATGTTCGGGCTGGGCGGTCGGGGGGAGCGCGTCATCACTGCGGCGGCAGCCGGCGTCAAGCCCGTCCGCAGCCGCGGCGGACCGCTCGCCATACGCGCTCCACCGTCGGGTCGCCGCGGCACCGTGGTGGGATGTCCTCGGCAGACCGACGCTGCCATTCCTGATCGATCCTGCTCACGGCGCGCCCGCGGCACCACTCGGGTGACGCACGGGATCCTCTATGGCCGCTCCGCCCTCCCCGGCCGGATTACCCTCCGATACGCGTTGGCTAACAGATGGAAGGAGCGCCGGGTGCTGCACGCCGCCTTCAACGTGGCCCTCATGCTGTACTGCCACGACAAGAAGTTGCCGCACCCCGGATTCGTCGTGTTGGACACGCCCCTGCTGACTTACCGCGAGCCGATGGACGAGAAGCATGGGGACTTGGCCGACGACGAACTCGCGATCAAGACGACCAGCCTCAACAAGCGCTTCTCTGCGCACCTTGCCGGGATCGCAGCCATCGGTCAGGTCATCGTGCTGGAAAATACGGACCCGCCGGCCGACATCGAGCCCCTCGGTGCTGTGACGACCTTCACCAAACGCGTCGGCGGCGACACGCGCTATGGCTTCCTCACAGTCGATTGGCCGCCCTGAAACGCCGCCCGGCTCTCACGGTGTGGGCGAGAACTGAACTACGCAAGCCGAGCCATCGATTGACAGTGGCGAACATCTCTGAATCAATGGCCTCGCGACCGCATTGCGAAAGCCGAACAGTCGCGAGGGACAGGCTTCTCAGTAAATCAGGACAAGTTACTCGTTCGTAGGGTCAAGATCTACTGAGAAATTACAATGCACGCCTCAAACGTCCAGATTCGCGACGCTCAGTGCGTTCTCCTGGATGAACTCGCGCCGCGGCTCGACGACGTCGCCCATCAGCTTCACGAACAGGTCGTCGGCGTCGGTGACGTCCTTGACCCTGACCTGCAGCAGCGAGCGCACGTCGCGGTCCAGGGTGGTCTCCCAGAGCTGCTGGGCGGTCATCTCGCCGAGGCCTTTGTAGCGCTGGAGCTGCAGGCCCTTGCGGCCGAAGGCCATGACGGCCTCGAACAGGGCCACCGGCCCGTGGAGCACGGTCTCGTCGGACTTCCGCATGAGCGTGGCCGGCTCGCCGTAGATCTCCCGGAAGGCGTCGGCTCGCTCGGAGAGGCGCCGGGCCTCCTGCGAGGTGATCAGGCCGGCGTCGAGGATCGAGACCTGGCGGACGCCCCGGAGTGTCCGGCTGAGGCGATAGCCGCCCTCGAACGACTCGCCCTGCCAGCCCCGCTCGATCTCGTCCGCGATGGCGTCGAGCCGGCGGGCGGTCATGTCGGCCAGCACCTCGGCCTCGCCCGCCCGCGACGCCGCCTCGGCATCGAAGGCCCCGGCGAGCACCGCCTGCTCGACCACGGAGCGGTCGTAGCGCGTGTGCAGGCCCTGCAGGATGCTCCGGAACGTCCGGGCCTCCTCGACGAGGCTCTTGAGCTGCGCGCCGGCGAATTCCGCGCCGGATGAGAGGCGCAGGACAGCGCCCTCGGTGCCCTGGTCGATCAGGTAATCCTCGAGGGCGCGCTCGTCCTTCAAGTAGATCGCCCGGCGGCCGCGCTCGGCTTTGTAGAGCGGCGGCTGAGCGATGTAGAGGTGGCCGCGCTCGATCAGCTCCGGCATCTGCCGGAAGAAGAAAGTCAGCAGCAGCGTGCGGATGTGCGAGCCGTCCACGTCCGCGTCCGTCATGATGATGATGCGGTGGTAGCGCAGCTTCTCCGGGTTGAAGCCCTCCCGGTCCGTGGAGGAGCGCCCGATCCCGGCGCCCAGCGCCGTGATCAGGGTGCCGATCTCGGCGGAGGACAGCATCCGGTCGGCGCGCACCCGCTCGACATTCAGGATCTTGCCGCGCAGCGGCAGCACGGCCTGGAAGGTCCGGTCGCGGCCCTGCTTGGCCGAGCCGCCGGCGGAGTCGCCCTCCACCAGCAGGATCTCGCACTTGGTCGGGTCGCGCTCCTGACAATCGGCGAGCTTGCCGGGCAGCGAGGCGATGTCGAGCGCGCCCTTCCGGGTCACGGTCTCGCGCGCCTTGCGGGCGGCCTCGCGGGCGGACGCCGCCAGGACGACCTTGCCCATCACCGACCGCGCCTGGCTCGGATTTTCCTCCAGCCACGTGGACAGGCCCTCGTTGAGGACGTTCTCCACGGCCGGGCGCACCTCGGACGAGACGAGCTTGTCCTTGGTCTGCGACGAGAATTTCGGGTCCGGCACCTGCACCGAGATCACCGCGGTGAGGCCCTCGCGGCAATCCTCGCCGGTCAGCGAGACCTTCTCCTTCTTGGCGATGCCCGAAGACTCGGCGTAGCCGGTGACCTGACGAGTCAGGGCCGCGCGGAAGCCGGCCATGTGGGTGCCGCCATCCCGCTGCGGGATGTTGTTGGTGAAGGGCAGGACCGTCTCGTTGAACGAGTCGTTCCACCAGAACGCGACCTCGACGCGGATCCCGTCGCGCTCGGAGCTGACGACCACGGGGCTGGTCATCCCGTCGATCGGCTTGCGGGAGCGGTCGAGGTACCGGACGAAGGCCTCGATGCCGCCCTCGTAATAGAGCTCCTCGCGCTTCTTCTCGGCGTGCCGGGCGTCGGTCAGGACGATGCGGACGCCGGAATTGAGGAAGGCGAGCTCGCGCAGCCGCTTCTCCAGCGTCGCGTAGTCGAACTCGATCATCGTGAAGGTCTCGGTCGAGGGCAGGAAGGTGACTTCCGTGCCGCGCCGGCCGTTCCCGGGTCCGATGACCTCCAGGGGCGCCACGGCGTCGCCATGGCGGAACTCCATCGCGTGCTCCTTGTCGTTGCGCCAGATGCGCAGGCGCAGCCACGACGACAGGGCGTTCACCACCGAGACGCCGACGCCGTGCAGGCCGCCGGAGACCTTGTAGGAGTTCTGGTCGAACTTACCGCCGGCGTGCAGCTGGGTCATGATGACCTCGGCCGCCGAGACGCCCTCCTCCTTGTGGATGTCCACCGGGATGCCGCGCCCGTTGTCGGAGACGGTGCAGGAGCCGTCGGCATTGAGGGTCACGGTGACGAGGTCGGCGTGGCCCGCCAGCGCCTCGTCGATGGCGTTGTCCACCACCTCGTACACCATGTGGTGGAGGCCTGAGCCGTCGTCCGTGTCGCCGATATACATGCCGGGCCGCTTGCGGACGGCGTCGAGGCCCTTCAGCACGCGGATGGATTCCGCGCCGTAGACGGCGGGCTCGGTCTGGGGGGTGTCGGCCATGAACTTCCTCGGGCAGGCGGGCCTGATCGCGGCGGTGGCAGATGCGCCGTCGGGCGCCCGCGCCTGAACTCTCGCTTGGTCCGCCTGATATAGGGGTTCCGCGTTGAGATTGCACGATTTTACGGGTCCGCGGTTGGCCCGTCCCGTCGCTTTTGTGACGCCCGCCGCTTAACGCTGCGTTAGCCCTCGATGCCGCCCGCGCTCGCCGCATCCAGGCGGTCGATCGCCTCGGGCGCGAGGGTCAGCCGGACGGCGCCGAGGAGCTCGTCGAGCTGCGCCACCGAGGTGGCGCTCGCGATGGGCGCGGTGATGCCCGGGCGGGCGATGATCCAGGCGAGCGCCACCTGGGCCGGGCTGGCGCCGCAAGCCTGCGCGACCGCGTCGAGGACGTCGAGCAGCGCGAGGCCGCGCGGGTTGAGGTACTTGGCCACCCGATTCTCGCGCGCGCGCCCCGCCGCGTCCCGGGCGCTCCGGTACTTGCCGGTGAGGAAGCCGGCCGCCAGGGAGAAATAGCCGATCACGCCGATCTGCTCGGCGCGGCAGAGCGGCTCCAGCTCGGCCTCGTAGCCGCGCTGGGCGAGGCTGTAATCCGGCTGGAGGCACTCGTAGCGCGGCAGCCCCGCTGAGGCCGCGATGCCCAGCGCCTCCGCGAGCCGCGCCGCCGTGTAATTCGAGGCGCCGATGGCCCGGACCTTGCCGGCCGTGATCAGGCGCTCGTGTGCCCTGAGGGTCTCCTCCAGCGGCACCGTCGCGTCGTCGAGATGCGACTGGTAGAGGTCGATCCGGTCGACCCCGAGGCGCCGCAGCGAGGCCTCGCAGGCCCGCTCGATATGGGCCGCCGAGAGGCCTTGGCCGGCCCCACCCAGATCCATGCCGACCTTGGTCGCCAGCACGATCCGGTCGCGCGCACCCGGCCGGGCCGCGAGCCACTTGCCGATCACCGTCTCGGACTCGCCCCCGACGTGGCCGGGGGCCCAGCGCGAGTAGACGTCGGCGGTGTCGATGAAGTCGAAGCCGCTCTCGACGAACCGGTCGAGGATCGCGAAGGACGCGGCCTCGTCGGCCGTCCAGCCGAAGACGTTGCCGCCGAGGCAGAACGGCGCGACCGTCAGGTCGGAGCGGCCGATGCGGCGCCTGTCCATGCGCGTCAATCCTGCAGGAAGGGGTTGGACACGCGCTCCGCGCCGAGGGTGCTGGTCGGTCCGTGGCCGGGAATGAAGGCGACGTCGTCGCCCAGCGGCAGGACCTTCTCCTTGATGGCGTGGATGAGCTGCTCGTGGTTGCCGCCGGGCAGGTCGGTGCGGCCGACCGAGCCCTTGAACACCACGTCGCCGACGAGGGCGAAGCGCGCGTCCCGGCTCACGAACACGACGCTGCCGGGCGAGTGGCCGGGGCAGTGGAGGATGTCGAAGGCGAGCCCGCCGACCGTTACGGCATCGCCCTCGTCGAGCCACCGGTCGGGTGTGACGGGTCGGGCGGCGCCGAGGCCGTAATTGGCCGCCGTCTCGGGCAGGGAATCGAGGAGGAACTTGTCGGCCTGATGCGGACCCTCGATCGGCACGCCGAGGCGCTCGCGCAGCTCGTCGGCGCCGGCGGCGTGATCGACATGGCCGTGGGTCAGCAGGATCTTCTCAACAGTGACGCCCTGCTCGCGGATCGCCGCCTCGATCCGGTCGAGATCGCCGCCGGGATCGACCACGGCGCCGACCTTGGTCGCGTCGTCCCAGATCAGGGTGCAGTTCTGCTGGAAGGGCGTCACCGGGATGATCCCGGCGCGTGGCGTACCTGGCATGTCGTCCCGCGTGTTGGCAGCGTCGCTCCCGACGCTCTCGGCCCGAGTCTACCGCAGAACGCGGGTGGGCGGCACCCTGTGCGAGACGCTCAGGCCACGTCGCCCCTGTGGCGGCGCAGGCCGTCGTGAAGCGCCAGCGTTTCGGTCATGCCGAGCGCCCGCGAGCTCCAGCGGGTCTCCACGGCGTTGACCTGCGTGAACCGGTCGTGGGACCGTCCGCCATAGGCCCCGAACAGGGTTTTCCCCGCCTCGACGGTCCCGTCGCCGCGCGCCGTCTCGTCCGGCCGGTCGATCCGGTAAGACGGCGTCGGCGATCGGCCGGTCACGCCGATCCGCACCCAGGCGTCGCCGTAATGCTTCTGGCACATCCGCATGGTGACGAGCACCTGGCGCAGGTAGTCCTCACCGTCGGCGAGGTCCGGCAGGACGTCGGCGATCGTCGCGTCCGGGGGGTAGTGCTTCGTCCGGGCCATGTCCCACCTCTCGGAGGTGTCCTACCGTGTCGGCCGGCCGAGGGCGAGCCGGGCCCCGGTTTCCCTCACGCCGGCCGCCGCTTCAGCAGCGCGTCGAGCCCGCCGACGCGGAACCAGTGGTAGCCGTACCCTTCCATGAACAGGCAGTGGCGGCCGTCCTCACCGACCTCGCTGCGCGAGCCGGTGAGCACGTCGACGAGGATGTCGTGCTCCGGATCAGGGGATCCCGACGCCATCGCGACCTCGACGGGCTCCGGCGCGAGGTTGTGGACGCACAGGATGGCGTTACCGCGCCATTCGTAGCGCAGTGCCAGGACCGAGGGGCGCCCCGTCTCCATCGCGACGACGTCGCCCCAGCCAATCTCCGGCGCCTCCTTCCGCTGCCGGATCATGCTCTGCATCCAGTTGAGCAGCGAGCCCTCCTCGTGGCGCTGATCGGCGACGTTCACGTGCGCGTAGCCGTAGGGCCCGTGATCGATCAGCGGCAGCACGGTCCGTTCGGCTGTCGAGAAGCCGCCCTGGTGCTCGCTCGTCCACTGCATCGGTGTGCGGGCGCAGTCGCGCTCGGGCAATGCCAGCTCGTCGCCCATCCCGATCTCGTCGCCGTAGCGCAAGACCGGCGTTCCCGGGAGGGTGAACATCAGCGAGTAGGCGAGCCGGATGCGGCGCGGGTCGCCCGCCAGCATCGGCGCGAAGCGGCGACGGATGCCGCGGTCGTAGAGTTGCATCCCCTTCTCGGGGCCGAAGGCGTCGAACACGCTCTGGCGCTGCTTGCCGGTGAGGCGCCCCAGGTCGAGCTCGTCGTGATTCCGCAGGAAGATGCCCCACTGGCAGGAGAGCGGACGGGGCTTCGTCTGCTCGATCGCCTTGACCAGGGGCCGGGCATCGTGGGCCGCCAGGGCGTAGAAGGTCGCCTGATTGACCTGGAAATTGAACATCATGTGCATGCGGTCGGCGTCGTCGCCGAAATAGTCGAGGTCCTGCTTCGGCAGGATATTGGCCTCGGCCAGGATGATGGCGTCGCCCTGGCGCCACTGGAGGAACTCGCGCAGGTCGCGGAGCATCTCGAACTGCTCGCGAGGCTTGCCGCCGACATGGGCGCCCTTCTCGGCGATGACGAAGGGCACCGCGTCCATGCGGAAGCCGGAGACGCCGAGCTGGATCCAGAAACCCATGATCTTCAGGATCTCGGCGAGCACCTCCGGATTGGCGGTGTTGAGATCCGGCTGGAAGTTGAAGAAGCGGTGGAAGTACCACGCCTTGGCCTTCGCGTCGTAGGTCCAGGTGGTCTCCTGCACGCCCGGAAAGACCATGCCCTCGTCGGCGGTCGCCGGCCGCTCCTTCGACCAGACGTACCAGTCGCGGTAGGGCGAGTCCGGGTCGGACCGCGCCGACTGGAACCACGGGTGCTGGTCGGAGGTGTGGTTGACCACGAGGTCGATGAGGACGCGCAGGCCCCGCTGCTTAGCGGCGTGCGCGAAGGCGACGAAGTCTCCGAGCGAGCCGTAATCCGGATCGACGCCGTAATAGTCGGCGATGTCGTAGCCGCCGTCCTTCTTGGGCGAGGGCTGGAACGGCATCAGCCAGACCGCGGTGGCGCCGAGTCCCTGGATGTAGTCCAGGCGTCGCTCGAGTCCGGCGAAGTCCCCGATGCCGTCGCCGTTGGCGTCCATGAAGGTGCCGACCGACAGGCAGTAGATGATCCCGTTCTTGTACCACAGGTCGTTGATCATGGGCCCCCCGGCGTCGTCGCGCCTGACGAACGTGGGAGCCGGCCAAAGCGTTGCCGTTCGGCGTCACCTTAAATCAGCCGCGTTGTGCACGCCCTGTTCAGGCGCGCTCCCGAAAGGTCCGCGCCCGCCCCGTCGCGTCCCCCGAACCCGGCCCGTATGAACGCCATCCTGATCAAGCTGTTCGCGACTGCCCTGACGCTGAGCCAGGTCACGACACGGCCGGACGCGGTCCGGACGCAGTTCGATCCCGCGACGGACGGCCCGGAGGTGGTGCGCCTGTTGCGCGACGGCTGCGCCCACATGCGCAAGGCGTTCGACATCGAGGACATCAATCTCGATGAGTTGATCACCACCGCGATGGAGGATCCGTCGACGGTCGCCGGGCCGGCCGCGCCGAAGATCCTGCACGGGCTCGATCTGAACGAGCTGAACACGAGCTACAAGCAGTTCTGCAAGGGCGAGAACCCGGCGAACTCGCCCTTCGACGCGAAGGCTGTGATCGAGTTCTACGACAACGCCACCAAGGACCTGCCCAGCGCCGAGGCCCTGCGCGACAAGGCCCTGCCGGGCATGACCCGGATCCTCGACGGCGCCGGCAAGCCCTTCGCGGAGGCGTCGGAGCCGAACGGCCGCCGCATCGTGGTGCCGATCACCGCCGTCCCGAACCTCGTGCAGAAGGCCTTCATCGCCGCCGAGGACAAGCGCTTCGAGACCCATCACGGCATCGACGAGCGCGGTGTGATCCGCGCCTTCATCGCCAACCTCGCCTCGCCGGGGCGGCCTGCGGGCGGCTCGACCATCACCCAGCAGGTGGTCAAGAACCTCTCGGTCGGCGACGACGTCACCTACGAGCGCAAGATCCGCGAGATGATCGTTGCGTCGCGTCTGGAGCGCATCCTCACGAAGCCGCAGATTCTCGGGCTCTACCTCAACGGCATCTATCTCGGCCGCGGCGCCTACGGCATCGAGATGGCGGCGCAGAGCTATTTCGGGAAGCCGGTGGGACAACTGACCCTGCCGGAGGCGGCGCTCCTCGCCGGCATGCCCAAGGGGCCGAACTTTTACAGTCCCGACAAGTATCCCGACCGGGCACGGGAGCGGCGCGCCTACGTGCTCGCTCGCCTCAAGGAAGAGGGCACGATCACCGAGGCCGAGATGAACGCGGCGATCAAGGCCGATCTCGGCCTGAAGCCGATCGAGACCGCGCGGCGCGATTCCGGCTTCTACGTGGTGGACTTCCTCAACCGGGAGGCCCGCACCTTCGCGGGGGTGGATTCGCTGACTTCCGGCTCCCTGACCGTCCGCTCCACGATCAACGCGGGCCTGCAGCGCGCCGTCGAGGAGGCCCTGCAGGACGGCCTCGCCAACTACGAGCGCGGCACCGGCCGGCAGGTCTTCACGGGGCCCGAACTCAACCTCGCCGACAGCGTCCGCCGGATCCAGGCCGCGACCCCGGCACCGGAGGCCTCCGCCTCGGCCGCGCCGGCCGTCACCGGCGCGCGGCCGGAGGCCGCGAAACTCGACGCCAAGCCGGACGCGAAACCGCGCCGCGGTGAGAGGGTCGCGGCCGTGCCGCAGAAGAAGCCGGCGTGGCTGCTGGCGCTGGAGAGCGCCCGTCCGGTGCTCTACGACGTCCACTGGCCGCTGGCGGTGGTACTGGAGACCGGCCGCGGCGGCACGAAGGTCGGCCTGGCCGACGGCCGCACCGCCTTCCTCGACCCCGGCATCGCCCGCGGAAAGCTGCAACTCTACGACGTGGTCCGGGTGAAGATCAGTGCCGGCAAGGGCGGCCCGCGCGCGCAGCTTCGCGTCCGGCCGACCGTCCAGGGCGCGGCCCTGGTGATGGAGAACCGGACCGGCCGGATCCTCGCGATGGCCGGCGGTTTCTCCTATCCGCTGAGCCAGCTCAACCGGGTCACCCAGACGGTGCGCCAGCCCGGCTCGACCCTGAAGCCGCTGACCTATCTCGCCGCGCTTAACGCCGGGCTGCAGCCGAACACCCTGGTGATGGATTCCGCCGTGACCCTGCCGCCGATCGGTGGGACCGGCGATTCCTGGTCGCCGAAGAACTACGAGGGCGGCGGCTCGGGACCCACGACCCTCCGGCGCGGCCTCGAATTCTCCAAGAACCTCGTCACCGCCCGGCTCCTCCAGGGCGGGATCGCCCCGAAGGCACCGGCGAGCCTGAAGCGGGTCTGCGACATCGCCCTCGAGGCGCAGATCTATGCCGAGTGCGAGCCCTACTATCCGTTCGTGCTCGGCGCACAGCCGGTGCGGATGCTCGACCTCGCGGGCTTCTACGCGGCGGTGGCCAACGAGGGCGCGCGTCCGGCCCCCTACGCGCTCGAGTCGGTCGAGCGGGACGGCAAGCCCCTCTACACGCACGCGATCAAGGAGCCGGTGCGTATCGCGTCGGCGGACCGTGTGGCCTTCTACCAGCTCAAGACCATGCTGCAGGGCGTGACCCAGCACGGCACCGCCGCGGCGCTCGCGAAGGTCTCGGCCTACGTCGCGGGCAAGACCGGCACCTCCGAGAACGAGAACGACGCGTGGTTCGCCGGGCTGACCAACGAGATCAGCGTCGTGGTCTGGGTCGGCTACGACAACGCCGACGGCACCCGCAAGACGCTCGGCCGCGGCCAGACCGGCGGCCACGTCTCGGTGCCGATCGCCTCGGCGATCCTGCAGGCGGCCTGGGCGAACGGCGTCGCCAAGACGCCGCTGCGAGGCCCCTCCCCCGAGGCGCGCCCGTTCATCGCCGACCTGCCGATCGACCCGCGCAGCGGTGTGCGGGTCGCGGGCGGCGGCTTCCTCGAGCATTTCCGCACCAGCGGCGACGGGCAGATGGCGGACACGCAGTACCGCCTCGTGCCCCGCGAGACGCTCTACGCCATGCGGCCCGACGCGCAGGACGGCGATCTCGCGGGCGCCGACGACGGCGCGAGCGTCGCCGGCGACTACTACGGCAACATGACCGGCGAGCGGCCGCGGGCCGACTTCCTGGATCCGTTCGGCGAGCGTCCCGCGCCGCGCAGCCGCCGCGCGCAGGGCGATGTGGATCTCTACGGGCAGGATCCCTACAAGCCGTGGCCGGGGCAGACGAGTCGCTCGCCCTTCGGCGGGGATGACGACGTGCGCCGCCCGCGCCGCCGCGATCCCGACTACCTGTTCGGCGAAGACCCCGGTTACTGACAGCCCTCCCCGACAGACGAGTATCCCGTTGCGCCAGCAGCTTCCCGCGGCCCTGGCGGCCGCCCTCACGGTCGCGCTCCCGGCCTCCTCGGCCCGCGCTCAGACGCCCGCCGCCAACACCGCCCCGGCGCCCGGGCCGGAGCGGATCAAGGAGGTGCCCTCCGTCACCGCCGTCGATCCGGCAGCGATCAAGCCGGGCCAGATCCTGTTCACCGACCACCGCGACAACCCGTCGGCGCCGGAGAACGGCCTGATCCCGTATCTCGACTGGCTGAAGGCGCGGCCGGCTGAGGCGGCGGCGCTCGCCCCCTATCCCGGCTACAAGGAGCCGGACTACACCGTGACGGTGAACGGCGTGACGAAGCCGCGGCACGAGACCCTGAAGGTCTACGTCGCCGAGGGACGCTTCGTCGTCCCGCGACCGCCCGAGGCGATCGACCTCCAGGCCTTCGCCAACCTCGCCTTCGTCCAGAAAATGGATCCGGCGATCAAGCACCACACCCTGGCGGTCGCCGACGTGACCCCCAACAAGGATCCGGCCGCCGCCTTCGCCAAGCGGCCCGACCGCGCGTGGTGCGAGGGCGCGGGCGCCTGCATCGAGTCGCGCTACGACCTGGAGGGCAAGCTGCCGCTGGGCGTGAAACTCGCCAACAAGCTGGAGGAGGGCTCGGCCAAGAAGATCGCCGAGTTCGTCTCGTTCCAGAGCGAGCTGCGGGTGCTCGGGCCGGACCAGGGCGACCGGCTCAGGGCGCTCACGAAGATCGATACCGCGGTGACCGGCGGCCTGGAGCAGACGATCTTCTGGGTCAACCAGATCCTGCGCTTCGGCAAGTTCCTGGCCGTGCTCCAGCCGATGCCGAACGACCCGACCAAGACGGTGGTCACCGCCTACATGGCGCTGGCGATCAAGGGCGACGTGCTCGACCGCAAGGCAGAGTACGCCCGCGTGCCCGTGCTCAAGAACCTGCTCCCGGCGCAGGTGCTGATGGGTAATTCCAGCTTCAACACCGGCAATTCCATCAGCGCCGGCCTGCCGGTCTACGCCCGCAACCGGATCGCCACCTTCGCGGACGCGCTCACCAAGCGGTGACGCGCCGCGCGCCTCACATTCCGCGGTTGCCGATCGTCGGCAGCGTCGGCTGGGTGTAGGCGCGGTTCACGTCGCGGCGGGTCTGCGTGCCGTTGGTGTTCCCGGACGCCCGGTAGTTGTCGAGGTTGAAGGTCTCGGCGAGGCCGCTGCGGGTATCCGGGCCCTCGCTGGTGGTGCAGGCGCAGAGGCCGCCGAGGGTCAGCGCGGAGAGGGCGAGAAGGGTCAAGCGCATCGTCGATCCTGAAAGCGGGCCGTGGCCGGGCCGTACCCGGCGAGGGCCGGACCGAACCCTCACGGGGCGTCTGGCGGCATGGTCAGCGCGGCGGAGCGTCCGTCAAGGTCGCGCGCAAGATGTAAATCGGTTCTGCCGTCTCCGATGCGCAGCGGCCACGGAAAATGCACCACACGCCGGGATTGCGGCGGATAGGGGCGGTCATTCGTGTTGAGTCCGGTCCTCTCCCCCTGGCGAATCCCGGTCGTTTCGGGCGACAACCCACGCGATGAGCAACGTCTTGCCCTTCCGTCCGCGCCCGACCGTCACGCGTCTCGCTCGCTGCGAAGTTGTGACCGTGGCCGGTGATCTCCTCGCCCTGCTGGAGCAGCTCGAGGATGTGAGCGCCCGCGCCGCCGCGATGGGGCGTCCGGCGATCGAGGTCGAGCGCACCGTGCAGCACCTCCTGGATGCGGTGAGCGCCGTCGAGCGCGCACTCGACTGCATCGGCGAGGGCGAGCAGTCGGCGCCGGGCTAGCCCGCGTTCTCCGCGCCCAAACGCGCCGCGATGGCGTCGTCGGAAGCGTCGAATCCTGCACCATCGGGCCACTGCCCGTCGTTCCTGAGTAGACGCTAAATCATCCGGAACCCTCCAGTACGCCTTGCGGTTGAGGGTCGGATGCTCACGTCGGGCGTCGGTTCCGGAGGGTGCTATGAGGCTTCGCACGAGCAGCTTGCTGGCCGTCATGGCGGCCGGCGGTCTCCTCGCCGGAACGGCGATGCGCGCCCAGGCCGCTGAGGTCGGCTTCCTCGAGATGCTGTTCGGCGCCCGGCCGCCCGCGCAGCAGGCCCAGCCGGCCCCTGCCCCGGCGCCCGCCTTCGAGGGCCGCGCCTTCGGCCGCCACGCCACCCCGCGGCTCGGGGCGGCGCGCCGACGTTTCCAGACCCGCTACGCGGCGCTCCCGCTCAAGATCCGCGTGAAGGAGCGGGAGATCAGCGAGCGCCAGACGCCCATCGACATGAAGGCCGGCGCGACGGCGGCGCTCCTCAAGGATGAGACGCTGCGGCCCGGTGACATCGTGGTTCTGAATACCGGTGCCCGGGTCTTCACCGGGAATCCCGAGAAGCGCCACGCGATCCGGGACTTCGAGCCGGTTCAGAACTCGCGCTTCGTGAGCCGGGGCACGCGGAAGGTCCTGGCGGGCCTGTTCACGCCGGTCGGTGCGGTGCCCGCGCAGGAGGCGCGTCGGATGATGGCGCGCGCGCGTCAGCCGATGCCCGAGGTGGCGACGCCGATCCCGGCGCAGAAGACCGCCATGCGGGTCATCAACCCGTGGCAGAGTGGCCAGTGACCGTCGGGGCGCCGCTCAGAAGAATCGTTCCTTGATGACGATCGTGTCACCCGGTCGGACCGCGTAGGTCATCGGCACGATCCCGGAGATCAGCGAGCCGCCTGCATCGCGGGTCAGGACAGCGTAGTCCCGCGCGGCCCGGGGGCCGAAGCCGGCCGCGATCGCGACCGCCGTCTCGACGGTCATGCCATTCACGAATGGGTACTGGCCGGATGTCGTGACCTCCCCGAGGATGTAGAACGGCCGGTAGGCGTCCACCTCCACGGTGACGTGCGGCTCGCGCACGTATCCGGCGGCCAGCTTCGTCTCGATCGCCTTGGCGGCCTGCGCGGTGGTCTGGCCGCCGACCTGCACGGTCCCGATCAGCGGCATGGCGATGCGCCCGGCGCCGTCGACCGCGTAGATGTTGGACAGGTTGTCCTGGCCGAACACGATCACCCGAAGCTTGTCGCCGGCCGCCAGCGTGTACCGCGCCGCGATCGAGCCCGTGCCGGTGGCATCGAGCTGATCGGTGCGGAAGCTCGGTCGCAGGCAACCGCCGAGCGCCAGAGTCGAGCCGAGTGCGAGGAGCAGAGCGCGCCGGTTCATCACCATCGCCGTCATGGATGCAGTTGCGGGATCATCTAGGCCGTTAAGGTTAATGAACCTTGATCGCCGTTCGGCCGGCATTGCCCCGCCACCGGTCCCCGCGCGCCTTAACTCTTGAGCAACCTTAACATCCACTAATGGCGGCGGGACGGCAGTAATGCCTGTTCGGTTTGTCTCCGCGTTCAGAGCGTCCGCATGTCCACGATCCGTCAGCGCTCGATCTATGCCGTGCCCGGACCCCAGCCGCGCGCCGAGGAAGGCCTCGGCCTCGCGCAGCTGCCGCGGATCCTGCGGCGCTCGATCGGCTGGATCGTCGGGCCGACCCTGGTGGTCGCCCTGGGCGCGAGCGTCTTCGTCAACGTGGTCAGCCCCCGCTACACCGGCGAGGCGAAGGTTCTCCTCGAGAGCCGCGACCCGGCCTTCGCCCGGACCGCGCAGGAGCGCGGCGACCAGCTCGCACCGATCGACGAGCAGGCGGTGGCGAGTCAGGTGCAGGTGGCCATGTCCCGCGATCTCGCCCGCGAGGCGATCCGCCGGCTCAAGCTCGTCGGCAACGCCGAGTTCGATCCCGGTGCGGGCAGCATCGGCGCGGTTCAGCGCGTTCTGATGATGCTCGGCATCGGCGCCAATCCTCTCGACCGCCCCGCAGAGGACCGGGTGCTCGACGCCTATTTCGATCACCTGCTGGTCTATCCCGCCGGCAAGTCGCGGATCCTGACGATCGAGTTCCGCGCGAAGGACCCGAAGCTCGCGGCCGAGGCCGCCAACACCATCGCGAAGCTCTACATCGGCTCGCTCGAAGCCGATAAGGTCGACACCGCCCGGTACGCCTCCACCTGGCTCGGCGGCAACATCGACGGGCTGCGCAACCGCGTCGCCGAGGCCGAGGCCAAGGTCGAGGCGTTCCGCGCCAGGAACGGCCTCGTGGGCAGCACCGGCGTTGCCGGCCGGCCGCTCAACGCCCAGCAGCTCGGCGAATTGTCGAGTCAGCTCTCCGCGGCGCGGAGCCTGAAGGCCGACCTCGACGGCAAGGTGAAGGCCATCAAGGATCTGATCAAGGACGGGCGCGCCTTCGAGATCCCCGACGTCGCCAACAACGAGGTGATCCGCCGGATCGTCGAGAACCGGATCGCCGTGCGCGCGCAGCTCGCCCTCGAGTCTCGGACCCTCCTGCCGGCCCACCCGCGGATCAAGGAGCTGAACGCCCAGCTCGAGGACCTCGACGCGCAGATCAAGGCCTCGGCCGAGCGCGTCGTGCGCACGATGGAGAACGATGCCAAGATCGCCGGGGCCCGAGTCGAGAGCCTCCAGGCCGCCGTGGACGGCCAGCAGGACGTCGTCGTCCGCGGCAACGCCAGCGAGATCCAGCTCCGGGCGCTGGAGCGCGAGGCGAAGGCGCAGCGCGAGCAGCTCGAGTCCTATCTCGGCCGCTACCGCGAGGCGGCGGCGCGCGACGGCGAGGCCGCGACGCCCGCCGATGCCCGCATCGTGTCCCGCGCCGTGACGCCCGAGCTCCCGTCCTTCCCGAAGAAGCTGCCGATCGTCGCCTTCGCGACCCTGCTGACGCTCATGCTGTCGGTCGGCGGCGTCATCGCCAGCGCGCTGCTCGCGGAGTCCGGCCGCCCCGCCGGCGACCGCGACGGCGACCCGGCGGACGATCGCCGCCGCCGCGAGCCGGTGCTGGATCGGCCGTCCTTCACCTTCCCGGAAGCGACGCCGGCCGCGCACTGGTCCGAGCCTCCGCGGTCGGCCGCCGAGACGGCGCCCGTCGCGCCGACGGCGATCCGCAGCGCCGACACGTTCGATCTCGCGCCCCTCGTCGCCCGGATCGCGGCGACGCCCCGGGCCCCGGAGGCGCAGGCCGGTCGCCGGATCCTGATCGTCGAGACCGAGGATCGACGCGGCGTCCCGACGCTTCCCGAGGCTCTGACCCGCGCCCTGGGTCGTGAGGGTAGCCTCGTCGCCGTCGACCTGAACCTGCCGCACGACGGTACGGCAGGGCTCGGCTTCTCCGACCTCGTCGCCGGCGAAGCCGCCTTCCTCGACGTGATCCAGGCACGCCGGGACAGCGGCTATCACCGGATCGAGGCGGGCTTGCAGGATTCCGCCGTCCTCTTCGACGAGTTGGATGCTCTGGCGCTGACCTTCGAGGCCATGGCCGAGGCCTACGACTGGGTGATCTGCCGGCTCTACGCCGCGCCGCGGGCCGTCGACCTCCTCGAGCTGGTCGCCGGTTTCATGGACAGCGTCGTCATCGCGTCGAACGCCGATGCCGAGGATCCGGCGCTGGCCGACCTGTACGCCTTGGCCGAGGAGGCCGGTGCGGGGCAGATCCTAGTGGCGCAGGATCGTGCCGCCGCATCCGAGGTCGCGGACGCCCGGGCGGAATTGCGCCTCAACGCCGCCTAGGCCGGGACGCCGGTCACGATCGGCGCAGAGTGCGGAGCCGTTTCAGGAGGGCGTAGAGGCGCGGGTCCCGCTTGATCCGCCGCTTCGTGCGGTTCAGGCCGCGGCGGAGCGCACCGTAGATCCGGCCCCGGAGGGTGACCGGAATGATCGTCTCGACGAGGCCGATCGTCTCGTCGCAGATGCTGGCTTTGTAGCGGGCCTCACCGACGCCGAGGTCGAAGCCCTGCCGGCCGCGCGCGGTCTGGTCGCGCACCAGGTGCTGGAGCAGCAAGTCACCGGGGCTGTAGCGAGCGATCTCGGGGTCGCCGTCGAACGCCGTCATCATGCCGCTGAAGCGCCGCTCACTGACGGCGCCGCCGAAGGTCGCGAGGACGCGACCGCTCTCGGCGAGGCACAGGGCGTACAGCTCCACCGCGGGTTCGGCGCCGGTCGCCGCGGCCGTCAGGAAGGCCCGGATCGCGGGGTCGGCGTAGGGGTCGGACACCCCCATGCCGGCGAAGCGGGCCGATTTCTGCGCGAAGAACGCCGCCAGCAGGCGCCCCGCCTCGTCGGCGGTCTCGGCGCGGCGGTAGGTGATCGCGCCGTGCGCCTCCACGAGGCGCTTCTCCTTGGACCGCAGCTTCTTGCGGGCATCCGCGCTGAAGACCCGGCGTACGGTTGCCTCAGGGTCCGGCCCGAGCATGAGGCCGTAGGCGTCGCTGGCCTCCGCCTCGCCGCTAGCGGCGAGCGGGTTCGCCGCCCCGTCCCACATCCGGGGCTGATGCTTCAGGGCGAAGGCGTCGATCCCGTCCGCGCGGCCGGCGCGGATCAGGGCCGCGACGATGCTGCCGGGCGCGATGGCCGCCGCGCCGCGGGTGGCGAAGAGCGGCAAGTGATAATTGGCGTGGGTGTCGCCGACCGTGCGCGCGAGGCGCAGGCCGTGCTCCCGCTGAAGCGTGAACGGGATGAGGATGCGTGGCCGGCCGTCCGCGTCCCGCAGGACCGCGACGCGCGCGCGTTCGGCCTGCCCCGTCGCCCGCAGGTAGGCGCCGATCCAGTCGAACCGCTGGTAGGGTGTGCCGAGGCTCGCCGGATCGGCCTCGAGGCGCCGCCAGAGCGCCTCGGCCGCGGCGAGGTCCGGCATGATCTCCGCGACGAGCCCCCCGGCGATGCGCGTATCGACCATGTCCGTTCCCGTTACTTGGACGCCGACCGCCATGACCCGATCTCCCGGGGACCGCTCACGGTCCCGTGGCGCCCCAACCCTGACGGGAGGCGACTGAACAGCCCGTGACTTCAATCGACGATGGTATGATCCCGGTGCCGGATGGTCCGGCAAAGCTCAGTCGTGGCTAATGACAGCTTGCGATGAGCGCCGCTGCGCGTGCTTTCGGGTTTGTTTACCCCGGCACGCCAAGGCTGTGCCGCGCTGGGCCTCGGGCCCGAACGGTTCAGGGCCATGCTGTCGTCGCGTGCCAAGCATCGGGTCTTCGCGTCGGGCTTCCGCGCGATCCAGGCGCTGGGGGCAGACCGCTGGCTCAGCCCCGCGGCCCGCGGCCTCGGCGTGATCCTCACGTTCCACCACGTCAGCCCCGACCCGGTGCCGGCCTTCGCGCCGAACCGGCTGCTCGGCATCACCCCGGACTTCCTCGACCTCACCCTGCGCGAGCTCGACGCCCGCGGCTTCGAGATCATCGGCCTGGATGCGGTGCCGGAGCGGCTGGCCGAGCCGGATTACGGACCGCCCTTCGCCGTCCTGACCTTCGACGACGGCTATCGCGACAACGTCGTGCACGCCCGTCCCGTGCTGGCCCGCCACGGCGCGCCGTGGACGCTGTTCGTCACCAGCGGCTTCGCCGATCAGGCCGGCCGGCTGTGGTGGGTCGAACTGGAGCGGGCGATCGCGCGGCTGGACCGGGTGCGCATCGAGATCGGTGCGCGGAGTCTCGACCTTCCTGCGCGCAGCCCGCAGGAGAAGGCGCTGGCGTTCGAAGCTCTGTACCGCGACCTGCGCCACGGCGACGAGGCGGACCTCCTCGAGCGGATCGCCGCCCTCTGCCGGCAGGCCGGCTTCCCGCCGGGGCGCCTCGCCGCCGATCTGTGTCTGTCCTGGGACGAACTGCGCGACCTCGCCGTCGACCCGGCCGTCACCGTCGGCGCGCACACGGTCAGCCACCCGATGCTGGCTAAGCACGCCGCCGCGTTCGCATCGCGCGAGATCGCCGAGGGGCGCGCGCGGATCGAGACGGAACTCGGCCGACCGGTGCGACACCTCTCCTACCCGGTCGGAGACCCGTCTTCCGCCGGCCCGCGGGAATTCGCGCTGGCGCGGGAGATGGGCTTCGCGACGGCGGTGACCACGCGGCCGGGCCACCTCTTCGCCGAGCATGCCGGCCATCTCCAGGCCCTGCCCCGGGTGTCGGTGAACGGCTGCCACCAGACGCGCGCCGCCCTCGCCGGACTGCTCTCCGGCGTCCCGTTCCTGGCCTGGAATCGGGGGCGTCGCCTCAACGTCGCCTGAAGCGACGACGCGCTCGCGACGGCGTCAGCGGAACAGCGCGTCGAACAGGTTCTGCGGCTGCTGCTGCGGCGGCGGGGCCGGCGCCGGGCCCTCGTTCGACGGGAAGAACTTGCGCGAGGGCTTCTGGCGGGGCTGCACCGGCACGCCGCGCGGCGCCTCCACGTCGACCTGGCCGTTGGCGTTGAGCTGCTGGGCGGTCTTGGTCGCGTCCTTGCCGGGGCGCTTCGCCTTCTCGGGCTTGGCCGCCACGGCCGGGACGTCCTCCTGCTCCTTGGCCTCGGCGATCACGTCGCTGCCGCCCTTACAGTCGACCAGCCACACGTCGTAGATCGGGTGTTCGATCGCGTGGAGGCCGGGGCTCGACGCGAACATCCAGCCGGTGAAGATGCGGCGGTACTTGTTGTCGAGGGTGACCTCGTCGACCTCGAGGAACGCCGTGGTCTTCGCGCTCTCGGTGGGCGGGCGCGTATAGCAGACCCGCGGGGTGAGCTGCAGGGCGCCGAACTGCACGGTCTCGTCGACCGCGACCTCGAAATTGACGATCCGGCCGGTGATCTTGTCGAGCCCGGAGAACACCGCGGTCGGGTTCTTGATCTTGTCGGCAGCGGCGGGGCCGGCGCAGACGAGGAGCGCGAGGCTCGGGGCGAGCGCGCGGCGTGCGAGGGCGGTGATGCGGCTCAAGGCTCGGACCCCTAGACGAGGGTGGCCGGCCGCGCCAACGGCTGCGCGGCGGACGATCGGGATTGGCCCGTCATGAACACCGGAACGGTGGCGGCAAAAGGGCGCCCGGCCCGAGGCGGCGCGCGGACCTACTCGCCCGGCGTCCAGGACACGTAGTCGCCGGTCGCTGCCGGCCGCTGGCCCCAGGAGAGCTGCGAGCCCGCCGGCCGGTACGCGTTCGCGGTGCCGGTCTGGTTCTCGATATGCGGCTTCTGCCACGCCTTCGGCTGGTACTTCTCCTCGCTCGGCGCGACGTCGACGTTGTGGCAGAGCCAGCCCCGCCAGCCGGGGGGCACCTTCGAGGCGTCGGCGTAGCCGTTATAGACGACCCAGCGGCGCTCCGAGCCCACCGAGCGGTCGATCAGCGCACCTTCCGCCTTGTAGTACTTGTTCCCGAACTCGTCCTCGCCGACGAAGATGCCGGTGCGCGCGGTCTGGAGCGCGACGGAGACGGTCTGACCGTTCCACCACGTGAAGATGCGCAGCAAAGTGTCCTTCAGCGCCATCGCCGGTCCCGGAATCGTGCCGCGCCGCGAGGGCGCTCGTCGGCGCCGTTATGGTGACCGCGCGCGTGCGAGTCCAGCCGCATGACGGAAGTGTCGCTGCCGGGCAACGCTCGACCGCGGTTTCGGCCCCCGGGTCCGGCTGTTCGCCAGGTCCGCTCCCTAGGGTTGTGAATCTAAAATTTTCCCGATCCGATTCCCGAAAGCCGGAAGGACACTTATCCCGGTCCGGGACGATATCCACAGACTTTTGCGAGCCGGCACAACATCTAGCGGGGAACAAGCCCGCCGAACACCACTTGTTGACGTGAGAGTGAAGGCGGCGGTAATCTCCCTGCATCGGTCGCGCCCCGCGGAAGTGGTGCGTTGGGCAGGGGCGACCGTTCCTAATTTTCGTTCGCGGGACCGGGGCACGTCTCTCAGCCGGGCGTGGTCGGCCGCGAATCCCACTATCGGGCTAGACCCCGCGTCGCGCGGGGCCGGGACGTTCGCGTCCCGTCGGGAGAGGTGTATTTCATGCGGTTCGAGCGTCGCTACACCACGGCCGGACAATCGCCCTACGCCGGGATCCCTTTCCGCAAGGCGCTGAGCGAGATCCGCAACCCGGACGGCTCGGTGGTGTTCCGCCTCGACGGCATCGACGTGCCGGAGAGCTGGAGCCAGGTCGCGAGCGACGTGCTCGCGCAGAAGTACTTCCGCAAGGCGGGCGTCCCGGCCCGTTTGCGCAAGGTCGAGGAGAACGCGGTTCCGTCCTTCCTGTGGCGCTCCGTTCCGGACGACGCCGCCCTGGCGGAACTCCCCGAGGACGAGCGCTTCGTCTCCGAATCCTCCGCCACACAGGTCTTCGACCGGCTCGCGGGTTGCTGGACCTACTGGGGCTGGAAGGGCGGCTACTTCTCCTCGGAGGAGGACGCCTCGGCCTTCATGGACGAGCTGCGTTTCATGCTGGCCCGCCAGATGGTGGCGCCCAACTCGCCGCAATGGTTCAACACCGGCCTCCACTGGGCCTACGGCATCGATGGACCGAGCCAGGGCCACTACTACTGCGACCCGCAGACTGGCGTGCTGACCAAGTCGGCGTCGGCCTACGAGCACCCGCAGCCGCATGCCTGCTTCATCCAGTCGGTCCAGGATGACCTCGTCAACGACGGCGGCATCATGGACCTGTGGGTGCGTGAGGCGCGCCTGTTCAAGTACGGCTCGGGCACCGGCTCCAACTTCTCGATGCTGCGCTCGGAGAACGAGAAGCTCGGCGGCGGCGGCAAGTCGTCGGGCCTGATGAGCTTCCTCAAGATCGGCGACCGGGCGGCGGGCGCCATCAAGTCGGGCGGGACCACGCGGCGCGCCGCCAAGATGGTGATCGTGGATATCGACCACCCGGACATCGAGGCCTTCATCGACTGGAAGGTGAAGGAGGAGCAGAAGGTCGCCGCCCTGGTGACGGGCTCGAAGGTCGTCTCCAAGCACCTGACGCTGGTGATGAAGGCCTGCACGCAGTGCGAGGCGGAAGGGGATGCATGCTTCGATCCGGAGCGCAACCCGGCTCTCAAGCGCGAGATCAAGGCCGCCCGCCGCGCCTCCGTGCCGGATTCCTACATCAAGCGCGTGGTGCAGTTCGCGCGCCAGGGCTTCACCAAGATCGAGTTCCCCGTCTACGACACCGACTGGGATTCGGAGGCCTACCTCACGGTTGCCGGCCAGAACTCCAACAACTCGGTTTCGCTGACCGACGACTTCCTGCGCGCCGTCGAGGCGGATGCCGACTGGCAGCTCACCGCCCGCACCACCGGGAAGGTCACCAAGACCCTCAAGGCCCGTGACCTGTGGGAGCGGATCGGCGAGGCCGCCTGGGCCTCGGCGGATCCGGGCCTGCACTTCAACACGACGATGAACGACTGGCACACCTGCCCGGCGGGCGGGCGGATCCGGGCCTCGAATCCGTGCTCCGAGTACATGTTCCTCGACGACACCGCCTGCAATCTCGCGTCTGCGAACCTGCTGACGATGTACGACCGGGAGACCAAGCGCTTCGACGCCGAGGCGTTCGAGCACCTCAACCGCCTCTGGACGGTGGTGCTCGAGATCTCCGTGATGATGGCGCAGTTCCCGTCGAAGGAGATCGCGGAGCTCTCCTACCGCTACCGGACGCTCGGCCTCGGCTACGCCAATATCGGCGGCCTGCTGATGACCATGGGCCTGCCCTACGATTCCGACGCGGGTCGGGCCCTGGCCGGCGCGCTCACGGCGATCATGACGGGTGTCGCCTACGCGACCTCGGCCGAGATGGCTTCGGAGCTCGGCACCTTCCCGGCCTACGAGGAGAATGCCGACGCGATGCTGCGCGTCATCCGCAATCATCGCCGGGCCGCGCACGGCGAGGCCGAGGGCTACGAGTTCCTGAACGTCGCGCCGGTCGCCCTCGACCACGCCAACATCCCGCAGGCGGATCTGGGTGACCACGCCCGCGCCGCCTGGGACCGGGCGCTGAAGCTCGGCGAGGAGCACGGCTACCGCAACGCCCAGGCCACCGTGATCGCGCCGACCGGCACGATCGGCCTCGTGATGGATTGCGACACCACCGGCATCGAGCCGGACTTCGCCCTGGTGAAGTTCAAGAAGCTCGCCGGCGGCGGCTACTTCAAGATCATCAACCAGGCCGCGCCGGACGCCCTGCGGGCGCTCGGCTACCGCGAATCCGAGATCGCCGAGATCGAGGCCTACGCGGTCGGCCACGGCTCGATGGGTCAGGCGCCGGGCATCAACCCGACGACGCTGCGGGCCAAGGGCTTCACCGACGAGAAGATCGCCGCGGTGGAGAAGGGCCTGAAGTCGGCCTTCGATATCAAGTTCGTGTTCAACCGCTGGACGCTGGGCGACGATTTCCTGACCCAGACCCTGAAGGTCCCGGCGGAGAAGCTGTCGGACCCGACCTTCGAGCTGCTGCCGTTCCTTGGCTTCTCTAAGAAGGACATCGAGGCCGCCAACACGCACATCTGCGGAGCGATGACGCTGGAGGGCGCTCCGGGCCTGAAGCTCGAGCACTACCCGGTCTTCGACTGCGCCAATCCGTGCGGCCGGATCGGCAAGCGCTACCTGTCGGTCGAGAGCCACATCCGCATGATGGCGGCGGCGCAGCCCTTCATCTCGGGCGCGATCTCCAAGACCATCAACATGCCGAACGACGCCACGGTGGAGGATTGCAAGGCAGCCTACCTGCTGTCCTGGCGCCTCGCCCTGAAGGCGAACGCCCTCTACCGCGACGGCTCGAAGCTGTCGCAGCCGCTCAATTCGGCCCTCATCTCGGATGACGATGACGAGGCCGATGAGGGGATCGAGGCCCTGATCCAGGCGCCGGCCGCCGCCAAGGCCGCCGCCGCCGCGGAGAAGATCGTCGAGCGGGTGATAGAGCGCGTCGAGCGAATCCGCTCCCGGGAGAAGCTGCCGGCCCGCCGGAAGGGCTACACCCAGAAGGCGGTGGTGGGCGGCCACAAAGTCTACCTGCGCACCGGCGAGTACGACGACGGCCGCCTCGGCGAGATCTTCATCGACATGCACAAGGAGGGCGCGACCTTCCGGAGCCTGATGAACAACTTCGCCATCGCGATCTCGCTGGGCCTCCAGTACGGCGTGCCGCTGGAGGAGTACGTGGAGGCCTTCACCTTCACGCGGTTCGAGCCGGCCGGCTTCGTCCAGGGCAACGACGCGATCAAGAACGCGACCTCGCTCCTCGACTACGTGTTCCGCGAGCTGGCAGTCTCGTATCTCGGCCGCGCCGATCTCGCCCATGTCAGCCCCGCCGAGATCGGCGGCACGGTGATCGGCGGCGGCGAGAGCGGCGATACGACCCGCGAGGGTCCGAAGCCGGCGCCGGCCTCCTCGGTCGTCTCCCGCGGCCTGCTGCGCGGCTCGGCCGACCGGCTCACCCTGATCCAGGGCGGCCCGGCCGGCGCTAGCCTCGGCGTGGGTGCGGCGAGCGCCGGACAGTCGGCTCCGGCCGGCGGTACGGTCCACGCGATCCGCGGCAGCGCGGCGCTGAAGGCGGAGCCGGCGACGGCTGGTCAGGCCGAGACGATCGCCGACACCCTCCCCTTCGCCAAGGCCGAGCGGAGCGTCGCCGACCGCCGCGCGGAGGCGAAGATGAAGGGCTACGTCGGCGAGGCCTGCCCGGAATGCGCGAACTTCACGCTGGTCCGCAACGGCACCTGCCTGAAGTGCGACACCTGCGGTTCGACGACAGGGTGCTCTTGAGCCCCTGACACTTCGAGCCTGAAGCGGCGGGCGAGCCATCGGTTGCGATGGCTCGCCCGCCGCGACTCGGTCGCTTCCGAGACCGCGAGCCTGCCGTCGCCGTCGGCGCAATCGCGGAGGGTGGCGCGAGATGCTCGGCGCAGCTGTGCCTCGCGAACGCGGCGATCGCGACCTCGACCGCGGCATCCGCGGGTGCGGCGGCGGCCTGTGTGAAGACCGCCGCAGTCCAGCCATCGAGACGGCATGCCTCCCCAACAGCGCGCGGCGCGCCGGTCGGGTCAGCGCACGTCGTTCTGGCTGTAGGACGCCAAGCCGTTGCCGAAGGACCACTCGTCGCGCGCGTTCGGCGACAAGACGATGAGCACGTCTTCCGGACGCAGGCCTGGATCGGCGACGAGGTTGTCGGTGATCGCCCTGTAGAGCGCCTTCTTCTGCGCCGTGTCCCGCCAGTTCCCCGCGACGATGTGGATGATCACCACGTCGTCCGTGCGGTGAAGCCCGAGATAGTCGGGATCGTAGATCAACTCGTCCGGCGCGTGCTGGTGGATGAGGTGGAAGCGGTCGTCGGCCGGTACGCCGTAGACGTCGCGCAGCCCGCGATGAACGCCGTCGGAGAGGGCGCGGATGTGCTCCGATGACTTGCCCTTTATGAGCGAGATCCGAACGAGAGGCATAGGTGACGGTCTCCAGCGAAGTCTCTCGGCACGATCCGGCCGGCTTGACGCCTCCCCCGATACCTGCCCATCATCGTCCGGAATATTTGAATTTCTGAAACTAAAACTTCCGTAAAACCGAACGATGGCCGCGCGCACCAATCTCGACATGGACGTGCTCAGAACCTTCGTGACCGGGTTCGAGCTCGGCAGCTTCGCCCGCGCCGCCGAGCGGCTGGGACGGTCGCAATCCGCCGTCAGCACCCAGCTCCGGAAGCTCGAGGAGCAGGTCGGGCAGCCGCTCGTGCAGAAGGCCGGACGCGGCCTCGCGCTGACAGCCGCCGGCGAGAGCATGCTCGGCTACGCGAAGCGGCTTCTGGAGCTCAACGACGAGGCGGTCGACCGACTGCGCGGAACGGAACTCGAAGGCTGGGCGCGGCTGGGCCTCGTGCAGGATTTCGCCGAGAGCTGGCTTCCGGCGGTGCTCAAGCGGTTCTCGCGGGCCTATCCGAGGGTGCGCATCGAGGTGCAGGTCGGGCTCGGCGCGCAGCTCATCGAGAAGACCCTGAAGGACGAACTCGACGTGGCGCTAGTCTGGGGCGACGGCGGCGGCGCCCCTCACGCGCAGCGGGTTGCGGACGTGCCGATCCGCTGGATCGGCCCGCCGGACTGGCCGGGTCTCGCAGGTCTCGGGCGGGAACCCGTTCCCCTCGCGGCCTTCGCCCCGCCGTGCACCTTCAGGTCTGCGGCCGTGTCTGCCCTGGACGCTCGCGGCCTGCCCTGGCGGCTGGTCTTCACGAGCCCCAGCCTCTCGGGCCTCTGGGCCGCAGCCGAGGGTGGCCTCGGCATTACCGCGCGCACCGCGGTCGGCCTGCCGAAGACGCTGAGCGTCCTCGACCCCGCCGCGACCGGCCTGCCATCCCTCCCGAACGCCGCTCTGACGCTCCATCAGGCGGAAGCCGAGCTGTCGCCGGCCGTCGCGCGCCTGACCGACATCCTTCTCGAAACGATCGGCGCTCACGTGGCGTGAGGCGGAGACTTCCTTCGCTCAGTCCTCTCCGTGAATCACGAATGTTCCCGGGGAATCGGGAAGCGCCGTCGTGACGGGTGTCAACGGAGAGACCGAACTTCGGTGGAGGTGATCCGTCCCAGCGCGGTCGCGGACCCGGATCGCGACGACGGATCGCGTATCGATCGGTTGGAAGGGGCCCGCTCGTTCGCCGGTGCACCGCTGTCAGCCCGCGTCGCGACGCTCCGGCTCGATGCCGTAGCGTTCGATTTTGCCGAAGTATCTCCAGAGAAATTCCGAATTTTCCGAACTCGACCTCTCAGCTAGACCTGCGTCGCGGACCGCTCGGGCGGTCTCGAACAGCGAGAGCGGCGTCCATGCCCTTCATCAACGTCAAAATCGCGGGCCGGCCGCTGGAGCGAGACCAGATCGCGTCGATCCAGGCGGGCATCACCAGACTGATGGTCGACATCCTGCACAAGGTCGGCCCTCTCGTCGGGGTGCTGGTCGAAGAAGTACCCCTGGCGGGATGGCGCGTCGGCGGCGAGCCGGTTTCCCGCGTCGCGCAGGTGGATGCCACCGTCAGCGCCGGCACGAACACGGCCGACGAGAAATCGCGCTTCATCGTCGAGGCGAACAGGCTTCTGAAAACTGTGCTCGGGGCCGATCTGACCGAAGTGTCCTATATCGTCATCCACGAGGTGCCGAAGGACAGCTGGGGATACGATGGGCTGACCCAGGCGGAGCGAGCGCGTTCATGAGCGAGCGCCCGAAGCGTGAGACGCCTCTGAGAGTAGATCACCCCGGCCGGCGGCGCCTCCATCACGTACGCCCTCCGCGCTTAATCCGCCGTCAGCGACGACCTGCCGTAAATTTGCTCACCTGCAGCTTTTCGGTCGTCCCAGACCGACAATCTGTATTAATCGTCTGGGATCCAGCAAAATGGTAGCTTGACGGCTCGACCTGAGTCGGGAGATCAGCCTTCCAGAGTGCCACGTCGAAGGGCACACCGCGCGTGCGGAATCTTGGAGAGGAAACGATGGTCTTCGCAGGTCGCGCTGCAGCCGCGGTGCTGTTATTGACGATGGTGTCGGCCCCGGCGCGGGCCGCGGACCCGATCAAGATCGGGCTGAGCGGCCCCTTCACGGGTGGGTCGTCTTCGATGGGTGTCTCGATGCGGGACGGCGCCAAGCTCGCCGCCGCCGAGATCAACAAGGCCGGCGGCGTGCTCGGCCGGCCGATCCAGCTCGTGGAGCGCGACGACGAGGCCAAGAACGAGGTCGGCGCGCAGGTCGCTCAGGAGCTGATCAACAAGGAGAAGGTGGTCGCCACCGTCGGGTTCATCAACACCGGCGTCGCGCTGGCCGCCCAGCGCTTCTATCAGGAAGCCGAGATTCCCGTCTTCAACAACGTCGCGACCGGGACGATCATCACCAACCAGTTCAAGGAGCCGGATTACGACGCGAACTACGTCTTCCGGAACTCCGCCTACGACGTGCTCCAGGCCGGACTGATGGTCGACGAGGCGCTCGCCCAGGGCCACAAGAAGATCGCGATCCTCGCCGACTCGACCAATTACGGTCAGCTGGGCCGCGAGGACATCGAGAAGTACCTCGCGACCAAGAACGTGAAGCCCGTCGCGGTCGAGAAGTTCAACATCAAGGACGTCGACATGACGGCCCAGCTGCTGAAGGCGCAGCAGGCCGGCGCCGAGGTGATCCTCGCCTACGGCATCGGGCCGGAGCTGGCCCAGATCGCCAACGGCATGGCCAAGCTCGGCTGGAAGGTCCCGATGATCACCAGCTGGCCGTCCTCGATGCAGAGCTTCATCGACATCGCCGGCACGAACGGCAACGGCGTGATCATGCCGCAGACCTTCATCGAGGATCAGACCCTGCCGAAGCGCAAGGCGTTCCTGGAGAACTACTACAAGACCTACGGCGTGACGAAGATCCCGACACCCGTGGCCGGCGCCCAGGGTTACGACTCGATCTACCTGCTGGCCGCGGCGATCAAGCAGGCCGGCGGCACCGACGGCGCGAAGATCCGCACGGCGCTGGAGAATTTGAACGAGAAGGTCGAGGGCGTCGTCACTACCTACGACAAGCCCTTCACCGCCAAGGACCACAACGCGATCTCGCGCAACATGGTCGTGTTCGGGAAGGTGCAGGACGGCAAGATCGTCTACGCGAAGGACGAGGACGCCAAGAACGCGGGCGTGGTCCGCGTCAAGGAGAAGTCCTCGAACTGAGGCCCGGTGAGGCCGCGCCTTCCCGGGCGCGGCCGCCGCTACGCAGCACGGTTGCGCGGCCCTCGCCGCGCGACCGGACGTCCCTCCGGTGACAGCGATCCCATGGAAATCCTGCTCCAGCTCATCGCCTCCGGCGTCGCGGTCGGCATGATCTACGCCGCCATTGCCTTCGGCTATCAGCTCACCTTCGCGACTTCGAAGACGCTCAATTTCGGCCAGGGCGAGGCCTTGGCGCTCGGGGCCCTGTTCGGGCTCACCCTGGTACCGTTCGTCGGCTACTGGCTGATGATCCCGCTGGTCCTGGTCTTCGGCTTCGCCCTCGGTGCGGTGGTCGAGCGCCTCGGCGTGCGTCCCGCCGTGAAGATCAAGTCCGAGTACGGGTGGATCATGGCGACCATCGCGCTCGGCATCATCTTCAAGAACGTCGCCGAGAACATCTGGGGTCGCGACGACTTGAAGTTCCCCTCCCCGCTCCCCGAGACGGCGCTGCAGGTCGGCGGCGTGCGCATCCTGCCGATGGAGCTGCTGATCGTCGCCGGCGCACTGCTGATGATGCTCGCGGTGGAGATCTTCAATCGCAAGTCGATCTGGGGAAAGGCGGTGGTCGCCACCTCCAACGACATCGACGCCGCCGGGCTGATGGGCATCAACACCCAGAAGGTAATCACCCTCTCCTACTCGATCAGCGCCATGACGGCGGCCTTCGCGGGCGTGCTGGTGGCGCCCGTCACCCTGACCGGCGCCACGATGGGCTCGGTCCTGGCCCTCAAGGCCTTCGCGGTGGCGATCATCGGCGGCCTCGAATCCGGCCTCGGCGTCATCGTCGGCGGCCTGATCCTCGGCGTCGCGGAGACGCTGACCGGCTTCTACATCTCGACCGGCTACAAGGACGTGCCGGGCCTGATCCTGCTTCTCGTCGTCCTCTCCATCCGCCCGGTCGGCCTGTTCGGCAAGGCCGTCATCAAGAAGGTCTGACCGTGACCGCCCGCGCAACCCTCACGGCAGCCTGAGCCATGGCGCAGACTCTCGCCCCCACCGACGCGCCGATCCCGGCCGCCGCCCCCAGCCTGTCGCGCCACATGGGCGTCCTCGGTGCCGTGCTGCTGGTCGTCGGCCTCGCCGTGTTCCCACACGTGGTCACGAGCTCGTACTACATCCACCTGATGGTGGTGATCGCCATCTACGCGATCCTGATCCTCGGGCTCGACATCGTGGTCGGCTATACCGGCCAGGTGAGCCTCGGCCATGCCGGACTGTTCGGTGTCGGTGCCTACTCGGCGGCGGTGCTGTTCCTGCACTTCAAGCTCGGGATCTGGTGGGGCATCCTGGCCGGGATCGGCGTGACCTCCGCCTTCGGCGTGCTGCTGGCCGTGCCGGCCCTGCGGGTGACCGGCCCGTACCTCGCCATGGTGACGCTGGCCTTCGGCACGATCGTCCAGATCTTCATCAATGAGCTGACGCCGCTGACCAACGGCCCGCTGGGCATCACCCTGCCCCCGGCCCGCGTCCTCGACTTCTCGCTCCTCGGCCTGCAGGCCCCCTGGGGCGCGGCCGGGCGCAAGCTCGAGTTCTACTATCTCGTCTGCTTGGCGCTGCTGGCCACCATCCTGGTGGTCAATCGGGTGGTGCGCTCGCCCTATGGTCGCGCCTTCGAGGCTCTGCGCGACTCGCCGATCGCCTGCGACTGCATGGGCGTGAGCGTCTACCGCTACAAGGTCTACGCCTTCGTGATCTCGGCGGCGCTGGCGGGCCTCGCTGGCGCGCTGTTCGCGTGGTCGGAGCGCTACGTGGCGCCGAACTCCTACGGGTTCGAGCTGACCGTGCTGTTCCTGCTGGCCGTGACGATGGGCGGCCGCAAGTCGCGGGCAGGGCCGATCATCGGCTCGGCAATCATCGTGATGATGCCGAACGTGCTCGCCGATATCGGCCTCGTCCGGATCATGGCGGGGATCATCGCCGCCGCGGCGCTGGTGGTGGGCGGGCTCGCCTTCCTGCGCCGCCGGGAGAACCGGTACGCCCTGTTGGTGCCGGTCGGCCTCTGCCTCGCCTTCTTCCCGGCGACGCTCGCGCTCGAATCCGTCACCGACTTCCGGCTGACCGTGTTCGGCCTGATGATCCTGTTCGTGGTCTACTACCTGCCGGACGGGATCGTGGGCTTCCTCCGCGAGAAGATCCCCGCCCTGCGCCCGGCCCACACCGCCGAGGGCAAGAGCCTCCACGCCGAGGGCGCGGCGCTCAGCGTGCAGAGCGGCGACCGGGGCGCCGACCCGCTCCTCTCCGTCGAGCAGGCCCTGATGCAGTTCGGTGGCCTCAAGGCCCTGGCGGGCGTCGACCTCACCGTGCGGCCGGGCACGATCCACGGCCTGATCGGCCCCAACGGCTCCGGCAAGAGCACGATGATGAACGTGCTCACCGGCATCTACCGGCCGACCGGCGGCAGCGTGACGCTCGCGCGCGGCCAGGGGACGAAGCGCCTCGACGGGCGCACGCCTTCCGAGATCGCCGCCGCCGGCGTCGCCCGCACCTTCCAGAACGTGCAGCTCTTCCGCGAGATGACGGCTCTGAAGAACGTGCTGGTCGGGCTTCACCACAGCTTCCGCGGCACCCTGTTGGACGCGATCCTCGGCACGCCCCGCCGGCGCCGGGAGGAGCGGGAGCAGCGCGCCCGCGCCATGGCGATCCTCGACTTCGTCGGCCTCGGCGCCCTGGCACAGGTGGAGGCGCGCAACCTGCCCTACGGCAAGCAGCGCCTCCTCGAGATCGGGCGGGCGCTCGCCCTCGACCCGGTGCTCCTTCTCCTCGACGAGCCCGCCGCGGGCCTGACCGCCCCCGACATCGCCGAGCTGACGGCGATCATCCGCAAGATCCGCGACGCCGGGATCACCGTCATCCTGATCGAGCACCACATGGATGTCGTCATGGGGCTCTGCGACCGCGTCAGCGTCCTCGATTTCGGCCACAAGATCGCCGAGGGCAGCGCCCGCGAGGTCCAGGCCGATCCGAAGGTGGTCGAGGCCTATCTCGGCAGTCCCGTCGCCGACGAGGAGATGACCCATGCTTGAGGTCACGGGTCTGTCGGCCGGCTACGGCCAGGTCGAGGTCCTGCACGGCCTCGACTTCCAGGTTCCGAAGGGTCAGGTCGTGGCGCTGATCGGCTCCAACGGCGCCGGCAAGACCACCACGATGCGCGCCCTCTCGGGCATGATCCGTCCGCGGGCGGGCTCGATCCGCCTGAACGGGCGCGAGATCGGCGGCCTCGACAGCCACGATGTCGCCCGGTTCGGCCTCGCGCACTCGCCGGAGGGCCGGCGGGTCTTCCCGACGCTCTCGGTCGAGGACAACCTGACGCTCGGCGCCTTCCCGCGGCTCACCGGCTCGCGCCCGAAGGGCGACGTCGCGGCCGACCGCGAGCGCGCCTTCGAGATGTTCCCGCGGCTGAAGGAGCGGCGCACGCAGCTCGCCGGTACCCTATCCGGCGGCGAGCAGCAGATGCTCGCCATGGGCCGGGCCCTGATGCTGCGGCCCGAGATCCTCCTGCTGGACGAGCCCTCGATGGGTCTCGCCCCGAAGCTCGTGGAGGAGGTCTTCCGGATCATCCGGCTGCTCAAGGCCGAGCAGGTGACGATGCTGCTCGTCGAGCAGTTCGCCATGGCGGCGCTCGGCGTCGCCGACCACGCCTACGTGCTGGAGAACGGGCGGATCCGCTTCCAGGGCCCGGCCCAGCAGATGCGCAACGATCCGGCCGTGCGGGCGGCGTATCTCGGCGGCAGCCACTGACACCGCGAGGGGCGGGCTCGTGCCGCGGGGCAAGGGCGCCCCGAGTCTCGGCGCGCGGGGATGAACCGATCCCCGGAGCCGGCGGGCGATGCCCGGCGCACCGCCGTCTGCGAAGCTCGAAGCCGCCTCGCGACCGGCCGCATCACCCCGCTGATAGGTGCGCTCTCGATCACCTGCAGGATCGGTCTGGGCCAGAGGCAGCCCGCCGAGGTGTCCCGGGGTTCGTCGGCGACAACGCCGAGGCCGCTCGGGCCCGGAAGCCCGTAGGCCGCGCGGCCTCTCTCCTGTACAGACCGTCGGGACGCGGGCGGCATGATGGCCACACGGGAGGTGTCGATTTTGGACGACGGTTGGGCGACTGCCTTAGGGTTGTTTGCCGTCCTCGCCCTGGTTCTGGCGAACGGCTTCTTCGTGGCAGCGGAATTCGCCCTGGTCGCGGTGCGCAGGAGCCGCGTGGCCGAACTCGTCGCCGAGCGGCGCGTGAACGCGAAGGCGCTGCTCTGGGCCACGGACCACCTCGACGCCCACCTCGCGGCGACTCAGCTCGGCATCACCATCTCGTCCCTCGCGCTGGGCTGGGTCGGCGAGCCGGCACTGGCCCACCTGATCTTGCCCGCCCTGACGTGGGCGCCGGACATGCTCTCCACGGCGGCCGCGCACACGGTCGCGGTGGTGATCTCGTTCGTCATCATAACGGCGCTGCACATCGTGCTGGGTGAGCTGGCGCCGAAGAGCCTCGCGCTCCAGCGCAGCGAGCGCACGGCCCTCGCGGTGATCCGCCCGCTCAGCGTATTCCTGTTCGTGTTCCGCCCGGCCATCCTGTTCCTGAACGGCCTCGGCAACGGCGTCCTGCGCCTCTGCGGATTGCAGCCCGGCCACGGCGAAGGTGGACACCACTCGACGGCGGAACTCAATCTCCTGGTCGAGGCGAGCCGCGAGGCCGGCCTCATCCGCGAGGCGCAGCAGGAAGCGGTCGAGCGCATCTTCCGATTGGGAGATCGGCGGGTCCGCGAGATCATGACGCCGCGCCACGAGGTCGAGTGGGTCGACCTCGACGGATCGCCCGAGGAGATCACGCGGGCGGTCCGCGCCTGCAGCCACGCCCATGTCTTGGTGAGCCGCGGCGGCATCGACGAGGTCGTCGGCGTGCTGCGCAAGCAGGATCTGCTCGATCAGATCCTCGACGGGCAGCCCCTCGACATCGCCGCCGCCATGCGGCCGCCGAACGTCGTCCACGAGGGCATGACGGTCCTCACGGCGCTGGAGAGCTTCCAGCGCAACCCCGTGCAGCTGGCGGTGATCGTCGACGAGTACGGCAGCCTGGAGGGGCTCGTCACGCAGACGGATCTCCTCGAGGCCATCGCGGGCGACATTCCCGAGATCGGGGAGGATCCGGCCGTGGTCGAGCGCGAGGACGGCTCGCTCCTCATCGACGGCATGATGCCGGCCGAGGACGCGTTCGAGCGCCTCGCCTTCACCGACCCGCCCGATACGGACGACTACACGACGCTGGCCGGCTACGTCATCTTCCAGCTCGGCCGCATCCCGGCGGCGGGCGACGCCCTCGTCGCGGAGGGTTGGCGCCTCGAGGTGGTCGATATGGACGGCCGTCGCATCGACAAGGTCCTGGCCACCCGATTGCCGGGGCGGGCGCTGACCGGGACGGCGTGAGCGCGGGTCGTCGGGTTGAGGAGGGTGCGGCGCTCGCCCCGTTAGTCCACCCGGCCGTCGCCTGACGATCAGCCGATCATCCGCTCCAAGACGCGCATCCAGATCCCGAGCGCGGGGTTCCCAATCAGGGCCCGCCCGAATCCTCACGCGGCGAGGGCCCGGAAGGTCGCCTGCGTGCCGGCCATCGAGCGGATGGCGTTCGAGACGACGGCCCCGTCGAAGTCCGAGCCGAGGCCGGAGCGGGTCTCGCCGAAGCGCTCGACGAGCGCCCTTTGCCAGAGGGCGTGCCCGCGCGGCTGGAAGACGGCCGAAGCGACGGTGCTCGCCTCGTCCCGTCAGCGTTTTACGACGCAGCGCTGGTGTGCAATCGTCTGGTCGACGCGGCCAGGCGAGGCTGGATGCTCCGGGCAGCACCGCCGCGCGAGCGGCCCGTCGCTCAGTAACGATCGTAGCGGTAACCGCCGTAGCGTCGCCCTTCGTAGAACCGCGCATCCCGGCGGCCGTACCCGCCGAATTCGTGCTGGCGGCGATAGCCGTGAGCGGGCGCCCAGGGTGGCGGGCCGCCGTGCCGGAAGCCGCGCTCCCCGCGGGCCCAGGGCGGATCGGCCATGGCGGCCGACGAGGACCCGAGAATACCCCCGGCCAGCGCCAGTGTGCCGAGGAGGATCAACGTTGGCGTGCGGATCATGGATGGCTCCCTCGTAGCGGGGATTGCCCCGCGTCAGTCCAGATACGGCGTCCGGCACCGAACCGTTCCCGGGCGTAACGAAGGCGTGGCTAAAGCCCGGCATTCCCGCGAGCAACGCTGCAGTATTCGGTATCACGCGAGACCGAGCGCAGATCCGGACCGCGGTCTACCCGCATCGCGATGCCCGAAACGCGCGTGCTGAGCGTGACTGCGTGCCGTCACGACAGCGAAGGTGGCGCGGGTCCCTGGAACGGTCTCGGCGAAGCTGCCGTGAGTGCCTCCAGAACAGGAGATGCGCGATGCCACGCTTGCCGATTATCGTCCTCGCTACCCTGGCTCTCGGGGCCAGCGCAGGCGCTACGGAACAGGGCGCATCGTCCACGTCTCCAGGCCGCGAGATGCAGCATCGTGGGCGCTTTGCCGGAAGCCCGGGTGCGTCCGGCTGCGCAGCCGGCCACGAGACGAAGTTCGGCGGAACGGAGTCGACCGGCTTGACCACGCAGAGCGGCGGCGGCGGGGCTGGCAGCCTCGGAAGCGACACGACCGTCACCCGTCGCTGACAGAGACTTCGTCCCGTCCGGAGCTTTCGGCCGGATGGGTTGGTCTGAGCAGAGACCGGTCATTCGAAGATGTCGAACACGCGTGGCCGAGCTTGGGCTCGGAACCGGGGCGCGGATGAACATGAATTTCGGATGAACAACACTGGATGATGAAAATTGCCCTCGATGGAACGCGATAAGTGCCTTCTGCATTTGTTGTTTGAAATCGTAACTAGAGGATTGATCATGAAAAAGCTCGTCATGACCTTGACTGCCGGCGCGGCGGTCCTGGGCGCCGCCTCCGCCGCTCAGGCTCACGAGTGGGGTAGCGGCTACGGCTACGAACCGGGTTACGGTCATTCCCGCGTGATCGTGCGCGAGGGCTACCGCGACGGCTATCGCGGCGTCCGCTTCGGCCACCGTGACTGGGATCGTCCGGGTGTTCGCGTGATCGAGCGTCGCGGGTACGGCTACGGCCACCACGATGGCGACTGGGACGACTGATCGGACTGGAACACAAGTGGCTCAGAGGGGCGCCCAGCCGGGCGCCCCTTCGTTTTTTATGGTCGCGATCGGTTCATCGCATGCAACGGTTTCCCGCCCCTTCGGCTTTCTGAGCGGTTCATCGACGCGAGGAACAGCATCACCATGCCGGTACGTCTGATTACGACCGCCCTGCTTCTGTCCGTGGCGGCCACGGCGGC
Source organism: Methylobacterium sp. PvP105 (assembly GCF_017876975.1). NCBI lineage: Bacteria > Pseudomonadati > Pseudomonadota > Alphaproteobacteria > Hyphomicrobiales > Methylobacteriaceae > Methylobacterium > Methylobacterium sp. PvP105. The sequence goes on along the minus strand of NZ_JAGIPA010000001.1, from coordinate 898,273 downwards.
TCTCGCCGCCCCGATGTCGGCCGACGACAAGGCGACGCTTCAGCAGCAATGCATGGGCGACTTTACGACCTTCTGCGGTGACATGCCGCCCGACGAGGGGGCCGAGACGCAGGCCTGTTTCGAGAAGAACATGGCGAAACTCTCGCCGGGCTGCCAGGGCGCTATTCAGAGCTACAAGCAGGGCAAGAAGGGCTGACCGAACCGACCGGTCGGAACTCGAAGACCGGAGCGGCTGCCCTCACCGGGGTGACCGCGCCTCCGCGCTGGGCGAACCGGCACGCCGTCGGCTCGTCTCGGTGCATGGGATCAGCCTCACGATGGTCTGACGGCGTTCCCGCCGCGCACGGAACGTGCCGGTTCGACCACGAGGGGTGCGGGGCGGCCCGAGCCGCCCCCGCTGTCTGTCAGTAGCTGTAGGACCGGCGCGGGTAGGCCTGGGGCGCGCCGTAACCGGTGTCGCGCGGCTGGACCCGCGAGCCGTACTCGATCTCCCTGCGCCGCGCCTGCCGGTTGGCGAGGTAGCGGCCGCCGAGACAGCCGGCGACGGCGCCGACGACGCCGCGCTCGGCCAGGTAATGGCCCGCCAGACCGCCGATGATCGCGCCCTTGATGCAGCCCTTCGCCTCAGCCGCGCCGACGCTCATGAGTGTCACGAGAGCGATGACGGATGCTTGTCCAATGATGCGCATGCTGATGCTCCTCTTCGATCCGGAAGAGAATGCACCTGCGACACGACCGTTCCGGCCATCGCCGAACCGCCGGATGATCCCCTCCAAGCATCGGAACAGGACGAGCCTCCATCGCACGTGCCTGCCTCAACGATCGCCCCCAGACCGAGGCCGCGGTGTCGCCGCGCTCCGATGAGATCAAGCAGCGAACCGGGACGACGCCGACCTTGCCGAGGGTGACGGCGATCGCGCACCTCGGCGGAACACCTGTCTCGCCCCTCGCTCCGGCGGATGCGGCGGTTGCCGCGGAGCCCCAGAGCCTCGTGGAGCCTCTAGGGACTGTCGCAGAAGCCGGCCCGGCAAGCGTCCGACCTCCGCTACCGTGGCGACTCTGATAAGACGCTCCATCCGTATCCGCAGGACAATCACGCCGCCTGGGCCTCGGAGATCGGCGATCATCCGCCGCGCTCCCCACTGGGCGCTCTCGGCGAGAACGTCGCGGCGAAAGGCTGGACCGAGCGATACGTCTGTATCGGCGACATAGCCTGTGTCGGCTCCGCCCCACCTGCAAGTCAGCCAGAGGGCGCCGGACCGTGCTGTGGGCGCCGTCGCAGCCGACGACGTGGCGGAAGCCCGCCTCCGCGACCGCTCCGCCGTCATCCTGCAGTCGCACGCGGACACCGGCATCGTCCTGCTCCAGGGCGGTCAGGCGCAGGCCGCGCTCGACCCGCAGGCCGCAGCGCTCCAGGTGGCGGGTCAGGACACGCTCGGTCTCGGACTGCGGAAGTCCGAGCGACGCGTAGGGCAGGTCCAGGGGCGGACTGAGCGCGTCGACCGGCGGCTGGCCGTAGAGAACCGTGCGCAGACCCGTGAGCCAGAGACCCGCGTCGATCATCTCGCGGGCAAGGCCCATGTCCTCCCAGACTTCGAGGGTGCGCGGGGTGACCCCGATCGCGCGGCAATAGGGCGACGGCTGCGCCGCGCCGTCGACGATCCGGCAGCGCGCCCCGTGCCGGGCGAGTTCGCAGGCGAGTGTCAGGCCGACCGGTCCGGCCCCGACGATCAGAACATCCGCCATCGCACCCTCCCCGGGTCGACGCTGAAGCGACACGGTTCTCCGTCCGGTCCCGCGTCCTCGCGATCAGACAGTCGAGGCGCCGACTATAGGGGCCGTTCGCGAAATCCCATGCTGGGAGGGCCCGGAGCGATCTGAGCGAACCGGACGACGGTGTGCCCAGCCGGCGGCGATCGGCCTGGCGCCAGGTCTCGGTGTCCGGCGCGGCTGTCCATGCGCAGCACGACATCTTGTGGTTGATAGACTCTGTTGACTTCATGTCCCACAGACACTGAATTGGCGCCGCGGTCCGCGTTTCGGACGGAAAGTAAATACGTCCCGGCAAAGAATTGCCTGTATATGGAAGGAGCCAAGCAAGGGGCTATGTGCTGGTGCCTCGGGGTTGTGGGTGATGTCGGGTTTTGACGAGTCGGTCGCGCGCCAGCAGCGATTCATGGGGCCGCTCCTCGTGGCGGCGATCCTGTTCGGCCTGGTCGGGCTGCCGGTCGCGGTGTGGCTCGACCTGCGCGGCCTGTCCGAGCGCATGCTCGCCACGCAGGCGATCGAGACCGGCCGGATCATCGATCAGATGCGCAGCTTCTACGCCAGTGACGTGGTCCAGGCGGTCAACGCGGCGACGGGCCGGGTCGAGACGCGGCACGATTACAAGGGCGTACCGAACGCGATCCCGATCCCCGCGACGCTCTCCCTGGAGCTCGGCGAGCGGATCAGCGGCGGGGACGGCTCGGTGAAGTATCGCTTCGTCTCCGATCTCCCTTTCAAGGACCGCAAGCCGCACGATCTCGACGCGTTCGAGGTCCAGGCGCTGGCGGACCTCCGGGCCCGTCCCCAGACCGGATTCGTCAGCGAGACGACGGGATCGATCTTCGATCGGCAGGTGCGCATCGCGGCGCCGATTCGCATGGAATCCGCCTGCGTGCGCTGCCACAATGCCCATCCCCTGAGCCCGAAGACGGACTGGAAGGTCGGCGACGTCCGCGGCATCCAGGAGATCGTCCTGCACCAGCCGATCGCCGCCAACGTCTTCGCCTTCAAGTACCTGCTCGGCTACTTCATCCTGGCGGCGCTCGCCGGCACCACCGTCCTGCTGCTGCAGGCGCGACAGTCGCGCCTCATCGACCGGATGAATCGCGAGCTGACCGAGTCCAACGGCTTTCTGGCGTCGGTCTCGGTGCAGATCGCGAAGTACATCTCGCCCCAGGTCTACAAGAGCATCTTCAGCGGCGAGCGGGACGTGTCGATGGCGACCGAGCGCAAGAAGCTGACGATCTTCTTCTCCGACATCAAGGACTTCACCGCCACCACCGAGCGCCTGCAGCCCGAGGAGCTGACCGCACTCCTCAACGAGTACCTGACCGAGATGACCGCCATCGCGGTCAAGCACGGCGGCACGGTGGACAAGTATATCGGGGACGCGATGCTGGTCTTCTTCGGCGATCCGGAGAGCCGGGGCGTCCGCGAGGACGCGCAGGCCTGCGTCCGGATGGCGATCGAGATGCAGACGCGCCTCGGCCAGCTCAATGCCCGCTGGCGGCGGTCCGGCATCGAGCGCCCGTTCCAGGCGCGGATCGGGATCAACACGGGCTACTGCAACGTCGGCAACTTCGGCAGCGACGAGCGGATGGACTACACGATCATCGGCGCGGAAGCGAACCTCGCCGCCCGCCTCCAGGCGGCCGCGATGCCGGGTGGCATCACCCTGAGCTACGAAACCTACGCGCTGGTGAGCGATATCGTCCAGGCGAGCCCGCAGGAGCCGATCCGCATGAAGGGCATCAGCCGCGAGGTCGTCCCCTACGCCGTCGAGGGCGACCTCACCGCCGAGGCGACCGAGACGATCTTCTCCGAGCACGCCCGGGGGATCGACTTCTACGTCGACGTGGACGCGCTCGAGTTGGAGGGTGCGGCGCGGCTCCGGAAGCGCCTGCTCGATACCCTCGCCGCCGTCGACCGCCGGATGATCGGCGCGGGCGCCCCACCGGAGGCCGGCCCCCGGCCCTCCGCGGCCAGCTGACGTCCGGCCAGCGGTCACGAGCTGCCAGGTCCCCGCGAGCCTCACGAGGGAGAAGAGATCAACCGACGGTTTGGCGCCGACCACGGAGGTGTCCGGTATGTTTCTGTGGCGCAATGGAAATCGGGTCTGATCCGGATCGTCGATGTTCTGGCGCTTCGGTGGCAGCCGGAGCCCCGGGTTGATCTGGATCCCCGGATCCAGCTCCATCATGGCCTGCTCGGGATCTCGTGGACCGGTCCCGGCGCGCTCCGCGTCCGGGCGATGCTGGACAGGGCGAGCGGGCCGCAGGCTCGCCTCTCGAAGACGACAGCGACCGCGTCGAGCGGCCGGCCCGCGAAGGTGCCGGTCTACCGGGCGCCGATCTCCAGGGAGGGCTCCCCGACGGGCCGGCCCGATGTGCCGGCCATCGCGACGCGGAGCGGCGTCAGGCCACAGATCTCCCCGGGATGCGGCCGCCACACGATCTGGTCGAACCGGGCTATGCCCGAGCGGCCGAACCGGATCATCGCCGACAGGCCGCTGAGCACCGCGGCACGCCCGGTCACAACCCGCGTCGGATCGACAGTCTGTTCGGATCGTCGAATTCGGCCGCGCAGGAGCGCCGCGCCGCCTATCTGGAGGCCATGGGGCGGCACGGTCTGGCGTTGCAGGTCCGCAGTGTCGCCCCGAACGCGGCGGCCGCGAGGGAGGAGGCAACGCGCTGGCTCGAGGAGCCCGGCCAGCCGGTGGCGCGCGTCGTCCCGAACGGGCTCATCCCGACAAGCGCCGTGCGGGCGGCCAAGGCCGTGAACCTCGTGCTCCCGCGCCACCTCGCACCTGCCGGCTTCGGCAACGAGCCCTGACCGAGTTCGCTGGGCCGGCCCTCACCGTGATCGAGCAGCCAGTCGCCGAGATCGGCACCCAGGCGATGCGCCTGCTGTTCGAGGGGATCGAGCGGCCGGATCAGCCGGCCCGGGAGGTGTTCCTCAGCGGCAGCCACCTTGCCCGCGAGTCTAGAGCGGTGCGGTGACGGTCGTCGCTCCGGATCCCGGAGGTTCAGAGGAGCGCGAGGATGTCGTCGAAGACGGCGTCCCATTGGCCCTGGTCCAACGCCACGAGGCCGAGACTGCGCAGGAAGAAGGCGCCCTCGGCGGCGAAGAAGGCCGCGCGGGCCCTCCGCTCCGCCTCGGAGCCGGGTTCGAGGCGCGTCAGCCACGCCGCGTACCAGCCGCGCGCCTGCTCCCGATGTTTCGGCGATTGCAGCAAGCTCACGAGCATGCCGGCGATCTTGGTCTGTGTGGCCTCGTCGATCCGTGCCGACGCCGTCACGTAGCCGCGCACGTGGTCCACGCGGGTCCCGTCGGCCGGTGTGTGGCGGGCGACCTCCGCGTCGAAGCCCGCCAGCCAGCGGTCGGCCATGGCGGCGACCAGATCGTCCTTGCTGCCGAAGCAGTATTGCAGGCCACCCTTGGTGATCCCGGCCGCCCGCGCCACGGCGTCGAAGGTCAACGCCGTCGCCCCCTCCTCGCGCACGATCCGCTCGGCGATGTCGAGGACCTTGTCCCGGTCGATGCTCCGCGGCCGCCCCATCCAGACCTTTCCCCTTTTCAATCCATACGGATGGAATTAAACAGCCGGCCGCCAAGGCGCAAGCGCCGGAGCGGCGCGACACCCTCGTGGCGCCGACGCGGGCCGGATTTCAGGGGCCGGCGGACCGGTGTGCCGGATCCCGCTCAGTGGAAGGAGCATTTTGGTCCATGTCGATCTCGACCGCGCGCGGCTTCCGGCGCCCGACCCTCGTCGCGCTCGTGGTGAGCGCGTCGCTGAGCGGCTGCAAGCCCGCCGCCACCGACACGGCCGCGGTCGAGACGCCACCGCCGGACGTGTCGGTCGCGACCGTGACGCCCGCGACCGTGCCGCGCCTCTTCGACCTGCCGGGGCGCCTCGCCTCGACGCGGGTGGCGGAGGTCCGGGCCCAGGTTTCGGGCATCATCCGGGAGCGCGCGTTCGAGGAAGGCAGCCTCGTCGAGAAGGACGACGTCCTCTTCCGCATCGACCCGGCCGTCTACAAGGCCGAGGTCGACGCGAAGGCCGCGTCCCTCGCCCGAGCCGAGGCGTCGCGGGTGCAGGCGCTGAAGCAGTCGGAGCGGACCGAGACGCTGCTGGAGCGGCAGGCGGCCAGCACCGCCCAGCACGACGTCGCCGTCGCGACCCTGCGACAGGCCGAGGCCGACGTGGCGAGTGCCAGGGCGCAGCTTGACCGGGCCCGGATCGACCTGGACTTCGCCACCGTTCGAGCACCCATCGGCGGGCGGATCGGGCGGGCGCTCGTGACGGAGGGCGCGCTCGTCGGCCAGGGCGAGGCGACGAAGCTCGCGGTCATCCAGCAGGTCGACCCGATCTTCGCCGACTTCAACGCCTCCGCGTCCGATTACGGGTTGCTGGCGGACCGCGGTGGGGCCGGAGGCGCCGAGGTCCGGCTGGTCCACGCGGACGGCACCCTGCACACCGATCCCGGCAAGCTCCTGTTCTCGGACGTGAGCGTCGATCCGGGCACCGGTCAAGTCAGCCTGCGCGCCGCCTTCGCAAACCCGCGTCTCTCCCTGCTGCCCGGCGCCTATGTTCGGATCCGCGTCGCGCGCGGGGTGCAGCCGGGCGCCGTCATCGTGCCCGCGCAGGCGATCCAGCGCTCCAGCGCCGGCGAGGCCCAGGCCTTCGTGGTCGGCGCGGACCGGGTGCTGGCCCTGCGGCCCCTGCGCACCGGCGCGATGACCGAGGTCGGCTGGATCGTCGAGGACGGGCTGAAGCCCGGCGAGACCGTCGTCGTCGAGGGCTTCCAGAAGATCCATCCCGGCCTGGCGGTCAATCCGGTGCCGTGGGCGGGCGGCCGCACGGCCACCGCCGCCCCGCAGCCCTGACTCCGTCACGCAGGCTCGACCCGCCATGACCCGCTTCTTCATCGAGCGCCCGATCTTCGCCTGGGCGATCTCCATCTTCATCGTGCTGGTCGGCGCGATCTCGATCGTCTTCCTGCCGATCTCGCAGTACCCGGACGTCGCCCCGGTCACGATCCAGACGACGGCCATCTACCCGGGCGCGCCGCCCGAGCGGCTCTACGACGGCGTCACCCGGATCATCGAGGAGGAGCTGAACGGCATCCCCGGGCTGATGTACTTCGAGTCCACGAGCGACACGTCGGGGCAGGCGCAGATCCTCGCGTCCTTCGCGCCTGGCTCGGACCCGTCGAGAGCCACCGTGGCGGTCCAGAACCGCATCAAGCGCGTCGAGGCGCGCCTGCCCCGGGCGGTCACCCAGCAGGGCATCATCGTCGAGGAGGCCAGCACGAGCTTCCTGCAGTTCGTCGTGGTCAGTTCCCGCGACGGATCCCTGAGTGAGAGCGATCTCGGCGACCTCGCCGCGCGGCGCATCCTGGGCGAGCTGCGGCGCGTGCCCGGCGTCGGGCGCGCGACCCTGTTCTCGTCCGAGAAGGCACTGCGGATCTGGGTCGATCCGGTGAACCTCGTCGGGCTCGGCATGGTGCCGGGCGACGTCACGGCCGCGGTCCAGGCGCAGAACGCCCAGGTCGCCTCGGGGACCGTCGGCGCCCAGCCGGCGGCGGAGGGCCAGCGCATCGCCGCGAACGTACTGGTCAAGGGCCAGCTGACCACGGTGGCCGAGTTCGCCGAGATCGTGCTGCGCGCCAACCCGGACGGCTCGCTCGTGCGCCTGCGCGACGTGGCCGAGGTCGAGCTCGGCGGCCAGTCCTACGCGATGCAGACTCGCCAGGACGGCCGCCCGGCCGCCGGCATCGGCATCCAGCTCGCGCCCGGCGGCAACGCCCTCGCGGCCGCGACCGGCGTGAAGGCGCGGATCGCGAAGCTCCAGCGCACGCTGCCGGCCAATGTCAGCGTGACGGTGCCCTACGACACGACGCCCTTCGTCGAGGTGTCGATCCGGAAGGTGCTGATGACGCTCGCCGAGGCGATGGCGCTGGTCTTCGCGGTGATGTTCCTGTTCCTGCAGAACATCCGCTACACCCTGATCCCGACCATCGTCGTGCCGGTGGCGCTGCTCGGAACATGCGGCGCGCTGCTCGTCGCCGGCTTCTCGATCAACGTGCTGACGATGTTCGGCATGGTGCTGGCCATCGGCATCCTCGTGGACGACGCCATCGTGGTCGTCGAGAATGTCGAGCGGATCATGGCCGAGGAGGGGTTGCCTCCGACGGCGGCGACCCGCAAGGCCATGGGCCAGATCACCGGCGCCATCGTCGGAATCACCGCGGTGCTGATCGCCGTGTTCGTGCCGCTCGCCTTTTTCCCCGGTTCGGTCGGGGTGATCTACCGCCAGTTCGCGGTCAGCATGGCGACCTCGATCGCCTTCTCGGCCTTCCTGGCGCTGTCGCTGACGCCCGCGCTCTGCGCGACGCTGCTCAGGCCCGTCGAGGCCGGCCAGGGCCACGCCGAGAGTGGCTTCTTCGGCTGGTTCAACCGCCGGTTCCAGGCTGGCACGCGGGCCTACCGGTCCGGCGTCGCCGGGATGCTGCGCCGGCCCGTGCGAGCGCTCCTCGTCTACGCGGCCCTCGTAGCGGCCCTCGGCTGGGGCTACCTGCGCATGCCCACGAGCTTCCTGCCCATCGAGGACCAGGGCTACGTCATCGTCGACGCGCAGACGCCACCGGAATCGGCCGCGGGGCGCACCCTCGACGTGGTCCGGCGGATCGAGGACCATTTCGGAGCCGAGCCGGCGGTGGCAGCGCGGACGACGCTGCTCGGCTACGGCTTCTCGGGCCAGGGCCAGAACGCCGCCATCGCCTTCGTCACCTTGAAGGACTGGGCGGAGCGCGGTCCCGGCAACGGCGCCGAGGCGGTCAGCGCCCGGGCCAACGCGGTGCTCGGCGGCCTGCCGGACGCCATCGCCATGGCGCTGTCGCCGCCGGCCATCGAGGCCCTGGGCAATTCGAGCGGCTTCGCCTTCCGCCTGCAGGACAGGGCGCAGCAGGGGCAGGCCGCACTGGCCGCCGCGCGCGACCAGCTGCTCAAGGCGGCCCAGCAGAGCCCGATCCTCCAGGGCGTCTACGTCGAGGGCCTGCCGACCGCCCCGCAGATCGAGCTGACCCTGGATCGTCAGAAGGCGAACGCGCTCGGCGTCACCTTCGCCGACATCAACGACGCGCTCTCGACGAGCCTCGGCTCGGCCTACGTGAACGACTTCCCGAACCAAGCGCGCATGCAGCGCGTGATCGTGCAGGCGGAGGCCGGGCGCCGCATGAGGGCCGAGGACCTGCTCGACCTCAACGTGCGCAACGCCAAGGGGCAGATGGTGCCGCTCCAGTCCTTCGCACGAATTGCCTGGACGATGGGGCCGTCGCAGATCGTCGGCTTCAACGGCTACCCGAGCATCAAGATCTCCGGCAGCGCCGCGCCGGGCTACGCCAGCGGCGACGCCATGGCCGAGATGGAGCGCCTCGCCGCGCAATTGCCGCCGGGCTTCGACTTCGCCTGGACCGGTCAGTCGCTGCAGGAGAAGCTCTCGGGCAGCCAAGCGACCTACCTGCTGGCCCTGGCGCTGGTCTGCGTCTTCCTCTGCCTCGCGGCGCTCTACGAGAGCTGGGCCATCCCGCTGGCGGTGCTGCTCGTGGTGCCGACGGGCGTGGTCGGGGCGATCTTCGCCATGCTCGTCCGCGACATGCCGAACGACGTCTATTTCAAGGTCGGCCTGATCACCGTGATCGGCCTGACCGCGAAGAACGCGATCCTGATCATCGAGGTGGCCAAGGACCTCGTGGCGCGGGGCCGCCCCGTCCAGGCGGCGGCGCTGGAGGCCTGCGAGCTGCGCTTCCGGCCGATCATCATGACTTCGTTCGCCTTCATCCTCGGCGTCGTGCCCCTCGCGGTCGCCAACGGCGCGAGCATGAACAGCCAGCGCGCCATCGGCACGGGCGTGCTCGGCGGCATGGTCACCGCGACCGTGCTGGCCGTGTTCGCCACGCCGCTCTTCTACGTGCTGATCGCCCGGGCCATGGGCGCCCGCACCGCCCCGAGTCCGGCGGATGGCGGCGCGCGGGCGGGCGCCCCAGGAACGCCGGAGACGTCGCGCTGAGCCGCGTTCGCGGCGACGGGCCCTCCCGGTGACCGTCCGGGAGTGGGCCGCCCCCTCCGGGCCGGCGCCCGGTGCCCTAGGTTGGCTGAAAAGGGAGCCAGCCGGTTGACGCAGGACATGAGCGAGCGAGGAGGGACGGATCCGGCCCCGCGGGAACCGTCCGTCGCCCGAGCCCTCGATCTGCTCAATCTCCTGCTCATCGACGTCAATGGGGCGATCAAGCCCTATCTGAACGTGTACCTCTTTGTGCATCGCGGCTGGGACGACGCCGCGGTCGGGCTCGTCGGCACGGTGTCGGGGATCGTCGGCATCGCGGCGCAGACGCCGATCGGGACCGCCATCGACGCCGTGGGCGACAAGCGGCGGATCCTGCTCGGGGCGCTCGTGGCCCTGTCACTCGCCACCGTGCTCGTCGCCGTGGCGCCGCACTTCTGGCCCGTCCTCGCCGCCTCCTGCGTCCTCGCCGCGGTCGGCGGGATGCTCAGCCCGACGATCGCGACGCTGACCCTCGGGCTGTTCCCGGCCGGGAAACTGCCCCGGCGCTTCGGCCGCAACGCGGCCTTAGAGCGGACAGGGAACGTGGCCATCGCGGGACTGATCGGCCTCGTGGGCTGGCTGTTCCCGGACCGCGCCGTCTTCCTGCTCGTCCCGGCCTGCGCGATCGTCTCCGCCGCAGCGCTCTACGCGATACCCCGCCGGGCGATCGACGCGCGGCGGGCCCGCGGGGGCGGCGAAGGCGGGGCGGACGCGGCGCCGACGCGCTGGCGGACGCTGCTGACCTGCCGTCCGCTGATGGTCTTCGCGGTCTGCGTGATGCTGTTCCACTTCGCCAACGCGCCGCTGCTGACGCTGGTGGCGCAGGAGATCGGCCAGACCCGGCCGGACTGGTCGTCCGTCATCGTCTCCGTCTGCATCATCGGCGCGCAGGCGGTGATGGTGCCGATGGGCCTCCTCGTCGGCCGCCTGGCCGAGCGCTGGGGCCGCAAGCCGCTGCTGGTGATCGGCTTCGCCGCCCTGCCCGCGCGGGCCCTGCTCTATCTCGTCTGGCGCGACCCGTTCTGGCTCATCGCCGTCCAATGCCTCGACGGCGTCGGCGCCGGGCTGCTGAGCGCGGTCAAACCCCTGGTGATGGCCGACATCACCCGCGGAACCGGCCGCTACAACGCCGCCCACGGACTGATCGGGACCCTACAGGGCGCGGGCGCGGCGCTGTCCTTCGTCATCGCCGGGAGCCTCGTCCAGGCGGCCGGATTCCACGCGGCCTACCTCGCCTGCGCCGCGGTGGCCGTTGCGGCGCTCGCGGTGCTGGTGCTGCTGATGCCGGAGAGCGCCCCCGACGCGCCGCGCGGCAGCCCGGGCGCGTGGCTGCGGGGTCTCGTGCCCGGCGGCGTGTCGAGAGGCGCGTAGGGAGGAATCATGAGGCGTCGAATCACCGGTGCGGAGCGCCGCGCGCGGGCTGCCTGCCTCGCCGGTCTCGTCGTGTTCGCCCTCCCAGCGGTTGCCCCGGCGGCCGCCGGCACCCTGCACAGCACCTACATCGACCCGGAGGTGCTGGCGCTGCAGCGGGTCTTGCCGCCGCCGCCCGAGGCGGACTCCGAGATGCAGCGGGCGGATCTTCGGGCTGTCGAGGCCGCCGTCGGTGCCCGCACCCCTGACGACGAGCGCCGCATCACGGCGAACCTGCCCTGCACGCTCGACCGCTTCACCGAGGTTCTTGGACCGGCCTTCACGGCACGGGCGATGCCCGTCACCGCCGCGCTGATCGAGCGCGTGTTCCAAGACGGCGAACTGGCCGTGCTCGCCGCCAAGACCGCCATCGGCCGGCCACGTCCCTACACGCTCGAGCCCGATCTCGCGACGTACGGGCACCGCTCCGACAGCACGTCCTACCCGAGCGGCCACGCGACCTTCGGCCACCTCGCGGCGACGGTGCTGGCGCAGCTCGTCCCGGCCAAGCGCCGGGCCCTGTTCGCGTTCGCGGTCGGCTACGGCGCCAACCGGATGATCGCCGGGACCCATTTCCCGTCCGATCTGGAGGCCGGGCGGATCGCCGCGGCCGTGATCGCGGAAGCACTGCTGCGCGATCCCCGTTTCCAGCAAGATCTCGGGCGCGCCAGGGCCGAGATCGCGGCGGCCGGCGCCGCCTCCGCGCGATGACGGCGAGGTTGCTTCGGCCGGATCACGAAGGCGGGAGGCGGGTTGCGAGGCCGCCCGACGCCGTTATTTCCCGCCGGCACCGCGTTTCTTCCTCGAGAGACGCGGGCCGCGCTCGCGAATTCCGGAGACAGGCCGTTCGGCAACCGAACCTCGGACAGCAGGAGTTCCCGCCATGCACTACGTCACCAAGGAGAAGGCTGCCGACGGGCACTTCATGGTCAAGGTCGCTGGCCGCGCTGTCACGGAGACGTGCGAGAAGCGGCAAGCCAAGCGCCTCGTCCGCGCGATCCGCGGTCTGCGGCGCCTGAAGAAGGCCAAGCGGCGGGCACAGGCCGTCTGACTGGCGCGGACGACCGGCTCAGAGCGGCAGTGCGGACATCGCCAGGGCTCCGTGGTGGCGAAGTGTGTTCGTGGCCGCTACCTGCCGCTCGAAGGCCGTCATCAGCTTGGCCGATACCCCCTGGCTGTCGGGCAGGCGGATCGCCATCGGATCCAGGAAGTGGCCGTTGACGCTCACCTCGTAGTGGACGTGGGGCCCCGTCGAGAGCCCGGTCGAGCCCATATAGGCAATCACCTGCCCCTGATGGACGGCGGCGCCGGCCTGAACGCCGTGCGCGAGCCGCTGCAGGTGATTGTAGGCCGTCACGTAGCCGTTGGCGTGGTGGATCTCGACGCGGTTGCCGTAGCCGCCGCGCGGACCCGCATACGCCACCGTTCCGTCGCCCGTCGCCATGATCGGCGTGCCGGCCTTGTTGGCCCAGTCGACGCCATTGTGGAAGCGGGCGTAGTGCAGGATCGGGTGAACGCGCGTGCCGAACGGCGAGGTGATCCGCCCCTCCGCGATCGGCATGCGCATGAGGAACTTGCGGAGCGAGCTGCCCGTCTCGCTGAAGTAGCTGGCCGCCCCGGCCTCGGGCGCCTCGAACCGGTAGGCGCGGTGTTTCACGCCGTCGAGCGTCAGGGCAACGTAGCGGACCTCGGGCGGTCCACCCGCCTTCTCGCTCGGACTGAACAGCACCTCTAGCCGGTCGGACGGGTTGACCCGGTGCTGCATGTCCAGGCCGAATGCGAAGATTCCGACGATGCGCTCGGCCAGGATGCCGGGCAGTCCGTTGCGCAGGACCGCCTCGTAGATGCTCCTGTAGAGGGTCGCGCCGGAGCCGTCGCCATCGTCGCCCGTACGCGCCGCCGCGAACTGCGCGGACGGCGGCGCGACCGTGACGAAGCCGCCGGAATCCCGTTCCGCGACGATCTCCTCGACGCCCCCCGCGCCGTAGAGCGTCACGCGGTTGATCTGCCGCGCGGACTGGCCGGCGCGCGACCGGATGAGGAGCAGGTCCACATGCTGCCCCTCGGAGAGGCCGGTGCGGGCGTGGTCGCTGAAGGCGGCGAGGATGGCCTTCACGCGCGCGGGCTCGGCGCCGTTCGCCGCCAGCGTGTCGGCCAGGGTCTCGCCGCGCTTGAGCACGACGTCGCGGGTCTCGGTGAGGCTCAGGCCGGAGGCGGGCTCGGTCTCGGCGAGGTCCGTGATGTTCTCCGGAACGACCCGCACCTCGATCGCGTGAAACGGGTCATGGCCCGCATCCGCGCCGGCGGCCTTCGCGGCCCCGTCGTCCGGCGCGGCGACCAGGATCTGGGAGAGCTGCCTCTGCGGCGCGAACGGCACGGCGATCCGCGAACCCGCCTCCCGCGCAACCTGCGCCCGCGTCTCCACGAGAGCGGTGACATCCTCGTCGCTCAGGCAGGGCGCGTCGTCCGGGACCGGCGCTCCCGCGAGACCGGAGCGCGTGATCGTGACCATGGTGCCGGACGGATCGTCCTCCGGTTCGTCGGAAACCGCGGCGACCTGCCCGTCCTCGGCGAGCTGGCGCGTGGGATCGAAGGGCGGGATCTGCCCGTCGACCTCGTCGCCGGACGACAGGCTGGTCACGAGCCGCACGAAGGGCTGGGTCCGGATGATCTCGCGCGCGCCGACTTGGTGAGCCACCGGCGCGGAGAACTCCTCCCGGTCCGAGGCGACGAGCTGGTGCCGTACGAGGCGGTCGCCGCGCCGTCCGGCCACACCCTGCCCTTCCGCCACCTGGGCGGGACCCTTGCGGAACGTCGGCGGGGCGGGCCTGAGATCGGTGTCCACGGACATGCGGAGCGCCGCCCCCATCAGGGCCGCGCCGCAAGTAGCGATCAGAGAGCTGGCGCAGAGCCAGCGCCGATTCAGGCGTCGCCGGTCGAGCGGCGTCGCGCCGTCAGCCGGCGGCGCGGCAGCGCTGCTCAGCAGGGACCGGTGCAGTATGGGCAGCTCGCCGCGCGGTGCTCGTCCGCCCTGGTTCATCCGGTCCCCTCACACTCAAGCTTGCCGCTTCGGCGGTGAGTGCGGCCTGAATGAGGCTGCGGAACGCGCCTGACGCCATCGTCCGCCGGCCATGCGCATGCCTGGGTTTCCCGGTGCTCGGGTCCACGGCGCCACGGCCTGGCCTCGCCTCCGACCGGGTTGAAGGCAGCGGATTCCGGGACGACCGCCGCGCACGCGGCCGGGGGCGCCGAGCCCCCCCCCGACGGGTCCAGGACCAGCCGCACGAGGTCTCGGAAGTCGCGATGCCGGACAGCCCGACGGGGCGAGTGATCGCCGCGCGTCGCGTCGACGGCACAGCGACGGCCCGTGAGCGACGAAGTCGTCGCTTCAATAGGCGACGGAACGGGGGCCCCAAGCGAATCGACCGGTGATCGCGAGCGATCTCGGGAACGGGCGGAGGCGACCGCTGTTGCCCCAGTCGCCACAAAGGGATGGGTGTTCGGCCGCCGCGGCTCCGACACCGGTCCGCGACGGATTCGGAGAGCATGGCAATGGTCGACACCGACAGGATCACGGGCGCCGCACGCGAGCTCGGCGGCAAGGTACAGGGCGCAGTCGGCGACGCGGTCGGCTCGAACCGACACTCGGTCGAGGGGCGCCTGCGCGAGGCGCAAGGCACCGCCGAGACTCTCTACGGCCAGGCCAAGGACGCCGTGCGGCACGCGGCCGACGAGGTCTCGGACCGGGCTGCCGAGGCCTACGACCGGAGCCGGCACGCCGCGTGGGAAGGCCATCAGGCATCCGTCGCGTGGCCTCACGCCTCCCTGATCTTGGCCGGTCTCGTCGGCTTCGGGCTCGGCTTCCTGGTCAGCCGTCTCTGACGCCGATCTCCGCGCGCCGCCGTCGGCTCCGCGTCGAGGGGATAGCGGCGCGCGGCCCTGTCCGAGATGGTAGCGCCGTTCGCGATCGGGTTGGGACCGAGGCCTTGGCCGAGCCCCTGCCGTCTGTGGCGCGGATGCCCCATCGCCTGCGGGGCCGGGACAGGGTGAGGGATCAATTCGTGCCGAAGGAGGATGGCCTGATCGAGCCCGCGACGGCGCGCGATCGGGAAGCGTCTTCGCTCCGACCCCAGCCCTCTCCCTCACGCATGAGGCACGGCGCGAATGCCTCGACCGGGGTCGCCGGCTTTCCATTCCGTTGCGACAGGATCGGAAGCGGCTTTAGCGGGCGCAGGCACATCTCTCCTACTCCCAAGTCGCCCCTTCGGAAGCGCCCCTCAACGCCGCTCGGACGATCTTGCCGGTGCGGCGTCCGCGCCGGCCTCCGGCGCAGGGACAGATCGGGGCTCGAGCAAACGTCGGCGACAGCCCGCGAGAACCTCGGACCAGGTCCGAGATTGGGCCGGCCGTATCCGCGCCTGTATGAGTTCTTGTTCCGATATGGAACAAAGTTCTTGGCGCTATTCTCGCTTTTGACACCGCTCAGAGGTGTCTAATGCATCAGTTTATCGGCCTATTCGCCATCTTCGTGACACTGGCTGGAGTGCTCCACACCTGGGGCGTGCCGCGCTGGGCGATCGCCGGTCTGTGCCTGATCGGTCTCGCCGGCGCGTCCGCCACGCTCATCGGCAGTCAGCCCAGGGTGGCCCCGTCGCCGATGTCACGGGTGAACGCGCTCAACGACGCGATGCAGCCGGTTTTCGAGGGCGTCTGGGACCCGCTGAGGCCCGGCCGCCTCCTGACGACGTCGCGGTAAGGTCGCCGGTCAGCGCGGTCGCAGTGGCAGCGCGCGGGTCGCTCTCGAGAGCCCGCGCATCACCCTAGAAGGTCGAGCGCGCCTCGATGCTGGAATAGTAGCCGGAGCCCTGCACCCGATCCCGGACGTACCCGGCGGCCACCGACATCTGGACGGGTCCGAAGCGGACGCCGGTCAGATGGGCACCGATGCGGTACTGGCGGAAGAAGTCGTCGCCTAGGAACAGCGCTTCAGGCCCGATATAGACGCCGTCCGCGAGCATGTAGCCCACACGCAGGCGTGAGTAGTAGGCGTTGAATTTGGTCGAGTAGGAGCCGTAGGCCGAGATCATGGTCCGGTCGGTCGGCGTCGCGTAGAAGTTGCCAGCGACCTTGAGCCCGACGCCCGTACCGACGACCGGGTTGCCCGGGTCGGGGATGGACAGCTGATTGCTGCGGACGTTGAAGCCGATAAATCCGGCGAGAGCGGCGTCCTTCCAGACCCACTCGTAACCCGCCTGAAGGGCGCCTTCCTGCTGGTAGCCGGTCACCCGCGTCGCGACGGACCTGCCGGGATACGAGTAAGTTCCCCCGATGGCGTCGACGCGGACCCGCAGGCCGTCCCGGGTGGGGGAGCCGTTGGGTGCGGCGGTGACGGTCACGGAGCCGAAGGCCGAGCTGTTCGACGTGACGCTGGTCGATCCGTCGACCGCGACGGCCCAGCTGTCGTCGACCGCCTGCTGCGAGGCACCCGTGTACCAATCGGCGCTCGCCCCCCGGGCCGGCAGGTCGGCGGCGGTCGCGTGCGTGACCGATGCGGCGGCGCAGGCGCACGAGAGAGCGAGAGCAGTCGTGAACGGCGTGAAAGGACGTCGGGCAGTCGGTTCCGCAGTCCCGCCCATATTCGCCGGCTCCGTTCAGGTACGATTTACGCTTTAACCAACACTCGGCGACAATGGTTAACATCCGATTTTGTGGTGACTGCTTCTCGATATCGGCGGCGTCATCGAGGTCGGGCGACGCGCGCTCGCGAACCGCGCGTGGCGTGCCGGAGCGCGCCGCGGTCAGGCCGCGCGGGCGCGGCTCGCCGCGGCGTCGAGGACGACCTGCAGGTCCTCGTTGCGGAAAGGCTTGTCGATCCGCAGGAAGGCGTCGGCGGATTGCGGCAGCTGGCCGTGCGGGCTGGCGAGGATGATCCGAATCTCCGGATACCGCTCGACCACCGTGGCGGCGAGCTGGAGGCCGGCCATCACCGGCATGGATTGGTCGACGATCATCGCGTCGAAGGCGGGGTCGCGGGCGAGAATCTCCAGGGCGTGCGCGCCTGAGGCGGCCTGCACCACCGCGTGGCCGAGATCGGCGAGCACCTCGGCGACGCTGGCCCGCACGAGACCGTCGCTCTCGACGAGCAGGATCTTCAGGCCCGCCGCGCGGGCCGGCGGGAGCTTGGCGACGGCCGGGGACGCGGCGGGCAGCCAGAACTCGGCCAGGAAGGGCTCGGAGTCGGTCCCGTCGCGGATCAGGCGCCAGAGGCCCCCGCTCTCGGTCACGAGGGCGGCGGCCGACGTCAGGGTCGGTCCGGTGCCGGCCGGCAGCGGCGCGGCCTCGGGGCGGCGACCGCTACTGACGAGCACCCGCACGTAGGATGCAAACGCCGCCTCGGCGCCCGCGTCCTCGGGCGCGCCCTCGACCGCCGCGATGGCGAAGCCGGCGAGGCCGGCGTCGCGGATATGGAAGGCCAAGTTGAGGAGCAGCAGTTCCAGCACGCGCTCGCTGCACAGGACGGGCGGCAACCCGGCGGGGATGCGATTGAGGACCGGCATCTCGCCGAGGGCGTTCGCGGCCAGGAATGGCAGGTAGCCTTCGAAGGTGGTGGCGAGGTCGGTCTCGGCCAGGGTGATGCTGGTCTCGTCGCCGCGCACGAGGTGCAGCATCCGGCGGGTCAGCGCCGCGCCCCGGCGCGCGCCGGCCGTAGCCCGCGCGACGAGCCGTTCCTGCTCCGGCGCGAGGGCGTGGCGGCGCGTCAGCAGCGTGAGATTCGTCAGAACGACGGTGAGGACGTCGTTGAACTCGTGGACGATGCCGTCGGTCACCCGCCGCAGAACGAGATTGCGGCGCGGCTCGACCTGCTGCGGCAGGGGCGCCGCCTCGCCGCCCGGGAGCTTGCGCATGAGGGCGAAGAGCCGTCGGTCGCCCCGGGCATCGGCGAGGCTCAGCAGCCTCACCTGAACCTGCTGCTCCGGCCAGTCGCGCAGGTGCAGGACCACGTCGTGCGGGCCGTCGGCTCCCAGGGCGGCAGCGCGCGCCCGGTCGAGAACGGGGCGGTCGTCGGCAACGAAACAGGCGGCGAACGGGGCGGCGGACGGGTTTCCGTCGCTGCCGAGCGCGGTCCGGGCATCCAGGAGGGTCCGGCCGGTGTCGGGATCGATCTCGCAGCAGGCCCAGCCGGAGACCGCCTCGAAGGTTGTCAGCCGCGCCTTGAGCCGCGCGACCTCGGACCCGGCACCGGCCATCATCAGCCCGGCGCTCCGGCGATGACCCGCGAGGACGTCCGAGAGCGCCGCGAACTCGCCGATCCACGGCAGTGGCGCCTCGGATTCGCCCGCAGCTGTCCCGCCCTCCCCCTTCATGAGGCGGCGCAGCGGTCGCGTCAGCCGCTCCCCCGCGACGTAGCCGAGGGCCGCCGCGCAGGCCACGAGGACGAGGCCGATGCCGAGCATCCGCCAGTCCGGCGGCGCGGTCCGCGCCGCGCCGGAGGGGACGGCTTGCGCTGTCACCAGCCATCCCGGGGAGCCGATCTCGGCCGCGACGCGCATCGGCGTCGTGGCCGAGGCGCCCGTTGTCCGGAACGGGCTCGGGGTCCCGGAGAGAACCCGACTGTCCGGGGTGGCGACGAGGAACGCGAGCGTCTCGGGCAGCGCCCCGGCGCGCCGCACGTCCTCCTCGACCTTGGTGAAGTAGCTCGGGTCGGCGTCGAGGCGCAGCAGGCCGTCCTGTCCGCGCTCGCCCAGCGCGACGGCCGCCCCGAACGGCGCGTCGGCCTCCGTACCGTCGCTGACCACGATGACCCCGGCCGCGCGGCCGCGCAGGAACCAGGTCTGCCGCGCGACGCTGCTGCCGATGCGGTGCTCGTCTCGGGCCGCCAGCACGGTGCCGTCGGGCGCGACGAGCACCGCGTCCCGGTAGGCCGGGTTCAGGGCGAGCCACGCGCGCAGGCGCGCGGCGCGCTGGTCGGCGGAGAGCAGGCCGTCGTCGTCGCGGAGCGTCAGAGCAGCGTTGCGCGCCTCGCCCACGGTCTGCCGCAGCCGCGCCGCGATGGCGGCGACGTAGGCGCGCGAGGCCGAGTCGACCATCTCCTGCGGGGACGAGGCGGTTCCGGGTTGGGCGGCCGGCACCACGATCAGGAGGGCGGCCGCGAACCCCGCCGCGGCGGCAATCGCCACCTGCAGCGCGTTGAGCAATCCGAGGGAGATCTTCAGCGGCTTCGCGGTCATCCGTACGCCCGGGGGTCGGTCCCGAGCGAGGCTCGATTTTCGTTAAGGGTCGATTAAGGCCCGCGGCGCACCGAGACGGCGGCACCGGGTCCAGGCCCAGCCGGCCGGCCGGAACGCCTAAATCGCAACGACTATTTGTGGCGCTCTTCCTCGCATGCGCCGGGCCATCACCGATTATCGAGAAGTTTACGAACGGATCGTTAATGTATTCAGCGTGGCGGCGCGTCTCAAGTCCGCTGCTGCAGCCAGATCCACTTCGTGACGCCGGCTCCCGACTGGGCTGGCCGCATTCCTTAGTTAGCTGTAATTTTCGATCAAGTGCATCTTGCCGGATATTGCGAATGGGTTTGTTCATTGACCTTCGTCGCTGTACAAAGCCGGCCTTAGAGCCGTTGCACCTCGATCCGAGGGTTTGTTGGCCCGGGAGGCTGTAGCGTGAGGCAGGCGTTGCGTTGGCTGGCCTGGGTTGGGGCGACAGTCGCCAGCCTCGCCTTGCTCAGCCAGCCCGTCGGGACGCAGGCCCAGCTCGCCATGAGCCTCGCCGCCATGGCGGTGATGATCGTGCTGTGGGCGGTGCTCGACGGGCCGCGAACGCGGTTCGTCTTCATGGCGCTCGGCAGCCTCGTGGTGCTGCGCTACATCCTGTGGAGGCTCACCAACACCCTGCCCTTGCCGGGCGACCCGGTCAGCTTCGGGTTCGGCCTGATCCTGCTGGTGGCCGAGCTCTACTGCGTCTTCATCCTGTTCGTCAGTCTGATCATCAACGCGGACCCGCTGCGGCGCGACCCGCCGCCGGCGGCCCCGGCGGCCGACCTTCCCACGGTCGACGTGTTCGTGCCGAGCTACAATGAGGACACTTCGATCCTCGCCATGACCCTGGCGGCGGCGCGGCAGCTGAACTACCCGCCCGACAAGCTCACCGTGTGGTTGCTTGATGACGGTGGCACTGACCAGAAGTGCAGCGATGCCGACCCGGCCAAGGCCGCGGCGGCGCGCGCCCGCCGGGGCGAGCTGCAAGCGCTGTGCGACGAGCTCGGCGCCCGCTACCTCACCCGCGCCCGCAACGAGCACGCGAAGGCGGGCAACCTCAACAACGGCCTCGCCCAGGCCCGGGGCGACCTCGTGGCGGTGCTCGACGCCGACCACGTCCCGTTCCGCTCGTTCCTGACCGAGACCGTCGGCTACTTCGCGCAGGACCCGCGCCTGTTCCTCGTCCAGACGCCGCACGCGTTCCTCAACCCCGACCCGGTCGAGCGCAACCTGCGAACCTTCGAGCGCATGCCCTCGGAGAACGAGATGTTCTACGCGGTCACGCAGCGCGGCCTCGACAAGTGGAACGGCTCGTTCTTCTGCGGGTCGGCGGCCCTGCTGCGGCGCACCGCTCTCGACGAAGCCGGCGGCTTCTCGGGCATCACCATCACGGAGGATTGCGAGACCGCTTTCGAGCTGCACTCGCGCAATTGGACCAGCGCCTACGTCGACAAGCCGCTGATCGCCGGCCTTCAGCCGGACACGCTGGCGGACTTCATCGGCCAGCGCTCGCGCTGGTGCCAGGGGATGTTCCAGATCCTGCTCCTGAAGAACCCGGTCTTCCAGAAGGGCCTCAAGCCCATCCAGAAGATCGCCTACCTCTCCAGCATGACCTTCTGGTTCTTCCCGATCCCGCGGCTGATCTTCATGTTCGCGCCGCTGCTGCACATCTTCTTCGACCTGAAGATCTTCGTGGCAAGCGTGGACGAGTCGATCGCCTACACGCTGACCTACATCGTCATCAACCTGATGATCCAGAACTACGTCTACGGCAAATTCCGCTGGCCGTTCGTGTCGGAGCTCTACGAGTACATTCAGGGCGTCTACCTGGCCAAGGCGATCGTCTCGGTCATCGCCTCGCCGCGCAAGCCGACCTTCAATGTCACCAACAAGGGCGCGACCCTCGACCACGACCATATCTCGTCGCTCGCCCTGCCGTTCTTCCTGATCTACCTGCTCCTGATGCTCGGCTGCGCGGTCGCGGCGTGGCGCTACCTGTACGAGCCCGGCGTGACCAACCTGATGCTGGTGGTCGGGCTCTGGAACTTCTTCAACCTGCTCACCGCGGGCGCGTCGCTCGGGGTCTGCGCCGAGCGGCGCCAGCTCGAACGCACGCCGTCGCTGGCGATCGATCGCCGCGGGGTCCTCAGCCTCTCCGGGCACAGCGTCGACGTGGCGATCGAGCGGGTCTCCGCGGACGCCTGCACCCTGCGCCTCCTCAGCGGCGCCCTCGATCCGGGTCTCACCCGCCCGCCGCTGCGGGGCGCGCTCAGCGTCGAGCCGACGGCCGGGGCACGCCGGGCCGCGCCGCTGCCGGTCCATCTGGAGCATGCGACGCGCGACGGCCCTGAGCTCGTCATGCGGGTGAATTTCGGCACGCTGGCGGTTCGCGACTACCCGGCGCTCGCGGGCCTCATGTACGGCGACGCCGAGGCGATGCGCCGTTTCCAACTGCGGCGGCGGCGGCACAAGGACATCCCCACCGGCACGCTGCAATTCGCGTGGTGGGGTCTCGTCGAGCCGATCCGCGCCCTGCGCTATCTCCTGGCCAGCCGGCGCCCGCGGCCCGTCGAGATCGAGGAGGCTCCGGTCTACGACGCGCCGTCGGCGGCCGTCGCCCCGACGCCGTCCGTCCCGGCCGCGGCGACGGCCGGTGCGGCGCCGACACTGCCCACGGCCGCCAAACCCACCGACGTCGAGAGCGGGGACGACTGGGTCCGCCTGATGATGGATTACGAGAACGAGCGCACCCTGGCCGAGCTTCGCGGCCGGCGCACGAGCGCGGCGTGACGGCGATGGCGACCCGGCTGCGCCTCCCCGTGCTGGGGCTGCTGGTCTGTCTCGCGAGCGGGCCGGCCCTCGGCCAAAGCTTCCTGGGCACGGGCCCCGCGGAGCGGCTGACGGTCCCGCCCAGCGGCAACGCCCTGCGCGCGCCGTCCGAGGATGGGGCAAGCCCCGCGCGCCGGCCGGACGCCGCGGCGGCGGAGCCGAAATCGACGCCGCGACCGCCCGAGCCGCCGCGGGCCGCCGCGCCGCAGACGGTGCCGCGCGCGGTGATCCAGTCGACGATCGCGCCGGCGCGTCGGCTTCCGTCCGGCCCGCGCGGCTTCCGCCTGACCGGCGAGGAGGATTCCCTGCGCTACCCGGTCTACCTCACCGACGCGCAGACGCGGGGACCGGTGAGGCTGCGCCTCTCGTATCTCTCGGCGATCTCGGTGGCGCCGGAGAGCTCCGAGCTCGCCGCCTTCGTCAACGGCGCGAAGGTCGGCTGGACCCGCATCCAGGCGCCCGGCGCCGTGAAGGTGGTGGAGTTCGCCATTCCCGACGGCGTGCTGAAGGCCGGCTTCAACGCCGTGACCTTCACCGCCAGCCAGCGCCACCGGGTCGACTGCTCGGTCGGCGCGACCTACGAATTGTGGACGCAGATCGACCCGTCGCGGTCCGGCCTCGTGGTGGGAACGGCGACCGACATGGACGTCCGGTCACTCGCTGCCGCGGAGCCCGACGAGAGCGGCGCCCTGCCGATCCAGGTCATCCTGAATGAGCGTCCGAACCTGGCCCGCCTGGAGCGCATGATCGAGGCGGCGCAGGCCCTCGCGCTCGTGGGGCGGGTCGCCCGGCCGACCGTGACCTTCGGGCCGCCCCTGCAGGGCCGCAACGGCATCAACCTCGTCGTCGGCACCGCCTCCGAGATCGCCGGCGTCGAAGGCGTCTCCGAACTCGGCCCGATCACCGGGCCCCGCCTCGCCATGCTGCCGACGCGGCCGAACACTCCGCCGACCCTGGTGGTCACCGGGGCCCGCGATGAGGACGTCCGTCAGGCCATCACCAATCTCGCCGTCCCGGCCGACACCGGGACGCCGAACGGGCTGAAGGCGGTGCAACTCTTCCGCGGCTACATGGTACAGGGCGGCGAGAACCTGACGCTCGACCGGCTCGGCGCGACGTCCCGCGAGTTCTCGGGCCGGCTGCTCCATGTCGGCTTCGCCCTTCGCTTTCCCGGTGATTTCGTCCCGGCCGATTACGGCAAGGTCATGCTGCACCTCGCTGGGGCGTACGTGGCCGGGCTCTCCTCGGACGCCCGCATCGTCATCGACATCAACGGACGCAACGCGGCCAGCGTCCCGCTCCCCGACGCGCGCGGCGAGGTGTTCGACGACAGCGCGATACCCCTGCCCTTCAGCCTGTGGCGTCCTGGGGTGAACCACGTGGAGATCTCGGCGCAGCTGCCGAACGCCGCCGACCAGGTCTGCGACACCCTGAGCCCCGCGGCCAAGCAGGCGCGCTTCCTGTTCCTCGACCGCTCCCGGATCGAGATCCCGCACTTCGCCCGGGCGGCGCGCAGCCCCGACCTCGCGGCGATCAAGGGCGGCGCCGTGCCGTTCGTCGTCCCGGGACGGCGCCCGCGCCTCGTGCTGCCGACGCCCGACCGCGACAGCGCCGACGCGGCCGCGACTCTCGCGGCCCGGCTGGCCATGGCCGCCGAGCGGGTCATCGATTTCGAGGTGGTGACCCAGCAGCAGGTTGCGTCCGATACCAGCCAGCTCGTCGTCGCGCCCGCCCGTGCCCTCGACCCCGCGCTCCTCGAGGCGGTCGGTTTCGATCCGCAGCAGGTTCAGCGAGTCTGGGAAGGCCGCGCCGATATGGTCGCCACACCGGGCCAGTTCGGCCCCGAGGGCGTGCTCACCCTCGATCGCCTGCGTCGCAACCTGCCGATGCGCTGCGCCCTGCCCACCCTGATCCCGCAGGTGCGCCCGGCTCAGCCCGCTCAGGCACCGGCGTCCCAGAGCGAGGCGAGCGCCGCGCCCGCGCCGACCTCGGCTACCGTCCCGGCCACCGCTCCAGGCTCCTCCTCGGACCGTGAGCTCATCGACCGCTGGGAGGCGTCGACGCGCGGCTCGCGCCAGATCTGGGCCGCCCTCGACTCCGTCTGGAACGAGATCACCGGGACGGCGCGCTCCCTGCGCCAGACGGTGACGGCGCAGGTGAAGCCGGACGAGACAGTGGAGGTCCCGGCCACGGCCTCGCTGCTCATCGCCGAGGGTCCGCCGGTCCAGTCGAGCAACACCGTGATCGTCACCGCGCCGAACGCGTCCCTGCTGAAGGCGTCCGTCTCCTGCCTCGTCGACCCCGTGGTCTGGGCGAGGCTCGGCGGCAGCGCCGCCTTCCTCGACGCGTCGAACGGCACGCTGGTGACGTCCCGGTCCGAGCGGATCGAGATCGTCGAGACGCAGCCGCGATCCCTGGCCAACCTGCGCCTCGTGTCCGCGGCGTGGCTGTCGATCAACACGGAATACTACGTCGGCATGACCCTCGCGATGGCCCTCTGCCTCGGCCTCGCGACCACGAGCCTCGTGCGCAACGTCGGCAGGAAGAACTCATGAGCCGCCGCGACCGCGCCCCTCTCGCCGCGGCCTTCCTCGTCGCGGCGATGCTGCCCGCGGCCGCGGTCTCGACGCAGGACGAGCCTGCCGTGCCACCGAGTACCGCGCAACCGGGCACGCAGCCCGCTCAAACCGCCAGGGCGGCGAGCCCCGGCCTCGCCGGCAAGCTCGGCAATGACGCCGCATGGCGCGCCTACCGCTCCCGGTTCATCACCGATCAGGGTCGCGTGGTGGACACCGCCAACGGTCTGATCAGCCACAGCGAGGGCCAGGGCTACGGCATGCTGCTCGCCGTGGCGGCGGGCGACCGGGTCAGCTTCGAGCGGATCTGGGGCTGGACCCGCGCCAACCTGATGGTCCGCGGCGACGAATTGCTGGCGTGGCGCTGGTCGCCCGACAAGCGGCCGGCGGTGAGCGACATGAACAACGCCACCGACGGGGACATCCTCGTCGCCTGGGCCCTCACCGAGGCGGCCGAGGCCTGGAACGAGCCGAGCTACCGCACCGCGGCCCGTCGGATCGCCATCGAGTTCGGGCGCAAGACCATCCTGTTCCGTGACCCGCACGGGGCGCTGCTGCTCCCCGCGGTCTCGGGCTTCTCGGCCCGCGAGCGCCCGGACGGCCCGCTGGTCAACCTCTCCTACTGGATCTTCCCGGCCTTCCCGCGCCTCGCCCTGGTGGCGCCGGAATACGACTGGGCGGCCCTGACGCGCAGCGGCCTCTCCCTGCTGCGGCAGTCCCGCTTCGGTCCGAGCAACCTGCCCACCGAGTGGATCTCCGCCAAGGACGCTCCGCACCCCGCAACCGGCTTCCCGCCCCTGTTCTCCTACAACGCCATCCGCGTCCCGCTCTATCTCGCCTGGGCGGGGCTGGTGCGGCCCGACGACCTCGCGCCGTTCCAGGCCCTGTGGTCGAGTTCTGACCGGGAGCGGCTGCCGATCGTCGACACCGGCGACGGGCGGAAGGTCGAGTGGCTCACCGAGGCCGGCTACATGGGGATCCCCGCCCTGGTGGCCTGCGCCCTCGACGGCACGCCCTTTCCGGAGGATGCCCGGGGCGACATCGGCAACCAGAACTATTATCCGGCGACCCTGAGCCTCCTCGCCCTGACCGCGGCCCGCATGCGCTACCCGTCATGCCTGAAGTCCTGAAGGGCCCTCCGCCGGCCCGGGTGCGACCGGCCGCCCCCTGCCTCCTACTCCTCGCGCTCGCCGCCTCGCCGGCCGCGGCGCAGGTCGACGCGCGTTCCGGACAACCGCCGCAGCCCTCCGCCGCGCCGACGCGGACCGAGCCCCGGATCGTCTACGGCGACGGCCCGCGCGCGCCGGCGATCCTGGCCGACCCGGCCACGTCCCGCACGACCAACATGGTCGACGAGAGCGCGCTCCGCTACTACGCGGCCCAGAAGCAGACGGCGCGGATGAAGGCCGAGATCGCCCGCCTGAAGCGTCTCTATCCGGGCTGGAACGAGCCGCCGGACCTCGACGCGCTGCAGCCGAGCCCGCCCGAGGAGGCGCCCCTGTGGGATCTCTTCACCGCGGGGCGGTTCGACGACCTCCGCACGGCGATCGCCGCACGCCGCTCGATCGATCCCGCGTGGCAGCCCTCCGAGGAGCTGGCGCGCAAGCTTCGCCGGGCCGAATTCCGCTCCCGGATCACGGCGCTCACCGGCAAGGAGGCCGACGCGATCATCGACCTCTACCGGGCCGATCCCGGCGCCCTCGACCCCCTCGACGTCCAGAGCATCTGGACGGTCGCGGACGCCCTGGGCGATTCCGGCTCGGGCGACGAGGCGTTCGAGCTCTATAAGTCGATCCTCGACGGCAGCGCCGATTCCGGGGTGCGCCTCGCCACCATCCAGAAGGCGATGGCGCATCTGCGCATGGCGCAGGCGGAGCGCCTGATCGAGATGGGTCACCGCGGCGCGAACGGGGCCTCGGAGTTCGACGCGATCCGCCTCGACATCACCCGCGCGCGGATCGCCGCCTTCCTGCACGAGGAGAGCGCCGAGACCCCGTCCCCGGCCGATCTCGCGGCTTTCCAGGCCGTCGCGCGCAAGAGCGGAGATCCGAGCCAGACCAGCCTGCTCGGCTGGTACGCCTACAAGCGCCGCCAGTTCCGGGAGGCGCTCGAGTGGTTCAAGCAGGCGATCGCCCGGGGCGGTGACGCCATGGTCGCCCACGGTCTCGCCCTGACCCTGCGCCAGCTCGACATGCCGCGCGAGGCCGAGGAGGTCGCTTACGCGTGGCGCGACCGGTTCGTTGGCAACGAGCTGCTCTACATCGACATCCTGGAGCAGAAGCTGACGTTGCCCCGTCCGCCCGCGATCGAGCCGGCGCGCATCGCGCGCTACGCCCAGGTCGTGACGGCCTCCACCTCGGGCGAAGGCGCCCAGGGGCTCGCGTGGTACGCCTACAATTCCTGCCAGTTCGACACGGCGCTGGAATGGTTCCAGCGGGCCGTCGCCTGGATGCCCAGCGAGGGAACCGTCTTCGGCTACGCCCTCACGCTGCAGCGGCTGAAGCGGCAGCGGCCCTTTTTAGAGGTCGTGAACCGCTACGACGGCCTCTTTCCGAAGGTGGTCGACCTGCTGTTCCGCGAGACGACAGGCGGGCCGCCGCTGCCCTGCGAACCCGCGTCCTCGACCGCCGCGGCCGCGCCCGGGCGGCACGCGGCTCCCGCGACGCGTGCCGAGACGCCGACGGCCAACCGGGTGCCGCGGCCGGACCTGCCTTCGGTCGCGGCGGACACCAAACCGCTCGCCGTCCAGCGCGGCGAATTTCCCCTGGCGGTCTCCTTGGAGAACGCGCTCCGCTACCCGCCGCCGGGGCTCGTGCGCGCCCTGGCCGAGCCCGTCCCCGCGGGGACCTACGTCCGTGAGCCCGCGACCCAGGCGCCGCCCCTCGTGGCCCGGCGCGTACCCGGCGCGGGGCCGATGCCCTACGAGCGGTTCGGCTACGCCCTGCTGCCCGACTATCGTGGCATCGATAAACCGGAATTCCTGTCGCCGCCTGCCGCCGGGACCCTGTGGCAGGACCAGCAGGCCGAGCGCGGGCGGTCCGAGAACTCGGAAGGGAAGCGGTTCCAGATGCCCGGCCGCTCGGCCTACGACACATCCGCCACGACCGAGCGGACCACCCCGTGAGGCGCGCGGCGATCCGCTCGGTCCGGCTCTTTGCCGTGGCGTGGCTCCTGCTGCCTGCCGGCGCGCGGGCGCAGACGGTGCCGGTCCTGACGCTGCCCGGCGCCGGGGCGCTGACCGCGGTGATCGAGACCCGCGAGCGCGACGGGTTCGACCAGCGGTTGCGCTACGCCGGCGGCGACGGTCGCAATCACGCCGAGATCGCCCTGCGGCGGGAGACGGCGGACCTGCTCCTCGCCTTCCCGCCGCGGCTGGCCAAGCCCAGCGAGTTCGGGATCGCGGGTGAGATCGCCGTCCGGTTCCCCGGGCAGGCGATGACGGTGCGGCCGCCGCTCCGGAACGCCTACGGCCCGGTGGGCATCGCGCTGGGTACCGACTGCCTCTACGCGTGGCAGTGGATCGGGGGCGGCCGCGGCGCCGCTGTCGCCGGCGGGCAGCCGCCCGCTCTGTTCCAGGCGGAGCCGACCGCGCGCCGCGCGATCTCCCTGCGGATCCGGCTGTGCCGCACCGCCGACGCGAGCCTCGGGGACCTCGTGCGGTCGGTGGAGAGCCTCCGGATCACCTTGCCGGGCACCCGCCCGCCGCCGGCCGTCGTGCGCGAGCGGCCGCGCCGGGCCGTGCCCCGAACCGTCGTCCGGCGCCCGAGCCGACCGGCCGCGGCCGAGGCGCGGAAGGACGAGGCCCCGCCGCCCCGGGCGCCCGCCGCGCCACCGCCGCAGACGCCGGTGGCGCCGCCCGTCGCGCCGCCCGTCGCACCCCCTCCCAGCGCCGCGACGCCGGATCAGAAGCGGTACATCGTACCGCCAACCCCCCAGGCCCCCGCGGCGGTCCTGCCGGAGCCGGGCGGCCAGCGCTACATCACGGAGGGGAGCGGCAGCGGGATCGCGCCCAAGCCTGCCCCGGGGCAAGCCCCCGGCGAGACGTTCTTCCGCGACCTGCCGCCGGAGGCCTATCGGCCGCCCAATTGAGCCTGCCGGACTGCGTCATCAGAGCACGAAACGCCCCAGCTCGTTGGCCGGGAAGGTGCGGAAGCGCCGGTATCCGCTCTGCACGGCCTGGGCGACGGCCGCGATGCCCTCGAGATCGCCCCGGTCGGCCCGACGCGAATCCTCTTCGGTGAGGACGAGGCCCACCGTGATCGAGACCGCGCCGATCGCGACCGGCACGGCGAGAACGTGGCGGCCGGTCTGACCGTCGGAAGCGGCCACGTCGACCGCGTAGAGGCTGAACCGGTAGGCGCGCTCCGCGATCAGCGTCCGTGCCGCCGCCAGGACGTAGCGCGGCTCCGCTCCCGGGAGCCGACGGTATCGGGACATGTCCGGTGCTATCACCCCACCGCGAGACCTGACGTTGCTGGACGGGACGCGGGGCTCGGAAGCCCCCGTGCGGCCGGCGCCGCGACGATCAGGCGGCGATGCGCTCCGGCTTGTCCGCGCTCGCGTCGGGCTCCGGCTCCGCGCGGCCTTGGCTGGCGCGGAAATGATCGAGGAGGCTGTCGCCGAGGCCGTCGAGCACGAGGTCGGTCGCGGCCTGGACCTCCGGGTCCAACCCCTCCGGGCGATACCAGGCCAGGATCTGTTCGGGCAGCGCGTCGAGGATCGCGCCGACCGGGTTGACCGGCTCGACCTCGGGCGGGACGTCCGCGGTTTCGGGGACCGCGACGACGAGCGGGGCTTCCGTATCGGCCTCCTTCGCGAAGGCGGTCGAGCGCTGGGTCTCCAGGGCGGCGCGCCACGCGGCGTCGGCGGCCTCGGCCTCCCGGCGGGCCGTCTCGCGCGCCAGCGCCTGGGCGGCGATGGCGCGCGCCACCTCGCGGGCCTCGTCGCGCGCCGCCTCGGCCTCGTAGCGGTTGAGCAGCGCGATCACCGGATGCATGTCCGGATCCGACAGGTCACCGCAGGCCGCGATGGCGGACTCGATGAGGCGCCGGGACAGGCCGGTCCCGCGAACGGGGGCCGCCTCGCGGACGAGATCCTGCCACGCGGACAGCGCCGCCTGCATCGCCGGCAGGAGCGCGCCGGGCAGCCCGGCGCGGTCGTGCAGGTCGGCAAACAGGCGCGGGTCGCGCATGGCCCGGGCGACGCCGGCATGATCCTGGCCCGACAGGTCGGCCAGGGCGGCCAGGGCGAAGTCCGTCCGGCCGGACAGCACGGCGCGCAGGATCAGGCCCGCGGTCAGCTGGCGGGTCGCGCGCAGGTGCGTCACCAGCCGCGTGACGGCGGCCGCGCCGAAGCCGTCGCAGGCCTCGAGCGCCACCCGCTCGCCGGCCTCGCGGCTCATCCGGTCGCAGCGCTCGGCGCCGAGCCAGGCGCGGTCGGTGACGAACCCCGTCAGCGCCCGCGCCACCGCGATCCCGAGGGCGTGGCGCACTTCCGGAGGCAGGTCGGCGCGGGTGAGGAGTGCCTCGCGCAAGGCGGCCTCGTCGCCCCGCCGCTCGATCATGCGCAGCATCCGGCCCGCGGTGATCTTCGCCGTCGGATTGGCCGCGAGCACGACCAGCGTGTCGGTCTCGCCGATCTCGGAGAGCGCGCCCGCGACCGCGTGGGACAGGTGGTGCCGGGCGGCGATCACCGCGCGGGTCGATTCGTCGCCGAGGGCGGCCGCGTCCACGAGGTCGGCATCGGTGAGGACCGGCGACCGCGCGAGCACCGGCCGCGCCACTTCCGGAACGTCGCAGGACAGGGCGACGACCAGCGGCCGCGGTGTCCGCGCCGAGGCGGCGCAGGTCTCGGCGAGCGCCCGGCGCACCCGGGGCGACGGGTCGTCGAGGAGCGCGAGCAGCGCGGTCTTGGCCTCCCAGGCCGCCTCGGCGCCCAGGTCGCCGTACAGGTAGGTCCGGGCCAGCGTCGCGGTCGCCTCGGCCCGGCGCTCGGCCGAGGCGTCCTGAGTCCAGGCCAGAAAGTCGCGGATGATCATCGACCGCTCCGGGGCGCGAACAGGCTGGTCCTGTTGCCGGACATGGACGCTGCGGCCGCGAGTTCCGCGGGTCGGCGGGGCGGCAGCGGCGGATTGAGGAGGGCGGCGCCCGGCGGCGTCGCCGGTTCGCTGAGGGCGCCCGTGACGTCGGGCTCCACGGCGGCGACGCGCGGCGGCGGTTCCGAGTCGGAGCGCGGGAAGTAGGTGGGCGCCGCGTGCTGCACCGGCGCAGCGCCGTTGCGCGCCTGCCAGAGTCGGGCCGCGGCGTCGGAGGCCGCGCCGCGCTGGTCCGTCTGGAAGAGGCTGCGCAGATCCGAGGTCCCGCCGAAGGCGGTCGCCGCGCTGGCGTAGGCCGACACGGCATGCGGCGCCGCGGCGCCGTCCTGGCGCAGGCCGGTCAGGTCGGTGGCGGCGGCGCCCTGGGCCGCCGCCGCGAGGCTGGCATAGAGTTCGGCGGCGCTTCGCGGCCGGCCGGCGCGGTCGTAGAACAGCGCCCGGTTGGCGCCGGCCGCCTCCGGCAGGTCGAGGGCGGCGGCGCGCTCCGGAAAGGCGCGGGCGGTCGAGATCAGGGCGGCCGCGCCCTTCGCGCCCAGCACGTGCGCCGCGTAGAGATCGCCCGCGGTCGGCTCACGGCCGAGGGCGCTCGTGAGGGCGTCGGCGTTCTGCTGAGTCAGGGCGCCGGCCAGCGTCGCGGAGATCTTGGGATCGCGGCGCAGGTCGAGGATCGCCTGCCGCTGGCTCGCGTCGGGCACCGTGTAGGTGCCGTCCGACTGCCGGGTGATGGCGTCGGCCTGCGCCTGCAGCCCGAGCCGCGGCCCGGCATTCTTCATCACCCCGAGCCAAGTCTGCTCGATGAACTGGAACAGGCCGGTGGCCGAGGAGGTCCCGGCCTTGGCCGCGGGATCGAGGGCGGATTCGCGCCGCGCCGTGGCGAGGAGATAGTCGAAGCCGACGCCGCTCGCCGTCGCCCCGTCACGGATGGCCTGGACCACCGGCCCGGAGGCGGGCGTGCCCGGCAGCGCCCGCGCCTGGGGCGGCGGGTTCTCCGGTGGGCTCGACGGCGTGGTGAACAGGAACATCCGGGCGGGCACGGTGCTGGAGACCGCCCGAACCTGCGCCCGCTATGGTAAACAAGTCCTCAATCGGCCGCGCACAACCGGTTCCTGTTTCAGGACCCGGTGAACTCGCCCGCGCCCTTCGGCCGGCGCATCTGGAAGCGCGTGTCGGCGGTCGCGTGGAAGTAGTCGAAGTATCCGCCCCGCATGATCGGATGCATCGCCGCCGTATCGACCATGCCGTCCGTCACGAAACGTTCGTCGACGTAGATCGACACCACCTGTCCGATCACCAGGAAATTCTCCGCCTCGCCGCCCCCGAGAGGCACCAGCGGCACGGTCTGAAGCCAGCGGCACTCCAGAGCCGCCGGTGAGGCGGCCACACGCGGCGGCCGCACCTTCCGCGAGGGGGCGGTCTCCAGATTGGCGAAGGCGAACTCGCTCGTTCCCCGCGGCAGCGGCGCCGAGGAATCGTTCATCCCGTCGCGCAGGTCCCAGGTGGCGAGGCTGCAGACGAATTCCCGGCCCTCCTCGGCGAAAGTCATCGCGTCCTTCCGGCCAGAGGACGAGAACGCGACCATATTGTCGGCCACGGCGTTGAAGAACGAGTAGGGCGCGAGGTTGAGCGCGCCGTCGTGATTCATGGCGCTGATCCAGCCGATCGGACGCGGCGCGACGATGGCCTTGAGCGGGTTGTGCGGGAGGGCGCGCGCCTCGCGCGGCAGGTCGAGATCGTAGTGCACGGCCGGTCCCTTCAGAGGTAGGTGACGATCTCGTCGAGCGCCGGCCGCGGCCGGTCGGAGGGCACCTCGCGCGCCCGGCCGATATGGACGAAGCCCGCGAGTTTCTCGGTGGGCGCGAGGCCGAGGGCGTCGAGGACGCGGCGGTCGTAGGCGAACCATTCGGTCAGCCAGGACGTGGCGAAACCGGCGGCGTTCGCGGCGATCAGGAGGTTCATGGTCGCGGCGCCGGCGGAGAGCACCTGCTCCCATTCCGGGATCTTCACGTGCGGCCCCGCCCGCGAGACCACCGCGATGGCGACCGGAGCGTGGGTCAGGCGGGCCCGTTCCTGGGCGAGCCGCTCGGGTCCGGCGTCGGGATTGTCGGCCGCGAAGGTCGCCGCGATGACCTCGCCCACCTTGGCCCGGGCGTCGCCGGCGATGACGATGAAGCGCCAGGGCGCCAGCTTGCCGTGGTCGGGTACGCGCGCGGCGGCGGTCAGGATGGTGTCCAGCTGCGCCCGGTCTGGCCCGGGCTCGTCCAGCAGCACCGGCGGCACCGAGCGGCGGGTCTTCAGGAGATCGAGGGTGGCGGTCATGCGCTCCGTCCCGGTATCGCGTCCCGACCGGGATGTGGCATGCGCGGGCCGCCTGTGGAAGAGCGGCCTTGCCGCCGCCATGGTCGGGGGTCAGAGGCGGACCCGGACGATCCGGTGTCGCGACCGGCGTGACGAGCAGAGAAGGGCCGACCGATGCGCATGAGGCTTGCAGCGACCGCGCTGGCGATTCTCGCCGCCGGCCCGCCGGCCGCGCGCGCGCAGCAGGACCCGTTCCAGAACCGGCTCGGCGGCGCTCTGCCGTCGCCGTCGATCACCACCCCGAACCTGCCGCCGTCTCTTCCCCCCGCCGAGCCGGAGGCGCAGCTGTCCCTGTCCGCGCTCCTGTCGGGCCCTGGCACGGCCCTGCGCCAGGGGCTCGCGTGGCGGATCTACGAGGATCGCGGTGACGGCACGCGCCCGTCGATCGTCGCCCGCTCGACCGAGGCCGAGCCGCACTTCACCCTCGCGCCGGGCGCCTACGTGGCGACCGTAACCTACGGTTTCGCGAGCGCGTCGAAGCGGATCGTGATGGGCGGTCAGCCGACGACCGACACGCTCCGGGTGGCCGCAGGCGCCCTCAAGCTCGCGGGCGCGGTGGGCGACCAGAAGATCCCGCCCGGGCAGGTGACGTTCTCGGTTTTCGTCCCGGTCGGGACCAACTCCGAGGGCCGGCTCGTGCGCGCCGGCATCAAGACCGGCGAGCTGCTGCGCCTGCCGGAGGGTACGTATCACGTGGTCTCGACCTACGGTGAGTCGAACGCGATCCAGCGCGCGGACCTGCGCGTCGAGAACGGCAAGGTCACGGAGGCGACGCTCAACCACCGCGCCGCGACGGTGACCCTGAAGCTTGTGGCCGCTCCCGGCGCCGAGGCCTTCGCGGGCACCGCCTTCTCGGTCCTGACCCCCGGCGGTGACACGATCCGCGAGGCGATCGGCGCCTTCCCACAGGTGACTCTCGCGGAGGGCGACTACGTGCTGATCGCCCGCCACGACGGACAGGTCTACACCCGGGAGTTCAAGGTCGAGAGCGGCCTCGACCGCGACATCGAGGTGGTGGCCAAGTCCGGCTGACGAGGGCCGGCCGACGGCGCCCGGCCCGCTCTCAAGCGAAGCGCCGCGCCAGCGCCACGCAGGCCGCCACTGCCAGGGCGGCGCCGATCATCGCGGGCTCGATCCGCTCGCCCAGGATCAGCGCGGCGACGCCGAGGCCCAGGAAGGGCTGCAGCAGCTGGAGCTGTCCGACCGACGCGATGCCGCCGCGCGCCAGAGCCCTGTACCAGAACACGAATCCGATCAGCATGCTGAACAGGGCGACGTAGCCGAGGCCCGCCCAGGCCGGCAGCGGGATCGCGGCCAGCTCGGCAGGCCGGAGCAGCAGGGCGAGGGGCAGGCTGACCGGCAGCGACAGGACGGTGGCCCAGGCGATCACCTGCCAGCCGCCCAGCCTGCGGGCCAGGACGCCGCCCTCGGCGTAGCCGAGCCCGCAGAGCAGGATCGCGGCCAGCATGAAGGCGTCGCCGGCACAGGGTGGTCCGTCGAGCCCGCGCGCGGCGAAGCCGACCGTCACCAGCGCGCCGGTGATCGAGAGCAGCCAAAAGATCGGCGACGGCCGTTCGCCGGAGCGCAGCGCACCGAACAGGGCGGTGGAAAGGGGCAGCAGGCCGACGAAGACGGTGCCGTGCGCGGCGCCGACCGTCCGTAGGGCCAGGGCGGTGAGGAGCGGGAAGCCGACCACGACGCCCGCGGCCACGATGGCGAGCGCCGGGAGATCGGTTCGACGCGGGCGGGCCTGTCGGAGCGCCAGCAGAGCTGTTGCGCCGGCGAGGCCCGCGAGCGCAGCCCGGGCCGCGCTGAGGAACAGCGCGTCCATGCCGGTCAGCGCGAGGCGTGTCGCCACGAGCGAGGCGCTGAAGATCGTGACGCCGATGAGGCCGTCCACCCAGGCGCCGGTCGCCGATCCGCGCCTCGTCTCGAGCACTCCTCCCGCCACGGTGTCTCCTCCCGACCTCTGCGAGTCCCGGCATGCCGTCCCGGGGTAAGGTCGGCCAGGAACGATCGGTGCGCAGTCGGGCGATCTGTCCCGGCCGATCTTCAATACAGTTGCCGCTTCGCCCACGGCGTGGCCGCGTTGCCACCCTGCCCGCGCACCGGGCGAAGGTTCCATGTTCCGCGCATTAACATTTCCGTGTTGTCGCGGAACGATGCGATCGAGGCGACGATTTCCGAGCACCCATACCGGGCCATTGGAGTTCACTATGCGCCGCCTCGTCCTCGCTGCCCTCGCATCCGCCGCCCTCGCCGGCCCCGCCTTCGCCGCCAACGAGGCGCCCGCGACGGTCGCGCCGAAATTCGAGACCGTCCCGCAGGACGCGGTGCTCAGCTACAACCTGATCGGCCTCAACGTCACCGACGCGCAGAACAACACGGTCGGCGAGATCAAGGACCTCGTGATCGATCACGAGAAGCTGGCCGGATACATCGTCTCCGTCGGCGGCTTCCTCGGTATGGGCGAGCGCTACGTCGCGGTGGCCCCGAGCTCGATCGCGATCGGCTACGACGCCGACGCCAAGAAGTGGAAGGCCATTATCGGCGCCAGCAAGGATCAGCTGAAGGCGGCGCCCGAGTTCAAGTACGAGGGCAAGTTCAAGCGCTGACGCTCACCAACGCCGCGGCCGGGCGCAGTGCCCGGCCGACCCAGCGGTCCCGCGGCCCCGACGCGGCGCGACCGCGCCTAGAGGGGTGTGTCGAGGGCCTGACGCGCCAGCCGGGCGACCAGGGCCTCCCGCTTGGCCTGACGCAGCACGATCCGCGCCGCGGCTCGCGCGTTGGACGCGCGCAATTCGGCCCGCGGACCGCCGTCGCGCAGGGCCCGCCACGCCAGCGCGCGGAACCACCGGACGTTGGCCAGCGCCGCCGCCCGGCGGCTCAGCGGCCCACCGACATCCAGCGGCTTCTCGAGTGTCCCGGACATCATTGTCTCGATCCTGAAGCGCGACCCGCCGCTTGTCCGATTACGGAACAAGAGATGGCGATTCCACGGGAGCTGGGCAATAGTGTTGCCAACGTGAACTTTTGAATCGACAGCGAAGACTGCGCATCCACGAAATGTGGTAAGCGCGTCGCCACGAAGCGTACGGCGTCACGGCGCCGCGCGGCGGGCGCGGCGGCCGGTTGAGCGGGAACGCCGCGGCGGGCGGGCGAATTCCCGGAGCGGAAGGCCGGCGCGGCGTAGCTTCGGGTCGGTCGTTCTGGGGAGCCGGGTGCGTGCCGACGATCTTCGATGCCCATACCTTCGCCCTCACCGCGCATGCGGGCCAGCTCGACAAGGGCGGCGAGCCGTGCATGCGGCACTTGGAACGCGTCGCGAACGCCGCCCAGGCCCGGGCCGGTCACGCCCGACTCATCGACGGGCTCGACATTGACCCGATGCGAGTCATGCAGGCCGCGCTCCTGCACGATGTGCTGGAGGACACGCCGCGCACGGCAGCCGACCTCCGCGCCGCCGGCTTCGAGGCGGACATCGTCGAGACGGTGACGCTTCTCACCAAGCCGCCGAGCCGGACCGCCTATTCCGAGCGGGTCACGGCCCTGATCGCCGCCGGCAATTTCGCGGCGCTGCTGATCAAGATGTCCGATACCGAGGACAACCTCTGTCCGAGCCGGATCCCGCCCAACGCCGCGTTCCTGCGCGAGCGCTACGCCACGGCGTTCGAGCGCCTGAAAGAGGCGGCCGCAGCTTCGGGGTATACAGGTCGCTGACGGCGTGCGTCGGACGCGCTGACACGACGTCGGATGAAGGCGCCGGCCTCGTCGAGGGCGCGGGTCGCCTCGGGGATCGGCGCCCCGACGAAGACGTGGCACTGGCCGGGATACCGGTACAGCGCCACCTCGCGCCCCGCCCGCGCCAAGCCGTCTGACAGGCGCAGGGCATCCGGATGAAGGATGTCCCGCGTGCCGGTGACGATCGCCGTCGGTGGGAGCCCCTCGAGGGACCCGAACAGCGGGCTGATCCGCGGATCCGTCAGCGGCGTGCCGCCCGCCCAGAGGCGCGCCGCCTCCCGGCAGCCGGGCACCGCCAGCATCGGATCTCGCGGCGCGATGGCCGCCACCCCGGGATCCGAGAACGTCAGGTCGAGCGCGGGTGAGAACAGCAGCAGACCTGCGGGGAGCGGCTCCCCCCGCGCGCGCAGCCGCTGCGCGATTCCGAGGGACAGGCAGCCTCCCGCCGAATCGCCCGCGACGATCAGCCGGTCGCGCGCCTCAGCGCCGATCGAGCCCAGGAGCTCCTCGAGGAACGCGTAAGTTTGGCGCCAGGTGCTCTCGGGCGCCAGCGGGTAGCGCGGGAGGATCACCCGGGCACCGGTGCGCGCGATGAGGGCGTCGACGATACGCCAATGCGGACCGAGAACGTCGAACACCCAGGCGCCACCGTGAAGGTAGAGGATCGTGATGCCCGAGCTTCCGCCGCGCGGGCTGACCGTGATCACCTCCGCGCCGTC
The DNA here is from genome assembly GCF_017876975.1 of Methylobacterium sp. PvP105. Classification (NCBI taxonomy): domain Bacteria; kingdom Pseudomonadati; phylum Pseudomonadota; class Alphaproteobacteria; order Hyphomicrobiales; family Methylobacteriaceae; genus Methylobacterium; species Methylobacterium sp. PvP105. The sequence continues at coordinate 860,417 of NZ_JAGIPA010000001.1, read as the reverse complement.
CAGTAGGTCGGTTCGGACGCTGCGCTCGCGGCGCTGCCAGAGGGTCGGCCGTGCGGGCTCGATCCGCCGGTGCCGGGCGATCTCGCGCCGCAGCCCCTGCGCGTCGCGCGCCCTGCGCTTCATGCCGCACAGCGGCAGCGCCACGTCGTTCACCAGCTTGGCACGGACGCTGACCCGGGAACGCCGGGCCCAGGCGACGAGGCCGACGGCTGCGAGCGTGACGGCTCCTGCCGTCAGCGCGGCGACACGCGACGAGCCGTCCAAGAGAATCCTCCTCTGCGCCGAACCCGCCGCTTTAATGAACGGCGGATCGGCCTGTTCCCGAGTCCGAACGTACCGCCGCGGCACCGCTCCCGCAGGAACACCGTCGGACCCGCAGGGTTGGCCAGACATCGCCGACCGGTTTCGTGCCGCGCGGATCTTCGGAGAGACGGCCAGCGCGGCGGGCGCATCAGCAGGAACGGTATGAGCACATCGAAGAAGACCCCCGCAGCCGACCGTCATCACGGCGGACCGGGCAGCAGCCATCAGGATGCCACGAAGCCGCACGACGCGGCGGAACACGGGCCCGCGCCGGGAAGCCCGACCAACGACTCGAAGTCCCACGTCTCCGGTGGGGGCGGCGAGCGGGACAGCCACCATACCCACAGCACGAAAGGCCGAGCACCGGATCGCGCCGATCGATCGCACTGACGCGGGAGCGGCGGGCATACGGCCTGGCGCACGCCCGTGACCGCAGGCGTCAGCGGAAGCGCGTGCAGATCGGCGAGCGGGCGTTCCGGCAGATCGGGCCGGGCGGCTCTGCTTTAACCACCGCCCATCCCTCTGCACAGGTCGTCGACAGAACGACCTCATACCGACCGACATCGCTCGGCCACGCGAGAGCGTAGGACCTCGCCTGGCGGCCGGAGCCGGGAACATTCGGCTCCGGCCGCCGGTACATCCTGCATCGAAGCAGCTCCGTCCGCCGAGGATCCCGGCTTGATCCCGAAGACCCCGCAAGCGACGGCCCGAATCGCAGGTCACCCCATCCACGTGATGCTGGTCCCGATCCCGGTCGTCTGCTTCGTGGGGACGCTGGTGACCGACATCGCCTACTGGCTCACGGCCAACATGCAGTGGGCGAATTTCTCGGCCTGGCTCCTCAGCGTCGGCCTGATCGCGTCGACCTTGGCCGCGGTGGCGGGGCTCATCGACTTTCTCGGCGATCGCGGTATCCGCCGCCTTCGGCCGGCCTGGATCCACGCCGCCGGCAACGCGGTGGCTCTGGTCCTGAGCCTCATCAACGTCTTGGTGCACAGTCGCGACGCCTACACGTCGGTCGTGCCGACCGGTCTGATCCTGTCGACCGTCGTCGTGCTGATCCTGCTGGTCACTGGCTGGAGCGGCGCCGCGCTGGTGCACCGGCACGGTGTCGGCATGCGAACGGAGGAGCCGGCATGATCCGGCGCGTCCCGCTCCTCGTCGCCGGCGTTCTGCTTCCGCTCGCCGCCTGCGGGCCCGATCCCATCGACCCGCAGACCCAGGTCGGACCGAACCCGCCACTGCCCGATCTGCATCAGTACCTGCTGCCGCCGATGCACGTCTCGAGCGCGGTCGGCTGGAAGGACGGCGAGACGCCCGAGGGCGCATCCGGGCTGCAAGTGAAGGCCCTCGCAACGGGCCTGAAGAACCCGCGCTCGCTCCTCGTCCTGCCCAACGGCGATGTCCTGGTGGCGGAGAGCGGCGGCCCGACGCCGCCGATCAACCGGCCCAAGGAGATCATCATGGGCTGGCTCGAGCGGAAGTCCCATTCCGCGGAGACCCCGGGTCAGCGCATCACCCTGCTGCGGGATGCCGACGGCGACGGCGTCGCCGAGCAGCGGACCGTGCTGCTCGACAAGCAGAACGCGCCCTTCGGCATGGTGCTGGTCGGCGGCGACCTCTACGTCGCGGAGACCGACGCGGTCGTGCGCTACCCCTACAAGTCCGGCGACACCGCGATCACCGAGCCGGGCGTGAAGCTCGTGGACCTGCCGGCGGGCCGCATCAATCACCACTGGACCAAGAGCCTGACCGCGAGCCCGGACGGCTCCAAGCTCTACGCCGGCGTCGGATCGAACAGCAACATCACGGAGAACGGGCTGGACGAGGAGAAGGACCGGGCCGCAATCTGGGAGATCGACCGGACATCCGGCGCGCACCGGCTCTACGCCACGGGCCTGCGCAATCCCAACGGCCTGACCGTCGAGCCGCAGACCGAGACCCTGTGGTGCGTGGTCAACGAGCGCGACGAGCTCGGGCCCGACCTCGTGCCCGACTACATGACCTCGGTGAAGGATGGCGGCTTCTACGGCTGGCCCTACAGCTACTGGGGCAACCACGTCGATCCGCGGGTGATGCCGCAGCGTCCGGACCTAGTCGCCGCCGCACTCATGCCCGACTACGCGCTGAGTTCGCACGTGGCGCCCCTGGGAATGACCTTCTCCAGCGGCGCGGGTCTGCCGCAGGCCTATCGTGCCGGCGCCTTCGTGGGCGAGCACGGCAGCTGGAACCGTGAGCCGCTGAACGGCTACAAGGTGGTCTACATCCCCTTCGAGAACGGCCGGCCGGCCGGTAAGGCCCAGGACGTGGTGACCGGCTTCCTCACGGATGACGGACACGCTCGCGGGCGCCCGGTCGGGCTGGCGATGGACGGTCACGGCGCGCTCCTCATTGCCGACGATGTCGGCGGCGCCGTGTGGCGCGTCACCGCCTCCGGCTCGCAGATGCGGGCCGAGCCGGCCCCGATCGTCCACTGACCCGGACCGCGATCGAGACGTCAGTGCTGGAGAAGTGCCGATGACGCCATCGACCCGTTCACCCGCCGCGATCAGCGACGAGGGGCGCCACGCCCGCGATCGCGGCGATCCGATCACCGCGAACCCCTATCCGCCGGACTCGGAGGCGTGGGCCACCTGGGATCGGGGCTACCGGATGCCGGACGAGCAGGCGCGTGTAGCTACCCCGGCGGCAGTCCGGCCGGACGCGCCGCCGGAGGCATCCTGATCCGGCACCCGCGCGGGCGCGTCGAAGACGTGGCCGGAACAGGCGCGGCGGCGTGCGGTTGCCCGGATGACCGGTAACGGCTCCGCGAGCGCGATTGCCGGACCAGAGGGAGATCCGCCATGAAGCTCACGAGTCTCGCCATCGCCGCCCTTCTCGCGGCCGCCATCCCCGCAGCGGCCGCGGAGAATACCGGCGGTGCGACCAGCCGGTCGGGCACGGCCAACAGCACCGGACCGAGCGATGCGGGGTCCGGCTCCACGCCGGGCGCCGCCGGGAGCGGACCGTCGACCGGCTCGATGAGCCGCTCCGGCACGACGAACAGCACCGGCCCGAACGATGCCGGATCCGGTTCCAAGCCGCCGGCCGGCAGCCGCTGACGGGACCGCGTCACGGCGCGAGCGGCGCTGTCCCGCCCGCGGACGGGCGCCGCTCACACGCCGCAGGGAGGATCCATGACGGTAGGAACGCGCATCGCGCTCGCCGGGCTACTGCTGCTCAGTCTCGCATGCTGCGATGACAAGCAGGCCCAGAACAGCACGCCGACCAAGCCCGACTCCACTAAGATGGAGCCGCAGACCGACCAGTCGGCACCGAACACGCAGAAGCGCTAGGCGCGCTCACGCTCGGATCGCATTTGCGCCGGTCTCGGGCGTGCCGGTATTCGAGCTCGCGGGCGGATCGCCGGACGGGTCGACGATCAGCGGCACGGCCGCGCCGAAACCGAGGGCGGCCTCGACGACGGAAGTCAGGAATCGATTCATCGGCCACCTCCCTCCCGCATCCCGGGGCGCCGTCGCCGGACGGCGGCGTCCCGGGATGCGGTCTTCATCCGCTTCGCACCCGCCGTCTCAGACGAAGTGCATCGGGAGGGCGCGGTCCAGGATCTCGACGTAGGTGCCGGCGAGAACCGCGACGGTGGCGGCGGCAGCGGCAGCGGCGAGGGTGAAGCGGGCAACGCGGGTCATCGAAGTCTCCATCAGGTCCGCGACTGTGTTCGCGGTATGACCCTGATGTAAGCTCAAGCTTTCCCCGCCGAGGTGCTGCGGCACACCCCGGCGATTGACTATCGAGCGCTGCCCTCGTCGCGCGGCGCGTCAGGCCGCGCGCACGGTGGCGAGGAACCGTCCGACCTCGGCCGACAGGTGTTCGGACTGGCGAGACAGCTCGGAGGCGGCGCCCAGAACCTGGCTCGCCGCGGCGCCGGTCTCCTCGGCGGCACCGGCCACGCCGGCGATGTTGCTCGTCACCTCGCCCGTGCCCTGCGCGGCCTGGGTGACGTTGCGGACGATCTCCTGCGTCGCCGCACCCTGCTCCTCGACGGCGGCCGCGATCGAGGTGGCGACGCCGTTGATCTCGCGGATGCGCCCGGTGATCGTCCCGATGGCGGAGACCGCCTGCCCGGTGACGCCCTGGATCCGGCCGATCTGGGTGGAGATCTCCCCGGTCGCCCGGGCCGTCTGCTCCGCGAGGGCCTTCACCTCCGAGGCCACCACCGCGAAGCCGCGGCCCGCCGCGCCCGCGCGGGCGGCCTCGATCGTGGCGTTCAGCGCCAGGAGGTTGGTCTGACCGGCGATCGAGGAGATCAGGCCGACCACGTCGCCGATCTTGGCGACGGCGGTGCTGAGTTCCTGCACGAGGGCCCCGGTCTCGTCCGCCTCGCCGGCGGCGGAACGGGCCAGCTCGGCCGAGCCCTGGACCTGACGTCCGATCTCCTGGACCGATGCGCCGAGTTCCTCGGCGGCCGCCGCGACGGTGCTGACATTCGAGGCCGCCTCCTCGGCGGCGGCCGCGACCGCACCGGACTGCGCCGAGGTCTGCCCCGCCATGGCCGACATGGAGCCGGCGGTGGCCTGCAACTCCGTCGCGGAGGCGGAGACTTGCCCGACGATGCCGCCAACCGCGGCCTCGAAGCTGTCGGCCATCTGGCGCATGCCGATCCGGCGCTGCTCTTCGGCGGCGAGGCGCGCCTGGGCGGTCTCGGCCTCCAGCGCCTTCATCTGGACGAGCCCCTGCTTGAACACCGCGACGGCGGACGCGATGGTGCCGATCTCGGTCTTCTCGCCCTGGTACGGGATCTCGGCCGACAGGTCGCCGGCGATCAGCGCCTGCATCGGCCGCACCACCGAGGCGATGCCGCGGGTGACGCCGAGGACGATGATCACGCCCGACAGCACCGAGACAGCCACGGCGAGACCGATGGCGACGAGGCTCAGCGTCCAGGTCTCGTTGAAGATCGCGGTGCTCTGAGCCTGCGCGGCGTCGGCGCCGGCGTTGTTGATGGCGATCAGCTTCTCCAGGGCCTTGGACGCGGCGCGACGCGGGATCAGTCCCTTCGTCTCGTAGAGCTGATAGGCCTCGGCCTTCTTCCCCGCCCGCGACAGGTCGACGACGTCGTTGCGCACCGTCTTGAAGGTCTGGGACTCCTGGTTGAACGCATCGAAGAGCGTCCGCTCGTCGGGGGAGCTGATCAGCCCCTTGTAGACGGCGATCCGGTCGGCCAGCTTCCGATCGAAGCTGTCCATGTCCTTCTCGATGGTGGCGAGCAGCGCCGGATCGGTCGCCTGTGTGTGACGCAGCAGGAGACCGCTGCTGCGTGCGGTGAGCGTGTCGATCTCGCCCAGCGCGCGGATGCTCGGCATCCAGTTCGTATCGATCTCGACCGCCTGCTCGCGGAGCTTGCGCGTACTCATGAGCCCGAGCATGCCGAGTCCGACCACGAAGACGGTCAGAATCGAGAATGCGACCACGAGTTTTGTGCGAATTGAGACACTCTGTAGCGACACGGCGGCCTCGCGGCAGCCGAATAGAACAATTCTGCGGCTGCAGGGCGCACGATTAGCCGAATGTATTTAATATCCCATAAATTGAGCTTGCTCGCCGGCGTGGGCCGGCGCCGGCCTCGCGGCATGGATCCTCGCCGCGGATCGGAGCCACTCGGACGCCGTGGCGCGCGCCGCAGAGATTAGGACGGGGTGCGACGCGCGTGCGGCGTGTGCGGAGCTCCCACAGCCTCTCCCACGCCCGACGAGCCTGTCGAGACGCCTATCGGGGCGCCGGCTGGGGCATCTTCACGATCTTGCCGTCGGGCAGGATGATGTCGCCGGGGCTCTGTCCAGCCTCACAGGGACCGATATAGGTGGCGTCGATGACCATCTGGCGCCGCATGGGCTCCTTGGCGTTCGGCAGGCCCGTCAGCGTCGTATCCACCTCCATGTGGATCTTGCTGTTGAAGTCACCGGTGATGACGGTGTTGCCCGCGGCCGAGATCGGGCCGAGCTTGCACTCCGTCTCGCCCTTGTAGCCGGTGCTCGTCTTCACGATGGTGCGCTTCGAGCAGTTCTGCCCACCGCCGAACGCGGCCTGCGCGATCTGATCGGTCTTCTCATCGATGCATTGGCGCGCCGTCGTGTTGCCGTCGGTCGAGGTGGTCTTGCTCTCCCACAAGCCGGCCTTGCGTGCCGGCAACGTTTCGGCGGATGCCGCGCCGGTCATCACCGATAGAGCCGTCGCGATCCCGACACCGACGATACGTCCTCGCATGGATAATTCCTGGGTCTCCGCGGCTCAGACGCCGCAACGGCGCTTGGCTAACCGATGCGATACAGGCGAACAAGCCGGGATCTGAACGAGGTACGACGCCGAACACTGGATCCCAACGGCGCTTCGGTGCTGCGGATACCCCGCATGTCCGGCCCGAATAGCCGCAATATCTGCGACGCGCGCCGGCGCAACTTTGCCCCGACGAGAACCCGGCTCACACCGCCCGCTTCAGACCGACCGCGCCGGCGCCGAGACGCGCCTGGATCACCTGCACGATGTACTCGGCGTCCCGGCCGACCGCGCCGAAGCGCCCCGAACCCCAGGTGTTCAGCCAGGGCAGGCCGACGAAGGAGATGCCCGCCTCTTGCGTGACGCCGCGCCGGTGCTTCGGCCGCCCGGCGCCGTTGAACACGGACGCGTCGAGCCACCGGAAATCCGGCGCGAAGCCGATGCACCAGACGATGCTGGTGATGCCGGATCCTTCGAGGGGAAGCGCGGTGACGGGCTCGCCCGGCTCCCAGACCGGGCTGTAGGGCGCCTGGACAGGCGCCGCGATGCCGGCCTCGGCGATGTAGGCGTCGATGGCCGCGTTGATGCCGTTGTAGGTCCGGTCGGCTTGGTCGAGCGAGCGCCGCAGGTTGTCGCGGAAGCGGAGCGCGCCGTCGGCGTAGTCGTCGAGAATGCCGTGCAGCGCCATGCCCTCCAGGGCGAAGCGGCGCAAGTCGATGTCCCGGCCACCGTCGCGACCAGTCACGTAGTGGTTGGTGTTGTCCCGGACGCCGTCGCGCAGCGGGTGATCGTCGACGGTCTTCTCGTAGTAGCCCATGTCGGCGAGCCACGCGACGACGTCGCGGCCGCGGTAGAATCGGGCGCAGCGGGGCGCGTCGCCGACGGCGAGGTGCACCTGCCGACCGGCGAGATGCAGGTCCTCGGCGATCTGCGCGCCGGACTGCCCGGAGCCGACGACCAAGACCGCGCCGTCGGGCAGTTGCGCCGGATTGCGGTACGCGTTCGAGTGAATCTGGGTGATCGCGGGCGGAAGCCTCTCGGCCAGGCGCGGGATGATCGGCGTGTGGTAGCCGCCGGAGGCCACCACGATCTCGTCCGCGGTGTAGTCGCCCTCCGAGGTCTGGACCGCGAACAGACCGTCGTCGCGCCGCGCCACGCGCGTGACCGCCACACCCTCGCGGATCGGCGGCCTCACCTTGGCGACGAAGGCTTCGAGGTAGGCGACGATCTCATCCTTCCTCATGAACCCGTCCGGATCCGGTCCATCGTAGCGGTGGCCCGGCAAGTCGCACTGCCAGTTCGGCGTGACGAGGCAGAACGTGTCCCAGCGCTGCGTCGCCCAGGTATGCGCGGCCGTGTGCTTCTCGAACACGAGGTGCGCGATGCCCCGCTGCTTGAGGTGGTAGCTGACCGAGAGGCCGGCCTGCCCCCCGCCGACGATGGCGACGGGAACGTGACGGGTCGTGGACGTCATGGCTCCAACTCCGTGAGGGCTGCCGGACCGGCGAGAGACTGGGAGCGCCCGGCGGCCGCGCCGCGGGCGCACCCGGCGTAGGCGTCGAGGTGGCGCGCGGCGCAGGCGCGCCAGGAATGGGTGGCCGCACGCGCCAGCCCCGCCGCTCGCAGGCGGGCGCGGGTCCGCGGCTCCAGCGCCGCCGCCATGGCGTCCGCGATGGCGTCCGGGTCGGCGGGATCGACGAACAGCGCGTCGGTCGGCGCGAGGTACTCGGTGAAGGGGGGGCGGTCGGAGACGATCGCGGGCGTTCCGCAGGCCATGGCCTCAAGCACGCACAAGCCGAACCCCTCCGTCCACGACGGGAAGGCCAGCAGGTCCGCGGCTCGGTAGAGCGCCGGCATGTCGGCCTGCGGGACCGGGCCCGTCGCGACGACCGCGAGGCCGCGACCGACCTCGAGGCCCGCGGCGGCCAGGGCCGCGCGGCAGCGGTCGCGATAGGCGGCGTGGTCGAGGAGCGAGGCGCCGCCGGCGACGACGAGCTGCGCGCCGGGGTGGCGCGCCCGCAGGCGCGCGAAGGCCCCGACGATGCCGAGCGCGTTCTTGCGCGCCTCGAAGCCGCCGACGCTCAGGATAATGGGCCCCCCGCCGAGACCCCACCGGTCCCGGAACGCGGCGTCCGCCCCGGTCGGCGCGGGCCGGTAGACCGACAGGTCGACCCCGTTGCCGACGATCCCGGCCTCCGCGCCGAGCGTGTCCCGGATCCAGTCGGCCCAGAGGCGGCTGACACAGAGCAGCCGATCGGCCTCGCGGATCGCGCGGTCCTGCCACGACGCGAGCACGGGATCGGCGAAGCTGTCGACGTGATGCACGGTGCGGACGAAGCCCGGGATCAGGCGCCGGTGCCTGAGCGTCGCGAGGGCGTTGCCGCCGATCCCGTCATGGGCGTGGAAGACGTCGAAGTCGCAGGCGGCCGGCGTCGCGAAGTGGCGCAGGTAGTCGTGGATGCGGGCCCGCACGAGATCGACCGTCGCACCCTCGACCGGCTCGGCCGCCACCGCCACCGTGGGACAGGCCGCGTCCCGGTAGAAGCCGCGGCCTGCCGGGTCGGGCGCGTGCACCACCGCCTCGTGGCCGAGGGCGCACAGGGCCTCGGCGAGCGCGAGGCTGTGGGCGACGCCGCCGCGCGGGTTCGTGGAATGGGTCAGGATCGCGACGCGCAGGCCCGTCACGGCACGGCCTCCGCTCTTTCGCGGCCGCAGCCGGTCAGCGCGTCGGCAGCGAAGTCCCAGACGACGGCCTCGTCGCACGTCCGGTCGCGCACCCGGGCGACCCGGCTGCCGTCGAGGCGCCCGATCTGCGCCGCCGCGATGCCGCGCGCGGCGAAGCGCGCCACCACGGCCGCCGTGCGGTCGGGTCGGACGCTCACGAGGTAGCCGAAGCTCGGGAAGGCGTTCACCCAGCGCGGCAGCGGGACGTGGTCGGGACGCGGGATCGCGTCGAGGTCGATGACTCCGCCCACCCCCGAGCACTCGAGCAGCATCAGCGCCGTGCCGACGATGCCGGCCATGCTGATGTCCTTCGCGGCGTGGGCCAGGCCGTCCTCGGCGAGGCCCGGCAGCAGCGCGAGGTCACCGCGCAGCCGCGCGCCCGGCGCGCCGGTGGAGGCGTCCCAGTACGGGTGCGGGTCGCGGAAGCGCCCGCGCAGGTCGATGGCGGCGACGAGGTCGTCGCCGGGCGCGGCGTCGAAGCTCGTCAGAAGGCGCGGCCCCGCCCGGCCGAGCACCGCGACCGCGAGGTTGCCGGCGGCCGCGCGCGTGTTGGTGTGGCCGCCGACCACCGGGACGCCGTAGAGCGCGGCGGCGTCGGACAGGCCGGCCAGGACCGGATCGGCGGCCGCTCCATCCGGGCTCCAGAGGGCGTCGACCACGGCGAGCGGGCGGCCGCCCATGGCGGCGACGTCGCTCAGGTTGACCATGATCCCGCAGTAGCCGGCGAAGTAGGGGTCGTCCGCCACGAAGCTGTCGAGGAAGCCCTCGATGGCCAGCAGGAGGTGCCCGTCGCCGTCGGGGATCGCCGCGCAGTCGTCGCCGACCGGCACGGCCGCGTGCCGGCTTCCGAGACCGAGCCGCCGCACGACCGCGTCGATGTCGCGCTTGTGGCCGACCCCGCGGGCCTCGCGGATCTGGCGGGCCAGCGCCCGTGTGTCGACCGCGGCGGTCACGCGGCCCTGCGGAAGGTGAGGAGCCCGTTCTCGGGATCGTGCATCGGCGGGTAGGCCGCGAGATCCGCCTCCATCAGGCGGTGGGGCCGCCCGTGCAGGTCCAGGGCGTCGAGGCTCTCCCAGTGCAGGGCCTCGAACAGCGCGACGTTGCCCTCCTGCACGTGCGCGAGGAAGCGGGTGCAGCCCCGCGCGCGGGCCGAAGACACCGCGACCCGGATGAGCCCGGTCCCGAGGGCGGCGGCGCTGCGGAAGGGCTTGGCGACGGCGAGGCGCGAGCCCCACCACGTTCCCGGACGCGCGCGGTCCTCGTGGATCCGCACGGTGCCGACGACGGCGTCCGCGTCGCCGCCGAGCGTCGAGAGGGCGCAGATCGGGAGGGCGTGCGCGTCGATCGCGTCGCAATCGTCCTCGGCGAAGATCCCCTGCTCCGCGCAGAAGACCTGCCGGCGCAGGGCCGCGCAGGCGCGCCGCTCCCAGGGCGCGACCGCGAACTTCACCCGGAAGTGGCTGGGCCGGTACGGCGGCACGGGGTCGAACATCACGCCGCCCCGCCCGCGCGCTCGTAGGTGGAGAGCGCCGAGCAGGCGCCGCACCGCCCGCAGCCGGCCTTGATGTCGGCGGAGCGCAGGTCCGCCCGGCCCAGCATCTCCGCGAGCGGCTTCAGGACGGCGTGCATGAAGTCGGGCCCGGGGGCCGGATGGCTCTCCAGCGGCGTGCCGGAGATCGGCACGAAGGGCACCACGAACGGGTAGACGCCCATCCCGATCAGACGGTCGGCCGTCGCCAGGATCGCGTCCGGCGCGTCGCCGAGGCCGGCGAGGATGTAGGTGGAGACCTGGCCGCGCCCAAAGACCGGCACGGCCGCCGCGAAGGCGTCGAAGTAGCGCTCCAGCGGCACGCTCGCCTTGCCGGGCATGATCCGCGCCCGCACCTCGGGCGTGACGGCCTCCAGGTGCATGCCGAGCGCGTCGACGCCGGACGCCCGCATCCGCTCGAACCAGCGGTCGTCGTCGGGCGGCTCGCACTGGGCCTGGATCGGCAGGTCGACGGCGGCCTTCACCGCGAAGGCGCTCTCGCACAGGATCGCGGCGCCGCGGTCGGTAGCGTTCGGCGTGCCGGTGGTCATGACCATGTGCTTCACGCCGTCGAGCAGCACGGCGGCGCGGGCGACCTCGGCGAGCTGCTCGGGCGTCTTGCGCGCCACGGTCCGCCCGGCGGCCAGCGACTGGCCGATCGAACAGAACTGGCAGGTCTTGGCGCGGCTCTGGTAGCGGATGCAGGTCTGCAGCACCGTCGTGGCGAGGACGTCGCGCCCGTGCAGCACCGCGATCTTCGCGTAGGGCACGCCGTCGAAGGTGGAGAGGGCATAGAAGCGCGGGCGCCCCGGGAAGGTGACGCGGCCGACCACGACGCCCGCGTGCTCGATCACCGCGATCCCGTCCGCGTCCGGCGGGCGCACGAGGAAGGGCGAGTCGAAGGCGGCCTCGGTATGGACCGGCACCATCACGGTGCGGCCCGCGATGGTCATCGCCTTGTGATCCGACGGCCCGGCGCCGCCGCGGCGGCTCGGCGCCCCGGCGCGGCTGTCGGCGAGCCTAACGCCGTAGGATTGCAACGCGTTGATCAGGCGCTCCGTCGGCATCCCGATGAGGCCCGTCGGGACCGGCGGGGACGCGCGACGACTCGTCGGAAGCGGGCTGCTGCTCATGGTCGAGGCTCCGGTGGGCGGGCTGCGAACGGGCCGGCCGCTGCACGGAGGCGGCCGGGCGGTCGTCGTGGAGCAGGCTGAGGAGTTCGGGCCGCGCGTAGTGGCCGACCGAGTCCATCATCCGCTTGCGCTTGGTCACCAGCGCGAGGTCCATGTCGGCGATCAGGATGCCCTCGCCCGGCCCGAGAGGATCAGCGAGGTGCTTGCCCTCGGGCGACACGATGGCGGTGCAGTTGCCGCCCCGGCAGGCGCCGCGCAGGCGCTCGTCCGGGCAGACCTGCGCGACCTGCTCGTCGGTGAGCCAACCCGTGGCGTTGACCACGAAGCAGGCCGCCTCCAGGGCGTGGTGACGGATCGTCACCTCCATCTGGTCGGCGAAGATCTGGCCGACCAGGGAGCCCGGGAACTGAGCGGCGTGGATCTCCTCGTGGCGCGCCATGAGGGCGTAGCGGGCGAGCGGATTGTAGTGCTCCCAACAAGCCAGCGCCCCCACGCGGCCGACTGCCGTCTCGACCACGGCGAGCCCGGCGCCGTCGCCCTGACCCCAGATCATGCGCTCGTGGTAGGTCGGTGTGATCTTCCGGCGCTTGAGCTTCAGGGCGCCGTCCGCGTCGAAGATCAGCTGCGCGTTGTAGAGCGAGCCGTGGTCGCGCTCGTTCACGCCCAGCACGATCACCGCACCGTGGCGCCGCGCGGCCGCCGAGACCGCCTGCGTCACCGGGCCCGGCACGGCGACCGCGCGCTCGTAGAGTCGCAGATGCTCGGGCCCCTGGAGCGCGGGCGGAAGGACGAATGAGAAGTAGGGGTAGTAGGGCAGGAAGGTCTCGGGGAAGACCATGAAGCGCGCGCCCTTGGCGGCGGCCTCGTCGACCGCATTGAGCACGCGCTCCAGGGTGCCGTCCGGGCGGTCGAGGTCCGGCGCGATCTGGACCGCGGCAGCCCGCACGATCTGCGTCTCTGACATGGGTGGTCCTCCGGCTGAGCCGGCGGCCGCGCGCGTCCCGCGCGGCCGCCGGGAGCGTTAGCGCGGTCGTCAGACGGTCCAGGTGTCGATGATCACCGCGTTGTCGCGCTTGTGCAGGAGGATGCAGTCGAGCACGTCGAGGGGGTTGATCATGCGGATGCCCTCGATGAAGGCCGCCTCGCCGTGCCCGTACAGGGCCTGTGTCGAGAAGCGGCAAGCGTAGACCTTGCCGCCTTCGGCCATGAACTTCTCGAGCTGGTTGTTGAAGTTGAGATGGCCCGGGAAGGCCTCGTCGCCGAGCCGCGGGAAGCCCCGCTGGACACCGAGGGTGATGCCGGGGCCGTAGAGCAGGATCGAGGTCTCGAAGCCTTTGCGCTGCAGGCGCGTGGCCTGGAGCAGGTTGACGAGGCCGATCGAGCCCTCGAACGCGACGGTGTGGAAGGTGACGAGCGCCTTCTGACCCGGTTCGGCCTTCACGTCCTCGAAGACCTTCTCCTCGTAGTCGACCAGAACGTCGCCCTTCTTGTGCGGCTCGCGATTCACGGCAGGCATTGCTCACGCTCCTCGGTGATCTGGACCGCTGCAGTCGGCGCTGCGCGCGATCAGCCGAGGCAATGGCAAGCGGTGTGCCAGAACAGCGCGATCATGGATCCAGTCAATGCGTCGCCCTGCGATACATACAATATTGCGATCAATGGACAGTCGGCGACCGGCGAAGATCTATTTCCTTTCGCACATTTCATCACCAAGTCGTGCGCATGCCATGGTCAATCGACGCCTGTTTCGGCGTCGAATATTGTACGCATTGAACGGATCGTATGAGCCGTGACACGCGATGCGGCGCCCGGTACGGTGCTTGCAAGCCATACAATCGATCATTGATCGCTTTTCACGACGCGGGTGCAGGACGGATGAGGGCGAGCGGGCGGGGAGTTCGGTTCGTCGATAGGGGCGGCGCGGACAATGTCTGGACGCCCGACCTCAAGCGCTGGGGCAAGCCCCATTACCTCGCTATCGCGGACGCGCTGGCGGACGATATCCGGACCGGTCACCTGCTGCCGGGCACGCGCCTGCCGACCCAGCGCGCGCTCGCCGCCACGCTCGACCTCAACTTCACGACCGTGTCCCGCGGCTATGTCGAGGCTCACAGGCGCGGCCTGATCGAGGGGCGGGTCGGCCGGGGCACCTTCGTGGTCGACCCGGCGGACACGACCCGTCCCGCTGAGGCCGCGCACGCCCGGCGGCCCGGACCGGTCGACTTCACCATGAACCTGCCCCCGGAGCCCGACCTGCCGGGCCTGCAGGCCCGCATGCGGTCGTCCTTCGCGGAGCTGTCCGGCAATCTCGCCGACCTGCTGCGCTACCAGGGCTTCGGCGGGACGGAGGCGGACAAGGAGGCCGCGCTGCGCTGGCTCGGGGGTCGCGGGATCGTCGCGGCGCGCGAGCGCCTCCTGATCTGCCCGGGCACGCACAGCGCCCTCTCCAGCATCCTGGGACAGGTCGCGCAGGCCGGCGATACCATCTGCGCCGAGCGCATCACCTATCCGGGCATCCGGACCCTCGCGGCGCATCGGGGCCTGCGCCTCGTCGGCCTGCCGATGGACCGCCACGGGATCGACCCCGACGCCTTCGCGGCCGCCTGTACCCGCGGCGCGCCGAAGGCCCTCTACCTCAATCCGCTCCTTCAGAACCCGACCACGGCAACCCTATCCCGCGCGCGGCGCGACGCCATCGTGGCCACAGCCCGCCGCTACGCGGTCACCATCATCGAGGACGACGCCTACGCGCGGATCTGCCCGGCACCGCCGCCGAGCTTCGCCGAACTGGCGCCCGAGATCACCTACTACGTGGCGGGCGTCGCGAAGTGCCTGGGCGCGGGGCTCCGCCTGGCCTTCCTGGTCGCGCCGAACGCGCGGGCCGCCCTGCCCCTCGGCGATGCCCTGCGCGCTGCGACCGTGATGGCGTCGCCGATCTCGACCGCGCTGACCACGCGCTGGATCGTGGACGGGACGGCGGACGCCATCGTGGACTTCGTCCGCGCCGAGTCGGCCGCGCGCCAGAGCCTCGCGGCCGCGCTGCTGCCCGCCGAGGCCTACGTCGCGGACCCGCACGCCTTCCACATCTGGATCACCCTGCCGGCTGGATGGACGCGCTCGGCCTTCGCCAGCCAGGGCCGCGCGGCGGGTCTCGGGGTGGTCGGCAGCGATCCCTTCTGCGTCGCCGGAGCGCCACCCGAGGCCGTCCGGCTCTGCCTCGGAGGCCCCTCGACCCGACAGCAGATCGCCCACGGCCTGGAGAGACTGGCCCACGCCCTGGACGGCTCGCCGGCGCTCGCCTCGACCTACATCTGAGCCGCCCGGCCGCGTTCCCACGCCCAAGGATCGTGGTCGGCAGAATCTTTCCGGCGTGTCGCGTCCAGCTCGCGTCGCGCGGGCGGTGCGCCGAGCTGGCCGTGAAGATCCGAAGTCCTATCCGGCGGATCGGTGTTGCCAAGCGCCACGGAAGGTACGCCGTGGCCGGCTCTCAGCGCCGAAATCCGTGCTCTCGACTGCACCAATCTCGGTCATTGAAGTCGAGAATTGGGTGAAAGTCTATCGCGATCGCAAAACACGGCCGCCCGCTGCGTCGGGACCATCGCGGGCGGCACGGCGGCGGTCGCGCGGGCCGACGAGCAGGTCGCCCCGTCCGGTTTCGTAAGCGCGGATTCGCGAGCCGGCCGCTTTGGCCGGGACCGGTCGCCCGTGATAGCGAGGGCGCGGCTCCGATGCCGACCCGGGTCGGCGACGCGACGCGCGGGAAACGACCTTGGCGGCGATTTGGCTGACGGCCCTGATCCGGGCGCTGACCTCCGGGACCGTGGTGGTGCTCGCCTCCGTCCTGGCCGAATGGCTGGGGCCGGTCTGGGGCGCGCTCGTCGTCAGCCTGCCGGTGTCGGCCGGGCCGGCCTACGTGTTCATGGCGATGGAGCACGACGCCGCGTTCGTCGCCGGGGCGGCCCTCAACGGCTTCGCGGCGAACGCCGCGATGGGCCTGTTCCTGATCGTCTACGCCCACCGGGCGGCCGGTCGCGACATGATCGCCACCCTCGGGCCGGCGATCCTGGCGTGGCTCGCGGCGGCCCTGCCGGTCTCGGCGCTCGCGTGGACGCCGACGACCGCGTTCCTGCTCAATGCCCTCGTCTACGGGGCCGGCGCCGTCTCGACCCGGCACGTGGTGCGCGCGACCCTTGTGCGGAGCGCCGTCGTCGCGAGGCCGCGCCCGCTGGATCTGCTCATCCGCGCGAGTGCCGTCGCGCTGTTCGTCGCGGCCCTGCTGGCGCTCAGCACCGCCCTCGGTCCTGCCCGGACCGGGGTGATCGCCGCCTTCCCGGTTACGATGACGAGCGCCTTCGTCATCCTTCATCGCCGAATCGGAGGCGCGGCGATGGCGCGCTTGGCGAGCGTCGCGATCCGCGGGGTGTTCGGCTTCGGCCTGACCCTGCTGACGCTCCACGTGATGATTCAACCGTTCGGTGCCGCGCTCGCGCTGACGGTCGCGCTCCTCGTCTCGCTGGTCTACTCGGCCGGACTCCTCGTGGTTCAACCCCGTCCCGGCCGGCAGGAGCCGAGCATCGTCACGCGCTGACGCGGCCCCTGCGGCCGCGACGGTGCCGTCTCCCGGTCCGGACGGGCGGGGGCTACGCGGGTTCTCGGTGACCGAGATCCTCGGCGAGGCGCACGAGGTACCCGTCGGGATCCTGGACGAGGAATTCCCGCTGGCCGCCCTCGACCGGACCCGTCCGGTACCAGGCCTCCCGCGGCGCCTCGAACAGCGGCCATCGCGCGCCGGCGAGCGCCGAGAGGATCGGATCCAGCCGATCGACCATGATCTGGAAGTTGACCCCGCGGCCGCAGGGCGGATCCAGCGGGCCCGTGCTCCAGCGGCCGTTGTGCTGGCACAGCATGATCTGCGCGCCGCCTCGCGTCAGATAAGCGAAGCGCGCGGCCGGTCGATCGTAGGCGACCGTGAAGCCGAGCAGATCGCACCAGAAACGCAGGCTCACATCGAGGTCCCGGACGCTCAGCTCGGGGGTCAGGGCGGCGAATCCGCCCTCCGGGGGCTGACCCGTACCGGGAGAGCGAGCGCGCGCGATCGGGTCGGTCAGCGGTTCCATCGCGCCGATCAGGCCACGCTGGAGAGACGATGGTCAAGGCGCGGGCAGGCGGTGTCGTCCGCCGCCGGCGCGCGCGCCCCGCCCGTCGACCGGGCGCCGTCGACGGTGCGCCGGCACCGCCGCCGCGTTGGCCGGATCGCCTCAGAGCCGACCGGCCTCCGTCTGCAGGGCCCGCTTGCGCCAAGCCGTGAGGAGCGTAGCGAGCGTGTCGGGATCCAGTCCATAGTTCTCCGGCAGCACCGCGTTGCGCCCGATCAGGCGACGGTTCATTGCCCCGAGGCGGGTCGTGATCGCGCTCGCGTCGTCGAACGTGACGAGACGTTGGCCCGAGCCGGCCGCGGCGACCGCCGCGAATTCGCTCACGTCATGCCACCGTACGCGCCGCGACCGGCCCAACTGCACGACGGTGAATCCGGTCTCGTCGAGGTGCAGCGCCGAGCCGCGGATCGCCGTGAGGATGAGGACCGGGACGCCTCCGAGGAAGAGCACGACACCCGGCCACAGCAGCAGGTGCATCGTGGTTGAACGCGTCTCGTGCAGCAGGATCCAGAGCGTCACCCCGCCGAAGCCGGCGGCCATCAGGGCGAGGAACAGGAGTCTCCGCAACGAGGCGCGCAAGGTCACTGGGCCAGGAAACTGGGCCGCCAGTGACCCCGCCGACCGGCTCTCCGATTCGAGGAGGTCCGGCCGCAGCTGCCAGACGGCGACGGCCGCGCAGACGCCGAAGAACACCGTCGTCGCGACGCCGCCATCCGCGCCGGTGACGATCATCCCGAGACCGGCGGCGACGAAGAGGAGGCTGATGCCGAGCAGCACGAGGTTCCGGCCGCGGTCGCCGCGCGCTTGTTCCAACACGAACGCCATGTCCTCCCGCGAAACCCGTGGCCTGCCGTCGCCACCGGATTCCGGAAAGCGACCATATCGGAGCGGGTCCGGCAATTCCCGGTCCTGCGGAGGCTGTCGCCCCGCAGCCTCTCGCGCTTCGCGCCGATCTCACACGCCGCTCCGCGAGGCCGCACTCACGCGCGCCGTGCCGCGTCGCCGTTCGCGCCCAACATCGCCAGCACCTGCGCGGCCCCCTCCTCCGGGGCGATGCGGGACGTGTCGAGGAGCGGCAGCCGCAGCTCCTCCGCGAGCGTCCGGTAGCCGGCGATCCGGTCCTCGGTCATGTGCTCCGACGGGTTGGGGACGCCGCGCGCGACCATGCGGGCGATGGTGGTGGGACGGTCGGCCCAGCACATGACGGTGAACGGGCGCGGCTCCCATCCCGGACGATAGGCCGGCGACAGGAGCTGCGAGGCGGTGAACCAGTGCCGATCGAAGACGACCGGTCCCGGCGGCGCGTTGGCGATCGCCGCCGCGACGGCCGCGTGCGCTACGTCGTCGGCGAGCGCGTGCTGCCCCGTCCGGGCCAGATGGACCAGGATCGCGCCGACCTGACCGCTGAAGGGATTGAGCACTGTCGCACCGAGCGCCTCGGCGACGCGACGCGCGATGCTCGACTTGCCGGAGCCGTCGAGCCCGTCGACCGCGAGCGCGATCCGCGATGCCTGGGCGGCCTTCTGCTGCGCCCGCGTCAGGTTCGAGGGGTAGATCCGGCCCTCCCGCCGGCCGTGCTCGAGGTAGTGCAACTGCCCCTGCCACGCGTGCTCGAACAGCGCCGCGAGGTCCGGATGCAGCCGGATATAGCCGAGCGCGTCGAAGTCCTCCGGCAGCGCCCCGTCCCGGCGGGCGAGGTCGGCGAGGCGCAGCACGGTCTCGCGGGGCGGCGTGCCGGACGGGCGCGCCGCCGTGGCCCGGTCGGCCCGCAGCGCGATCGCCTCTGCGACGGCGGCGAGCAGCCCGTCCGCGTAGGTGTCCCAGTCGAGCGCCCGGATCCGCGCCCGTCCCGCCTCGGCGCGGGACGCGGCGGCGGCGGGATCGGTGACGATCCGGTCCGCGGCCAGCGCGACGGCGGCACCGAGCGCCGCGTCCGGACCGTCCGGCACCACCAGGGCGGTCACGGCGTCCTCGGCGAAAGCCAGCGTGCCGTGCACGGTCGTGACGAGCGGCGTGCCGCAGGCCATCGCCTCCGCGGCCGGGTTGCACCAGCCGGCATGCGCCTCCGCGCTGCAGAACGCGTCGAGCCCGTGGTACCACGCGGGCAGGTCGGCCTCGACCAGCGGCCCGTGGACGACGAGGCGGCCCGAGGCCACCAGATCGGCGCGCGCGCCCACGAGCCCCCAATCCGGCCGTCCGAACCAGTGCAGCGCCCACGCGTCGCCGAGCCTGTCGAGCGCGGCGAGCTGCGCGGCGGGGCGCTTGTTGGCGATGCCGCCGAGCCGGTGCCGCGCGCCGCGCGCCGGCCTCGAGACGGGCGGCGCGAACAGGCCGGCATCGACTGCACCGACGAGTCGGCGCCACGGCAGGCCGAGGGCGTCGAGGGCCGCATCGTCCCAGTGGGCGTTGTTCGCCACGACGAGGTCGGGCGCGAAGGTCCGCGTGACGCGCGCGTAGGCGTCCCGTCGCGCCGGGGCGTTGAGGAAGTGCTGAATCCGGGCGCCGAAGTTCGGGGCCCGCAGGTCCGCGAAACCCTCGATCGTGGCATCCGGGAAACCGCCGCCCGGCACCATGACGGCGTCCCAGCTCTCGCGCGCGGCTTCCTCGGGGTGCAGGACGCGGTGACGCGTCTCGAACCCGTCCTCGCCCGTGCCGAACGTGAGGAAAGAGAACGTGTGCCCGCGACGCGCGAGCACGCGCCCGACCCGCTCGAAGCGCAGGAGGCCGCCCGTCAGCGCGAGGTGGTCACAGGCCACGAGCAGCCGCATCACGGGGTCCCTCTGAGCAGGCGCAGGAGGCGAAGGGGCAGACGGCGCCCGTAGGCGGACGAAGCGCGGCGGGCGTCGAGCGTGTTTTGGAGGTGGTCGCGCGCGCGGTGCAGTTCGGCCGCGTAGGCGATCACGCGGTCGGTGCGACGGGCGCTCTCGCACTCGGTGTCCGCATGCGCGGCGGCGTCGGCGGTGCGCGCGGCGCGCAGGGCCGCATTCTCCTCGCGCAGCCGGGCGATCTCGGCGGACGCCTCGACGAGCGCCGCGCGCGGATTCGCGCCGCTGCGGGCCGGACCGCCGGCCGGCAGGCGCGTCGCCGCCGCCCAGCCCAGACCGCGCTCGATCACGCGGTCGCTGACGATGGACTGGAACCGGCTCTCCCGGGCCAGCCGGTCGGCGAGCTGCGCATCGTCCAGGGCGTATCCGAGCCTCGGCAACAGGGTGCGCAGGGCGTCCAGCAGGATCAGGCCGGACCCTCCGCCGGGCCGCCAGTCCGGCGCGTCGGTCAGCGCGTTGACGAGGCCGCGCACGGCGAGATGACCCGCGTCCAGAGGGACGCCGAGGTCCCATTCCAGGTCTATGAACGTCCGGTTTGTACCCGAGACGAGGTTCTTCGGGATCGCGTCGAGCGCCCGTGCTGGGAGGAACGTGTCCGGTCCCATCCGCGCCCCGGCCGCGAAGCAGCGGGAGACGGCCTCCAGCCACGTCCCGGCCCAGGAGGCGACCGCGTCCGGGCACCAGCCCTCCCGCGCGAGCCGCGCCTCGAGATCCGCCGACCAGAGGGAACCGGGCGCGTAGGTCTCCGATGGCAACAGGTTCGTCACCCCTGCGACCGCGGCGGGAAGATCAGGGTTCACGCGCGCGCGGCGCACCGCGATCCGCGACCCGGCATCCGCGAAGGTCACCAGACGCTCGAATTCCGGGCGGCGGCGCAGTCCGAGGTGGATCGCCAGCCGGTCATCCGGCGGCAGCGGCGCTTCCGACGCCGCGACCGCGAAGGCCGGCGCCAGATCGCCGGTGAGCCCCAGATCCGCCACCGGCCCCCAGGCGCGCCGGGGCGAGAAAAGTGCGCCCGCGCAGGCTGCGGGTTCCGGGCCGGCTGCGCCGATCGCGAGCATTCCGGGGTCGAACCCACCCGGCCGCGCCAATCCGCGCTCGGCGACGAGGCTCAGGGGTCGCCCCTGGTCCGGAAACGGGAACCACCAGTCCTGATGGACCAGGCCGCGGGCCCCCAGGGACCGCTTCAGACCTGCCCGCGTCGGCAGCCGGGCGCCGTCGGATCGGGGGCGCCCTTCGAGGCTCGGGAAGCCGCGTTCCCCCGCCGTCTCGGACCCCGAGGCGAGGCCGTGGAGCGACAGCGCGTTGTCGACGACGAGGATCAGCCGCCCGCCGGGTCGCAGCCGCTCCTGAGCCCAGGCGATCGTCGCGTCGAGCGCGCACCCGCCCCCGTCGTCTCGTCGGAACAGGAGACCCAGCAGAACGACGGCATCGAAGCGCGTCGAGGCCGGAAGGTCGGCGCCATCCGCCGTGTGGACCACCGCGGCGGTGGGTGCCCAGCGCGCCCTGCTCCCCGCGTCGGGCCTCGGTCCCACCAGCAGAAGGCTGCCGGTCAACCACGGCAGGAAGGGGTGCAGCACCTCCGCGCACGGCTCACCCGGTGGGGTCGGCGCGCCTATTGCCAGTTTATCCCGTTCCATACTTCCTAATTGCCAACAGTAGACTGCCCGGAATTTCCCGCGCGACAGGAGAGTGGGGGAAATTAATGTCCGAAATGGACACGCGACAGTTGCGTGTCTACTTACAATTGGCGTTAACCTGCAAACAAAACTGGCCTGTCTCGCCGAGGTCAATAGGGATGAATGTAATTACCCACGCCCTTGCGCGGGACGGATTTCGCTGATTCTCTCGTGAGATGGGCCGCAGCGAACTGGAACGGCTGAGCCGCGAAGAGCTGATCGAGCTGGTGCTGCGGCTGCAGCGGCCAGAGAAGACGTCGCGCACCTCGTCCAAGCCGCCCGCGACCGATCGCAAGGAGCAGCGGGAGCACTCCAAGCCCGGCGGCGCCAAGCCCGGTCACGAGGGTCACAGCCGCGTCGTGAGCGACGATCCCGATACGCTCGTCGAGCATCGTCCCGAGGCGTGCGCGTGCTGCGGCGCCAGCCTGCACGCCGCTCTTCCGGCAGAGGTCGTCAGCGTCGCCGAGCAGATCGAGCTGCCCGCGGTGGCGCCGATCGTGACGCAGCACCGCCGGCTCGCGGTCCGTTGCCCGCGCTGTGGGGAGCGGGTGGTCGCACCGGTGCCGGAGGCGGCGCGCGGCACGCCCTTCGGTCCGCGGCTGCATGCGGTGGCGACGTACCTGAAGACCTTCCAGGCGCTCTCGTACGAACGGTTGCAGGCGGTGCTCTCCGACCTGTTCGGCCTCACGCTCAGCCAGGGCGGGCTGATGAACCTGCTCCGCCGCGCGCAGGGCTGCTTCCGTCCGGGTCGCGACGCGGCCATCACGACCCTGCGCCGGGCTGAGGTCGTCGCCTGCGACGAGACCGGCGTGCGCATCGAAGGCTCGAACGCCTATCACTGGCTGTTCCACTCGGGCGACGCGGTGGTGCACACGCCGTCTCCGACGCGCGGTGCTGTCGTGGTGCGCGAGATGATGGACGGACACCGACCGGCGGTATGGATCTCCGACCGCTACACCGCCCAACAGGGCCATGCGGATAAGCACCAGACCTGCTTGGCGCATCTGGCCCGCGATGTTGCCTACGCCGTCGAGGTCAGCGACGATCCCGTCCCCTGGCGCCTGCAACTCTGGCTACAGAGCGTGTTCGCCCTGGCCGAGCGCGTCACAGACTTGGCTGCCTCGACGCTCTCGGCCAAGCGCCGGAGCCTGGATCGGCAACTCGGCGCTATCCTGGCCACGCCGAGCCGCTGTGATCTGACCCGCGACCTGCAGGCCAAAATCAGCCGTGCGCGCGATCAGCTCTTGGTCTTCCTCGCCTATCCCGGAAAGGTCGAGCCGACGAATAACGGCTCCGAGCGGCTGCTGCGTCCCGCTGTCGTGCAGCGGAAGGTGACCAACGGCTATCGCGCCATGTGGGCGGCCGAGGGCGAAGCCGCCATTCGCACCGTCGTCGACACCGCCCGCATCACAGGCAGCAGCCCCTTCAGCACCATCCTCAAAACCACCGGCGCTTGAACCCTGCCATCATAGGCCTGGGTAATTACGGATGAATTTCGTCAGCGCGATCTCGTTGGCCGGGCCGCACGTGCTGGTCACGAGCACCTTCCCCGATGCGCTCAATCGAAATCCCGGGATCCGGAGCGATCTCGCCGAGGGCTTTGCCGAACTTCTCGGTGCTGAGCGGGTCGCGCAGACGCCTCTGGAACTTGCGGACGCGGCAATCCGCGCGTCTCGCCCGGATGTCGTGGTCGCGGTCGGAAGCCTCGTGCCTGACCTGGCGGATCTGCGCGCGCTTCGCCGGGCGGTGGACGCCGTCGGTGGCGTGCTGATCTTCTGGCTGACCGATGACCCGTACGAGTTCGACTACGCCTTCAAGGCGGAACTCTACGCCGACATCGTCGTGAGCAACGATTCCTGGGCGGCGCAGCATTACCGTCACCCGGACGTCCATCACCTGCCCCTGGCGGCCGCGCCCAACCGGCACTTCCGACCGATCGTCCCGGTCGCGGAGCGGGAGACCGTCCTGTTCTTCTGCGGCGTCGCCTACCCGAACCGTATCGCCCTGATGCGTCGGATCGACGATCTCCTGTGCCGCCACGTCGTGGAGATCCTGGGCGCCGGGTGGCCGGACACGCTCCGGTGCGCGGTGAACCGCCGCCTCACGCCGGCGCAGATGGCCGACTACGCCGCGGCGGCCCGGCTGACGCTCAATATCGGCCGCGACCTCGACGTGGCCAATCGCCGGCTGTCGCTCCCGCAGGCGACGCCGGGGCCGCGGACCTTCGAGGTCGCCCTGTCGGGCTCGGCGCAGGCCTTCTTCGTCACGGGCCTGGAAGTCTGCGAGCATTTCGAGCCGGATACGGAAATCCTGCTGGTGGACGGCGCGGCCGACATCGCGCGCGCCATCGAGCGGTCGCTCGACGAGCCCGCCGCCATCGAGGCGATCGCGCGCCGGGCGCAGGCGCGGGCGCTGCGCGACCACACCTACCGGCACCGGGCGGCCCGCCTGCTCGATCTCAGCCGCCTGACGGTCATGGCCTGATCACGTCGCCACAGAGCAGACCCGACCGACCATGTCCGACCTGTCGATCCTGTTGCTGGACACCGAGCCGCAGACGCACAACCGCTACCTCGTGCTCGCCATCGCGGACGCGCTGCGGCGCCATCCGGCGGTCGGCCGGGTCCAGGTCGGCGGGCATGGCGATGCCCTGGTCACCTTCGTCGAGCAGGGCCTCGACACGCTGATCGCGTTCGGCGGCGCCCGCGCGCACGCGCCCCTCGTCGGGCGGCTCGCGGGGCTCGCCCGCACCAGCGTGCTCTGGACCACGGAGGATCCGTACGAGCGCGAGGCGAACGTGCGCGGGTCGGCGGCCTTCGATCTGGTCTTCACGAACGACCGGGCCACGGTCGCGGCCTATGGAGGTCGGGCCAACCACCTCGCGCTGGGCGCCTCGTCGCTCTTCCACGATCTCGCGGTGATCGAGGACGACGCGCGCTACCGCTACGATCTGCTCTTCATCGGAACGGCGTGGCCGAACCGGGTCGCGACCCTGAACGCGCTGTCGGCGAAGCTGCCGCGGGACGTGAAGTTCAAGCTGGCGCTGCCGTGGAACGAGCATATCGGGCCGCCCGAACTGGAGGACGAGGCGCTCGTCACGGACTGGCGCTGCGGCAACCGGGACTTCGCCCTTCTGGCGAACCGCAGTCGCGTCGTGCTGACCCTGCCCCGGATCTTCTCGTCGGCGCGCGCCGATCAGGCGACCGGCTCGACGCCGCCACCGCGGCTGTTCGAGACCGCACTCGCCGGGGGCTACCAAGTCGTCGTCTCGCCCGAGCCGGAGACGGCCGCGTACTACGCGCCCGGCGCCGAGATCGCCCTCTGCGGCGACGAGGCCGCTTCGATCGACGCGATCCTGGCGGCCCTGACTGACCCGGAAACCCGCATCGCGCGCGCCCGCGCCGCGCAGGCCCGGACCCGCGCCGAGCACCTCTACGACCACCGCGTGGCGACCATCCTGGACGCGGTCATCGACCACCGGCAGACGCAGACGCGTCGGCCGCACCGGGCGGCGACCGCGACCCGCACGGTCCTGATGCTCACCCACAACCGCCTGGGACATCGGCACGGGGGCGGGGTCGAGGTCTATCAGGAACTGCTGACTGAACTCGGCGAGCCGTACCGGATCCTGTTCCTGTTCCCCGTCTTCGGCGACGGGCGCTGGGCGCTGCGGCTCGAGGGTCCGGGGATCGCGGAGAGCTTCGCCTGCGGCGCCGTCACGCCGCCGCTCTCAACGGACCCGTTCGTGGAGGGGCTCTTCCAGCGATTGCTGTTCGAGCATCAGGTCGATCTCGTCCACATCCATCATCTGATGCACGTCCCGCTGTCCCTGCCCCTCATCGCGCGGGCCTGCGGCATACCCACCGTCTATCACCTGCACGATCACTTCCTCATCTGCGAGCGCTGGCTGCTGCTCGATCACACCGGCCGATTCTGCGACGTCGTCAATCGCGGCGCGGACCAGTGCGACGCCTGCCTGATCTCGGGCAACAACTATCCGCCCGGGTCGAAGGCGCGCCGCGACGGCATGATGACCCTGGTGACCGACGTGATCGACGCGTTCGTCACGAGCACACCGGAGACGGCGCGATACCTCAGGCGCTACTATCCCGCCATTCCGGCCGAGCGGATCGTCGCGATTCCGATGGTGGCGCCGAGCGCCGCGCCCGCCGAGGTGCGGTCGGTCGCCCGGCGCAAGCGCGACGCCGATCGGCTGACCGTGGCGATCCTCGGCAACCTCGCGGCCCACAAGGGCGGGCAGCAGGCGATCAACCTGATCCGCAGCTGCGAGGCCTATCCCATCCACTTCAAGGTGATCGGCCGGATCGACGACCCGTACCGCGACGCGGTCGCGGGCTTCGGATCGGATCAGGTGAGCGTCACCGGCGCCTACGAGCAGCACGCGATCGGCGGCCTGCTGGCCGGGTGCGATGTCTCGCTCCACCTCTCCACCTGGCCCGAGACGTTCGTCATCGCGCTGACCGAAGCGTGGCAGGCGGGCCTCGTCCCGATCGTCGCCGATATCGGGGCCCTTGCCGAGCGCGTCGCAGAAGGGATCGACGGATTCAAGGTGCCGCCTGACGACGCCGGCGCCGTCAGGGCGCGTCTCATCGGGCTACACTACGATCGCGCACGCCTGGGCCGGATGCAGGCCCTCATCGGCCGCAAATCCTTCCCCGACGTCGGCAGCCACCTCGTATCGGTACGCACCCTCTACGAGCGCCTGATCGAGGCCCGGCCCGTCCGCCACGGACGGGTACCCAGCCACCTGCGGCACGGGTTCGACCTCCGGCTCGAGACCTTGGGGGTGCGGACGAACGCCGCCTCGTGGACCAGCGGCGCGATCCAGTGGGACGAGGCCGCTCGTCCTCCGGCCGCGCCGTCCACCGCAACGGCGGGCGCACGGGCGCGCCCGCTGCCGGATCTGCCCGACGAAGTCCGGCGCCTGACATCGAGGCCGATCCGGCGCAGCGAGTGCGGATGGAGCCTCGACGTGCTGCGCACGGACGAGCGCCTCAACCGAAGCCTGGATCTCTCGTCGGTCGTCGCGCGGGCCTCCGTGTTTCTGCGCGGGTGGCTGCACGTCTCGGGACCGGCGCCGAAGGCGATCTACCTGCGGCTGACGGGTCGCAGCGGGACATCGTGGGTCGCGCTTCAGAGCGATCTGCGTCCGGACGTGGCCAAGTGGTATGGCGAACCCGCCGCCGCGACGTCCGGCTTCACCGGCCAGATCGACGTCGCGGGAATGACGTTCGGTCGCTACGCGCTCGCCATCGTCCAGGTCGCCGACGGCTGCCTCCGAACCCTGGACGACGTCGCGTCGATCTTCATCGCACCCGACACCGAGCCGCCGGCGCGCTTCGTTCCGGAGCCGCGCCAACTCGTCGGCGGGCCGCCGCACAGTCTGACCCTGCACCACAGTCTCCCGGACACCGACGAGGCACCCCAGGTCTCGCCGGGGCAGCTCTGGGCCGCGGAAGTCGCGTTTCCGGGAACCGCGCCCAAACTCGGCAAGGACACGCTGGCGGTGTTCCGGGCCGCCAACGGTCAGACGTGGCGGGCGCCCGTGCTCCAGATCGACGAGCGGACGGTGCGCATCACCGCCGCCGTCCCCCACATCGATCCGGGCGCCTACACGGTGTCGCTCGCCGAGCCGCACAACAGGACGTTGCGGAGTCTCGCGACGCTGTTCCGCGCGCAGGTCGCGCGTTCGGAGTGAGGGGAACACCGGGAAGCGCGGCGTCGCTCCCCGATCCCCGCCGACCAAGCCTCGACGCGCTGACCGCAGAAGATGCAGGCGGTCGGGAGCTCGAAGATGAAGCAGCGGCTGAGCTTCGGCGGAGCGGCGGCCTCGTCGAGGCGGGCCTGGGCTCGGCGGTCAGGCGCCCCGCCAGTCGCGGGCGACCTCGGCCGCGAAGGCGCGGTAGCTGCGGGGCCTGCGGCCGAGCAGGGTGGCGAAGCGCTCCACCTCGGCCTCGGTCGCGACGGCGCCGTCCTCCTGGTAGCGGCGCATCATCACCCGCAGGTCATAGGCGAGCCAGGCGGGCGCGAAGCCGCGGAGCCGCTGCTCCAGCCCGTCGAGATCGTCGCCGCCGTAGCGCACCGCGCGCCCGAGGGCCTGAGTCCAGATCTCCGCCAGCGCGTCGCCCGTCAGGGCATCCGGCCCGACGACGTCGTAGGTCTCGGCCGGCAGCCTCTCCGGCGCGCGCTCGCGGCGCAGCAGCGCGATGGCGGCCGCCTCGGCGATATCGCGCACGTCGACCATCGAGACGCCGGCCTGCCCGACGGGCACGCCGAAGATTCCCGCTCCGAGGAGCGGCTCCTTCTGGGCGAAGTCATTCTGCATGAAGTAAGAGGGTCGCAGCACCGTGGCGGGCAGGTCGAGGGCCGCGATCATCCGCTCGACGGCGTGCTTGCCGGTGAAGTGCGGGGCGTCGACGTAGGCCTCGCTCTTGAAGACCGAGAGATAGACGATGCCGCGCACGCCCGCGTCTCGGGCCAGGCTGAGCGTCGTGATCGCCTGGGTCAGCTCGTCCGGCACGTTGGCGACGAGGAGAAACAGGGTATCGACACCCGACAACGCCGCGCGCATCGCGTCGATGTCGGCGGGATCGCCGCGGACGGCCTCGACGCCCGACGGGAAACGCGCCGTCTCGGGCGCGCGCGTCAGGGCGCGCACGGCGGCGCCCTCCGCCACGAGGTGATCGACGACGGCGGAGCCGATGCGGCCCGTGGCACCGGTGACGAGGATGGTCATGACGAATCTCCTTGAAGCGCGGAGGCCCGGGGCGGGCCGCCGATGTCCCGAAGATGCGCCGTTCCTATTCTGAGCCATAGATGGCAGGATCGGGACTGGGTGTCCCGCATATGGAACAGCTTATGGACCTCTCGGCGCTCGCCGACTTCAACCTCGTCGCCACTCACGGCGGCTTCGGCCGCGCCGCCCGGGCGAGCGGGCGGGCGAAGGCGACGCTGTCGCGCCGCGTGTCCGAGCTCGAGGCGAGCCTCGGGGCGCGGTTGATCGAGCGGGGCGAGCGCAGCCTGCGCCTGACCGAGGCGGGCGCGCTCCTCCATGCCCGGACGGGGCCGCTGCTCAGCGAGATCGCGGAGGCCGGCGCGGTGGTGGGTGGCGGCCTGGACCGGCCCCGTGGGCGCCTCCGGGTGAGTGCTCCGCTCCTCCTGTCCGACACGCAGCTCGGCCGCGTCGCCGCGGACTTCGCCCGCGCCTATCCCGAAGTCGAGCTGGAGATCTGCGCCGAGGACCGGTTCGTCGATCCGATCGAGGAGGGTTTCGACGTGATCATCCGGGTCAATCCGAAGCCGGACGAGCGGCTCGTCGGGCGCTGCGTCCTGCGGGACGAACTCTGGCTGGTGGCGCCGCCGGATCTCCCGCGCCCCGATACGTCGGCCGAGAGCGACGTGACGCCTGTGCCGGCGGCGGTCCGCTGGACGCCGCGTCCGGAGGAGGCGTGGCAGGTCCATGATGGCCGGACACGTCGCGCCTTCGCGCCCGTGCCGGTCCTGCGGCTGTCCTCGCTGCCGACGCTGCGCGACGCGGTGGTGGCGGGCGCCGGCGCCGCCCTGCTGCCACGCTCGCTGGTCGGGGGTGACGTGGCGGCCGGACGGCTGGCCTGTTGGGGCTGGCTCGAGGGGCCGCCGACGGAGCTGTGGGCGCTCCACACGTCCCGACGTCTGGTCAGCCCCAAGGTGACCGCCTTCGTGGCCCACCTGGCGACCGCGCTGTCGACGGATCTGTCCGCCAACCGATAGAGCTTCCGTCCGGGATGAGGGGGCGCCGGGCAAGGCCGTCGCGCGTGCCGGACGCGTCCCTATTCGCGGTTCAGCGCGCCGTCCGGGAGGAACGGTTCGGGCGAGCCCGGCGGCCCCGCCATGCTCTGGCCGAGCCAGTCGACGAAGGCTGCCGCCGGCCCCGCGGGCGGCAGGGCACGCACGAGAACGAAGTACCGGAGCCCGCTCATGACGGCCTCGCCGCAGGCGGGCACCAGGCGCCCGTCGGCGCGATAGGGCGCGACGATCAGTGACCGTCCGAGCGCGATGCCCGATCCGCCGAGCGAGGCCCGCAGCGCCAGTTGCGCGAGGTTGAAGTAGAGGTTCTGGATCCGGCCGTCCCAGGGCGCCCCGTGGACGCGCAACCAGCGATCCCACTCCTCCGAGACGGTCGCCGCGGCCTCCCACGGTGTCGCGTCGTGGAGCAGGACGACGGCCCCGCCGGGCGTCGCGGCCGCATCCCGGTAGGCCGGGGCGCAGACCGGGTAGACGGGCTCGGGATGGTCGAAGACGACCGTCGCACCGGGGGGCGGCGCCGGGCCGTAGCGGATCGCGACGTCGATGCCGGACTGCGCCATGCGGTCCGGGTCCAGGTCGTGGGTCTCCCCGAAGACGGCGACGTCGATGCCGGGATGCCCGTCGCTGAAGGCTTTCAATCGGGGCGCGAGCCACTCCGATGCCAAGGAGGGTATGCAGCTGATCCGGAGCGTCTCCCGGCCCGCGCGCCGCTCCGCCCGGAGCAGGGCCTCGCCCATCCCGTCGAAGCCGTTCCGCGCCGCGGCGAACAGGTCGTGGCCCTCGGCAGTCAGGCGGATCTCGCGGGCGCCCCGCTCCAGCAACGGGTAGCCGAGGCGCTGCTCCAGCCGCTGGATCCGCTGCGTGACCGCGCTCTGCGTCACCGCCAGGCGGTCGCCCGCCCTGGCGAACCCGCCCGCCTCGACCAGAGCGCGGAAGAAGAACAGGTCGCCGACCAGGCGCGCATCGAGCCTTACGGGCATGCGCGATCATAAGCTGGCCTAATAGGCTGCACCAGAGAATATAATTGGCCGCCCGTCGGTCTTTCGCGCA
This sequence comes from Methylobacterium sp. PvP105, assembly GCF_017876975.1. Lineage (NCBI taxonomy): Bacteria > Pseudomonadati > Pseudomonadota > Alphaproteobacteria > Hyphomicrobiales > Methylobacteriaceae > Methylobacterium > Methylobacterium sp. PvP105. The sequence continues at coordinate 829,940 of NZ_JAGIPA010000001.1, read as the reverse complement.
GGTTCGGCGCGCACGTACCCAGCAGGATCGGAAGCGCCATGGCAGCGGCCGTCGAGATGCAGTCCCGACAGTGGGGCGACCGGATCCCGGATGCCGTCAGGCATGCCAGCCCCGCGATCTGGACGAACCCGTCGCTGACCGCCACCGCCTCCGTGCTGCCCGATCTGGCGATCGGCCGCGCCGACGTGGACGGGGCCGTGGCGCGCTGGAACCGGTTCGCACCGCTTCTCGCCCGGCTGTTCCCTGAAGAGGGTGCCGGCCGGATCGACTCGCCGCTCGTCCCGCTCGACGGACCGCTGGCCCGGGACATCCTGGACGGGGCCGCCGGGCGCGTGCTTGTGAAGGCCGACCACGCGCTGCCGGTGACCGGCTGCATCAAGGCGCGCGGCGGCGTCTACGAGGTCCTGGCCTACGCCGAGGAACTGGCCCTACGGGCCGGCCTGCTCGCCGAGGGGCAAACCTACGCGGCCTTCGCCGATCCGGACTTCCGCGCCCTGTTCGCCCGCCACATCATCGCGGTCGGCAGCACCGGCAACCTCGGATTCAGCGTCGGACTGATGGGCCGGGCGCTCGGCTTCGCGGTCGAGGTCCACATGTCCCACGACGCCAAGGCGTGGAAGAAGCAGCGCCTGCGCGAACTCGGCGCCCGCGTCGTCGAGCATCGCGGCGATTACGGCGCCGCGGTCGCTGCGGCGCGCGGCGCCTTTGCCGGCCGGGCCGACGCCCATTTCGTCGACGACGAGGATTCGGTCGATCTGTTCCTCGGCTACGCGGCCGCGGCCCTCGACCTGCAGCGGCAGCTCGCGGAGGCCGGTATCGCGGTGGGGCCGGCGCATCCCCTGTTCGTCTACCTGCCCTGCGGCGTCGGCGGTGCGCCGGGCGGCGTCGCCTTCGGGCTGAAGCTGCTGTTCGGCGACGTGGTGCACCCGGTCTTCGTCGAACCGGTCGCGTCCCCGTGCATGCTGGTCCAGCTGGCCGCCGGCCTCGACCGCTCAGTCAGCGTCTACGATGTCGGCCTCGACAATCGCACCGCGGCGGACGGGCTGGCCTGCGCCTCCGCGTCGATGCTCGTCGCCCGGACGCTGGAGAAGCTCGTCGCGGCCGTGGTCACGGTGCCCGACGACGCGCTCTATCGCTGGCTCAAGGTGATGTGGACCGAGGCCGCCGTTCGCCTGGAGCCCTCGGCGGCGGCCGGCTTCGCGGCTGCCGGGCGCTTCGCCGCCTCACTGCCCGCGGAGGCGCGCGCCGACGCCACCCACGTGATCTGGACGACCGGCGGCGCGCACCTCCCGGCCGAGGAATTCGAGGCGGCCCTCGCCCGCGGCTGAGGCGCGAGCCGGCGCATCGATGCCGGCTGAGGATCGGAGAACGCGCGGCCCTCGGCGCCGCGTGCACGGGCGGCCGAGCCCGACTCGGCAACCTGCGCGGGGATTCGGCTCCGCGCGCGCTTTATCGAACCGGAGCCAGACCATGGACCCCGCCCAGCCCGCGCGACCGGGCCGACCCTATCTGGGTTTCGCGCTGCTGTACGCCGCCTACTGCATCTCCTACGTGGACCGCGCCGCGATCGCGCTGGCCCTGACCCAGATCGGGCGGGAGTTCGGCCTCAGTCCGACCGAGTACGGCGTGGTCCTGAGCGTCTTCTTCTTCGGTTACTCGCTGATGCAGCTGCCCGGCGGCTGGCTGGCGGACCGGTTCGGGTCGAAATACGTCGTCATCGGCACGGCCGTCGCGTGGTCGATCTTCACCGCGCTGACCGGGCTCGCGTGGTCGTTCACGTCCCTGATCGTCATCCGGCTGATCTTCGGTCTGGCCGAGGGCGGCTTTCCGGCGGCCTGCATCAAGGCGGTCTCGGAGCAGTTCACCGGACCGGCACGCCCGAAGATGTCGTCGCTGATGATCTCGTCGAACTACGTCGGAAGCCTGCTCGCGCCCCTGGTGATGGCCCCGCTGCTGATCTATTTCGGCTGGCGCCACGCCTTCTTCATCGTCGGCGCCGCGGGCCTCATCTTCGGGCTCGTCTATGACCGCATGATCCCGCACCGCCCCCCCGCAGAGGTCCCCGGCGCAGCCCGCGCCGGACGCGGCCCGTCGGCTCCGGCGCGCGAACTCCTGCGCAACCCGCTCCTGTGGCAGCTGATGCTCGTCTGGTTCGGCCTCGGCTGCATCAACAAGGGCCTCGACGCGTGGATGCCGACCTACCTGCTTCAGGCGCGCGGTCTCGACCTCAAGGCGGTCGGCCTGCTGACGCCCCTCCCCTTCATCATGGCGAGCATCGCGACGGCGATCGGCGGCTGGGTCATGATTCGATTCTTCGATGGCCGGGAAAAGTACATGATCGTGGTCAGCACGATGCTGACCGGAATCTTCCTCTATCTGATGTACCAGGCACCGACGATCGCGGGCGTGATCACCTTCCAGTCGATCACCTACTTCTTCAAATCGTTCGTCTTCGCCGCGGCCTTCGCCCTCCCGACCAAGCTCATGCGGGACGATCAGATCGGCACCAGCATCGGCATGGTCAATCTGGGAGGCCAGTGCGCCGGCTTCATCGCGCCCCTGGTGATGGGCCTGCTGGTCGATCACTACGGCACTTACGACGCCGCGTTCGACTTCCTGCTGACCGCCGCCGCCGTCGCGACCCTGGTCGCATTGACCATCCGGAGCCGCTCCACCGCCGTCGTGCCGCAGGCGGCCTGACGACGTTCCCATCGATCCGCGTGCCGAATTCTGACGGAGATGACGCCGTGACCGACCTTTGCGACATGTCCGCGGTGGACCTGCGCCGCCTCATCGGGCGCGGGGATATCTCCCCCGTCGAACTCCTGGACTCGTGTCTCGACCGGATCGCCCGGATCAACCCGGCAGTGAACGCGGTCGTCGCCCTCGATACCGAGCGGGCGCGGGCCGCGGCGCGGAGAGCCGAGGCCGCGGTCCGCGTCGGCGAGCCCCTTGGCCCGCTCCACGGCATCCCGGTCGGCATCAAGGATACCGAGGACACGGCCGGGCTGCGCACGACCTACGGCAGCCCGATCCACGCCGACAACGTCCCGGCGCGGGACCTCGGCCTCGTCGCGCGGCTGCGCGAGGCCGGAGCCATCGTGCTGGCCAAGACCAACACGCCTGAATTCGCGGCCGGCGCGAACACGCGCAACACCGTCTACGGTGCCACCGGCAACGCCTTCGATCCGACGCGCTCCGCGGCGGGTTCATCGGGTGGCTCGGCGGTCGCCCTCGCCTGCGGCATGGTCCCGCTCGCGTCCGGCTCGGATACCGGGGGGTCGCTGCGCAACCCGGCCGCCTACGCGGGGATCGTCGGGATGCGCCCGTCCTCCGGACTGGTCCCGAACGAGCGTCGCGGGCTCGGCTGGGCCAATCTTCCGGTGAACGGGCCGATGGCCCGGACGGTGGGCGATGCCGCCCTCATGCTCGGCGCGATGGCCGACGATGATCCGCGCGATCCCCTCGCCTACACGCTGCCGGGCGAGCCGGTGCGCGGGCGCGCGGATCGCTACGACCCGCACCGCGCGCTCGACCTCGGCGCCCTCCGCGTCGCGTTCACGGAGGATTTCGGCTTCGCGCCGACCGAGCAGCACGTCCGGCGCGTGTTCCGTCACCGGGTCGCCTCCCTGTCGCCGCTCTTCGCCACCGCCGAGACGGCGACACCGGACTGCGCGGGGGCGGATGAGGCCTTCGCGATCCTCCGGGCCGCGCAGTTCCTCGCGCTCCACCTCGACAATTACCGCACCCGGCCGCACCTTCTCGGACCGAATGTCCGCACGAACGTCGAGGAAGGCCTCGGCTACACGCTCGCTGACTATGCCCGGGCGGCGAGCGTCCAGACCGCCATCTACCGGACTTTCGTGGACTTCTTCCGTCGGTACGACCTGCTGATCAGCCCGACCATCACGCTCTCGCCCCGCCCCTGGACCGAGCTGTACCCGACAGAGATCGACGGTGCCGCCACCCGCTCGTACTTCCACTGGCTGGCCCTGGCCTACGGCGTGACCCTCGCAGGCCACCCGGCGATCAGCCTGCCGCTCGGTGTCGACGAGGCCGGCCTGCCCTTCGGCGTACAGGTCGTGGCCCGGCGCGGCGGCGACGCCGACCTGCTCGCGGCGGCGGCGGCCATCGAGGCCCACTGCGCCGGCCGACCGGAGCTGACCCGTCCGAGACCCGACCTCGCTGGACTGGCCGGGCGGGCGCCGATCGCCCGGAGCCCCGGCTTCTTCGATCTCGGCTGATCGATCGCGCCCCAGTGGAGCCGTCGGCACCGGCCGGCGGTCACTCCATCAGGTCGGTCAGAGCCCCGATCTCGTCGGCATTCTTCCAGACCGTCTCGCAGCCGATGACCTTGTCGGTGGCGTCGATGGTCAGCGTGAACGCGGAGGGAACCCGATCGGTCCCCACGAGCCTGAGGCGGACGCCCCACCGCGACATGTCGTGCACCACGCAGGGGATGGCGGGGTGGCCGGCCACCGAGATGCGTCCGTTCAAGTTGACGGATACGCGCCGGGCGTTGCGCTGGTTATCCATAAGTACTCCGCGCTCAAGCGCCGAAGACTAGACCGCCACAGTTCAATAAGCCGTTCACAAACTGACGCCAATTGCGCTTAGAACCCGCGTCGGGCCGCCTCATCCTGGGGCTTTCGGTTGCCGGTTGGGAAGCCACCGGGAGACGAAGGGTAGCGGCCGCACCGCCCCGGACCGGGTGCCGGCATCACCGTGCGCCTCGTCCGGAAGCAGCGACGCGATCAGATCGAGCAGCTTCTCCCGCTCCTCCCCGGTGAACAGCACGAGGAACGAGCCGAGATCCAGCTGCACCTCCGGCGCGTCATCACAGGGGCGATGGGAGACGTAGGGCTGCCCGGACTGGCCGTCGCGCATCAGCGCCCAGCGTTCGCCGCCGACACCGACATGGAATTCGCGCGCGATCCGTGGGGCCTGTTCAATCATCGCTCATCCAGCGCGCGATCAGCGTGCAATGTTCGATGAAATAGAGTGCACAAAGGCGACGAGATATAACCTGGTACAAGGATTCACAGTTTTCGGCGGCCGCCGCGTGGTCGCGCGGGACAGCGCGTCGTTTCCCAGGTTGCGCGCCGCCGTCGAGGGGTTTCCGCAGCGGCTCCGACCGGGCCGGCCGCGGTAGGGACGCGATGTTCGGCCCCGCGCGTGTCGTCGGCCACTGCAACGGCGACCATGTCGACCACGGCGCCCGGGATGGCATGCTCGGCTGGACTCCATCCCGCACGTCGATTGCCGGGGCGCGGACCGTCGGGTGCGCCGGATCGTGCGCGGGCGGCACCCGAGCGCCGGTTTCGCGCCCCGCTACGGCAAGGGGCTGCACGACTCTCTGACCTGATCGCCTCCGGTCCGGCGGGCTCTGTCGCGCGCTCGGCGCGGGCTCGTCGCCCGCTCTCGGCCCCTTCGACGAACGGCTCTAGCGATACGCGTGCGGGCGAGAGCGCTCGAAGGCGTCCGCGCAGGCGGTGTCGAACAGCTTGCAGGGCGGCTGAGCGTCGCCCGGCTCAGCCATCATCGGCTGTCCGCGGATGTCTCCGGCGGAGTGGACCTGCGCGTACCGCGATCGCGGATCGAAATAGGGATCCGCGGTGTAGCTGCTCATGAACGCACCGCCCGCCGGCATCTCGCTCTCGGACAGCCCGGGCCGATCTGCAGCGGAAGCGACAGCGCCAAGACGAGGAGCCGTGAACATCGTCTGACCATGGGCGCGTTTCTCCCCGAGCGCGCGTGATCGGCAGCGCGCAGGCCGGTCGCCGAGTTTCTCAGGCTGGAATGACGTCGCCGCCGCGAGATCGGCGGCCGGTCTATTCAGGAGGGACCACCTTCACGCGGGCATTCCAGGGACAGCTTTCCGCTGCGCATTCAGCATAACCGCCCCCCCCCCGCCCCGACCGCTTTCGCCGGATCGGCCAGTCCCGTTTTCGGGACGATCGTACAAGATGACCTCGGGCCGCAAGAAAATAAGATTTACGCCAGCAAAGATCGAATTTCTTTTCAAAATCTTTTTTCAATACCCGGTGCGAGAAACGGCGATAGCGATCCGCTGCGCAGGATGGGCCGGTGGCGGATCAGTCTCACACTTCAGAGAACCGGTGTCGTTTTAAGTTTCTTAAAACCGCTTCAGTTTGTCGTGCCGAATTCATTCGAACAGCGATTTTACGAAGGCTATATCTGCGTCGCGCCGGGCTATTGCCCAGGCTTCTCTTCGCAAACGAGGCTCGATCGGCTCGTTGTCCAGCGGACACGCCGCGCGGAACGAGGCCAGGCCACGGCAGGACATCCGACTGATCTCATGGAACTCGTCCGGTTCGCCCTGAAATTTCGCAAGAGCTTCTATGTTCTCGCCGTCCTCATGTTCCTCACGGGGCTCGGCTCGATCGCCGTCGCGCCGAAGGATGTGCTGCCCGCCGTCGACATCCCGGTGGTGGTCGTGGTGTGGACCTACAACGGTCTCGACGCGACCGACATGGTCCAGCGCATCACGAACTACAGCGAGTTCTCGCTGTCGAGCAACGTGAACAACATCCGGCGGATCGAGTCGACGGCGATCCAGGGCACGGTCACCGAGCGGATCTACTTCGACTCTGCCGTCAGCATCGACTTGGCGATGACCCAGGTCGACTCGGCGATGAACGCGATCCGCTCGCGCATGCCGCCGGGCGTGCAGCCCCCGGTCATCATGCGCTTCTCCGCGTCCTCGGTGCCCGTCATCCAGATGGCGCTGTCGTCCTCCAAGCTGCCGCTCACCGAGGTCTTCGACTACGCCCAGTACCGGACCCGCCGGCGGCTCGCCGAGGTGCCGGGCTCCACGCTGCCGTCGCCCTACGGCGGGGCGCCGCGTCAGGTCATGGTCGATCTCGACCCCGCCAAGCTGCGCGCGATCGGCATGACACCGCTCGATGTCCTGAACGCGGTCCTCACGCAGAATCTCGTGGTTCCCTCGGGTCTCGCGAAGATCGGGACGCAGCAATACACGGTGCGGCTGAATTCGAGCCCGCAGCTGATCGATCAGCTCAACCGCATCCCGATCAAGGTCGAGAACAACCAGCCGGTCCTGCTGCGCGATGTCGCCCACGTCCGGGACGGCGCGCCCCCGCAGATCAACGTCGTCCGCGCCGACGGCCACCACTCCGTCCTGCTGCAGGTCCTCAAGAACGGCGCGGCCTCGACCCTGGACGTCGTCAACGCTGTCAAGGCCGCCCTGCCGGACATCCACGCCGCCGCGCCGAAGGGGATGATTATCACGCCGCTGTTCGATCAGTCGGTCTTCGTCTCCGACGCCATCTCCGACGTGGTGCGCGAGGCGGTGATCGCGGCGGGGCTCACCGGTCTCGCCATCCTGCTGTTCCTTGGCTCCTGGCGCTCGACCATCGTGGTGCTGGTCTCGATCCCGCTCTGCATCCTGACCTCCCTGTCGATCCTCGTCGCCCTGGGCCAGACCATCAACGTGATGACCCTGGGAGGCCTCGCCCTGGCCGTCGGGATCCTGGTGGACGACGCGACGGTGGCCATCGAGAACACCTTCCGGATGTTCGAGGAAGGCTTCTCGTTCCGGCGCTCGGTGGTGGAGGGCGTCGCCGGCATCGCCAAGCCGGCCCTGATCTCCACGCTCGCGATCTGCTCGGCCTTCTCGGCCGTCTTCTTCCTCACCGACGCGCCCCGCTACCTCTTCGTCCCGCAGGCCGAGGCTGTGGTCTTCGCGATGCTGACCTCCTACCTGCTGTCGCGGACGCTCGTGGCGATCCTCATCGACGTCCTCGTCGCCCCGGAATACGCACGGCACCACGGCGGCCCGATCGCTGAGACCGAAGGGGCGTCGCCCCGCCGCTCCGTCCTCGGCCGGATTCTCGGCGGCGTGACTCGGCCCCTCGCCTGGATCCTCCGGTATCCGCTGCGCGGGCCCCTCGCCTTCCGCAACGCGTTCGAGCGCGCTTTCGCGCGCTTCCACGCCGGCTATGTCGGCCTCCTCTCCGCCGTGCTCGGCCATCCCGCCCGCGCGCTGTGCGGCGCGCTCGCCGTCGTCGCGGTGACAGCTGCGATCTTCCCCTTCGTCGGGCAGGACTACTTCCCGCAGATCGAATCCAGCCAGATGACCCTGCACATCCGCACGCGGCCGGGTGAGCGAATCGAGCAGGCGGAGAAGACCTTCGCGCAGGTCGAGGACGTCGTCCGACAGGTCGTCCCGAAGGACGAGCTCGGGCTCATTCTGGACAATATCGGCCTACCCGCCTCGAACTACAATTTCGCCTTCATGGACGCCTCTTTCGTCGCGTACAATGACGGACAGATGCTGATCAACCTGAAGGGCGAGCACAAACCGATCTCCTACTACGAGAAGCGGCTGCGCCAGATCCTGCACGAGGCCTTGCCGGACGATACCTTCTATTTCCAGCCGTCCGACATCATCACGCAGATCCTGAATTTCGGGACGGTCGCGCAGATCGACGTGCAGGTGTCCGGGCGTCACGATGCCGAGGACCTCGCGCTAGCGCAGGACCTCGTCCGCCGCATCGGGGCGGTCCGGGGTGCGGTCGACGTCCACCTGCATCAGATCGTCGACGCCCCGCAGATGTACGTGAACGTCGACCGCAGGCTCGCCTCGGAGATGGGCGTGAGCGAACAGTCCATCGCGCAGAACCTCAACGTCTCGCTCTCCGGCTCCTTCCAGGTCAGCCCGAACTTCTGGGCCGATCCCAAGTCCGGCATGCCGTATCAGCTCTGGGTCCAGACGCCGGAATGGCGCAACGCCGACATCACGCAGCTGATGAACACGCCGGTCTCCGTGCACGCGACCGCGCATGACAGGCCCGGCATCCCGATCCTGCTGTCGAACATCGCCACCATGCAGCGGCGTCCCGAGCAGACGGTGATCAACCACGTCAATCAGCAGCCGACCTACGACATCCTCGCCAACGTCCAGAACGCCGATCTCGGCAGCGTCCGCAACGCCGTCGACCGGATCGTCGCCGAGGAGCAGGTCCGGCTCCCGGCTCCGGACAAGATTCTCGTGCGCGGCCAGATCGAGAGCATGGAGAGCGCCTTCTCGCGCATCGAGATCGGGCTCGGGATCGCGCTGGTCGCGGTCTATCTGCTGCTCGTCCTGAACTACCAGACCTGGGTCGATCCCTTCGTGGTCATCGCCGCCCTGCCGCTGGCCTTCTGCGGCATCGTGATGAGCCTGTTCATCACCAGCACGGCGTTCTCGATCCCCGCCCTGTTCGGCGCGATCATGTCGGTCGGCGTGGCGAGCGCGAACTCGATCCTGCTCGTCACCTTCGCCAAGGAGCATCGCGAAGCCACCGGCTGCTCGGCCAGCGAGGCCGCCCTGATGGCCGGCCATACCCGCCTCCGGCCGGTGCTCATGACCGCCTCCGCCATGTTCCTGGGACTGATCCCGATGGCGATCGGGGCGGGCGAAGGCGCCGAGCAGAATGCCGCCCTCGCCCGCGCGGTGATGGGCGGGATCGGGATGGGCACCGTCTCGACCCTGCTGTTCGTCCCCCTTCTCTACACCCTGCTCCGCCGCAACCCGATCAAGCCCCTCGAGGATTATTGATGACCGACTTCAACGACGCCCCCGGGAGCGGCGCCGAAGCCGCCGCGCGGGCGCACCGGCTTGCGGTCGAGATCGACCCGCTGCGGCAGGACCAGGCCGGCGAGGCGCTGGTCCACGCCGTGCCGCCGCCGCCGCGCAAGCGCCCGTTCCTCGTGGCGCTCCTGGCGCTCGGAAGCGCCCTCGGGCTCGGCGCGTGGCGCCACTGGGAAACCTATCAGGCCTCTCTGGTGACGCAGTCGGAGGCCGTGAACTTCGTGCCCAACGTCCGCACCGGGCCGGCGCAGGTGGATGACGGGCCGATGATGCTGACCCTGCCGGGCCAGACCGAGGCCTTCGACCATGCCGACATCTTCGCCCGCGCCACCGGCTACATCGCCGAGCGCCGGGTCGACATCGGGTCGCGGGTGAAGAAGGGCGATCTCCTGGTCCGGATCACCGCGCCCGACCTCGATCAGCAGGCCCGGCAGGCCGAGGCCCAACTCGGCCAGTTCGAGGCGCAGCTCGCGGTCGCGCGGGCCGACGTGGAGCAGGCCGAGGCCAGCGTGACGCTCGCGAACGTCACCGATGCCCGCACCGCGACCCTGGCCGGGCAAGGCTGGGCCTCGAAGCAGAATGCCGACCAGACCCGGGCCGGGATGCTGACCGCCACCGCGTCACTCGCCGCCGCGCAGGCGAAGGTGAAGGTCGCGGAGGCCAACATCACCGCCCAGCAGGCGACCGTCGACCGGCTCCGGACGCTGACCACATTCGAGAACGTCGTCGCGCCGTTCGACGGCATCGTGACCGCCCGCAAAGTCGATGTCGGCGATCTCGTCCACGGCGATGCCGGCTCCGGGACGCCGCTCTTCACGATCGACAGCACCGATGTGCTGCGCGTCGCGGTGCAGGTGCCGCAATCGGCCGCCGTGGGCATCCGCGACGGGGTGAAGGCGCGCGTTCAGGTCGCGCAGATCCCGGACCGCGCGTTCTCCGGCTCGGTGTCGCGCAGCTCGGTCGCTCTCCGATCCTCGGTGCGGACGCTCGACACCGAGGTCGACGTCGCCAACCCGGACGGGGTTCTCCGGCCCGGTCTCTACGTCGCCGTCACCTTCGCGGTGCCGCGCACGCATCCGCGCGTGATCGTGCCGTCCGAGGCGCTGATCTTCGACGCGGACGGGACGCGGGTCGCCGTGGTCGGGGCCGACGGCACCGTCCGGCTGCGCCCGATCACGATCGCGCGCGATCTCGGCACGCGCCTCGAATTGCGCAGCGGCCTCGAGAGCGGCGACACCGTGGTCCTCAACCCGCCCGCCGGCCTCCAGGACGGCAGCCGCGTCAACCCCAGGAGTTCCGTCGCCTCGCAGGGCCCGACAGCCAAGCTCTCAGAGCAGGCGAGCGCGGAGTGAGGCGCATGGTCCAGAGCCCCCGCTCTCCCGTAAGCTTCGCCGCCCCGATGATGCAGACCGCCGGCCGCGATCGGACCCCATTTGACTCCGGGACCGAAGAGGATAATTGCACTCCTCCCTCCGAGCCGCAGGAGACCAGACAGGGCCGGCGAATACAAAATAAGAAGGAAAAACGAATGGCCAACGTATTGGTAGTCGAGGACGACCGGCGGGTCGCCGCCGAGATCGGGTCGGCCCTCGCGGAATACGGATTTCAGGTAGACGAAGCGCCGAGCGGCAGCATCGGACTACGCAAGGCCCTCGACGGTAACTTTGACGTGATCGTGCTCGATCGGATGCTCCCGGAGATCGATGGCCTGTCGCTGCTCACCGAGCTGCGCGCCGCCAAGGTCTCGACGCCGGTCCTGATCCTCAGCGCCCTTTCGGCCGTCAACGAGCGCGTCGACGGGCTGCGCGCCGGCGGCGACGACTACCTCGCCAAGCCGTTCGAGTTCATCGAGCTGACGGCGCGCGTCGACGCGCTCGCCCGGCGCAAGATGGCGGCCGAGGCGGTGAACGAGCTGGTGGTCGGCGATCTCCGCCTGGACCTGATCGAGCGCGTCCTCTACTGCGCGGGGCGCGAGATCGAGCTCCTGCCCAAGGAGTTCGCGATCATCGAGTTTCTGATGCAGAACGCCGGCACGCTGGTCAGCCGTAAGATGATCTTCGAATCCGTCTGGGGCTACAGCTTCAACCACCAGTCCAGCGTCATCGACGTCCATATCGGCAAGATCCGCAAGAAGTTGGATCCCGACGGGCTGAACCCGCGAATCCACACGGTGCGCAACACCGGCTTCATTCTCCGTGCGCCTTCTTGAGATCCGGCGCACCAGCGGCTTCCGGGTCGCCTGCCTGTTCTTCGCGACCTTCGGGACCGCGTCGCTCGCGCTGTCGGGCTTCCTATACGTCGACACGCGCAGCTACGGCCGCAAGGCCGCGTTCGAGTGGGTCGGGTGGGAGTCGAAGCACCTCCTGAGCCTGTCGCCGCGGGCGCTGCGCGAGCGCATCGACGCCTCCGAGGATTTCGCCGAAGGCGGCCGTCCGCTCGTCCTGTTCGGACCAGACCACGTGCGCCGGGCGGGCGCGCCGATCGACTTTCCCGATCAGGCGCCGATCGGGAGGCCGTTCATCCTGTCGCAGCCGGTGGACCACCGCAGCCGCACGCTGTTCAGCCAGCTCACCGAGCTCCCGAGCGGCGAATACGTCCTGGTCAGCCGCTCGGCCCAGGATCTTCAGGCTCTCGAGAAGGCGCTGGTCGAGACCTTCGTCTGGGGGATGGCCGCCACCATCGTCATCGGCCTGATCGGTGCCGTGGTCTTCGGCGCCGGCTCACTGCGGCAGAACGATGCGATCACCAAGGCGGTCGAGCGCATCATGCGCGGCGACCTGAGCGAGCGCCTGCCGACGCGCGGCGTCTCGGCCGACCTCGCCCACCTGACCCGCGTCGTCAACGACATGCTGGATCAGCTCGAGCGGCTGATGCTGGAGATCAAGGGCGTCAACGAGAACATCGCCCACGACCTGCGCACGCCGCTGACCCGGGTGGTCGGCACGCTGGAGCGCTCGCTCCGCAAGGCCGACAGCGTGGAGACCTTTCGCACCTTCAACGAGGACGTCCTCGCCGAGGTCAAGACCATCGTCGTCCGGTTCTCGGCCCTCTTGCGCATCTCCGAAATGGAAGACCGTCTGCGCCGGTCGGGCTTCACGCAGGTCGATCTCGGTCGGCTGCTCGAGGACGCGGTGGAGTATTACGAACCCCTCGCCAACGAGCGCGGCATCGAACTCCTCTGGGACCGCCCGGAAGACACCTGTGCGATCGAGGGCGACCGCAGCCTGATCTTCGAGGCGGCGAGCAACCTGATCGACAATGCCCTGAAGTTCACGCCGGCCGGAGGAGTGGTGACGGTCGCGCTGATCCGGAATCCGCTGGGAATCCAGGTCACGGACACGGGCTGCGGCATCCCGGCCGAGGAGCTGAGTGCCGTCCGGGCCCGGTACCGCCGCGGGGCGCTGAAGACCGACAAGAGCGGCTTCGGGATCGGCCTGAGCCTGGTCGACTCCATCGCGCGGCTGCACAGCGCCGCCTTCGACATCGCCTCCGACGGGACCGGCTGCCGCGTGACCCTTAGCTGGACCCACACGGTCGGGACTGATCCGTCCGTCGATCTCCTGCCCGCCGCGTCCCACTGACGCCGTCGCGCCCGGCCGATCCCGTCCCGCGGGATCGGCCGGGCGCATGGCCTCGGAGGGGTCTCAGTAGGACAGCTGACCGCGCCGACGCTCGCGGCTGTTGAGGCGGCTCCACTGCCGATTGGCCGGGACGGTCTCGATCGCGCTGGGCCGCTGGACCGCGGCGCTGTAGCCGGTCGCGCCTTCCCACATGCCGCCCGCCTTGTCGTTGCCCTCGGACGCGGACCATGGGTCGAGGCCGCTGCCGTTCGTCCGGATGATGAGGCTCGGATCGATCGCCGCGCCCGCGTTCTGGGCGAAGGCGGGACCCGCGACCAGCACTGCGCCCATCGAGCAGGCCAGGACGATGTTCTTCATGATGTTCTCCCGCTTCTCGAGCTGTCGCCCAACGGCGACGTACCTGCAAGATGCCGCATGACTGATTTAAACTCTATATTTTATTGAATAATAATTCTTCTACTCTTTGGGTAGTTTTCAATATTACAAATATTTTTGTTTTCCCGGGTGCAGTGGTACAGATCCGCCAGGATCGCGACCACCGCGACCGCGTGTGGGGCTGCGCCGCTCGATTCTCGCGGACTGCCGCGCACGGCGGGAGCATGCAGCGGACATGAAAAAGCCGACCGGTTGCCCGGTCGGCGAAGTCTTATGGGTCTGAAGCTCTGGGTCAGACGGGCCATGCCCTGGTACCCGGGACAGCCACTCTGAAACCATAGCATCCGCTCGCTCGGCGGCGAAGCAGGCCGCTGAAGAGCTGCCCTCTTTGTAGATGATTCCGCGCGATGCGCAAGCAAAAGATCTTTTATTTGTTTAATGTACTCGAATTCATTCGACGATGTATGTCCGCAGCCAAATATAAAAGCCCGACCTCGCGGTCGGGCTCAAGATTAGATCGTGCGTTCGCGATGAAGCGTCACATCGGCTCAGAAATCTCGCTGCACGCGGAACCGGAATTGGGCCGCGTCCTGCGAATTGACGTAGCGTAGCGCGTTCTTCGAGATGTCCGGCGTGACGCCGCTATTCAGAGCCGTGCGGATGTACTCGCCCTCGACGCCGATATCGAGGTCCTTCACCGGGGTCCAGATAAGGCTGGCGCCGGTGATCATCTGGTTGTTGCCCCGCAGGATGGGGCTCGTGGCGAAGGCCAAGGCGTTGGACGCGCTGGCCCCGGCCGGGGCGAAGCCGAAGCCTAGCAGACCCAGCGCGTTGCGGCCCTTGGAGTTGTAGTCGATCTGCGCGTAGCTGCCGAAGAAGGCCGATCGCCAAGCGGGCGACCAGTAGTGGAGCAGGGACGCCACGGCGGAGAACGAGGTCGATAGCTCGAGTCGACCGGTCGTCGGGTTCAGCACCGCGTCCGCATAGTATTGCGCGAACGAGCCGCCGCCGACCGGCGCCGCACCGAGAGCGTCGTACGGCGCCGTGTAGTTCGAGATGCCCGTGTAGGCGATGGCACCCTGCCCGTAGGCGCCCTGCAGGTAGAGCGTGTCGCCCGTCGCGATGAACGGCAGGTTGACCTTCAGGCCGCCCTGAACTGCCCAGCCGTAGGCGTTGGAGGCGCGTCCCGTGGGCGAGATGCCAAGACCGGCCGTCGCGGTGGTAATGCCCGCGACCGTGCTGCCGGCGTCGCCGGCATTGATCTCGTGAACGGCGGCGGAAAGCTGTGCCGAGCCCCAGGCTTGGTCGATGCGGGCCACGCCGATGAAGTCCGGCATGCGGCTCTTCTGCGTGACGTCGACGAAGGCGACGTTGCCCGCACCGACGACGATCGGCGCGAGCCAGGTCGACGGGGTGAACGGGTTGAAAGCGTTGCTGTAGCCGGCAAACCCGCCGCCCGCCGTGAACGCACCGACCGCCGAGCCCGTGCCGAAGATCGGAAAGCGCCGGTAGGTCGGGTCCTCCATCGAGGCGGTCAGCGTGATGCCGTTTCCGAAGACTGCCGAGTAGGCGAGCAGGTTCGTGCTGAACGTATCGGAGCCGGCTGTACCGCCGATCAGCTCGAAATCGTGCGCGTAGAAGTCGAAGAACGAGGACGCACGGCCCGCGGTGAGTCCGGCGAACTGGATGAAGGCCTTGTCGGCATTGACGTAGGTCTGTGTGCGGCCGAAGGCGTCGGCGCCGAGGCCCGCAATGGCCAAGCTCTCGCGCTGCCGGGATCCCGAGGTCAGGAACGGCCCGCTGCGGTTGGCGACGTCGATGCGCAGGAACGCGCGCAGGGTTCCGTAATCGGTCTGGGTCCGCGAATCGAGATTCAACCGCATCAGGCCGAGATAGCCGGTGAGGTCGCCGCCGCCGCCCGTACGAACCTTGCTGGTCTGATACAGGAAGTCATACCGCGCTCTTCCGGACAGCCGGATGCAGGTATCGGTCCCTGGGATGTAGAAGAATCCGGCGCCATAGGCGTTGCAGACGCGTACGAACTCGACCGGCGCCGCCTTGAATGTCGGGAGATCGGCGGCGTACGCACCGCCGATCGGGATCATCAGGGCCGAGCAGCCCAGTAGCAGCGCCTTGATTCTGGTCATCATAACCCCGCATCCGACGCCGTGGACGTGCCACTGCAGGCGTCAACCCAACAATCCGCGTTCACGCACGTGTTCGGGTGCCGACACGATGCGACGTCGCAGTGGTTTGGAGAATTGGCCGCTCTATCGAGAGGCAGCTTGACCGTATCCGTCAAGGATCGATTTTACAAATAAATTGCGCTTCTATAATTCAACGGGAATTGACTTCATGAAATTTGTTTCGGTATCTTAAGCGATCGCGAGAAGGTGAGCGCGCGTTCGGCGCATCCCGGCCATCGCGGCCGCGTCGGATTGGCGGAACGGGTCGGGCCGCACGAGAGGAGCCGCCCTGCAAGAGGACCTCGCGGGCCGGATCGTGTTCAGATCTCGATGTTGAAGTGGCGCGGACCGAGACCCGCCACGCTGCCCGTTGCGGGCAGCGGCGAGCGACCGTCCGCCACCCATCAGGGGACAACTGATCCGACGACAGAGTTGGGGGCGGCCTCGGAGAACGCGTTCCGAAACGGCCACGAAGAAGAGGCCGCTGCCGCGTACGGGTCCGCTATCGCGCGGATAGCGAGGCCTATCGGCCTCGTCTGACGATGTGCGCCGTCGGCGCGCCTTGTCCTGCCGGCGCTGCGGCGGGGCGGCAACGCCGCGGGCCCGCCCGACGCGCGCGGACGATCGCGCCCGTTAAGCATGTTCCTCAAGAGTTCAAGATTGCAAAGCTCGGCTATATCCGCGAGCCGTCATCGTGATTTACAAAGTTCTAACGTAGCGAGTCCAATTTGCGGCGACGGTGCGGAGAAACGAATGTCGGAACCGCTGACCCTCTCGCCGCATCCGCCCGGCGGACCCGACGCCGCCTCCGGTTGGCGCAGCACGCCCGCCGCGCGGGCCGACCGGCATCCTCGCTCCGATGTCGGGACGATCGTCATCCACTGGATCGTCGCTATCGCCATGGTGGCGAGCCTGCTCACCGGCCTGCGCATCTCGGCCGACGCGCCCGTGGCGCGGACCGCGAAGTTCCTGGCGCCGATGCTCCCGCAGGGAGAGGTCTGGACCGTCCATTTCGTGGCCGGCCTGACCCTGTTCTTCGGCATCACGGCCTATCTCGTCTACCTCGTGCGCGGGCGTCTCACCGACCGCAACAGCCTCTCGCGGCTCCGCGCCCTCCGCGTCAGCGGGCGGACGAAGGCGGCCCGGAAGGCCCGGTGGGGCGGCATCAACGTCGCGCTGCACTGGCTGATCTACGCGGTCACGCTCATCCTGACAGGCACAGGGGTCGCGCTCTACCTGGGCTACGGCGGCTGGGTGGTGTGGCTGCACGCCACCTGCGCGCTGGTGGCGATGGCCTACATCGCGGTCCATACCCTCGCGCACTTCATGTACGGCGGGCTCTGGCAGCTCCTGCGGTTGTTCCGTCCCGCGGCCCTGGCGGACGGCGCGGCGCGGCGGCGGCGGCCGCTCCTGGCGGCCGCCGTGATCGGTCTCCCCGTCGTCGGCGGCCTGGCCTTCGCGGACGTGAAGGGCCGCTCCACACTCGTCGTCGACAAGGTGTCGGCCGGACCGGACCTGTCCAAGCTCCTCGAAGACCCGGTCTGGCGCACGGCGCGGCCGGTCTCGGTCCGGACGATGCAGGGCGCCAATTTCGGCGGGACCGGCGAGACGACCGTCGAGATCCGCGCGGTCCGCGACGACGCGAACGTGTACTTCGCCTTCCGCTGGTGGGATCCGTCGCGCTCACTGAAGCGCGTCCCGATGATCAAGAAGGCGGACGGCTGGCACCTCCTCGACGCGGACGCCGCGCGCGCGGACGTGACCGCCTACTACGAGGACAAGCTGGCGGTGATCTTCTCGCGATCCGACGCCTTCGGCAGCGGCGGATCGACCCATCTCGGCGCCCGGCCCCTGCCCGACGCCCCCGCCCCGCTCAACGGCCGCGGCTACCACTACACCACGGACGGCAGCTACATCGACATGTGGCAGTGGAAGGCGGCCCGGGGCGGCATGCTCGGCGTCGTCGAGGACATGCATATCGGGCCGCCCACCGAGCCGACCGCCGCCGAGCGGGCCGTGAAGGGCCGCTATCAGGCCGGCTACTGGGGCGATCCCGGCACCAGCGCGTACCGCTACAACTTCAAGTTCGAGGGTCCCGGCGGTTACGCGGGCGCGGTCGAGCCGCTGCGGCTTCCCAAGGACTGGCGCGCGACGGTGGCCAAGCTCGGCACCGTGGATCTCGCCTTCGACGCCAGCACCTCGCCGGGCTCGGAATGGTGGATGGTCGAGAAGACCGACACGGTGCCGTACACAGCGGCCGCAGACGCGGAGATCCCGGTCGGGACCGTCATGCCGGGCGTCCTCATGACCGACGGCTATACGGGGGATCGCGCCGGGATCTCGGCGGCAGCCGACTGGGCCGACGACCACTGGACTCTGGTCGCCTCCCGCAAGATCGCGACCGGCAGCAAGTACGACGTCGATTTCCTGCCCGGCAACACCTTCTACCTGTACGTCTCGGCCTTCGATCACACGCAGACCCGCCACACGCGGCACATGCGGCCGGTCGAAGTCCTGTTGCGCTGAGGCGGGAGCGCGCCATGGCCGATCGCGTCGACCTCATCATCAACGGACGGCGCGTCAGCGCCGTCGCGGGACAGACCCTGCTCGACGCGGGTCTGGCGGCCGGACGCGCGATCCCGCACGACTGCGCCACCGGTCAGTGCGACACCTGCCGCGTCCGGATCCATTCGGGCTCGGTGGACGATGCGGGGACGCGCATCGGCGAGACCGTGCAGGCCTGCCGGGCGCGCCTGACCAGCGACACGGTCATCGAGTTCGACGAGGTTCCCGAGACCGTCCGGCGCGCCGGCACTGTGGACCGCGTGGTCGATCTCACCGCCGAGATCGTCGAAGTGACGGTCGCGCTGCGCAAGCGGCTGATCTACCTGCCGGGCCAGTATGTCCGGGTCTCCTTCGCCGGGCTGCCGGCACGGGACTACAGCCCGACCCTGCGCTCGGATGGATCGGGCGAACTGAACGAGTTGATCTTCCAGATCCGCCGGCAGCCCGACGGCGCGGTCTCGCCGCTGCTCGGCAACAAGGTCGGACCGGGAACGGCGGTGAAGGTCGAGGGTCCGTTCGGGGCCGCCTTCCACCGGCTCGGACGCGGTCGCCTCGTCGTCGTCTCGTCCGGCGTCGGTTGGGCGCCGGCCTGGGCGGTCGCACGCGCGAGCCGGCTGCGCGAGCCGGAGCGCGAGCTGCTCGTCGTGGCCGGCGCGCGGCACCCGCAGAACCTCTACATGCGCCCGGCGCTCGACTGGCTGCGCGAGCGCGGGGCAACGACGATCCTGACCTGCAGCGGCAGTAACCCACCTCCGGATGCCCGGGCGGGGCGACCGACCCTCCACATGCCGATGCTCACGCGGGACGACATCGTCCTCGCGGCCGGCGCCCCGGAGATGGTCGCAGCGGTCCAATTCCTGGCCGCGGCCACCGGTGCGACCTGCTACGCCGATCCCTTCTACGCGGCCGCGCGCGGCGCGGAGGAGAACCCGCCGTCCGACACGAATTTCCTGCAGCGCTTCCTGCAGCGCGTGGCGGGCCATCGGACCGCTAAAACGGAGCCCGTCGCCTAGCAGATCGTCAACCACACCTTCAATGTACGGTATCCGGTGACCTCGAGTTAAGCACTCAAGGCGCATTCTCCGGTCATGGCACTGTCATTCTCGAATCTTCGGCGCGTCATCGCGGGTGGAATCATCCTCCTCGCCCAGTCGGGCGGCGTCCGGGCGGACGATCTCCCGATCGTCGGCACGGGTGACGGGATCGAGATGCTCCAGGCGGTCGCGGCCGCCTACAATGCCGAGGGCGGCGACGCCCGCGTCTCGGTTCCTCCGAGCATCGGCTCCGGCGGCGCCGTCGCGGCCGTGGGCGGCGAGCGCCAGCGGCTCGGACGGGTGGCGCGCCCGCTCACCGAGGCCGAGAAGGCCCAGGGCCTGGTAGAGGTGCCGCTCGCCCGCATCCCCTCGGCCATCTTCGTCCACCGGGGCGCCGGCGTCACGAACCTGACGAGCGCGCAGGTCGCGGCCATCTTCGCGGGCACGACCGACAATTGGAGCGCCCTCGGCGGACCCGATCTCAAGATCCGCGTCGTCCGCCGCGAGGAGACGGACAGCACGCTGTCGGTGCTTCGGGCGACCATGCCGGGCTGGCGCGACCTCGTCCTGACCAGCCGCTCCAAGACCGCGACCACGACCCAGGACGCGATCGCCACGGTGCGCGAGACGCCCGGCGCGATCGGCTTCGGTCCGTACTCCCCGGCGCTCGCGGGCGATCTGACAGTGCTGACGATCGACGGTAGGGCGCCGCGCGATCCGGCCTATCCGAGCGCCGTGACCCTCGCGCTGATCTACAAGGCCGCCACGCGCGACGCCGCGGCATCCGCGTTCCTCGCCTTCGCGACGTCCGATCGCGCGGGTCAGGTCATGGCGGAGCGGGGCGGCGCCCCGCTCAGGCCGTGACGGGCGCCGTCTTCTCGCGTTCCCTGCGCGCGCGCCTCGTCGGCGCGACGCTCTCCACGGCCGCGGTCGCGCTGGCGGCCCTGGTCTTCCTGGTGGTCCTGCGCTCCGGGCAGACGCTCCGCGAGCAAGAGCGAGAGGTCTCGACTTGGTCCGAGGCGCAGCTCTCCGACCGCCTGTTCAGCGACGCCAAGCTCGCCGCCGCCCGGCTCCAGATGCAGCGCGAGGACGTCGAGCGGCGCTTCGCCACCATGGCCAAGCGCTGGGACGTCGCCAAGGCGGTCTTCTCCGGCAACACGGTGGCGGCCTCGGAGCTGCTCCGGCCGGCGCTGGCGCTTGCGGACCTCGACGGTGCCATCGCCTTCGACCTCAATCTCCGCGCTCTGACGGCCGACCGCGTCGACGCGGATCTCCTCGCCGCCAACGGGGCGTTCGGGACGTCACCCGTCGCGACGGCCCTCCGAGCGGTGCTCGCCCGCAACGATAGGGAGCGCGCGGACGGGTTCGTGCTGTCGCTGCGCTGGGACGACGCGCTGGCGCGCGCGCTCGCCGCGAACGAGAGCGGCACGGTCGCCGACATCTTCGGCCAGCCGCTCTTCGACGATTTCGGCGAGGTGATCGGCGGCCTCGTCGGATACCGGGTCCTGCGTCCGCACGAGCCGACCCTGACGGCCTTCGCGTCGCTCAGCGGACGCGACGTCCTCATCCTCTCCGACCAGAGTCTGCTCTCCTCGGCGGGCGCGGAGGTCTCCCACGCCCAGCTCGGACCCGCGTCGGGTGCTGAGCTTCACGCCGTGGTGGGGGCCGAGAAGGTGGCGCGCTGCATCGCCCAGCCTGCCGACATTCGCCTCTGCGTCGCGGCGCCGCTCAAGGAGCTGCAGCAGCTCACCGGCAAGGTCGTGGGCATCGGCGAGGAGAGCTCGCGCTCGCTCCTGCGGACGCTCAGCGTCGTGGCGGGTCTGACCCTGTGCCTGGTCGCGGTCGTCCTGCTCTTCCTGTCGAGCCGGATCACCCGACCCCTGGTGCGCATCACCCAGACGGTCTCCGAGGTCGCGCGCGGCAACTGGCACGTGAGCGTGCCGGATACCGATCGCGCCGACGAGGTCGGCGATATCGCGCGCGCCGTCGTCGTGCTCGAGCACTCCCTCTCGGAGCGCGATCAGCTGCGCGACGACGTGTTCCGGCAGAACACGATCCTGACGGAGCGCGAGCGGCAGCTCCAGGAGCAGAACGAGCGGTTCGACGCGGCCCTGAACAACATGTCCCAGGGCCTTTGCATGTTCGGGGGTCACGGCCGGCTCAAGGTCTACAATGCCCAGTTCTGCCGGATCTACGGCATCGCCCCGGGCGCGCTCGATACCGAACCGGCGCAGGCAGAGGTTCGCCGGCTCGCCGGTCTCGCGGACTGGCCGGACGCGGAGAGCGGGCCGAGCCGCCGGACCCTCACCCGGACGCTCGCCGACGGCCGCTGCGTCGAGATCACGGTCGAGCCGATGGCCGATGGCGGCTGGGTGGAGACCCACGAGGACGTCACCGCGAGCGTCACCGCGCAGGCGCGGATCGCGCATCTCGCGACCCACGACGCGCTGACCGGCCTGTCGAACCGGGCCCTGCTGGCCGAGCGTCTGGCGGCCGCCTTCGCGGACCATGCGGGCGGCGGCCGGGCAGTGACGGTGATCTGCCTCGACCTCGACGACTTCAAGGGCATCAACGACACCCTCGGGCATCCGGCCGGCGACGAGCTTCTCCGGCAGGTCGGGCGTCGCCTCACCGCCCTGTGCCCGCCCGGCGGCACGGTGGCGCGCCTTGGCGGCGACGAGTTCGCGATGGTCCTCTGTGAGGCGGATCTGCCGGACGGAGTCCTCGTCCTCGCCGAGCAGATCCTGACCCAGCTCAGGCGGCCGTTCTTCCTCGCTGGCCAGTTCGTTTCCGTGGACGGGAGCCTCGGCATCGCCGTCTCCGGCACGGAGGATGCCGACGGCGACGATCTCCTGCGGCGCGCCGACGTCGCCCTCTACGCCGCCAAGGCCGACGGCGGTCGGCGCGTCCGCGTCTTCGAGCAGGAGATGGAGGAGCGCCAGAACCAGCGGCGCTGGCTGGAACGCGAGCTGCGGCTGGCGATCGGCACCGCGCAGATCGAGCTGCACTATCAACCGCTCTTCGATCTGGCGACGAACGCGGTGACGAGCTTCGAGGCGCTGGCCCGGTGGCATCACCCGGAACGCGGGATGATCTCGCCCGGCGAGTTCATCCCGGTCGCCGAGGCGACGGGGCTGATCGACGCCCTCGGCGCCTACGTGCTCGAGCGGGCCTGCGCGGATGCCATGACGTGGCCCGGCTCCCTGCGGGTGGCCGTCAACATCTCGCCGATCCAGTTCCGGGAGGGCAATCTCGACCGCTTCGTCGAGGAGGTCCTGCGCAAGACCCGGCTGCCGAGCCACAGGCTCGAGCTGGAGATCACCGAGTCGGTGATCCTGAGCCAGGATCAGGCGAGTTTCGACATGCTGAGCCGCCTGCGCCGCCTCGGCGTGCGGTTCTCGATGGACGATTTCGGGACCGGCTACTCGTCCCTCAGCTCGCTGAACACATTCCGCTTCGACAAGATCAAGCTGGACCAGTCCTTCGTCCGGAACCTGCTCGAGAAGGACGAGGCCGCGGCCATCGTCCACGTCGTGGCCGAACTCGGCCGCAGCCTGAAGATCACGACGAC
The DNA here is from genome assembly GCF_017876975.1 of Methylobacterium sp. PvP105. NCBI lineage: Bacteria > Pseudomonadati > Pseudomonadota > Alphaproteobacteria > Hyphomicrobiales > Methylobacteriaceae > Methylobacterium > Methylobacterium sp. PvP105. Next base: position 807,012 of record NZ_JAGIPA010000001.1, on the reverse strand, counting down.
GGCCGAGGGTGTCGAGACCCCCGAGCAGTTGGCCCGGCTGCGAGCGAGCGGCTTCTCGGAGGTCCAGGGCTACCTGCTAAGCAAGCCGATCCCGGCTGCCGGCGTGGCCGCCTTCATCACAGCGCAGCAGCATCTCCACGTCGCCGCCTGATGGGGCGCCGGCACGGCTTGCGCGGAACGGCGCGGAGGACCGCGGTCAGCCGGGCACGCGCTCCACGCGCACGAGCAGGCACCCGGGTCGGGCCGTGTGGACGTTGACGAACCGGGTGCGCGGGTCGGCGAGGACGCCGAGGAGCGGACCTTCGGCCTCGCTCCCGGCACAGACCTGTCCGAGATCGTAGAGACAGAGATGCTCCGCGTCGTAGGCGCGGATCGACACGAGCGCGTTCGCGCGGACGATCGGCGCGAGTTCGTCGACCGTCTCGGCGCGCGGGCAGTCTCGCGCGTGCAGGAAGATCGGGCTCGGAGTCCAGTAGATGCCGCGGGGCTCCGGCAGATCGTAGGATCCGAGCAGCATGGACTCGCCGGGCTGGCCGAGTCGCAGGCAGTGGCGGCACGGAAAGCCTCCGTCTGCCGTCGCGGCGACCAGCCGGATCGGGTTGCCCCGGTCGTCCAGGCCGGCGCTGCGGAAGCGATCGGCGGTCTCCGTCGGGATTGGAACGCATCGAAAACGGGTCATGGTGCACCTCCGGGACGGGCCCTAGGCCCCGCCCCGGCGCGCCGCATCCCGCTTCTTGCTGCGCAATCCGGAACGCTTCGTGGCCGCCGAGGCCGTCTCAGGCCGGGTCCGCGTCGCCGGCCGCGAGGGCGTGGCAGTACACGTCGACCGCGCCCTTGCCCTTCAGCGTCACGGCGCCGATCGGCCGGACGTCGCGCGGATCGGCCAATCGGTCGAAGGCCTCGCGCGACAGGTGCAGCGCGCACCCGTCGCCGAGGCCGGCGAGGCGCGCGGCGACGTTCACGGTGTCGCCCCACAGGTCGAAGGTGAACTTCGTCCGGCCGACGATACCGCCGACCACCGGCCCGATGTGGATGCCGCCGCGGATCCGCCAGCCCGGCTCGCCCGCCGCGGCGATCGCCACCATGTCGGCGGCGCAGCGGATGGCGGCGGAGACCGGGTCGTCGTGGGGCCGCAGCAGGTTGGCCGTGGCCATGAAGGCGTCGCCGATCGTCTTGATGTTCTCCAGGCCCCGCGCCTGCGCGACCACTTCGAAGGCTTCCGCCAGGCGCTGGATCTCCGCGACGACGACGTCCGGGCCCTGGTCGTGGCACCACGTGGTGAAGCCGACGAGGTCGATGAACAGCACCGCGACGTCGTCGAACAGCCGCGGCTTGACCTGCCCGGTCTCCATCAGCTCCGCCACCGCCGAGATTGGCAGGATGGCGTGGAGCAGCTCGTCGGCGCGCTTGCGCTCGCGCTCGATGGTCCGCAGATGCGCGACTTCACGGTCATGCGCCCGCTTCCGCTCCAGGCAGGAGCGGATGCGGGCCTCCAGGATCACCGGCTCGAAGGGCTTCGGCAGGTAGTCGAAGGCGCCGAGCTCGATGCACCGGACGATGCTGCCGATCTCCATCAGGGCGGAGATCATCACGACGGGCGTGTGGCGCCAAGCCTCGTGGGCCTTCATGCGCTCGAGCACGGCGTAGCCGTCCAGAGCCGGCATCATCACGTCGAGCAGGACGAGGTCGAACGGCTCCTCGCTCAGCCGGTCGAGGGCCGCCCGCCCGTTCGCGGCCCGCACGCTGGTATGTCCGAGGAGCTCCAGCTCCTGCTCCAGCAGGTCGAGGTTGAACGGCTCGTCGTCGACGATGAGGATGCGGGCTGGCTCCACGGGTCCTCCCTTCCTGGCGTGCGACGGCCGCGCTCAGCCGAGCCAGTGCTGCAGCTTGGCGAAGAGGAGGTCCTCGTCGACGGGCTTGGTCATGAAGTCGTCGCAGCCGGCAGCCCGCGCGCGGTCCTCGTCGCCGGACATCGCGTTGGCGGTGATCGCCATCACCGGAATGGCGGAGGTGGTCGCGTTCGCCTTGATGCGGCGCGTCGCCTCCCAGCCGTCGACGAGCGGCAGCGACAGGTCCATGAGGATGAGATCCGGCCGGTGCGCGATCGCCATGTCCACGCCGTCGGCCCCGTCGACGGCGATCAGGATCTCGTACTCGTCCTCGAGCAACTGGGTCAGCAGATCGCGGTTGAGCGCGACGTCCTCGACGATGAGAATCCGCTTCATGGGCCGGTCCCGGGCGTTGCGGGCCGCCGCGCCCAGGTTGTCCCGAGCCTCATCGGCCACCGTCGGCGGTCTCAGTCTCCAGGACCGGCAGCACGCGGCGGACCTCGCGAATCAGGGCGGCGCGGTCGAGCCCGCCCTTGTCGATCAGCCCGAGCACACGCTCCCGCAGCATGCCGCGATCGGCCGAATCAAGCGACGCGGCGGTCAGGACCACGACAGGGATCGATCGGGCGGCGGGGTCCGCCTGCAGGGCATCCAGGAAGGCTACGCCGTCCATCCGCGGCATGAGCAGGTCGAGGAGGATGACGCTCGGCCGGGCCTGCGCGATGCGCTCCAGGCCAGCCGCGCCGTCGGCCACCCAGTCGACGGTGCAGTGCTCCGAGTCGAGCAGCTGGCGCACGAGGTCGGGCACGTTCGGATCGTCGTCGATCACGAGGACGCGCTCGTTGTCGGGGGCGATCCGCGCGAGGGCGCCGATCAGGGCCTCCCGCTCGAACGGCTTCACGATGTAGTCGGTCGCGCCGAGCCGGAAGCCGAGCTCCTTCTGGTCGACGATCGAGATCAGCACCACCGGGATGTCGCGGGTCAGCGGATCGGTCTTCAGCGCGTGCAGCACCTGCCAGCCGTCGGTGCCGGGCATCATGATGTCGAGTGTGATCGCCCGCGGCTGCAGCTCCCGGGCCTTCGTCAGACCTTCCTGGCCGCTCGCCGCGCCGACGACCGTGTAGCCGGCATCGGCGAGATTCTCCTTCAGCAGGTAGACGACGTTGGGATCGTCGTCGATCGCCAGCACGACCTTGGCGCCCGAGCGCGGCGCGGTGACGGTGGCGGGCGCCGGCTTCGGGGGCGGCGCCTCGGCGCCGCCGGCGATCCGCGGCGGGATGGTGAGGGTGAAGGTCGAGCCCTCGCCCTCGCGGCTCTCGACGTCGATCCGGCCGCCGAGCAGGCGCGCGAGCCGGTGGCTGATCGCGAGCCCGAGCCCGGTGCCGCTGTGGGACCGGGTCGCGCTGTTGTCGACCTGATGGAACTCCTCGAAGATCGCGCTCAGGGCGCCCGCCGGGATGCCGATGCCGGTATCCATCACGGCGAACTCAATGCCCTCATCGACCGAGCGGACGCGTAGCGTGACCGATCCGGCCTCGGTGAACTTGATGGCGTTGCTGAGCAGGTTGATCAGGATCTGCCGCAGCTTCTCCTCGTCCGTGCGCAGCATCGGGGGCGGGTCCCGGACGTCCCGGACGAGGCGCACGCCCTCGTTCTTGACGAGGGGCTCGACGGTGCGGAGGCACAGGTCGAGGACCGGCTCCAGGGCGAAGTCCGAGGGCTTCACCTCCATGCGCCCCGCCTCGACCTTGGCGAGGTCGAGGATACTGTTGATCAGCGAGAGCAGGTGCTCGGAACTCGCCAGGATCTTCTCGAGATTCTCGAACTGCTTGACCGGCAGGACATCCTTCGCCCGCCGCATCACCAGCCGGGTGAAGCCGATGATCGCGTTGAGCGGGGTCCGCAACTCGTGGCTCATGTTGGCGAGGAAGCTGCTCTTGGCGCGGCTCGCCTCCTCGGCCGCCTCCTTCGCCTGACGCAGGCTCTCCTCGGCCTGCTTGCGCTCGATCACGCGGCCGAGCTGCGCGCCGATGTTGCTCATGACCCGGAGCAGCGAGGCGTCCGGCGGGGACGCGTCGCGGGCGAAGAACTCCAGCACCGCGACGACGTCGCGCCCGACCGTCACCGGAAAGCCGAATCCCGCCCGGATGCCGTGCTCGACCGCCGCCGGCGCGCGCGGGTCCGCGGCCAGCGTCGGGTCCCCGACGCTCCATTCCGGCGCGCCCGAGACGAGAACGCGGCCGGCCAGGCCCGATCCGGCGGCCAGCGACGTGGCAGCCGTAGCGGCCTGGAATCGCGCGACATCCGCGCCGGGATCGCAGTGCCAGATGCCGGTCGGGAGCAGCGTCCGCGTCCCGTCCCGGGCCAGGATATGGGCGTGACCGACAGGCCAGCCGGCGTGCTGCGCGACGCGCTCGAGGCAGAAGCGCAGGGCGTCCTCGACCGTCGGCGCCTCGTTGGCGGCCGCGGCGGCGGCCTGGAGCAGCTCGACGAAGGCGGTCTGCTTCTGCAGCGCCAGCTCGGCTTCTTTGCGCTCGGTGATGTCGCTCCAGGACTCGACCACCTCGACGGGCTGTCCGCCCGGATCTCGCAGGAGGCGCTGCTCGTCCCGGACCCAGCGATAGGTGCCGTTCGCGTGCTGGAACCGGTACTCGATGACGTTGTGCCCGTCGGCGAGCAGGCGCGGGAACTCGGCGAGCACGCGGTCGCGGTCGTCGGGATGAAGCCGCTCCAGCCAGAATTCCGGCCCGGCCAGGTAATCGCCCGGCTCGTAGCCCAGGAGATCGCGCACGTTCTCGCTGATGAAGGTCGGCGCGTTCCTGCCGCCGACCTCGAAGCTGCAGATCATCGACGGGGACGCGGTGAGCAGGTAGGTCAGCCGCCCCTGCGTCGCTTGGAGCACCTGCTCGGCGCGCTTGATCTCGGTCACGTCGGTGTAGACGGCGACGACGCCGCCGTCGTTGGTCTTGCGCTCGTTGACCTGGACCCAGCGGCCGTCGACGCGCTGCTGGAGAAGCGGCCCTCCCGGCGCGCGGTAGTGGGCGATCCGCTCGGCAAGCCAGCCCTCGACGGTCATGCCGTTCGGGCGAACGACGCAGGTCTCGGCGACGGCGCGGGCGATGGCCTCGAAAGCTACGCCCGGCACGATGATCGTCGACAGGCCGGGATGGAGATCTTGGAAGTGCCCGTTGCATAGGACGAGGCGATCGTCCGAATCGAACAGTGCGAAGCCCTCGGAGCTGCACTCGATCGCCTCGATGAGCTTCTGCTTGGCGACGCCGACCTCGTCGAGCGGCCCGGCGTTCCGGACCGGGGCGGCGTCCGCGGCCCGGCCCGCTCCGTCAAGTGACCCGGCCGGCATGTGGGACATGACTCGAACCACTCCGACACCGATGCGCCATGGCGTGACGCCCTGCCCTAGAAGGCCTGATCTGCGCGATGCCCGAGGCTGCGCAATTCATTATTCGGCACCGTCGCATGGTCTATTTTGCGGATCAAGCTGTACGGAGACTGCTGTCCCGCTCCAGTCACGGGTTGACCGTTTCTGACCGATCTACCCGTATGTCGCCGCCGTTCCCGCCCGGAACGCATCGGTGCCATGTCTCGGCGCGACGTGGCGGCACGCCGAGAAGGTGTATCTTCCGTGAAAACGGAGGAAACGATGGCTTACAAAATCACTTTTCGCCGCGGGAAGCGCGAGAGCTTCACCAAACTGTGGCCGTGCGATCTCGAGGCGGCGACGGCCTACGCGCTCGCGCAGCTCCCCGTGCAGCAGCGCGAGAACGGGGCGACCTCGGTCAGCGTGGTCTGCGAGCGGACCGGCGAGGTCGTGTTCAACTCGACCGAGCAGCCAGAAGCCGCGACGGTCTAGAACCGCGCCCGGCCGCGTCGCGGCCGGGTCCGACATCCGGCGTCCGACGCGGCGCCCGGCCTGACGGCCGGCCGCGGACAGGACGCTTCCGGAGGGACCGCGTCATGCCGTCAGACCCGACCCGCGCGCCCGAGGGTGTCCCCGCGTCGCCGAGCCGCGACGAGCCGGACTTCGGCGCCTACAGCTCGCCGCCCTGCTTCCTGCACGAGCTCGACCCGAGCTTCCTGGGCCTTGCGGACGCGCCGCCGCCCGGTCCTGATGACATCCCTATGCCGGACGCCTCGCACGCGTCTTGGTCCCTCACGGCCGATGCGGACGTGGTCACGCCATCGGGCAACAGCCCGGATGGAGTCTCCGCATGCGAATCGTCCGCCACATCCTCGCCGAGTGCAGGGCCGACCACGTCTTCGCGCTGATGGTGGTCGCGCTCGGCGGGTGGTCCGCCGTGTCCCTCGCGCTGCTCGCACTGAACCTCTTCGAACCCCTGCAGGTCCGGTGAGCGCCGGAGTCTCCCCCGCCTGTCGCGGCGCCGCTGCGTCGCCGGCCGACGCGTCACCCTCGCCCTGCCCCATCGAGCCGCTCGCCGGACGCTGCGGCGTCTGCGGCCTCGGTTACGGCGGGATCCTCGGCCGAGAGGCCGGGGTGATCCGCCTGGACCGCGCCCGGTGGCGCGCCCTCTGCCCGGGGGCGGCTTGGCTGACCGTTCCGGCAGCCTGCGCGGGCCTCCAGGCGAGCTTCGGCCGACGCACCCGATCCTAACGCGACCCTTATATGTTCCGGCTCGGTCCTCGCTCGAACCCTAACGCGGTTCCCGGCGACACTGATGGTCGGCCAAGCCCGGTCGCGGAGCCTCCGCGGCCGGTCCGCCGAACCGGACCTGACCCCCATGCTCGACATCGTCTTCCTGGCCGGAGGGCTCGCCTTCTTCGTCGCGGCGGCCGGCTACGCGGCCGCCTGCGACCGGCTGTGAGAGAGGCCGCCATGACCCTCGACCTCGCCCTCGGCGCCTGCGTGACCGCCGGCCTCCTCGTCTACCTCACCTACGCCCTCGTCCGCCCCGAGCGGTTCTGAGCGGCCCGCAGGATCTCCCCCATGACCCTCAACGGCTGGATCCAGATCGCGCTCTACGGCGCGATCGTTCTGGCGCTCGTGAAGCCCCTCGGGTCGTACATGACCCGCGTCTTCACCGGAGAGCGCACCTTCCTCTCGCCCGTGCTCGGACCGATCGAGCGCGGTCTCTACCGTGTGTCCGGCATCGATGACCGCCAGGAGCAGCACTGGCTGGCCTACACGGGTGCGGTCATCCTGTTCCACGTGCTAGGCTTCGCGGTCCTCTACGCGATCCTGCGGCTGCAGGCGGTGCTGCCGCTGAACCCGGCCGACCAGACCGCGGTGGCGCCGGACCTCGCCTTCAACACGTCGACCAGCTTCATCACCAACACGAACTGGCAGTCCTACGGCGGCGAGACCACGCTCTCGTACCTGTCCCAGATGCTGGGTCTGACGCACCAGAACTTCCTGTCGGCGGCGACCGGCATCGCAGTGGCGGTGGCGCTGATCCGCGGATTCGCGCGCGCGTCCTCCGGCACGATCGGCTCGTTCTGGGTCGATGTGACCCGCGCCACCCTCTACGTGCTGCTGCCGATCTGCGTGCCCTACACGCTGTTCCTGGTCTGGCAGGGCATTCCGCAGACGCTCGGCGCCTACGCCGACGCCACGACGCTGGAGGGCGCCAAGCAGACCATCGCGCTCGGACCGGTGGCGAGCCAGGTGGCGATCAAGATGCTCGGCACCAACGGTGGCGGCTTCTTCAACGCCAACGCCGCGCACCCGTTCGAGAATCCGACCGCGCTGTCGAACCTCGTCCAGATGGTCTCGATCTTCGCGATCGGCGCCGCCCTCACCAACGTCTTCGGCCGCATGGTCGGCGACGAGCGGCAGGGCTGGGCCATCCTCGGCGCCATGGGGATCCTGTTCCTCGCGGGCGTCCTCGTCACCTACTGGGCCGAGGCCCACGGAAGCTCCGTCCTGAACAGCTTCGGGCTGACCGGCGGCAACATGGAGGGCAAGGAGACCCGCTTCGGCATCGCCGCCTCGGCGCTGTTCGCGGTGATCACCACGGCGGCCTCCTGCGGTGCCGTCAACGCCATGCACGACTCGTTCACGGCGCTCGGCGGCCTGATCCCGCTGCTCAACATGCAACTCGGCGAGATCATCATCGGCGGCGTCGGCGCCGGCCTCTACGGCATGCTGATCTTCGTGATCGTGGCGATCTTCGTGGCGGGCCTGATGGTCGGCCGAACCCCCGAGTACCTCGGCAAGAAGATCGAGGCGAAGGAGGTGAAGATGGCCATGCTCGGCATCCTCTGCCTGCCGCTGATGATGCTGGGCTTCACGGCGCTGGCGACGGTGGTGCCGGCGGGCCTCGCCGGCCCGGCCAATGCCGGCCCGCACGGCTTCACCGAGATCCTCTACGCCTACACGTCGGCGGCGGCCAACAACGGCTCGGCCTTCGGCGGGCTGACGGCCAACACGCTGTTCTACAACAGCACGCTCGCCATCGGCATGCTGGTCGGCCGGTTCTTCGTGAAGATCCCCGTGCTCGCCATCGCGGGCTCGCTCGCCGCCAAGAAGACGGTCCCGGCCTCGGCAGGCACGTTCCCGACCCACGGCGGCCTGTTCGTCGGGCTGCTCGTCGGGGTGATCCTGATCATCGGCGGCCTGACCTTCTTCCCCTCGCTGGCGCTGGGCCCCGTGGTCGAGCACCTCGCGGGCGCCGCCGGCCAGACCTTCGCGACGGGGGGCTGAGATGCCGCGCGCCCTCCCCGCCCGGCGCGTCGCGCGCCACCACCTCGTGCTGCACCGGCAGCCGCATCGCGCCGGCCGTGCCGGAGCCCCGCCCCCGCGGACGTCGGACCTCGTGCTGGCGCTTCTCGGCGTCGTCCTCCTCGGCGGCTTCGCCCTGCTGGCGGCCTACGCGCTGACCCTCGGCGTCGCGGGCTGAGCCCCTCCGCAACCGTCCTCGCGAGCGCAGCGCGGCCCTGGATCGCATCGCTCCGCCCGCGAGGACGGCAGCCCCACTTCCATCTCTCCTCCGGACATTTTCCATGTCTCGCCAGACGTCATCCCTGTTCAGTGCCGCCCTGATCGGGCCGGCCCTCATCGGCTCCGTCGGGAAGCTCGATCCCCGCGCCATGATCCGCAACCCGGTCATGTTCGTGGTCGAGGTCGTGGCGGTGCTCACCACGATCCTGTTCGCCCGCGACCTCATCACCGGCGGCAGCGATCTCGCCTTCTCCGGCCAGATCATCCTCTGGTTGTGGTTCACCCTGATCTTCGCCAACTTCGCCGAGGCCCTCGCGGAGGGGCGCGGCAAGGCCCAGGCCGACAGCCTGCGGCGCACCCGCACCGAGATGACGGCGAAGCGCCTCAAGGGACCGGGCCGCGCCTACGAGACGGTGCCGGGCACCGCCCTCAAGGTCGGCGACGTCGTGCTGGTCGAGGCCGGCGACCTGATCCCCTCCGACGGCGAAGTGATTGAGGGTGTAGCCTCCGTGAACGAGGCCGCCATCACGGGTGAATCCGCGCCGGTGATCCGCGAATCCGGCGGCGACCGCTCGGCGGTGACCGGCGGCACGCAGGTGCTCTCGGACGAGATCAAGGTCCGGATCACCGCCGCGGCCGGCTCGACCTTCGTGGACCGGATGATCGCGCTGGTCGAGGGCGCCTCGCGACAGAAGACGCCGAACGAGATCGCCCTGAACATCCTGCTCGCCGGGCTCACCATCGTGTTCGTCTTCGCGGTGGCCTCGATCCCGAGCTTCGCGAGCTACGCGGGCGGCGCGATCCCGGTGATCGTCCTCGTCGCCCTGTTCGTGACCTTGATCCCCACGACGATCGGCGCGCTGCTCTCGGCGATCGGCATCGCCGGCATGGACCGGCTGGTCCGCTTCAACGTGCTCGCCATGTCGGGCCGCGCCGTCGAGGCGGCGGGCGACGTCGACACCCTCCTCCTCGACAAGACCGGCACGATCACGCTCGGCAACCGGCAGGCCACCGAGTTCCGTCCGGTCTCCGGCGTGAGCGCGCAGGAACTCGGCGACGCGGCGCAGCTCGCCTCGCTCGCCGACGAGACGCCGGAGGGCCGCTCGATCGTGGTGCTGGCCAAGGAGAAGTACGGCATCCGCGCCCGCGACATGGCCGCGCTCAACGCCACCTTCGTGCCGTTCACCGCACAGTCGCGGATGTCGGGCGTCGACTTGGAGAGCGCCTCGATCCGCAAGGGCGCCGTCGACGCCGTGATCGCGTCGCTGTCCGGTCAGCCGGTGGCGAGCCGGGGCTCGAGCGCCGCCCTGGCCTTTCAGCCGGCTCCGGAGACGGCCGCCGTCAAGGAGACCCGCGCCATCGCCGAGGAGATCGCCAAGGTCGGCGGCACGCCGCTGGCCGTCGCCAAAAACGGCCGCCTGCTCGGCGTCGTCTACCTGAAGGACATCGTGAAAGGCGGCATCCGCGAGCGCTTCGCCGAGCTGCGCCAGATGGGCATCCGCACGGTGATGATCACCGGCGACAACCCGATGACCGCGGCGGCGATCGCGGCCGAGGCCGGCGTCGACGACTTCCTCGCCCAGGCCACGCCTGAGGACAAGCTCGCGCTGATCCGCAAGGAGCAGGCGGACGGCAAGCTCGTCGCCATGTGCGGCGACGGCACCAACGACGCTCCAGCGCTGGCCCAGGCCGATGTCGGCGTCGCCATGAACACCGGCACGGTGGCCGCCCGCGAGGCCGGCAACATGGTCGATCTCGACAGCGACCCGACGAAGCTCATCGAGATCGTCGGCATCGGCAAGCAGCTGCTGATGACCCGCGGCGCGCTGACGACCTTCTCGATCGCCAACGACGTGGCCAAGTACTTCGCCATCATCCCGGCGATGTTCCTCGGGCTCTACCCGCAGCTCCAGGCGCTCAACATCATGGGCCTCGCCTCGCCGCAGAGCGCGATCCTGTCGGCGATCATCTTCAACGCGCTGATCATCGTGGCGCTGATCCCGCTGGCCCTGCGCGGCGTCACCTACCGGGCCGTCGGCGCGGCCGCGCTGCTGCGCCGGAACCTCCTGATCTACGGCCTCGGGGGCGTCCTCGTGCCCTTCGTGGGCATCAAGGCCATCGACCTCGCCGTCAGCGCCCTCCACCTCGTCTGAACCGGTCCCTCGGAGACCCGCCATGCTGAAACAGCTTCGCCCTGCCCTTGTCCTGCTCACCGCCCTGACGGCGATCACCGGCCTCGCCTATCCCCTCGCGATGACTGGCCTCGCCGGCGCCATCTTCCCCGCCAAGGCCGCCGGCAGCCTGATCGAGCGCGACGGCACGGTCATCGGCTCCAGCCTGATCGGCCAGAACTTCACCGGTGCCGGCTACTTCCACGGCCGGCCTTCGGCGACCACGGCGCCGGACCCCGCCGACGCCTCGAAGACGGTGCCGGCGCCCTACAACGCGGCCAATTCCTCGGGCTCGAATCTCGGGCCGACCAGCGCGGCGTTGGCCGAGCGGGTGAAGGCCGATGTCGAGGCCTTGAAGGCCGAGAATCCGGGCGCCCCGGTGCCCGTCGATCTCGTGACGACCAGCGGGTCCGGCCTCGACCCGGACATCTCGCCCGAGGCCGCCTACTTCCAGGTTCCCCGCGTCGCCAAGGCCCGCAACATCCCGCAGGACAAGCTGCGCGACCTCGTGACCGCCCGCATCGTGGGCCGCACCCTGGGCATCCTGGGGGAGCCGCGCGTCAACGTGCTGGCGCTGAACCTCGCCGTCGACGATCTCGCCCGTCGCTGAACGGCGCTAAGTAGAGGGATCATGCCCGAGACCGGCCGCGACCCGACCCGCCCCTCGCCCGACGCCCTGCTCGAAGCGGCGCGCCGGGAAGAGCGGACGCGCGGCCGTCTCAAGGTGTTCCTCGGGGCCGCCCCCGGCGTCGGCAAGACCTACGAGATGCTGACCATCGGCCGGGCGCGCCTCAAGGCGGGGATCGACGTCGTGGTCGGCGTCGTCGAGACGCACGGCCGGGTCGAGACGGAGGCCCTCCTCGACGGCTTCAAGACGGTTCCCCGGCGGTCGGTGCCGTATCACGGCACCGTCCTCCAGGAGATGGACCTCGACGCCCTGCTCGCCCGCCGGCCGGCCCTCGCGCTGGTCGACGAGCTTGCGCACACCAACGCCCCGGGCTCGCGCCACCCGAAGCGCTACCAGGACGTCGAGGAGTTGCTCGACGCCGGCATCGACGTGCTCACGACGCTCAACATCCAGCACGTCGAGAGCCTCAACGACGTGGTCGCGTCGATCACCCGCATCCGGGTGCGCGAGACGGTCCCGGACGGCGTCCTCGACCGCGCCGACGACATCGAGGTGGTGGACCTCAATCCCGACGACCTGATCCAGCGCCTGAAGGACGGTAAGGTCTACGTCCCGACCCACGCCGAGCGCGCGCTCAAGCACTACTTCTCCCGCGGTAACCTGACGGCGCTCCGCGAGCTGGCCCTCCGGCGCACCGCCGACCGGGTCGACGACGAGTTGCTCGGCCACATGCGGGCCAACGCCATCGCCGGTCCCTGGGCGGCGGGCGAGCGCGTGCTGGTCTGCGTGAACGAGGATCCCCGCTCCTCCGGCCTGGTGCGCTACGCCAAGCGGCTGGCCGACCGCCTGCACGCCCCCTGGACGGCGCTCTCCATCGAGGGCGCGCGGGCGGCGGCCCTGAGCGAGGCGGAGCGCGACCGGATCGCCGAGGCCCTTCGGCTCGCCGACCGGCTCGGCGGCGACGCCATCACCCTGCCCGGCGGGCGCCGGATCGCCGACGACGTGCTCGACTACGCGCGCTCGGCCAACGTCAACCACATCGTCGTGGGCAAGGCGCACCGGTCCTGGCTGTTCGAGCTGCTCAACGGCTCGGTGGTGCACGACCTCGTGCGGCGGAGCGGCGCCATCAGCGTGCACGTCGTCCCCGGCGAGGCCGTCCCCGACGAGACGCCGCCGCGCCGCGCCGTGGCGGTGACCGCGCCGCGGCCGGGATTCGACGCGCGGCCCTACGCGATCGCCCTGGCGGCGATCGCCGCGGGGCTCGGCGCGGCCATCGTCGCGGAGCCCTACGCGGGCGTCGAGAACGCCGACCTGTTCCTGCTCACCGCCGTCGTGGCGGTGGCGGTGCGCTGGGGTCTCGGGCCGGCGCTCGCCGCGGTCGTGGCGGCCTCGCTCGCCTACAACTTCTTCTTCCTGCCGCCGGTCTACACGCTCACCATCGCCGACCCGACCAACGTCGCGGCCTTCCTGCTCTTCACCCTGGTGGCCGTCCTGGTCTCGAACCTCGCCTCGCGCGCGCGCCGCGTGGCGGTGGTCAGCCAGGGCCGCGCGCGGGCGACCGAGCGGCTGTTCGGCTTCTCGCGGAAGCTCGCCGCCTGCGGCACCCTCGACGACGTGCTCTGGGCCACCTGCGCCCAGGTCGCCGCGATGCTGAAGGTGCGCGTCGTCCTGCTGCTGCCCGACGGCCAAGCCGTGACGGTCAGGGCCGGCTACCCGCCCGAGGACATGCTCGACGAGGCCGACCTCGCGGCCGCGCAGTGGGCCTTCGACAACGACCGGCCCGCGGGCCGGGGCGCCGACACGCTGCCCGGTGCCAAGCGCCTGTTCCTGCCGATGCGGACCGGGCGCGGCACGATCGGGGTGATCGGCCTCGATTCCGACGGCACCGGGCCGATCCTGTCGCCGGAAGGCCGCCGCCTCCTCGACGCCCTGGCCGACATGGGCGCCCTCGCCATCGAGCGGGTCCGGCTCGTGGAGGATCTCGACCGGGCCGAGCGCGCCGCCGAGACCGACCGCCTGCGGCAGGCGCTGCTCACCTCGATCAGCCACGACCTGCGCACGCCGCTCGCCTCGGTGCTGGGCGCGGCCAGCACGCTGCGCGACCTCGACGCGGCGCTTCCCGCCGAAGCCAAGGCGGAGCTGCTGGCGACGATCATCGAGGAGTCGGAGCGGCTCAACCGCTTCATCGCCAACCTCCTCGACATGACCCGGCTGGAAGCCGGCGCGGTGGCGCCGAACCTCTCCGCCCAGGACGTGGCCGAGACGGTCGACACCGCTCTGCGCCGCACCCAGAAGATCCTGGCCGACCACCGCGTGGCCGTGGAGGTCGAGGCCGACCTGCCGGCCCTGGCGCTCGACCCGGTCCTGTTCGAGCAGGTCCTGGTCAACCTCCTCGACAACGCGGCCAAGTACGCGCCCGAGGGCTCGACCGTGACGGTCCGGGCGCGCCGCGCGGGCGACCGGGTCCGGATCGCCGTGCTGGACGAGGGCGACGGCCTGCCCGACGCCGATGTCGAGCGGGTCTTCGACAAGTTCTACCGCGTCCGGAAGGGCGACCGGGTCCGGGCCGGCACCGGCCTGGGCCTCGCGATCTCCCGGGGCTTCGTCGAGGCGATGGGCGGCACCGTCACGGCCGAGAATCGCCGCGACCGCGGCGGGGCCTGCTTCACCGTGAGCCTGCCGGTTCCGGCCCGGAATGCACCCAGGGACATCGCCGCATGAGCCCCGCCGTTCTGGTCGTCGACGACGAGCCGCCGATCCGCAAGCTCCTGCGCATGGGCCTGGCCACCCAGGGCTACGCCGTCCTGGAGGCGCCCGATGCGCGAACCGCCCTGGCGCTGCTCGGCCGCGAGGGGGTGGATCTCGTCATCCTCGACCTCGGACTGCCCGACATGCGCGGCCACGACCTGCTGCGGTCGGTGCGGGCGATCCATCCGGACCTCCCCGTGGTCGTCCTGTCGAGCCGCGACGACGAGGGCGGCAAGGTCGAGGCGCTCGATCTCGGCGCCAACGACTACGTGACCAAGCCGTTCGGCATGGCGGAGCTGCTGGCGCGCCTGCGGGCCGCCATGCGACACCAGCTCGCCGCGCGGGGCGAGCGGCCGATCTTCCGCGTCGACAACCTGTCGGTCGATCTGGTCCGCCGGATCGTGAAGGTCGACGAGGCCGAGGTGAAGCTCACGCCGCGCGAGTACGACTTCCTGCGCGTCCTGGTCCTGCACGCCGGCAAGGTGCTGACCCACGCGCAGCTGATGCGCTCCGTGCCGTCCTCGTCCGACCCGCAATACCTGCGCGTCTACGTGCGCCAGCTCCGCCAGAAGCTGGAGGCGGATCCCGAGCGGCCGCGGATCTTGCTGACCGAGACCGGCGTCGGCTACCGCCTGCGCGCGCCGGACGACGAGCCGGCCCCGCATTCCCGCGGCGCCGACGGCGCGACCGCCCACTGATTCCGAGGACGAGTTGATGCTTCGCAGCGCCCGCGATCCCGCGCTATGACGATGGATCGGATCCTCGCGCCCGCCGACGTACTCGTCGGCCTGCGCGCCGCCAGCAAGAAGGCGCTGCTCGAGGAGATGGCGTGCCGCGCGGCCAGCGCCCTCGGCCTCGCCGTGGAGACGGTCCTCTCGGCGCTGATCCGGCGCGAGACCCTGGGCTCGACCGGGATCGGCGACGGCATCGCCCTGCCGCATGCGCGGCTCGAGGCTGTCGCGCGCCCGTACGGGATCCTGGCCCGGCTCCGCGACCCGATCGAGTTCGATGCGGTCGACGACCGGCCGGTGGACCTCGTCGCTCTGCTCCTGCTCCCGACCGCCGCCGAGGGCGAGACGCTGAACGCGCTGGCCTGCGTGGCGCGGCGCCTGCGCGACCCGGGGGCCGCCGCGGCGATGCGCGGCGCGCGGGACGCGGCGGCGCTCCACGCGGCCGCGACGGGCCGTTAGGGGCGCCGCGCGGGCGTCAATGCGCGCCGCCGGTCTCCACGAACTTGAACAGGAAGACCGCGGCGATCACCCAGACGATCGGCTTCACCTCCCGGGCGCGGCCCGCGAACAGCTTGAGCGCGGCGTAGGTGATGAAGCCGCACGAGACGCCGGTGGCGATCGAGTAGGTGAAGGGCATCAGCAGGGCTGTGACGCAGGCCGGCACGACTTCGGTGAGGTCGTCCCAGTCGAGTTCCGTCAGCTCGCGCAGCATCAGGCAGGCGACGTAGAACAAGGCCGGCGCCGTGGCGTAGGCAGGCACCGCGCCCGCCAGGGGCGCGAAGAACAGACAGGCGAGGAACAGTACCGCCACGGTGGCGGCCGTGAGCCCGGTGCGGCCGCCCTCCTCGACGCCGGAGGCGCTCTCCAGATACGCCGTGGTGCTCGACGTGCCGAGGAGCGAGCCCGCGAAGACCGAGACGGAATCGGCCATCAGGGCCCGGTCGAGGCGGCGCATCCGCCCGTCGGTCAGTAGCCCGGCCCGGTTCGCCACGCCCATCAGCGTGCCGGTGGCGTCGAACAGCTCCACCAGGAACAGGACCAAGATCACGTTGAGCAGGCCCGCGGAGAGGGCGCCCGGAATGTCGAGGGCGAACAGCGTCGGGGCGATCGAGGGCGGAAGGGAGACGATGCCCTGAAAGGTGTTGCCGGCGAAGATGAAGCTCAATGCCGTGACGGTGAGGATGCTGGAGAGCAGCGCCGCCCGGACCTTCCGGGCGGAGAGGACCGCCACGATCAGGAAGCCGATCACCGCCAGGATCGCCTCGGGCTTGTGCAGGTCGCCGAGCGTGACGAAGGTCGCCGGGCTCGCCGCGACGAGGCCGGCGTTCTTGAGCGCGATGATCGCCAGGAACAGGCCGATCCCCACCGTGATGGCGATGCGCATGGATCGCGGGATCCCGTCGACGATGAGCGCGCGCAGGCCCGTCAGCGTCACGATCAGGAAGCACACGCCCGAGATGAACACAGCGCCGAGGGCCGCCTGCCAGCTGTAGCCGAGCTGCTGGACCACCACGTAGGTGAAGTACGCGTTGAGCCCCATCCCGGGCGCTAGGGCGATCGGGTAATTGGCGTAGAGCGCCATGATCAGCGAGCCGAGCGCCGCGACGAGGCAGGTCGCCACGAACACCGCGCCGCGCGGCATGCCGGCATCCCCCAGGATGCTCGGATTGATGAAGACGATGTAGGCCATCGTCAGGAAGGTGGTCAGCCCCGCCAGCAGCTCCGTGCGCACGCTGGTGCCGTGCTCGGCGAGGCGGAAGGTCCGCTCCAGGAAACCCGGCTTCGCCGTCGGCATCGTGTCCCGCGCGCGATCCATCACGGGAGCCCGGCCCGGCCGGCCGCCACGGCCCGGTAGATCCTGTCGGGCGTGAAGGGAGTCGCGGTCAGGCGGGCCCCGGTCGCGTCCCGGATGGCGTTGCCGAGCGCCGCCGCCACCGGGTTGAACGGCGACTCGCTCATGGACTTGGCCCCGAGGGGGCCGACGCTGTCGTGGGTGTCGGCGAACAGGACCTCGGTGTCGGGCACGTCGGCGCAGGCGGGGATGTGGTAGTCGCGGAACGTCTGCGTGACGAGGCTCCCGTCCGCGGCGATGCGGACGTCCTCGTAGAGAGCTGCGCCGAGCGCCTGCGCGATGCCGCCCTCGACCTGACCGCGGCACTGCATCGGGTTGATCACCCGCCCGGCATCGGCGGCGTGGACGCTCCTGAGAATCCGCACCGCGCCGCTCACCGGGTCGACCTCCACACGGAAGGCGTGGACGTTGAACGCCACCGAGCGCGGGCTGCCGTCGGCCCGGCCGGTCGCGTCGAGGGGACCGACCGCCGCCAGCGTCACCGGCCCCGCCGGCGTCTCGACCTGCTCCCCGTTCAGGCGGCACGAAGCTGGGGGCGCGCCCGCGATCTCCGCCGCCCGCGCGCAAATTCGCACCGCGAGCGCCTCGGCCGCGCGCAAGGTCGCCAGACCCGCCACCACGGTGCCGGTGCTCCCGTAGGCGCCCGTGTCGTGACCGACGATATCGGTGTCCGCGCCCGCGATGCGGACACGCTCCGGCGCGGCGCCGAGCGCCGATGCGGCGATCTGCCGATGCACCGTGCTGGTGCCGTTGCCGAACTCCGCCGTCCCCACGCGCACCGTGAAGTGCCCGTCGGCGTCCAGGCTGACCCGCGCGTCGGCGTGGTGGCCGCGCGGCGGGATCGTGTCGATCATCGCCATGGCCATGCCGGTCCCGGCGCGCCAGCCGGCCTCCGGATCGGGGCCCGGATCGGCCCGCAGCGCCTCCTCGACCAGGGTCAGGCACTGGTCGAGCCCGTAACTGCCGAAGATCACGTCGTGCGGTTCCAGGCTGTTCGACACCATGGCGTCGCCCGGCTTGACGGCGTTGCGCCGTCGCAGGGCGAACGGGTCGAGGCCGACTCCGCGGGCGACCTCGTCCAGGGCGGATTCGAGCGCGAAGATCGTCTGGCTCAGCCCGTAGCCCCGGAAGGCGCCCGCCGGCACCGTGTGGGTGTAGACGGCGCGGCCGCTCACCTGCTTATTCGGGCAGACATAGGCGGCCAGCACCTCGTGGCAGGCGTGGTGGATCACGCCGCCCGCGTGGTTCCCGTAGGCGCCGGTATCGGACAGGACATCGAGGCTGAGCGCCGTGAGGGTGCCGTCCCGGCGGGCGCCGACTTTCACGTCCACCCGCATCGGGTGGCGCGTCGTCGTCCCGACGAACTGCTCCTCGCGGGTCAGCTCCCAGCGCACGGGCCGCCCGGTGTACAGGACCGCCAGGGCGACGAGGTCCTCGGTCAGCATCTCCTGCTTGCCGCCGAAGCCGCCCCCGACCCGGGCGCAGACGACGCGCACCGCGTCCTTCTCCAAGCCGAACAGGTCCGCCAGCGCGTCCCGGGTCAGGAACGGCACCTGGGTGCTGGTGCGCAGCGTCAGGCGGCCGTCCTCGGCGCGCCAGCCGATGCAGCCGTGGGTCTCCATGGCAGCGTGCTGGACGCGCTGCGACCGGAACGTCCCCGCGTAGACGAAGTCCGCCTCGGCGAAGCCCCCGTCCACGTCGCCGACGGCGCCGTGCACCTCTCCGGCGAGGTTGGGATGGCGCCCGAGGGGCGGTGCGTCCTCGCCCGGGCAGTCGCGGGGGTCGTGAACCCGGGGCGCGTCGGCCTCGAGGGCGCGCTCCGGATCGAGGAGCGCCGGTCGGACCTCGTAGGTCACTCGCAGGGCGCGACATCCGGCCTCCGCGGCCGCCTCCGTCTCCGCCACAACGGCGGCGACGCGCTGGCCGACGAACCGCAGGATCGGGTCGAGCACCCGCGTGTCGGAGGCGTCGTCCCGCGGATCCTCGTGGCGGGCGGTCGAGAACCGGCGCGGCGGTGCGTCGGCGTGGGTCAGCACGGCGACCACGCCCGGCACGGCGCGGGCCGCCGACGCGTCGACCGCGACGATCCGGGCATGGGCGTGCGGCGAGCGCAGCACCTTGAGATGGAGCGTGTCGCCGAGCGGCAGGTCCATCGTGAAGCGGGCGCGCCCGGACACCACCAGCGGCGCGGCCGGCGCCGCGAGGTTGCGGCCCACGGGATCGCCGCAGGCCCCGCTCTCGACCGGATGCGTGCCGCCCACGATGGCCTCGCGCACGGCCCGGTAGCCGGTGCAGCGGCAGAGATTGCCCTTCAGGGCGGTGCCGAGATCCTGCTTCTGGCCCTGGTTGAGGCTCGCGGCCGTCATGATCATGCCGGGCGTGCAGAAGCCGCACTGGAAGCCCTGGGCCGCCAGGAACGCCTCCTGCATCGGGTGGAGCGCCGTCGGCTCGGCCGCGTCGGCACGGCAGGGACCGGCCAACCCCTCGATGGTGGTCACGCTCCGCCCCTCGGCGCGGAAGGCCGGCATCAGGCAGCTGTGCACGGGCTCGCCGTCCAGATGGATCGTGCAGGCGCCGCAATCGCCGGCGTCGCAGCCTTTCTTCACGCCGAACCATCCGGCCTCGCGCAGGTAGGTCCTGAGGCACTGCCCCGCCCGCGGCGCACCCTCGTGCGCGGCACCGTTGATCGTGAGCTTCATGACGCGGCTCCCGGCGACGGCGCCGCGTCGAGCGACCCGCGGATCTCCTCGGCGAAGTGACGGGTCATGTGGCGGCGCCAGTCGGGCCGCCCGTGAACATCGTCATGGTAGAGGGCATCCGGGACCGCGTCGTCGAGCGCCCGCACCAGCTCGGCCCGACCCGGAAGCCCCTCGAAGGCGAGGCGGAGCGGCCGCTTGACCGAGGCCGTGACTGTGAGCGCGAACGCGCCGTCGGCGCCGCGCGTCCCGATCAGCAGCGCGCCGGAGCGGCCGTTCGGGCTGAGGCTGACGCGGCGGAAAGCCGTGCGCCGCGCGAGCGCGGCGGCCGGCATCGACAGGCTCCGCAGGATCTCCCCCGGCGCGAGCGCGTTCCGCTGCGGCGCGAGGACGAAGTCGAGGATGGAGACGGTGCGCTCAGCTCCGTCCCGGGACCAGATCGTGCAGGTGCCGTCCAGGGCCGTCGCGAGGGAGATCATCGGGCCGGCCGGGAGGGCTAGGCAGATATTCCCGCCGACCGTGGCCACAGTCCAGATCTTGAAGGAGCCGAGCAGGGCGCGGCAGCACTGGCCGACAAGCGGCGCCGCGTTCCATCCCGACGGCAGCTCGAGCCGGTCGAGTTGCGCGATGGTGCAGGTCGCCGCGAGGGTGAGGCCGTGCGCGTCGATCGCGTGCGGAGTCCATTCCAGGGCCGCGAGGTCGACGAGGCGCCGCGTCCCGACCTGCGGCTCGGAGAACAGCCACGTCCCGCCCCCCAAGCAGGCATCGCCGTCCGCCCAGGCGGGGAGCTCGGAACGATTCTTCGGCCGGACGACGGTCTCGATCGTGTGGAGGTCCATGCCCGCTCGCCGGTCCGAGGCCGGTTCGGCCCGGCCCTGCACTATGCCGGTTTCCATGAGGCCTCGGTCAAGCCGCACCGACACGTTCGAACCTTGGCGCCCCCACGCGCGTCGGCCTAGGATGAATAAGATTTGCGTGAGATGGCCGGCGACGGTCCGGTCGGAGATCCCCATGGCCCTGACGGCATCGCGGTACGGCAAGGAACGGGTCCGGGTGCTGCGCCTCGCCCGTGACGGCGACCACCACACGCCGCGCGAAGTGACCCTGTCGGTCATGCTGACCGGGCGCTTCGAGGCCGCCTGGACCGGGGGTGACAACCGCGCTTCCATCGCCACCGACAGCATCCGGAACATCGTCAACGTCACGGCGGCGCGGAACCTCGCGCTCGACGCCGAGGGATTCGTCGTCGCGGTTGCGCGGGTGCTGCTCGAGACCTATCCCCAGGTCGAGACGGTGGCGATCGAGGCGGAGGAGGTCCGCTGGCTGCGGCACGCGATCGCCGACGCGCCGCACGGCCATACCTTCACGCGCGACGGGAACGGCGCCGGCTTCGCGGGTCTCACCGCCGATCGGAGCGGCTCGACCCTGCGCTCCGGTCTGCGCGGGTACACCTTCATGAAGACCACGCAGTCGGGCTGGACGGGCTTCGTGGCGGACCAGTACCGGACCCTGCCAGACACGACCGACCGCATCGCCGCCACCAGCATGGACGCGACCTGGACCTGGGCCTCGGCCCCGCAGGATCACGGCGCGGCCAATGCGCGGATCCTCGCGACGCTGCTGACTGTGTTCGGCACCACCTACAGCCGCGGGATTCAGGACAGCATGTACCGGATGGGCGAGGCGGCCCTGGCCGCCGTCCCCGAACTGGCCGAGATCGGCTTCGTCATGCCCAACAAGCACTACCTGCCGATCGACCTCGCGCCGTTCGGCCTCGACAACCCGGGCACGGTCTTCCTGCCGACCGACGAGCCCTACGGCCGCATCGAGGCGACGATCGGCCGGACGGGCTGACGCGGGCACCGACGCCGGCCTCGTCCCGCGGCGGGCGCGTCGGACCGACCGGACTCCGCACGTCATCGTGCGGCGTCGCCGGGCGAGATGCGGCGCTTCGCGCAGATCCTACAAAGGCGGGCCGGAAGGCCTCCCGGGTGGCGTCGGCCACACACAACGTAAAATAGTGGCGCCCTTGATCAAGGCTGTTTCGCTGCGCCTTACAGCTGTGTTTGTGGTCTTTATCGAACATCGCTGCACGCATCGTCCCACTCCACGCTTTTTGGTCAGGAGGCGAACCATCTTAACGGCCGCGCAACGGTGTCGTCCTATGCCAGACATCGCTATAGCAGGGCCTCGACAGACATCTGACGTCGCCCAGCCCGATAGAAAGCGGACTCGGTCAAGAAGATCTTGATCTGACCGCCCAGGTGCGCGTTTCGGCCGCACCCTCATCACGGGATGCGGAGGAATCGATGTTCGAGGGCGCGAAGGTTCGGAGAGATCAGGCTGCCAAGCTCGCGGCCCTCAGCCGGTCACTGGCCGCGATCGAATTCGCGCTGGACGGCACGATCCTCGACGCGAACCCGAATTTCTTGGCGACGGTGGGCTACACGCTCGAGGAGATCCGCGGCCGGCATCACAGCCTCTTCGTTCCGCCGACCGAGCTGGGGAGCGACGCCTATCGGGAGTTCTGGGACAGCCTGCGACGCGGCACCTTCGCCAGTGCCGAGTACAAGCGGCTCGCCAAGGGTGGACGGGAGGTCTGGATCCAGGCCTCCTACAACCCGGTGCTCGACGCCAGCGGCAAGCCGGTGAAGATCGTCAAGTTCGCCACGGACATCACTGACCAGAAGCTCCGCGCCCTCGATCTCGAAGGGCAGATCAGCGCGCTGCACCGCTCGCAGGCGGTGATCGCCTTCTCGCTCGACGGCACGATCCTGACCGCCAACGCCAATTTCCTCGACGCCGTGGGCTATCGGCTCGACGAGATCGTCGGTCGGCATCACAGCCTGTTCGTCGGCGAGGCGGAGCGCGTCGGCGAGGAGTACCGGATGTTCTGGGCCGCACTCGCGCGAGGGGAGTTCCAGTCCGGCGCGTTCAGGCGCACCGGAAAAGGGGGTCGCGAGATCTGGATCCAGGCGACCTACAACCCGATCACGGACGCGGATGGACGGCCCGTCCGGGTCGTCAAGTTCGCCACAGACATCACCGCCCAGGTCCACGAACGGCAGCAGCGCGCCGCCGCGCAGCGCGCCATCGGCGCGGAGCTGGACGCCATCGGCGACGCCGTGGCGGACGTGACCCGGCAAGCCGACGCGGCGGTCGCGCGCGTGGGCCGCGTGTCCGGCGACATCCGGTCGGTGGCCACCGGCGCGGAGCAGCTGTCGGCCTCGGTGGACGAGATCAGCCAGCAAGTGAGCCACGCCGCCGAGACGGCCGGGCAAGCCGTGGAGCAGGCGCAGCGCACCGGCCGGATCGTGACGGGCCTCAGCGACCAGGCCGCCCAGATCGGCGAGGTTCTGGGCCTCATCTCCGGCATCGCCGCGCAGACGAACCTGCTCGCGCTCAACGCCACCATCGAGGCGGCCCGCGCCGGCGAGGCCGGTCGCGGCTTCGCGGTGGTGGCGTCGGAGGTGAAGATTCTGGCGGCGCAGACCGGCCGCGCCACGGATCAGATCCGCCACCAGATCGCCTCGACGCAGGCGGCGACCCGCGAAGCCGTCGACGCCATCGACGCGATCCAGGGCACGATCCGGACATTGAACGCGGTCTCGTCGACCATCGCGGCGGCGGTAGAGGAGCAATCCGCGGTGATGCGCGAGATGTCGGGCAGCATGCAGACCGCCGCGGAGGACGTCTCGGCGATTTCCGGCGGGATGACCACGATCGCGCAGGCGAGCGGCCGGGCGGACCGAGCGGCGCGGCAGGTCCGGGAGACCGCCCGGGCCTTCGGGTGAGGCGATCCGGGCGGTCGACGCCGGCTCAGGGCGGTTCGGCGCCTTCGTCCGCGCGCTCGTCCTCGACCAGGCGCCCGATCCGCGGGATCAGCGGGCAGTCGACCGTGCAGCGCAACCCGTCGGGCTCGAAAGCGAGCGCGACGGTCGCGCGCAGCTCGTAGCTCAACATCTCGGTGAGCACCTGCATGCCGAAGCCGCGCCGGCTCGGCGGCGTGACGCCCGTGCCGCCCGTTTCCTTCCAGACGAGCGTCAAGTCGCCGGGCGCGCTCGTCCCGTCCCCCGCGACCGCCCAGGTAACGTCGACACCGCCCTTCGAGAGACCGAAGGCGCCGTGCTCGACCGCGTTGCTGCAGAGTTCGTGGACCGCCAGGGCCATCAGCTGCGCGGCCTTAGGCCTGAGGCGCACGGAAGGGCCCTCCAGCGTCGCCTGCTCGCCTTCGCGGATCAGGTGGACCATCAACTCGTCGGAGATCAGCGTGTGCAGGCTGACCTCGCCGAAGGTGTCGGCCGCGACCCGCACGCGCGCGATAGCGTCGAGCCGACCTTCGAGGTGCGTCGCGTAGCCGTCGACGGTCTCCGCGGTCTCGGCGGAGAGCCGCAGGACGGCCCGCAGCATCGCCAACGTGTCGCGCAGGCCGTGACGCAGACCGTCCGGTGTCCCGGTCTCGTCCAGGAGGCGGCGCAGACGGGCATTGTCCGCTTCGAGCTGCGCGAGGCGCGCGTCCGTTGCTGCAGGCTCTGCCATGTTCGCTCTCTCAGCGCCGAAAGCCGGGAGGGTTCGTGTATCTCAGATAACGTGCGACGGTCCTGCGCCAGCATCACAGGCCGGAGATTTTTGCTCAACCGGGCCGGCGAAGCCGGCACCAGAGCAGCTGATCTGAACACGGGCCGACGCGTCAGAGTCGTGCGGGACCGGAAACCGCCTAGGCCGCGAGCCCGGCCGATCGTCGCAGATATTCACCGCGTTGCCGGAGTCTGATCCGATCTGGGCACGCGGACCGGCAATGGTTCTCCCAGCTGGTCCAGAATTCTCAGACCTCCGATGAACGAGGCAAGCATCGCGCCAACATGACGCACCGGAATGCTCGCGGTACCATCGGGTATGCCCGGGGACGACGTGACCTTCGCTGAAGAAGCACGATCGACGCCCTTTGGGCCCGACGCGCCGGCCTCTCGATACTCCTGATCCTGCGAGTCCGCCGACGAGCGAGCGCCGGTTGCGTGAGAATCCAGGGCTACGGCCGCGCCCTGCGCGATACGGCCGATCCGCCGAGAGACGCGAAATCGCGAGCGGTAGGGCGACGCGTGCGCCTGCCCAGGGGGGCTCGCATACGCCCGACGCCGGGCCGGCGTCCGACCCTTGTTTCGGCCCCGCTAACCATCTTAGAGGCCCTCGCCTACCCGTGACCGCCTTTGATGCGCGGGAGACAGATGCGTGGCGGAACGTAGCTTGCGGAAGGCGGGACGGCTGAAGCGGCTCTGGCCCGGGCGCTCGGCCGCCCTTCCGCCTGCACCGCGCCCGCCGGGACCCGCCCTCCTTCCCGAGCCGCCGCCGCTCCGAAGCCTCACGGCCTCGGAGTTGATCGCTATGGCGCGGCAAGCCCGCGCCGCGTCCGCTGAGCGGGATCCGGCAAAACCCCCGAGCGTTTCCTGACGTTCACTGCGCTCTGCCGGGAGGTCCCATGGGACTGGTCGCTTTCATCGTCTTCGTCTGTCCCTGGATGGGCGTCGCCGGTCTGCTGTGGCTGCGCGCCCAGCAGGCCAAGCCGCTCTGATGGGCCCTCATCGCGGCGGCGCTCCGCGATGATCGCTGGCAAGATTCTTCCGTCGACGCGTCCGCTCGGGCGCGCGCCACAGGGTGCGTCCACACCGCCCGCGGACCGGGGAGCGGATGCCCCGTGCTCCCGACCTGGGCTCAGGCCTTCCGCGAGGGGACAGAGAGGAGTCCGGCCTGCACTTCCGCGCGTACCGCGCGCTGACGAGCGAGGCCGGTGACCTGTTCCGTTCCAGTCACGGTCTCCGCAAGGCGCACCAGCACCGCCGAGTCGTTCTCGTTCGGTACGGTGAAGCGGGACAGAACATCCAGCTCGACCGCCGCCCAGTTGCCCGGCTCCCGACATCGCGCGTCTCCACACTGCTGCCCATCGATATTGATCTCTGATGGTCAAGCGGGCGGTCGAGATGCATTAGATGCGGGCCTGCCCGAGGTAAATACATGACAACTTTCGATCGATAATCTCAATTTTCGTAAATTCGAACTGTCGCGCCGGCGCGTGTAATTCTCGTGAGCGATTGATTTTCTGCGGCTCGTAAAATAGACGCGGTCTCGAGGTCATGCCTCGGACCGCATCTATGGTATCTTTCCCTATTCGGCGTGATGATCACTATGATTTGGGTTTCCGGACCGTCGTGATCGGCTTCACGGCCTCGTTATTGTGTATTCCGTTCGCATTCGGTTGCGTTTCGGCATTTCAATTCGGCACCATCGACTCCTCCAGTCGGTCCCTGGTCAGAGAGATCGAAGTTGTCAGGCTTCTCGGCACCATGAAGCAGCTGACTCAGGAACTACGCGCGCTCGACCATCTGGCGCACGCCGCATCGACCGATCGGGCGCGCCGCGACGAGGCCGCCCGGACTGCGCAGGTGCGCGACGCATTCACACGGGCCTGGAGCGCCTATGCGCCGACCGTCCGGACGGCGGATGAGCGGAAGCGGGCGCAATGTCTGTGGGAAGCCTGGCAGCACTTCCTGACCGCGGAGGCCGAAGCAGCCGCCCTCGACCGAGCCGGGGAGCGCGATCTCGCCGAGACGGTCCTGATGACAGTGTCGCAGGCCGACGCGGCGGCCTTCACGCAGGCGGCCGACGCGGTGCTGAGCGACCACGAGGCAGGGATCACGGAGCTGATCGATGCTGTCGACGCCGCCGGCACGACCTATCGTCTGGCGCTCGCGATCGGCTCGTGGGGCGCCGCCCTCGCTGCCCTGGGGCTGATGCGTCTCGCCCTGCGCCGCGTCGCGCACCCGATGACCGCGCTGGCCTCCGCCCTGCAGCGACTGGCCGACAACGACCTCACGGTTTCGATCCCTTCGACGTCGCGTCCCGCCGAACTCGGCGTCATGGCGGCCGCGACGAGAGCCGTTCAGGAGACCCTGCGGAACGCGGCGCGGCGCGACGCGGAGGCTGCTCGGTTGCAAAGTCAGGGCGAGCAGCGCCGCATCGTGGTCGAAGAAGCGACCGTGCGGGTCGAAAGCGCGATCGCCGGCATCGTCGAGACCGTGAGTTCCAGCGCCGCGGCGCTGCGCGGCACCGCCGACGGCGTCGGCCGTTCGATCTGCGAGACGGCACGTCGATCGACGATGATGAACGACCTGCTCGCGCAGGCGCGATCCAGCGTCCGGCGGGTCGCCGACTCCGCCGGCCTGCTCGGGGCGGCGGTCGGCGAGGTCGGCGCGCAGGCGGAGGCCGCCGCAACCCTGGCCGAGACAGCCGCGGCGGAGGCGGAGCAGTCGACCGCCCGTGTGCAGGCGCTCAGCGGCGCCGCGGACCGGATCGGCGACGGAGTCCGCCTCCTCGCCAAGGTCACCGCCCAGACCGATCTTCTGGCGCTCAATGCCACGATCGAGGCCGCCCGGGCCGGCGACGCGGGCCGCGGCTTCGCCGTGGTCGCTTCCGAAGTGAAGGCGCTGGCCGCGCAGACCAAGGACGCCACCGACACCATCGGCCAGCACGTGGCCGAGATCCGCGGCTCCACCGCGGAGGCGGTATCGGCGATCGCGGGCGTCGCGGCGCGGATCGAGGGCATGAGCCGCGCCGCGCGTTCCATCGTGGATGCCGTGGAGCGGCAGGGCGCGGCCGCGCGGGAGATCGCGCAGACCATCGCGGCGGCGGCCGACGGCACCGACCGGTTGGACACCGACAGCGCGGGCGTCGCCGACACGCCGGAGGCGGTCGATCGGGCCGCGACCGCCGTGCTCACCGCGGCGGAGAGCCTGACGCAGGACGCCGCGCGTCTCGGCGACGAGATCGCCGGCATCTTGGAGAGCCTCCGTGCGGCCTGAATTGTGTGGCGCGGCGAGCGGGACGGAACACGCCTGATGACCTGGACCGTGTGGGTGCGCGGCCGCTTCGCCGGCGGATCGCTCCGAAGGGCAGCCCTCGTCCTCGTCCTCGTGGCTTGGACACTGCCGGCCTCCGCTACCACCATCGCGTTGCTGATGCCGCCGCCCGCCCTCGCCCGGCGCCTGCACGACGGCCTCGGCGAGCAGGCGCAGGCGCGCGGGGTGGCCGCCCGCTTCGCCCACGCGCCCGAAGGTGCGGGCGAGGTGCAGATCGCGCAGGCGCGGCGGTTCATCGCCGAGAAGGTCGACGCCCTCGTGGTGATGCCGGTCGACCCGACGGCCCGCGAGGAGATCACCCGGCTGGCCCTGGGGATGGATGTCCCGCTGGTCCTCATCGGCCAGGGCCCGCGCACGGACTGGTTTGCCGGACGCGTCACGCATGTCGTTCCGAACGACCTCGTTGCCGGGCGCCTGCAGATGCGCAAGCTCGCCCAGATGCTGGGCGGGGCCGGGCGCGTCGCGATCATCGCGGGCAGCCTCTCCGACCCCGGCTCAGTGCTCCGCCAGAGGGGCGCCGGGGAGGTGCTCTCGGTGAGCCCGGGCCTCCGTCTCGTCGCGGAGACGACCGCGGATGGAAGCCGCGCGTCGGCGCGGGTCGTCGTCGGCGGGTGGATCGCCCGCGGCATCGGCATCGATGCGATCGCCGCCGGCAGTGACGAGATGGCGCTCGGCGCCGCCGATGCGATCGAGGCGGCCGGGATCCCCGTAGGCCGAATCCTCATCGGCGGCGCGGATGCAACTGCGGACGGCATGCAGGCGATGCAGGACAAGCGCCTCGCCGTGACGATCTACCAAGACGCCGGCACCCAGAGCCGTCGCGCGATCGACGACGCTCTGGGACTGATCCGGCGCGAGCCGGTTCCGCAATACGACTGGGTGCCGTCCGAACTCGTCACGGACCGCATGTCGACCACCCATTTCTCGCGCTAGGACCGCTCCGCCCGGGCAAGCCTCGGGCGGCTGGTCGACGATTCGGTCGGCCGCCGCGCCGGTTCAGCCCATCAATGCGCCATCAGGCAGCAGAGACTGTTCGCCTGCAGGATGTCGCGGGTAGCGCCACCGAAAGCCCATTCCCGAAGGCGCGAGTGGCCGTAGGCACCCATGACGATCAGGTCGGCCTGCTGCTCGCGGGCGAAGCGCAGGATTTCCTCCCCGTCGCTCACCGCCGTGGTCAGCAGGTGGGTCGTGACCGCCGCGCCGTGGAGCTTGAGATGGGCGGCGACCTCCTCGGCCCCTTCGAGACGGGCGCCCTGACCGGTCGTAACGACGAAGACCTGGCCGGCGGAGCGCAGGAACGGCAGGGCGCCCGACACCGCCCGCCGGGCCTCCGGCGTATCCTTCCAGGCCACGACGATCCGGCGGCCCGGTTCCCCGGCATGGTGCTGCGGGACGACCAGGACGGGGCGTCCCGCCTCCATCAGGACGGGTGCGACCGCCACGCCGAACGGGCTCGGATCGATCTCGGTCTCGCCGGCCCCGCCCACCACGATCAGGTCGGCGGCGCGGCCCCGCTCAACGAGATGGGCGAACGACCGCTCCGTGCCGCCCCGCCAGGCGGTGCGGGGCGCCGCGCCGGCGCAGCGGGCGAAGACGGCCTCCGCGCGCTCCACCTCCTGCAGGATCTTCGCTTTCGAGCGCTCGTACTGGGCCTGCGCATCCCGGATGTCGTGGGCGAAGAGCGGCGCCGGCACCTCGGCGGCGGCGGCGCCGGTCAGCGTCGCGTCGAAGCGGCGCGCCAGCGCGGCCGCGAGCCGGACGCGGTCGGCCGTCGCCTCGGCGAAATCCACGGATACCAAGATGTTGGCGTAGGACATGGCGGTCTCCTCGCGGGCCGTGACCGAACCCCCGCGCCACTGTCGGCGGACGCGCGAGCGGCGGCCTTGATCCAGCGCAATCGCCTCGCCGCGCTCAGAATCGCGGCCCCGGCCTTGAGCTGAATCAACGCGTCCGCGTCCGGGCCGCGGCAGAGCTGCCGCGTTTGTCCCCCCTGGAGACCGCGATGTCCGCCCTCGAACTGCCGAGTGCAGTCAACCTCGCGCGAGCCCAATTCGCGCTCACCGTCGTCTGGCACTTCCTGTTCCCGGCCTTCACCATCGGGCTCGCGAGCTATCTCGCCGTGCTCGAAGGCTTCTGGCTGCGGACGGGCAAGGCCGTCTATCTCGACACCTACCGCTACTGGCTCCGCATCTTCGCCGTCGCCTTCGCGATGGGCGTCGTGTCGGGCCTGGTCATGAGCTACCAGTTCGGCACGAACTGGTCGGTCTTCGCCGACCGGACGGCGCCGGTGCTCGGGCCGCTCCTCGGCTACGAGGTGCTCACGGCCTTCTTCCTGGAAGCCGGCTTCCTCGGCGTCATGCTGTTCGGCTTGGAACGGGTCGGCAAGGGACTGCACTTCCTGGCGACCTGCCTCGTCGCCGTCGGCACCCTGACCTCGGCGTTCTGGATCCTCTCGGCCAATTCCTGGATGCAGACGCCCACCGGCCACGTCGTCGGGCCGGACGGCCGCTTCAACCCGGCCGACTGGTGGGCGATCGTCTTCAACCCGTCCTTCCCCTACCGCTTCGCCCACACGGTCACGGGCGCCTACCTCACCACCGCGATGATCGTCGGCGCCGTGGGCGCGTGGCACCTGCTGCGGGACCGGGCCAATCCCCGGGCCCGGCTGATGTTCTCGATGGCCATGTGGATGGCCGCCGCGGTGGCGCCGGCCCAGCTTGTGATCGGCGACCTGCACGGTGGCAATTCCTACGCGCACCAGCCCGCCAAGGTCGCGGCCATGGAGGGGCACTTCCGGACGGAGCGCCGGGCCCCCGCGATCCTGTTCGGCTGGCCGGACGCGGAGGCGGGTGAGGTGCGCGACCGGATCGGGATTCCCGGCCTCGCCAGCCTTTACCTGACCCACGAGCTCGACGGTGAGGTCCGCGGGCTCAACGACATGCCGCGCGACCTCTGGCCGACCAACCTCCCCCTGGTCTTCTGGTCGTTCCGGATCATGGTCGGCCTCGGCCTGCTGATGATCGCCCTCGGCCTCGCCGCGCTGTGGTTGCGCCATCGGGGGCGGCTCTATGACACCCCCTGGCTGCACCGCTTCGCCGTCGGCATGGGACCGTCCGGCCTGATCGCCGTCACGGCCGGCTGGACGGTGACGGAGGCCGGCCGTCAGCCCTTCACGGTCTACGGCGCGCTGCGCACGATCGACAGCGTGTCCCCGGTGGCGGCCCCGGCCGTCGCGGCGTCGCTGGCGGCCTTCGCGGCGGTGTACCTCGCGGTGTTCGGCGCGGGCATCTGGTACCTCCTGCACCTGTTCAATCAAGCGCCGCATGCCCACGAGCCCGGGCCGCCGCCCGGACAGCCGATCCGCACCGCCGGCATCACGCCCGCCCCCGCCCTCGTCGCCGGCGCGCAGGATGCCGGCCGCCCCCTCGCGCAGCCCGCGGAGTAGTCCCGATGTCCCTCGATCTCACGCTCATCTGGGCGCTCCTCATCGCCACCGCGGTCTTCCTCTACGTGGTGATGGATGGCTTCGACCTCGGGGTCGGCATCCTGTTCCCGGCGGTCCGCGGCAAGGCGGACCGGGACGTCATGGTCAACACCGTTGCGCCGGTCTGGGACGGCAACGAGACTTGGCTGATCCTCGGCGGCGGCGGGCTCTTCGCGGTGTTTCCGCTCGCCTACGCCACGATCCTGCCGGCGCTCTACATGCCGCTGATCCTGATGCTCCTGGCGCTGGTGTTCCGCGGCGTCGCCTTCGAGATGCGGTTCCGCGCGGCCTCGCCCGGGAGCCAACGGACCTGGGACCGGTCCTTCTCGTGGGGCAGCTACGTGGCGACCTTCTGCCAGGGCATCTGCCTCGGCGCCCTGGTCCAGGGCATCCGGGTCGAGGGCCGCGCCTACGCGGGCGGCTGGTGGGACTGGCTGACGCCGTTCTCGGTGCTGACCGGCGCCGCCCTTGTGGCCGGCTACGGCCTGCTCGGCGCCTGCTGGCTGATCTGGAAGACGCAGGGCGACCTCCAGCTCCGGGCCTACCGGCTCGCGCGCCGGCTCGGCCTCGTCACTCTGGCGGCCATCGTGGTCGTCTCGGCCGCGATGCCGATCCTGAGCGAGGCGTTCCGGGCGCGCTGGCTGTCCTGGCCGAACCTCGCCCTGGCCGCGCCGGTGCCGGCTCTGGTCGCGCTGCTGGCGTGGCGCTTCTTCGTCGCGCTCGATCGACGGGCCGAGGTGACGCCGTTCCTCTGTGCCCTGGGGCTGTTCCTGATGTCGTATGTCGGGCTCGGGATCAGCCTGTGGCCGATGATCGTCCCGCCCGCGATCTCGATCTGGGACGCGGCGACCCACCCGAGCAGCCAAGCCTTCCTGCTGGCCGGCGCGGTGGTCCTGGTGCCGATGGTCCTGGCCTACACGGGCTACGTCTACTGGCTGTTCCGCGGCAAGGTCGCGGCGGGCGCGCCGGGCTATCACTGAGGCCGCGGCCCGTCGCGGGCGCGGGCCGGCGTGGGCGCCCTTGACGAAGCGCGCGACGTCGTCCGCGACCGAGAACCGGAGATTGAACGGGAAGCTCATCGCGTGAACGATCTGCCCGTGGCCGAGACCGGGGTAGATCTTCACGGTCTCCTTGCCGTCGAAGCCCCGCAGCGCGCGGTCGAGCGCGAGGGTTCCGGCAGGGTTGACGTCGAGATCCGCCGCGCCGGTGGCCAGCAGCATCGCGGGATGGGAACCCGCGGCGTGGTTGATCGGCTGCAGAGCCGGGTCGCTGCCCACGAACACCTGGCGATCCAGCGGATCGGTCAGAGCCGACGTCGCGTAGGGCCCGGCCAGACCGACGATGCCGGCGAGCTTCGCGGGACTCGAGCCGGCCCTGTCGAGCCAGGTCCGGTCGAGACCCAGCATCGCGGCGGCCCAGGCCCCCGAGGAATGCCCCACGACGGTGACGCGGGCGGGATCGCCGCCGTACGCGGCCGCGTGCGCGATGGTCCAGGCGACCGCGGCGGCGTTGTCCGCGAGGATGTCGGGGAGGGTCGCCGCCGGGACGTGGCGGTACTCGGGGATGACCGCGACGACACCCCTGCGCGCGAACGCCGCGCCGACATAGGCGACCTCGTCCTTGGATCCGGTCCGCCACCCGCCGCCGTACAGGAACACGGCGACCGGCCGCGGCTTCCCCGCGGGTGGCCGGTAGATGTCGGCCCGGTGCTCGCTCCCGGCAGCGTAGGGGACGCCCTTGTCGACGTGCACGTCCAGCGGCGCGAGCGCGTTCAGGACCGCGAGGGTCAGGCCGACAATCGTGTCACCCAGGTAGCTCAGCATGGACTCGGCCTCCGTCGGGTCGGAGTTCAGGCGCGTCTCTGAACGGGCCGCGTGGGCGGTCGCTCTACGTCAGCTCGACGACGCCGAGGCGGTCTGTGACCGGGATCGGCACCCGCCTGCCCGCGGGAAGATCCACCACGCTCACGGCGCCGTCGTCGTCGAAGCGATGGAGGCGTGCCCGCCGGGGCTGCCGTGACAAGCAGAGCTCGGCGGTGCGCGCCGGCATGTCCGGCCGCGCTGCCCGGCCGCGCCGGTTCCAGCCGTCGAGGCCGAGCCAGATCGGGACGAGCGTCGCCCCGTCCCGCCGCACGAAGCGCGCGGTGACGAGATCGGGAACGGGGGCGGCGAGCGTGACGTCGCGGTCGGCCGGAACCGCGGCGATCTCCGCGGCGGGGGCGCCGAACAGCCGGACGAGGTTGCGCACCGCCGCGAAGGCGGGTGTCGGCCGGCCATCGTGGGCGAGGAGGCCGAAACGGCTCTCGGGATCCGCGTCGCCGCGGTCGAAACTGGAGATCAGCTCGTACAGGTAAGTCCGCCGCACACCTTGAAGGTAGCTCCAGAGCAGCATCCGCGGGAGGTATCGGGCGCGCAGGCCCGGCGAGATCGGCAGGTGGGCGCTGCCGGTGGCGAGCGCCGTGTGATAGCCGTTCTCGGTCGCGATCACCGGCGCGTCACCGAAGACCGGGCGCGCGGCCGCGACGAAGCGCGCGAGGCTGCCCCCACCGTCGGTTTCCGGGTGCTCGGCCCCCGGATAGGCGTGGATGTTCGCGAGGTCGACCACCGCGGCGAGGTTCTGCGCCGCCGCGACGTTGCCCTGGATGTAGCTCGGTCCGGCAACGCGGACGGCCCGGGCCCGGTCATCCGCCCGCACCGCGCGGAACAGGGCCGCCTGGTGATCGGCCGACAGCCGTGCGAGGCCCGGCCGCGCCGCTACCGGCGGCTCGTTGCCGCCCTCCGCCACGAGGAGCCCGTCGCCGGCCCAGCCGGCGATCTCGGCGAAGCGCTCGGGTGGCACCCGCGGCCCGGGCGTGAGCCCGTCGTAGAAGATCAGGCTGAAGCGGTAGCCCCGGTCGGCAAGATCGGCGATCCGCTCGAACTGCCCGGCCGGCTCGTCACCGATCAGCACGATGTCGTCGCGCAGGTGCCGGATCCCGAGTTCGTCGAGGGCCTGGGCGCAGGCGGCGAAGCGGTCGACGTAGGGGCTGCCGCGATGGCCGAGATGCACGTTGACGCCGATCGAGTCGATCAGCGCCTCGCAGCGGTGCAGCGGCTCGGCCGCGGCGGCGCGACCGGACGCGAGGGCGCCCGCCGCCAGGGCGAGGGCCGACCGGCGCGTGAGCCGGGTCACGTCCGGCCCGCCAGGGTCAGCTCGCCTCGCGGCGCGGCGGCGGCCGCGGTGACGCGCGTCGCGTGGGCGCGCCGGACAGCCCGCAGGAGATCCTGCAGCGCCTCGGTGACGCGGGCCTGAGCCTCTTGGGAGCCGAAATTGTGGTCCACGCCCGGCACCACCGTCACGGGTGCGCCGACGCGGCGGTCCGCTGGGCCGGGCGAGCGTCCGAGATGGCGGCGGACGGCCGCGAGCCCGGGGTCGCCGGCACTGTAGAGCAGGCGGATCTCGGCCCCCCTGCGACGCAGGGCGGCGATCCGCCGGGCGGGCGAGCCCCCGGGCGGTCCGGGGCGGAGAGCCCGGCGGATCCTGCGAAACGCGGCCACGATTCCGCGCCGGGCCAGGGCGGCGGCGATCGCGAGGATCCGGATCTCGCCGCGGATCAGCCGGCGCCACGTCGCACCACGCTTGAGCAGAGCCGCGTAGGTGGACGCGCTGCCGAAGGTCTGCCGGATGACCTGGTCGAGGTCCTGATCCGGATCCCAGTCGAAGCAGTAGAGGTTGAGCAGCAGCGCCCCGTCGACCCGGCGGTCCCGACAGAGCGCGTGGAAGGCCGCGTAGGCGCCGCTGCACCCGCCCACGAGCAGGATCGGGCCGCCCGTTCCGGCGATCGCGTCGATCGCCGCCGCGACGTCGGAGAAGCCGTCCGCGGCGAAGAGGGGCTTGCGGCCGTCCGACCGGTCGTCGCTGTCGCCGATGCCGCGCAGGTCGAACCGGAACGACGCGACCCCCTCAGCGGCGAGGCGCCGGGCCAGATCCGTGGTCTGGCGCCCCCAGCCGGAATGCACGCTCATGCCGGTCGAGACGAACAGGATCGTCGGCGCCGCTCCCTCCCCTCGGTCCGGCCGGCACCGGATGCCGAGCAGGCCGTGGCCGAAGCGGACCGGCACCTCCGCCCAGCCCGGCCCGGTCAGACCGTTCGCGAGCCGGCCGTCGGCGGCGGTGCCGCCGGATCGCGGCCCGGCGACCGGCATGCCTTCGGTCGCGAAGCCGATCACGCGGGCGAAGTCCGCGTCCGGGACATCGGAGAAGATCGGGTCGGCGACGAGCGCCGCGAGACCCGGGAACGCGCCCGTCGCCACGTCGCAACCGAGGGCGCCGAGGCGGGCGGCCAGCGCCTTGGTCTCGGCCGCGAGGAGCAGCGCGTGTCCGGCAGGCGCCCGCCGGAGCCGCGCGAGATTCAAGTCGGCGAGATCGGCCAGGAACGCGGCTTCCATCCGGAAGCCGCCGACGGTGAGGCAATCCGGGTCCTGCGCCGGGGCGGACCCGTCCGGCAGGCGGCCGATCGTCTGCGCCCGCAGCCGCATCTCGCGGAGATAGGCGCGTCCGGTGGTGACCGGCGCCAGCAGGACGAGGCGGTCCACGGCCTCGCCCTCTGCGGCCAGCGCCGCGAAGGTCGCGCCGAGGCGCAGGCCGACGACGACGATCTCGGTGACGCCGGTTGTCGCGCGCAGGAAGCGGACCGCCCGCCAGACCGCCGCGACGCAGGCATCGACCCGGGCCTCCCCGGGATCGGCCGAGTCCCCCTCGCCCGGATAGTCGAAGCGCAGCGTCGGGCAACCTGCCGCGGCGAGGCCTTCGGCCAGCGAGCGCCAGGGCCGATGCGCGGCCATCTGCTCGAATCCGTAGGCCCCGCAGAGGACCACGCCGCGCATCCCGGCCGCCGGATGAAGCCACCCGAACAGCCCCTCGAACGTCACCGGCACCGCGGCCTCGGACCGGACCTCACCTGTCATGACCGAAGTCCACGATCTCGCCGCTGTTGATCGCCCGCACGCACCCGCGCGGAAGCCGGGCGGCTTCCGCGAACCTGATGATCCGGCTCGACCCGGGCGCGAGATGGAAGCCGCTGTCATCCGGCCGCGCTCCGGGGGCCAGAACCTGAACGCCGAGGGCGAAGCGCTCGGTGCTGATCCGCAGACCCGGTCCTGCCCCGGTCGCCACCGGCTCGGCCCTGAGCCCGACGGCCGATTGGTCGACCGGCCGCGCGCCGGGGAAGTAGAAGCTCTCGGCGATCGCGCGCCCGTCGGCGTCGCTCAGCCGCGCGTGCGCGAGATCGTGGATGCGCGGTCCGAAACAATAGCTGTCGGTGGCGTCGAAGAAGCGGCCGAGCAGGGCGGCAGAGGTGAGCGTGAGCGCCGCCCGCGAGCCGACCAGAAGGTCGCGCTCGGCGCGCGCCGCGACGCGGCCCGCGACATCGCAGAAGGTCAGCGTCAAGGTCAGCGCACGCGCCGCGGCCGTCTCGTTGAGGACGTGGACGTGCAGGCCGTCGAGGCCCTCGTCGGCGAGGAGAACCTGGACCGGGCGGAAGGCGCGCTTCAACGCGTACCAGGCGGATTTCGGCCGCTGCGTCCAGTCGATCACGCCCCAGCCGGCGCCCGGCGCGAGGTCGCGCAGCATCAGGACGATGCCGCCGGCCGTCGGCGAGCGCGGGCGGCGCCACTCCGCGAAGGTCGCCTCCATGACCTCGGCCACCGCGGCGCGGCCGAGGTCGAGGTAGCGGTCCGGGTCGTCGGCGCGCAGCGCGGCCGGATCGACGTCGTAGAGCGCGGCGACGTAATGGTCGCGCACCCCCTCGAAGTCCCAGTCGGCACCCCGATCCCGCGGGATGCCGGCCTGCCAGAGCGGATCGGCCGGCCCGGTCGGGCTCGGCGTGCCGGGATCTGGCGGGTTGGCGAAGGCGAGGCACTCGCTGGCGAACCCGACCTCGGCCCGGCGGGCATCCTCGAGCGGACGACGATAGGCGCCGACACCGAAATAGTGGGTGCAGCCCGCGCGCGGCGAGAAGGGCAGGTCGCCACCCGAGGGGGAGTTCGGCGTCACGACGAGATCGGGGCGCCGCTCCGCGACGCGTTGTGGAAGCGTCTCCACGCAGAAGGTGTCGGCCCAGACGGCGCGCGGAGCACCGAGCATCGCCGCCTGCTGCCAGACCTCGCTGCCGCCGCAGACCACGCAGAGCGACGGTGCGGTCTGCGTCCGGTCGAGGAATCCCGACAGCTCGCGCTCGAGCGCGGCTGCGAAGGCCGGATCGTCGTGCGGGTAGTCGAAGTTGGCGAGCATCAGGTCCTGCCAGACCAGGATGCCGAGCTCGTCGCAGAGGTCGTAGAAGTCCGGGGCTGGATAGAGCGTCGTCCCCGGGACGCGCAGCATGTTCATGCCGGCCTCGCGCGCCAGCCGGAGCAGCGTCTCAGTGCCGTCCGAGCCCAGCCCGACGAGGTCCGGCGGCGTCCAGACGGCGCCCCGGCAGAAGACCGGCACGCCGTTCACGGCCAGCGCGAGGCCCTCCTCGAAGGGCCGCGCGAGCGACAGGGTCCGGAAGCCGACGCGGCCCAGGTCGATCCGCGCACCGTCGACGCGGATCTCAACCGGGTGGAGGTTCGGCGCGCCGTGAGTATGCGGCCACCAGGGCGCGATGCCCGGCAGCGCCAGCTCGCCCGCGAACAGCCCCGGCTCGACCGCGGCGAGCGGGATTTCCTCGCCGCCGCACCGGAGGATCACGGGGCCGACCGGCCTGTCGACCCGCAGGCGCACGGCGAGGCGCCCGACGTCGCCGTCGAGCGTGGAACGCACATCCGCGGCGCTCGCGCGGGGGCGGACAGGCTCGACTGTCAGCGGGCGGTAGGGACCGACGAGGTCGATCCCGGGGCACCAGCCCGGCATGAAGCCGAGGACGCTCGTGCGCACATGGCGCAGCGACCCGGGCGTGATCATCCGCGGCCGCCAGCGCCCGCGCTTGGCCGGACGGTCGAGCTCCGACCCGAGCGCGCGGAAGCAGAGGACGAGATCGGAGACGTCGCCGAGGACCGCGTCGACGGCGTGTTCCTCGAACATCGAGCGCACGCACAGGAGCGGGACGCCGTCGAGCCAGACCTCGGCGATCGTGGCGAGACCCGCGAAGCGCAGCCGGGCCGAGCCGGAACCGGTGATGCGTGTCCGATACCAGACGTCGCGATCGTGGATCGGCTCCGGCGTCGCCTCGCTCCAGCGTCCGGCCGCCCGCAGGGCGGACGCGGCGGTGCCGGGAACCTCGGCCGCGATCCAGTCGGTGACCCCGTCGAGCTCGCCGGGGCCCGCGCAGGCGCCCGGCGGCGTCACGGCGAGCCGCCACGGCCCCAGCTGGACCTCCGGCGCCCGGTCGTCGAGGCTGCGGATGCGGGCCATCGCGGCGCTCAGCGGTCCAGCGCGCGGTCGAGATCCGCGAAGACGCGGTCGTAGGTCGCCGCGAGGCGGTCGAGGCGCGGCGCCAAGCCGTCGGCCGAGCGGCGGTGGAAGGCGCGGGCGAGCTGGAACTGGAAGGCCTTGGCCTCGCGGCTCAGATCCGCCGCGGCCGCGGCGGCCGGCGCGAATCCGCCGGCCTCCCGGTCTTCGAGCCACGTGAGATGGCTGGCGAGCATCTCGAAATTGGCGCCGAGCTGGCGCGTCGTGTTGAAGGCGTAGGCGTGGAACACGCTGAGCGGCCGGACGACCAGATCCCCGGCGGTCGCCGCGAGGGCGTCGCGGAACGCCAGGACGGGGTTGCGCCGGGGTGCGCGTGCGCGATGCCGGACGAGCAGTTCGCGCGCCACCGTCGGCAGCTCGGCCGTGCCGAGCGGCGGGGCGACAGTCTTCACGAACTCGGCGTAGGGCGGCAGCGTCGCCGGCCCGAAGATGCCGCCGTAATCGTCCCCCGAGAGCCGGAAACGACCCGCATTGTGCAGGTAATCGAGTTCCCGGGCCGCCGGATCGAGGGCCAGGATGCCGATCGTGGTCTTGCCGTGCTCGCGGCCGTAGGTGGTCCCCTGCGTGTCGGGCAGGTAGATCGCGTCGACTTCGACCAGGACCGGCCGGCCGGCCGCGGCCTGGATCTCCGCGTGGTTCTCGAGGCCGCCGTAGACCGCGAGTTCCAGCACTTCCAGACCGTAGAGGCGCTCGATATCGCCGGTCGGCGGCTTGAAGAAGGTGAACTGGTCGCCCTCGAAATCCTGCCGCAGGGTGAAGCCCAGCATCGCCTCCGGCACGAGGCCGCGGCCGTGCAGGAGCTCGATCCAGAGGTCGACGTAGCAGTTCGTCTCCGGCCAGTCGCGGCCGGAATCGTGGAGCGGGTGCGGGACGTGGGGTCCCGCGGCTCCGAGACCGACCGGCAGGCGCAGAGCGGCGGTCACCGCCTCAATCCCACAGCTCGGCGCGCACGGCCTCCGGCCAGGCGGCGAGATCGAGCCCGTGGTGGCGCAGGAGCGCCAGGGTGATCCGCTCCAGGCCGAATCCGACGCAGGCCGTGTGAGCAACCGCGCCGTCCGCCTGGCGCAGCTCCCATGTGCTGCCGAAATGGTCCTGGTGATAGTTGAAGCTGAGGCAGGCCGTCGGCTTGTCGACGCTGTTGACCGGGACGTTCAGCTCGAACTTCAGCCCCTGAGCCCGCTGGTTGTTGGCGAGCATCCGGCCGGCGCGGCCGAAGAACGGGTCGTTGGCCGCGTCGATGGCGAGGGGCAGACCGAGGGCGCGCATCATGGCCGTGCCGCGCTCGAGCCAGGTTTCGCGGAAGGCCAGAACCTGCTCGGGGCTGCCCATGCGCACGTACTCGCGCATCCGGAAGAGCTGCATCCGGGTCGGCTCCAGCGACGGCTCGCGCCGGAAGCAGTAGGATTGCAGGTCGAACAGGCGGCCCTCGGTCGGCAGCGCGCCCCGCGCGGCGGCGACCGGATAGACCGGGTAGCAGGCCGCGGGCGTCAGCACGACGTCGGTGGCCTCCTGCTGGCCGGTCCAGTCGGTCCCGGCCTCGAGGCAGGCGAGGATCTCGGCGTGTCCGCGCGCGTCGCCGCAGAAGCTGTGCACGGTCCCGGCGAGGTTCGGGAAGCCCTTGAAATAGCCGCTGCGCTCGAAGGCCGGGCGGCTCATGGCCGGCGGGAACCGCAGCACCTCGGCCCCCTCGGCGGCCCCGAGGCGCGTGATCATCCGGTCGAGGGCGTCGACGACGCTCTCGAAGCCGCCGCTGCGGCCGTAGAGGCCGTCGACGCCGGTCCGGACGAGCAGGCCGCGGTCGAACAGGCGTTCGAGGAAGGTCGGGCCGCCGGCCGGCTCGTCCTCGAGCAGGACGACGTCGCCGGCGGGAGAGGAGATCGATTCCATCACGCACTCATGAGCTGGCCGCTGCCCTTCTGCACGAGCAGGAGCTTGGCGGTGTTGGCGAGGATGCGGTCGTTGCCGATCATCAGCGGCGCGGAGAGGACGTCGCGCAGCGGCCGTCCCAGGCTGAAGGGCGTGTCGTTCCGGTAGCCGGCGAGACCGACGATCGCGAGCGCCCGCCGCACGATGTCGACCGCCATGTCGGAGACGGTGACCTTCAGATTGTTGAGCATCACGCAGAAGCCGACGGAGCCGATCGTGTCGGCGTCCCCGTGGGCGTCCTCGAAACGGCGTAGGGCCGACGCGATGGTGCCGCGCATGGCCTGGTGCGCGTTGGAGACCTCGGCGAGGCGCGTCGCCGTCGGCGGCACCTGCCCGGGCCGGCGCCGCGCCTCGGCCTGCACGAAGGCGCGGGCGCGATCGACCGCGTAGGTCGCGATCCCGTACCAGACGCTGCTCCACAGCAGGTGCGAGGAGGCCAGCATCGACTGGGCGGCGATCTCCGCGAACGGCTTCGGCAGGATCTGCTCGACCGGGACGTTCCGGGCCTCCAGGCGGAAGCCCTCGCTGCAGGTCCCGCGCATGCCGAGGGTGTCCCAGTCGCCCGTGCGCACGAGGGAGACCTGGTCGGCCATCAGCGCGACGAGGACCTGATCGGACGTCGCCGCGTCCGGATGGCGCCGCGCCGTGGCGAGGATCAGGTCGGCGTGGGCGCCGTAGGAGATCACCGACGCGTCCTTGCCGAGGGCGAAGACCTCGCCGTTGGTTTCCACCGCGCAGAGGCTGTTCCGGAGGTCGCCGCCGATGCCCGCCTCGGTGGTCGAGGAGGCGACCAGCAGTTGCTCCCGCGCGATCCGCTCCATCAGGCGTCCGTGCCAGGGGCTGTCCAGGCCGTGGGTCACGAGGCTGGACACCTTGATGTGGTGCATCGCGAAGGTCATCGCCGCCGCGCTGCAGGCCTGCCCGAGCGTGCTGCACAGCTCGGCGATCTGCACCAGCCCGGCCCCCTCGCCGCCGAGCTGACCCGGGATCTGGAGGCCGAGCAGGCGCTCGGCCTTCATGGCGGCGACAGCCTCCACGGGGAAGCGGCCTTCGCGGTCGACGGCGTCGGCGTGGCGCGCCGCCACCGCCGCGGCCCGCTCGGCGCGCGCGGCGAGCGTGCTCATGCGGCTTCCTGCTGAATCAGGGAGGAGACGGCCTCGCGGATGGCGCGGATGGACGAGAACGACTTCCGATTCAGGAGCTCGTCGGGGAACTCGATGCCGAAGCGCTCCTCGAGGCCCAGCATCAGCTGAACCGAACCGAACGAGTCCAAGCCGAGATCGAACAGGCTGTCATCCTCGGAGAGGTGATCCGCCTTCCCTGCGAAGGCTTCGTTCGAGCCGAGAATCTCACGGATGTCCTGAGCGATGTTCAAGGCGGAACTCCTTATTCCAGTTGTCGAGACGCTATTGAACCGATCGGCCCGGCGTCAAATTATCTAATGATTAATAGTAAATAGCGGCTGGCACTGGGCAGAACGGGGTGGCGCACTGTGCAAGCGGGAGCTCCGTGCGGCCGGCGTCCCACATTTGACGGCCGCCTCTTTACGATCACTTTCCAGCTCTTGATTTCGTGATCTTCCGTCCAGAGATTTCGCGGATCTAGCAACTCATGCGTGTAATCGCTCCGCCTGAGCTTAATTCGAGACCCGGAGCCATTTAGGACGTTTCGGGACTCGTCGTGACGCGGTGGGGCCATCTCGGCCATAAGGGCGCGATGTCGCCCGTCCCGGGCGGGCCCAGCGATCAGCCGGCGCGCGATGATCTACAACCTTCAAATCCTGCGCGCCGTCGCCTCGTACCTCGTCTTCCTCACGCATTTCGGCCTCTATGTCGGCCCCGTCCTGCCGCGGCCTGACCTCCTCGCCTTCGGGGCGAGCGGCGTCGACGTGTTCTTCGTGCTCTCCGGGTTCATCATGTTCGTGAGCACGAGCGGGCGCCGCGAGAGCCCGGGGGAGTTCCTGCTCCGCCGCGCCTCTCGCGTCGTCCCGGTCTACTGGATCGTGACGATCGGCCTGGCGTTGATCGCGCTCACCGGGCTGAGGCCCATCGGGATCGTGGAGATCCGGACGGATTACGTCGTTCAGTCCCTGCTGTTCCTGCCGTTCTCGCGGGGTGGTTTCATCGAGCCGCTGAACTCCGTAGGCTGGACCCTCAATTACGAGATGTTCTTCTACGTGGTTTTCGCGGGATTGCTGCTGGTGCCCAAGCCCGCCGTCCGGGCGCTCGGCGCAGCCGCGGTCTTCCTCGCGCTGATCCTGCTCGGATTGCTGCCGGCGTCGGGCCTCTACTGGGCGTACTACACCAA
This sequence comes from Methylobacterium sp. PvP105, assembly GCF_017876975.1. NCBI lineage: Bacteria > Pseudomonadati > Pseudomonadota > Alphaproteobacteria > Hyphomicrobiales > Methylobacteriaceae > Methylobacterium > Methylobacterium sp. PvP105. Next base: position 764,386 of record NZ_JAGIPA010000001.1, on the reverse strand, counting down.
GCCGATCCTGATCGAGTTCGCTGCCGGCATCGGGCTGGGCTACGCCTACCTGAGGCTCGGAGTGTTGCCCGCAGGCTTCCCCGCCCGCCGCGTCGCCGGCGCGGTCGTCGCGGCCGCGGTGCTGCTCATCCTCGGCGGCCAGGTCGTCACCGAGGCGCTCGGCGCCAGCCCCGAACTGTCGGGGTTCGCCCGCCCGCTGGTCTGGGGTTTCGCGGCCGTCCTGATCGTGGGCGCGATGCTGCTGCTGGAGCGGGCCGGCATCGTGTTGAAGTCGCGCTGGCTGCTCTCGCAGGGCAATGCCAGCTACTCCTTCTATCTGGTTCACAATCTGCTGCTGCACAGCGCCGCCAAGATCGCGGCGCTCGTCGTCGCGCCCGGCATCGCGCGCGCTGTCCTGATCTTCGCGATCGCGTTCCCAGCGGCGGTGGCCGCGGGGGAGTTGCTGTTCCGGTATGTCGAGGCGCCGGTGATCGCGGCCCTGCGGCGCCGGCTCGACCGGCGCCCCTCGCCGGGCCCCCTGCCCGCCCCGATCGCCTCGTAGATCGCGGCGTCGAGTCCGCAGGCAACCCCATTCCGGCGGCGCGGCGAGCTCCTGACCTTAACGTTAATCGTTCGCAAAAATTAAGTTTACACGTCAGGTTTAAGGCTCGAATCAGCACTATTTTCGATAGTTGCTGGCGCGGTGACCCCTTTTTTAGAGATCACGTCTCTATTACCCTCACATGTGTGCCTACGCTCGCTGCCACAGGCGGGGCCGGCAGGACGGAATGCATTTTCCAGCGTCCGGCGCACCGACGAGGAAGCTGTGATGCGCGTCGCGATTGTTCACGACTGGTTGTATATCGTCGGTGGCGCCGAGCGTGTCCTCGAGCAGCTGCTGCGGATCTATCCGGACGCGGACGTCTTCGCCCTCTTCGACTTCCTGCCCGACGCAGACCGGGCGCGGCTGGGCTACACGCAGGCGCGGACGAGCTTCATCCAGCGCATGCCCTTCGCGCGGACGCGGCACCGCAACTACCTGCCGCTGATGCCGCTCGCGATCGAGCAGTTCGATCTGTCGGCCTACGATCTGGTCATCTCGAGCAGCTACGCGGTGGCGAAGGGCGTCCTGACCGGGCCCGACCAGCTCCACGTCTCCTACATCCACTCGCCCATGCGTTACGCCTGGGACATGCAGCACACCTACCTGCGGGAGAGCGGCTGCGACGCGGGCATGAAGAGCCTGCTCGCCCGGCTGATCCTGCACCGGATGCGCGTCTGGGATTTCCGCACGGCGGCCGGTCCCAACGCGATCGTGGCCAACTCGGCCTTCGTCGCCCGCCGCATCCACAAGGTCTACGGCCGCACCGCCGAGGTCATCCACCCGCCGATCACGCTGCCGACCCTGCGGTACGACGGCCCGCGCGCGAACCACTTCCTCGTGGCCAGCCGCCTCGTGCCCTACAAGAACGTCGAGGCGGTGATCCGCGCCTTCGCGCTGCTTCCCGATCTCGAACTCGTGGTGACGGGCTCCGGGCCGGATGCCGCGCGGCTGCGCGAGATCGCGGGGCCCAACGTGACATTCTCGGGCTTCGTGCCCGACGCGGAGCTGCGCCACCTCATGGCCACGGCCCGCGCCTTCATCTTCGCGGCCGAAGAGGATTTCGGGATCATCGTGGTCGAGGCCACGTCGGAGGGCACGCCCGTCCTCGCACTGGGCCGCGGCGGTGCCCGCGAGACGGTCCAGACCCGCGGCCCGCAGCGCACCGGGATGTTCTTCGACGTGCCCGAGCCCGAGGCGATCGCCGAGTGCGTCCGGCGCTTCCTGCTGCAGGAGAGCCACTTCACCCGCGAGGCCTGCTGGGCGCAGGCCGAGACGTTCTCGGCCGAGCTGTTCCGCAGCCGGTTCTCGAACTTCGTCGATGACCAGATGGCCCTGCACCGGGCCGCCTGCGAGACGCGCCCGCGGATCGTGCCGCGCCTCGAAGCCGTCGGCTGAGGGCAGATCGCATGTCCTTCCTGACTGTCGATCTGGCCGACCGGGCGCCGGTCCGGGCCCTCCCCCAGGAGCCGGCGCGCGGCGGTCCGCTGGCCGCCGCCCTCGCGCGGATCTGGCATCGCCGGACCCTGTTCCTGGCGGTGTTCGCCGCGGTCCTCGGCCTCGCCGTCACCGCGCTGCTGATGATCCAGCCGCAATACGTGGCGAGCGGCTCGGTGATCGTCGCCGAGGCCGAGCCGGGCGCCAACAACGCCTCGATGGCCTGGATCCAGAAGATCGGCGACCCGGCGGACATCGAGAGCCAGATCCTGGTGATCCGCTCGCCACGGCTCCTGCGCCTCGCCATCGACGACAACCTCGTCGCCGCGGTCCTCGCCGAGTGCCGCTACGCGGCGACCGGCGGTCATCCCGACCGGATCAGCGACAAGAAGGACGCCGCCTGCACGAAGCTCACGACCGACCGCAACGCGCTCGTCGAGTATCTGCAGAGGCGCTACACGGTCCTGAGCTCCGGCCGCTCGCGCATCATCACCATCGGCTACAAGTCGCCGCTGCCCGAGACGGCGCAGACCATGGCCAACGGCCTGATCAACGCCTTCCTGGAAGACCAGCGCGAGGCGCAGGCCTCGAGCCGCAAGGCGGCGGCCGACTGGCTGCACACCGAGATCAGCCAGCTGGACGCGTCGATCCGGGCCGACGAGACCCGCATCCAAACGTTCCGGCGCCGCAAGGGCCTGCTGAAGGGCTCGCTGGCCCCGATCAGCGCCGAGCGGCTCACCAGCATCAGCCAGCAGCTCGCCGCGGCCGAGACCGCCAAAGCGGACGCCGCCGCGCGGCTGAGCGAGATCGAGGCCAGGGGCGCCCGCGGCGCCGACAGCGCCCCGGCCGTCCTGGCGAGCCCGACCATCGTCTCGCTGAAGCAGCAGCTCAGCGGTGTCAGCGCGCAGCTCGCCAACCAGAGCACCCTGCTGGGCGCGAACCATCCGGTCATCCGGGCGCTCGAGACCGAGCAGGCGAGCCTGCGCGCGCGGATCGAGCAGGAGATCGGGAACGTCGCGCGGGGCCTGCGCAAGTCCTACGAGGCCTCGAGCACCCTCGCCAAGTCGCTGCGCGCCCAACTCGAGACCGCGAAGACGGACGCCGCCGCCGCCATGGACGACGAGGCCTCGATCGAGGGCATGGTGCGCAACGCCGAGATCAAGCGCACCCGCTACGCCGATCTGGTGAAGCGCGCGGGCGAGCTCGAGACCGAGCGGCGGATCCTCACCGGCAGCACGCGGCTGGTCAGCCTCGCCGAGCTGCCGCAGGAGCCGTTCTCGCCCAAGGCCGTGCCGTTCCTGGCGGGCGGCCTCGTGCTCGCCGGCGTGCTCGCCGCCGCCGCCGCGCTGCTGCGCGACTACACCGACCGGCGCGTGCGCACCTCGGCGCAGCTGATGGCGGGCACCGGCGCACCGGTCTTCGCGCAATTGCCGAGCCTGGAGACCGCCGGCCTCGTCGGCCGCTTCTCCGAGCGCCAGCGCGAGCTCGACCTCGCGGAGGCCCTGGCGCGGGCGCGGGTCTATCCGGTGATGCAGAACGTCCTGCGCAACCTGCACGCCCATCTCGTGCTGGCCGGCGCCGGCAAGTCCCGCGTCATCCTGGTCACCTCGGCGAAGCCGCGGGAGGGCAAATCCTTCACGGCCTTCGCGCTCGCCGGGATCGGCGCCGCCAGCGGCCGACGGGTGCTCGTGGTCGAGTGCGACCTGCGGCGCCCGAACTTCGAGGCCTCCCTCGGGCTCGGCCGCGGCGCGGGCCTCGGCGGCGTGCTCCGCGGCGAGATCGACCCGGCCGAGGCCGTTGTCCGGGCCGGACGCTTCGACGTCATCCCCGCGGGAACGCCGACGGCCGACTCGACCGAGCTCCTGATGGGCGACCGGATGGCGGACTTCCTCAAGTGGAGCCGCCGCTACGACCTCGTCCTCCTCGACACGCCGCCCACGAGTCTCCTGATGGACGCGCCGATGCTCGCTCGCCAAGTCGACGGCGTGCTCTGCTGCGCCCGCTACGGCCGCTCGCAGCTCTCCGACACCGTCGAGACCGTGGCGAACCTGCGCCGCGCCGGCGGACACGTCCTCGGGATCGCCATGACCATGGTCCGCCCGGGTATCCAGTCGACCTACGACGTGATGCCGCTTCCCGATCCCCGGGCGGCCGCGAGCGCGCGATGACCGACGTGCTTCCCGCCGAAGCGCTCGCCGAGCGCGGCCTCCTTGACCGGGTGCGGGCCACCCGCTCCGACGTCGCCGCTCGGCCGCGCGTCCTGTTCGTGAGTCACACCGGCACCATGTCGGGAGCCGAGCTGGTGCTCCGCGACGCCGTCCGGCCGTGGCCGGGCTCGACCGCGTTCCTGTTCGAGGACGGCGCCCTCACCGAGGCCCTGCGCGATCAGGGCCTGGAGATCCGCCTCGCGCGCCGACGGTCCGCCCTGGCGGGCCTCCGGCGCGATGTCTCCCCCCTGAGCGCGCTGCCGGTCCTGGGCCAGCTCGGCGCCCTGGCTCTCGAGATCGCCCGGGCGGCCCGTGTTTGCGACGTGGTCTACGCCAACTCGCAGAAGGCCTTCCTGCTCTCCGCCCCGGCGGCCCGCGCCGCCGGGCGTCCCCTGATCTGGCACCTGCACGACATCCTCGACAGCGCGCATTTCGGCCGGGCGCAGCGCGTCCTGCAGGTCCGGCTCGCCAATCTCTGCGCCGCCCGGGTGATCGTGCCCTCCGAGGCCGCCGCGCGGGCCTTCGTCGAGGCCGGCGGGCGCCGGTCCCTGATCCGCGTCGTGCCGAACGGCCTCGACGTCGACCCGGTGCCCTGCGGTGCCGCCGCCCTGCGCGCGGAGCTCGGCCTGCCGGACGGTCCCCTCGTCGGCGTCTTCAGCCGCCTCGCGCCGTGGAAGGGGCAGGACGTCCTGATCGACGCGCTGGCGACCCTGCCCGGCCTGCGCTGCGTCGTGGTGGGGGCGCCCCTTTTCGGCGAGGATGCCTACGCGGCGCATCTGCGCGACCTCGCGGCGCGGCGCGGCCTGTCGGACCGGGTCCTGTTCCTCGGCCAGCGCGACGATGTCCCCAGGCTGATGCAGGCGGTCGACGCGGTCGTGCACTCCTCGGTCGATCCCGAACCGTTCGGCCGTACCCTCGTCGAGGCCATGCTGGTCGGCGTGCCGGTGATCGCCACCGACGCCGGCGCGTCCGCCGAGATCCTCGACGGCGGCGCGGCCGGAACCCTGGTGCCGCCGCGGCGGCCGGACCGCCTCGCGGCGGCCCTGTCGGCGCTGTTCGCCGCTCCCGACGCCTTCAGGGCGCGCACGGCGCTCGCGCGCGAGCGGGCGCTGTCCCGTTACGGCGCGGACCGCATGCAGCGCGATCTCACCGACATCATCCTCCAGGTCGCCGGCCGGGCCTGACGGGCCCGCGTTTCCCTTTCCCGTTCGGAGCCGTCAGACCCGCCATGCCGCGCGTCCTCGTCAACATGCCGAGCCAGCATGCCGGTCGGCCGTCGGGCGTCGCGCTCGTCGCCTTCCGGGTGATCGCCGGCCTCGTCGCGCGCGGCACCTTCGCGGTGGTGCTGCGCTCCCCCTGGCGTCGCGATCAGCTGCCGGCGGCGATCCGCGACTGCGTCGAGGTCGTGACGGTGAAGCGGCCGCGGATCATGCTGCTCGACGTCCTGCGCCAGTGCCTCACCGTCCCGCGGCTGTGCCGCGCCCGCGCCATCGACGTGGTGCTGAACATCGATCCCTACGGGGCGGCGTTCGGCGGCCGCGCCCGCGTCAGCGTCGTGCACGACCTCTATTTCCGCACGCTGCCCGGGCGCATCCGCTCCCGCGAGGCCCTGACCACCGACCCGATCTTCCGCCTGGTCCTCGGCAGCAGCGCCCGGGTGATCGCCGTCTCGGAGGCGACGCGGCGCGATCTGGAGCACCACTACCCGCGACTCCGCGCCCGGACGCGGACCGTGCCGTCCGCGGCCATGCTCGACCCGACGGCGGGTGGCTCCGCCGCCGAGATCCCCGCGGGGCCGTACGTGCTCGCGGTCGGCAACGCTCTGTACAACAAGAACTTCGCGACGCTCGCGCGCGCTGTGGTCGGGCTCGGGCGGCCGGGACTCGGGATCGTCCACGTCGGCGAGGATCATGACGAGGCGATCGCAGGCGCGCTCGGCGGCGCGCCGGTCCCGCTGACCCGCCTGTCGCATATCGGCGACGACAGGCTGGCGGCCCTCTATCGCGGCGCGCTGTGCCTGTGCGTCCCGTCCTTCGCCGAGGGATTCTGCCTGCCCGTTCTGGAGGCGCAGGCCCTCGACTGCCCGGTGATCTGCTCGGACCGCTCCGCCACGCCGGAGATCGCGGGCGCCGGCGCCCTCACCTTCGATCCCGCCGACGCGGCGGCGCTGACCGCGTGCCTGCGGCGCCTGCTGGACGAAACCGGGCTCCGGACCGCGCTGATCGCCCGCGGTCGCGACAATGTCCGGCGCTACGACTGGGCCGAGACCGCCCGCCGCTACGAGACACTGCTGCTCGACGCGCTGCGGGACGGCGCGACGGCGCGTACCGCCCGGGAGGTGCCGCATGCGCATCCTGCACCTTAGCTCGCTCTACGCGCCCGAGCAGGTCGGCGGCGCCGAACTGATGGTCGAGACTCTCGCCCGGACCCAGGCGGAGCTCGGCCACAACGTCGCCGTCGCCTGCGCGGCGCGGACCGAGGGCGGACCGGTCCTGCAGGACGGCGTCACCGTCTACCGGACCGGGTACGGAACGCCGTTCCACATCCTCGACTGGTCCCAGCGCGGGCGGGTCGACCGCCTCCGCTACAAGCTCGCGGCGCAGTGGAACCGCCACGCCCTCGACCGGATGATGCGGGCGGTCAGGGACTTCGCCCCCGACCTCGTCAACACCCACTCCATCTCCGAGCTGCCGCCGGCGCTCTGGCCGCTGCTTCGGCGACTCGGGGTGCCGGTCGTGCACACGCTGCACGACTTCACCAGCCTCTGCACCAACGGCGCCATGGTGCGCCACGGGCGTTCCTGCGCCGGCCAGCATCTCAAGTGTCGCCTCTACGCGGCGCCGCACCGGCGCTGCCAGCGCGCCGTGACGGCCGTCACCGCCGTGGGCTCGGACATCCTCGATCGCCACCTCGCCGCCGGCCTCTTCGCCCACGTGCCGCCGTCGCTGCGCCGAGTGATCTGGAACCCGATCCGGCCCGGTTCACCCGTGGCGCGGAGGCAGCGCGCGCCCGGCGCGCCGGTCCGGTTCGGCTATCTGGGCCGGATCGAGGGCGCGAAGGGCTTCGACGTGCTCCTCGAAGCCTGCCGACGCCTGCCGGAGGCGGGCTGGCGCCTCGCCGTCGCGGGCCGCGCCGTGGACGGGCTGGACCGTTACCGCACCCTGGCCGAGGGCCTGCCCGTCAACTTCCTGGGCTACGTGGAGCGCGACGCCTTCCTCGACGGTCTCGACTGCCTCGTGGTCCCGCCGGTCTGGCCCGAGCCCTTCGGCCGGACGGTGGCGGAGGCCTACGGGCGCGGCGTCCCGGTGATCGGCACCGCCACCGGCGGCATCGGCGAGCAGGTCGGGCCGGGCCCCTGGCTGGTCCCGCCGGGCGACGCGTCAGCACTCGCCGCCGCGATGACCCGGATCGTCGCGGAGCCGGCCCGCCTCGCCGAAGGTCTCGCCCGCGCCGCCCGGATCCGCGCCGGCACCGATCCGGTCGCCGTCGCGACCGCCTTCCTCGACCTCTACGCCGCGACCCGCACCGAACCGCTTCCCGAGCTTTCCGCCCGCGCGGAGCGCCCGCATTTCAGCGAGTGCCGTCCATGATGACCCCCTCCCTGTCGTCGAACTACGCCCGGCTCCTGACCGAGGAGCCGCGCGCTCAGGGCCAGGACCGGCCGAGGGATCAGGCCACCGCGCGCGCGGTGACCGGACCGCTGCGGATCCTGCATCTGAGCGCCCTCTATCCGCCCTACATCGTGGGCGGCGCCGAGCGCTCGGTAGAGCATCTCGCCGAGGAACTCGTCGCGGCCGGCCACACGGTGGCGGCGGCCTGCATCGCGCGGGAGCCGGAGCCCAAGAGCGTGCGCGGCGGCGTCACGGTCTACCGCATGGCCCACCACAACGATTTCTGGCTGGAGGACTGGCCCCAGGCGAGCCGGTTCGGCCGCGCCTGGGCCAAGCTCAAGCAGCAGTGGAATTTTGCCGTGGCGGCCGAGTTCGGCCGCGTCCTCGACGACTTCCGGCCCGACATCGTCAACACGCACTCGCTGCTCGACGTCTCGACCCTCGTCTGGCGCGAGGCGGCCAAGCGCGGGATCCCGATCGTCCACACGGTCTGCGAGTACGATCTGATCTGCGGCAACGCCGCGATGTTCAAGGACGGCAAGCCGTGCGACCGCTGGCACCTCGGCTGCAAGGTGGTCAACGCCGCCAAGCAGATCACCAACCGGTCGGTGGACGCCGTCGTCAGCGTCGGCACCGAGATCCTCAAGACCCATGTCGACCACGGGTTGTTCGCGCATCTCGCGCCCGAGCGGCGCCGGGTGATCTTCTATTCCTGCACGGTTCCCGGGGGCGACCCGGAGGCACGGCGCCGGATCGACCGGACCGGCAGGCCGATGACGTTCGGATATCTCGGCCGGATCAACACCGAGAAGGGGGTCGGCACGATGATCGATGCCTTCCGGCGGATCGGTCCCGGCGACTGGCGGTGCCTCGTCGCCGGCCACGCGATGGACGACTCCATCGAGCGCTTCAAGGCGCGGGCCGAGGATCTGCCAATCGAGTTCGTCGGCTGGGCGAAGCCCGCCGAGTTCCTCAGCGCCGTCGACGTGCTGATCGTCCCCTCCTTCTGGGCCGAGCCGTCGCCCCGGACGATCTACGAGGCCTACACGATGGGCGTTCCGGTCATCGGGGCGGCCTCCGGCGGGATCCCCGAACTGATCGGCGAGGACAACGCCGACTGGCTGTTCACGCCGGGCGACGACGCCGACCTCGCCGCGCGGTTGCGGACGGTGATCGACCGTGGCCGCGGGAACCTGCCGGACGAGCGCGCCTTCCAGCACGTCATCCGCGAATCAACCTCGGAGCGCGTCGCCGAGAAGTATCTCGACCTCTACGCCGAACTCGTCGCCGAGCGTCGGGCGAGCCGCCCGTGACCGCCGCCGCGCCGGTCCTGTCGGAGGCCGCCGCCGCCGAGGAGGAGCCGGGGCTCGCCTCCGGCGCCGCCGTGACGCGCCGCTCGTTCGACGCCGCGCGCTGGGTTGCGGTCGCCTCCGTCGGCAACGTGACCTTGAGCTTCGGGGTTTTCCTCGTGCTCGCCCGCCTGATCGGGCCCGCCGAGTTCGGAATGGTGGCGATCGCGGCGGTCTTCATCGACATCCTGCAGATCGTCGCCCGCTGCGGGCTGCCCGACGCGGTGGTCCAGCGCGCCGACCTCGACGAGGACTTCGCCGCCACCGCCTTCTGGGTGATGCTCGCCACGGGCGCCGTCTGCGCCGCCGGCCTCGCGGCGCTGTCAGGCCCGATCGCCTGGATCTTCGACCTGCCCACGCTGCAGCCGGTCCTGTGCGCGCTCTCCGCCTGTTTCGTGATCACCGCCGCAGGCGCGATCCACGAGGCGCGGCTCCAGCGGAGCTTCGGCTTCCGCAAGCTCGCGCTGCGCGCGCTCGGCGCCAACATCCTCGGCGGGGCCGCGGCCCTCGTCCTAGCCCTCGACGGCTACGGCGTCTGGAGCCTCGTGGTGCAGCGGCTCGTCGCCGCGACCGCGACCACGCTCCTGACCTGGGCGGCGGCCCGCTGGATCCCGCCCCTGCGGCTCCACCTCGCCTCCGTGCGCGAGCAGATCGCCTTCGGCTCGCGGCTGTTCTGCACCTACCTGCTGCTCGTCGCCTCGATCCGGAGCCAGGAGGTGATCGCGGCCTACTTCCTCTCCGCGACCGAGGTCGGCTATCTGCGCCTCGCGTGGCGCTGCATCGACCTCGTGAGCCAAGTGGCAGTGATCCCGCTTACCACGGTCGGGCTGACAACCTACGCGCGCCTCCAGGACCGGCCGGGCGAGTTGGCCGCGGCCTTTCACCGATTCGCCGAGGCCTCGGCGTTCCTCGCGGTGCCCGCCTTCTTCGGCATGGCGGCCGTGGCCCCGACCCTCATCCCGTTCCTGTTCGGCGACCAGTGGCACGACGCGGCGCCGGTGCTGCGGACGCTGGCGCTCCTCGCCCCCGAATTCGTCGCGACCTCGATGCTGTGGATGGTCTTCACGGCTCTGGGCCGCAACGGCACCGCCCTGCGGCTCGCCGGCGCGCAGTTCGGCCTGAGCGCCGTGGCGGCGCTCGTGAGCGCACCCTTCGGCCTCGCCGCACTCGTCGCCGGGCACGTGGTGCGGGCCTACCTGTTCACGCCCGCGATCGTCGCCAGCGCCGGGCGCGTCGTCCCGGTCACCAACGGGCGGCTCGTGCGGCTCCTCGCGCCGATCACGCTCTGCGCCGGCGCGATGGCCGGGCTCGTGCTGCTCGTCCAGACCCCGATCCACGCCGCCTTCGGGGACCGGCTCGGCCTCGTCGCGGCCGTCGGTATCGGGATCGCGGCCTACGTGAGCCTCGCCTGGATCTTCATGCGCGACACGCTCCGCACGGCCGTCGGCCTCTTCCTGCGGCGCCCGGCCTGATCTGCACCCTCCGCCAACGATTGTGGGCGACACTGCCTGCCGGAGACCCCGCGGCCGGCAGGCGGCATCGGCGGCGGGTACGGGAGACGGTGCGGGGCGATGGCGGGACAGGCGTTGCCGATCGGAACGAGTGCGCCGGCCGCGTCCCTCTTCGCGGACCGCGTCGCCGTGCTCCTGCTCGGCGCCGCCCTGAACTTCAACGTCCTGACCTCGACCTTCGGGCTTCCGTTCCAGCGCCTGTCCGACCTGCTGCCGTTCCTGCTCATCCCCTGGCTGGGTCTACGCCGGGCCGTCGTGGCAGAGGCGGTGCGGCAGGCCGCGCCGCTGTCCGGTATCCTGGCGCTGATCGCGGCCTCGCTGGTGCTGAAGGCGCACAAGCAGGCGGGCGACGTCTACCTGACCCTCGTCCTGCTGCTCTACGTGGTCCAGGCGTTCATCCTGCTGGTGATGTTCCGCGACCGGCGCGTCGAGGACGCGTTCTGCGTCGGCCTGCTCGCCGGCATGCTCGCCTCCCTCGCCGTGCTGCTGCTCGCCGCCTCCGGCACGCAGCTCGACCGGCTCGGGCTCGCGGTCCCGACGGACGGGCTCGACGAGGAGCTGAAGCTGTTCGTGCAGGACAAGCAGGGCGGCCTCTGGGCCTCCGGCAACGAGACCGGCCACGTCTTCGCGCTGGCCGGGGCCGCGGCTCTGCTGCTCAGCCTGCGCTATCACCTCAAGATCATCTACCTCGCCTACGTCGCGGCCCTCCTGGCGAGCTTCCCGTTCACCAACAACCGCGCCGGCCTGTTCATGCCGCTCCTGTTCCTCGGCCTGCTGATGCGGCGGAACCTCAGGGCGCCGGCCGTGCTGGCCGCGCTCGGCGTCCTGGGCGTCCTGCTCGTGGCCTGGGCGGTGACGGGGGAGATCCCGCTGCCGGGAACCCTGTCCCAGGCGATCGAGCGGCGCTTCGCCGGGGACCACAACGTCACGGGCAATTTCGACGAGCGGTTCCTGTCCGGCGTGACCGCGCTCCAGCTCGTCGCCGAATACCCGTTCGGCGTCGGCGAGGTCGCTAGGCGGGAGGAGCTGCAGGCGCTGACCGGCCTCGTCACGCCCCATAACGGCTTCGTGTCTCTGGCGCTCCAGAGCGGCATCGCCACGGCGCTGCTGCTCATCGCAGGCCTCGGGCGGATCCTGCTGGCGCCCGCCGCCTTCGGGCCGTTCCTGACCTACAGCGCGGTGTTCCTGATCCCGTCGCTGATGTTCGAGGAGCTGTCGGTTAACCAGTACTTCCTCTTCTTCATGGGTTTCATTCTGGCGTCCCTCGCGCTGCCGCCGGACCGCGCGCCATCGGCCACGAAATAGGGGCGGGCCGCGCCGTACCGCAGCGCGGCCCGCTCGGTCACCGCATGACGAAGGGGTTTTCCGGCGCGTCGCGGCTCGTGGAGATCCAGACGCTCTTGGTCTCCAGATACTCGCGGATCGACTCGATCCCGCTCTCGCGGCCGATGCCCGAGCGTTTCATGCCGCCGAACGGCATCATGTAGCTCACCGCCCGGTAGGTGTTCACCCAGACGGTGCCGGCGCGAAGCCCCTTCGACATGCGCATCGCGCGACCGATATCCTGGGTCCAGACGCCCGCCGCGAGCCCGTAGATCACGTCGTTGCCGACCTTCAGCGCCTCGGCCTCGTCCTCGAAGCCGATGATCGACAGCACCGGGCCGAACACCTCCTCCTGGGCGATGCGCATATCGTTGGTGACGCCCGTGAAGATCGTCGGCTCGACGAACTGGCCGCCGAGCACGCCGGGACCGGAGGCGGGATTGCCGCCGAACACGCAGCGCGCACCCTCGCTCTTGGCGAGCGCGATGTAGTCGAGCACCTTCGTGTACTGGGGCGGCGTCGTGATCGGCCCGATGTTGGTGTCGGCCTGCATCGGGTCGCCGAGCTTGGCGGTGCGGGCGAGCTCGATCAGGCGCTCGGTGAATTCCTGGCGGATGCTGTTCTGCACCAGCAGGCGCGATCCGGCGATGCAGGTCTGCCCGGTGGCCGCGAAGATGCCCGAGATCGCTCCCGCGGCGGCGGCCTTCAGGTCAGCATCGGCGAAGACGATGTTGGGCGACTTCCCGCCGAGCTCCAGGGATACGCGCTTGATCTGCCGCGCGGCCGCTTCGTAGACTTTCGCCCCGGTGACGTCGGAGCCCGTGAAGGTGATCTTGGCGACGTCGGGATGCTCGACGATGGCGGTGCCGGCCTCACCGCCGAAGCCGGTGACGACGTTGAACATGCCGTCGGGCAGCCCGGCCTCCTTGGTCAGGCGGGCGAATTCCAGCGTGCTCGCGGACGCGAACTCGGACGGCTTCACCACGACCGCGCAGCCGGCCGCGAGCGCGGGGGCGCATTTCCAGGCGACGAACAGGAGCGGCGAGTTCCACGCCGTCAGCGCCCCGACCACGCCCACCGGCTCGTGCCGGGTGAACGCGAAGGTCTCGGGCTTGTCGATCGGCACCTGCGCGCCCTCGACCTTGTCGGCGAGACCCGCGTAGTACCACCACCATTCCGGCTGGTAGCGGGTCTGGCCGTACATCTCCGCGAAGAGCTTGCCGTTGTCGCGGACCTCGACTTCGGCGAGTGCCCTGGCTTCGCGCTCGACGAGATCGCCGATCCGGCGCAGGACCTTGCCGCGGGCCGAGGCCGTCATGGTGGCCCAGGGGCCGTCCCACATGGCGCGCTTGGCGGCGGCCACCGCCCGGTCGACGTCGGCGCGCCCGGCGCGCGGGATGCGGGCCCAGGGCTCGCCGCGATAGGGGTCGATGGACTCGAACCACGAGCCCTCGACCGGATCGACCGATTGCCCGTCGATGTAGAGCTGGTAGGTCTTCACGGCGCGCCTCTCCGTTCAGGGATGCGCGCCATATGGACCCGGAGCCCGCCGGCGGCGAGCCCGACGGCTCAGGCGTTGGCGCTGAGGCGCTTGATGTCGGCGTCGACCATCTCGGTGATCAGCGCCTCGAGGCTGGTCTCGGCCTCCCAGCCGAAGGTCGCCTTGGCCTTGGCGGGGTTGCCCAGCAGCACCTCGACCTCTGCCGGCCGGAACAGCGCCGGGTCGACGATCAGGTGGTCGTCCACCTTCAGGCCGACGTGCTTGAACGCGATCTCGCACATGTCGCGCACCGTCGTGGTCCGGCCGGTGGCGATCACGTAATCGTCCGGGCGGTCCTGCTGCAGCATCAGCCACATCGCCTTCACGTAGTCGCGGGCGTGGCCCCAGTCGCGCTTGGCGTCGATGTTGCCCAGCCGCAGCTCCTTCTGCCGGCCGAGCTTGATCCGCGCCACCGCGTCGGTGACCTTGCGGGTGACGAACTCGACGCCGCGCAGCGGGCTCTCGTGGTTGAACAGGATGCCGTTCGACGCGTGCAGCCCGAAGCTCTCGCGGTAGTTAATGGTCATCCAGTGCGCGTAGAGCTTGGCCACGCCGTAGGGCGACCGCGGGTAGAACGGCGTCGACTCGCTCTGCTTGGCCTCCTGGATCAGGCCGAACATCTCCGAGGTCGAGGCCTGGTAGTAGCGCGCCTGGGGCGCCGCCGAACGCAGGCATTCCAGCATGTGCACCGCGCCGAGGCCGGTGACCTGCCCGGTCAGCAGCGGCTGCTGCCAGGACGAGGTCACGAACGACTGGGCCGCGAGGTTGTAGATCTCGTCGGGCTTGGCCGCCTGGACGATGCGCAGCAGGGCGGACTGGTCGAGCAGGTTGCCGTCGACCAGCTCGACATCGTCCAGGATGCCGAGCCACTTCAACCGGTGATCGAACACGCCGGCATGGCTGGAGCGCCGCACGATGCCGGTGACGGCGTAGCCCTTCTGCAGGAGCAGCTGCGCCAGATACGCGCCGTCCTGGCCCGTCACTCCCGTGATCAGCGCTCGCTTGGCCGTCATGAACCCGTCCCGTCCCGAAGATGCCCGGCTGCTACGACCGCAACGGGCCGCGCGTCAAGGCGAGGTGTCGACATCAGTATTGTGCCAAGCAAGCGGAGCCGGAAGGGCACATCACCAGACTAGCGCCGCCCAGGGACAACCATCCGCAAGGGTTGTGCGGCATCTGTGCGGCGCCGCTAAGGTCGCGCGAGCCAGTCCGCCACGCCGCCCAGCGAGCGGAATTCCTCGATGGCGTGAACGCGCGCCGCCGGGAGGGTGGCCCGGGCCATCGTGGCGAGGGCGTGGCCTGGCCCGAGTTCGAGCACGCGGTCCGCGCCGTACTCGCGGCATGCGTCGAGGCAGGCGGCCCAGTCGATCGTGCGCGAGATCTGGAGCGCCAGATTCTCGCGGCCGTCGGCGTCGCGGAACACCGTGCTCCCGTCCAGCCCGCTGACCAGCCGCGGCGCGCGGAGCGGCGGCCGACGCGGCGGCACTGCGGCGAGCGCGTCCCGGAAGGCCGCCGTCGCGGCGTGGAGCAGCGGCGTGTGCGACGGCGTGTGGACGGGCAGGACCACCGCCCTCTGGGCGCCCGAGCCGGTCGCCTCCCGGCACAGCGTCTCCAGCGTCGCGCGCGGACCGCCGACGACACCGCTGTCGGCCGCGTTGCGGATGGCGAGGTGGCAGCCGTGGCGGTCCGCGAGATCCGTGAGCGCGTCGAGGCTCAGGCCGCGGATCCCCGCAAGCCCGAACCCCGTGCCGGAAGCGGCGTCCATGGCCTCCGCCCGTCGGGCCGCCAGGGCGAGCACGTCGGCGGGATCGAGCCGTCCGGCGACGCCCCAGGCCGCGAGATCGCCGATGCTGTAGCCGGCCACGATCGACCGGTCCGGCGCCGCCTCCTCCAGCGCCCGCCACGCCGTCAGGGCGGCGACGCAGCACAGGATCTGGCCGGTCCGATTCGCGTGCAGGTTGTCGCCGCCCGCTCGGGCCAGGTCGCGCGGGTCGGCGCCGCCGAGGAGCGGCCTGGCGGCCGCGAACGCGTCCTGGGCCGCCGGATGATCGGCCGTCAGGTCGAACATCGCCGGGTGCTGGCCACCCTGGCCCGGAAGGAGGATCGCGAGGGTCATGCGGGGCCCGGGCCCCGCAGGCCCGCGACCGGCCGCAGGAGCAGCCGCTCCAGGCTCTTGGCGAGCACCGAGCCGTCCTCGGGCGCCGCGCGCAGCTCGCGCCAGTGCAGACCCGCGCCGTCCGGCAGCAGGATCTCCCCGTCGATGCCCATCGGCGCCGCCTCCGCCACCGCGGCGATGCCGTCGAGCAGGCCGACCGGCACCGGAGGTCGGCACGGCCAGAGCAGGTCGAGGTCGGAGGTGGCGCTGAGGTAGGTGAGGCCCGTGACCGCCTGCCACAGGAGGCTGCCGAAGGGCCGCGGCGCGAGGCCGTGCCGTCGGCCGAGCTCCGTCAGCGCGTCGAGGGTCGCGCTCCAGGGCACCGGCGCGTGGGCGGCGGCCTCGGCGAGGCTCACCACCGGCGCCGGCGACAGCGCGGATGCCGGCAGGGCGAGCCCGATCCGCCGCTTGCCGTCCGCGGGCGGCAGCGGCAGGCCGAGCGGCACCGCGTCGCCGGTCTCCCCGGGGATGCGGCGGCGGACGATCAGCGGTCGGCCCGAAGCGGCCCAGTGCTCCAGATGCGGGACGGCGCTGAGATCGGGCCGGCCAACGCGCCACGCCGCCCAGGCCGCCGGGTCGGCCCGGACGAGGTCGTGGCGTCGGAAAGGCTCAGCCAAGGCGGGCCTGGTCGGCGACGGCCGCCGCGACGGCGCGGGCGACCGGGCGGCCGCCGCGCTCGGCGCCCAGACGGTCGCGGATGTCCTGCGCCTGCATCGTGTCGATCGCCCCGCGGATCTGGCCCTCGAGGGGCTGGTCCGGGTCCAGGACCACGTGGACGGCGCCCGTCGCGACCATGTTGTCGAGGCCGGGCGCGAAGACCGGCGTCGTCTTCGCCATGTCCTGCAGCTTCTCGAGGGGCAGCTTGGTCACCCGGGCGACGGACGGCAGGTCCATCACGCTCGGATTCGCCCCGGGCAGTGCCGCGAGGACCCGCGTCGCAAGGGCCGTCGCGATGAAGGCGCCGGCGGCCGAGTGGCCGTAGATCAGCCCGATCGTCGGATGGCCCGACCGGTCCGCCAGGAGCAGCGCCTTGGCGAGGTGCGCGAGGCACTCGTTGAGGCCAAGCAGCTCGTCGCGGCGGCTCATGCGCTGACTGTCGGAATCCACAGTCACGAGGATCGGCGCGCGGTCGCCGGACCGCACGGCGTCGAGCACGGCCCGCGACAGGACCAGTGCCCCGTCGGTGCCCAGCGGCGTGTCGCCGTCGACGCCGACCACGTGCATCCGGCCGCCCGCGAACGGACCGGTGCCGGACACGAGACCGTCGCGCACCGCCACCGCGTGACCCTGCGGGAACAGGGAGGCGAGGATCTCAGCGAGCGTCATGGTCGGCCTCCGGACTCCGGGCCACGGTCTCGTCGAAGGCGGCCGTGTCCATCGCGGGCACGGCCTCGGGATCGTTCACGCCGAGGCGCGCCCAGACATCGGTCGCGTCGCGACAGTCGCCGAACCGCTCGATGCGGGCCTCCAGGCGCGCCTGCTCGGCTTCCAGGGTGTCCAGGTCGAAGGGCGGGGCGCGGCCGACGAGGTCGCGGGCGGCCGCGCGGAAGGCCGAGACCGTGTCGGCGCAGAAGGCGTCGGCGCCGCCGATCAGGCGGCGGTGCTTGCCGCCCATGGTCCGCCAGACCAGGGCGCGGTCGCGGGAATCGAACTCTTCGGCGCCCTTGTTGGTCTCGATCACCTCTGGGCCGGACACCGAGATCCGCCCGCCTTCCGACACGGCGAGCCGCGAGCAGGTGCCGGCGATCAGACCGCCGCCACCGTAGCAGCCGGCCCGGCCGCCGATCAGCCCGACGACGGGGATGCCGGCCGCGCGGGCCTCGACGATGGCCCGCATGGTCTCGGCGATGGCCGTCTCGCCGGCATTGGCCTCCTGCAGGCGGACGCCGCCGGTGTCGAACAGGATCAGGACCGCCTTCGGCCTCAGCTCCAGGGCCGCCCGGAGCAGGCCGACGAGCTTGCCCCCGTGCACCTCGCCGAAGGCGCCTCCCATGAACCGGCCCTCCTGGGCGGCTATCAGGACCGGCTCGCCGTCCAGGCGCGCGCGGCCGACCACGATGCCGTCGTCGAAGGCGCGGGGCAGATCGAAGAGCGGCAGGTGCGGGCTCATCCGCCGCTCCGTCGGCGGCAGGAACTCGCGGAAGCTTCCCGGATCGGTGAGCGCCAGCACGCGCTGGCGGGCGGTGGCCTCGTACCAGCTCAGGGCGTCCGGATCGGGGCGCGCGGCGCGGTCGCCAGCCATGGTCAGGCCTCCATCAGCCGCGCGCCCTGGAGCAGGCGCAGCGACACGGTGTCAGGGCGGGCGCCGCCGTCGTTGATGCTGATGCGGAGGCCGCCCGGCTGCGCCCGGGCAACGAAATCGGCCACCACCGCCTCCCAGACGCCGCCGTACCCGGCGATCGGGGTCTCGATGGCCACCTCGCAGGTATCCGGCGGCAGGACCCGCTCGAGCAGGATCTCGAGGTTGCCGGACGCCACGACGCCGGTGATTGCGCTCGGCGCCGAGCCGGAGAGCGGCTTCTCGGTGGTGTGGCGGAAGGTCAGGGATTCCATCGCCGTCTCCTCGCGTGCGGATCCGTCATCGCGCGACGCTCACCAGTTCCGGAACCGGGCCGGCGGCTCGTAGAGGCCGCCCGACCAGTGCACGAGATCCTTGATCGACTTCGCGGCGAGCAGCGCGCGGTCGGCGTCGAGCGGCTCGATGCCGAGATCCTCCGGGCGGCGGATGACGCCGCGGGCGCGCAGTTCCTCGACCTTCGCGCGGTCGCGGCCGCGACCGACCCCGGTGTAGCCCGCAACGCCCCGGATCGCCTGCTCGCGCTCGTCGGCGTCCCGGCAGAGCAGCAGGTTGGCGATGCCCTCCTCGGTGACGATGTGGGTGACATCGTCGGCGTAGATCATCACCGGTGCGAGCTCGAGTCCGATCTTCTTCGCCAGTTCGAGAGCGTCGAGCTTCTCCACGAAGGTCGGGACCAGCTTGTCCCCGAAGGTCTCGACCAGCTGCACCACGAGCTTGCGCCCGCGCATCAGCGCCGGATCGCCGACGATCTGGCCCTCGCGACCGGCCTTCATCCAGGCATCGGAGGGGTGGCGGCGGCCGTGCGGGTCCGAGCCCATGTTGGGCGCGCCCCCGAAGCCCGCCACCCGCGACTGGGTGATGGTCGAGGAATGGCCCATCAGGTCGATCTGGAGCGTCGCGCCGATGAACATGTCGCAGGCGTAGAGGCCGGCCGTCTGGCAGAACGCCCGGTTCGAGCGCAGGCTCCCGTCGGCGCCGGTGAAGAAGACGTCGGGCCGCTCGCGGATGTAGCGATCCATCCCGACCTCGGAGCCGAAGCAGTGGACCTGCTTGACCCAGCCCGACTCGATCGCCGGGATGAGGGTCGGGTGCGGGTTGAGCGCCCAGTGGGTGGCGATCTTCCCCTTGAGGCCGAGCTTCTCGCCGTAGGTCGGCAGCAGCAGCTCGATCGCCGCCGTGCCGAACCCGATGCCGTGGTTGAGCCGCCTGATGCCGTACTCGGCGTAGATCCCCTTGATCGCCATCATGGCGATCAGGATCTGCGTCTCGGTCATCGCCGCCGGGTCGCGGGTGAAGAGCGGCTCCACGTAGAAGGGCTTGTCGGCCTCGACCACGAAGTCGATCCGGTCGCCCGGGATGTCGACCCGCGGGACCGTGTCGACGATCTCGTTGACCTGCGCGACCACGACGCCGTTCTTGAAGGCGGTCGCCTCCACGACGGTCGGCGTGTCCTCGGTGTTCGGCCCCGTAAACAGGTTGCCGTTCCGGTCGGCCGAGACGCCGGCGATCAGCGCCACGTTGGGCGTCAGGTCGACGAAATAGCGGGCGAACAGCTCGAGGTAGGTATGGACCGCCCCGAGCTCGATCTGGCCGCCGTAGAGCATCTTGGCGATGCGGGCGCCCTGCGGGCCCGAGTACGAGTAGTCGAGCCGCTTGGCGATCCCGGTCTCGAACACGTCGAGGTGCTCGGGCAGAACGATTCCCGACTGGACCATGTGCAGGTCGTGGATCTTGGCGGGATCGCAGGCGCTCAGGCCGCGGGCGAGGCAGTCGGCCTGCTTCTGGTTGTCGCCCTCGAGGCAGACGCGGTCGCCGGGCCGCAGGATCGCCTCCAGCAGGTCGACCACGGCCGCGGCCGGCACGACCTTGCCGTCCGCGTGGGCGCGCCCGGCCGCGATCCGCGCGTCGCGTGCCTGCCTCTCACCGCGCCAGTCGCCCATCCGCGTGCTCCAATCGGTGTACCGGACTTTACATAGCCTTCAATTCGGTATTTTAAAACCCGTGCCATTGACAGTTTCGTATACGGAATTGCTGTTCTGCCAACCTCTTGCATACCTTCCGCGACAGCTCAAAGGCCGATCCGGGAAAGAAACGCTCCCCGACGCACGCGTCGACGCGGATTACACCGTGATGGCGCTGTCCATCGCCACCGGCGTGACCGAAGCGATCATGGTGATGTCGGGACGCCCCTGAGTGGCCCGGCTGATCGGCATCGACAACCCGCGCTCGGCCATGGCGTATGGTGGCCTGGCCGCGACCGATCCGAAGCTCGTTCCCTACGGCACGCTGACGGCGACGTTCCACACCGGCATCGGCTGCCTCGTCGGACCGTCGATCCTGTTCCTCACGGTCCGGGCTTTGGTCGACTGAAGCGGCGGTCTCCCGGTGCGCCCGGTCGAATTGCGGGCGCGCGCGCGCGGATTAGGGTATTGTTCCTCATCGTCTTCCCGAGGACTGGCAGGCGTCGCTGAAGGGACGATCGAGGAACGGCGGATGCACGGAGACTTCCGGAAGATCGACAGCGGGCTGCTCTCGGACCGGATCCGCGACGCCCTCACCGACGCCATCGCGTCGGGGACGATCGCGGCCGGCACGGCCCTCGACGAGCAGAACCTGGCCGATCGCTACGGCGCGTCGCGCACGCCCGTCCGGGAGGCGTTACGCCAGCTCGCCGCCTCCGGGCTCGTGGAGATCCGGCCCCGCCGGGGCGTGGTGGTGGCGCGCCTGACGCCGCAGCGGATCGCCGACATGTTCGAGACGACCGCCGAGATCGAGGCGATGTGCGCTCGACTCGCGACCTACCGGATGACGCCCCTCGAGCGCGGGGAGCTGATGGAGCTCCACGAGGAGTCCGCCCAGGCGGTCGAGGCGGGCGACGTCGACGCCTACGACCGATTCAACCGTGCCTTCCACGAGGCGCTCTACACGGCGACCCATAACGGCTTCATGGCCGAGCAGGCCCTGGCGATCCGCGAGCGGCTGGCCGCGTTCCGGCGCACGCAGCTCCGCCATGCCGACCGGATCCGCCGCTCGCGGGAGGAGCACGGCGAGATCCTGTCGGCGATCGCCGAGGGCGACGGCGAGACGGCCGCCCGGCGCATGCGCGCGCACATGCTCCGGGCCGCGGCGGCGCTGGGGCGCTACATCGCCGAGACGGAGTGACGATGCGGACAGTCGCGCACGGGATTCAGAGGCGCGCGACGGCGTCGTGCACCGTGGACCTGTAGGGCGTCGTCGGCCTGCCAATCAGCGCGCTCAGCTGACGCGTGTCGTCGTCTAGCGCGCCGCGGGCCGCGGCCGCGTCCGAGTCGGCGAGCAGCGCGGCGAAGTCTGACGGTATCCCGGCGGCCACGAGCGCCGCCCGGTACTCCGCCTGCGGCAGATCGCGGTACGCGACCGGTCTGCCTGCCGCGGCGGCGATCGCCGCCGCGAACTCGGTCAGCGTGTAGGACTCGTCGCCCGCCAGCTCGTAGATGCGGCCGCCCTGCCCCTCGGCGGTGAGAACAGCCGCCGCCGCCGCCGCGTAATCGACCCGCGCGGCCGAGGCGATCCGCCCGTCGCCCGCGCAGCCGAGGACGGCGCCGTGGGCGAGCGCCGGCGCGATGCCGGCGGCGTAGTTCTCCGTGTACCAGCCGTTGCGCAACACGACGAACGGCACGCCGGAATCCGCGAGCAGCCGCTCGGTCTGGCGATGCTCCTCGGCCAGGGCGAGGGCCGACGTGTCGGCGTGCAGGACGCTCGTGTAGGCGATCAGACCGACACCGGTCCGTCCGGCACTGTCGATGACGTTGCGATGCTGCGCCACGCGCCGGCCGATCTCGCTCGACGAGATCAGCAGGAGGCGCTGGATGCCCTGGAACGCCGCGTCCAGACTCGTCGGATCGGCGTAGTCGGCCCGGCGGACCGCGACGCCCAGGCTTCGCAGGCTGCGAGCCGACTCGCCCTCGATGTCCCGCGCGCCGGCCACCACCGCGCCGGCCGGGATGCGCTCCAGGAGCGCCGCGATGACCTGTCGGCCGAGCTGGCCCGTGGCGCCGGTCACGAAGTAGCTCGGATAATCGGTCTGCGTCATGCCTGTCTCCCATGGTTCAATCTCGGGACATGGTCACTAGATGAGACCACTTGGGCGGTGAAGGAGGCAGGATTTTGGGACCAGGTTACGCGAAGGAGACCGCGCTGCCGCCCGCCCGCGCCGAGCTGGCGGCCAAGTACGCGGTGTGGCAGGCCGGCACCCTCGATCCGGCGGCGTGCCCGGTCCGGGACGTGCTGGATCGGGTGGGCGACAAGTGGTCGATGCTACTCCTGATCGCCCTGGCCGACGGGCCGCTCCGGTTCAGCGCCCTGCTCCGCACGCTGCCCGACATCTCCAAGCGGATGCTGACGCAGACGCTCCGGGATCTCGAGCGGGACGGGTTCGTGGCGCGGACGGTGTTCCCGACGAAGCCGCCCAGCGTCGAGTACCGGCTCACGGACCTCGGGGGCGCCCTGCTCGAGCCGCTGGCGCGCCTCGTCCGATGGGCCGAGGAGAGCCACGGCGCGATCCAGGCGGCGCGGACCCGGTTCGATGCCGCGCCTTCCTAGGACAGGCGCTCACGGCCTGTCTCTGATTTATGGGGACGTCGGTCCTCGTGAGGCACGTCCGGGCGCCGCGGATCAGGCCCGCGGCGCCGACGCGCCGAGGGCGTCGGCGAGCCGCCCGATATGCTCGGCCGCCCGACCGATCCCGAACGCCGCGCGCTGGGCATCTTCCGTCCGCCCCCGCTCCGCGGTCTCGGCGGCGGCGCGCAGTTCCGCGACGTTGCCTTCCAGCGTCGCGATCCGCGACCGCAGCTCCGCGAGCTCGTCGGCGATGGTCAGCGCCGCCATGACCTGCAGGCGCATGTCGCCGATCTCGCCGAAGCTCTTGCGCATCTCGGCGATGCGCCCGTCCAGGGTGGCGGCGAGACCCGTCAGATGCGCCTCCTCGCCCTCGCCGCAGGCCATGCGGTAGCTGCGGCCGTCGATGGTCACGTTGATCTGCGGCAAGGATGGCTCCGCTGGTCGCTCCGACAGGCGTGGGCGGTGGGGTCAGGCGCGTCCGAGCACATCCTGAACGGTCTCGATGGCCCGGTCGAGCCGGTGCCCGACCTCCCCGGTCGTCGCCGAGACCGCGGCGAGGCGGGCGCTCGCCGCGTCGAGGGCGGCGGCCAGCCGGGCTCGATCCTCGTCCATCAGGGCGAGCTCCGCGTCCCGGTCGTCGGGCTGCGCGTCGGTCTCGAGGCGGTGCTGGACGACGGCGTCGAGGCGGGTGATCGCCGCTTCGAGCCGGCTGAGCGCGTCGTCGATGGAAAGGGTCTCGGTCTCGTCGGCCATGGTTCTTCGTCTACCCCGACGCGAAGCTTTCGGTCGAATGCAGGCGGAATTCCAGCGCGAAATCGCGTTCGATCCCCGATCCGCCCGCTGACCGAATGGATCCTGGCAATCCCTGTTTATTGGTCGGTGGATCGAAGGTCTTTGTCACAGCGACGCGTTTGACAGGTCGAGGCTCCATGCTAGACAGCCGCGCGATCCCGAGAGGGACCGCGCGAGACATGCCGGAGGGCCGGTCCGCGACAGTTCCGAGGCCTCAGCCAGCACCGTCCGATCCGACGGTCACGGGCGTCGAAGCCCGGCCTCTCCCGGTCCGGTTCATCGCAGGTTCAAACCCGCCCGCCCAGATCCCGTCCGGCCCGGCCCGGACGGTATGGCGGGCCGCCGAGACCGCTTCGCGGACCGCTCCCGAGGTCCGGCGCGCGGCGAGCCGCATCAGGAAGGAGTCACGCCGTGACGAAGGTTGCCATCAACGGATTCGGACGCATCGGCCGCAACGTCCTGCGGGCGATCGCGGAAGCCGGCCGCAGCGACATCGAGGTCGTGGCGATCAACGATCTCGGCCCGGTGGAGACCAACGCCCACCTGCTCCGCTACGATTCCGTGCATGGCCGCTTCCCCGGCGAGGTCGCGGTCGACGGCGAGTTCCTGGTGGTGAACGGCAAGCGCATCAAGGTCACGGCCGTTCGCAACCCGGCCGAGCTGCCGCACCGCGACCTCGGCGTCGACATCGCGCTCGAGTGCACCGGCATCTTCACCTCGAAGGACAAGGCGAAGGCCCATCTCGACGCCGGCGCCAAGCGCGTCCTCGTCTCGGCCCCGGCCGACGGCGCCGACCTGACGGTGGTCTACGGCGTGAATCACGACAAGCTCACGGGCGAGCACCACGTCGTGTCGAACGCCTCCTGCACCACGAACTGCCTCGCCCCGGTGGCGAAGGTGCTGGACGAGGCCGTCGGCATCGAGCGCGGCTTCATGACCACGATCCATTCCTACACCAACGACCAGCCGTCGCTGGACCAGATGCACAAGGATCTCTACCGGGCCCGCGCCGCGGCGCTCTCGATGATCCCGACCTCGACCGGCGCCGCGAAGGCCGTCGGCCTCGTGCTTCCGGAGCTCAAGGGCAAGCTCGACGGCACCGCGATCCGCGTGCCGACCCCGAACGTCTCGGCGGTGGATCTCGTCTTCACGGCCAAGCGCGCGACCACGGTCCAGGAGATCAACGACGCGATCAAGGCCGCCGCTTCCGGTCCGCTGAAGGGCGTCCTCGGCGTCACCGACCGGCCGAACGTCTCGATCGACTTCAACCACGACCCGCATTCGTCGACCTTCCACCTCGACCAGACCAAGGTCATGGACGGCGTTCTGGTGCGCATCCTGACCTGGTACGACAACGAGTGGGGCTTCTCGAACCGCATGGCCGACACGGCCGTCGCCATGGCCAAGCTCATCTGAGCTGGACTGCAGCGGTCGCCGCCTCCTGAGAGGCCGGCGGCCGCACGTCTCTTCGGACGGCCTATCTTCGAACCAGGGACTCTCCAGGGATGACCGACGCTTCGCAGGGCACGTCGAGCGGGCCGGCAGCCGTGCCGCCCGCCCCCAGGCCGGCTCCGCCGCCGCCCAACGCACCCGCCGTGGCACCGACCGCCGCACCCGCCACCTCCGCGGTCCCGTCCCACACGCTCCCGGCCAACCAGCTCTTCGATCAGCTCGCGCGGATCGAGGACAAGTGCTCGCGCATCGAGGACAAGTACGCCCGCTCCGAGGCGCTCCTGTCGCGGGTCGAGGACAAGGTCGAGAACGCCGCGAACCGGATGAACGAATCCGCGCGGCAATCCGACCTCGCGGCGCTCCGGACGGAGATGCGCGGTCTCGCCGAGCGCACCCGGCGCCTGCCCGGGACCGGCGCCCTCGTCCTCACCGCCGTGATTACCGCCATCCTGACCGTGGTCCTGATGGTGGCCGTCCAGCGGCTCAACCTCGACCGTCTGCTGCCGCAGCGGGCCACCATCGGCACCACCGCGCAGTAACCGCCCCGCCTCGCACAGGACCGCACCAGACCGCATGAGCGCCTTCCGCACCCTCGACGATGCCGGCTCCCTCAAGGGCAAGCGGGTCCTCATGCGCGTCGACCTGAACGTGCCCATGGAGAGCGGGCGCGTGACCGACGCGACCCGCATCGAGCGCGTCGCACCGACGATCCGCGAGGTTGCCGAGCAGGGCGCCAAGGTGATCCTGCTCGCCCATTTCGGTCGACCGAAGGGCAAGCGCGAGCCGAAGGATTCGCTCGAGCCAGTGGTTCCCGCCCTCGGCGCGGCCCTCGGACGCGATGTCGCCTTCGCGGCTGACTGCGTCGGCGACGCCGCCGCGCAGGCGGTGGCGGCCCTCAAGGACGGCGACGTCCTCCTCCTCGAGAACACCCGCTACCACGCGGGTGAGGAGAAGAACGACGCGGCCTTCGCGGACGCCCTGGCGGCGAACGGCGACGTCTACGTCAACGAGGCCTTCTCGGCGGCCCACCGCGCGCACGCCTCCACCGAGGGTCTGGCCCACCGCTTGCCGGCCTATGCAGGCCGCGAGATGCAGGCCGAGCTCGATGCGCTAACCAAGGGCCTGGAATCGCCCCAGCGCCCGGTGATCGCGCTGGTCGGAGGGGCCAAGGTCTCGTCCAAGATCGATCTCCTGGAGAACCTCGTCGCCAAGGTCGACATGCTGGTGATCGGCGGCGGCATGGCCAACACCTTCCTGCACGCGCAGGGGAAGGCGGTGGGCAAGTCCCTCTGCGAGAAGGATCTCGCCGAGACCGCCACGCGGATCCTGGCGGCGGCCGAGAAGGCCGGCTGCCGGATCATCCTGCCGGTCGACGCGGTCGCCGCGAGCGAGTTCAAGGCGCAGGCCCCCCACGAGACCGTGCCGGTGGACGCCGTGCCGGACGCCAGCATGATTCTCGATGCCGGTCCGCGCTCGGTCGCCGAGATCAACGCCGCCATCGACGGGGCCAAGACCCTGGTGTGGAACGGCCCGCTGGGCGCCTTCGAGCTCGCCCCGTTCGACGCCGCGACCGTGGCCGCCGCCAAGCACGCGGCCGCGCGGACGAAGGACGGCCAGCTCGTCTCGGTCGCGGGCGGCGGCGACACCGTGGCCGCGCTCAACCATGCCGGCGCGGGGCAGGACTTCACCTACGTCTCGACCGCCGGCGGCGCCTTCCTCGAGTGGCTGGAAGGCAAGGCCCTCCCGGGCGTCGAGGCGCTGCGGGCGAAAGGCTGAGAGGGCCGCCTTGCTCTCCTCTCCCTGCGACACGACCCTATCTACATGGCCGGCCGTCGTCGGCCGGGGGGCCGAGGCCATGGGTGACCACGTGGAGACCGCAGCCTTCGAGATCCCGAAGGGCGTCCAGGCGAGCCTGGCGCATCTGCGGACCGAGACGGTGACGCGCCTCGACGGGCGGATCGACCGCCTCGATCTGGGCATGCGCGAGGACGACCGGAACGCGGCCGGGATGCGCGCGATATCGCGGGTTACGGCCGTGACTTCGTCGCGCGAGTCAGCGAGGGCGAGGAACGCGTCGTGGCACCGGTGAGCCGGATCGGGTGAGGATCATCCGCCGAAAGAATGTCCTGCGCCCTGCCGGAGATTGACCGAAAGCGAGGCACCCGGCAGAGCGACACGATACAGCGCAGCTGAGGGTTTCTTGATACCCCCGGCGATCCGGCGGACGACGAAACGGGAAACGGGAAGACACGCACGATGGCACGCATCACCCTCCGGCAGCTCCTCGATCACGCCGCTGAGTACGAGTACGGCGTGCCCGCCTTCAACCTGAACAACATGGAGCAGGGGCTCGCTATCATGGCGGCCGCCGACGCCACCGACTCACCGGTGATCCTCCAGGCGAGCCGCGGCGCCCGGGCCTACGCCAACGACGTCGTGCTGGCCAAGCTGATCGACGGCCTCGTCGAGATCTACCCGCACATTCCGGTCTGCATGCATCTCGACCACGGCAACAACGAAGCCACCTGCGCCACCGCCATCCAGTACGGCTTCACCTCCGTGATGATGGACGGCTCGCTGAAGGCCGACGGCAAGACCCCGGCCGACTACACCTACAACGTCGAGATCACCCGCAACGTCACCAAGATGGCCCACTGGGCCGGTGTCTCGGTCGAGGGCGAGCTGGGCGTGCTCGGCTCGTTGGAGAGCGGCCAGGGCGAGGCCGAGGACGGCCACGGCGCCGAGGGCACCCTCAGCCACGACCAGCTCCTGACCGACCCGGACGAAGCGGTGAAGTTCGTCGAGGCCACGAAGGTGGACGCGCTGGCCGTCGCCATGGGCACGAGCCACGGCGCCTACAAGTTCACCCGCAAGCCCGACGGCGAGGTGCTGGCGATGAACGTGATCGAGGAGATCCACCGCCGCCTGCCGACGACCCACCTCGTCATGCACGGCTCGTCGTCGGTGCCGCAGGACCTGCAGGACATCATCAACCAGTACGGCGGCCAGATGAAGCCGACCTGGGGCGTCCCGGTCGAGGAGATCCAGCGCGGCATCAAGCACGGCGTGCGCAAGATCAACATCGACACCGACAATCGCATGGCGATGACCGGCCAGATCCGGAAGGTGCTCACCGAGAACCCGTCCGAGTTCGACCCGCGCAAGTACCTCAAGCCCGCCATGGAGGCGATGACGAAGCTCTGCAAGCAGCGCTTCGAGGAGTTCAACACCGCCGGCAAGGGCTCGAAGATCCGCCCGATCTCCGTCGCCGAGATGGCCAAGCGCTACGCCAGCGGCGCCCTCGACCCGAAGATCGGGCCGCAGTAGGGCGCGGGTTGCCGGTTTCGATGAGCAATAGCGCCCGTCTCGCCCTGCTCGGACCGCACGGTCTCGAAGCGGATGGCATCGCCGCTTTCGTGACGGCCCTGAAGGTTGCGTGCGAAGCCGGCGATGTCGCCGCCGTGATTCTGCGGCTGGCTGCCACCGACGAGCGCGGGCTGACGGCCCGCGTCAAATCGGTCGCTCCGCTCGTGCAGGAGCGCGGCGCGGCCCTGGTCGTCGCCTGTCCGGGTTTCGCCGGCGATCTCGCCGCGGTGGCGATCCGGGGCGGCGCCGACGGCATCCACGTCGACAAGCCGCGCGACCTGAAGGACCTGCGCGGCCGGCTCCGGGAGGGGCGAATCCTCGGCGCCGGCGGCCTCGAGACCAAGCACGGCGCGATGGAGGCCGGCGAGGCCGGGATCGACTACCTGATGTTCGGTGGTCTGTACCCGGACGGCGTCGCGCCCGAGGCGGAGACCGTGCGGGCCCGCGCCGCGTGGTGGGCCGAGATCTTCGAGACACCGTGCATCGCGGTGGCGGCTGCCGCCGATGAGATCGCGCCTCTCGCCGCGACGGGTGCCGAGTTCGTCGGCCTGGAGAGCGGCCTCTGGCTGCCGGATCCGGGCGCGGTCGAGCGGGCCCAGCGCGCCGTCCGGGAGTCCGAGGCGTGAGAGGCCGCGACGTCCGTCGTCTGGCGGCCGTCGCCGGCGCGGCGCTGCTGGCGCTGCCGGCCTGGGCGGCCTCGGGACCGGCCGATCCGGCCCGGACCGCGGCGCCCGGCGCGATCGGGCCCGCGGCGCAGACCGGCAAGACGCCGATGCCGGAACTGCCGAGCCCCTACACGCCGAACTACTCGCGCGGCGCCGTGCCGCCAGCGGGCGGCCAGCCACCGGACTTTGCCTACGGCGCCTATCAGAAGGGCCAGTACGTCACCGCCTTCCGCGAGGCGACGAAGCGCATCGAGGCGAATCCGAAGGATGCCGCCGCCATGACGCTGCTCGGCGAGCTGTACAATCAGGGCCTCGGCGTGAAGCAGGATCCGGTCAAGGCGGCCGACTGGTATCGCTTGGCGGCCGCGCAGAACGACGCGTCCGCCATGGCCTCCCTGGGGCTGATGGCCCTCGACGGTCGCGGCATGCCGAAGGACCCGAAAGCCGGGCGGCGCTGGCTCGAGCAGGCCACGGCCCACGGCTCACCGACCGCGGCCTACAATCTCGGCCTGATCCTGATCGGCACCGGCGCCACGGCCGACGAGGCGGCGGCCGCCGCGCAGTTCCGCAAGGCGTCAGACGCCGAGATCGGCCCGGCCCAGCACGACCTGGGCGTGCTCTACCTGCAGGGGCGCGGCGTGCCGAAGGATCCGTCGAAGGCCGCGGAGCTGTTCCGGCGCGGCGCCGACAACGGCGATCTCGCCAGCGAGGTCGAGTACGCGATCCTTCTCTTCAACGGCACCGGCGTCACCAAGGACGAGCGTGCGGCCGCCCGGTACTTCCTGCACGCGGCCTCGCGCGGCAACGCCATCGCGCAGAACCGCGTCGCGCGGCTGTACGCGGTGGGCCGCGGCGTTGCCAAGAACCCCGTGGAGGCGGCCGCCTGGAACCTCGCGGCCGCCGGACAGGGCCTGTCCGACGCGTGGCTCGATCAGACCCTCTCCGGTCTCTCGGCCGACGAGCGCACCCGGGCGGAGCGTCTCGCCAACGAGCGGATCGAGCAGCGCTGAGACGCTAGGCCTCGGCCTTCGACCAGTCGACGCCCGCCTCGAGGTGCGGCAGCAGGACGACGCTCTCCTGCTCGTTCGGGTCCGTCCGGGCGATCACGGCCGTGACCGGCTCCGTCTGGCTGCGGTTGTAGGGCAGGTGCGGCACGTCGGCGGCGATGTAGACGAACTCGCCGGCGCCCGCGATCGCGTGGTTCTCCAGCCGCTCCCCCCAGAAGCAGCCCGACACGCCCGACAGCACGTAGATCGCCGTCTCGTGGTGCTCGTGCTTGTGGGCGTGGGCCCGCTCACCGGGCGGGATCTCCAGGAGCTGCATGTGCAGCGCCCGCGAACCCACGGCCTCGGCCGAGATCGCCGGCCGGTAGATGTGTCCCTGCTTGCCGCGGAACGGCGCACTCTCGTGCACCACCCGGAACCCCTGCTTCTCCGTGCCGGACGCGGAACTCATGGACCTTCCTCCACTCTGAAGGCGGCATCGATGGGGATCTGCATACCGTTGACCAGCGCGTTCGTCTGGTTGGCCATCCCGACCACCGCCAGGAATTCGCCGTGCTGGCCCTCCGTCAAGCCCTTGGCCCGCGCAGCCGCGGTGTGGGAGTGGATGCAGTACGGGCAGCCATTGGCGATCGAGACCGCGATGTAGACCAGTTCCTTGGTCAGGGGATCGAGGGTCCCCGGCCCCATGACGGTCTTCAGGGCGGACCAAGTCCGCTCGAGCAGCGCGGGATCGTTGGCGAGGCCGCGCCAGAAATTGTTGACGACGTCGGATCCCCGGGTCGCCCGGATGTCCGCAAAGACCGCGCTGACGCGCGCGTCGGCGTCGGCCTCGGCATCGGACCAGAGTTTCACGGTCGCCACGGCAATCGCCTCCCCGCTCAGCCCGTCCTCAGAGCTTGCACGCGCCCTCGAGCGCACGGTTCTCCGCCTCGGAGAACAGGCGCGAGCGGATATGGAAACGCTTCTCCCGGCCGTTCTCCAGCGAGAACATGCCGCCGCGGCCCGGCACCACGTCGAGGATCAGGTGCGTGTGCTTCCAGACCTCGAACTGCGACCGGCTGATGAAGAAGTCCGCGCCCCCCACCGTGCCGAGATTCACGTCGCCGTCGCTCACCAGAAAGTCGCCCACCGGGTAGCACATGGGCGAGGAGCCGTCGCAGCAGCCGCCCGACTGGTGGAACATGACCGGACCGTACTCGCGCCTCAGCTCATCGATCAGGGCGAGCGCCGCCGGGGTGGCGGTGACCCGCAGGGGTGTCCCGTCGACGCCGGCCTGCTCGGCGACGTTGGCGTCGATAACCTGGTCCGAAGTCATGCCGTCCTCCCTGTCGATGTCTGAATATGCTGTGTTCCCGGCCGGTTTCCACTGCGCATCGCGCCGGATGCCGGCGCCGAACGGTCGCGTCGCGCGTTGTGTCGCCGAAGGGCGGCGGACACCGCCCGACCGATCAGGAGCCCGCACGATGTCGGTTCGCACACGCGCTGCCTGCCTCATCCTGGCCGTGGCCGGTCTCGCAGGGCCCGCCGCCGCCGAGCCGCTCGTCCTGCGCGTTCAACCCCGCGAGCACCCCCTGTTCGTGCAGCACGCGTGGCGCGTCGCGGGGAATCCCAACGTCACTCCCGATAACCCGATGGGCGTGGTCGGCTGGGACGGCCCGCCGGACGACGTGCCGAGCGTCAGCGGCGATGCCGGGCCGCTGGCTCCAGGCTCCATCGTCAACGCGCCGTTCGAGGGCTACGGCTTCGGCCTCTACTGACCGCGCGATCCGGGATCGAAAAAGCCCCGGCCTCTCGGCCGGGGCTGAAGTTGTCTCGGGAATTGACCCGGGAAGAAACTCAGAAGAACCCGAGCTTCTTGGCCGAGTAGCTGACCAGCATATTCTTGGTCTGCTGGTAGTGATCGAGCATCATCTTGTGGGTCTCGCGGCCGATGCCGGACTGCTTGTAGCCGCCGAAGGCCGCGTGGGCCGGGTAGGCGTGGTAGCAGTTCGTCCAGACGCGACCGGCCTGGATCGCCCGGCCGAAGCGGTAGGCGCGGGTCCCGTCGCGGGTCCAGACGCCGGCGCCGAGGCCGTAGAGCGTGTCGTTGGCGATGGAGAGCGCCTCGGCATCGTCCTTGAAGGTCGTGACCGACAGGACCGGCCCGAAGATCTCCTCCTGGAAAATGCGCATCTTGTTGTGGCCGCGGAACACGGTCGGCTTCACGTAGAAGCCCTCGGCGAACTCGCCGTCCTTGACGTTGCGCTCGCCGCCCGTGAGGAGCTGCGCGCCCTCCTGGCGGCCGATGTCGATGTAGGAGAGGATCTTCTCCATCTGCTCGCCCGAGGCCTGGGCGCCGATCATCGTGGCCGGATCGAGCGGCGAGCCCTGGGTGATCGCCTCGACGCGCTTCACCGCGCGCTCCATGAACCGGTCGTAGATGGACTCGTGCACGAGCGCGCGGCTCGGGCAGGTGCAGACCTCGCCCTGGTTGAGGGCGAACATCGTGAAGCCCTCGAGGGCCTTGTCGAAGAAGTCGTCGTCCTCGTTCGCCACGTCAGCGAAGAAGATGTTCGGCGACTTGCCGCCGAGCTCCAGCGTCACCGGGATCAGGTTCTGCGACGCGTACTGCATGATGAGGCGGCCGGTGGTCGTCTCACCCGTGAAGGCGATCTTGGCGATTCGCGGCGACGAGGCGAGCGGCTTGCCGGCCTCGAGGCCGAAACCGTTGACGATGTTGAGCACGCCCGGCGGCAGCAGATCGCCGATGATCTCGGCCAGCACCAGGACCGAGGCCGGGGTCTGCTCGGCCGGCTTCAGGACCACGCAGTTGCCGGCGGCGAGCGCCGGGGCGAGCTTCCACACCGCCATCAGGATCGGGAAGTTCCACGGGATGATCTGGCCGACGACGCCCAGCGGCTCGTGGAAGTGGTAGGCAACCGTGTCGTGGTCGATCTCGGAGATCGAGCCCTCCTGCGCCCGCACGCAGCCGGCGAAGTATCGGAAATGGTCGATGGCCAGCGGGATGTCGGCGTGAGTCGTCTCGCGGATCGGCTTGCCGTTGTCCCAGGTCTCGGCCAGCGCGAGCAGGTCGAGGTTCTCCTCCATCCGGTCGGCCATCTTGAGGAGGATGCGGGCGCGCTCGGCCGGCGCCGTGCGGCCCCAGGCCTCCCGGGCCGCGTGGGCGGCGTCGAGGGCCTTCTCGACGTCCTGCGCGTCCGACCGGGCCACCTCGCACACCACCTTGCCGGTGATCGGCGAGGTGTTCTCGAAGTAGCGGCCGGCCGCAGGGGCGACCCACTGGCCGCCGATGAAGTTGTCGTAGCGGGCCGAGAAGGGCGACTTGACCTTCGAGTCGCCGAGGAATTCCGGCTTGTTCATGGCTATGTTCCCTCCGTGGGCCCCGGCCTCGCGAACCGCGGCTCTTGGGCTTAAGCTGGCGCTCGGACGACCGATCGTGGGGGCCGCATCCGCTTCCGCTCTGTTCGCAGCCAATGGCTTTTGGCCTGTCGAATCAAGGTGGACTTTTGGCCAGTGCGCGAGTGGGGCGATCCTACGCGCTTCCCGCCGTCACCGCGAGCGGGCAAAAATTCCCAGCCCGGACCGTACTCCCGCGACGAGCGGCGTTTGGGACGTTCGGACGGCCGAATCACCGTGCGCGCCGAGAGTCGGCCCCGTCGCTCAGCCGAGCAGGGCGAGCGGAACGGTCGCCGCCGCGAGCGGGAGCGCCGCCAGGGCCGCAATCCGCAGCCAGGTCGGCCGATAGGCGACGATCGCCACCACGGCCAGGGCGGAGCCCGTCAGCGATCCGATCCACTGCACCGGTCCGAAATTCCAGCCCGCCGCCGCGACGGCCGCCGCGAACGAGAGGCCGAGTCCGCACCAGCCCGCCATCCGCAAGCTTCCGACCCGCGCCTTCGGCACACCGACGCGGTAGGCGGCCCGGTGATGCCGGTCGAGGCTGAGGGCGAGGGCCGCGAAGCCCGAGAAGCTGAGGAGCAGGCTGAGGATCAGCGCGGCGGATGTCATGCTTCGACCGTCCGTGACAGACTGGCTTTGGCGGGGCGCGCGGTCGCCAGCTTACGCCGCGCCGCCAGCCAGGATCCGACGCCGAGAGTGACGCCCACGGCCACCAGGGCGACGTCGAAGGCGAGGAAGCGCTGCTGGCCGACGAGGATCGCGTCCACGAAGGCTATCGCCAGGAAGGCGCAGGCCGGCACGGCCAGAGCGAGCGACCACGCCCGCTGCCGCGGATACAGGGCCGCGGCGAGGGCGGCGGCGACCCAGGCCGCGAAGAACGCGCGCACCTCCCAGTCCGCCCGGGCCCCGAGCCCGTCGGGCAGCAGCCGGTTCGCGAGGAGATACGCGGCGAGGCCCACCGGCAGGCCCGCGATGGTCCCGAGGTTGAGGAATCGCACGAGGCGCAGGCCGAAGCCCTCGGGATCCGCGCCCTTCGGCGCCCGCGCCACCGTCCAGAGGACGAGGCCGCTCGCGACCGTGGCGGCACCCATCACGCCGCAGAGGAAGAACAGGAGGCGCAGCGGCGCGGCGGCGAAGTGCGCCTCGTGCAGACCCGCCATCACGGCCCCGGTGCGGGTCGCCGCGCCGGCCTCGCCGACCCGGGCGATCTCCGCACCGGTATCGGCCGCGTAGGCGATCTGCGGATGCAGGTGCGCGAGCCCGTGCGGCTCCTCGAAATACGCCGTCACGGTGGCGCCGGCATCGCCCGGATGGGAGACGAGTATCACCTCGGGCGCCTCGCCGCCGGCAGCCGCGGCGCGGGCGACGATCTCGCCGAGCGGCAGCGGCCTGCCGGGACGGCCAACCGGGGCCGTGCCCGGCGTCGCGAGGCCGGCCTCGGCGTAGTAGCGCAGTATGTCGTCGCCGTAGACGGCCTTCATACCCCAGGGCATCAGCGTCGCCGACAGTGTGACGAGGCCCGTGTAGACGATCATCAGGTGGAAGGGCAGCGCCAGCACGCCGACCACGTTGTGGGCGTCCAACCAGCCACGCTGCGCCGAGCGGTCGCGGCGAAAGGTGAAGAAGTCGGCGAAGATGCGCCGGTGCGTCACGATACCGGAGATCAGCGCGATCAGCAGGACCATGGCGCAGGCCGACACGATCCAGCGCCCCCAGATCGGCGGCAGGCTCAGCTCGAAGTGGAAGCGGTACAGGAAGTCGCCGCCGCGCGTGTCGCGGACGCGCGCGGGCTCGCCCGTGGCGGGATCGAGCAGCGCGTGGTGGAACGGGCCGCTGAAGTTCGGCCACCAGTAGACCTCGACGGCCGAGGTCTCGGCGTTCGGCAGCTTGATCGACCAACCGGCCGCGTCCGGCATTGTCCTGCGCAGGAACGCGCCGGCCCGCGTCGCCGCCGCGGCGGGATCGGGGGCTCCCGCGGACAGCTCCGGCCGCATCCAGTCCGAGATGTCGGTGCGGTAATAGCTGGCGGTACCGGTGACGAAGATGGCGAACAGCACCCAGCCGACCACCAGGCCGGACCACGTGTGCAGCCACGCCATCGCCTGGCGGAAGCTCCGGGCAGGGCTCACGCGGCCGCTCCGGACACGAAGGCGCCGGCGAGCCACAGGGCGCCGGCCAGCAGGAGGGCGATCAGGCCGAGGACCAGGGCCGCGCGACCGAGCGTAGGGGCGGCGAACACCCAGATCACCGCGCCCGCCATGATGGCGAAGCTCGCCAGCGTTCCGGCCGAGACCGCCTCGGCGCGCGGGACGGGAAGAATCAGCGCCAGCAGCGCGCTCGCCAGGGCGGCGACCGCGTAGCCGCCGAGCGTCGCGAGCAGCACCCGCCCGGCGACTGCCGCGCGATCGGCCAGCGTCGGCATGGTGCGGGCGCTCATGGCGCCACCTCTCGTTCCCGTGAGCCCATGGCGGGACCTAGCAGCGGCCGAGGCCGCGGTGCAACGCCTATGTTCCGGAACGATTCCAGTGTGAAACGAGGTGTTTAGAACGGACCTCGGCCGCGCGCGCGGCGATGCTCTCCCGCGCTCGGAGCCTCGTCTCAGAAGCCGGCGGCTCCCGGTGCGCCGTCGCGTCCGGACCTGCGGATTGCCACGGCCGCGTTCCGGGCGCTCGGCGGCAGGTCGGCTCCGGGGTCCGGTTTGGTCGAGGCCGCGGCGGACCCGGGCACCGGACCGGCGGCACGGCCGTCGCGCGCGTGTCCCCATCCGTAGCCCGCGTTGATCCCGGCGTAGAAGCCCGTGAAGTCCTCCGCCCAGGCACTCCCCGCGAGCAACATCAGGGCCGTGGACAGCAGCAGGCGGCGCATGGATCGTCCCGAAACGAGGAAGGCGGCGGCCCCGCAGGGAGCCGCCGCCTCGCAGTCTTCGCGCGGATCGCGGCGGCAGAGAGGCCGCCGCGCGATCCTCAATCCTCGACGTTGATGCTCTGGGCCTCGCGGCCCTTCTGGCCCTCGACCACGCCGAGCGTGACCTGCTGACCTTCGGCGAGCGAGTCGAGACCGGCGCGGGACAGCGCCGAGCGGTGCACGAACACGTCCTTGCCGCCGTCGTTGACCGAGACGAAGCCGAAGCCCTTCGCGGGATCGTACCATTTCACGGTGCCGCTCATCTCCACCGACGGGCCGCTGGCGAAACGGCCACCGCCGCCGCCACCACCGCCGTAGCCGCCGCCACCGCCGCCGTAACCACCGCGGTCGCGGTCGCCGTAGCCGCCGGCACCGGCGCCGTAGCCGCCGGTGCGCGGGCGGAACTCACGCCGGGGCGCGGGCGCCTCGGCCGTGGAGGTGTCAACGCTGGTGACGCTCGTGACCTGCGGGCCCTTCTGGCCCTGGGCCGTCGTGACCGTCAGCCGGGTGCCCGGCATCAGATCGTCGTGGCCGGCCGCCTCGACAGCGCGGATGTGGAGGAAGGCATCGCCCGAACCGTCGCCGAGTTCGACGAAGCCGAAGCCCTTCTCCTTGTTGAACCACTTGACCGTCGCATCGCGCTCCGGCCCGGACGCGACCGGAGCCGCGCCACGCGACGGGCCGCGATCGAAACCGCCCCCGCCGAAACCACCGCCGCCACCGCCGAAACCGCCGCCGCCGTATCCGCCGCTGGGGGGAGCCTGATCAGGCCATCTCGGCTCGCCACTCTCGTCGAAGCCGCGCTTCTGCGGCCCTCTGAAATCACGACCACGTCCCATAGAAAGCTCGCAAAAACCGTCCGCCGCCCTTGTCTCGAATACCGCGTGCGCGCCATCCCAGACAGCCCACGCCCCGCACTATCATTACCCCAGGTCGCGGTAACCAAGAATAACGCCCCAGTCCTGACGCAATCGGGCCTTGACCGCAAGGACCTTCTTGGCCCAGAGGCGCCCGTTTCGTTACTTTCTTGCGGCAAACAACGGAACCCGACCCCGCCGCCGGGCCGGCCCTTTCCCATTCGAGGGAAGGCGTTAGCGAAACGCAAAGGCTGTCCGGCTACACTCGGCCCCGCGCCCCGCAGACTCGGCCGGCCATGATCGCGACACCGACTTTCCCCGATCTCTCCGCTCTTGTGGTCGACGAGAGTCTCTACATCCGCCGAATCGTGCGCGACATGCTGATGCGCGTTGGGATCAAGCGGGTGCTCGAGGCGCCGGACGGGGCCGAGGCGCTCGGCGTGCTCGCCGAGAGCAAGCCCGACATCAGCATCATCGACTGGGATCTGTCGATCCTGTCGGGCGAGGAGTTCATCCGGCTGGCGCGGACGCCGACCACTTCCCCCTGCCCCACGATCCCGATCATCCTGATGCTGGCCCAGCCGCGCCGGAACGTGGTCGACCGGGCGGTGGCGCTCGGCGTCAACGAGATCATCGCCAAGCCGTTCTCGCCTAAGACGCTGTGGTCGCGGCTGGACGAGGTGATCAACCGGCCCCGCCCCTACTCGCAGGTGAAGAGCCTCCTGCGCCCGATCCCGCGCCGGGCCAGCGCGATGAAGGCCGTGGCCTGACCGCGACCGCGATGGGACATTGCAGTTCGCCGCCGAGCCTGTAGGGTCGCAGATCAGCGAAGGCCGAGCGCGCTGCTCAAGGCCGACCCGAAGGATCGACGGCCGCGCCGATGAGGGACGAGACCGCCGCGGCCGCGCCGTCCCGAATTCAGACCGGCGCGGTGCCGCTTCAGACGCAAGCTCCTATACCGGGCCGTGATCGTCGGCGCGCCGCCTACGCGGCGCTCGACCTGGGCACCAACAATTGCCGCCTGCTGGTCGCGGAGCCGACCTTCAACGGCTTCCGCGTGATCGACGCGTTCTCGCGGATCGTGCGCCTCGGCGAGGGACTCGGCACGTCCGACCGCCTGAGCGAGGCGGCGATCGAGCGGACCGTGGAGGCCCTGCGGATCTGCCGGGCCAAGATGCAGGCGCGCGGGGTGCAGCGGGCCAAGATCATCGCCACGGAAGCCTGCCGCCTCGCGGTGAACGGCGCCGCCTTCGTGGAGCGCGTCCGCCGCGGCGTCGGCCTCGACCTCGAGATCGTCGACCGGCAGACCGAGGCCTATCTCGCGGTCACGGGTTGCGCGGCGCTCGCGGATCCGCTCGCCGAATCGGTCATCATCTTCGACATCGGCGGCGGCTCGACCGAGATCGCGTGGCTGGACGGCGCGGCCGCCAACCCGTCGACCGACCCGACTCTGCGGATTCGGGCCTGGGATTCTCTTCCGGTGGGCGTGGTGACGCTGGCCGAGCGCCACGGCGGCGCCGAGGTCACCCGACGGATGTTCGAGGGCATGGTCGAGGAGGTGGCCGAGAAGCTCTCGGCCTTCGCGCTCCGGGCCGCCCCGGCGGCGACGGCGCCGCACTTTCACCTGCTCGGAACGTCCGGCACCGTCACGACCATCGCGGCGATGCATCTGCGGCTCGCCCGCTACGAGCGCCGGCGCGTGGACGGCTTGTGGATGGGCGACGACGCGGTCTCGACCGCCATCGACGACCTGCTCGACACGCGGCTCGAGCAGCGCGCCGACAACCCCTGTATCGGCCGCGACCGCGCCGATCTCGTGCTCGCGGGCTGCGCGATCCTCGAGGCGATCCGCCGGGCCTTTCCCTCGGAGCGCCTGCGCATCGCCGATCGCGGCCTGCGCGAAGGATTGCTGATGAACATGATGCGGGAGGACGGGGTCTGGAACCGGAAGGCGGTCCGATGAGGGCGGCGCGATGAGCGACCGGCGCGGCGGCGCGAGTTCCGGCGGCGGTGTCCGGGGCGAACTGAAGCAGCGGGTGAAGACCGGCCGCGGACGGACCCTGTCCCAGAAGCGCTGGCTCGAGCGCCAGCTCAACGATCCCTACGTGGCCCGCGCCAAGCGCGAGGGCTACCGGTCCCGGGCGGCCTACAAGCTCCTGGAGATCGACGAGCGCTACAAGCTCCTGCGCCCCGGCCAGAAGATCGTCGATCTCGGCGCCGCGCCGGGGGGCTGGTCGCAGGTGGCCGCGCGGGTGGTCGGGCCGACGGGCCGCGTCGTGGGCATCGATCTCCTGGAGATCGAGCCGATGGCCGGGGTCGAGTTCATCACCCTCGACTTCCTCGACCCCGAGGCGCCTGACCGTCTGACCGGGATGCTCGGCGGCCCCGCCGACCTCGTCATGTCCGACATGGCCGCCAACGCCACCGGTCACAAGAAGACCGACCACCTGCGGATCATCGGCCTCGCCGAGACGGCGGCGGAGTTCGCCCGCGAGATCCTGGGCCCCGGAGGCGCCTACCTCGCCAAGGTGCTCCAGGGCGGCACCGAGGGCGCGCTGCTCACCGATCTGAAGCGTGACTTCGCCACGGTCCGGCACGTCAAGCCGGCCGCGAGCCGGGCCGATTCGAGCGAGCTCTACGTCCTGGCGACCGGCTACCGGGGCGCGCCGGGCCGGGCGGCGTCCGTCGACGAGGGCTGAGCCGCCCGGCGATGCTCCTCGCCTGGGCCCTGTCCGCCCTCAACCCGGCGCCGCTTCCCCTGCGCCGGCTCGGCTATGTCCGCCAGAGCGGCCTGCTCCACGCCCGCTCGCGCCGCTGCCGGGCGGCCTGGGCGCCACACCTCGCGCGGGCGCAGTCCGTGATCGCGGCGGCGGCCGGAGCGACCCGGCAGCGCCGGCACGCGGTGGTGCTGGGCTCGGGCCTGCTCGACGACGTGCCGCTCGACGCCCTCGCCCGCCTGTTCGACCGGGTCACCCTCGTGGACGCCGTCCATCCCTGGCCGGCGCGCCTCGCCGCCCGCCGATATCCGAACGTCGCGCTGGTGACCGCGGAGATCAGCGCCGGTCTCGCCGGGGCCTGGGCCGAGCTCTGCGCGGAGGCCGACCTGATCGTCTCGGCGAATCTGCTGTCGCAGATCCCGCTCCTCCCGATCGAGGCCCACGAGACCCGGGGCCGCGAGGCGCCCCCGCGGCTCGGCGCGCACCTCGTCGAGACTCACTTGGCGGCGTTCGACGCGCTCGCCGGGCGCGCCGAGCGAGTCTGCCTGATCACCGACACGGTGCAGCGCGAGGAAGACCGGGCGGGCCGGACCGTCGACAGCGCCGACCTGCTGTTCGGGATCGCGCTGCCGCCCGCGCCGGAAGCCTGGGACTGGGAGATCGCGCCGTTCGGCGAGATCGGCCCCCGTCGCCGCCTGATCCACCGCATGCACGCCTACCCGGACTGGAAGGCCGCGCGGCGGTCCGCGCGCTGAGCCGCGAACGAAGAAGGCCGCCCCGGTTTCCCGGAACGGCCTCGTTTCAGTCTCATCCGGGATGTCGGATCACTCGGTCGGCACGTCCGCCGCCGGCGTGGTCGCGCCGCCCTCGTCCGCGGCGCTCTCGAAGCGCGGGCGCCGACGGCGGCGGGGCTTGGCGGCCGGAGCCTCGTCGGCCGCCGCTTCGGGCTCGGGAGCGCTCGACGGCTCGACCGCGGGCGCGGGGCGCGCGGGGGCCATCAGGAAGGCCGGCAGGCCTGTGGGCTCCTCGGCCTCCGCCGCGGGCGCGGCCTCGCGGCGGCGCTCGCGGCGCGGCGCGGCCTCGGCACGGGGGGCCCGCTCCGGGCGAGCCTCGGGACGGGTCTCCTGCCGGCCCTCGGCGCGCGGGGCATCGCCGCGCCCGTTCTCGTAGCGGCCCTGGTCGCCGCGATTGTCCTGACGGTTGTCCTGACGCGCGTCCTGGCGGCCATCCTGCCGATTGTCCGGACGGTCCTGGCGATCCGGCCGACCCTCGTGCCGCTCCTGGCGGTAATCCGGACGGCCGTAATCCTGGCGGTCCTGACGATCCTGCCGGTTCTCCTGGCGATAATCCTGCCGCTGGTAGTCCTGGCGCTGATAATCCTGACGCGGCTGGTCCTGGCGCCGGTAGTCCTGACGACCGTTGTTGTCGAACCGGCGCTGGTCGCGGTTCTGGAACCGGTCACGGCCCTGGCGGCCGTCCTGATTCCCGTCCGGACGGCTCTCGTAGGGCTGCGGCTGCTGGCCGGGATCGTTGTCGTCGTAGCCATTGTAGGCGTGACCGTTCTGGGATCCGCCGTTGCCCTGGGCGTCGTCGTCGCCCTCGTCCATGTCATCGTCGTACGGACGACTGGCATAGCCGCCGGTGTTGGCCGGGCGATTCTGGTCCTGAGCGCCAGAGACAATACGGAAGTAGTGCTCGCCGTGCTGAAAGTAATTCTCGGCCGCCACCGGGTCGCCGGCCGCCAGAGCATCCCGCGCGAGCTGCGCGTACTTGTCGGCGATGTGCTGCGCGGTGCCGCGGATTTTGACGTCGGGACCGTTGGATTCGTAGGAGCGCGTCAGCGGATTCGGACCCTTCGGCCGATTCCGGCCGCGCATCCGTCGATTCTGGTTTGGTCTCATCGGTCTGTAATGACCCTCGTTCACGCAAACGACTGTCTACGGAGGCGCCCGGGCGGATCTCGTGGCGCAGTCCGGCCAAGCGCATCCGGCGGCGCCGCGCGTGGGACCGCTCTTCGGTCCGCGCGTCTGCCTGACCATCCCTCGAACCAGGCGCCCGGTGAAAGCCGCCGATCCTCAGTCGATTGTCAGGTTCGAATGTGTCGTCCCGCCGCGCTGGCACCGGCGCGTTCTGGTTCGACGGTCTAGGGGGATCAGCGAACCAGCCGGCGACCCACGGTCACCACCGACCTTACAGCCGTCCGTCTTAACGGACGGTTCGCGATCTTCAAGCCGACTCTAGCGTTCCCCGGTTGATGCAACAAGCAATTTTTCGGTGCCGGGATGGTTGACCCTGACTTAGGCATCCCTGTGGCCGGAAAAAAGACCCTCCGGCCGATCGAAACTCAGCACCCGGTCGTGACCGGCGAGGTCGCGGGTCAATCCGCGGGCGCGGTAGCCTGCGGCGCGCGCCAGATCCGTCACGGCCGCCGCCTGATCGTAGCCGATCTCGAGCACGAGCAGGCCGCCCGGGGCGAGACACGCCCCCGCGCCGCCCAGGATCCGCCGGTATGCCTCGAGGCCGTCGGCACCGCCGTCGAGGGCAGCGGCCGGGTCGTGCCCGCGGACCTCGCGCTCCAGGGTCCCGATGACGGCGCGGGCGATGTAGGGCGGGTTCGAGACCACGAGGTCGAAGCAGCCCCATAGGGCGTCGCACCAGTCACCGGCCACGAAGCGCGCCCGGTCGCCGACGCCGTTCGTGACGGCGTTGTCCCGGGCAACGCGCAGGGCGCCCTCGGAACGATCGAGCCCGACGCCGGTGGCGCGGGGTCGCTCGGACAGGAGGGCCGTCAGGATGCAGCCCGACCCGGTCCCCAGGTCCAGGCAGCGGAGCGGAGCGGCGCGGTCGGGCCGCGCCGCCAGCGCGACCTCGACCAGGATCTCGGTGTCCGGGCGCGGCACGAGCGTGTCGGGCCCCAGCCGGAACGGCAGGCCCCAGAACTCCCAGGCGCCCAGGATGCGGGCGACCGGCTCGCCGGCGAGCCGCCGGGCCAGCGCCGCCGCGAGGGACGCAGCGTCCGCTGGGCCCAGGCGCCGGCCCCCCTCGATCAGCAGGTCTCTTGTCTCCAGGCCCAGGATGCCGAGCAGGAGGAACCGGGCGTCGCCCGCGGCTTCGGCAACGCCGCCGGCGTGCAAACGCGCCGTCAGCGCGCGGAGCGCCTCGCGGCGCGACAGATCCTGGAGCGCGTCCGGCGTCACGGCGCGGATCAGGCCATGCCCTCGGCGGCCAGGAGCTCAGCCTGGTGCTCGGTGATGAGGGCGTCCACCACCTCGTCGAGGGCGGTCCCGGCCATCACCTCCTCGAGCTTGTAGAGGGTCAGGTTGATCCGGTGATCGGTCACGCGACCCTGCGGAAAGTTGTAGGTCCGGATCCGCTCGCTGCGGTCGCCGGAGCCGACCTGCGCCTTGCGGTCGGCCGCGCGCGCCGAATCCTTGGCGTTGCGCTCGGCCTCGTAGAGCCGCGCCCGCAGGAGCGCCATGGCGCGGGCCCGGTTCTTGTGCTGCGACCGCTCCTCCTGGACGAAGACGACGATGCCGGTCGGCAGGTGGGTGATGCGGATCGCCGATTCCGTCTTGTTGACGTGCTGGCCGCCCGCGCCCTGGGCCCGCATCGTGTCGATCTTCAGGTCGGCGTCGTTGACGTGGATGTCGACCTCCTCGGCCTCGGGCAGCACCGCCACGGTGGCGGCCGAGGTGTGGATCCGGCCCTGCGTCTCGGTGTCGGGCACCCTCTGCACTCGGTGAGCACCGCTCTCGAACTTGAGGCGGGCGAAGACGCCACGTCCCTTCACCTCGGCCACCACCTCGCGGAAGCCGCCGACGGTGCCCTCGCTCTCGGAGATCACCTCGACCCGCCAGCCCTTCGACTCGGCGTATTTCGCGTACATCCGGAACAGGTCGCCGGCGAAGAGGGCGGCCTCGTCGCCGCCGGTGCCGGCGCGGACTTCCAGGATCGCGCTCTTCTCGTCGGCGGCGTCCTTGGGCAGGAGCAGGAGCTGGAGGGCCCGGTGGGC
This sequence comes from Methylobacterium sp. PvP105, assembly GCF_017876975.1. Classification (NCBI taxonomy): domain Bacteria; kingdom Pseudomonadati; phylum Pseudomonadota; class Alphaproteobacteria; order Hyphomicrobiales; family Methylobacteriaceae; genus Methylobacterium; species Methylobacterium sp. PvP105. The sequence continues at coordinate 720,607 of NZ_JAGIPA010000001.1, read as the reverse complement.
GGTCTCGAGCGCCGCCAGCGCCTCCGGCTTCTCCTCGGCGGCGAGCGCGCGCATCTCCGGATCCGTGCCGGGCTCGTCGATCAGGGCCTCGACGCCCGCGAGGTTCTCCAGCGCGGCGCGGTAGGCGCGGATCGCCGCCACGACCGGGTCGAGGTCGGACAGCTCGCGGGAGAGCTGGACCACCGTCTCGGGATCGATCTCGCCGGAGGCGAGCTGCGCGGTGACGATGTCGTGCCGCGCCAGGATGGCGTCGAGGCGCTCGGTGGGAAAGGGGATCATCGCCCGTGTTTCTGCAGGTCTGCGCGCGCCGTTCCGGGCCGGGCGCGGGTCTCGTCCCGGGGACGGAGACGCGTGGCTTCGAGGGTGTAGGACCCGGTAGGACGTCCCCCAAATCCACGCCTCGTCCGTCCGAGAGCGGAAGCCGCGGCGCGTCGACCGAAATCGTCGTGGCGTTGCCGTACAACCCCGGCCGAATGTTCGGCAAGGGTCGCGTTCGCGCTTAGATAGGGATGCCGTGCGCGTGCGCGAAGGCCGTGAGCGCCGGGCGCAGGGAGTCGCCGTCGTGCATCCGCGCCATCTCGGCGTCGATGAGCTCGGCGACGGCGGCCGCGTCGAGGCTCAGCACCATCGCCTTGACGGGGCCGATCGCGGCCGGCGACATCGACAGCTGGCGGTAGCCGAGGCCGATCAGCGCCATGGCGTCGAGGGGCCGGCCGCCGATCTCGCCGCAGACCGTCACCGGGCAGGAGGCCGCGTTGGCCCGCTCGGCGATCAGCCGGAACGCGCGCAGCGCCGCGACACTCAGCGGATCGAACCGGTCGGCGACCCGCCGGTTCTCGCGGTCCACCGCGAACAGGAACTGCATCAGGTCGTTCGATCCGACCGAGAGGAAATCGGCCTCCTTGGCGATCTCGTCGATCTGGAACAGGAGCGAGGGCACCTCGATCATCGCGCCGAGGCGGCAATCGGTCGGGAGCCGGTAGCCGTGGCGTCGCAGGTAGGCCTTCTCGCGCTCGACGATGCCGCGGGCGCGCACGAACTCGTCCACCGTGGCGACCATCGGGAACATGATCTTGAGCGGGTCGCCGTCGGCGGCCTTGAGGAGCGCGCGCAACTGCATGCGCAGCAGCGCCGGCCGGTCGAGGCCGATGCGGATGGCCCGCCAGCCGAGTGCCGGGTTCTCCTCCTCGAGCTTGGCCATGTAGGGCAGGATCTTGTCGCCCCCGATGTCGAGGGTGCGGACCGTGACGGACTTGCCCGCCGAGGCCGCGAAGACCTTGCGGTACAGCTCCTCCTGCTCGGCCGCCGACGGCATGCGCTGCGCCACCATGAACTGCAGTTCGGTGCGGAACAGCCCGACTCCCTCGGCCCCGGTCTCCTGCAGGTGGCTGAAATCGACCAGCAGGCCGGCGTTGAGGTGCAGGCCGACCCGCACGCCGTCGCGGGTCTGGGCCGGGACGTCGCGCAGCGCGCGGTACTGCTCCTGCCGGCGGGCGCGCAGGCGCACCATCTCGGCGTAGGCGGCCTCGACCTCGGGGCCGGGCCGGACATGGATCTCGCCGGCCACGCCGTCGACGATGATGGCGTCGCCCGCGTCGCACAGGGCGGCGGCGTTCTCCACCTCGCCCACCGCCGGGATACCGAGCGCCCGGGCGACGATCGCCACGTGGCTCGTCGGACCGCCCTCCTCGAGGACGATGCCGCGCAGGGTCGACGCCTCGTAATCGAGGAGCGCCGCCGGCCCCATGGTGCGCGCCACCAGGATGGCGTTCTCGGGCAGGACCAGGGCGCCGGCCGCCTCGGGACCGATCAGGGTGCGCAGGACGCGGTTGGCGAGGTCGTCGAGATCGTGCAGCCGCTCGCGCAGGTAGGGATCCGACTGCCGCATCATGCGGGCGCGGTTGTCCGATTGGACCCGCTCGACCGCGGCCTCCGCGGTCAGGCCGGAGCCTACGGCCTCGCGCATCCGGCGGAGCCAGCCCTTGTCGTGGGCGAACATCCGGACGGTCTCGAGGACCTCACGGGATTCGGCGGTGCCGATCCGGTCGCCGCGCTCCACCAGCGCGTCGATCGCCGAGCGGACCTCCTCGATCGCCGCGTCGAGGCGGGCGACCTCGCGCTCGACGTTCTCGGCGATCAGCGTCTTCACCACGACGCGGGGCTCGTGGAGCACCACGTAGCCCAGGCCGATCCCGTCCGCGAGGGCGATGCCCCGGGCCAGGACCGGGCGCCGGGCCGCGGTGCCGGCGTCCGGCGCCAAGCCCTCCAGCTCGCCCGAGGCGATCATCTCCGAGAGCACCATCGCGGTGGTCTGGAGCGCCTCGATCTCTTCCTCGGAGTAGACGCGGTAGGTCTTGTTCTGGACCGTCAGGACGCCGAGCGTGTTGCCGGCGCGCAGCAGCGGCACGCCCAGGAAGGCGTGGTAGGCCTCCTCGCCCGTCTCAGGCCGGTACGAGAAGGCCGGGTGGTTCTGTGCGTCCGAGAGGGAGAGCGGCTCCGCCGTGCGCGCGATGAGGCCGACGAGGCCCTCGTCGGTGCGCATGCGGGTCTGGTGCACCGCCTCGCGGTTCAGGCCCTCGGTGGCGAACAGCTCGAGCGTGTTGTCGTCGCGCAGCACGTAGACCGAGCAGACCTCGGCCACGACGTTGGCGGCGATCAGGACGACGATGCGGTCGAGGCGCGCCTGGGGGCTGACCGGCTCCGCCATCGCTTCGCGGAGGCGGCGCAGCAGCAGGCGCGGGCCTCCGGGCGCAGCGGGCATCGGTTCGTCGTTCCAGCGTCGGTGAGTGGCCTTGGCGTCGACCACCCTGCAACCTTGGCGCCAAACCCGGGACGGGCCGGCGCCGGATGGACCGGACCGCTGATCCCAGAGGCGTTCTGGGATCGGCGGATCGGCCCGTGACTGTTCAGTTCACACCACGCGCCCCGCTCGAACCCGCGTCCCAGGCTCAGGCCTGATCCAGGCCGTATAGCGAGTGAAGCGTGCGCACGGCAAGCTCCGTATAGGCGGCGTCGATCAGCACGGAGAACTTGATCTCCGAGGTGGTGATCGCGCGGATGTTGATACCCTTCTCGGCGAGCGCCCGGAACGCCTTCGCGGCGACGCCCGCGTGGCTGCGCATCCCGACGCCGATCGCCGACACCTTCACCACGTCGGTGGCACCCTCGATCTGCGCGTAGCCGATCTGCGCGCGGGCCTCGTCGAGGATCTTCCGGGCACGCTCGTACTCGGCGGACGGAACCGTGAAGGTCATGTCGGTGGTCGACTGGTCACCCGACACGGTCTGGATGATCATGTCGACGTTGATGTTGGCGTCGGCCAGCGGCCCGAAGATCGCGGCCGCGACGCCCGGGCTGTCCTTGACCTTGCGCAGGGTGATCTGCGCCTCGTCCCGGGAGAAGGCGATCCCGGTGATGATCTGCTGTTCCACGATGTCGTCCTCGTCGCAGATGAGGGTACCGGGACGCGCGGCGTCCGGCGGATCGAAGGAGGACCGGACCGTGGTCGGCACCCGGTGGACCATGGCGAGCTCCACCGAGCGGACCTGCAGCACCTTGGCGCCGAGCGAGGCCATCTCCAGCATCTCCTCGAAGGTCACCCGCTCCATGCGGCGGGCCTTCGGGACGATGCGCGGGTCCGTGGTGTAGACGCCGTCCACGTCCGTGTAGATGTCGCAGCGCTCGGCCCCGATCGCGGCCGCCACGGCCACCGCGGAGGTGTCGGAGCCGCCGCGGCCCAGCGTCGTCACCCGGCCGGTCTCGTCGTGGACGCCCTGGAAGCCGGCGATGACCGCGACCTCCCCCTTGGCGAAGCCCGCCTCGAGGTTGCTCGGGTCGATCTCGGCGATGCGGGCCGAGCCGTGCGCGTCCGACGTCACGACCGGGATCTGCCAGCCCTGCCAGGAGCGGGCCTTGATCCCGTCCTTCTGCAGGGCGATCGCCAGGAGGCCGGCGGTGACGAGCTCGCCGGACGCCACGACGGCGTCGTACTCGCGCGGATCGTAGAGCGGGTTCGCGTCCTTGACCCAGTCGACCAGCTCGTTGGTCTTGCCCGACATGGCCGAGACGATCACGGCGACGTCGTAGCCGGCCGCGACCTCGCGGGCGACGTGGCGCGCCACGTTGCGGATACGGTCGACGTTGGCGACGGAGGTGCCGCCGAATTTCATCACCAGACGGGGCATGGTCTCTCGGTCGCGGGTTCCCGGTGGCGATTGAACGGGCCGCTGCAGCCCCGTCCGGACGGTGCCCGGCGGGTACAAGCGGCCCGGGGGAGTGTCAACAACCGGCCAAGCATGGCGCCCGCGCGCCGCGGCGACTTCCGGGCGATCGCCGTGCTAGAGCGCGGGCACGACGCAGCCACGAAACCGCGCGGCGGATCCCGGCCGCCGGCATGAGGACGGAACACGATGGACAGGTCAGCCACGGACCGGGTCACGGAAGGCTTCGTCGACCGCGCCGAGGTTGCGCGCTTCGACGCGCTCGCAGCCACGTGGTGGGACGAGACCGGCCCGATGCGCGTCCTGCACCGGTTCAACCCGGTGCGGCTCGCCTACATCCGCGACGCCCTCTGCCGGCGCTTCGGTCGCGACCCGAAAGCCCCCTTCCCGCTCGACGGGCTGACGATCTGCGACGTCGGCTGCGGCGGCGGAGTTCTCTCGGAGCCGCTGGCCCGTCTCGGCGCCCGGGTGACCGGGCTCGACCCGGCCGAGCAGAACGTCGCGGTCGCCCGAACCCATGCCGAGGCGGCCCGGGTGCCGGTGGATTACCGCGGGCAGACCATCGAGGCGGTGGTCGCCGGCGGCGAGAGCTTCGACGCGGTGCTGATCATGGAGGTCGTCGAGCACGTCTCCGACATGCCGGCCTTCGTGCGGACCGCCTGCGCGGCGGTGAAGCCCGGCGGCATGCTGTTCGGGGCCACCCTCAACCGGACGCTGCGCTCCTTCGCGCTCGCCATCGTCGGCGCCGAGTACGTGCTCGGCTGGCTGCCGCGCGGCACGCACGACTGGGAGAAGTTCGTGACGCCGGACGAGCTCGCCCGCGCGATCCGGGCCGGCGGCCTCGACGTCACCGACACGGTCGGCGTCGTCTACAACCCGCTCACGGACGGGTGGCGCACCGGCCGCGACAAGGCGGTGAACTACATGGTCGCGGCCGAGCGGTCGGCGTGAACCGGTCGCGTCCGCCGCCGTTGCCATCGCGGCGGAGGACGCGGCGATGCTCGAGAAGATTCCCGGTGTGCTCGGCGAGGCGCTGTCGGGGCTGAAGGCGGGCCTGGACAAGACGACGTCCCGCGCTGACTTCCCCGACGTGCCCGAGACCGTGACGCTGTCGAGCCCGGCCTTCGCCGACGGGGCGGACTTGCCCGCCCGCTTCACGGCCGACGGCGCGGGCGTGTCGCCGCCCCTCGCCTGGAGCGGGCTGCCGGCGGGCACCGCCGCCCTCGTCCTCCTCGTGGAGGATGCGGGCAGCCCGACGCCCCGGCCGCTGGTCCATCTCATAGCCTGGTCGGTCCCGCCGGAACCCGCCGGCCTGTTGGAGGGTGCGCTGCCGGGTCCCGGCCACGCGGGCACCGTGGAGGCCGTGGGCCGGAACAGCTTCCTGCGCGCGGAATGGCTGCCGCCGGACCCGCCCACCGGCCACGGGCCGCACCCATACCTCTTCCAGATCTACGCGCTGCGGCAGCCCCTCGCCCTTGCCGAGGCGCCGGGCCGCGGCGCGCTGATCGAGGCCATGCGCGGTCAGGTCCTCGCGAAGGGGATATTGACCGGCGTTTACCATCGTCCCTGATCCGGCCGATACCGATGCGATACAGCTCAGCCCTGCAGAACTCGCGCGTTGTGCCGCATTCGTGATCTCAGTATTGTGTCGACCAACGAAGCGGTCTGGGCAGACCGCCTGAAAAATGGCTGGAGGTCGGGCCTGTGGGCGTCGGCGTGCGCACGAAGCGGCGGGGCGGCAGCAGTGTGGCGCGCGCGCTCGCTGTGTCGGATGTCGGGACTTGGACCTGGCACATCGCCGACGATGTTCTCCGGTGCGACCCCGTCGCGGCGACGATGCTGGGCCTGCCCCGAACGAAGAGCGGCAGCGGGACGACTTTCGGGGCCTTCCTCGACCGCATCCACCCGGAGGATCAGCGGCGGATCGCGTCGATCCTCGACGACCTCCGCCGGCAGGGCGGCCTGTACATCGCGCAGTACCGGACGGTTCCGGCGCCGGGCGAGGTCCGGTGGATCCTCGCGCGTGGCCGCTTCATCCTCGACGCGCAGGGCGGCGTCAGCGAGGCCCACGGGATCGTCATCGACGTGACCGAGCGCGGCCGCGACGGCTTCCTCGACGAATCCGCCTTCTGCGCGACCGACGTGGCCGCCGGCGGCATCGACCGGGTCGCCGAGATGGCCCTGGCCCTCTACAACGCCGCCGAGGACGGCCTGCCCCGGCCGGGGTTCGAGCGCCTGAAGCCGCTGCTCGACGTGCTGCTGCACGAGATCGGCCGGCAGCTCGTGCTCGCGCCGGCCGTGCCGGATCTCGACAGGGTTCACTGAGCCGCCCCGCCTCCGCTCGATGCCCGTCGCGCCTTGCCTTCCGGGGGCGAATCCTGATATGGCCGCGCCATCCCGCGATGCGTGAGCCGTGATCGCCGGACGCGACGCCGCGTCCAGCCTCGTGACCACGTTCCCGACACCCTACACAACGGACGGCCCTCCGGGCTCGAGAGACCCATGAAGATCCGCAACTCCCTCAAGTCCCTGCGTGGCCGCCACCGCGACAACCAGCTCGTGCGCCGCAAGGGCCGGGTCTACGTGATCAACAAGACCCAGAAGCGCTTCAAGGCCCGCCAGGGCTGAGGCCGCTCCGCCCGGTCAGGCCGGGTCGGACGACGATCGACGTTGGGACGGCCGTACCCGAAGGGGCGCGGCCGTTTCCGCATGCGCGCGGCACCGCGGCACGTTGACGGATCCCGGGCCGGCGCACAGTCTGGCCGCATGACGCCGACCCGCCTCCTCGCCGCCCTGGTCTGCCTGTCGGGCCTCGCCCTGGACATCCCGGCGGCGCGAGCGGCTCCGGAGACCGGGCGTCCCGGCCGCACCGCTCCCGAGGGGAAGCCGGCCCCCAAGCCGCCGAGCCTCGACGACCTGTTCGCCCGCCTGCGCGCCAGCGAGGACCCGGCCGAGGCCAAGGGCATCGCCCGGCTGATCGAGCGGCGCATGGCCGGGTCGGGCAGCCCGACCGCCGACCTCCTCACCGACCGCGCCCGGCAGGCGGTCACCGCACACGACTTCCCCCTGGCGGCCGAGCTGATGGACCGCGTCACCGCCCTCGAGCCGAACTGGTCGGAGGGCTGGAACCGGCGCGCGACGGTGTTCTGGCTCCTGTCCGACAAGGACGACGCCCTGGCGGACCTGCAGCGGGCCCTGGTGCTGGAGCCGCGCCACTTCGAGGCCTGGGCCGCGATGGGCCGGATCTACGAATCGCTCGACGACAAGGCGCGGGCGCTCGCCGCCTTCCGGCGGGCGCGGGCGCTCTACCCGCAGATGGAGAAGATCGGCGAGGCGATCAACCGCCTCACTCCGGAGGTCGACGGCCGCGACCTGTGAGCCGGGTGACCGCCGTCCTCCTCACCCTCCTGGCCCTGCCCTTCGCCCTCGCCGGGCTCGTCCTCGCGGCCGGCGCACTGGCGACGCTGGCCATCACCCTGCGGGTCGGCGCCGCCCACCCGCCGGCAGGCCCGTTCGTGGCGGTCACCGGCGGCCGGCTCGCGACCCTGCAGGACGGGCCGGCCGACGGACCGCCCGTCGTGCTCCTGCACGGCGCCTCGGCCAACGCGTCGGATCCGATGGAGGGGATCGGCCACCGGCTCGCGGCGCGGGGTTTCCGGGTCATCGCCTTCGACCGGCCGGGCTTCGGCTGGAGCGACCGGATCGGTGGCGGCGACACCGCGCCCCCCACGGCGCAAGCCGCCTTGATCGCCGAGGCGCTGGAACGGATGGGTGTCGGCCCGGCGCTCGTCTTCGGCCATTCCTGGGCCGGCGCCCTGGCCCTCGCCCTCGCGCTGGATCACCCGGACCGGGTGTCGGCCCTCGCCCTCGCAGCGCCGGTGGCGATGCCCATGCCGGACCGGATGCCCGATCTGCCCTGGTACTGGCGGCTCGCCGTGACCCCGCCGGTGGCGTGGCTGCTCAGCCGGACGGTCGGGCCGCCCATCGCGCAGCACTTCCTGCCCGAGGCGGCGCGACGGGTCTTTCAGCCGCAACCGCCGCGGGCAGATTACCCGGAGCTGGCGCGGTCGGACCTGGTCCTGCGGCCCGGAACCCTGCTCGCCAACGTCCAGGACCTGCTCGGCCTGCCGCGCGCCGTCGCGGCGCAGGGTCCGCGCTACGGCACGATCCGCGTGCCCACCCTGGTGATCTCCGGCGAGGCGGACCCGATCGTCCGCGCCGACGCGCAGGCGGTGCCGCTGGCCCGCGCGATCCCCGGGGCGCGGCTCGTGCTGCTACCGGGCATCGGCCACATGCTCCAGTACGTCGCCGCCGATCGCGTCACCGAGGAGGTGGCCCGACTCGCCGGCGCAACGGGCACGGCCGGTCCGGAGGCGGCCGTCGCGCACTGACGCGCCGGCCGGTCTTGAACTCGTATCCCGGTGCCATCAGGCCTTCTCGGCATGCTCGCGAGTGATGAAGGTCAGACGCACGAGGTTGGTGGCGCCCGGCGTGCCGAACGGCAGGCCGGCCACCACGATCACCCGGTCCCCCACGGCGGCGAACTTCTCGCGCACGGCGAACTTGGCGGCCCGGAACGACATGTCGTCCACGTCGCTGGCGTCCTTGGTGACGATCGGGTGCGTGCCCCAGGCCAGGGCGAGGCGCCGCGCCGTCTCGCGCCGGGGCGTGAGGGCGATCACGGTGGCGTTCGGGCGCTCGCGCGACAGGCGCAGGGCCGTGGAACCGGAATTGGTCCAGGCCATGATCGCGTCGAGGCTCAGCGCGTCGACCATCTGGTGCGCCGCCGCCGCGATGGCGTCGGCCGCCGTCTCGTCCGGGGTCGCGCTCTGCGCCCGGATGATCGACCAGTAGATCGCGTCCCGCTCCACCTGCTCGGCGATGCGGTTCATGGTCTCCACGGCCCCGATCGGGTGGGCGCCCGAGGCGCTCTCCGCGGAGAGCATCACGGCGTCCGCCCCCTCGTAGACCGCTGTGGCGACGTCGGAGACCTCGGCGCGGGTCGGCACAGGCGCGGTGATCATCGACTCGAGCATCTGGGTCGCCACGACCACCGGCTTGCCGTAGCGCCGGGCGCCGCGGGTGATGCGCTTCTGCACGCCCGGCACCTGCTCCAGGGGCATCTCGACACCGAGGTCACCGCGGGCGACCATCAGCCCGTCGGAGATCTCGATGATCTCGTCGAGGCGCGCCAGCGCCTGCGGCTTCTCGATCTTGGCCATCACCAGGGCGCGGCCGGCGCAGACCTTCTTCACCTCGGCCACGTCCTCGGGGCGCTGGACGAACGACACGGCGATCCAGTCGGCACCGGCGTTCAGACCGGCATCGAGGTCGGCCCGGTCCTTGTCGGTCATCGCCGGCACCGGGATCACGGTGTGCGGCAGGGACACGCCCTTCCGGTTCGAGATCCGGCCACCGACCTCGACGCGGGTCACGGCGCGATTGTGCGCCGTCTCGAGCACGGTCAGCCGCAGCTTGCCGTCGTCGACCAGGATGGCGTGGCCCGGCTCCAGCGCCTCCAGGATCTCGGGATGCGGCAGGTGGCAGCGTGCGGCGTCGCCGGGCGTCGGGTCGCCGTCGAGCACGAAGGTGCCCCCGGCCTCGATCATCGCGGCGCCCTCCGCGAAGGTGCCGAGCCGCAGCTTCGGCCCCTGCAGGTCGACCAGAATGCCGATCGGCCGCTTCGCCTCGCGCTCGATGGTGCGGATCGCCTCGACCTTCTCGGGCAGCTTCTCGCGCGGCAGGTGGCTCATGTTGAGCCGGAATACGTCGACGCCCGCGCGGAACAGCCGCTCGATCATCTCCGGCGAATCGGAGGCCGGACCGAGGGTGGCGACGATCTTCGTGCGGCGTGACCGTTTCAAGCGTATTTCCTCCGTGTTCTCGTTGCCGCGCAGCGTCGAGCGCCGGCGGTTAGAAGATCTGGCTCAGGGAGCGCCGATCGGCTGTGAGCATCCCCAGCCGGACAGCGTCAAGGCCGCAATCACGGCCGCCGTCGTCACATTACGGTTTCGCCGGCGCGTCTGCCCGGTTCGGATCCGTGAGCTGGATGGTCCAGCTCTTCTGCTCGCCGGTGTCGACTTCGAAGAAGCCGTTCCGGTCGTAGCCGCGGGCGAGACAATCCTCGATCCCGCGAATCGTGAACTCCGAATCGCGGGTGCACATCAGCGAACGGCCGCTCCACTCGCCGCCGCGCGTGTAGTCGACCGCGAAGACGTAGTAGAACCGCGCCGCCAGCGCGCCCTTGAGCAGCGTCTCGCAGGCTTTCGGCGCCAGATCCCACCAGCCCTCCGTCACCCACCCCTGGGGGTCGCGGTAGCCGAGCGAGATCCCGACCTTGCTGGCGGTCTGGTTGCACAGGCGCAGGTCCGCCCTGGCGGGACTCGCGCCGAGGAGCGCGAGGCCGAGGACCGTGACTGCCGGGAGGAGCTGAGCCGCCGAGACGCGAGACCTAGTTGACGAGGATGATGCGGCAGTCGTTGACATTGGTGCAGGTCGGACCGGGGTTCACGAGGTCGCCGAGGGCCGCGAAGAAGGCGGTGGAGTCGTTCTGCTCCAGCATCGCGGCCGGGTCGAGGCCGGCGGCCCGGGCCCGCTTGAGGGTCGTGGGGTCGACGAGGCCGCCCGCCGGGTCGGTGGCGAGGCCCCGCCCGCCGTCGGTCCCGTCGGTGTCGGCGCTGATGCCGAAGATGCCGGGCTCGCCGTCGAGCGCGACCGCCAGCGCCAGGGCGTATTCCTGGTTCGGGCCGCCATGGCCCTCGCCGCGGATGGTGACGGTGAGCTCGCCGCCGGAGATCAGCGCGACGCGCTTGCCGGCCGCCTTGTGGCGCTTGGCCTCGGCCGCGTGCTCGGCCGCGACCTCGCGGGCCTCGCCCTCCAGGTCGGCGCCCAGCAGGATCGGCTCGTAGCCGGCCGCGCGGGCCGCCTCGGCGGCGGCGTTCAGGGCGTCGATCGGCCGGGCGATGATGCGGTACTCGGCGCGGGCGAAGGCGGGATCGCCGGCCTTCGGCGTCTCGTTGTTGGGGTCGTTCAGGAGGCGCACCGCCTCCTCGGGCAGCGGGATGCCGCGCTTCTCGCAGATGGCCCGGGCATCGGCCAGGGTCGACGGATCGGGCACGGTCGGTCCGGAGGCGATCACCGCCGGATCGTCGAAGGGCACGTCCGAGATCGCCAGGGTCAGGACGCGCCGGGCGTTGCGGGCCGCGAGGGCGAGACGGCCGCCCTTGATCCGCGAGATGTGCTTGCGCACGGTGTTGATCTCGCCGATGGGCGCGCCGGAGCGGAGCATCGCCCGGGTGATCGCCTGCTTCTCCACGAGGGTCAGGTCGCCGGCCGGGGCGATCCAGTTGGCCGAGCCGCCGCCCGAGAGCAGCACCAGCACCTCGTCGTCCGGGCCGGCCTCGGTGGCGAGCCGCAGCGCCTCCCGGGTCGCCGAGATGCCGGCCTCGTCGGGGACCGGGTGGCCCGCCTCGACCATGTGGATGCCCGGCGCGTCCTGTCCGTAGCCGTGGCGCGCCACCGCGAGGCCGACGATCCGGTCATCCCCGAGGCCGTGCTTCTGGCGGTAGAAGCGGCTCGCTACGGCGCTCATGCTGCCGGCGGCCTTGCCGGCGGCCAGGATGATCAGACGGCCCGGGCTCGGCTCCGGCAGGTGCGGCGGCAGGCAGAGATCCGGGTGGGCGGCGCGGATCGCGGCCGTGAGGATCGAATCGAGGAGCGCGCGCTGGTCCCGGGTGGCCGCGTCGGCGACGGGCGGAACGGTCTCGGTCATGGCGTTGAACGGGCTCCTCTCTCCATTGTGTCGCGCGATCCCCGCCCGTTTCTTCCCTGGGCGGCGGGCCCGTTTCTTGCCGTGAGCGCACGATCCTTGATAGGTGATCTGCCCGAGCGGCCGCGCGACGGCAAGCGCCATCGGCGCCCTCGCACAGATCTGAAGACCTCTCGGAAGACCTCGGAGCCCCGTGACCCGTCCGGAGACAGAAACGGCCGTCGCGCCCCCACATCCCTGCGAGATCATTCCCGGCGATCCCGCCTGCGGCCTCGTCATCGCCTGCGACCACGCCTCGAACTTCGTCCCGCCGGACATCGCGCTCGGCGTGCCCGCGTCGGAATATGCCCGGCACATCGCCTACGACATCGGCGCGGCGGCGGTGACGCGCAGCCTCGCGGCGCAGCTCGGCGCCCCGGCGATCCTGACGAACTTCTCCCGCCTCATCATCGACCCGAACCGCGGGCGCGCCGATCCGACCCTGGTGATGCGCCTGTCCGACGGTGCCGTCGTGCCGGGCAACGCCCGGATCGACGAGGCCGGGAAGCAGGCCCGGATCGCCCGCTTCTACGCGCCGTTCGACGCGGCCATCGACGACGCGATCGCCGCCGCCCAGTCAGCCGGCCGGCCGCCGGTGCTCCTGACCATGCACAGCTTCACGCCCTACTGGCGCGGGATCGCGCGGCCCTGGCAGGTCGGCATCCTGTACGACCGGGACGAGCGCTTCGCCCGCCCGCTCATCCGCGCGCTGGAGGCCGATCCGGCCGGGCTCACCGTCGGCGACAACCAGCCCTACGGCGGCGGCCTGCCGGGCGACACGATCGACCGCCACGCCACCGCCCGCGGCCTCGCGAACGCCCTCGTCGAGATCCGCCAGGACCTGATCGCCGGCGCGGACGGTCAGGCTGAGTGGGCCGCGCGCTTCGCCCGCATCCTGCGCCCGCTGCTCGCGGCTTGATCTCCGTCCGGCCGGTCCCGAAATCGGGAGCGGCCCGCCAGACCTGAAGAGAGTTGCGACGAATGAGCGAGATCGATCCCCGGACCCAGACGGAACTCGAGGCCGCGGTGTTCCGCCGCCTCGTCGCGCATCTGCGCGAGCGGACGGACGTGCAGAACATCGACCTGATGAACCTGGCGGGCTTCTGCCGGAACTGCCTGTCGAACTGGCTCAAGGACGCCGCCGACGGCGCGGGCGTGGCCCTGACCAAGGACGAGAGCCGCGAGGCGGTCTACGGGATGCCCTACGCCGAGTGGAAGGCGCGCTTCCAGACGGAGGCGAGTCCGGAGCAGCAGGCCGGCTTCGCGGCCGCGCCGCCCAAGGACCACTGAGGCTGCGCCCGCGTCGCGGCGGATCGGCTAAGCTTCCAGTAAGGCCGGCCCGTTAACCACGGGTCCAGGGCGCAACCGCGCCGCGCATTCGGGAGAGCCCCATGAACGCCCATTCGATGCCCACCGCCGCGCAGCGGCCCGGCGGCGACGTCTCGTCGGCCGAGGGCGTGGCCGCGGACGAGCTGAAGCAGTTCATCGAGCGCCTGGAGCGTCTCGAGGAGGAGAAGGCCGGCATCATGGGCGACATCAAGGAGGTGTTCGCCGAGCTGAAGGGCCGGGGCTTCGACGCGAAGGCGGTTCGCACGATCCTGCGCATCCGCAAGCAGGACCACAGCGAGCGCCAGGAGCAGGAGGCGATCCTCGAGCTCTACATGCAGGCCCTCGGCATGGCGTAGTCGGACCGGGCGGCGAAGCGGCCGCCCGATCTGCAGCCCCGCTTCCGACAGGACCGCATCGCAGCGGTGGCCGGAACCTGCACGGCAATGTCGATCGTGTCCCGACTTGGCCGGCCCCGACCACCCATCCGGCCGCTCACCGGCGCGGTGGTGTCCGACGCGGTGACGGCCGGGGACAGCGAGTGGGTGTCGGTGAGCCGCGCCCCGCCCCGCCTCCGGCCGTCGATGATCGGCTAGGTCGCGACGCTCGAGGGGCTGCCGTGCAGACTGCTGGTCGAGCACGCCGCGCATTCACGTCGCGGACGGAAGCGCGCGGCATCCGATCCACGGCATGAGCCCCGACACTGACAGACGCGTGACGGATCCCAAGGATCGTATCCCGAGGATCCGTCCGAAGGATCCCCCTCCCGCCGGGAGAGGGACCGATCTCAGGCCGCGCGCTTGGCCCGGTTCAGCAGCTTGCGGTTGACCAGCACCTCGGCGATCTGCACCGCGTTGAGGGCCGCGCCCTTGCGGAGGTTGTCCGAGACGCACCAGAAGTTCAGGCCGTTCTCCACCGTCGCGTCCTCGCGGATGCGCGAGATGTAGGTCGCGTCCTCGCCGGCCGCCTCGTGGGGAGTCATGTAGCCGCCGTTCTCGCGCTTATCGATCACCAGCACGCCGGGGGCGGCGCGCAGGATCTCGGTGGCCTTCTCGGCCGAGAGCGGCTGCTCGAACTCGATGTTCACCGATTCCGCGTGCCCGATGAAGACCGGAACGCGAACGGCGGTCGCCGTCAGCTTGATCTTCGGGTCGAGCATCTTCTTGGTCTCGGCGACCATCTTCCACTCTTCCTTCGTGTAGCCATCCTCCATGAACACGTCGATGTGGGGGATGACGTTGAAGGCGATGCGCTTGGTGAACTTGCCGCCCTGCTTGATCTCGCCGGCGGTGAACACGGCGCGGGTCTGGTTGAACAGCTCGTCCATCGCCTCCTTGCCGGCGCCGGAGACCGACTGGTAGGTCGACACGACGACGCGCCTGATCGTGGCCGCCTCGTGGAGGGGCTTGAGCGCGACGACCAGCTGCGCGGTCGAGCAGTTCGGGTTGGCGATGATGTTGCGCTTGGTGAAGCCCACGACCGCGTCGGCGTTCACCTCGGGCACGATCAGCGGCACGTCGGCGTCGTAGCGGAACGCCGACGAGTTATCGATGACCACGCAGCCCTGCTGGCCGATGCGGGGCGACCACTCCTTCGAAGCCTCGCCGCCGGCCGACATCAGGCAGATGTCGGTGTCGGAGAAGTCGTACGTGTCCAGCGTTTTGACCTTGAGCGTCTTGTCGCCGTAGGAGACTTCCTGACCCTGGCTGCGGCGCGAAGCCAGCGCCACGACCTCGTCGGCGGGGAACGCCCGCTCGGCCAGGATATCGAGCATCTCGCGGCCCACGTTGCCCGTGGCGCCGACGACGGCGACCTTGTAACCCATCTCTCGTCTCCGCGCGGAAAACCCCGACCGATCCGGGTGCCGCGCCTGTGCCAGTACAATCGGCCGAAGGATCGTTCGTGCCGGACGCGCCCGCCAAACGGGCGCGGCCGCAGACCCCGTCCTCCGCAGAGGTGGGGGCGACGGCCGGGTCGAGCAAGGCGCGCAAGGGCGCGCGCTGTCAAGGCCGCCGACAGCGCAACACTCGATTCACCCTGCCTCCGGAAACCCGGTGACGGCCTCCAGCCGGGAGAGGGAATTCAATCCTTCGGCGCGACCCTGACCGCCCATCCCCGCGGCCTCCCGCCGCCACGGAGCACGCCCCTGACCGGAACAGCGCACCTCGTCGATCGGATCGGGCTCGGCGTGCCGGGCGGCCGGGCCGCGCGCGGGCCGGACACCCCGGGCTCTCCGGGCTCTCTGGGCGTGCGCATCGTCCTGGCCTCCGCGGCGATCGCGCTGCTGTGGGCCCTCCCCCGCTGGCCCGGCGAGACCTCGACCTCCGCGCCCGCGCCGCCGCCGGCCGCGGAGACCGCCTTCGTCCCGTCGGTTCAGGCCTCGCCGGCACCGCCCGCGGCCTCGGTCGCCCAGTTCGGCCTCGCGGAGCCGGGGCTCGATCCGGTGCGTGTGTCCGCCCGCGTCGATCCGCGGACCGGGCTGCGCGAGGACACCCTGATCCGCGGCGACGTCGCGGCGATCGAGGCGCCGGCGCTGCGGGTCCAGCTCACCCGCGGGTTCCGCTCCGGCGCACCGCCGACGCTCTTCGTCCTCATGGCCCGGCGCGCCGCGAACGGTCCGGCCCTCGACCGGCCAGCCCTGGCCGTGGCCCGGACCGGCGCCCGCGACCAGATCCGCACCAAGTTCGGTGCGGTCGAGACCCTGGAGGTGACCTTCGCGGGCCCCGCGCAGCGGACCTGCACCGGCTTCGTCACCCGCGACACGGCGTTCCAGCTCGACGGATGGCTCTGCGCGCCCCTCGCGCGCCCGCCGGAGCCGCAGGCCCTCGGCTGCATGCTCGACGCGCTGAGCCTCGTCGACCTCGCCGATGCCGCCACGACGGCGGCCTTCTCGGTCGCGCCCGATCCGGCGGGCGCGTGCCCGGCATCGTCCGGGACAGAGCCGCCCGGGAGGGCCGGATCGTTAATCCGGCGGCCGCAAAATAAAAAATGAGGCCGGAGTGTGGCAAAACGCACAAGCTCAGCCATAAGGGCGGAACAACAGCCTCGCCCAAGCGTCTTATCGTCAAAGGCGGCGAACTGTTAAGCTTCGGTCGCCATACTGATGGCACTCAAGGACAAGGTTGGCCATGCGCTCGCTCAAGATCGCCCTTCTCGGCGTCGTCGCCGCCACCGGCCTCGGCGCTCTGGCCTCCGCGCCCGCCCAGGCTCAGGATGGCTACATCACCGGCCCGATCTACCGGGTCAGCCGGCCCCTGCCGATCCGCGTGCGTCCGCGCAGCTGGCTCGACGCCGGCAACGTGCCGCTGACCTCGAACGTTCCGGGCGCCGGCGGCTCGCGTAACCCGGCCCTGAACCCCTACCTGATCGCGGCGTCGAACCAGCTGACCCCGCCCTACGGCCCGACCGACCGCTTCGGCCGCGGCATCCTTCCGGACCCGATCACCAACGGACCGTTCATCGGCGCCCGCTCCTCGGCGATCCGCAACGTCGACCTCTCCTTCGTCGACCGGCTGGATCCGACCTCGCCGCTCTACGGCCGCCCCTACTGAGCGGCCCGACCAGACAACATAATGTTCGCGAAGCGCGGGTCCTCGGGCCCGCGTTTTTCGTTGGCGGGCATGCCGGCCCACGCCTTCACCGGGGCTGGATATCCTGTATGCCAAGTGCCGCGGGAGCGCGTGGGCTGCCGAGGCCGGGAACTGAGCGATGAAGCCGTTCGACTGGGTGACCGGGTATCCGTCGCTGCGGATGCCGATGTTCGGGCGCAACTGCGTGGCGACCTCGCACGCGCTGGCAGCGCAGGCCGGCATTCAGATGCTCCAGGCCGGCGGCAACGCCGTCGACGCGGCGATCGCCACGGCGGCCACCAAGACCGTCACCGAGCCGTGCAGCAACGGTCTCGGCTCCGATGCCTTCTGCATCCTGTGGGACGGGAAGGCGTTGCACGGCCTCAACGCTTCGGGCGGGGCTCCGGCCGCCTGGAGCCGGGACTACTTCCTGCAGAAGTACGGCGCCGCCGAGCGGCCGCCGATGCGCGGCTGGGACTCGGTCACCGTGCCGGGCGCGGTCGCCGCCTGGGCGGCGCTGAGCGAGCGCTTCGGCCGGCTCCCCTTCGCCGACCTGATGCAGCCCGCGATCCGCATCGCCGAGCGCGGCTACCTCGCCCCGGCCGTGGTCCAGCAGAAATGGGCGGCCGCGGCCCGGATCGAGGCGATCACCCGCCAGCCGGGCTTCTCGGAGTTCTTCCTGCCGCGGGGCCGGGCACCGGATGTCGGCGAGCTGGTGACCTTTCCCGGCGCCGAGAAGACCCTGCGGCTGATCGGCGAGACCAAGGGCGAGGCCTTCTACCGGGGCGAGATCGCCGAGGCGATCGCCGCGCACGCGCGGGCCAACGGCGGCGCGATGACCGCCGCCGACCTCGCGGCGTTCCGCCCCGAATGGGTCACGCCGACCGCGAAGGATTACCACGGCTACACGTTGCACGAGATCCCGCCGAACGGCCAGGGCATCGCGGCGCAGATCGCGCTGGGCCTCCTGGAGCAGTTCGACCTCGGCGGCCTGCCGGTCGACGGGCCGGAGTCGCAGCACCTGCAGATCGAGGCGATGAAGCTCGCCTTCAGCGACACCTACCGGTACGTCGCCGACCCGCGCGGGATGGAGGTGACGCCGGAGGCCATGCTCGACCCCGCCTACCTCGCGGAGCGCGCCAAGCTGATCGACCGGAATCGCGCCCAGGTCTTCGGGCCGGGCAAGCCGCCCGCGGGCGGCACGATCTACCTCACCGCCGCCGACGAGTCCGGCATGATGGTGAGCTTCATCCAGTCGAACTTCATGGGCTTCGGCTCGGGCGTCGTCGTCCCGGGCTGGGGCATCTCCCTGCAGAACCGCGGCTACGGCTTCGTGCTCGATGCGGAGAGCCCGAACGTGGTGGCGCCCGGCAAGCGGCCGTTCCACACCATCATCCCAGGCTTCCTCACGAAGGACGGTGCGCCGGTGATGAGCTTCGGCGTGATGGGCGGCAACATGCAGCCGCAGGGGCACGTCCAGACGCTGGTGCGGATGATCGACCACGGCCAGAACCCGCAGGCGGCCTGCGACGCGCCGCGCTGGCGGGTCAACGAGGGCCTCGACATCAACGTCGAGGCGGCGATGCCGGGCGCGACGCTAGAGCGCCTGAAGGCCCTCGGCCACCAACTCGAGGTGATCGAGGACAGCTACCAGGATTTCGGCGCCGGCCAGTTCATCTGGCGGATGGGCGATCCCGCCGTCGAGGGCTACGTGGCCGCGAGCGACCCGCGCCGCGACGGGCAGGCCGTCGTCTGGTGACGCGCTACTTGACCTGCACGCTGTCCACCACTTGCCGGAACTTGGCGAGGACGCCGTCGCGCTGATCCTGCCGCACGACGCCGAGGGCGCGGATGTAGCCGTCCGGTGCGAACCGGATGGTCTGCATCACCACCACCGGCTGATTGGTCGGCTGGTCGAGGGCGCGGGCCACGATCTCGTGCCAGTCGACACCGTTCGAGCGGTAGCTCTGCGCCCGCTCGATGACGAAGTCCTTGAGGGTCTGATTGGACGCCAGGGCGGCGCGGGCGAAGCCGTCGCGCTGCTCGGCCCCGGGCGGCTGCTGCACCGCCTGCGCCAGGACCAGGATCGGCTGCTCCAGATTCTGCATCTGGTCCTTGGGCCCGCTGGTGAGGAGGACCGAGTTGCCGGCCATCACTCGCACCGGCCGGAAGCCCGCCATGTCGGCGATGCGGAAAGGCAGCGCGTCGACCTGCTGGGTCAGCGAGAGGGCCGGCCGGAGCTTGACGCCGGTCACCATCTTGCGCATCGAGGCCTCGGTCTCGGCGTCGG
Source organism: Methylobacterium sp. PvP105 (assembly GCF_017876975.1). Taxonomy (NCBI): domain Bacteria; kingdom Pseudomonadati; phylum Pseudomonadota; class Alphaproteobacteria; order Hyphomicrobiales; family Methylobacteriaceae; genus Methylobacterium; species Methylobacterium sp. PvP105. The sequence continues at coordinate 701,395 of NZ_JAGIPA010000001.1, read as the reverse complement.
GCAGTGCCTGGGCGATGATCAGCCCGGTCACGGTCGGCGTGCCGACGACGAGGATCCACTTCCGGATCGCCGGCGCGGACGAGCCGGGATCGGCGGGCTGCTCACCGGTGTAGAGCATGCCCTCGTTGTCGCCGATCTTGACCTCCTCGCGCTTCTCGACCGCGAAGCCCTGGCTGAGGAGGTTGGCGTCGGTGAAGCCGCTGACGAGCTCCGCGAAGGCGTTCGCGGGCAGTTCGACGACCGACACGGTCGCGCCGCCCTCCTTCCGCTCGAAGCCCGAGAAGCGCCGCGACAGCGACATGTCGGCGGGCGGGTCGAAGCCGAAGCGCGAGCCCGCGGGATAGACGGGATCGCCGGCCCGGGCGGCCGAGCCGAGGCTGGCCGCGAGCGCGGCTGCGCACAGAACCCGTCCGAGACGCAGCGTCAGGTTGCGCATCCGCATCGAAAACCGGTTCTCCTGGTGGACCCAACTTTGGGTTAGTCCGCACCCGATGGGTCTGCCGGGCGACCTGTTCTGTCAAGCCGGCAACGCGGCGCGCCTGCGTTCACGATGAAGGGAAAGCGCGAGCGCGGCGGCGGCGGCGATTCCGACGCCGTAGGCGAGGAGATTCCACGGCGAGAAGATGGAGCCGAGGAGGAGCTGACCCGGCAGGGTCGTCCGGAAGGCGTCCAGGGCCGGCGTATGGACGAGCCGGCTGGTCTCGATGAGCGCGGCGGCCGCGAAGGCGGCGATCAGGCAGATGCGCAGGCCCCAGCTGCCGGGTCGCAGGGCCGCGACCAGAAGGAACAGCATCGCCCCCCACAGGAGGCCGCCACCGTAATGGTGGATCGCGAGCGGCAGGCGCCAGGGCGGCACGCGCAGCAGCAATCCCAGGGCGATCACCGCGGCCGCGAGGCCGAGATGGGTCGCCCGCGCCAGCGGCAGAGTCCGCCGCGCCGGCGCCGTCGGCGCGATCGGCCAGGTCGCGATGCCGTTCGCCCGGGCGACCAGGGTGTAGGACACGATCATCAGCAGGAACCAGGACGAGAGCTTGGCCACCGGGACGACCGACCAGTGCTGCCGCTGACTCGGGTAGAGCCACGTGCCGGAGAGCGTGCCGAAACTCTCGGCGAACCAGATGAACAGCGCGACGAGCAGCAGGCCGAGCAGCAGCGGCATGGTGCGGTGTTCCCGCCAGACCTTGAAGTACACGGTCGCGGGGGCGAAGGCCGCGAACGCGACCGCGATGAGGCCGGCGCGCAGGTCGATGCCGCGGTGATCGATGAGGAAGTTGACGTAGATCGCCACTGACAGGACCGCGAGCAGGCGCAGGCTCGGGTGCCGGGTGAAACGGAAATCGAACAGGCGCCAGACGCGGGCAAGATAGCTGCCGACGGCCGCCTACATGAAGCCCGTGAACAGCGGGACGCCGCCGAGCCGGAACAGGTTCGCCTCCGGGTAGACCCAGCTGCCGATCGCGGTCTTGTGGATCTCCATCGCCGTGCCGATGACGTGGAAGACCAGGATCACACGGGCCTCCGACCACGTCTCCATCCGCAGCCGCAGCATCGCGACCTGGAGCAAGAGGGCGGCGAGGAACAGCGCGTCGTAGCGGGCGATCGGCGCGTGGGCCGGCCAGACGAGGCGCGTGCCGAGCATCAGCGCCAGAAGCAGGCCCCCGAACAGGCAGGCCCAGCCCTGCTTGAGCCCGAATCGGACGAATTCGTAGAGCCCGGCCGCGGCGCGGCCGCGCGCAAGCGCCGCCTCCTGGAGGCGGCCCTCGGCCGCGACGAAGCCGGCGAGCGCCGGCCACTGCGCCGCCGCACTGTCGCGCGCGCGCGGGATCGGGACCGGCGTTACGGACGGCTCCGCGTCCGGGTCTCGCTCGCGCGTCATGCCGGGCCCGGCACCGTGACGCGCCGCAGGGTGAGATTGCAGCGACCGCCCGGCGGCAGGAACGCGGGGCCGTCCGCCGCAGCCAGCAGGTCGCCGTCCGCGTAGAGCCGGTCGATGCCGTGGAAGACCAGCCGCGACGCGCCGCCCATCACCAGCGCGTCGCCGGCCTGCAGGCGGATCGAGCGGGTCGGGCCCGACCGGCTCAAGCCGCCGTACCGGAACAGGGCCGCCGCGCCGAGGGACAGCGACACGACCGGCGCCGCGAGATCCGCCTCGTCGCGATCCTGGTGGAGGCCCATGCGGGTGCCCGGGGCGTAGAGGTTGATGAGGCAGGCTTCCGGCGGTGCCGGGTAGGCCGCGAGCGCCGCCCACGCCGCGCGGGCGGTCGGCGGCAGGGCCGGCCATGGCCGCCCGGTCTCGGGATGGTCCGGCTGGTAGCGGTAGCCCGCGACGTCCGAGACCCAGCCGAGCGGGCCGGCATTGGACATCCGGACCGAGAATGGCTTTCCGGTGCGGGGCATGCGCGGCGTGACGGGCGGTGCCTCGGCGAGGATCGCGGCGATCTCGGAGGCGAGCCGCGCACGGGCCGTCGCGTCGAGGAAGCCGGGGTGGTGGATCAGGCCCGGAGCGAGTTCCGTCGCCACTCAGCGGCCCGCGTCGACGTCCTGGTCCAGCACGGTCTTCGACGCGACCGTGGTGTCGGCGTTCAGGCGGTAGACCAGCGGCACGCCGGTCCGGATCTGGAGGTCCGGCACCTGCGCCTCGGTCAGGCCGTCGAGGACCATGACGAGGGCGCGCAGCGAGTTGCCGTGGGCCGCCACGAGGACCCGCTGGCCGGCCATCACGGGCGGGAGGATCGTCGCCACGTAGCAGGGCAGCACCCGCGCGGCCGTGTCCTTCAAGCTCTCGCCGCCGGGCGGCCGCACGTCGTAGCCCCGGCGCCAGGCGTGGACCTGCGCGTCGCCCCAGCGGGCGCGGGCCTCGTCCTTGTTGAGGCCGGAAAGGTCGCCGTAATCGCGCTCGTTCAGGGCGCGCTCGCGCAGGATCGGGATCTCGGAGAGGCCCATCTCCTCCAGCACCAGCGCGCAGGTGCGCTGCGCCCGGATCAGTGCGGAGGTGAAGGCCACGTCGAAGCCGTAGCCGTCCCGCTTCAGACCACGGCCGGCGGCCCGCGCCTCGGCGACGCCGCGCTCGGTCAGGTCCGGGTCGCGCCAGCCCGTGAACAGGTTCCGGAGGTTCCACTCGCTCTGGCCGTGCCGGACGAGGACGAGGAGCCGCTCCATCGCCGTCGCGCCGCCGGTCACAGGTCGAGCACGTCGGTCATGGTGTAGAGCCCCGGCGGCTTGGGATGGGCCCAGAGCGCGGCCTTGACGGCGCCCGTGGCGAACAGGCCCCGGTCGGCGGCGTGGTGGCTGATCGTCAGGCTCTCGCCGGTGCCGGCGAAGATCACGCTGTGATCGCCCACGACGCTGCCGCCCCGCAGGGTAGCGAAGCCGATGTCGCCCGGCCGGCGGGCACCGGTATGCCCGTCCCGGGTCGAGACCCGGACCGCCTTCAGGTCGACGCCGCGGCCCTCGGCGGCGGCCTCGCCCAGCATCAGCGCGGTGCCGGAGGGGGCATCCACCTTCATGCGGTGGTGCATCTCGGCGATCTCGATGTCGAACTCGTCGCCCAGGGCCTTGGCCACCCGGCGGACCAGGGCAGCCATCAGGTTGATGCCGAGCGACATGTTGCCGGACTGCACGATGCGGGCGTGGTAGGAGGCCGCCTTCAGCTTGGCGAAGTCCTCCTCCGACAGCCCGGTCGTGCCGACGACGTGCACGATGCGCGCCTGGGCGGCGAGCTCGGCGAAGGCCACCGTGGCGGCCGGCGCGGTGAAGTCGAGGACGCCGTCGGCGGCCGCGAAGGCCGTCAGAGCGTCGTCGGTGACGGGCACGTCGAGGGGCGGCAGGCCGGCGAGCACGCCGGCGTCCTGGCCGAGCGCCGGCGAGCCGTCGCGCTCGATCGCCGCCGAGAGCGTGCAGCCCTCGGCCTGCGCCACCGCGCGGATCAGCATTCGCCCCATGCGCCCGTCGGCGCCGACTACCACGAGCCGCATTCCGTTCCCCAGCTAGCCGTCACACGCAGGCGGGAACAGGACCGCGCCGGCCCCGCCCCTGCCCGCCACGCTGTCCGGGCGCCCGCTCCGCCGCACGGGCGGCGGGAGCCCGGTCGCTCTCACTCCTTCTCGGGAGCGATCTGCTCGAGCCCGCCGATATGCTTCTGCGCGTAGAGCGGCAGGCCGATCTGCTTGATCAACTCCAGCTGGGTCTCGAGGAAGTCGATGTGACCCTCCTCGTCCTCGGCCAGATCCTCGAAGAGGCGCTTGGACACGCGGTCGTTGATCGAGTCGCAGTACTTCGCGGCCTCGAGGTAGAGGCTGCGGGCCTCGTTCTCGGCGGCGAGATCGGATTCCAGGATCTCCTGGACATTCTGGCCGATCCGCAGCGGGTCGAGTTCCTGTAGGTTCGGGAACCCGTCGAGGAACAGGATCCGGTCGATGAACCGATCGGCGTGGTTCATCTCCTCGATCGATTCCTTGCGCCAGAACTTCGCCAGCTCGACGTAGCCCCAGTCATTGAGCATGCGGAAATGCAGCCAGTACTGGCTGACGGCGGTCAGCTCGCTGCGCAGGCCGCGATTCAGATACTCGATGACCTTGGTGTCGCCCTTCATGCCCCCGTACTCCTTACCGTGCTCTCAGGCGGGGGGTAGAAGCATCAGGCCGCGACTCCCTCATCCGCAGTTTGGAACTTCACCAAACTACACGCGCTGGCGCAAGCCGTCGAGCAAGCATGGCTGCTCTCCGCCGCCGCGGCCTCGCCCAACGCGTTCTGCATGATCGCCCGGATCGTACGGGCGCAGCGCCCGCATTTCGGGCTGCAGCCGAGGCAGGCATAGACCTGCGCGGGCGTGCGCGGGCAGCCGGGTCCGGGCGCCAGGCAGCCGCGGACCGCGCCGTCCGATATGACGTTACAAGAACAGACGATCATGCGCGCCGCAAATCCCGTCATCCCCGTGCCCGCCGCGGTCGTCGACGACCGTCCGGAGCACCCGTGCCAGTTTAGAAGAGTTGAAAAGTAGCTGACTTTTCAATACCTTATTGGCCGCGGTCGACATGGCACCGCGGGTCGCGCGGGTCAAGGGCGTGCGATCTAAGTGTGCCCCAACTGTCAGGCGGGCCTTCAGCGGGCGAGCTCGCGCAGGCCGAGCCGGATGAGCACCTTGGCCTCGGCGCCCTCCCCCGCGCCCTTCAGCGCGGCCGCGATGGCGGCGGCGGCCTGGACCTGCGGGTAGCCGAGATTGACCAGGGCCGAGACGGCGTCCGTCACCGGCTGCGGGGCGGCGCCCTCCTCGACGGCGCCCGCGAGGGCGACCAGCGCCGGGTCGACGGGCGCGAAGGCCGGGGCCTTGTCTTTGAGCTCGGCGGCGAGCCGGGCGGCGAGGCGCGGCCCGACCCCCGGGGCCCGGCTGATCGAACCCTTGTCGCCGGTGGCGATGGCGCTCGCCAGCGCCTCGGGCTCGAGCACCGAGAGCACGCCGAGCGCCACCCGGGCGCCGACGCCCTGGACGGTCTGGAGCAGGCGGAACCACTCCCGCTCGGCGTCCGAGCGGAAGCCGTAGAGGCGGATCATGTCCTCGCGGACGTGGGTCTCGATCGACAGCTCTGCGGGCTCGCCGACCTTGGGCATGCGCTGCAGGGTCCGCGCCGAGCAGTGCACGATGTAGCCGACTCCCGACACGTCGAGGATCACGAAATCCTCGCCGAACGAGTCCACGACGCCCTTGAGCTTGCCGATCATGCCACGCCTGCCGCTGTCCCGGGTTGCCTACAGAACCGCGGCGGCCTCCGCCAGACGTGCTTGAGCGCGCAGGGAGATCATGAAATCACGGGCCCGCGCCGGTCGAGCTTGGCCGGTCACGGGGGGATGACATGCGCGCGCCACTTCTTGTCCTGATCGGCCTGCTCTGCGCCGGCCCGGCCCGGGCGGCGGAAAACCCGGCGGCCCCGCCCGCACCGGTCGCCCCGAGTGCCGATCCGACCCAGGTCCGGCCCGGCAGCTACGTCCTCGATCCGGATCACGGCAAGGTCACGTGGTCGGTCTCGCATCTCGGCTACTCGACCTATTACGGCCAGTTCACCGGACTCAGCGGCACGCTCCAGCTCGACCCGAAGGCGCCGGAGAAGAGCCGCCTCGAGGTGACCGTGCCGCTCGGCGGCGTCATCACCGGCAGCGCGCGGCTGAACGAGCACCTCGCGGCCCCGGACTTCTTCGACACGGCCAAGTTCCCGACCGCCACCTTCACCGCCACCAAGGTCGAGCCGACCAGCCCGACGACCGCGCGGATCACCGGCGACCTCAACCTGCGCGGGACGGTCCGGCCGTTCGCGATCGACGCCACCTTCAACCAGGCCGGCATCCATCCGGTGGATCAGCGCTACACGGTGGGCTTCGACGGGCGCGCCGTCGTCAAGCGCTCGGATTTCGGCATCAACGCCTACCTGCCGCAGCTCGGTGACGAGGTCAGCCTGCGCATCGAGGGCGAGTTCAAGGCCACGCCCTGACGGCCGGTCCGCCGGCCGGCCGCGAGTTCTCCCGGGTGGCGATGCCGGGGGCGCCGGCGTCCCGCGGCGTCCGCGGCGGTGCCGGACAGCGGATGCGAGCCGGGGCGGCGGGTGACGCCCCGGCGCCGGGGGTGTAGTCAGCCGCCGTCGCGGCGCCGCGGCAAGGGGGCGGCCCTCACAGGTCCTCGTTCCTCACGGGCGACGCCCGACATTGTCCCGAGCGGGGCGCGCCACCGCGCCGATCGATGCTCACCCTGGAGGCCAGAGCCGTGCGGCGTGTCGGTGTCCCCACTCTTGCCCTGACGCTGTGTCTCGCGGGGACGGCCGCCGCGCAGGTGCCGGCGGCGCCCTCGCCCCTCGACAATTACGCGTCGGCGGCGGCCACGACCATCATCGCCGAGCAGGCCTGTCCGGGCGTGCAGGTCCGGGCCGGGCAGCTGACGACGCTCCGCCTCGCGGCCCGGGTCAATGCCGGGCAGGAGGCGATGCTGGAGGAGAAGCTGCGGACCCGCGCCACGCAGGTGCGCCAGCAGCTCGCCGCCGACGGCCGGGACACCTGGTGCGCGCAGGCGCTCGCCGCCTTCGGCCCGGAGGGAAGCGTCGCGAAGGGCATCCTGGCGACCGGCGCGCCGATCCGCTGACGCCGCCCGGCAGGCCGCAGCGGATTGACATGGCGCCGCCGCGCCCGTACTGACCTCGCACGGCGCGCGGCCTCTGCTGGGGTCCGCGCGTTTCGCGTTGTCCGGGCCGAACGCCCGCGCAATGACTTCAAACAAGAAGCCGGTCCAGGGGCAGCCGTCCCGGAGGCCGTTCGAGAACACGAGAGAACGATGTTCGCAGTCATCAAGACGGGCGGTAAGCAGTACCGCGTCGCCGCCAACGACACCATCACGATCGCCTCCCTGGCAGGCGAGGCCGGCGAGGCCGTGACCTTCGGCGAGGTCCTCCTGTTCGCCGACGGCGCGGGCGCGACCCAGGTCGGCGCCCCGACCCTGTCGGGCATCAGCGTCACGGGCGAGATCGTGCGCCACGGCCGCGACAAGAAGGTCATCGCCTTCAAGAAGCGCCGCCGGCAGAACTCCCGCCGCAAGCGCGGCCATCGCCAGGACCACACGGTCGTGCGCATCACCGGCATTTCGGCCTGACGCACGCCAGACGCTGGGCGCGTACGGTCCCCTGAGAGGGATCGATCCGCGACCGCATCCAAGCCACTCAGAATTCGGAGCTCATCCCATGGCACACAAGAAGGCTGGCGGCTCGTCCCGCAACGGTCGCGACTCGGAAGGCCGGCGCCTCGGCGTCAAGAAGTTCGGCTCGGAGGCCGTGATTCCGGGCAACATCATCGTGCGTCAGCGCGGCACCAAATGGCATCCCGGCGCCAATGTCGGCATGGGCAAGGACCACACGATCTTCGCGCTGGTACCGGGCCATGTCCGCTTCGAGACGCGCCGCGGGCGCGCCTTCGTAGGTGTTACCCCGCTGGCCGAGGCCGCGGAATAAGAGGCGGGCGCCCTGAGTGGCGAAGCTGGCGTCCCGCCCGGTGTCCCACACCGGACCGGAGACGTCGTTGCCGAGCCCCTGACGGGCCAGGTCGGACGGAACACCGGGGAGGATGGGACGCCATCCTCCCCTTCGTCGTCTTGAGGCGGTGGCCCGGAGCCGGGAACGCCGCCCTGCGAGGGCACGATGTTCCCCGATCTGACCCGCGATGACGTTTTCCGGATCGAGACACGGCGGCTGTGGCTGCGCTGGCCGACAGCCAAAGACAGGGACGCGATCCTGAAGCTGGCCGGCGACCCGTCTGTGGCCGCGATGCTGGCGCGTGTGCCGCACCCGCTCCCGGCCCCGGCGGTGGACGCGTTCCTGCTGCAGGCGCGCTCGCAGAACGCCGCCGGGTCGGCGCTCACGCTCGCCCTCGCGCCTCGGGCGGCGCCGGGCAGCCTCATCGGTGTCATCAGCATCGAGGAGCGGACCGACGCGGCCCCGGAGCTCGGCTACTGGCTCGGGCAGCCCTACTGGGGCAGCGGCCTGATGGCCGAGGCCGTCACGGCCCTGTGCCACGCCTTCTTCGCCTATACCGGCGGGACGGAACTCGCAGCGTCCGCCCGCACGGTCAACCCCGCGTCCCGGCGCGTGCTGGAGACCTGCGGCTTCGTGCAGGCCGGCAGCGCGACCCGGCCGTTCCCGGCGCGCGGCGCGGATCTGCCGGTCGATCTCTTCAGCCTCGACCGGCGGCGCTGGCAGGCTTCGCCGTCGGAGCCGGCGATGACGCGGGCCGCCTGAGGCGGTCCCGCGGCGCCGGGGCTGGCCGGCGGCCGCTCACAGGGTGATGGTGCGGGTCGCGAATCCGCGCCCGACAAAGGATTCAGGTCGTGAAGTTCCTCGACGAAGCCAAGGTCTATGTCCGCTCCGGTGACGGCGGTCCCGGCTGCGTCTCGTTCCGGCGCGAGAAGTTCATCGAGTTCGGAGGACCGAACGGCGGCGACGGCGGCCGGGGCGGCGATGTCTGGGTGGAATGCGTCGAGGGTCTCAACACCCTGATCGACTACCGATACCAGCAGCACTTCAAGGCGAAGAAGGGCGAGCACGGCATGGGCTCGAACTGCCACGGCGCCAACGGCGCCGACACGGTCCTGAAGGTCCCGGCCGGCACGCAGATCTTCTCCGAAGACGGCGAGACGCTTCTCGCCGACCTGACCGAGGTCGGCCAGAAGATCCGTCTCGCGAAGGGCGGCAACGGCGGCTTCGGCAACGCCTACTTCACGACGTCCACCAATCGCGCCCCGAAGCACGCCAACCCCGGCCAGGAAGGCCAGGAGATGTGGATCTGGCTGCGGCTCAAGCTGATCGCCGATGCCGGCCTCGTCGGCCTCCCGAATGCCGGAAAGTCGACCTTCCTGGCGAGCGTCACCGCGGCGAAGCCGAAGATCGCCGACTACCCGTTCACGACCCTGCATCCCGGCCTCGGCGTGGTGCGGTCGGACGGGCGCGAGTTCGTGCTCGCCGACATCCCGGGCCTGATCGAGGGTGCCCACGAGGGCGTCGGCCTCGGCGACAAGTTCCTCGCCCATGTCGAGCGCTGCCGGGTGCTGCTGCACCTCGTGGACGGCACGAGCGAGCATGCCGGCAAGACCTACAAGCTGGTCCGCGGCGAGATCGAGGCCTACGGCAACGGCCTCGCGGAGAAGCCCGAGATCGTGGCGCTCTCGAAGGCCGACGCCCTCGACGCCGACACCCTCAAGAGCCAGGTGGCGAAGCTGAAGCGCGCCGCCGGCCGCGCGCCGCTGATCCTGTCCTCGGCGAGCCGCAAGGGCGTTCCCGAGGCGCTGCGGGCGCTCCAAACCGAGATCGACGCCAGCGCCGAGGCCGAGCGGAAGCCGGTAGCCGCCTGGCAGCCGTAGCCCTCGACCGACTGTTCAAAGGGCGGCTCTTGGTTCACACCCGCCGTCGACGCGCCGTCCCGCAAGAATCATGATCCCTGCCCTCGAAGAATTTCGCCGTGTGGTCATCAAGGTCGGCTCGGCCCTGCTGGTCGACCGCAGTGCCGGCCGCCTGCGCCATGCCTGGCTCGCGGCGCTGGCCGAGGACATCGCGGAGTTGCACGGGCGCGGCGTCGACGTTCTGGTCGTGTCGTCCGGCAGCATCGCCCTCGGCCGGACGGTGCTGGGTTTGCCGCCCGGCGTCCTGCGCCTGGAGGAGAGCCAGGGCGCGGCCTCGGTGGGGCAGATCACGCTGGCGCGCCACTGGGCCGAAGCTCTGGGCCATCACGGCATCGTCGCAGGCCAGATCCTCGTGACGCCGCAGGACACCGAGGAGCGCCGCCGCTACCTCAACGCCCGCGCCACCGTGCTGAAGCTCCTGGAGATGCGCGCGGTCCCGGTCGTGAACGAGAACGACACGGTGGCGACCTCGGAGATCCGCTACGGCGACAACGACCGGCTCGCCGCCCGGGTCGCCACCATGATCGACGCCGACGTGCTGGTGCTGTTCTCGGACATCGACGGCCTCTACACCGCGCCGCCCAAGAGCGATCCGGACGCCCGCCACCTCGCCGTGGTCGAGCGCATCACCCCGGAGATCGAGGCGATGGCCGGCGGCCCGGCCTCCGAGCTGTCGCGGGGCGGCATGCGCACCAAGGTCGAGGCCGCCAAGATCGCCGCCTCGGGCGGCACGCACCTGGTCATCGCGGACGGACGCGGGAAGAACCCGCTCAAGGCCGTGCGGGACGGCGCGCGCTGCACGTGGTTCCTGTCGGGCTCCACGCCGACGGCCGCCCGGAAGACCTGGATCGCCGGCTCCCTCGAGCCACGCGGCACGCTGACGATCGACGCGGGTGCCGAGCAGGCGCTCCGGAGCGGGGCCAGCCTGCTCCCGGTGGGCGTGCGGGCGATCGAGGGCAGCTTCTCGCGCGGCGACGCCGTGATGATCCGCGATCCGGAGGGCCGGATCCTGGGCCGCGGCCTGGTGGCGTACGACAGCGCCGAGGCCGCGCTGATCATCGGTCATCCGAGCGCGCGCATTCCGGAACTGCTCAATTATCCCGGTCGCGCCTGGATGGTGCACCGCGATGACTTGGCACTGTTCTAGAAGTCGCGGACATAAGCTAATCTATATACAATTTTTCCTCTCAATTACCGTCACAATTCCCGGCCCGGCACTCTTGTCGGGACGGCGCTCGATGTGCAAATACGGCGCTTTCCCCCGTCCGGGTCGCGCGTGCGGCCGTCGACAACCGAGGACGCCAGCGTGCCCGTCCTGAACCTGAGATCGGACTTCGCCGAGGCCGATGCCCTCCCGGAGCAGATGGGGGCGATCGGCCGTCGCGCCCGGGCGGCGGCGCGGCGCATGGCGCTGGCCTCGGCGCGGACCAAGGACGCGGCGCTCAAGCTGATCGCCGAGCGGATCCGCGCGAGCCGCGACGAGATCCTGAGCGAGAACGCGCGGGACGTGGCCGCGGCCCGGAGCGCGGGTCAGACCGCCGCGCTGATCGACCGGCTCACCCTCGACCCTGGGCGCCTCGCGGCCATCGCGGACGCCGTCGAGAAGGTCGGGTCGCTGGCCGACCCGGTCGGTCGCCAGCTCGCCGCGATCGAGCGGCCGAACGGCCTGCTGATCGAGCGCATCGCGGTGCCGCTCGGGGTCGTCGGCGTGATCTTCGAGGCGCGGCCCAACGTGACGGCGGATGCCGGAGCGCTCTGCCTCAAGGCCGGCAACGCGGCGATCCTTCGCGCCGGTTCGGACAGCCATCGCAGCGCCATGGCGATCGCGAGGGCCATGAGCCGGGGGCTCGCCGATGCCGGCCTGCCGGAGGACGCGATCCAGCTGGTGCCGACCCGCGACCGCGCCGCGGTCGGGCTGATGCTCGCCGGCCTCGACGGCTGCGTGGACGTGATCGTCCCGCGCGGCGGCCGCGGCCTCGTGGAGCGCGTCCAGGCCGAGGCGCGCGTTCCGGTCTTCGCCCATCTCGACGGCATCAACCACGTCTACGTCGCCGCGGCGGCCGACCTCGACATGGCCCGCACCGTGCTGCTCAACAGCAAGATGCGCCGGACCAGCGTCTGCGGCGCCGCCGAGACCCTGCTGGTCGACCGTGCCTGCGCGGCGACGCACCTCGCGCCGCTGGTCCAGGCCCTGCTCGACGCCGGCTGCGCGGTCCGGGGCGATGCCGCGACGCGCGCGGTCGATCCGCGCGTGACGGCCGCTTCCGAGGAGGATTGGCACACCGAGTACCTCGACGCGATCATCGCGGTGCGGGTGGTGGACGGGATCGAGGCCGCCATCGAGCACATCGAGACCTACGGATCGCATCACACGGACGCGATCATCACCGAGAACGACGCCGAGGCGACCCGTTTCCTGGCCGAAGTCGACTCGGCGATCGTCACGCACAACGCCTCCACGCAGTTCGCCGACGGCGGCGAGTTCGGCTTCGGGGCCGAGATCGGCATCGCCACGGGGCGGATGCACGCGCGCGGGCCGGTGGGCGTCGAGCAGCTCACCACGTTCAAGTACCGGGTCCACGGCACCGGCCAGATTCGCCCGTGATCCGACCTGAAGGTCCGGCGTGCGGCTGACCCTGCCGCCGAGCGCCCCCGGCATGCGGATCGGCCTCTACGGCGGATCCTTCAATCCGGCCCATCTGGGCCACCGGCACGTGACCCTCTCGGCCCTGCGGCGGCTCGGGCTCGATCGCGTCTGGTGGCTGGTGAGCCCGGGCAATCCGCTGAAGAGCCGGTGCGCCCTCCCCTCCGTCGCAGCGCGGTGCGCCCAGGCGCGCGAGATCGCCCGGCACCCCCGGATCGCCGTGACAGGGATCGAGGCGGCGCTCGGCGTCCGCTTCACGGTCCAGACGCTGCGGTTCCTCACGCGCCGGTGTCCGGGCGTCCACTTCGTCTGGATCATGGGGGCCGATTCCCTCGGCACCTTCCATCGCTGGAAGGGTTTCGCCGAGATCGCGCGACTCGTGCCGATCGCCGTCATCGACCGGCCCGGCTTCACCATGACGCCGCTGAGCGCCCGGGCCGCGCAACGCCTCGCCGACGCCCGGGTCCCCGAGGCGGCGGCATCGACGCTCGCGCTACGGTCGCCGCCGGCCTGGGTGTTCCTCCACGGGCCCCGCTCGACCCTCTCGTCCACGCAGATCCGCGCGCGCAGGGGCGCGCCGACGCCGCGACCGCAGCCTGCGCGGTTGCAATCGGGGCGCGATACCGCCAATTTCACCTGATCCCGCAAGGCCCGACGTCGCCGTGCGGCAGAACGAGGAACCAGGACTCTGCCCGAGACCAGTCGCACGGAGACGATCCGCACCCCCGTCCAAGCCCCGGTCGAAGCCGGTCAGGCGCGCTCGGACGATCTGAAGGCACTCGCCCTCGAATGCCTCGACGACATGAAGGCCGAGGAGACGATCGCGATCGATCTGGCCGGCAAGACCTCGCTCGCCGACACGATGATCATCACGTCGGGTCGCTCGCAGCGGCACGTCGGGTCGATCGCCGACAAGATCATCCAGGAGATGAAGAACCGCGGCTTCGGCAATGCCCGGGTCGAGGGCATGCCGGCCTGCGACTGGGTGCTGATCGACGCCGGCGACGTGCTGGTGCACATCTTCCGCCCCGAAGTCCGCGGCTTCTACAATCTCGAGAAGATGTGGGGCGCCGACCGTCCCGTCGGGCTCGCGGCCGGCTAGGCCGGACCGAGGTCCATGCGCCTGATCCTGGCCGCGGTCGGACGGCTGAAGGCCGGGCCGGAGCGCGAGCTCGCGTCACGATATCGCGACCGCGCCGCACAACTCGGACGCGGCCTCGGCTTCCCGTCCTGCGACAACGTCGAGATTCCGGAATCCCGGGCCCGTCGCGCCCCCGACCGGTGCGCCGAGGAGGCGGCGGCGCTCGCGACCTATCTGCCCTCCGGCGGAGTCCTCGTCGCCTACGACGAGCGCGGCCGGGCCGATCTCGGCAGCGAGGCCCTGGCAGAACGCGTCGCCGGCTGGCGCGATGCGGCCCGGCCGGCTCTGGTCGTGACGATCGGTGGGCCGGACGGGCTGGACGCCTCAATTCGGACGCGGGCCGAGTTGATCCTGTCGTTCGGGGCCGCCACCCTGCCCCACGGACTCGTTCGCGTGCTCGCCCTCGAACAACTCTATCGCAGCCTCACGATCCTGGCCGGACACCCCTACCATCGCGGTGAGGCGGGCTGAACGGCCGTGGGGAAGTCCGAGACCGAGGCCGAGTCCAACCCCGTGCCGCGGCGCGGACGCGCGGCATTCGCCCTGCTGGCCGTGCTGTCGATCACCGTGGCCGCGCGCGCCGAGGCCCCGAAGCCCACGGACCCCGAGGCGATACAGCGGGCCAACGAGGAGCGGGAGCGCCGGGCCGAGAACCTGAAACGCGTGCAGGACGCCCTGGCCGCCAGCGCCGGACAGCGCGCGCAGTTCGAGGCCGAGATCGCCGCGATCGGGTCTGACCGCGCGAAGCTCGACACAGCCCTCCTCGACGCGAACCGGCAGGCGCAGGCGACGGAAGATCGCCTGAGCCGCCTCGAGGAGCGCCTGAAGGCGATGAGCGAGAGCGAGGCCGCGATCCGGCACTCGCTGCAGGGTCGGCGCGGCATCGTCGCCGAGATCCTGGCGGCGCTCCAGCGCATGGGCCGTCGTCCGCCACCGGCCGTGCTGGTGAGTCCCGAGGACGTGCTGGCCGCGATCCGGACCTCGATGCTGCTCGGCGCGGTGGTGCCGGAACTGCGCGGTGAGGTCGACACGCTCGCGGCCGATCTCGCGGAAATGATCAGGCTGCGCGGTTTGATCGCGCAGGACAAGGAAGGGCTCTCGAGCGATCTCGCCGGCTGGGCGAGGGAGCAGCAGCGCCTCCAGGCCCTCGTCGCGGCCCGGCGCGCACGGCAGGCGGAGGTTGAGAGCGGCCTGACCGCCGAACGGCGCCGGGCCACCGAGCTCGGCGCGCAGGCCAAGACCCTGAAGGATCTGCTCGACCGCACGGAGGCGGAGGTCGCGGCGGCGAAGCGCTCCGCCGAGGAGGCCAAGGCCGCCGCGGAGCGCGAAGTGCGCATCACCCAGGAGCGGTTCGCCGCGGCCGGCTTCCGCGATCCCGCGCGGCTGGCCCCCAAGGTGCACTTCGCCGAGGCACGGGGCGAAGTGCCGCGGCCGGTGAGCGGTCGCGTCGCACGGGGATTCAACCAGCCCGATGGCAATGGGGGGACGACGCGCGGCGTGTCGTTCACGACCCGCCCGAAGGCTTCGGTCTCCTCCCCGGCCGACGGGTGGGTGCAGTTCGCCGGGCCGTTTCGGTCCTATGGCCAACTCTTGATCATCAACGCGGGCGACGGCTACTATCTTCTGCTCGCGGGAATGGACCAGATCAGCGTCGAGGTCGGTCAGTTCGTGCTCGCGGGCGAACCGGTCGGCAGCATGGGCGACAAGGGTGCGGGTCCCGGCGGGTCCGAGGGTGATCCCACGCTCTACGTCGAGTTCAAGAAGGACGGCGGCTCCATCGATCCGGAGCCGTGGTGGGCGAAGAGCCCGAATAATACGGTACTTGGCGAGAAGGTTCGCGGCTGATGCGCAAGACTTCCCTGATCATGCTCGGCGCCTTCCTCGGTGCCGGAACGTCCATGGTGGCGACCCAGACCGACTTCCTGTCGGGTCCGCGGGCCGTGGCCGCCTCGGCCGAGACCTACCGCCAGCTCAGCCTGTTCGGCGACGTCTTCGAGAAGGTCCGCACCGACTACGTCGAGAAGCCGGACGAGTCGAAGATGATCGAGGCGGCCGTCAACGGCATGCTGACGTCGCTCGATCCGCACTCGAGCTACATGGACGCCAAGGCGTTCCGCGACATGCAGACCACCACCCGCGGCGAGTTCGGCGGGCTCGGCATCGAGGTCACGATGGAGGACGGCCTGATCAAGGTCGTCACGCCGATCGACGACACCCCCGCGGCGAAGGCGGGCCTGCTCGCGAACGACATCATCACGCAGATCGATGACGACCAGGTCCAGGGCCTCACCCTGAACCAGGCGGTCGACAAGATGCGCGGCCCGGTGAACTCGAGCGTGAAGCTCAAGATCACCCGCAAGGAATCGAAGGATCCGATCGACGTCACGCTCACCCGCGACGTCATCAAGATCAAGCCGGTGCGCTCGAAGATCGAGGGCGGCGACGTCGCCTATATCCGCCTCACCCAGTTCAACGAGCAGACCTTCGACGGCATGCGGGCCGCGATCGACAAGCTCACCGGCGAGATCGGTGCCGACAAGATCAAAGGCTACATCGTCGACCTGCGCAACAACCCGGGCGGCCTGCTCGATCAGGCCGTGATGGTCTCGGACGCCTTCCTCGATCGCGGCGAGATCGTCTCCACCCGCGGCCGCAACCCGGACGAGACCCAGCGCTTCTCCGCCAAGGCGGGGGATCTGACCAAGGGCAAGCCCATCGTGGTGCTGGTCAACGGCGGCTCCGCCTCGGCCTCCGAGATCGTGGCCGGCGCCCTCCAGGATCACAAGCGCGCGACCATCATGGGGACGCGCTCCTTCGGCAAGGGCTCGGTGCAGTCGATCATCCCGCTCGGCGGCTCAGGCGCCCTCCGGCTCACCACGGCGCGCTACTACACGCCGTCGGGCCGCTCGATCCAGGCCAAGGGCATCGAGCCGGACGTCGAGGTCACGCAGGACGTGCCGGACGAGCTCAAGGGCAAGGACGAGACGAAGGGTGAGGCCGGGCTCAAGGGCCACCTGAAGCAGAAGGACACCGAC
The DNA here is from genome assembly GCF_017876975.1 of Methylobacterium sp. PvP105. Classification (NCBI taxonomy): domain Bacteria; kingdom Pseudomonadati; phylum Pseudomonadota; class Alphaproteobacteria; order Hyphomicrobiales; family Methylobacteriaceae; genus Methylobacterium; species Methylobacterium sp. PvP105. The sequence goes on along the minus strand of NZ_JAGIPA010000001.1, from coordinate 684,653 downwards.
GAGCGCGGCGGATCCTCCGCCTACGTCCCGCCGGACCCGGCCAAGGACAAGCAGCTGATCTCGGCCGTCGACTTCCTCCACGGCATCCAGAAGGGCGCCGCCAACGGGACGCCCGCGCCGCAGCAGCAGAAGCCGAGCCTGCCGAACTGATCACGCGGCCTCGCGCTGCGCCAGGACCCGATCCCGCCCGGCCACCCCCGGGCGGGATTTCCCGTTCTGGGACCGAGCATTAGCGGAACGTTAACCATACCCGGCCGCAATGGATCCGAGGGTTGGGACCGCGCCGACCGGCGCAGGAACCGCGATCCCGTATCGAGAGCCGCTTGACCGAGTCCACCGACGATATCCTCACGCGCCCCCTCGGGGTGCCGGAGGCGGCGCCGGCGCAGCCCGAAGGCCGGATCGGACGCCTCGTCGCGGCTGGCCGCCGGCCCCGGGTCGCGGCCGCCGCGCTCGCGGCCAGCTTCGTGGTGGCGGCCGGCCTGGTGCTCGCGCTGGGGGACCCGCACGGCGGTGAGCCCCGCGTCCAGGTGGCGATCACGATGCGCGAACCCGCGGCCCGCCCGGCCGCGCAGGCGCCAGCCGCACAGCAGCCCCAGGTGATCACGACGGAACCCGGAACCGCGCCGCTCCAGCGCAGTGCCGAGGAGGTCGAGACCGCCTCCGGCGTCACGGTCGTGCGCCCGGCCGGCAGCGGGCCGAGCGAGGCGGTGGTGATCCGTGTGCCGCCGCCGAGCGCCCCCCGTCTCGCCCAGGCCCCGGATCCGCGGATCAGCGAATCCGGCCGCCACGGTCTCATGCCGAAGCTGGGCGAGGGCCGCATCCGCGCCCTCGACGTGTACGCCCGATCGGAAGAGGCCGGCTCGGGGCCGCGCATCGCGATCGTGGTGACCGGTCTCGGTGTCGGCCAGGCCGCCACCGCCGGCGCCACCGCGCGCCTGCCCGCCGCCGTGAGTCTCGCCTTCCTGCCCTACGGCGGCGAGGTCGAGCGCGCCGCCGCGCGCGCCAGGGACGCGGGCCACGAAGTGTTCCTGCAACTCCCGATGGAGCCCTTCGACTATCCCGACAGCGACCCGGGCCCGCAGACGCTGCTCACCGCGTTGAAGGGGCTGGAGAATGCCGATCGGCAGGCCTGGGCGATGGCGCGCTTCCCGGGCTATGTCGGCGTCGTGAACTACATGGGCTCGAAGCTCATGGCCGATGCGGCGTTCGAGCCGGTCCTGCGCGAGATCGGCGCCCGCGGTTTGGGGTTCCTCGACGACGGCACGGCTCCGAAGCCCGCGGTCGCGCCCGCCAACAAGGGGAAGACGCCGGTCGCCCGCGCCGAGATCGTCCTCGACGCCACGCCGCGCGCCGACGCGATCGACGCCGCACTCGCCCAGGCCGAGGCTCGGGCCCGCGCCAACGGCTTCGCCCTGGTCTCGGCGACCGGGACACCGCTGAGCGTCGATCGGATCGCGCGCTGGGCGAAGGAGATCGAGTCCCGCGGGCTGCGCCTCGTGCCGGCGAGCGTGGCGCTGCGCGGCGCCCGCGACAAGCGAGTCTCCACGGCTGATTGAACGCGACCGTGTCGAAAGTCAGCGCAAGTAGATCCGGCACCGTCCGGATCGGTGAAGACTTGGTCGACGTTGCCGCCTCGCCCACCCCTGACCTATGGTCGCCGCGATGGTAACGGATTCGGACCCAGGCACTGCCCTGCCCTATCGCCCCTGCGTGGGCATCGCCCTGATCGCGCCGTCGGGCGGCGTCTTCGTCGGGCGTCGCAGCAAGGAGGCGGGTCCCGAGCACGTCGACGGTCCGCACATGTGGCAGATGCCGCAGGGCGGCATCGATCCCGGTGAGGATGCGGAAGCCGCCGCACGGCGCGAGCTCTACGAGGAGACCAACGTCCCGCCGGAGGCGGTGAAGCTCCTCGCCGAGATCCCGGACTGGCTGCCCTACGACCTGCCCCCGGCGGTGATGAAGCAGGCCTGGAAGGGCCGCTACCGTGGCCAGACGCAGAAATGGTTCGCCTACGGCTTCGTCGGCAGCGAGGACCTGATCGACGTGCTCCGGCCCGGCGGCGGCGCTCACAAGGCGGAATTCGACGCTTGGCGCTGGGCGCAACTCTCCGAACTTCCGGACCTGATCGTCCCATTCAAGCGGCCGGTCTACGAGCGGGTCGTCGCGGCCTTCTCCGGCCTCGATCGCTGGGCGGCGCGGTCATGACCGCGCGGACGGGGCGCTGAGGCCGTGCGCTGGCTCGCGGTCCCGGTCGCTCTCGCCCTGGCGTGGCTCGCCTTCACGATGAGCCCGCTCTGGTCGCTCTACGACCTCGCTCAGGCGGTGCGTCGGCACGACGCCGCCTATGTCGAGAGTCACGTGAACTTCAGGACGCTGCGGCTGTCGCTGGTCCGGCAGATCACCGCCGCGATGCGCGCGGCCTCTGAGAGCGATCCCGACCTGGAGCCGCGCGACCGCCAGCGCCTGAACGACGCCGCCTACGGGCTCGCCCTGGCGCTCGCCGAGACGATGGTGACGCCGGAGACGGTGATGGATCTGCTGGCCAACGGCTGGCCCGACAAGCTCGACGTCGAGCGGCCGGACGGCACCCGGTCTGAGGGCTTGGTCATCCGCGGCCTCGGGCGGCTCATACCCTACTACGCGGCTCTGGAGATGCGCGGCTTCCGCGCGGTCGTGATCCCGATCCCGCCGGAGGGGCCCCGCCCGGAACGCACGCGGATCCGGCTGCGGCTGCGCGGCCTGAGCTGGCGCCTCGTGGATATCGAGATGGCCGACATGCTGCGCGAGCAGATCGCCGCCAAGCTCAGCCGCGCGCTGGCGCGCGCCAAGATCGGCGCCAGCGCCGGCGAGGAGCGCTGACGGGCGCCGCGCCCCGGACGGCCGCGGCTCGCTACTTCGCCTTCGGGGCGCCCGCCGCGTCCTTGGGCTCGCGCGCCTCGATCAGGTCCTCGGCCTTCTCCTCGTCGGTGTCGCCGCTCTGCTCGATGGTCTTGCTCGGATTGGCCAGGAGGGAGCGCACGATCCCGAGCAGGACCTCGCACTCGCCCGGAAACTTGTAGCTCTCGAGGACGATGGCGGCGTCGCGCAGGGTCCGGAGGTCGCGGACCAGCTGCGCGTTAGCGTCCTCACGGAGCTCGCTCTTCTTGGCGATCGCCTCCTCGATCTGCGCGCCCTTCACGTCGCAGGCCGCCCGGGCCGGCGATGCGGCGACCGCGGCGGCGAGCGCGAGGCCGATTGCGGGAAGAGAGCGCCACATGGCGGGTATCCTCGGAGGTCCGGTTCAGAAGGATCGGAGGGGCGCGGTGCGCAGGACATCCTGCGTCAGCGCCACGAGCTGGCTCGGACGGTAGGGCTTCGGCACGAAGACCGAGCCCGGAACCGCCTCGCAGGTTGCCAGGGAAGCCCGGCCCCCGGAGGTGTAGACCACCGGGAGATCGGGCGAGAGCCGGCGGGCGCACCGGGCGAGCGACAGGCCGTCCGTGTTGCGGGCCAGATCGATATCGGTGAAGAGCAGGTCGACGCTCTCCCGGGACAGGATCGCCTCGGCCTCCCAGGCATCGGCGGCGGTGAGCACCCGGTACCCCTCGTCGAGGAGCGCCTCGGCGGCCAGCTCGCACACGGTCGGCTCATCCTCGACGACCAGGATCGTGGCGACGCCCCGGTCCGGGACGGGCAGGGTCGGGCAGACGAAAGCGGCGGCGAACGGAACCATGACGCAACTCCCACTCACCCGGCGGGGGCACGATGTCCCCGAGCCGGATCGCTGGGGCAACGGCCCCTTCCGACGCGGCGTTCACCGTGTTTGCATCGAATTGCTCGGGTTTGGTGAGCGGCGCGTTAACCGCGGCCCGGCGTCCGTGAACGAAGGCGTTCGAATGGTTAACGGAGCGTTACCGGCCCGCGACGGCGAGGCCGAACGGTGAACCGCCGCTGGCAGCTGGGCGTCGGCCTGCTCCTCACCGGTATGGCGGGCTACGTCGACGCCCTCGGCTTCGTGAGACTGGGCGGCCTCTACACGTCGTTCATGAGCGGCAACACCACGCAGCTCGCCGTTCTCGGCGCCCAGGTCGAGCTGCACCGCATGATCCTCCCCGCGATCCTGATCCTCGCGTTCCTCACGGGATCGGTCCTGGGGAGCGGGCTGGCGATCCTCGTGCCGCCGCGGTGGACGACGCCGGCGGTCCTCGCCTACGAGTCCCTGCTGATCCTCGCCGGTCTGGGACTCGGCCTCCAGTCGCCCGAGCTCGGCCTCGCGGCCTTCTTCGTCGCCGTGGCGATGGGATCCCAGAACGCGGTGCTGGCGCAGGTGAAGGGGTTCAGGGCCGGCACGACCTTCGTGACCGGCGCGCTCTTCAGCCTCGGCCAGAAGATCGCGCAGGCCCTGACACGCACCGGGGATCCTCTCGGCTGGCTCGGCGACGCCTCCGTCTGGATCTCGCTGCTGTTCGGCGCCTATCTGGGCGCGCACGCCTACCAGCAGGTCGGCCTGTACGCGCTGATCGCCCCGGCGGCGATCTCGGGCGGGCTGGCGTTGATTACCGCGTTCCTGGTCTTGCGCACCGCGCCGCCGGCCGCGAAGGTCCCCCCGACATGAGCAGCCCCGTCAGCAACCCGTCCCTCACCAGTCACGTCGCCGCGCTGGAGCCCGGCGAGCACGTGCTCGCCGCGCACTTCCTCAAGGACGTGCCGGCCCTGGCGCTCAGCGACGGCACGGTCGCGCTGGTGCGGGCGGACGGGATCGCGCGCGTCGCCGCGCATCCCGACAGCGGGATCCTCGTCGCGGCCGGCGGTGTCGACCGGCTGGTCACGGGGGGCGACGACGGGCGCGTGGTGGCGATCCGCGCCGACGGGGGGATGGAGCAGCTCGGCCTCGCCAAGGGCGGTGCCTGGATCGACGCGCTGGCGGTCCATCCCGACGGTGGCGTGGCGTGGTCGGCCGGCCGCTCCGTCGTGGCCCGGGACGCCAAGGGCCGCGAGAAGACCTTCGAGGCGCCGTCCTCCGCGCGCGGCCTCGTCTTCGCGCCCAAGGGGTACCGGCTGGGTGTCGCCCACTACAACGGCGTGAGCCTCTGGTACCCCAATCTGGAGACGCCCGCCGAGGTGGTCACCTGGAAGGGCTCGCATATCGACGTGACGTGGTCGCCGGACGGGCGCTTCGTGGTGTCGACCATGCAGGAGAACAGCCTGCACGGCTGGCGCCTGCAGCCGGACCGCGGCCACATGCGGATGTCGGGCTATCCCGGCAAGGTCCGCTCCATGTCGTGGTCGTTCGACGGCAACTGGCTCGCCACGAGCGGGGCCGAGGCGGCGATCGTGTGGCCGTTCGACTCCAAGGAGGGTCCGACCGGCAAGGCGCCGCGCGAATGCGGCGTCCGCCCCGCCCGCGTCTCCCGCGTGGCCTTCCACCCTAGGGCGCCGGTGCTGGCCATGGGCTACGAGGACGGCTGCATCCTGCTCGTCCGCTTCACCGACGCGGCCGAGCTGCTGGTGCGCCCCGCCGTCCAGGGAAGCGGCGTGACGGCGCTCGGCTGGGACGCGCGCGGCGGCCGGCTGCTGTTCGGCTGCACCGACGGCAAGGCCGGCCTCCTGACGCTGCCGGGCTGAGCCCACGGAGGCGAGCGTCGTCGCGCCCGCGGCTGGAACCGGGGCCCCGTGCGTGCTCTTTGTCGGGGGTCGATTCCCCGCCGGAGGCCAGACATGTTTCGCGTGTTCCGCACCTTCGGCCTCGCCCTCGGCCTGCTCGGAGGCGTGGTCGCCGCGCAGGCCCCCGAATTCGCGCAGCAATACGCGCAGCGCCTCGGCGGCGCCGCCGACGAACTCCGTCGGCAGGTGGCGGTCCTCGAATCCGACGCGCAGGCCACCGGCACGACGCGCGAGGGCGCCATCGACCGGCTGCGCGCCAGCCCGGACCAGCTCGTCGCCCGCCGCGGTGAGGCCGCCCAGGCCGACATCGCCCGTCTCGCCCGCCTGCGCGCCCAGCAGCAGGCCCTGGCCGCGGCGACGAGCCCCCTCGGCCGGGTGGTGGCGATGCTGCGCGATCCCGACCTGCCGGTGGCCGAGGCCGCCTACCGCGAGTTCCGCCCGGCCGTACCCACGAGCGCCGACGGCCTCGCCGCGGGTCTGATCGGTTTTTTTGTCGCGTGGGGTGGCTGGCGCGTCGCCTCGGATGTCGGCCGACGAGCGGTCCGTCGGCGCCCGCGGGAATCCGCGACCGCGGCGTGAGCGCGGTTCGCGCGGGCAAGACTGTGGCGCAACGTCTACAGCGGCTTGCGCGAGCCTTGCGTATCGAGCAGGGATCCGGCCGTCCCGGTCCGGGAGAAGGCGCAAGATGCCGCGCGCGTCGAACTCCACCACCATCGATCCGGCGCTCGACGCCGCCGCGCTGCTGCGGCGCATCGGCTTCTTCGGCCTGTTCGTGGTTCTCCCGGTCCTGGCGCAGGTCGCGCGCCGCGCCTCGGTGATCCTCGCGCCGATCGCCGTGATCCTCCTGATCATCGCCAGCGTCATCGACCGGCGGCAGCGCCCGGTCCGCCCGGCGACCTACCGTCTCCTGACCGCTCCGGCCTTCCTGGCCGGCATGCTGGTCGTGCTGTGGTCGGCCCTGTCGCTCACCTGGACGCCCTTCCTCGGGCCCGCGCTGGAGCGGCTCGCCAATCTCGGCGCAACGATCGGCCTCGCCCTCCTGGGCTACCTCGCCCTCCCCGACCGGATGCGCTCGGCGAATCTCTACCTCCTGCCACTCGGCGTCGTGGCGGGGGCGATCGTGGCGATCATGCTCGGGCTGTTCGGCGCCCACCTCGCGCCGTCCGGCGTCGAGGATGACGGCGCGCTCGATCGCGGCCTTGTCCTGCTCATCCTGCTGCTCTGGCCGGCCCTCGCGTGGCTGCGATCCCGCCGCCGCGACCGGGAGGCGCTGGGCCTCGCGCTGCTGGTCGCCCTCGCCCTCACGGTCCAGCCGGACGGGACCCAGATCGCCGCCCTGTCGGTCGGCGCCGTCGCCTTCGCGCTGACGAGCTACCGCCAGGGGCTCGGCGTGATGCTCACCGCCACCCTCTCGGCCGCCCTGCTGGCCGCGGCGCCGCTGCTGCCCTTCCTGGCGCGGCCGGTGGGGGCCGCGCTGCTCGGGCCGGTCGCCCCCGCGGTGCTGTCGCTGAAGAGCTGGCAGAAGGTCGTGACCTCCGATCCGGTGCGGCTGATCACCGGGCACGGCTTCGAGACGGCCCTGCGCGGACGGCTGGTCGGCCTGCTGCCGGCCAACGCGCCGACAACGGCGCTCTTCGAGTTCTGGTACGAGCTCGGCATCGTCGGCGCGCTCGCTGCCGCCTTCGCCCTCTACGCCTCGATCCGGCGGGCCGGCCGGGACGGCCCGGCCCTGGTGCCCGGCGCGATGGGCTGCTTCGCGGCCGCCTTCACGGTGGCCTGCCTGAGCGTGGGGCTGACCGCGGTGTGGTGGCTGACCACCCTCGCCATCGCCATCGTGGTCTTCGTCGCGGTGGAGCGCGGCCAGTTCCGGACCAGTCGGCCGAAGGTCGCCAAGCTGCACCGCCTGCAGACGCGGGGGGAGTGAGCGGTCAGGCGCGCAGGAAGCCGTGCAGGCGGATCCAGGCCAGGAACAGGCCGGGCCACGCCGCCGCGGGTGTGCCGGGCGCGCCGAGGCCGAAGCCGTGGCCGCCGCGCTCGAACAGGTGCAGCTCGGCCGGGACCCGCGCCTTCCGCAGCGCCGAGAACATCAGCAGCGGATGGTCGGCCACTGCGACGGGATCGTCGATCGCCTGGACCAGGAAGGTCGGCGGCGTCTCCGGCCCGACCTGCAGGTCCACCGAGTAGGTCTTCATCTCGTCGGGGGTGACGTCGTCGCCGACCAGGATGCGGCGGGTCGCGGTCCGGTCGAACGGCTTGCGCATGGTGATGACCGGGTAGATCAGACCGGCCAGCGCGGGCCGGATCGGCTGGGCGTCGGTCGCGTCGACGCCCGCGTACAGGTCCCGGGCGCTCCCGACCGCGGTCTCGCCCATCAGGTGGCCGCCCGCCGAGAAGCCGAGGACGCCGACCCGCGCGGGATCGATGCCGAACTCCGCGCCGCGTGCCCGGACCAGCCGGAGGGCGCGCTGTGCGTCCTGACGCGGTGCGTCCGGTCCCGAGCCCCACCCCTCCGCCGGCAGGCGGTAGACGAGGAGGAAGACGGTGACGCCGGCGGCGTTCAGGACGCGGCCGACCGGGACGCCCTCGTTGCCGATGGCGATGAACTCGTACCCGCCGCCGGCCGCGACGATCATCGCGGCGCCGTTGGGATTGGCCGGCCGCATGACCAGCAGACAGGGTCGCGACACGCGCGTGATGTCGCCGAACGTCCCCTCGACGTAGCGGTAGCCGTCCGCGTGCGGTCCGTCACCGCCGCCCGGCGGCGCGCCGGGCCACAGCTCGATCACCTGCAGATCCGCGCCGGGGAGCGAGCGTGGCAGCGCCCGGACCGACTCGTGCGGGAGGGGCGGCGGTGCCGTCTCCGCGGCCCCTCCCGCCCCGGTGCCGCGCAGCCCGAGGGCGCTTCCGAGACCGGCGAGCAGGAAACGGCGGTCGAGGCGCAAGGGCATCTCCCGGATGCGGCCGCGGGCGGGACCGCCGCGCGGCGAACCCGGCTCCCGCAGGAGCGCGGGTGCAACGTCCGTCGGAGCGGCACGGGTTCCGTCGCGGCGGCGCGCCTCAGCCCTTCCGCGCGATGACCGCGACGTAGAAGCCGTCGGTCCCGGTCCGCAGCGGGCTCATCTGGATCCCGTGGGCCGTCTTCCGCACCGCTGCCCGGAGCGACTCCGGTCCTGCCGTCAGCACCTCATCGGCGGGGACGACGTCGAAGCGGCCGCGCCAGCCCGACAGGAGGCCGGAGACGGCCGCGTCGTTCTCGGCCGAGAGCAGCGAGCAGGTGATATAGACGATCCGCCCGCCGGGCCTGACCAGCCGCGCCGCCCGATCGAGGACCTGGGCCTGCTCGGTGGTCCGCAGCGCGAGGCTCCCGGGCCGCAGCCGCCACTTGGCATCGGGATTCCGGCGCCACGTGCCGGACCCGGTGCAGGGCGCGTCGACCACGACCCGGTCGACCTTGCCGTCGAGATCCGCGAGGACATCGGCCCGCGCCTTGCCGCTGCGCGGGGTCCGCACCTCGGCCTGCGCACCGGACCGGCGCAGGCGCTCGTGGATCGGCGCGAGCCGGCGCGGATCGCCGTCGGTGGCGATGAGGCGGGCGCTGTTCCCGGTCTCAGCCGCGAGCGCCAGGGTCTTGCCGCCGCCGCCCGCGCAGAGGTCGACGATGGTCTCCCCGGCGCGGGGCGCGGCGAGGAGCGCGGCGAGCTGCGAACCCTCGTCCTGGATCTCGTACCAGCCCTCAAGGAACTCCGCCTCGACGTGGAGCGCCGGACCGCGGCCGTCGGCGCCGATCGGGACGCGGAGGCCCGCCGGCGCGTGCGGTGTCGGCGCCGCGTCGAAGGCCGCGAGCGCCGGCAGGATCGCGTCGCGGTCGCCGCGCAGGGCGTTCACCCGGATATCGAGGGGCGCCCGCCGCGCCAGCGCCTTCAGCTCCGGGACGAGGTCTTCGCCGAGCGTGGCCGCGAGGTCCGGGAGCACGAAGGCCGGGGCGTCCCCCGCCACTTCCGGAGGCGCGTCCTGCAGCGACCCGCCGTCGAGGCGCGCGTGCTCGTCGTCGCTGAGGGGGGCCGGCGCGAAGCGCTCGCCGGTGAACAGGTCCGCGACCGAAGCGGCGGCGAGTCCCTGCTGGAGGCGCAGCGTCCCGATCAGGATGGCGCGCGGCGTGTCCGCGCCCATGATCCAGGCCGCCGAGGCCCGCCGCCGCAGGGCGTCGTAGACGAGGCTGGCGATGCCCGCGCGGTCGCCCGAGCCGGCGAAGCGGTGGGCGAGGCCCCAGTCCTTGAGGGCGTCGGCGGCCGGTCGACGGCGCTCGGCGATATCGGTCAGGACTTCGATGGCGGCAGAGCAGCGAGCGGCGGGAGTCAGGGGTCAGATCCTTCGGAATGCCTCGACGACGACGTGAAACGGCCACGCTTGGCCCACGATGCCGCCACGTTACGGCCGAGCTTCCTGCACCTTCGCGGCGCAGACCGTGCTGCGGGCGGCTCGCCGTGCGGGCCGCCGCGTGTCGTATGGCATCCGCCCGCGCCGGACCAGACCGGTCCGTCGCCGGGCGCATCCCGGGAGTACCCAGCCCATGACGTCCACCGTTCGCGTCGCCCTCGCGGCCCTGGTCACCGCCACGCTCGCCGCCTGCGCGAGTGCGCCCGCCGCCCAGCCGGAGCTGACGCCGGTGCCGCGTCCGCGCGTCGATGCCAAGACGCAGCTGGAATACGGCAACCCGCCCCCGCCGCCCGGCCGCTACTGAGACGTCCGCGCGGGGGTGCGGTTCAGGCCGCTTCCCGCGCCCGGCGGGCCTCGTACGCCTTGAGGCCCGTGTAGACCGCGGTCAGGAGCGGGAACGGCACTTCCGGTGCCAGCCGCTCGCCGCGGGCGATCAGGTCGCCGATCACGTGGTCCGCCTCGATCCGGCCCCTGTTCTCGATGTCGCGCAGCATCGAGGCCGTGAAGGTCGAACCCGCCGCCGTCAGCTGCGCCCGCGCCCGCTCCGCCACGACGGCCCGCGGCTCGAAACCGCTCGCCGCCGCGACGCTCGTGCACTCCGCGTGCAGCGCGGTGATCAGCGCGGTGCCCCCGGGCGCCGCCACGATGTCGCCGACCGCGGCGCGCATGAGCGTGGTCGCCCCGGCGAGCGTCGCCAGGAACACCCACTTCTCCCACATCTCCTGCAGGATCACGTCGCTCAGGCGCGGCTGGAACTTGAGGCCGCGCATCAGCGCGTCGACCGCCTCGATCCGCGACGAGCGCGACCCGTCGCGCTCGCCGTAGGTGATGCTGCACAGCTCGCTCATGTGGCGGATCGCGCCGTCCGGCGCGAGCGTCGCGGCGATCGCGCAGGAGCCGCCGAGCACCCGCTCGGCGCCGAACCGGGCGTCGAGGACGTCGAGATGCGACATGCCGTTGAGCACGGGCAGGATCGCGGTGTCGGGCCCGACGGCCGGCGCCAGGTCCGCGACGGCGCTGTCGAGGTCGTAGGCCTTGCACGACAGCAGGATCAGGTCGAACCGCCCGGCCCCGGCCAGCTTATCGGCCGTGACGGTGGGCGGATCGGGCAGGTGCAGGTCGCCGAGCGGCGAGCGGACGTTCAGGCCGTCCGCCGCCAGCTTCGCCGCCCGCGCCGGCCGCACCAGGAAGGTCACGTCGGCGCCCGCCTCGGCGAGGCGCGCCCCGTAATAGCCGCCGGTCGCGCCGGCCCCGACGATCAGCGTGCGCATCGGTCCCTCAGGTCCGCGACGGGTAGTTCGGGCTCTCGCGGGTGATCGTCACGTCGTGGACGTGGCTCTCGCGCAGGCCGGCATTGGTGATGCGGATGAACTGCGCCCGCTCCTGGAACTCGGGGATCGTGGCGCCGCCGACGTAGCCCATGGCGGCGCGCAGGCCGCCGGCGAGCTGGTGAAGGACGTTGCCCACCGGGCCCTTGTAGGGGACCTGCCCCTCGATTCCCTCCGGCACGAGCTTGTGGGTGTCGTTCACCTCGGCCTGGAAGTAGCGGTCGGCCGAGCCGCGGGCCATGGCGCCCACCGAGCCCATGCCGCGGTACGACTTGTACGAACGGCCCTGGTAGAGGAACACCTCGCCGGGCGCCTCGTCGGTCCCGGCGAGCAGCGAGCCGAGCATCGCCACCGAGGCGCCGGCCGCGATCGCCTTGGCGAGATCGCCGGAATACTTGATGCCGCCGTCGGCGATGACCGGGATGTCGGCCTCGCCGGCCGCCTCGACGGCCTCCATCAGCGCGGTGAGCTGCGGCACGCCGACGCCCGCAACGATGCGGGTCGTGCAGATCGAGCCCGGGCCGATGCCGACCTTGATGGCGTCGGCGCCGGCATCGATCAGCGCCTTGGCGCCGTCCCGCGTCGCGACGTTGCCGGCCACGACCTGCACGGCGTTCGAGAGCTGCTTCACCCGGGCGACGGCGTCGAGCACCTTGATCGAGTGGCCGTGGGCGGTGTCCACCACGATGACGTCGCAGCCGGCGTCGATCAGGCGCTCGGCCCGCTCGAAGCCGCTGTCGCCCGTCGTCGTGGCGGCGGCGACGCGCAGGCGGCCCTGCTCGTCCTTGACGGCGTTCGGGTAGGCGACGCGCTTCTCGATGTCCTTGACGGTGATCAGGCCGATGCAGCGGTAATGGTCGTCGACGACCAGCAGCTTCTCGATCCGGAACTGGTGGAGCAGCCGCTTGGCCTCGTCCTGCGTCACGCCCTCGCGGACCGTGATCAGGCGGTCGCGGGTCATCAGCTCGGCGACCGGCTGGTTGGAGTTCGTCGCGAAGCGGACGTCGCGGTTGGTCAGGATGCCGACGAGCTTGCCCCGCGAGCCGTTGGGGCCGCGCTCGACCACCGGGATCCCCGAGATGCGGTTGAGCTTCATCACCTCGAAGGCGTCGGCGAGGGTCTCGTCGGGGTGGATGGTGATGGGGTTCATCACCATGCCGGACTCGTACTTCTTGACGAGGCGGACCTGCTCGGCCTGCTCCGGCGGCTCGAGGTTGCGGTGGATGACGCCCATGCCGCCGTTGGCCGCCATGGCGATGGCCATCGGCGCCTCGGTGACGGTGTCCATCGCCGAGGCGAGGATCGGCAGGTTCAGGGGGATCGTGCGGGTCAGCCGCGAGGCGACGCTGACCTCGGTCGGCATCACCGAGGAGGCGGCGGGCCGCAGGAGCACGTCGTCGAAGGTGAGGCCCTCGATGATCGATGCGGTTTCTACTCGGGCCATGTGCCAACTTTCCTCGGACGGCGGCGCGTTGGGGGTCGCGCTACGGGATCGGGTTGGCAAGTGCCAGTATCACGGGCTCCGCGAGGGCGCCAATGCGCGGTTGATGCGTCGCAGCGCGAAAACGCGCATGGCTCGGGGCTTATCCACGCCCGGTCGAGGCGCGCGGCGGCGTCCTGACGGGATCTCAGCCGTCAGGACCGAGGCCCCCCGCCGTCTACCGAGGGGAGCGGGCACGGCGGCGAGCGGCCTAGCGCATCGCCGGCGCGGCCGGGCCCTTGTCGGTGTACTCGGGCGGCAGGCCGATATAGTCGCCGAGCATGCCGTCGATGCCCGGAGCGCGGCCGAACGCCTCGCAGTCGGGGTCGAGGGGCGCCTCGCCGAGGGTCGTGATGCGGATCCGGTCCCAGGTCGGGATCGTGTTGGGGGCCGTGAACGGGTCGTCGCCGGTCGCCAGCATGTAGCCGAAATCCTGGCCGAACTCGCCGGCGAGGTCGTAGGCGTCGCTGGCGCGGGAGAAGCGCGGCTGGCTGGTGAAGGAGTTCGCCGCGCCGCCCCACACCATGGCGGCCCGCTGCTCGCGACGCCGGTCCAGCGCCTCGGCCTCGACGGTCAGGCTGCCGAGCCCGATCGGCACGCGCGGGATCGGCACGCGCCCGACGCCCTCGGCGAAGCTCAGGCCGAGCTGCGACGCCACGGTCACGCCCGCGGAGCCCGCGATGGTCGCGCCGGCCCCGAGGAGATCGGTCGGCTCGACGCGGGTGACCTGCGCCCGCACGGTCAGGTCGGCATCACGGCTCGTGACGATGTCGTACTTCAGCGACAGGTCGTAGCAGAGCGCCCGGTCGGCGGCGTTCGCGATGAGGCGCCGCTCGGCCGCGGTCAGCGGGGCGGCACCGGACACGTCCGCGTGGAACGCCGTCGGGATGATGCGCACCGTGCGGGCCTTCGCCAGGGCCGGCCGGTCGACGTAGATCCGCGAGGCCGAGGCGACCTGATCGCTGGACTTCAGCCGGTCGTAGCGCGTGAGCGAGCCGCGATCGTTGAGCAGGACGGTGCCGCAGGCGGCCACCATCGACAGGAGGGCGACGCCGGCGGCGATCCGCGGCAGGGAGCGGATCTTGCTGGGGCTGGACTGCATCGAGTTCCTCGCGCGCCGGCCCCGGGCCGGCTGAAGCGGCCTCACGGACGCGTGATGGAAACTTAGCCATTGGAGCACCCGCGAAAAAGGTGGCTCCGCGCCGCTGCTCAACCTCTGTTGCACGATGGATACATTCGCGAAACACGAGGGTGCGAGGTGGCCGCGCTGCCGTGCAACCGCGGCGGCGCGCCATGCGTCTGCTGTGTGATGCCTGCCACCGCCCAAAGACCGCTCTGGATCGTCCCCCTGACGGTCGCCACCGCGCTGTTCATGGAGAACACCGATTCCACGGTGATCGCCACGGCGCTCCCGAGCATCGCGGCGAGCCTTCACGAGGACCCGATCGCCCTCAAGCTCGCGCTGACCTCCTACCTGGTCAGCCTCGCGATCTTCATCCCCGTAAGCGGCTGGATGGCGGACCGGTACGGGTCGCGGACCGTGTTCCGCGCGGCCCTCGTGGTGTTCATGGCGGGCTCGCTCGCCTGCGCGGCCGCGAACGGGCTCGCGTGGTTCGTCGCCGCGCGGTTCCTCCAGGGCATGGGCGGCGCCATGATGGTGCCGGTCGGACGGCTCGTGGTGCTGCGCAGCGTGCCGAAATCGCAGCTCGTCACGGCGCTGGCCTACCTGACCTTCCCGGCCCTCGTCGGCCCGGTGCTGGGTCCGCCGGTGGGCGGCCTGATCACCACGTGGTTCGACTGGCGCTGGATCTTCTTCATCAACCTGCCGATCGGCTGCGCCGGAATCGTCCTGGCGAGCCTGTACTTCGAGGATGTGCGCGAGCCGGAGCGGCCGCCCCTCGATCTCCTCGGCTTCGTGCTGCTCGGGACCGGCCTCGCCGCCCTGATGCTCGGCCTCGCCTCCCTCGGCCGCCACCTGCTGCCGGCGGCCGTCTCGTGGGGCTGCCTCGCCGCGGGCGCGGTGCTCCTGCCCCTCTACTGGGCGCATGCCCGGCGGGTGGCCTACCCGATCGTCCGGCTCGACCTGATGCAGCGGCCGACCTTCCGAGTCGCGGTGCTCGGCGGCAGCCTGTTCCGGATCGGCACCGGTGCCATCCCGTTCCTGCTGCCGCTGATGCTGCAGGTCGGCTTCGGGCTCGACGCGCTGCAGTCCGGCCTGATCACCTTCGCGGCGGCGGCCGGCGCGATGTTCGTGAAGACCCTGGGTCCGCGAATCCTGCGCCGCACCGGCTTCCGCGCGCTGATGGTCTGGAACGCGCTGCTCGCCTCGGCCTTCCTGGCGGTCAACGGGTTCTACACCGCGCAGACGTCCCACTGGATCATGGTGATCCTGCTGTTCGTCGGCGGCTGCTCGCGCTCCATCCAATTCACCTGCGTCAACGCCATCGCGTACGCCGATCTCGAATCGAAGGAGATGAGCGCGGCCACGAGCTTCGCCAGCGTCTGCCAGCAGCTGTCGCTGAGCCTCGGCGTCACGCTCGGCGCGCTGGCGCTCGAGGGAAATGCCGGGTTTCACGGTCGGACGGAGATCCAGGCGTCGGATTTCGGGCCCGCCTTCTTCGCCGTCGCCGTGATCTCGGCGGCCTCGGCACTGGCCTTCCGCAACCTGTCGCCGGATGCCGGCGCGGAGATCTCCGGGCGGAAGATGGCTGCCGCGCCGCCCGCCCCGACGACCGAGATGAGGCCGCGGCACGGCTGATCAGGCCGCGGCGCGGGCCGGCGGCCTGCCGGCAGCGCGCTTGCCGCCGTTCCGCGGCGCGCTGCCCTTGCCGGACGCCTTCGCGGCGGCGGGCTTCGCGCTCGGCGCCGCCGCGCGGGTTCCGGCGCGCCAGCCCTGCCAGCTGAGGGCGCCCGGACCGCTCAGGGCGTACATGAGGAACCCGCCCGCGAGGCCGAGATCGGCCAGCATCAGCGCGCGCTCGGCGACCGCGGCGGGTCCCACATAGTACCAGAACGGGTGGAGCACGAAGGCCGTCACGGCGGCGAACAGCGCGAGCGCCAAGCCGGTGAGCCCGGGCAGGACCCCGAGGATCAGGGCGAGCGGTCCGAATACCTGGACCAGCACGGCGGCGGTGGCGACGCCATTGGGAAACGGCATCCCGGCCCCCGCGAGCGTCAGCGCGAATCCCGACACGTTGAGCGCCCGGGCGATCCCGGTCGGCAGGAGCGCGGCGGCCAGCAGCAGGCGCGCGACGAGGAGGGTTCCGTCCTGGGCGCGGGCGAGCATGGGCGTGTCCGGTCGGCGGGGATCAGGACCGGAGCTTTGCAACTTTCCGCTGAAGACCGCGTTAAGGGCGCCCGTTCAACCGCCGACGCCGCCGCGGAAGAGTCGGCCGCGCTCGGTCCAGGCGACCACGAGGAGCGCCAGGGCGCCCAGACTGGCGTAGCCGATCGCCACGGGAAGCACCGTGCCGTCGAAGGACTGGCCGATCAGGAAGCCGCAGAGCGCGCCCAGGATCGTCGTGTAGAAACCCAGGAACGACGAGGCCGTGCCGGCGATGGCGCCGAGCGGCTCCAGCGCGAGGGCGTTGAAATTCGGCATCGCGAAGCTGATCAGGAACTGGTTCACCGCGAGGATCGAGAGGAACAGCGCCAGCGGCGGGTGGCCGCGATAGGCGAGGCCGACGCCGACCTGCACCAAGCCGACCAGCGTGAACGCGATGACGCCGCTGTGCGACATCGCTCGCATCCCGAGCCGCCGGACCACGCGGGCGTTGATCAGCGTCGCCGCGCCCATGGCGCCGGCCACGAGCCCGAAGGCCAGCGGGAAGAGCGGGCCGAGGTGGTACAGGCCGGTATCGAAGACCTGCTGGGCCGAGCCGACGTAGCCCATGATGCAGCCGGTCATCAGCCCGAGCGCGGTGGCGTAGCCGACGGCGACGCGGGTCTTCAGCGTCAGCCGAATCGCCTCCCAGGTCGCGGCCGGCGAGAGCGGCCGGCGGTACTCCGGGTGCAGGGTCTCGGGCATCCGCAGGGAGAACCAGAGCGTCAGCCAGAAGGCGAGGACCAGCATCGAGACGAAGACGTAGACCCACGAGCCCAGCGCCAGCATCATGCCGCCGATCGCCGGCGCGATCATCGGGACGATCAGGAACACCATCATGGTGAGCGACATCACGCTCGCCATCTCGCGGCCGGCGAACCGGTCGCGCACGATCGCCACCGACAGCACCCGCCCGCCGGCGGCGCCGATGCCCTGGATGATCCGCGCGGCGAGCAGCCAGCCGAAACTCGGCGCCACCATGGCGAGGCCGCAGCCGACCACGTAAATGGCGAGGCTCGCCAGCAGCACCGGCCGGCGCCCGAGGGCGTCGGAGACCGGTCCGTAGACGATCTGCGCGAAGCCGAAGCCGATCATGTAGACGTAGACGAGGAGCTGCAGCCGGTTGGGATCGGGCACGGCGAAGCGCGCCTCGATGGCCGGGAACGCGGGCAGCAGGTTGTCGATGGAGATTGCCGTCACCGCCATCATCAGGGCGATGATGGCGACGAACTCGGCGAAGCCCGGCCCCGACCAGGGTCGCGGGGCGCGGACGTCCTGGACCGGCGGGACGGGCCGAATCGCGATGGTCACGGCGGGCTCTCGGAATGCGCTGGAACGCGCCGACCAGGGCTCGTCCTTCGCGGCGCAGTTGTGACAACCCTGCCCGCGCCGCGCAGTTCAGGCCGGCAGCGGGCGCAGGACCGGCTCGCTCGGTTTCCGACCGACGAAGGCGGCCATCATGGCGGCGACCAGGCAGAGCAGGCCGGCCGACACGAAGGCACCGAGATAGGTGCCGCTCTCGGTCCGGACCATGCCGGCGAGCCACGCCGCGGACGCCGCGCCGATCTGGTGCGCGGCCGCGATCCAGCCGAACATCAGCGCGGCGTTCTCCTCCCCGAAGGATTTGCCCGCGAGCTGGACGGTGGGCGGAACCGTGGCGATCCAGTCGAGCCCGTAGAAGACCGCGAACAGCGACAATCCGTAGAAGCTGTAATCGAACGAGTAGGGCAGGAAGATCAGCGAGAGGCCGCGCAGCCCGTAGTACCAGGCGAGGAGCTTGCGCGAGTCGAACCGGTCGGTGAGCCAGCCCGACGCCGTGGTGCCGATCAGGTCGCAGATCCCCATCAGCGCCAGAAGGCCGGCGGCCGTGACCTCGGCGATGCCGTGATCGATGCAGGCCGGGATCAGGTGGGTGCCGATCAGCCCGTTGGTCGAGGCGCCGCAGATGAAGAACGTCCCGGCGAGCAGCCAGAAATCCCGGGAGCGCAGGCCGATGCGCAGACCGCGAAGCGCCCGCACGGCCGGGTTCTCGGTCAGAACCGGCGTCGGCGTCACCGCGTCCTCGCCGTAGCGGGGTAGCCCGAGATCTGCCGGTCGGTCGCGCAGGAACAGAGCGGCCAGCGGGATCAACGCCAGGGTCGCGCCGGCGACCACCAGGGAGACGGACCGCCACCCCTGCCCCACCGCGATCGAGGCCAGCATCGGCAGGAAGACGAGCTGCCCCGTTGCGCTGCTCGCGGTCAGCAGGCCGAGCACGAGGCCCCGGCGCTTGGCGAACCAGCGACCTGCCACGGTGGCGCCGAGCACGTTGGCCACCATGCCGGATCCGGATCCGACGACCAGGCCCCAGAGCAGGACCATCTGCCACGGCGCGGTCATCAGGCTCGTGGCGGCGGTGCCGATCGCCAGGATCAGCAGCGCGCCGCAGACCGAGCGCCGCAGGCCGAACCGCTCGATGATCGCCACCGCGAACGGGCCGATCATCCCGTACAGGAAGATATTGAGCGCGATGCCGACGCCGATCGTGGCCGCCGTCCAGCCGAACTCCCGCTCCCAGGGGACGATCAGCACGCTCGGCGTGGCGCGGACCCCGGCCCCGACGAGCAGGACCAGGAAGGTCACCGCGACGACGGTCCAGGCATAGTGCAGGCGCGAGCCGGGGCGCGTCTCTGTCAGGGCGGTCATGGACGGGCTCCGGAAGCGGTGCAGATCGGTCAGGCGGCGGAGATCAGGGCCTCCGCCACCGCGGAGACGGTCGCGGGATCGACCCGGGCATTGATGCGGCTCTGCGCCTCGCGCCAGTAGGGCGTCGCGACCGCGAGAGCCTCCCGGCCCGACGCGGTCAGGGACACGCGGCGCTCGCGCGGATCCGCCGCGCCGGGGGTGATGGCGACGAGGCCGCGGCGCTTGAGCGGGTCGAGGTTGCGGCCCATCGTGGTCCGCTCCAGCGCCGCCTCGGCAGCGAGGCGCGAGACCGGGACCGGCCCGAGCCGGTCCAGATGGCGCAGGATCGCGAATTGCGTCACCCGGAGGCCGGTCGGCTTCAGGGCGGCGTCATAGCTCGCCGTCAGCGCCCGCGTGGCGCGACGCAGGGCGGAGCAGGTGCACGGCTCGGGCGACGGGGCGCTCATGGCATAGGTGTATATGCACGCATCGCGCGCCCGGCAAGCCGACGCTGACGGTTCGCGACGATCGACACCCGTCGGCGCGGAAACGGCCGGGCGCCGTCATCGACACGGCCGGTCACGCTGCTATCGCTGGGGCGAGTGACCCGGTTCGGGAGAAGCGCGATGACACTCGAGACCGCGACGGCGTTGTCCTCCTCGGAGCAGAAGACGGCCCGCGCCGGGCTGATAGAGGCGGCCGCCGACATCGTCACCGAGCAGGGCGGCCCGGGCGGCTTCGTCCGCGACCTGTTCGGCCGCGTGACACCGGAGGATCTCGCCCCCTACGACGCCTCGGTCCTGGCGGACCTCGCCGCCCGCGCCCGCGCCTTCCTGTCCGAGCCCCGCAGGCCCGGCGACCCGGCGCGGATGCGCCTGAGCGACCGCGAGCTGGTGCGCGACGGCCGTCCGTGCGAGACGACGGTCCTCGAGGTCATCAACGACAACCGGCGATTCCTGCTGGACTCGACCCTGGCTGAACTGACCGAGCAGGGCCTCGCTCCGCAGCTCGTCGCGCACCCGATCCTCGGCGTGGAGCGGGACGGCGCGGGCGGGCTCATCCGGGTGGTCGGAGAGACGACCGCTGACGCGCAGGGGAGTCTCGCGCGCGAGAGCTTCATCCACATCCATCTCGACCGCCTGGCGGTTGAGACCGGCGAGCGGCTCCTGAACGCCCTCGCGGCCGTCTACCGCGACGTCGCCCTGGCGGGTGACGACCGCGACGCCATGCTGGCGCGCCTCACCGACCTCGCCGCCGATCTCGGGCGCGGGCCGACGCCGATGCCGGAAACGGAGACCGAGGAGGCGCGCGCCTTCCTCGAATGGCTGACGGACGGCCAGTTCCTCATCCTCGGCATGCAGGAGCACGGCATCGCCGGCGAAGCCCACCCACTGGTCGAGGGGTCGAGCCTCGGCGTGCTCCGCGATCCCGGCGCCACGCCCCTGCGCCGGGGCCGGACGCCGGTGGACTACACGCCGGAGATCCTCGCATTCCTGGAGGAGCCGCAGCCGCTGATCATCACCAAGGCCAGCGTGAAGTCGCGGGTCCACCGCTCGGCCTACCTGGACTATGTCGGCGTCAAGCTGTTCTCCGGCCTCGGCAAACTCTCGGGCGAGGTGCGGATCGTCGGCCTGTTCACCGCCTCCGCCTACACGAGCCCAGCCCGCGAGGTGCCCGTGCTGCGCCGGAAGGTGGAGGCCGTGGTCGATCGCGCCGGCCTGGACCCGACGAGCCATGCCGGCCGGAGCCTCCTCGCCGTGCTGGAGGGCTACCCGCGGGACGAGCTCTTCCAGATCGACAGCGAGCGGCTCTACCGGTTCACCCTGGCGATCGCCGCGCTGGCCGACCGGCCGCGGGTCCGCGTGCTGTCCCGCCCCGACCGGTTCGGCCGGTTCGTCTCGCTGCTCGTCTACGTCCCGAAGGACCGCTACGATTCCGCGGTTCGCGGCCGGATCGGCAGCTATCTGGCCGAGACCTACCGCGGGCGGCTCAGCGCGGCCTACCCCGACTATCCGGAAGGCTCGCTGGCCCGGATCCACTACATCATCGGCCTGCCCGATCAGGGCAGCCCCGAGCACGATCCCGCCTCCCTCGAGGCCGGGATCGTCGCCCTGGTCCGGACCTGGGGCGACGCGCTGCGGGCGGCGCTGGCCGAATCCCAGGGCGGCGACCGCGCGCGCCGGCTGGCCGCCCGATACGGCGACGCGTTCTCGGCCGCCTACCGGGACGATTTCCAGCCCGAGAGCGCCGTCGCGGACGTGCTGATCCTCGACGGCCTCGGTGAGACGCAGCCGCGGGCTGTCCATCTCGATCGGCGCCCCAGCGACGCCGCCGCGCAGGTCCGCCTAAAGGCGTTCTCGCGCGGCACGGCGATCGCGCTGTCCGACCGGGTCCCGGCGCTGGAGAATCTCGGCTTCCGCGTCCTCAACGAGCGCACGTACCAGATCGCGCCGTCCGGCACGGAGGAGGCCGCGCGGGTCTGGCTGCACGACATGCTGATCGAGCGCGCCACCGGCGCCCCGATCGACCTCGCGGCGCTGGAGCGGCCGCTGGAGGCGGCGATGCTCGCCATCGCGGACGGCATCGCGGAGTCCGACGGCTACAACCGGCTCGTCCTGGAGGCTGCCCTGCCCTGGCGGGAGGCGGCCCTGCTCCGGGCCCTCGGCCGCTACCTGCGCCAGCTGCGCATCCGCTACGGGCAGGACTATCTCGCGGGCACGCTGAGCCGCCACGCCGGGATCGCGCGCGCGATCGTGGCCCTGTTCCGCGCCCGGTTCGACCCCGCCCTCGCCGGCGACCGGACAGCCCAGGAGGCGGAGGTGCGCGCCGGCATCGAGACCGCCCTCGCCGGTGTCACGAGCCTCGACGACGACCGGATCCTGCGTCGGTTCGTCAATCTCGTCGAGGCGGCGGTGCGGACGAACTTCTACCAGACCGGCGCCGACGGGCAGCCTCGGGAGACGATCAGCTTCAAGTTCGCCTGCGCGAAGGTGACGGCGATGCCGCTGCCGCGGCCGTTCTTCGAGATCTTCGTCTACGCGCCCCGCGTCGAGGGCGTGCACCTGCGCTTCGGCTACGTCGCCCGTGGCGGGCTGCGCTGGTCCGACCGGCCGGAGGATTTCCGCACCGAGATCCTCGGCCTCGTGAAGGCCCAGCAGGTGAAGAACGCCGTGATCGTGCCGGTCGGCGCGAAGGGCGGCTTCTTCCCGAAGCGGCTGCCGCCGGCCTCCGACCGGGCCGGCTGGATGCAGGAGGGGACCGAGAGCTACCGGATCTTCATCCGCACGCTCCTCGAGCTGACCGACAACATCGTCGACAACGCCATCGTGCCGCCGCCCGACACGGTGCGGCACGATCCCGACGACGCCTATCTGGTGGTGGCGGCCGACAAGGGTACGGCCACCTTCTCGGACATCGCCAACGCCCTCTCGCTGGAGAAGGGCCACTGGCTGGGCGACGCGTTCGCGTCCGGCGGCAGCCAGGGCTACGACCACAAGGGCATGGGCATCACTGCCCGCGGCGCCTGGGAGGCGGTGCGCCGGCACTTCCGCGAGATCGATGTCGACGTGCAGACCGACCCCATCGTCACGGTCGGCGTCGGCGACATGTCGGGCGACGTGTTCGGCAACGGCATGCTGCTCTCCGCGAGCCTCCGCCTGATCGCGGCCTTCGACCACCGCGACATCTTCCTCGACCCGAACCCGGACGCCGCGCGCAGCTTCGCCGAGCGGCGGCGTCTGTTCGACCTGGGGCGGTCCTCCTGGGCGGACTACGACAGGAGCCTGATCTCGGACGGCGGCGGCGTGTTCTCGCGCAGCCTGAAGACCGTGCCGCTCTCGGACGCGATTCGGTCCGCACTGGGCTTCGATCGGTCCGAAGCGACGCCTACCGAATTGATGCTGGCGATCCTGAAGGCGCCCGCCGACCTGCTCTGGTTCGGCGGTATCGGCACCTATGTCCGGGCCACCACCGAGACCGACGAGGATGCCGGCGACCGCGCCAACGATGCCCTGCGCATCACCGGGCCGGAGCTGCGCGCGAAGGTCATCGGCGAGGGCGCGAATCTCGGCCTGACGCAGCGCGGACGCATCGAGGCGGCGCGCGCGGGCGTCCGGCTCAACACCGACGCCATCGACAACTCGGCCGGCGTGAACACCTCGGACGTCGAGGTCAATATCAAGATCGCGCTCATGACGCCGGAGCGGGACGGGAGGCTCAGCTACGAGGCGCGCAACGCCCTTCTCGCCGACATGACCGACGAGGTGGGGCGCCTCGTGCTGCGCAACAACGAGTTGCAGACGCTCGCCCTGTCCCTCGCCCAGCGCGGCGGCCTCGGCGAGACCGGCTTCGCGATGCGGACGATGCAGGCGCTGGAGGCGGAGGGGCGGCTCGACCGGGCGGTGGAGTTCCTGCCGGACGACGGCACGCTCGCCGAGCGCATGCGGCGGAACGAGGGGCTGACCCGGCCGGAATACGCGGTGCTGCTGGCCTACGCGAAGCTGTCGCTGCACGACGCGATCCTCGAGAGCGCCGTGCCGAACGACCCGTATTTCGACCGCGAGCTGCAGCGCTACTTCCCGAAAGCCCTGCGCGATCGCTTCCCGGACGCCGTCAAGGGCCATCGGCTGCGCCGCGAGATCATCGCCACGGCACTCGCCAACATCATCGTCAACCGCGGCGGCCCGTCGCTGGTGACGCGCCTCGTCGACGGCACCGGGGCCGACGCCGCGACCATCGCCAAGGCCTACGCGGTAACTCGCGACGCGTTCGGCCTGATGGAGCTGAACCTCGCCATCGACGGCCTCGCGGGCCGGGTCTCCGGCACGGGGCAGCTCGACCTCTACGCGGAGGTGCAGGATCTGCTGACGAACCGCATCGTGTGGTTCATCCGCAACCTCGACCTGAGCGGCGGCCTCGCGCCGGTGGTCGCCCGCTATAGGGACGGCATCGCCGCCGTGGAGGCGGCCCTGCCCAAGGTGCTCGGCGACGAGGCGCTGGCGACGATCGGCGCCCGCGAGTCTGAGCTGACCGGGCACGGCATGGCGCCGACCCAGGCGCGGCGCCTCGCCTCGCTCGGGGCGCTGGTCTCCGGCCCCGACATCGTCCGGGTGGCCGAGGCCAGCGGCCGGCCGGTCGAGGAGGTCGCGGCGACGCATTTCGCCCTGGAACACGCCTTCCGCCTGGACGATCTCGCCGCCGCGGCCCGGACCGTGCCGGTGGCCGACACGTTCGACCGCGTCGCCCTGGAGCGGGCGGGCGCCGGCATCGCCGCCGCGCACCGCAAGCTCACGGCCGAGGTGGTGGCGGATCTCGGCGCCGGGCCGGACGCGGTGGAGGCCTGGATCCGGGCGCGCGGCGCACCGCTCGCCCGGATCCGCGAGGCCGTCGACGCGATCAGCGCGTCCGGCCTGACGGTGTCCAAGGCGACCGTGGCGGCGAGCCTGCTCGGCGACCTCGTCCGGACCGACTGAGCGATCAGGCGCCGAGCGCGGATGCCGGGGCGGCGCCCTGGCGCCCGCGACTGACCGCGGTGAGCACCAGCCCGAGACCGGCGAGCGACACCGCCGCGGCGATCAGCGGCAGCTGGCCGTAACCGGCCCCGAGCGTCAGCGCCGTGCCGCCGATCCAGGCGCCGGCGGCGTTGCCGAGATTGAAGGCGCCCTGGTTCAACGTGGAGGCGAGGTTCGGGGCGTCGCTGGCCGCCTCCACGACCCAGATCTGCAGGGGCGAGACGAGGGCGAAGACCAGCCCCGACCAGAGCACCACCACCGCCACCGTGAGCACGGGATGGTGCGCGACCGCGGCGAGCACCAGCAGGGCCGCCACGATGCCCAGGAAACTGCCGATGATCGTAGCCATCGGACCGCGGTCGGCCAGATGGCCGCCCAGCAGATTGCCGACGGTCAGGCCTGTGCCGGCGGCGAACAGCACGCCGGTCACGCCCTGCGGCGTGAAACCGGTCACCCCGGTCAGGAACGGCGTGACGTAGGTGAACACCGTGAAGAAGCTCACCGAGGACAGGGTCGAGATCAGCATCGGCCGCAGCACCGGCCAGCGCCCGAGCGCGCGGAACTCGCTGACGAGCCGGCCGCGCGTCCCGGGGAGCCCATCCGGCACGCAGAGCTGGATCGCGAGCCCCGCCGCGAGCCCGATCACGACCACCGCCCAGAAGGTCGAGCGCCAGCCCGCCTCCTGCCCGAGGGCGGTGCCGAGCGGCACGCCGAGCACATTGGCGAGGGTGAGGCCCGCGAACATCAGCGAGACCGCCTGCGTCCGCTTCTCCCGCGGCACGAGATCCCGCGCCACGACGGCGCCGATGCCGAAGAACGCGCCGTGGGCGAAGGCCGTCAGGATCCGCGCGGCCATCAGGAGGCCGTAGCTGGGTGCCAGCGCGCAACCGAGGTTGCCCGCGAGGAACACGGCCATCAGCGCGAGGAGCGCGGTCTTGCGCGGCAGTCCCGCGGTAGCGATGGCCACGATCGGCGCGCCGACGACCACGCCCATGGCGTAGCCCGAGACCAGATAGCCCGCCTGCGGAATGGTGACGCCGAAGCTCTGCGCCACCTCCGGGAGCAGGCCCATGATGACGAATTCGGTGGTGCCGATCCCGAACGAGGCGACGGCGAGGGCGAGGATCGGCAGAGGCGGCACGGGGACGTCCTTCGGCGCGGGCGGGTTCCGATGGTGCAGAGCAGCATCGCAGCGCGGTCGCCGTTGGATAGCGTCGGGGGCGCGGCGCACAGTTGCGCGACGCGCAGGGGCACGGGACGTCGGTGCGCGTCCACCGCCGCGGCCCGATCAGGGTGCTGCCGATCGGTCGAGCGGCGCGCCGGGAACGCGGAACAGCCCAGTCCTTGGTCGTCCCCTTACTCGGCCAGCACCTTCTTCCGGCCCCGCGATTTGGCGGCCGGCGCGGGCGGCGCCTCGGGTGCGGCCGCGGTCCCGCCGCGGGTCTTGCGGCGCTGCTGTCCGAGGCCGAGGGCGCGGGCCAGCTCGGATCGCTGCGCCGAATAGCTCGCCGCGGTCATCGGATAGTCCCGCGGCAAACCCCACTTCTCGCGGTAGGCCTCGGGCGTCAGGCCGCGCAGCGTCAGGTGCCGCCGGAGCGTCTTGTACGGCTTCCCGTCCTCGAAGCTGACAATATGATCAGTCGTGACCGACTTGCGGATCTGGGACGGACTTAATTTTTCAACCGCCGAATTCGCGGCGCGACCTTGAGTTGTCAAACCGTTCAGCGCCGCGTGGATCCCGCCGATCAATCCGGGAAGTTCCGACACCGGAACGGAATTGTTCGACACGTAAGCGGCGACGATATCGACTGCGAGCCCGATCGCCGGGCCGTGCTCGCTGCCTGCGTTCTCACTCACGTCAAACCTCAGGAGTTACAGTTGTTCGGGTCGATCAATCCCTATCGGATGCGATCGAAGTCTGAGCGTCTTTAGCATAGTATACGCGAAATCTCAATCGTATTCGTGATGGACAAGTCAGATCGCTGCGTCGCTGCCGGATCCTGCCGCCACGAGGCCGTTGACGGGCCATTAACCACGTCGCCGCTAGGGTTCGTTAACCATGCCGGCAACCTGTTCTGGGGCGGCGTGACCTGTAATCTCCGCACGCGGGTGCCGGGGACTTTGGCGGAGACCGGGATCAGGTGCGGACGGCGGCTGACCGGTGGGAACGGCGGAGGATGCGGCTCGTCGCGGCGGCGCTCGGAGTCGCGCTCGCGGCGCCCGCGGCAGCCCAGCGGTTCGATGCGACGAGCCCTGTCACCGGGCAGCCCGACAATCCCGGTATCGGCCAGGACACGGCCCCGAACGGTCTGCCCGCGCTCAAGCGCAGCATCCCGGACGGCCTGAACCGCGACCAGACCCGCGGCGCGCTCGGCGGCGACGCGACCGGCGGCGAGCAGACCGGCGGCGACAGCCTCCGATCACCGCTCTCGCCCCCCGCGCCCACGCAGATCCCGGGTCAGCCCGGCTTGTCCCAGCTCAGCACCCGCGTCACCACGGGGGGACGGCGCACCGGCGGATCCTCGACGGCGCCGGCCAACCTCGCGCCGTCGACCCTCCTGCGCACGCGGGCCGCGCCGCCGCGGCGGATCGGCTCCGCGACGCGGCGAGTGACCCAGGACGTGACGCAGATCCCGCCGCCGGCGCTGCGGCTGACGCCGGTGGTCCAACAGGCAGTGGTCGGCGTTCCGAACCCGCAGGTCGTGACGCCGATCCGGCCGACCCTCCCGTTCCAGTCCATCGCGCCGGCTCTCGGGCTCCTGACCCCGGGCTTCATCCTTGGCACCGACCTGGCGCGCGCGATCCCGACCGACCCGGCCTACGCGCCGATCGGCTATCAGGTCGGGACCTTCACGGTGCTCCCGACCTTCGCGCAGAGCGTCGGCTACGACACGAATCCGGACCAGACCACCCGCCAGATCGCCAAGGGCTCGGTCGCGCTGCGCACCGACGCCACGGTCGACTTCCGCAGCAACTGGGCCTCCAGCTCGCTCCAGGGCTCTCTCCGGGGATCCTACCTGGAGACGCCGCAGAACGAGGCGGCGAGCCGCCCCGCGGCCGACGGCGTGGTCCGGCTGCGCATCGACGCCAACCGGGACCTGCGCATCGACGCGGAGGGGCGGTTCCTGGTGGACACGCAGCGGACGTCGAGCGCCAACCTCCAGGCCGCCACCGCCACGACGCGGCCGCTCCTGGCCGTCTACGGCGGTTCGCTCGGGGCCACGGAGACGTTCAACCGCCTGTCGGTCACCCTGCGTGGGTCCGTCGACCGCTCCGAGTTCGACAATGCGCGCCTCGCGGACGGGACGATCGTCAACCAGTCCGACCGCAACCTGAACCAGTACAGCCTGCAACTGCGCACGGCCTACGAGATCAATCCGGATTTCAGCCCGTTCATCGATCTGCTCGGCGATACGCGCGTCTACGACCAGCGCTTCGACGCGACGGGCATCCGACGGGATTCGGACGGCATCGCGGTCGCCTTCGGAACGAGCATCGGCCTCGCGCGCTCGGTGACGGGCGAGATCTCGGCCGGCATCCAGCACCGGACCTACGTCGATCCGAGCCTGCGCGACATCAACGCCCCGCTGCTCAACGCGGCCCTCGTCTGGGCGGCGAGCCCGCTCACCACCGTGCGGTTCACCGCCGCGACCGGCGTTACCGAGACGACGATCCCGGGCTCCAGCGGCGTGCTCACCGAGGTCGCCACGCTGGAAGTGCAGCATGACCTGCTGCGCAACCTCTCGATCGTCCTCGGCGGATCGTATCTCCGGAACGACTACCAGAGCAGCAGCATCCGCGAGAACGGCTTCTCGGCGACCGCGCGGCTCGACTACCACTTCACCCGCTGGCTGACCCTGCGCGGCACTTACATCTATCAGAAGTTTGACAGCACGGTCGCCGGATCCAGCTTCCGGGAGAACACCTTCCTGCTCGGCCTGCGGGTGAACCCCTGAGGCGGCGTCAGAACCGTTCCGTCCAGGGACGCAGTTCCAGCTCGGAGGTCCAGACGCTTCGGTCCTGACGCAGGAGGTCGCGATAGGCCCGGGCGATGGCGTCGGGATCGAGGTGGCTGTCGGGCGCCTCCGGCGGCTCGCCGCCGCGGGCCGGATTGCGGATCGCGCCGTCGATCACGATGTGGGCGACGTGAATGCCCCGGGGCTGCAATTCGCGAGCGAGGCTCTGGCCGAGTCCCCGCAGGGCGAACTTCCCCATGGCGAACGGCGACGACTCGGCGAAGCCCTTCACGCTCGCCGACGCGCCGGTCAGCAGGATCGCGCCGTGGCGGCGCGGCAGCATCCGGCGCGCCGCGGCCTGCGCCACCAGGAATCCGCCATACGCCGACACCATCAGGGCCCGGGCAACCGCGTCCGGATCGAGGTCGGCGACCGGGCCGCGGAGGCGGCCGCTCGCGTTGTAGACGACGACGTCCGGGGGGCCGCCGAGCGCGGGTTCGAGGCGGGCGAACAGGGCCTCGACCTCCGCGGGCTGGCTGGCGTCGCAGGCGTGGACCGCCGCGCCCGTCTCGGCCGCCAGCGCGGCGAGCTTGTCGACGTTCCGGGCGGCGAGGCCGACCGCCATGCCGTCGGCCGCAAGCACGCGCGCGAGCGACGCGCTGAGGCCGGAGCCTGCCCCGACGATCAGGGCTCTTGAATAGGTCGGGATCATCGTGCCCTCCTCCGCTGGCCCGCCCCGGGCCGATAGGAACCTTTTCGGTCGCCGGTCATCACGTCAGTCCCGGCGTTGCGCGAAGAACGCCCTGAGCAGGGCCGCCGCCTCGCGCTCGCGGAAACCACCGTAGACTTCCGGCGCGTGGTGACAGGTCGGCTGGTCGAAGACGCGCGGCCCGTGCTCGACCCCGCCCCCCTTCGGATCGGCCGCGCCGTAGTAGAGCCGCCGGATCCGGGCGAAGGATATCGCGCCGGCACACATCGGGCACGGTTCCAGGGTGACGTAGAGATCGCAGCCGACGAGGCGCTCGGTGCCGAGCGTGGCGCAGGCCGCGCGGATCGCCAGGATCTCCGCATGCGCCGTCGGATCGTGCAGTTCGCGCGGCCGATTGTGGGCGACCGCCAGGACGGTCCCGTCCCGGACCACCGCGGCGCCGACCGGGACCTCCCCGGCCGCGGCCGCGGCGCGGGCGGCCGCGAAAGCGTGATCGAGCGCGGTCAGGCTTCCGGACGCTTCCGCCCTGGCCGGATGGATCGGATCGGCAGCCAAGCTGTTCTCATTCCACTGACGCGACGGGCATCGGGCAGCGGGCTCGCCTGATCCAGGTCAATGTTAAGGCCTGGAACATTCCGCCGACCGTGACCGTTTCAGGAACCAGTGCGGCGTCGCCGCAGATCGAGCAAGAGGACAACGCCATGAGCAGCACCACCGACAAGATCAAGGGCGTCGCCAACGAGGCCCTCGGCAAGGCCAAGCAGGGCATCGGCGACGTGACCGGCAACGACAAGCTCAAGGCCGAGGGCGCCGCTCAGGAGCTCAAGGGCAAGGCCCAGGGCACGGTCGGCGACGCCAAGAGCGCGGTGAAGTCCGCCACCGACAAGCTCTGATCGTCGAGCGCGACCGGAACGGAACCCGCCGCGCGCGGGTTCCACAACTGAACCGACCCGAATAACGCGAGGATGCCATGATCGGTTGGGCTGTCACGTTTCTCGTCGTCGCTCTCGTGGCGGCGCTCCTCGGTTTCGGCGGCATCGCCGGCACGGCGATGGAGGCGGCCAAGATCGTCTTCTTCGTGGCGATCGCGCTGTTCCTGATCTCCGCCGTGTTCGGTGTGATGCGCGGGCGTTCGCCCAGGCTCTGACGCCGACGGGTCCCCGACCCGCGATCCGGTCTTCGAGGCGGTCCCAGCGGGCCGCCTCTTTGCGTTGAGGGCACCTGCCCCCGTGCACAACCCGTCTCGCCTGTCGAGACCGGCTCTGATAAGCGGCAAGCATGAGCGACTTGCCGAACGACGATAAGCCGGAGGGGACCGCCCGTCCGGCCCCCGAGTCAGCGCGCACCGAGGGTTGGGCGCCGCCGACCGATGCGGGCCGCGCCGACACCGAGGGCGACGGGTCCGCCAAGTCCGCCGCGAAGAAGGCCGCCCGAAAGGCCAAGCCGCAGCCTCCTCAGCAGACGGTCCCTGCGCCGGAGCCCGAACCCGCCTCGTCCGCCGACACCGAGGGCCTGATCGAGACGCCGCCCGGCGAGCGCATCGCGAAGGCGATGGCTCGGGCTGGCATCGCCTCGCGGCGCGACGCCGAGACGATGATTGTGGCCGGACGCGTGAGCGTCAACGGCGAGACGCTGACGTCCCCCGCCCGCAACGTCACCGAGAACGACCGCATCCTGATCGATGGCGAGCCGATGCCGTCGCGGGAGCGCAGCCGCCTGTGGATCTTCCACAAGCCGCGGGGCGTGGTGACGACCGCCCGGGATCCGGAGGGCCGGCAGACGGTGTTCGACGTGCTCCCGGAGGATCTACCCCGGGTCGTGGCTGTCGGACGGCTCGACATCAACACCGAGGGGCTGCTGCTCCTCACCAACGATGGTGGGCTCGCCAAGGTGATCGCGCATCCTGACACGGGCTGGCTGCGCCGCTACCGGGTCCGCGCCCACGGCGACACCGATCAGGCCCAACTCGACCGGCTGGCCAAGGGCGTCACCATCGACGGGATGGAGTACGGCCCCGTCGAGGCGACGCTCGACCGGGTGCAGGGCGACAACGTCTGGCTGACACTCGGCCTGCGCGAGGGCAAGAACCGCGAAGTCAAGCGCATCCTGGAGCATCTCGGGCTCTCGGTGAACCGGCTGATCCGGCTCTCCTTCGGGCCGTTCCAGCTCGGCGACCTAGAAGTCGGTCTGGTCGAGGAGGTGCGGACCCGCGTGCTCAAGGATCAGCTCGGCAAGAGCCTCGCCGAGCAGGCCGGCGTGGATTTCGACAGCCCGGTCCGCGAGCCGATCGCGCCGTTCGGCGGCACCCGCCCGGCGGATCGCGATGCCAAGTCCGCGCAGCCGGCGCCGGCCCGGCGCAACGCCGCGCGTCCCGCGCCGGCGCCGCGCGTCTCGACCGGAGGCGCCGGTCCCGGACCGCGTAGCTCCACGTGGCGCGATGAGGACGCGGCGAAGCCCCGGGGCACGCGCGTGCCCCGGCGCGGCGCGGATCCCCGGACCGCACAGGCGGCCGCGGCGGAACGCGGCCGCGAGCGCGTCGGCTCGATCCGCGCCGGTGAGCGCCGGGTCGTCGTCGAGCGGCTGTCCGCCACACCGGCGGAGCCGGCCCCCGTCGCCAAGCCGAAGCGCCGCTTCGCCGACCGCGGAGCGCCGGAGCGACAGGAACGCCCCGCCGGTCCGCGCAACGAGCGCCGCGGCGACGAGCGCCCGCGTCGCGAGACCGCGCGGAGCGACGCACCGCGTGACGAGCGGCGATTCGACGAGCGCGGCGGCAAGTCCGGAGGACGGCGCGAACGGACGTTCGAGGCCGGGCCGACCGAGGGGACGTCGCGCAAGCCGGGCGGGTTCCGCGGCTCGAAGCCGGCCGGCGCTGGGGGCAAGCCCGCGTTCGGCGGCCCGAAGACGGGGGCGCCGCGTCCCGGCGGAAGTCGCCCCGGTGGCAAGCCCGGCGGATTCACCGGTAAGGCGGGCGGCCAGGGCACGCGCAGCGGCCCGGGCGGCGGCCCGAGCGCGGGCGGCCGTCCCGGTGCGCCGCGCGGCGGCGCCCGGCCCGGCGGCGGCAGGCCGCCCCGCGGGACGCGATGAGGATCGTCGGCGGCGCGTGGCGAGGCCGCCGGCTTGCCGCGCCGCGCACCGACGCCATCCGGCCGACCTCGGACCGGCTGCGCGAGTCGGTGTTCAACGTGCTCGCGCACGCCTATGACGACGCCGTGGCCGGCGCCCGGGTCCTCGACCTGTTCGCCGGCACGGGCGCCCTCGGCTTCGAGGCGCTGTCGCGGGGCGCGACCTACGCCCTCCTCGTCGACGAGGGCGCCGAGGCGCGCGCGGTGATCCGCGAGAATATCGAGGCCCTCGGTGCCGAAGGCGTGACGCGCCTGTTCCGGCGGGACGCGACCCGCCTCGGCCCGGCTTCCACAGCGGGCACCTTCTCGCTTGTCTTCTGCGATCCGCCCTACGGCCGCGATCTCGCGCCCCGCGCCCTGAGAAGCGCCGCCGAGGGCGCGTGGCTCGCGCCGGGGGCTCTCATCGTCGTCGAGGAAGTCGAGGCCGCTCAGCTCGTCTGGCCGGCCGGCTTCGCGGAGCTGGAGCGGCGCGTCTACGGCGACACGGCCGTGGCGATCGCCCGGTTCGCCGCCTGAATCGCCCCTAGTCCCGAATGCTCGGAGCCGGATCCGCAGCGCCGACCTGGGGCCCGAAATGGATCGCCAGCCAGACGGTGGGCGATTCGGTCCATTCGACACGGTGCCGACGATGGGGCGCGATCAGCACGGCGTCGCCCGCGACCAGGCGACGGGCCTGAGCCTCATCGGCGAACCGCAGGTCGGCCGCGCCCGTCAGGACAGCGACCCATTCGGCATGCGGCTGGTCGTAGTAGAAGCCCGGCGGGCTCGCCTGACCGGTTGAGACGATGCGCTCCACCCGCAGGCCCGCATCCGAGACCAGGACCGACACGATCTCGTCGTCCGCCCGGAGCGGCAGATCGGCGAGCAGACGGGTCACGCGTGTCGGGAGTGGATCCATGACCCCGCCTGGAGGGCGCGCGTGACGCCGGTTCGGCGCCAGGCGACGCCGCATGTCATGCGTTGCGCGACGGGCCGGGCGCCTGCGCTGCCGCCTCGTCCGCCGACCGGGTATGGCCGATCCGCGCCGCGGACTTCACGAGCGAGAGCACGTCGCGGCGCATCTGATCGTCGGCGATCTGATTGTACGCCCGGAGCAATTCGACGGCGCCGGCAACGCGCAGGAGCGCGGGACCGCTATCGGTCGTCGCCTCGGGCTCCGGCTCGAAGAAGCTCGAGACCGGAACCCCGAGCCGCTCGGCGATGGCCTGGAGGCGACCGGCACCGACACGATTCTTACCGGTCTCGTATTTCTGGACCTGCTGGAAGCTGACGCCCAGCGCGCTGGCCAGCGCGGACTGGCTCAGCCCGTTCGCCGCCCGAAGGAACGCGATGCGGCTGCCGACCCCGTGATCGATGGCTGTGGTCTGCTTCGGCTTGGGGGTTGGGTTCGCCATAGTTGGTAGTCCGGATGTTCTTGCTGTTGGCAGGCTTGCTCGCCCGGATCCGGGGCGCCAATCACAACCGACAGGTGCAACATTGCGCGGCCAAGATCCAGACCTGACATCTGTTAGTGCCACAGGTCAGCCGCGCGCGCAACGAATGGTTACGCTTTCGAAATCTTAGGTCCGGAAGACCGCGATCCGGGCCCTCCAATGCCCGCCAGCGGAACAACTCAAATACCGTGCCTAGTCAAATATAAGTGAGTTGGATCGGCTAAAAAATCACTTTCTAAGACTGTAGGGCGCGATCGGGTTGCCTACGCCGCGCTCGCCCATGGCGCCGATCCCTTCGAAGCCTGCGTGATGGGAAACGGTCGATTCACGGCGCGACGCCGCGCGATGCCGGCGGACTTACGCCGCCGGGCCGAGCCAGTCGGCGACGATTCGCAACTGCTCGTCGTCGAGCAGCGCCGGCGCGTGGCCGCAATCGGGGATCTCGACACGCCGCGTCGGCGGTCCCCGCCGGGTCATCTCGTCGGCGGTCGAGGCGAGGAGCAGTTCCGAGTGCGCACCGCGCAGGAGCAGGACCGGACAGGTGATCGCGTCCCAGTCGCGCCACATGCTCACGCTGTAGACGCGGCCCGGACGGAACGCGTCGCCGATGCCGGGATCGTAGTGGGGCCGCCAGCCGCCGTTCGGCTCCTGGAAGAAGCTGTGCTTGGCGATGTGTCGCCACTGCTCGTCGGTGAGCGGCCCGAAGGCACCCAGCACCGTGCGCAGGCGCGACTCGCCCGATGCGAGGTTGTGGTGGAGCCGGGGCGCGTCGCGCAGGCGCGATCCGATCTCGCGGATCGGCGCCCAGGGCAGGAACGGGCCGATATCGTTGATCACCATGCGGCGGATCGGGGACCGGGCGGCGGCGGCCAGGACCATGCCGGTCAGGCCACCGAGGGAGGTGCCGACCCAGTCGATCTTCCCGGGAACCCGGAGATGGGCGATGAGCGCGGCCATGTCGGCGGCGTATTGCGGCAGGCCGTAGAGTTCCGGATCCTTCAACCAGCCGCTCAGGCCGCGCCCGGGCAGGTCCGGGCAGATCACCCGGTAGCCGAGCTTCGCCAGCCGGTAGCCCAGGGCGTCGAAATCGCGGCCCTGGCGACTGAGGCCGTGGACGCAGACGACGACGTGCGGGCTGTCCGGGTCGCCCCACTCCACGTAGGCGATGCGGTGGAAATCGTGGGGTGCGTAGGCCTGGAAATGGCCGGTCCGGAACGGCACGTCGGCGCGGCATAGGTCGTCGAGCCGCGGCATGGTCTCGGGTCCGGTATCCGGCGCCGCGGTGCCGGCGGTCACGGGGTCTCCGTGCGCGCGGCAGCCTCGCGGGCGAGACGGCCGGTCGTCTGGTGGAGGTCGACCATCTGGTCGGTCAGCCGACGGGCCTGCTCCTGCAGGAACGCGATGTTCAGCGCCGCGACCTCGCGGGCGTCGGCCGCCTTGGCGACGCGGTCCGCGAAGTCCAGGCTCGCGCGGACATTGGTGTCGGACGCGACGAGCATCCGGTGACCGATCTCGCGCATCGCCGCCATGGCATGGACGGCGTTGTCCTCGAAGGCGTTGTATAGCCGGGCGCCGGCGGCATCCCACTGCTCGCGCATCCGGCGAGCACCCGCCACGTTGCTGTCGGTGAGCTGGTGCGCGGTCTCGCGGCTGGATCCCATCACCGAGCGCCAGCCCTCGAAGCTCTGCGCCATCGACGCCTCGAAGGCATTCAGAGCCATCTCGCCCGCCTCGGCGAAGCGCTCGTACGCCTCGCGCGCGCGGGCGACGCCGCTCTCGGCCACGGCGCGGCCGGTCTCCCCGGAGATCGTCGGCAGGTTGTCGTTCCCCACAATGGTCTCCCGGATGGGCCGGTCGCACGCGGCCTCGACGACGCATGGCTGGGATACGGGCATCCGCCAGCGCCGTTCCCCCGTCAACCGGGCCCTGTAACAGAATCCGCCCCCGGCCCACATTGTCCCGGCGACCGCGATTGACAGGCGGGGCGGCCGCGAAATCATCGTCGCGCGGAGCGCACGCCACGCCCGCCGCCCGATCAGAAGGCTGCACGATGACGGGAACCAGTCCGACCCGAGCCGAACTCCGTGAGAACGGCTCCCACCCGTTCGAGGCCGGGCTCGCGCGCCGGGCGGCCAACTACGTGCCCCTGACCCCCGTGAGCCTGCTGGCGCGGGCCGCCGCCGCGGCGGGCGCGCGGACCGCCGTGATCGACGGCGACCGGCGCCTCACCTACGCGGACCTCTACGCGCGCTGCCGGCGCCTGGCCGCGGGCCTCGCGGCCCGGGGGATCGGGCCGCTCGACACCGTGGCGATCCTTGCGCCGAACGTCCCGGAGATGATCGAGGCGCATTTCGCCGTGCCGATGCTCGGCGCGGTGCTGAACCCGCTCAACACCCGCCTCGACGCAGCGACGATCGCGTTCTCGCTGCGGCACGGGGGCGCCCGGGCGCTCCTCGTCGAGGCCGAGTATGCCGGTCTGGCCGCGCGCGCCCTGGCGGATCTCGCCGAGCCGATCCTCGTCGTGGCGATCGGCGATTCCGGGATCGACGGGGCGCTGTCCTACGGGGATCTGCTGGCGGAGGGCGATCCGGACTACGCCTGGGCCGGCCCCGAGGACGAGTGGCAGTCGCTCTGCCTGCTCTACACGTCGGGGACGACCGGCGACCCGAAAGGCGCCGTCTACAGCCATCGCGGCGGCTATCTTCAGGCCCTGGGCAACGCCGTGACCTTCGGCCTGACCGGCGAGAGCGTGTATCTCTGGACGCTGCCGATGTTCCACTGCAGCGGCTGGTCCTACCCCTGGGCGAGCGTCGCGGCCTGCGCCACGCAGGTTTGCCTCCGCAAGGTCGAGCCGGCGGCGATCTTCCGGCTGATCGCCGAGCACGGGGTGACGCATCTGTGCGGGGCGCCGATCGTCCTCTCGATGATCGCGCACGCCCCGGCCCAGGACCGGGTGCCGTTCCCACAGCGGGTGCGCTGCGCGGTCGGCGGCGCGGCGCCGTCCTCCACGATCATCCGCACCATGGAGGAGCTGGGCTTCCAGGTGACTCATCTCTACGGCGCCACCGAGAGTTACGGTCCCGCGACGGTCTGCCTGGCGCAGCCGGACTGGACCGACCTCCCCGATACCGAGCGCTACGCCCGCATGGCCCGGCAGGGCGTGCCCCTGGCGACCCTCGAGGCGGTGAGCGTGGCCGACACCGCGACCGACGTGCCGGTGCCGCGGGACGGCACGACGGTCGGCGAGATCCGTCTGCGCGGCAACACGGTGATGAAGGGCTACCTCGGCAACCCGGGGGCGACCGAGGCGGCCCTCGCCGACGGCTGGTACCGGACCGGCGACCTCGCGGTGTGGCATCCCGACGGGTCGGTGGAGATCAAGGACCGGGCGAAGGACATCATCATCTCGGGCGGCGAGAATATCTCCAGCCTGGAGGTGGAGGAGGTGCTCATGCGCCACCCCGCAGTGATGCTGGCGGCCGTCGTGGCGCGGCCGGATCCGACCTGGGGCGAGAGCCCGTGCGCGTTCCTGGAGGTGAAGCCCGGCACGAGCGTGCCGAGCGAGCAGGAGTTGATCGCGTTCTGTCGCGAGCACATGGCGCGGTTCAAGGTGCCGAAGACGGTCGTGTTCGGGCCTTTGCCGAAGACCTCGACCGGCAAGATCCAGAAATTCGTCCTGCGCGAGCAGGCGCGGGATCTCTGACCCGCGTCGGACCCGAGGACGAGCTCGTCCGGGGCGATCGCTACAGGCCGGAGACGAGGTGGCCGCCGTCGACCGCCAGGACGCTGCCGGTCATGTAGGCGCCGGCCTCCGAGGCCAGGAGCAGGAGCGGTCCGTCGAGCTCGGCCGCCTCCCCGAGCCGGCGCTGCGGGATGCGCCTGATCAGCGCCCGGCCGGCATCGGACTCGAAGAAGGCGTCGTTCAGCTCGGTCTTGAT
The DNA here is from genome assembly GCF_017876975.1 of Methylobacterium sp. PvP105. Taxonomy (NCBI): domain Bacteria; kingdom Pseudomonadati; phylum Pseudomonadota; class Alphaproteobacteria; order Hyphomicrobiales; family Methylobacteriaceae; genus Methylobacterium; species Methylobacterium sp. PvP105. The sequence continues at coordinate 647,108 of NZ_JAGIPA010000001.1, read as the reverse complement.
GTAGCCCGGCGCGAGGGCGTTCACCCGGATCCCGTAGCGGGCCCATTCGAGCGCGAGGCTCTTGGTGAGCTGGACCACCGCCGCCTTCGACGTGGCGTAGGGCGCGAGCCCGCCGGTGACGCGCAGCCCGAGGATCGACGCGATGTTGACGATGCTGCCGCCCGCGCCGTGCCGGACCATGCGCCGGCCGGTGGCCTGGGCGACCTGCCACACGCCCTTGAGGTTGGTGTCGAGCACCGCGTCCCAGTCGGACTCGGCAAGGTCGAGGGCCGGCTTCGTCGCCGTCACGCCGGCATTGTTCACCAGCACCGCCACCGGTCCGAACCGTTCCTCGGCGGCGTCAAGCGCGCGCTCGACGCTCGCGGCGTCGGTGACGTCCATGACGACGGCGTGGGCTTCACCGCCCGCCGACGCGACGCGGGCGACGGTCTCGGCGAGGGCATCGGCCCGGCGGGCGCCGAGCGACAGGCGCGCACCGGCGCGTGCCAGGGTTCCTGCGAAGTGACGGCCGAGGCCGCTGGAGGCGCCGGTGACGAGGACGTGGCGGCCGGCGAGGTCGAACGGGCCCGCCATCTCAGCGCACCGCGGCGAGGGCCGAGGCGACGCGCCGCGTGGCGGCCCGGCACGCGCCGGTGATGACGGGATCGGTCATGGCTCTGCGCCTCCCCTGAACGCGCCGCCGCCCTTGGACTGCGGCGTCGAAACCTGTTGTGGACCGGCGCCGTCCGGTCCGCCAGCCGGGCCGGTGCGCCCGCCCGCTCAACGACGTCCGAACAGCCGCTCGATGTCAGCGAGCTTCAGCTCGATCGAGGTCGGGCGCCCGTGATTGCACTGTCCGGAATTGGGCGTCGCCTCCATCTCGCGCAGGAGGGCGTTCATCTCCTCCGGCCGGAGGCGGCGCCCGGCCCGGATCGAGCCGTGGCAGCTCATGCGCGACAGGATCGCGTCGAGACGCCGCCCGAGCGGGCCGCCCTCCGTCGCGGCGACGCCGCTCTCCTCGTCGCCGCTGGCCTGCAGGGCGTCGAGGATGTCGGTGACGAGATCGCGCGTCGAGGCACCGATCAGCGCGGCCGGCACCTCGCGCACGAGCACCGCCCCCGGCCCGAACGCCTCGATGGACAGGCCCAGCCGGTCGAGATCCGGGGCGGCCGCGACGAGCCGGTCGGCCTCCTCGGGGCTCATCTCGACGACGTCCGGGATCAGGAGACCCTGCCGGGCGATGCCGCCGGCTTCCCGCTCAGTCTTCATCCGCTCGTAGACGAGGCGTTCGTGGGCGGCGTGCTGATCGACGATCACGAGGCCGTCACGGGTCTGGGCGAGGATGTAGGTCTCGTGGATCTGTGCGCGGGCGGCGCCCAGTGGATGATCGAGCGCCTCCGCGGCCTCGTCGGCGACGCGGGTATCGGCCTGGGGCGGGGCCGCCACGGCGACGGACTCAGGCCCGGTCCAGACGGCCTGAGCGGACTCGCCGAAGCCGGCCGGCTCGACCCGCGCCGGCTGCGGCGCCGGCCGCCACGCTGTGGACGGACGGTAACCGGACGGCGCCGCGACCGAGGGCGCGCCGCTGGGGAACGGGCCGGGACGGGTCGGCCGGAACAGGCTCGGTGCGGTGGCGCCGCTGTGGGTCGCGAGCGGTGGGCCGGCCGGCCGCAGGGCGTCGAGGGTCCGCGCGGCGCCCGTGGTGGCCGAGCGGGCGCCGCCGCGGCGCAGGGCGTCGTGGATCGCGCTCACGATCAGCGCCCGCACGAGGCCCGGCTCGCGGAAACGCACCTCGGTCTTGGCCGGGTGGACGTTGACGTCGACGAGGCTCGGGTCGCACGCGACGGCCAGGCCGAGGACCGGGTGCCGGTCGGACGCCAGGGTATCGGCGTAGGCGCCGCGGATCGCCCCGAGCAGGAGCCGGTCGCGCACCGGGCGGCCGTTCACCGCGAGGTGGATGTGGGTCGCCGCGCCGCGGTGGTAGGTCGGCAGGCCGACATGGCCGGTCACCGCGAAGCCCTCCCGGGCCAGGGAAACCGGCAGGGCGTTGGCGAGGAAGTCCTGTCCCAGCACCGCGGCGAGCCGGCGCAGCTCCGCTTCGGCCCCGGTCTCGGCCGGCAGGACCAGGGGCTGCCCGGCATCCGCCCTCAGGGTGAAGCGGATTCCGGGCTGCGTCGCGGCGAGGCGGCGCAGCGTCTCGGCGATGGCGGCGTTCTCGGCCCGGTCCGACTTGAGGAACTTGAGCCGCGCCGGGGTGGCGGCGAAGAGTTCGGTCACCTCGATCCGGGTGCCGCGCTGGGCCGGCGCCGGGCGGACCTGACCCTTCAGCCCCGCCTCGACCGTCAGGCTCGCCCCCGCCTCGGCCTCCGGCGTCCGCGTGACGATGGCGAGCCGCGACACCGCGCCGATCGACGGCAGGGCCTCGCCGCGGAAACCGAGGGTGTCGATCGCCGTGAGGTCGCCGCCCGGGAGCTTGGAGGTGGCGTGCCGCTCGACCGCGAGGTCGAGATCGTCCGGGGTCATGCCGCGGCCGTCGTCGACGACCCGGATCAGCCGGCGCCCTCCGGCCTCGACGGTGACCTCGATCGCCCGGGCCCCGGCATCGATCGCGTTCTCGACCAGCTCCTTCACGGCCGAGGCCGGGCGCTCGACCACTTCGCCCGCGGCGATGCGGTCGACGAGCACGGGATCGAGGCGGCGGACGGACGGCGCGGACAGGGATGTCATCGGCGCGCAGGATAGTCCCTGCGCGGCGGCGATCCAATCGCGGCGGCCGCGCCGTCTCTTCAGGCGCGGCGCTGCGACCCGCCCAGGGAGATGCGGCCGGTGCCGCCGCGCGCGCCGCGGCTCGCCGCCGCCACGGGACGGCGGGACAGGTCGTAGAGGACGTTTCCGACGAGGCCCGCGGTCCGCCGCAGGGTCGCGCCCTCGCAGGTCGCGGCGACGCGGACGCCGATCGCGTGGGTGTGGCTCCGGCCGTAGAGCCAGACGGCGAGTCGGGCGCGGGTCGCCTCCGGGATCCCGTCGAGCAGGAACGCGGCCCCCTCCGGATCGGCCTTGATCAGGCGGCCCACCACGTCCGGCTCGACCGGACAGTCGAGGGCGGGATCGTCGATGCTGAGCGTTCGATCCTGGTTCATGGCAGCCCCTGACAGTGCGGAGCCGTCAGGGTGGGCAGTCTTGGTTAACGAAAGCTCACCAGGGGTTGTGAGCCTTCATACCCTGGTGCAGGTCGCGACAGCGGCGTTGCGGCGGTGCAACCGGCACCTGCCCGGAAGCCCGACCCTAGAGCGGCCGGCGGATCATGCGGGCGATCAGTCCGACGATGCCCTCGCGGAACAGCAGAACGCAGAGCACGAAGACGCAGCCCTGGATGATCGTCACCCAGGCCCCGAACTGCGCGAGGTACGTCTCCATCGTGACGATCACCAGCGCGCCGACGATCGGACCGAACACCGTCCCCATGCCACCGACGAGGGTCATGAGCACCACCTCGCCCGACATCGACCAGTGCACGTCGGTGAGCGAGGCGAGCTGGAAGACGATCGCCTTGGTGGAGCCCGCGAGCCCGGCGAGCGTCGCCGAGAGGACGAACACGGCGAGCTTGTACTGGCTGGCGCGGTAGCCCAGCGAGATCGCCCTCGGCTCGTTGTCGCGGATCGCCTTCAGCACCTGCCCGAAGGGCGAGTGGATGATCCGGTAGATCAGCAGCATCCCGGCCATGAACACCACGGCCACGACCGCGTACATCACCCGGTCGTCCGCGAGGCTGATCGCGCCGAACAGGTTGCCGCGCGGCACCGCCTGGATGCCGTCCTCGCCGCCGGTGAACTTCGCCTGCAGGGAGAAGAAGAACACCATCTGGGCGAGCGCCAGGGTGATCATCGAGAAGTAGATGCCCTGCCGGCGGATCGCCAGGGCGCCGAAGACCAGCCCCAGCAGCGCGGCCGTGACCGTGCCGGCGAGGATCGCCAGCTCGGGCGTGAAGCCCAGGCTCTTAGCCGTGTAGGCGCAGAGGTAGCTCGCCATGCCGAAATAGGCGGCGTGGCCGAAGGAGAGCAGGCCGCCGTAGCCGAGCAGCAGGTTGAAGGCGAGCGCGAACAGCGCGAAGCACAGCACCTTCATCAGGTAGACGGGGTAGAGGACCAGCGGTGCTACGACGAGCAGCACGGCGATACCGACGAAGATGAGGCGGTGGAGCGCCTTGTCGTCCCGGCTCGTCGGCAAGGCGGCGGCGATCGGGGCGGCGTCGAGGGCGGCGGTGTCGGCCATGGGGGTGCCTCAGATCGCGATCAGGCCGTGCGCCCGAACAGGCCGGCGGGTTTGACGAGCAGCACCAGCACCATGATCACGAAGATCACGGTGGCCGACGCCTCCGGATAGAACACCTTGGTGAGCCCCTCGACGAGGCCTAGGGTAAAGCCCGTGATCACCGAGCCGATGATCGAGCCCATGCCGCCGATCACCACCACGGCGAAGACCACGATGATGATGTCGGCGCCCATGTTGGGATTGACCGAGTAGATCGGCGCCGCCAGCACCCCGGCGAAGCCCGCGAGCGCGACGCCGAACCCGTAGGTCAGCGTCAGGAACAGCGGCACGTTCACCCCGAAGGCCTGGACCAGGGTCGGGTTCTCGGTGGCGGCCCGGAGGTAGGCGCCCAGCTTGGTCTTCTCGATGACGAGCCAGGTGGCGATGCAGACGGTGAGCGACGCCACCACCACCCAGGCCCGGTAGTTCGGCAGGAACATGAAGGGCAGGCGCTGACCGCCGGACAGCTCGGCCGGGATCGCGTAGGGCAGACCCGAGACGCCGTACTGGTTGCGGAAGAGGCCCTGGATGATCAGCGCGAGACCGAAGGTGAGCAGCAGGCCGTAGAGGTGATCGAGCTTGTAGAGCCGGGCGATGAGCACCCGCTCCAGCACGATGCCGAACGCGCCCACCACGATCGGGGCGAGCCCCAGCGCCCACCAGTAGCCGAGTCCGACGTAGGTGAGCAGCATCCAGGCCACGAACGCGCCCATCATGTAGAGCGCGCCGTGGGCGAAGTTGATGATGTTGAGGAGCCCGAAGATGATCGCGAGCCCCAGCGACAGGATCGCGTAGAACGAGCCGTTGATCAGGCCGAGCAGCAATTGCCCGAACAGGGCCTGCGTCGGCACACCGAAGATCGTGGTCATGGCCGTTCTCCGCGCCCCGATCCCACCGTCAGCCCTTCACCAGCGGGCAGTTGCCCTCGTTGAGCGGCCGGAAGACCTGGTCGCCCGGGATAGTCTCGAGCTTCTTGTAGAGGTCCCATTCGCCCTTCGACTCGGCGGGCTTCTTGACCTCGAACAGGTACATGTCGTGGATCTTGCGGCCGTCCGCGCGGATCACGCCCTTGCCGAAGAGCGGGTCGTCGGTCGGCATCGCCTTCATCTTGGCGACCGTGGCGGCCCCGTCGGCGGTCGACTTCAGCTCGGCCACCGCTTTCAGGTAATGGAGCACGTCCGAGTAAACGCCCGCGTGGTTCGCGGTCGGCTTCGAGGCGTTCTTCATCTGCTTGGCGAACCGGTCCGAGAAGGCGCGGGTCTGATCGTTCAGGTCCCAGTAGAACGGCTCCGTCAGGACCAACCCCTGGGCGACCTTGGTACCCAGCGAGTGCACGTCCGACGAGAAGACCAGGAGGCCGGCGAGCGCCTGCCCGCCCTCGGTGATGCCGAACTCACCCGCCTGCTTGATCGCGTTGATCGTGTCGGTACCGGCATTCGCCAGCCCGATCACCTTGGCGCCCGACCCCTGCGCCTGCAGCAGGAAGGACGAGAAGTCGGAGGTCGGGAAGGGCGTCTTCACCGAGCCGACGACCTTGCCGCCGTTCTTGGTGATCACCGCGCTGGTGTCGCGCTGAAGGGTCTGGCCGAAGACGTAGTCGGCGGTGAGGAAGAACCACGTGTTGCCGCCGCGCTTCACCATCGCGCCGCCGGTGCCGTTGGCGAGCGCCACGGTGTCGTAGACCCAGTGGATCGTGTTCGGCGTGCATTGCGGCCCGGTGAGATCCGCCGTGCCGGCGCCGGTGTCGATGAAGACCTTGTTCTTCTCCTTGGTGACCTGGCTGATCGCCAGCGCCACCGAGGAGGTCACCCCGTCGGTGATCATGTCGACGGCGTCGCGGTCGTACCATTGGCGGGCGATCGCCGCGCCGACATCCGGCTTGTTCTGGTGGTCGGCGGAGACGATCTCGACCTTCAGGCCATGCTGCTCCGGCTTGAAATCCTCGACGGCCAGCTTCGCGGCGACCACCGAGCCCTCGCCGCTGATGTCCGAATAGGCGCCCGAGCGGTCGCCCAGGATGCCGATCTTCACGTTCGTCTGCGCGGCCGCAGTACCCATCATCAGGGCACCTGCGAGGGCAGCGAGGGTCACGGGCCGGGCGATGCGTCCGAACATTTCGTTTCCATCCTCCAGCGGCGCGGCGGATCTCCGCCGGCCGAGTATCGGGTCGCCGTTTGCTGGCGCTTCTACGGTTTTCGCGTACGGGATTCAGACGCCGAGATAGGCGTGCAGCTTGTCGATATTGGCGTCAAGCTCGGCATTGGGGATCATGTCGACCACCCGTCCCTGCTCGATCACGAAATGCCGGTCCGCCAAAGTCTGGGCGAAGCGGAAATTCTGCTCCACCAGAACGATGGTGTAGCCCTGGGCCTTCAATTGCTGGATGGTCCGGCCGATCTGCTGGACGATGACCGGCGCCAGACCTTCCGTCGGCTCGTCGAGCAGGATCAGCTTGGCGCCGGTGCGCAGGATGCGTCCGATCGCCAGCATCTGCTGCTCGCCGCCCGAGAGCTTGGTGCCCTGGCTGCCGGCGCGCTCCTTGAGATTCGGGAACAGAGTGTGGATCTCCGCCACCGACATGCCGCCGGGCTTCACCCGCGGCGGCAGCATCAGGTTCTCGTGGACCGTCAGGCTCGCGAAGATGCCGCGCTCCTCCGGCACGTAACCGATTCCGAGCCGCGCGATGTTGCGCGAGGCCATTCGGACCGTCTCGACGCCGTCGTAGACGATCGAGCCCGAACGCTTGCCGAGGATGCCGATGATCGCCCGCAGGGTCGTGGTCTTGCCGGCGCCGTTGCGGCCGAGCAGCGTGATCACCTCGCCCGCGCGCACGTCGATGTCGATGCCGTGGAGGACGTGGCTCTCGCCGTACCAGCCTTCGAGGCCGCGGACGGTCAGCAGCGCGCCGGTCGCGGCCGCCGGAGGTACCTTGAGAGCCGCCTCAGGCATGTCCCGCCCCGATATACGCTTCGACCACGCGCGGGTCCTTCGAGACCGTGGCGTAGTCGCCCTCGGCCAGCACCTGGCCGCGGGCCAGCACGGTGATCCGATCCGACAGGGAGGCGACCACGGAGAGGTTGTGCTCCACCATCAGGATCGTCCGATCCTTCGAGACCCTGCGGATGAGGGCCGCGGTCCGGTCAACGTCCTCGTGGCCCATGCCGGCCATCGGCTCGTCGAGCAGCAGCATCTCGGGATCGAGGGCGAGCGTCGTGGCGATCTCCAGCGCGCGCTTGCGCCCGTAGGAGAGTTCGACCGCCAGCACGTCGGCGAAGTCCGAGAGGCCCACCGCCTCGACGAGGGCGAGCGCCTCGCCGTTCAGCGCGCGCAGAACCCGCTCGGCCCGCCAGAAGTCGAAGGAATCGCCGCGCCGCCGCCGCTGCAGGGCGATGCGGACATTCTCCATCACCGTCAGGTGCGGGAACACCGCCGAGATCTGGAAGGAACGCACGAGACCGAGACGGGCGACGTCGGCCGCCTTCAGACCGGTGATGTCGCGATCCTTGTAGCGGATCGTGCCCGCGGTGGGGATCAGGAACTTGGTCAGCAGGTTGAAGCAGGTGGTCTTGCCGGCGCCGTTCGGCCCGATGAGGGCGTGGATGGTGCCGCGTTCCACTTGCAACGCCACGCCGTTGACGGCCCGGAATCCGCGGAATTCCATCGTCAGGCCATCGGTCGCCAGGATTACATCCCGTGCCAAGCGTGTCCCTCCCGGGTTTGATTTCTTGCCGCCATATCGCCGATCCGCGACGGCACAGTCCATCGCAAACGCTCGTGGCGGCGCGACAATCCCCCGGGAGTGATATCAGTCGCGGCCCGTGTCATGCGGGCGGCGGGACCGTGCTTGACCGCGCCGCGGCCCCCACTTAACTCAGACAATTCGAGACCACGGTCGTTAGAGGGATTTCAGCATGGTCGGTCGCGCGGCCTACATCGCCGTCGACTGGGGCACGACGAACCGGCGGGCCTTCGCCATGTCGGAAGCGGGAACCGTCCTCGACAGTTTGGGCGACGACCGCGGCATCCTTGCCCTGACGCCCGACGCGTATCCGGGGGAGATCGCGGCCCTGCGCGCGCGGTTCGGGGCGCTTCCCATCATCGCCGTCGGCATGGTCGGCTCCAACCGCGGCTGGCAGGCGGCGCCCTACGTGGCCGCGCCGGCGACCCTGGCCGCCCTGGTCGATGCCTGCCTGGAGCCCGCCCCCGACGTCCGGATCGTTCCGGGGGTGGCCCTGCGGGACGGTGCGCGTCCCGACGTCATGCGGGGCGAGGAGATCCAGGTCTTCGGAGCGATCGGAGCGGGGGCGGCGCCCGCGACGGCCCTGTTCTGCCAGCCCGGCACGCACAACAAGTGGATCGAGACGGTCGACGGGGCCATCACCGATTTCACCACCGTGATGACCGGGGAATTCTTCGCCCTCCTCCGGACACACGGCATCCTGGCGGGAACCCTCGACGGCGCCGTCGAGGACGGGACGAGCTTCCGCGCGGGCGTCCGCCGCGGTCTCGCGTCCCGGAACCTCGCCGCTACCCTGTTCGAGGTCCGCTCGGGCCTGCTGCTCGAACGGCTCGGGCCCGGCGATGCCGCCGCCCATGCCAGCGGCATCCTGATCGGCGCCGATCTCGGCACCCGGGACGACCTGCAGCGGCGCCCGGTCCACCTGCTGGGCGGCGGCCACCTCGCGGCGCTCTACGCGGCCGCCATCACCGAAGCGAATGGGGATCCGGTGATCGTCCCCGACGGTTCAACCACGGCCGGTATCCACGCCATCTGGAGTCTGCGGGCATGACGATCCTCGAGCGGTTCGAGGCGGCCTTCGTGGCCTGCCCGCTCGTCGCGATCCTGCGAGGCCTCACGCCGGACGAGGCACCGGATGTCGGCGAGGCCCTGGTCGGAGCCGGGTTCACCCTCGTCGAGGTGCCCCTCAACTCGCCCGACCCGCTGCGGAGCATCGCCGTGCTCGCCGAGCGCCTGCACGGGCGGGCGCTGGTCGGGGCCGGCACGGTCCTGACCCCGTCGCAGATCGGCGAGGTCGCCGCCGCCGGCGGGACCCTCGTGGTGTCGCCGAACGTCGATCCGGCCGTCATCGGCGCGACGGTCGCGGCGGGACTCGTCTCGCTACCGGGCTATCAGACCCCCACCGAGGCCTTCGCGGCCCTAGCGGCCGGCGCCACCGCGCTGAAACTGTTTCCGGCGGACGTCGCGACGCCGCTGGCGCTCAAGGCGCATCGCGCGGTCCTGCCGCCGGACACGCGGGTCCTGGCCGTCGGCGGGGTGATGCCCGAGAGCATCGCGGGCTGGCGGCAGGCGGGTGCCGACGGATTCGGGCTCGGGTCCAATCTGTACCGGCCCGGCAAAGCGGCGGCCGACGTCGCCCGCGACGCCGCGACCTACGTGGCGGCGTTCGAGCGCTCGATCTGAGAACACGGTCGGCTGTCCGCCCGAAGGTCGGCTCGTACGGTCGCAGCCGCCCGAACACGCCTGCGCGACGGGTCTATCGAAGGATCAGTGATAACCGGTCGCGGTCGGCCACGTCGCCGGCAGGAGAGGCGCCGCGCTATCGGCGATTCGCGATCTCGCGTGCCGGCCGCTCGGACCGGTCGACGACCGTCCGGCAGGCACCGCTCAGCGCCCCCCGCTTCTCGCGCAGGCAGAGGGTGATCGCTCCCGCGTTCGGGATCTGTGCCGCGCACAGGCGCATCACGTCCGGCGTGCAGGCAGCCCGGTCGGCGCTCGTCTCCGCCAGCGTCGGTGACGCGCCGACGAGGACGGCGACCAGAGCGAAGGGGGCAGATTTCATCGCGGTAGGTCTCCTGAGCGGATCGGGTGCAGCGAGCGGCCAAGCCTCGGCGTCCGGCGAGAACGCCGAGGCCGGAGAAGATATCCCGTCGCGCTTGTTTCAATCTGACGCAGGGCGTCGCCAGCGGCCCGGGACCGGCACCCTCAAGGCCGTCCGGCCGGTAGGATCGCTCCGGTCGTCGCGGGCTCGACCAAAGCTGCGCCGACAACCGCCTGTGTTTTCTGACGATCGAGCTTGTCCGCCGAGACGAGCGCGGCAGCGATCAGGGCCGACACTGCCAGCGTCGCCTTCACCACATCCCAGACCCGCGCCAGCATGGTCGAACCTCAACGGCGTCATCGAATGCGAGCGGCGGATCCGCCTCATCTATCCGCCCGACCTGCATCCTCGAACGCAGCCCTTCCCAAAACCTTTCTCGCGGAGCCGGAGACTGCATATCGACCATCGCGTGATGCAATCAGGTCTCACTCCACATCTCACGCAGGCGCCAGGCGCGGGGTCTCACCCGACCGTCGACTCCGCGGCCGCCTCGGCGGCCAGAGCCTCGAAGACCAGGGCGTGGCGTCGCGCCAGGGCATCGACATCGTGCGTGTAACCGCCGCCGATCACCGCGGCGAGGGCGATCCCGCGGGCACGAGCCTGGGCCACGACGAACCGATCGCGGGCGAGCAGGCCGTCATCGGTGAGGCAGAGACGGCCGAGGCGGTCGTCGCGATGGGGATCGACGCCCGCATTGTAGAAGACGAGATCCGGCGCGAACGCGTCGAGGAGCGGCGGCAGTCGGGCGCGCAGGACATCGAGGTAGCCGGCATCGTCGAGCCGGTCGGGCAGACCGATGTCGAGGTCGCCGGCGATCTTCTGGGCGGGATAATTGTTCTCGCAATGGATCGAGAGCGTGAACAGGTCGGGACTGAGCGCGAGGCAATCCGCGGTCCCATCGCCCTGATGCACGTCCAGATCCACCACGAGGACGCGCCGGACCAGACCTTCGGCCTGGAGGGTGCGGGCCGCCACCGCGACATCGTTCAGCACGCAGAAGCCGGCGCCCTGCTGGCGCCGCGCGTGGTGGCTGCCGCCGGCGGCGCTGCCCGCCAGCCCTTCCGCGAGGGCGAGGCGCCCGGCCAGGAGTGTGCCGCCCACCGACGCGCGCGAGCGACGGACCAGGGCGGCGTCGACCGGCAGGCCGATGGCCCGTTCGATCTCGCGGCCGACATCGCAGGCGAGCACCGCGTCCACGTAGGCGGGATCGTGCGCGCGCAGCAGGATGTCCGCGCTGGCCGGCTCCGGCGTGACGAAGCCCAGGGGTGCCAGGCCCTTGGCGACCAGCGTCTCGGCGAGCAGACCGTACTTGCGCATCGGGAAGCGGTGGCCGGACGGGAGCGGCGCCTCGTAGGCCGGGTGAAAGGTGATCGGCGGAATCACGCGGGGCAGCCCAGATCGGCCATGAGGCCCCGGGCCAGCGCCTCGCCGCTGTCGTAGGCCGCCTCGATCCGGGCTCCGAGGCACCAATCCCCGGCCGCGCCGACGCGCAGGTCCGGATCGTACAGGCAGGGCTTCTGGAGCGCCGTCTCGACCTGGGCGTAGCGCCAGCGATGCGCCTCCGCGTGCGACGGCCGGAGCCCGGTACCGAGAACGTCCTCGGCCGCCTCGAGAAGTTCGGCGACGACCGCCTCGCGCGCGGCCTCGAGGTGTCGGCGGGACCATTCCGGCGTCGCGTGCACCGTCAGCCGGCAACCGGCAGGTCGCCCGGGCTTCGAGGCATCGTGCGCGATCAGGCCGATCGGATCTGTCCGGGGCTCGATCAGGACATCCGGCGGCGACGCGTCCGTTGCCACCATGAGGGACCAGCAAGGCGCGTAGGAGGCGCGGCCGATGCCGGGCAAGGCGACACCCGACGCGTCGAGCAGCGTCGCGACCTGAGGGGCCGGGAAGGTGATCGCGATGCCGTCGAACGGGCCGTGGACGGTGCCGGACGCGTCCTCGACGTGCCAGCGCGGGCCCGCGCGTCGAAGCCGCACGACGGTCGTGGCGCTCGAGACCGGAAGCCCCCTGAGCAGGGCGCGGACGGGCTCGGTCATACCGGGCACACCCACATACCGGTCGGCGCCGGCCCAGGGCTTGACGATGCCCCGCTGCGCCCAGCATTCGAGCTGAGCCGCGAAGGCGGGACCGCGCGCCCGCATGAACTGCGCGCCATGATCGAACTGCATGTCACCGGCCCGCCGGGTCGCCATGCGCCCCCCGACCCCGCGCCCTTTATCGAGGACCTGGACGCGGAGCCCTGCCTGAGAGAGCCGGCGCGCTGCGGCCGCGCCGGCCATGCCGGCGCCGAGGACCGCGACAATTCCGTGCTGGTTCACGCCCTGCCCCGCCTCGCCGAACGGCCCTGACGACCGCGCGGCGGCGAAGATAGAGGACGCGATGCGCGACGTCAGAGCGACGGAATCGCGCTGCACGACGGATCGATGCGTCGCGACGCGGATCCGGTCGAGAAGTCCGACAGCGTCCCGCGTCGATCGGTGGCGCTCTGGTGCGGGTAGAGGGAATCGAACCCCCACGCCTTGCGGCTGGCGATTTTGAGTCGCCCGCGTCTACCAATTCCGCCATACCCGCGTGCCAGGGGCTCTTCGCATAGGTCGGCAGCTCCGGCCAAGTGTTGTTTTTGCGCGGGTCGTCGATCTGGCCAAGGTCTCGCACCTATGCTCAAAGGGCGGCCGATCGCTCAAATCGGGACCTTGAATGCTCCGCCGGCTCTACGCGTGGATCCTGGCCCTCAGTGACCGGCCGTCCGCGCCCTACGCGCTCGGCGCCGTGGCCTTCGCAGAAAGCTCCTTCTTCCCGGTGCCGCCGGACGTGATGCTGGTGCCGATGGCGGTTGCCCGGCCGGACCGGGTCTGGCTCTACGCCACGATCACGACGGTCGCCTCGGTCCTCGGCGGCCTCGTCGGCTACGCCATCGGGGCCCTGCTGTTCGACTCCGTCGGCGAGTGGCTCATCCGCCTCTACGGCCTGCAGAACTCGGCCGCGACGTTCCAGGATTCCTACGCGCGCTACGGCCACTGGGTGATCCTGCTGAAGGGACTCACGCCGATCCCCTACAAGCTCGTCACGATCACGTCGGGCTTCGCGCACTACAGCCTGTTCTGGTTCACGATCCTGTCGATCGTGACCCGCGGCGCCCGCTTCTTCATTCTCGCCGGATTGCTCGGGCGCTACGGTGTGCAGATCCGCGGCGTGCTCGACCGACACCTGAACGCGGTCGCGGCGATCTCCGTCGCCGTCATCGTCCTCGGCTTCCTGCTCTTTAAGGTAATCCTGTAGCGATGAACACGGCGGCTGCCCTGCGCCTCAAGACCGCTGGCCTCTGGCTCGCGATCGCCTCCGCCCTCACGGTCGGGGCCGCGCTCGTGCTCCAGTACGGATACGGCTACGCGCCGTGCAAGCTCTGCCTGACCGAGCGTCTGCCCTACTACGCCGCCGTACCGCTGGGCCTGCTGGCCCTGTTCCTGCCGGAGCGTCTGGCGCGGATCGCCCTCGGGCTCGCCGCTCTCGGCCTCCTCTACGGGGCCGGGATCGGGGTCTACCACGCCGGCGCGGAATGGGGCTTCTGGCCCGGACCCGCCGATTGCGGCGGCGGCACCGGCGCCAATCCGGGTCAGATCGGCGACTTCCTCAACAGCCTGCAGACCACGAAGGTCGTCGACTGCTCGGTGGCCGCGCTCCGGGTGCTGGGCGTGTCGCTCGCCGGCTGGAGCGCCGTGATCTCGGCCGTGCTGGCCTCGTTCGCGGGGACCGCCGCCCTGCGTCCCTGACGCGTCCCGGCCGGCGGAACCGCTCAGTTCCGGTCGTCGGGCAGGATCGGGATCGCCGCCACCTCGATGCCCTCGTCGATCAGGGCGCGCGCCTCCGCGGGGCTCGCCTCGCCGTAGATCGAACGCCCCTCCGCCTCGCCGTAGTGGATCTTGCGCGCTTCCTCGGGAAAGCGCGCCCCGACATGCTCGGAATTCGCCACGACGTGCTCCCGGAACGCGCGCAGCATCGCCCGCATCTGACGCTCCGGCTCGGCGACCATGGTCACGGGTGCGTCCGCCCTGGGAACCGGCGCGGGCGCGCGGTCCCGATCCGTGCGGGCGACGCTCGGCACCATCAGGGCCTTGCTGACCTTGGCGCTGTCGCAGACCGGACACGTCACGAGGCCGCGTGCGACCTGGGTGTCGTAGGAATCGGAGGACGGGAACCAGCTCTCGAAGCCGTGCCCGGTGTCGCAGACGAGACTGTACCGGATCATTCTGTTGCTTGCTGGGGTGCCTATTGCGCGGCCTGAACGCGCGGACCCACGCGGTCGACGGTGAACGGCCGGGCGTGCTGCAGCGCGGGGATGCGGGCGCGGGCCTCGGCGACCTGCGCGAGGTCGATTTCCGCCAGGATGATCCCGGGCTCCGCCCCGCCGGCATCGGCGAGGACGCGGCCCCAGGGATCGACGATCAGCGAGTGCCCGTAGGTCTCGCGCCCGTCCTCATGCTGTCCGCCCTGCGCCGCAGAGATCACGAAGGCGCCGGTCTCGATGGCCCGGGCCCGCTGGAGCACGTGCCAGTGAGCCTCGCCGGTCTGCCGGGTGAAGCAGGCGGGGGCCGTCAGAACGTCGGCGCCCGCCTCGGCGAGGGCACGGTACAGGGCCGGGAAACGGATGTCGTAGCAGATCGTCAGGCCGAGCGTGGCCCAAGGCGTCTCGGCGAGCACCGCGCAGGCGCCCCCGGAATAGGTCGCCGATTCCCGCCAGCGCTCGCCGCTCGGCAGGTCGACGTCGAAGAGATGCAGCTTGTCGTACGACGCCAGGATCTCGCCGTCGGCGCCGATCAGGTAGGCGCGGTTGGCGATCTTGTCGCCGGACTTGACCGCGATCGAGCCGATCTGGACGAGTGTCCCGGTCTGACGCGCGGCCTCGCGGAGCGCCGCCAGGGTCTGGTCCTCCTCCTCGGTGGTGACGTGCGCGAACAGGCGCTCGCGGCTCCGCTCGACCAGGGAGGTCATCTCGGGGGTCTGCACGTAGGCGGCGCCCCGGGCCGCCGCCTCGCGCACGCCCGCCACGGCCGCGTCGCGGTTGGCGACCGGGTCCCGCCCCGACCGCATCTGCACGCAGGCCGCCGTGAAGCGAGACTCAGGCATCGGCCGTGTCCTTGAGCAGCGGGTCGAGCTTGCCGGCCCGGTCCAGGGCGTAGAGGTCGTCGCAGCCGCCGACATGCGTGGCGCCGATGAAGATCTGGGGAACGCTGGTGCGGCCGCCGGCGCGCTCGACCATCGCGGTCCGGGCGCCCTGAACGCGCTCGACGTCGATCTCCTGGAAGGCGGCGCCCTTCTCCTTCAGCAGGCTCTTGGCCGCCGAGCAGTAGGGACACCAAGCCGTGGTGTAGATTGTGACCGGCTGCATCGCGATCGTCGCCCCGCCCGTGAACGCCCGACATATAGGAGCGCGGGGCGCGGCTTGCCTATGCCCCTGTGGTCACAGGGCAACGCGCGCGCCGTCGGCGACGCGCGGGCAGGATCAGGCGGCCAGGAGCTTCTCGACCTCGTTCACGAGGTCGCGGAGGTGGAAGGGCTTCGACAGGACCTTGGCGTCCTTCGGGGCCTTCGAATCCGGGTTGAGGGCGACGGCCGCGAAGCCGGTTATGAACATCACCTTGATGTCGGGATCGAGTTCGGTGGCGCGGCGGGCCAGCTCGATGCCGTCCATCTCGGGCATCACGATATCGGTCAGCAGCAGCTCGAACGGCTCCTCGCGCAGCCGGTTGTAGGCGGAGAGGCCATTGTCGAAGGACAGGACATCATAGCCCGCGTTCTGCAGCGCCTTGGCCAGAAACCGGCGCATATCGTTGTCGTCTTCCGCCAGCAGGATTTTCATCGGCCGGATCCGAGCCTTCGAGTCGAGAAGTTGATCCCATAAAGGGAGGCGATGGTAAACAAGGTGTTAGGATGGAGCGCGCAGCCGGCGCCGCGTGTCTCCCGGGCGACTGCGTCAGCCGCCGGTGCGGAGTGGACAGGCGATCGTTCGCGCACCACAGTGAGCGCCTGCCGTCCTCGTTCAACCGCTGGGGTGCCCAACAGCCGATGACTGCAACCGAACCGGTACAGCCAGACGCCTTCGGATTTGCCCCGGCCTTCGCGGTCGACGAGCCCGCGGCGCACACCCTGCCTTTCGTCTTCAATACCGGTCATTCCGGGGCCGTCTACCCCCCCGACTTCATCGCGGCCTCGCGGCTCGACGCGCTGACCCTGCGCCGCTCCGAGGACGCCCACGTCGAGCGCCTGTTCGCGTCGGTCGTCGAGTTGGGGGCGCCGCTCCTGCGTGCCAACTTCCCCCGCGCCTTCCTCGACGTGAACCGCGAGCCCTACGAGCTGGACCCGCGCATGTTCGAGGGGCGTCTTCCACCCTTCGCCAATACCCGGTCGATGCGCGTCGCCGGTGGCCTCGGGACGGTGCCGCGAGTCGTCGCCGACGGCCAGGAGATCTACGCCCGCCGCCTGCCGGTCGCCGAGGCGACCGCCCGGATTGAGAATCTGTACAAGCCGTATCACCGCGCGCTGCGCGGACTGGTCCAGCGCACGGCGCGCACCCACGGCCACTGCATGCTCGTCGACTGCCACTCGATGCCGTCCTCGAGCCTGGGCCGCGATCCGGACATGAAGGCGGACGTGGTCCTGGGCGACCGCTACGGAACGGCGTGCGCCCCCGTCCTGATCGACGGGTTCGAGGCTGCGTTCCGGGCGCGGGGTTTCCGCGTGGTGCGCAACAAGCCCTACGCCGGCGGCTTCATCACGGAGCATTACGGCGAGCCGAACCTCGACCGCCACGCGCTCCAGATCGAGGTGAACCGGGGCCTCTACATGAACGAGGCCAGCCTCGCGACGACGGCCGGATTCCCGGGCCTGGTCGAAGCCCTGCGCGCTGTCATCACCGACGTCGCCAGGGAGCTCGACGAGCTGGTCCCTCGCCAAATGGCCGCGGAATAGCGGTCCCGGCCCACCCGCTCCTAGAGAAGAGTGACGCTGTACCGGACAGAAAAAAGGCCACTCCCGAAGGAGCGGCCCGAAGTCTAGGGAGGAAACGCCCAAGAAGGGCAACGAGACCGCGACGCCATCGCGATCTCGCAACGCACAAATTAAAGTGCGCCGCACAAGAAGCAAGCGCAAAACGTCCGGACCGGCCGCACTGCGCGCATACCTGAACCGCGTTCGCCGTGAGCGTCGCCCCCGACGCCGCGAAGAGCGGGCTGATCTTTCGATCGATAGTGAAGAACCCTGACCGCCGCGGCCGGCGACCGGGGTTCCGAACCGTCGGAGCTGTCGCCGGAACGTGCCGGCGGCAGGCCCGCAATCGTCGGACCTGCGCCCGGCGTGCCGATCAGCCGTGATGCTTCAGCAGCTTCTCGATCTCGGCCCGCAGGGGACCCGCGAGATCGTTCCGCTCCAGGGCGTAGGCGAGGTTCGCCGTGAGGAAGCCGAGCTTCGAGCCGGTGTCGTAGGTCCGGCCCTCGTAGCGCATGCCGAAGAACGCCTGCGTCGCCATCAGGTCGATCATGGCGTCGGTGAGCTGGATCTCGCCGCCCGCGCCCTTCTTGCCGTGCTCCAGGATCCCGAAGATCTCGGGCTGCAGGATGTAGCGCCCGGAAATGATGAAGTTCGACGGTGCCGTGCCCTGCTTGGGCTTCTCGACCATCCCGGTGATCTGGAACGACTGGCCGTAGGTCTCGCCGACGCTGACGATGCCGTACTGGTGCGTCTCCTCGGGAGCCACCTCCTCGACCGCGATGATGTTGCCGCCGTGGCGATCGTAGGCGGCCAGCATCTGCTGCATGCAGCCGCGGCTCAGCATGTCGGGGAGCAGCACCGCGAACGGCTCGTCGCCGACGATCTCGCGGGCACACCACACCGCGTGGCCGAGGCCGAGCGGCGCCTGCTGGCGGGTGAAGCTGGTCTGGCCGGCCTTCGGCAGGTCCTTCTTGAGCTCCTCATAGGCGGCCGTCTTCCCCCGCTCCTGCAGGGTGTGGTCCAGTTCGAACGCGATGTCGAAGTGGTCCTCGATGACCGCCTTGCCGCGGCCAGTGACGAAGATGAAGTGCTCGATCCCCGCCGCGCGGGCTTCGTCGACGACGTGCTGCACCACCGGCCGGTCGACGACCGTGAGCATCTCCTTCGGGACCGCCTTGGTGGCGGGCAGGAAGCGCGTGCCAAGGCCCGCGACGGGAAGGACGGCCTTGCGGATCGGTTTCATCGAGCGGTAACCCCGGAACTGGATGGAACGACGTGGTCAGCTGTGCGGTCAGTGAGATAGCTTAACGCGAGCCGTCGCAAGCATGTACGTCGATAGTATGAGGTGGCGGGGCGTAAATTTCCCGTCTGCAAAAGCGTATGCCGGTGCCGGGGTGGGGGCAGAGGGGGTGAGATGGCGGTTCTGGTGACGGGTGGTGCCGGCTACATCGGCAGCCACATGGTGCTGGCGCTCCTCGACGCCGGCCATGAGGAGGTCGTCGTCCTGGACGATCTGTCCACCGGTTTCGACTGGGCGGTCCCGGAGGGCGTGAAGCTCGTCGTCGGCGACGTGGCCGACCAAGCCCTCGTGACGCAGACGATCCTCCAGCACCGCATCGACGCCCTGGCCCATTTCGCCGCCAAGATCGTCGTGCCCGATTCCGTAGCCGATCCCCTGGGCTACTACCAAGCCAACACGGTGAAAACCCGCTCGCTGATCGAGGCCGCGGTACGCGCCGGCGTCAAGCACGTGATCTTCTCCTCGACCGCCGCCGTCTACGGCGAGCCCGACGTCACGCCGGTTCCCGAGGATCTGCCGCTCAACCCGATCAACCCCTACGGCCGCTCGAAGCTGATGAGCGAGTGGATGATCGCCGACGCCGCCGCGGCGCACGGCTTCTCCTACGTGGTCCTGCGCTACTTCAACGTCGCCGGCGCAGATCCGGAGGGGCGGTCCGGCCAGTCGACGCCGAATGCCACACACCTCATCAAGGTGGCCACCCAGGCGGCGCTCGGACAGCGCGCCCGGCTCGACGTCTTCGGGACCGACTACCCGACCCCGGACGGGTCGTGCCTGCGCGACTACATCCAGGTGTCGGACCTCGCCGAGGCGCATCGCCTCGCCCTCGACCACCTGCGCTCCGGCGGCGAGAGCCTGACGCTGAACTGCGGCTACGGGCGCGGCTACTCGGTGCTCGAGGTGGTCGAAGTCGTGAAGCGGATCTCCGGCCGCGATTTCGAGGTGCGCCTGTGCCCGCGCCGAGCCGGCGATCCGGCCCAGATCGTCGCCGAGGCGGCGCGCATCCGCGAGCGCCTGGGGTGGCAGCCCCGGCACGACGACCTCGACGCCATCGTCGACCAGGCGCTCGCCTGGGAACAGCGCCTGGAGAAGCGCAATCGGATCTGACCGGATGCTCTCCCGCCGATGGTTTCTGGCCGCGGCGGCGTCCCTCGCCACCGGGGAGGCCCGCGCCGAGGACGCCTTCCGGGCGTTCATCGAGGCCCTGCGTCCGGACGCGGCGGCGCGGGGTGTCACCGCGGCGACTTTCGACGCGGCGTTTCGCGGGATCACGGGACCCGATGCCGGCATTCTGGCGCGCACCCGCCGCCAGAGCGAGTTCGTCCGGCCGGTCTGGGAGTACCTCGTCGGCGCGGTCTCGGCCGGCCGCATCGCGCGCGGACGCGCCCGTGCGGCGGCCCTCGCGTCGACCCTGACGGCAATCGAGGGCCGCTACGGCGTTCCGGGGCGGATGGCGATGGCGTTCTGGGGCGTCGAATCGGACTTCGGAGCGAGCGCGGGCAGCGTTCCGACGGTCCGGGCGCTGGCGACGCTCGCCGAGGCGCGGCACCGCGGCGGCCTGTTCCGCGACGAGCTCCTGGCCGCGCTCACGATCCTGCAGCGCGGCGACATCGCGCCGGACCGGATGAGCGGCAGCTGGGCCGGCGCGATGGGTCAGGTGCAGTTCCTGCCCTCCACCTACCTGGCCCACGCGGTCGACTTCGACGGCGACGGCCGCCGCGACATCTGGACCAGCGAGCCGGACTCGCTGGCATCGATCGCGGCCTACCTCAAGGATCTCGGCTGGAATCCGGCGCTCTCTTGGGGCTACGAGGTGCTCCTGCCGAAGGACTTCGACCTGAGCCGCTACGCGGGCGATCTCGGCAGCTTCGCCGAGCGAGGCGTTCGCCGCACCGACGGGAAGCCGCTGCCGGGGACCGGACGTGCCAGCCTGTTCCTGCCCGGTGGCCTGGGGGCGCCGGTCTTCCTGATCACCGACAATTTCGAGGTGATCCGAGGCTACAACACCTCGGATTCCTACGCGCTGGCGGTGGGACACCTCGCAGACCGACTCGCCGGCGGTCCGCCGCTGGCCGCGCCTTGGCCAGCCGCCGGCGCCCGCCTCGACGGGCCGGGCCTCCGCGCCCTGCAAACCGGCCTCGCGGCGGCCGGCTTCTACGACGGGCCGACGGATGGAAGGGCCGGCCCGAAGCTGCGCGAGGCGGTGCGGCGCTACCAGATCAGCGCCGGATTGCCGGCCGACGGCTACGCCACGCCGGCCCTGCTCGACCGCGTCACCGGCAAGGCGGCACCGCGACGCTGAGCCCGTCGAGAGGTTTAGACCCGCGTGCTGCTTCCGCCTATAGTGGCCGCGTTCCGAACGGGTCCGGTTCGGCGTGAAGCGTACGGAATGCGCATGGTCCTCGCTCGTCGGCGTCACTCGGAGCGTCCGCTGCTCCTCGGGCTCGCAGCCCTGCTGGGGCTGGCGGGGCTGGCGGCCATCGGCGGTCCGGCCCGCGCGCAATGGGGCGACAGTTACCAGCAGCAGCAGGGCGGCACCTACTACGAGGCACCGCCGCGTCGGCGGCCGCGGGACGCCTATTACCGCGACGACGGGACGTACGGGCGTCAGCCCCGTTACGCGCCGCAGCAGGAGGCGCCGCGCCAGTTCTACTGGCCCTGGGAGGACAGGCCGCAGCCGGTGGCGCCGCAGCCGGAGCGCACCTACCGGGCGCCGCGCCAGCGCAATCCCTACGCGACCGGCGAGGCGCAGCGACCGGCCCCCGCGGTGAAACGGCGGGTCCGTCCGGCCCGGGCACCGACGCCGCCGAAACCCGCGGTCGCCAAGACCGAGCCGAACGTCCAGATCGCCGTCTTCGGCGATTCCCTGGCCGACCACCTCGCCAAGGGCCTCGACGACGTGTTCGAGGACAATGCCGACGTCGCCGTGATCGACCGCGCGAAGGGCGACAGCGGTCTGGTGCGCAAGGACGTCGTCGACTGGCCGAAGGTCGCGCAAGACTACCTCCAGAGCAACGGGAAGGTGCGCTACGCCCTGGTGATGATGGGCGCGAACGACCGACAGCCGATCCGCGAGGGCGACGAGACGGCCGAGCCTCTCACGGACCGCTGGCGCGCGCTCTACCGCGCGCGGGTGGAGGCGCTCGTGAAGGTCTTCACCGACCGCAAGATCCCGCTGATCTGGGTCGGGTTGCCGCCCGTCCAGAGCGAGACGCTCAGCCGGGATCTCGCGTCCCTGAACGACATTGTCCGCGACACCGTCGGCAAGGCCGGCGGGACCTACGTCGACATCTGGCCGGGCTTCGTCGACGACCGGGACCGGTACGCCGCGTCGGGCCCGGATCCGGAGGGCCAGATCGCCAAGCTCCGCACCGCGGACGGCGTGCATTTCACCAAAGCGGGCGACCGGAAGCTCGCCCACTTCGCCGATGTCGAGCTGAAGCGGCTGATGGGCGCGGTGCCGGGCACGACCGAGCCGTCGCCGACCGCGACCGTGGCGCCGACCGCGCCGTCCTCGACCCCCGGGCCCAGCCTCGACGGCACCGCGCCGGCCACCGACACCGCGGCGATCGATCGTCAGATCACCGCGATGCTGCCGAGCCTGCCCGAGCCGCCCGGCGTGCCGGCGCTTCCGGTGAAGCCCGCGGCCGGCCCCGTGGTGCCGCTGAGCCGGAGCGAGGTGTCGCCCGGCGGCGCGCTGCTCAACGGACGGCCGCGCGACCCCGACAATTCCGGGACCGTGGAGCGGACGCTGCTGCGCGGCAACGCACCGATGCCGCAGCCCGGCCGCGCCGACGATTTCCGCTGGCCGCCCGGCTAAGCCGGGTGGATCCTCCGTGCGCCCTCAGCGCGGCAGGACGCTGGCGCCCATCAGGGTCTCGTCGATGGCGCGCGCCGCCTGACGTCCCTCGCGGATCGCCCAGACCACCAGGGACTGGCCGCGCCGCATATCGCCCGCGGCCCAAATCTTCGCGTCCGAGGTGCGGTAGTCCTCCTCGTTCGCCTCGACATTGCCGCGCTTGCTGACGCCGATCCCGGATTGCTCGAGGAGCCCCTTCTGCACCGAGCCGGCGAAGCCGATCGCCATGAAGACGAGGTCGGCGGGCAGCACAAACTCTGTCCCGGCGATCGGCTGGCGCTTGGCATCGACCCGGGCGCAGACCACGCCGGTGAGCTGGCCCTTCTTGTTGCCCTCGAGCCGCAGGGTCGCGGCCTGGAACTCGCGCTCCGCACCCTCGGCCTGGCTCGACGAGGTCCGCATCTTGGTCGGCCAGTAGGGCCATACGGTGAGTTTGTCCTCCCGCTCGGGCGGGCGCGGGCGGATGTCGAGCTGCGTCACCGACAGCGCCCCCTGGCGGAAGGCGGTGCCGACGCAGTCGGAGGCGGTGTCGCCGCCGCCGATGACGACCACGTTCTTGCCCGAGGCCAGGATCGGCTGCTCGCCGTTGCCGCGCATCGGCTCGGCGCTCACGCGCCGATTGGACTGGACGAGGTAGGGCATCGCGTAGTGCACGCCCTCGAGGTCCTGGCCGGGCAGCTGCGGGTTGCGGGGATCCTCGGCGCCGCCGCAGAACATCACGGCGTCGAACTCGGCCTTGAGCTCGTCCACCGACTTCGTCACGCCGATGTTCTGGTTGTAGTGGAAGACGACGCCCTCGGCTTCCATCTGGCGCACGCGCCGGTCGATGTGGCGCTTCTCCATCTTGAAGTCCGGGATGCCGTAGCGGAGCAGGCCGCCCGCCTTCGGCTCGCGCTCGAACACGTGGACGTCGTGCCCGGCACGGGCGAGCTGCTGGGCCGCCGCCATCCCGGCGGGGCCGGAGCCCACGATCGCGACGCGCTTGCCGGTGCGGGCCTGCGCCGGCTCGGGCTTCACCCAGCCCATGTTCCACGCCCGGTCGGCGATCGCCTGCTCGATCGTCTTGATGGCGACCGGCTGGTTCTCGAGGTTCAGCGTGCAGGCCTCCTCGCAGGGCGCGGGGCAGACGCGGCCGGTAAACTCCGGGAAATTGTTCGTGGAGTGGAGGTTGCGGGACGCCTCCTCCCAATCCGACTGGAACACGAGGTCGTTCCAGTCCGGGATCTGGTTGTGGACCGGGCAGCCCGTCGGCCCGTGGCAGAACGGGATGCCGCAATCCATGCAGCGGGCGGCCTGTTTCGTCAGGTCGTGCTCATCGAGCGGCAGCGTGAACTCGCGGAAGTGCCGGACCCGGTCGGCAGCGAGCTGGTACTTCTGCTCCTGCCGGTCGAACTCGAGGAAGCCTGTGATCTTGCCCATTGGTCAGCCCCTGGGCCGGCCAGTCTCTGACTGCGCTGCCCGCGTCGTCGTCTCGTGTCAGTGCGTGACCGGGCGGCAGACCGCCCGGTCTGAGGAAGCTGCCTACTCGGCGGCCACCGGCATCCGCGCCATCTCCATCTCGCGCAGGGCCCGGCGGTACTCCACCGGCATCACCTTCACGAACTTGGTGCGGTAGCCGCTCCAGTCGTCGAGGATCGCCTTGGCGCGGGGGCTGCCCGTATACTTGAGATGGTTGGTGATGAGCTGCGTCAGCCGCTCCTCGTCGTGACCGGACATGTCGGCCAGGATGTCGACCCGCCCCTTGGTCTCCAGATCGCCGTCCTGGTGGAAGCGACGCATCAGGTCGTCCTCCTCCTCGACCGGCTCCAAGTCGACCATCGACAGGTTGCAGCGCGCCGAGAACGAGCCGTCCTCGTCGAGCACGTAGGCGATGCCGCCGGACATGCCGGCCGCGAAGTTGCGCCCGGTCTCGCCGATCGACACGACCACGCCGCCGGTCATGTACTCGCAGCCGTGATCGCCCATGCCCTCGACCACCGTGATGGCGCCGGAATTGCGCACCGCGAAGCGCTCGCCCGCGGAGCCGCGGATGTAGCACTCGCCGGCGATCGCCCCGTACAGCACGGTGTTGCCGACCATGATGGTCCGGTCCTGCGGCGACTTCAGCGCGTCGCTCGGCCGGATGATCAGCTTGCCGCCCGACAGGCCCTTGCCGACGTAGTCGTTGCCGTGACCGGTCAGCTCGACGGTCACGCCGGCAGCGACCCACGCGCCGAAGCTCTGGCCTGCCGTGCCGGCGAGCCTCACCACGATCGTGTCGTCGGGCAGGCCCTCGTGGCCGTGCGCCTTCGCCACCGCGCCGGAGAGCATCGCGCCCGCGGCCCGGTCCGAGTTCCGGATGGTGTCGGTGATCACCACCGGCTCACCGGTCTCGATGGCGCGCTGCGCCTTCTCGATCAGGCGCCGGTCGAGGACCGTGTCGATCGGGTGGTGCTGCACCTCCACGTGGCGGATCGCCGTGCCCTCGGCCACCTTGGGCCGGTGGAACAGCTTCGTGAAGTCGAGCCCGCGCGCCTTCCAGTGGGCGATGGCCTCGACCTTGTCGAGCACGTCGGAGCGGCCGACCGCCTCCTCCAGCTTCGTGAAGCCGAGCGACGCCAGGATCTCCCGCACCTCCTCGGCCACGAAGAAGAAGTAGTTCACCACGTGCTCGGGCGTGCCCTTGAAGCGCTTGCGCAGCACCGGATCCTGGGTGGCGACGCCCACCGGGCAGGTGTTCAGGTGGCACTTGCGCATCATGATGCAGCCGGCGGCGATCAGCGGCGCCGTCGAGAAGCCCATCTGGTCGGCGCCGAGCAGCGCCGCGATCATCACGTCGCGCCCGGTCCGGATGCCGCCGTCGGCCTGGAGGGCGACGCGGCCGCGCAGGCCGTTGAGCACCAGCGTCTGCTGGGTCTCGGCCAGCCCGGTCTCCCAGGGACCGCCCGCGTGCTTGAGGGAGGTCAGCGGCGCCGCGCCGGTGCCGCCGTCGAAGCCCGAGATCGTGATGTGGTCGGCGCGCGCCTTGGCGACGCCGGCCGCGACCGTGCCGACGCCGACCTCGGAGACGAGCTTCACCGACACGTCCGCCGACGGGTTCACGTTCTTCAGGTCGAAGATCAGCTGGGCCAGATCCTCGATCGAGTAGATGTCGTGGTGCGGCGGCGGGGAGATCAGGCCGACGCCCGGGGTCGCGTAGCGGACCTTGGCGATCTTGGCGTCGACCTTGTGGCCGGGCAGCTGACCGCCCTCGCCGGGCTTGGCGCCCTGCGCGACCTTGATCTGCATCATGTCGGAATTGACGAGGTATTCCGTCGTGACGCCGAACCGCCCGGAGGCGACCTGCTTGATCGACGACCGGCGCGAGCGCCCGTCCGGCAGGGGCTTGAACCGCTCGACCTCCTCGCCGCCCTCGCCCGAGTTCGAGCGGCCGCCGAAGGAGTTCAGCGCGATGGCGAGCGTCTCGTGCGCCTCCTTGGAGATGGAGCCGTACGACATGGCGCCCGTGGCGAAGCGCTTGACGATCTCGGAGGCCGGCTCGACCGCGTCCAGCAGGACCGGCGCGCGGCCGATCTCGGTGGCGGACTTGATCCGGAACAGGCCGCGCAGCGTCTTCAGCTGGTGCTCCTGGCGGTTCACCAGCTCGGCGTATTCCCGGTAGCGCTCCGGCACGTTGAGGCGCACGGCGTGCTGCAGCGTCGCCACCGTGTCGGGCGTCCAGGTGTGGGTCTCGCCGCGCAGGCGGTAGGCGTACTCGCCGCCGACATCGAGGGCGTTGCGGTAGACCGGCGCGTCGCCGAAGGCGTCGCGGTGACGGCGCGCGGTCTCCTCCGCGATCTCCGCCATGCCGACGCCCTCGATGGTCGTGGCCGTGCCGAAGAAGTCGCGGCCGACGAAGGTCGAGTTCAGGCCGACCGCGTCGAAGATCTGCGCGCCACAGTAGGACTGGTAGGTGGAGATGCCCATCTTGGACATCACCTTCAGCAGGCCCTTATCGATCGCCTTGATGTAGCGGTAGATGATCTCGTCGTCGGTGAGGTCCGGCGGGAACTCGTCCTTCATGTCGAGCAGCGTCTCGAAGGCGAGGTACGGGTTGACCGCCTCGGCGCCGTAGCCGGCGAGGCACGCGAAGTGGTGCACCTCGCGCGGCTCGCCGGACTCGACCACGAGGCCGACCGAGGTCCGAAGTCCCTTGCGGATCAGGTAGTTATGCACGGAGGCCGTGGCCAGCAGCGCCGGGATCGGGATCCGGTCCGGCCCGACCGCCCGGTCGGTGAGCACGATGATGTTGTAGCCGCCGCGCACCGCCGCCTCGGCGCGGTCGCAGAGCCGGTCGAGCGCCCCGTCCATGGCCGCCGCGCCGGTCTCGGCCGGGTAGGTCATGTCGAGTGTCTTGGTGTCGAACCGGTCCTCGAAATGCCCGATCGAGCGGATCTTCTCCAGATCCGCGTTGGTCAGGATCGGCTGGCGGACCTCCAGGCGCTTGCGCCGGGACGCGCCCTCCATGTCGAGCAGGTTCGGCCGCGGCCCGATGAACGAGACGAGGCTCATGACGGCCTCCTCGCGGATTGGGTCGATCGGCGGGTTCGTGACCTGCGCGAAGTTCTGCTTGAAGTAGGTGTAGAGGAGCTTCGACTTCTCGGAGAGCGCCGAGAGCGGCGTGTCCGTGCCCATCGAGCCGACCGCCTCCTGGCCGGTGA
The DNA here is from genome assembly GCF_017876975.1 of Methylobacterium sp. PvP105. Taxonomy (NCBI): domain Bacteria; kingdom Pseudomonadati; phylum Pseudomonadota; class Alphaproteobacteria; order Hyphomicrobiales; family Methylobacteriaceae; genus Methylobacterium; species Methylobacterium sp. PvP105. Next base: position 620,153 of record NZ_JAGIPA010000001.1, on the reverse strand, counting down.
CGGCCATGGGCTGCATGAGCAGCTTGAGGTCTTCCTGCGTGTAGCCGAAGGCCTGCTGGCGATCGAGCAGGCTGACGTCGCCCCGCGACTCGCGCGGCTGCACCGGGCGCAGATCCTCCAGCACGATCTGGGTGTTCTTCACCCAGTCGGCGTAGGGGTGCGCGGCGGCCAGCTCGCCCTTGATCTCCTCGTCGGAGACGATGCGACCCTTCTGGAGGTCGATCAGCAGCATGCGGCCCGGCTGGAGGCGCCAGGACTGGACGATCTTCTCGTCCGGGATCGGCAGGGTGCCCATCTCGGAAGCGAGCACCACGAGGCCGTCGTCGGTCACGATGTACCGCGCCGGGCGCAGGCCGTTGCGGTCCAGGGTCGCGCCGATCTGGCGGCCGTCCGTGAAGGCCACGGCGGCCGGGCCGTCCCACGGCTCCATCAGGGCAGCGTGATACTCGTAGAAGGCGCGCCGCTCCTCGCTCATCAGCGGGTTGCCGGCCCAGGCCTCCGGGATGAGCATCATCATCGCGTGGGCGAGCGGGTAGCCGCCCTGCACGAGGAACTCGAGGGCGTTGTCGAAGCAGGCGGTGTCGGACTGCCCCTCGTAGGAGATCGGCCACAGCTTCGAGATGTCGTTGCCGAACAGGTCGGAATCGACGCTCGCCTGGCGGGCCGCCATCCAGTTGACGTTGCCGCGCAGCGTGTTGATCTCGCCGTTATGCGCGACCATCCGGTACGGGTGCGAGAGCCGCCACGTCGGGAACGTGTTGGTGGCGAAGCGCTGGTGAACGAGGGCGATCGCCGAGACGAAGCGGTCGTCCTTCAGGTCGAGGAAGTAGCCGCCGAGCTGCGTGACCAGCACCATGCCCTTGTAGACGATGGTCCGAGTCGACACGGAGACCGGGTAGAACTCCTTCACCCGCGGGTCGTCGAGGCCGTAGACCTTGTTGGAGATCACCTTGCGGGCGACGTAGACCCGGCGCTCGAACGCGTCCTGGTCGGTGACCGAGGCGGGCCGGCCGATGAACACCTGACGGTGATGCGGTTCGGTGGCCTTCACGGCGTCGCCGAGATCCTCCGGGTCCACCGGCACGTCGCGCCAGCCGAGGAGCGGAAGGCCCTCGGCGGCCAGGGCCGATTCGACGATCTCCTGGATGATCGCCCGGGGCTCCTCCGCCTTCGGCATGAAGAACTGCCCGATGGCGTACGAGCCCGCGGGCGGAAGCTCGAAGCCGAGACGCGAGCACTCCTCCGCGAAGAAGCCGTGCGGGATCTGCGTGAGGATGCCGCAGCCGTCACCCATCTTGGGATCGGCGCCCACCGCGCCGCGGTGATCGAGGTTCTCCAGGATCTTCAGACCCTGCTCGACGATCGCGTGGGTGCGGCGGTCGTGCATATCGGCGATGAAGCCGACACCGCAGGCGTCGCGCTCGTGAGCCGGATCGTAGGAACCCTGGGCTTTCGGAAGGGCGGGGTCGCGCACGATGAGCGGCATGGCGCCGCCGCGGGGGGCGGCAGCCTGGGCCGTGAACGCAGCAAACTCGTCGGCGGGTCTGCGTTGTGACATGCTTCGTCTCGTCCTTCCCTCGAACCCGTCCGCAGCCAAGAACCCGCGAGCATGTTTCATGCCCGCAAGCCGTCGGCGCCCCGCGCTCGGCCTCTTGCCGCAGGCCATCCGGCCGGTCCCGGAGGACCCGTCCGTCGGCTCGCGTTCATCGAGGACCCGGACCGCTCGAGGAGCGGCGCGCTGGCGCGCCCGTGTCCGTCTACCGTTCTCTCTCGCCCGCGCGCGAGACGGCGACGGCCGGGATGCACAGCCGATGGGACAGTTGTGCTGTCCTAAGTCGCGAAACTGCCAGATTGAAATGTTTTCAGCAAGAGACAGCCGACGGGCACGGTGTCGCCGCTCTGGATGACGGGTCGCGGCACGCATCGCGCCTCCGCAATCTCGCCCGAATCGCGGGGTCTACCGGGCAGGCCGAGCACAAGCGGCATGCGGGGCAACGACCTCGCCGGCATGGTCGAGGTCCGGGTCCACCGGCCCGGACCATGCCGGAACCGGACACTCTGCCGGGTCTCCAAACCCAAAACGCACAAGAGTGACGATGACGAGCAGAGTCGCTGCGCGCCTTCAATCCCCGATGATCAGAACGCTTCGCGCCGGCTTCATGTCGGTGCTCGCTCTCGTGGGAGCGAGCGCCGGCGCGCGCGCGCAGTTCGCCTTCGAGGACGAAGTCCTTCCGCCGCGCGTCGTGGCCTGGCGCCTCGCCGACCGCGGGTTCAGCGGCCTGAGCCGTCCGCGCTTCGACGGGCGGGTCTACGTGGTCGACGCCGTCGGTCCCGCCGGCGCGCCCGTCCGGCTGTTCGTCGATCCCATGACGGGTGCAATCGTGGGCCGCCGCCCGATCGGCGCGCCCGAGACGGTCGCGCGGCTGGAGCGGCCCGCACCGGGATTCGGCTGGACCGAGGACGAGGTGGTGCCCCGTCGCGCGATGCGCCCCGTCCCCTCCGAGGACGGCCCGGTGGCGCGGACGCCTCGCCGGCCGGCCGGCGAGGCGCTGCGGCCTGACGCCAACCCGGAAGGCGTGAATCCCGACAATGTCGGCCGGACCGCTCCGCCGAAGCGGGTCGCGCGCGGGGCGCTCGCCAGGACCCCGGAGTTGAAGCCGCCGCCCCGAACCTCCCCCCAGGCGCCGGCCCCCAAGCTCGCGCCGGCCGATGCGGCCAAGGCGGATCCGAATGCCGGGCCGGCGCCCGAGACCAAGGCGGCGTCGATCGAGAAGACGCCCGCCGCGGCTCCCGCTCCGCCGTCCGCCACGCCGTCGAAGCCGGCCGACGCCGCCGTGGCAGGAGCGCCCAAGCCGGCCGCGAAGGACTGGAAGGACCCGCCCACCGACAAGAAGCCGGTCCGGGTGATCGGGGGCGCGACCGTCGTCCCGGGCCAGGCCGAGTAGTCTCGGAGACCGAGGCGAGCGCGTCACGCGCCGTCGGTCAGCCGCTCGGCGCCCGTGAACACCGTGACCGTGTCGGCCCGCGCGATGGCGCAGAGCGTCATGCCGTAGGAGCGGGCGCGCTCCAGGGCCAGGGACGTCGGCGCCGAGATGGCAACGATGACGGCCGCCCCGAGGCGCGCGGCCTTCTCGACCATCTCGAACGAGCAGCGGCTGGTGATGACCAGGAACCCGGCGTCCACGGCCGTGTCCGTCCGCATCAGGGCGCCGATCAGCTTGTCCAGGGCGTTGTGGCGGCCGACATCCTCGCGGACCGCGGCGAGGCCGCCGTCGAGGCGAGCCCAGGCCGCGGCGTGGACCGCGCGGGTCTCCGCACCGAGCCGCTGTGCGCCGTCGAGGTCCGCCAGGGCGCGCGCGATGGCCGGCAGCGCGACCCGGACCTCGGAGGCCGCCCGGCCTCCGGCCCGCGGCAGCTGCGCCAGATCCTCGATGCCGCAGACCCCACAGCCGGTCCGGCCGCTGATGGCGCGCTTGCGTGCCAGATGCTCGCGGAGCCGTCCCGGCGCGAGATCGACGTGGAGGCGAAGTCCGTCCGGCCCGGCCTCCACCCGGGTCGCGCGGATCTCCTCCGCGCTGTCCACGATGCCCTCCGTCAGGCTGAACCCGTAGGCGAAATCCTCGAGGTCGGCGGGCGTCGCCATCATCACGGCGTGCGGCACGCTGCCGTAGACGAGGTTGACCGGCGCTTCGACGGCGAGCGGCCGCGTGCCCGATCTCGGCGCCGAAGCCGCATAGGGCATCACCTGCATCGGCGCCGGCACCGCGCAGGGCAGAGGACCGGACGTGAGGCTGCCGGTTTGCGTGGACATCGTGGACTCCGCAGGCGTGACACGAACGCGTCGCGACGCTTCATCCCCGGCGCGACGCGACGGGGAACAATTTTGCCGCCCCCCTAGTGCGCCGACGCCACGAGGCGCCGTCAACTGGCTGGAAAGCGCGCGATGCGACGCTTGTGCGGTTGCACGTGGCCGGCCCTTGTGGTCTGAAGCGCCGGTCGGATAATGCCGGGTAACACAACCGGTACTCCGTCACGTCGGTACAATCCCGCACGCGGTCAAGACGGGAAGGTCCGGCGGCAGCCAGATAGTTCAGGGGAGCCACGAGAGGCAGATGCGGACGGTGCGGACGATCAACCGGTCACTCTGGAGCCTCGCCGCTCTCGGCGCCCTGCTCTTCCCGATATCCGGCGCGCAGGCCGCGGGCTTCGGTCAGCCCGTGCCGTGGGAGATGGACCGGCAGATCCCGGTCACCGAGAACGCGCGCGACATCCTGAACTTCGAGATCGGACTGCACTGGCTGTCCCTTGCCATCTCGGTCTTCGTCCTCGGACTCATCCTCTGGTGCGTCTACCGCTTCGGCGAGAAGCGGAACCCGACGCCCTCGCGGACCACGCACAACACCGCCATCGAGATCGCCTGGACGATCGTGCCGGTGCTGATCCTGGTCGCCGTGGCGATCCCGTCCTTCCGCCTGCTGCGCACGCAGCTCTCGGATCCGAAGGCCGACATGATCGTCAAGGTCATCGGCCATGCCTGGTACTGGTCGTACGAGTACCCGCAGACGGAGGCCGGCGGCGGCTTCACGTTCGATGCCAACCTCGACGAGGACAAGCAGCCGCGCCTGCTCCAGACCGACAACGAGATGGTCGTTCCGGTCAACAAGATCGTGAAGATCCAGGTCACCGCCGCCGACGTGCTGCATTCCTGGGCGATGCCGGCCTTCGGCTTCAAGATCGACGCCGTCCCAGGCCGGCTGAACCAGATGTGGTTCAAGGCCGACAAGGAGGGCACGTTCCACGGCCAGTGCTCGGAGCTGTGCGGACAGCGCCACGCCTACATGCCGATCGTGGTTCGCGTGGTCAGCGAGCAGGCCTACGCCGACTGGCTGAAGGAGGCGAAGACCAAGTACGCCCGCATCGACACCGGCACGAGCGTCGCCGAGGCGCGCTGAGCCCCGGCTGACCGACCCGAACCCATCAGATCCACAAGGCATCCGAATCCATGGCTACAGCCGCAGCCCATGCAGAGGCCCACGAGGTCCACGACCATAAGCCGTCGTTCTTCGCCCGCTGGTTCCTGTCGACGAACCACAAGGACATCGGCACGCTCTACCTGCTCTTCGCCTTCTGCGCCGGCATGATCGGCGCGTTCCTCTCCTTCGGCATCCGGATGGAGATGGAGGCGCCCGGCCTGCAGTACTTCTCGAATCCCGCGACCTACAACGTCTTCGTCACGGGCCACGGGCTCATCATGGTGTTCTTCATGGTGATGCCGGCGCTGATCGGCGGCTTCGGCAACTGGTTCGTGCCCCTCATGATCGGCGCGCCCGACATGGCGTTCCCGCGCATGAACAACATCTCGTTCTGGCTCACGGTCGCGGGTTTCTGCTCGCTGCTCTGCTCGCTGTTCGTCGAGGGCGCTCCCGGCGCGTCCGGCGCCGGCACCGGCTGGACCGTCTACCCGCCGCTCTCGACCGCCGGCCATCCCGGCCCGGCCGTCGACTTCGCCATCTTCGCCCTGCACCTGTCGGGCGCGGGCTCGATCCTCGGCGCGATCAACTTCATCACGACCATCCTGAACATGCGCGCCCCGGGCATGACGCTGCACAAGATGCCGCTCTTCGCCTGGGCCGAGCTGGTGACCGCGTTCCTCCTGCTGCTGTCGCTGCCGGTGCTCGCGGGCGCCATCACGATGCTGCTGACCGACCGCAATTTCGGAACGACCTTCTTCGATCCGGCCGGCGGCGGTGACCCCATCCTGTACCAGCACCTGTTCTGGTTCTTCGGTCACCCCGAAGTGTACATCATGATCCTGCCGGCCTTCGGCATCGTGTCGCACATCATCGCTACCTTCTCGCGCAAGCCGGTCTTCGGCTACCTCGCGATGGCCTACGCCATGGTGGCGATCGGCGTGGTCGGCTTCGTCGTGTGGGCCCACCACATGTACACCGTCGGTCTGTCGCTGCAGACGCAGTCCTACTTCGTGTTCGCCACGATGGTGATCGCCGTCCCGACCGGCGTGAAGATCTTCTCGTGGATCGCCACCATGTGGGGCGGCTCCATCCGCTTCACCGCCGCGATGCACTGGGCGGTGGGCTTCATCTTCCTCTTCACGGTCGGCGGCGTCACCGGCGTCGTGCTCGCCAACTCGGCGGTCGATAAGTACCTGCACGACACCTATTATGTGGTGGCGCACTTCCACTACGTCCTGTCTCTCGGCGCCGTGTTCATCATCTTCGCCGGTATCTACTACTGGTTCCCGAAGATGACCGGCCACATCATCCCGGAATGGGCCGGCAAGCTGCACTTCTGGCTGGCCTTCATCGGCGCGAACATCCTGTTCTTCCCGATGCACTTCCTCGGACTGGCCGGCATGCCGCGCCGCTACGCCGACTACCCGGACGCCTTCGCCCAGTGGCACAAGGTGTCGACCTACGGCGGCCACATCTTCGGTCTCGGCATGTTCGTGTTCGTGATCGGCGTGGTCCTGGCCTTCCGCTCGAAGGAGCGGGCCGCGGACAACCCGTGGGGTGAAGGCGCCACCACCCTCGAGTGGACGCTCTCCTCGCCGCCCCCGTTCCACCAGTTCGAGACGCTGCCCCGCATCGTCGACGAGCCCGGCGCGCACTGATAGACACCCCGCGAGGGCCGCATCCGCGGCCCTCGCCCTTACCCGGAGGCCGGTCGGCCGACCTCCCGGCAAGGGCGAGCGATGAGGGCGATCCGCACGGGCCGAGGTAGACTCCCTGGGCCCCGCTCACGCCGATCCTTGGAACACGTCGAATTCGAGACACGACTCGGCCGTGACGCGCGCGGCCGGGCGCCGACACAGCAGCGGCAGACGCGATGACGAGCCTGACGAACACGATCGGACCGGACGTTCCGGGTCCGGCCCTCACGACCGCCAACGGCGACGTTCCGGACTACTTCGCCCTGCTGAAGCCCCGGGTGATGGTCCTCGTCATCTTCACCGCGCTGGTCGGCATGGTGGTCTCGCAGGGCCACGTGCAGCCGGCCATCGGCGCGATCTCGCTCCTCGCCATCGCGGTCGGAGCCGGGGCGTCCGGCTGCCTGAACATGTGGTGGGACGCCGACATCGATGCGGTCATGAGCCGGACCGCCACCCGGCCGATCCCGTCGGGCCGGATCACCTCGGAGGAGGCGCTGGGCTTCGGGCTGTTCCTGTCGGTCGCCTCGGTGGTCGTGCTCGGGCTCGCCGCCAATCTCCTGGCCGCCGCGCTCCTCGCCTTCACCATCGTGTTCTACGCGGTGGTGTACTCGATGTGGCTGAAGCGGGCGACCGCTCAGAACATCGTCATCGGCGGCGCCGCGGGCGCCCTGCCGCCGGTCATCGGCCAGGCGGTGGTGACCGGGTCGATCGGCATCGAGTCGCTGATCCTGTTCGCCATCATCTTCATCTGGACCCCGCCGCACTTCTGGGCGCTCGCCCTGATCAAGGCCGACGAGTACGCCCGCGCCGGCATCCCGATGATGCCCAACGTGGCCGGCCCGGCCTCCACCCGCCGCCAGATCGTGTGGTACTCGCTGCTCCTCGCGCCGCTCGGCCTCGTCCCGGTGGCGCTGGGCTTCGGCGGGCTCGTCTACGCTGTGGTCGGCCTGGTGGGCGGCCTCGGCATGGTGGCCTTCAGCATCCGGGTGCTTCGGAACCCGGAGGGCGATGCCGAGCGGCGCGCCGCCATGGGCATGTTCGGCTTCTCGATCCTCTACCTGTTCGCGCTGTTCTCGGCGCTCCTGGCCGAGCAGAGCTTCGGCCTGTTCCGCCCGGTCCTGGGTTGAGCGCCATGGCGGATCCCGAGATCCAGTACCGGCCGCTCACGCCCGAGCAGGAGGCGCGGCGCCGCAAGCGGTCGATCGCGATCGCGCTGGCCCTCGGTGCCTGGGTTCTGCTGTTCTTCGTGCTGACGATCGTCAAGCTCGGACCGCAGATCCTGAGCCGGCCGATCTGAGGCGTTCGCGATGACACTTCCTCCTTCAGGACCGAGCCGGGCCGCGACGCGAACGGCCCTGGCGTGCGCGGGTCTCGCCGTCGGCATGGTCGGCCTCGCCTTCGCGTCGGTGCCGCTCTACGACGCCTTCTGCAAGGCAACCGGCTACGACGGCACGCCCCGGCAGGGGCCGGCGCTCTCGGCCTCAGCGGCGCGGACCGACGACAGCATGGTCGTCCACTTCGACACGAACGTCGCGCCGGGCCTGCCCTGGAAGTTCATCCCGGAGGTGAGCAGCGTCGAGGCGAAGCTCGGCGAGACCAAGACGGTCTTCTTCCGTGTGCAGAATACCGGCAGCACGCCCTCGGCGGGGGTCGCCACCTTCAACGTCCAGCCGGGGCTGATGGGCGGCTATTTCGTCAAGATCGCCTGCTTCTGCTTCAACGAGCAGACGCTCCAGCCGGGCGAGACGTTGGACGTGCCGGTGGTCTTCTACGTCGATCCGGCCGTGCGGGACGACTCGAACACCGCGCATCTCTCGGAGATGACGCTATCCTACACGTACTTCGCCTCCAAGAACGGCCAGCCGGTCAAGGCGACGGTGGCGAAATCGTCTTCTCCGGGCACGAAGGGCGATTTCTGATCGCGGCCTCGTGACAACACGGGGCTGCACCGACTAAAGCTGCGGGCAAGCTTGGGTGTGGTGCGTGCCGCGCCCGGCCAAGAGCAAGCAACGAACAGCGTAAGGCCGGGAACGGCGCAGGGCGCGAGGGTGAGGAGCGACGGGACGATGGCCGAGGCGCACGCCAAGAATCACGACTTTCACATCCTGAATCCGAGCCCGTGGCCGTTGCTCGGGGCCTTCTCGGGCTTCCTCATGGCGTTCGGCGCTGTGTTCTGGATGAAGAGCCTCCAGATCGGCACCCTGAGCCCGGGACCCTACATCTTCGGGGCCGGCACGATCGGCGTTCTCTACACCATGTACGCGTGGTGGAAGGACGTCGCGCACGAGGCCAATTCCGGCGACCATACCCGCGTCGTGCAGTTGCACCACCGCTACGGCATGATGATGTTCATCGCCTCCGAGGTGATGTTCTTCGTCGCGTGGTTCTGGGCCTACTTCGAGGCCGCCCTCTACACCGCCGACCCGATCCAGGTCTCGCGCGTGGAGTTCACCGGCGGTGTCTGGCCGCCGAAAGGCATCGAGGCGTTCGATCCCTGGCACCTGCCGCTCCTCAACACGCTGATCCTGCTGACCTCGGGCACCACCGTGACCTGGGCGCACCACGCGCTGATCGAGGGCGACCGCAAGGGCCTGAAGTACGGCCTGTGGCTGACCATCATCCTCGGCGTCCTGTTCACCGCCTGCCAAGCCTACGAGTACAGCCACGCCGAATTCGGCTTCTCGGGCAGCATCTACTCGTCGACCTTCTTCATGGCGACGGGCTTCCACGGCGCCCACGTGATCATCGGCACGATCTTCCTGGCAGTGTGCCTGTTCCGCGCCTACGCGGGCCAGTTCACGCCCCGTCAGCACCTCGGCTTCGAGTTCGCCGCCTGGTACTGGCACTTCGTCGATGTCGTGTGGCTGTTCCTGTTCGCCGCCATCTACGTGTGGGGCTCCGGCGTGTTCCACGGTGGCGGCGCTCACTGAGCGGAACCATCTCGCCGCTGCATGGCGGACCTGCGAAGGGCGGCTCAGGCCGCCCTTCTGCATTTCCGACGCCGCGCGATCCCCATATCGAGGGGGCGGCCCCGACGCGGGGCATGGCGCCCGCGCGGAACAGGTCTGGAGTGTGCCCGTGGACGACCGAACCTATTCGCCGCCGCCGCCGATCCCCACCGGCCTGCGCGGCCGCTGCCCGCGCTGCGGCGAGGGTCATCTGTTCAAGGGCTTCCTGACCCTGCGACCGTCCTGCGAGGCCTGCGGCCTCGACTACGCGCATTTCGACTCGGCGGACGGGCCAGCCTTCTTCGTCATGTCGATCGTCGGCCTGGTCGTCGTCGGCCTCGCCCTGTGGCTGGAGATCACCTACGAGCCGCCGATCTGGGTCCACGCCCTCGTGGCGCTGACGCTCTCGGTCGGACTCAGCCTGATCCTGGTGCGGCCCCTCAAGGGTCTGCTGATCGCCCTGCAGTTCAGCAACCGGGCCGAGGAAGGGCGCTTCAAGCCGTGACCGCGACCGAACCGCAACGGGCTGCCTGGCGCGACCTCGTCGCGCCGGGACTCGCCTCGCTGATCGCGCTGGCCATCTTGCTGGGCCTCGGAACGTGGCAGCTCGAGCGCAAGGCCTGGAAGGAAGATCTCATCCTCCGGCTCGTCCGTCAGACCCGCGCGGAGCCGGTAGCGCCGCCGGCCGCGGAGTCCTGGGATCCGGCACGCGACGAGTTTCGCCATGTCCGGGTCGCCGGTCAGTTCCTCAACGATCGTGAGACCCTGGTCCACGGATTGGCGCCCGGCGAGACGCCGGGGCGCGCCCTGCAGGGGTACTACGTGCTGACGCCGTTCCGCCGCGAGGATGGCAGCCTCGTGCTGGTCAACCGGGGCTTCGTTCCCACGGAACTGAAGGCGCAGGGCGATCGCCGGGACGGCCTGATCGACGGGCCGACGACGGTCACCGGTATCCTCCGCGCGAGCGAGGCCCGAGGGATGTTCGTGCCGGAGCCGGATCCCGCACGCGAGGAGTGGTTCAACCGGGATATCACCGGCATCGCGGCGGCGCGCGGTCTCGGAACGGTCGAGCCCTACCTGATCGAGGCGGACGCCGTTCCCGGACAGACGACCTGGCCGCGCGGCGGCCAGCTGCGGGTCGACCTGCCGAACAACCACCTGCAATACGCGTTCACGTGGTTCGGCCTCGCCGCCTGCCTGATCGGCGTGTTCTCGGTCTTCGCGTGGCGTCGCCTGCACGATTCGCCCGCGGCGCGCGCCGCCTAGAATAAAGCCGCACGCGCAGGATCTCGGCGAAGAAGAGTCTCGCCGGGATCAGCCCAAAAAAGGCAACCCGTTCCTTTGACCGACGGCCATCGCCCCGGAATACTTTCTGTGTTCTTGAGCGATCGGCCGCGCTCTGCATAGTGTATTCAGTTCGCGGCGATCATCCGAAGACGTCACGGCGCCTGACCGCCGTGCAACTGAGGTAACGCCGGATGACCAGCCATCTCGCCAACTCGGCGGCGCGCGCGCCGATCCGCTTCGCCTACTGGGTGCCCAACGTCTCCGGGGGCCTCGTGATCAGTAAGATCCCCCAGCGCACGAGTTGGGACGCCGCGTACAATCGGAAGCTAGCCCAGATCGCCGAGGAAGCGGGCTTCGATTACGGGCTGACGCAGATCCGGTTCACCGCGGGCTACGGCGCCGAGTACCAGCACGAATCGGTCGCTTTCAGCCACGATCTGCTGGCCGCGACCACCAAGCTCAAGGTGATCGCCGCCCTCCTGCCCGGGCCGTGGCATCCCACGCTCGCCGCCAAGCAGATCGCAACGATCTCACAGCTCACCGAGGGCCGCATCGCGGTGAACATCGTCTCTGGCTGGTTCTCGGGCGAATTTCGGGCGATCGGCGAGCCATGGCTGGACCACGACGAGCGTTACCGCCGGTCTGAGGAGTTCATCCGGAGCCTGCGCGGGATCTGGACGCGGGACAATTTCACCTTCCGCGGCGACTTCTACCGCTACAGCGACTACACGCTGAAACCCAAGCCCGTCGATCCGCTGCCCGAGATCTTCCAGGGCGGCTCGTCGCGCGCCGCGCGCGACATGGCGGCCCGGGTCTCCGACTGGTACTTCACCAACGGCGGCACGCCGGAGACCATCCGCGCCCAAGTGGACGATATCCGCGCCAAGTCGGCCGAGACGGGCAATCATCCGCGGATCGGCGTGAACGCCTTCGTGATCGCCCGCGACACCGAGGAGGAGGCCCGCGCCGTTCTCCAAGAGATCATCGACAACGCCGATCCGGACGCCGTGAAGGCCTTCGGCCACGAGGTGAAGAATGCCGGCAAGGCCTCTCCCGAAGGTGAAGGCAACTGGGCGAAATCGAGCTTCGAGGATCTCGTCCAGTACAACGACGGCTTCAAGACCAATCTGATCGGCACGCCCGACCAGATCGCCGAGCGGATCCTCGCGCTGAAGGATGCCGGTGCCGACCTCGCCCTGCTGGCATTCCTGCATTTCCAGGAGGAGGTCGCGTATTTCGGCGCGCACGTGATCCCGCGGGTCCGCGCCCTCGAGGCCGCCCGCGACCGGCGTGCCGAGGCGGCCTGAGCGCCGCAGACTCGATCGAAACTTGCCTGACCGGAGTGAGCCATGAACATCGCCGTGGATGCGCGCGCACTCGAGCCGGAGCGCCGCCCGGGCGCCACCGGCCCCGCGAGGCCGCCCTCCCCCGCCCACGTGATCCGTGACGACGCCGAGGCGCTGGCCGCGGCTCACCGGCTCGCGGCCGATTTCCGCGCCGGCGCCTCGGAGCGGGACCGCCACGCCGTGCGGCCGCTGGCGGAGCTCGACGCCTTCTCGCAGAGCGGGCTCTGGTCGATCAACGTGCCGCGAGCCTATGGCGGCCCCGAGGTCTCCTACCGGACCCTCGCGCAGGTAATCGCCATCGTGGCGGCCGCCGATCCGGCCATCGCGCAGATCGCCCAGAACCATCTCGGCATCCTGGCAGCCATCCGGACGGTGTCGGACGAGGCGCAGAAGCACCTGCTGTTCGGCGAGGTGCTGCGCGGCGCGCGCTTCGGGAACGCCTTCTCGGAGCGCGGCACCAAGCGGGCCGCCGATTTCGATACCCGCTTCACCGATCACGGCGACCACGTCGTGGTCCGGGGTCAGAAGTTCTACGCCACGGGCGCCCTCCTCGCGCATCTGGTACCGATCGTCGCCCTCGATGAGGAAGGGCGCGCCTGGTACGCTATCGCCGAGCGGGACGCGCCCGGGCTCACGGTGATCGACGACTGGTCGAGCTTCGGCCAGCGCGGGACCGCGAGCGGGACCGTGCTGATCGACGACGTGCGCGTGCCCAGGACGCATCTCGTGCCCGCCTGGAAGGGCTACGCGGCGCCCAGCGCCGACGGCGCCGTGTTCCAGATCATCCAGGCGGCGGTCGATGCCGGGATCGGCCGCGAGGCCCTCGACGACACCATCGGCTTCGTCCGCGAGAAGGCCCGGCCCTGGATCGACAGCGGGCTGGAGCGGGCCGCCGACGATCCCTACACGATCCAGGCGATCGGCGACCTGACCATCCGGCAGCACGCCGCCGAGGCGCTGCTCGACCGGGCCGGGCTCGCCCTCGACGCGGCCGTCGCGCGGCCAGACGCCGAGACGGTCGCCGCGGCGCAGATCGCCGTCGCCGAGGCGAAGGTGCTGACGACAGAGGTGGCCCTGGCGGCGTCGAACAAGCTGTTCGAGTTGTCGGGCACCCGCTCGACCCTGGCGGCGGAGAATCTCGACCGTCACTGGCGGAACGCGCGCACGCACACGCTGCACGACCCGGTCCGCTGGAAATACGCGATCGTCGGCAACCACGCCCTCAACGGCGTGAACCCGCCGCTCCACGCCTGGAGCTGATCGGCGGCCTACAGCACCGGCAATCCCCGCGCCTTGGCCTCCTCGCCAGGCTCGACGTGGATGGTCACCACCGCCCCGGGGATCGTCGTCTCCAGGGCGGATTCCAGCCGGTCGCAGATCGCGTGCGAATCCTCGACGGTCATCGCGCCGGGGACGACGAGGTGGAAGTCGATGAAGGTCGCCTGACCGGCAGAGCGCGTGCGCACGTCGTGCGCCTCCAGCGCGCCCTCGCCGTGCTGGGAGATGAGCGACCGGATCTGGCTCACCATCTCGGCCGGGGCAGCCCGGTCCATGAGGCCGTCCACCGACTCCCGAACCATGCGGAAGCCGGACCACAGGATGTTCAGGGCGACCAGCCCGGCCACCACGGGATCGAGGACGGGGTAGCCCGTCAGCACGACGGCGCAGACGCCGGCAAGCACGCCGCAGGACGTGACCACGTCGGCGAAGACGTGGCGCGCGTCTGCGATCAGGGCCGGCGACCGCCACCGCCGGCCCCAGCGCATCAGCGCCGCCGCCCAGACCGCGTTGACGATCCCGGCCGCGAAGTTGATCGCGAGGCCGATCGCGGGCGCGTCGAGGGGCTTCGGGGCGAGCAGGCCGAAATAGGATTCGCGCAGGATCAGCAGCGCCGCCACCACGATCAGCGCGCCCTCGATCACCGCCGAGAAGAACTCGGCCTTGTGGTGACCGTAGGGGTGGTCCTCGTCGGCCGGTCGCGCGGCGACCTTCAGGGCCACGAAGGCGCCCACCGCGGCGACCACGTTGATGATGCTCTCCAGCGCGTCGGAGTAGAGGGCGAGGCTGCCGGTGAGCCACGCCGCGTAGAACTTCATCGCCGTGACGGCGAGGCCGATGCCCGCGCTGAAGAGGGCAGCTTTCTGGGTGCGGTCCATGGTTCGCGCCGTTGGGGTGTCGCCGCGCCCATACGGCACCGGCCATGGGCAAGGCCACGGCAAAGGTTCGACGCCGTCGAAAACGTGTTAGCCGCGGCTAAGTCTCCGACGAACCACCGTTGTCCCGGGCGGCTTCGCGTCGGCGGCTCGGCTCCGCCCTGGCGCGCGCGGCCTCCGCCTTGCGCAGGTAGCGACGGCGCTGCCAGGCGAAGCGCGCTCCGGCGGCGAGGGTCTCCAGCCGGGCGGCCTCGCGCTCCCAGAACCCGAGGAGCTGCCCGTCGAGGGTGACCCGCCGGGGGCGACCGCGGGGCGTCACGCGTCGCTCCCCCGCGGCGCCGGCGGCACGCCCGTCTCGGCCACGACCAGGGCGTCCGGATCGCCGCGGAAGCTGCCGGCGCCGGTATTCGGCACCGGGATTCCGGGGCTGCCGAAGGGCGGGCTCGGGTAGGCCGATTCGAACTTCGCGCGGGCGGTGTCGGGATCCTCGGCCTTCAGCACGATCTCGGACGTGCCGGGGAGCGGCCAGCGGGGATCGGCGACGTCACGGGGGCGAACGGCGTACCAGGGCATGGGTCGGGTGCCTCGCGTCTCGGTGACGCGGAAAACGGACGCGCTCCTCCGCGGTTCCGCGGTTGAAACCGCGTCCCGTTCGGTGCAGGCAGCCGGCGATGCGCGTGGACCTCTTCGATTTCGAGTTGCCGGAGACCAGCATCGCCCTGCGCCCGGCCGAGCCGCGCGACGCCGGGCGGATGCTCGTGGTCCGCCCCGGTGCGCCGCTGGTCGACCGGACCGTGCGCGACCTGCCCGACGCTCTCCGGGCCGGCGACGCCCTGGTCTTCAACGACACGCGGGTGATCCCCGCCCGGTTGAACGGCGTGCGCACCCGCCCCGGCGCCCCCGGCCAGCGCACGGAGGTGATGCTCCACCTGCGCGAGGCCCCCGACCGGTGGCGCGCCTTCGCGCGTCCGGCCAAGCGGCTCACGGCGGGCGACGCGCTGCGCTTCGGCGATCTGACGGCGACCGTTCTCGAGAAGGCCGAGGCCGGCGAGATCGTCCTGGCCTTCGACCGGGCCGGGCCCGAGCTCGACGCGGCCATCGCCGCGGAGGGCGCCCTGCCGCTGCCCCCCTACATCGCGGGCAAGCGCGCCACGGATGCCCGCGACGCCACTGATTACCAGACGGTCTACGCCCGCAATCCCGGGGCGGTGGCGGCCCCGACGGCCGGCCTGCACTTCTCGGACGCCCTGCTGGCCGATCTCGACGCCGCCGGTCTGCAGCGCCATCACGTCACGTTGCATGTCGGCGCCGGGACCTTTCTGCCGGTCAAGGCCGAGGACACCGACGGGCACCGCATGCACGCGGAGATCGGCATCCTCGACGCCGCCACGGCGGACGCCCTGAATGCCGCGCGGGCCGCCGGCGGCCGGATCGTCGCGGTCGGAACCACGGCTCTGCGCCTGCTGGAGAGCGCGGCCCGCCCGGACGGGACACTCGCACCCTTTTCCGGACCGACCGAGATCTTCATCACCCCGGGCTACCAGTTCCGGGCGGTCGACGCTCTCGTGACCAACTTCCACCTGCCACGCTCGACGCTGTTCATGCTGGTCTCAGCCTTCTCGGGCCTCGAGACGATGCGCGCGGCCTACGCGCACGCGATCGGCGCCGGGTACCGGTTCTACTCCTACGGCGACGCCAGCCTGCTCTTCCCGGGCCCGCGCGCGGACACCCCATGACCGACAGCGCTAGCTTCCGCTTCGACCTGCTGGCCCGGGACGGCACCGCCCGGACCGGCATGATCGCGACGCCGCGCGGCGAGATCCGGACCCCGGCCTTCATGCCGGTGGGCACCGCCGCGACGGTCAAGGCGATGTATCCCGGCCAGGTCCGTGACCTCGGCGCCGATGTGGTGCTGGGCAACACCTATCACCTGATGCTGCGGCCCGGCCCGGAGCGCATGGCCCGGCTCGGCGGCCTGCACCGCTTCATGAACTGGGACCGGCCGATCCTGACGGATTCCGGCGGCTTTCAAGTGATGTCGCTCTCCGCCCTGCGGAAGATCGACGAGCAGGGCGTGACCTTCCGCTCGCACATCGACGGCACAGCGCACCACATGAGCCCGGAGCGCTCCATCGAGATCCAGGGTCTGCTCGGCTCCGACATCCAGATGCAGCTCGACGAGTGCGTCCGCCTGCCGGCGGATCACGCGGCCATCGAGAAGGCCATGCACCTGTCCCTGCGCTGGGCCGAGCGCTGCCGCGTCGCGTTCGGCGACCAGCCCGGGCGAGCCCTGTTCGGCATCGTCCAGGGCGGGGACGTGCCGGCCCTGCGCGTCGAGAGCGCCCGCGCGCTGACCGATCTCGATCTCGAAGGCTACGCGGTGGGCGGCCTCGCCGTGGGCGAGCCCCAGGCCGTCATGTTCGCCATGATCGAGACGGTGGAGCCGCACCTGCCGACCGCGAAGCCCCGCTACCTGATGGGCGTCGGCACGCCGGACGACATCCTCGGCGCGGTGGGGCGCGGCATCGACATGTTCGACTGCGTGATGCCGACCCGCGCCGGCCGGCACGGCCTCGCCTACACGCGCCAC
Organism: Methylobacterium sp. PvP105; assembly: GCF_017876975.1. NCBI lineage: Bacteria > Pseudomonadati > Pseudomonadota > Alphaproteobacteria > Hyphomicrobiales > Methylobacteriaceae > Methylobacterium > Methylobacterium sp. PvP105. Next base: position 603,159 of record NZ_JAGIPA010000001.1, on the reverse strand, counting down.
GGACGGGTCAACCTGCGCAACGCCCGCCACGCGGAAGACACCGCGCCGCTCGACGTGGCCTCGACCTGTCCGGCCGCGCGGGACTATTCTCGGGCCTACTTGCACCACCTCGTGCGCTCGAACGAGATCCTCGGGATGATGCTGCTGACGTGGAACAACCTCGCCTACTACCAGGACCTGATGGCCGGCGCCCGCGCGGCGATCCGCGACGGCCGCTACGCGGATTACTGCGCCGCGACCCGCGCGGGCTGGGCCAGCGCCGAGCGCGCCGCCGCTTGACCGGGCATCACGGGTGGGCGAGCACCCGGTAGACCCCATCCGGATCGTCGCGGCCGGTGGCGACGGCGCTCGCGAGATCCGAGACGATGCGCGCCGCCACGGGCAGGCGGTAGTGCAGCGCGTCCCAGTAATTCGCGTCCCGGGTCGTGAGCGGCGAGATTCGGCGGAAATCCACCACGACCGCGCCGTGACGCGTCCCGATCATCGCGGCGCGCGCCTTGCAGGCTTCCTCGCGCAAGCCGACCGCCGAGCCCGGTGATCCCTGCGCCGCCGCGTGAACCGGCATGAAGGCCACGATCTTCAGGGCCTCGACGGGCACGCGGCCGAGAAGATCGTCCAGGCGGTCGAGGGCCGGCATCGGCGCGTCGGGCGGTTCCGCGGCCGACGAATCGACGGCACCGGCGCGGATGTGGGCCTGGGCGCGAACGAGATCGTAGTGCGCCTCAGGTGGCGTGAACACCGCGTAGCCGTCGCCGCGGATCCGCGCCTGCGCCAGTCCGAGATCGGCGAGCCCGATTCGGACGGCCGTCGTGACCGCGCGCAGGCTGACCTGCCGCAGGACGTCGCCGGGCGCCCGGTCCGCATAGAGCCAGTCGGGGAAGGCGTGGGCGGTTCGGGCCGGCGGATCGGCGGCGCACCAGGAGGCGTCGAGGCCCAACAGGACCGCGCGGACCGGCCGGCGGGCCAGGAACAGCGCGGCGAGGCGAGCCTGCTCATCGGGCGTCGCGGCATTCACCGCCAGATTGGCGAACCGGACGCCGAAGGCCGCGTCGAGCGCCTGCGGGTCGAGCAGCCGCGCGGTCGAAGTGCCGAAGACCGCCGCGTCGAACGGCCCGCCGCGGGCGATCTGCGGATAGGAGAGCCGCTGATTGGCGTCCATGATCGGTCCCGGCGGATGCCCGGGCGCCGCCCGCAGACCGTAGGGATCGACCGCGGCCACGAAAACGACCAGCGCCACGCCCATGCTGACGGCGCTGACGAGGAAGCTGCGCGCGAAGCCGACCCATCCTGCGGGTCGGGAGCCGGCTTGACCGTGTGAAGGCGAATCCATCGGGCGGCTTCATACGCCGTTTGGCCGGCCACGTCGCAAGCGCGCAACCGGCCGGGCGCCAGACACCGTGCGCAGACCCCTGATACAACGGCTGGGTGTAGAGCCTGCGACAAAAGGGCTACGGAAACATGTTGTTCCGGCGCGACAGCGCTTCCTGCACTTCTGCTGCTATGTATATGAGTACGGGTCGATTGCCGGCGCTTGACGATTTGATTTCGATGAAATTGATGATGATCACGGCACGCAGCCCGCGCGAACAATCTAGCAACGACACTCAGTGATCCAGTAGCGATATCGAAGACGCCGTCGATCCTCGTGTGCGGGAAAAACAAGGTATGCGCCGACACACTCGAGGTCCTTCGTCGTAAGCTGCCAGATCACACGATCGTGTACGTTTTCGCCGACAAGGATGAGACTTCCGCGCGGGTCGCGCGCGACGTGGCGCACCGCCTCGGGATCGAGAGCCGCGGCGTCCGAAATGCCGAGGCCTTCGCACGCACCTATTTCGAGATCGATCCCACCCTGCTCCTGTCGGTTCAGTTCTCGATCATCTTGAGACACGACATCATCGAGCACGGCGGCGACCGACTCATCAACCTCCACTTCTCGCCGTTACCGCGCTACCGCGGGATGGCGCCCATCACGCTCGCCATCCTTAACGGCGACGCGACCTTCGGCGTGTCGCTCCACATCATCGATGCCGGGATCGACACGGGAGCCCTCGTGGATCAGGAGACCTTCGCGATCGAGGGCCGATCCAATCGCGAGGTCTACAGCCTCTGCGAGCAGGCCGGCGTGCGACTGATCGAGCGGAACGCGGCCATATTCGGGGCCGTTACCGCGACGCGCGGCCTGTCGGGTATGGCCGCCGTCCAAGACGACGCGGCGGCGACCTATTTCAGCAAGACGGATATCGACTACGCGCGGACAGAGATCGACTTCAACCGAACGGCGGCCCAGATCGACCGGCACGTGCGCGCCTACCTGTTCCCGCCCAACCTGTACGCGCGTATCACGGTCAGCGATCGGCGCTTCCGGGTCTTGCAGCCTCCGGAGGTCGGCGCGCGCTGCACGGATCGCAAACCCGGTCTGGTAGTGCAGAGCGATCCGCTGACCGTGACGACGCGCGACCGGATCCTGATCTTCAGACAGACAGAAGAAGATGCCTGAGCGCATGTCGAAGCCCACCCTGTTGCTGATGGATGTCTTCGGCATCCTCGATGCGAGCCGCAGCGGGCTTATCGACGCCTTCGCGGCGGCCGGATGCGACGTCGTCGTCGCGAACTTTGCCTATACCCACCTCAGCCAGTCGGAGGAGCTTTCCGAGACCCTGCTCGCCTTCTTGGAGGCCGACGGCGTTGCGATCGACGGCGCCCTGAGCATCAATGCGGTCGGGCTTTCCGCGCCGATCTATGAGGGTCTCGCGCGGCGCGGCGCGGCGCACGCGGCGTGGTTCGTCGACAGCCCCTTCTACTTCTCCGGCCTTGAGATCCCCGAGAGCGTATTGCTGAGCGTCGCGTGCAGCAACTTCGCAGAGCATCCGCAGGCGACCCGGGCCGACTGGCTGCCCTTCGCGGGCTTCGAGCCCCGGCCATCCCAGAACCGAGCCGCGACCTCGGTCGGCTTCCTCGGGTCGCTGCATCACATCGCGCTCTACGCGGCGCGCTCGCAGGACGGCCTCGTCGGTTCCCGCACCGGCCCTCTCCCGGTGGGGGTCGAGCTCCGTGATCGTATGCGTTCGCCATTCTTCATGATCGACGAGACGTGGAGTCTACCCGACGGCACGCCGGTCAACGCGATGGAGTACTTCAATTTCCAGTCATCGATGCACCGACTGGAACTCCTCTCCTACTTCTCGGCGACCGATCTGGAGATCCAAGGACCGCCGAGCTGGTACAAGGAACTCTGGACGGCAGCCCCTCACCTCCTTCACAAGTTTTCCGTGAACAGCGTCGCCGGCGAGCGGGAGATGCGGGCCTACATGGCCCGCTACCGCATCTGCCTGAATATCTTTCACATTCAGAATATGAACGGTGGCCCGAACTTCAGAAGCTTCGACGCCGCTTCGCACGGCGTCCCGTGCCTGTCCCAATATAACCGCGACTGCACCGCCCTCTTCCCGCACGGTGAGGCGGCCCTGTACTTTAATAACCCTGCCGAGGCGCTTCATCTACATCGGGAGCTCGACGGCAGTAGTCGGCTGAGACAGAAGCTCGCGGCGGCAGCCGCGCGGGTCGTTCGCGACGGGAACACGTTCAGCCATCGCGCCAGCCGCTTCCTCAAAACGCTGGCGCTAAGACAGCGGGCCGGTACCGCCAGGGGCACAATCCGGCATCTGCGCTGGCAGGATGGCTGGACCGCCGAGCCGGAGGATGCAGCGCTGGCGGCAGCAGCTTCTCCGGAGCCTTCGCAGGCCGGAAGAGAGTTCCTGGCCCGAAATCCCATCCGTCGCTTCTTCGAACGGGCGCGCCGCTAACGCGCGCCGCCGCGCGCGCATTTCGAATCCGCGCGCGGGCCGTTCCACACGGGCAAATCCACAAACCACGTGAACCGATCGGCCGCGGCCCATATAGACTCAGGGCGTCCCCGCTCGGTGAGGGTGTGCGGCGTGGAAAGGCGGCATGACGTTCACGGCACACAACATCCGCCTCGCAGACGGGTCCGAGACCTTGCCAGAGGCGGGCTGGTTGATCGCCGACAGCCCCTGGACCCAGGCGGCGCTGCGCTCGCTCCGGCTGTTCTACGGGCACAGGCTGGCCGGCCGCTCGATCGTCGATCTGGGCTGCCTCGAGGGCGGGTACACGCTCGAGTTCGCCCGCGCCGGAATGCGCGCCACGGGTGTCGAGGTGCGCCGCTCCAATTTCGAGAACTGCCTACGGGTCAGAGATGGGGCCGGCGTCCCGGACCTCGGCTTCGTCAACGACGATGTTTGGAACCTCGCGGCCCACGGTCCCTTCGATGCCGCGTTCTGCTGCGGGCTGCTCTACCACCTCGACAGACCGGCCGCCTTCATCCGCCTCATGGCTGACTGCGTGCGCGACGTGATCATCCTGCACACGCATTTCGCGACTGACGAGAACCGAGACCTGTTCCAGCTCTCGCCGCCGGCGGAGAACGAAGGCCTGCCCGGCCGCTGGATGCACGAGCACGATCTCGACGACACCAGCCAGCTCGAAGCTCACAAATGGACCTCGTGGAGCAACAAGCGCTCCTTCTGGCCGACCAAGCCGGCCCTGATCCAGCTCCTGAAGGCGTGCGGCTTCGACATGATCTACGAGCAGTACGACATGCTCGGGCTCGACATCCGCGGTTCGATGGAGAGTGGCTACTACCACCAGCAAGGCCGGGGCATGTTCGTGGCCATGCGGACCTGAGCGACGCAGGCACCCGCGTCGATTCTGAGCTTCCTATCCACGAAGACTTGCGCCACCCGGGCTACCACGAACCTGATCAGCGATGTCCGCTTGATTACTGCGGCGAGCGAGTCGCAGCATCATCCTTATTTCGCGAAGTCCCGCAGTCGTGTTCGCGACGAGCGTCGCTCTGTGGGTGACAGCCATCCTGCTTCTGCTTGCTTGGCCGCATCTTCGCGTGCGCGTGAGGGAGCGGTGTCGCCGCACGACCCGAACGCAGATTGAGCGCCTGCTCGTCGAGAACCGTTGGATGGAGCGCCTTGCCCGGGATGCGGCCGCGTTCGTGGCGCTCTGGTAACGGGTACTGGTCCGGCTGCTCCGCGCCCATCTCTCGCGGCCGCTCCGCGCCGTCGTCCGGATCGGCAACTTCGGACGGTTGGTCCGGGCGGAATTCGCGTCCTTCCTGCCGGTCGGGATCGCGTCCTGGACCCTCGTCGACTGCGCCAGCTCCGCGCAAGCAGGCTACGAGGCGCCGATGCTGCGGCGCCTGAAAGCGGCGGCCTGGCGTCTGGAATACCAGTATCGAAACTCCTTCGTCCTCCTCCGGGCCCGGACGCGCGTCGGGGTGTGCCTGCAATCGGCGGATCGCGACGTCGCGTACCTCCCGATCTCGGGCGACGCGGCGGCGGAGCGTGCCGGATCGGCCGAGGCGTGCGTGATGACCACCGGCCGCTTCAGCGTCGCGGCGCGCGCCCTGGCGGAAGAGCAGACCGTCCTGGCGCTGCACTGCTTGCAGATGGACTTACTGCCGCCCCGGGACAGGTCGATGGTCGTGCCTCGCAGCGTCCGCGGCAACGGGCTTCGGTGCGCAGCCTGACCGCGCTCAGGCCCCCGTGGGGGACGTGAAGTGTGCCGCGCGAGACCGATGACAGCTCTCGGAGCCGCAATCGTGAGAGACCCGCCGTCAAGCGCCGCGATCTGTCACGCCGACGGGCTTACCGGTTCGCCTGTCACTGTTAGGAAGAGTCGCGGTGCTCGCCAACGCATCGAGCGCCCCTGACCTCGCCCGCCCGGTTCGCCGTGGCGGGCACATTTTTCCCCGATCGGGGCAACGCGCGCTTCACCATCCCGGGCAGACGCTGAGGCCGAATCGTGGTCCGCGCCGTTGAGGCGCATGGACCAGTCCGCGTTGCCCAGAACGGACCACCCCGCAACCGACCAGGACACCCTCGCCGAGTTGCCGGCGGGCGATTTCGTCAGGCGATGGCGGCAGATCACCGGCGAGCCGCCGGCCATTCTCCTGAATTCGCGGTCCGAGATGATCGCGCTTCTCGTGGAGAGCGTGCCCATCGCGCCGCTCACGCCGCCGGAGAGGATCCCAAGAATTGCGGAGGTCGACGAAGTGCCGTCTCAGAAACGCGGCCCGGCTGGTCCCGGCACACCTGATCCGGAATGAGACGCGCCCGATGACCTCCGGAGGCGCGACTGCGAACCGATCCGGGATGACGCGATACCGGCGAGCCTCGACGCCCTCGGACCTTTGCCGATGGCCGCGTTCGCGAGCACTTCGGAGCAGTGGCATCGTCGCGCGATCTGAGCTGGACGGTCGCGCATCACCTGCACGCGGACGCAGGGCAGCTTTCCGTTCTCACCGAGCTTGAGATCGCGGGAATTTTGGTCGGAGTGGCAGGATTTGAACCTGCGACCCCCACGTCCCGAACGTGGTGCGCTACCAGACTGCGCTACACTCCGAAGGCCGCCCCGCGTGTCCGTCAGGGCCGGCGAGCGGGTGTATAGCCGCGCCTTTGCCCCACCGCAAGCGCGGTCTCGCGCCTTTTCAGCCGAGATGATCGGGCCAGTCGTCCGAGAGCCGGTGGCAGGTGATCTCCGCCCCTGCGGATCGGACCGCCACCGTCGCCACGTGATCGCTCCCGCAATCGATCTCCGCCAAGCTCCACGGACCCTCCAGGTTCCAGGACACGTCGCCGGAAGCCCGGAGAAGGCGCGGCGGTTCGGGGGGGACGCTGACGCTGAAGCGGTCGAGCGGTAGCGACAGGCCGCTGCCCAGCGCCTTCACCACCGCCTCCTTGCGGGTCCAAAGTCCGAAGAAGCGACGCTCGACCGCGCTTCGGGGGGCGCCGGCGAGGGCCGACACTTCGTCGGCGGCGAAATGGGCCGCCGCGATCCGCAGCGCGTCGGCGATCGGCCGGACGGCCTCGACATCGACACCGATCGACGCGTCACGGGCGAGCCCGATCAGCGCGCGCGCGCCGGAATGGGACAGGTTGAAATCTGCGGCCCCCCGCGCCGCGCCCGCGAGCTCCGGCTTGCCGCCGGCTCCGGCCAGGAACTCCACGTCGGCCGGCGCGAGACCGAGCGCGTCGCCGAGGATCAGCCGCAGCGCGGCGTGGCTGGCGCGGAACCGCGCCCGATCCACCGGGCGCAGGAACCGGTCCGCCCGCCCGCGCTCCGCGGCGTCGAGAACGGCCTCGCACCGGTCGATCTGGCCCGGGGTCAGGGCGAGGTCGACGATCCAGACCTCGACCGCGCTCACGCGCCACCTCGCGAGGCGAAAGCAGTGGCGCTAGCGTCAGGGGAGCGAAACGGCACGGGCGGCGATCCGATGGAAGGAAGGAGCAGCATCGGATCGCCGCCCGTCTCCTGCAAGGAGCGCCGCGCTCCGTGACGGTGTCCGGCACGGATCTCCGCGTCGGCCTGTCCGGCAGACCGAGCCTCGGCCTGCGGCCGGTCCGCTACGGGGTATTCTTCGCCACCTATCTCTATCAGGGCCTCATCGCGGGCTTCTCGCTGACGGCGCTCGCCAATCATCTCGCGGCGCAGGGCGTCTCCTCCACGGAGGTGGGGACGCACTTCGCTCTGGCGGGCCTGCCGTGGACGTTGCAGCCCCTGCTCTGGGGGCCCTGGGTGGACCGGGCCGGGGACACGCGGATGGGACGGCGCCGCCCCTTCGCGGTCGCCGCCCTGGTCGGATGCCACGCGACGCTGGCGCTCCTCCTCGTCCCCGGGGGCCACGCCGTCGGAGCGCTCGGCCTGGTTTTCCTCGTCCACAGCCTGTTCGCGTCGCTCCTCGACACCGCCTGCGACCGGATGATCATGGATCACGTCCCGGCCCGTGAGCTCGGCCGCGTCAGCGCCTGCACCCGGGCGGGCTTCACGGCCGGAACGAGCCTCAGCGCCGCACTCTTCGGCTGGTCGCTCGCGAATTGGGGCTTCTCCGCGAGCGCCCACTGGCTGTTCGCCGCCGCGATCGTCGCGAGCTTGCCGATGCTGCTGGTCCGCGAGGCGCCGAGCGATCCGATCTGGTCGCTCGATCGCCGCGGACCGCCGCCGCGGCGCGTCCCGTTCCGCCGCTTCCTGCGCCGGACGGTCGTGGCTTTGCGCCGTCCGCGCGCCCTGCGGCTGCTCGCCCTGTGCTTCGGCGTCGACGCGGCGCTCGGCCTGTTCGAGTTGCCCTTCGCGATCGATCTCCTCCAGCGGCAGGGCTGGGAGGCCGCCGGCCTGTCGCGACTGCAGGCCGTGCTGACCCTGGTGAGCGGCACGGCGGGAGCCGTCGCGGTGGGTGTCTGGTCGGACCGCGCGGGAGCGGCGTCGCCGTTGCGCGCCCTGCTTCTGGGCAGCGCCGTCACCTTCGTTCTGGCCGGGATCCTGATCGCTGCCGGGCTCGTCGGGGCCGCGGCACCGGCCATCCTGGCGCTCACCAGCGTGCTGCCCGGCCTGCTGATCGTCGCCCTGATGCCGGCGCTGCTCGCGGCGAGTCGGGGCCGTCCGGGCGCGGCCACGCAGTTCGAGGTGTACATGGCGTCCATGAATCTCGGCTCGGTCTCCGGGACCGCGGTCGCGGGCTGGCTGGCCCCGGCTGTGCCGCTGCAGGCATTCGCCGCGCTGGTCGCCGCGACGTTCTTCGCGGCCTTCCGCATGGCGAGGCGCGGCGATCTGCTCAGCCCCCGCCCGTGAGGGAATCGGGGACTGCGCGCCGCGGCCGGCTCCCCGCCGGCCGCCGATGCGTTAGAACCCCGGCATGGCCGCAACGAAATCCGAACCACTCGATCTCGACCTCACCGCCGAGGAAGCGCGCGCCGAGTACGCGCGCCTGTCGGACGCGATCCTGGAGGCCGATCGCCTCTACTATCAGGAAGACGCGCCCGAGATATCGGACGCCGAGTACGACCGGCTGCGCCGCCGCCTGGAAGACATCGAGGCCCGCTTCCCCGATCTCGCCGGTACCGGCGCCGCCAGCACGTCGGTCGGCGCGAAGCCTTCGGAGAAGTTCGCCAAGGTGCGGCACGCGGTGCCCATGCTCTCGCTGGGCAACGCCTTCGACGACGCGGAGGTGGCCGAGTTCGTCGCGCGCGTGCGCCGCTTCCTCGGCTGGTCGGACGACACTCCCCTCGCCTTCACGGCCGAGCCGAAGATCGACGGCCTGTCCCTATCGCTCCGTTACGTGAACGGCCGGCTCGACACCGCCGCCACCCGCGGCGACGGCGAGGTCGGCGAGAACGTCACGGCCAACGCCCGCACGGTGCAGGACATCCCGGCGGTGCTCGCGGGAGCCGGCTGGCCGGAGATCTGCGAGGTGCGCGGGGAGGTCTACCTGTCCCACGCCGACTTCGCCGCCATCAACGCCCGGCAGGAAGCGGCCGGCAAGCCGGTCTTCGCCAACCCGCGCAACGCCGCCGCCGGCAGCCTGCGCCAGCTCGATCCCGCGATCACCGCGTCCCGGCCGCTGCGATTCTTCGCCTATGCCTGGGGCGAGCTGTCGGCGCCGATCGCCGAGACCCAGACCGGCGTGCTGGAGCAGTTCGCGACCTGGGGCCTGCCGGTGAACCCGCGCACCGAGACCTTCACCGACACGGCGGCGATGCTCGCCCATTACCGCCGCATCGAGGCGGACCGGGCCGGGCTCGGCTACGACATCGACGGCGTCGTCTACAAGGTCGATGACCTCGCGCTCCAGAAGCGGCTGGGCTTCGTCTCGCGCTCGCCCCGCTGGGCGCTCGCCCACAAATTCGCCGCCCAGGAAGCCACGACGGTCGTCGAGGACATCGTCATCAATGTCGGCCGCACGGGCTCGCTGAACCCGCTCGCCAAGCTCCGTCCCGTGACGGTGGGCGGCGTCGTCGTGTCGAACGCCACCCTGCACAACGAGGGCTACGTGAAGGGCGTCGGCGCCGACGGCGAGCCGATCCGCGACGGCCGCGACATCCGCGTCGGCGACACCGTGACGGTGGTCCGGGCCGGCGACGTTATCCCCAAGGTCATGGACGTCGACCTCACGAAGCGCCCGGCCGACTCGCGGCCCTACGCGTTCCCGGAGTCATGCCCGGCCTGCGGCAGCCGCGCCGTCCGCGCCATCAACCCGCGCACCGGCCGGCCCGACGCGGTGCGCCGCTGCACCGGCGGCCTGATCTGCCCGGCGCAGGGCGTCGAGCGGATGAAGCACTTCGTGTCGCGCAACGGCTTCGACATCGAGGGCTTCGGCGAGACGTATATCGAGGTCCTGTTCGAGGCCGGACTGGTGCGCCAGCCCGCCGACCTGTTCCGCCTGGACTTCGAGGAACTCAAGGCCGCGATCGTGGCGCGGCGCGAGGCGCTGTCGGCCGAGCGGCGCGCGGAAGCGGGGACGGCCGAGCCGCCCAAGAAGGCCGCCAAGAAGAAGGGCGACGAGGACGACAAGGCGATCAAGAACCTGCTCGCCGCCGTCGAGGCACGACGCGCGGTGCCGATGAACCGCCTGCTCTTCGCCCTCGGTATCCCGCAGATCGGCGAGGCGACCGCCAAGGCGCTGGCGAAGCGCTTCGCCGACATGCCGACGCTGATCGCGGCGATCCGCGAGGCCGCGGCGGCGCAGCCGGGTCCCGACTGGGTCGAACTCACCGCAGTGCCGCGCGTCGGGGGCACCACCCGGGACCGGCTCCTCGATCTCGGCTTCCCGGAGGACGACGCGGCGCCAGCCAAGGAGCGGGCGCGCCTGAGCGCCGTCCAGCGCGAGAACCTCCTCGCCCATTACGGCGACGTCGACGCGGTGCGCGCCGCGATCGCGCGGGCTGCGGCGCAGCGTCCCGGCGATGCCTACCGGGTCTTCGCCGACGACGGCGAGATCGGCCCGGTGGCGACCGATGCCCTGCTCCTGTTCTTCTCCGAGCCGCACAACGCCGACGCCGTCACCGCGCTGCTCGACGCGGTCGCGGTGCAGCCGATGGAGCGGGCCGCCGCGGCCTCCACCTTCGCGGGGAAGACCGTGGTCTTCACCGGCGCCCTGGAGAAGATGACCCGCAACGAGGCCAAGGCGGTGGCCGAGCGGCTGGGCGCGAAGGTCTCGGGCTCGGTCTCGGCCAAGACCGACCTGGTCGTCGCCGGCCCGGGAGCGGGCTCGAAGCTGAAGGACGCCCAGAAGCACGGTGTCCGGGTCGTCTCGGAGGACGATTGGCTGGCGATGGTGGCGCAGGGTTGAAGCCCGAGTCCGGCCGGCCTAGACCTCTCGGGGAACACCCCGAGAACTTCCACCCGGTATGGTTGAACCGCGATGACGGTCCTGGCCCTCGACTTCGAGACGGCCAACGAGCGGCGTGACAGCGCCTGCGCGGTGGGGCTCGCCTGGATCGCGGATGGCCGGGTCGTGCGCCGCGAGAGCCACCTGATCCGGCCCCCCGAGATGCGCTTCGCGCCGGGCAACATTCGCGTCCACGGCATCCTGCCGGCCGACGTCGCCGACAAGCCCGACTTCGCCGCCGTCATGGCGCCCTATCTCGGCGATCTCGCGCGCGGGCTGATCCTGGCGCACAACGCGAGCTTCGATATCGGCGTCCTGCGCGCCGGCCTGACCCGGGCAGGCCTGCCGGTGCCCGATCTCGCCTATCTCTGCACGGTCCAGGTGTCTCGCCGGGTCTTCCCGGCGCCGGAGGGCTGCGGGCTCGGCAAGGTCGCGCGGCGCCTCGGCATCCGCTTCGAGCACCACGATGCCGGCGAGGACGCCTATGCGTGCGCGGAGATCGCGCTGGCCGCGATGCGCGAGCGGGCGGTCGCGGACATGCACGCCCTCGCGGCCGCGCTCAGCCTTCCGGTCACGCGGGCGGTCGGCGGCCCCGCCGTGCCGCGCCGCGCGCCGGGTGCGATCAGCGGCCGGGCCCTGGCGGGCTTCTCCGACGCGCCGGCGGCCCTGCGGTTCGCCATGCGCGGCTCGACCGGCAACCGCTACCACGTCAGCCTGGAGGAGCGGCCGGGGGGCCCGGAGCTGCGCTGCACCTGCACGGCCGGCCGCTACGGCATGCGCTGCCGCCACGTGAAGGCGCTGGAGGTCGGCGACATCACCGACCTGCTCTCGGACAATGCCGGCGACGTCGTGCTCCTCGCCCGGATGCTCGGCGCGAAGACCCGGGTCGCGGGCGCGGCCTGACCGGTCAGGCCGCGTCGAGGCAGGCGCGGAAGGCCGCGACAGCGCGATCGACGTCGGCCGGCGCGATGTGCCGGTGCGTGACGAGCCGAAGCCGCCGCGCGCCGAGCGGGCGCGAGCGGATGCCGGCCGCGTCGAGATCGGCCACCCAGCGCGCGCTGTCCCACCCCGTCCGCGAGACATCGACCTGCACGATGTTGGTCTGCGGCGCGGTCGCCGCGAGGGGCGGCATGGCGTTCAGCCCGTCGCTCAGCTGCCGGGCCCGGTCGTGATCCTCGGCGAGGCGTGCGCCCATGACGGTGATCGCCTCCAGCCCGGCGGCCGCCACGATCCCGACCTGCCGCTGCGTTCCGCCGATCATCTTCCGCAGGCGCCGCGCCGCCGCGATCACCGGCCCGTCACCGGCGAGCACCGCCCCGACCGGGGCGCTCAGGCCCTTCGACAGGCACAGCGACACGGTATCGACATGGGCGGCGAGGTCCGCCGGCGCGACGCCGAGATGGGTCGCTGCGTTGAACAGGCGGGCCCCGTCGAGATGGACCTTTATCCCGCGCGCGCGGGCGATCCCCGCCACCGCCGCCATGTGGTCCGGCGGCAGCACGGTGCCGCCGGCGGCGTTGTGCGAGGTCTCCAGGGCGATCATGGCCGTCCGCAGCGGGCTCGCACTGGGCCGGAGGGCGTCCTCCAGACGGTCGAGATCCATGGCACCGTCGGTTCCGGCGATCCCGTACAGGAACGCGCCCGTCAGGGTGGCGGCCCCGCGCTCGGTTTGGAGCATGTGGGCCTGGGCCTCCAGCAGGACCTGCTCGCTGCGCTGAACCTGGGCCAGGATCGCCAGCAGGTTGCCCATCGTGCAGCTCGGCACGAACAGGCCGGCCGCCTTGCCGAGCATGGCGGCGGCGGTCTCCTCCAGCGCGCAGGCGGTCGGGTCGGCGTCGAGCCCGTCGTCGCCCAGCGGCGCCGACCGCATCCGGGCGTACATCGCCTCGGTCGGCCGCGTGACCGTGTCGCTCCGCAGGTCGACGACGGTCGGCGCGTCCGCCGCTTCGCCGTGTTCGTTTCGCATGTCGATCCCGCCGCTTTACCGGTACGCCCCCTCGTCACCGGAATCGGTCGGGTTGGCGAGGGCACGTCTGAGAACGTCGCTCATCGGCAACTCCAAGTTGATACCCTTCGGCGGGATCGGCTGCTCGAAGTACTTGCCGTAGAGGCGCGCCACGGTCCCGTCCTGGATCAACTCGACCACCGCCTTGTCGACCGCCGCCTTGAAGGCCGCGTCGTCCTTGGGCTCCAGGATCCCGTAGGGGGCGAATTCCAGGCCCTTCGTGCCGATCTTGTAATCCGCCGGGCGCTTGGCGCCCGCCACCGTGGCGTGGGCCAGGGCGTCATCGTTGATGGCGCCCGCCGCGCGGCCGGTCTCCACGAGCAGGAACACCTCGGCGGTGTCCTTGGCGGGCATCACCTGGATGTCGAGCTTGTCGCGGACGTTGATCCGGGTGGCGACGCGCTGTGTCTCGCCGCCGGCCTGGGCCGAGATGGCCTTGCCGCGGAAGGACGCGATGTCGTCGACATCCACCGGCGTGTCCTTCTTGGCCACCAGCACCACCTGCGCCACGAAGGTGGTCGGCGCGAACGAGACCAGCTTATGCCGCTCGGGCAGGTTGCTGGCGGTGCCGCATTCCAGGTCGATCGTACCGTTGTTGATCAGCGGGATCCGGGTCGCCGACATCACCGGCACGTGGCGCACCTCGAGCTTGTTCATGCCGAGAACGGCTTTGAGCTTCTGCGCGACGTGCTCGCATATCTCCAGAGAATAGCCCACCGGCTTGGCGTTCTGGTCGAGGAAGCCGAAGGGTGGCGACGAGTCCGGGAAGCCGAGGCTGATCTGCCCGGTCGCGCGGATCTTGTCGAGGCGCCCCTCGGCGGCCGACGGCGCGGCGAGCCCGGCCCAGCACAGAGTGGCCAACAGAAGCGGCAGCGTCCTCGACACGATCCGAACCCCCTCGCTATGTCTGAACCGGAGAAGCACCGGGCTGCTCCAACGGGGAGTCGGCCCGAAGCTTTGCCGGTCGATCCTAGGAGCGGCCGCGCGCGGGCGTCCAATGCCGATTCACCTGCCGAGCATACGGATCTGATATGGCCGAGCGGCGCATGACCTTCCGGCACATCGAGGCGTTCCGGGCCGTGGTCGCCACCGGGTCGATGACCGAGGCGAGCCGCCGGCTCCACACCTCGCAGCCGCAGGTCAGCCGGCTGATCGCCCAGCTGGAGACCATCACGGGCCTGCCCCTGTTCGATCGGAGCGGGAGCCGGGTCGTGCCCTCCCTCGACGGAACGCGGTTCCACGCGGAGGTCGAGCGCGCCTTCGTGGGTCTCACCAGCCTGGAATTTGCGGCCGCGCGGATCCGCGCCTTCGGGACGGAGCGGCTGCGGGTGGCCGCGATGCCGCGGCTGGCGGGCGGGCTCCTCGCGCGGGCGGTCGTGCGTTTCCGCGCGGCGCATCCCGACGTGATCGTGGCGATCCATTCCGGCGACGACGAGACCGTGAACCACTGGCTCGCGACGGGCTCCTGCGACGCCGCGCTGACCATGCTGTACGGCGACGCTCCGGAGGCGCGCGCCGAGCACGTCGAGACCCGGCCCTGCGTCGCCGTCCTGCCGCGCGATCATCCCCTCGCCGCGCGGGCCGCGCTCGCGCCCGCGGATTTTCTCGGCGTACCGTTCGTTGCCGCTTCGCTCGGGAGCGCCCTGCGCGGCCGGACCGAGGCCATCTTCGAGGCGGCCGGGATCGGCCTGACCATCACCGCCGAGGCCGGCCTCGGCGCCTCGATCTGCACGCTCGTCTCGGCCGGGCTCGGGGTCAGCGTCATGAATCCGCTGGCGGCCCATGAGGAGGCGAAGGTCTCGCCGATCGCGATCCGGCCCTTCGCCCCCGCGCTCCCCGTGCATTTCGCGCTGCTGTTCCCCCCGGATCACGCCCGGGGCCGCCTGATGCGGGCCTTCGGGGCCTGCGCGCGGACGGTCCTGCTGGAGGAACTCGCCCAGCTACCGGACGCCGCGAGCGGGCGTCCGGCCGACGGTGCTCAGGCGGCGCGCTTCTCGGCGCCGGCGTAGAACGTGCCCCCGCGCTCGGCCATCGCGGCCAGGTTGTCGGGCACGTGGAAACGGGGCCCGTGCTTGGCCTCGAGCGACCGCGCGAGGTCGACGAAGGCCGCCGCGCCCATGAAGTCGATGTACGACAGGGTCCCGCCGGTGAACGGCGCGAAGCCGAAGCCGAGGATCGAGCCGACATCGGCCTCGCGCGGGTCGGTGACCACGCCCTCGCCGACCGTGCGGGCAGCCTCCAGCGCCTGGACCACCAGAAGCCGCTGCTTCAGCTCGGTGAAGTCGACGGCGTCGGGATCGAGCCGGTTCGGCTGCAGCTCCTTCAGGCCGGGCCAGAGGCGCTTCGGCGCGCCCTCGGGGTAGTCGTAGAAGCCCTTGCGGTTCTTGCGGCCCAGACGGCCCTGGTTCTCGACCATCTCGGCGAGGATCGCCTTCTGCGCCGGGTCGACGGCGCCCTGCCCCACCTGCGCCTCGGTAGCCTTGGCGATCTTGAGCACGAGATCGAGGGCGACCTCGTCGTTGAGCGACAGCGGCCCGACCGGCATGCCCGCCTGGCGGCCGGCGCTCTCGATCATCGCGGGCGGCACGCCCTCGGCGAGCATCTTGTGCCCCTCGAGGATGTAGGCGCCGACGCAGCGGTTGGCGAAGAAGCCGCGGGCGTCGTTCACGACGATCGGGGTCTTCTTGATCAGCCGCACGTAGTCGAGAGCGGCGGCGAGCGCCGCGTCTCCGGTCGCCTCGCCCTTGATGATCTCGACGAGCATCATCTTCTCCACGGGCGAGAAGAAGTGGATGCCGACGAACTGCGCCGGCCGCTGCGACGCCTTGGCCAGCCCCGTGA
Organism: Methylobacterium sp. PvP105; assembly: GCF_017876975.1. NCBI lineage: Bacteria > Pseudomonadati > Pseudomonadota > Alphaproteobacteria > Hyphomicrobiales > Methylobacteriaceae > Methylobacterium > Methylobacterium sp. PvP105. The sequence continues at coordinate 587,119 of NZ_JAGIPA010000001.1, read as the reverse complement.
TCGGCAGGGTCGAGGTGTTGGACGCGAAGATCGCGTCGGGGCGGATCACCGCCTCGACCTTCTGGATCACCTCGGCCTTCACGCGCGGATCCTCGAAGACGGCCTCGATCACGAGGTCGCACTCGGCGAGGGCGCCGTAATCCGCCGTGGCCTGGATCCGGCCGAGCAGCGCCTCCCGGTCGGCCGTCTTGGCCCGGCCCTTGTTGATCTGGCCGGTGATCAGGGTGTGGGCGTAGGCCTTGCCCTTCTCGGCGGCCTCGACGGACTGGTCGACGAGAACCACCTCGATGCCGGCCTGGGCGGTGACGTAGGCGACACCCGCGCCCATGAAGCCGGCACCGATCACGCCGACCTTGCGCAGGTCGGTGGCCGGCACGTCCTTCGGGCGGCGCGCGCCCTTGTTCAGCTCGCCCATGGAGATGAACAGCGTGCGGATCATCGCCGCCGCCTCGGTCGAGCGCAGGATATGCGCGAAGTACCGGCTCTCGACCTGCAGGGCGAGGTCCATCGGCAGCTGCAGGCCCTCGTAGACCGAGGCCAGGATCGCCTTGGCGGCGGGGTAGTTGTCGTGCGTCTCGCGGCGGTAGATGGCGTTGGCCGGCGGCCAGATCATCATGCCGGCGGGCGAGTAGACCTTGCCGGACGGGGCCTTGAACTTCGGCACGTCCCACGGCGCCACCGCGGAGCCGCCCTCGCGGATCCAGGCCTTGGCGCGCTCGACGATCTCGGCCTGCGGGGCCACGGCGTGGATCAGTCCCATGCCCTTGGCCATGGGCGCGCGGATCTGCTCGCCCTTGAACAGCATCTGGAGGGCATCGCCGGTCTGCATCAGGCGCGCGACCCGCTGCGTGCCGCCGCCGCCCGGGAACAGGCCGACCTTGATCTCCGGCAGGCCGACGCGGGTCTTCCCGTCGTCGGACGCGACCCGGTAGTGGCACGACAGCGCCAGCTCGAAGGCGCCGCCCAGGCACAGGCCCTGGATGGCCGCGGCGAAGGGCTTGCCGCAGGTCTCCAGCCGCCGGAACAGCAGTGACAGGCGCCGGGAGGCCTCGAAGAAGTGGCGCATCGCCACCTCCTCGCCCTGCTCGGCCTTCAGCTGCTCGTAGGCCCGACCGAGGCCCTGCAGCATGGTGAGGTCGGCGCCGCCGGAGAAATTGTCCTTGCCGGTGGCGATGACGCAGCCCTTGATCGTCGGATCGGACGCGACCTGCTCGACGATCTGCTCGAGCTGGTCCATCACGCCTTCGGTGATGACGTTCATCGAGCGGCCGGGCATGTCCCAGGTCGCCAGAGCGATGCCGTCGGGATCGGTCTCGAAGCGGAAATCGGTCAGCGTCACGGTGCCGTCCTCCCTGGATTCCGCCGACGATCCGCCGGCGCGCTTGCATTAAGGTTGTGTTGAGCGCGGCCGCCCATTGTCCGCCGGCCGGGGTCACTCACCGAAAGCCGCACATGACGAAGGATTCCGGCTGCCGCGCCTGTCGCGCCGGCACCAAGCTCGACTTCGACTTCACGATGGCGTTTCAGCCGATCCTCGACCTCGCGGACGGCAGCGTCTGGGCCTACGAGGCGCTGGTGCGCGGTCCGAACGGCGAGCCAGCCTACACGATCCTCGACCGGGTGACCGACGACACCCGCTACCAGTTCGATCAGGCCGCCCGCGTCAAGGCGATCGAACTCGCCGGCACCCTGTTCCCCCGCGACAGCGCCACGCGGCTGTCGATCAACTTCATGCCGAACGCGGTCTACGAGCCGAATGCCTGCATCCGCGCCTCGCTCGAGGCGGCCCGGCGCATCGATTTCGCCCACCGGCGCATCATGTTCGAGTTCACCGAGCAGGAGCGGTTCCGCGACCTCGAGCACGTGAAGGGCATCGTCGCCGCCTACCGGAAGCAGGGATTCCTGACGGCGCTCGACGATTTCGGCGCCGGCTTCGCGGGCTTGAGCCTGCTCGCCAACTTCCGCCCCGACCTGATCAAGATCGACATGGACGTGCTGCGCGGCCTCGACAGCGACGCCGGGCGCTACGCCATCGTCTCGGGCGTGGCCGCCATCGCCCGCGCCCTCGACGTCACGGTGCTCGCCGAGGGCGTGGAGACCGCCGGGGAGCTCGACGCCCTGCGAAACATCGGGATCACGCTCGTGCAGGGCTACCACTTCGCCAAGCCCCTCCTGGAGGGACTGCCCCCGGTCGCGGGCTTCGCCCCCGTGGCTGCCGCGCGCGCAGCCTGACGCCGGACCGACGCGCGCGGCCTTCATCGCCTACTTCGGAGCCGGGGTCGGCGCCGCGGCCGGCGGCACGGCCGGCACCGGCGGGGTGCCGGGCTTCGGCGCGTTGTCGGTCGCCGCGGCGACCGCCAGCATGTTGAGCAGCTTGGTGACGGAGTTCTGCGAGATCGCGGTCACCGACGAGTTCGGATCGGCGTTCATTGTCTGGAACTTGAGATAGGTCGGGTCCGAGTAGATCTCGTCGAGGTGCTTGAGCTCGGCGAGGCTGAACTTCTCGGCGTAGTCCTTCGAGAGTCCCTGCACCATGAGGGCGCGTTGCTTCTCGAACTCGTCCAGCAGTTCCTTGCGCACGGCCTCGGCGCGGGCCTCCGGCATCGGCGCCACGGTCTTCTCGAGGGCGACGTTGAACCCGGTCTGAAGGTTCTTGATCAGGGTCTTGTTGACGAGGTTCGTGGCCGCGGCGACGCGGTCCGCGGCGTCGTCGGCGCGGGCGGCCACCGGCAGGCTCAGGGTGACGCCCAGACAGAGCGTCGCAATCAGGCGGTTCAAGGGCTTGTCTCCCGTTGTTTTATCGTCCGGACCGCGAAAGGGCCGAGCGTCGCCCGCGCCTCTAGCAGCGTTCCCGGACTTTGGGGAGCGGCGCCGCGCCGCTCCCAGGCGCGCGGCGGTTCAAACCCGCTCGATGATGGTCGCGGTGCCCATGCCGGCGCCGATGCACAGCGTGACCAGCGCGCGCTCCTTACCGGTCCGCTCCAGCTCGTCGAGGGCGGTGCCGAGGATCATCGCGCCGGTGGCGCCCAGCGGGTGGCCGAGGGCGATGGCGCCTCCGTTCACGTTGACCGCCTCCGGGTCGAGGTCGAAGGCCTGGCAGAAGCGCAGGACCACCGCCGCGAAGGCCTCGTTGACCTCGAACAGGTCGATGTCCGCGAGGCTCAGGCCCGACTTCGCCAGCACCTTGCGGGTGACGTCCACCGGCCCGGTGAGCATCAGCGCCGGATCCGACCCGATATTGGCGAAGGCGCGGATCCGGCCGCGCGGGCGCAGGCCCGCGGCCTCGCCGGCTGCCCGGGAGCCGATAAGCACGGCGGCGGCGCCGTCGACGATGCCGGAGGAGTTGCCGGCGTGGTGGACGTGCTCGACCGTCTCGACGTCCGGATGCGCGTCGGTCGCCACGGCGTCGAAGCCGCCCATCTGGCCCATCTGCACGAAGGACGCCTTCAGCGCGGCGAGCGACTGCATGTCGGTGCCGGGGCGCATGTGCTCGTCGCGGTCGAGGAGCGTGATGCCGTTCACGTCGCGGACCGGAACCACGGAGCGGTCGAACAGGCCCTCGCCCCACGACTTCGCCGCGCGCTCCTGCGAGCGCACCGCGTAGGCGTCGCACTCGTCGCGGGTGAAGCCGTACTTGGTGGCGATCAGGTCGGCCGAGACGCCCTGCGGCATGAAGTAGGACTTGATGGCGATCGCCGGGTCGACCGGCCAGGCACCGCCCGAGGCGCCGATGCCGATGCGGCTCATCGATTCGACGCCGCCGCCCACCGCCATCTCGTGCTGGCCGCTCATGACCTGCGCGGCGGCGAAGTTCACCGCATCGAGGCCGGAGGCGCAGAAGCGGTTGATCTGCACGCCCGGCACGTGCGCCCCGTAATCGGCCACCAGGGCTGCGGCGCGGGCGATGTCGCCCCCCGCCTCCCCTACCGGATCGACGCAGCCCAGCACCACGTCGTCGACCAGGGCCGTGTCGAGGCCGTTGCGGTCCTTGAGGGCGCGGAGCGCGGTCTCGGCGAGTCGCAGGGCGGTGACTTCGTGGAGGGAGCCGTCCGCCTTGCCGCGCCCGCGCGGCGTGCGAACGTGGTCGTAGATGAAGGCGTCCGTCATCAGCACTCCCCCGGGGCGTCGGTCTTCGCCGGTCGGCGACGCGGCCTTACAGGGCCGTCTCGGTTCGCGCCAGTCTGCCACGGCGCGCGCGCCCTCGGCCAGCCCCGGAAGCGGGGAGCCGGCGAAGGGCGCGTGACAGCGGCGGAGTTTTGGCAGTGATCGTCCGGGACCGGCGCCGATCAGGCCGACGCTCGGACCGCTCCGGCGGCCATTCCGGGACGGACCCGATCCACTTTGAGCGGGTTGCTCCGGTGGATTGCCCGGTCTCGACTAGTCCTGAAGCATCCGCTTCAGCAGCTCGACTTCATCGCCGAGCACCGAATCTTCACCGATCTGCTTCTCGATCTTGCGCACGGCGTGGAGCACCGTGGTGTGATCGCGCCCTCCGAACCGGCGGCCGATCTCCGGCAGCGAGCGCAACGTCAGGACCTTGGACAGGTACATGGCGATCTGACGCGGCTTCACCACCGCGGCGGTGCGCCGTTCCGACAGGATGTCGGACCGCGAGACGTTGTAGCGCGAGGCGACCAGCTTCTGGATGTCCTCGATCTTGATCCGCTTCGGCTCGCGGTTCTTTACCAAGTCGCGGATCGCGCTCTCGGCCGTCTCCATCGTCACGGCGGTGCCGGTGAGCGTGGCGTGGGCCAGCAGGCGGTTCACGGCGCCCTCGAGGTCGCGGCCGTTGGCGGTGATCGCACGGGCCACGTAGGCCGCCACCTGCGGCGAGACGTCGAAGCCCGGATGGGACGCCCGCACCGCGGCGAGGCGGGCGGACAGGATCGAGACGCGCAGGGCCTCGTCGAGGGCCGTGATCTCGACCACGAGGCCGCCGCCGAGCCGCGAGCGCACCCGCTCGTCCAGGGCCTCGAGCTCGGTCGGGGGCCGGTCGGAGGCGACGACGACCTGACGTCCGGCATCGATGAGCGCGTTGATCGTGTGGCCGAACTCGGCCTGGATCGACTTGCCCTGGATGAACTGGACGTCGTCGAGGATCAGCAGGTCGATGCCCCGCAACCGCTCCTTGTAGGCGAGCGCCGACTGGGTCTTCAGGGCGTTGACGAAGCCGTACATGAACCGGTCGGCGGTCAGGTAGATCACCCGGCGCCCGGCCTCGCGGGCAGCGTGGCCGATCCCGTGCAGCAGGTGGGTCTTGCCCAGCCCGACGCCCGCGTGGAGGTAGAGCGGGTTGTAGAGCGCGCCCTCCCCCTGGTGATTGGCGACCCGCTCGGCGGCGGCGTGCGCCAGCGCGTTCGAGCGTCCGATCACGAAGCTCGCGAAGGTCAGCCGCGCGTCGAGCGGCGTGCCGCTGAGATCGCCCCCGGCCTCGCCGCCGCGCGCCTCGGGCGTCGGCGCGACCGCGGCGACCGGGATCGGCGCGCTGGTCGCGTGGAGGCGGGCGAGCGGTCCGCTGGCCGGGCCGGCCTTGGCGACCCCGGCGGCGACCGGACGGACCGGCGCCCCGGTCCCGCGCACGCCGACCTCGATCCGCGCGATCTCCTCGACCTCGGCCTTGAAGGTGTTGAGCACGCGGTCGAGGTAGTGCGACTCGATCCAGCTCTTGAGGAAGCGGGTCGGGACCGTCAGACGGGCCGTTCCGCCGGCCACGGTCTCCAGCTCCAGGCGGGCGAACCAGCTCGCGAACACGTCCTCGCCGAGCTCGGCCCGCAGCCGGCGCTTCACCCGGGCCCAGGCAGACCCGTAATCCGTGTTGCCGCCACCGTTGCGGCCCCCGTCGTCGTCGCTCGCCACCGTTCCGTCGACACGCATCACTGGCTCTCCCGACGCTGCCCACGGAGACCCGCAGGCGGCGCGTACGCACGATTTACGCCCTCAGCGTCCCGCAAGAACGGGCGGGACAGAGTCCTCTCAACGGAGTCAACCCCACCGCGAGGAACTTTTGCCGATTGGGAGAGCCTATCAACAATTACCTACGGTTCCTTTAACAGTGGGACTTGTGGGGACGGCGCGGATTCCCATTCGCAAGTGTTCCCGCCCGGGCTGAACACGGCCGCTAGAGTCTTGGCGAATCAGTTCGATTCGCTGGAGTCCCGAAATCGGCGTGTTTTGCTTGTCCAGGGTCAGTTTCTGTTAAGCTACACGCCGTTTCTGGACTCTGCAATCACGTTGATTCTTGGACAGGGTTAACGCTTTCGTGCCGGGACGAGGCGGCGGCGCGCGGCTCGCCCGGACAGCGCGCACGAAAAAGCCCGGCGCGAAGGCCGGGCTCGAGACCGTCTCGGTGGTGCGTGGCGGTTTAGGCGGCGAGCGCCTTCACGCGGGCGGCGAGGCGCGAGACCTTCCGCGAAGCGTTGTTCTTGTGAACGATGCCGTGCTGGGCGGCGCGCATCATCTCGGGCTCGGCGGCGCGGAGGGCGGCCAGCGCGTCCTGCTGGTTGCCGCTGGCGATGGCCTCCTCGACCTTGCGGACGAAGGTCCGCATGCGCGAGCGGCGCGAGCGGTTGATCGCCGTACGCTTGGCGATCTTGCGGGTCATCTTCTTGGCCGAAGCGGTGTTGGCCATGTACGTCCTCGTGTTTCTCGTCGGGCGATGCCGACGGGCCGGCTGGGCCGGAAATCGGTCGTCGCGTCAGGTTGTCTGGCGATGGCCGAGACGCAGCGCGCGCGAAAGCGCGGCCCCTCGGCGAAGCGGCTTCTATAGTCAGGGGGGCGCCGCGCGTCAACGCGCTCGGAGGCAAATCCGGAGCGCGGGCTTCGGCCTCGGCCCGGGAGCCGGGAAGCATTCGGCAGGCTTCAGCGAAGACGTCCGGCCGCGCGAGGCAGCATCGCCGGGACGATGACGAGCGCTGGCCGCTTCATGCAAGAGAGCGTCGGCTATTCCGGCCAGCGCAGAGCCGCCGCCGCCGCCAGCGTCCCGACCACGGCGGCGATCAGCGTCAGCGCCGCCAGCACCGCCAGCGGCACGAGGAACGGCACCGTCCCGCCGCTCGCCGCCTGCGCGGCCGAGACGCCGAAGATCAGCGTCGGGATCATCAGCGGCAGGACCAGCACGGCGAGGATCAGGCCGCCCCGGCGAATCGAGGCGGTGAGCGCCGCGCCCACCGCGCCGATGAAGCTCAGGGCCGGCGTGCCGGCCAGAAGCGTCAGGGACGTCGCGCCCATGGCGGTGCCGTCGAGGGCCACCAGCAGGCCGAAGAGCGGCGCGGCCAGCGCCAGCGGCAGTCCGGTTGTCAGCCAGTGCGCCGCGACCTTGCCGAGCACCACCAGTTCGAGGGGCACCGGTGCCGCGGTCATCAGGTCGAGGGAGCCATCCTCCTCGTCGGCCTGGAACAGGCGGTCGAGGCCGATCAGCGTCGCCAGCACGGCGGCGAGCCAGAGGATCGCCGGGCCGATCCGCGACAGCAGATTGAGATCGGGCCCGAGGGCGAAGGGCACGAGCGCGACGATCATCAGGAAGAAGACCAGCGACAGGGCGCCGGACCCGCCGACCCGGCCGGCGAGGCGCAGGTCGCGGGCGATGAGGGCGAGGACCGCGCGAATCACGCCCACTCCTCCAGAAGGTCCGCGACCGGTGCCGCGGCGGCGGTCTCGATGCGCAGTTCCGCAGCGCCGGCGAGGCCGAGGGACTGGTGGGTGGCGGCGATCACGAGGCCGCCGCCGGCCCGATGGCCCTCCATCAGCTCGGCGAGCACCGCCTGCGAGGCCGTGTCGAGGGCGGCGGTGGGCTCGTCCAGGAGCCAGAGCGGGCGGGCGCAGACCAGCAGCCGCGCCAGGGCCACGCGCCGCCGCTGACCCGCCGACAGATAGGCCACCGGCAGGTCGTGCGCGTGGCCGAGGCCGAGCCGCTCCAGCGCGGCGCGCGGGTCCAGACGCGGCGCGCCCAGGAGCCGCTGGGCGAACAGGAGGTTCTCGCCCGCCGTGAGAGAGCTCTTCAGCCCGTCGCGGTGGCCGACGGCGTGGAGGCACTCGGGCAGACTCGCCTCGCCGACATCGGCGACGTCGATCCGCCCGGCATCCGCCCGCAGTCGGCCCGAGAGGATGGCGAGGAGGCTCGACTTGCCCGCGCCGTTCCGCCCGGTGATCGCGAGGGCGTCGCCGGGTCCGAGGGCGAAGGACAGGTTGGCGAAGATGCGGCGGCCGGAGCGGCGGCAGGCCAGATTGTCCACGCTGAGCCGCACCCGATACCCCGCCCTCGTTCCGCCACCGCGCGGCCGCTCCGCGAATCGCCGACTCCATGCCCGATCGCGGCGCGGAACGGAACTGCACGGCTCAGCTGCGCTTTCGTTCTGCAACGGAGGATTGCCGATGGCCGAGGCGAGGAACCCGAGCGAGACCGAGGTGGCCGCGACAGCCGACGCGGTGGCCGGACGCGCCAAGGTCGAGGCGCGCATGGCGCAGTGCACGCCCGAGGAGCGGACGGCGTTCTGGGAGGCGGTCGGCCGCTGCTTCGGCGGCGGCAAGCCGCCGGAGATGAAGCCGGCCTCCGGCTGATCAGCCGCCCTTCCGCGTCAGGGCCCGCAGCGCCCCGCGGAACGTCCGCACGTCCTGCTCGGTCAGGCTCATGCGGTGGAGCATGTCGCGCATGTTGCGGGCGATGATCTCCTTTTTCTCCGGCGGGTAGAAGCCAGCCCCGTCGAGCGCCGACTCCAGGCTGCCGAAGAGCGCGATCAGCGCCTCGCGGTTCGCTGGCGGCGAGAGCAGTTCGCCCGTGAAGGGCAGCTGCGCCCGCCCGCTCGCCTGCCGCCACGCGTAGCCGACCAGCAGGACGGCCTGCGCGAGGTTGAGCGAGGGAAAGTCTGGGGAGACCGGGAAGGTGACGATCGCGTCGGCGAGCGACACCTCGTCGTTGGTGAGCCCGACCCGCTCGCGGCCGAACATCACCGCGGTGCGCTGCCCCTCCCGGGCCACGAGCTCGCCCATGGCCTCCTCGGGCGCGAAGACACGCTTCATCTGCCCGCGCTCGCGCGCCGTGGTCGCCAGGACGTACTGGCAGTCGGCGATGGCCTCGGCCACGCTGCCGTAGATCGCGGCCGCGTCCAGGACGTGCGTCGCGCCCGAGGCCGCCTCTCGGACGCCCTTCTTGGGCCAGCCGTTCTTCGGGTTGACGAGGCGCAGCTCCGACAGGCCGAAATTCGCCATGGCCCGGGCGGTCATGCCGATATTCTCGGCGAGCTGCGGCTCCACCAGGATCACCGCGGGGGCGATCCCGGGCGGCAGTTCGGTGACCTTCCTGGGGGCAACCTCGGGGGCGTCGCCCTGTGCGTCTCGGCTCGTCATGGCGGCCGTCTGGCACGGCGAGCCCGCGCCCGTCGAGGGGCGAGTGACGATGCCGCCCGGATGACAGCGCGCGCCTTCCGTCGCCGGAAGGGCCGCGCTATGTCGCGGGGCGATTCCGGCCCGGGGCGCCCCACAGGTCTCCCGGGACAACGACCGCACGGCCCTTGCATGCCGTGCGCGGGGACAACGCGGGAAGGCAGCGGTCCATGGCGAAGATCAAGGTAGCGAACCCCGTCGTCGAGCTCGACGGCGACGAGATGACCCGGATCATCTGGGCCGAGATCAAGAACAAGCTCATCCACCCCTATCTCGACGTCGACCTCGAGTACTACGACCTCGGCGTCGAGCACCGGGACGCCACCAACGACAAGGTGACGGTGGACGCCGCCGAGGCGATCAAGCGCCACGGCGTCGGCGTGAAGTGCGCCACCATCACCCCCGACGAGCAGCGGGTGCAGGAATTCGGTCTCAAGGAGATGTGGCGCTCGCCCAACGGCACGATCCGCAACATCCTGGGCGGCGTGATCTTCCGGGAGCCGATCATCTGCAAGAACGTGCCCCGCCTCGTGCCCGGCTGGACCCAGCCCTTCGTGATCGGCCGCCACGCCTACGGCGACCAGTACCGCGCCACGGACTTCAAGGTGCCCGGCAAGGGACGCCTGACCATCAAGTTCGAGGGCGATGACGGCACGGTCATCGAGAAGGAGGTGTTCAAGTTCCCCGAGGCCGGCGTCGCCATGTCGATGTACAACCTCGACCAGTCGATCATCGACTTCGCCCGCGCCTCGATGAACTACGGCCTCGCGCGCAAGTACCCGGTCTACCTGTCGACCAAGAACACCATCCTCAAGGCCTATGACGGCCGCTTCAAGGACCTGTTCCAGAAGGTCTACGAGGACGAGTTCGAGGCCAAGTTCAAGGCGCTCGGTATCACCTACGAGCACCGTCTGATCGACGACATGGTGGCCTCGTGCCTGAAGTGGTCGGGCGGCTACGTCTGGGCCTGCAAGAACTACGACGGCGACGTGCAGTCGGACACGGCCGCGCAGGGCTTCGGCTCGCTCGGCCTGATGACCTCGGTGCTGATGACGCCGGACGGCCGGACCGTGGAGGCCGAGGCCGCCCACGGCACCGTCACCCGCCACTACCGCGAGCACCAGAAGGGCCGCGAGACGTCGACCAACTCGATCGCGTCGATCTTCGCCTGGACCCGGGGCCTGTCGCACCGCGCCAAGCTCGACGGCAACGACGATCTGGCGAAGTTCTCCGCCACCCTGGAGAAGGTCTGCGTCGACACGGTCGAGGCCGGCTACATGACCAAGGATCTCGCCCTCCTCGTCGGGCCGGACCAGAAGTGGCTCTCGACCACCGGCTTCCTCGACAAGGTCGATCAGAACCTGAAAACCGCGATGGGCGTCTGAGGCATTAGCCACAACGTGGAGAGCGGCGGGCGTCCTACGGGACGCCCGCCGTTCCCGTATCCGCCTGCCGCCGGCGCCTCAGGCGCCGCTCGCGCGGTCCTGCGGTCCATTCTGGGCCAGGGCCCGGGCGACCTCGAGGAGCAGGAGATCGATGGCGGCCCGCATCAGCGGATCGCCGACCGTGTCGATGAGTTCGCGAACCCGCAGGCACTGCGCGGCGAGCGCGTCCAGCGCGGTATCCTTGCTGTCGAAGATCATGGTCAGGCCACCAGGTAAGCGGGTTCGGAGACGAGGACCGAGCGGCTGTCGCCGCGGACCGCGCGGAGCTTGGCCAGGGTGCGGGCGTCGAACCGGGCGGTCGCCGCCATGATCTCCTCGCCGGCGATCTGGACCGGCAGGCCGAGCGGCTGCGGGCGGAAATGCAGCTGGATGACGTGGATCATGTAGAGGGTTGGCATCTGCAGCAGCAGGCTGTGGACCCCGTGGGCGAGGCCCCACTCGACGATCCCGGTGAGCAGGGCGATCGAGACCGGATTGACGACGCGGCCCTTCGCCCGGTGCGAGCGGGCGACGCCCTGGCGGGTCCATTCCCAGATCTGCGGTCCGACCGGCCGCTCGCCCTCGCAGAGCTGTGGGAGCACGTCCGACAGGAGATGCGGGCGCGTGGTCGGCAGGAGTCGGCTGTAGCCGACGACAGTGTCGTCCTCCATAGCGAGGAAGTGGACCGCGTGCGGCGTGTCGAACTGGTCGATCTCGCGGCCGTCCGGACGGGCCAGCTCGCTCCAACCCTTCTCGCCGACGAAGATGGCGTGGCGCAGGCGCCAAGCCTGCTCCATCGCGTCGGCATAGCGATCCGCGTTGGCGGGTGTGACGATATGGATCACGGGAAAACCTCACGTTGGTCTGACGCGAGTTTTCGTCGTTTCACCGAGGGCTGTGTACTACGAGAAACCGTAGGGTCTGTGAGCCCGCCCTGCTGTGGCACCAAGGACTTGCTGCCATCCGGAACACGTCCGCCCGTGTTAGCCGAGACGGGCGCGGATCGGGTGGCGTGGTCTCTAGGTTATCAGACCGGACCGCAGCGCCTGCGCCACGGTGTGGGCGCGGTTGACGGTGTCGAGCTTCGCGCGGGCCGAGCGCAGATGGTAGTCGACGCCGGCGGCCGTGATGCCCATGACCATGCCGATCTCGACGTCGGTCTTGCCCTCCGCCGCCCACTGCAGGGCTTCGCGCTCCCGCGGCGAGAGGCGCGCCGGCGCCGGGGCGGCCGGCCGGCTGTTCATCAGCAGCAGTTGACCGACCGCGTAGGTCGCCACGAGGTTGACCGCGACGCGCTCGGCCGGATCGATCTCGATCCGCTCCCCCGAGACGCTGATCCCGCCCGGCTCGCCGTCGAGGGTCACGAACGGAACCGTGATGCCCGCGCGGATGCCGAATTCACCGGCCTCGTTCATGACGCGCCCGGCCGTCGGGGTATCCGGCAGCACGGCGCTCCAGTCGAAGGGCGTCGCCGTGGTGCACAGCCGCCGGACCGTGGGATCGTGAAGCGCGTAGCCCTGCGTCACGTACCGGCGGGCCCAGCCCTCCGGCATGGTGCTGGCGAGCACGAACCCGGCGTGCCGCCGCTTCGGCAGGCCGGGGTCCGGGACGATCCCGGCCATGATGTACGAGACTCCGTAGCGGCTGAACGCCTCGACCAGGAGCCGCGCGATCTCGTCGGGCGTGGCCGCACGTTCCAGGTCGCGCAACACGCTGAAGGTCCTGTCCAGGTGCTTAGAATGCGGCATGCCCTAACTCGAAATTGATGCACGCACTGCGACAAATGATGAGTCGAACGCAACCTGAGGATGGCATCGTCGCCCCTGAAAGGCTAGGCTGTCCGCGGAAAGCTCTGCCGTTCAAATCGGTCCAGCGGGCGGAGTGCGAGTTTCAACGGTATGACAGACGATGCGACCCCGCCGACGACACGCTGGCTACTGGAACGGATCGCAGCCACGCTGAACGTCTGTCCGACCTACTTTCTGCAGCCGGACCGGCCGGACGAGACCGCGGCGGATCAGGACGCGCGGGACTGCGCGGAAGTCGCCGCGCTGTTCCGTTCGATCAAGTCGCCGGCGCGCCGCAACGCCGTCCTGAACCTCCTGCGCGAGATGAGCCGCGAGACCTGACGGCGCTCGCCGCGCGGCTGCCGGTTCGCGCGACCCGTCAGGCCGCCACGAGGAGCGCGGCCCCGGCGACGCCCGAGAGAACCAGGCGCAGGCGACCGAGCCAGAGGGGCGCGAGCCCGCGGCGGGGCAGATCCTGATCGATGAGGCCCCAGGCGAGCACGAGTCCGCCGAGGATGCGCAGGTCCCACGGCGCGGGCGCGGCCATCGCGGCCCAGGCCACCAGGGACGGCACGATGGCCACGAGATAATCGCCGTTGCCGGCGTTGCGCGCCGCGGCTGCGCCCCAACGGATCCCGCCCAGGAACGAGGCGATCACCGCGCCGTAGGCCGACAGGATGGTGCGGGGCGACAGGCCGATGCTGCTCAGGCCGCCGTCGGTGCCCGACACCGCCAGGGCCGCGAAGCCCAGGAACGGGATGAGCCCGGCGACACCGAGGACGATGGCGCCGAGCGGGACAGAGTTCCGGTGCGCCATCCATCCTCCGGGCATCGGCAAGGGTTGGCGACCCGTGCGATCCGACCCCCGGTCCGACGCCGCCCTGCCGCAGCGTTCCCGCATCGCGGCGTGGCGGTCAAGGTCGGAGCCGCGGCCGAGCCCCGCGCCGAGACCGGCCTCAGCTCCGACGCGGCGGGGCCGTGAACGGAACGGCGCCGGGCATCGGCGCGCCGAGCAGGGACATCGGCGCGCTGGCCGGCAGCTTCGGCGCGGGCGGCTCGTTGACCGCCGCGTCGATCTTTCGCGGCTTGAAGTTCGCCGCGAGGCTCTTGGCGCTGGCGAGATCGGCAGGGCTCAGCTTGTTGGCCACGTCGTCGCGCTTCTTGCCGGCATCGTCGTCACCCTGGCTCGCGGCGGCGGAGAACCACGCGTAGGACTGGATCAGGTCCTGCGTCAGGCCGAGGCCGCGCGCGTAGAGGACGCCGAGATTGTACTGGCTGTCGCGGACACCGAACTCGGCGCCCTGGCGGAACCACGAGGCCGCGGAGGCGAAGTCCGGCTTACCGTTGGCGGCCGGGTTCTCGGCGTAGAGCACCGCCAGATTGTGCATGGAGCGGGCGTGGCCCTGCTCGGCCGCGCGGCCGTACCAGAGCTTCGCCTTGTCGAGGTCGCGAACGACGCCCGAGCCCTTCTCGTAATGTCCCGCGAGCTTGTACTGGGCGGGCGCGTAACCGGCCGAGGCCAACTTCTCGTAGAGCTTGGCGGCGATCGACAGGTCGCGCGGCATGCCACGGCCGTCGGCCTCGCGGGTGGCGAGGTCCCAGATCGCCGCGCCGTCGCCGTCGAGGGCGGCGAGCTTCACCTTGGCCAGCGCCGGCGGAAGGTTGCCGAGTTCGGCCTGCAGGGTGTTCATCCCGGAGACTTGCGGCACCGCCGACTTGGCGTTGGGCCGGGCTTCCGCGGGAACGGGGCTGGGCAAGGCCTGGGTCGTCGTGGGATCGGCCGGGGCCGGCTTCGCTTCCGCGCTCTCCTTGACCGCATCCTTGGACACGTCCGGAGCGTCTCTCTGGACAGTCGCCGCATCCCCGCGGGACGGCGCCACCTGGCTCGTCGGAGCCGCGGGCCGCGGCTCGTCCGCGCCGCGCATGGTGATCGCCTGGAGCGCCCCCAGGGCCAGCACGATGGCGGCGAGGCCGAGCAGCAGCGGTCGGCGCCGGCGGTCGATCTCGGCGCGCAGGCGGCCGAGGCGTCCGGTCGCGGCACCCTGGAGGGCCGCCACCCGGTCGCCCCTGGCTTCCCGGCGCTCGGCCGGTGCCTCGGCGGCCAGCTCCGCCTGCGCGGCCTGAGCCGCGCGGCGCGCCGCGGCGATGAAGCTGGTCTTGATGTCGGTCTCGGACTTGGCATCGGCCGCGGACCGCGCGGCGGCGACGTCGCCGAGACGCTCCTGCGCGGGCCGGCGGGCGGACGGCTCGCGGGCCGAGCGCGGCTCGCGCGGCGGCCGGCCGCTTCCGGGCTCCAGCAGGTCGTCGGCGAGGCGGGATGCCTCGGCACCGTCGCGCCGCGGCTTGGGGCGCGCCTCGACGGGCGCGAGCGCCACCTCGGGGCTCGTCGACGACATCAGTCGCTCGTCGAGGGACGGAGCCCGCGCCGGGACGGCCTCGGCGGGGCCGAGCCGGACCAGGAGTCGCTCCAGGGCCGACTGCACACCCTCCAGGGTGGCGCCGAGGCGCTGATCGGAGGCAACCTGCCGGGCCTGCATGTCCGCGAGGCTGGCGCGCAGGAGGCCGATCTCCCCGGACTCGGCCGTGCCGAGGCCGGACGTCTGGAGGGTCTGAGCGACCGCGTTGCGGGCGGCCCGCTCCACCACAGCCTCGCTCGGTGCCGTTTCCCGGAGCGCCGTCACCTGCCGCAGCAGGTCGCCCATGGTGCGCTCCAGCCCGGCCAGCGCCGGATCGGCGCTGTGCGGCGCGTCGAGGCGACCGGCCAGGGAGACCACCTGCCGCTCCAGGGCGTCGAGGCCCTCCTGCTCGGAGCGGGTGCCGACCTGATCGACCTTCTCGGCGAGGCTGCGCAGCATGGCGTGGATGGAGGCCATGTCGCCCGAGCGGGCGACACTCGCCTCGCCGGCGCGCTCGGACCAGTCGTCCCGCGCGCAGAGCACGTCGACCTTCTCGGCGAGCGCCTGGATCTGCTCCGCCAATGCCACAGGCGCGGCGATCTTCACGTCGCTGCGGATCTCCTCCAGGAGCGGACGCAGATCCGGAGCGGCGGCCGTCCGCTGCAGCTGGGCGATCTGCGCGCTCACCGCCTGCAGGCTCTGCGCGAGGCCCTGGATTCGCTCCGGACCGGCGAGCGCGCCGATCTGGCGGCGGATCTCCTCGAGTTCGGCGAACAGGCCCGCGAGCGTGTGGTCATCCGGGCCGGCGGCGCCGGTCGCGGCCGCGGTGTCGAGGCGCTCGGCGAGGCGCCGGACATCCTCCGCGACGCGGCTGTGAACGTTCTCGGCCACCTCCTCGGCGAGGCGCTCGACCTGAGCCCGGACCTGCTCGATCGGCACCGCGATGGCGGTGAGATCGGTCCCCGCCTGGGCGCGCTCGATGCCGCTCGCGAGAGTGACGACGGCCTGCTCGAGGGCGCCGATATCCCGGCTCGTCGCCAACTGGTTGATCGCCTCCCGCAGGCGCGTGGTCTCCTCCTGGAGCTCGAGCAGCGCGGTCGACGGGGCGACGCCCTCCTCGATCCGCGCCTCCAGCCGGCGGGCGAGGTCCAGACGCATGCTGGCGACAACGCCACCATCGGCCGGAGCGGCGGCCGGCGCCGCCTCGGCGCTCTGCGCCAGTTCGCGCTGCCGCTGGCGGATGTCCTGGACGGCGCTGCGGATGTCGGCGGCGGCGGGGCGCGGGCGACGGCCGGGCTGGCGGGTCGCGGCGACCTGCTCGCCGAGCTGGGACATGCGGCGCTCGATGTCGC
Organism: Methylobacterium sp. PvP105; assembly: GCF_017876975.1. Lineage (NCBI taxonomy): Bacteria > Pseudomonadati > Pseudomonadota > Alphaproteobacteria > Hyphomicrobiales > Methylobacteriaceae > Methylobacterium > Methylobacterium sp. PvP105. The sequence continues at coordinate 570,782 of NZ_JAGIPA010000001.1, read as the reverse complement.
CGAGCCGCTCGGTCACCTGCTGGACGGGCGCCGCCTTCAGGGCGCGCTCGATGCGCGACTCGATCTCCGCGAGGCGCCGCGCCTCGGCCTCCTGGGCGGCGCGCCGCTCGTAGTCGAGGGCGCGGTCGAGGCCGTCGAGGCGGTCCATCAGAGCGGCGATGCCGTCGCCGTAGCCGTCGGCGCCCTGCGCCGTGCCGTGAGGCCGGTGATCGGGCGAGGCCGGCGGCGGGGATCGCTCGACCGACGCCTCGGGCCGGCTCCCGCCGAGGGCGAGCTGCTCGGCGCGGTGACGCCGCCGGTGCCGGCGATTGCCCTGGCCGGCCGATTGCTGCTGCGGCACCACCGACGCGATCCAGGTCTCGAGCGGCACGCCCGCCCGCGCCGCCACGTCGCGGGCCGCGTCGAGCACCTCGGGATCGAAACTGTCGAGCTGCGGCATCGCGTTGCGGGTCATCGGTGGCCTGTCGTCGGCAGCGTTCGGCGTCCGTTTCCTCGGCGCAGAGCGGGACCGGAATTCGGTATCCACGGACGCACGCGTCGGATCGTTCGAGCGTGACCATTAACTTTCTTGGTAAACACGAAGTTAAGGTTTGCTGGGCCCGGTAATGGCTGCGACCAACCCGCTGCGAGGAACGGCCGCGCGTGTCGCGCGATGGGCGGGCGGAGCCGTTGCTCCGCGGGCAGCGTGGCGTTTACATGCGGCCAACGCGGCGGGCCGTTCCGACAGGCCCGCACCAGACGGGGGAAGCCAGAGATGCCGCAGTATCGCGCTCCGGTCGAGGATACGCTGTTCTTGCTCACCGACGTCCTCGGCTTCCACGCCCGGGACAACTTGGCGGGCTTCGCCGACGCCTCGCCCGACGTGGTCGAGGCCGTCCTGCGCGAGGGCGCGAAGCTCGCCGAGGAGGTGCTCGCCCCGCTCAACCGCACGGGCGACGTCGAGGGCTGTCGCCGCGAGGCCGACGGCACGGTGCGCACGCCGAGCGGATTCAAGGCCGCCTACGACACATACGCCAGCGGCGGCTGGATGGGCCTGTCGGTGCCCGAGGCCTATGGCGGCCAGGGGCTGCCCCACACCCTCAACACGGCGATCCAGGAATTCGCCTCGGGCGCGAACCTCGCCTTCGGCATGTATCCCGGCCTGACGCAGGGCGCGATGGCGGCCCTGCTGGTCCACGGCTCGGAGGAGCAGAAGGCGCTGTACCTGCCCAAGATGGTCGAGGGCGCGTGGACCGGCACCATGAACCTGACCGAGCCGCATTGCGGCACGGATCTCGGCCTGCTCAAGACCAAGGCCGTGCCGAACGGCGACGGCTCCTACAGCATCACCGGCACCAAGATCTTCATCTCGGCCGGCGAGCACGATCTCGCCGAGAACATCGTGCACCTCGTCATCGCCCGGATCGAGGGGGCGCCCGCCGGCACCAAGGGCATCTCGCTCTTCGTGGTGCCGAAATTCCTCGTGAACGCCGACGGGTCCCTCGGGGCGCGCAACGGCGTGTCCTGCGGTTCCCTCGAGCACAAGATGGGCATCCACGGCAACGCCACCTGCGTGATGAACTATGACGGGGCGACGGGCTGGCTCGTGGGCCAGGAGAATCGCGGCCTCAACGCCATGTTCGTGATGATGAACGAGGCGCGGCTCGCCGTCGGCGTCCAGGGCCTCGGCCAGTCCGAAGTCGCCTACCAGAACGCGGCCGCCTACGCGAAGGACCGGCTGCAGGGCCGGGCTCTGACCGGCGCCAAGGCGCCCGAGAAGGCCGCCGACCCGATCATCGTCCACCCCGACGTGCGCCGCACGCTGATGCAGATCCGCGCCTTCAACGAGGCGGCCCGGGCCCTCATGCTCTGGACCGCGCTCCAGGCCGACATCCTGCACCGCTCCGAGGACGCCAAGGAGCGGCAGGCCGCCGACGACCACCTCGGCCTGATGACCCCGGTGGTGAAGGGCGTGTTCACCGATCGCGGCTTCGCCAACGCGGTCGAGGCCCAGCAGCTCCTCGGCGGCCACGGCTACATCGAGGAATGGGGCATGTCGCAGTTCGTGCGCGACGCCCGCATCGCCATGATCTACGAGGGCGCCAACGGCATCCAGGCCATGGACCTGATCGGCCGCAAGCTGCCGAAGGACGGCGGCCGGGCGATGATGACCTTCCTGGGCGAGGTTCAGACCTTCCTGAAGGACCACGGCGAGGATCCCGCCATGGCGCCGTTCACCAAGCCGCTCCAGGCCGGGCTGAACGACCTCCAGGGCGCCGTGATGTGGCTGATGCAGAACGCGTTCAGCAAGCCCGACAATGCCGGGGCCGGCGCCACCGACTTCATGCACCTCTTCGGCCTCGTGGCCCTGGGCTACATGTGGGCGCGGATCGCCAAGGCAGCCCAGGCCAAGCACGCGGAGGCACCCTCCCCGCGCTGGGAGTCGAAGCTGACGAGCGGCCGGTTCTTCATGGAGCGGATGCTTCCTGAGACCGCCCTGCGTCTCGGCCGGATCAAGGCCGGTGCGGACAGCACCATGGCGCTGGAGGCGGAGGCCTTCTGAGCCTCGCCGGCCGTCGCGCCACACGCGACGGCCGGCGAGGCGGCGTCAGCTTCGTTCCGCCGGCACCGTCGTCGCCCGCGCAGCGAACATCGCGCACGCCGCGAAACCCGGGCGGCGGGCGACGTCGAGCCCGGACGCGCCGCCGCGGTCGCCTCGCGGCGATCGCCGGTCTCGGCGCGGCCGGGCCGTCCGGCGTCGGCTCGTCAGCCCCCGAGAGCGGCGTCGAGATCGTCGATCAGGTCGGCCGGATCCTCCAGGCCGATCGACAGCCGCACCACGTCGGGTCCCGCGCCCGCGGCGGTCTTCTGCGCGTCGGTGAGCTGGCGGTGGGTCGTCGAGGCCGGGTGGATGATCAGCGAGCGGGTGTCGCCGATATTGGCGAGGTGCGAGAACAGCTGGAGACTCGACACGAGCTTGACGCCCGCGTCGTAGCCGCCCTTCAGCCCGAAGGTGAAGACGGCGCCGGCGCCGTTCGGCGTGTAGCGCCGCGCGAGCTGATGGTAGCGGTCGGTCTCCAGGCCGGGATAGCTCACCCACGACACCGCCGGATGCGTCGACAGGTGCTTGGCTACCGTCAGCGCGTTGTCGGAGTGCCGCTGCATGCGCAGCGGCAGCGTCTCGATGCCGTTCAGGATCAGGAAGGCGTTGAACGGCGACAGCGCCGGCCCGAGATCGCGCAGGCCCAGCACACGGCAGGCGATGGCGAAGCCGAAATTGCCGAAGGTCTCGGCCAGCACCATGCCGGAATATTCCGGCCGCGGCTGGCTCATCATCGGGTAGCGCGCGTCACCGGCCCACTGGAACGTGCCGCCGTCGACGATCAGGCCGCCGATCGAGTTGCCGTGGCCGCCGAGGAACTTGGTGGCCGAGTGCACCACGATGTCGGCGCCGTGCTCGAAGGGTCGGATCAGGTACGGCGTCGCCATGGTGTTGTCGACGACGAGCGGGATGTTGTGCCTCTTGGCGATCTGCGAGAGCGCCGCGAGGTCGGTGATGACGCCGCCGGGATTGGCGATCGATTCGCAGAAGATCGCCTTGGTGCGCGGCGTGATCGCCGCCTCGAAGGAGGCGGGGTCGTCGTTGTCGGCCCAGGCCACCGACCAGCCGAAGTTCTTGTACGAGTGGTTGAACTGGTTGATCGAGCCGCCGTACAGCTTGTTCGAGGCCACGAACTCGTCGCCCGGCTGCATCAGGGCGTGCATGGTCAGAAACTCGGCCGCGTGGCCGGAGGCGACCGCCAGGGCGGCGGTCCCGCCCTCCAACGCCGCGATGCGCTCCTCCAGCACGGCGTTCGTCGGGTTGGTGATCCGCGTGTAGATGTTGCCGAAGGCCTGAAGACCGAACAGCGACGCGGCGTGGTCGACGTCGTCGAACACGAAGCTGGTGGTCTGGTAGATCGGCGTGGCCCGTGCGCCGGTGGCCGCGTCGGGGGCGGCACCCGCGTGGATCGCCAGCGTGTTAAAGCCGGGCAGGCGGTCGGACATCGTCGGGTCTCCTCAGAGCACCCGAGCCTGTACGCCCGCCCGGGTTTGCGGCGCAAGACTCGCCCGCGGCCGCGCGTGCCGCAATCCCTAGGCGTCCGGCCGATGGCCGATATCGATATGCGGCTGACCCGCATCGACCAGGGCGCGGTCCACGGCCTCGATGGCGAGCAGGGTCCGGGTCAGGTCCTCCGCCATGGAGATCGGCGCCAGGTCGAGGCCGCCCAGGCGCCGCGCGATGGCGTTCCGCTGGCGGGTCAGAGCGGCGCGCGCCCGGTTCAGATCCTCGATCTCGTCGGCGGTCATCCGCGCTCCATCTCGTCAGGGGTCCCGTGCCGTGCTCAGGCGCCCGGCGTCCAGTCGATGTTCGGCCGCTGGGCCAACATGCGCTCGAAGTAGTTGGCGACGGCCTGCGCTCCGTCCGTGTGCATCATCGCGACGGGATGCGCGAGATAGGCGCGGGCGAGATCGACGGGGATCCGGCCAGCCTGGAGCGCGCTCAGCACCTCGTCGATGAAGGCGTCGTTGGCCTCGTTGAAGTCGTTCGACAGCTTCTTGCGGTCGTTGAGGGCCTTGATCGGCATGCAGCATCCTTGTCGCTCGGCGCCGGGGCCACGCCCGGCCGGAAGGCTCGGCCCGAACCGGGCCGCGGCGGGAAAGGTCCCGGCCACAGAGCCCGACAAACAGGCCCGATCCGCGTGCGCGGCCACACCGCTCGGTAACCGTCCACACGCGAGGTGTGGAGCGGAGTCGCGCCCTCGGGCGTTTATCGCGCATGACGACCGAAATCACGCGCTCTCACACCGTCGAGATCGTTCCGTGCGTGGACGATCCCCGCTGTTTCCGTTGGGTCATCCGGAGCCGCGGCGGCGCCGTGGTCGAATACTCGCCCTACGCGTTCGTAACGCAGAACGGGGCCCGGATATCCGGTGAATGCTGGATGCGCGAGCATTTCGCCGACGGCCAGCCGGCCTAGGCGCAAATCCGGCTCGCGACACACAGCCCTTGCCGCGTATCTCTCGGCGCGGCTCCCAAGGGGTGCCCCGCCCGGCGCGGCGGCCGGCTTGCCGCGCGCCGTCCTCCGATCCGGACGCAGAATACAACCTCGTCGATGCTCAAGACCCGTAAGGCATCGGTTAAGCATTGTTTCGTCGCGCGCGTTCCTTTGTCAGAACTTTAATCACGGCCACCCAGTATCGCACCGTTTCTGTTTCGGACCAGGGTGCGAACGATGTTGAGCGGCGACGGAACGGTCCGGCACGACGATGCCGCGTCGCATATGGGCGCCGTGACGTCCATCGAGGGATCGAAGGTCCATCTGGAACTCACCGTTCTGAACGGGCGGCCGCGGGTGCGCGTCACCGTCGGCAACCTGGTCCGGATCCGGGCCGGCGACGCTGTCCTCGTCGGCATCGTCACCACGCTCTCCTCGGGCAGCGAGCGCGGCCATCGGCCGGGTGCCTACGCGAGCCTCGACCTGCTCGGCGAGATCGTCGCGGGACGCGACGCGCGCCGCTTCAGCCGCGGCGTGACCTGCTACCCCGCGATCGGCGACACCGTCGAACTCCTGTCCGCCGCCGACCTCCGGATCGTCCACCAGGTTTCTGCGACCAACACGGCAGCCGTCGGCGCGCTCTATCAGGACCCCGACACCCCGGCCTGCATCAAGATCGACGACCTGCTCTCCAAGCACTTCGCGGTGCTCGGCGCCACCGGCGTCGGCAAGTCCAGCGGCGTGACGGTCATCCTGGACGAGGTGATGCGGGCGCGGCCAGCCGTGCGCGTCTTCCTGCTGGACGTGCACAACGAGTACGCTGCCAGCTTCGGCGACCGCGCGAGCGTCATCAGCCCGCGGACCCTCAAGCTGCCGTTCTGGCTGTTCAACCTGGAGGAAATCGCCGACGTCATCTACGGCGGACGTCCGGCCGTGGACGAGGAGATCGAGATCCTGGCCGAGGTGATCCCCCTCGCGAAGAGCAAGTACGGGCAGTACAAGGAGGCGAGCGACCGCCAGATCGTCAAGCGGTCGTTCGGCAAGGGCGCCGGCTACACGGTCGACACGCCCGTCCCGTACATGCTGCAGGACCTGCTCGCGCTCATCGACGAGCGGATGGGGCGGCTCGAGAACCGCGTCTCCCGGATGCACTATCACCGGCTGATCAGCCGGATCGAGGCGATCCGGAACGATCCCCGGCACGGCTTCATGTTCGACAACGCCAATGTCGGCGGCGACATGATGGGCGAGATCCTGGCGCACCTGTTCCGGCTCGATCCCGACGGGCGGCCGATGACGATCATGCAGCTCGCCGGCTTGCCGATGGAGGTCGTGGACGCCGTCGTGTGCGTCCTGTGCCGCCTCGCCTTCGAGTTCGGCATCTGGAGTGAGGGCGCCGTCCCGCTGCTGTTCGTCTGCGAGGAGGCCCACCGCTTCGCCTCGGCCGACCGCTCGGTCGGCTTCACGCCGACGCGTCGCGCCCTGGCACGGATCGCCCGCGAGGGCCGCAAACACGGCGTCCATCTCGGCCTCGTCACCCAGCGCCCGGCCGAGCTCGACGCGACGATCATGTCGCAGTGCAGCACCCTGTTCGCCATGCGGATGACCAACGCGCGCGACCAGGCGTTCCTGGCCGCCGCGGTGTCGGACGCCACCAACCTGCTCACCTTCGTCCCGTCTCTGGGCACCGGCGAGGTCATCGCCTTCGGCGAGGGGGTCCCGATTCCGGCCCGCATGACCTTCCGGCCGCTGCCGTCGGCGCGTCACCCGCGCAACGACGCGAGCGGCCGCGCCGCCGAGGACGGCGCCACCGTCGCCGGCGCGGCCTTCGTCGGCGCCGTGGTCGAGCGCTGGCGGGGCGCCACCATGAACAAGCTCGCCGGACACGATGCGGATCCCGGCGCGGCGGCGCGCCTCGGTCGCGAGACGGGCCCGGACGGCGCCCAGGGCGCCGCCCTCGAGCAGATGCACCGCCGGCTGCTCCGTCGCCCCCCCGAGACCGGCGATCAGGCCCCGACCGGCGGCCAGGCCGGCGCCCAGCCCGCCAAGTCCCTGTGGCAGCAGGGCGGGGCATGAGCGAGCCCGATTTTCCGGAGCGTCAGACCCTGCTCGAGGCTGCCATCCAGGCGCTTCCGGTCGGCGTCGTGGTCCGTGATGGCCAGGGTCACTGCATCCTGGCCAACGCCGCCGCGCGCGCCCTCGGGGACAGGGCCGTCGCGGCGCTGCCCGCCGCGCCGTGTGACGCCCGGGATACCGCGGCCGTCGAGGCCGTCGACGACCGGATGTTCGAGGTGCGGACGCGGCCGGTCGCCGGGGGCCGGGACGCCTTCACGCTCACGACCCTGACCGACGTCACGCACCATCACCGGATCCAGCGTGAGCTGATCACCAAGGCCTTCATCGACGCCCTCACCGGCCTGCCCAACCGGACGATGTTCGAGCAGAGCATCGCGGATGTCCTGGCAGGATCGGCGCCGGGGGACCGGTTCGCCCTGGCGTTCATCGATCTCGACAACTTCAAGCACATCAACGACTACTACAGCCACGCCGCGGGCGACGCCCTGCTGCGCAAGATGTCCGACCGGATCGGCGGCGCCCTGCGCCCGAGCGACCTCCTGGCCCGGATCGGCGGCGACGAGTTCGTGCTCCTGCTCGCCCCGATCACCGATCGGGACGAGGCGCTGTCCGCCGTGCGCGCCATCTCGGAGCGCCTGAAGCAGCCGTTCTTCATCGACGGGCACGAGATCTTCGCCTCCGCCTCCATCGGACTCAGCCTCTTCCCGGAGCACGGCGACAGCTACGAGACCCTCGCCCGGCAGGCCGACAACGCGATGTACCGGGTGAAGGGCGAGTTGAAGGGCGGCGTCAGCCTCTTCGACGACGCGATGAGCCAGGCCGCCACGGCCCGCATGGCCGTGGAGCAGCGCCTCCGACTGGCGATCCGCGACCGCTGCTTCTGCTGCGCCTTCCAGCCGAAGGTCGACATGCGCTCCCACGCGGTCACGGGCGTCGAGGTGCTGCTGCGCTGGCGCGACGAGCTCGGCATGATCCAGGCCCCGGGCGACTTCATCGCCCTGGCCATCGAGCTGGGGCTGATCAACGAGATTACCCTCCAGCTCCTCTCCGAGACCGTTCAGGCGATGCCCGACATCGACGAGGTGTTCGGACCCGACGTCACCGTGAGCCTCAACATCGCCGCCAAGCAGGCCTGCGACGTGCCGTTCATGACCGCCTTCTGCGCCTCGCTGGGCGAGACCGGCCTCGCGGAGCGCTTCGTCCTCGAACTGACAGAGGAGGCCTTCTTCACGACAGGCCGCTTCCAGAGCGAGGTTCTGCCGAAGATCCGGGCGATCGGCGCGCGGGTCTCGATCGACGATTTCGGCGTCGGCTACTCGTCCCTCGCGGCCCTGGCCGACATCACCGCGGACGAGCTCAAGATCGATCGCTCGTTCATCACCGACATCGATAAGCGACCGCGCAGCCAGATCGTCCTGAAGGCGATCGAGTCGCTCGGCGCGGCCCTCGGCATGACGGTCGTCGCCGAGGGCGTCGAGACCTTCGAGGAAGTCGCCTACCTGCTCGGCGCGACGCAGATCCGCTGCGCCCAGGGCTACTACTTCGCCCGCCCGCTCCTGCTCGACCAGATCCGGCAGGCCCAGCCGCCGCGCGTGTCCGGGACGCGCGGCCCCGCCACGCGCAGCCGCGCCTCGGACCTGCGCGCACCCGGCCTGATGCGGCGCGCCTGACTTCCGCCCCGCGGCGCGACTGCCGACAGCCTCCGACCGGCGGCCGGATCAGCTTGCCGCTGGCGGCGTGCTACGCGGCCAGCAGCGGTCGCCACACGCCCGCCGCGTCGGCGGCCATGGCGCAGATCACCGCCTCGTCGGCCGAGCGGCGCACCTCGACCACGTGCGGCACCCCGGGGGCGAGGGGTGCCTCGACGCCGAGGTCGAAACCGTGCCGACCGTCGCCCACCCCCGCCGCAGCGATGTCGGCGCGGTACTCCGCCGCCACCGTCACCGCCACGATCGCGCCGTCGACCACGATGTCCAGGCACACGGGAGCGTCGGGCTGTGCCGGGTCGTGGGCCCAGCCGGCCACGCGCAGCGCACCGTCCGCGCGGAGGGCACAGCGATCCAGCCACGCCCGCACGGCGCCCGGAGGCGCGTGCGCGAACGACGCGCCGGCCCGCCGGATCAGGCGCCTGCGCAGCGCGGCGAGCTGGGGACCGAGCTCGGTGCGCTGCGCGTAGGGCTGCGGGACGATCGACGGATCGTCCGCGCCAGGGCCGTCGAAGAGCCGACGGATGCCGGGAGCGGGCAGGAAGCTCTCGGCCGGCGTGCCCTCCGCGATGAGGAGGTCGTGGCTTTCGAGCTCGACATGCCAGTAGGTGAGATCGGTCACGACCTCCCCGCGGGTGATGCTGGTGCCGTTGACGAGGTGGCCGGCGGCGACGAACAGCCCGTCCAGCCACACGGCGTGGTCCGGCGAGACGAGCAGGTCGCGGGCCGGAACCCCCTCGTGCAGAGCGCTGGCCCGGATACGCACCGGCCGCTCGCTCGGCGGGGCCGAGGATCCGGGATAGGTGCGCCGTCCGATCCATCGAATCGGGCGGCGCAGGCCCGCGGCCGTGACGACGCTGTCCCCGACCACGAGCCGCTCGACAGCCACGTCGCCGCGGTCGGTCCGGATGGTCGTGCCGGTGCAGTAGCACGGGGCGCTGTTCGGCGATCCGCTCGATTGAGCCGTTCCCGCGGGCGATGGGGTCGATCCGCTCGACCCGGTCGCGCCCGATGCGGGCCCCGTGGAGCCGGTCGCGCCCGCCTGCGTTCCGGCCGCGCCGGCGCTGGACCGAACACCGGCCGTCGCTCCGTACAGGCCCGGATCCCGGCCGTCCGGCGAAGACACGCGGTCCTGCGGTACCGCGACGGCATTGGGGTTGTTCGAGTAGACGCGGATGTAGTCGATGCTCGAGCTGAACCGGGTGCCGGTCGCCGCCGTGCTCTGCACGGCCAAGTTGGCCAACAGATACATGGGGCTGTGCAGGTCGGACGGCGTCGCCTGCGAACCGACGAGCTGACCGTCCACGTAGAAGCTGATGCGATCCGCCTGCCAGTTCATGCCGTAGGTATGATACCCGCTCGGGTTGGGCATCTCGCTGTAGACCTGGCGGGTCTGCTGCCACGTCGTTCCGGCCGCCTGCGGATCGGTCGTGTGAATCGTGCTGTAGACGCCGCGGTCGTTGTTTCCGTAATGCTCGACGACATCGAGTTCCTGGTGGCCATTGGTGCTGCTCGACTGCGGGCTCTGCTGATTCGGCAGCAGCCAGAAGGCGTCCCAGGCGTCGGGATTGTTGGAGAAATCCGCGCGGATCTCGAAGTAGCCGTAGGTCTGCGAGAAATTGCCCTGCGTGCTGATGAGGCCGGACTGCCAGCTCCCGGGATATCCGGACGCGCTCGTCCCGGGCGGCGCCGCCGTGATCGTCAGGACACCGTTCTGGACGCTGAAGGGATCGTAACCGGACGCGGAGTCGAGGAACGAGGACCGGCCGAAGCCGATGTCGGAATTGGCGTCGTACCGCCACTCGGCGCGGATGTCCCGGTACGTGGTCCCGACGCCGTTCTGCGAGATGCTGCGCGCGTTGAACTCGTCGTCGAAAGTCAGGCGGTAGCCAGTCAGATCAACCATCGACGCCGTCTCATCACCGTTCTGGTTCGCCGGACGTGGCGCGCTGTCAAATCAAGATTGCTTTCAAGCAATCCGGGTGTGGTTAATAATGCGTTGTTTCTCGCGGTACTGAAGTGAGTACCGGCGGCTCCAGACCGCTGCCTGACCTCCCGCCCACCACGGGGCGCGATCGAACACGGACAGATGACACGGTTAAGGCTGACTAACCGCATCGGCCGCGAGGCGCAAATCAGTCGCGGCGCCGCACGGCCGCACGCGATCTCACCGACGAACACTTGAGCCGCCGCGCTGGACGTCCGAAACCGGCCGGATCCGGCAGGCGCCGATCCGCGGCGGCCGGAGGGCTGATCCTAGCGCGCACGCCAAGTACCGGTGATCGCCTGCGACTTGGGGGAGGCGCAGCTCCGGCCGGACGGCGCGAACCCCGGCGGCGTGAGCGACGCGGGACCGCCCGCGATGTTCCGGCAACCGCATCGATCCCGCCCGGAGGCGGCGGAAGGGGTGGGATTCGAACCCACGGTGGAGTTGCCCCCACGGCGGTTTTCAAGACCGCTGCCTTAAACCACTCGGCCACCCTTCCTGGCGGCATCCGCGACCTCACGGTTACGGCCGCGGCGGAGGCTGCGTCAACAGCAGAACAACCGGTTGACCTCCCGAAGCATTCCGCCTATCTCACCGCCCACGCCCGGAGCCGCTCGATGCGCTGCGGGCTCTGCCCCGCCATCTCCGACACCGGATGAGCAGGGTTCACGGCTGATTGGGGGATAGTTTAACGGTAGAACGGTGGACTCTGACTCCTCTAGTCCTGGTTCGAATCCAGGTCCCCCAGCCACCGCGCCGGCCCGCCCGATCTCAGATCCGGCGGGTTTTTTCTTGCTTGCGGCCCAGCACGTCTCTCTCATCCTGCAGCGATCCGCAGAAATCGAGCGGGGTCGGGCACGGTCCGGCAGTCATCGCCCGTTGACGCGCCGCCGCGCGGCCGCCTAGATCGCCGGATGCGCCGGTGCCTGCCTCTCACGGTTCGAGGGCGCGCGATCATCGGCTTGGTCGCGCTCTACGCGCTGCTGCTCCAAGCGTTCCTGGGCTTCGCCACCCCGGCCCGAGCCTGGAACGATCCGGACGCGGTGATCTGCGCCGGGCACGCCTCGGGCGACCCCGCCGGCACGGTGGTGCACGTCCATCCCTGCTGCACGGTCGTGCAGGCCGGAGCGCTGGCGCTTCCGACCATCGACCCGACCGCTGCCGCCTGGCCCGCCGCGCCCGCGACGCGCTGCGCGTGGCGCCCCGAATCCGAGATCCCGACGACCGGGCCGCCGGCCTCGACCGGCACCGCGCGAGGTCCACCGGAAGCCTGACGATCCCGCTCCCGATCGTTCAGGCCCGGACCTCCCATCATGTCGATTGTTCTCCACGGCGACGCCCCCGCATACGGTGCGGCCGCCACGCGGCGACTGTCCCGCGACGCCGTCTATCGGGCCGTCTGGCGGTGGCACTTCTACGCGGGCCTGCTGTGCCTTCCGTTCCTGATCAGCCTCTCGGCCACCGGCGCGCTCTACCTGTTCAAGGAGGAGATCAACGGCAGCCTGTTCGCGTACCGGACCCGGGTCGCGCCGAGCGAGACGGCGCCGATGGGTCCGGACCGGCTGATCTTCAACGCGCTGCAGGCCGTGCCGGACGCCGCGCCCGTCACCTACACCGACCCGCCCTCGCCGGACGCCGCGGCGCGCGTCACCCTCGCTTCGGGCGAGCGCCGGATCCACGTCTACCTGAATCCGTATACCGGCGACGTGCTCGACCGGGTCGACCGGGACCGCGAGCTCATGGCGGTGGTCCGCGGGCTGCACAGCCTCGCGCTGGTCGGCCCCCTGGCGAACGCCGTCATCGAGATCGTCGCGGGCTTCGCGATCATCCTGGTGGTGACGGGCGCGTACCTGTGGTGGCCCCGCGGCCGGATGGGCGGCGTCGTGACCCTGCGCGCCGGCCCGCGCCGGCGCGTGTGGTGGCGCGACCTTCACGCCGTCACCGGGTTCGTCGCCGGCGGCGGGCTGCTCTTCCTGGCGCTGACCGGCCTGCCCTGGTCGATCTGGTGGGGACAGGAGCTGCGCGCGTGGTCCAACGCCGCCGGCCTCGGCCAGCCGGCCGCGCTCTGGGCGAACCGGCCGGTCTCGACGGTGCCTCTACGCGACCGGCTGGAAGATGCCGGCTGGACTCTGCAGGACGCGCCCGTGCCGCGCTCGGCGCCGGCCGCCGCGGCCGCGAGCGTCGGCATCGACGACGCCGTGGCGATCCTCCGAGGTCTGGGGATGCCCCGCGGCTTCGAGCTGGCGCTGCCCGTCGGCGCGGACGGCGTCTACGCCGCCGCAATCTACCCGCGCGACGTCACGCGGCAGCGGGTCCTGACCCTCGACCAGTATTCCGGCCGCCCGGTGGTGGACGTCCGCTTCGGCGATCTCGGACCCGTCGGCCGGGCGATCCAGTACGGGATCGGCATCCACAAGGGCGAGCACTGGGGCCGCGCGAACCAGTTCGCGATGCTGGGCTTCTGCCTCGCCACCATCCTGCTCGCCGTCACCGCCGGAACGATGTGGTGGAAGCGGCGCCCGGCCGGCGGCCTCGGCGTGCCGCCCTGGCCGCGCGACCGGCGGGTGGCCGCGACGGTGACCGTGATCATCCTCGGGCTCGGGGCGCTCTTCCCGCTGACCGGGCTCGCCATCGCCGCCCTGATCGGCTTCGACCTCGCCGCGGGCCGGCTCCGAAGGCGGTGGGCGCACTGATCCGGTACGAGCGGGCGCCGTGCCCGTGCACAAGCCTCCGCGCCTGAGACGCGGGCGTCCGGGTCTTCCGGGCGCGGTGCTGATCGTGCTCGCGCTCTGGATCCAGGCGCTCGCACCGGCCGTCGCGCTCCGGATGGCGCAGGCGGATCGGGGCGTGCTGCCCGGCCAGATCCTGTGCGGGCACGCGTCGGATCAGGTCGGGGACGTCGCCATCGGCCTGCACGCGCCGGCAACGGGGTCCTGCGCCCTCTGCGGGCTGTGTCGCGCCGGCGCCGTCCCGCCGCTCCTCCCGGCCTCGCCCGGCCTCGCGCGCCGCCTGCGCTGGACAGCGGTGGCGTGGCCGATCCCGCCCCCTGCCCGGGCCGCGTCGGTCCCCATCATCGTCGGCCAGCCCCGCGGGCCGCCCCGCTCCGCCTGATCGCCCTTCCTCCGGGTGGCGCCGCCGCTCGCCCCTTCGATCAGACGAGACCTCCGATGACCTCCGACCAGACCGTCCTGTGCGGCGCTGCCCTCGCGCTCCTGCTCGCCGGAAGCCCCCTCCCCGCCCTCGGCCAGACCGCCGTGACCCTCGAGGAACTCTCCGTGGAGGGCGAGGCCGCGCCCGCCGCGGGCCGGAGTGCCGCGCCGCCCTTCGGCGTGGCGGCGCCGCCGGGCTCGGCGCCCGCGGTCATCGAGCACCCTGTCGGCGAGATCGTGACCGGTATCGGCCGGGACGACACGATCGCGAACCGCCCGGCAACCAGCATCGGATCGGTCCTGGTGAACAGCCCTGGCGTCACGGTGCGGCAGGGGAACGGCGGCCGCGACGTCGTCATCTCGATCCGCGGCAACAACGCCCGCTCCACCGGGGTGATCAAGAACACCGTCGTCCTGGAGGACGGCTTCATCCTCACCCAGCCGGACGGCGCGTCGCGCTTCGATCTCACGGCCCCCCGCGCCTACGGCCGGATCGACGTGTTCCGCGGGCCGCAATCGCCGCTCTTCGGCAACTACGCCACCGGGGGCGCCATCGCGTTCCGGACGCGCACCGGTCGCGAGATCGACGGCTACGAGATCGGGGTGGATGCCGGCAGCTTCGGCTACCTCAGCAACTACTTCACCGTCGGCGGCGTCAGCGGCCCGTTCGAGATCAGCCTGTTCGCCAGCGACGTCCGCGCCAACGGCTACCAGGACCACGCCAGCTACGACACGCAGACCATCAATCTGCTCGCGAGCTACACTCCGACGCCGGACAACCGCTTCACCCTGAAGGTGATCAACAACACCCTCGACGCCAACCTGCCCGCCCGCGCATCCCTGGCCCAGTACCGGATCAACCCGTACCAGCGCGGCTGCGCCGCCGCAGCGAGCGCGGCCCCGGGCTGCACCACCTTCAACCTGTTCCGGAACGGGGCATTCGGCGCGACCGTGCCGGTGACGGCCGACGAGGGCGGCTTCGGGCGCAACGACCGCCGAACCATCGTGGCCGCCCGCTGGGAGCACGACATCGACGCGTTCACCACCTGGCGCACGCAGCTCGGGTTCGACGAGCGCAACTTCGATCAGCCGTTCTACACGACCTCGTCGCGGGGCTCTTACCCGTCCTGGAACTTCTTGACCGACCTGACCCGGCGGGGCGACCTGTTCGGCCTGCCGGCAACCGGCTACGTCGCGCTGGCCTACAACACCATCGACAACCACATCACCACCTTTAACCGGGCCCCCTACGACGGCCCGCGCCTGGGGGCGCTGATCGGCGATCAGGCGGCGGTGCAGTCGAATCTCGGCGGCCGGGCGCGGCTCGAGCTGGCGTTGTCGGATCAGTGGACCGGCATCCTCGGCCTGAGCGCCGAGACCACCTCGATCACCGGGCGCAACATCGCCTACGCGTACGCGGCGAGCGGCACGACGCGGACGGTGGCGGACGCGAACCGGTCCTTCCTCAACGTCGCCCCCGAGCTGGCCCTGGTCTACCGGCCGGACGCGGCCTGGGCGCTGCGCGGCCGGGTCGCCACCGGCTACACCACGCCGGCCGCCAGCAACCTGTTCATCACCCCGGCCGGGCTGCCCGGAAACAACACGCAGCTCCAGACTCAGGAGAATCTCGGCTTCGATCTCGGCGCCGAGTGGAGCCCGATGACCGATCTCCGCCTGAGCGTGACCGGGTTCTACGAGTTCTTCCGCAACGAGCTGGTCTCGCAATCGCCGGGGGCCGGCCTCCTCGCCTACACGTTCAACGCGCCCGCCTCGGAGCATCGCGGCGTCGAGGTCGGCGCCGACTGGGCCTTCGCGCCCGGCTGGCGCGGGACGCTGGCCTACACGTTCGACGACCAGATCTACACCCGCTACACCGAGCAGCTCAGCGCCGGCAGCCTGACCCGGTCGTTCGACCGGGCGGGGAACCGGATCCCCGGGGTTCCGGCCCACCAGCTCCTGGCCCGCCTCGGCTACGACGTGCCGAGCGGACCGCTCGCGGGTCTCGGCGCCTTCGTGGAGACGGTCGTCCAGGGCGACTTCTACCTCGACAACGCCAACCTGCTGAAGGCCCCGGGCTTCGCGGTCGTCAACGCCAACCTGCACTACGCCACGGAGCTGACCGGCGGCTACGCGAAGCGGCTCAGCCTGTACGTCGAGGTTCGCAACCTGTTCGACACGACCTACGTCGCCTCCGCGCAGAACCTCGCCAACGGGATCAGCGGCACCACCGGCCTCCAGAACGGCGCCGCCGTGCTGGCGACCACCACGGGCTCGGTCTTCGCGGGTGCTCCGCGGAACATCGTCGGCGGCATGCGGCTGGCATTTTGATAACCGCGCGGGATCTCGCGCGTGGTGTCAAAGTGGAGCTTGCACTATGCTCCGGCGATCGATCGCAGGGGCCGGCCGAGGCGCGCGGTCCGGTCCGCGCGGCGGGGCCGTCGGCAGGGATGTGGCGCGATAGTCGGATGAGGCGGCGAACCGTACTCGCTGGTTTGCCCCTGGCGCTCGCCGGGTGGCCGCACGCCGTGCGGGCGCAGGGTCAGGCCCACGTCGCGGCCCTCTGGCCCTTCGTGGAGGGCGATCCCGAGGGCCGGGTGCTGGCGGAAGCGTTCCACGCCGGCTTGCGCGATCACGGTCAGCCGGATCAGCGGGTCGACGATCGCTGGACCGGGGCCGACCGCGAGCGCACGCGCCTCCTCGCGGCCGACCTCGTGGCCACACAACCGCAGGTGATCTTCGCCTATCTCAGCGCGCAGCTCACGGCCGTGGCGTCCCTGACGAAGCAGATCCCCATCGTGTTCGTCGGCGCCTCGAACCCGGTCCGCTTCGGGTACGTGGAAAGTCTCCAGCGCCCGGGCGGCAACATCACCGGCTTCACGCTCTACGAGGCGCCTCTGGGCGGGAAATGGGTGGCGGCCCTCAAGGAGGCCGTCCCGAACCTCCGACGCGTCACGCTCCTGTCCAACCTGAGCACCGAGATCCGGGGCGAGAACCTCTACGCCGAGCCGTTCCGCACCACCGCGACGGCCCTCGGGATCGAGCCCGCGGTGGTGAAGATCGACAAGGCGGTCGAGATCGAGCCCATCATCGCGGATCTCGCGCGGCAGGGAGACGGTGGCCTGATCGTCGCCCCGGGCACGTTCAGCGAGGCCAACGGCGACCAGATCGTCGCGCTCACCACGCGCCTCAGGGTTCCGGCCGTCTTCGCCATCCGGCGCTTCGCCTATCGGGGCGGGCTGATGTCGTACGGGCCGGACCCGGTGGAGACGGTCCACCGGGCTGCCGCCTATGTCGGCCGGATCCTGCGCGGCGAGAACCCCGCGACCCTGCCGGTCCAGGCGCCCACGAAGTTCGACTTCATCGTGAATCTGAAGACGGCCCGCACCATGGGCGTGACCATCTCGTCGGCGCTCCTCGCCCAGGCGGACGAGATCGTCGAATGACGGCGCCGCGCCCGCTCGCCTCCCCGCCGGCCGCGGCAGCGCCGCCGCGCTGGTTCCGCCTGCCGCTCGCGGGGAAGTTCGCGGTGGCCTTCGTGGGCCTCGTCAGCCTGGTGCTGCTCATCAACGGCGCCGTCGACCTGACGCTGAACTATCAGGACGCCAAGCGGACCGCGATCGAGACGCAGCGCACCAAGGCGCGCGCCGCCGCCGAACGCGTCGACGCCTTCCTGTCCTCGATCGAGAGCCAGATCGGCTGGACGACCCGGGCCGAGTGGCGGCGGGTCTCCCCCGAGCAGCAGCGCTACGACTTCATCCGCCTGCTGCGCCAGGCACCGGCCATCACGGAGGTGGCGTACCTCGATCCGGCCGGGAAGGAGCAGCTGCGCGTCTCGCGGCTGGAGCCCGACGCCGTCGCCAGCGGCAAGGATTTCTCGGCCTCGCCGCGCTTCACCCAGGCGCTCGCCCAGAAGACCTGGTTCGGCCCGGTCTATTTCCGGCGCGGCTCCGAGCCGTACATGACCGTCTCGGTGGCCCATGCCGGACGCGACCCCGGCGTGACCGTCGCGGAAGTCAATCTGAAGCTGATCTGGGACGTGGTCAGCGCGATCAATGTCGGCGAGCACGGCTACGCCTTCGTGACCACGGCGACCGGGCGGCTGATCGCGCACCCGGATCTGAGCCTCGTCCTGCGCGACACCGACCTGTCGGGTCTGGCCGAGGTGGCGGCGGCCCTGCCCGGCTCCCGCATGGCGGGTCAGGACTACGAGATCACCACCGGCCTCGACGGCGGCTGGGTGCTGGCGGCCCATGCCACGATCCCGCGGGTCGACTGGATCGTCTTCGTGCAGGAATCGCTGCGCGACGCCATGGGCCCCGCCCTCGAATCCGTGATCCAGACCACATCGCTGATGGGTCTCGGCGTGCTGCTCGCAGCGGTGGCGGGAACCTTCCTGGCGCGGCGCATGGTCGTGCCCATCCGCGAGCTCGAGGATGGGGCGGAGCGGTTCGGCGCGGGCGACCTGTCCGAGCGAATCGTGATCCGCACCGGCGACGAGATAGAGACCCTCGCGCACCGGTTCAACACGATGGCGAGCCGGGTTCAGGATTCCTACGAGACGCTCGAGGCCAAGGTGGAGGAGCGGACCCGCGACCTCAACCGCTCGCTCGACGATCTCCAGCGGGCGCAGAGCCGGCTCGTCCAGTTCGAGAAGCTCGCCTCGCTGGGACAGCTCACCGCCGGCATCGCCCACGAGATCAAGAACCCGCTGAACTTCGTCAACAACTTCGCGTCGCTCTCGAACGAGCTGGTGGACGAGCTTCGCGAGGTGCTCGAACCGGCGGCCCTCGATCCGGACACGCGCGCGGAGGTCGAGGAGCTCGCCGGCCTGCTCAAGGGCAATCTCGCGAAGGTCGTCCAGCACGGCAAGCGCGCGGACTCGATCGTCAAGAACATGCTGCTGCACTCGCGCACCGGATCCGGCGAGCATCGACCGGTCGAGGTCAACGGGCTGGTCGAGGAGAGCCTGAATCTTGCCTATCACGGGGCCCGCGCGGCGAAACCGAGCTTCAACGTGACCCTCGTGCGCGATTACGATCCGGCGTCCGGTCTCGCCGACCTCTACCCCCAGGAGATCACGCGGGTCCTTCTGAACCTGATGTCGAACGGCTTCTACGCCACCGAGAAGCGGGCCACCGACGGTGATCCCGGCTACGAACCGACGCTGTCGGTCGCGACCCGGGACCGGGGCGACAGCGTCGAGATCCGCGTGCGCGACAACGGCACCGGCATCCCCGACAGCGTCAGAGCCAAGATGTTCGACCCGTTCTTCACCACCAAGCCGGCGGGCGAGGGAACGGGGCTAGGCCTGTCGCTGAGCCACGACATCGTCGTCAAGCAGCACGGCGGGACGGTTGACGTCGCCTCGGAACCGGGTGCCTTCACGGAATTCATCATCACCCTGCCGCGCCAGAGTGTTACGCCGGCCGCGCCGCCTCGGCCGGCGACCGAGACGGCGGCCGAGACCGAGAGCCAGCCATGAACGTCCTGATCCTCGTCGTCGATGACGAACCCGACGTCAGAGACCTGTTCCGGCAGCAGTTCCGCCGCGAGCTGCGCGCCGGACGCTTCGCGATGGCCTTCGCGCACTCGGCGGCGGAAGCCCTGGAGCGGATCAACGGCGCCAACGAGCCGAGCCTGATCCTGATGCTGTCGGACATCAACATGCCCGGGATGACCGGCCTCGAATTGCTGCCCCTGGTACGCGCCGCGCGCCCCGACGTGCCGGTGATCATGATCACAGCCTACGGCGACGCCGAGACGCGCGAGAAGGTCCGCGCCGCCGGCGCCGTGGGCCTGATCACCAAGCCGATCGACTTCGCCGTGCTGAAGACCGAGATCGATCGCCGGCTGTCCGCCTTCGCGGGGACCGAATGACCCCCGGCGCCCCGAACGCCAAGATCCTGGTCGTCGACGACGAGCCGGATCTCGAGGCGCTGATCACCCAGAAATTCCGCCGCCAGATCCGCCAGGGCCTCGTCACCTTCCTGTTCGCCCACGACGGGCAGGAGGCGCTGGACCGCCTCTCGGAGAGCCGCGACGTCGATCTGGTCGTCTCCGACATCAACATGCCGCGGATGGACGGGCTGACTCTGCTCGCCAAGCTGCAGGACTTCCCGGAGCGCCCCTCGATCATCATCGTCTCGGCCTACGGTGACATGGCGAACATCCGCACCGCCATGAACCGGGGCGCCTTCGACTTCCTGACGAAGCCGATCGACTTCGCCGACCTGGAGACGACGATCGAGCGGACGCTGCGCCACGTCGAGGACCTGCGCGAGGGGCGGCGCCGGCAATCGCTCGCCGAGCGGGCCCACGCCTCCCTGGCCCGGTACTTCTCGCCGAACCTCGCCGAGCGGCTCGCCGGGGACGCGTCCGGTCTCGAGCTCGGCGGCCACCGCCGCGACGTGGCCTCGCTGTTCACCGACATCGCCGGCTTCACAAGCTTGGTCGAGAGCCTCGACCCGGTGCAGCTCGCCGAGATCCTCAACGGCTACTTCGCCGAGATGACCGACGTTGTCTTCGCCCACGAGGGGACGGTGGCCAAGATCGTCGGCGACGCCCTGCACGTGCTGTTCGGCGCGCCGGGGGACCAGCCGGACCACGCGGCCCGGGCCGTGGCGTGTGCCCTCGCCCTGGACGAGGCGGCCGAGGCCTTCCGCGGGCGCTGGCGCGAGCGCGGGATCGAGATCGGCGTGACGCGGATCGGCGTCCATGCCGGGCCGGCGATCGTGGGCAATTTCGGCGGCGGCCGGTACTTCGACTACACGGCCTACGGCGACACCATCAACACCGCCGCCCGTCTGGAGAACGCCAACAAGGCGTTCGGCACCCGGATCTGCGTCAGCGACGCCGTCGTGATCCGCGCCGGTCAGTTCCGCGGCCGCCCCCTCGGCGACCTCCTCCTGCGCGGCAAGCAGACGGCCCTGCGCGCCTACGAACCCCTGACCGAGGCTGCCTACGCGGACGCGCTGCTCGCCCAGTACCAGGACGCCTACGCGAAGCTCGACGCCGGGGAGGCGGGCGCCCTTCCGGCCTTCGCGGCGCTGGTCGGGCTGCGTCCCGACGACGGGGTCGCGGCCTACCACCTGAAGCGCCTGCTGAACGGCAGCAGCGGCAGCCGGGTCGAGGTCCGCTGAGCCCTGCACCCGCGCCGGGCGCCCCGATCGGCGGCCGCGATAGCCCTGGCATGAGGCAGCGCCTATTACCGTCCCCGGGGCGAGCGATCGGGATCCCGCCCGATCGGCGATGCCCGGAACGCGTTCAGACAGGAGACCGGCGCATGAGACGGCGCGACGTCATCGCGGGCCTCGGCGGCGCGGTCGCGTGGCCGGCCTACGCGGCCGCGCCGGCGAAGGGTCAGCGTCGCCTGGGGATCCTGCTGGTCTACGGCGAAGCGCATCCGGACAGTCCCGTCATCGTCGACACGCTCAAGGAGAGTCTGAAGCGGGCCGGCTGGATCTGGGGCCAGAACCTGGCCGTGGACCTGCATTACGGCAACGGCGACGCCGAGCGGATGCGCGCCCAGGCGGAGGAGATCCTCGCGCGCCAGCCCGACGTCGTGCTCGCGCAGGGCGTCGTCGGCGCGACCGCGCTCCAGCGGGCGACCACGACGGTTCCGGTCGTCTTCATGATGCTTCAGGACCCGGTCGGCGGCGGCTTCGTGACCAACCTGTCGCGGCCCGGCGGGAACCTCACCGGCTTCACCAATTTCGACTTCGTCCTCGTCGGCAAGTGGCTGCAGCTCCTGAAGGAACTCAGCCCCGGCGTCACGCGGGCCCTCGCCCTGATCAACCCCGATTACCGGGCCCGACTCGCGGGCTACACGGCCGAGATGGCCCGGATCGGCCCCGAACTCGGCATCGAGGCCCGGATCGCCGGCGTGCACGACGCCGCCGAGATCGAGGCCGCGATCACGGAGTTCGCCGCCCGGCCGGAGGGCGGCCTCATCGCCCTGCCCGACGCGGTGACCGGCGTGTACGGCCAGCGGATCGTCGATCTGGCGGCCACCTACCGCCTGCCGGCCGTCTACGCCTACGCGGCGCCGGTGCGCCTCGGCGGTCTCGCCGCCTACACGACCAGCGTCGAGCAGGATGTGCAGCGGGCGGCCGGGTACATCGACCGGATCCTGCGCGGCGCGGTGGTCGGCGACCTGCCGGTGCAGGCCAGCGAGCGCTTCATCACCCTGCTCAACCTGACGACGGCCGCTACCCTGGGATTGACCATCTCGCCCTCGCTGATGGCGAAGGTGGACGAGCTGGTCGAGTAGCGGCCGCCGGTCGTCGCGGCACCGCCGCGACGACCTCGACGGACCGGTCAGCTGAAGGCGGGCAGACGTCCGTCCGGCGAGTAGCGGTCGATGGCCGAGGGCAGGTCGCGCGAGAGGCGCGCCAGCAGCTCGCTCTTGCTCAAGCCGGTGCGCTGCTCCAGGGCCGCCAGCGTGTCCGGCCCGATGGCACGCTCCAGGTCGGCGGCCGGGATGTCGCGGTTCGGGCCGTGATTGATCCAGGACTGCGCCGTCTCGGCGTGGCCGCCCTTGGTGAAATGATCGACCAGTTCGCTCAGGCCACCGGCGATGAGGCCGCCGACGCCACCCGCGCTGGCGCCGCCGAGGAGGCGATCCAGGTTCGCCGGAATCGTCGATCCCGCGGGGGACGGAACCTGCGGGGCCGGCGACCGACCCGCCTCCTTGGCGTGGCCGCCGAGCCACTCGGCGATCCGGTCGCGATTCTGGTAGCCGGCCACTGCCAGCAGGCCCAGCAGGGCCGTCATCGAGGGGTATCCCTTGCTCATGGCGTCGTCCTTCCTTGATGCGGGCCGAAGCCCGGGTGATACGGCGGTGGGCCGCCGCAACGGGTCATGCCGGCGTCTGGGCGGCGTCGGCGGCGATGGCTCTGCCGGCCAGGGCCGATCCGTCATCCGCGCTCCGGCCGGCCGCGATGGCGCGCTTCACCGTCGAGCGGGCCGCGTCGATGGCGATGGCCGCCGCCGACATGGTCCGGGCCTCGGTCGGCCGCTCCAGGGCATGCTTGGCGATGTCGCCCGCGAGATCGTCGATCTCCCGGGCCAGGATCTCGAGACGCCCGGGATCCGAGGTCTCCTGCGCCTCCTGGCGGATCTGCAGCAGGCGGTCGGTCGCCTCTTCGACCCGCTCGCGGCGCAGGCGCGACAGGCGCTGGCCGATCCAGGCGAGCGCGGAGCCGATGCCGCCGCCCAGGAAGGCGAGCAGGTAGATCCAGGTCTCGTAGCGCTCGATGAAGCTCTGCTGCTCGCGCTCGTAATAGTCGACCGCGCCGGGATGGATCGGCAGCCTCGCGCTCGTCGCGCCGACGGTCCCATCGTAGGCGGGGGCCTGAACGTAGTCGGCGGCCGGCGTGACGTTCGCCATCGCGCTGCGCAGCTCAAACAGGTGCTGGGTGACGTCGGCCGCCACGGAGCGGGCGAGGTTCGAGCGCGCCATCAACCGGTAGGAGGCGCCGACCGTGTGTACGTCGTCGGCCGGCACCTTGGGGCTGCCGCCGAAAGTCTCGGCCGGCATGGTGACCACCTGCAGACGCGGCAGCCGGGCGACGATCGCGTCGGCGTTCTCGACATCCACGAAGGTGATCTTGCGAGTGCGGCTGGCGGCCTGAACGAGGCCGACGATCCGTTGGGCCGTCGGCGCGGTCGGCGCGATGACCGAGATCACCGCGTCGACCCGCTTGCGCGCGAGGGCCGCGCCCAGGTCGCTCTCGGCCATCTCGACCAGGGCGACGTGGCGCGGCGGGAGACCGCCGTCCGGCTCGGTGGTGACCAGCGTCAGCCCGTAGTGCTCCAGCATGGCGCGGATGAGCGCCTCGTCGGCGTCTCGATGGGCCAGGATCGCGAGGCGTTTGCGGTCGAGGTCGGGGAAGCGGTCGATCCCGGAGGCTTCCGGGGAGGCGATGATCATCGCCTGGTCGCGCAGGATGGCCAGCGTCAGGCCGTTGTCGGGGAGCTCGACGTCCGGCCGCACGATCGCCAGATCGACGCGCCCGTCGCGCAGCGCCTCGGCACTGTCGCGCACGTCGTCGAAGGGCAGGATCTTGAGGCGGATCTCCTTCTGGCGCTTGGCCAGGGCATCCGCGTAGGCCTGGATCAGGGCCGGCTCCGTCCCGTCCTTGGGAGCCACCGCGATGGTCAGGACAGTGGCGCGCGATACCCAGTAGGCCACCCCGGCGCCGACGCTCAGCAGAACGGCGAGCACCAAGAAGACGAGTTCCTGACGCAGGAAGAGGCTGGCGAAGCGCCGCATCGGCTCTGCTCTCGCGCGTTGACCGGTTCGGCAGACGTCGTGCCGAAGGCGGGCCGAGGGGCGGCGCCGGCGTGCCGGCGCCGCCGTGTCGGGATCAGTGCTTGCCGGTGACCTTGTCGGCGAGGTTCTTGGCGCCGTCCTTGACGTCGCCGACGGTCTTCTGCGCCTCGCCCTTCAGCTCCTGCGCCTTGCCCTCGGCCACCAGCTTGTCGTTGCCCGTCGCCTTGCCGGCCGCCTGCTTGACGTTGCCCACCGCCTCGTTGGCCAGGCCCTTGATCTTGTCGGTCGTGCTGCTCATCGCGTGCTCTCCTCTCTCTCGGGGTCGTGTCGTGGCTCGGGAGGTCCGGCCGGGCGCCCGCGCCCGCCGGGGTGGACGGCCCCCGCCGGGGCGGGAGCCGAGGGGATCACCGGGCGATCGCTGGACGATCGGCCGACGGTGGGCCGGCGATCAGACGCGCCGGGTCTCGTAGGCGCCCAGCAGGGTCGCGGGCTTGGGCGCGCCCAGCCGGCCGCCGACATACGCCGCCAGCGCACCCAGGATCAGCGCCAGCGCGGCGTAGAACGCGCCCTGCGTGGCCGCCGACTTGGCCGTCACCGCCGCCGCCTCGGCCTTCTGCTTGGCGCTGGCCACCGCCTGGTCGTACTGCTTCTCGTAGTCCTGGATCTGCTGGCGGGCCTGATCGACCGGGATGTTCTGCGCCTTGGCCAGGGCGTCGGCCGCCCGCGCCTCGGCCTGCTGCTTCTGCGACGGGTCGCCGGTGAACAGCGCCTTCACCGCCGCGACCGCCGCGTCCCTGGCCGCCTGCGGGTCCTGCCCGGCGGTCTGCTGCCGGACCTTGTCCTCGATGCCGTCCAGCGGGTTGGCGATCTTCGACAGCGACGGCGCCGCCGCCTGGGCCGCCGTCTGCACCGTGCCGCCCACCAGGCTGCCGGCCCCGCCCAGCGCGCCCGACACCGTGCTGAGCGTGCCGCCGACCAGGCCGCTGGCGGCCGAGGTCAGCAGGTACAGCACCACCAGCGTCGTCACCGCCCAGGAGACCAGCCCGTGCAGGGCGGCCGCGCCCGGCAGGGTCTTGCCCGAGAGCCGCCCGGCGATGACGCCCCCGGCCAGCGAGGCCACGAGGCCCGAGGCGACGAACCAGAGCCCCGCGCCCATCGACACGGTCGAGGCGGAGGGGTTGTCGGCGGCGGTCGTGCCGACCGAGGCCAGCCCGACCCCGACGCCGACGAGGTTGACGATCACCTGGGTGACCAGCGCGGTCACGGCGCCGGCGAAGATCGCGCCCCAGGAGACTTGGTTGAGCAGGACGGCGCGCGTGTCGGCGTGCGCGTCCGGCGCGAGGGGCGTTGCAACGGTCTGGATGGTGGTCACGCTGTCACTCCGGGTGGTGGGTCGAAACTCGTGGGGCTGACGGCTCAGGCGCGGCTCAGGCGCGGCGGGCGCTGACGAGCAGGCCGAGGCCGAAGCCCGCGATGCCGGCGATCAGCAGGGCGGCGAGCGGGTACGCGGCGACCTGCTCGCCGACCTCGCGGGTGCCGCGGCGCAGGGCGCGGCTGCCGCGCGCGTAGGCGTCCTCGGCGACGTCGTAGGCCTCCTCGGCGGCGTGGCGGACGCCGCGCTCGGCGCGGGCGTACTGATCGTGCGCGGCGCCCTGGGCGCGGCGGGCGCGGGCCTCGACGTCGTCGGCCCCGAGATCGTCGACGGCGTCGCGGACCCGGCCGCCGAGGTCGCGGGCCGCGTCGGCCACGTGGTCGGCCGCGTCGCGCACGGTGTCCTTGGCCTGGCCGTAGAGGCTCTCGGCCTGTCCGGCGGCCGCGCGGGCGCGGCCCTCGACCGCGTCGCGCCGCGAGCCGGTCAGGTCGCCGAACGCGCCCTGCACCTTGCCGCCGAGTTGCCGGGCCGCGCCCGTGATCCGATCGGTGTCGACCATGTCGTTCTCCTCCGTCGTCGCGTCGGCGATCGCCTCCGCGATCGCGCTGGTGGTGGGGGCGCCTCACCGTGAGGCGCCGGGTGATGTCCGTCAGCGCGGGCCGGAGCCCGCGGGCCCGGATCCGCCGGCCTTCGATCCGGGCACGTCCGATCCGGGCACGTCCGATCCGGGCACGTCCGATCCGGGCACGTCCGATCCGGGCACGTCCGATCCGGGCGCGTCCGATCCGGGCGCGTCGCGCTTCTGACGCCGGCCCTCGGTCTGCGCCCGGGCATCGCCGGTCAGCTTGCCGATGGCCTCCTTCACCGAGCCCTTGAGGTGCTCGGCGGAGGGTGTCTTCCTGTCTTCGGTCATGGGCGCCCCGTCCTGCGTGAGAAAACCCTGGCCGACCGGAAGATGTGCGCCGGGCGTGGCCGATCAATGGTGTGGTTGTACCAGTATGGCGGTATCTATCCGTCAGAGATGTTCAGGGGAAAACCGTTCTCGCGCCCCCAGACGACCGCCTCGCTGCGCTTGTGGATGCCGATCTTGCGGTAGAGCGCGGCGCCGTGATTGCGCACCGTGTTGCGCGACAGGCCGAGCTTGCGCGCGATCGCGTCGTCGCTGAGCCCCGAGCAGATCAGGTTGAGGATCTGGCGCTCGCGCACCGTCAGGTTCGGCGCCGCCGCGTCGCCCGCCTCCCGGCCCGGCCGGCGCAGGTTGGCCAGCTTCTCGATCAGCCCGCGGCTGAACCACGACGTGTCGGCCATCACCGTCTCGATCGCGTCGAACAGCTCCCGCTCGGTGTGCTTGCGCTCGGTGATGTCCTGCAGCACCAGCAGCACGAAGGCGGTCTCGTTGATCGTGATCCGCTCGGCCGAGACCAGGCAGTCGAGGTTCGCGCCGCTCTCGTGGCGCAGGCAGACCTCGACGCCCAGCACGTAGCCCTGGCGCTCCAGCGCGGCCTCGACCTGCAGGCGCTGCTTGTCGGCGACCCACAGCCCGGCCTCCGCCAGCGAGCGGCCGACGACGCGGTCCTCGCCCAGGCCGAAGACCCGGCTGAACGCCTCGTTCACGCCCGTGACCTGGCCGTCGTCGGCACGCACCAGCACGGTCGGCACCGGCGTCATCCGGAACGCCGTGGCGAAGCGCTCCTCGCTCTGGCGCAGCGCGGCCTCGGCTTTGCGGCGCAGCTCGAGGTCGGCGAAGGTGAACAGCATGCAGGGCTCGTCGCCCATCGCGATCGGCTGCCCGGCGACGATCACGAAGCGGCTGCCGCCGTCGGGCAGGTCGAGGCAGGCCTCCATCTGCGGGATCGTGCCGCCGGCGTTGAGGCGCGCGACGGCGAGGTCGCGGTTGCGGGCGCCGGCCAGGACGTCGACCTCGTAGACGCTGCGGCCGATGACGGCGTCGCGGGTGTGGCCGGTCATCTCCAGGAAGCCGTGGTTGACCTTGACGTGGCGCAGGTCGGACAGCCGCGTGATCACGGCCGGGGCCGGGTTGGCGTTGAAGGTGCGCTCGAACCGCTCCTCGGCCTCGAACTGGTCGGAGACGTCCTTGAGGATCAGGGCGAGGCAGCTCGGGTTGCCGTCGCGGTCGGTGGCCACGAGGCTGCGCAGGGAGTGGACGAAGTCCACGTCGGGTCTGTCGGCCCGCCGCACCTCGACCACGACGTCGTGGAAGCGCTCGCCGGCCACGACGCGCTCGATCGGGTACTGGTTGGGCACGATGTGGTTGCGGTAGCGCAGGCAGAAGCGGTCGCGGTAGGCGTCGACGGTGGGGCCGAGCTCGTCGAGGCTCTGGGCGCCGTGCATCGCCAGGGCGGCGGCGTTGGCGTAGGCGATGGTCTGGTCGGGCTCGACCAGGATCACGCCCTCGCTCAACCCGGCGATGATCTGCCGGAGCTCATGCCTGTCAACCCCCGCCGTCACAGCTCCCGCGCCCCCCGCCTGCCGTCACTGCCCTCGCGGCAGCGGGGCACAAACGGGTTGCGCACAAGCCGGTTCCACCAGATCCGCAATTTTCACTGGTATACCTGCACCATTGACGGCGTTGAGATCAACCAGAGATAAGTCCGCGTCCCTTCAGCGAGACATCTTGCCCGTCGCGGCGATGTCTCCGTCCCCACGAACCCAGAGCTTCACCGTGAAGCCCGCTGACGAAGAGCGCGATCCGACCGGCAGGTCCGATCCCGTCATCTCGCCTATCCACGCGCAGCTGGCTGAACGGCTGCGACAACACTATTCAGAAGTTGCACCGATCGAGATCGGCCCCCGTCTCGCCGCCGTGCTGAATCGGCTGTCCGCGGCGCTGGATGCCGCCGAGGTCGGGCGGCAGGTGCCCCATGCCTTCAAGGACGATCTGATTGCCCTGGCGCCACGCCTGCGTCGCTACGCCCTGACGCTGACGTTCGACGGCGTCGAGGCCGACGATCTCGTGCAGTTCACGCTGCTCAAAGCCTGGGAGCATCGGCAGCGCTTCCAGCCCGGCACGAGCCTCGTGGCGTGGCTGTTCACGATCCTGCGCAACGGCTTCATCAACGGACGGCGCAAGCGACGCCTCGAGGTCCCGGATCCCGACGGCGTGCACGCCACGGCCCTGTCGGAACCGGCCGCCCAGGAACACAGCATGGGCTTGTCGGAGGTCCGAGCCGCGATCGACCGGCTCGAACCAGCCTATCGCGAGGCGCTGATCCTGGTCGCCGTCGACGGCCTTCCCTACGAGGCCGCCGCTTCCGTGATCGGGTGTCCCGCGGGCACCGTGAAGAGCCGCGTCAGTCGCGCTCGCGACCGGCTGCTTCAGGAGTTGGGCGAGCGCTGATCCGGGGCCGCATGCGTCGGCCGTGCCGGACGCTGCCGGGACGCGGGCGCGGTCAGATCACCCGATGATCAAGCCGACCGCCGATCGGACCGCGCCTGCACGGGCGCCTGCTCGATGGGCAGGCGTGCGACCGAGGTCCCTCTGGCATCGCGCACGACCAGCACCCAGTCCTCCCCGTAGCCTTCGTCGGCAAGCTCCTGCACCATGTCCCGGATGACGCTGCGGGCGTCGTCCAGCGCCTGATCGAGGCTCGTCGCCTCGATCCCGATCTCGTCCTTGATGATCTCGCGATCGTGCTCGATATCGAAGTAGAGCCGCCGCGGCACGAGCCGGAGGTCGCGGCGATCACCGCTCTGAAGGCCGGCGATAGCGAAGATCTTCGCGGGATCATGCGCGTTTCGGGACGTTCCGATCCTCAGGAGCGCGAGTCCGCCACCCGCCAGCACGGCGGTCGCGCTGGCGACGCAGGGCGCCAGTACCAGAGTCTGGAAATCGAGCGATTGCCAGCCGAAAACAAGCACGGCCAGTCCGCTGCACAGAGCAGCCGAGATGACAACCAGCAGCATCCCCCCAGCCCCCGATCCCGCGCCGGCTCAATCACATCGGGGTATACGCCAACATTCGGGTCCGCAAGAAGGGATAAGCAATAGGTGCGCAATCGTCCGATCCGCCTCGAAGAACCGCACAACCAGCAAATCGAACCTCAAGGCCCCGCAGCCATGACGCTGGCGCGCGTAAATTCCAGCCTCGGTCCTGGGATGATCGATGGATCACCGACCGATTGGAGAAAAATTTAATATTCCACTCCCAGGGCCGCTCGCGCGCGTGCACACACTTTCGTGAACCCTCTGATCGACTGTCGCGATTGCGCGATCAGCGCTCCGTGCATCGCGACCCGGCGCCGGTCGGGATCCTGCGGCGAGCCGATCGAGCCAGCACGTGGCGCGACGATGCCGCGTTCAAGACCCAGCGGCCAGCGAATCATCGACATCACTCGCCACGACGGCAAAGCCCAATCCGCGCAGCGATGCGGTCGGAGTGTCGAAGGGAATCACAGTTGGCCACCTCAACAGTCGATTCACCCATCACGACGCCAGAAGACGCGGCGATAGGAAGCCGCATCAATCCCAGACGCGGCTGCAAGGCAACCACAATGCTCAGGTCTCGGTTTTGCTTGTCAACTTCTGAGTGAAAATTGACGAACAGGCAAGATTCCATTCACAGGCAAAGCAACCCAAGTCGTCGCGTAATTTTATGTTTTCCTCTGCTTGGCATAGTATCTTCTCGGACGCTGGACATATGCAACCATGCCTGTCGGCTCGATGGGCTCCGGCCCGGCAACGGAGAGAGTGAGTGGACAGCAGAGACGTGGCTCGTGAGCCGAGGTTCGAGACGCCCGACGACGCCCCCTTCGACCGTGTCGCGGCTATCGAAGCGAAGCTCGACGCGCTCGTAGAGCGGATCTCAGCGCTTCAAACGCACTTCTACTACGACGCACTCAATTGGAACGATTTCAGATCGCGCTTCGACCGATTCGTTCTCGAATGCGAGGATCGGCAGCGGGACATCTTGGAAGCCGTGATCAGGAGAAGCGAGGTGAAACCCGTGAACGTGCGTGTCGTGACCGCGAAAGCGCTGGCCGACGACACGCCCGATCATCTCTTTCCGAGAGGCACGGCCGTCGACAATACCCGGTCCCCGCGCTTCGTCGCAGCCTGCGAAACCCATTTCGGCAGCCGCCTGCGTCACCTCGATATCGGTTCGGCCGGTGGAGGGCTCGTCTGGGATTTCACCCAACGCGGACATTTCTCGATCGGGATCGAAGGCTCGGACTGGTCGCGGAAGGAGCAGCGTGCGGAGTGGCGCACGATTCCGGATCGTCTCTTCACCGCCGACGTGCGCTTCCCGTTCCGCGTCGAAGACGAGGCCGGAGAGTGCCAGAAGTTCGATCTGGTCACGGCTTGGGAATTGTTCGAGCACATACCGGAAGCGGACCTACCCACGCTGCTGCATTCGATTTGCCGACACTTGAGACCGGGTGGGGTCGTCGTCGCCTCCATCGCGACCTTCGCGGATCGCGACGAGGCGGGCCACGACTTCCACGCGACGATTCGCGACCGCGCTTGGTGGGAAGACGTTTTCATGGCGTCAGGATTGATCCCGATCGAGAGCCCCTTCCAGCTTCGCGATTATCCGCGCGGATCAGGCAATCCCCGCGCCCACGATTGGGATGCGCGCGCCAATCCGGAACTCGGATTTCATCTCGTCGCGAGACATCGCCCGGAGCAAACACAGAGAATTTCCGAGTGAATCATACCGCCGTTTCGCGGTTCATCTGCATTAGTCAGACAGTGCGAGAGAAAGCCTTCCGCGCAAGGACCGCGAAATCTGGTCCTGCGCGCTGTGGATTACGGGAACTACACCCGATCTCGCGCTCGAACACGCACCCGATGAAGGCTCGGCGAAGCCACCGACACCCGACATCATCGGGGCAGCACACATGGCGCGCGTTTCCGGCGTCTATGCCGAACCGACCGAGCCGCCTCGTGCGGAGAGTCCGCGACACATACGGTGCTGCCACGCTCATGCCGGCTCGAATTCCGCGTGCCGGGCTTGCGACGTCACGCGCTATGGTAGACCGAGGACGATCCCTGGCTGCGCGGATTGCCCATGAAGTTTCGATTGCCGATCTCGTCCAATCAGCGCCGTCCGCTGTTTGCTAACCCGCTTCCCGGCTTCGATCCGGCCTACTACCTGGATCGTAACCCCGACGTTCGTAGGGCCGGTCTAGATCCACTTCAGCATTTTCTGAACCATGGCTGGACGGAAGGACGCGACCCCAGCGCCGGCTTCAGCACGGCGGGTTACCTCGCGGCGAACCCGGACGTCGCCGCCGCGGGACAGAATCCGCTGATCCACTTCTTGCAGAACGGCCTTGCCGAAGGACGGAGCGGTTACACACCGGGCACCCCGCCGACTCAGGTGGGGCAGAAAGGGACCTCAGAGGCTCAGGGCGCGCCCGGCTCTCCGGAGTCGCACGATCACGTACCGCTGCAAGGCTTCATCGACGAGGCTGATCACAGCCGGATCCGCGGGTGGGCCTTCACACCATGTTCCCCGAATTCACCGACGGTGATCGCCATCGTCGTCAACCGATCACCCGTCAATACGGTCGTTGCTGGCAAATTCCGTCCGGATCTGCGCGAGGCTAATATCGGCAACGCGCATCACGGCTTCACATACGCGTTCTTTCCGCCCCTGAAAAAAGACGTGGAGCAGACGATCGTGATCCGCCGCTCCGCGGATGGCCAGGAACTGGCCCGGACGGTCCTGCCTCGGGAGAACCAGATTTGATAGACCAGTCATCAGTGCTCGGGGGAAACCTAGAGCTGGCCGGTCCGGCGTCTCTGACCGTCAGGAGATAGCATCGGCGTCAATCCTTGCATTCCAGATCGCCGGTGAGCAGCGGCTGAGCGTTGGCGTTCGCCGGCACTGTCCCGTCCATGCTGTAGATGTAGACCTTCGGATCGGCGAAACCGATCCGGCCCTGGACGGAGCGACCGGTCGCTCGGTCGAATCCAGTCAACACCGTGTCCTTGAACGGTTGGCAGGGAAGCGAGGCCGTGATGTAGCCCGAGCCGCCCGTGACTTTAATATCCAGCCGAATACCGAGGATCTCTCGACCGAATCGGCGGTAATCGGCCGTGGCCGAGACTGAGGCGGCGGCCGCACCGCCGCGTGCGACCGCGGGCGTGTAGACCGTTCGTGCGAGATTCGTCGTGAACCCAGTATTCCCGATGGACTGGCCGTTATCATCGGTGATGTTGACGCCCGCACCATCCTCCCATTTTGGCGGCGCCTCACCGCTCTCGGTATTGTACTTGGCCACGACATTCCTGACGCTCGGCCGTGGCCCGCCGCGCGCGACTAAGCCGCCCGTCGCCGAGATTGTCCCGAAGCGGTTGGCCCGGGCAGAGGACGGTGACGTCCAGACTCCGCCCTTCAGGTCGACCCCAATCCCGGTATGTCCTTCGCGATCGGCGCGTATGAAGATGAACTCGTTGGTATCCGCGTTGCCGATCTCGAACCCCGTCCCCTGTTGGGTCAATGTCAACACATTGATCCACTGGCTCGAGTTGGTGTCGAGCCACGGCGACCCCGGTCCGATGCGCACGCCCTGCGCCTTCAGGCTCGCTCTGCCTTGCTGCGTCACGCGGAGTTTCCACTCGTTCTGAGATGTGTCGAGGAACGAGGACGCGGCATTGCCGGAATTCGCGACGGTGATGGACACGTCCCGCGTTCCGCCGATGTCGGGGGGCTCGACGGTCAGGACGTCGCCCAGCACGTAATTGGCTCCCCCCTCCGTGACGTCGATCGCGGATACGGAACCGCCCTTGACCGTGATCGTCGCGCGGGCGCCCTCTCCGGCTCCCGCGCTCGCGTTCGCGAGGGGGACCCCGGTGTAGGTCCCGCTCCGTCCACCGGATCCCGGTGTGACCGCCGCCCAGACAGGTCCTGTGAGCGGGCCTTTCGCGAGAGGACCGCGGGCCTCATCGACATCGATATCGGCGCCCGGACCGGTCGTGTCCCGCACCATGATGTCGATCCTGGAATTTTTCAGCCCGCGCACGAACAATCCCGTCTTCGCGCGCCCATTCCCGTTGAGCGTCAGATCCGAAACCGCAACGGCGGTCACCGGTGTCTGAGCCGTCGTACTCCGCAGATCGACGATCACGGCTCCGGGCGCACCGGCCCATTTCAACTCGGTTCCCGCGATGGAGAAGGCACCTGCACCCTGGCCGATAATCTTGATGCGGGACATGTTGGGCGCACGCAATGACGTCGCGCAGCGAGCCGCGCCGGGAGGCAGCACAAGGGTTCCTCCCCCGCGCGCGTTGAGGAAGGCGAACGCAGCGTTGAGAGCCGGACACACGTCGGCAGATTCCGTCCAAGCCTTGCCATCGCCGTGGGCGGCAAAGTCATCGTAGGTCGCCAGAACGGTTCTGAACTTCGAGACGAGCGGGCTGTTGATCGGGTCCGCGAGGTCGGCGCGACTAACGACGCCGCTCGGTGGCGTAAATCCCAAAGTCGCGTCTGAGCGACCGGCACTGGTCTCTCCCTGCCGATTGCCATCCTCGACGGGATGATTCTGCTTCGTTCCGGGCGTCGGCGGTGTCGTTCCAGAATCGAACCCCCCTGCGCAGACCGTGCCCTGAGCGAAGCACAGAGCGATGAGAAGACCGCGACGCGTAAGTGAAATCCCGTATCCCAAGCGTCCCTCCGTGCGGCCTCGCGCGCCGCGTGGCGAGTCTTGCCGATCCCAGAGCGGCCCACCCATGATACGACGGGCCGCGGCGGCGCGACGAGGACTGGGTCGACCTGCTGACAGGACGCTGCCTTCCGTGAACAGCGTTCGACCAGCCGAATCGCCTCGGCAGACCGGCTGCGGTGGATTCGCCCGTCGAAGAGCCAGGCTGAGCCTCTCGCGTCGGGACGCGGAACCGGGCGATTTCCCGGTGACAAGGATGAGCGCGAACGGCGCCGCCGGGGAGGACCGCAGGCACTGGTTGTACGATAGCCGCCTGCTGGTCTGCGGCTTCTGCTTGGCCGCGGGTGTCGCCATCACTGGCAGGTCAGCCAGTTCGAGGCCCCCTGCCGCTCCTCTTTAGCGCCCACAGGGACGACACGGACGGTCAGTCGGTGTGCCTGAGGATGAATGCCTGCATGCGCGACGCGTGCTCCCGGTCGACACGCGAGGGCCTCCCTCGGACCGCCTATGGGCTCACCTGCACGCACGAGCGGAGGATTAGATCGGCCAGGCAACGGACCCGAGAACTCTTCGGAGAGCTGCGTCGGAAGTGATCGCCTACAGGAGGCCGCTCGACGCTCCACCACTGAGCGAACGGCTAGCCCGCGCGACCAGCTCATCGAAGGCCAGGGCCGCCGCGAGGGCCTATGTCCGAGAAAGGAACGGCCGATGAGATTCGGCTACCGTCATCTCGGTCTCGTCGAGCACTTCCCAGGTCCAGAGATGCTGTCCGACGGCTTGGATCTCGAAGTGCGCGGTGATCGCGCGGGTTGAGGCACCGTGCAATCACGCCCGACGGAAACCTACTCGACACAGTAGGGCACGCCGCACAACATCCCGTTTTTGAGGCGACCCCGATTGATCCCTGATTGCGTCGCTGATCGCAGGCCGTGCAGCCTCGCGGCCGTCGGCGATGGACCCGCGCCACCGGCGCGACCGGCGGCCGGCCTCACCGCAACGCATCTTTTGATGGGGACATCGACGGCGGATGTTGGTCGTAACGCGCCGTTGTCGCCGATTGCAACCACGGGGGCCTCCCGGGCTCGGGGCGAGGAGCCTCCGTGCTTACGATCGGCAGGGGATGCCGTTCGCCACACCCATGGATCAGATCACTCACGTCCGCCCTAGCCGCACGCGCAGGAGGCCCCACGCGGCCCTCGTCGTGGCATCGCTCATCCTGGCCGTCGGGCTGTGGTTCGTCATCTACGCGGTGTCGGGCCGCGTCATCTGGTTCTGGTAGGCGGAACGCCGATCCCGTCTCGCAAAGCGTGACCCCATCCGTCGGCTGCGCCGCGTGCTCGGCCCACGCCAAGGTAAACCCTCATCCGTGCCCTGATGATCACCATCGGGCTACATCGGCATGGCGACGGTTCGTGACTCGAGACCTCACGGTAGAGCCAGCGCGATCGTTCGACCGGTAGCGCCAGCTCGGCGGTAGCCCGCGAAACGACGAGCAGACACCGAAGGCGCAGAGCGCCGGCAATACACCGGCCCATAAGCCGCTAGCAATTTCTGATAAAACGATGCGCAGCCCGCGATGGCTGCCAGCGCGCTGGCGCTCCCAAGGGGAATCGAACCCCTGTTTTCGCCGTGAGAGGGCGACGTCCTAGACCGCTAGACGATGGGAGCTTTCCGGCGGCGCGGGGCTGCTATAGCCACCACCCGGCGGCGGAGCAAGTGCCTTTGTCAGGAAATCCGCCGCGGCGGGTCAGATCGGGAGCGAATAGGGGTCGTGGTGGATAACGCGCAGGACGAGCGGGCCGGGATCGTGGCCGAGGGAGGCGTGCGGCTGGATAGGGCACTGGTCGCGCTGTTCCCGGATCTGTCCCGGGCCCGCCTGCAGGACCTGATCCGCACCGGCCAGGTCCAGCGGGACGGCCTCCCGGCGCTCGACCCGTCGGGCAAAGTCGCCGCCGGCGCGCACATCGTGCTCAGGGTGCCCCCGGCCGCTCCGGCAGAGCCGGTGGCCGAGGCCTTGGATCTACCGATCGTCTACGAGGACGACGACCTGATCGTCATCGACAAGCCGGCCGGCTTGGTGGTCCATCCCGCACCGGGTCACGAGAGCGGCACGCTGGTCAACGCGCTGATCGCCCATTGCGGCGCCAGCCTGTCGGGGATCGGCGGCGTGCGCCGCCCCGGCATCGTCCACCGCCTCGACAAGGATACGAGCGGCCTGATCGTCGTCGCCAAGAACGACACGGCCCATCAGGGCCTCACCGCCCAGTTCGCCGATCACGGCCGGTCCGGACCGCTGGAACGCGCCTACGCCGCCGTGGTCTGGGGCCTGCCCCAGCCGCGGGCCGGGACGATCCAGGCCAACCTCGCGCGGTCGCGCTTCCATCGGGAAAAGATCGCCGTCGTGTCGGACGCGAGCGGGCGCCACGCGGTAACCCACTACGCCGTGGCCGAGGCGTATGGCGAGGCCGCCCTCGTGCGCTGCCGCCTGGAGACGGGCCGCACCCACCAGATCCGCGTGCACCTCGCCCATCGCGGACACCCCCTGCTCGGGGACACGGTCTACGGCGGCGCCTTCCGGACCAAGGCGGCCCGCCTGAGTTCGGAAGCCCGCGCCGCCCTCACCGCGCTCGGGCGCCAGGCGCTCCACGCGGAACTGCTCGGCTTCAGCCACCCGCGCACCGGCACGACGCTGCGGTTCGAGAGTCCGCTGCCGCCCGACATGACCGCGCTCGTGCAGGCACTGAGGGCGGAAGAGAACGGAGCGCCGCGCCTGTAACCGCCCCGTCGCGGCGTGCGAAAGATCACCCCGTACCGCGTCACATCGTGACATGGTACGACCAAAATCGCCGGTGGCGCGTTGTTGACGACGTGGGTGTCATCGACCGCAACCGGCTCCCCGGCGTCCCTTACGAGATGGGGGGCCGGCAGGGTCGGCTCAAGAGCGGCCCGAGTGGACGGCACTGTTGTCCGTCGCGTCCGCCCGACAGGGGGACATTAGGTCCAGGAGAATGCCATGGCCGGTACGCTGCCCGTGCTCGCCAACGAAGGTGGCCTCTCGCGCTACCTCGACGAGATTCGCAAGTTCCCGATGCTGGAGCCGTCGGAGGAGTTCACGCTGGCGAAGGCTTGGCGGGACGCCGGCGACCGCGAGGCCGCGCACCGGCTCGTGACGTCGCATCTCCGCCTCGTGGCCAAGATCGCCATGGGTTACCGCGGCTACGGCCTGCCGATCGGCGAGGTCGTGTCGGAGGGCAATGTCGGTCTCATGCAGGCGGTCAAGCGCTTCGATCCCGACAAGGGCTTCCGTTTGGCCACCTACGCGATGTGGTGGATCAAGGCGGCGATCCAGGAATACATCCTGCGCTCGTGGTCCCTCGTGAAGATGGGCACGACCGCGAACCAGAAGAAGCTGTTCTTCAATCTGCGGAAGGCGAAGGGCAAGATCTCGGCCCTCGACGAGGGCGATCTGAAGCCCGATCAGGTGAAGCAGATCGCCACCCGCCTCGGTGTGCCTGAGCAGGACGTGATCGACATGAACCGGCGCCTGTCCGGCGACACGTCGCTCAACGCGCCCCTGCGCGAGGAGGGCGAGGGCGAGTGGCAGGACTGGCTCGTGGACAACAGCCCGAGCCAGGAGACCGTGCTGGCGCGGGAGCAGGAGGGCCAGAACCGGCTCTCCGCGCTCAAGGACGCTCTCGGCGTACTGAACCCGCGCGAGCGCCGCATCTTCGAGGCCCGGCGTCTCGCCGAGGACCCGATCACTCTCGAGGATCTCTCCGGCGAGTTCGGCGTCTCCCGTGAGCGCGTCCGGCAGATCGAGGTTCGCGCCTTCGAGAAGGTGCAGGAGGCGGTCAAGCGCAACATCGCCACCCGCGAGTTGCCCCGGACCGGCATCGAGGCCCGCTGACCCGCACGCCCGGCGCTCGCGAGGCGCCGGGCTCGCCCAGCCCGGTCAGGGCTCGGCGGTCAGGGCTCGAACGAATGCCGACGCCGCGCGGTCACTGCCAGGCGTCGAACGCGTTCTGCATCACTTGGGCGCCGGCTGCGCCCTTCTCGAAGGTCAGCACCGCCCGGCGGCCGGACGTGTAGCGCAGTGCGATGTCGAACCAGTTCCGATGCAGGAGCAGGTCGGTGTTGCGCTCGACGTCGTTCTGCAGCGACGACAGGCCGATCAGGAACAGGTTGTCGCGTACGCGGACGGGCAACCCCGAGACGGGCGAGCCGCGGGCGCTCTGCTCGTCCTTGGCCTGGAGCAACCCGACATCCTGGACGGTGCGGGACGCGCCGTTGCTGCCGGTCTGGCTGAACGCCAAGCTGACGGTGTGGGACGCCGGCAGCGTGGCGTCGAGATTGCGCTGGATCGTCATCACCAGCGTCAGGCCGGCATCCGGAATGGTCACGGTGGCGATCACGGCGTTCTGAACCGGCTGCCCCTGATCCCCGTTCACACTCTCGAGCCGCCAAGTCACACGCCCCGGCGTCACGGTCGGCTGCCCGCCCTGGGCGCCCGTCGCCTCCTCGACCAGTTCCGCCCTCTGCGCGACGGCGACGCCCGCATCGGCGGGCGCGGGCGTGGCCGCTGCCCGCGGCGGCGCACTGTTCTCGACACGCGTCGGGGCCTTCGGGGCCGGCGCGGCGTCGCCGCCGACCCGGTCGCCGAACTTGGTCTCGCCCTCCGGCTGCTGCGTATCCCCGGCCTCCGTGCCGCTCGACGGCAGGTTCTGCGGCCTGTCGCGCAGCAGGAAGGCCGCGACGGCGATCAGGCCGATCACCACCGCCAGGACGCCGCCGACGAAGACGTTGCGCAGCACGCGGGACCGACCGGTCCGGGGCGGGACCACTTCGATCCGCGGCCGCTGACGCCCGCCGGCGCCCTCGGCGGCCTCGGCGTCCGGATCCTCGACGGCGGGCGCCTCCGTGGCTGATGTCTCGGCGACCGGCGGCGCCGCGTCGGGCGCGGCCGGCGGTGGCGTCCCGGGACGCGGCGGCGCGATCGGGATCGGCGGCTCGCGCGGACCGTCCTCAGGGTCCCGGTCACCCTCTCGGGCCGTGACCGCGAACGGCGGCCTCGCGGGCGGCAGGATGGGCGCCGGCACCGGTCCGGGTCCCGGTTCGGGGGGGGATGGCTCCGGGATCTCCGGCTCCGTGGCCGTGGGCACGATCGGCTCGGGCGCGGCGGGTACGGGCACGACCGGTGCCGCAGCGGGCGTCGGAGCTGGGGCCGTGGCCGGTGCGGGCTTCTCGGGCGCCCGCGCGGCATCGTTGGCAGGGGCCGGAAGACCGCCGTGATCGACCTCGAGCCGCTCGATCGCCGCGTCGAGCGCCCGGCGCTCGAGATCGATGTCGGCCTCTGACAGCGGCGGATCGAGGGAGCGCAGCTGGCTGATCAGGGCATTGCGCGCGCGGTCGTAGACCGCCTTGCGGAGGGCGGGCGTTCGGTCCGGCAGCGCGTCGAGCGCGCGGGCCAGAAGCGGGTAGTAATCGGCCATGATACTCTGGTCCGCCCCTTCGGCCGCCGTCCGGCAACGCCGGTCGGAGGCCGGGGACCGAGGTCCGCGCCCGCCCGACAGGTCCGGTCGCGGCCGTCGGCCGGTTTGTCGTGTCCCGCGCGCGAGATCAGGGCCCGCGCGCCGGCTGCCTTCGAGGCGGCGGGCGGATCGCGATACGGACCGCCCGGCCGCCAGCCCGTTCTAGATCAAGCCCGCGCGGACTGGATACAGGCAGGGCCGCCGAAAACACGCGTCGTCAACGAGATAGCGCGCGGAGGGTCAATCCTCGAACGGGTTGTGCATGAGGATCGTGTCGTCGCGCTCGGGGGAGGTCGACAGCAGAGCCACCGGCGCCCCGATCAGCTCCTCGATCCGGCGGACATACTTGATCGCCTGCGCGGGCAGATCGGCCCAGGACCGGGCGCCCGCGGTCGTCTCCGACCAGCCCGGGATCACTTCGTAGACCGGCTCGATCCGGGCCTGCGCGGCCTGGCTCGCCGGGAGATGGTCGACCGGCTGGCCGTCCAGCATGTAGCCGGTGCAGACGCGGATCTCCTCGAACCCGTCGAGGATATCGAGCTTGGTCAGCGCGATGCCGTGGATGCCGGAGGTCCGGACCGTCTGGCGCACCAGCACGGCGTCGAACCAGCCGCAGCGGCGCTTGCGCCCGGTATTGACCCCGAACTCCCGCCCGCGGCTGCCGATGGTCTCGCCGATCTCGTCGAACAGCTCGGTCGGGAACGGCCCCTCGCCGACGCGGGTCGTGTACGCCTTGGCGATGCCCAGGACGTAGCCGATCGCCCCCGGGCCGAGGCCCGAGCCCGTCGCCGCCTGCGCGGCCACGATGTTGGAGGAGGTCACGAACGGGTAGGTGCCGTGATCGACGTCGAGCAGCGCGCCCTGCGCGCCCTCGAACAGGATGCGCTTGCCGGCCCGGCGCTCCTCGTCGAGCAGCGACCAGACGGTGTCGGCGAACGGCAGGATCTTCGGCGCGATCGCCTTCAGCTCGGACAGCAGCGCCTCGGCATTCACCTCGTCGATTCCGAGGCCGCGCCGGAGGGCGTTGTGGTGGGTCAGCACGCGCTCGATCTTGGCGGGCAGCGCGTCGGGGTCGGCGAGGTCGACGACGCGGATCGCGCGGCGGCCGACCTTGTCCTCGTAGGCCGGTCCGATGCCGCGCTTGGTCGTGCCGATCTTCAGCCCGGCATTGGCGGTCTCGCGGAAATGGTCCAGCTCGCGGTGGAGCGGCAGGATCAGCGTCGCGTTGTCGGCGATCCGCAGGGAGGACGGCGAGACGTCCACGCCCTGCGCCTTGATCCGCTCGATCTCATCGATCAGGTGCCAGGGATCGACCACGACGCCGTTGCCGATGACCGAGAGCTTGCCGCCGCGGACCACGCCCGACGGCAGCAGCGCCAGCTTGTAGGTCACGCCGTCGATCACGAGCGTGTGGCCGGCATTATGGCCGCCCTGGAAACGGACCACGATGTCGGCCTGCTCGGAGAGCCAGTCGACGATCTTGCCCTTGCCCTCGTCGCCCCACTGGGCGCCCACAACGACGACGTTGGCCATGCCTGCCTGCTTACCCGCGACGGAAACCGGGACGGCGCCGCCCACGGGTGCAGGCGGCGTACGTCGTGAGCCGTTTCCGCGATCCGGGCAGCGAAATCAAGCAAGGGGCCGCATGATCGGACCGCATGGCGGCCAGCCGGGGCCCGTCGCGACCGGCCTACTTGGCCTCGGTGCCCGGGTCCCGACCGGGAAGTTCGTGGGGCTTGATCACCGGCATGGAGCCCGACTGATCCGGCTTCACAACCGTGCCGGTCGTGCCGGAATCCGGCGGCTTGATCACGCCGTCGTTCTTCTGGAGCTTGTCGCTGAGCGACTGGTCCTGCGGCGGCGCGTCCGCGTTCGGGCGCACGCGCTCGGGCGGCGTCGGGGCCGGTCCGGTCGTCTGGGCGTGGACGGGCACCGCCGCGACGGCCGTCGCCAGGGTCGTCGCGAGGGCGACGAGCAGGGTCTTCTTCGGCATGAGGGCCTCCCCGGTTCGAGACACGAATTCGGGGAGGAACAGTCGGAGACGGGATCCGTTCCTGTCCGGCTGTCGGGCCCGATGCCCCAGCCTGTGGACGAGATACGACGGCCTCAACCCTGGCGGGCGGCCTCAATGTAGAGCTCCCTCAGACGCCGGGTCAGCGCACCCGGCCGCCCCTCGCCGATCGCGCGCCCGTCGATCTCGACGACCGGCATCACGAAGGCGGAGGCGCTGGTGTAGAAGGCCTCCTGCGCCGCGTAGACCTCGTCCACCGGGATCAGCCGCTCCTCGATCCGCAGGTCGGCCTCCTGCGCGAGGCGCAGCACCGAGGCGCGGGTGATGCCCGGCAGCAGCGCCGTGGAGAGCGGCCGGGTCACGAGCACGCGGTCGCGGCTGATGATGAACGCGGTGGAGGAGGAACCCTCGGTGACCGCGCCGTCCTCGATCATCCAGGCCTCGGCGACGCCGGCCTCGGCCGCCTGCTGCTTGGCGAGGACCTGCGCCAGCAGGGCCACCGATTTGATGTCCCGGCGCTTCCAGCGCAGGTCTTCGACGGTGATCACCCGGGCCCCGGTCTCAGCGAGCGGGTTGGCGAGCACCGTCTTGGCCTGGGTGAACATCACCACGGTGGGCTCGGTGCCGGCCTTCGGGAAGGCGAAGTCGCGCTCGGCCACGCCGCGGGTGACCTGCATGTAGACGAGCCCCTCGGCGACGCCGTTGCGGGCCACGAGCTCGGTCTGCAGGCGCTCCCAACCCGCCGCGTCGTGCGGGTTGCGGATGCCGATCTCGCCCAGCGAGCGGTCGAGGCGCGCGAGGTGCGCGGCGTTGTCGACGAGCTTGCCGTCGATGATCGCCGAGACCTCGTAGATGCCGTCCGCGAACAGGAAGCCGCGATCCATGATCGGCACCCGCGCCTCCTCGTAGGGGAGGAACTGGCCGTTGAGGTAGACGATGCGGGGAGCGGTCACGGGGAGCTGTCCTGTGTTCGTCGCGGGCCCGAGGTCTCAGGTCCGCGGTCGCGGGCCAAAGCAGGAATCGTGCGGGACCCTCAGCGGTCGCCGAAGACCCGCCCGAAGATCGTGTCCACGTGCTTGAAGTGGTAGCCGAGATCGAAGCACGCCTCGATCTGCTCGGGCGCGAGCGCCGCGGCGACCTCCGGATCCGCTTTGAGCAGCGCCAGGAAATCGCCCTCGCCGCGCCACACCGGCATCGCGTTGCGCTGGACCAGCCGGTAGGAATCCTCGCGGGAGACCCCGGCCTGGGTCAGCGCCAGCAGCACGCGCTGCGAGTGGATCAGGCCGCCGAGCCGGTCGAGGTTCTTCTGCATGTTGGCCGGGTAGACCAGCAGCTTCTCCATCACCCCGGTCATCCGCGCCAGGGCGAAGTCGAGGGTGACGGTGGCGTCGGGGCCGATCATCCGCTCCACCGACGAGTGGGAGATGTCGCGCTCGTGCCAGAGGGCGACGTTCTCCAGGGCCGGCGTGACGTAGCCGCGCACCATCCGGGCGAGCCCCGTGATGTTCTCGGTGAGCACCGGGTTGCGCTTGTGCGGCATGGCCGAGGAACCCTTCTGCCCCTCGGAGAAGAACTCCTCCGCCTCCAGGACCTCGGTGCGCTGCAGGTGGCGGATCTCGATCGCCAAGCGCTCCAGCGACGAGGCGACGACGCCGAGGGTCGCGAAGAACATCGCGTGCCGGTCGCGCGGGATCACCTGGGTCGAGACCGGCTCGCCGGTCAGACCCATCTTCTCGGCGACGTACTGCTCCACCCGCGGGTCGATATTGGCGAACGTGCCGACCGCGCCGGAGATCGCGCAGGTGGCGACCTCCTCGCGGGCGGCCACGAGGCGGCGGCGGTTGCGCTCGAACTCGGCATAGGCCTGGGCGAGCTTCAGACCGAAGGTCACCGGCTCGGCGTGGATACCGTGCGACCGGCCGATGGTCGGGGTCATCTTGTGCTCGAAGGCCCGCGCCTTCAGGGCGGCGAGCAGCGAGTCGACGTCGGCGATCAGGATGTCGGCGGCGCGTACCAGCTGCACGTTGAGGCAGGTGTCGAGGACGTCCGAGGAGGTCATGCCCTGGTGGACGAATCGCGCCTCGGGCCCGACGATCTCGGCGAGGTGGGTCAGGAAGGCGATGACGTCGTGCTTCGTCACCGCCTCGATCGCGTCGATGCGAGCGACGTCGAAGGCCGCGTCCTTGCCCTTGCTCCAGATCGTCTCGGCCGCCTCCTTCGGAACGACGCCGATCTCGGCGAGCGCCGTGGTGGCGTGGGCCTCGATCTCGAACCAGATCCGGAAACGGCTCTCGGGCGACCAGATCGCCGTCATCGCGGGGCGGCTGTAGCGGGGGATCATGGGGGCCTCGGCACGGTCCGGATTGCGTGCGAGGCCGGTAGCATGCGCCGGCCCGGCCGCTCAATGCGCATCGGCCATGTCAAGGCGGCAACGGGTGTGGACGCGGGCAGGCCGCGGCTCAGTCGATCCGGACCCAGCCCTGACCCATCAGGCGCTCCTGCGGGCGGAAGCGGGACTTGTAGTCCATCTTCCGCGAGCCCTCGACCCAGTAGCCGAGATAGAGATACGGCAGGCCCAGCCTGCGGGCCCGGCGGATATGATCGAGGATCATGAAGGTCCCAGGGGAGCGCGCGGCCTCCGCCGGGTCGTAGAACGAGTAGACCATCGACAGCCCGTCGGAGAGCACGTCCGTCAGGCAGAAGGCGAGCGGCGGGCCGGAGCCGCGGCCGGTG
This sequence comes from Methylobacterium sp. PvP105, assembly GCF_017876975.1. Lineage (NCBI taxonomy): Bacteria > Pseudomonadati > Pseudomonadota > Alphaproteobacteria > Hyphomicrobiales > Methylobacteriaceae > Methylobacterium > Methylobacterium sp. PvP105. The sequence goes on along the minus strand of NZ_JAGIPA010000001.1, from coordinate 526,303 downwards.
ATCGCCGTATCCGGCCCGTGCCGGCGATACGACACCAAGTGCGTGTCGACGTGGCTGTCCTCGACCATCATGGCGTAATCGAGCACGGTCATGTCGACCATGCCGCCGTCGCCGTGCCGGGCGTCGAGGTAGCGGCGGAACAGGGCGTACTGCTCCGAGGCCGGCCGGTTCGGTTCCGGCGTGCCGACCCAGTCGGCGCCGCGCGCCAGGATGCGCCTCTGGCTGGCGCTCGGCTCGAACTCGTCGACCACGACGCGGACCGAGATGCAGGCCCGGCACGTCTCGCAGGCCGGCCGGTACGCGATGGTCTGCGAGCGGCGGAAGCCGCCCTGCGTCAGGATCTCGTTCAGGTCGCGGGCGCGCCGTCCGACCAGGTGGGTGAAGACCTTCCGCTCCTCCTGCCCCGGCAGGTAGGGGCACGGCGACGGGGCGGTGAGGTAGAATTGCGGTGTGTCGCGCGGATGGCTGGTCACGCTTCTCACAGACCCTGCGCCGGGTCCATCCTCACGGCGCCGGCGTGCCAGTGTACAGGCGACCGGCCGAGGCTCAATGGCCCGACCGGTCGCACCGTCGGATTTTCATCACCGGAATCGTCGCTCAGCGCGCGTGGACGACGGCCAGACCGAGGAGCAGGTCGTGCCCGAGGCGCCGGTCGGCGCGCATCAGCCCGAACGCGATGTCGACGCACCACAGCAGGAAGGTCGAGATCGCCACGTAGAACAGCAGCGCATGGACGGCGGCCGTGACGACGTCGACCCGAGCGCCGCTCTCGGGCGCGACGGTCCGCAGGCCCATCATCCGCTGGCCGATCGTGCTCTGTTTCGGCCCGCCCACCGTGATGGCGCTGTAGATGATGCCGCTCGCCGGAAGGACCGCGAACAGGGTCCAGCCGAGGCCGAACGTGACCACGCCGATGACGGTGATCAGCAGCGTCAGCAGGGCCGTGAAGCCGAAGATGAACACGATGTCGAGGAGATAGGCGACCGTCCGGCCGCCGAGGCTCGCCCGCACGAACGGGATCGGCAGCGAGGTGGCGTAGCCGGGCGCTTCGAAGCGCTGCGCGTATCCGGGTTGAGGGTTCTGCATGGTGTCGCGTCCTGCAAGCGAGGCTGCGGACGTGAAGGTGGGTGCAGGCGGCGAGCCTCGCAAGAGGAGCCGGATGCGCGGCCGCTTCTCAGCGCCCGGCCGGGTCACCGGCCGCGGCGTCGGGCGTGTCGAGGTAGAAGCGCTTCAGCATGTAGAGCGCCGGGCCGGACAGGGTGCTCGCCTCGGTGGCGAGGGCGACCAGGGTCGTGCCGGCATCGAAGCGGCAGGTCAGCCAGTGCTGCCGGTTGCCGTCGGCGTAGTCGACCCGCACCGAGTTTGCCGACGGCCCCGGCGCAGCGCGCAGGAGCCGGATGCCGTCCCGCGGCGCGATCGCCGGGAGCGCCCGGCGGCAGGTGGCGACGCGATCCCGGCGCAGGGTGTCCTGACAGGCGGCGAGGCCGCCGAAGAAGCCGACCACGACCGCCGCCCCGAGGAGCCAGCGGTGCCCGCGCTTCACGGATGGTTGCGCAGGCGCTCCGCGACCCGCGGCGCGTGGTAGGTGAGCACACCGTCGGCCCCGGCCCGCTTGAAGGCGAGGAGCGCCTCGATCATCGCGCGGTCGCCGTCGAGCCAGCCGTTGCGGGCCGCCGCCTCGATCATCGCGTACTCGCCCGACACCTGGTAGGCGAAGGTCGGAACCTGGAACTCGTCCCGGACCCGGCGGATGATGTCGAGGTAGGGCAGGCCCGGCTTCACCATCACGGAATCCGCGCCCTCGTCGAGGTCGAGCCGGACCTCGCGCAGGGCTTCGGCCGAGTTGCCCGGATCCATCTGGTAGGTGCGCTTGTCGCCCACGAGGGCCGCCTTGGTGCCGATCGCGTCGCGGAACGGCCCGTAGAAGGCGCTGGCATACTTGGCCGCGTACGCCATGATCTGCACGTCGAGGAAGCCGGCCTTGTCGAGGCCGGCGCGGATCGCGCCGACGCGCCCGTCCATCATGTCGGAGGGGGCGATGATATCGGTCCCGGCCTCGGCCTGGATCAGGCTCTGCTCGACGAGGACCGCCACGGTCTCGTCATTGAGGATCGCGCCGTCCTTCATCAGGCCGTCGTGACCGTGGCTCGTGTAAGGATCGAGGGCCACGTCGGTCATGATCCCGATCTCGGGCACGGCCCGCTTCACGGCGCGGACCGCCCGGCAGACGAGGTTGTTGGCGTTCAGCGCCTCCGAGCCGGTCGGGTCGCGCAGCGACACCTCCGTGTAGGGAAAGAACGACACCGCCGGGATGCCGAGCTTCGCGGCGCGCTCCGCGTCGCGGACGATCTCGTCCACCGAGAGGCGCTCGACGCCCGGCATCGAGGCGATCGGCTCGCGGCGCCCCTCGCCGTCGATCACGAACATCGGCCAGATCAGGTCGTCGACCGTCAGGGTGTGCTCGCGGACGAGGCGGCGCGACCAGTCGGCCTTCCGGTTCCGGCGCGGACGCTGGGTGATCTTCAGACCCTCCACGCGGGCGCCCTCGCGGGCGGCCTCCACGGCGAGAGGGCGCGGCTCTGGCAGGGTGTCTGACATGCGGCTTCGCTACCGTTCGCGCGGACCACGCCGCGGATCGCGCGGCGCCCGTGCGCCGGAGGCGTCCGACTACCACACCGGACTGGCGCAACGAAACCCGACCGTTGACGCAGGGCGGCGGAACCGCTTCAACCCGGCGACCCCCGTCCGATCGATCAGGATCCCGGCCCTTCCCGCATGAACCGCCGCATGAACCGGCCCCTCACGCCCGCGAGCCCTCGATAGTGCCCGGCTACCTTCCGATCCGGCGCAAGACGCCGAGGCCGGGCGGCATCCCGAGCGACCGCATCGAGCGCGCCCAAGGGCCGGCGCCCGGCACGTGGGACACGGTGCTGATCTGGTTCATGCGGCTCACGGCCCTGGTCTGGCTGCTTAAGAGCGTCTTCGCCTGGGCGACGATCCTCGACGTCCTGCCGGGCGTCCGCCCCTTCGAGGCCGAGCCGTTCGGCCGCCAGTCCGCGATCGTCTACTTCGCGGTGATCGACGCGGCGGCGGCGATCGGATTGTGGCTGACGAGCGCCTGGGGCGGCGTGATCTGGTTGCTCGCCGTCACCTCGGCGATGACGCTCGCGGTCCTGACACCGCAACTCTTGCCGTTATCGGTGCCGCTGCTCGTATTCGGGGGCTGTGTCGTGACGTTGTACTTCCTGCTGTCCTGGCTGGCCGCGCAGGAAGCACGGTGAACGAACCGTTCTTATCTTCATTCAGTTTGTCTTTACCGCGAAGAGTAAATCGCGAATTCATCCTGTCGCTTAAATCGCCTTTCATTCCCGAGCCCTAGCTTAGCCATCATCAACGGCGCCGTATCGAACGGGTGCCGGATCATCGGATGGCGAGGCAGAGATGAAGACCCAGAACGCCCGAGTCGCGCAGATCGAGGCTCCCGAGGAGGCCGCCTCCGCCAAGGGCTCCTACCTCGAAGCGCTGCACCTCGTGGAGCGGCTGCATCGCCGGCTCCTCGACGTGATCAAGGACGAGTTCGAGCGCCGCGGCCGCGAGGACGTCAACAGCGTCCAGGCGCTGCTCCTGTACAACATCGGCGACAAGGAGCTGACCGCGAGCGAGCTGCGGACGAAGGGCTACTACCTGGGCTCGAACGTCTCGTACAACGTGAAGAAGCTGGTCGAGGCCGGCTACCTCCACCACGCCCGCTCGAAGACCGACCGGCGCTCCGTCCGGATCAGCCTGACCGACAAGGGCCGCCAGGTCCACGAGATCATCCAGGGGCTGTACGACAAGCATGCCCGGACGATCACGCCGATCGGCGGGATCTCGGAGGAGGACTTCAACCGCCTGAACCAGGCTCTCACCCGCCTGGAACGCTTCTGGACCGACCAGATCCGCTACCGCCTCTGAGGCGCCCTCAGAGGTTCAGCAGGCCGACGATCCCGGCGATCACCGCGTAGGCGAAGCCGGCGTTGATGGCGACGCCGAACATCCCGATCACGAGGCCGCCCAGCACGACGAGACCGTCGCGCTCGACGAGACCGAGCCCGACCAGGCAGACGGCGAGACCCAGCGGGATCTGCCCGACGATGGGCGCGGCCACGATCAGCGCCAGTGCCAGGGCGAGCAGCACGATCCCCATGCCGCGCATGCCGAGCGCGGTCTCGAACACGCTGACGCGGGGGCGCGACCAGCGCTCCAGGCGGCGCAGGATCGGCACCGCGCGGGTGACGGCGCGCCGGACATCCGCCAGGGCGATCGACCGGCCGAGGAGCATCCGCGGCAGCCACGGCGCCGACATCCCGGCGGCGATCTGGATCGCCACGAGGAGCAGGAGCAGGCCGCAGATCAGCGGGATCGGCGGCGGCATGGGCAGGCAGTTCGGCAGCCCGAGCAGGACCACGAGCAGCGCGAAGGCACGGTCCCGCAGGACCGCGACGATGTCGCCCACGGTGAGGCGCTCGCCCTCCTGGCTCGCCAGCACGGTGAGGACGTCCGACGTTCGTGCACCGGAGGTCAAGGATCTGCCAACCTTCGCTTTCCCGCGGGGGCTCTAGCCGAGATCATCTGGCACGCCAAGCACGGCAGATTCGCGACAGCGCGATGGCGCCCGCCGGGCGGGCTAGCAGCCGCGTGCCCGCGAGGATCCGGCAAGCATCGCGCGACGCTTCGCGCGTTCTCTGACAGCATCGCTCAAGGTGACCGGCAGTCGATCGTGATCAGACAGGACAAAACCGGGGACAACGACGCGACGCCAGGTGCAACACAGTTAATTTTATCTTACCGCTATCCTTCGATGCCGGAGGATCGACTGTGTCGAGCCAGCGCCCCGCCCCGAAGCTTGCTCTTTGCGGCCCCGTCCTCGCGACGCTGCTCTCGGGCCTGGTCGGATCTACGAGCCCGGTCGGCGCCGGCGAGATCGACACGCTGCTGTTCGGGAGTCTCGACGCGGGCAGCGACACATTCCTCACCGTCGGCGCGAAAGCCGGCCTCACGTCCCTCGAACAGGACGGGTTCGCCGCGCTGGCGAGCGTCGGCGGCGGACGGCGCACCGAGCGCGGTCCGGACGGCCCGCGCGCGCGCTACACCGTCGCCGCCGCCGCCCTCGCCGGATACCAGTGGTTCTTCGACTGGGGCGCGGTCGCGGCCTTCGCCGGGCCCGAGACCGCGCGGGAGATGCTGATCGCGGGGCCGCAGTTCGATGCCTTGCCGACGCGCTACGGCCTCCGACTTCACGGCGAGGTCTGGGCACGCCCGACCGAGGCGACGCTGCTGCAGGCGAGTGCCGTCGCGGGATCGGCCCGCGACAGCCTGTGGGCGCGCCTCGCTTGGGGCTACCGGCTGTGGGAGACCTATCTGGGACCCGAGGCCGCGCTCTACGCGGACGGGAGCGGCTACGCGAAGTGGAGCCTCGGCCTGCACGGCACCGACTTCGCTCTCGGCCGGTACAACTTCCGGGCGTCGGCGGGCCTCCAGTCCGAGAGGGGCCGGGGCCGGGCCTGCCCCTACCTGACCCTGTCGGTCTGGTCGCCGCTCTGATCGGGTCCGGGGCGGGCCTGAAGTGAGTCGAGGAATGCGGCTGCGTCGCGGCGGATCTCGGCGCGGCGCCTGTCGCTCAGGCCGCGGAGCGTGCGGTACGGCATGGCCATGCGCTGATTGCCCGCCAGCCGTTCCTCGTTCTCGATGAGGAAGTTCCAGTAGAGATAATTGAACGGACAGGCCTCAGGCCCGGCTTTGACCTTCACGTCGTACGCGCACGACGCGCAGTAGTCGGACATCCGGTCGATGTAGGCGCCCGAGGCCGCGTAGGGCTTGGAGCCCATCACGCCGCCGTCGGCCCACAGCACCATACCGTGGACGTTGGGCAGCTCGACCCATTCGTAGGCGTCCGCGAACACGATCAGGTACCATTCCTCCACCTGCGCCGGATCGAGGCCGGCGATGAGGGCGAAGTTGCCGGTCACCATGAGGCGCTGGATATGGTGGGCGTAGGCGTGGGCGCGCGTCTCGCCGACGACCTGCGCGACGCAGTTCAGCGCCGTCTCGCCTGACCAGTAGAACCACGGCAGGTCGCGGCCCGCGCCGAGGGCGTTGCTGTCCCGGTACCCGGGCATCCGCGCCCAGTAGAGCCCGCGCACGTATTCCCGCCAGCCGAGGATCTGCCGGATGAAGCCCTCGACGCAGTGGAGCGGCGCCACACCGTCGCGGTAGGCGCGCTCGGCGGCCCAGCACACCTCCTCGGCGGTGAGCAGCCCGGCGTTGAGGGCGGGCGACAGGAGCGCGTGGTACAGGAACGGCGCGCCGGTCTTCATCGCGTCCTGATAGTCGCCGAAGGTCGGCAGGGCGTCGGCCAGGAAGTGCCGGAGCGCCGCGAGGGCATCGGCCCGGGTCACCGGCCAGGAGAAGCCGGTGAGATCTCCGAAATGGTCGCCGAACTCCGCCTCAACGAGGGCGATGACTTGGCGCGTCACGGCATCGGGCTGGAAGCCGATCCGGTCCGGCGGTTGCTGGCCCTTGGGCAGGCGCTTGCGGTTCTCGGGATCGTAGTTCCAGCGCCCCCCCGCGGGCTCGTCGTCGTCCATCAGGAGGCCGGTCCTGCGCCGCATGCCCCGGTAGAAGGTCTCCATCCGCAGATGATGCCGGCCCTCCGCCCAGCGAGAGAAATCCTCCCGCGGGCACAGGAAGCGGTTGTCGGCGCGGATCTCGACCGGGATTGCCAGGGTCTCGCGCCAGTCCTGCATCATCTCCCAGACCCGCCACTCGCCCGGCTCGGTGACCACGACTCGATCCGGCCGGTGGCGCGCCACGGCGCGCTCCAGCTCGCCGGTGAAGCTGCCGGTGTTGCCCGCGTCGGTCAGGCGGACGTAGTCGACCGCGAGGCCCTCCGCCTCGAGCTCGGCCGCGAAGTGGCGCATAGCGGCGAACAGGAAGGCGATCTTCTGCTTGTGATGGCGGACATAGGTCGCCTCGTCCCGGACCTCGACGATCAGGACCACGTCGCGCTCGGGATCGAGGTCGACGAGGCTCGACACCCGGCGGGTCAGCTGATCGCCGAGGACGAAGCGCAGCGTTCCGGCCGTTGCGGCACTGCCGCGGCGTTTCCCGGCCATGCTTCAGCCCGCGCCGTGAAGGGCGGAGCGGCAGCCATTCGCGGCGCGGGCGCGGGTCGCGGCGCGGCCGATCTCTCCGGTCGAGCCGTCGATGCTCACCCGAACCACGCTGTCCCCCCTTGCCACCGTCATCGGCCCAATCAAGGTAAGGCCGGGGACGCCGCCGGGCAGGCGGCGGATCCGCGCCCTCCACGTGCACAAGGTCGCAGGCGGCAAGCATGAAGTTCGCGTTCGCCGGCATCGACTTCCTCGGCGGGGTCTTCGAGGGGCTGCTCGACGCCGGCTGGACGCCGGTGAAGCTGTTCACGCGCCCCTGCGACGGGGTCTACGACCACAACGAGGTCATCGTCGCCCGCGCCCGGTCCCTGAAGCTGCCGATCCAGCTGTCGCGGATCCGCGAGCGGGACATCGAGGCGCTGCAGGCCGAGCACGGCCGGGACTGGGCGCTCGTGGTCGCGGGCTATCCCTGGCTCATCAAGGGCTGGAAGGGCCGCGCCGCCTACGGCCTCAACTTCCACCCCTCTCCCCTGCCCACGGGCCGGGGCCCCTACCCGCTGTTCCGGGCCGTGCTCGACCGCTACGAGACCTGGGGCGTCACCGCCCACGTGCTGGCCGACGGCTTCGACACCGGCGATATCCTGGCACAGGAGATCTTCGCCCTGAGCTCGCGCGAGAGCCACGAGACGCTGCTCGCAAAGTGCCAGATGGCGGCGCGCCGCCTCGCGGCCGGTCCCCTCGGCCGGGAGCTGCCCAACCGCTGGCGTCGCTCCGAGCCGCAGGGGGACGGCTCCTACTGGCCGCGCGCCACCGATACCGACCGGACGCTCGATTTCCGGCAGGACGTCGAGACGGTCCTGCGCCGGGTGCGGGCCTTCGGCACGGTCGAGACGATCGCGCGGCTCGGGGACGCCCGGGTCTTCGTGGCGGAGGCGCACGGGTGGCAGGAGCGCCACGCGCACACGCCAGGCGCGGTGGTGCACCGCCACCGCCGCCACGTCGTGGTGGCGGCCCTCGACGGGTACGTTCAGCTGACCCGCTGGTCGCCGGTCCCCCTCGCGGAGGCCGGGCAGATCGGCCGCTGACCGGCCGGGGCGGGAACCGAAGCGCGGACGCTGATGTTTCCGGCGGCCCGGCGATTCGCGCCCGGGCATCACGGGAGTCCGCCATGTCGACCCGCGCCAGCCTCGCCGCAGCCCTCGGGTTTGCCGCGCTGTTCACCGGCTCCGCCTTCGCGCAGGCGGTGATCGTCACACCCGACGAGTTCGGCCCCGACGACGACGTCGTGGTGCGCGACTACATCGTCCGCCGGCCAGTCGGGCCCGGACCGATCGTCGGATCGATCCCACTGCGGCCGGGCAGCATCGTGCCGCCCGACGTGCGGCTCGCGCCCTTCACGGACGCCCCGAATCCGCGCCTGCGCCGCTTCGGCTACTTCGTCGCGCCCGGCGACAAGATCGTGGTCGTCGACCCCGACACCCGCGCGGTGGTGCGCATCCTCGACCGCTGACGACGGGCGGGGTGCTCACCAGTCGCTGAGCGTCGCACGCTTCCAGCGGTCGGGCGCGACGCACCGGTACTCGTAGGCCTCGTCCCAGGCATGGTCTCCGGGGGTACAGGGCGCGCGGCTGCTCGCGGGCGGCAGCGGCAGGCTCTCGCGGAGGGAGGCGGCCTCGATCCGACCGCTATCGGTCACGCGCACGACCGGCCCCGCCCCCGTGCCGTAAACCAGATCGCGCCCGTCGAAGCCGAGGCTGCGGGAGAAGCCGCCCTCGCGATTGCCGTCGAGCCCGATCGCCTGTCCGGCCGCGAGCAGCATCGGGACACCGGTGAAGCGCGCGGCGGCGGCGTCGATCCCGATGCCGTAGGTGCCCTCTCCCTGGAACGAGATCGCCCGGTCGGTGATCGAGCCGGTGAGGTTGCCCATCAGGATCCCGTAGCCGGTATGGGCGCCGGGCACCCCGCCGGTGGAGATCTGCAGACCGACCCGCTGCCGATTGCGGTCCGTGGTCGGCGACTGCGCCGAGACGTCGATCTCGGCGCCGATGCAGGAGGCCACCGGATCGGCCTCGTCGGTCATGTCGACACAGTTGAAGTTTCCGGCCCACGACGGCCCGACCGGCCCCAGACCGTTGGGTTCCTTGAAGATCGTGCCGTTGACGGCGACGTTCTGCGCCCCGGTGCTGGCGAGGGCGCGGTTGTGCAGTTCGCCCGTGATCGTCCACTCGTAGCCGGCATTGTGCGGGCCGGTAGAGCCGAGCGCCCAGAGCGCCTTGTAGGTGTGGGTCGCCTCGCCCGACCCTTCCGGCACGTGCCGGTCGACCCGCAGGGTCGAGACCGGATCGAAGCCCTGCGGCCTGTTCCAGAGGAAGACGTGGCCGCCGTCCAGGCCGGGCACCCCGGTCCCTTGCACGCTGCGGGAGAAGTTCGGCGGCCAAGGCTGCGTCGCGGAAGCCGGATCGGTCGCGGGTGCGGCGCGGGGCGGTGGAACCGGCGCCTCCGCAGCGGCGAGCGTCGGCAGGCCGATCGCGACGGACGCCAGCAGGGCCGTGCCGGGGCGGTTGCGCATGATCGTCTCCGATGTCCTCTCAACGCGGCCCCGCCCGGGAACCCACTGGCAGAGGCCGCCCGCGGGACCAGATAGGTTTCAGGATCGCATCGGCGACGCCGGCCCCGGATGGTCGCGCACGGCCGCGGATGCGACACTCGCAACGCTGCCGGAGGGAGCCGATGACCACCCTGCGATTCCTGCGCACATGGTTCCTGGTGTCGATCCCGCTCGGCCTCCTGATCGGCCGGTTCATCAAGGCGGGCGAAGGGCCGCCGAGAGAAGACCGGCGGTGATTACCTGAGATCGATCTTATAAACCGGACGCGACTTGCCATCTCTCGGCGCTGCGACCGATTATCAATAACATGTTAGCGAATCCGGTGCATTTTTACTGATATCGCGCCATACCGGCCGACCTGGGCAGGAACCTCGGCCGTGTCCCGCAACGCCAGCCCCGCTGCCGCCTTCGTGGAACGCCGGGCTTCCGACCGGAAGCCCACCGCCCTGCTGGCCTTCGCGCAGAACCGGGACGGCGCGCGTTTTCCCTGCCAGGTCAAGAACATCTCCGATCGCGGCGCGATGCTCGAATTCCTCGGTTCCCAGGCGGTGCTGCTGGAGGACGTGTTCGACCTTGTGCTGGCGAGCGCGGAGATGCGCTACGCGGTCCAGCTCGTCTGGCGCAAGGAGCGGACGGTCGGCGTCCTGTTCTGCGGCGACGCGGTGTGAGACGGGAGTCCCGTGCGCTCAGACCGCGAGCGTCGCCATCAGCGTGAGCCCGACGGCCGGCAGTGCCAGGGCCAGAACCGCGAGGGTGTCGAGCGGCGCGGGCCGGCTCGCCGCGAGCCAGCGATGCTCGGCGAACTTCTCGGCTGCGAACCCCGCGAGAACGAGGCCGCAGCCGATGAACGTGACAAGCGCGGACATGGACCGGCCCTTTTTCGCGACGCCGCGCGGAGTGGTGCGCATGACGGAAGTACCCGCGGCGCGGCCATAAAGTTTCACCGGGAGGTCGGTCCGCGGGTGAAAAAGGCCGTGCGCCGCGGCGTGTCCGCCCCTCCCGCGGCGAAGGGGTTGCAATCCCGCGCGGATCCGTCGAGGCGGGACGTCCAGCGTCATCGACGGGGATTGTCGCGGGCAGTGGGAGGCCTGGAGCTTTGAGGACGAGCGGCAACGGCGTGGCCGTGGGACACGATGGCTGGCTCTACTGGGTCGGACGCGCCCGCGAGGTCGAAGCTTTCTACGGCGAGACTGCGAGGTCACGACGGATCCTGAAGCGCTGGACGCGGCTCATCGGGCGGCGGGCGCGCCGCCTGGACGCCCTCGGGATCCGGCACGTCCACACCGTCGTCCCCGACAAGCTCGCGATCTATCCGGACCTCCTCGGCCGCCCCTTCCCGGGGCTCGACGATCCGCCCGGGGTCCGGCTCGCCCGGCTGGTTGCCGGCGACAGCGGGGCACCGATGGTCGACCTGCAGACGCCGCTCCTGAAAACGCGGGGCGAGGAGCCGGTCTACTTGCGTACGGACACGCACTGGACCTACCGGGGCTACCTGACGGCGTACCGCGCGCTCTGCGAGGCGCTGGACGCGCCGGCGGCCGCGCACGTCTTCGCCGGAACCAGCGTGACCGAGCGCTTCACCTTCGACCTCGGCGAGAAGCTCGTTCCCCCGGTCGATGAGGCGTACGTCGCCTACGATTTCCCGCGCCGCGCGGCGCGGATCGAGGCGAACGCGCTTGTGGCGGTACGGGAATCGGGACGGGCCGCGCGTCCGCGCGGGCTGTTCGTCGGATCCCGCGTCGTCCTTCAGAACAAGGAAGCGCCGGATCCGCGGCGCGTGGTGCTGTTCGGCGATTCCTACATCTACAGCCCGGGGGCCCGCCTCACCGCGATGCTGGCCGAGACCTTCGGGGAAATCCACGCGATCTGGTCGGCGAACATCGATTGGGCCTACGTCGAGGAGGTCCGGCCGGACATCGTGATCTTCGAGATCGCTGAGCGGTTCCTGCGGCAGGTTCCGAATGACCGGATCCGGATCGATCGCTTCGCCGCGGCGCGGGCGCGGCGGGCGGTCCGCCCGACACTGCGGGAGCGGATCCGGCGCTGGCTGCGCTGAGCCAGGCTGCCCTCATAAAGGAGAGTCCCGCCGCGGTGGCGGCGGAACTCTGCTCCGTCAGACCGCGACGGCTCAGTAGCCGCGGCCGTAGTAGCCCGGGCCCCGATCGAAGGCGCCCGCCGCGGCAGCGCCGGCGGCCGCGCCCGCGATACCGAGGCCGATCGCGGCCCCGGTCGACAGGCCGCGGTGCCGGCGATAGCCGAAATCGCGCCGGTGGCCGTAACCGCGATCGTAGCCGCGGCCGTAGCCGTAGCCGTGATGGCCGCCGTAGCCATAGCCCTGCGCCTGGGCGCCGGTGGCGCCGAGCGCGCCGAGGGACAGGGTGACGGCTGAGATGAGAGCGAGCTTCCGCATCGGTGACTCCTTCGCAGTTGCGTTGGGAGCCCAACCCAAAGCGCAACCAGGGGTTCCGATCTTCGTGCGGGCGGAGGGGTGACCGCGCCGGCTGTCGGGAACGACGGTCGAGGATTTAGTGAGCGCGCCGGGACTGATACACGAGAGCTCGATATTAGCCGTCCGTGCGCCGTGACACTGCGGCACCCTTGTGCATCGGGCATGTCTGGACCGCCGCGTCGACGCGGACGCACGGGAAGCAGCACCGATGCACGCATTCATCCTCGCCACCTTCGCCCTCGTCGGGGCCCTGGCTGTCGCATCAACCCTCCTCACGCTCGTCCAAGCGATGGCATAGGTTTCGACCGCGAAGCGGCAGACTTCAGGCGGGCCTCGGCGAACTCCCGTGCGGCGCGCCAGGACGGCCTGCGCGCTGTCATCCTGCACAGTGCCGGGGCCGACTTCGATGACGGCGTGCGCCGCGCGATTGCCGACAGGCGTCGCGTGATCGAGCTGCGGTCGCGGGATCGCACGTCGCTGTGGCGTCAGCCAGCCGCTCGCAAGTCGCATCCGTGCGGGGCGGCAGGGTCTCCTCGGTGGACAGCGGTCACATCGGCCGGCAGCAGCCGGAGCCCGAGCCGGCGGTCCGAGTCCGCGGATCAGGGCGGCGGTCCGGGCAGAGACGCCATCTGCCCGCGCCCGCTGACGATCCCGGCAACGTGGTGGCGCTGAGGTCCTGCCCCACCATCATGCCTTCGTTCGAGCCCAGTCGAACTTCGCGACACCTCGGCCGTTCCAGTGCCGCAGCAGCAGCATGGACAATCGCATGAACCGCACCACGATGGCGCTCGCCGGCGCTCTCAGTCTCGTCCTGGCGGGCCCCGCCGCAGCCCAGGTAGTCACGGGAGGTGCCGGCAACACCGGGGTGAGACCCCCGACCAGCACTGGTGGGGCGCCTCCTGGCGCTCGAGATCTTGGCCCGAGACCGTTCACTCGCGGCAACGAGGCCAACTCTAGCAACACCCCCGTGCCCGGCACCACGCCGGGCGTGAACATCGGCGGCACGCCCACAAGCGGGCCGCCTGGGACTGGCGGCACCTCCGGTGGTCCGTCGCTCGGCAGGTGAAGCGCTCCGCCCCGGTCAGATCTCCTCACAAGCGGGCGAACCTGTTCTCACCCGCGCGAGACCCGAGCCGATACGCGACGCCGCCCATGAGTATGGTGGCGGGCTCTGTCAGGGGGCGATCATCGATGGCAGGCCGGCGCTGTCGCGGGCCAGGGCTGTCCTGTGCCGATCAGTGCTACCCGCGTGCACCCCAGGCTTCGCGCGGGGCAGCAGCGAATTGTCGGGCCACTCTGAGAAACAGATCGTGCTGGCAGAATGGTGAGCGCGCTGGGACTCGAACCCAGGACCTACAGATTAAAAGTCCGTTGCTCTACCAGCTGAGCTACGCGCTCGCGTCCCGGGCCGCGCGGCGGCCCGTCGGGGACGGCGCGTCCGCAATAGGTGAGCGGGCCCGGGGGGTCAACACGACGGAGGTGGACAACCCTCAGGCCGCGTCGCCGCGGGTCCGCTCGACGATGTCGCGGGCCTCGTTGAAAGCCGCGTCCGCGTCGAGCTCCGTGGTGTCGAGCCGGACCGCGTCGTCGGCCATGCGCAGGGGCGCGGCGCTGCGCGACGCGTCCCGAGCGTCGCGGGCCTCGATATCGGCCAGGATCGCCGCGAAGGTCGCGGCCTCGCCGCGGCCAGCCAGTTCCCGGTGGCGGCGGCGGGCGCGCTCCTCGGATGAGGCGGTGATGAACAGCTTCACCGAGGCCTCGGGGCAGACCACCGTGCCGATGTCGCGCCCATCGAGCACCGCCCCCTGCGGGTCGGCGGCGAAGCGGCGCTGCCACGCGAGCAGACCGGCGCGGACCTCGGGCACCGACGAGACGCGGGAGGCCGCCTCGCCCATCGCCCGCTCGCGCAGTCGCGGGTCTTCGAGCCGGCCGGCGTCGAGGGCCTGGGCAGCCCGCGCCGCGGCCGCGGCATCGTCCAGCGACAGGCCCGCATCGATGACCGCCAGCGCAACCGCCCGATAGAGGAGTCCGGTGTCGAGATGCGGCAGGCCGTAATGATCGGCCAGGCGCTTGGCGAGGGTGCCCTTGCCGGACGCGGCCGGTCCGTCGATAGCGATGACGAGCGGCATGGCGGTCACGCCCCGATCCGGCCGCCGAGGGCCTGCATGGTCGGAAGGAAGCTCGGGAAGCTCGTGGCGATCATCGCGCCGTCATCGACCGTGACCGGGTTCCGCGCCGCGAGTCCCATCACCAGGAACGCCATGGCGATGCGGTGATCGAGATGGGTCTCGACCGTCCCGCCGCCCGGCGCCGCGGCGCCGTCGCCCTCGACCACGAGGTCGTCGCCCTCGACCGTGTGGCGGACACCGTTGGCCGCCAGCCCGGCCGCCACGGCGGCGAGGCGGTCCGATTCCTTCACCCGCAGCTCGTGCAGGCCGCTCATCCGGGTCCGGCCCTCCGCGAAGCTCGCCGCCACCGCCAGCACCGGGTACTCGTCGATCATCGCGGGCGCCCGCTCGGCCGGCACGTCGACGCCGTTCAGGCGGCTCGCGCGCACGCGCAGGTCGGCCACGGTCTCGCCGCCCTCCTCCCGCTCGGCCACGCGCTCGATCTGCGCGCCCATCTCGAGGAGCGTCGTGATCAGCCCGATGCGCAGCGGGTTCATCATCACGCCCTCGATCACCACGTCGGAGCCGGGCGCGATCAGCGCCGCCACCAGCGGGAACGCCGCCGAGGACGGGTCGGCCGGCACCACCACGTCGGTGCCGCGCAGGGTCGGCTGACCGGTCAGCGCGACCTTGCGGCCGTGGCCGCCCGGACCGTGCGGCTCGACGCTGACCGCGGCGCCGAACAGGCGCAGCATCCGCTCGGTGTGGTCCCGGGTCGCGGCCGCCTCGATCACGGTGGTGACGCCGGGCGCGTTGAGCCCGGCGAGCAGCACCGCCGACTTGATCTGCGCCGAGGCCGCCGGGGTCTCGTAGGTGATCGGGATCGCCTCCCTGGGGCCCCGCAGGGTCAGGGGAACCCGGCCGCCCTCGGCCTCGGACAGGACCTGCGTGCCCATCCGGGTGAGGGGGTCGAGGATGCGGCGCATCGGCCGCGAGCGGAGGGAGGCGTCGCCGTCGAAGGTCGCGGTTACCGGCTGTCCGCCGACCACGCCCATCATCAGCCGGGAACCCGTGCCGGCATTGCCGAAATCGAGCACGTCGGCCGGATCGCCGAGGCCGCCGATACCGACGCCCTGGACCCGCCAGCGGCCCGGACCGAGGCGCTCGACACCCGCCCCGAGCGCCTTCGCGGCGGCGGCGGTGCGCAGGACGTCGTCGCCCTCCAGCAGACCTTCGACCCGCGTCTCGCCCTGGCTGAGCAGGCCGAGGATCATGGACCGGTGCGAGATCGACTTGTCGCCGGGCGGGCGCAGGCGTCCGCGCAGCGGAGCGCCCGGCGCGGCGGTGAGGGGCTGGGGACTCGAATCGTGCGACACGGGACGTCCGTTCGGGCTCTGAGACGTGGGCCTGGATCCGGCGCGTCGCGCGGGCGTGCCGCGGCGCTGCAATCGGACGGTGAAATCGCCGCGCGGTTAACACGGGCACCGCCCGCCGTCATCCACCCGTCGCCCGCGCCGATCCCAGGCCGCGGAGCGCCGGCGCGCGCCGCTCCGAGCGCCCTGCGCGGGGTCGATTGACAGGGGCCGCCACCGCGACTAACGGGGCCCCTCCCCCGAGACAGTACTGACGACGAGGTGTCCGCCCGTGGCCCGACCGGAACTTGGCTTGAAGCGCCAGTGCATGAGCTGCGGCGCGAAGTTCTACGACCTCGCCCGCGATCCCGCCGTCTGCCCGAAATGCGGCGCGGTCTACCAAGCGGTCGCCACGTCCAGCCGTGCGGCGCCCCCGGCACTGTCGCGGGGGCCGGCCAACAACGACGATGAGGACGAGACGGACGAGAAGGGGCCGGAGATGGTCTCCCTCGACGAAGTCGAAGCCGCAGAGGACGACGCGGATCCGACGCCCGAGGACGACTCGGTCGAGGACGGGGACTCTTCGGACGACGACACCTTCTTGGAGGAAGAGGACGCCGGCGACGACGACGTCTCCGACCTGATCGACGGCGATATCGAGAACGACGAGGAGGGTTGAGGCGGCCTCCATACCCCCGACCCAGCCCCCCGCAGAAACCTCGGGCGGCAGCGAAAAAGGGGGTTGAGTCCGCGAGGCGAGCCGCCTATAGAACCGGCCTCGCCGGCCGCGACCCGGAACGGCGAGACCCCGCGGGACCCAAACCGCGGCGGGTGTTAAAGTGGGGCCTTAGCTCAGCTGGGAGAGCGCTTCCATGGCATGGAAGAGGTCATCGGTTCGATCCCGTTAGGCTCCACCATTCCACCCTTGCGTGACGCAGCCCTGTCGGGGATGCGGACCGCTGTTGAAAATATGGGGCCTTAGCTCAGCTGGGAGAGCGCTTCCATGGCATGGAAGAGGTCATCGGTTCGATCCCGTTAGGCTCCACCATTCCTCTCGCGCGCGACGCGGCCCTCTCGGGCCTCCGCCCCCGAGATCCTTCGGTCCTCTAGATTCGACACCGGGAGCCCAGGCGGTCGCCGCGCTCGTCAGCGGGTCAGGTGCCCGAGCGGCAGGGCGGTCGTGTACTTCACCTGCCCGAGCGCGAAGCTCGAGCGGATGTTGGCCACGCCGGGGATCCGCGTGAGGTGATCGAGGACGAGCTTCTGGTACTGGCCGAGATCCTCGACCACGACCCGGAGCATGTAGTCGGCCTCGCCGCTCATCAGGTAGCACTCCATCACCTCCGGTCGGCCGCGCACCGCCTCGTCGAACGCCTGGAGCGCGGCCTGGGTCTGCTTCTCCAGCGACACGTGGACGAACACGTTGACCGCGAGCCCGAGACTGAGCGGGTCGACCACCGCCACGCAGCCGCGGATCACGCCCGCCTCCTTCAGGTCGTTGACGCGGCGCCAGCACGGCGACGTCGACAGACCCACCCGTTCGGCGAGGTCCGCGACGCTGATCTCGCTGTCCTGCTGCAAGCATTCGAGGATGCGCAAGCTCGCGGCGTCGAGGGCGGCCGGACGTGCGGGCATGGGTTCGATCTCCGGTCTCCGGCCGCTGTGCGCAGCCACGGGCGCCGGATCGGGAGCAATGACCGGCGCGGCATGATTTGCCGCCTATAACCGGCATCGCGAAATATCAATCCGCGCAACGCGGAAACACAGCAAATAATCGGCATGTCCCGCCGCGGCGATCCCCGTATGATCGCGCTGAACAGGGAGGCCGCGCCGATGAACGCCATACCGCCGAAAGCCACGATCGCGCGGTCCGCCGAGGTGGATCACGACCCGGCCGAGACCCAGGACTGGCTCGCCGCGCTGGAATCCGTCTTCCGCACCGAGGGCGCGGCCCGGGCCCGGTTCATCCTCGACCGCCTGGAGCGGCGCTCGAAGGAGATCGGCATCCTCGACGAGGCCCTGCCCTACTCGCCCTACCGGAACACGATCGCGCTGGAGAAGCAGCCGCGCTACCCCGGCGACCTCGACATCGAGGAGCGCCTGACCTCGATCATGCGCTGGAACGCCCTCGCCATGGTGGTGCGCGCCAATATGGCCTACGGCGAGCTCGGCGGCCACGTGGCGAGCTACGCCTCGGCGGCGGAGCTGTTCGAGGTCGGGTTCAACCACTTCTTCAAGGGCGGCACGGACGGCGACCTCGTCTATTTCCAGCCGCACTCGGCGCCGGGCGTCTACGCCCGGGCCTTCCTCGAGGGCCGGCTCTCCGAGGAGCAGCTGAAGCACTACCGCCAGGAGATCGCCGGCGACGGGCTGTGCTCCTACCCGCATCCCTGGCTGATGCCGGATTTCTGGCAGGTCCCCACCGGCTCGATGGGCATCGGGCCGATCCACGCGGTCTACCAGGCGCGATTCATGCGCTACCTCGGCGACCGGGGCCTCGCCGACACCGCCGGCCGCCACGTCTGGGGCGTGTTCGGCGACGGCGAGATGGACGAGCCCGAGTCGATCGGCGGCCTCGCGTTGGCGGCACGCGAGAATCTCGACAACCTGACCTTCGTCATCAACTGCAACCTGCAGCGGCTCGACGGGCCGGTGCGCGGCAACGGCCAGATCATCCAGGAGCTGGAGAGCCTGTTCCGCGGCGCCGGCTGGAACGTCATCAAGGTGCTGTGGGGCTCGGAGTGGGACGGGATCTTCGCCCGCGACACCAACCACGCCCTGCTGCGCCGCTTCGCCGAGACGGTGGACGGCAAGTACCAGACGCTCGGCGCCAAGGACGGCGCCTACAACCTCGCGCACTTCTTCGGCGAGGACCCGGAGGTGCGCGAGCTCGTCGCCCACATGTCGGACGCCGACGTCGACCGGCTGAAGCGCGGCGGCCACGACTTCCGCAAGCTCTACGCGGCCTTCGCGGCCGCCAAGGCCACCAAGGGCCGGCCGACGGTGATCCTGGCCAAGACCAAGAAGGGCTACGGCATGGGCGGCGCGGGCGAGTCGCGCATGACCGCCCACCAGGCCAAGAAGCTCGACGTCGACGCGCTGCGGGCGTTCCGCGACCGGTTCGCCCTGCCGCTGTCGGATGCCCAGGTGGAGGGTCTCGCCTTCTACAAGCCGGCCGAGGACGGCGCCGAGATGCGCTACCTGCGCGAGCGCCGGGAGACACTCGGCGGCGTCCTGCCGGCTCGCCGCCGCACCGCGCCGACCGTCGCGGTTCCGGCGCTCTCCACTTACGCGGGCTTCGCCCTGGAGGCCGGCGGCAAGGAGATGTCGACGACCACGGCGGTGGTGCGCCTGTTCGGCAACCTCCTGAAGCACAAGGATCTCGGGCCGCGCATCGTGCCGATCGTCGCCGACGAGGCGCGGACCTTCGGCATGGCCAACCTGTTCCGGCAGGTCGGGATCTACGCGCCGCAGGGGCAGCTCTACGAGCCGGAGGATGCCGGCTCCATGCTCTACTACCGCGAGGCCCGGGACGGGCAGCTATTGGAGGAGGGCATCACCGAGGCCGGGGCGATCTCGTCCTGGACCGCGGCGGCCACGTCCTACAGCGTCCACGGCCTGTCGATGCTGCCGTTCTACATCTACTACTCGATGTTCGGCTTCCAGCGAGTCGGCGACCTGATCTGGGCGGCGGCCGACCAGCGGGCCCGCGGCTTCCTGATCGGCGCCACGGCGGGCCGCACGACGCTCGGCGGCGAGGGCCTGCAGCATCAGGACGGATCGAGCCACATGCAGGCCGCCGCGATCCCGAACTGCCGGGCCTACGATCCGGCCTTCGCGTACGAGATGGCGGTGATCGTCGACCGGGGGGCCCGGGCGATGATGGAGGAGGGCGAGGACGCCTTCTACTACCTCACCGCGATGAACGAGAACTACGCCCAGCCCTCCATGCCGCAGGGAGCGGAGGCCGGGATCCTGAAGGGCATGTACCGCCTGTCGGGGCCTGAGGCGGGAAGCGCCGCCGTGCGCCTCCTCGGCTCCGGAGCGATCCTGCCGGAGGTGATCGCGGCGGCGGCGCTGCTCGCGCAGGATTTCGGCGTCGCGGCCGAGGTGTTCAGCGTGACGAGCTTCAGCGAGCTGGCCCGCGATGCCCGCGAGGCCGAGCGGCAGGCGATGCTCAACCCGGAGGCCGAGGCGCCGGTCAGCCACGTGGCGGCGCTGCTGCCGGGCCCGGCGCCCGTCGTCGCGGCGAGCGACTACGTCCGGGCTTACCCGCAGCTGATCGCCTCCTATGTCGGCGCGCGATTCGTCGCCCTCGGCACCGACGGGTTCGGGCGGAGCGACACCCGCAACGCGCTCCGCCGCTTCTTCGAGGTCGACCGGCAGCACGTCGTCGTCGCCGCCCTGCACGCCCTCGCCGAGGCCGGCACGGTGCCGCGTGCGACGGTGGCGGACGCGATCCGCCGCTACAGCATCGCGGCGGACGCGCCCGCGCCCTGGACGATCTGAGGCCGGGCGCCCCGCCGAGGGGCGCCGCCCGTCCCACCCCTTCTCCGAACGCCCGACCTACGGACATCCGACCGCATGAGCGCCGCGCTGCAGATCGCCCTTCCGGATATCGGCGACTACCGGGACGTGCCGGTCATCGAGCTTCTGGTGAAGCCCGGCGACCGTCTCGCGGTGGACGACCTGATCCTGAGCATCGAGTCCGACAAGGCCACCATGGAGGTCCCCTCCCCGGTCGCCGGCATCGTGCGCGAGTTGCTGGTCGCGGTGGGGTCGAAGGTGTCGGAGGGAACGCCGATCCTGACGGTGGAGCCCGCGGAGGGCGGCGGGGCCGCACCGGTGCCTGACACATCGCCCGCTGTCGCGGCCTCGGCGCCCCCCGACCGGAGCGCGGCGCCCCTCTCCCGTGCGGGAGAGGGACAGGGTGAGAGATCAGGGCATTCCGGAGACGGCGCCCCCCTCACCCCGCCCCTCTCCCGGACGGCAGACGGAGTCGGTCGCGCCTCGTCGGAGCCGATTCAGGCGACCCGCGGCGACGTGCATGCCAGCCCGTCCGTCCGCCAGCTCGCCCGCGAGCTCGGCGTGGGTCTCGACCGCGTCGCCGCCACCGGGCCGAAGGGGCGGATCCTGCGCGAGGACGTGCACGCCTTCGTCAAGGCGGCCCTCGGTGCGCCGGCCCAGGCGCCCGTCGCCGCGTCCGGGATCGGCGCCGGCCTACCGCCCTGGCCGGAGGTGGACTTCGCCAAGTACGGGCCGGTCCGGCGCGAACCGTTGTCGCGCATCCAGAGCCTCTCGGGGGCGAATCTCAGCCGCAACTGGCTGACGATCCCGCACGTGACCAATTTCGACCGTGCCGACGTCACCGAGATCGAGTCGTTCCGGCTCGGCCTGAACAAGGAGACGCGCACGCCGCCTGCCCGGGTCACCATGGTCGCCTTCCTGATCAAGGCGGCGGCCTCGGCGCTGCGCGCCTACCCGCGATTCAACGCCTCGCTCGAGGGCGGCGACCTCGTCCTGAAGGGCTACGTCCATGTCGGCTTCGCGGTGGATACGCCGAAGGGCCTGATGGTGCCGGTGGTGCGCGACTGCGACCGCAAGGGCCTCATCGAGATCGCCACCGAGATGGCCGCGATGGCCGAGAAGGCCCGGTCCGGAACCCTTCCGGGCTCCGACATGCAGGGCGGCTGCTTCTCGGTCTCGTCGCTCGGCGGCATCGGCGGCGACGGCTTCACCCCGATCATCAACGCCCCCGAGGTCGCCATCCTGGGCGCGGCGCGCTCCCGCACCGAGGCGGTGTGGGACGGCAAAGCCTTCCAGCCGCGCCTGATCCTGCCGCTCAGCCTCTCTTGGGACCATCGCGTCGTGGACGGCGTCGCCGCCGCCCGCTTCCTCGGCCACGTGGCGTCGGTCCTGTCGGACCTGCGCCGCGCCCTCCTGTGACGGCCGCCGCCATGCCCGAGACCTTCGACATCCGCGTCCCCGATCTCGGGGACTACGCCGACGTGCCCGTCATCGAGATCCCGGTGGCGCCCGGCCAGCCGGTCGACAAGGACCAGACCCTGCTGGTGGTCGAGTCCGACAAGGCGACGCTGGACATCCCTTCCCCAGCGGCTGGCCGCCTCGTGGAGATGCTGGTCGGCCTCGGCGACACGGTCTCGGCCGGCACCCTCGTCGCCCGCCTCGCGGTCGAGGCGCCCGGCGCGCGCGCCGAGCCGCTCACCGCTCCGGTCCCCGCGCCGCGCCCCGCCGCGCCGCCGCCGGAGCCCCGGGCGGAGGCGGGCTGCGACCTCCTGGTGATCGGCGGCGGACCGGGCGGCTACTCGGCCGCCTTCCGGGCCGCCGATCTCGGGCAGCGGGTGGTCCTGGTCGAGCGCCACGCGACCCTCGGCGGCGTCTGCCTCAACGTGGGCTGCATCCCGTCGAAAGCGCTGCTGCACGTGGCCGCGGTCACCGAGGAGGCCGTCCGGCTGGCCGCGCACGGGATCAGCTTCGGCGCGCCGACGGTCGATCTGGAGAAGCTGCGGACCTTCAAGGCCGGCACTGTCCGCCGCCTCACCGACGGGCTCGCCCAGATGGCGCGCCAGCGCAAGGTCGAGGTGGTCCGCGGGACCGCCCGCTTCACCGGGCCCGACACGGTCTCGGTGACGCTGCACGACGGCGGCACGCGCGACATCACCTTCACGGGCGCCGTCGTGGCGGCGGGCTCGGCGCCGGTGGCCCTGCCGATGCTCCCGGACGACCCGCGGATCGTGAATTCCACCGGGGCGCTGGAACTGCCCGCGGTGCCGCGCCGGCTTCTGGTGATCGGCGGCGGCATCATCGGCCTGGAGATGGCGACCGTCTACAGCGCGCTCGGCGCGCGGGTCGACGTGGTGGAGCGCCTGCCCAGCCTGCTCGAGGGCGTCGACCGGGATCTCGTGAGCGTCTGGACGAAGCGCAACGCGCACCGTTTCGACCGCGTCCTGACGGGGGTCGAGGTCGTCTCCGCCGAGGCGAGACCGGACGGGATCGCCGTGACCTTCTCGGGTGAGGCCGAGCCCGGAACCTACGACCTCGTGCTCCAGGCCGCAGGCCGCCGGCCCAACGGGGCGACGCTCGGTCTCGACGCGGCCGGCGTGGCGCTGGACGGCGGCTTCGTGCCGGTGGACGCCCAGATGCGCACGAACGTGCCGCACATCTTCGCCATCGGCGATTGCGTCGGCCAGCCGATGCTCGCCCACAAGGCGGTGCATCAGGGCCACGTCGCCGCCGAGGCGGCCGCCGGCCACAAGGCCGGGTTCGACGCGGCCGTCATCCCCTCGGTCGCCTACACCGACCCGGAGATCGCCTGGGCCGGACTCACCGAGACGGCCGCGAAGGCGGCCGGGCGGGCCGTCGAGGTGGCGCGCTTCCCCTGGGCCGCTTCGGGCCGGGCCATCGCCAACGGCGCCGATTACGGCCTGACCAAGCTGCTGTTCGACGCGCAGACCAGGCGCGTCGTTGGCGGCGCCATCGTCGGCCCAAGCGCCGGCGACATGATCGGCGAGGTCGCGCTGGCGATCGAGATGGGCGCCGACGCCACCGATATCGGCCGGACGATCCACCCCCACCCGACACTCGGCGAGACCATCGGACTCGCGGCGGAAGCCGGCCTCGGCCTCTGCACCGACCTGCCCCCGTTGGCCCGTCGGTAGGCGCGTCGACGGGCCCAAACTCGGCCGTCCCGACGCGCGGCCGGCTCGACGGATCGCCGCGTGTTGTCTAGATCTCGCCCTCCGTCGCCGGCTCGGCCGGGAAGCGGCCCGGCCGGCGCGTTCTGCCGGGCCTCGGCGCTGCGGCAGCTGGCGAAGATCTGGTGGTTCAGCTGCGAGGATATAGCCCGAGATGCTGTGGCACACCGGAAAGTCTTCCCGCCATGCCGTCCGCATTGTGCCGTCACGGGTGCGGGATCGATCGGCGTGCAGGGACCGTCGGCGCACCGGGCCCGCACCCGGCCTCCGGGTGCCGCCCCTCGCCCTCGCGGTGCTGCTGGGATCGGTCGCGGTGACCGTGTCACCGGGCTGGGCACGCGATGCCGCCGTCGCGCCGAAGCCGGCCGACGCGCCGTCACCGGCCGAGGGACCGCAGGCGCTCATCGCCTCGCTACGCAGCCGCATCCTGGCGGCGCACAGCGCGACCTTCGCCCTTGAGAGCTGGTGTGCCGACTACAAGCTCGCCGGAGACCCGCACCTCGTGGCGGAACGCGTGCCCGTGGCCGACAAGCCCCTGACGGCCGCGCAGCGCGCCCGTCTCGGGATCGGCCCGGACGAGCCGGTGCGCTACCGCCGCGTCCGCCTCGCCTGCGGCGACCGCGTGCTGTCCGAGGCGGATAACTGGTACGTGCCGGCCCGGCTCACGCCGGAGATGAACGCGACGCTGGACACCACCCGCACCCCCTTCGGCCGGGTCGTGCGCCCCCTCGCCCCGGTGCGCAGCACCGTCGAGGTACGCGCGCCGGTGCGGAGCGCCGCGCCCGGACCGGACGATCCGCTCTTCGAGATCGACGCCGTGCTGTCGACCGGGGCCGGGCAGCCGTTCTGCGAGGTCGTCGAGACGTATCTGGGCGGTGCGCTACCGCAGGCATCGCGGTAAGAACCCGACCGCGTTCTCGGTTGGGAGGAACAGGAATGGGTTCGAGGCTTCGTCGCACGATACTGGCTCTGCTCGCGACGGGAGCGGCGTGCGGACCGGCGCTGGCTGTCGACCCGGCCGGCGTCTGGCTGACGGAGACCGGCAGCTCGAAAGTCCGCATCGCGCCCTGCGGCGGCGGCTATTGCGGCACGATCCTCAGCGCGCCCGGGAAGGGGCTCGACGCGAAGAACCCGGATCCGGCCCTGCGCGGCCGCAGCGTCGTCGGCGTCCAGATCCTCGACGCGCGACAGCCCGAAGGCGGCGGCTTCTCGGGGTCTCTCTACAACCCGAATGACGGCAAGACCTATTCCGGTTCGCTGAAGCTCACGGGACCCGACTCGCTCGAGGTCTCCGGCTGCGTCATGAGCGTGTTCTGCAAGCGGCAGACCTGGACGCGCGTGAAGTGAGCGCGCGCGGCCGGTGCCGAAGCGAGACGGTGCCGCGTCGCAACATCGCGGGATCGATCGCGCGCGACCGAGGTTGCCAGGGTCTGGAATCAGCAAGGATTCTCATGACCCGGACATGTCTCGCCGCCCTTCTCGCCCTCGCCACCGTCGCTCCGGCCAGCGCCCAGGTCGAGGCCCGGCCCGTCGCGCCCGCTCCCGGCGCGCCGGGCGTGGTGAGCCAGCAGATCGACGCCACCGGGAACGAAGCCGCCGTGAGCTACTCGCCCACCGGCCGGCCGGCGGACACGATCTCCAACAACTCGGCGGCGGCGGGCAATGCCAACCAGCCGTCGCGGGTCGCGCCGCAGGGCGGTGGTGGCGGCGGCAGCCGGTGATGGCGCCTGCCCCCCGGTGACCCGCGCGGTGCAGGACCCGCGAGGGGGGCCGCGGTGTTCGCCCGGGGCCGGAGCGGGCGCGGGGCCCTCTCGGGGCGACCGCGCCGGTCTCGCGGAGGACGATCGGGCCGCGCCGGTGACGCTGCGGCCGTTCCGCGGGCCGTCGCGCCTCAGGCGGCCTCGGTGAGGGCCTGCGCGACGGCGTCGAGGGCGGCCTCGGCCCCGGCCCCGTTCGGGCCGCCGGCCTGCGCCATGTCGCGGCGGCCGCCGCCGCCCTTCCCGCCGAGCGCCCCGGCGCCGGCCCGGACCAGCCCGACCGCGTCGTAGCGCGCGGTCAGGTCGTCGGTGACGCCGACCACCAGCCCGGCCTTGCCGTCCGGTCCGATGCCGACCACCGCCACGATGCCGGAGCCCAGGCGCTTCTTCTCCTCGTCGACGATCGGCTTGAGGTCGCGCATGTCGAGCCCCTCGATGACGGAGCGGCGGAAGGCGACGCCGCCGATCTCGGTCTGCTGCGCGCCCGTGCCCGGGCCGCCCTCGCCGCCCATGGCGAGCTTGCGGCGGGTCTCGGCCAGCTCGCGCTCCAGGCGCCGCCGATCCTCCATCAGCGCGGTCAGGCGGTCGGGCGCCTCCGCGACCGGCGCCCTGAGGATGCCGGCGAGCGCCGCGAGCGTCCGGGCCTCCTCGGCCCGATGGCGGCGCGCCGCGTCGGCCGTCAGCGCCTCGATCCGGCGCACGCCCGCGCCCACCGCGCTCTCCGCCACGATGGTGATCGCCCCGATGTCGCCGGTGCGCGCGGCGTGGGTGCCGCCGCAGAGCTCCACGGAGAAGTTCCTGGCGCGCGGTTGCGCGGCCTCGCCGTCGACCGGCAGCCCCATCGAGACCACCCGCACCTCGTCGCCGTACTTCTCGCCGAACAGCGCGCGGGCGCCCGACGCGATCGCGTCGTCGACCGCCATCAGCTTCGTGACGACGGGCGCGTTCTGCAGCAGCACCGCGTTGGCGATGTCCTCGACCCGGGCGAGTTCGTCGGCCTCGATCGGCTTCGGGTGGCTGATGTCGAAGCGCAGGCGCTCGGGGCTGACCAGGGAGCCCTTCTGAGCGACGTGGTCGCCCAGAACCTGCCGCAGGGCCTCGTGCAGCAGGTGGGTGGCCGAGTGGTTGGCCCGGATCGCCTTCCGGCGGACGTTGTCGACCTTGAGCTCGACCGGCTGGTCGAGGCTCAGAGCCCCCTCCTCGACAGTGACGTGGTGGACGAACACGTCGCCGAGCTTCTTCTGTGTGTCGGTGACCCGCGCCCGCACGCCCGGAGCCAGGATCAGCCCGGTATCGCCGACCTGGCCGCCCGATTCTCCGTAGAACGGCGTCTGGTTGACGAGCACGAGGCCGGTCTGGCCCGCCGCGAGGGTGGTCACCTCGGCGCCGTCGCGCAGGAGCGCCGTGACGATGCCCTCGGCGTTCTCTGTCTCGTAGCCCAGGAACTCCGTGGCGCCGACGCGCTCGCGCAGGCCGAACCACACCGTCTCGGTGGCCGCTTCGCCGGAGCCCTTCCAGGCCTCGCGGGCCGCCTGCTTCTGGCGCTGCATCGCCGCCGCGAAGGCGTCGGTGTCCACGCCGATGCCGCGGGCCTTGAGGGCGTCCTGCGTCAGGTCGAGGGGGAAACCGTAGGTGTCGTAGAGGGTGAAGGCGGTCTCGCCGGAGAGCTTGTCGCCCTCCCGGAGGTCGCGGCTCTCGGCGTCGAGGATCGACAGGCCCCGCTCCAGAGTGCGGCGGAAGCGGGTCTCCTCGAGCTTCAGGGTCTCGGCGATCAGGCTCTCGGCCCGCATCAGCTCCGGGTAGGCCTGGCCCATCTCGCGCACGAGGGTCGGCACGAGGCGGAACATGGTGGGCTCGCGAGCGCCGAGGATCTCGGCGTGACGCATGGCCCGGCGCATGATCCGGCGCAGCACGTAGCCGCGGCCCTCGTTGCCCGGCAGCACGCCGTCGGCCACCAGGAAGGAGGACGCCCGCAGGTGGTCGGCGATCACCCGGTAGGACGCCATCGTGGCCGGCTCCGGCGCCCGCGAGACCGCGTGAGCGACGGCGTCGATCAGGGCGCGGAACAGGTCGGTGTCGTAGTTCGAGTGGACGCCCTGGAGGATCGCCGCCATGCGCTCCAGGCCCATGCCGGTGTCGATCGACGGCCGCGGCAGCGGGTTCCGGACGCCCGGCTCCAGCTGCTCGTACTGCATGAACACGAGGTTCCAGAACTCGAGGAAGCGGTCGCCGTCCTCGTCCGGCGAGCCGGGCGGGCCGCCCTGCAGCGCCGGGCCCTGGTCGATGAAGATCTCCGAGCAGGGGCCGCACGGGCCGGTATCGCCCATCTGCCAGAAATTGTCGGAGGTCCCGATCCGGATGATCTTGTCGTCGGAGAAGCCGGCGATCTTCTTCCACAGGCCTGCGGCCTCGTCGTCGTCGGCGTAGACGGTGACGAGGAGCTTGTCGGGCTTGAGGCCGAACTCCTTGGTGATCAGCGTCCAGGCCAGCTCGATCGCGCGGTCCTTGAAGTAGTCGCCGAATGAGAAGTTGCCGAGCATCTCGAAGAACGTGTGATGGCGCGCGGTGTACCCGACATTGTCGAGGTCGTTGTGCTTGCCGCCGGCCCGCACGCATTTCTGCGCCGTCGTCGCCCGGTCGTAGGCGCGCTTCTCCATCCCGGTGAAGACGTTCTTGAACTGCACCATGCCGGCATTCGTGAACATCAGCGTCGGGTCGTTCTTCGGCACGAGGCTCGAGGACGGCACGACCTCGTGGCCCGCCTTGGCGAAGTAGTCGAGGAAGGTCGACCGGATCTCGTTGACGCCGCTCATCGGGGCTGACTCTGGCAGGACGGACGGGAAAGGGCGGCCGCGCGTCATCCGCCCGGCGCCCGCATGGCGCCCTCTTAAGGAGGGATGCCGCGCGAGTCACGGGCGGCCTGCCCCGAAATCTCCTCGGGACGCCGCAACTCGGCCACAAGCACGGCCGTGTTGTCGCCACATCTGTCAAGCGATGGTGAGTCCGTCGCGCCACGACGGCGTGTGGAGAGTCGGGATAACGATGCAGGGCCGCACGGTCGGATCGCCGAGGACCATCGCCGGTAAGCAGGGCCATTTCGGCTCGGGCCGCGCCGACGTGATCGCCGCACAGCCCATGCTGGGCCGCGCCCATGGCAGCCGCCCCGCGCTATTCCGCTCGCTGCTCACCGTCTCGATGATCGCGGGCGGCCTCAGCGCCGCGCTGATCGGATCGGGCGTGGACCTCGCCAAAGTCGGCCTGTCGCCCGCCGTGTCGGTGGCGGAGGCCGCTACCGAGATCCCGATGCCGCGCCCGCGCATCCACACCGTCGCCCTCAGCACCCCGCTCGAGCAGACGCCGCTGCGCGCAGCCGCCAGCTTCGCCCCGGTTCACGACCTCGACACCGAGCTCGGCTCCAACACGGTCGACCGGGTGTCGTACGACTTCCTGCTCTCGGAGAGCGCCGTCGGCGACCCGAACGACATCCTCGAGTTCGGCCCGATGAAGATCCGGCGCCACCTCGTGCAGACGATCGTCCGGGCGGCCCAGGCGGTCCAGACCGATCCGGTGCTGCTGATGGCGGTGGCCGACAAGGAATCGAGTTTCGTCACGGCGGTCCAGGCCAAGACCTCCTCGGCGACGGGCCTCTACCAGTTCATCGAGCGGACCTGGCTCGGCGTGGTGCGCGACTTCGGCGCCAAGTACGGGCTGGAGAAGGAGGCCGCGCTGATCACATCCGACGCCAACGACCGGCCGGTGATCACCGATCCGGCGGAGCGCGCCCGGGTGCTGGAACTGCGCCGCGACCCGTACCTGTCGGCCCTCATGGCCGGCGAGATGCTGAAGCGCGACGCCGCCCGCATCGCCCTGCGCATCGGCCGCGAGCTGACCCTCGGCGAGGTCTACCTCGCTCACTTCCTCGGGCCGGACGATGCCGAGGAGTTCCTCGCCAACGTCGTGAACAAGCCGGCCGCCGCCGCGGCGGCGCTGCTCCCGGGTCCCGCCCGCGCCAACCGCTCGATCTTCTTCGCAGCCGGGCGCTTCGTCGGGCGCGGCCGCCACCGCAAGCCCCTGAGCCTGTCGGTCGCGCAGGTGCACGAGAAGTTCGAGGCGATGATGAGCACCCGCGGGACGCGCTATCAGAACGTCCGCCAGGTCTCCGGAATCATGGCGTATGCCGACGCCGACGCCGGCCTCGTCACGCAGTAACGGCCCTGTGACGCCGGGCGGGATTCCGAACCCCCGGCGCAACCAGCGGCGGATTGCCGACTTTCCTCCTGTGAGCGCCGAGTCCTCGAGCGGCGCGGAAGTCGACTTCGGGGGGAGTCCTTGAAAAAGCACCAGACGAGCGCACCCCTGCCGCTCACCGATACGCTGTCACCGGGTATTCCGCTCGACCAGATCGGTCAGACACTGGCGTCGTTCTACGATAAGCTCGTCACCGAGGGCGTGCCGGAGCACCTCGCCGCCCTGGTCCGCCGCGTCCGGCAGAGCGAGGACGACGAGACCGCCCGGAGCGGGCCAGACGTCGCGGTGCCCGAGGCCGATCCGCCGCGCCTCGCCCTCGTCGTCGAGGACGATCCTGAGATCCGCGCCCTGGCCGAAACCCTCCTGGAAGAGACCGAGCTCGACGTGGTCGGCTGCGACAGCGCCGAGGCCGCCCTGTCGGTCCTCCAGGCGCGCGGCGGCGACGTCGCGCTGGTCTTCGCCGATGTCCGGCTGGCCGGACAGATGGACGGCCTTCAGCTGGCGCGCGCCGTGGCGACGCTGTGGCCGCGGGCCCGGCTGGTGATCACCTCCGGCCATGGCCTGCCGCGCCCCGAGCTGCCGGCCGAGGCGGTCTTCATCGCGAAGCCCTGGCGCCCCCTCGACGTGCTCGTCGAGGCGGAGCGCGCCGCGGCCGATCCGGCTCCCCCGGTGGTCTGAGGCGCTCCGCGCGGACGGGCCCGGCCCTTGCATCGCCGGTGAGCGTGTCGGCGCGAGCCCGGAGCCTGCGACCTTGCCGATCCTCTCCGTCCGCCACCGCACGGTCTACCGGTACCGGCGTCCGGTCGCCTTCGGCGAGCACCGGATCATGTTCCGGCCGCGCGACAGCTACGACCAGCGGCTGATCGCGGCGACCCTCGACATCACCCCGGAGCCGGCCTCGCTGCGCTGGCTGTTCGACGTGTTCGGCAACTGCGTGGCGGTCGCGACCTTCGACACCCGGGCCGAGACCCTGACGTTCAACTGCGGCATCACCCTCGACCACGCACCGGAGCACGCGCCGGTCTTCCCGCTGGCGCCGCACGCGACCCACTACCCGTTCGGCTACGGGGCCGAGGACATGCCGGACCTCGCCCGATCCATCGAGCGGCAGTGGCCGGACCCGCGGCACGAGGTCGATGCCTGGGCGCGGAGCTTCCTGCCGCCCGAGGGCCGGATCCCGACGCAGGAGCTGCTCGCCGCGATGACGCGCAGCGTGCGGGCGAACTTCACCTACCTCGCCCGCTCCGAGAAAGGCGTGCAGGACCCGCTGACGACCCTGCGCACCAAGCTCGGCTCGTGCCGGGACTTCGCGGTGCTGATGATGGAGGGCGTCCGGGCACTCGGCATGGCCGCCCGCTTCGTCTCCGGATACCTCTACAACCCGCGCAACGACCGTGCGCGCCACGTCGGCGGCGGCTCCACCCACGCGTGGCTGCAGGTCTACCTGCCGGGCGCCGGCTGGGTCGAGTTCGACCCGACCAACGGCATCGTGGGCAATCGCGACCTGATCCGCGTGGCCGTGACCCGCGACCCCGCGCAGGCGGTGCCGCTGCACGGCTCCTTCTTCGGCCTCGCCAGCGACGATCTCGGCATGCGCGTCGACGTCGACGTGGTGGAGCTGCCCGCCGACGGGCCGGCGGCCCGAACCGTGCAGGGGCCGCACACGTCCCTGGCGCGTTGAGTCCCCTCGAGCACCGGGACCCGGAACGAGCGTGCGTGGCGACCCCGCGCGGAAGGCGACAGAGCAAGGTGGCCGCGATGAAGATCAGGACCGGTTTCGATATTGCCTTCACGCTGTCGCAGCCGACGCCGATGATCCTGATGCTGAGCGTCCATCCCGCGCGGACCGGGGACGTGCTGACCCCGCAGGCGATCCGGTTCGACCCGCCGGTCGAGGCGCGCGAGTACCGGGACGTCTTCGACAACATCTGCCACCGCATCGTCGCGCCGCCGGGCCAGCTGACGATCGCGGCCGATTTCACGGTTCAGGATTCGGGTCAGCCGGACCCGGTCGTGCCTGAGGCCCGGCAGATCCCCGTCCAAGACCTTCCTGACGACGTCCTGATCTTCCTCCTGGGCTCGCGCTACTGCGACACCGACAAGCTCTCGCAGACCGCGTGGTCCCTGTTCGGCGGCACCCCGGAGGGCTGGGCACGGGTCCAGGCGATCGTCGACTACACGCACGAGCGGATCCGCTTCGACTATCAGCGCGCCGACGCCACCCGGAGCGCGCACGATGCCTTCATGCAGCGCGAGGGCGTGTGCCGGGACTTCGCGCATCTGGCGATCACCCTGTGCCGGTGCATGAACATCCCGGCGCGCTACGCCACCGGCTACCTCGGCGATATCTGCGTCCCGAAGGACCCGGCGCCGATGGACTTCTCGGCGTGGTTCGAGGTCTTCCTCGAGGGGCCCGAGGGACCGCGCTGGTACACGTTCGACGCCCGCCACAACCGGCCCCGCATCGGCCGCATCGTCATGGCCCGCGGGCGCGACGCCACCGACTGCGCCATCTCGACGAACTTCGGTTACGCCCACCTCGCGCGCTTCGACGTCCACACGGACGAGATCCCCTGAGCCGAACACGCCTTCGTGATGAGGCGCACCGCACGGCCAAGCTGGCCTGCGTATTCCGCCGGAGAGCGAATTCTTGGCGGGTGTATGGAACTGCCTGCCTATGCTCACGCTTGTAATGGCAAAGGTTATTGCACAGGTAGGCCACTCATGAAGACCACGGTCACCGCACTCGCCGCGCTCCTCGGCGTGTCTGTTCTTGCCGCCACGCCCGTTCTCGCCGCCTCGTCGTACGATCCCTTCGGCACGGACAATGCCGATGAGTACTACTCCGATCAGGGACAGTACGGTTACCAGGGCACTTACGCCCCGGGCTACGGCCAGGGCGTGCAGGCCGCGCCGCAGGCGCAGGTCCAGCCGATCCCCCGTGAGATCGTGGCGTTCAACGGACCCTACGCGCCCGGCACGATCGTGGTCTCCACCGCCGAGCGGCGCCTGTACTACGTGCTCGGCAACGGCGAGGCGATCCGCTACGGCGTCGGCGTCGGCCGTCCGGGCTTCAGCTGGAGCGGCACCAACAAGATCACCGCCAAGCGCGAGTGGCCGTCGTGGACGCCCCCGAAGGCCATGATTGCCCGTCGTCCCGACCTGCCGCGCTACATGGCGGGCGGCATCGAGAACCCCCTCGGCGCCCGGGCCATGTATATCGGCAGCACTGAGTACCGCATTCACGGCTCCAACGAGCCGGACACGATCGGTCAGGCGGTGTCGTCGGGCTGCATCCGGATGACGAACGAGGACGTCACCGACCTGTACGACCGCGTGAAGGTCGGCGCCAAGGTCGTCGTCCTGAACTGAGGACGCGGCGCGGAAATACTCGCGCCCAGGTCCGCCTGCGCCGCACGGGCCGCGTCATCCGAAAGGGGGGCGCGGCCCGTCGCCGTCGAGACCGCGTGCAATCA
Source organism: Methylobacterium sp. PvP105 (assembly GCF_017876975.1). Classification (NCBI taxonomy): domain Bacteria; kingdom Pseudomonadati; phylum Pseudomonadota; class Alphaproteobacteria; order Hyphomicrobiales; family Methylobacteriaceae; genus Methylobacterium; species Methylobacterium sp. PvP105. Next base: position 493,439 of record NZ_JAGIPA010000001.1, on the reverse strand, counting down.
GGGAACGACGTGGCCGACGGCCGTCTGCGGCGGGCTGAACGAGGCGATCGGCAGGTCGCAGAAGCAGCGCACGCCGAGGGGACGCGGCCCCGGCAGCGGGCACGAGAACGGCTTCGGGCCCGTGATCCCCTGCTGGACCGCGTCGCAATTGTAGCCGACGGGGGCGCGCTGCGCCCGGCGCGGGACCGGGCGGTATCCGCCGTCGTAGCCCGGATCGTCGTAGTACTGGGCCCAGGCCGCGCCGCTCGGAACGACGGCGGCGAGCGCCAGGGCGGCGACCGCCAGGCGGAGAGGTCCACGCAGGCCGGATCGGCCGGAAACAGTGAGGCGCATCCCTGAACCCTTCAGTCGGCGCGGACCCAACGCGTCCGCCCGGCGGCTCTCGGCGGCAATACCGGCGAAAACGAGACGGCCCGCCCCCCTGGACGGGAGCGGGCCGCGGCTCGTTTCGTCGATGTCTGCCTCAGTGCGAGGCGCGCTCGGCGGCGTCCTGGGCGTTCTGAGCCGTCTGCTTGGCGGCGTCCTGGCCCTGCTCCATAGCCTTGCGGGCCTCGTCGGCGCCCTGCTGCATCGCCGACTTGGCGCGTTCGGCGCCCTGCTGCATCGCGCTCTGCGCGAGGCCGCTGAACTCTTTCGCCTGCGCCTGGATGGCGGCGAACTGGCTGCGGACGAACTCGGCCTGATGCTGCATCGCCTCCTGCATGTCCCTGGAGCGGACCAGCTTCTGGGCGAGGTCGAAAGCCGCGTTCACGTTCTGCTCGGCATATTCGAAGCCGCGGGAGGAGGCGTCCAGCGCGTTCGAGCGGGCCAGTTCGGCCGAACCCTGCACCGTGTCGGCGGTGCGGCGGGCGGCGCCGATGAAGCTGTCGAACGCCTTGCGGGCCTGCTCGACGCTCTTCTCGGCGAAGTCGCGCATCTCGGCCGGAACTTCGTAGTTCGGGGGGTTGCTCATACGTCGTCTCCTCTCTTCGTTGGCCTGTGGATGGCGCTTTGTGCGGTGCACAATAACTGATTCGCCGCCATATGCCACCCGCGCTCACGGCGTTAAGGTTGACATAACGTAAACGTGTGACGGTTGCGCCGAGAGTCCAGCGTCGCGGCGCGAGGGAGTTTACAATAGGGCTACGGTCGCGGGCGTTTCTCGGGCAAAGCGGGACCGCGGAGCGTCTGGATCGCGTTGGGGTTCGAGGTCGCGGGCTTTGGAGACGACAGTGACACCGACGGCCACTGCAGTCCCGGCCGGGCTGGCGAATGCCTTCGCGACCTGGGAGCGGCTGCCCGCCCTGGCGGCCGCGCTGGCCGCGCGCGACGCCGTGCATCTCGTGATCGATTCGACGGACGCGCGGATCCTGTCCGCGTCCGAAGCGGCGGCCGGTCTCGCCGAGTCGCTGGCCGGCCCCGCCCTCGCCGGTCTGAACCGGCAGATCGCGGCGGCGGTGGCGGGCGACGCCGCGCCCCGCCTCGCGCGCCTGCGCCTCGATGCCCGCCGGATCGCGCCGCCTGTTCTGTGCTGGCTGGCGCGGGGCGCGCAGGCCGACGGCCGGCCCGCGATCCTCGTCGTCCCGACCGCGCCGGTGTCGGCGGGCCGCGCCCGTCCCGCCCGCCCGGTCGAGGCTCCGGTCGAACCGCGCGCCGCGCCTTCTGGGGCGGAGGGCGCGCCACCCCTTCAGCCGCAATCGCCCTCAACGGTGCCGCTGCGGCGCGACGACCGCTTCCTGTGGCGCCTCGATGCCGCGGGTGTCTTGACCACGCTCACCGGCCCGGAGGCCCTGTCCGGGCTGGTCGGGCAGCGCTGGCAGGATCTGGCCGCGAGCGGGCGACTCTCCGGCGCCGACGCCGTGCTGGCGGCCCTGCGCGACCGGCGCACCTTCCGCGGCGAACCGGCGGTACTCGATGCCGGCACCGGAGCGTTCCGGGTCGATCTGTCGGGCGCCCCGCTGGGGCGGGGCGACGCGGCCTTCTCGGGCTTCGGCGGCTTCGGTCTGATCCGGAGCGTCCCGGCCGCGCCTCCGGAGCCGACCCCCGAGGCAGTACGGGAGCCGACGCCGATTGCGACACCGGAGCCCGCAGCCTGTGAGGATGCGGGGGCCGCGATAGTCCCGGCCGAGCCCGGCGAGGTCGCTATCCCTGTCGGGGTGGACGCGGACCCCGTCGCCGCGCCGCTGTCGAACGACGAGCACGCCGCGTTCCGCGAGATCGCCCGGGCGCTGGGGGCCCGCTACGCCGGCGACGAGGCCGAATCCGGTTCGCCCAGGACCGAGAGCGGTTCGGTGATGCCGTTCCCCGCTCCACAGGCCGGTCCGGCGGAGACCCGCGCCGTCTCGGACGATGTCGGCGCGGACCCGGACACGGCGGAGATCGCACCGGTCGACGACGCGGCACCGGCGCCCGCGACCGATCTCCTCGGCGGATTGCCGCTGCCGGTGCTGGTCCATCGAAACGGCACGATCGTCGCGGCGAACGGCGCCTTCCTGGACCTGACCGGCTATCCTGATCTGCCGAGCCTCGCGCGCGTCGGGTTCTCGGGATTGCTGCCCGGTCTTCCCGCGGCGGAAGCACCCGAGCCGTCCGCACGCCGCACGACCGTCACGACGGCCGACGGCGGCGCCCGCCCCGTGGAACTGCTGGGGGGTGCCCTGCCCTGGGCGGGCGCGACCGCCACGTGCCTGGTCGCGCGCCCCGTCGAGGAGGCCGACGTCGCGGACGCGCTCAGGGCCGAGCGCCTCGCCCGCGCCGCCCAGACCGAGCGGACGGCCAGCGCCGAGGCGACCCTCGACGCGCTGGAAACGGGCGTCGTCACGGTCGACGCGGCCGGGCGCATCGTCGCGCTGAACCGCGCCGCGACCGACCTGTTCGGCTGCGACCCGCGCGAGATCGTCGGCAGCACTTTTGTCACGCTGTTCGACGGGGACAGCGTCCTGACGGTCGCCGATGCCCTTCGCGGCGCGGCGCCCGGGCGGCGCGTCGTGCGCCTCGCCGGGGCGCCCGTGTCGCTGACCGTAGCGGCGGCGCAGGGCCGACGGGTGGTCCAGATCGGGCGGGCCGAGAGCGAGGCGGCGGAGCGGGCCGCCGAGGGCCGCCCGGATCCCGCGCCGGCTCGCGCCGACGCCCTCGGCCGGCTCGAGGGCGCCGTCCGCCAACCGCTGACCGGGATCATCGACCTCGCCGCCGCGATGCTGAAGGAGCCGTTCGGCCCCCTCGGGGACGCGCGCTACAGGGGCTGCCTCGCCGAGATCAAGGCCTCGGGCGAGGCGATGCGGGAGCGCGTCGGGAAGCTCCTGGACCTCGCCGCCGTCGAGGCCGGGTCGCTCCACCTGGAACCGCGCGCCCTCGATCTCAACGACGTGGTGGCGAGCTGCGTCGCCCGGCTCCAGGGCGAGGCGGCCCGGGGCCGCATCGTCATGCGGACGAGCTTCTCCACCGATATCGGCGACCTGGAGGCCGACGAGCGTTCGGTCAGCCGCGCGGCCAGCTTGGTGATCGAGAACGCGATCCGGCGGTCGACCGCCGGCAGCCAGATCATCGTGTCCACCGGTTCGACGGAGCGGGCGGGTATCGCCGTGCGGGTGCGCGACACCGGTGCCGGCCACGCCCCGCGGCCGGAGGCTCCGCAGGACGATGTCGAGGACGGGCTGGCGCTGCCGCGGGCGCTGGTGGAGGCCAATGGCGGGCGGCTGGAGCTCTCCGCCCGGCCGGAAGACGGCACGCTCGTGGAGATCATCATGCCCACGCGCCGGGCGGCCAACGGCTAGGGTCGATCGCGACCACGGGCGGTCTCCGGCGGCGGAAACAGAGGGCTGCCGGTGACAGCCGCCTCGTGCGGGCGCGCTTGACAGCGCAGCATCGAAGCCTCAAGCAGCTCTTACATTGTGCCCAATCTATTCACGGGGATTGTGCTGCGCAGGTGCGCGCCAAACTGCGATGATATCGCCATCGTAGATTGTCGGCTACGTTACTTTGGAAGTCCTGGCTGCGCGGCGGCGACCGCGATACGATCGGGCACCAAAACAGGGATGGGACGCCATGGAAGGCAAGGTGATCGAGGTCCAATCCGCGTGGCGCGAGGGTGCGCACGTGGACGATGCCAAGTACCGGGAGATGTACGCGGCTTCCGTCGCCGATCCCGACGCGTTCTGGGCCGAGCACGGCAAGCGCATCGACTGGATGAAGCCGTTCTCGACCGTGAAGAACACCAGCTTCGAGCCCGGCAAGGTCTCGATCAAGTGGTTCGAGGACGGCACGACCAACGTCGCCCACAACTGCATCGATCGCCATCTCGAGACCCGGGGCGACCAGACCGCGATCATCTGGGAGGGCGACAACCCCGACGAGGCCAAGCACATCAGCTACCGCGAGCTGCACGCGCAGGTCTGCCGGATGGCCAACGTGCTGCGCAACCGCGGCGTCGGTAAGGGCGACCGCGTCACACTCTACATGCCGATGATTCCGGAGGCCGCCTACGCGATGCTCGCCTGCGCGCGGCTCGGCGCGATCCACGCCATCGTGTTCGGCGGCTTCTCGCCGGACTCCCTCGCCTCGCGCATCCAGGGCTGCGGCTCGAAGGTGGTGATCACCGCCGACGAGGGCCTGCGCGGCGGCCGCAAGGTGCCGCTGAAGGCCAATGTCGACGAGGCGATCAAGCGCCTCGACGCGGACTTGGTCGACCACGTGATCGTCGTGCGCCGCACCGGCGGCAGCGTCGCCATGGAGGCGGGCCGCGACGTCTACTACGACGAGGCCGCCGAGCAGGTGACGGACGAGTGCCCCGCCGTGGCGGTGGAGGCCGAGCACCCGCTCTTCATCCTCTACACCTCGGGCTCGACCGGTCAGCCAAAGGGCGTGGTGCACACCACAGGCGGATACCTCGTCTACGCGTCGATGACGCACGAATACGTCTTCGATTACCGCGAGGGCGACGTTTACTGGTGCACGGCCGATGTCGGCTGGGTCACCGGCCACAGCTACATCGTCTACGGGCCGCTCGCGAACGGCGCCACGACGCTGATGTTCGAGGGCATCCCGACCTACCCGTCGACCTCCCGGTTCTGGGAAGTGGTCGACAAGCACAAGGTCAACATCTTCTACACGGCACCGACCGCGATCCGCTCGCTGATGGGCGGCGGCGAGGGCCCGGTCAAGAAGACCTCGCGGCAGTCGCTGCGGGTTCTGGGCTCCGTCGGCGAGCCGATCAACCCGGAAGCCTGGGAATGGTACTACAACGTCGTCGGCGACAGGCGCTGCTCGATCGTCGACACGTGGTGGCAGACCGAGACCGGCGGCATCCTGATCACGCCGCTGCCGGGCGCCACCGCGCTCAAGCCGGGCTCGGCCACACGCCCGTTCTTCGGCGTGAAGCCCCAGATGGTCGACGCCGAGGGCAAGGTGCTGGAAGGGCCGTGCGAGGGCAATCTCTGCATCGCCGATTCCTGGCCGGGCCAGATGCGCACGGTCTACGGCGACCACGAGCGCTTCGAGCAGACCTACTTCTCGACCTATCCGGGCAAGTACTTCACCGGCGACGGCGCCCGGCGGGACGCCGACGGCTACTACTGGATCACCGGCCGAGTGGACGACGTCATCAACGTCTCGGGTCACCGCATGGGCACCGCCGAGGTCGAGTCGTCGCTGGTCGCCCACCCGAAGGTCGCCGAGGCGGCGGTGGTGGGATACCCGCACAACGTGAAGGGCCAGGGCATCTACGCCTACGTGACCCTCAACGACGGCGAGGAGGGCGACGACGCCCTGCGCAAGGAACTCGTGACCTGGGTCCGCAAGGACATCGGGCCGATCGCCTCGCCGGACCTGATCCAGTTCGCCCCCGGCCTGCCCAAGACCCGTTCGGGCAAGATCATGCGCCGGATCCTGCGCAAGATCGCCGAGGACGATTTCAGCTCGCTCGGCGATACCTCGACGCTGGCCGAGCCGGCCGTCGTCGACGACCTGATCGAGAACCGGCAGAACCGGGGCTGATCGCATCCGCGCCGCCCCGGCGGCGCGGGTCCGGACCGGGGCGGGTGCCGGGGCGGCGCCCGCCTCCAACAAGAACCACGAATCCCAACGCGCAGAACCGGGGGGCCGCGAGCGTGCCCTCGCGGGAGGAACACCCATGAGCGGCACGACACTGAACACCCGAGGGCGCACGGCGCCCCCGGGAACACGCCCACGCGAGATCGCCGCCGATCCGCAGGTCGAGCGGATCGCCCGAACCCCCGAGTTCCAGCAACTCGTTCACGAGCGCACCCGCTTCGCCTGGATCCTGACGATCCTGATGCTGGTCGTCTATTTCGGCTTCATCGGCTTGATCGCCTTCGACAAGTCGCTCCTCGCCGTGAAGGTCGGCGGCACCGCCTCCCTCGGCCTGTTCGCGGGCGTGTTCGTGATCCTGTTCGCCTTCGCGCTCACGGGGGTCTACGTCGCCCGGGCCAACACGCGCTTCGACGCGCTGAGCGAAGCCCTGAAGCGGAGCGTGGCCCGATGAACCGCCTCCTTCTCGGCCTGACGCTCGCCACGATCGTCGCGAGCGCCGCCTACGCGGCCGGCCCGGATCTCGGCGCCGTCGCGCAATCGGCCACGAACTGGCCGGCCATCCTGATGTTCCTGTTCTTCGTGCTGCTGACGCTCGGCATCACCTACCGGGCCGCCAAGGGCACCAAGTCGGCCGCCGACTTCTACGCGGCGGGCGGCGGCATCTCGGCAGGGACGAACTCCCTGGCGATCGCCGGCGACTACATGTCGGCGGCCTCGTTCCTCGGCATCTCCGGCCTCGTCTACACCTCGGGCTTCGACGGGCTGATCTACTCGACGGGCTTCCTGGTCGGCTGGCCCATCGTGCTGTTCCTGATCGCGGAGCGCCTGCGCAACCTCGGCAAGTTCACCTTCGCCGACGTGGCGAGCTTCCGCCTCGACCAGACCGCGATCCGCATCATCTCGGCGGTGGGCACCCTGGTGGTGGTGGCCTTCTACCTGATCGCCCAGATGGTCGGCGCGGGGAAGTTGATCCAGCTCCTGTTCGGCCTGCCCTACCTCTACGCGGTGATCATCGTCGGCGTCCTGATGATCGTCTACGTCGCCTTCGGCGGCATGAAGGCGACCACCTGGGTGCAGGTGATCAAGGCCTGCCTGCTGCTCGGCGGCGCGACCTTCATGGCCGGCGCGGTGCTGCTGAAGTACGGCTTCAACCCGGAAATGCTGTTCGCCAGCGCCGTTCAGGTCCACCCGAAGGGCGACGCCATCATGGCGCCGGGCGGCCTCGTGTCGAACCCGGTCGAGGCGATCTCGCTCGGCGTCGGCCTGATGTTCGGCACCGCCGGCCTGCCGCACATCCTGATGCGGTTCTTCACGGTCTCGGACGCCCAGGCCGCCCGCAAGTCGGTGTTCTACGCCACCGGCCTGATCGGCTACTTCTACATCCTGACCTTCATCATCGGCTTCGGCGGCATCGCGCTGCTGATGTCGGACCCGGTCTACTTCAAGCTCGGTCCGGCCGGCGCGTTCGACAAGCTGAAGGACATGATCGGCGGCACCAACATGGTGGCGGTGAACCTCGCCAACGCGGTGGGCGGCCCGTACTTCCTGGGCTTCATCTCCGCCGTGGCCTTCGCCACGATCCTCGCGGTCGTCGCCGGCCTGACGCTCGCCGGCGCTTCGGCGATCAGTCACGACCTCTACGCCCAGGTGATCGCCCGCGGGCGGACCACCGAGAAGCACGAGGTCAACCTGTCAAAGATCTCGGCCGTGGTGATCGGCATCGTGGCGATCTACCTCGGCTACGTGTTCGAGAACCAGAACGTCGCCTTCATGGTCGGCCTCGCCTTCGCGGTGGCGGCGAGCTGCAATTTCCCGGTGCTCGCCATGTCGATCCTGTGGCGGGGCACCACCACCTGGGGCGCGCTCGCCGGCGGCCTCGTCGGCCTGCTCGCGGCGGTCATCATGGTGGTGCTGTCGAAGGCCGTGTGGGTGACGACGCTGGGCAACCCCGCCCCGCTCTTCCCCTACGACAACCCGGCGCTGTTCTCGATGCCGCTGGCCTTCGCGACGATCTGGGTCGTGTCCCTCTTGGACAAGACCCGGCGCGCGCAGCGCGAGCGGGCCGCCTTCGAGGCCCAGTACGTGCGTTCCGAGACGGGCATCGGGGCCGCCGGCGCGCACGCGCACTGACGGCGATCCGACGGGTCTGACAGGCGGAGGGCGCGGCGCGAGCCGCGCCCTTCGTCGTTCCGGTGACAACTCGGTACGCGCCCATGTTGATGAGGGTCTTCACAATCGCTTTACCGGTTGACCGCCCCACCACGTGCGATAACGCATAGGTGATCTGCGCCTCGCGCAGAACCGCCCGGGAAACGGGCCGGTGAGCGGGCGATCCGTGTCTCGGGCCGCCCATGTGCGTCTGGGAGGACCTGTTTCATGCCTGTGGCAACCGCGATCCCGCGAGCGGGAGACGCTGCGAGGCCGATGACGTCGGCCGAGAAGCGGGTGATCTTCGCATCCTCGCTCGGCACCGTGTTCGAGTGGTACGATTTCTATCTCTACGGGTCGCTGGCGGCGATCATCGGCGCGCAATTCTTCTCGGCCTACCCGCCGGCCACGCGCGACATCTTCGCTCTGCTGGCCTTCGCGGCCGGCTTCATCGTCCGGCCGTTCGGCGCGCTGGTGTTCGGCCGTGTCGGCGATCTCGTCGGTCGCAAGTACACCTTCCTGGTCACGATCCTGATCATGGGTCTGTCGACCTTCATCGTCGGCATCCTGCCCAACGCGGCGACCATCGGCATCGCGGCGCCGATCATCCTGATCGTCCTGCGCCTCGCCCAGGGCCTCGCGCTGGGCGGCGAGTACGGCGGCGCGGCGACCTATGTGGCGGAGCACGCCCCCAATGGCCGGCGCGGCTTCTACACGAGCTGGATCCAGACGACCGCGACGCTGGGCCTGTTCCTGTCGCTCCTGGTGATCCTGGCGACCCGGACCATCACGGGCGAGGCCGCCTTCGCCGAGTGGGGCTGGCGCATCCCGTTCCTGGTCTCGGTGCTGCTCCTCGGCATCTCGGTCTGGATCCGTCTCCAGCTCTCCGAATCCCCGGCCTTCAAGAAGATGAAGGAGGAGGGCAAGACCTCGAAGGCGCCGCTCACGGAGGCCTTCGGCGAGTGGCGGAACGCGAAGTTCGCGATCATCGCCCTGTTCGGACTCGTCGCCGGCCAGGGCGTGGTCTGGTACACGGGCCAGTTCTACGCGCTGTTCTTCCTGCAATCGATCCTGAAGGTCGACGGCTACACGGCCAACCTGCTGATTGCGTGGTCGCTGCTCCTCGGGACCGGCTTCTTCGTCGTGTTCGGCTGGCTGTCCGATAAGATCGGCCGCAAGGTCATCATCCTGGCGGGCTGCGCGATCGCTGCGGCGACGTTCTTCCCGATCTTCAAGGGGATCACCTCCACGGCGAACCCGAAGCTCGAGGCGGCGATCGAGAACGTGAAGGTGACGGTGACGGCCGATCCGGCCGCCTGCGGTACCCTGTTCAACCCGGTCGGAACGCGGGTCTTCACCCAGCCCTGCGACCTCGCCCGCGACTTCCTGTCGAAGTCGTCGGTCCGCTACACGACGGTGCCCGGCGCGGCCGGCCAGCCCACGGCGATCCGCGTCAACGACACCGAGATCCCGTACCCGCAGGGCGGCAACGTCGAGGCCAACAAGGCCACGACCGCCGCGCTGCAGGCCGCGGGCTATCCGAAGGCCGGCGATCCCGAGATCGTCAAGATGTCGAACCCGTTCGACATCTTCCGGGCTCAGCCCGCGCAGGTGATCGGCCTGCTGTTCATCCTCGTGCTCTTCGTCACGATGGTCTACGGCCCGATCGCCGCCATGCTGGTGGAGCTGTTCCCGACCCGGATCCGCTACACCTCGATGTCGCTGCCCTACCACATCGGCAACGGTTGGTTCGGCGGCCTCCTGCCGGCGACCGCCTTCGCCATGGTGGCACAGACCGGCGACATCTATTTCGGCCTCTGGTACCCGATCGTCATCGCGGTCGCGACGGTGATCATCGGCGTGTTCTTCGTGCCGGAAACCAAGGATCGCGACATCTTCGCCGACACCTGACCGGCGCGAGCCGACCGGACCCCGGTCAGACCCGCGGCAACGGCGCCCAGGCAGCACACGCTGCCTGGGCGTTCTCGTTCGGGACAGCGCCCCGCGTCAGTCGCGCTTGTGTCGACCCAGCAACGCCGCGGCGAAATTGCGATCCGTGCGGTTCGACACGGATTGCGTTTTGTCGGATCCTATACGGAGGTGACAAGTATCGAGGCCCGGCTGAAACGTCGCCCCATCGGACGATGGCCGTAACTCCGACTGTTTTCGAAAAGATTATTGACGTTGTAAGAGGATGTTTATTGCAACTGAAAGTAAATTATCGGGCAGCCCCGGACTTCCCTGGAGGCGCGCCGACCACATGAATCTGTACGAATTTTAATTCGCCGACAATCGGCCCGGCGGAACCCTATGCGGTACAAGTCCGTATGAGGTTTCCCTCCGCTCCAGGCCCTTGGGATCTCGAACGTGAACACCGTCCTGGCACATCTGCGCCGTCAACCCGGGTCGAAGCCGCCGCTTCTCCTTGTGATTACCTGGTCCCTCATCGCTGCGGGGTTGTGGATCCTGATCAACAGTCTCGCCGGACGCGTCGTCTGGTGGTGGTGATTTACCTCAACGCCCCCCGCTGTTCTCGGGGCAGCCGCTGAGATAGGCGCCGAGGAGATATCCCGCCTGGTGCGCGGTCAGATATCCGATCACGATCAGCACGCGCAGCAGGTCGATCCCGTAGACGGACATGAAGATCGTCATGGCCGCGAACAGGATAACCGACGAGGTCATGGCGACGACGACCACCGAGTAGGATCGGCCGATCAGCCATCCCACGAGGAACAACAGCGCTGCGACCACCATCTCGTCACCCGACCCGGACCTGTTCCAGGAAGTTCTTCACACGAGCTTCCGGCGCATATCCGTGTGATGATGGCGCGCGACCGAGAAAATTTCAACCCAGGCAGCAGACGCCGAACATATTCGCGAAGACCGAGATATTACACCGGTAATAATGCCCGAAAAATAGCATTTCTGGATGCCAGACATCCATTGCCGAGCTTCGAACCGACCCGCACCTGTTCACGGCAATGCTGGCCGGAATCGCGCGCCCGGCTCAAAATCGGTCCGGCCGATATGATCGCGGCAAATCGTTAACGGCGCGCAACAGGGAGACCTCCGCGGTAGCCGGACAGTTCCGGACACCGCGGAGGTCGCGCGCCTTCTCGGAGAACCGGGGAACGGCCTGCCGGCTCAGTGCCGGAAGTGGCGGTGCCCCGTCAGGACCATGGCGAGCCCGGCCTCATCGGCCGCCGCGATGACGTCCGCATCGCGCATCGAGCCGCCGGGCTGGATCACCGCGGTGGCGCCCGCCTCGGCGGCGGCCATCAGCCCGTCCGCGAACGGGAAGAACGCATCCGATGCCACGACCGAACCGACCGCGAGGCTCTCCGCGACCCCGAGACGCTTCGCCCCCTCGGCGGCCTTCCAGGCGGCGATGCGCGAGGAATCGACCCGCGACATCTGACCCGCGCCGATGCCGACCGTGGCGCCGGCCTTCGCGTACACGATGGCGTTCGACTTCACGTGCTTGGCCACCCGGTAGGCGAACCGGAGATCGGCCAGCTCGGCCTCGCTCGGCGCGCGCTTGGTCACGACCGTGAGCGGCATGTCGTCGACGACCGCCGCGTCCCGGGTCTGGACCAGCAGGCCGCCCGCGAGGGTCCGCACGGTCTCGCCGCCGGCCCGCGGATCGGGCACGCCACCGGCCAGCAGCAGGCGCAGGTTCTTCTTGCCGGCCACGATCGCCGCCGCCTCGGGCGTGGCGTCGGGGGCGATGATCACCTCGGTGAAGATCTCGACGATCCGGCGGGCCGCCTCGGCGTCGAGCGTCCGGTTCAGGGCGACGATGCCGCCGAAGGCCGAGGTCGGGTCGCAGCTCAGCGCCCGCTCATAGGCCTCGAGGAGGCTGGCCCCCTCGGCGACGCCGCAGGGGTTGGCGTGCTTGATGATCGCCACGGCGGCGGTCCGGGCCGGATCGAACTCGGCCACGCACTCGTAGGCGGCGTCCGTGTCGTTGAAGTTGTTGTAGGACAGCTCCTTGCCCTGGAGCTGGCGGGCGGTGGCCACGCCCGCACGGACCTGGCCGGGCGCGCGGTAGAAGGCCGCCGACTGGTGGGGGTTCTCGCCGTAGCGCAGCTCCTGGCCCAGAGCACCCCCGAAGGCGCGGAACCGGGCCGGCGCGTCGGCGCCGAAGCGGCCCGCCATCCAGTTGGCGATGGCGGCATCGTAGGACGCGGTGCGGGCGAACGCCTTCTGCGCCAGGCTCCGGCGCAGATCCGCGCCGAGCGACCCGTCCTGCGCCTCGAGGGCGGCGAGCACGCCGGCGTAGTCCGACACGTCGGTGACGACGGCGACGTCCGCGTGGTTCTTGGCCGCCGCGCGGATCATCGCCGGGCCGCCGATATCGATGTTCTCGATGCAGTCGGCGTCCGACCGGTCGGCCGCGATGGTGGCCTCGAACGGGTAGAGGTTGACCACGAGAAGATCGATGGCGCCGATCCCGTGGGCGGCGAGCGCGGCCTGATGCTCCGGGTTGTCGCGGATGGCGAGCAGGCCGCCGTGGACCGCAGGGTGCAGCGTCTTGACCCGACCGTCCATCATCTCCGGGAAGCCCGTCAGGTCGGCGACCTCGGTGACCGGCAGGCCGGCCTCCACCAGGGCGCGGTGGGTGCCCCCGGTCGAGACCAGCACGATGCCGCGGGCGTGGAGCGCCCGGGCGAAGTCGACGAGTCCGGTCTTGTCCGAGACCGAGAGGAGCGCGCGGGAGACCCGCACCTGATCGTGCGCCATAGCTTCGTGCCGAAAGTTCGAGATTTTCCGGCGCGGTAGCATGGAAACGGTGACCCCGGCCAGCCGCCCCCGTCGCGAACCTGTCAGGGCGCCACGCCGCGCAGGGGCGCGGAGGCCTGGCGCTCGAAGGTCCACCGGACCTCGACGTCGTCGGCGACCCGCAGGTGAAGGACGATCTGGTCGGTCCGGCGCGGCCCGGTCAGCCCCGAGAAGTAGACGCTCTCCTCGATGGCGATCGCGGCGTTCTCGGCGCGGAACGTCCAGATCTCCCCGAGCGCCGAGGCGAGTTCCAGCCCCTCGGGGATGCTGCGCACCGCGATCCCGGGATGGAGGTGGAAGCGGATCGCCACGTCCTGCGGGCGCAGCCGCCGCCCGCGGCTGAGCCCCTTGCCCTGGCGCAGGAAGGCGTCGCGGCCCTCCAGGCGGGCCGTCGCGTGGAAGAGCTGCCAGCGGCGCTCGTGCACGATGCCGAACTCGGGGCCGTAGCCGTTGTGCCGGGCCGCGAGGACGACGCTGTCGGTCTCCTCGGCGCGCTCGGCGGCCACCGCGGACGGACCGCTCAGCACCACCGGGCCGCGCCGGCGGATCAGCCAGTCGGCCAGGAGCCGCTCGCCCCACCAGCCGGTGCGGGTGAGGAACCGGCAGGACGAGGCGTGGGCCACCGCGGCCGTGGAATGGGCCGGCGTCGAGCGAGCCAGGAGGCGCAGATCCGCGCCGCTGGCCGGCAGACCGCAATTGACCACGATGCGCTGCGGTCCGCTCGACATCTCGAAGGCGAGGCAGCCGGCACCGGAATTGACCGAGTAGGGCAGCGGCGGGCTGGCGCCGACATCGGCCACGATCACGACCCGGCCGCCCTCAAGGCGCTCGTAGCCGGAATTCGGCGCGTGCATCAGCGGGCGGGCGAGCGCGCCGTCGTAGACCAGCAGGGTCGCGAGATGGTCCGCGTCCGTGGCGCCCATGCCGTTGAAGTGGCTCAGCGAGGCGTCCGGGTGCCGCAGGAGACGCAGCAGCGGCAGCATCCGGTCGATTGCGCGCAGGAGCGAGAGCGGCGGCTCGACGCTGCGGCTCAGATAACTCTGGCGCAGGGGCAGCAGGTCGAGGAGCAGCTCCATGGCGAAGCGCGGGTCGCGGGAGCGGTGGCCGCCATCGGTCAGGATCTGCCGGTCGAGTTCCCGCGTCAGGATCCGGGTCGCCCGTCGCAGGATCGGCTGGATGCCGTCGCAGCACAGGCCGGCGTAGCAGAGCGCCACCGCGGCGTTCAGGCGCCATTGCGGCGGCACGCCCCGCCGGAGGTCACGCTCGAGCTGCTGCGCGTTGCGCCCGATCGCCTTCAGGAAGTTCTGGTAGAAGCCGTGGTCGGCGCCCTCCAGCACGAGGGGCGACTGGCACAGGAACGAGATCAGCCGGCGCGCCGCCACCGGCGTCTGCCGGGCGAGCACCGCGTCGCCGCGGCCGGCGATGAAATCGGCCACGAAGGCGCGGGCATTGGCCCGGGCGAGCGCGGTGTCGGCGGCGCGCAGGTGACGCAGCCAGCCGAAGCCGTAGAGCTCGTCGGCCCATTCCGGTGACGGCGCCGCGTAATCGAAGGGCGAGCCGCCGCTCGCCGCGAGCGACCGGCCGGCGAAGACGAACAATCCGGCATAGATGTCGTCCGCGAAGGTCGCGTCGGAGGTGCGCAGGTCCTGCGGCGCGATCACGAGCCCGGCCACCCGCATCCGGGCGAGGATGTCGGGCGAGGCGGTGACGCTGGCGCCGGCGGCGCGCACCGCGCGCGCGGCCTCGCGCGCGACGAGCCGATAGAAGCGCCAGCGGTCAGGCCCCCAAGCCACGCGATCTCCGAGCTACGCGTTCTGACAAGGCCCCAAGGCCTTGAGCCCTCGCGTACGAGGATCGGCTGGCACCCGTTTCGTAAGGCTAGTGGGGGCCTCTTAACCGGCGGTTTACGCTATGTCATGTCCGACGCCGCCAAGGCGAACGGCGGCGGCGGGCCTTCTCCGCGGCGGGGCTAGCCCGGCATCAGCGCCGCGTCGAACGCCTTGAGGTTCGACCGCATCAGATCGAGATAGGTCGCGGCCGGACCGCCCGGCGCCGAGAGCGCGTCGGAATAGACCTTGCCGCCGACGCGGGCGCCGCTCTCGCGGGCGATCTGCTGCATCTGGCGCGGATCGCTGATGTTCTCGAGGAACACCGCCGGCACGCGCTCCTTCCGGATCTGGCGGATGATCGCCGCCACGTCCCGCGGGCTCGCCTCGCTGTCCGTCGACACGCCCTGCGGCGCGATGAAGCGCAGACCGTAGGCCGCCGCGAAGTAGCCGAAGGCGTCGTGGGTCGTGATGATCCGCCGCCGCTCCGGCGGAATGCGGGCGATCGCCGCCCGCACGTCCCGCTCCAGCGCGTCGAGCTCGGCGAGATAGGCGGTGGCCGCCGCCCGATAGGCGTCGGCATGGGCCGGATCGACCTTTGCGAGGCCGTCCCGGATGTTCGCCACGTAGATCCGCACGTTGGCGACATCCTGCCAGGCATGCGGGTCCACGGCGTGGTCGCCGTGCCCGTGGTCGCCGTCGCCGTGGGCGTGCTCGTCCTGCGCGGGGATCGGCTTCACGCCCGCGGAGGCCACCACGACGGGGGCGCGCGTTCCGGAAGCTCGGATCAGCCGGTCGAACCAGCCCTCCAGCCCGAGGCCGTTGACGAACACGATGTCGGCTTCGGCGAGCTTGCGCGCGTCGGCCGGGGACGGGCTCAGGCCGTGGGCATCGGAGTCCGGCCCGACCAGCGTCGCCACCGTCACGTGCGATCCACCGACCTGCCGGACGAGGTCGCCGAGGATCGAGAACGTCGCCACCGCCCGGACCGGCCCGTCCTGCCCGGCAGCCGAGGCCGGCCCCGCCGACCCGAACCACAGGGACAGGATCGCGAGCGCCGTGATCCGGAATGTTCTCGCCACGCGCCGCACCGCTCCACCTGCCCGATTCCCCGTCGCGCCTGCCACTAATGTAACATTGTTACATACACAAGCGGGATACACGGTCGGTGCCTCATGCGCGGCGTTGGGCGCCGCCGCGGGCCGCGACGACGTCCCGAGCGTAAGACGGAGATGTTCATGTCCCGACGTATGAGAGCGGCCATTCTCATCAGCGGCGCCCTCGGCCTGGGGCTCGCCGGCGCGGCCTTCGCGCACGATCACGGGCCCGGCGGATTCCGCGGGCACGGGCGCTGGAGCGCGCTGACGCCCGAGGACCGCGCGGCCTTCACGGATGCCCGCATCGCCGCCCTGCATGCGGGCCTGAAGCTGACGCCCGACCAGGAGAAGCTCTGGCCGCCGGTCGAGGCGGCGATCCGCGACATGGCCAAGCTGCGCCAGCAGCGCCGCGCGGCGATGCGCGACCGGCCGAAATTCAGCGACGACGCCCCGGCGGCGCTGCGGGCGATGGCGGACGCGGCGAGCGCGCGGGGCGACGCCCTGCGCAAGCTCGCCGACGCGTCGCAGCCGCTCTACGCCAGCCTCGACCCCGATCAGAAGCGGCGCGCCCTGATCCTCGCCCGGCCGATGGGCCCGATGGGCGGCCACGGCATGCGGGGCGGCTGGCAGCGCGAGCACGACGACGATCGCGGGCCGCGCGGCGAAGACCGCTGAGCAAAAGCCTTGATCCGCGGCGGCGGCGGCGGCAAACCGCTGCCGCCGCGCATCCTGACCGGGGGCGGCACTGATCCGACCCGGTAGGTCTCATGGCGCGCCTTCCCGGCGACACGGCTCCCCTCCTCGCCCGGCTCTGGCGCACCTGGCTGTACCCGCACCGGGCCACCCTGGCGGTGGTGCTGGTGCTCATCGCGCTGGTGGGCGCCTCGACGGGGCTCTACCCCGCGCTGATCAAGGCCGCCTTCGACGCCTTCGACCGCAAGGACGCCGCCGCCATCGCGTACGGACCGCTGGTGGTGATCGTGGTCACGGCCACGCGCGGCTTCGCCCTCTACGGCCAGACGATTCTGACCAACCGCGTGGTGACCCGGGTCGAGGCCGATATGCAGTCCGCGCTCTACGGCCACCTGATCGACTCGGACCTCGCCCAGCTCGGCCGCGAGAGCCCGGCGGCGCTGACACAGCGCTTCACCACCGACTTCGCCTTCATCAAGGAGGCGCTGACCCGCATCTCGACGGTCCTTCTCCGCGACATCGCGATGCTGATCGGGCTCGTGGCCGCGCTGATCTGGATGGATCCTGTGCTGACCCTGGTGGCCGGTGTCACGGTCCCGTTCGTCGCCGGGCCGATCGGGCGGATCGGCCGGAAGCTGCGGCGGGTCTCGACCTCGACCCAGGAGCAGATGGGCGCCACCGCCAGCCTGATCTCCGAGAGCCTGCAGGGGGCCCGGGTCGCCAAGACTTTCGCCATGGAGAGCTACCTCAAGGGCCGCGCCGCCGCCGCCCTCGACGAGGTGCGCCGCCTCAAGATGAAGGCCGCCAACGCCCGCGGCCGCCTCGACCCGCTGCTGGAGATCGGCGGCGGCATCGCGGTGGCGGGCGTGCTGGTGCTGGTCGGGCAGCGCGTGCTGGCCGGGGAGAAGACGGTCGGCGACTTCACCGGCTACGTGGCGGCGCTGCTGCTCGCGGCGCAGCCGGCCCGGGCGCTTGGCAACCTCAACGCCATCCTGCAGGAGGCCGCGGCCGCGCTGCGGCGCTACTTCGACGTGATGGACGAGGTTCCCACGATCCGCGAGGCGCCGGACGCCCGGCCGCTGGCGATCGCGGGCGGCGGCATCCGGTTCGCGGACGTGCATTTCCGCTACCGGCCGGACGCGCCGGCGCTGGAGGGCATCGACCTCGCGGTTCCCGCCGGCTCCGTGACGGCGCTGGTCGGGCGCTCGGGCTCCGGGAAGTCCTCGCTGCTCAACCTCGTTCCGCGCCTCTACGACGTCACCGGCGGCGCGGTGACCATCGACGGCCAGGACGTGCGGACCGTCACGCTGGCCTCGCTGCGCGCCGCGGTCGCGGTGGTGTCGCAGGAGGTCGTGCTCTTCGACGACACGATCGCCGCCAATATCGGCTTCGGCCGGCCCGGAGCGACGCGCGCGGAGATCGAGGCGGCGGCCGCGGCCGCCGCGGCCCACACCTTCGTCACGGCCCTGCCGGAGGGTTACGGCTTCCGGGTCGGATCGGGCGGCGGCCGGCTCTCCGGCGGCGAGCGGCAGCGTGTGGCCCTCGCCCGCGCCTTCCTCAAGGACGCGCCGATCCTGCTCCTCGACGAGGCGACCTCGGCCCTCGATTCCGAATCGGAGCGCCTCGTCCAGGAGGCGCTGACCCGGCTGATGCGCGGCCGGACCACCCTGGTGATCGCCCACCGGCTCTCGACGGTGCGCGAGGCCGATCAGATCGCCGTGATGGACGCCGGCCGCGTGATCGAGATCGGGCGGCATGACGACCTGCTCGCGGCCGGCGGCCCCTACGCGCGCCTCCACCGGTTGCAGCTGTCGGAACCGGCGACAGCGGAGTGACACGCAGGGTGACTCGCATGTGCGGCGACGCCGTCATGCGCCGGCTCCGTAGATTCGCGCGCCGGAGCGCGCCATAAGGGCCTCAGTCGATGAGGACCACACCGTGAGCGACCTGACGTTCGAGATCCAAAGTCATCCCACGCCGCGGACCGCCGAGGAGCGGGCCGCACTGATGGCGAATCCAGGCTTCGGCAAGGTGTTCACAGACCACATGGTGGTGGCGCGGTACACGGCCGGCCGCGGCTGGCACGACGCGCGGATCCAGGCCCGCGAGGCCATCCCGCTCGACCCCGCCGCCGCGGTGCTGCACTACGCGCAGGAGATCTTCGAAGGCCTCAAGGCCTACCGCACCGCTGACGGCGGCGCGGCCCTGTTTCGACCCGAGGCGAACGCCCTGCGGTTCCGCCGCTCGGCCGAGCGCATGGCGATGGCGCCGTTCCCCGAGGACGCCTTCGTGGAGGCGATGCGCAAGCTCGTCGAGATCGACCGCGCCTGGATCCCCGACACGGCGGACGGCAGCCTCTACCTGCGCCCGTTCATGATCGCCAGCGAGGCTTTTCTCGGGGTCAAGCCGGCCTCGGAATACCTGTTCGTGACGATCGCCTCGGCGGTGGGCTCCTACTTCAAGGATCCGACCGGGACGGTCACGGTGTGGATCTCGGAGCACTTCACCCGCGCGGCCCCGGGGGGAACGGGCGCGGCCAAGTGCGGCGGCAACTACGCCGCGAGCCTCGCGGCGCAGTCGGAAGCGGCGTCCCAGGGCTGCGAGCAGGTG
Organism: Methylobacterium sp. PvP105; assembly: GCF_017876975.1. NCBI lineage: Bacteria > Pseudomonadati > Pseudomonadota > Alphaproteobacteria > Hyphomicrobiales > Methylobacteriaceae > Methylobacterium > Methylobacterium sp. PvP105. The sequence continues at coordinate 474,256 of NZ_JAGIPA010000001.1, read as the reverse complement.
GTGTTCCTAGACGCGGCCGAGCGCCGGTTCGTCGAGGAACTCGGCGGCATGAACGTGTTCTTCGTCTTCGAGGACGGCACGCTGGTGACGCCGCCGCTCTCGGACAGCATCCTGCCTGGCATCACCCGCGACTCGGTGATCACCCTGGCCCGGGAGGCCGGCCTGACGGTCAAGGAGGAGCCCTACACGATCGACGCGTGGCGCGCCGACGTGCGGGAGGGACGCCTCACCGAGGCCTTCGCCTGCGGCACCGCCGCGGTGATCACACCGATCGGCACCGTGAAGGGCCGGGAGGAGAGCTTCACGATCGGGAACGGCAAGGCCGGCCCGGTGGCCCAGCGGCTGCGGAGTCTGCTGGTGGACATCCAGCGGGGCAATTCCAATGACGCCCATGGCTGGTTCCAGAAGATCTTCTAGGAGCCGTCTCCCGTCCGCGGCGGTGCATTCATCGTCGGGACGGCCGGGTTCACCGCTCGGACCCGGAGGGCGCCTGTCCAGCTCCTATCCTGAGGTCCCGGACGCCTCCGGGGCCGCCGTGCGGCCCCGCGGCCCGCGGCCGGCCGACCGGAGCGTCCGCCTCAGGATACGGCGGCCGCGCGCGTGACAGACGCGGCGGTCCGCTCCCCCGAGGCAGCGATCGGCCCCTGGAATCCGGGCGTCCGGTCCGATCTGCCGTCCGCGTTCGTGCCGCTGGTCACCGTCTACCGGCCAGAGCACGTCGAGACGCCGCTCCGCGACGCCCTGGATCTGAGCGACCTCTGCGGGCTGCCCGCCCGCCAGCTCACCCGGTTCCGGGCCGGCCGCCTCGTCGTCCACGAAGTCCTGATCCGGGTCATGTCGGACCTGTCCGTGCCGGTCGGCGCGGTCTACGCCGATCTCGGCGTGAACTTCCGCGCCATCGTCGCCACGATCCTGCGCGAGGGGATCGAGCCGCGCCTCGGCGAGATCGAGACCGCCCTCGCGGGGATCCGCGCCGAGGCCGACGCGGTGCTCGCCCGCGAGGTCGCCGCCATCCTGGACGACCGGCCTCCCCCGCCGCCGGAGCCGCGCTGGCTCGACCGCCTCCTCGGACGCCGCCCTCCGGCGCTCGAGGCCCCGCGCGAGGATCTCGCGACCCGCGCCCTGCGCCATCTGGAGACCTGGCAGCGGCGCGCCGCCGAAGCCGGCGACGCCCTGGAGATCGCCGCCTGCGAGGCTCTGCGTGCCGTCGTGGCCGGCCTGATCGCCCGGCAGAACACGGTCATCCGCGACGCGGCCCTGCTGCGGACCATCGCGGGGACGCTGGTCTCGAACGGCTACGGCAGCCGGCGCATCGGCGAGCAGATCGAGCCCTGGATCGACGCGGTCGTGGAGGCGCAGCGCTACCGGCGGCTGGCGCCCCAGGATCATCCGGTGGTGATGAACGTGAAGGGTGCCTCGGCGTCCGGGAAGAGCACGATCCGCCCCTACCAGCTCGGCCTCGCCAGGCGCCTGGGCATGGCGTGGTCGGATTTCGCGGTGATCACCCCCGATGTCTGGCGCAAGTACCTCCTCGACTACGACAGCCTGGGCAAAGCCTCCCGCTACGCCGGGACGCTGACCGGCTACGAGGTCGAGATCATCGATATGAAGCTCGACCGCTACGTCACCCGCAAGGCGGCGGAGCGGCGGATCTCGAACCTGCTGATCGACCGGTTCCGGTTCGACAGCTTCCAGGCCGAGGCCGGCTCGGACGGTGGCGGCCAGCTGCTCACTCGGTTCGGCGATCGGGTCTACATGCAGTTCATGGTCACGCCCCCGGCCGATACCGTGGAGCGCGCCTGGAAGCGCGGCGAGCTGTTCGGCCGCTACAAGGCCGTGGAGGACCTGCTGGCCCACAACGTCGAGGCCTATACCGGGATGCCGCGCCTGTTCTTCAACTGGGCGCTCGCACGCGACAAGCAGGTGGTCTGCGAGTTCCTCGACAACAGCGTGCCGCTGGGCGAGCGCCCGCGCACCATCGCGTTCTGGGCGGACGGGATCCTCAACATCCTCGACGTGAAGGGGTTGATCGACATCGACCGCTTCCGGAAGGTCGACATCTTCGCCCGCGGCCCCGAGGCGGTGTTCAAGGGCGCCGACCTCTCTGCAGCCGCCAACACCACCTTCCTACGGGAATGCCTGCGCCGGATGGCCACCGTCCGATTCGTTCAGGCCGAGACCGGGCGGGCGATCCTGCGCCTCGACCGAGGTCGGATCACCGCGCTGGATCGGGACACCCTGGCGGCGGTGAAGGCGGGCCCGGACTGGGAGGCCGCCTGTGCGGCCATCGGCTTTCCGGCCGATCCGAGTTCCATCCCTACCCTGGAGGAGACGCTGCACCCGGCTGACGCGCCGACGCTCGGCGCGTGGGGCCCGATTCCTGCAGCGGGGCAAACGGAATAATATCGCCGCCCTGACAGTTCATCCGGTCCGTCTCACGCTGGTATATTGCATACCTAGAACGGATGTGCATGATCGTCGGTGCACCAGAGACGCCGCCACAGCAAGGCCGCGCCGCCCAAGAGAGAGGCTCAGGGATGGAACGCCAGGATTCGCCGTCGGCGAAATGGTGGCAGCTCGCCTTCGGCGTGATCTGCATGGCCATGATCGCCAACCTCCAATACGGTTGGACACTGTTCGTGGACCCGATCGATCAGCGTTACCACTGGGGCCGCGCGGCGATCCAGCTCGCATTCACGCTGTTCGTCGCCACCGAGACCTGGCTGGTTCCGGTCGAGGCTTGGTTCGTCGACCGCTACGGTCCGAAGATCGTGGTCGCCTTCGGCGGCGTGATGATCGCCCTCGCCTGGACCATCAACGCGTACGCCGACAGCCTGGCGATGCTCTATCTCGGCGCCGTCATCGCCGGCATCGGAGCGGGCTCGGTCTACGGCACCTGTGTGGGCAACGCGCTCAAGTGGTTCCCGGATCGCCGCGGCCTCGCCGCCGGTGCCACCGCGGCCGGCTTCGGCGCGGGTGCCGCCATCACGGTGGTGCCGATCGCCCGCATGATCGCGTCCAGCGGCTACCAGGACGCATTCCTGTATTTCGGCATCGGCCAGGGCGCCGTGGTCCTCGCCCTCGCCTTCCTGCTGCGCAAGCCGTCGACCAACACGCCGGTCCAGCGCAAGAAGACGCGCCTGCCGCAGACCAAGGTCGACCGCAGCCCGCGCGAGGCGGTGCGCACCCCGGTCTTCTGGGTGATGTACGTGATGTTCGTGATGGTCGCCTCCGGTGGCCTGATGGCGGCGGCGCAGATCGCCCCGATCGCCCACGACTTCCAGGTGGCCGGCGTCCCGGTGAGCCTGTTCGGCCTGCAGATGGCGGCGCTGACGCTGGCGATCTCGCTCGACCGGGTCTTCGACGGGTTCGGCCGGCCGTTCTTCGGCTACGTCTCCGACAACATCGGCCGCGAGAACACGATGTTCATCGCCTTCTCGACGGCGGCGCTCGCGGTGATCGTGCTGCTGACCTACGGGCACATCCCGATGGTCTTCGTCCTGGCCACCGCGGTCTATTTCGGGGTGTTCGGCGAGATTTACTCGCTGTTCCCGGCGACCTGCGGCGACACGTTCGGCTCCAAGTACGCCGCCAGCAACGCCGGCCTGCTCTACACCGCCAAGGGTACCGCGGCCTTCCTCGTCCCCTTCGCCAGCATCCTGTCGGCGGCCTACGGCTGGTCGGCGGTGTTCACGCTGATCATCGTCCTCAACGTGACGGCGGCGGCGCTGGCGATGTTCGTCCTGCGCCCGATGCGGGCCCGCTACCTCGCCTCGGAAGACCAGCCCGCGGCGCTCGGCGCCCAGCCGATCCGGGCGGCCTGACCGGCCTCCCACCCCACGGCGTCGCGGAAGCGACGCCCAACCTTCCCGGATCTCCCGCCCGCCCCGTCTTCGGGAGCGCGGGGGATCCCCAGCCAGCCGGCGCCGAGCGCCGCCCGTCCAAACCGATCTTCCGGGAGAAACCGTGATGACCGCAGTCGCCAAGATCGTCCACACCGCCCCCGAGGTCGAGGCCGAGCCCGATCTGACCGACGGCTTCCACCTCGTCATCGACGCGCTCAAGCTCAACGGCATCGACACCATCTACGGTGTCCCGGGCATCCCGATCACCGATCTCGGCCGCATGGCCCAGGCCGAGGGGATGCGGGTCATCTCGTTCCGCCACGAGCAGCACGCCGGTAACGCCGCGGCGATCGCGGGCTTCCTCACCCAGAAGCCGGGCATCTGCCTCACCGTCTCGGCGCCGGGCTTCCTGAACGGCCTGACCGCGCTCGCCAACGCCACGACCAACTGCTTCCCGATGATCCTGATCTCGGGCTCCTCCGAGCGCGAGATCGTCGACCTGCAGCAGGGCGACTACGAGGAGATGGATCAGCTCGCCATCGCCAAGCCCCTGTGCAAGGCGGCCTTCCGCGTCCTGCACGCCGCCGATATCGGCATCGGCGTCGCCCGCGCGATCCGCGCGGCCTGCTCGGGCCGGCCGGGCGGCGTCTACCTCGACCTGCCCGCCAAGCTGTTCTCCCAGGTGATGGACGCCGAGGCCGGCCAGAAGTCGCTGGTCAAGGTGATCGACCCGGCCCCGGCCCAGCACCCCGCTCCCGAGGCGATCGCCCGGGCGCTCGAGGTCCTGAAATCCGCCAAGCGGCCGCTGATCGTGCTCGGCAAGGGCGCCGCCTACGCCCAGGCCGACGAGGCGATCCGCGCCCTCGTGGAGACGAGCGGCATCCCCTACGTTCCGATGAGCATGGCCAAGGGCCTCCTGCCCGACACCCACCCGCTCTCGGCCGGCGCGGCGCGCTCGACGGCGCTGAAGGACTCGGACGTGGTGCTGCTGATCGGCGCCCGGCTGAACTGGCTGCTGTCGCACGGCAAGGGCAAGAGCTGGGGCGAGCCGGGCTCGACCAAGTTCATCCAGATCGACATCGAGCCCCGCGAGATGGACTCGAACGTCGAGATCGTCGCTCCGGTGGTCGGCGACATCGCCTCCTGCGTCCAGGCACTGCTCGACGGCATGGGCCAGGGCTGGCAGCAGCCCCCGTCCGACTGGATCGAGACGCTCAAGACCAAGCGCGAGGCGAACATCGCCAAGATGGCGCCGAAGCTCATGAGCAACGCCTCGCCCATGAATTTCCACGCCGCGCTCGGGGCGCTCCGCACCATCATCAAGGAGCGGCCGGACGCGATCCTGGTCAACGAGGGCGCCAACACCCTCGACCTCGCCCGCGGCATCATCGACATGTACCAGCCGCGCAAGCGCCTGGACGTCGGCACCTGGGGCATCATGGGCATCGGCATGGGCTTCGCCGTCGCGGCCGCGGTCGAGACCGGCAAGCCGGTCCTCTGCGTGGAAGGTGACAGCGCCTTCGGCTTCTCCGGCATGGAGGTCGAGACGATCTGCCGGTACGGCCTGCCGGTCTGCATCGTGGTGTTCAACAACAACGGCATCTATCGCGGCACCGACACCGACCCGACCGGTCGCGATCCGGCCACCACGGTGTTCGTGCCGGATTCCCGCTACGACCGGATGATCGAGGCCTTCGGCGGCGTCGGCTACCACGTCACCACGCCGGACGAGCTGACCCGCGCGGTCAACGAGGCGATGAACTCGGGCCGCCCAGCCCTGGTCAACGCCGTCATCGACCCGGCCGCCGGCAGCGAGAGCGGCAACATCGGCAGCCTCAACCCCCAGAGCGGGATCAAGAAGAAGAAGTGAGGGCCGCGGGCGTCCTCAGCCCGGTCCCCTGACATCGACAGACCGGCCGGATCGCTCAGCGGTCCGGCCGTTCGTGAATGAGCGGCATCCTCTCAGGCCGATCCGCAGGTCCCCTCGCCCCTGTGGGAGGGGCAGGCCTTCGCGGCGGCAAGCTACGTCGCGCGATCCCAGACACCGATCCGACGAGTCCCCGCGATGATCGATCCCGACCTCGCCGGCCGCCTGCACTTCCGACACCGTCTCCCGACTGAGGAGCCCCTTCCCCCAGGCCGGCACGATCTCGGCCTCTTCGCCGAGCGCGACGCGGTGCTGGTGGTTCCCGAGGGTCTCGATCCGCGCCGCCCCTGCCCGCTCGTGGTGCTGTTCCACGGCGGCGGCGGCAGCGCCGAGCGGATCCTGCCGATGCTGGAGGCGCATGCCCGGACCGAGCGCTTCCTGCTCCTCGTGCCGCAATCCCTGTTTCCGACGTGGGACCTCGTCATCGCCGGTCACGGGCCGGACCGGGAGCGGGTCGCGGCGGCGCTGGATCACGTCGCTGACCGGTTCCTGCTCGATCCGCAGCGGCTCTGCTTCGCGGGCCACTCGGACGGCGGCAGCTACACGCTCTCCCTTGGGCTCGCCAACGGCGACGTGGCGCGCCACCTGATCGTCTCGTCGGCCGGGTTCCTGTCGGTTCACCTGCAGGTCGGGGCGCCGCGCATCTTCCTGTCTCACGGGACGCAGGACGAGCAGATCCCGATCGACCGGAGCGCCCGGGTCCACGTGCCGGCCCTGCGCGAGGCCGGCTATCCGGTGACCTTCGTCGAGTATGACGGCCCGCACGCCCACCAGCCGGCCGTGGTGGCGCAGGCCGTCGCGTTCTTCCTGGCGGACCCGGCCGAACGCCCCTGAGGCTCAGGCCAGGGCGGCCCGCGCCGGCGCGCGGGCGCGGACCGGTGCCTCGCGCGCGTCGGTCTCGGACAGGAGCGCCGGGATCAGGTCCGTCTGCGAGACGATCCCGACCAGGCGGCCGTCGGTGTCGACCACCGGCAGGTGGTGAAGCCCCGCCTCCGACATCCGCGGCACCAGCGCGGCCACGGGCGTGTCGGGACCGACCGGCTCGACGGCGCTCATGATGTCGGCCGCGCAGCCGTGAGGGGCGCGGCCGCGCTCGGCGGTGAGGCGCAGGCGGCGGCCGAGGCCGAGACGCGGCCCGTTCCGGTCCCAGGCGGCCTTGTCGAGCAGATCGGTCTGCGTGACGATGCCGAGGACGCGCGCGCCCTCGTCGGTGACCGGGAGCGCCTTGATCCGGTGACGGCGCAGCAGCCGCATGGCCTCGGACAGCGGCGCGTCCGGCGCCACCGCGATCACGTCGCGCGACATGATCGCCGCGCAGGTGATCGGCCCCGAGCGGCGGCCGTAGACCCGCATCTGCACGCGCCGCAGGATCTGCTCCAGGTCGCTCCGGTCGACGTCGAGAAGCTGGTCGAAATCCTCCAGCGCGGCATCGAGGTCCGAGGCCCGGAAGCCCACGCGGGCGCCGGAGGGCGGATCGGCCGTTCGCGGCCCGGCGGGTCGCAGGTGCGGGTAGGCGCGCCCGGTCAGGTTGTTGAACAGCAGGGCGGTTGTCAGCAGGAGCAGCGAGTTGGCCGCCACCGGCCACAGCACGAAGCCGTAGCCCAGCTCCCGGATCGCCGGGCCGCCGAGGACCGCCGTCAGCGCCACGGCCCCGCTCGGCGGGTGCAGGCAGCGCAGGGCCATCATCAGCGCGATCGCCACGCCGATGGCGCAGGACGCGGCCACGAACGGGTCGCCGATCCAGGCCGCCGCCGTGACGCCCACGAGCGCCGCCACGGTGTTGCCGCCGAGGATCGACCAGGGCTGCGCCAGGGGGCTCGCTGGCACGGCGAAGAGCAGCACCGCCGAGGCCCCCATCGGGGCGATCAGCACCGGCAGCGCCTCGGCCGGGACGGAGACCCGACAGACGAAACCGGTCGTCAGGATGCCCACGAGGGCACCGGCCGCGGAGCGCAGGCGCTCGCGCTTGCTGACCGGGGTCAGCTCCGGCAGGAAACGGCTGAGGAATGCGCGCATCGGATCCGGGGCTCGCACATGAAAAGGACGGCGCCGGGGGAGCGCCGTCCTGTCTCAGGAACGCTGAGGTCGGGCGGTCTCTATCAGACCGCGCGGGCCTCGTGCATCGCCCGGATCTGCTCCGGCGTGTAACCCAGGTCTGCGAGCACCTCATCGGTGTGCTCGCCCAGCAGTGGCGACGCCTTCACCTCGACTTTCATGTCGGAGAACTTGATCGGGCTTCCGACGGTCAGGTACTTGCCGAGCTTCGGGTGCGCCACCTCGACGACGGTGCCGCTCTCGCGCAGGGACTTGTCCTCGGCGATCTCCTTCATCGACAGCACCGGCGCGCAGGGGATGTCGTAGGTGCGCAGGATGTCGACCGCCTCGAACTTGGTCTTGTCGGCGAGCCACTCCTCGATCGTCTTGAAAATGTCGAAGATCTTGTCCTGGCGGGCCCGCGGCGTGTTGTAGCCCGGGTCGGTGATCCACTCCTCCTTGCCGAGCGCCTTGCAGATCGGCGCCCAGGCGTGGCCCTGGATGGTGAAGTAGATGTAGGCGTTCGGGTCGGTCTCCCAGCCTTTGCACTTCAGCACCCAGCCCGGCTGGCCGCCGCCGCCCGCGTTGCCGCCGCGCGGCACCACGTCGGAGAACTCGCCGTGGGGGTACTGCGGGTACTCCTCGAGGTAGCCGAGGGCGTCGAGGCGCTGCTGGTCGCGCAGCTTCACGCGGCAGAGGTTGATCACCGAGTCCTGCATCGACACGGCGACCTTCTGGCCCTTGCCGGTCTTGTTCTTCTGGTGGAGCGCCGTGAGGATGCCGATGGCAAGGTGCATGCCGGTGTTGGAGTCGCCGAGCGCGGCGGCGCTGACGGTGGGCGGCCCGTCCCAGAAGCCCGTGGTCGAGGCGGCACCGCCCGCGCACTGGGCGACGTTCTCGTAGACCTTCAGGTCCTCGTAGTGGTGACCGTCCGAGAAGCCCTTCACCGAGGCGAGGATCATGCCCGGGTTCAGCTCCTGGATGCGGGCCCAGGAGAAGCCCATCCGGTCGAGGGCGCCGGGGCCGAAATTCTCGACCATGACGTCGGAGTCCTGGATGAGCTTCTCGAGGACTTCCTTGCCGGCCTGGGTCTTGGTGTCGAGGGTGAGCGAGCGCTTGTTGGAGTTCAGCATCGTGAAGTAGAGCGCGTCCGCGTCCTCGACGTGGCGCAGCTGGGTGCGGGTCACGTCGCCGGCGCCGGGACGCTCGACCTTGATCACGTCGGCGCCGAACCAAGCGAGCAGCTGCGTGCAGGCCGGGCCGGCCTGGACGTGCGTGAAGTCGATGATCTTGATGCCTTCCAGCGGCTTGCTCATTGGGCGTTCTCCCTGTGCGGTTTGGTGATCGGGACCTTCGGCACGTCCGGCGGGATCAAGGTGCCCGGCGGTTCGCATCCGAGGAAGCTTCGAGTTCGGCCACGCGCTGGCGCAGGCGCTTCTCCTCGGCCCAGCGATCGGTCTCGTCGCGGATCACGGCGACGATCCCGGTCACGTGGTCGGAGGCGTCCCGCACCATCCCCACCGTGAAGGCGATGGAGAGCTGGTGGCCGTCCTTGTGGAGCGCCGGCACCCTCAGGGTCTCTGCCCCGTACCGGGTGACGCCGGTGCGCATGGTCTTGGCGTAGCCGTCCCAGTGGCGGCGACGGTGCCGCTCGGGCGTGATGAGGTCGAGGCTCTGCCCCAGCGCCTCGGCGGCGGTGAAGCCGAAGATGCGCTCGGCGGCCGGGTTCCAGACGGTGATGGCGCCGTCCGGATCGGACACAACCACGGCGTCGCCGATGGCCTCGACCAGACCGTCAAGTTCGGAGGGACCGGGCGCGGCCAGGGTCGGCCCGGTCGTCCTCATGGACGCCACCCGGTCGGCGGCGCGGATGAGAGGTGAATCGCGGCAGTCCGGCGCCTTGTCATGGGGCGGCCCTTCCTGAACGTCACGCGCGAGAACGGCGGTAAATTTCCGGTCCCGCATCCCTGAAGGGCCGTCACCCGCCCTCGTCGGTTGGTATTTGGTATGCCAAATGGGAAATGGCGTCAACCGAGGGAGTGACAGGTGGAACTTTTCTTCAAGCGGCCGAATGAGATCTCCGGCGAGGCCGAGGAGCGGTCGCACCCTGCCCGACCGAGTCGGCGTGTCTCGGCAAGGCGCTCATGTTGTTCTCAGATTCGCCGCTTTCGGCGAGCAGGAGATCGTGCGTCAGGCCGCTCGTACCGGCGGTTCGGCGAGCCGCCCGGGAGACCATTTCGGTGATCCGTTTCGAGAAAGTCAGCAAGGTCTACCGCACGGAGGGCCACCGGCGGACCATCTTGGAGCAGGTGTCGTTCACCCTGAAGCCGGGCGTCTCCTACGGCATCCTCGGCATCAACGGCGCCGGAAAATCGACCACGATGCGGCTGATCGCCGGCACCGAGGACGCGACGCGGGGCCGGATCCACCGCGGCCTCAGAGTGTCGTGGCCCCTCGGCTTCGCCGGCGGTTTCCATCCCAAGATGACCGGGCGCGACAACGTCACGTTCGTGGCGCGCATCTACGGCGAGGACCCGCGCAAGGTCCTCGATTTCGTCGAGGACTTCTCTGAGCTCGGAAGCTACCTCGACGTTCCGATCTACACGTACTCATCCGGCATGGGCGCGCGGCTCGCCTTCGGTATGAGCATGGCGATCCCGTTCGACTGCTATCTGATCGACGAGATCACCTCGGTCGGCGACGCGCGGTTCTCGAAGCGCTGCGACGAGGTCTTCTCGCAGCGTCGGAAGAACGCCGACATCATCATGGTCTCGCACTCGATGGAGACGATCCGCCAGTGGTGCACGCAGGGGCTCGTCCTGCTCAACGGCCGCGCGATCATCTACGAGGACGTGAACGACGCCATCGAGGTGTACCGGCGCCTCAACGCCTGACCGCGCCGGCGGCCGGCCGTGACGACATGCTTTTGCCGCCTCGCCGTGCGAGAGACGATCGCGGCGCCGCGTGCGGCGCGGTCGGGATCCCGGTGACGGATCGACCTTCGAGGCCGGGGAGGCCGGGAATCAGACCATGAACATGGAGATCCGGAAGGCCGAGGGGCAGCCGGTCACGCCCGCGGACCGCCAGCAGGCTGTCAGCGAGTCGCTGCGGCAGATCGCGCGCATGTCGCGCTTCGCCGACCGCAAGAAGGGAATCCGATCTTACCAGGCCGATGCCAAGAATGATCCCTGGATCCCGATCCTGTTCGTCGTCTGCTTCCTGCTGCCGACCCTCGCCGGCGCGGTCTATTACGGCCTGATCGCCTCGGATCGCTACGTCACCGAGGCGCGGTTCGCGATCCGGCCGGCCCTCGGCTCCGCCGAGAAGACGTCCTCGGAGACCGGGGGCACGAATTCCGGCATGGCGAACCAGATGGTGGCGCAGGACACGCTGATCACGCGCGAGTTCATCCTGAGCCGGCCGATGCTGGAGCTCCTCGAGGCGCAGCTGCCGCTGCGCCAGTGGTACAGCAACGATTCGATCGACTACTTCTCGCGGTTCGATCCGGAGAAGCCGATCGAGAAGTTCCTCCGCTACTGGAAGCGGCGCGTCGGCGTCGAGGTCGAGTCCGGATCCGGCATCCTGTCGGTGGAGGTCGAGGCCTTCGATCCCGAGGAATCCCTCGCCATCGCCAAGGCCGTCATGAAGGAGGCCGAGCGCAAGGTGAACGACCTCACCGTCAAGTCGCGCGAGGATGCGGTCGCCGAGAGCACGCGCGAGCTGCGGCTCGCCGAGGAGCGGATGACCAAGATCCGCCTCGCGACCCGCGACCTGCGCAATCGCGAGGGCGTGCTCGACGCTCAGAAGACGAACGACATCAACGTCAAGATGATCGCCGAACTGCGGGCCTCCCGAATCAACCTCGCATTGCAGCTCGCCATCGGACAGCGCGACCTCGGGCCCGACGCGCGCCGGATCATCGACATCAAGCAGCAGATCAAGGACATCGACGAGAACATCGCCCGGATCGAGCGGCAATCCGCCAGCCAGGATCCGGAGCAGAAGCGCCTGCTCTCGGACGCGTTGACCAAGTTCGAGGTCCTGGAGAACGACCGCAAGAACGCCGAGAAATACTATCAGCAGGTGCTGACCGCGCACGAGCGCGCGCGCATCATCGCGGCCCGGCAGATCGAGTTCTTCAGCCCGATCGTCGAGCCGGTGAAGGCGGAATCCTCCACCGAGCCGCGGCGGCTCCTGATGATCGGGCTGATCACCGCGGGCGCGGGCGTCCTGTTCGGCGCCGCGATGTTCGCCCGGAAGATGATGACCTGACCACCGCCCGGCCGGGCTTCCCGGGGACGGTCCGAGATCATCAGCGGCCGGACCCGGTGCCCCGGTCGTCGGCCGCCGGGCCGATCGTGCCGCCGGTCCAGCCCTGCGCCCGCCAGCCCTCGGCACGCTCGTCGAGATCGATCGACCCCGCATGGTCGAGAATGGACAGGACGCGCTCGGCCCGGGACTCGTCGGCGCGCACCGTCACCAGGGTGCCGCCCCGGCGCACGCCCTCGGCGTAGGTCTCGGCCTCGTCCGCGCTGAGACCCGCCGCCGTCAGGCCGCCGATCAGGCCGCCGGCCGCGGCCCCCACGCCCGCCCCCGTCACGGTGGCGACGAGCCAGCCCGCCGCCACCACCGGGCCGAGTCCCGGTATCGCCAGCAGCCCCAGGCCCGCGAGCAGCCCGGCGCCGCCGCCCAGCACCGTGCCGACCGTAGCGCCGGTGCCGGCGGAGTCGGCCGCATCCACCGGTCGGGGAACGGCGGCCCCCGGCGCCCGCGGCGGGGCCGCGGGCTCGTCGCGGTTCGCGATGATGCTGATGTCCGCGTGGGGAATGCCGGCGGCCTCCAGCCGGTCCACCGCACCTGCGGCGGCGTCGTAATCGTCGAACAGGGCGGTCAGGGCGCGCAGGGCCATCGAACTCTCCCGGGATTCGCGGGCCTGGGCCCGGAGACGTGGCGGCGGCGCGGGCGGCCCGGACGCGGGCTCGGTCGGATGCCGGATCGACGCTCTCGCCGTCCGATCAAGCGATCGCGGCGGCCCCGGTTCCCGTCACCGTCGGCCGTATCTTAACGCCGCGCTAACCATCCGGTCGGCAGATCTTGCCGGGTACGTCCCGGTCGCGTCCCGGGTGAGCGGCAGCGGGTGGCATCGATGGCAGAGACGGCGAGCGCGCCGGCACAGACAGGGGCGGCGGCCGTCCTCGGCCAGCTGACGCTGCCGACGCGCGGCGACCTCCAGGCACTGTCGAAGCGGTCGGACCTCCTCTTTGCCACCGGCGTGCTGGGGATCCTGGCGGTCCTCATCTTCCCGCTGCCGGCGATCCTGCTCGACCTGCTGCTGGCCGTGTCGATCATCATGTCGGTCCTGATCATGATGACCGGCCTGTCGATCGATAATCCGCTGGAATTCACCGTCTTCCCGACGCTGCTGCTCATCGCCACGATGCTGCGGCTCGCCCTGAACCTCGCCTCGACGCGCCTCATCCTCGGCCACGGCCACGAGGGCACGGCGGCGGCCGGCCACGTCATCGAGGCCTTCGGCCACTTCGTGATGGGGGGCAACTTCGTCATCGGGATCATCGTGTTCGCGATCCTGATCATCGTGAACTTCGTGGTCATCACGAAGGGCTCGGGCCGGATCGCCGAGGTCGCGGCCCGCTTCACCCTCGACGCGATGCCCGGCAAGCAGATGGCGATCGACGCCGACCTGTCGGCCGGCCTGATCGACGAGAAGGCCGCGAAGGCTCGGCGCGCGGCCCTGGAGGAGGAGTCCTCCTTCTTCGGCGCCATGGACGGTGCCTCGAAATTCGTGCGCGGCGACGCGGTGGCGGCCCTGCTGATCACCTTCATCAACGTGGTCGGCGGCATCATCATCGGCGTGGCGCAGCAGGGCCTGAGCTTCGGCGAGGCCGCCAAGAGCTACACCCTGCTGACCATCGGCGACGGCCTGGCGAGCCAGGTCCCCGCGCTGATCGTGTCGACGGCGGCGGGCCTGCTGGTCTCGAAGGCCGGCGTGCGCGGGGCCGCCGACAAGGCGCTCGGCAAGCAGCTCGCGCATTATCCCAAGGCGCTGGGCATGTCGGCGGCGGTGATGCTGCTGATCGCCCTCCTGCCCGGCATGCCGATGCTGCCCTTCGTCCTGCTGGGCGGCGGGGCCGGCTACGCGGCGTGGCGCATCAACAAGACCGCCAAGCTGGCGCCGCCCCTGGACGCTCAGGGCGTCCCGATGGATGCGGCCGCGGTCGCGGCGGCCAGCGCCGCCAAGGAGGAGACGGTCACCGACCTGCTGAAGCTCGACGACCTCAAGCTCGAGATGGGCTACGCGCTCCTCGCCCTGGTCAACGGCGAGGGCCAGGACCGGCTCACCGACCAGATCAAGGCCCTGCGCCGCCAGCTCGCCGCGGAACTGGGCTTCGTGATGCCGTCGGTGCGCATCCTCGACAACGTCCAGCTCGACGCCAACGCCTACGTGGTCCGGGTCAAGGAGATCGAGGCGGGCACCGGCCGGATCTTCCCGGGCCAGTTCATGGCGATGGACCCGATGGGCGGTCAGGTTCAGCTGCCCGGGCAGCACATGCTGGAGCCGACCTTCGGCCTGCCGGCGACCTGGATCGACGCGGCCCTGCGCGACCAGGCCCAGCTCAAGGGCTACACCGTGGTCGATGCCGCCACCGTCGTGTCGACGCATCTCACCGAAGTCATCAAGGCTCACGTCTCCGAGCTCCTCAACCACGTCGAGGTCTCGAAGCTGCTCCGCGAGCTGCCCAAGGAGCACGCCGAGCTGCTCAAGGAGATCGTGCCGTCGCAGATCTCCACCACCGGCATCCAGCGCGTGCTGCAGTTCCTGCTCGCCGAGCGGGTCTCGATCCGCGATCTCGGGGCGATCGTGGAGGCGGTCGCCGAGGTGGCGGGCGCCGTGAAGAACCCCCGCGACGTCGTCGAGCACGTCCGGGCACGCCTGGGCCGGCAGATCTGCGCGCAGTACCAGGATCCGAACGGCATGCTGCCGATCATCACCCTGTCGCCGGCCTGGGAGCAGGCGTTCATGGAATCGATCGTGGGCGAGCGCGAGGAGCGCTACCTCGCGATGCAGCCTTCGAAGCTCAGCGAGTTCGTCAACACCGTGCGCGACCGCTTCGAGACGGCGGCGCGCCAGGGCGAGATGCCGGTGCTGGTCACCTCGGCCCAGACGCGCCCCTTCGTGCGCTCGATCATCGAGCGCTTCCGCCGCGAGACGCCGGTGATGAGCCAGGCGGAGATCCACCCGCGGGCGCGGCTGCGGACGGTGAACTCGATTTGAGGATCGACCGGCCGCGGCGCCGGCGCTCTGCCGGGGCCGCCGCAGCCGCCACGTGGGCCCTCAGAGGCATCGGCGCGAACCGCGCACGCACGCGGCAAGACGATCCGGAGTGGTGTGCGGTGTGACGCTTGAGGGCCGACGTGACGGCGTGATGGCGCTCGTGGAGACGGCGTCCAGTCCTGTCAGATCGCCTTCTGCTTGAGCTCCCGCTCCATCTCGTGCGCGTCGAGGCCGGGAACGACGACGGGCGGCTCCGGCACGGCGGCCGCCTTGGGCCCGTGCGCGGCCGAGCCGATCGCCGCGGCCAGCCGCGAGCGCTCGAAGGCGATCACCACGATCACCGAGACCAGCGCCGGCAGCCAGAAATAGAAGATCCGGAAGATGATCACCGCCGCGATGATCGCGTCCTTCTGCGCCTCGTCGGTGATGTGCATCGCGGTGATGAACACGATCTCGAACACGCCGAGGCCGCCCGGCGCGTGCGAGGCCAGTGCCACCGAGAACGAGGCCAGGAAGATCGCCAGGACCGGGATGAAGCCGGGATTCATCGCCTCCGGCAGGGCGAAGTAGATGATGCCCGCCGCGCCCAGGAGCTCCAGCGGTGCCGCCAGAAGCTGGCGTCCCATGATGCCGGGCCGGGGATACTCGAGCTTGAACGAGCGGATGTGGAGCGGGCGCAGGTGCAGGATCGAGCCAAGCACGTACAGGCCGACGAAGCCCAGCATGCCGATGCCGACGATCAGCGCGGTCTTGGAATCGGTGAGGAAGCCCGGCAGCTTGCCCTCGAGCCGCGTCAGCAGGTGCGGATCGACCACCAGCGTGAAGCCGCCGAGGAGGACGGTCCCGAGGAAGAAGGTGAACGAGCAGAGCGCCACCAGCACGGCGACCTGCGCCGCCGTCAGGCCCTTGGCCGTGTAGGCCCGGTAGCGGACGAGCGCGCCCGAGAAGACCGAGGCGCCGATATTGTGCGACAGCGCGTAGGTCGTGAACGAGCAGAGCGAGACGAAGAGCCACGAGATGTGGCGGACGCCCAGATGCAGCAGGGCGATCCGGTCGTACCAGGCGAGTGCCGCGTAGGCGACCAGGGTCGAGAGGGCCGCCAGCAGGATCCGGTGCGGCGGGATCGCCAGAATCGCGGCCCAGATCGCCGAGAGCGAGGTCGTCTTCAATTCCTGGTAGAGGAAGTAGCCCGATATCACGACGGCCGCGAGGCCGATCAAGGGCCAGATGAACTCGCTGATCTTCTTCATGAACACCGACGCCCTGGGGAGAGCCCCTGATGCGCCGGCACGCGACGCGCTGCAAGCGGCATGAGACCGCCGCGATCCCCCTTGTCAGGTGATCGTGACGGTTTCGTGCCGCGGGAGCCGGTCAGCGGCCCGCCGGACCGCGTCAGCCCCGGGCGCGGTTGAGGCCGATCCCGTCCATGGCGGCCTGGTCGCGGGCCGATTCGGCAGCGCGCTCGGCGGTCCGCTCGCGATCGTTCAGGATCTCGACCTTCTTGAGCTCCTCGAACGCCTCGCCCAGTTCGGCCTTCGCCTCGGCGAGCTGGCCCTCGAGCGCCTGGGCGGACTGAATCATGTTGTCCCGGCGCGTCGCCGCCGCGCGGGCGTAGGTCGGGTAGGCGAAGTGACCGACGTCGGTGATGCCGGCCCGGGCCTCCTCGACGGCGACCTCGCGATCGAGCTCCACCGCCATGCGCTGGAAGTCGGCCATCATCATCTCGATCTGGGTCACGCGCCGGCGCTTCTCGTCGACCTGGAAGCGGCGCAGGCGGATCAGCGTGTCACGCGATTTCATCAGGACGCTCACTCCACGCAACGCTTGAGGCCGCGTCCGGGATCGTGCCCGGACCGAGCCTGTGCGCGAGCCTGCCCACGGCAGACCCGCCCGAATCCCCCACGTGCACCATGATCGCGCCGAAGCGTTAACGCACCGGCCCACAGTGCCTAGGCCCCGCCGACGATCTCGGAGAGCCGTGCGTAACCATCGCCGATGGACGTTGCTTCTTCCTTACCCTGCCCCAGAAAAGCCTCAAGATGCGGCATGAGCGCGACCGCCTCGTCGACCTCCTGGGAGGAGCCGGCCCGGTAGGCGCCGAGGCGGATCAGCTCCTCCATGTCGGCGTAGGTCGACAGCAGCCGCCGCGCGCGCCGCACGACCGGGAGATAGGCTGGATCGCAGGAGCGCGGCATGGTGCGCGAGACCGAGCGCAACACGTTGATCGCCGGGTAGCGCCCGCGCTCCGCGATGGCGCGCTCCATGACGATGTGGCCGTCGAGGATGCCACGCACCGCGTCCGCCACGGGCTCGTTGTGGTCGTCGCCCTCGACCAGGACGGTGAACAGGGCCGAGATCGTCCCCTGCCCCACCCCGGGGCCGGCGCGCTCGAGCAGGCGCGGCAGCTCCGAGAAGACGGTCGGCGTGTAGCCCTTGGCGGTCGGCGGCTCGCCGGCGGCGAGGCCGATATCGCGCTGGGCCATGGCGAAGCGCGTGATCGAGTCGATCATGCACAGGACCTTGGCGCCCTGATCGCGGAAGTGCTCGGCGACCGACAGGGTCACGTAGGCCGCGTTCCGGCGCATCAGGGCCGGCTCGTCGGAGGTCGCCACCACGACCACCGAACGCGCGAGGCCGGCGGCGCCCAGATCGTCCTGGAGGAATTCCTGCACCTCGCGGCCGCGCTCGCCCACGAGGCCGATCACCGCCACGTCGGCGGCTGTGTAGCGGGCGAGCATCGACAGCAGCACGGACTTGCCGACGCCCGACCCGGCGAAGATGCCCATCCGCTGGCCCGCGCACATCGTCAGGAAGGTGTTGATGCATCGGACGCCGAGATCGAGCGGACCGCCGACCCGGGTGCGGGCATGGGCCGGGGGCGGATCCGCGCGCAGGGGGTAGACGTCGGGCCCCTGCGCCAGGGGGCCGAGCCCGTCGACCGGCCGCCCGAGGGCGTCGATCACCCGGCCCAGCCACGCGCCGGAGGGCCGGATCGCGCCGGCCGATTCGTCGCGGACATAGGCCGGGCAGCCGCGCCGCACGCCCTCGAGCGAGCCGAAGGGCATCGCGAGTGCCCGATCGCCCTGGAAGCCGATGACCTCGCACGGGACCAGCCCGTGGCCGTTGGCGCCCTCGACGTCGACCCGGCCGCCGAGTCGCATCGCGGCCACGGGTCCGGCGACCTCGACCAGCAGGCCGCGGATCGCCACGACCCGCCCGAACGTCTCCAGCACCTCGATCCGCTCCAGGGCGGCCCGCGCCGACGCGAGGGAAGCAACGGATCTTGCCGGATCCTGTGTCATCGGCCTGGCTCTCAACGCTTCGTTTACCGGCCTCCTTAACACTGCGGGTCACGGGCTCGTAGCGGCTCGATCCGGGTCGCGGCCGTGGTCGCGCCCGACGAAGTCGTACCGGTGTGTCCGACGGACAACACCGGGGATCGGATCGTTGCGGAGGAAGTACTTACGCCGAAGGGGGCGAGCGGCCTGGACGCGGACGGAACGGAATCGGGACCGTGGGCGTGACCGGAGAGGCGATGTTTCTCCTGTCAAGCTCGCGGAACTGCGAACGAGACGCTTGCGGGCAGGAATCAGGTTTTGTTAACGATTAATCCATAGCGTTCCACGTCAAGAGCGACGGAGCGCCCGTCCACAGGCCGGTGGCGGGCGAAGGCTGGGACGTGTCTGCGCGCTGATGCGGCCGGCGGGGCTGGGGACCGACGATGCGGGTACTTTTGATCGAGGACGACAGCGCGACCGCGCAGAGCATCGAGCTGATGCTCAAGTCCGAGAACTTCAACACCTACACCACCGACCTCGGGGAAGAGGGTGTCGATCTCGGCAAGCTGTACGACTACGACATCATCCTCCTCGATCTGAACCTGCCCGATATGTCGGGCTACGAGGTGCTCCGCTCGCTGCGCGTGGCGAAGGTGAAGACGCCGATCCTGATCCTGTCCGGCATGGCCGGCATCGAGGACAAGGTGAAGGGCCTCGGCTTCGGCGCCGACGACTACCTCACCAAGCCGTTCCACAAGGACGAGCTGGTGGCGCGCATCCACGCCATCGTGCGCCGCTCGAAGGGCCACGCCCAGTCGGTCATCACCACCGGCGACCTGATCGTGAACCTCGATCAGAAGACCGTCGAGGTCGGCGGCGCCCGGGTGCACCTCACCGGCAAGGAGTACCAGATGCTGGAACTCCTCTCGCTCCGGAAGGGCACGACCCTCACCAAGGAGATGTTCCTCAACCATCTCTACGGCGGCATGGACGAGCCCGAGTTGAAGATCATCGACGTCTTCATCTGCAAGCTGCGCAAGAAGCTCGCGAACGCCAGCCAGGGCAAGAACTACATCGAGACCGTCTGGGGCCGCGGCTACGTGCTGCGCGAGCCGATGGACGGCGAGGAGCGCATGGCGGTCTGATCCGCCGGTCGCACCGTCCCGTGAAAAACCCCGCGCGGTCCGGCCGCGCGGGGTTTTCGCGTTCCGGCGGTGTCCGAAGCCCTCACCGCGTCCCGGTGGCGGAGAAGACCTGCGCGGCCGGCGCGATCACCACGTAGCCGCCGCAGGGCGCGGCCCGGCTGATCACCGCGCTGGCCACGCCCCAGATGTAGGTGCCGCGGCGATCCTGCGCGACGACCGGGCCGCCCGAATCGCCGAAGCAGACCCGGGCGCCGTTGGCCCGGGCGATGGTCAGCCCGGTGCTGCTCGCCGCGACCGGCGTCAGCGTGGCGGTGCGCAGGCGTCCGACGGTCCGGCCGGAGAGGCCGGCTCCGGCGATGCGCAGACTCTTCGGAACGCGGCCGGGATCCGCCGCCAGCGGCACGGGCCGCCGGTCGCGCACCGGGTCGGTCAGGCGCAGGACCGCGAGGTCGAGGGAGAGATCGGAGAGGCTGACGCCCGACGCCTCGTTCGGCAGCATCTCCCCCGGATCGGGGCTGTAGCGGGCGGCGACCCGCGCGCCGTAGACCGGCCGCGCCGGCTCGCTGCCCCGGAAGAACACCACCAGCGCGCCCAGCGGATCGCCGTTCACGCAGTGGGCCGCCGTGAGCACGAGATCCGGCGCGATGAGCACGCCGGTGCAGCGGGTCAGCTTCAGCGCCTCCTCGGGCTGGGTGATCGTGCCGATCGCCACGGTGGCCTGCGCCAGGGCATCACGGCCGGCGGCCGACCCGCCGTCGATCGCGGCGGCCGGGCCTGACAGGCCCAGACCGAGGGCCAGGGCCGACGCGGCGGCGGCGCGCCGCGCCCCGACGGTCCGGAAGGTGGTCCCGAAGCTGGTCACGTGCTGCTCTTCTCCGCCGCGAGTCCCCGGACCACAGATGCCGCCCGCGCCGCGCCGCGCAAGCGGGCGCGAGGACGCGGCCCCCGTCACATCCGTGTCATCGGCCGCCGGCTCCGCGATCAGCGCGCCACCGTCCAGGTCGTGGTGCCGTCCTTGTTGTCCTTCACGGCGACGCCCATCGCCGCGAGGGCGTCGCGCGCCCGGTCGGAGGCGGCCCAGTCCTTGGCGGCGCGCGCCGCGCGGCGCTCGGCGATCAGCGCCTCGACCGCCGCGACGTCGACCCCCGAGGCCGCGACCTGATCCTGCTCGCGGTCGCTGCGGGTGCGCGCGAGGAAGCCGAGGAGGTTCGCGCCGGCGCGCAGCGCACCGGGCTGCGCCTCCGCGCCGCCCGCGAGCCGGTGCAGCTCGTTGATCGCCGCCGGCGTGTTGAGGTCGTCGCAGAGCGCCTCGACAACGCCGACGGGGATGTCGGGTGCGGCGGGCGCGTCGCCGGCGGCGTTGTACCAGCGGTCGAGCACGCGGGCCGATTCCTCCAGGCCGCGCAGGGTCCAGTCGATCGGCTGCCGGTACTGGGTCTTGAGCATGGTGAGGCGCACGACCTCGCCCGGCCAGTCGTTCAGCACGTCGCGGATGGTGATGAAGTTGCCGAGCGACTTCGACATCTTCTCCCCCTCCACCTGGAGGAAGCCGTTGTGCAGCCAGACATTGGCCATCACCGGCGTGCCGAAGCAGCAGCGCGACTGCGCCACCTCGTTCTCGTGGTGCGGGAAGATCAGGTCGATGCCGCCGGCGTGGATGTCGAAGGTCCGGCCGAGATGCTTGGCCGACATGGCCGAGCACTCGATGTGCCAGCCCGGCCGCCCGGCGACCGCGATCCCGGCGGGCGACGGCCAGGACGGCTCGCCGGGCTTCGCGGGCTTCCACAGGACGAAGTCGAGGGGCGAGCGCTTGTAGGGGGCGACCTCGACCCGGGCCCCCGCCTCCATCTCGTCGAGGGGCCGCTTCGACAGGCCGCCGTAATCCGGCATCGAGGGGACGTCGAACAGCACGTGATCCGCCGCCACGTAGGCGTGGCCGGCCCGGACCAGGGCCTCGATCATCGTCACCATCTCGGCGATGTGGTCGGTGGCGCGGGGCTCGACGAAGCGGGGCCGCGCGCCCGTGAGGTTCACGTCCTCCGGCATGAGCACGCCGAGGTCGCGCACGTCGCGGTGGAACTGCGCGAGCGTGCCGTCGGTCAGTTCGCGGATGCTGACGCCGCGCTCGGCCGCCCGGGCGTTGATCTTGTCGTCCACGTCCGTGACGTTGCGGGCGTAAGTGACGTGCTCCGGCCCGTAGAGGTGGCGCAGCAGCCGGAACAGCAGGTCGAAGACGATGATCGGTCGGGCGTTGCCGATATGGGCGGCGTCGTAGACCGTCGGGCCGCAGGCGTAGACGCGGACATGCTGCGGGTCGATCGGCGCGAAGGCCTCCTTGGCGCCGGTCAGCGTGTTGTAGAGCCGCAACATCGGCGCCATGAAACCCATCCCTTTTCCGGCGCCCGGGATGACGTCCGGACCGGAGCCGTGGCCGGAAATCCGGCCCTGCCTTCAACGACCTGAGGGCCCCGCGCGGCGAAGAGCGGCCGAAACGTGGCGGATCCGCCAGCCCCGGCACAGCATCCTGTTGCATCGCGGCGACGGCGCGGCCCGCGCGATGGGGCTAACTCAAAAGCGTGAGGAATTCGAGATGGCCTGCGCGCCATGCGGGTAAGGCTTCCTTAACCGCGCCGTCGGACCGTCCGGGCCACGATCCTCACGCCACAGATCCTGTGCCCAAGGACAATCCATGCGACGCTCGGCCGCCGGTTCCCTCGCTCTCGCCACCGTTCTCGCCTGTGCGGGCCTGACCCACGTCGCGCTGGCCGGCACCGACGGCGAGACGCCCGCGAAGGCGCCGGCCCACGTCGAGAAGACCTTCCTGATCCCGTCGAGCGACGGCTACGGCGTCGGCGAGTGCCTGACGACGCCGGGCAGCGCCTGCGGGCAGGTGGTCGCCAACGCGTGGTGCGAGGCCCAGGGCTACGCCGCGGCGAACTCCTACGGGGTTGCCGCCGCCGACGAGTACACCGGTGCGATCAGCCAGCCGGTCCCGGCGCCCTCCGAGCGCCCGATCCGGATCACCTGCCAGGACTGAGGGAGCCGCGGACGCCCCGGTCCCCGGGACGCCCTGTCGACCCCGCGCGGCTCACTTCATGAAGTCGGCGCATTTCTGCGCCGGTTCGGTGCCCCAGGGCGCCAGAGGGACGGCCGAAGTCGAGTTCTTGGGCGAACCCTGGATGACCTTGTCCGAGTAGACCATGTAGATCAGCGTGTTGCGCTTCGCGTCGCAGCCGCGGACGATCTGCATCGACTTGAAGATCAGCGACCGGCGCTCGCTGAACACCACCTCGCCCTGGCTCATCTTGCCCTTGAAGGCGATCGGCCCGGTCTGCCGGCAGGCCAGCGAGATGTCCGAGACGTCCTCGGCCAAGCCCAGCGTGCCCTTGATCCCGCCCTTCTCGGGCTGGGTGTACCAGCAGGCCACGCCGGAGACCGCCGGATCGTCGACGCCGTAGACCACGAGCTTGTCGTTGGGCGTCAGCGGGCGCCAGACCGTCGACTTGTCGAAGATCCGGTCCGGCTCCTGCGCCGAGGCCGTACCGGCCGCTGTCAGGCCCAGTGCGAGAAGCCCAACATAGGTGAGACTCCGAAACAACATCGCCGGTCAATTCCCCCTCACGCTTGCCGGCCGGATGTAGGAGGGGTGTCGCGGTCTTGCGAGGGGGCGTAGAATGGCCCCGCTTCCGTTCCGAAGCGCGGATGCGCGCGGGCCCGGGTTCTCCGGATCGCCGCGCACCCGATCAACGCGATGCAGCCTATGCCTCACCGCCCGATCGTCCGTACGCTCGGCCGCCTCGTCCTGAGCGCGGCCATAGCCCTCGGACTGTCCCACTCGCTCGCCGTCTCCGCCAGCGCGCAGGAGGCCGCGTCCGGACCGCCGCCCGCCGAGGCGCGGCCGGCGCCGCAACTGCCGTCGCCCCAGTGCCGGCGCTACCGGGCGGAGCTGGCCTCGATCCAGAGCGGCGCCAGCACGACGCGCGCCCTGAACGACGAGATCGGGCGCCTCGAAGCCTATTTCCGCGGCCTGAACTGCGAGGGCGGCAAGTTCCTGTTCTTCGACACGCGGCCGCCGCAGTGCGGCGCGGTGGAGCAGCGGATCCGCGCCCTCAAGGCCACCTACGGCGGCGCCGTGATAGACGACAGCGGCGCCCGCAAGCGCGAACTCCAGGGGCTGGTCGCCTCCACCTGCCCCCCGCGCGAAACCTCCGCGGGCTCCGGCGAGGCCTACGGCCGGGGCGGGCCGCAGATGGTCTGCGTGCGCACCTGCGACGGCGGCTTCTTCCCGATGAAGAACCTGCCCGAGGGCCGCGGCGGCGCCGACGAGATGTGCCAGGCCCTCTGCCCCGGGACCGAGGCGCAGGCCTATTCCATGCCGTACGGCGACGATGCCCTGAAGCACGCCGCCTCGGTGAAGGGCAGCCGGGCCTACGCGAACCTCGCCAACGCCTTCAAATTCCGCAAGGAATTCGTTCCGAACTGCTCCTGCAAACCGGAGGGCAAGTCCTGGGCGCAGTCGCTGGTCAAGGCCGAGAGCATGCTGGTCCGGCACAAGGGCGACATCTTCGTGACGCCGATGCAGGCCGAGGCGCTGTCCCGGCCGAAGGTGCGCCTGACCCTCGTCGGCCGGGCCGACCGGACCGCGGCAGAACTCGCCGCCGACGCCGCCGGCCGTGCGGGCGTCGACACGAAGGGCGGCCCCGGCCGCGACGACGCGAAGGTCGAGCCCGCCGCGGCCGACGGCGCGAAAGCCGCGGAGGCGAAGCCGGATCACGTTGCCGTGCGCATCATCGCGCCCGACGTGATCGCGGTGCCCCAGCGCCTCACGCCCTGAAGCCGGTTCCGCTTCCCGGGACGCGGAACCAATCGCGGCGTCCGGTGTTCGGCTCGGCCTGAACCGAGACGAGACCGCGATGCGCCTGCTCCGCCTGATCCTCCTCACCGGCACGGTGCTGCCGGCCCTCACGCTCGTGCAGCTCGCCGATGCCGCGCCGGGCCGGATCCAAGTGGCGCAGGGCGGACCGGACGAGCGCGGTCCCCGCGGCGGCGAGCCCCCGCACGGCGGTCCGCGCCCCGAGCGGCCGCCGCAGGAGCGTCCCGGCCCGCCGGCCGAGCGCGAGCGGCCGGAGCCTCGGCCGGAGCGTGCGCCGCCGCGCGAGCGTCCCGAGCCGCCCGCCCAGCGCCAGCCGCAGGCCGAACCGCCCCAGCGGGAGCGCGCGCCCGAGCGCCGGCCGGAGCCGCCTGCGGCCCGTCCGCCGGCGCCGGATCGGCCGGACCGCCATTCGGATCGACAGCAGGAGCGGCAGCAGGAGCGGCGGGATCAGCAGCCGGATCGTCCGGATCGCGGGCCGCAGGAGCGGCCGACCCCCGGACGGCCCGCGCCCGAGCGCCAGCAGGCTCCGGATCGCGATCAGGCCCCGCCGCCCCAGGGACGCCCTGCGCCCGAGCGTCCGCCGGCGCCGCAGCAGCGCCAGGCACCGGACCGGGACCGCCCCGGCCCGGATGACCAGCCGAACCGTCCCGCGCAGCGCGACGCGGCTCCCGACCGATCCGTGCCGGATCGCGGTGCTCCGGGCCAGCGTCCGGGCGGTCCGGGTGCGCCCGGCGAGCGGCCCCAGCCGCCGAACGCGCCCCCCGGCGCACCCGGTCGGCCGGCCCAGCGCCTCGACGCGCAGCCCGAGAACCGCCAGCCAGAGAACCGCCAGCCAGAGAACCGCGCCCAGCCGAACGGCGGTCCCGGCGCCGAGCCCGGCCGGCCGCAGGCGCCCAACGCGGCCCCGGGCGTTCCGGGGCGGCCGTTCCAGCCGCAGGGGGCCCAGCCCGATGGACGGGCGCCGGCCCAGCCCAACGGCGCCCCCGCGGCGGAGCCCGCGCGGCCAGTGCCGCCCAACATGGCCCCCGGGATCCCGGGACGGCCATTCGTGCCGCCAAGCCAGGCGCCCGCTCCCGGACAGGCCCCGCCGCCCGGCGCACCGCAGCCCGGGATGGCGCCGGGCCAGCCGCCCGCGGGCGGTCCGGGCGGTCCGACCGACCCGAGCGCCTTCAACCGGTCGGGACAGCCGGGCTACGTGCCCGGCGGCTTCCGCCAGAACGACGCCGTGCGCGATTTCGAGCAGGTCCGCACCGACCGCCGCGAGTTCCGGGAGGACGGCCGGACCTATTACCGGGAGCCGGGCCGCATCATCGTGCAGGACCGCGACGGCTACCTGATCCGACACGACGAGAACGAGCGCTTCCGCACCCTGGACCCGCGCGGCTACAGGTTCGAGCGGCGGGGCGCCGACTTCTACAGCTACGTTGACCGGCCCGGCGGCGAGCAGATCGTCACCGTCACCAACGACGACGGGCGGATGCTGCGCCGCTACCTCCGCTATCGCGACGGTCGCGAGCTCATCCTGATCGACAACAGCTATGCCGGCCCGCTCCGCCCGATCTACGAGGACGTGGTGGTGCTGCCGCCCCCGGAGATCCGCATCCCGCGGGACCGCTACGTGGTGGATTACGCCCAGGCCGACGAGGCGGAAGTCTACGAGGCGCTGACGGCGCCGCCGGTGGTGCAGGTCGATCGCCGGTACACGCTCGATCAGATCCGCTACAGCCCGGACCTCCGCGCCCGGCTGCGCTCGGTCGACATCAACACGATCACCTTCGACACCGGCTCATTCACCGTCACGCCCGATCAGGCGGCCAAGCTGTCGGGGATCGCCGGCGCGATGAACCGCGCCATCCAGGCCAACCCGCGGGAGGTGTTCCTGATCGAAGGCTTCACCGACGCCGTCGGCTCAGCCCTCGACAACCTGTCCCTGTCGGACCGGCGTGCCCAGGCGGTGGCGACCGTGCTGACCGAACAGTTCCGCGTGCCGCCGGAGAACCTGACCACCCAGGGCTACGGCGAGCAGTACCTCAAGGTGAACACGCAGGGCCCGTCGCGGGAGAATCGCCGCGTCGTCGTCCAGCGGATCACGCCGCTGCTGCAGCAGGGGCCGGATCAGGGTCAGGGCCAGGCGGCACCGCCGCCGCCGCCTCGGTGAAACGGCCGCCGCGCGGGCATGTCCCGCGCGGCAGTTGACCGTCGAGCCTCCGCGCCTCACCACCGGTTGAGGACAGCGGTGCGGGACGACGATGGACAGCGAGGCGGATGGCGGGCTCATCCGGTCGGGCACACCGGTCTTCCGCCGCACGGCTCTGGCGCTGGCGGCGGCCGGCTTCTCGACCTTCGCGGTGCTCTACGCGGTCCAGCCGCTCCTGCCGATCTACGCGGACGATTTCGGCGTCTCGCCGGCCGCGAGCAGCCTCGCCCTGTCGCTGCCCTGCGGGCTGCTGGCGGTGGCGCTGCTGGTCGTCAGCCCGCTCTCGGAGATCTGGGGCCGCAAGCCGGTGATGCTGGCCTCGCTGGTCGCCTCGGCGCTGCTCACGGTCGTGGCCGCCCTGGTCCCCGGCTGGTACGGCTTCCTGGCACTGCGCGCGCTCACGGGGCTGACGGCCAGCGGCCTCCCGGCCGTCGCCATGGCCTATCTCGCCGAGGAGATGGACGCCAAGGCCATCGGCCTGTCGATGGGCCTGCTCGTCGGCGGCAACGCGCTGGGCGGCATGTCGGGCCGCCTGATCAGCGGCGTGATGGCGGATTTCGTGAGCTGGCGCGCCGGGCTCGCGGTGATCGGCGGCCTCGCGCTCGCCGCCGCGCTGGCGTTCTGGCGGTGGCTCCCGCCCTCGCGCCGCTTCGTGCCGCGCCGGCTCGCCTGGGCAGAGGTGCCGGGCAGCTTCACCCACCATTTCCGCGACGCCGGCCTGCCCTGGCTCTTCGCCGAGGCGTTCCTGCTGATGGGCGGCTTCGTCTGCATCTACAATTACATCGGCTTCCGCCTGCTCGAGCCGCCCTACGCGCTGAGCCAGGCGGTGATCGGACTGATCTTCTCCGTCTACCTCGCCGGCATGGTCAGCAGCCCGGTCACCGGCGAGCTGGCGAGCCGCTTCGGCCGCCGCCGCGTCCTCTGGGTCGCCACGGCCGTCGGCCTGGCGGGCATCGTGATGACGCTCTCGGATCACCTGCTGCTGATCCTCGCCGGCATCGTGGTGACGACGGTGGGCTTCTTCGGCGCCCACGCGGTCGCGAGCAGCTGGGTCGGGCGGCGGGCCCTGCGCGACCGGGCCCAGGCCTCGGCGATCTATCTCGGCCTCTACTATCTGGGCTCGTCGGTCCTGGGGACCGCGGGCGGCTGGTTCTTCGCCCATTCCGGGTGGAACGGCGTGGTTCTGTTCGTGGGCGGGCTGTACGGTCTGGCGCTGACGATCGCCCTGCGGCTGTCCCGCCTGCCGCCGCTCGCGACCTGAACCGGGAGATCCGCCGATGAATGCCCGCAGCCACACCCGACACGTCGTCGACCAGTTCGGCGCGCAGGCCTCCGCCTACGTGACCAGCGCCGTGCACGCGGCGGGCGCCGACCTCGACCGGATCGGCGAGCGGGTCCGCGCGCGGCCCGGCCTGCGGGTGCTCGACCTCGGCTGCGGCGGCGGCCACGTCGCCTTCGCGGCGGCGGCGGCCGGGGCCTGCGTCACGGCCTACGACCTGTCGGCCGAGATGCTGGCGGCGGTCGCCGCCGAGGCGTCGCGGCGGGGGCTCGACCGGATCGAGACCCGGCAGGGCGGCGCGGAGGCCCTGCCGTTCCCGGACGCGCGTTTCGACGCGGTCCTGACCCGCTACAGCGCCCACCACTGGCGCGACGTGCCTGCGGCCCTGGCGGAGGCGCGTCGGGTGCTGAAGCCGGACGGATTCCTCGTCGTCAGCGACATCGTCGCGCCCGAGGATCCGCTGCTCGACACGCACCTTCAGGCGGTGGAGCTGCTGCGCGACCCCTCGCACGTGCGCGACTACAGGGTCTCGGAATGGCGGGCCCTGCTGGAGGCGGCCGGCTTCGAGCCCGGCGACGCGACGCCGAGCCGGCCGCGCATGGAGTTCGCGAGCTGGATCGCCCGGATGCGGACGCCGGAGACCCACGTCGCGGCGATCCGGGCGCTGCAGGTCGCGGCGCCCGCGGAGGTCGCGGCGCATTTCGGCATCGAGGCCGACGGCAGCTTCCTGCTCGATGCCGCGCTGATCGAGGCGCGCCCCCGACCCGGCCGCTGAACCGCCGCCGAACGGCCCAGGATTACGAACGCCGGCGGGGCTGTCCGGGCCGGGTCGCTCAGGCGGCCGCGCCGGAGAGCCGGCGCGCCGCCCGCTCCCGCCCGATCAGCGGCAGCAGGCCGGCGAGGTCCGGCCCGTGCTCGAGGCCGGTCAGCGCGAGCCGGAGCGGCATGAACAGGCCGCGGCCCTTGGCGCCGGTGCGAGTCCGGATCTCGGTCGTCCACGCCTTCCAGGTCTCCGGGCCGAACGGCCCGGGGGGCAGGGTCTCGATGGCGGCCGCGATCACGGCAGGCTCGGTGAGCACCGGCTCGACCGGACCGGTCACGACCCGCCACCACGGCGCCGCCTCCGGAACCCGGCTCAGGTTGGCGCGCACCGCGAGCCAGAAGGCCTCGGCCCGGTCCTCAGGGATCCCGAGATCCGCGAGGCGCGCGGCCGCCTCCCGGTACGGCATGGCGTGGATCAGGCGGGCGTTGAGGCCGTCGAGCTCCGCCGGGTCGAACCGGGCCGGCGCCCGCGAGATCTCCCCGAGATCGACGAGGCCCGCGAGGGTGTCGAGGTCGGGCACCGCCCGGACCGATTCGGCCGAGCCGGTCAGCACCGCCAGCGAGCGCACCGCCGCGGGCTCGTAGCCGGCCTCGCGCAGGCCGCGCAGCGACAGGTGGCCGAGGCGCTTCGACAGGCCCTCCCCGTCGGCGGTCGTCAGCAGGTTGTGGTGGCCGAAGACCGGAACGGCCGCGCCCAGGGCCTCGAAGATCTGCACCTGCACGCCGGTGTTCGTGACGTGGTCCTCGCCGCGGATCACGTGGGTGATGCCGAGATCGGCGTCGTCCACCACCGACGGCAGCGTGTAGAGGTAGCTGCCGTCGGCGCGGATCAGCACCGGATCCGACAGGGACGCGCAGTCGACGTGGGCCGGGCCGCGGACGAGATCGTCCCAGCCGACGGTCCGCGCCTCCAGCAGGAACCGCCAGTGCGGCCGCCGGCCCTCGGCCTCGAGCGCCGCCCGCTCGTCGCCGGTGAGCCGCAGCGCCGCCCGGTCGTAGATCGGCGGTTGGCCGCGCCCGAGCTGGCGCCTGCGGCGGCGCTCCAGCTCCTCCGGGGTCTCGTAGCAGGGGTAGAGCCGGCCCGCTGCGCGCAGGCGGTCGGCGGCGGCGTCGTGCTGCGCCGTGCGGGCGCTCTGCCGGGCGAACAGGTCGGGCACGATGCCGAGCCACGCGAGATCCTCGCCGATCGCCTCGGCGAAGGCCTCGGTGGAGCGCTCCGCGTCGGTATCGTCGAGGCGGAGCAGGAAGCGGCCGCCGGTCCGGCGGGCGAACAGGGCGTTGAGCAGGGCCGGCCGGGCGTTGCCGATATGGAGATACCCGGTCGGCGAGGGTGCGAAGCGGACGAGAGTCATGGTCCGCTCTCTAGCCGATCTCCGCGGGAATGTGCGCGGGACTTCACGATCACACCGGCCCGATGCGTGACGCCGCGGAGCCCGCTACCCAGGACGCCGGAAACCCGTCAGAAGGGCGCGCGTGGTGCGGTGCAGGATGTGAGCGGCATGGCGACGGACGAGACGGCCGACATCGTGGTGGTCGGCGGCGGGATGGTCGGCCTCGCCAGCGCCGTCGCGCTGAGGGATCGCGGGCTCGACGTGGTCCTGCTGGATCCCGGCGAGGCGCGAGCCCGGACCTCCTACGGCAATGCCGGCGTGGTCAGCCGCGGCTCGATCCTGCCGATGTCGAGCCCGGCCCTGTGGGGCAAGCTCCCGGCCTACCTGCGCAACGCCGATCGCGGCCTGAGGCTGCACTACGCGCATCTCCCGCGAATCTTGCCCTACACGGCGCATTTTCTCGCGGCTGCGCGCGTATCCCGCTGGCACCGCGCGGCCGCGGCGCTGCTGCCGCTGACCAGCGCCGCCTATCCGGCCCACGAGCGGCTGGCGGCCCGGGCCGGCACCGGCGACCGGCTGCAGCGGACGGGCTGGATCAAGGCCTACCGCACCGAGGCGGCCTTCGCGGCCGCCGCCCTGGAGCGCGAGATCCTGGCCGCGCACGGGGTCGCGTTCGACATCCTCGACAGGGCGGCGCTGCAGGCCGTCGAGCCGGCGCTGGTGCGGCCCTACGCGCGGGCCATGCTGCTCACCGAGACGGGATCGGTGCGCGAGCCCGGCCGGCTGATCGAGGCGTGCGAGGCCCTGTTCACCGACCTCGGCGGCCGCCGCCTGCGTGGCAGCGTCGCCCGGTTGGAGCCCGAGGCCGGTGGCTGGCGCGTCGATCACGACGGCGGCGCCGTGCGGGGCCGGCAGGTCGTCCTCGCGGCCGGCGCCGCCTCCGGGGCGATCGCCCGGACTCTCGGCTACCGCTTCGCGGTGGCGGCCGAGCGCGGCTACCATCGCCACTACGCCCTGCATCCGGATTGCCCGCCGCTGACCCGGCCTGTCCTCGACACCGGCGCGGGCTCGATCCTGTCGCCGATGGGCGAGCACCGGGTCCGTGTCCTGTCCGGTGTCGAACTCAACGCCCGCGCCGCCGCCCCCGACCACACGCAGATCGAGGCGGCGTCCCGCGAGGCGGCCGGCACCCTGCGGCTCGGCGGGCCGCTGGACAACGCGCCGTGGCTCGGCTCCCGCCCGTCGACGCCCGACGGGATGCCGGTGATCGGCCGCGCCCCGCGGCACGACGGCCTGCTCTTCGCCTTCGGCCACGGTCATATCGGCCTGTCCACCGGCCCGATCACCGGCGAGATCGTCGCCGACCTCGCCACCGGCCGGAACCCGGCGGTGCCGGTCGCGGCCTTCGCGCCGGAACGGCTCCTGCGCTGGCCGCGGCTGCTCTGAGGGCGTCCGCGATCAGCGCCAGTCGTAGGGGTTGTAGGGCTCGAGCGCGGCCTCGACCTTCCGCAGGAAGTCCGGCTGGCGCTGCAGATCGGCCTCCCGAGCGAGCGCCCGGAGGAACGCCTGGGGCCCGTGCTCGAGGTCGCGCGTCAGACCGTCGTAGCGGTCGGCCGGCTCGACATGGGCGGGGTTGACCGCGACGCGGTAAGCGAGGCCGCAGGTCGGCGGATCGATCCCCAGGCGATAGCAGATCCGCACCCGGGCGAACGGCGCGTCCGGGCGATAATCGACCCGGTAGCCGCCGAGTCGGAAAGCGCCGCCGGTCGCGCGCTCGGCATAGGCCAGCGTGCGCGCCACGGTGGTGAAGCCGGCGGTGCGCCGGTCGCGCACGAGGTCGATCGCCGCCCGCTCCGTCGGCACGAAGGATTGGGCACAGGCGGGGCCGGACACCAGCGCGATCAGGAGTGCGGGGGCGGCGAATCTCATGGCTTCTTCATGCAGACCGCGACGGGCTGGGCATCCTTGGCGGCCTTGGCGGTCATGTCGAGGCAGCCGACCGTGGACACGCCGTCCGTGACGGTCACGGACGGCAGAACCGCCATGCCTCGGCAGTAGGCGCCAATCAATTCCTCGTCACGGCGGCAGGCCACGTCGAGACGCACCTGGCTGTTCAGGGCCGGTCCGGGCGGACCGGCCGGCCCGGCCGGACCCGGGTCGCCCGCGGGACCGCGAGCCCCCGTCGCGCCGTTGACCCCGGCCGGCCCGGCCGGCCCCGGCGGTCCCCGATCACCCTTCGCACCGGGAGGCCCGGCCGGCCCCGGCTTGGGCGCGTTGCAGGCGGCGAGCGCGAGCGCCGTCGCGCCGACCACGAGCGCGATCAGAGGGGATCTCATGCGGTTCTCCGGCCACGCCTGCGCGCGTGGAAGTGGTGCGCACCGGCGGGGCGTCAACCGCGCATCGCCGACTACCGCGCTCGACACAACCAAAAGTAGCAGGAACTCGATAAGCCTGTTGTAGTCGATCGAATTAAGAGTTTTGCAAAATCTTGGCGTCACATCGAACGCGATGGCTATTTTCGACTGATCTGCTCGCTCATGAACCGTCGAGGACTTTCACACGCGCAGGTCAGAGTTACGTCGGGTTGTCTCCTGAGGCGCCTCGCGCGCGACAGCGGCGGCGCGGCCGCGGTGGAGTTCGCCCTCGTGGCCCTGCCGTTCCTGGCGCTGTGCGGCGCGATCCTCCAGATCATGTTTCAGATGTGGGCGACGCAAAATTTCGATCGCGCCCTCCAGAACGCGG
This sequence comes from Methylobacterium sp. PvP105, assembly GCF_017876975.1. Lineage (NCBI taxonomy): Bacteria > Pseudomonadati > Pseudomonadota > Alphaproteobacteria > Hyphomicrobiales > Methylobacteriaceae > Methylobacterium > Methylobacterium sp. PvP105. The sequence continues at coordinate 441,489 of NZ_JAGIPA010000001.1, read as the reverse complement.
TCCGGACGATCTTCACCGGCCAGTTCCAGCTCGACACCGCGGGTCAGACCAATCCCGCGACCGTGCTCGCGACCCTCAAGACACGGATGTGCGGACCGAGCAGCAGCCCCGTCCCCACCGTGTTCAACTGTCAGAACGTCAAGATCGACGTCTCGACCTCGAGCAGCTTCGCGAGCGCGACCGCGGCCAAGCCGATCGACACGGCCACAGGCACGTGGAGCACGAGTTTCGGCTCCAACTACAAATGCGCCTCGCCCGGGACGATCGTGATCGTCACGGCGGCGGTGCCGTTCCCGACCTTCTTCAACCTGATGGGCCTGAACACGAAGCAGTTCACCAGCGGGCCCGCGGAGGGATCGAGCCTGCTGACGTCCACCGCGGTGTTCCGCACCGAGCCCTATCAGATCGTCGGAGCGAGCCCGTGCCCGTCCTCGCCGTCCTGACCCGGCGGGCGGCCCGGCTCGGGCAGGATCGGCGGGGCGGCGCGGCGGTCGAGTTCGCCGTCATCCTGCCGATCCTGCTCGCGATCTGGGCCGGGATGACCGAGGTGGGGCACGCCATCGACGAGTGGCGCAAGCTGACCCAGCTCGGCCGGACCGTGGCGGACCTGACGGCGCAGGGCGACACGCAGAACCCGATCAGCCGCACCGTGATGAACGACATCCTCGCCTCCGCCACGGCGGTGATGCGCCCGTTCGACACGTCGAAGGTCAAGATCGTGGTCAGCGCCATGGGCATCGACGCGAAGAACCCGGTCGGTCCCCCGGTGGTCTGCTCCAGCGTCGCCAACGCGAACGGGACCGCGCGGAGCCTGGGATCCGCGGCCGGCCTGACCGTGCCGGACGGCTACCGGATGCCGGGCATGCGGTACGTCCTGGCGGAAGTCAGCATCAGCTACACCCCGATGATCGGGAGCGCCCTGGTGAAGCTCGCCAAGGGCGTGAGCAACACGATCACGTTCACCAGCAGCGCGCCGTGGCCGACCCGCGGCGGCCAGGCCTACGGCACCAGCACCTACACGGAAGTCGTCCTGCCGGACGACGAACACGCGAACTGCGATGGCACGAAGATCGACCGCTAGTCCTGACGACCGCCCCGAGCGGCGCCGCGGCCTCCTGCGCGACCGCGGCGGCAACGTCGCCCTGCTGTTCGCGTTCCTGAGCGTGCCGATGGTGATGATCGGCGGCGCGGCGATCGATTACGGCTTCGCTACGCGGCTGGAGACGAAGCTCCAGACCGCGACCGACGCCACGGCGCTGCTGCTCTGCCAGACGCCGCTGACGACGTCGGAGGCCGAACTCAACACCCTCGCCCAGACGACGATGACCGGCGCCATGGGTGCCGCGAACCTCGTGGTCGACCGGCTGGCGATCACCAGCAGCCCGCGCAAGATCACGCTGACCGCGCACAAGCAGTCCACGACCTTCTTCGGGGGGCTGACCGGCACCCAGCGCATCAACCCGGGCGCCGTCTCGCAATGCGCCACGCCGCTGCCCAAGACCTTCGAGATCGCGCTGGTCCTCGACAACACGGGCTCGATGGCCGCGTCGAGCGGGGGACAGTCGAAGCTTCGGGCCGTCCAGACGGCCGCGACCGATTTCGTCAACTACGTCTACACGAGCCCGGCCTTCTCCAGCGCGACCAAGGTCGCGATCGTTCCCTTCGCCGCCGCCGTGGCGGTCGACCCGTCCGCGTACCGCTACGCGAGTTGGATCGATCAGAACGGCCTCTCCAGCTACCACTGGACGAACATCGTCCAGTCGAATCCGGCACCGTTCAAGAACCGCTTCGAGGTCTTCGCGAAGCTGCAGGCGGCGAACCGGAACTGGGGCTGGGCCGGGTGCCTCGAGTCGCTTCCCTACCCGTTCAACGTCCAGGACGGCGCGCCCACGACCAAGGATTCCTTCTACGTGCCGCTGCTCGCGCCCGACGAGCCAGGCGACGGGACGTCGGGCGGCGCGTCCTTCCCGGTCGGCAACCAGAGGTCGACGGCCTACAGCTACAACAGCTATATCGACGACGAGACCGGCCCCGACTGCCGGAACAGCAACACCTACAACACCGCGCTCGGCCAGGCCTGCAAGTACGTCAATCCGAAGGATCCGGCGTCCGGCTCGCCCCTCGGGATCCCGAACGGTCCGAATTTCGGCTGCACCACCCAGCCGCTTCAGCGGCTGACCAACAACACGAACGCGCTGAAGACCCTGATCAACAACATGGCGCCTTCCGGATCGACCAACATCCACGAGGGATTCATGTGGGGTTGGCGCACCCTCTCGCCGAACAGCGTCTTCGCGGACGGTCAACCCTACGCGTCCAGCGCGAACAGCTCGAACGCCACGAACATCAACAAGATCATCATCCTGATGACCGACGGCACGAACAGTTGGGGCACCAATTCGAGCGCGCCGACCGGCTCGCTCTACTTCGCGGCCGGCTATTTCCGGAACGCCAACGGCACGACGCCGAACCCGCGCCTGACGACGGCGTACCAGAACACCAACATCGCCGACGGCAACACCGCGCGGAAGGCGCTCGACGCGCTCACCGCCGAGGCGTGCGCCAACACGAAGGCGGTCAACATCTCGATCTACACGATCGGCTTCAGCGTCCCGACGGATCCGATCGATTCGGCGGGGCAGACGCTGCTGCGGAACTGCGCCTCGTCGCCCGACCAGTTCTACCTCGCCAACTCGTCCGACGACCTGATCAAGGCGTTCAAGTCGATCCAGGCGAGCATCGGCGCGCTGCGGCTCACGCAGTAGTCGCGCCGGGTCGGCCGCCGGATCCGGCGCGCGGCCGGATCCGGATCAGTCGTCGCGGTAGACGCGCTCGCGGCGCTCGTGCCGCTCCTGGGCCTCGAGCGACAGGGTCGCGATCGGCCGTGCGTCGAGGCGGCGGAGGGAGATCGGCTCGCCGGTCTCCTCGCAGAACCCGTAGGACCCGTCCTCGATCCGGGCCAGCGCCGCGTCGATCTTGCCCGTCAGCTTGCGCTGGCGGTCCCGGGCCCGCAGCTCGATCGCCCGGTCCGTCTCGGACGACGCGCGGTCGGCGAGGTCGGGATGATTCTCGTTCTCGCTCTGCAGCGCCACCAGCGTATCCTGCGCCTCGCGCAGGATGTCGTTCTTCCAGCTCAGCAGCTTGCGCCGGAAATATTCGCGCTGCCGGTCATTCATGAAGGGCTCGTCGTCGGACGGGACGTAGCCGTCCTCCAGCTGCACCTTCGCCATGCGTCACCCTCGCTGGATGGTAAACCGCCCACCAGGGGATGGCCGGTGTGCGGCGATAACGTGAGGTGCCGTATAGTCGAGGTGCCTCAGCGCCACAACGCACACGGATGCAGGGGCTGTAACTGGCTGTCACTGCATCGCCGCGTGCGGCAAACAGGCCACGGTACAGATGTTTTACGCTGTCATCTGGTCCGCAACCGTACGATCGCCTCGGCGATCTCGGTTGTCAGACTTCGGGCGATCGGCAGCCTGTAGTGGGTCTGGTCGAAGAACTGGTCGGGATCGGCCGCCGCGGGACGGCCGTCGCGCCAGTCGACCACCGTGCTCAGGGCGTGAGTCGCCAGCACGGCGCGCACCTCGGCCCGGCAGGTCGCCTCGGCCCGCGCCCGGGGGCTGCCGGGCGGCGGCTCGCCGCGGGCGTAGACCGGCGGGAAGACCACCACGACCGGGGTCCCCGCCGGGATCCGGGTCAGCTCGGCGCGCAGGCGCGCCGCGATCGGGAACGGGCCGCCGTGACGCGCCTCCGGCTCGGGCCCGACCGGCTTCTCCAGGGCCGCCTTCTTGGCGGGATCGACGCCGAAGCCCTGGCTCAGGTAGTTGCGCTCGTAGTCCCACCAGCCGTCGGCCGCGGCGGTCTTGCGGCGCGGGTTCAGGAGCCAGCCGAGGCGGTTGACCGTCTCCTGGGCGGCCGAGAAGCGGATCAGCCCCCGCAGGTAGGCGGGCCAGTCACCGACGAGCCAGTAGGGAAAGCCGTGCTCGCTCGGGAAGGCGGGGTCGTCGGCGCACCAGAACGCGTCGGCCGAGAGCACGATCGCGGCGGGGCGGGCATGGTGCTGCAGGTACCAGCCGAGCAGGGCGAACTGCTCGGAAGGGCCGGTGGCCGGCACGGAGAGCTGGAGGAAGGGGATGCCGGTGAGCCGCGTCAGGGCCGCCGGCTCGATGAGCTGGATGTGCGAGTTGCCGATCACCACGCCCGCGTAGGCCGGGTCGCGGCCGCGGACGGCCGAGGCGGTGCGGGGTCCCTGCGGCCGCACCGCGCCCCGGGACAGCAGCGTCGAGCGGCCGGTATCGTAGGGATCGATCAGCACGGCGAGCGCCACGTAGCCCGCGAACAGGGCGACCATCGACAGGAACAGGGTGCGGGCGAAGCCGCGCCAGTCTCGATCGGTCGTGCGGGGTGCGGGCGCCATCCTCAGAACTGGAAGTAGATGAACTCGTAGTTCGCATCGTCGCCGATCTTGAGCAGGACGAGCACGAACAGCAGCGCGAAGCCGAAGGCGAGGAGCCGCCGGGGCGGCAGGCGGTGCACCGCGTTCCACGCGGTGGGCCCGACCGTCGCGACCAGGGCGGCGATGGCGATGGTGCGCCACTTGAAGCCGGAGCCCCTGGGCGCCAGCCCGAACAGGCCCTTGAAGATCACGAGGGCCGCCTCGAAGCTCGTCGCCCGGAACAGCACCCAGGTCAGCACGACGAACAGGCTGGTCAGCGCCCAGCCGAGGGGCGCGGGCACCACGATCCGGGCACGGCGCGCCAGGACCCCGGCGCCGAGGCCGATCCCGTGGAGCGCGCCCCAGGCGAGGAAGGTCAGGCCCGCCCCGTGCCAGAGGCCGCCGAGCGTCATCGTCGCGACGAGCGCCCCGACCTGCCGCGGCAGCCCGCGGCGGTTACCGCCCATCGGGACGTAGAGGTAGTCGCGCAGGAAGCGCGACAGGGTCATGTGCCAGCGCCGCCAGAACTCGCGCAGGGAGGTGGCGCGGTACGGCACGTCGAAGTTCTGCGGCAGGACGAGGCCGAACAGCAGCGCGATGCCCAGCGCCATGTCGGTGTAGCCGGAGAAGTCGAAGTAGATCTGGAAGGTGAAGCCGAGCGTCGCCTGCCACGCCTCCACCACCGTGACGGCCTTGCCGGCGGCGGCGGCCTGGAACACCGGGTTCACGTACTCGGCGAGCGGGTCGCCGAGGAACACCTTCTTGGCGAGGCCGACGGTGAGCAGCATCAGCCCGCGGGCGAAGCGCTCGGCGGCGTCGGGCCGCGCGTAGGGCGACTCGTCGAACTGGTGCATGATCTCGCTCCAGCGCACGAGCGGGCCGGCGAGAACCTGCGGGAAGAAGGCGATGTAGAGGGCGTATTTCACGAGCCCGAAGCCCGGCGCCCGGCCGGCCCGCAGGTCGGCGAGATACATGATGTGGTGGAAGGTGAAGAACGAGATGCCGAGCGGCAGGGCGAGGCCGAGGCGCTGCGCTTCCAGGCCGGGGATCAGGTTGGCGAGGTCGGCCGCGAAGTCGAGGTACTTGAACACGCCGAGCAGCGCGAGGTTGGCGGCGATCGCCGCCGGGATCAGCCAGCGGCCCGGCCAGAGGCGATAGGCCCGGGCCACGCACCAGTTCGCGAGGATCGACCCGGCCAGCAGCGGCACGAACCGGATGTCCCACCAGCCGTAGAACACGAAGGACAGGGCGACGAGGAGCGGCAACCGCCACGCGGGCGCGGCGCGCGCCACCAGCCCGTGCAGGATCAGCGCGGTCGGCAGGAAGGCGAGGAGGAAGACGAAGGAGTTGAACAGCATCGGGCGGGGCGGCGCGGAGGAGCCCGGATGGGCCGCCGTAGTCTCCGAGCGGGAGGGACGGCCTTGTCGGGGATCGGGGCCGGCCCGTCAATCGGCGCTCGGCGTGCGGGGCGCTTCCGCGGCGGCCCCGGAGGGCTCCGCGGCGCCCGCGACGAAGCGGGCGCGGGAACGCCCGACTGGCGGCGGGCTCAGGCCCCGCGCCGGACCGCCTCGATGGTCAGGCCCAGCCCGACCGAGCCGAACGTGTCGCCCTCCACCACCCGGGCGGCGGGCAGCGCGGCCGTCAGCGCGGCGCGCAGGTGCGGCAGGCCGGTGGAACCGCCGGTGAGGAACAGGGCGTCGACCCGGTCGGCCGTCAGTTCCGCCTGCGCGAGGCAGCGCGCGATCCGCGCCGCGACGGCGCGGGCGAGGTCGCCGGTCTGGGCGGACAGGGTCGCGCGATCCACCGGCACCGCGAGCCCCGGCTCCAGGAGGCCGAGATCGAGCACGGTCGCGTCCCGCTCGGAGGCCGCGATCTTGGCGCCCTCCACCGCCCCGGCCAGGGCGTGCCCGCGCTCGCCCTCCACGGCCTCGCGCAGCCGCGCGAGCAGGTCGGGCCGGGCGCCGTCGCGGATGACCTCGTCGATCTCGCGCAGGGTCTTCGGGTTGTAGAGGCGGTTGATCGCCGACCACGTAGCGAGATCGTGATAGTAGGCGTTCGGCACCGCGAGGTCGCCGCGACGCATCGGGCTTCCGAGGCCCAGGAGCGGCATCACCGTGCCGAGGCTGAGCTGGCGGTCGAAATCGGTGCCGCCGATCCGCACGCCGTCGTTGGCCAGGATGTCGCCGGCGCGGTCCGGCCGCCCCCGGCGCTCGGGCGCGAGGCGCACGATCGAGAAATCCGAGGTGCCGCCGCCGATATCGGCGACGAGGGCGATCTCCTCCGCGCGGACCTGCCGCTCGTAGTCGAGCGCCGCGGCGATCGGCTCGTACTGGAACGAGACCTCCCGGAAGCCGACGTCGCGGGCGATGTCGCGCAGCGTGTCCTCCGCGCGGCGGTCCGCCTCCGGGTCGCCGTCGACGAAGTGGACGGGGCGGCCGTGGACCACGCTGTCGAGGCTCTGGCCGCTGGCGGCCTCGGCCCGCGCCTTCACGGCGGTGAGGTAGCGGGCGATGACGTCGCGCAGGCGCAGCCGCTGGCGCCCGACCGGGGTCGCCTCCTCCATGAGCGGCGTGCCAAGGACCGATTTCAGCCCCCGCATCAGCCGGCCGGACCGGCCCTCGACGTAGGCCGCCGTGGCGGCCCGGCCGATGATCGGCTCCCGGCCGAGCTCGAAGAAGATCGCGCTCGGGATCGTCCGGTGCGCGCCCTCCAGGGGCAGCAGCGTCGGACCGTCCGGGCCGTCATGCCCGAGGGTGGTGTTCGACGTGCCGAAATCGAGGCCGCAGGCCGCCATCGTGTCGTGGGTCCGGGAGTTGGGAGAAGGGCCGTGGGCCTACAGGGCCGACAGGCCGGGGTCCAGGCCGGAGGAGCGGGGCCCGGGGAGCCCGGGCGGGGGTTGACGGCGCGACCGCGCAGCGGCGGCGTCGCGGGACGGCGCGGGGCGATGCGACAGTCCACCGCCCGGGCGTTCCCATGCGGGAAGCGTGGACAGCGCGCCGGCGGCACACCCGGACCGGCCGGGCCGTGCTATGAGGCGCCATGCGTTCCGACATCGATCTCGGCCTGACGGGCGAGCGCCCCGCGCTCCTCGACCTCACCGAACTGCTCGCCACGCGGCTCTTGGTCCAGGGCAATTCCGGGTCCGGCAAATCGCACCTGCTGCGGCGGCTGCTCGAGCAGAGCGCCGGCCTCGTGCAGCAGGCGATCATCGACCCGGAGGGCGACTTCGCCAGCCTCGCCGACCGCTACGGCCACGTCGTGGTCGAGGCCGACGGCGACGACGTCGCCCTGCAGCGCATCGCCGCAAGGGTGCGGACGCACCGGGTCTCGGTGGTGCTGTCGCTGGAGAACCTCGACGCCGACGGCCAGATGCGGGCCGCCGCGGCCTTCCTGGGCGGTTTGTTCGACGCCGACCGCGACCACTGGTACCCGATGCTGGTGGCGGTGGACGAGGCGCAGCTCTTCGCGCCGGCTGCCGCCGGCGAGGTCTCGGACGAGGCCAGGCGCCTGTCGCTCGGCGCGATGACCAACCTCATGTGCCGCGGCCGCAAGCGCGGGCTCGCCGGCATCATCGCGACGCAGCGCCTCGCCAAGCTCGCCAAGAACGTCGCGGCCGAGGCCTCGAACTTCCTGATGGGCCGGACCTTCCTCGACATCGACATGGCGCGCGCCGCCGACCTCCTCGGGCTGGAACGCCGGCAGGCCGAGACGTTCCGCGACCTGCCGCGCGGGCATTTCGTGGCCCTGGGGCCGGCCCTGTCCCGGCGCCCGCTCACCATCGCGGTCGGGCCGACCCAGACCGTGAGCCGGAGTTCCTCGCCGGTCCTCGTTCCGCTGCCCGACGCCCTGGAGGATGCCCGCGCGCTGATCCTCACGGCGAGCCCCGCGGAGACCGTCGCGCCGCTGGCGCCGCGGCCGAAGCCGCGCCCGACCCGGGCACCCGACGTGCTCGTCCAGCTCGCCAATTACCGCCCGCCGGCGCCGGCCGAGGAGCCGGAGGAGGAGCCGATGGACCCGGAGGCCCGCGAGGCGGCGCTCGCCGAGGTCCTGGCCTCCGTGCTGGCGGATGCCGACGCCGCCGCCTGCACCCCCGCGACGCTCTACCAGGACTTCACGGTCCGCTGCCGCATCCGGCGCCTGCGCGGCGACACGATGGGCCTGCCCGAGTTCAAGCGGCGGCTCGCGGTCGCGCGGGCCGAGGCCGGGGGCGCGGTCGCGGACAATTCCGGCTGGGAGCAGGCCCAGGCCATCGCGGCCGGCCTGCCGGACGACCTCGCTGGGCTCTTCCTCGTGGTCGCGCGGGCCGCCATCGAGGGCGCCCCCTGCCCGACCGACACCATGCTGGCCGAGGCCTACGGCACCAGCTCGGGCGGCCGGGCGCGGCGGATGCTGGCCTATCTCGAGGAGCGCGGCGCCATCGTCACCCGCAAGGACCTGCGCGGCGCGCCGATCATCGCGGTGCCGGATCTCGGCGTCGAGACCGGACCGGGCGAGCCGCAGATGCTGCCGACCGGGCCGAAGCGGCGGGTCGTGTAACCGGATCGGGCGCCGGTCCGTCCAGGCGCTGGGAATCGCCCAGGCTCGGTCGCGGCTGCCCGTCAGACGCGCCGGGCCATCTCCAGCTTGGCGAGCTCCACCGCGGCCCGCAGCTCGATCTCGGCCATCAGACCGTCGAGCCGCGGATCTCCCGAGAGGCCGGCGCGCTCGTTCAGGCGACCGGCGATGGCGCGCAGATCCTGCGGCGCGACGCGGCCGCCGAGCAGCGCCGCCTTCAGCCGGTCGAGGCCGTCGAGAAGGTCCTGGCCGCGCTGGGCGGAGCGCCGGCGCCGCTCCTGGGGCGTGTCGGCCTCGGCCTGGAGAAGCAGGACCGCGTCGAGCCCGGCGAGGGTCGCGGCGGCGGCCGGCGCGCCGGCCGACGTCGGCGACGACGGGGTCGCGCCGAGGCTGAAGGCCGCGCCGCCCTCGGGCTTCCGGGCGGACGCGACACCGCCGGCGCTCTGGATCGGCTGGCGAGTCTCGACACGCATGATCCGGTTCGCGTTGCTCCAAGCGCCCCCGCGCAGACCCGGAAATTCGGCCGCCAGGGTTAAGCGCGGGTAAACAAGCCGGCAGAAGCTGCCGGGTCGGCAGGTTCGGTGCCGGTGCCGCGGGACGCGGACGCGGAGTGGGCGGAAGAAAACCCCCTCTTTTTCAACGCCTTGCGCGAAGCCGGCGGCTGGCACGACCCTGGCAGGATGGCGTCAGGTCCGTCACGGTCGAAAACACGGCATGCGCCCGCGTCACGCGTTCAGTCCTCTCCGGTCTCTCCTGGCGGCCCTCGCGGGCGCCCTGCTGCTCGCCGCCCTGTCCGTGCCGGCGCTCGCCCTGTCGCGCGTCAAGGATCTCGCTTCCATCGAGGGTGTCCGCCAGAACCAGCTCGTCGGCTACGGCATCGTGGTCGGCCTCAACGGCACCGGCGACACGCTGAACAACATCCCGTTCACCAAGCAGTCCCTCCAGGCCATGCTGGAGCGCCTCGGCGTCAACACCCGCGGCGCCACGATGCGCACGCAGAACCTCGCGGCCGTGATGGTGACCGCGAGCCTGCCGCCCTTCGCCGCGCAGGGCACCCGGATCGACGTCACGGTCTCGTCGCTGGGCGACGCCAAGTCCCTCCAGGGCGGCACCCTGCTGGTGACGCCGCTGCTGGGCGCCGACGGCGAGGTCTACGCCCTGGCACAGGGTTCGGTGGCGATCGCCGGCTTCGCCGCCGAGGGCGACGCCGCCAAGATCACCCGGGGCGTGCCGACCAACGGCCGGATCTCCAACGGCGCCAACATCGAGCGCGAGATCGCCTTCAAGCTGAACGACGCGCGCTCGCTCCGGCTGTCGCTGCGCAACCCGGACTTCACCACCTCGAAGCGGATCGCCGCCGCGATCAACGACTTCATGGGCGCCGACACCGCCGAGCCCACCGACCCGGCCACCGTCACGATCCAGATCCCGGCCCGCTACAACGGCAACATGATCCGCCTCATCACCGAGGTTGAGCAGCTGAAGGTGGAGCCCGACCAGACCGCCCGGGTCGTGGTCGACGAGCGCTCCGGCATCATCGTCATGGGCCGGGACGTGCGCGTGTCGACGGTGGCGATCGCGCAGGGCAACCTCACCGTGACCATCACCGAGCAGCCGCAGGTCAGCCAGCCGGCGCCGCTCTCCAACGGGCGCACCGTCGTGGTTCCGCGCACCGGGGTGAAGGTCGATACCGGCGACGGCAACAAGCTCGCCCTGGTGAAGGAGGGCGTCAGCCTGCGCGAGCTGGTCGACGGCCTCAACGCGCTGGGCGTCGGCCCGCGGGACCTCATCTCGATCCTCCAGGCGATCAAGGCCGCGGGCGCGCTCCAGGCCGATATCGAGCTGATGTGACCGAGCGGACGCGAAGGAACGATCCATGCTGCAACTCGCCAGTCTCGCGGCCAGCGCCGCCGCCAGCGTCGGGACCTCGGTGGCCGGGAGCGCCGTCGACGGGATCATCAAGACCGCCAACAAGGCCAAGGCCCTGAAGACGGCGACCGAGTTCGAATCGATGTTCCTGGAGAACAGCCTCGATCGGCTGACCCAGTCGGAGGGCACCGACGGACCGCTGGGCGAGAACGGCACCGGCGGCGGCGTCTACCGCTCGATGCTGACCAAGGAATACGCGAAGCAGATCGTGAAGAGCGGCGGCGTCGGCATCGCCGACTCGGTCTTCCGTGAGATCATGAAGATGCAGGGTGCGGCGAGCGATGGAGCGATCGATGCAAAGGGCTGAACCGCTGCGCGTCGGGGACCGGGTCACCGCCGAGGCGCTGGTGGCGGGCGTGCTCGGCAACATGGCCGCCCTTGAGGCCGTCCTCGCCGAGGAGGCGGCCTACGTCCGGGAAGGGCGGCTGCAGGAGGGCGTCGCCGCGGCCGAGCCGAAGGCCGCACTGGCGGCCGCCTACATGCAGGGGCTCGAGGTCGCGAAGGCGAACGCCGTCGCGCTGAAGCGCTTCCATCCCGAGGGAGTCGAGGCCCTGCGCACGGCGCACCGGCGGTTCACCGCGGCCGTGGAGGCGAACCAGACGGTGCTCGCCAGCGCCAGGACCGTCTCGGAGGGCTTGATCAAGACCCTGGCGGAGGAGATCGGCAAGGCGCAGCTCCCCTCCGGCTACGGGCGGCAGGCGCCGGCGCCCTCCCCGTACGGCCGCGGCGTGCGCAGCGGGCCGCTGGTCCTGTCGCGCAACCTCTAGGGCCCGCCCGGTCGGCGACCGGCGCCGATCCGGACGTAGGTGCGCACCTCGCCGAGATCGGTGTCGGCGCGGTTGTCGACCGCGATGCGTCCGGCGACGGCCGGCGACGCCGCGACGCCGCGGCCCGCCGCGAGATCCGCCCCCGCGACGACGCGGCCCGAGACGCGGATGCAGCTGTCGCTCCCCGGCAGGCGCACGAAGCCCTGGCCCTTGGACGGGCACGGCACCGGCCCCGGGATCGCCGGCAGATCCCGCAGGTCGAGGGCCGCGACCGGTCCCGCGCAGGTCAGGATCGCCGCGAGGGCGGCGCAGCTCCGGAGCCGGCCGCGCATCTCAGGCGGCTCGGCGGGCGAGATCCCGGTGAAGGAGGTCGATGTAGAGCTCGACCTCGCCGATGAACCCGTCGAGATCGGGCTCGTGGATGCGCAGGCGGGCGAGGTCGCGCAGCAGGATGTCGAGGGCGATCGCCCGCTCGTCGGGATGCGCGTAGCCGGCGAGATAGGTGTCGACGGCCTGCTCCACCAGCACGATCGCGCCGATGCGCGGGGCAATTCCCAGGCGGAGAACGAGTTCGATGGGTCCGGACAGCGCCATGCCGACCTCTCCTCAATCGAAGGACGGCGCGTGGGCGCGGCCGCAGGCTGCGCTTCATTCCCGGAAAGCGGCAAGACTATGGTGAACGAGACACGTCTCGTCATTTTTCGACCGTCAGGCGCTCGCTGACCGGTCCCGGCGATCAACTCAGCTGATGTAGTTCACCAGGGAGAGCTTCGAGAGCGTCGCGGTGACCTGATAGCTGGCCTGGAGCCGGTTCTGCACGTCGAGGAGCTTGGTGATGACCTCCTCGGGGGAGATCTGCTCGATCCCGTCCAGGGTGTTCTGGACGGTGTTCTGCAGAGCCTTGTTGGTCGTGCCGGCATTCGAGAGCCGCGTCGACGCGATGGTCAGCTGCGTGACGGTGTCCTGGACGCTGGGTGTCTGGTTGGCGGAAGAGAGGAGGTTGCCGGCCTTCGTCGCCACCGTCTGGTAGGTGTTGTACGTGTTGGCGTCGTTCGTGGTGGGGAGGCCGAAGGCCATCGTCGCCAGGCCGGCGAGCACGTTCTGGACCGTGGGGTCGTTGGCGCGGGCGCCGGTACCGACGCTCCCGGTCGCGCTCACCTGGACGGACTGCGTGTCGATCGCCGGGGTCGGCTTCCCGGTCGCGGGATCGTAGCTGTTCTCGCCCTGGTACCACAGCACCGTGTTCTGGGCCGTTGCCGGCGTGTAGCCGATCGGGTTCTTGTTCCCGTCATACGCGATGCGCTGCGGCATCACGCCGGTCCCCGACGGACCACCATTCGCCGCGCCCGAGAAGAAGTTCGACGCGGTCGCCGCGGTGGCGTTCACCGCCAGCGTGCTGTTGGCCGCGCCGGTCAGCGCGTTGCTCAGCGTCGTCGACAGGTTCGCCATCGTCTGGGCGGGCGTCGAGCCGATGGCGAAGCTGGTGATCGATTTCGGGTCCGCGCTCGTCGCGGCCGTGAGGGTGATCGTCGTGGAGGTGCCGTCCGCCATCTTCAGCGCGAACGACACGGTGTCGCCGGCACTCGGCTGCGTCGTCATACTGAGGGTGAAGTTGCCCGGGCTCGTGGCCGTGCCCGCCGCGTAGGTCGCGCCGATCGCCGTGCCGGTCGTGGTCGGCGCGCCCGCCAGGGTGAAGCCGAACTTCCCGCGCGTCGCGTCGTTCGTCTCCTCGGTGATCTGCACGGACGTGGTCGGATTGGCCGGCGTCTGCGTCAGGCGGCCGTTGCCCCCTGCGCCCAGCTCGGCGGTCACCCGCTGCGAGATCAGGGTCGAGAGTCCGTCGAGCTTGTTGCCGCTCGCGTCGGTCGTGCCGTCGAGGATCTTGCTCGAGTCGACCACGGGCTGGGTCGTGGTGTTGCTGCCGCCGAACAGGTAGTTGCCCGCCGCCGATTCGTTGAGCGTGTCGAGCGCCGTCTGCAGGTTGGCCAGCGCCGTCGACCGGCCGGAGACCGAGTTCGCCGCCACGCTCTGCAGGCCGTTCTGCAGCATCGTCCCGGTGGAGGTCCCGAGGGTCGCCACCTGCGTCAGGCTCGTTACCGCGAGGTTGGTCCGGGTCTGCGCGGCGGTGATGCCGGCGGCGTAGCCGGTGAGCGCGCTCAGGGTGGCCTGCGCGGACAGGGCCGTCGACCGGCCGGAGCCGAGGCCGCCGTAGGTCTGCGAGACCTGACCGCTGGAGAGCTGGTTGGTCAGGTCGTTGAGCTGGCCCTTCAGCGCCTGGAGCTGCGAGGCGTTGCGGGTGGTCAGGTACGAGCCGGCCGCGAAGGGGGTGATCGTCGTCATGATCAGATCTGCAGCAGCTGGGTGAGCATGTCGCGGGCCGCGGTGAGCACCCGGGCGTTGGCGCCGTACGCGGTCTGCAGGGCGATCAGGTTCGACATCTCCTGGTCGATGTTGACGCCCGCCCCGGCGGAGAACCGGCTCTGCGCGGTGGAGAGCGCCGTCTGCTGCGTGGCGTCGAGCGCCGACGCGTTCGACGCGTTGGCGCCCTGCGTGGAGACGATGTCCTGCGCGAAGCCGATCACGGACGTGCTGTAGGGCGCCGAGACGCCGCCGATGCCGCTCGACGACGAGAAGGTCTGCGGGGTCGCGGTCAGCGCCGTGAACAGCTTCTGGGCGCGGGCGCCGGACGCGCTCGTGTCCGTGGCGCTCGTCGCCGTCAGCGCGGCGGTATTGCCCGACAGGGCGCCGTTGACCGTGATGCGCTGGGCGAAGCCGGTGAGCTGCGAGCCGCCGTCGAACGAGCCGGTGTAGAGCTTGTTGCCCGAGCCGTCGACGAACATCGCCAGCGACGGGTTGCCGGTGTTCAGGTCCGACGCCGAGACGGCCGAGACGCTGGCGCTCGCCGCGCCCGCGACCTTGCCGGCCGCACCCAGCGTCAGCGTCGCGCTGGTGCCGGTCGAGGAGACGGGGGTCGCCGACAGGGTCGGCAATTTGTAGGCGCTGCCGGACGCGTTGAACGTGCTGAACGCCGACTGGATCGCCGCCGCGTAGGTGCTGGGACCGCCGCTGGCGTTGAAGGTCAGGGTGAGGCCGCTCGAATCCGTGGTCTGCGCGGCGGGCACGATCGTGCCGCTGGAGGTCGCCGACGCCACGAGCGTCACGTTGCGCACCGCACCGGTGTTGTCGGTGACCGGGAAGGTGATGGTGTTGCCGGGCTTCATGGTCGACACGCTGATCTGCGTATCGGTCCCGCTATACGTCCCGGTGGTCGCGGTGTTCGTGAGCGCGGTCGAGAGGCCGGCCGCGAGGTCGTCGAGCTGGCGCTGCGCCTGCGGCAGGGTCTGGTCGCGCATCTCGATCTCGGCGGCCAGGCTGCCGGACCGCAGCACGCCGGGAGCTCCGAGGTCGATCTTGCCGCCGCCCGGCAGCGTCGCCGTGATGGTCCCGACCGTCCGCTGCGCCGGATCGGTCGAGTAGGTCGCGTTGGGGCCGAGCACGCCGCGGCCGTCGAAGCTCAGGGTCGCGGCGTTCCCGCGATCCACCAGCGTCACGCCCGACTGGGTCATGACCGAGACCGTCCCGTCGCGCTGCGGGACCGTCTGAACGTCCATGTAGCTCGACAGGCTGTTGATCGCCTGGTCGCGCTGGTCCTGAAGGTCGGTCAGCGCGGTGCTGTCGGTGGTGTTCTGGATCTTGCCGTTGAGCGTCGCGATGTTGGACAGGATCGTGCTGGCCGCGCTCGTGTCGGTGCCCAGCTGCGCCTCGAGGCCGGTGCGCAAGTTCTGAACCGTGCCGGCGGCGCTGTTGATGAGGCTCGCGACGGCCGAGGCATTGCCCAGCACCGTCGTGCGGGCGGCCGCCGAGGTCGGGTTCGCGGCGAGCTCCTGGAGAGATTCGGTGAAGGTGTTCAGCGTCCCGTCGAGGGACGTGGAACTCCCGGGCACGCCGTAGAGGGCGTCGAGCTGGGTGGCGATGCCGGACTTGGTGCTCGTGTAGGCGGCGCCCGAGGTCTCCAGCCGGAGCTGGTTCAGCGCCGCGGCGTCGAAGCTGCGGGTGATCTGCCCGATGGCGACACCGGAATTGTTCGGGCCGTTGGCGACCGTCGAGAGCGTGCGCTTGACGTAGCCGGCCGTGCCCGCATTGGCGACGTTCTGCGAGACGATGTTGATCGCCGCCTGCGTGGCGGCGAGGCCTGCGGCCGAGGTGGAGATCGCATTCAGCGACATGTCACGGCCTCCGCGGCTCGATTCGCACCCTCACTCAGCGGATCACGTTCAGCAGATCAGACATCATCGTCTGGGCCGTCGACATGACGCGCGTGTTCGCAGAGTAAGCCTGCTGGGTTACGATCATCTTAGAGAATTCCGACGCAATGTCGGTGTTCGATTGCTCGTTGCTGGCACCCGAGATCGTGCTGCCGTTGAGCCCCGAGAGCGGCGGCCCCGAATCGACGGTCTGAAGATAGTTCCCGTTCGTATCGGCCTTCAGCCCGTCCGCATTGGCGAACTGGACCACACCGACCGAGGCGAGTGCCACGACCGAACCGTTGGAGAAGGTGCCGTTGACCTTGCCGTCCGGACCGACGGCCACGCTCGTCAGCGTGCCGGAGCTGTTGCCGTTCTGCGTCAGCGCGTTGGTCGTCGCCGCGCCGGTGGTGTCGGCGTACTGCGTCAGGCCGGACGAGCCGAGATTCATGGTGAGGCTGGGGAACGTGTAGTCGCCCATGGTGACGGGCCCGAGCGCGATCGGGTTCGTCGAGGGCGAGGTGAGCTTGCCGGTCGAGTCGAAGGTGAAGGCCGTGCCCACGTTGTTCCAGTCGGACGTGCTGAGCGCGCTCGGATTCGTGGAGTAGTAGAGGTTCCACACGGCCGGCTGAGCCGGCGTCGTCGTCGCGTCCTGGACCTTGGCCCAGCGGGTCGTCAGCGTGAGCGGCGCGCCGGTCGACGTGTAGACCGGCAGCGACGGGCCGGCGATGCTGTTGCTCATGAAGGTCGAGACCGCGCCGGTCTGGGTCGAGTCGACCTTGACGCCGGTCTGCCCCGATCCGGAGGTCACGACGGCCGCGGTGTTCTGATTGTAGAGATCGGAGCCCGACGTCGCCGACGCCGACGTGCTCGGTGTCGAGGGCAGGTTGGCGGCGTAGGTGATCGTCGTGGTGGCCTGCGCCGGCAGCGTCGCGTTGCCGATCTTGATCGGACCGATGCTGGTCGTCTGTCCGGTGATGGGATCGAGGTTGGAGCCGGTCAGGTATCCGCCTGCGCCGTTGACGAGGTAGCCGTCCTTGTCCTGGGCAAAATCGCCCCGGCGCGTGTACAGGTCCGTGCCGCCGAAGGTCGTGGCGCCGTTCGCGTCGCCGGTCTTCTGCACGACGGTGAAGAAACCCTGGCCGTTGATCGCCATGTTGGTGGGCACGCTCGACGAGACGATGTTGCCGGCCAGCGTGTTGGTGAGCTGCGACTTGGCCAACACCGAACCCGCGATTTCCCGGTCGGGCGTCTTCTCGGACATCAGGTCGACGAAGCTGGTGTCGATGCGCTTGTAGCCGGTCGTCTGCGAGTTCGCGATGTTCCCGGAGATGTTGCTGATGGCGTAGGACTGCGACTGGAGTCCGGAGACCGAGGTCTGCAGCGCGGAGAAAAGATCCATGGCGAACGATCCCGATGCGCGCCGCTTCGGCCCGCAGGCCGGGGCTGCCGCAACCGGCGTGCCAGGGCTAAGCCTTTGATAGATCGAGCGTGTGCTGCCGCCGGCCCGGCAGGGTTCGCCGGTCTCGACGGCGCGCCCGGCAGATCCTGCCGGGTCACGTCCACACCCCGTGCGATCCCGCCCGGCAGATCCGCCCGTCGCGTTTACGCGGTGTTATTCGGCGCGCGCGATGATGCCGCCGGGCCGGGGCCACGCGCGGTGAGTCCTGTCCGGAAGCGCTGAACGGGTACGGATTTCGGATCTCGGGATCATGCGGGCGAAACGGACGAGCCTCGTCCACATCATCTACTTCTCGCGCCTTAACCTGTCGTCGGACGCGGCGAAGCGGTCCGAGCAGATCAGCGAGATCGGACGCACCGCCCAGAAGAAGAACGAGTTCGCGGTGATCACGAGCTTCCTGGTCATCGAGGGCAACTTCGCCTGCCAAGTGATCGAGGGCGAGCGCACGTCGGTGCACGAGACCTTCGATCGCGTGAGCGCTGACAGCCGCCACCGCGACGTCCAGATCAGCGAGTGGCGGGAGATCGCCAAGCGCGAGTTCGTCCACTCGTTCAAGAGCGCGCAGCGCACGGTCGGGAACGACACGCTGTTCGCCAAGGCCAACCTTCTCCCGATGCTCCAGCGCGGAACGCCGAAGGCGTCCGCGATCCACGGGCTGTGCCTGTCGCTCCAATCCGACGCGATGTCCCGTCAGGGCATCGACCACCTCTTCATCTGAGCCGCCGATGTCCGAGAGCGATACGCCCCCGATTCTCATCGTCGACGATCAGGAGAAGCTCCTGCGGCTGATCGTGATGCTGATGACCCGCATCGGCTTCCCGGATGTCGAGGGCGTCACCAGCGCCCCCGAGGCGCTGGAGCGGATGCGGCAGCGCCGCTACGCCCTGGTGATCTCCGATCTGGACATGGAGCCGATGGACGGGATCAGCCTGCTGCGCGAGATCCGCGCCGACGACACGCTGATGAACACGCCCTTCATGCTCACCGAGTCGTCCTTCGACTTCGAGGACATCAACCTCGCCCACCAGGCGGGCGCGGACGCCTTCATCCTCAAGCCGTTCGACATGGCGGTGCTGAAGACCAAGCTGAAGCAGGTGCTCAACCGCAAGCCGCGCAAGCGCGAGGCGCCGATCGCGTCCGAATCGACCCTGAGCGTCGAATTTCCGATGCTCGGGAAGTTCTGAGGCCGCGCCGCCCCCGCGAGGGCCGCGAAGAGACCCAGGGCGGCGGGGCCTCACCGAAGGTCGGGATCCCCCGGATCGCTACGCGGCGCCCGCGAAGACGAGCCGGCGCCGCAACGCGTCACCCCGCCCGCTTCTGGTAATCCTTCACGTCGGTGAAGCGCACGGCCGGGTAGCGCTCCTCCTCGTAGCGGAGCGAGAAGGCCGTGGTCGCCATGAAGACCGGGGCGCCGTCGAGGTCCTTGGCCATGGCCGAGCCGTGCGAGTCGATGAACTTGTCGAGCTCGGCCTCTGAATCGGACGACACCCAGCGGCAGACCGAGAAGCGCGAGGTCTCGTAATCGACCGGCAGGCCGTACTCGGCCTGGAGACGCTCCTTCAGCACGTCGAGCTGCAGAGCGCCGACAACGCCGACGATCGCCTGGCTGCCGTCCTGCGGCACGAAGACCTGGACGACGCCCTCCTCGCCCATCTGCTGGAGCGCCTCGCGCAGCTTCTTGGCCTTCATGGCGTCGGTGAGCTTGATCCGGCGCAGGATCTCCGGCGCGAAGCTCGGCACACCGCGGAACACGATGTCCTCGCCCTCGGTGAGCGTGTCGCCGATGCGCAAGGTACCGTGGTTCGGGATGCCGACCACGTCGCCGGCATAGGCCTCGTCGGCGATGGCCCTGTCCTGCGCGAAGAAGAACTGCGGCGCCGAGAGCGAGATCGGCTTGCCGGTGCGCACCAGCCGGGCCTTCATGCCCCGGTTGAGCTTGCCCGAGCAGACCCGCATGAAGGCGATGCGGTCCCGGTGGTTCGGGTCCATGTTCGCCTGGATCTTGAACACGAAGCCGGTCATGCGCGGCTCGGTCGGCTCGACGAGCCGCTTGTCCGCGTCCTGGCCGCGGGGCGGCGGCGCAACCTTGGCGAGACCGTCGATCAGGTCGCGCACGCCGAAATTGCGCAGTGCCGAGCCGAAAAAGACCGGCGTCAGGTGACCCTCGCGGAACGCGTCGAGGTCGAACGGCTTCAGCCCGCCCTCGGCGAGTTCCACCTCTCCGCGCCACGCGTCGGCCGCGCCGTCCTCGGTGAGCAGTTCGTCGAACAGCGTGTCGCCGGGGCCCGAGACCGGGACCATCCCGGCATCCTCGGCCGCGTCGAGCCGGCGCACGCGGTTGCCGCCGAGCTCGTAGGTCCCGGAGAAGTTGCGACCGGTACCGATCGGCCACGTGACCGGGGCGACGTCGAGCGCCAGCGTATTCTCGATCTCGTCGAGCAGCTCGAACGGGTCGCGGGCCTCGCGGTCGAGCTTGTTGATGAAGGTGACGATCGGGATGTCGCGCAGGCGGCAGACCTCGAACAGTTTCCGCGTGCGCGCCTCGATGCCCTTCGCGGCGTCGATGACCATGACGGCCGAATCGACCGCCGTCAGCGTCCGGTAGGTGTCCTCCGAGAAATCCTCGTGGCCGGGCGTGTCGAGCAGGTTGAAGACGCAGTCGCCGTACTCGAAGGTCATCACCGAGGTGACCACCGAGATGCCGCGCTCCTTCTCGATGCCCATCCAGTCGGAGCGGGTCGAGACCCGGTTGCGCTTGGCCTTCACCTCGCCGGCGAGCTGGATCGCGCCCCCGAACAGCAGCAGCTTCTCGGTGAGCGTGGTCTTGCCCGCGTCGGGGTGGGAGATGATCGCGAAGGTGCGCCGCCGCGACACCGGATCGGCCGGCCTCGCCTCGGTCTTGGTCTGCATCAGCATGGAGCGAACGCCCTGGGTCGGCGGAACGTGGTGGTGCGCGGCGCGGCACTCGCGCGGTCTCAGGATCGTGTAGCGGCAAGCCCCGATATTGGCAAAGACGGCGGCAGAATCGGGCCGCCTTTCAGGCACCGTACAGGGGGGCGGCACCACGCTTCCCCGGCCGATCCCCGCTCCGCGAGGCCCCGATGTCGCGCGCCGCACCACGCTGCTGTCTGGTCACCGCCCTGCTGCTCGCCGCGGCGGGCCCTGCGCCCCGCGCGGCCGAGGCGCCGCAGCGCGCCGCGGCCGACGCCGCCTTCCTGGATGCCCTGACCTGGGGCGCCACGCCGTCGGCCTTCGCGCGGCTCACCGCGGAGGGGCGGGCCCGCTGGCTCACCGCGCAGCTCCACCCGCCGGCCGAATCGCGCCTGCCGCCCGCCGCCCAGGCGCAGGTCGACGCGCTGACCCCGCCGGGGAGCCTGTTCGAGCGGGCCCAGGCCCTCAACGCGCAGGCCAAGGCCGCCAAGGACATCGCCGATCCCGAGGCCAGGAAGGCCGCGCAGCAGGCTTTCCAGGCGGCGCTCAACACGGCCGCGCGGAACGCCGCCTCCGTCTGGGTGCTGCGGGCGCTCTACAGCCCCGACCAGTTGCGCGAGCGGCTGACGTGGTTCTGGTTCAACCGGTTCAACGTTCACCAGGGGAAGTCGACCCTGCGTGCCGCCGTGGGCGACTACCTCGACACGGCGATCCGCCCGCACGTGCTCGGGCACTTCCGCGACCTGCTGATGGCGAGCCTGCGCCACCCGGCGATGCTCCGCTACCTCGACAACGACTCCAACGCGGCGGGCCGCCCGAACGAGAACTACGCCCGGGAGATCATGGAGCTGCACACGATGGGCGTGGGCTCCGGCTACACGCAGGGCGACGTCGAGGCGCTGGCGCGGATCCTGAGCGGCGTCGGCCTCGACATGAAGCCCGAGACCCCGAAGCTCCGCCCCGAGCACGCCGCCGATTTCCGCCGGGACGGCCTGTTCGCGTTCAACCCGGACCGGCACGATTACGGCGACAAGGTCTTCCTCGGCACGCGCATCCGGGGCCGCGGCTGGGCCGAGGTCGAGGAGGCGGTCGACCTGATCGCCCGCAACCCCGCCACCGCGACCAACGTCTCCCGGGCGCTGGCGACCTACTTCCTCGGTCAGCCGCCCGACGACGCGCTCGTCGCCCGGCTCGCCGCCGTCTTCACGCGGACCGACGGCGACATCGCCGCCGTGATGGAGGCGCTGGTGCGCGAGCCGGCCCTCGCGGCCGGGCGCGCCGGCGCCTTCAAGGACCCGGTCCGCTACGTCTTCTCGGCCCTGCGCATGGCCTACGACGAGCGCGTCATCCGCAACGCCGGCCCGGTGCTCGGCTGGCTGAACCGCCTCGGCGAGGGCCTGTTCAACCGCTCAACGCCGGACGGCTACCCCCTCGATGCGGCCGCCTGGACCGGGCCGGGACAGCTCGCGACGCGGTTCGAGGTCGCCCGGCAGATCGGGTCCGGCTCGGCCGGCCTGTTCAAGCCGGCGCTGCCCGATCAGCCCGAGGAGCCGGCCTTCCCGGTGCTCGCGAACGGGCTCTACTTCGCGGCGTTGTCCGGCACCCTGTCGGCGGCGACGCGGGCGGCCCTCGCACAGGCCGTCTCGCCGCAGGACTGGAACACCCTCTACCTCGCCTCGCCGGAGTTCATGCGATGACCCGTCGCGACCTGATCCGCGCCGCCGCGGCCCTCGGCCTGTCGACGGTGGCCGGCCGCGTCTGGGCCGCCCCGAAGGCCGACGCGCGCCTCCTCGTGGTGTTCCTGCGCGGCGCCTACGACGCCGCCAACGTGGTGATCCCGACCGGCAGCGACTTCTACTACCGGTCGCGGCCGAACCTCGCGATCGCCAAGCCCGACGCGTCGGACCCGAGGGCGGCGCTGGCGCTCGACGCCGACTGGAGCCTGCACCCGGCGCTGCGCGAGACGCTCCTGCCGCTCTACGCCAGGGGCCAGGCCGCCTTCGTGCCGTTCGCCGGCACCGACGACCTGACCCGGAGCCATTTCGAGACGCAGGACACGATCGAGATGGGCCAGACGGTCGGGGCCGCCCGCGACTACAATTCCGGCTTCATGGCCCGGCTCGCCGCGGAGCTGACGCGGGTCCGGCCGATCGCCTTCACCGACCAGATGCCGCTGATCTTCCGGGGCGGCGAGACGGTGCCCAACATCGCCATCAACGGCGTCGGCAAGCCCGGCATCGACGACCGGCAGGCCCGCCTGATCGCCGCCATGTACAGCGACACCAAGCTGGCCGCCGCCGTGACCGAGGGGTTCCGGGTGCGCGACGCGGTCTACCACACGATCTCGGACCATGCCGGCCAGGCCGACCGCGGGGCGGTCTCGCCCAAGGGCTTCGAGCTGTCGGCCCGGCGGATCGGCCGCCTGATGCGCGAGAATTTCAACCTCGGCTTCGTGGATGTCGGCGGCTGGGACACCCACGTGAACCAGGGCGCCGGCACCGGCTACCTCGCCGACCGGCTCGGCGAGCTGGGGCGCGGCCTCGCGGGCTTCGCCGAGGAGATCGGGCCGGGCTGGTCCGACACGGTGGTGGTCGTGCTGTCGGAGTTCGGGCGCACCTTCCGGGAGAACGGCAGCCGCGGCACCGACCACGGGCACGGCAGCGTCTACTGGATCCTCGGCGGCGGGGTGCGCGGCGGCCGGATCGCGGGGCCGCAGGTGCGGACCGACGAGGCGCACCTGTTCCAGAACCGGGACTATCCCGTACTCACCGACTATCGCGGGCTGCTGGGCGGCCTGATCCGGCGGCTCTACGGGCTCGACCCGGCGAGCCTGCGGCGGGTCTTCCCGAGCGCGGACCCGGCGGATCTGGCGCTGCTGTAGGGGGCGAACCGCGGCCTCGCGCGGTTCCATTCCTCTCGAGCCCGGGTTTCCGATCCCTCCGTCATCGCGAGCGCACGTCGCGCCAGCGTACTCACACCGCTGAGGGAAACCCGGCACCGGCGCGCGAAACACCTCCGGTGCGGCTCCGAACCGCTGTGTCCAGCGGCTCAGGCCGCCGCGGCCGCCAGCGCGCGCAGGTCGCCGACCAGCTCGTCGACCCGCTCGGGCCGGGCATCCCAGGCGAACATGAAGCGCGCGCCTCCGCCGATGAAGGTGTAGAATCGCCAGCCCCGGGCGCGCAGGCCCTCCATCGTGGCCGCGGGCATCGTCAGGAAGACCGCGTTCGCCTCGACGGGAAACAGCGCCCGCACGCCCGGCAGCCCGGCGACCGCCTCGGCGAAGCGCCGGGCGCAGGCGTTGCCGTGGGCCGCGTTCCTGAGCCACGCGCCGCTCTCCAGCATGCCGACCCAGGGCGCCGCGAGGAAGCGCATCTTCGAGGCCAGCTGTCCGGCCTGCTTGCAGCGGTAGCCGAAATCCTCGGCGAGCGCGGCGTCGAAGAACACCACCGCCTCGCCGGCATGCATGCCGTTCTTGGTCCCGCCGAAGCACAGCACGTCGATGCCCGACCGCCACGTCATGTCGGCCGGGCTGCAGCCGAGACTCGCGCAGGCGTTGGCGAAGCGCGACCCGTCCATGTGCAGGGCGAGGCCCAGCTCCCGGCAGGTCGCCGACAGGGCCCGCAGCTCGGCGAGGCTGTAGACCTGCCCGGTCTCGGTGGGCTGCGTGATCGTCACCACGCGCGGCCGCGGGAAGTGGATGTCGCTGCGGTTCTGGGCGAGCCCGCGGATCGCCTCCGGCGTGAGCTTGCCGCCCTCCGTCCGGACGGTCAGCAGCTTCGAGCCGTTCGAGAAGAATTCCGGCGCGCCGCACTCGTCGGTCTCGACATGGGCCGAGTCGGCGCAGATCACGCTGTGGTAGGACTGGCACAACGCCGCCAGGGCCAGCGCGTTGGCGGCCGTGCCGTTGAAGGCGAAGAACACCTCGCACGGGGTCTCGAACAGGTCCCGGAACGCGTCGGCCGCCCGGGCAGTCCAGGCGTCCTCGCCGTAGGCCGGGGCGTGGCCGCGATTGGCCGCCTCCATCGCCGTCCAGGCCTCCGGGCAGATGCCGGAATAGTTGTCGCTGGCGAATTGCTGCGAGTCGTCGTGTCTCATCCGCGCAACCTAGCACGGCGCAGGCGCAGATGGATCGCGCGGACAGGTTGGAACTGGTGCGCGCTTGGTGTAATAGCCCCGTCAAGGCGTGAGCTCCACGCCGATTCGGAAACCGACGTTCCCGTCCCTCCCGGGTTCTCACCGGGCGAGGGACGTTGCCGGTTTCCAGATCGGCGGCGGGCCACGTGAACCCAGATATCCAGGTCCAGAGGATCAAGTCCGTTGCAGGTACTCGTTCGCGACAACAACGTCGATCAAGCGCTCCGCGTCCTCAAGAAGAAGATGCAGCGCGAGGGCATCTTCCGCGAGATGAAGCAGCGCAAGGCTTATGAGAAGCCGTCCGTGCGCAAGGCTCGCGAGAAGGCCGAGGCCGTCCGCCGCGCCCGCAAGCAGGCCCGCAAGACCGCGATCCGCGAGGGCCTGATCGCCGCGCCGAAGCCGAAGCCCCGCTTCCCCGCCGGCGGCCGCCGTCCCGGCTTCCCGTCGCCGTCCGCCGCGCAGGGCCAGGGTGGCAACGCCGCCGGCCAGACCCCGGTCAGCCCGGCCCCCGCCGCCTGAGCGACATCTCTCCGGTCACGAGAAAGCCCGGCCTGCGCGCGCAGGCCGGGCTTTTTCTTTGGGTTGCGTCGCGGCCGGATGGAGGCGCCCGGTCACGCGAGCCGCGTGTGGCGCGGGGTCCCCTCTCCCGCACGGGAGAGGGGGCATGGCGCGGCTGTCTCGAACCGGGTCACCCTTCCGACCCGCGGCGACACGAGCCGGAACAGCTCGAGGTCCCGGCGCCGCAGCCGGGCGGCGATCGGGTCGCAGCGCTCGCGATGACGTGAAGGGGGTCGGCCGGCGCGCGCTCGGGCCGCCAGCTCAGGCCGCCTTGGCCGCCAGCTCAGGCCGCCTTGGCCGCCATGGTGGCGTGCTCGGCCTGGACCAGCACGTCGAGGGCCCGCCAGGGCTTCTGCATGTAGACCGCCTGGTCCGGGAGCCGCGCGTCCCGGCTCGCGCCGGAGGTGACGACCACGCGCACGTCCGGCCAGCGCCGCTTCACCGCCTGGGCGAGCGACACTCCGTCCATGGCACCGGGCAGGCGCACGTCGGCGAAGAGAAGCGCCACCGTCACGTCCGCGCGCTCCAGCACCGAGAGCGCCGCCTCCGCGCTCTCGCAGGCGATCACGCCGAGGTCGGTCTCCTCGAGCACCGCCGTCGCGAGATCGCGCACAGCCGCGTCGTCCTCCACGACGAGCGCCACGGGGGCGGAACTATCGGGCGTTGCGCGATCCATTAAAGTCTCCTGATGCCGGTGCCTTGCCCCGCGTCGGGCGGTCGCCTGTAGGGCGAACTTCTGATTCCCCGATTCGGCCATGCTGATCCTTCATGAGGCGGCTCACAAGAGTCGCCTCGCTCGGACGGCGAATGCCTGCCCTGCGGACAGACGGCCCCAATTTCATGCGGAACGCACGAAAATGGCGCAGTTTCCGGGCGGTTAAGAAACTGTTCACCGGAGTGGACCGACTGTTAACGTCCTGCGACCGAACGTCCCCACCCGCGCGGGGGCGTCTCGCCGGACCGAACGCGGCCCAGAGCTGAAGGATCATCGTCCGACATGTGCCGTTTCCTCGCCTACAGCGGTGAGCCGGTCTTCCTCTCCGACCTCGTCTGCGCGCCGACCCACTCGCTGGTGCACCAGTCGCTGCACGCCGACGAAGGGAAGACCGAGACCAACGGCGACGGCTTCGGCATCGGATGGTACGCGGAGCGGCCCGAGCCGGGTGTCTATCGCGATATCTCCCCGGCCTGGTCCGACGAGAACTTGGTGAACCTCTGCGGGCAGGTGCGGGCGCGGACCTTCTTCGCCCACGTGCGCGCCTCGACCGGGACGGCCACCGCCCGGGCCAACTGCCATCCCTTCGTGTACGGACGCCACCTGTTCATGCACAACGGCCAGATCGGCGGCTACCACCGGATCAAGCGGCGCCTGGAGGCGCTGATCCCGGATTCCTACTACGACCACCGCCGCGGCAGCACCGACTCGGAGGCGATCTTCCTCCTGGCCCTCGCCAACGGCCTGGAGGCGGATCCCGTCGGCGCGATGGCGCGGACGCTGAAGACCGTCCGTGAGCTGATGGAGGCGGCGAATGTCTGCGAGCCGCTGCGCTTCACCGCGCTGCTCACGGACGGCGAGACGCTGACCGCCTATCGCTGGGCCTGCGACGGCCGTCCGCCGAGCCTGTACTACCGCGAGGGGCCGGGCGGCATCGTGGTGGTCTCGGAGCCGATCGACGGCTGCCGCGAGGGCTGGCGGGTGGTCCCCAAGGGCGCGACCCTGCGCGCCCGCCACGGCACCGCGACCCTCGTCGAGGCGCCGGAGCCCGCCCGCGCCGCCGCCTGAATACAGTCGGCGCCAGCCATGCCGCCGCGGGGATTGCCGGGGCGCGCCACATCGCCACATTCCGCCTGCGGCCGATGGTGCGGCCGAGCGGGAATCGACCGATGTATCCGGATACCGAGCTTCACATCGCCGGGCGCTGGCGCGCGGGTGCCGACCGGGACACCCTGGGGGTCCTGAACCCCGCCACGGGCGAGACGATCGGCCAGTGCGCGGTCGCCACCACGGCGGATCTCGACGAGGCCCTGGCGGCGGCCGCACGCGCCTTCCCGGCCTGGCGCAAAGTCGCCCCCTTCGAGCGCGCCAAGGTGATGCGCAAGGCGGCCGACCTGCTGCGCGCCCGCGTCGAGGAGATCGCCCGGATCATGACCCTGGAACAGGGCAAGCCCCTGGCCGAGTCGCGGATCGAGACCCTGGCCGCGGCGGACATCATCGACTGGTTCGCCGAGGAGGGTAAGCGCGCCTACGGCCGCGTCATCCCGGGCCGCGCCGACGGCGTGCTGCAGGCCGTGGTGCGCGAGGCGGTCGGCCCCGTGGCCTGCTTCACGCCCTGGAACTTCCCGATCAATCAGGCGGTCCGCAAGATCTCGGCGGCGCTCTGCACCGGCTGCACGGTGATCCTGAAGGGTCCCGAGGACACGCCGGCGAGCTGCGCTGCCCTGGTCCGCGCCTTCCTGGATGCCGGCATTCCGGGCGACGCGCTCTCGCTGGTCTACGGGGATCCCGAGGCCATCTCGACCTACCTGATCCCGCACCCGGTGATCCGGAAGATCTCGTTCACCGGCTCGACGGTCGTCGGCAAGAAGCTCGCGGCGCTCGCGGGCGAGCACATGAAGCGCGCCACGATGGAGCTCGGCGGCCACGCCCCCGCGATCGTGTTCGGCGACGCCGATGTGGAGAAGGCGGTGGCCGTCCTGGCCCCCTCGAAGTTCCGCAATGCCGGCCAGGTCTGCGTCTCGCCGACCCGGTTCCTCGTGCACGACTCGGTCTTCGACCGCTTCGTCGAGGGCTTCACCACCTTCGCCAAGTCGGTGAAGGTCGGCGACGGGCTCGATCCCGAGACCAAGATGGGCCCGCTGGTCCATGGGCGGCGCCTCGACGCCGTCACGGCGCTGGCGGCGGACGCCGAGTCGAGCGGCGCGACGCTGCGCGCCGGCGGCAAGCGCATCGGCAACCAGGGCAACTTCTTCGAGCCGACGGTCTTCACCGAGGTGCCGCTGACCGCCCGGATCATGAACGAGGAGCCCTTCGGTCCCCTGGCGATGATCAACCGGTTCTCCGACGACGAGGAGGCGCTCACCGAGGCGAACCGCCTGCCCTACGGGCTCGCGGCCTACGCCTACACCCGGTCCGCCGAGCGGGCGGCGCGGGTGTCGAACGCGGTCGAGAGCGGCATGATCTCGATCAACCACCACGGCCTCGCCCTGCCGGAGACCCCGTTCGGCGGCGTCAAGGATTCGGGCTACGGCAGCGAGGGCGGCCCGGAGGCCCTCGACGCCTACCTGGTCACCAAGTTCGTCACGCAGGCGAATTTCTGACGTCTCGGCCGGTGCGCCGCGGCGCACCGGCCCCTCCCCTCAGTAGTGCGGCGGCGGCGGCTCCGGCCCCCGCGGCGCCGCCCGGGCAGCCGCCTCCTCCACCTGCTCCCGCAGCAGGTCCAGCTGCCGGACGAGCCGGTCGATCACGCGCCACTGCTCGGTCACGGTCCGGTTCAGATCCTCGATCGTCGCGTCCTGCTCGGTGAGGCGCATCTCCAGACGATCGATCCGTGTGGCCTCGTCCATGTCGGGTCTCCCGTCAGTGCCGTGCCGCGAATCGGCCTCGATCGCGTCGTGCCGCCGGCTCTCGGCCCCCTCCTAGCGCAGGCCGCGAGCCGGGCAACCGGGGCGGCAGCGCCCAGGCATGACCGGCCGCACAATCCCGGCCACGCGACAGAGAGCTGCAATATCCCGCGATCGACCGGGCATGATATATACGTCGACACGGATCGACGCCCGCGAAAATACATTTCTCTACAATCGATATAGGCTAGACAGACTTCCACGGTCGCGCGACCGCTCGCACCCCGGCGAGAACATGCCATTGACGGATTTTTAAGCGCGTCCCCCTATGATCGTCACCACTCTACAGATCAGGCGGGCACAGGCTCCGATGGCGATGTTTGGTTCACGCGACGACGCCCTGCTCGCGGCGATCGACCGGACGATGGCGCGGGTCGAGTTCGACCTCGACGGCACCGTCACCGACGCGAACGCGCTGTTCCTCGACCTTCTGGGCTACACGCTCGACGAGGTGCGCGGCCAGCACCACCGGGTGTTCGTTCCGGAGGACGACCGCGCGGGCCAGGACTACGCCGCGTTCTGGGACCGGCTGCGCGCCGGCCAGCACGAGGCCCGCGCCTTCCGCCGCGTCGCGAAGTCCGGCGAGGTCGTCTGGATCCAGGGCTCGTACAACCCGATCCTCGACCGGCGCGGCCGGCCGACCAAGGTCGTCAAGCTCGCCACCGACATCACCGAGGAGCGCGCCCGCAACGCCCGCCACGCCGGTCAGATCGCGGCGCTCGACCGCTCACAGGCGGTGATCACCTTCGCCCTCGACGGGACGATCACGGACGCCAACGCCAACTTCCTGTCCACCATGGGTTACACCCTCGAGGAGATCTGCGGGCGGCATCACCGGATGTTCCTGCCGCAGGCCGAGGCGGCGAGCGCCGGCTACGCGGCGTTCTGGGCCGCCCTCGGCAACGGCGAGTATCAGGCCGGCGAGTTCCGGCGGATCGGGAAGGGCGGCCGCACCGTCTGGATCTTCGGCGCCTACAACCCGATCCTCGACGCCGACGGCAGGCCCTGCGCCGTCGTCAAGTTCGCCACCGACGTCACCCGTCAGGTCGAGGATCGGCAGCGCCGGGCCGAGGGCCAGCGCGCCATCGACGCCGACATCGCGGCGATCCGCGACTCGATGAGCCGGGTTGTCAGGCAGGCCGACGACACCGCCGAGTCTTCGAGCCAGACCGCGCGGAACGTCGAGGCGGTCGCCGCCGGCTCCGAGGAATTCGCCGCCTCCATCGAGGAGCTGAGCCGCCACGCCCTGCAGGCGAAATCGTCGGTGGACCTCGTCGTCACCCGCGCCGAGGAGGCGGGGGCGATCGTCGTGGGCCTGACCGGTGCCGCCGACCGGATCGGGGCGGCGGTGAGCCTGATCCGCTCCATCGCCGACCAGACGAATCTCCTCGCGCTGAACGCCACCATCGAGGCGGCCCGCGCCGGGGTCGCCGGCAAGGGCTTCGCCGTCGTCGCCGCCGAGGTGAAGGCGCTCGCCGAGCAGACCGCCAAGGCGACCGGCGAGATCGGCACCCAGATCGCCGCCGTGCAGGCCGAGACCTCCCGGGCCGTGGCGGCGATCGACGGGATCGGCGCCACGATCGAGCAGCTCAGCGCGATCTCCCTGAGCGTGTCGTCCGCCGTCACCGAGCAGGCCGCGGTGACCCGCGACATGACCGAGAACATGCAGTCCGCCGCGCAGAGCGTCGCCGCCGTCCACGCCGCCATGGCGGAGATCGCGGCCTCGGCGGGCGTGGTCGACGCCTCGGTCCGCAAGGTCTCGGAAGCCGCCCGCGCCCTCGCGTGAGCGGCCCGCGCCCGCCTCAGGCGGCGCGGGTCGCGGCGGGCTCCGCCACGGCGACCCGGTCGCGCCCGCCGTTCTTGGCGACGTAGAGGGCGGTGTCGGCCCGCCGCATCAGCGCGTCGAACGCGATGCCGGCGCGGGCCTGCGCGATCCCGATGCTGACGCTGACGCGCAGAGCCGGAAGCTCGGGGATGCTGAGCTGCGCGAAGGTCTGGCGCAGCTCCTCGGCCCGGGCCAGGGCCTCGGCGGGCGACACGTCCGGCAGCAGGCAGGCGAATTCCTCCCCGCCCAGGCGGCCCAGCAGAGCCTCGCGGGGCAGCAGGGTCATCGCCATGGTGCAGAAGCCGACGAGGACCGCGTCGCCGACCCCGTGACCGAAGCGGTCGTTGACGGCCTTGAACCGGTCGAGATCGAACAGCAGCAGGGCGGCGTCGCCGTGCCGCGCGATCGCGGCCTCGGCGGCCTGCGCGAAGGCCCGGCGGTTGCGCACGCCCGTGAGCGCGTCCGTGGAGGCGGCGATGCGCTGCTCGCGCTCGGCCCGCTCCTTGACCAGCGCCATGAAGGTGAAGGCCGAGGCGATCGAGAACATGAGGGTGACGAAGCACAGGATCGCCACCCAGGGCGACGCGAGCGGGCTGAGACCCGGCTGCGGCGGCGCCACCAGCGTCGCGGGGATCCGCACGACGTAGAAGGTGCCGTGCAGCCCCAGGATGGCGGCGGCGGCGAACCGGGAGGCGAGCCGCTCGGCGCGACCGCGCCAGATCTCCGCGGTCGCCGCGCAGCAGTAGAGCGCCGCCACCGCCGAGGCGTAGATGATGCGGGCCTCGATCGACGCGTAGAAGGTCGGGATCAGGCACAGGACGCACCAGCCCAGGGCGCCGGCCGTCGCGATACCCAGCCGCGGCTCGCGGTGCTCGAACGAGCGGACGCCGCTCCAGATGAGACCGTAGGCAGCGAGCACCACGGCGTTGGCCAAGCCCACAGAGATCAGGTCGGGGATCTGATTGCGCAGCGCGAGGCCGGCCGATCCGGCCGCGCCCACGAGATGCGCCGCACCCCAGTAGGCGAGCACGCGCGACTCGGGCGCCTGCCGCCACGAGGCCATGAACAGCGTGCCGACCAGGAAGGTCGTCGCCGCGCTGACGACCAGCAGGGTGGCGGGATCAAGCTGCACGGACGACTGTCAATCCTCGACCCGGACGTCGGCGCCGTCCCCGCCCCGCATCGCAGTCTGGCCGAGCAACGATCCGGGCCTCGGCACGATAACACTCTATCCAAGAGGAAGCCACAATAAGCTAGATTAGAATTCCAACACGGGACAAAGGTGCTAGTACACCGGCATATTCGTCCCAGAGTCTAGCGGGGCTCTTGCGCAGATTTCGGCGACGCCGCCCGGCTCTGACCTTGGCCTGCCCCCTCCCCGCACGGTCCTGAGACGCCGGGGTCGGACAGGCCATCACCGTGCCGGCGTCTCCCGCAGATCGAGCCGCGGCGCTCCGACACGCCGCCAGCGAGCCGGAACCTTAGACGTGTTCCGTCGGTCAGGCGCGGTGGACCACCGGGACCGCGGGCGCGCCCTCCCACTCGGTGTTGGCGGGGATCGACTCGCCCTTCATGACGATGGTGAGCGGCCGCAGGCGGGCGTAATCCCCGACCTTCGTGTCGTACAGCACGGTCGAGAACGCGCCGACCGAGACGCCGCGCCCGACGACGACGCGGCCGATCTTCATGATCCGGTCCTCGTAGAGGTGGGTCTGCAGCGCGGAGACGCGGTTGATCGTGGCGTAGTCGCCGATGGTGACGCAGTCGAACTCGGTGATGTCGGTCGTGAGCATGCACACGCCCTTGCCGACCTTCACGCCGAACAGCCGCAGCACCCAGGGGAGGAAGGGCGTGCCCTGGAGGTGTTCGAGCAGCACCTTGCCGGCGAGGCCCCAGTAGGCCACCGCGATCGCCTCGGTGCGCATCGCCCACCACGACCACATCGGCTGCATGCCGGGCTTGTAGACGCCCATCAGCAGCCACTTCATGGCGATGACCGCCGAGGACTGGATCAGCGCGATGGCGACGCTCGCCCCGACGAAGCTGTAGGCCAGCCCCCACCAGTCCTGCTCCAGGATGGCCGGGTAGAAATACCAGTCGATCGCCGTGATCGCGAGGGTGATGTAGAGCATCGGCGAGAACGAGGTCGCGAAGGCCTCGAAGACGCCGCGCCGGATCTTCGGCCACGCGCCGGGCTCGTAGGTCTGGGCAGTCGAGCCGAGATCGACCTTCTGGCGGGCCGGCAGCCGGATCGGCGGCGAGCCGAACCACGTCTCGCCCGGGCTCATCGCGGCGTTCTCGGGCGGCTTCGACTTGATCCCGATGAGCACGTCGTCGGGGATGACGGCGCCCGGCGGCACCACCGCGTCGTTGCCGACGAAGACCCGCGCCCCGGTGCGGGTCGGCTCCAGGTGCATCCAGCCGCGCCGGATCTCCTCCTCGCCGTACACCACCTCGTCGGCGACGAAGTTCTTCGCGCCGACCTCGGCGAGGTCGTAGCGGCCCGCGAGGTTGGTCGAGATCTCGGCACCGTGGCCCATATTGGCGCCCATCAGCCGGTACCACGCCCGCATGTAGACGGTCGCGAACAGCGACGAGAGCGTCTCCAGCGTCACCTCGACCGCGAGGGCCAGCGACCATTTCCGCAGGTAGAACAGCGAGTGGACCGAGTAGGTGCCGGACCGCGTCCGCGGCAGCACGATCCAGCGGATGCCGGCGATCAGCAGCACCGTGCCGGCGGTCATCAGCATGGCGGTGGGCCACGTGAGGATCGGCAGGTACCAGTGGTAGTCGACGTCGGTGATGTCGGAGAGCGAGTCCGAGATCTGGTCGAAGATGAAGAAGGCCGGGAAGATCGGCAGCAGGCCGACCGCCGGGATGGCGCCGAGCAGCACGACGTAGGCCGCCAGGAAGGCCGCGCGGCGCGCGAAAGACGCCTCGGCGGGCGCGGGCAGGTCCGACGGCTCGGCCATGCCGACCTTGCGGCCGGGCGAGCCGTCCCAGCGCTCGGCCGCGCCGACCCGCGAGCCCGCCGGGATCGTGGTCAGGTCGGCGATCTCCGCCTGCGGGCCGATCACCGTGTCGTGGCTGATCACGCAGGAGGTCCCGACCGCCGCGTCCGCGCCGATCTCGGCCGTGCCGATGACCAGCTCGTTGCCGACGATCTCGGCGTTGGCGATGACGAGGCGGCCGCCCAGGGACGCGCCGTCGCCGATGGTCAGGAGGTCGGGCGCGCCGATCTCGATGTCGGAGATCAGGGTGTCGCGGCCGACATTGGCGCCCATGAGCCGCAGGTAGATCGCGATGGCCGGCGAGCCCTGCAGCCACTTCACGTGGACGAGGGGCGCCAGCCGCTGCGCGAGCCACCAGCGGTAGTAGTAGGTGCCCCAGAGCGGGTAACGGCCCGGCCTGGTCCGGCCGAGGATCAGCCACTTGCCGGCCACCGCCGCCACCGCGGTCACGCCGTTGATCGCCACGTAGACGAGGAGAAGCACCCCGAGCTCGGCGAAGAAGCTCAATCCCCCGCCGGTGAGCAGCAGGTAGGTCACGAACATGCCGAGCCACTGCGCGGTGGCCAGCGCGATCACGAAGGGTAGCGCGACGAGCTGCGCGAGGCCGCAGAGCGCCCGGCGCAGCAGCGGCGGCGGCTCGAAACTCAGGTCGCGCGTCGCGGCCCCGGCCCCCATCCCGCCCGTGCGGGCGATGAGCGCGTCGGCCATCGCCCGCACGGTGCGCAGGGCGTAGACGTCGGGCAGGGTGATACCGGCGAGCGGCGGATTCTCGCGCACCGCCGAGACGAAGCGGGCGGCCAGGAGCGAGTGGCCGCCGAGATCGGAGAAGAAGTCGCCCTCGAGAGCGATCGGCTGGTTGCCGAAGATCTGCTTGGCGGCCGCGACGAGGGCCGCCTCGGTCTCGTTGGCGGGCGGCTCCTGCTCGCCGTCCGCGGCGACCACGGTGAGCGGGGCGATCTTCAGCGCCTTGCGGTCGACCTTGCCGGAGGTCAGGCGCGGGAGCGTCTCGGCCACCTCGAAATGGCCGGGCACCATGTAGGGCGGCATCTGCCCGGCGAGCGTCCGGCGCAGGGCGGCGGCGTCGATGGACCGGCCCCGCTCCGGGATCAGGAAGGCCACGAGGCGGTCGACGCCGTCGTCCTGCCGGAGCACGACGGCGGCCTGGTTGATGTCGGGCACCGCGCGGATCCGGGACTCGATCTCGCCCAGCTCCACGCGGAAGCCGCGGATCTTCACCTGGTCGTCGATCCGGCCGTGGAACACGATCCGGCCCGCGGCATCGAGGGAGACCGCGTCGCCCGAACGGTACAGGACGGGGTCGGTCCCGTCCGACGCGAAGGGGTTGGCGATGAACTTCTCCGCCGTCAGCTCGGGACGGGCGAGGTAGCCCCGCGCGACGCCGGGACCGCCGATCAGCAGCTCGCCCTGCTGGTCGCGGCCGAGCAGGGAAAGGTCCTCGCCGGCGACGTAGACGGAGTAGTTCGGGATCGGGCCGCCGATCGTCACCGGCTCGCCGGGGCGCATCTCGGCCGCGGTCGCCACCACGGTGGCCTCCGTGGGCCCGTAGGTGTTGAACAGCTGGCGCCCGCCCGTCGCCCAGCGGGCGATCAGCGGCTCGGGCAGCGCCTCGCCGCCGAGCAGGACGAGGCGGACCCGCGGCAGGTCGCCGGAGATCATCGCCAGCAGCGTCGGGACGGTGTCGAGCACCGTGATGCCCTCGGCCTCCAGGATGCCGGGGAGCGATTCCAGGTCGCCCATCATGGCGGGACTCGCGACGAACAGGGTCGCGCCCACGAGGTACGGGACCCAGATCTCCTCCATCGAGAGGTCGAACGCCACCGAGGCGCCCTGGAAGACCACGTCGTCGGCGCGCATCCCGTAGAGGGCGTTCCCCGACCTCAGGAAGTGGCAGATGTTGGCGTGGCTGATGACGATGCCTTTGGGCACGCCGGTCGAGCCGGAGGTGTAGATCAGGTAGGCGGGGTGCTCGGGCGTCAGCCCGGCCGCGCGCGGGTCCGGCACCGGCGCGTCGGCGGGCGTTCCGGCGTCGAGGTCGGCGGGCGTCAACGCGGGCGCGGCGTCCGGCGCCGCGGCGGCGAGCGCCGGGGAGACGAGCAGCGCCTTCGCGCCCGCGTCGGTGAGGCAAACGCCTACCCGGTCGGCCGGCGCCTCGGCATCGAAGGGCAGCCACGCCGCCCCCGACATCGTGATCCCGATCTGCGCGACGAGGAGGTCCGGGCCGCGGGCCATCCACAGGCCGACGACGTCGCCGGGACCGATGCCGCGATGGACGAGGCCGGCGGCGATCCGGCCGGCCCGGGCGGCGACGTCCGCGTAGGTCAGGTGCGGGTGGACGCCCCCAGCCTCGACCCGGGCGCCGTCGACGAGGCAGGGATGGCCGGGCCGGGTCGCGGCCGAGTGCAGGAAGATCTCGGCCAGGACTTCGTCGCGGATCAGGTCGGGCCGGTGGTCGCCGCGCAGGATCGCCGCCGCGTTCCCGAGAGGCGCGGGCTCCCCGGCCGCCGGGCCGGGCCGGGTCTTCTCGGCGACGTCGCTCATCCGCTGCTCCGCTGGCCGGCCGCTCGAGCCGGCGCCTGTCCTGGCCGCCGCCCTATAGCCTGCCGATCATGCCGTTATCGAGGCGGCTTTGCACTGCGCCGGCGCACAGGATCAAGCCCAGCGCCAGCCACCGGGCTCGAGGATCAGGACCTCGCCCTGGCGGATGCCGAGGCGGGGCGCGGCGTAGATGTCGAGGTGGCCGAGGGCCACCAGGGCGGCCCGCGCGACGCCGCCATGGGCGACGATCACCGTGTCCCGCTCCAGGGCCGCGATCATCGGGCCGACGCGCTCGACGAGGCCGGCGTAGCTCTCGGCGCCGAGGCCGGGCGGGCGGTAGTGCCAGCGGTCGCGGTCGCGGCCGGCAGCCCCGGCCGGGTCGCGGCGCCGGATCTCCGCCCAGGTTGAGCCCTCCCAGCTGCCGAAGCCGATCTCCCGCAAGCGCGGATCGGTGCGGTACGCCTCCGGCGGCAGGCCGAGGGTCGCCCTGAGGATCTCCATGGTGCGCCGGGTGCGCTTGAGCGGGCTCGCGACGAACTCGGCCGCCGCCAGCGCCGGACCCGCCGCGGCGGCGAGGCGCTCCGCCACGGCGGCGGCCTGCGCCTCGCCCTGGGCGTTGAGGTCGGTGTCGCGCCCACCCTGGAGGCGTCCCTCGGCGTTCCAGGCGGTCTGGCCGTGCCGGATGAAGTAGATCGTACCCAACCTCTCAACCCCGTCCTGCACAGGCGTTCGGAACAGCCTGGATTACCGGCCGTTCTCGCCGTCGGTCGGCAATATCCGGAAACAGGTCCTGCCCCATGTCCAAGAAGCACGGCAAGCATCATCGCGGCCACAAACGCGATGACGGCATGACAGGTGAGGCCGATCTGCATGGCCCCACCGTGGATCACCGCCCGTCGACGGCCCGCTGGGCCGGCAGCGTCGACGCCGTGGCCGAGTCCGTCCCGGCGGCGCTCGGCCAGCACGGGCCGGTGCCGATCCGCCCCGCGCCGGGCATCGTGGCGGTGGAGCCGGGCGCGCCCGTCGATCTCGGCACGGTCGATCCCGACGATGTCGGCGGCCTCGACAAGGACTGGGCCAAGGACGCCCTCGCCACGGAGCGCGAGCGCATCGTCGCCCTCCAGGAACGCCTCTACGCCGAGCGCGCCCGGAGCCTGCTGCTGGTTTTCCAGGCGATCGACACCGGCGGCAAGGACGGCACGATCCGGTCGGTGCTCAAGGGGGTGAACCCGCAGGGCTGCGCCGTGGCCTCGTTCAAGGTGCCCTCGAGCGAGGAACTCGATCACGATTTCCTGTGGCGCTACCACGCCCGCGTGCCGGGGCGCGGCATGATCGGGGTGTTCAACCGCAGCCACTACGAGGACGTGCTCGTGGTGCGGGTAAAGGGCCTCGTGCCGGACGCCGTCTGGCAGAGCCGCTACGGCCGGATCAACGATTTCGAGCGCCTGCTCGTCGAATCGGGGACGACGGTCCTCAAGTTCTTCCTGCACATCTCCAAGGCGGAGCAGAAGAAGCGCCTGGAGGCCCGGATCGCCGACCCCGAGAAGCACTGGAAGTTCGACCCGGCCGACCTGGTCGAGCGGAAGTCCTGGGACGCCTACCAGCAGGCCTTCGCGGACGCCCTCGGCCGCTGCTCGACGGCCCGGGCGCCGTGGCTGGTGGTGCCGGCCAACCACAAGTGGTTCCGCAACTACGTGATTGCCCGGACCGTGGCGGATACGCTGGAGGCCATGGACCCGCGATTCCCCGAGGCCGCCAAGGGCATCGCGGATCTGACGGTTCCGGACTGAGGCGGGAGAGCCCGGGATGCTGGTGGTTCGGGAGGTCGCGGTCTCGGGCTACCGCTCGCTGCGGCGGATCAGCTTCCCGGTCGACGCGCTGTCGGTCTTCGTCGGGGGCAACGGCACCGGCAAGACCAACCTCTACCGGGCCCTGGAGCTTCTGCAGGCCGCCGCCCGGGGAACCCTGACCCGCGACCTCGCCGCCGAGGGCGGCATGGATTCGGCCCTCTGGGCCGGCCGCCGGCGGCAGGGCGAGGCCGCGCGGATCTGCCTGTCGGCGACCCTCCGCCACGACACGATCGCGCAGGATTTCGTCTACGCGGTCGAGATCGGGCTGGTGCAGCAGGTCGGCGGAACCACCTTCGGCGCCGCCTTCCGGAAGGAGCCGCAGGTCAAGACCGAGCGCCTGACGGTCCGCACCCGCGGCCGCACGGCCGTGATCCTCGATCGCGACGGGCGAAGCGGGTTCGTCCGCGACGCGGAGGGCCGGAAGCGCGCCCTCGGCGGGGACCTGCTGCCCACCGAGACCGCCCTCGGGAGCCTCCTCGACGCCACCGGCCATCCGGAGATCGCCGCGGTCCGCCTCGCCCTGACGGGGTGGCGCTTCCACCACGATTTCCGGACGGATGCCGAGTCGCCCCTGCGTCGCCCCTGCCTCGCGGTGACGACGCCGACGCTCGCGTCCGACGGCGCGGACCTCGCCGCCGTCTTCGCCACCCTGGCGCATATCCGGCAGGACACGACCGAGATCGACGCGGCCGTCGACGGAGCCTTCCCGGGCGCGGCGCTCGTCCTCCCGGAGCCCGGCCGTCACGCGAGCTTCGGCCTGCGCTTCCCCGACTTCCCCGCCCGGACCTTCGATCCGCCGGAACTGTCGGACGGCACCCTGCGCTACCTCGCCCTGACCGGAGCGCTGCTCGGCTACCGGCTGCCGCCGTTCATCGCGCTGAACGAGCCCGAGACCAGCCTGCATCCCGATCTCATGGATCCCCTGGCGCGGCTGATCGCGCGGGCCGCGGAGCGGACGCAGGTCTGGCTCGTGACGCATTCGCAGCGGCTGGCGGCGGGGATCGCGCAGCACGGCAACGTCCGGCCGCGCACCGTCATCAAGCGCGACGGCGAGACCTGGATCGACGGCCTCAAGCTCTCGGGGGAGTTCGACGAGGCGGACGAGGCGTGACGATGGTCAGCCTGGTCGCGCCGCCTTCCCCACGGGCGCGGCCGAGAGACCCGGGCGGAGGCGCCACGCAGGCCGTCGCGCCGTCGCAGATCACGGCGCCCCGGACGACCGAGGCCTCAATCCTTGTCGAGGGTGAGGTCCGGCGCCTCGGGGTTCTTCATGCCGACCACGTGGTAGCCGGCATCCACGTGGAGGATCTCGCCGGTCATCCCGGCCGCCATGTCGGAGACGAGGTAGGACGCGGTCTCGCCGACCTCGCCGATCGTCACGGTCCGGCGCAGGGGCGCGTTGTACTCGTTCCACTTCAGGATGTAGCGGAAATCGCCGATGCCCGAGGCGGCGAGGGTCTTGATCGGGCCGGCCGAGATCGCGTTGACCCGGATGTTCTTCGGTCCGAGATCGGCCGCGAGGTAGCGCACCGACGCCTCCAGCGCCGCCTTGGCGACGCCCATGACGTTGTAGTGCGGCATCCACTTCTCGGCGCCGTAATAGGTCAGCGTCACCAGTGAGCCGCCCGGGCGCATGATCTTCTCGGCGCGCTGGGCCACCGCGGTGAACGAGTAGCACGAGACCAGGAGCGACTTGGTAAAGTTGTCCTCGGAGGTCTCGATGTAGCGGCCCGTCAGCTCGTCCTTGTCGGAGAAGGCGACGCAGTGAACGACGAAGTCGATGCCGTCGGGGAAGACCTTCGCGGCCTCCGCGAAGACCGCGTCGATCGTGGCCGATTCGGTGACGTCGCAGTGCCCGATCACGTGGGCGTCGAGTTCCTTGGCGAGGGGCTCCACGCGCTTGCGCAGGGCGTCGCCCTGGTAGGTGAAGGCCAGTTCGGCCCCGTGGGCGCGGGCGCTGCGGGCGATGCCCCAGGCGATCGAGCGGTTGTTGGCGACCCCGAGGACGATGCCCCGCTTGCCCGCCAGAAGGCCCTGCCCGTGTTCCGCCATGATCGATCCCGAAGCCGCGCGACCCCTCTCGGGGCCGGGGGGCCTCCTTAGCGGAGGCGGCCCGGCGACGGAAGTCCGGGACGCCACCGAGCGCGGTCAGGCGCGCCCCGAAGGCTGTTCCCGCCCGTCAGGCCGCATTGGTGGCCCGGCGGCCGCGGGCGAATTCGGTCAGGGCCGCGTCCTCGCCCTCCGGCAGGACGATCGCCGTGGTGGCGAACAGGTCCCCGCGGGTGCCGTCCTTCTTCGGCAGCCCCTTGCCGCGGAGGCGGAAGGTCCGGCCGGAACTCGTCATTGCCGGAATCTTCATCTCGACGGCACCGGTGAGCGTCGGCACGCGGATCGTGCCGCCGAGCACGGCATCCTCCAGCGGAACGTCGACGCCGGTGCGCAGGTCGGCCCCCTCGACGGTGAACCGCGGGTGCGGCCGGATCCGGATGGTCAGCAGGGCGTCGCCCGGTTCGGCCCGGGGCCCGCCGCTCTGGCCGAGGCCGCGCAGCCGGATGGTCTGGCCGTCGACCACGCCGCGGGGAATGACGACGTCGACCTCACGGCCCGTGGGCAGAGCGAGACGCAGCTTCTCCTCGCTGGCGACCTGCTCCAGCGTCACCAGCAGCTCCGCGGCGACGTCCTCGCCCTTGGCCGCCTGGCGCTGGCCGCCCGGACCGGCGCCGCCGGCGCGGAACGCCTCGCCGAAGATGTGCGAGAAGATGTCCTCGCCCATGCCGCCGCCTATGCCGCCGCCGCGCTGGGCGCGCGCCATGTTCTCGAAGTCGAAATTGCCCCCGCGTCCGCCGCCGAAGCCTCCGAATCCCTCGAAGCCGGTCGCGCGCGGCTTGCCCTCGGCGTCGATCTCGCCGCGGTCGAACTGCTTGCGCTTCTCGGCGTCGCCCAGGATCTCGTAGGCCGAGTTCGCCTCGGCGAACCGGTCCTTGGCCTTCGCGTCGTTCTTGTTGCGGTCGGGGTGGAAGTCCTTGGCGAGCTTGCGATAGGCCTTCTTGATCTCGGCCTCGCTCGCCCCCTTGGCCACGCCCAGCACGTCGTAGGGATTGCGCATGGATCTCTTGGCTGTGCGGTTGGCTGTGCGATGTGGGTTCGCGACCGGGATGTGGGATGGATGTTGCATCCCTGCAACGGTCCTGGCGGCGAAAGTCTGCGGGTTCGTGCCGAACGTCAAGCGGCCGGTCTCGCCGCGGCTCCGCGCCGGCCCTATCGTCGGACCCGGCGCGCAGCGGCGCCTCCGGCGCGACGGCACCGGGGGCCGCACCCGCCCATGTCATCCGGGGCCGGAGAGCCGATGCACTACGCCTGCGACCACCTCCACCTGCGCAGCCGCGATGCCGTCGCGGCCGCTTCCTTCTACGTCGAGACGTTCGGGGCCCGGGAGGTGAAGCGCGTCGGCGCGGACCCCGTGCAGCGGGTCGTGCTCGACCTCGGCGGCCTCGCCGTCTTCATCGAGCAGGCCCCGGATGAGATCGCGCCGGCGACCGCCACGCCCTGTCTCGGGATCGAGCATGTCGGGCTGCGCGTCGCCGACATCGAGGCCGCGATGGCCGATCTCATCGCCCGGGGCGTGACGGTGCGGACCGGCATCACGGCGCGCGGTCCCGACCTGCGGATCGCTTTCGTGGAGGGACCCGACGGCGCGCTGATCGAGATCCTGGAGCGGAAGCCCGCCTGATGGCGCCGAGAGCCGGCCGCCGCCGCGCCCTGGCCGCGGCGCTGATCGCGTTGCTGGCGGCGTCCGGCGGGGCGGCGGCGCGCCCGTTCACGGACGCGGCCGGCCGCACGGTCGAGCTCCCCGAGCGGGTCGGGCGGGTGCTCGCCGCGGGACCGCCCGCCGCGGTGCTGCTCTACACCCTGGCGCCCGACCTGATG
This sequence comes from Methylobacterium sp. PvP105, assembly GCF_017876975.1. NCBI lineage: Bacteria > Pseudomonadati > Pseudomonadota > Alphaproteobacteria > Hyphomicrobiales > Methylobacteriaceae > Methylobacterium > Methylobacterium sp. PvP105. The sequence continues at coordinate 399,682 of NZ_JAGIPA010000001.1, read as the reverse complement.
GCCGGATGGGTGAGCGCCCCGCATCCCGCGGCGATGCCCTTCCTCGAGCCCCGGACCCGCGCGCTCCCCGCCTACGGCCGCCTCACCGGGCGCGGCGGGACCGCGAATGTCGAGGCGGTGCTCGCCGCCAAGCCCGACCTGATCGTGGATTCGGGCAGCCTCGGGCCGACCTACGCGTCGCTCGCCGACCGGGTCCAGGCCCAGACCGGGATCCCCTACATCCTGCTGGACGGCAGCCTCGCGAAGACCCCGGAAGCCTATCGGCAGCTCGGCGCGGCCCTGGGCCGTCAGTCCGACGCGGACGCCCTGGCGGCGGAGGCCCAGCGTCTCGCCGACACGGTGGAGCGCGCCGTCGCGGCGGTCCCGGAGGAGAAGCGGCCCCGGGTCTACTACGCGCGCGGGCCGCGCGGGCTGGAGACGGGGTTCGCCGGATCGATCAACACCGAGCTGGTCGAGGTCGCCGGCGGCCGCAACGTCGCGCAGGACGGTGGCGGCCGCCTCGGCAACGTCTCGCCCGAGCAGGTTCTCGCCTGGAATCCGGACGTGATCGTCACCCTCGATCCGGCCTTCGCGGCCGGGCTGAGCGCCGACCCGCTGTGGCGGGACGTCCGGGCCGTACGGAGCGGGCGGGTCTACGTGGCGCCGCTCCAGCCGTTCCCGTGGTTCGACGCGCCGCCGGGGGTCAACCGGCTGATCGGCCTGCGCTGGCTCGCGGCCCGGCTCCATCCGGACCTGTTCCCGCAGCCGATGCCCGACGTGGCGCGCGCCTTCTACAGTCGCTTCTACCACGTCGACCTTGATGCCGGTCAGGTCGCCGCTCTCCTCGCCCCGACGCCGGGCGCTCGGCCGAGCTCGACACCGGGCTCGTCCCCGGGCCCGGCCCGGTGAGCCGCGTCCCGGCCGCCGCCGTGATGATCCGGGCGCGCGCCCGACGCCGCCTGCCCGCTGCGCTGTTGTCCGGGCTCGCCCTGCTGGCGCTGACCGCCCTCGCGCTGGCTGTCGGCAAGTACCCGGTCGCGCCCGCGGACCTCGCCGCCATCCTCGGGAACCGGCTGCTCGGGCTGCCGGCCCGGGCCCCGGCGACGGCGGAGACGGTCGTGATGCAGGTGCGCCTGCCGCGGGTGATCGCCGCGCTGGTCGTGGGCGCGGCCCTCTCGGCGGCGGGGGCGACCTACCAGGGCCTGTTCCGCAACCCGCTGGTCTCGCCCGACATCCTCGGCGTCTCGGCCGGCGCCGGGCTCGGGGCCGTGCTCGGGATCTATCTCGGCCTGCCGGTGGCCCCGATCCAGGCCCTGGCCTTCCTGGGCGGGCTCGGCGCCGTCGCGGCGGTCTACGGCGTCGGCCTCGCCGTGCGGCGGCACGATCCGGTCCTGACCCTGGTCCTGGCCGGGGTCGCGGTGGGGGCGGTGCTCGGAGCTGGCATCTCGCTCCTCAAGGTCCTGGCCGATCCCTACAACCAGCTGCCGGCGATCACGTTCTGGCTCCTCGGCAGCCTATCCTCGGTCACCCTCGGCGACGTCGCCGCCACCCTGCCGATGATGCTGCTCGGCCTCGTGCCCCTGGTGCTCCTGCGCTGGCGCATGAACCTGATGAGTCTCGGCGACGCGGAGGCGCGGGCCCTCGGTGTGGAAACTCGGTTGCTCCGTCCCGTCCTGATCGCCGGCGCGACCCTGATCACGGCGGCGGCCGTGGCGATGACCGGGGTCATCGGCTGGATCGGGCTGATCGTGCCGCACGTCGCTCGGCTCCTGGTCGGGCCGGATTACCGCCGCCTGCTGCCGGCCTCGCTGGTGCTCGGCGCGGGCTACCTGGTGCTGGTCGACCTGATCGCGCGGAATCTGGGCACCGTCGAGGTGCCCCTCGGCATCCTGACGGCGCTCGTGGGGGCGCCGTTCTTCCTCTGGCTGCTGGCGTCCGGGCGCCGGGGCTTCAGCTGATGCTGCTCCAGGTCCGGGACCTCGCCGTCGGGTACGGCGGCCGCACGGCCGGCCGCACCGTCGCCCAGGGCGTGTCTTTCGACCTCACCGCGGGCGAGGTGATGTGCCTCGTCGGGCCGAACGGCGGCGGCAAGACCACGCTGTTCCAGACGCTGCTCGGCCTGCTGCCGGCCCGCGCCGGGCGGGTGATCCTCGACGGCGCCGATCTGTCGCGGCTGTCGCGGGTCGCCGTGGCCCGCGCGATCGCCGCCGTGCCCCAGGCGCACGCGGCGTTCTTCCCGTTCACGGTGCGCGAGGTCGTCGTGATGGGCCGGGCGAGCCGGCTCGGCCCGTTCGCCGCCCCCGGTCGCGCCGACGTCGCGGCCGCCGAGCGGGCTCTGGCCGCCCTGGGAATCGGGCACCTCGCCGATCAGGTCTACACCGAGATCAGCGGTGGCGAGCGGCAGCTCGCGCTGATCGCGCGGGCTCTCAGCGGCGAGCCGCGGCTCCTCGTCATGGACGAGCCGACCGCCAGCCTCGATTTCGGCAATCAGGCCCGCGTCCTCGGGCAGATCCGCCGCCTCGCCGAGGCCGGCATCGCCGTGCTGTTCTCGACGCACGATCCCGGCCACGCCCTGCTCTGCGCCGATCGACTCATCGCCCTGCACGCGGGCCGCCTCGTCGCCGACGGGCCCGCCGCCGCGACGGTCACGCCGGACCTGCTGCGCCTGATCTACGGGATCGACGTGGTGGTGGCGCCGGTGCCGGGTCTCGCGGCGCCGGTCTGCGTGCCGGTCGTCGACTGACCGCGCGCCGGTCCCTCACCGGAGTCGCGAGAGCGTCTCGGCCGGCTCGGTCCGGCGGTTCGTGTCGGCCCCGTAGGCCGCGCCGAGCACCGCCTCGCACTGGATCCGCACGCGGGCGTGGCACTCGCAGGCGGCGTTGGAGACCGCCCGGCGGTCGAGGATCGTGATGCGCCCGCGGCCGACCCGGACGAGGCCCTGCTCCTGCAGCACCCGCAGGATCCGGGTGAGGTAGGTGCGCTGGACCCCGAGCATGGAGGCCAGCAACTCGTGGGTGATCGGGAGGGTGTCGCCGCCGGTCCGGTCCTGCAGCGACAGCAGCCAGCGGAGGCAGCGCTGCTCGATCGGGTGCAGGGCGTTGCAGGCCGCGATCTGGAACAGCTGGGCCAGGAAGCAGTCGGCGTAGCGCGCGAACAGGTCGCGGAGCGTCTCGGATCCGAGCGCAGCCTGCCGGAGACGCTCCGCGTCGAGGCGCAGCGCAGCCCCGCCGACCTGCACCAACCCGCTGACCGCGGCCGGCAGCCGGCCCTCTCCGATGATCCCGCCGATCGCACCCTCGTGCCCGACGCTCGCGATCTCGGCCGTCCTGCCGTCCCGCGTGGCGACGATCAGCGCCACGACAGTCTGGACGTGGGGGAAGATCACGTGGCTCGCCGCGACGGCCGCCGAGAGCGCCGTGTCGCCCTTGGCGAAGGTCACCGGCTCCAGATGGGGCGCGATCAGGGCCCGGTCCGAACCAGACAGCGCGTCGAGGAGCAGGTTGCCGGTGGAGGCGGCAGAGTCGATCGGCATGGGGGACGGAGAGGTGCGGGAGGAGAGTTTCCCGTCAGGATCCTCTCGAGGCTCGCCCGCCGGTGCGCGGGCCCGTCAGCCATACCCCGCGCTCTGCGCCCCTGAACTAACCTAGGTTTTGCCGAAGGCTTTCATCTACTTATCCGTGCAGAGACCCTGCTCCGAGAGCCGCTTGTGCTCGCGCGGGTCGCAGTCGGTGGCCAGGAACGAGGCCCACTCGGACGGCGTGCCGTAGAAGGCGTTGCGGTCGACGTCGCCGCGCACGCCCGGGACCCGGCCCGTGGAGGTGAACTGCCACAGCATCCACTTGCGGTTGACGAAGCGCTGCTCGGGCTCGGCCGCGGTGGAGCGCAGCCAGTGCGGGTAGTCGGGGAGCTCGCCCTCCAGGACGTCCTTGTGGAAGGTGATGTCGGTGTAGATGATCGGGCGCTTGCCGGTGTAGCGCTCCATCTCCTCGAGCATCTCGGTGACCATCGCCAGGGCCTGGGCCTTGGGCAGCTTCTTCGGGCAGGTCTGCGAGTGGCCGTTCCACTCGACGTCGAGGACCGGCGGGAGCGCGGTGGGGTCGTTCGGGACGTTCTTCTTGAACCAGTCCATCTGCTCCCTGGCGGAGCGGCACCAGAACACGAAGTGGTAGGCCCCGCGCGGCACGCCGGCCCGGGCGGCGGCGTCCCAGTTGGTCCGGAAGCGCTCGTCGACGTGGTCGCCGCCCTCGGTGGCCTTGATGAAGGCGAACTGGGTGCCGGCGGCCCGGACCGAGGCCCAGTCGACGTTGCCCTGCCACTTCGAGATGTCGATGCCCTGGATCGGGTGAAGCTTGGCCTTGGCCACGCCCGGATGGGGCTTCACGTCGCCCTTGGTCGGATAGAAGTCGTTGTTCGACGCGCAGGCCGCGAGCCCGGCCAGGATGGCGGCGGCGGCGAACCGGCCGGCGAGGCGACGGGCCGGCCTCAGGCGTTCGCTCAAGTTCCGAGCGACTTCCCCGAACGGCGACCGCGAAAGCTCTAAAATCCGCGACATCAGTGTTTAGCCCGCCACCGAAGAAGCGCCACAGACAGGCGTATTCGATGGCCCCGGCGCGGTTAACGGAGCTTTGCGATCATTGCGGCGGAATTCCGGGACGCGTTGCATCCCCGCGACATACGGCGCCGATCCCCGGCTGGTTCACAGGCCCGCATCCGGCTAAGTCGCGGTTCCGCAACGCGAGTCCGGACGGGACACCGTGAGTAAGCAACTCTTTACCATAGGCTACGAAGGCCTCGACCCGGAGCGCCTCGTCGGCGTCCTGCGCTCGGCCGGCGTCGCGGTGCTGGCGGATGTCCGGGCAGTGGCGAATTCGCGCAAGCGCGGCTTCTCGAAGGGCGCGCTCGGCACGTCCCTGCACGAGGCCGGGCTCGGCTACGCGCATCTGCGCAGCCTCGGCACCCCGAAATCCGGCCGGCAGGCGGCGCGGGCCGGGGACGCGGGGCTGATGCGCCGGATCTACTGCGAGGAGGTGCTGGATACCGCCGCCGGGATCGCGGCGCTGGACGAGCTCGCCGCGCTCGCCGAGGCGTCGCCGATCTGCCTGCTCTGCTTCGAGCGCGATCCGGCCGGCTGCCACCGGCGCGTGCTGGCCGAGCGCCTCGCGCCGCGCGGCTTCGTGGTCGGCGATCTCTACGGCTGAGCGGGCCTCACCGCCCGGACAGGGGCTGCTGCGCGCGCATGCCGAGCGCGCCGGCGAGGCGCCGGACGGGCCCGAGGGCGGCGGTCAGTCCCCGCGGCGCGGCCCTGCGCGGCGCGCGCGGCCGGCGCCGGTCGGCGTCCGGGACCGGCTCGACCGGCAGGTAGAGCGTGTCGAAGAAGGACATCTCCAGGAGAACGGCGCCGTCGTCGTCGGTGATCACCATCGCGGCCTCCATGAGGCGCGGGTCACCGCCGTGCTGACGCATCAGCCCCTGCACGATCGTGCGCGCGGTCGACCGGGCGGCCTCGGCATCCTCGACCCACTGGGCCGCCGAGGCCGGGAGCGAGGCGTTGCCGAGGCGGATGGTGAAATGGGCGCGGACCATGGAGCGCTCCTCGGAGGGGCCGGCGGGACACCGCCGGCAACGGGTGTCAGGCGGCCTGAGCGTCGTCCAGCGGATCGCCGGCGGTATCGGCGGCGGGCTCGGACCTGTCGGCCGCGGATTTCGGATCGAAGGCGTCCGCGAGCAGGCCGAGGCGCCGCGCCATGTCCCGCACCTCGTTGAGGGCGATCGACTTCTGGCCTTCCTTCACCGCCCGCGTGATGTCGCTGACCTGTGTGGTGGCGATCCGCTTCAGTTCGTCGGCGAGCTGCTGGCTGGTCATCATCGCATCCGGACTCGGCTTGTCGGGCTGAGCTGGGACCGTGAGGCGGCGGGGCTTACCAAGGCGTTTCCCCGAGCACCCGGGCCTGTGGACAAGCTTGGGGATCCGCGGCCACCGCAACCCTGCCGACCGGTTCGCGAGCGGGCTCAATCCTGCAGGTGCCGCGCCGCGATGATCGAGGCGGCCGTGCGGTTCTCCACACCGAGCTTCGCGTAGATGCCCTCGAGGTGCTTCGTCACGGTCCGGTGGCTGAGCCCGAGGATCTCGCCGATGTCGCGGCTCGACTTGCCCCGGGACAGCCAGAGGAGAACCTCCGCCTCGCGCCCGGTGACCGGCAGGCGCGCCCGCAGCCGCTCGACCCCCGCCGACAGCGCGTCGCGTGACAGGCGGAGCAGGATCTCGTCCGGGGTGCGGCCGATGAAGCTCAGGGCGTAGGCGACGCCGTCGCGATCGGTCAGCGCGAGCGGCTGGGCGGCGCCGGCGAGGCAGCCACGCAGCCAGTCGCGGGCGCCGGCGGGCAGCGCGCGGGCGCCGGACGGATCCGCGCCGAGTCCGGCGAGCAGACGCCCGGCCTGCGGCGTCGACCACAGGACCGTGCCGTCCTCGGCGACCGCGAACAGCGTCCTCCCGGCGGTGTCGAGGGCGGCCCGGGCGCTCTGCGCGGCGCGGGCGCTCGCCAGATGCACGCGGATCCGGGCCAGGATCTCGTCCGGGGCGATGGGCTTCGTGACGTAGTCGACCCCGCCGGCAGAGAGCCCCTTCACGATGTGCTCGGTCTCGCTCAGCCCGGTCATGAAGATCACCGGCACGCCGGCGAGCTGCGGCTTGGCCTTGAGCCGCCGGCAGGTCTCGAACCCGTCGAGGCCCGGCATCACCGCGTCGAGCAGGATCACGTCCGGCGTGATCTCGTCCACCAGGGTCAGGGCGAGATCGCCGCCGACCGCGACCAGCACGGTGGCGCCGGACCGCTCGATCGCCTCGGTGAGGAAGCTCAGCGTATCGGGTGAATCGTCGATCACAAGGACGATGTCCCGGTGCGGCTGAACCGTCGGCGCCTCAGCCATGGCGGGCGAGCTCCTGCAGGACCGAGAGGTAGCGGCGCAGGTCGTACCCCTCGACCAGTCCGCGCATGCGGGCGACGAAGGCGGGCGGCACGGTCGCATCCGCCTCCATCTGAGTCAGCTTGGCCTCGATGGCGCGGATGTGCCCGATCCGGCCGAGGCGCAGGAGTTCGCCGACATGTTCGGGCCCCGGTCCCGGGAGGTCCGCGGCGGCCGGGACGGGCTCGGGCCGCGCCGGCGCGGCGCCCTCGGTCCACTCGAGGTGCAGGAGCTTGCCGATCCGCTCCATCACGTCGCGCAGGTCGAAGGGCTTCGCGAAGATCGCGTCGTGGGGGGCGTCGTCGCCGCGGGTCGGGCTGATCTCGTGGACGTTGGCGGACATCATGGCGATCGGGCCGGTATGACCGGCCTGCCGCAACGCCGCCGCCGCCGCCCAGCCGCTCATCCCGGGCATCGCGATATCGAGGAGGACGAGGTCGACGCCACCCTGCGCGACCATCGCGAGGCACTCGGCTCCCGACCCGGCCTCCCGCACGGCGATGCCCTGCGGCTCGAGAATCGCGCGCATCAGCGCGCGGTGGGCGCTGTCGTCGTCGGCGACCAGGACGGTCCGGCGCGCCCCCGCGTAGGCCCGCTCCGGGGACGCCGTCGGCGCGGGCGGGGCGATCGGCGCGGGCTGGGCCACGGAGGCCAGCATCAGGCGCAGCCGCGCCTGCGTGCCGCCGCCCGGGGCGGCCGTCACGGTGATCTCGCCGCCCAGCAGCTGCGCCAGCAGGTTGGCGATGGTCAGCCCGAGCCCGGTCCCCGGCGTGCTCCGGGCGGCCGGGGTCGAGCCGCGCTCGAAGGGCTCGAAGATCCGCGCGAGATCGGCCTCCGGGATGCCCGGGCCGGTGTCGCGGATCGTGAAGACGGCGATCTGGCTCCGGTAGCTCAGGTCCAGCGAGACGGTGCCGGCTTCGGTGAACTTGATGGCGTTCGACAGGAGGTTGAGCAGCACCTGCCGCAGGCGCTTCTCGTCGGTGGCGACCACCGCCGGCAGGATCTCGGGCCTCGAGAACCGGAACTCCAGTCCGGCCTCCCGCGCCTGGAGACGGACCATGTCGACGAGCTGGTCGAGGAAGTCGGTCAGCCGGACCTCGTCCCGGTGGATCTGGAGGCGTCCCGCCTCCATGCGCGAGATGTCGAGGAGGCCGTCGATCAGGCCGGAGAGGTGCTGGGCGCTGCGCCGGATCACCCGCAGGCCGTTGACGCGGTGCGCCGGGATCGCCGGGTCGGACTCGAGCAGCTGGGCGTAGCCGAGGACGGTGGAGAGCGGCGTGCGCAGCTCGTGGCTGATCCCGACCACGTAGCGGCTCTTGGCCTGGTTGGCGGCCTCGGCCCGCTCCTTGGCCTCCTGCAGCTTGGCGTCGGTGACCTTGTGGGCAGCGATCTCGGCTTGGTAGAGCGCGGTCTGGCGCATCGTCTCGGCCTGGGCGACGCGCCGGCTCTCCTGGGCGAGCACGAACAGCCACGCCACGACGCCGAGGATCACCACCAGCGTGAAGAACACGCTGGTCAGCGCCGTGCGCAGGAACTCGCGATTCTCCGGGTGGGCGATCGTCGCGCCCGCGTGCACGATCCCGAGGATCAGCCCGATCACCGCGCAGAGCGTCAGCATCACCGCGAGGTAGCGGCCGAGCGGCGCGCCGATCCAGGCGGCGGTTCGGCCCGGCAGGATCCGGGCGACGGCGGCCTGCGCCTGCGCTTCCAGGCGTCCATGGGGCTTGCACAGGTCGCCGCAGCGGGCGTCGAGCGAGCAGCAGAGGGAGCAGATCGGCGCGTCGTAGGCCGGGCAATGGGCCATGTCCTCGCCCTCGAAGGGCAGCTCGCAGACCCGGCAGACCACCTCGGCCGCGCCCCAATCCTGCTTCGGCGTCCGGGCGAGATACCAGCGCCCGGCCGTGGCCCAGGCGATCGCCGGGGCCGCACAGAATGCGATGGCGAGAGTCAGCAGCGGCGCGAAGGGCTGCAGGGTCGCGCCGAGCCAGCCGACATAGGCCGCGCCCCCGGCCGCGAGGGCCAGCGCCATGGCCCCGGTGCCGACCGGGTTCACGGCGTAGAGATGGGCGCGCTTGAACTCGATGCCCGGCGGCGAGAGGCCGAGCGGCTTGTTGACCGCGAGGTCGGCGGCGAGGGCCCCGACCCAGGCCGAGACCACGGAGGCGTAGAGCGGCAGCGTGCTCTCGATGGTCTTGTCGATGCCGAGCTCCATCAGGAGCACCGCGATGGCGACGTTGAACACGAGCCAGACCACTCGCCCGGGATGGCTGTGGGTCAGGCGCGAGAAGAAGTTCGACCACGCGATCGAGCCGGCATAGGCGTTGGTCAGGTTGATCTTGAGCTGCGACACGAGGACGAACAGCCCGGTGAGGAGCAGAGCCGCCCGGCTCCCCTCGCCCGTCAGGTAGCCGAAGGCCACCGCGTACATGCGGGTCGGCTCGGCAGCGTGCTCGGCCGGGACGCCGTGGCCCAGCGCCAGGACCGCCAGCGCGGCGCCGAGCAGGATCTTCAGCATCCCGGGCAGGATCCAGCCCGCGCCCCCCGACAGGACGGCCAGCCACCAGCGGCGGTCGCGCGGGCCCTGTGGCTCCGGCACGAAGCGCAAGAAGTCGACCTGCTCGCCGACCTGGGCGAGCAGCGCCAGCAGGACGCCGGTGGCGAGCCCGAACCGGGCGAGATCGAAGTTGGCCCCGCCGCCGTCGAGGCCCGGGAAGCCGGCGAGCGCCCGCAGCGGCCCCGCGCCCTGCGCCGCCACGAAGATCAGCGGCAGCAGGCTCAGGCCGAGCCAGATCGGCTGGCTCCAGATCTGGAACCGGCTGATCAGCCGGATCCCGTAGACGACGAGGGGAATCACCGCCCCCGCGCAGAGCAGGTAGCCGATGCCGAGCGGCAGCCCGAAGCAGAGCTGCAGCGCCAGCGCCATGATCGCCGCCTCGATGGCGAAGAACAGGAAGGTGAAGCTCGCGTAGATCAGCGACGTGACGGTCGAGCCGAGATAGCCGAACCCCGCGCCCCGGGTGAGCAGGTCCATGTCGACGCCGTGCCGGGCGGCGTAGACCGTGATCGGCGCCGCGGTGGCGAAGATGATCAGGCCGACGACCAGCACGGCCGCGACCGTGTTGGGGAAGCCAGCCGTCAGCGCCAGCGTCCCGCCGATCGCCTCCAGCGCCAGGAACGAGATCGAGCCGAGGGCGGTCTGCGCGACCTCGAGGCTCGACCAGCGCCGCGCCTTCTTGGCGGTGAAGCGGAGGGCGTAATCCTCCAGCGTCTCGTCGGCGACGAAGCGGTTGTAGTCCCGGCGGATGGGGATGATGCGCTGCGGACCGCTCATGGGGTCCCGGCCGGGCCGATCCGACCGCCGGTCCCGGGCGGCAGGGCGCGTGGGCGGTCACGCGCGCGCGAAACATCGCGCACCGGCGCAATGCCCACACTATTCGCGCTCTCAGCCACCCCGACCTCAAAGTATTCCGCCGCGATGGTGCGACGCATGCAAGAGCACGGCCATACGCAAAATCGCGTATAGGCCGCACCGCAACCCAGGACCTAGCCTGCGCTCGTCGATCCGGACCGACTCTCAAGGCCCGGACGCGAACAGGGGCAGGCACATGGCAGACGACACCGAGACCGGCGCCGATCACGGCTTGCGCTCCCCGCTGCGGCGCAAACTGCTCATGGGGCTGGCCGGCGCCCCGGCACTGGCGCTGATGCCGCGGTCGGCCTGGGCGGCCCCGCCGACCTCGGCGGTCAACACCACGGGCCTCGCGGTGACCGACAGCGAGGTGACCGTCGGCATCCTGCACTCGATCACCGGCACCATGGCGATCTCCGAGACGGGCGCGCAGGAAGCCGAGAAGCTGGCGATCCAGCAGATCAACGACGCTGGCGGCGTGCTCGGCCGCAAGATCAAGATCATCCAAGAGGACGGCGCCTCCGACTGGCCGACCTTCGCCGAGAAGGCCAAGAAGCTCCTCGTCAACGACCACTGCGCCGCCGTGATGGGCTGCTGGACCTCGGCGTCGCGCAAGGCGGTGCTGCCCGTCTTCGAGCAGTACAACGGCCTCCTCTACTACCCGACCTTCTACGAGGGCCTGGAGCAGTCGAAGAACGTCTTCTACACGGGCCAGGAGGCCACCCAGCAGATCCTCGCCGGGCTCGACTGGGTCCACAAGGAGAAGGGCGGCGACAGCTTCTACTTCATCGGTTCCGACTACATCTGGCCGCGCACCTCCAACAAGATCGCCCGCAAGCACGTCGAGAACGTGCTCAAGGGCAAGGTCGTCGGCGAGGAGTACTTCCCCCTCGGCCACACGCAGTTCAACTCGGTCATCAACAAGATCAAGCTGACCAAGCCGAAGGTGATCTTCGCCGACGTGGTCGGCGGCTCGAACGTGGCGTTCTACAAGCAGCTCAAGGCGGCCGGCATCGACCTGTCGAAGCAGGTGCTGATGACGATCTCGGTCACCGAGGACGAGATCGACGGCATCGGCGGCGAGAACATCGCCGGGGCCTACGCCTGCATGAAGTACTTCGAGTCGATCCAGAACGAGAACAACAAGGCGTTCGTCGCCGCCTTCAAGAAGATGTGGGGCGAGAAGACGGTCATCGGCGACGTGACGCAGGCGGCCTATCTCGGCCCGTTCCTGTGGAAGATGGCCTGCGAGAAGGCCGGCTCGTTCGACGTCGACAAGGTGGTGGCGGCCTCGCCCGGGATCGAGTTCAAGGGCGCGCCCGAAGGCTACGTGAAGATCGACGAGAACCATCACCTCTGGTCGAAGACCCGGGTCGGCCGCGCCAAGCCCGACGGCCAGTTCGAGATCGTCTACACCAGCCCAGACCTGATCAAGCCGGACCCTTTCCCGAAGGGGTACCAGTAGTCGCGCGGTATGCGCGCCTCCAACACGCGACCTCATCCTGAGGTGCAGGGCGATCATCGATCGCCCTGCCTCGAAGGAGCTCTCCAGGACCCGCGCGCGTTCTGGAGCCCTCCTCCGAGGCCTCCGCTGCGCTCCGGCACCTCAGGATGAGGTGATCTGAGCGGGATCACGGGCCTCCGCCGCGGGCGGAGCGCATCTCGGATCGGAGATAACGGGACCATGCTCGGCGACTACTCCCTCGGCGACCTCGGCGCGATCTTCGCCATGCAGGGCTTCGCAGGCCTGATCCTGTTCTCCGTCTACCTGCTGATGGCGCTCGGCCTCGCGATCATCTTCGGCCAGATGGGCGTGATCAACATGGCCCACGGGGAGTTCATGATCCTCGGCGCCTACGTCACCTATCTCTGCTCGACCTTCTTCCAGACCTACCTGCCGGCGCTCTTCCCGATCTACTTCTTCATCGCGATGGGCCTGGCGTTCCTCGCCTCCGGGGCGCTCGGAATGCTGGTGGAATGGGGCCTGATCCGGTTCCTCTACAAGCGCCCGCTCGACACGCTGCTGGCCACCTGGGGCCTGTCGCTGATCCTCCAGCAGGCCTACCGGTCGATCTTCGGTGCCCGCGAGGTCGGCGTCGAGCTGCCGTCCTGGCTGATCGGCTCGGTGCAGGTCACCGACACGATCGAGATCCCGATCAACGGCCTGTTCGTCATGGCCGTCACGATCCTGATCACCGTCAGCGTCGCGCTGCTGATCTTCCGCTCGCGCTTCGGCCAGCAGGTCCGCGCGGTCATGTCGAACCGCGCCATGGCGGGGGCCGTCGGCATCGATACCGAGAAGGTCGACCGCTACACCTTCGGCCTCGGCTGCGGCATCGCGGGGATCGCGGGCTCCGCGTTCACGATGATCGGGTCGACCGGGCCGACCTCCGGCCAGCTCTACATCGTCGACACCTTCCTGATCGTCGTGTTCGGCGGCGCCGCGAGCCTCCTCGGCACCATCGCGTCGGCCTTCTCGATCTCCCAGACGCAGTCGACCCTGGAGTTCTTCCTCTCCGGCTCGATGGCCAAGGTGATCACCCTGCTCGCGGTGGTCGGCATCCTGATGCTGAGGCCCCAGGGCCTCTTCACCCTCAAGGTCCGGCGCTGAGGATTTTTCGACCATGACGAATCCGGTCCAGACCCTCACCAAATCCGTCACCGTCAACGACAACCCGTTCATGAAGCCGGTGGAGTGGCTGAGCCTGCTCCTGCTCGCCGGGGTGATCCTGGTCGTCCTGCCGCTGGTGCTCGACGGCTTCCGCCTCAACCTCGTCGGCAAGTACCTGACCTACGCGTTCGTCGCCCTCGGGCTGGTGATCTGCTGGGGCTACGCGGGGATCCTGTCGCTCGGTCAGGGCGTGTTCTTCGGCCTCGGCGGCTACTGCATGGCGATGTACTTGAAGCTCGAAGCGTCGAGCATCGAGAACACGAAGATCCAGTCCACGCCCGGCATCCCGGACTTCATGGACTGGAACCAGATCACGGCCCTCCCCTGGTTCTGGCAGCCGTTCAAGAGCCTGCCGCTGACGCTGATCCTGGCGGTCGCCGTCCCGGTCCTGTTCGCGATGCTGATCTCCTTCGCGATGTTCAAGCGCCGGGTCGGCGGCACCTACTTCGCGATCATCACCCAGGCGATCGCCGCGATCCTGACCATCCTGATCGTCGGCCAGCAGGGCTATACCGGCGGCATCAACGGCATCACCGACCTGCGCACCCTCCACGGCTGGGACATCCGCACCGACCACGCGAAGGTCATCCTGTACTTCGTCAATGGCGGCCTGCTGATCGCCTGCATCCTGGCGGCGCAGTACGTGAAGAAGTCGAAGCTCGGCCGCATCCTCGTCGCCATGCGCGACAAGGAGGACCGGGTCCGCTTCTCGGGTTACTCGGTCGCCGGATTCAAGGTCTTCGCCTTCTGCTTCGCCGCCGGACTGGCGGCCATCGGCGGCGCGATGTTCACCCTCCAGGTCGGGTTCATGTCGCCCTCCTTCGTGGGCATCGTCCCCTCGATCGAGATGGTGATCTACGCCGCGGTCGGCGGGCGCCTGTCCCTGTTCGGCGCGGTCTGGGGCACGCTGCTCGTCAATTGGGCCAAGACCAGCTTCTCCGAGAGTTTTCCGGATCTCTGGCTGTTCGGCCTCGGCGCCCTGTTCATCGCGGTGGTGCTGGCCTTCCCGAACGGCCTCGCCGGGATCTGGCGCGAGCATATCGAGCCGCGCCTCACCCGCCGGGTGAAGGGCCTGCGCGCCCCGCCGCCCGCCATCGTCCCGCCCCACGGCGCCCCGGCCGAGTGAGTCTCCGATGAACGCCGCGATCCTCTCCTCCCCCGTGGTCGGCGCCGAGGCGGCCCCGCCCGACTACCTCCTCGCCGTCGAGGCGCTCACGGTCTCGTTCGACGGGTTCAAGGCGGTGAACGACGTGTCGTTCTACGTCGATCCGGACGAGATCCGGGTGATCATCGGGCCGAACGGCGCCGGCAAAACCACGGTCCTCGACCTGATCTGCGGGCGCACCCGGGCCAGCGCCGGCTCGATCAAGTACAAGGGCCAGGAGCTGACCAAGCTCTCCGAGAGCGCCATCGTGCAGGCCGGCGTCGGCCGCAAGTTCCAGACGCCGTCGATCTACGACGACCTGACGGTGTTCGAGAACCTGGAGATCTCGTTCCCCCGCGGCCGCTCGGTCTTCGGCGCCCTCACGTTCAAGCGGGACGCGGAGGTCCGCGACCGCATCCACGCCATCGCCGAGACGATCTTCCTGAAGGACCAGCTCCGGGAGCGGGCCGAGTTCCTGAGCCACGGCCAGAAACAGTGGCTGGAGATCGGCATGCTGCTGATCCAGGACCCGGAACTGCTGATGCTCGACGAGCCGGTGGCTGGCATGAGCGTCGGCGAGCGGATCAAGACCGCCGAGCTGCTCAACCAGATCATCAAGGGCCGCTCGGTGCTGGTGATCGAGCACGACATGAAGTTCGTCGAGGACATCGCCCACCGGGTGACCGTCCTGCACCAGGGCAAGGTGCTGTCTGAGGGTTCGATGGAGCGGGTCAAGAACGACCCGAAGGTCATCGAAGTTTATTTGGGACATTGACGATGGCGTCTCTTCAGACCGCGCATCCGCCCCTGGTCCAGGCGCCCCCGCTCGCCATGATCCCATCCGCTACGCCGGCGCTCGCCGTCGAGGACCTGCACGCCGCCTACGGCCAGAGCGAGGTCCTGCACGGGCTGACCTTCTCGGTGGCCCCCGGCGAGATCGTCGCCGTGATGGGCCGCAACGGCATGGGCAAGACCACGCTGATGAAGACCCTGATGGGCCTCGTGCCGGTCAAGGCCGGGTCGATCCAGGTCGAGGGCGCGGACGTGGCCGGGCTCAAGAGCCACGCCCGGGTCGCCAAGGGCCTCGCCTACGTGCCGCAGGGCCGCATGATCTTCTCGACCATGACGGTCCAGGAGAACATCGAGACCGGCCTGACGGTCACCGGCACCCGCAAGGTCCCGCAGGACCTGTACGACATGTTCCCGGTCCTGCTGGAGATGAAGGGACGGCGCGGCGGCAACCTCTCGGGCGGCCAGCAGCAGCAGCTCGCCATCGCCCGGGCGCTGGCGAGCCGGCCGAAGGTCCTGCTCCTCGACGAGCCCACCGAGGGCATCCAGCCCTCGATCATCCGGGAGATGGGCCGGACGCTTAAGAAGATCCGCGACGCGCGCGGCCTCTCCATCGTGGTGTCGGAGCAGGTCCTCAGCTTCGCCCTCGACGTCGCCGACCGGGTGATCGTGCTGGAGAACGGGTCCATCGTCCACGAAGCCCCGCGCGACGGGATCGACGAGGCAGCCGTCGCCCGGTTCCTGTCGGTCTAGGGGCACCCGCATGGCGGATTACGAGATCTTCGAACTCGGCGACTTCGTGCTCCAGTGCGGCAAGACGCTGCGCGCGGCCAAGCTCGCCTTCAAGACCTTCGGGACGCTGAGCCCGGCCAAGGACAACGCCATCGTCTACCCGACCTGGTACTCGGGCCAGCACACCGAGAACGAGTGGTTGATTGGCCCCGGCAAGGCGCTCGACCCGGACAAGTACTTCATCATCATCCCGAACATGTTCGGCAACGGGCTCTCGTCCTCGCCGAGCAACACGCCGGCGCCCTGGAACGGGCCGCGCTTCCCCAACGTCACCGCCTACGACAACGTCCGCGCCCAGCACCGCCTGGTCACCGAGCATTTCGGCATCGAGAAACTCGTGCTCGTCACTGGCTGGTCGATGGGCGCGCTCCAGACCTACCACTGGGCGTCGATGTACCCCGACATGGTGCCGAGGATCCTGCCGTTTCAGGGCTCGGCCAAGTGCTCCCGGCACAATTACGTCTTCCTGGAAGGCGCCAAGGCGGCGCTGCAGGCCGACGCCGCCTGGGCGGAGGGCTGGTACGCGAGCCCGCCGACGCGGGGCCTGCGCGCCTTCGGCCGGGTCTACGCCGGCTGGGGCCTGTCGCAGACCTTCTACCGGCTCGAGGCCGACATCACCCACATGGGCTACGCCTCGCTGGAGGATTTCCTGATCGGGTTCTGGGAAGGCCTGTTCTACGAGCGCGACGCCAACAACCTGCTCGCCATGCTGTGGACGTGGCAGCACGGCGACATCAGCGCCAACGACACCTTCAAGGGCGACTTCAAGGCCGCGCTCGGCGCCATCCGCGCCAAGGCAATCCTGATGCCCGCCTCGACCGACCTGTATTTCCCGCCCGAGGACAACGCCATCGAGGCGGCCGCCATGCCGAATGCGGAGCTGCGCGTGATCGACACGTGGTGGGGCCATTTCGCGGGCGGGCCCGGCACCAGCCCGGACGACATCAAGGTCCTCGACGACGCACTCAAAGAGCTGCTCGCGAGCGGGTGAGAGACGCGCAGCGGCGCGCGGACGGGGCCTGCCCCGGAGAGTCAGGGAGCTGGAGACACGAGATGCCCGAGACGCTGATCAAGGTCGATCTCACGCAATCGGCCTACGACAACGACATGGTGCACAACCGCTGGCACCCCGACATCCCGATGGTCGCCTACGTGAAGCCGGGGGCGGACTTCATCGTCGAGACCTACGACTGGACCGGCGGCTTCATCAAGAACAACGATTCCGCCGACGATGTGCGCGACATCGACCTGTCGATCGTGCACTTCCTCTCGGGTCCGATCGGCGTCGAGGGCGCCGAGCCCGGCGACCTGCTGGTGGTCGACCTCCTCGACATCGGCGCCAAGCCCGAGAGCCAGTGGGGCTTCAACGGCTTCTTCTCCAAGAAGAACGGCGGCGGCTTCCTGACCGAGCACTTCCCGCAGGCCCAGAAGTCGATCTGGGACTTCGAGGGGATGTTCACCAAGTCCCGCCACGTCCCGGGCGTGCGCTTCCCCGGCCTGATCCATCCCGGCCTGATCGGCTGCCTGCCCGATCCGAAGATGCTGGAGACCTGGAACACCCGCGAGAAGGCGCTCTACGACACCGATCCGGAGCGCGTGCCGGCGCTCGCCACCCTCCCCTTCGGCCCGACCGCCCATATGGGCCGCCTGAAGGGCGACGCGAAGGACGCGGCCGCCGCCACCGGTGCCCGCACGGTCCCGCCGCGCGAGCACGGCGGCAATTGCGACATCAAGGACCTGTCGCGCGGCTCGAAGATCTACTTCCCGGTCTATGTCCCCGGCGCCGGCCTCTCGATGGGCGACCTGCACTTCAGCCAGGGCGACGGCGAGATCACCTTCTGCGGCGCCATCGAGATGGCCGGCTGGGTGCATCTCAAGGTTGAGCTGATCAAGGACGGCATGGCCAAGTACGGGATCAAGAACCCGATCTTCAAGCCGTCGCCGATCACGCCGAAATACGACGATCACCTGATCTTCGAGGGCATCTCGGTCGACGAGAGCGGCGGCCAGCACTACCTCGACGTCCACATCGCCTACCGGCAGGCCTGCCTGAACGCGATCGAGTACCTGAAGAAGTTCGGCTACTCGGGCGCGCAGGCCTACTCGATCCTCGGCACCGCGCCGGTCCAGGGGCACATCTCGGGCGTCGTCGACATCCCGAACGCCTGCGCGACGCTCTGGATACCGACCAAGATCTTCGAGTTCGACATCAACCCGGGCGCCGACGGACCGACCAAGTTCCTCGACGGCTCGATCCAGATGCCGCTCTCGCCGGATCTTTGATGCTTCGTTTCCCGGCCGGTCGCGGCTGACGCGACAGGCCCCCTCTCCCGGGCGGGAGAGGGTTGGGGTGAGGGATGCGACCTCTCCGGACAGGTCTCGCCCCTCACCCTGTCCCTCTCCCGAACGGGAGAGGGGACCCGCGCTTAACCCGGCAGCCCTTCTGGAAGCACCCCATGCCCGTCTACGATTACGCCTGCGAGGCCTGCGGCCCCTTCACGGTGATGCGGCCGATGGCGGAGTTCCGCGAGCCGCATGCCTGCCCGGATTGCGGCGGCACGAGCCAGCGCGCCTTCCTCACCGCGCCGCGCATCGCCGGCATGGATGCGGGCCTCAGGACCGCCCACGCCACCAACGAGCGCAGCCGCCACGCGCCCAAGCGCTCGGGCAGTCACGGAGCCGGCTGCGGCTGCTGCTCACCCAAGAAAGCGACCGCCGCCCCGGCCGCCGCCAAGAGCTTCCCGAAGGCGCGGCCCTGGATGATCAGCCACTGAGCCGCGCGCATCCGAGGGACGAACACGGTCAGGAGGACTTCACGCCATGATGCACGGAGACATCTCGTCCAGCCAGGACAGCGTCGGCGTCGCCGTCGTGAACTACAAGATGCCGCGCCTCCACACCCGCGCGGAGGTGCTGGAGAACGCCAAGGCGATCGGGAAGATGATCGTCGGGATGAAGACCGGCCTGCCCGGCCTCGACCTCGTGATCTTCCCGGAATACTCGACCCACGGCATCATGTACGACGCCGCCGAGATGTACGAGACCGCCTCGACGGTCCCGGGCGCGGAGACCGAGATCTTCGCCGCCGCCTGCCGGGAGGCCAAGGTCTGGGGCGTGTTCTCGCTCACCGGCGAGCGCCACGAGGAGCACCCGCACAAGGCGCCCTACAACACCCTGATCCTGATGAACGATCAGGGCGAGATCGTTCAGAAGTACCGCAAGATCATGCCCTGGACGCCGATCGAGGGCTGGTATCCGGGCGACCGCACCTACGTGTCGGACGGGCCGAAGGGGCTGAAGATCAGCCTGATCATCTGCGACGACGGCAATTATCCCGAGATCTGGCGCGACTGCGCTATGCGGGGCGCCGAGCTGATCATCCGCTGCCAGGGCTACATGTACCCGGCCAAGGAGCAGCAGGTCGTCATCTCGAAGGCGATGGCCTTCGCCAACAACACCTACGTGGCGGTGGCCAACGCGGCGGGCTTCGACGGCGTCTACACGTATTTCGGCCACTCGGCGATCATCGGCTTCGACGGCCGCACGCTCGGCGAATGCGGCGAGGAGGAGATGGGCATCCAGTACGCCGCCCTCTCCAAGTTCCTGATCCGGGATTTCCGCGCCCACGGCCAGTCGGAGAACCACCTCTTCAAGCTGCTGCACCGCGGCTACACGGGCATGATCAATTCCAAGGAGAACCGGCACGGGATGTCGGAATGCCCCTACGACTTCTACCGACGCTGGATCGAGGATCCCGACGGAACCCGCGACGCCGTCCGGGCCATTACCCGTCAGAGCGTCGGCACGGAGGAATGCCCGATCGAGGGCATCCCCTTCGTGGGCAAGGGTCAGGGTGCGCCCGACCCGGCGCGCTGATCGCCGGCTGGGCGCCGCGGGGGGCGGCCCTGGGCCGGACCTTGGACCAGGAGAACCATGGACACGACTCCCCTCGGCCCCACCGCCTTCCGGGCCCCCGCGGTGCTGCTCTCCGGCCCGGTCGATTACGACATGTACAAGGACTTCCGGCGCCAGCTCGGTGCGGCGGGGGACCGTGAGATCGTCGTGGTCGAGCTCACGACGCTCGGGGGCGATCCGGAGGTCGCCCGGATGATGGGGGAGGACATCCGCTTCAACACCGCGATGGACCCGAACCGGCGGTTCGTCTTCCTCGGCAAGGCGGCGATCTACTCGGCCGGCACGACCTTCATGAGCTTCTTCGCCCGGCCGAACCGCTACCTGACCTGCGGCACGCGGCTGATGATCCACGAGCGCAAGATGAACAAGCAGCTCCACGTCGAGGGGCCGCTCACCACCTGCATCGCCGCCGTGAAGGCGACGCTCAACGAGATCCTGTGCTCGATCGAGATCCAGAACGAGGGGTTTGCCAACCTCGTTGCGGGCTCGGACGTCACCCTCGACGAGGTGCTCGAGAAGGCGCCGGCCAACTGGTACCTCGAGGCCGAGGAGGCCAAGCGGCGCGGCCTGATCGAGGCGGTCATCTGAGCCGCGTCTTTGCGGATGCCGTGAAGCAACCCAGGGCAGCGCGACACCGGCGCGCGCGGCGCTGCTCGACGGCTTCGCTCCGCTCGCGAAGATGGCCGGGTTTCACGGCTGCGGGTAATCGGCCCCGAGGCTGGTCTCGCGCCATGCCTCGATCTCGGCGAGACGCTGCTTCAGCCGGCTCGTGACTGCGTCGTACCCCCAGGCGCCGAGGACGAGGTGGCGCGGCGGGTTCTCCATCTCGGTCACCCGGATCATCGCCTCGCCGGCCCGAACTGGATCGCCCGCCTGGGTGCCGCTCTTTTCCGAGGTCGCCTTGAGGCGCGCGCCGGCGGTCTCGGCGTAGTCGGGAATCGCGTTCGGCGTCTGGACGAGGGAGCGCCCGGCCCAGTCGGTGCGGAACGGCCCCGGCTCGATACAGGTCACACGGATTCCGAGGGGTCCGGCTTCGGCGGCGAGGGAATCCGAGAACCCTTCGACCGCGTGCTTGGTAGCCGCGTAGTAGCCCGAGGCCGGGAAGCCGACGAAGCCCGCCACCGAGGTGATGTTGAGGATGTGGCCGGAACGCTGCGACCGCATGACCGGCAGCACCGCCCGGGTCAGCGCGAACAGGCCGAAGACGTTGGCATCGAACTGGGCGCGGACCTTGTCCTCCTCGCCCTCCTCGATGGAGGACTGGTAGCCGTAGCCGGCATTGTTCACGAGCACGTCGATCCGCCCGAACGTGTCCGTCGCGGCGCGCACGGATTCGCGGATCTGACCGGCCTCGGTCACATCCAGGGACAGGGCGAGCACCCGGTCCTCGGCGCCCCGCGCGAGGTCGGCGACCTTGGCCCGGTCGCGGGCCGTCACCACCGCCCGCCAGCCGCGCCCGATGATGAGCCGGGCGAGCTCCAGGCCGAAGCCCGTGGAGCAGCCGGTGATGAACCAGACCGGATCGCTGTTCTGCGTCATGGCATGTCCTGAACTCGGGTGGCGGGGTCAGGGCGTCGCGGCCGGCTCCGTCAGGCGATCGACCGAGAGCAGGTAGGCGATCAGCGCCGTCTGCTCCTCCGCCGTCACGCCGGAGCCGGCATCCGCCCAGAAGGCGTGCCCCGTGCCGGTAA
Organism: Methylobacterium sp. PvP105; assembly: GCF_017876975.1. NCBI lineage: Bacteria > Pseudomonadati > Pseudomonadota > Alphaproteobacteria > Hyphomicrobiales > Methylobacteriaceae > Methylobacterium > Methylobacterium sp. PvP105. The sequence goes on along the minus strand of NZ_JAGIPA010000001.1, from coordinate 378,329 downwards.
CGCGGGCGATCCGCGCCGTATCCGAGGCGGCGTTCGCGGCGATCACCTTGGCCCGCAGATCCCGGTCGACCAGGGCGCGCAGACTGTTGGCGGGATCCGGGGCGACGCCCCTGTACAGCGTGCCCGGGACGCCGAGCTGGCCCTCGGCATCGGGGCCGACCGCGACGCCGGAATCGTGCAGGTACGGCGCCGTCCAGGCGAGGCCCACGAGGTTCGGCACCTTGTAGCCGCCCTCAGTGCCCCCCTGCCCCCAGGCGAGCTGCACCTGCGCGAGCGCCGCGCCCGCGAGCGGAACCGGGACGATGACGGGATCGGCCGGGGTCGGGAACGGCGTGTCGGTGGCGAACATCGCCGGCGCCGACAGGCGCGCCTCCATCTTGGCGCCCGCCCGGGCCCGGGTCGGCTCTGTGCCGATCTCGGCCTCCGGGACGACCCGGTGGTTGGTGAGCGCCGGGCCGGAATGGCAGGTGCCGCAGCCGGCCTTCTCGAACACCGCCCGGCCGGCCCGGACCCGGTCCGGATCCTGCCCGGCGGCCGGCGGGTGCAGCAGGTTCTGGAAGGCCGACATGGCGTTGTTGGCGTGGTTGACCGGCTCCCCGGGGACCGAGGTGAACAGGCCGTTGTCGGTGACGTAGTTGGTCGCCGGATAGGTCGGCAGCACCGCGTAGCTGTTCAGGCCCGGCGAGGCCGGGGTCGGATCGACGCTGCGCAGCACCTCCGACGGGCTGCGGCCGCCGCTCGGCTTGTAGCGGAACGCCTCGGTGGCCGCCCCGCGCAGCACGATGCCGAGATACGTCTCCGGATCCATGCCGAACAGCCAGGGCGCGGCGGCGGCGAGCTGGGTCGTGTCGGAATTGGCCGCGTGGACGTTGTTGTTGAGCGAGGACAGGCCGGCGAAGGGTCCGATCGCTTCGCGCCCGCTCCAGCTGTAGGGCTCGCCATAAGCGGAGAAGCTCGACGGGATCGAGGTCGGATTGGTGACCCGGTCGGCGGACGAGTCGAAGCTGCCCGGCGGCCAGCTCGCCACCTGCACCTTGGTGGCCGCCTCCACGGCCGCGGCGTCCGGCAGCGCCGGTCCCGCGTCGGTCGAGCCGGTATGCTGCGGGTCGGCGGAAGGTCGGGCATCGGCCTCTGGCACGCTGGCGTGCATGAAGTAGGCCGAGGAGTTCCTCGCGAGCGCCATCAGCAGCCCGGCATTGAGGTCGGTGTTGGGCGCGCCCTCAACCACCTTGCCGGTGCCGGGATCGACTGCGGCGTGGCACAGGGCGCAGGTGATCCCCATGCGCAGGTGACCGCGGTCGGAGAAGGTCTTGATCCCGATGATGAAGGCGCCGCCCTTCGGCACGTCCAGCCCGGTCGGGACCAGCTCGCCCGTCCGGTAGACGCGGTCGCCGACGCGCACGTCCTTCGCCATGGCGACCTGGAGGTTGGTCGTGCCCTGACCTCCGAGCTTCGCCACCGCCAGCGCGACGGCGCCGGGCGTGAGGCCGCCGTCGAGCATGCCCATGACGTCGGTCAGGAAGACCTCGTTGCCGAACGTCTCCTGATAGAAGGCCTGGCGTCCACGCTCGACCATGGCCGGATCGATCGCGACCGCGCCGCTCCTCGGCGAGAGCGCCTTCCGTCCGTCCTCGGTGGCTTCGAGCCCGTCGGCCTCCGCGCGCGAGACACGGCGGCCGAGAATGTCGAAAGCGGTCTGGATCGGGTATCGGTCCGGATTGAGCAGGTCCGCCCGGTCAGGCATCGGCGCGTAGCTGAAGCGGCCGAGGCTCAGCGTCGCGCCGGCCGCGACGGCCAGGAGCCCGGCGGTGATGAGGATGCGGCGCGGCCAACCCATGAGACCCGATTGTCCTTCCCGGCGCCCGCCCGCGACGAAGCGGGACCGGAGGGCCGGGCCTTTAACCGCCGGCCATTGTTAGGGTTCACCCCGGCGGCCGGGACCGGGTGTCGCGTCCCGGCCGACCCGGATCCTCAGATCTGGACCTGCCCGCCATCGGCGAACAGCTCGACGCCGTTGATGAAGCTCGCCGCGTCCGAGGCGAGGAACAGGACCGCCTGCGCGATCTCCTCGGGCCGGCCGACGCGGCCGGCCGGGATCTGGCCGGCGAGGAAATCCTTGGTGGCCGCCGCCTGATCGCCGCCGCCGAAGAGCTCGTCGAGCCCGGCGGTCTCGGTCACGCCCGGGCTGATCGTGTTCACCCGGATGCGCCGGTCCTTCAGGTCGAGGATCCAGTTCCGGGCGAAGTTTCGCACCGCCGCCTTGGTGGCCGAGTAGACGCTGAAGCCGGGCGTCCCGGAGCTGCCGGCGGTCGAGCCGGTGAGCACGATCGCGGCCCCGTCCCGCAGCAGCGGCAGCGCCTTCTGGACGGTGAAGAGCACGCCCTTCACGTTGGTGTCGAAGATGCTCTGGTAGTGCGCCTCGGTGATCGCGCCCAATGGCGCGAAGGTGCCGCCGCCGGCGTTGGCGAAGATCACGTCGATCTGCGCGTGCCTCTGCTGGACCGCATCGTACAGGCGGTCGATGTCGGCGAGGTTCGCCATGTCGCCGCGCACACCGGTGATCCGGCCGCCGATCTGCTTCAACGCCGCGTCGAGGGTCTCCTGGCGGCGCCCGGTGATGAACACCGAGGCCCCCTCGGCCACGAAGGCCTTGGCGGTGGCGAGGCCGATGCCGCTGGTGCCGCCGGTCACCACCACAACCTTGTCCTGAAACCTGCCAGCCATCGTCGTTCTCCGTGCTGCGGCCCCGTATGCGCCGCTGGCCGGAGAGATGCCGCCGGAACGATGATGCGGGTAGCCCGCGAATGTGGCACCCAGCGTTCCACTGGAGGAACGATGGTCCGCGCCGATCTGAACGACTACGTCTACTTCGCCGAGGTCGTCGCGCACGGCGGCTTCGCCGCGGCGGGCCGGGCGCTGCACCAGCCGAAATCGAAGCTGAGCCGCCGCGTCGCGGCCCTGGAGGCGCGCCTGGGCGCCCGCCTGATCGAGCGGTCGAGCCGGCGCTTCCGCGTGACCGAAGTCGGCCAGGGCTTCTACGAGCGCTGCCGGGCGATGATGCTGGAGGCGGAGCGGGCCGAGGCGCTGGTCGCGGAAGCGCAGACCGAGCCGCACGGGCGGATCCGCATGAGCTGCCCGTCGGGCCTCGCCGACATCGTCGCCGCGCGCGTCCGCGGCTTCCTCGTCCGCTACCCGAAGGTGAGGCTGCAGCTGGTCGTGACCGACCGGCCCGTCGACCTGATCGAGGAGCGGATCGACGTGGCGCTGCGTGTGCGGCGAGACCTGACGAGCGACGCGTCGCTGACCATGCGCACGCTCGGATCCTCGCGCTGGATCCTGGTCGCCGCGCCGCAGGTGGCGCGCGGCCTCGGTCCCGACATCGCCGCGCTCGGCGCTGTCCCGACGCTCGGCACCCGCGACGATCCGGGCGAGGCGGAGTGGCGGCTCGAGCACCGTGACGGCACGGTCGTCACCCTGCGCCACGAGCCGCGCCTGACCTGCGGCGACTTCGCCGCGCTCACCGACGCAGCGGCTGACGGTCTCGGGGTCGCGTTCCTGCCCGACCACGCCTGCACCGACGCCGTCGCGGCGGGTCGGCTCGTGCCCGTCTATCCGGACTGGCAGGGCCAGCCCGGGATCGTGCACATCGTCTTCACGACCCGGCGCGGGCTGCCGCCGGCCGTGCGCGTGCTGATCGACCACCTCGCGGCGACATTCCCGAAGCTGTGACGCGCGCGTCTCAGTACCCCCGCGCCGCGTCGACGCCGTCCGGCACCTGACCGGTCCGCCGATAGGCCCGCAGGTTGGCCGCCACCGTGGCGGCCGCCGAATCCATGTCGGTGGGCCCCGAGACGTGCGGCAGCACCGTCACGCGGGGATGGGACCACAGGGGCGACTCGGTCGGCAGCGGCTCGACCGCGAAGACGTCGAGGACCGTGTGGGCGAGATGGCCGGTGTCCAGAGCGGCGATCAGATCTTCGGTGACGACGATCGGTCCGCGGGCGAAGTTGATCAGCGCGGCGCCGGGCTTCAGGGCGGCGAGGCGCTCGGCGTTCACGAGGCCCCGCGTCTCCGGCGTCAGCGGCACGAGGCAGACGAGGATGTCGCACCGGCCGAGCATCGCCGGGAGGCCGTCGGCGCCGTGGAACGTCTCGAGGTCCGGCACCGCCTTGGGGCTGCGGCTCCAGCCGACGACGCGGAAGCCGGCTCCGGTGAGCCGCTCCGCCGCCGCGGTCCCGAGCGCCCCGAGGCCGAGCAGGCCCACCGTCGTCTCGGACGGCTTGCGGTAGGCGTGCGGGCGCCAGACCCGGTCGCGCTGCTGGCGGGCATAGGCCGGCATGTCGCGCTGGAGATAGTAGGTCCAGGCCAGCACGGCCTCCGCCATGGTGCGGGCCATCTCGCGGTCGACGAGGCGGACGATCGGCAGCGGCCGGTCGAAGGCGCCGACGAGCTTCTCGACCCCGGCCCAGAGGCTCTGCACCCAGACCAGCCCCGGCAGCGCCGCGACCTCGGCCGGATCGGGGTTGGCCACGACGGCGACTCGGGCCGCCGCCCGGGCCGCGTCGTCCATCGTCCGGAACGGGATTAGGCGCTCCTCGGGCATGGCCGCCGACAGGATGCGCAGATACTCCGCCTCCTGATCCGGCCCCTTGCACCCGACCAGGGCGATTGCCTCAGCCATCCGCGTCCTCCGCACCGTACCGTTCCACCCGTCCACGCGCGGGCGAAGCAGGCGCTGTGCCTGACAGGACCCGGATCGTCGAGACGGGCCGGGCGCCGGCGTTCTCAGCGCGCCTCGATCAGCGCCGGGTAGACGAGACGGACGTTGCGACGGTCCTCAGGGATCGCGGTCTCGGCCCGCCGGCGGATGCTGCCGGTCGTCGTCGCGACTGCGGGCTCGGTCGGCCGGAGGCGCCAGCGCTCGGCCGCCTGCATCGCGACGCGGGGCTTGGGCCGCTCGAGGTGCCGGTCCGCTCCCTCTGTGGGCGCGGTGGCGAGTCCGCCGAGCGTCATGGCGGACAGCAGGACGTACCGGGGCCAGGATCGGCGGGAACGGGCAGCACAGGAGGACATGGGAGGAGCACCGCGTGAACCTCCCTGTTCTGCGCGGCGCGCGTGAAGACGAAATCGAACCGAATCGATTTCCAACCCGTTCCCAACACCTGCCTACAGTCGCGGTAAATGCCGGCTGTCTCAGCAGGGTAAACACTTGGACCGGGAGGATACGCGGACATGGCGAGCAAGGTCGAGGGGGGATCCGGGACGCCGGAACGCGCGGAGATCGGCCGCGTGATCGACACCGACATCTCCGCGCGCCTGGACCGGCTGCCCTGGGGCCGCTTCCACGTACTGGTGATCGTGGCGCTCGGCATCACCTGGGTGCTGGACGGCCTCGAAGTGACGCTCGCCGGCTCCCTGGTGGGCGCGCTGCGCCAGCCGCCCATGTCGTTCTCGGAGTTCGACGTCGGGCTCGCCGCCTCCTGCTACCTCGTGGGCGCCGTCACCGGCGCGATCGGCTTCGGCTGGCTCACCGACCGGATCGGCCGCAAGAAGCTGTTCTTCATCACGCTCGCCCTCTACCTCGTCGCCACGGCCGCCACCGGCCTGTCGTGGAACATCTGGAGCTTCTGCTTCTTCCGCTTCCTCACGGGCGCGGGGATCGGCGGCGAGTACACGGCGATCAACTCGACCATCCAGGAGCTGGTCCCGGCCCGGGTCCGCGGGTGGACCAACCTCGTCATCAACGGCTCGTTCTGGATCGGCGCGGCGCTCGGCTCGTTCATGTCGATCGTGCTCCTCAAGCCCGAGGTGATCGACCCGGCCTGGGGCTGGCGCGTCGCCTTCTTCACCGGCGGCGCCATCGGCCTCGTGATCCTCCTCCTGCGCACCTGGATCCCCGAGAGCCCGCGCTGGCTCGCGACCCACGGCTACGCGGCGGAAGCCGACCGGGTCGTCACCGGCATCGAGAAGCGCTTCACCGACGAGGGCGTCACCCTGCCGCCGGTGGACGAGAGCAAGCGCATGAAGGTCCGCACCCGCGACCACACACCGCTCTCCGAGGTGTTCAAGGCGCTGTTCGTGACGAGCCGCAAGGAGACCATGGTCGGTCTCGCACTGATGATCGCGCAGGCCTTCTTCTACAACGCCCTGTTCTTCACGTACGCGCTGGTGCTGGAGCGCTTTTACCAGGTCCCCGGCAACCATGTCGGCTGGTACCTGCTGCCCTTCGCGCTCGGCTCGTTCCTCGGCCCGCTGCTCCTCGGGCGGCTCTTCGACACGATCGGACGGCGCAAGATGATCGCCTTCACGTACGGCATCTCGGCGCTGCTGCTCGCCGGTGTCGGCCTGCTGTTCCGCCTCGACGTGCTCGGGCCGGTCGGCCAGACCGCGGCCTGGATGGTGGTGTTCTTCTTCGCCTCGGCGGCGGCGAGCTCGGCCTATCTCACGGTCTCGGAGACCTTCCCGCTGGAGATCCGGGCCCTGGCGATCGCGGCCTTCTACGCGGTCGGCACCGGTATCGGCGGCGTCTCGGGCCCGCTCCTGTTCGGCACGCTGGTCGAGACCGGCTCGCGCGACTGGGTGCTGTTCGGCTACGGCCTCGGCGCTGTGCTGATGCTCATCGCGGCGGTGGTCGGAGGCATCTGGGGAACGGCCGCGGAGGGCAAGTCCCTGGAGGAGGTGTCGAAGCCGCTGGCAGCGGCCTGAGGGCAGGCCCGCGGCGACAGCCGTCCGCGCGGGCGGAGCGAGGCCGCCGGGCCTCGCTCCGCACAGCGCTCGCCGTCGCGGTCCGTCACGTTTCCCTGCGCCACACCTGCCCGTGGTAGACGAACTTGGCGCCCTCGTTCGCCAGGGCCGCCAGGCCCCGGAAGGCCGGGTCGTGGACGGTGATCACGCTGGTCGGGATCCGGCGCATCATCTCGGCGAAGGGCGCCTTCTTCTCGAAGGCGGTGCGGAAACCGCTCTCCTCGAGCACCTTGAGGATCCGGGGCGCGATGCCCCCGCCGATATAGACGCCGCTCGTCGCCAGGAAGGTCAGCGCGAGGTCGCCGCAGACGCGTCCGAGCACCCGGCCGAACAGCTCGAGCGTCTCGGCGGCGTGCGGATCGGTGGCGCTGAGACCGGCCTCGGTGACCGCGGCCGGCTCGATCTTCTCGTGCGGCTGCCCGGTCCGGACATGGGCGACGGCCGCGTGGAGCCGCGACAGGCCCGGCCCCGACAGCACCGTCTCCACGGTGATCCGGTCCTCGACCCGCTCCAGCGCGTGCCAGACCTTCTCCTCGAAGGCGTCGGCCGGGCCGATATCGGTGTGGCCGACCTCGGTGGACACGATGGCGAGATGCGCCGCGTAGGGGACCAGCGCCGCCGCGCCGAAGCCGGTTCCGGGGCCCAGCACCACGCGGGCGCCGCCGGGCACGGGCGGACAGGGCCCGACCGGCGTGAGGTCGTCGGGCTCGATATCGGCGGCGCCGGCCGCCACCGGCACGTAGTCGTTCACGACCGTCGCGGATGAGAGCCCGAAATCCTCGGCGATGCGCTGGCCCGCGATCTTCCAGTGCGCGTTCGTCAGCTGGATCTCCGGCCCGTCGACCCGGCCGGCGATCGCCAGGATGGCCGCGCGCGGCGCCGGGCCGCCGCCCTTCGCCAGCGACGCCCTGATCGCACTCGAAGGATCGGGATGGTCTGCGGTGGCCTCGTGCGCGAGGAGGCGGGGCTGGTCGCCGGCCTTCTCGATCAGACCGAACCGCGCGTTCGTCCCGCCGATGTCGCCGACCAGAACCGGAAACTCGAACATCGCAACTAGCCCCTGCTCTCTGGCCCGCCGCGACGGGACTCGCGCCCGGCACGGCTCCGGCGATTGATCGGCCCCGCGACCCCGCGCGGGCAAGTCCCATTCGGCGGCGATTGCACCGCTCAGGACGGCGCGATCGTCTTGTCACGCGGCCGGCCGATGACGCCAAGATGCGTATCACCGAATCCGCTGCCGTATTTGAGACCGTAACCGACGGCGCGGTCGAGACCGATATGGGCGAACCAGATCAAGGCCAACCCTACGGCCTCGGGATGGCCGACGGCGATCGCCAGGGGCAGGCCGACGAGCGGCAGCGCGAGCGTGTGCGCCGCATTGTAGAGCGCGGCGCCGACCGCGGGACCGGCCGCGTAGCCCAGCATGCTCAGGTCGGGAACGAAGAGCAGCGCCGCGAAGAGCCACCACGACGGCCCGAGCCAGCCATAGGCGAGCAGGGCGGCGACCAGGATGCAGGCTCCCTCCAGCCGCAGCAGCAGGCGCGGCCAGCCCGTGACGGAACGCCCCGTCATCGCGATCTCCCCTGGACGGCGCGGCGCGTCAGGCCGGCGGCAGCGCGTCCGGGTCGATCGCACCGCCGGCGGCCCAGTTGCTCAGCAGGGCACGGACGGCGGCGGGGTCGGGCAGGCGTCGCCGGGCGACGGTCTCGCCGTCCCCGACGCGCACCGCGACGCCGCCGTCCTCGTTCACCGACGCGAAGGCGATCTCGTCGGTGCGGTCGTCGCCGAAGAAGACGGGAATCCGTCCCGCGTAGGGCGCCTGCGCCATGAAGGCCCGGATCGCGTGGGCTTTGGTGGCCTGCGCGGGGACGATCTCGCCGACCGCCTTGCCGAGCTGGAGGCGATAATCGGCGCCGAGGACCTCCGCCGCGCCCTTCACCAGCGTCTCGGCCCGCAGCGCGTCGTCCGGGCTCGCGAGCCGCCAGTGGACCGCCACTGAGGCGCCCTTGTCCTCGATCAGGACCTGCGCCAGCGCGGCGGTCTCGGCCTGCAGGCGCGCGACCTGCCGGCGGAGGTCGGGGTGATCCTCCGCGCGGCCGCCGGTGAGCGCGCCGTCGACCCGGCGCTCCACGCCGTGAAGACCGGCCGCGTCGAGGCGCGCGGGCGTCAGGAAGCCGTCGATCACCGTGACTGGCCGGCCGGTGACGATGGCGAGGGCGCCGTCGAGGCGTGCCCGGAGACGCTCCAGATCCTCCACCAGACCCGGCTCGACCCGCACGGCATCCGGCCGCGGAGCGATCTCGGCGAGCGTGCCGTCGAAGTCGAGGAAGAGGGCGATGTCCATCGCGGGCGATCCCGGGCTCGAGTGTCGGCGACGGGCTAGCACGGGCGCGCCGGACGACAAACGCCGGCCGCGGCGCCCTATCTGGATCCGCACTGACACAGCACGAGGTTTCCCATGCGCGGATCGCCTTTCCGGCCCGTCCCCGATCCCGTCAGGCCGGGCGAGGAGAGCGTCTGGGACTATCCGCGGCCGCCGCGGCTGGAATCCGTCCCGGACCGGCTGCAGGTCGTGCTCGGCGGCCGCGTCATCGCCGAGACCGGTTCCGGCTTCCGGGTACTCGAGACCTCGCACCCGCCGACCTACTACCTGCCGCCCGCCGACATCGCGGACGGGGCGCTGGTGAACCGGCGGCGCGGCGGGATCTGCGAGTGGAAGGGACAGGCCGTCCTGTTCGACGTGCGCGCCGGCGACCGCCTCGTGCCCGGGGCCGCCTGGGCCTACCCGGACCCGACGCCGGATTTCCGCGCGATCGCCGGCTACGTCGCGTTCTACGCCGGCCCGATGGACGCCTGCTTCGTCGGGGCGGCCCAGGTGACGCCGCAGCCCGGAAACTTCTACGGCGGCTGGATCACGCCCGGCATCGTCGGCCCGTTCAAGGGTGGGGCCGGGACAATGGGCTGGTGATTTCGTTCCCCTCCCCTTCTACGCTTCCGGACCGCCACCACGAGGAGACCGCATGAGCGCGCTGACCGAGACCGATCCGACGGGTGCCGGGTTCAGCCCGGACGGGCTCGCCCGGATCGTGCCGTGGATGGACCGCCTCGTCGGCGACGGTCGGCTGGCCGGCCTGTCGGTCACCGTGGCGCGGCGCGGCCGCATCGCCTTCGCGCGTGCCTGCGGGCAGGCCGACCTCGCCCGGGCGACGCCGTTCACCCTCGACACGGTGACCCGGATCTACTCGATGACCAAGCCGCTGACCTCGGTCGCGGTGATGCAGCTCTACGAGCAGGGCCTGTTCCAGCTCGACGATCCGATCTCGCGGGTCCTGCCCGAGTTCGCCGAGATGCGCGTCGCCGTGGGCGGCAACCGGGCGAAGCTCGAGACCGAGCCCGCGCGCCGGGCGATCACCGTGCGGGACCTGCTGACCCACACGGCCGGGCTGACCTACGGCTTCATGGAAGCGACCCTGGTCGACGCGCAGTACCGCGAGCAGGGTGTCGACTTCCTGGCGCGCGAGGGCACGCTCGCCGAGATGACCGCGCGGGTGGCGAAGCTGCCGCTCCTCGCCCAGCCGGGCAGCGCCTGGAACTACAGCGTCGCCACCGACGTGCTCGGCCAGTACGTGGCGGCGCTCACCGGCCGCCCCTTCGCCGACCACCTCCGCGAGGCGGTGATCGGGCCCCTCGGCATGGTCGATACCGATTTCTACGTGCGGCCCGAGCTGATGCCGCGCTTCTGCGCCACCTACGCGTACGATCGCGCGCGGCAGCTGCGCCTGTTCGACGATTCGGTGGAGACGGCCTTCGCGCGCCCGCCCGCGATCGCGTCGGGCGGCGGCGGCCTCGTCTCGACGGCGGCGGATTACCAGCGCTTCTGCCGGATGATCCTCGACCGGGGCACCCTCGACGGCGCGCGCCTCCTGGGCCGCAAGACGGTCGACCTGATGCTGGCGAATCATCTGCCGGGCGATCTCGCCGCGATGGGCACGCCGCGCTTCGCCGAGACCTCCTACACCGGCATCGGTTTCGGTCTGGGCTTCTCGGTGATGCTCGACCCCGCCCGGGCCCAGATCCTCGGCACGCCGGGCGAGGTCGCCTGGGGCGGCCTCGCCTCGACGGCGTTCTGGATCGACCCGGCCGAGGATCTGTCGGTGGTGCTCATGACGCAGCTCGTGCCGTCCTCGGCCCTGCCGATCCGGCGCGAACTGCGCGTCCTGACCTACGCGGCCCTCGCCGATTGAGGGCCGGCCGCGGGAGGGCTGGCGCCGCTCACTCCTCCTTGGGCGCCTCGGAGGCGGCGGGCTTCTGAGCCGGCTTCGCGCCGGCCTTGGCGGTCGGCTTCGGGGCGGCGGTGGCGTACTCGGGATCGCTGCGCGGGCCGTTCGCGCCGTTGGTCGGGCCGGGAAGCTGGCCCGGCGCGAGATCGGTCACCTTGGTCCAGGTCTGCGACTTGCACAGGAACGCGATCAGGCAGCCGCGCACCGTCAGCTCGCCGGGCGTCTCGGTCCAGATGGTGACGTCGTAGGACTTGCCGTCCTCGGAATTGTAGATCTTGCCCTCGTAATGGGCGTCGGCGTTCGGCTTCAGGCCCATGATGAGCTGGTGCCCGAGGGACGGCCGAGCCTGCTTCTTCGGATCGGGGTTCTTGAAGTCGATCCGCGGCTCGCCCTTGTCGTTCAGCGGAACCTTCAGCCACACCACGTAGCCGCACAGCCGGTCACCCGCGGTCCCGCACTTCTCGAGGCGCACGCGCGCGCGGCCGTCCTCGGTGAGATAGGTTCCGCTGGGATCGGTCGGCGTCTTGGCCTGGGCCGTGCCCGCCAGCGCCGAGAGCGCCAGGATCGCGAGCGGCGCAACCCGGCGACCGATCGATGTAAACCGCATACCCGAACTCCCATCCCTCGCGAGTCGTGATGGAGCCTTGACCGCCCGCCCTCGCGTAAACCGCTTCCGCGCGCGGAAAGATCTCTCCCTCCGCGTCATCGCGCCCGCACCGCACCGAGAACCGGACGGCGTGCGCGTCATGCCCGCCCTCTCCCGCGCGAAGTTGTCCGCATCATGACAACTCAGCCGGGGTTTTGGACCAGAATCGCTCCCGCGATACTGGGACTGGCAAGCGATTGACGGTCAGATCCGCGTCGGCGGGAGGCTGCGGCCGGGTCCGAGGGAACGCTGCATGAGCGTCACGTCGAGCCAGCGCCCGTGCTTGTGGCCGACACCCGCGAGGGTTCCGACGGGCGTGAAGCCGAGGCTGGCGTGCAGCGCGATCGAGGCGGGAGAGCCGCTGTCGGCGATGATGGCGACCAGGGTCCGGCAGTCGATCTGCTCGCTCGCCGCGATCAGGGCCGTGAGCAGGCGCCGGCCGACTCCGCCGCCTCGGGCCGTCCGGGCGACGTAGATCGAATCCTCGAGGGTCGAGCGGTAGGCGGCGCGCTGGTGATAGGGCCCGGCATAGGCGTAGCCGGCGACCGTGCCGTCCCGGTCGGCCACGAGATAGGGAAAGCCGCCCGCGCGCAGCACCTCGAAGCGGCGGGTCATCTCCGCCAGCGTCGGCGGCTCCGTCTCGAAGCTGGCCGTGCTGGTGGTGACGGCGTCACCGTAGATCGTCGCGATGGCGGGGAGGTCGGCCTGCGTGGCCGGGCGTATCACGTCTGTCACGGCCGCAGGTTAAGCGAAGCCGCCTGGCTCCGGCAATGCGCCCCGCGGGGGCCCGGCGGGGCGCGGTCCTGCGGGCGGTCTCGCGGCCGCGGCGGGACCGGCGCCGCGGCGCAGATCCCGCGCGACTGGAGCGGTCGACGTCTTACTCGGCGGCGGACATCTCGGCCGTGAAGTGGCCGCACCAGTCCTTCGAGGCGACGACCGGCCAGAGGCCCTTCGACTCGGGGGCCGGCTGGCTGACCGGAGGATTGAAGCGGCAGAGGCCCTCGTCACCCTTCGCCTGGGCGCCGTTGAGCTTGTGATCGTCGAAGAAGCGGCAGCTTTCGCAGGCGGCGTTCGCGGAACCGGCCATCGGGTCTCTCCATCGGATGTTTCGGGTGGTGGGACCGCGTCGGCGGTGCGCCCTCCACAGTTCTTAATTAGAATAGCTCGAAAGTGAGGTCAACGGCAGGCCTGTGCGGAGCTTGCTCGGCCGGCGGCTCACGCGCGGAGCGGTGCGACGGATGGAGGGGGTGAGCGATCCGAGGTCGATGACGGGAGGTGATCCGGGCCGCTGCCTCCTGCGCCGGCGCTCCCGCCCTCAGGGCGACGACATCGGGCATGCCGCGATGGCGGCCCGGACACGTGCGACCCGGCACGGCTCAGAATGCAGCGAAGCCGGATTCCCGTCGGGAATCCGGCTTCGGAGAAGCGGCGGTGATCCGGTCATCGCCGGAGCGGGTCGATCCGATCGCCGTCGACGCGGACGGCGTCGGATCGGTCAGCCCTGCTTGGCCTTCTTGTTGGCGTTGTGGTGACCGATCGCGCAGCCCGCGGCCGCGCCCATCTTGCCGTGTCCGGCCATGTGCCCGGCGACACCGCCGACCACGGCGCCCTTGAGGCAGCCCTTCGCCTGGGCGGGCGCGCCGGCCAGCAGGCCCGCGACGGCCAGGGCGGAAACGAGTGCGATCCGATTCGTCATCGAGACTTCTCCTGTCGTTGGTGCTGCAACGGGCGGGTGGCCCGAGCCGTTCCCGCGCCGACCCGACAGCTCCGCGCGCCTCTCGGGACCGTGACCCGTCAGCGCGCGAGCCCGGCCACGAGCCGCACGAGGTCCGACTGGCGGCTCGCTCCGGTCTTGGCGAAGATCGCCTTCAGCTGCGAGCGCGCGGTCGCCGCGGTGATCGCGAAGCGCGACGCGGCCTCCGCGAGGGAGGTTCCGCTCGACAGCGCCTGGGCGAGCCGCGCCTCGGCCGGCGTCAGCCGGTAGGCCGCCTGGAGGATCGCGGTCGCGGGCGCGGCCGGGGTCCCGGGAACGCTCCCGAGGAGCAGCGTGCTCGCGCCGGCGAACAGGCCGCGGCTCGGTCCGACCAGCGGCACGACGTGGATCACGATCGGCGGCCCGTCGCGTCGCGCCGCCACGACGGCGGAGATCGGCGGCCGACCGAAGGGCCGCGCGAGCGCTTCGAGCTGCCGCGCGGCGTCCGGATCCTCCGCGGTGAGGCGGCCGCCCGCGAGCTTCAGGTCACGCCCCAGGAGGGCGCCGAACGCGTCGTTCCAGCGGAGCGCCCGCCCCTCGGCGTCGAGGATCAGGGCGGCGCGGTCGATCAGCTCGAAGGCCTGCGTCAGCCCCGCGAGCCGGGCCCGCTCGACCATCGACGTCAGCAGGCCCGCGCGCTGCAGGAGGGGCGACAGGGTCGCGAGGCGCCGCTGCTCGTGCGGCTCGTACGGCCCCTGCTCCACGGTCCGCTGCAGCGAGAGGCACCACAGACGCCCCTTCACGGCGAAGCCGATGCCGGCGAACCAGCGCAGGCCGCGGGAGGCCAGCAGGTCCTGGTAGAAGGGCAGGCGCGCGATCTCTTCCGGCGTGGTGAAGTCCTGATCGACCGCGATCCCGCGCGTCCGCATGAGCGGGATACCGCGGAGGCGATGGTCGTCGCGGTGCCAGCCCTCGTCGAAGTAGCGGCGCGAGGCGTCGGCGAGCGAGGCGGTGCAGAGCGATTCGAGGCCGGTCCGGTCTGAGCGCAGCAGCAGGGCGCCCTCGCTGCCGGATGCTCGCACAACGCGCTCGGCCAGGTCCGGCCAGCGCGCGGGGTCGACCACCGCCTCCTCGAGGTCCTCCCGGAAACCGGACTCAAGGTCATCGTGCAGGCGGGCGAAGAGATCCGGCCTCACGCCCGACATGTCGCGCGCCTCCCCCGTGACGGATACTGCCGCGCGACAGCGGCCCGCCGAACTATCGACCTCGATCCGTACGGCTTCATACCGTCGAACTATAGATCACGTTTCTAAATCCGAGCAAGCACCCCACTATTTACAGCTTTCGGTCGGCAGCGGACGGGCGGACTTCGCCGGCACTCCGCACCGCCGCGTCGAAATCCGCGCATCATTCGCCGGCGGAGGGAGCGACGGCGCCCGTCAGCACGACAGGTCGGCCTGAGCTGGGACCCGGCTTGCCGATCCCGCGCGGCTCTCGGGTCAGCACTCTGCCACGGCTTGCCATTTACAACTTCTGATAGAGTTGCCGTGAGCCGGGTTCAAGCCTCGTTAACCAAGCTTGGCGATTGTATCGCGGTGCGCGGTTCGATCACGAGTTGTGATGGGGCGAGCGCAGTCGAGCAGGATGCGGCTGAAGGTCGATGGCGTTTTCCTTGTCTGCGTTCCTCGGCGCGTCGCACCTGCGTGCCGGCCGACCATCCGGCGCCGCGGGGACCGCGCTCGCGCTCCTCGCCTGCGCGCCGCTGCTCGCCGGCTGCATGTCGGGCCGCCCGCAGAGCGCGTCGCGCTCAGGCCTCGACGTGACGCAGACCGGCTCGGTCACCGAGGGCCTCCCCGCGGCACTGGTCGCGGCCGCCCAGGAGGAGGTCGGGCGGACCATGCGCCTCGGGCTGGCGAACTACCGGCTGAACGTCGGCGACAACCTCGAAGTCTCGTTCCTGATCGATTCCAGCGTCGTCCAGCCGACCTACCGCCTGAACCCGAACGACGAGTTCGACGTCGATTTCCGGACGCACCCGGAATACAACCGTACGGTGATCGTCCGACCGGACGGCCGGATCTCGCTGCCGGGCAAGAACGGCATCAAGGTCGCGGGGCTGTCGCCCGAGGCGGCGGCCGCGCTGATCAAGAGTACCTACGACGACGTGCTGATCGACCCGGTCGTCACGGTCATGCTGCGCCGGTTCCGCACCGTGACCGACGATTTCCGCGACCTCACCCAGCGGGCCGACATGGGCCGCGTGAAGGTTCTGGCGATCGAGCCGGACGGCAAGATCAACCTGCCGATGGTGCCCCCCGTCCAGGCGGCGGGCCGGACCGTGCACGAGGTCATGGGCAGCCTGAACGCCGCCTACAAGCACCAGCTGGCCTCGGTGACGACCAGCGTCCGGCTCGCGAGCCTCGTCCCGGCCAACACCATGGTATTCGGCGAGGTCCGCGCCCCGGGTCCCGTCACCCTGCAGGGACCGCGGACCCTGGCGCAGGTCCTGGGCTCGGCCGGCGGCGTCCTCCCGACGGCGGCCGGCGAGGCCGTACGGATCATCCGCTTCGACGCCGAGGCGGCCGGCAGCGTGCGCATCGTCGACATCAGCCAGCCGGGCCTCGCGGATTCGATCGTGGTGCCGCCCAACGCCACGGTCTACGTGCCGCCCTCGCTGCTGGCCAAGACCGCCCGCGCGGTGGACCTCGTGGTGCGCCAGATCCTGCTCTTCAACGGGACGGGCTTCGGCGTGAACTACATCACCGGCCCGGCCGCCAGCACCTCCACCACCGCCACCGTGAGGTCCGGCACGTGAGGCAGACCGACCTGACCGCCGCCGACGCGGTCGAGGGCCCGGCCTTCGACCTCCGCGACGCCCTCGCGGCCCTGTTCCGGCACATCCGGCCCGCGCTGCTGATCCTGGTCGCGGCGATCCTCGGCGCCGGGATCTACCTCCTGCTGACGCCGGCCGAGTACACGGCCGACGCCAAGCTGATCATCCGTCTCGGCCGCGAGAAGGCGGGCGCCCCGCTCCAGGGCGGCGCGAACCAGAACTACATGTTCTCCGAGCGCGCGCAGAACGTGAACAACGAGATCGAGATCCTGCGCGACCCCAGCATCGTGCGCGACGAGTTCGCGGCGCTGAAGGCGATCACCCCGACCGGCGACCTCGGGCCGCCGCCGGCGGACTGGATCGACTGGCTGATCTACCAGGGCCGTCAGGCCGTGCGCGGGGCCAAGGCGGTCAAAACCTGGATCGTCGACACGGTGCGGATCCCGTTCGAGGCGGTGGGCCTGCTGCGCCACCTCACGCCGGACGAGAAGCTCTACGAGGCCTATCTCGCGGCGTTCAAGGTCGTCTTCGTGAAGGAGACGGACGTGATCCTCACGGGCTTCACCTGGACGGACCCGCACTTCGCCGCCCAGGCGCTGAACCGGCTGCTCGACGCCTACAAGCGTCGCCACGTCGAGGTCTACGCCGACGAGACCCCGGCCTCGTTCTACCAGAGCAAGCTGGACCGCGCCCGGGCCGACCTCGCCGCCATCGACGCGCAGCTCGCGACCTACCTCAAGGGCAACAACACCGCGAGCTTCGAGATCGAGCAGCAGAACGATCTCGGCACCCTGGCCGACCTCGCCAAGCAGAAATCGGCGGCGCAGATCGAGCGCGAGGTGGTCGAGACCCGGCTCAAGCGCACCCGCGAGGCCGGGCCCGACCGCTGGCAGCCGACGCCGCCCGACGCCGATCCGACGGTCACGGCCTTCGACCAGCGCTGGGCGGACCTGCGGACGAAGCGCGCCGAACTGGCGGTGCGGTTCCGGCCGACCGCCCCCGAATTCGTCAGCCTCGATCGGGACCTGGCCGCGCTGGCGCGGCAGAAGTATCAGGCACTCCTCGCCGCCGACACGGCGAAGCTCGCCGTCCTCGCCGAGAAGATCCAGAGCATCACGGGGATCGAGCAGACCCGCCGCCGGGCGGCCATCGGCCAGAGCGACGCGGCGCTGGCCTACGGCCGGCTGACCCAGCAGAAGGGCCTGCTCACCGACGAGATCACCGAGACCCAGAAGCGGATCGACGCGCTGAAGACCGGCACCGGGCTCGACGCGCAGGCCGTCACCTCCTCGGCCCTGGTGGCGCGCGCCGTTCCGCCGCGGCTGCCCTCCGGCCCGAACCGGCCGCTGATCCTCGGCCTCGCGGCCGGTCTCGGGCTGCTCGCCGCCCTGGCCTACGTCGCCCTCGCGGAGATCCTGGCCCAGACCTATCGCAGCGCGTCCGAGGTCGCCCGCTCGCTGCGGGTGCCCGTGCTGGCCGCGGTGCCGCTGCAGACAGGAGCCGCCGGATGATCGCCGCCGCAGCCGCACCCCGCATCGATCCGGCGATCCTCGAACCGGCACTCGTCCAGCTCACCCGGCACGAGGCGCGCGTCCGCCGGGTCGGCGTCACCGCGGTCCAGCCCGGCGAGGGCGTGAGCACCCTCGCCCGCGAACTCGCCGGCGCCTACGCCCGGCGGGGCCGCAGCGCGGTGCTGATCGAGGCGAACTGGTCGCGCCCGTCGCTGGCGGAGGCCTACGGCCTGACCGGCCGGCCGGGCTTCGCCGACATCGTCGCCGGCGCGGTGGCGCCGAGCCGCGGCGTCCACGCGGTTGCCGAGAACCTGAGCGTCGTGCCGGCGGGCAGCGCGTCGGCCATCCGCGAGGCGACCCTCGACGACGGCCGCGTCGAGGATTTCCTCGCGCTGATCGACGACCGCTTCGACCTCGCCATCGTGGATTGCGAGCCGATCACCGAGATCGGCGACGCCGCCGCGCTCTCGCCCTTCGTGGACGGCTTCATCGTGGTGATCGGCGCCGAGCGCACCCGCCGGGCGGTGGCACAGCGCGCCCTGGCCGACCTCAAGGCTGCCGGCGGTGCGCCGCTCGGCGTCGTCCTCAACCGCACCCGGCGACCGATCCCGAAATGGCTCTACCGATGGCTCGGGTGAGCGCGGCCCCCGTCCGCGCGCTGCGGGTCCTGCCGCTGGCCGGGATCGGCTTCGCGGCGGCGGCCGGCGCGATCGCCCTGAGCGCGGCGCCGCTGAAATTCGCCGTCGTCGGCCTCGCGGCGGCCTTCGGCGGGGTCGGCGCCCTGATCGTCGGGCGCCTCTATCGCCTCACACCGCTCCTGCTCGTGGCCCTCGCGGTCGGGCTGACGGTCAAGCTCGACGTCAGCTTCCTCCAGCATTTCGAGGCCGTCGGTCAGTACCTGCCGAGCATCGGCGGCGGGGCCGGCCTGACGGTGAGCGTCGCCCTGCTGGTGGCCGCGGCGCTGATCGTCGCGAAGCTCACGGGCCTCGGGGAGGCTTCTCCGGGCCTGCGCCTCGACCGGCCCCTCGTCCTGACGCAGTTCTGCTTCCTGGTCGCGGGGCTGCTCTCGCTCTCCAACGCCACCGACACGGCCTATCTCTGGTTCGACACGTGGCGCTTCGCCGGCCTGCTCCTGGTCTCGGTCGCGGTCTCGAACCTGTCCGAGTCCGACATCCGGACCCTCGCGCTGGCGATCTGCGCCCTCTGCCTCGTCCAGACCGCGGTGGCGGGCCTGCAATACATCTCGGGCTCGGAACTGGGCCTCTCGGTGCTCGGCGAGGAACAGATCGTCGAGGAGAACATCAACTTCTCGGCCCAGCGCCGCGCCGGCGGACTGAAGGTTCACCCGAATATCCTCGGCTACTACTACGAGTTCGTCTGGCCGCTCGCCCTGGCGCTGGCGCTGTCGCGCGGGCCGCTCCTCCTGCGCCTCGCGGGCGCCGCGGGCGCCGCCTCGGCCCTGGTCGGCGTGGTCCTGACCCTGTCGCGCGCGTCCTGGCTGACCTTCCCGGTCTCGGCCGCCCTCCTGATCCTGCTGGTCTACCGCGACCGCCTGTTCTCCCGGACGAGCCTGATCGTCTTCGGCCTGCTGGCGATCGTCGGCGCCGTCGCGGCGCTCTACGCCGGCCCGCTGATCTGGGAGCGGCTCACCGCCGACGACGGCGGCTCGGCCGCCCAGCGCGGCCCGCTGAACGCGGCGGCCCTGGCGCTGTTCGAGCAGTTCCCGATCTTCGGCGTCGGACTCAACAACTTCGGCAACCAGTTCGCGGTCCTCGATAGGACCGGCCTGTCCCGTCTCGCCGGATTGTTCGACCGGTCGAACCACGTGGTGCACAACCTGCACATCCTGATCCTCACCGAGGTCGGGATCGTCGGCTACGCGGCCTTCGTGCTGGTCTTCGGCACCGGCATCGTCCGGGGCTTCCGCGCCGCCCGCCGCGCGCCGGTGGGCGATCCGCTCGCGGCGATCGCGGCCGCCTGCGCGGTCGGCCTGATCGCGCACCTGCTGCACGGGCTGGTCGATCCGGGCTTCCGCCTGAATCTCGGCATCGCCGAGTTGCTCTACACCGGCCTCGGGCTGATCGCCGGGGTGCGGGCGGCGCAGCGGCGCAGGGCTGTCGAAGCGTCCCGGGCGGTCGCGTCCACCGGCATGATCGGCGCGGCGCGCGCTCGACCGGAGCGGAACCCGGCGCCGCGCAACCCTTCGCGCCCGGCGTCGCCCGGGGGGCGACCAGCCCTGGCAGCGTATGGAGACCGTTCGTGAGCGCCGTCAGCCTCAGCGTCCTGATCGTCACGTACAATGCCGGCCAGGACATCGAGACCTGCCTGGAACGGCTGGCGGAGAGCCGCATCGACCGCCCCTACGAGGTGATCCTCGTCGACAACGCGTCGACCGACGGGACACCGGAGCGGGTCGCGAGGGTCTTTCCCTGGGTCCAGGTGATCGCCGAGCGGACCAATCACGGCTTCGCGGGCGGCAATGCCGTCGCGCTGAAGCACGCGCGCGGCGCGGCGATCCTGCTCCTCAACCCCGACGCGTTCCTGCGCGACCCGGGCGCGCTCTCGGGCTTGCTGGACCATCTCGACGCGCATCCGGAGGTCGGGGCGGTCGGTCCGCGCCTGACCTTCCCGGACGGGACGCACCAGGTCGGTGACGCCGGCTACGAACCGCGCCCGCTCTCGATCCTGGTCCACGCCGCCGGCCTGTCGGGCCGCTTCGGGCTGCGCGGCCTCTACCTCGCCAGTCGCCAGGCCAAGGGCGCGCGGCCCCTCGACGTGGACTGGATCTGCGGGGCCTGCCTGCTCCTGCGCCGCTCGGCGATCGCCGCGATCGGCGGCCTGCAGAGCCCGATGTTCCTCTACGGCGAGGACGTGGATTGGGGCTGCCGCCTGCGCGATGCCGGCTGGCGCGTCGCCTACCGCCCGGACATCGCCGTCACCCACCTCCAGGGCGGCTCCGGCAGCACACGCTCGGCCCGCTGGCTCGATGGGCTGGCCGCCATCTACAGCCTGCGCAATGCCGGCCGGCCCCTGTCGTCGCCCGCCTTCTTCTCGGGGCCGCTCCGGCTCGGCTTCACCCTGCGGGCGCTCGCCTACGGTCTCGCGGCCCGGCTGCGCGGGCAGCCGGACCTCGCCCGCAAAGCCGACGACATGCGCAGGTTCGCCGGCCACCTGCGCAGTCTTCGTCTCTGATCTTATGAACCGTCACGGCCGCTTGCGGATGAACACCATGTGGTAGCCCTTGAACGGGCCCGGCGTGAGCCGGAACAGCAGCTCCCAGAACTTGCCCAGGACGATGTTCTCGCCATGATAGAACGGCTGCCCGTCGAAACTGTAGGTGAAGTGCTCGAACCGGTCAGTTGGGAAAAGCCGCTTCCGCGCCGCCTCCGTGTTCATCGTGTAGAGCGGCACGAACGAGTCGATCTCGACCCGCCGCGGCTCGACGAGGCGCAGCACCCGGGCGTGCAGCCGCTTCGGCACGAGCCGCGCCCCGATCCCGACATAGCCCCAGCGGTTCGGCGTCCAGGCGCAGAGCCAGCCGCCAGGGGCGAGCACCCGGCCGAGCTCCGCCGCGGTGACCTCGGGATGCTCGATATGTTCGAGGACCGAGAAGGCCGAGATCAGGTCGAAGCTCGCGTCCGGGAATGGCAGCACCCCGTCGTGACCGATCAGCCGGACCTCGTCGGCCGACTTGTTGCCGAGGACCGCCTCGTCGACGTCGCAGGCGACGACCTGGGCGCAGCGTCCCCGGAAGTCGCCGAGGTGCCGCCGCAATGGGACCGGGTCATCGCTCCACTTGCCGCGCCCCGCGCCGAACTCCATCACCCGCATGTCCGGCCGGAGCAGCGCGTTGACGCGCACGATGTACTCCATCCGGTGGTCGTGCCGGGAATAGCCCCCGGCTCCCATCTCCCGGAACAGACGCTGTTCGACCGTGACCATGCTTCAGGCTCCTCTGAACGTGCCGCGCCCACGGCGCGTGTGAAAGCGGGGGGATCGGGCGGGCGCCCGGCGGTGGCGATCCTCGGCACCCGCGGGGTGCCGGCGGCGCACGGGGGGTTCGAGACTTTGGCGGAGCGCCTCGCGCTGGAGCTCGTGGCGCGGGGCTGGCGGGTCGAGGTCTACTGTCAGGTGCGCGAGCCGGCGCCGCTGACGGTCTGGCGCGGGATCACACTCATCCCGGTCGCGGTCCGCGGCGACGGCGCCGTCTCGACGATCGTGTTCGACCTGAAATGCACCCTGCGGGCGGCTTTCAGGCCCGCCCTGCCCCTCGTGCTCGGCTACAACACCGCGGCGTTCTCGCTGCTCTACCGGCTGACGGCCAAGCGCAGCGTCATGAACATGGACGGCATCGAGTGGAAGCGGGACCGCTGGTCGAAGCCCGCCAAGGCCTGGTTCTGGCTGAACGAGCGCCTCGGCAGCCTGTTCTCGACCCACCTCGTGGCGGACCACCCGGAGATC
The DNA here is from genome assembly GCF_017876975.1 of Methylobacterium sp. PvP105. Lineage (NCBI taxonomy): Bacteria > Pseudomonadati > Pseudomonadota > Alphaproteobacteria > Hyphomicrobiales > Methylobacteriaceae > Methylobacterium > Methylobacterium sp. PvP105. The sequence goes on along the minus strand of NZ_JAGIPA010000001.1, from coordinate 356,161 downwards.
GCCAAGCACCTCGCCCGCAGGACCTCCGCCGCACGGATCTCCACCATCGCGTACGGCGCCGACCCGGTGCTTGAGGCCTCGACCGACCCGCTTGCGAAGTTCGGGCTGCGCCCGCGCGATTACGGCCTGCTGATCGCCCGGGTGGTGCCCGAGAACCTCGTGCTCCAGATCGTGCGGGCCTGGAGCGAGGTCCGGCCGGGGCTGCCGCTGCTCGTGCTGGGCAAGCTCGCGGAGTCCGATCCGTATCACCGCGCCGTCCGCGCGGCGGGCGGCCCGGACGTGATCTTCGCCGGCGCGATCTACGAGGCCGAGCGCGTGGCCGCGCTCCGCTTCCACGCCCGCTTCCACATCCACGGCCACACGGTGGGCGGGACCAACCCCTCGCTGGTCGAGGCGCTGGGGGCGGGCTCGCCGATCCTCGCCCACGACAACCCGTTCAACCGCTGGGTGGCGGGGCCGCAGGCGCTGTATTTCGGCGACGAGACGGAGCTGCGGCGGGGTATTCTCGGCCTCGTGCGGGCCGGGCCGCGCCGCCTGGAGGTCATGGGCGAGGCGTCCCGACGCCGCCACGCCGAGGCGTTCACGTGGCGCGGCATCTTCGACGCCTACGAGCGCGTCCTGCGCCGCCAGCTCGCCCCGGAGCGGGAGGGCCGGGGCGCGCAGCGGACGGTGCGCCGGGAGCACGGTCGCGCGTGACACGGGCGCGGGCCGGGCGCGGCCGGTCCTAGCGCCCATGGCCCACCTCCGAGCCGCGCCCGCCGCTGCGGAGCTGCCGCTGGACCACCATCGTGACGGTGCCGGCCGGGACGTCCCGGAGGCTGCAGACCCCGATCCCGACCGTCGCGCCCGCGCCGATGGTCACTGCTCCCTGCACCGCGGCGTGCGCGCCGACCACGGCGCCGTCGCCCAGGCGGGGGCCGTCGGCGGGGAACGGCTGGCTCGGCAGGATCCAGTCCCGCGGCCCGACCAGTGTGCCGGGCAGGAGCGTCAGGTCGGCGCCCCCGGTGCCGCAGAACGCGACCCGCGCCGGGTGCGGCACGAACAGGCCGGGCCCGAGGCGCGAGCCCGGATGCAGGCTGGCGCCTGTGAGCCGCAGGGACAGGTCCGCCACCAGGGCGGCGCAGCGGCGCCAGCCCCGGCCGTGCAGCAGGTGCGCGGTCCGGTGGAGGATCGCCACCTGCATGGCCGGCAGCGTGAGGTGCATCAGGCGCCGGAGCCGCGAGGTCGGCTTCCCGCCCGTGGTCTGGCGCAGGACGCGGGCGAAGTCGGCCGCCAGGAGGCGCCGCAGCCCCGACAGGGTGAGGTGATCCGTCATCGGACCGCTCACGCCGCGACTCCCCGGCCGGGAAGCGGCCGCCAGGGCTGCGGCATGACCTCCTCGTCGGCCTGGACGGGCTTGAGGATAGTGGTCCGCGGACCGATCCGGGCCCGGTCGCCGATCGACACGGCCCCGAGCACGATGGCGCCGGCCTCCAGGACCACGTCGTCGCCCAGCACAGGGAGGCCGGGACCGCCGCCGATGTCCTGATCCGGCTCCTTCAGCAGGCCGCCGATGGAGGCCTGGATCCCGAAGGCGGCGTCGCGGCCCACGGCGCCGGCGATCACGGTTCCGTAGGGCTGCGGCAGGAACAGGCCGCCGGCGATGCGGCTGGAGGGCGGGATGTCGGCGCCCGTCCACCAGCCGTTCACCAGCCACAGCAGCCACGCCGCCATCCGCCAGCCGCGCTCGTGGGCGTAGCGGGACAGGCGGTAGAGCCAGACCGCGTGGTAGCCCCGGCGCAGGCGGGCCGGCCCGCCGCCGCGGCGGCGCCAGTGATCGCGGTCGGCGGACAGGGCAGCCCGCACCTCGACCCACCGGAGACGCCCCGCCTCCGCGTCCGCTCCGCGCGAGAGACGCAGATCCGGTCCAGCGGCTGTCTCGGACATACGCAGTCCTCCGGTTTTTCCCAACGCGACAACTCTGCAACCATAAATTGAGCTTGCGGTTGCAAGCCATACGCAGCCTGCCACGATGCAATCGTAGGTCGCAGTTTTCAGTCAGGCTTCACCGAGAGATGCTCCGCTTGGTAAACCGATTGTCGGGACGGAGGCGCGCCGGCGGGCTGCGCTACGGCGCGAACCTGCTCGGGCAGGCGGCGGGGCGCGGCGTCTACCTCGCGGCCGGCTTCGCGGCCTTCGTGATGGTCGGCCATTTCGCCGGCCCGGCGGCGCTGGGCCGCTACGGCCTCGCCCTGGCGATCCTCGCGGTGGCGCTGATCGCGGCGGATTTCGGCACCACGCTGACATTCGGGGCGCGGCTCGGCGCGGTCAGACCGGAGATGCGGGCGGCCGAGTTCGGCCGGATGCTGTCGGCGCGCCTCGTTCTCGGCCTCGGGACGGGTGCCGCGCTCCTCGGCGTCCTGCCGATGCTGCCGGATTCGATCCGGCCCGCCCTCGCGCTCGCCGCCCTGCTGATGCCGCTCGCGGCCGCCCGCTTCCTCGACGCCCTGTTCCAGGTCTGCGGGCGGCCGGGCTGGTCCGTCTGGCCGTCGCTCGCCAACGCCGCCCTGCTGATCGGCGGGACGGCACTCGCGCTCTGGCTTCAGCTTCCGGAGGCGGCGCTCAGCCTCGTGGCGGTGGCCGCCGGCATCGCGTACGGCGCGGTCGGGCTGGCGCTGGCGCTGCACCTCGTGCCCGCCCGCCCCGCCTCGCTGCCGCACGCGCTCGCGACGATCCGGGCCGCGGCGGGGGTGGGCGTCTCGAACGCCCTCGGCTCGCTCAACGGCCGGATCAGCCTGATGATGCTGGCCGCCTTCGCGGGCGCGGCCGAGCTCGGCCAGTTCACGGCCGGCTTCCGGTTCTTCGAGTTCGGCGCCGCGGTGGCGATCACCCTGTGCGCGCCGCTGGTGCCGGTCTTCGGGCGCGCCGTCGGGCCCCTGGTTGACGGACGGTCGCGCGCCGGCACGACCGCCCTGCGCGCGCGGGTCCGCGGCGCTTTGGTGCCGATCCTCGCCGCGTCCTGCGCCGGAGCGGTGGCGGCCTGCGCCCTCGCGGAGCCCCTGGTACGCCTCGCCTTCGGTCCGGATTTCGGCGGCGCCGTCCCGGTGCTGCGCGTCGCCACCGGGATGAGCGTCCTGCTGATCGCCGCCACGGTCCTGTTCGCGGGCCTCGTCCCGCTGGGCCGGACCGGTTTCGCGGTACGCGGCAGCGCGGCGGCCTGCGTCACCAACCTCATCGCCTGCACGCTGCTGATCCCCTGGGACCCGCTCCTCGGCGCGGGCCTCGCCGCGCTGCTCGCCGAGGCGGCGATGCTCGGCGTCCTGGCTCAGGCCTTCTGGCGGGAGGCCGGACCGCCGCTCGCCCTGGCCGACGTGCCGACCCTCGCCGCGCCGGCCCTCCTCACCGCCCTCGCCTGGGCAGCCGGCCCCGCCGCGCTGGTCCCCGTGACGGTGCCCGCCGTCGCGACCCTCGCGACCGCCGCCGCGGGGTGGCTGTGCCTGCGCCGCAACCCGTCCGATCCCCTCCCCCTCCCGCTTCCGGAAGCCTCGTCATGAGCGATGGACCCGTGCTCTCGGTCATCATCCCGACCTACAACCGCGCCGACACGCTGCGTCTGTGCCTGCGGGCCTTCGACCGGCAGGAGACGGAGGCGCCCTTCGAGATCGTCGTCTGCGACGACGGCTCGACCGATCACACCGGGACAATCGTCAGCCGCGCTGTCGCCACGGGCCGGATCCCCGTGGTGCACCTGCGCCAGGAGAATGCCGGGGCGAACGCCGCCCGCAACCGCGCCATCGCGGCGGCCCGGGGCGAGCGCCTCCTGATCGTCAACGACGACACCATCCCGGTGCCGAGCCTCGTCGAGGCGCACCGGCTCGCCCACACCCGGCGGGGCGGGCGGGAGACCGCGATCCTCGGCCGGATGACCATCGACCCGGCGCTGCCCTTCTCGCCGTTCTCGGCGCTCCACCACGACGCCTCCTACGACGCCCTGGCGGGCCGCGAGGAGGTCGGCTGGGACGCGTTCCTGACCTGCAACGTCAGCGTCGACCGGCACTTCCTGGGGGAAGCCGGGGGCTTCGATCCGAAGCTGTTCTGGCACGAGGACATCGAGCTGGGCGAGCGGCTGGCCCGGCGCGGCATGCGCCTGTTCTACGCCCCCGAGGCGCTGGGCTACCACCACCATCTCCTCGACGAGGCGGCCTATCTGCGCATCGCCGAGCGCGAGGGCGCGGCCCTGGTGCTGTGGTACCGCAAGCGCCCGGACCTCGTGGCCGATCTCGGCCGCCTCGGCCTCGTCGGGCCGCCGCCGCTCGGCGCGGCGGCGCGCCACCGGGTCGCCGACCTCGCGATGCCGCAGGCGCTCCTGCCCGGCTGGCAGATGGCGGCCCGCGCGCTGACGCGGATCAGCCCGGAGGCCGGCCGGACCGTGTGGCGGCGTCTGTTCCAGCGGCGCAAGCGCCTCGCCATCGCCCGGGCCCTCGCGGCATGAGGCGGCCCCGCACGGTCCTCGGCTGCGCCCTGTCGGCGCTGGTGCTGCCTCTCCTGGCCGCCTGCGGGCCGGCCGACGCGCAGGTGCAGCAGAACATCTTGGTCGACCCCGCCGGCGGCACGAAGCCCGGCTACACCACGGTGGCACGGCTCGCCGACGTGCCCTTCGCCGCGCTCGGTCCCGGCTCGAGCGTGCTCGTCCGCGGCGGCAGCTACGGCGACGTCGTGTTCGTCGGGTCGCGCGGGACCGCGGCGGCGCCCGTGACGGTGGCGGCAGAACCCGGCACGCAGCCGCGCCTGTCCAACTCCGTGGTGTTCGAGAACGCCGTCTACGTCACGGTCACAGGCCTCACCGTGCAGGGCGCGGTGAATTCCGGCTTCATCATCCGCCGGGGATCGAGCCACGTCACGGTCGCGGGCTCGACCGTGTCACGCTCCGGCCTGGGGATCTGGATCGGTGACGGTGCCGGGGCGGGTCACCGCATCAGCGGCAACACCCTCGCCGACAACCAGACCCACGGTGTGGCGGTCGACGTGATCAACGCGCCCCGGGAGGACCCGAGCTACATCCTCGACAACACCGTGACCGGCAACGGCATCCACGGGATGGAGATCAACGGCTCCGGCTACGTGGTGGAGGGCAACCGCGTCTCGGGCAACGGCGTGGGGATGTCGGGCACCTCCGGCATCCACGTCTACGCGAAGGACGCCGCCCAGGACGCGGGCGACCGCAACACCATCCGGTACAACATTGTCACCGGCCAGAAGGAGACGACCGGCCAGGACGGCAACGGGATCCAGATCGACCAGTGGTGCGACGGCAACGTCGTCGCGTTCAACGTCGCGGCCGACAATGACGGTGCCGGGATCAACCTGTTCGACGCCGGCTCTAACACGGTGGTGAACAACACGACTTACGGCAACATGCGCGATTCCGGCGGCAAGCACGTCTACCGCGGCGAGATCGTGCTCGCCTCCGACTACACCAAGCAGGTCGACCGCACGTCGAACAACCGGGTCCTCAACAACATCGCCTACGCGACGCGGCCGAACGTCGCCGCGATCGTGGTCGAGGCGACCACCACCGACAACAACAACGCGATCGGGCCGAACTTCCTCGGCAGCGCCGTCGGCGCCCCGCTCTACCGCTGGGACACGCAGGCCACCGGCGACGGGGCGAGCCTGCCGCTCAACGGCCAGGGTCCCGACCTCACCGGCACGCCCGCCTTCCGCGATCCCGCGAACCCCATGACCGGCGGGCTCGCCCTGACGGCGCCCCCGGCCCGCGCCGGCATCCCGCTCGGCGCCACCCGCGACATCGCCGGCCAGGCCTACGCCCCCGGCGAGGCCCCGACCTTCGGCGCCTACAGGAGCCCGTAACATGCTTCGCATCGGCATCGACGCGCACGTGCTCACCGGCAAGCCGCAGGGCAGCCGGACCTGGCTCGTGAACATCATCGGGCGGGCCGCCGCCCGCCACCCGGACGCCACCTACGTAGTCTATTCCGGCGACCCGGAGGCCTGCGCCCGCATCGTCTCGGGCGACAACATCGAGCACCAACGGCTACCGCGCGTGCCCGCGACCGTGCGGCTGACCCTGGTCTGGCCGTGGCTGTTCCTGCGCGACCGGCTGGACACGCTGCTGACTACCTACATCGCCCCGCCGCTGGTGCCGGGCGACCGGCAGGTGGTCGTGGTCCACGACATCCTGTTCGAGACGCATCCCGAATTCTTCCCCTGGTCGATGCGCTGGCGGAACAAGATCCTGACCCGGCTCTCGGCGCGGCGCGCCAAGCTGGTCCTGACCATCTCCGACTACAGCCGCGACTCCATCGCCAACGTCTACGGCATCGCGCGGGAGCGCATCGCCGAGGTGCGCTGCGGCTCCACGCCGCCGCAGGCGGTCACGGAGCGGACGCCGCTCGCCGACGGGCGCCCCTACCTGCTGATGGTCGGCCGGCTGGAGCCGCGGAAGAATCTCGGCCTCGTCCTCGACGCCTTCGCGCGGCTGCCGCAGGGCGCGGCCCGGCTGATCGTCGTCGGCAAGGGCGACGGCGAGCGGCCCGAGACCCTCGACCGCCTCGCCCGGACGCCGGACGCGGTGCACATCGCCGGCATCGACGACCGGGGCCTGTCCGACCTCTACGCCCGGGCCGCCGCCCTGGTCTTCCCGAGCCGCGGCGAGGGCTGGGGCATCCCTGTCCTCGACAGCCTCGCCCGCGGGACGCCGGTGATCGCCTCGAGCCTCACGGCCATCCCGGAGGCCGGCGGCAGCGCGGCGAGCTACTTCGACCCGGACGCCCCCGACCGGGTCGAGCGGCTCACCGAGCTGATGGCGGCGGCGATCGAGGGGCGGCTGCCCTTCGACGCCACCGCCGCGCGCGCCCACGCGGCGCGCCACGACTGGGACGGGCCGGCCGCCACCTTCGTCGACCTGATGCGCCGCAGCTTCACGGCCCGCACGCACCTCCGCGACCTGATCCTCGCCGCGCCGAACCTGCGGGGGTGACACGAGGGGCTGACGCCAAGGAAGCGCGGTCGGCCCGCCTAGCGCGCGGCCCCGAGCGCGCCGACGATCGGGCTCTCCGGTCCCTCGTCGGCGATGGGATCCTGGATCAGCGTCCAGTAGCCCAGGGCCGCCACCAGGGCGATCGCGGCCCCGGTGATGAAGGCCATGGAGAAGTGGCCCGTGCCGCCGACGATGAAGCCCGTCACGGTCGGCGCCAGGGCGCCGCCGATGTAGCCGCCGAAATTCTGCATGGCGCCGAGCGACGCCGTGCAGCTCGCCGGCGCCGCCACGGAGGCCATCGCCCAGGCCGACGACGAGCTCATGTAGACCAGGAACAGCGAGGCCGAGATGCAGGCGATGGCGAGGGTGTCGCTCGGCGTCAGCGCCGCCACCACCGTGAAGGCGGCAGTCGCCACCAGGGAGCCGACCATCGGGATCTTGCGGCTGCGGATCGGGTCGACGCCGCGGCGGACGAGGACATCGACGACGCGGCCGCCCAGGATCCCGCCCAGCACGCCGAAGGCGAAGGGGATCGAGCCGACGAGGCCGGTCTTCTGCAGGGTGAAGTGTCGCTCGATCTCGAGGTAGCTCGGCAGCCACGCGGTGTAGAGCCACGTCATGTAGATGCAGCCGAAATAGCCGACGATCATCCCCCAGCTGGTGCGGAACCCGAAGAGCCGTCGCCACGCGCTCCAGGTGACCGCGCGGCTCGCGTTCGGGGCGTCGCCCTCTTCCAGGAAGGCGCGCTCCCCCGGCGTCAGGTCGGTCTCGCGCGGGTTGCGGAAGACCAGGTAGACGATCGCGGCGAGCACGAGGCCGGCCGCGCCCATGATGACGAACATCGCCCGCCAGCCGAAGCTCACCATGAGGAAGGTGAGCAGCGGCAGGGCCAGGAAGGTCCCGAGCGAGGAGGCGCAGTTCCAGATTCCCGTGGCGGTGCCGCGCTGGCGGATGTTGAACCAGTCCCGGGAGACCCGGGCGCAGGTCGGAAAATGCGGCGCCTCGCCGACACCGAGCACGATCCGCGCGCTCACGAACTGCCAGAACGACGTCACCGCGCCGCCGAGCATCTGGCCGAACGACCAGCAGGTCAGGCCGAGCGTCAGCGTCAGGCGCGGGCCGAGCCGGTCGGCGAGCGCCCCGGCCGGGAGCTGCGCGAAGGCGTAGGCCCAGAGGAAGGCCGAGAGCAGCAATCCCATGTCGGGGATCGAGAGGCCGAGATCCTCGCGGATCAGCGGGTTGGCCACCGCCAGGGTGGCCCGGTCGACGTAGTTGACGACGCCCGCCGTGACGAGCAGGGCGAGCGAGATCGTCTGGATGCGGCGCACGCGCGGCGTTGCGGCCAGGGCCATCGTGTCCTCCCGGTATGACGGGCCCCTTGGGGGTCTCCGTGGCCGGCCGGTCCTTCGCGACTCGCGGCGGCCCGGGACCATTCTGCACCGAATGCCGCCGGACGGAAGGCCCGCCGCCCCTCGCCTCCCGGCGCCGGGCGTCGTAGACGGGCCGCTCCGTCACCCTTCGAGTCCGCCCGTTGCGCCTGATCCAGATCACCCACCACGACCTCGACGGCTACGGCGCCTCCACGGTCGCCGCCGCCTGCGCCACGGTCGAGCGCGTCGTCCACGTGCCGCGCTACAGCGATGTCGGCCCCGTCTTCGAGGACGAGATCAAGCGCCTCGGCCGCGCGGCGGAGCGCGAGATCCTGCTGATGACCGACCTCGGCCTGGAGGAGCAGACCATCGCGGGCCTGAAGAAGTTCGCCGCGATGAACCGGCGACGCGCGGACGGGCAGAAGCACCGGCTCGTGGTCCTCGACCACCACGCCTCCTCCCTCGACCAGCTGCGGCGCCTTGGCCTGGACGCGGCGCCCGACGCCGAGCGGCCGGCGCTCCACCGGATCGACCTGGGCGACCCCGAGATCGCCGTGCTGATCGAGGACGACATCTGCGCCACGCGGATGACCTTCGAGCACCGGGCCCTGTTCGCCGCGCACGAGCCCGCGACCGACCTGTCGAGCCTGCTCACCGCGGTCGATGCCCTCGACCTGTGGCGCAAGGAGAGCCCCGCCTTCCGGGGCGGCCTCGCCCTGGACGAGCTGTTCTGGGAGGTCGTGTCGAGCTACGTGCCGGTCGGGCATCCCTGGCACGACCGCTTCGTGTCCGAGATCCTCCTCGCGGCCGCCGCCGCCCTGCGGGACGGGGCGAGCCCGGCCGATCTGGAGCGCCGCGCCTCGGCGATCCGCGCCGGCGTGGTCGACGCGCTGCTGCGCGACGCGCCGGACGACGACCCCACCCTGACGACGCGCATGCGACTCGCCCGGGCGCTCGCCCGCTCGGACTCCCTGTTCCGACCGCTGAAGGACGGCACGCTCCTGTCCTTCGCCCTCGACTCGGGCACATTCCAGCGGGTCTCCGACCTGATCATGGATGCGGGCCGGGCCAAGCGCGTGGTCAACGTCCAGCGGATGGGCACGCTGTCGTTCCGGTCCAACGACGGCACGGCCCTCGACGGCGCCCGCCTGTTCCGCGGCGGCGGCCACCGCGACGCGGCGGGCGGCCGGCTCCAGAGCGGGTCGGCCTTCTCGATGGCGGACGCGATCGCCCAGGTGGAGCCGGTGCTGAACCCGGAGAAGCCGGCCGGCTCGGACAGCCCGTTCGCGGCGCTGAAGAACTGGAAGGGCTGAACGACCGCCCGCCCTGCCCGTGCGGGTGCGGCGGCCGGCTTAGAGCCGGAAATCCTCGCCGAGATAGAGCCGGCGCGCGTCCGGGTTCGCCACGATCTCCTCGGGCGTGCCCTCCGTGAGGATTCGGCCGGAATGGGCGATGTAGGCGCGGTCGATCAGGCCCAGCGTCTCGCGGACGTTGTGGTCGGTGATCAGCACGCCGATGCCGCGCTGCTTCAGATGCTTCACCAGATCCTGGATGTCGCCGACCGCGATCGGGTCGATGCCCGCGAAGGGCTCGTCCAGCAGCATGAAGGTCGGCGAGGAGGCGAGCGCCCGGGCGATCTCGCAGCGCCGCCGCTCGCCGCCCGAGAGCGCGATCGAGGGCGACTTGCGCAGGCGCGCGATGTCGAATTCCTCGAGCAGGGAATCGAGCTTGCGCGCGCGCGTCTTGCGATCGGGCTCGACCACCTCCAGCACCGCGCGGATGTTGTCCTCCACGGTGAGCCCGCGGAAGATCGAGGCCTCCTGCGGCAGGTAGCCGATCCCGAGCCGCGCCCGCTGGTACATGGGCAGGTGCGTGATCGGCAGGCCGTCCAGGGTGATGTGGCCGCGGTCGGCCGCCACAAGCCCGGTGATCATGTAGAAGATCGTGGTCTTGCCGGCGCCGTTCGGCCCGAGCAGTCCGACGGCTTCGCCGGTGCGCACGGTGAGGCCGGCCTCGTGGACGACCGTGCGGGCGCCGTAGCTCTTGCGCAGGCCGCGCACGCTGAGGATGCCGAGGCCACCCTCATCGGCCGCGGACCAGCCGTCGGACTCGGCGGCCTCGTTCGGCCGCGCGCGCCGGCCGAACAGGCGGCCGAGCCAGCCCGTCCGGCCCGCCGGCTCCTGCGGGCCCGCCTGGAACGCCACGGCGCCGCTCAATCGACCTGCGCCTTCGGCCTGGGCGGCGGCTGGGTGCAGCCCTTCGCCTTGCCGTCCTTGGCGTCGGACTTCTCTCCGGGCACGAACAGGGCCGAGACGCGCCCCCCCGCCACCGGGTCCATGTTCGCGCGCCCGGTGTTCATGTCGTAGACGAGCCGCTGCCCGCGGGTGACGTTCTGGCACTGGCTCAGGACGACGTTGCCGGTCAGCACGATCCGCTTGGCGTCCTGGTCGAACACCGCGTGGTCACCGGTGGCGACCTGATCCTTCTGCACCACCGTCACCGGCCCGGCGCAGTCGACCTTCTGAATCCCGTTCTCGGCGGGGTTCCGCGGCGCCGCGTCGGCGCCCTCGTCCCGCGCTTCAGTCTTGGCGTCGCCCCTGGCGCCCTTGCCGGGGGCGTCCCTGCCGCGCTTGTAGGTCACCGTCATGGTCGAGCAGCGGATGGTGCTGTCGCCCTGCACGGCCACGACGTTGCCGGCGAAGACCGCCTTGTTCTCCCGGTCGAACACGTCGAGCCGGTCGGCGTCGATCTTGATCGGATCCTTGCCGCCGCCGCCGATATTACCGAAGGGCGAGTCCTTGCGCGCCGGCTTCTCGGCCAGCGCCGGGCCGGCGAGAACCAGCCCGGCCGCCAGGGCCGCGCAGAGGAGGCGGGCGGCGCTCATCGGGCACCGTCCGCGGCTTCGGCGTCCGAGGTCAGAATGCGGGCCTGCGGCTTCTCCGCCTGATCCTCGTTCGCGATGACCACGTGGACGTTGCCGATGAAGGAGATCCGCTTGCCATTCTCGACGACGTCGAGGGTGTCGGCCTTCACGTTGGCCCGCGGGCTCGAGACCGTGACGGGCTCCTGCGAGCTGATGGACCCGGTCTTGAACGCGACGGCGGCGGAGCGCAGGCGCGCCTCCTCGCCCTTGTCGGTCCAGATGCGGATGTCGTCCTTCAGGTCGAGCGCCTCGCGGGCGGTGTCGAACAGGCCCGACGTCGCCGCGAGGCGGGCGATGCCGCCCTGATCGTCGGTGGCGATGTGGCCGCGCATCTGCTGCAGCTCGATCTGGCTCGGCTTGCGCACGTCCTGGAGCGCGGCGTCGGCCGTCACCTCGTAGCCGCGGGTGCCCTGGCGGAAGCCCGAGAGCCGCGGATTCTCCATGCGGACCTTCGAACCGGCCAGCGTCACCGGACCGACCGAGACGCCCGGCAACGGTGCCGCGAAGGGGTTGAACAGGTAGGCCAACAGCAGCGCCACCGCGCCGCCGGCGACCACCGGGATCAGCCGGCGCATGGCGCGCACGCGTCCGCTGTGGCGATACGCCCGGGCGTGGGCCCGGGTCCGCGCCGCCGCGACCGCCTGTCCGTTGCCGGCTTCAGCCTCGACCGGGTTCATGCAGCGTCCGTGAGGCGCGCCCGAGGCGCGCGAGAGGGTTCGGCTCAGACGCCTGCGGCCCCCACCGCGCCCGCGCCATCGGCCGGGCAATGATCCCGACCGGTGGCGAAGTTATGGCTTGACCATTTCCGAATGATCAACCGAACCCACAATCATCCCGAACGGAGGTGTGTGGAGACACACGCCGCGCGCGGCCTCCCGGCGGCGCGCGGCGCGGGTCTCCGTAGTCCTACGCGCCCCGCGCGGCCGCGAGGGCCGCCGCCACCGTGCGGGCGAAGGCCGCCGGGTCGCGGGGGCTGTCGCCGTCCTGGATGCGGGCGAGGTCGAGGAGCGTGCCGGCGGCCTGCGGCACCTCCGATTCGGGCGCCGCGGCCAGCGCCCGGATCAGCGGGTGGCGCGGGTTGATCTCCAGAACCGGCTGCCCGGCGCCGGCCCGCCCGGCCCGGCGCATGAGCCGCTGCATCTGCAAGTCGGGCCCGCCGCTGCCGGCCGAGAGAACCACGGCCGAATCCACGAGCCGGTCGGTGGTGCGCACGTCCGAGACCTCGGCGCCCAGGGCCGTCTTCACGGCGGCGACGAAGGCGTCGATGCCCTCGGGCGCCTCCGGCTGCTCGCCCTCGAGCGCGAACTTCGAGAGGTCGAGCCCCCCCTTGGTGATCGAGCGGAGCGGCTTCCCGTCGAAGGTGCCGAGCTGATCGGGCCAGAAGGCGTCGACGTGGTCGGAGAGGAGCAGCACCTCGAGGCCGCGGGCCCGGAAGCCCTCCAGTTGCGGCGACGACTTCAGCGCCTCGGCATCGTCGGCGACGAGGTAGTAGATCGCCTCCTGGCCGTCCTTCATGCGGGACACGTAGTCGGGCAGCGAGGTCCAGCCCTCGACCGCCGAGGAGCGGAAGCGCAGGAGCGGCGCGATCTCGCCCCGACGCTCGAAATCCTCGTAGATGCCCTCCTTGAGGACGGGGCCGAAGTTCTCCCAGAAGGACTGGTAGCCCTCCGCGTCCTTGGCGCGGGTGGTGAGTTCGGAGACGACGCGCCCGGTAACCGCGCGGCGGATCCGGGCGAGCGCCGGGGTCGACTGCAGCATCTCGCGGGAGACGTTCAGCGGCAGGTCCTCGGTGTCGACCACGCCCTGGACGAAGCGCAGCCACGGCGGCAGCAGTTCGGCCTCGTCGGTGATGAACATCCGTCGGACATGGAGCCGGACCTTGCTCTGCCGCTCGTTCTCGAGGGCCTGGAACGGCTTCGAGCCGGGGATGAAGAGCAGGGCGGAGAACTCGAGCTGACCCTCGGCGCGCCAGTGAAGCGTCGCCCACGGCTTGTCGAAGTTCATGCCGATGGAGTGGTAGAATTCCTCGTACTGCTCCTCGGTGACCTCGGACTTCGCCTTGCGCCAGAGCGCGGTGCCCTGGTTGGCCGACTCGTCCTTGCCGTCGCGCACGACGGCGATCGGCACGGTGATGAAGTCGGCCCATTTCCGCACCAGATGGTCGAGGCGGTAGGGCTCGAGGTACTCGTCGGCATCCGCCTTGAGGTGCAGGACGATGTCGGTGCCGGGTTCGGCCCGCGTGGCCGGCTCCAGCGTGTAGCTGCCCTGCCCTTCCGAGGCCCAGGTCCAAGCCTCGTCGCTGCCGGCGCGGCGCGACGTGACGGTGACTCGGTCGGCGACCATGAAGGCCGAGTAGAAGCCGACGCCGAACTGGCCGATCAGGCTCGGTCGGTCCTCGGCCTTGGCGGATTCCAGCGTCTGCGAGAAGGCCCGCGTGCCGGAGCGCGCGATGGTCCCGAGGTTGGTGGCGAGATCCTCCTTGGTCATGCCGATGCCGGCGTCCGAAACGGTCAGGGTCCGCGCCTCCTTGTCGGGCGCGATTCGGACCTTGGCCTCCGGCGGCAGGGCGCTCGCCGCCGAGGTCAGCGCCTCGAATCGCCGCCGGTCCATGGCGTCGGCGGCGTTGGCGACGAGTTCGCGCAGGAAGATCTCGCGGTCGGAGTAGAGCGCGTGCACGACGAGGTCGAGGAGGCGACCCACCTCCGCCCCGAACTCGTGCCGCTCGATCGTCTCGCTCACGGGTGATGCCTCCGCTGTGGGGGAAATTGCGGTGGCGATATGCTGGCGAACGGGGCCGTTTTCAATGCGAAAGACGGCCGGCCTCGGCCTCCGCAGCGTGGCCCCCGCGCGCGCCGCGGCCGGTCAGATCTCGATCTCGGTGCCCACCTCCACGATCTGCCGGGTCGGCAGGCCGAAATGGGCGCCGGTGCGCTCGGCGTTCCGCTTCATGAAGGCGAACAGGCCCTCCCGCCACGGCGCCATGCCGGGATGGGTCGGCGACGGGATCACCACCTCGTGGCCGACGAAGTAGGTCATGTCCTCGAGATATTCCGGCGGCAGCAGCCCGCTCGCCACCGCGCATTGCAGCCCCTCGGGGATCGAGGCAATCTGCATGAAGCCGTAGCGCAGCACGACGCGCTCCATGCCCGGCGTGTACTCGGAGATCGCCCTGCGGATCCCCTGCGCCACCAGGGTGACCTGCGCCCGCTCGCTCGCCGGGATCACCGGCTCCTCCTCGTAGATGACGGTGATCAGCAGGATCCGCTCATGCAGGCAGCGGCTGCGCTCCAGCAGGCGGCCCAGCGCCATCGGGATGCCCTCGGTGGCGGCGGTCAGGAAGGCCGCGGTTCCGGGCAGCGTCACCGGCGGGTGCGAGCTGAGGCTGGACAGGAAGGCCGCCTCGGACATGCGCATGGTCTGCCGGACCGACTCGAGGACGAGGTTGCCCTTCATCCAGGTCAGCATCAGGAAGGCGACCGCGGCGGCGAGCAGCAGCGGAAACCAGCCGCCCTCGAACAGCTTCACGCTGTTGGCGGAGAAGAACACGAGGTCGATGCCGAGGAAGAAGCCGTTGACCGCGAGGACCAGGACCGGGTTGTAGCCCCAGCGGAGCGCGATCAGCGCGGCGAGCAGCGTGGTGATGCCCATGAGTGCCGAGACCGCGATGCCGTAGGCGCCGGCGAGCGCGTCGGAGGAGCCGAACACCACCACGGCCGTCAGGGTCGCCGCGGCGAGCAGCCAGTTCACCGCCGGCACGTAGATCTGGCCGCGCTCGTCCTCGTCGGTGTGCACCACCCGCATCATCGGCATGAAGCCGAGCTGGATCGACTGCTGGGTGAGCGAGTAGACGCCCGAGATCACCGCCTGCGAGGCGATGACGGTCGCCATCGTGGCGAGCGCCACCAGAGGGTAATGCGCCCAGTCCGGCGCGAGCCGGTAGAACGGATTCTCGATCGCGCTCGGGTCGGCGATGATCAGCGCGCCCTGCCCGCAATAGTGGATCAGCAGCGCCGGCAGGACGAGGCCGAACCACGCGATCCGGATCGCCGGGGCGCCGAAATGGCCGAGATCGGCGTACATCGCCTCGCCGCCGGTCACCGCCAGGAACGCCGCGCCCAGCATCAGGAAGCTGACGTGCCAGCCGGCATGGATCAGGAAGTCCACCGCCCGGAACGGGTTGGCCGCCGACAGGATCTCCGGCGCGCGCAGGATGCTCGGGAGAGCGAGCAGGACCAGGACGACGAACCAGACGAGCATGACGGGTCCGAAGACCCGGCCGATGGCGGCCACGCCCTTGTGCTGGACGAGGAACAGCCCGACCAGGATCACCAGGGTGATCGGCACGACGTACGGGCCGAGTGACGGCGCGTCGACCTTCAGCCCCTCGATCGCCGACAGGACCGAGATCGCCGGCGTGATCGCGCCGTCGCCGTAGAGCAGGGCCGCGCCCACCAGCCCGACCACCAGGAGCAGCGCCTTCCACGTGCCCGGCCGGGCCTGACGGGCGCCGAGCAGCGCCAGCATGGCGACGATGCCGCCCTCGCCGCGGTTGTCGGCCCGCAGGATCAGCACCGCGTATTTCAGCGACACGATCAGGATCAGCGCCCACAGGATCAGCGACACCGCGCCCGTGGCGGCTGCCGGCACCGAGGCGCCGCCCGCGGTCGCCGCCTTCACCGCCTCCTTGAACGCGTAGAGCGGGCTCGTGCCGATGTCGCCGTACACGACGCCCAGCGCGCCCAGCATGAGCGCGGCGCCCGGCCCGTGGCGGGTCGCGCCGGGCTTGCGCGCCACCGGCGCCGCCGGAAGATCGACCGCCTGGGCAGCCGCGGAAGGCAGAGCTTGGCTCACGGTCGGGTCCGGTCGATGGCGTCGCTGTGGGGCGAAATCTTAGCGAGTCGCGCGTTCGGCGATAGACTCGGCAGATCTCGCGAGCGACCGCGACGAACACTCGTCACCCGAACGTGATGACAGTCGAAGGCCCGCGGCGGCCCCGCCGCGCCGGTGGCGAGCGGGGCCCGCCGATCAGGCGGCGTCGAGCCCCAGGTCGATGATCGCTGCCGAATGGGTGATCCAGCCGCAGGAGATCAGGTCGACGCCCGAGGCTGCGACGGCGCCCACCGTCTCGCGGGTGATCCGGCCCGACGCCTCGGCGAGGGCGCGACCGTCGATCATCGCCACCGCGCGGGTGAGCCGGTCCGGCCCCATATTGTCGAGGAGCACCGCGTCGACCCCGACCGAGAGGGCCTCCTCCAGCTGCTCCAGGCTGTCGACCTCGCACTCGATCTTCACCAGGTGGCCGGCCCGGGACCGGGCGCGCTCGATCGCCGGGACGATGCCGCCGGCCACCGCCACGTGGTTGTCCTTGATCAGCACCGCGTCGTCGAGGCCGAAGCGGTGGTTCGAGCCGCCGCCGGCGCGGACCGCGTGCTTCTCCAGGGCGCGCAGGCCCGGCGTGGTCTTGCGGGTGCAGACGATCGAGGCCTTGCCGTGCGGGCGCGCGGCCTCGACGAGGCCGTGGGTCGCGGTGGCCACGCCCGACATCCGGCAGAGCAGGTTCAGCGCCACGCGCTCGGCCGTGAGGATCGCCCGCGCCGGGCCTTCGAGACGCAGCACCACGTCGCCCGGCGCCACGCGGGCGCCGTCGCCGCGCTCGACCGTGACGGTGACGGCCGGGTCCACCAGCGCGAAGGCGATGGCGGCGGCGTCGGTGCCCGAGATGACGCCGTCCTGCCGCGAGGCGATCACGCCGCGCATCCGCTCGCCCGGCGGGACGATGGCGTCGGTGGTGATGTCGCCGGCCCGGCCGAGATCCTCCAGCAGGGCGGCGCGCACCACGGGCTCCACGAGGAGCCGCGGCAGGGGAAGGATCTCTTCGGAGAGAACCGACTGAATCATGGCGTCAGCACCTCCTCGGTGGACGGAGCCGCGCGGGGCGCGGCGATCGCGTCAAACAGCGTCGCTTCGGTGTGCGCGGCCGGAGCGAGGTGGGGGAAGTCGCTGCGCCAGTGGGCGCCGCGGCTCTCCCGGCGGGCGAGCGCGCCGCGGGCGATGAGCAGTGCGACGAGGGCGGCGTCGCAGGTCTCCGCCCCGGGCTCCAGGACGGCGACGGCCTCGGCGAGCCCCCCGGCGTCGCGCACGACGCCGACTCTGCTCTCCATCAGCGCGCGGATCGCCGGCAGATCGCCGGCGGCGCGCGCGGACACGGCCTCCGGCACGATGGCGGCGGGCGGCGGCGCGTCGAGACCGTCGGCGATGAAGCGCGCGTAGGCCAAGCCCTCCAGCAGGGAGTTGCTGGCGAGCCGGTTGGCGCCGTGGAGGCCCGTGGAGGAGACCTCGCCGCAGGCGTAGAGGCCCGGCACCGAGGTGGCGCCGTGGGCGTCCACCTTCACGCCGCCCATGTGGTAGTGCGCGGCCGGACGGACGGGAATCGCCTGCACGGCCGGGTCGATGCCGGCGGCGGCGCAGAGCCCCGCCACCGTCGGGAAGCGCGTCGGCATCGCGGCCCCGAGTGCGCCCCGGGCGTCGAGGTACACCGTGCGGCCCCGCTGCAGCGCCTGGAAGATGCCGCGGGCGACCACGTCGCGGGGGGCGAGGTCGCCGCCCGCGATGCCGGCCATCACGGCCGCGCCGGTCTCGTCGATGAGGCGGGCACCCTCGCCGCGCAGGGCCTCGGTGGCGAGCGGCATCGGGTCGGCGCCGGCCGCGATGGCGGTCGGGTGGAACTGGACGAACTCCATGTCGCGCATCACCGCGCCGGCCCGGGCGGCGAGCGCCAGCCCGCGGCCGACGGCGCCCGGCGGGTTCGTCGTCGCGGCATAGAGCGCGCCGACGCCGCCGGTGGCGAGCACCACGGCGCGGGCCGGGATGCGGAACAGCGCGCCGTCGCGCTCGGCGACAACGCCCGCCACCGCCCCATTCGTGTCCCGCAGGAGATCGCACGCTCGCGCGGTGACGATCTCGACGGAGGGCGCCTCCAGCACGGCCCGCACCAGCCCTTCGAGGACGCGGGCGCCGGTGGCGTCGCCGCCGGAGCGGACGATGCGGCGGCGGCCGTGCGCCGCCTCGAGCCCGAGGGCCAGCGCGGCGTCGTCGGTGCGGTCGAACGGGACGCCGATCCGCACCAGCCAGTCGATCAGCGCGGGCCCCTCCCCGGCGACCCGCAGCGCCACGTCGGGCTCGGTCAGCCCGGCGCCGGCGGCCTCCGTGTCGGCGGCGTGGAGCGCCGCCGCGTCGTCGGCGCCGACCGCGGCGGCGATGCCGCCCTGGGCCCACCCGGTGGCGGTGCCGAGGCCGAGCGCCGACGCGGTGACCAGCGTGACCGGGCGGGGCGCGAGGCGCAGCGCGACGCTGAGGCCCGCGACCCCGCCGCCGACCACGACCACGCGGTCGGCGTTGTTGGGAGAGACGGCGTTCATCGCGTGCGCACCTGGAGCATGCGCTCCACCGCGGCCCGGGCGCGGTCGGCCAGCGCCGGATCGACCGTGACCTCGTGGGTCATCGTCTCGAGCGACCGCCGGATGTTGCGCAGGCTCATCCGCTTCATGTGCGGGCACATGTTGCAGGGCTTGATGAATTCGATGTCCGGGTTCTGCGCCGCGATGTTGTCGGCCATCGAGCACTCGGTGACGAGCACCACCTGCTTCGGCCGCTTCT
Organism: Methylobacterium sp. PvP105; assembly: GCF_017876975.1. NCBI lineage: Bacteria > Pseudomonadati > Pseudomonadota > Alphaproteobacteria > Hyphomicrobiales > Methylobacteriaceae > Methylobacterium > Methylobacterium sp. PvP105. The sequence continues at coordinate 337,233 of NZ_JAGIPA010000001.1, read as the reverse complement.
CGACGACGAAGTCCATCATCATCGCGGTGGAGCCGGAGAAGTCCGACTCGGCCACCACCTCCGGCGGGCATTCCGGGTGCGCGATCACCGTGATGCCGGGATAGCTGTCGCGGACGTCGCGGATGTCGGCCGGGGTGAAGCGCTCGTGCACCTCGCAGTGGCCCGCCCAGGTGAGGATCTCGACCTCCGGGATCTCGGCCTGGACGTTCTGCGCGAGGAACTCGTCGGGGATCATCAGAACGCGGGGGGCGTTCAGCGACTTCACCACCGCGACGGCGTTGCCGGAGGTGCAGCACAGGTCGGACTCGGCCTTAACGGCCGCCGAGGTGTTCACGTAGGTCACGATCGGCACGCCCGGGTACTTGGCGCGCAGACCGCGCACGTCCGCGGCGGTGATCGAATCGGCCAGGGAGCAGCCGGCGCCCATGTCGGGGATCAGCACCGTCTTGCTCGGGTTCAGGAGCTTGGCGGTCTCGGCCATGAAGTGGACGCCCGCCAGCACGATCACGTCGGCGTCGACGTTCACGGCCTCGCGGGCCAGCGCGAGGCTGTCGCCGACGATGTCGGCCACCGTGTGGAAGATCTCCGGCGCCTGATAGTTGTGCGCCAGGATGACGGCGTTGCGCTCGCGCTTCAGGCGCAGGATCGCCTCGATGTCGGGGGCGAGCGCCGGCCACTCGATCGCGGGGACGTGCCGGCTGACGCGGGCGTAGAGATCCGGAAGGGGCAGCCCCGGGATCGTCGTGCGGGAGTCGGGTGCAACGGTCGCCGCCATGGCGTCCTCCATTATGCTCAGTTTGAGCATTGCGCCGTCTAACTTATGGGGGCCGCGCGCGCCTGTCCAGATATGCTAGCTGTGAGCATAAATCTTTTGCGGTGCGATGTTACGCTGCGCCGCCGAAGGCCGAAGCGATCAGCAGAAGGTCGCCGGGTCCGGCCCGATGCGGCCGTCCGGCCTGTCGAGACCGGCGATCCGCGCCATCTCGTCGGCGCCGAGCTCAAAATCGAACAGCGCGATGTTCTCGGCGATGCGTCGCGGGGTAGCGGTCTTCGGGATCGCCACGCAGCCGATCTGGATCTGCCAGCGCAGCACCACCTGAGCGGGCGTCTTCCCGTGCGCCTTCGCGATCGCGAGAATGACCGGGTCGTTCAGCTCCTTGCCCCTGCCCAGCGGGCTCCATGACTCGGTCACGATACCGTGACGGGCGTCCTCAACGCGCGGCTCCTCGCGCTGGAAATAGGGGTGCAGCTCGATCTGATTGACGGCCGGAGCCACGCCGGTCTCGCCGATCAGGGTGGCGAGATGCTCGGGCGTGAAGTTCGACACGCCGATGGACTTCGTGCGGCCCTCCTTCCGGAGTTCGATCAGCGTCTTCCAGGTCTCGACGAACAGGCGCCGCTGCGGACACGGCCAATGAATCAGGTACAGGTCGACATATGGGAGACCGAGCTGCCGCAGGCTCTCGTCGAAGGCGCGGCGTGCCTCGTCCCGGCCCTGGCGGTCGTTCCAGAGCTTCGTGGTGAGGAAAATCTCCGCGCGGGGGATCCCCGCGTCCCGGATGCCGCGCCCGACGCCCCCCTCGTTGCCGTACGCGGCGGCCGTGTCGATCAGCCGATAGCCGGCGCGGAGGGCTTGGCCGACCAGGTCCGGAGCCTGCGCGTCCGAGAGCTGCCAGCAGCCGTAGCCGATCTTCGGGATGCGGCGCCCGTCGTTCAGCGCGAGGGTCGGGGCGGTTGCGGCCATGCGGCGTGTCTCCGGTGACGGCTGTCGCTCAACCCAAACGGCGTCGGCGCAACACGTTCCGAAGCGGCACGCCGAAGCGGCACGTCGCTGCGAGCGGAGCGGAGCAATCCAGCGCGGCGCGATGCCTGCGCAGCGTGTCCTGCCCCGGGTGGGTTTGCTCCGCTCCCGATGACGGGACGCTATCCGCCCGCGCTGAACGGGCGCAGTCTGGACCGGATCTAATCGAGGCGGATGCACGTTGGCGCACCAGATTCCAAGCTGCGCGGCGTCCCACGCGCGGTGCACGGGCGGGATGGCAGCATGACAGACGCGACTCCGACGAAGCCGCTCGCCCTGACGCGGCGGGCCGTGGTGGAGGGCTGCGCCGTGGCCGGCGCTCTGGGCGCCCTCGGCTTCCGCCCCGCGCCCGCAGTGGCGGCGTCGGCGCCGGGCGATCCGGCTCCGCAGACCATGCCGGTGCGGCTCACCGTCAACGGCCAGTCGCACGATCTCGTCCTGGACACCCGCACCACGCTCCTCGATGCCCTGCGCGAGCACTTGGCCCTCACCGGAACGAAGAAGGGCTGCGACCACGGCCAGTGCGGGGCCTGCACGGTCCTGGTCGACGGCCGGCGCATCAATTCCTGCCTGACGCTCGCGGCGATGCACGAGGGCGACTCGGTCACCACGATCGAGGGCTTGGCGGACGGTGACAAGCTCCACCCGATGCAGGCGGCGTTCCTGGAGCACGACGGCTTCCAGTGCGGCTACTGCACGCCGGGCCAGATCTGCTCGTCGGTCGGCATGCTGAGCGAGGCGAAGGCGGGGTGGCCGAGCCACGTCACAGAGGATGTCGCGTCCACGCCGACCCTCAGCGACGCGGAGATCCGCGAGCGGATGAGCGGCAACATCTGCCGCTGCAGCGCCTACCCGAACATCGTCGCGGCGATCCGCGACACCGCCGCCAGCAACCTCTGAGGAGGCGCAGATGAAGGCCTTCGCCTACGAGCGCCCCGCCACCGTGCAGGACGCCGCCAAGCTCGCGGCCGAGCGGCCGAACGCCAAGTTCATCGCCGGCGGCACCAACCTCCTCGACCTGATGAAGCTGCAGGTCGAGACGCCCGCCACCCTGATCGACGTCAACCGGCTGCCCTTGGACAAGGTCGAGGCCACGCAGGACGGCGGCCTGCGCGTCGGCGCGCTGGTGCGCAACGCCGACCTCGCCGCCGACCCGCGGGTCCGGAAGGACTACGCCGTGCTGGCGAAGGCGCTGCTCGCCGGTGCGTCGGGCCAGTTGCGCAACAAGGCGACCACGGCCGGCAACCTGCTCCAGCGGACGCGGTGCTACTATTTCTATGACACGGCGATGCCCTGCAACAAGCGCGAGCCCGGCTCGGGGTGCTCGGCGATCGGCGGGTTTAACCGCATCATGGCGGTGGTCGGGGCGAGCGAGGCCTGCATCGCCACCAACCCGTCCGACATGAACGTCGCCCTGCGCGCCCTCGACGCGACGGTCGAGACCGTGAACCCCGACGGGCAGGCGCGCAGCATCCCGATCGCCGATTTCCACCGGCTGCCGGGCGACACGCCGCAGATCGAGACCGATCTGCGCAAAGGCGAGATCATCACGGCCGTGACGCTGCCGAAGCCGGTGGCCGGCACGCACATCTACCGGAAGGTCCGCGACCGCGCATCCTACGCCTTCGCGACCGTGTCGGTGGCCGCCGTGATCGCGGGCGCCGAGGGCGGCAAGCCGCAGGCCGCGCGCCTCGCCTTCGGCGGCCTGGCCCACAAGCCCTGGCGGGTGGCCGAGGCCGAGACGGCCCTGGTGCAGACCGGCTCGGCGGATGCCGCCGCCGACGCGGTGCTCAAGGGCGCCCGCGGCTACGGCAGCAACGACTTCAAGATCCCGCTGACCCGCCGGACCCTGCGCGCCGTCGTGGCGCAGGCGACGCGCGCGTAGCCCTCGCTCAAGGACCGTCCCATGGAGATGAACCAGCCGATCGGCCGGACGCCCCTCGACGACCGGCCTGACGGCCTCGTCGGCAAGCCGCTCGACCGCGTGGAGGGCAAGCTCAAGGTGACGGGCCACGCGCCCTACGCCTACGAGACCCGGGCCCTGGCGAATCCGGCCTACGGGTTCATCGTGCCGGCCACGATCGCGGCCGGCACGATCCGGTCGATCGACGCGGAGGCCGCCCGCAGGGCGCCGGGCGCGATCCTGGTTATGACCCACGAGAACGTGCCCGAGCAGGGCGAGAAGAAGGAGCAGGTCTGGCCCCAGCTCCAGGGAACCGAGGTCAAGTTCTACGGGCAGCCGGTCGCCTTCGTGGTCGCCGAGACCTTCGAGCAGGCCCGCGCCGCCGCCATGCTGGTCAAGGTCCGCTACGACGCGGCCAAGCCCAAGGGTCTGCTCAAGGACAGCCTGGCGGCGGCCTACGAGCCGAAGCCGGTCAACTCGCCGCCGGATTCGAAGCTCGGCGACTTCGACGCCGCCTTCGCGGCCGCGCCGGTAAAGCTCGACGTCGAGTACGTCACACCGAACCAGATCCACGTGCAGATGGAGCCGCACGCCACCATCGCGTCCTGGGAGGGCGACGGGGTGGTGCTCCACACGGCCAACCAGATGCCGAACCGGGGTCAGAAATCCCTCGGTTCGGTCCTCAAGCTGCCGCCCGAGAAGATCCGGATCGTCAGCCCCTACATCGGCGGCGGCTTCGGCTCGAAGCTGCAGGTCCAGCCGGAGGCGACGCTCGCGATCCTGGCCTCGAAGGTGATCCAGCGCCCCGTGAAGGTCGCGCTCACCCGGCAGCAGGAATTCCACGTCGCGACCCACCGGACCGACACGATCCAGCGGATCCGCCTGGGCGCCGACCGGGACGGCCGCCTCTCGGCGATCAGCCACGAATCGTGGTCCGACACCGCCGAGGGCGACGGGTTCTTCGAGACCTCGGCCAACGTCACCCGGTCGCTCTACGCCGCGCAGAACCGCGTGACGCGCCATCGGCTGGTGAACCTCAACATGCCGATCGCCTCGGCGATGCGGGCGCCCGGCGAGGCCGTCGGCCAGCTCGCCTTCGAGTGCGCCATGGACGAGCTCGCCGAGCAGCTGAAGATCGACCCGATCGAGCTCCGGGTGCGCAACGAGCCGGCCGAGGATCCCGAGAAGAAGGTCCCGTTCTCGACCCGCAAGCTCGTGCCCTGCATGCGCGAGGGCGCGCGTCTGTTCGGCTGGGACAAGAGGCAGGCGGCGGGTTCCCGGCGCGAGGGCAACTGGCTCGTCGGCATGGGCATGTCGGCGGCCGCGCGCCTCAACCCGCTGATGCCGTCCTCCGCGAAGGTCCGGCTCGGACCGGACGGCGTGCTCGTGGTGCGGATGGCGATGACCGATCCCGGCACCGGCACCTACACGATCCTCACTCAGATCGCCGGCGAGATGCTGGGGCTGCCGCCCGAGCGCGTGCGGGTCGAGATGGGCGACACCGACTTCCCGTTCGCGGCCGGCTCGGGCGGATCCTTCGGCGCCGGCTCGGCGGGCTCGGCGCTCTACGTCGCCTGCGACAACCTCCGGCAGGCCCTGCTCAAGGCCGGCGACCTCAACCCGGACGGTGCCACGTTCCGCGACGGCGCCGTGACGTCCGGCAACCGCACCGAGTCGCTCACCGACCTCGCCAAGACCGGGCTGGAGGCCTCCGGCGAGATCAAGCCCGGCGAGATGAAGCAGAAGTTCTCGCAGTACTCGTACGGGGCGCACTTCGCCGAGGTCGGCGTCGACGTCGACACCGGCGAGATCCGGCTGCGGCGGATGCTCGGCGTCTTCACCGGCGGCCGCATCCTCAACGCCAAGACCGCGCGCAGTCAGGCGATCGGCGGCATGACCTTCGGCGTCGGCGCGGCGCTGATGGAGGATGCGGTGGTCGATCCGCGCTACAGCTACTTCGTCAACCACGACATGGCCGAGTACCACGTGCCGGTCCACGCCGACCTCCCGGAGATCGACGCGGTGTTCCTGCCGGAGCTCGACGACAAGGCGAACCCGCTGAAGAGCAAGGGGCTCGGCGAGCTCGGCATCTGCGGCGCCGGCGCCTCGCTCGCCAACGCGATCTACAACGCCACCGGGATCCGGGTCCGGGACTACCCGATGACCCTCGACAAGATGCTCAGGGGCTTCGAGGAGCAGGAGGGCCAGACCCAGCGGCGGACGTGAGGGCCTGGTTCCACTGACGCTGCGCGCCCCCCGGCGTCGCGGTCGCCGGCGGGCCTCGCGCCGTGCGCGGCGGCGGCCCCTGTTGACGCAGGCGCGCCCAGGCGGGACACCCGGCGAAAAGCCCGCCCGCGGGGGAGCGCCCGGTGTCCGACAGCCAGCACGATGATCGCCGTCCGCCGGCCCGCTTCAACGCAGCGCGGTACTGCCTCGCCGAGAACGCGCGCCTGCGCCCCGACAAGACCGCCCTGGTGATGGTCGGCGACGGCACCGCGGACCGCCTCAGCTTCGGCGCGGTCGAGCGCGCGGTGCGCGGCATCGCGGCGGGCCTTCTCGGCCTCGGCCTGAAGCCCGGCGACCGGGTGATGATCCGCATGGGCAACGAGGCCGACTACGTCCTCGTCTATTTCGGCGCCCTGGCGGCCGGCCTCGTGGCGCTGCCCTCCTCGCCGCAGCTCACGGAGGGCGAGGCCGCCTTCCTGATGGAGAATTCCGGCGCCGCCGCCGTGGTCGTCGGGAGCGGCTGCACGGTCGCGCCCGAGGCTCTGGGCGGGCGCCTTCTGCTCGACGCCGCGGCGGTCGCCGCCCTGAAGGCGGGCCCGCCCCTGCCCGACTACGCCGACACCGCCGCCGACGACCCGGCGATGCTGATCTACACCTCCGGCACGACGAGCCGGCCGAAGGGCGTGCTGCACGCCCACCGCGCCGCCTACGGCCGCCGCCCGATGCTCGACCACTGGCTCGGGCTCACCGAGTCCGACGTGATGCTCCACGCCGGCACCATGAACTGGACCTACACGCTGGGCGTCGGCCTGAGCGATCCCTGGTCGGTCGGCGCGACCGCGGTGCTCTACAACGGCCCGCGCGATCCCGGGGTGTGGCCGCGCCTGATCGCCGCCTACGGCGCGACCCTGTTCGCCGCCGTCCCGACGCTCTACCGCCAGATCCTCAAGTACGGCGACCTCGGCGCCCACGACCTGTCGAGCCTGCGCCACGGCTGCACGGCCGGCGAGCCCCTCGCGGTGGAGCTTCTGGAGGCCTGGGGTCAGGCCACCGGCAAGCCCCTCTACGAGGCACTCGGGATGAGCGAGATCTCGACCTACATCTCCAGCGGCCCGACCATCCCGGTGCGCCCCGGCTCGCCCGGTAAGCCGCAGCCGGGCCGGCGCGTGGCGATCCTGCCCGTCGCGGGCGAGCCCGTGCCGCTTCCCGCCGGCGAGAGCGGGCTCCTCGCCGTCCACCGGACCGAGCCGGCGCTGATGCTCGGCTACTGGAACCGGCCGGAAGAAGAGGCCGAGGTCATGCGCGGCGACTGGTTCGTCGGCGGCGACCTCGCCCGTCTCGACGCCGACGGCTACCTGTGGTTCGAGGGCCGCAACAACGACCTGATGAAGGCGATGGGCTACCGGGTCTCGCCCAACGAGGTGGAGGCGGTGCTGTCGACCCACCCGTCCGTGGCGGAGGTGGGCGTCGCCGAGCTGCCGGTGCGTGCGGACGTCTCGGTCATCTGCGGCTTCGTGGTACTCCAGCCGGGCGTCGAGCCCGACGCGGAGGGCCTGCTCGCGTGGTGTGCCGAGCGGCTCGCCGCCTACAAGCGCCCGCGCGAGATCCGCTTCCTGGATGCCCTGCCGCGCACCGCGAACGGCAAGGTTCAGCGGAAGCGGCTGGCCGAGGCGGTGGCGGGCTGAAGCAGGCTCGAACGCCATCCGGACGGGAGGCGGGTCCCCGCTCCCGCACGGGATAAGGGGCCGGTCGCTCGCGGTCATCCACGGCATTGGCCGGGCTGCGCAGCGTCCGACCCAGAGGGTCGGCGCGCCTACAGAAGCGTCCCGCGCAGGATCAGCAGCGCCACCGAGAAGTAGATGACGAGGCCAGTGACATCGACCAGCGTCGCCACGAAGGGCGCCGAGGCGGTGGCCGGATCGAAGCCGATGCGCTGGAGCAGGAACGGCAGCATCGAGCCGGCGAGCGATCCGAAGGTCACGATCCCGACGAGCGCCGCACCGACCGTGGCGGCGACCAGCGGCCAGTGCTCGCCGTAGTCGTAGAGGCCGAGCTTCTGCCACGCCACGATCCGGACCACCGCGATCACGCCGAGGATCGCGCCGAGGAAGATCCCGGTCGGCAACTCGCGCAGCGCCACCCGCCACCAGTCGCGCAGGCGGATCTGGTGCAGGGCCAGCGCCCGGATGAGCAGCGAGGTCGCCTGCGAGCCGGAATTGCCGCCGGAGCTCATGATCAGCGGGATGAACAGGGTCAGGACGATCGCCTTCTCCAGCTCACCCTCGAAACCCTGCATGGCCGAGGCGGTGAGCATCTCCGACAGGAACAGCGCGCACAGCCAGCCGGCCCGCTTCCGGATCATCGTGAAGAAGCCGATATCCATGTAGGGCTCGGGCAGAGCCTCCATGCCGCCGAAGCGCTGCACGTCCTGCGTCTGCTTCTCGATCATCGCGTCGATCATGTCGTCGACGGTGACGATGCCGATCACGTGGCCGACCGCGTCGACCACCGGCAGCGCCAGGAGGTCGTACTTGGAGATCAGCCGCGCCGCCTCCTCGCGGCTAGCCGTCGGCGAGACCGCGAGCGGCCGGCGTCCCGGCGCGACGCTGAGGACGTTGTCGCCCGGATCCCCCGAGATCAGGCGTCGCAGCGGCACCGCCTTGGTGAGCGCGCGGGTGCGCGGGTCGAGCACGAAGATCGCGTAGATCGTCTCGCGGGTCTTCTCGACGTGGCGGATGTGCTCCAGCGTCTGGCCCACCGTCCAGGTGCCCGGCACGGTGACGAACTCGGTGGTCATGAGCGAGCCCACGGTCTCCTCGCCGTAGGCCGACAGCCGGTCGACGGCGCCGCGGGTCTCGGCGTCGAGGCGGGCGCGCAGGTCGGAGCGGCCGGGCTCCTCGATCTCGCGGAACACGTCCGTGACCCGGTCGGCCGACATGCCCGACAGGTAGCCCGCGACCCGGTCCCGCGGCAGCATCTCGATGATGTCGGCGGCGCAGTCGAGCTCCGGCTGGTCCAGCACCTCGATGGCCCGCTCCATCGGCAGGCCGAGCAGGATGGCGGCGGCGACCTCGGGGGCCTCGTCGTTGAGGGCCTCGACGATGTCGGGCGCCCGCTCGTCCGACAGGCGTGCGGCCAACACGGAGGGATCGACGCGCGTGTCGAAGGGGGCGATCTCGTTCATGGCCTCGCCTCGTGCATTACGAGGCGACGCGTCGCCGGTCATCCTAGGTCAGGGCCGTGACCGGCCGCCGCGTCGGTCGCCCCGCGGCCAGGCCTCTCAGCGGCTCAGGCGGGACGACGGCACGGGGCCGGGCACGGCAGGCACGATCGGTCGGGCACGTCGCTTCGCGGGTCGCTGCTGGAATGGGAGCGCGACACCGTCGAGGACACCGTCGCGCGGGTGCGTCGTGCGCCCGCGCGCAGAGCCCGTCAAGCCGAAACCGTGCCCATCCGCAGCCGATGCCGAACGGCGCCCCGGCGGGTGGCCGCGCGGCCACGGGACGGTTGCGCGCGGCTCCCGGCCGAGCTCCCTATGAGAAATATAAGTGTTGTGCTCGCTTGTATTGCGTCCAAGATATTGCCTATATGGATCGCACCAACAGCGAGGAGAAACGCCATGGCTTGGTCTGCCCCGATCGTGTCCGAGATCTGCGTCGGCATGGAAGTCACCAGCTACGAGTCGGCCGAGATCGACACCTTCCACTAAGTCGCGCCCGGCCTGGAGCGCGCGTCGCTCCGGCCCCGCGGCCTCTCTATCCACGCACCAATTTACCTGGAGGAAATCATGGCTTGGTCTGCCCCCGTCGTCTCCGAGATCTGCGTCGGCATGGAAGTCACCAGCTACGAGTCGGCTGAGATCGACACCTTCCACTAAGACGTCGCTCCGACGGTCTCGGGCGCCGCTTCATCCGGAGCGGCGCCCTTTTCTTTGGGCGCTCGTGGGAAGTCGCGCCTCGGCTTGACGGGCCACACCAAACCTGTGCCGCTGCGGCGTCCCCGGACCGTCCGGGCCTGCGGAGCGAGCGAGGATCAGTTTGGCGGACAGCGCCCGAGCGGCCGATCAGTCGATCCCCCCCTGCCCGATCACCGGCGCCCCCGCCCTGCGCTGCGTCGAACGCCTGGACGCCGCCTTCCTGACGCTTCTCTGGCACTATTCCGGCGGCGTCGATGTCGGGCCGCTGCTGCGTCCCGCCGGGACGTTCCGCCTCTGGGAATCCCCGACCGGGCTGATCTTCTTCGACCCGCCGGTCGCCGGCGACGCGGCTTTCTACCGGGCGTTCTACGGCCGGATCGCCGCGCACGATAAGCTCGCCGGGCCGGAGACGGAGCGCCTGGAATTCCGCCAAGCGGCCGCGCACGTGTCCGCGGGCGCCCGTGTGCTCGATGTCGGCTGCGGCCACGGCGGGTTCCGCGCCTACGTGCCGGACGCCACCTATACTGGCCTCGACCCGAACTTCTCCGCCGAGGACCCGACCGGCGCGATCCTCGACGAGACCGTGGAGGCGCACGCGGCGCGCGTCGGCCCGGTCTACGACGTCGCCTGCGCGTTCCAGGTGATCGAGCACGTGGCGGACCCGCTGAGTTTCGCCAAGGCGCTCGCGGCCTGCGTCAAGCCGGGCGGCGTGGTCCTGATCGGCACGCCGCTCTGGCCCTCGCCCAACACCACCATCCCGAACTTCGTCATCAACGCGCCGCCCCACCACCTGACGTGGTGGACGCCCACCGCCCTGGAGGCGCTGGCCGGCACGCTCGGCTGCACGCCCGAGGCCGTCCACGCCATCGGCATGGACCGGCACGATTCGCTGATCCACTGGATGGCCAAGGTCAGCCCCGTCCGCTGCCGCGACCGCTTCTTCCGGCGGACGTGGTCCTGGGCGGCGGCGCTCACCTTCGCGTACGGCGTCGGCGCGATCCTCGACCGCGTCCTGCCGGTGCCGAAGCGGACCCGCCCGAACGCGCTGCTGCTCGCGGCGCGCAAGGGCGCCTGATCCGTCACGCCACGAACAGCCCGGCGATCGCCGCGCTCGTGAGGTTCGACAGCGTCCCCGCCAGGATCGCCCGCAGCCCGTACCGGGCGACCTCGGAGCGCCGCTCCGGGACGAGGCTCGAGAAGCTCGCGAGCTGGATCGCGATCGACGCGAAATTGGCGAAGCCGCACAGGGCGAAGCAGACGATCGCCTGCGCCCGCGGCTCGAGGGTGCCGGCCTTCAGGACCGGCGACAGGTTGGCGTAGGCCAGGAACTCGTTGAAGGCGAGCTTCTGGCCGATCGCGCCGCCGACCAGGGTCGCCTGGTCCCAGGGCACGCCGAGGAGCCACGCCAGCGGGGCGAGCGCCCGGCCGAGCACGCCCTCGAACGAGGCGGACGGGTAGCCCATCCAAGCCCCGAGGGTGCCGAACAGGCCGTCCGCCAGGGCGATCAGCCCGACGAAGGCGATCAGCATGGCCCCCACCGAGACCGCCACCGCGAGCCCCTTCTGGGTGCCGTCCGCCGCCGCCTCGATGATGTTGGCCGCCCGTGTCTCGCCGAACTCCACCCGGGTGGTCGCGATCCGGGTCGGCTCCGTGGAGGGCATCAGGATCTTGGCGTAGACGAGCCCTCCCGGGATCGCCATCACGGAGGCCGCGAGCAGGTAGGTCATGGGTACGCCGAGCGCCGCGTAGCCCGCCAGGATCGATCCCGCGGTGGACGCGGCACCGCTCGACATGACGGCGAACAGCTCGGCCCCGGTCAGCAGGGCGAGGAACGGGCGCAGGGCGACGGCGATCTCGCTCTGGCCGATGGCGATCGTGATCACCGCGGAGAACGACTCGATCGGCGACGTGCCCAGGATCCGCCGGAGCACCGCGCCTAGCAAGCGGGCGAGCGCCTGCATCACGCCGAGATGGTAGAGCACGCCGATCAGCGCGGAGACGTAGAGGATCTGCGGCAGGACCCGCAGCGCCAGGATGAAGCCCGAGCCGCCGAACAGCTCGAACATCTTGGGCTCGACGAGCCCGCCGAACAGGAAGGCCGTGCCCCGGTCGCCGTAGGACAGCACGGTGACGACTCCGGCGGCGGCGGCCCGCAGCGCGGCTTGGCCGGCGGGCAGGAACAGGACCAGGGCGCCGAGGCCGACCTGCAGAGCCAGGCCGGTGAGGACCACGCGGGGACTGATCGCCCGCCGGTTCGTCGAGAACAGGAACGCGACGGCGAGCAGCACGAGGAGGCTGAGGCCGGCATGGGTCAGGCGGTCGAGCATCGCGTCCTTCGGGTCCGAGCTTGGCCGGGGCGCATGGAAGGATCGGGCCAGGGGCCGTCAGATGGGACCTTCCGGCACGAGATAGGGCGCGAAGAGGTCGCGCACCTGCGCGAAGCCCCAGTCCCGGTCCGCCTCCGTGAGGGCGGTGCCGCCCTGGAGGCGGTGGCTCATCCAGTGGCTGGACACGATCCAGGCATTGTCGATGAGCCGGCCGAGCGCGTCCGGGGCGACGCGCAGCCGCCCTGCCCGCACGGCCGCCTCGAACACGCCGCGGGCCAGCGCCTGGGTCTCGGCCCGGAGGGTATGGACCCGGGCGCGCAGGGCCGGCGCGATCTCCACCATGGCGATGCCGTCGCGGTAGACGCAGCGGTAGCGCCACATCAGGTCGAACCACGCCCGTTGATAGGCGAGCAGCGCCTCCGGCGCCGCGGGGTCGGCGGGCATCCGACCCGCGACCGCCACGGCCTCGGTCTCGAAGGCCGCGAACAGGGCTTCGACCAGGCCGCGCTTGCGCGGGAAATGGTACTGCAGATTGCCCTCGCGGATCCCCGCCGCGGCCGCGATCTCCGCCGTCGTGACGTGGCCGAGGCCGCGGGCATTGAACAGCGCGAGGCTGACCGCGAGGATCCGGGTGCGCGTATCGGGGGACGCGGCGGCGAGATCGGCCTCCGGATCGACATCCGCCCCGCGCTCACCCCTCCGAACCTCGCCCCGCGACATGATCCCGTCCCCGTCTAGGGTGCTCACCCTAGACAATCCGGCCGGCCGGGCCTATCCCCCGAGAACAGTCGATCCGGATCGACGGCACGGGGAGGCGCGGTTTGGCACAGCGGTTCCAACTCGCGGGCGCGGTGGCCCTGATCACCGGCGCGGCGAGCGGCATCGGCTCGGCACTGGCCGAGGGCCTGGCCGCGAAGGGCTGCACGCTTCTCCTGGTGGACCGGGACGAGACCGGCCTCGCGGCCGTCGCTGCCCAGATCCGCGGGGTCACGGTCGCGACGCGCGTCCTCGACCTCACGGATGCCGAGGGGATCCGCGCGCTGCCCCACTGGGTCGCGGAGCAGTCCGGGCACCTCGACCTGCTGATCAACAATGCCGGCGTCGCCCTCGGAGGCCGGTTCGACGAGACGCATCTCGACGACTTCGAGTGGCTGCTCGACATCAACCTGCGCGCCGTCGTGCGGATGTGTCACGCCTTCCTGCCGATGCTGCGCGCCCGTCCGGCGGCGCAGATCGTCAACCTGTCGAGCCTGTTCGGCCTGATCGCGCCGCCGGGGCAGGTCGCTTACTGCACCAGCAAGTTCGGAGTGCGCGGCTTCTCGGAGGCCCTCCGGCACGAGTTCGACGGCACCGGCCTCGGCGTGACGGTGGTCCATCCGGGCGGCGTCGCCACCGCCATCTCCCGCAACGCCCGCGGCCGGCGGCCGCCCACCGATCCGGAGGCGGCGAAGCGCGCGGCCGTGGAGGACGAGAAGGCCCGGGCGGCGTTCGGCAAGCTCCTGACCCTGGCGCCGGCCGACGCGGCCGCCGCCATCATCCGCGGCATCGAGGCCCGGGCGCCCCGGATCGTCGTCGGCAAGGACGCCAAGAACGCCGCGCTGATCCAGCGCCTGATGCCGGTGGGCTACTGGAAGACGATCGTGCGCCTGTCCGGAGGGACGCTCTGAGATGGCGAGCCTGCGCGCGTATCTCGGCGCCTACATGGTCCGCAGCCGGGTTCGGGGCCCCCTGTCCCGGGCGCGGGACGCGGCCGCGTTCCGCCGGATCTTCGAGGCGCCGACCTTCCCCGACCCCAAGGGCGTCACCTACGAGCCAGGCATCGTCGGCGGCGTGAAGGGCGAGTGGGTTCGGCCGAAGGCCGGGCCCGGCCGGCGGATGCTCTACATCCACGGCGGCGGCTTCATCGCGTGCTCGCCGCGCACGCACCGTCCCATCACCGGCGCGCTGGCGAACCGGGGCTTCACGATCTTCGCGCCCGACTACCGCCTCGCCCCCGAGCACCCGTTCCCCGCGGCGGTCGACGACGTGACCGCCGCCTGGGCGGCGTTCAGCGCCGAGGGCGCCGCCTGCGTGGCGGGCGAGTCGGCCGGCGGCAACCTCGCCCTCGTGCTGATGGGCCAAGCCCGCGCCCGCGGCCTGCCGATGCCCTGGGCGGCGGCCCTGTTCTCGCCGGCCACGGACTTCGTCTCCGAGGACGGGTCGCGGGTGACCAATGCGTGGCGCGACGCCATGTTTGACCCGCAGGCGCTCGCGGCGATCCGGCCGATGTATCTGGGCGCCGCCGATCCGGCCGATCCGCGGGTCTCGCCGCTCTTCGGCGACCCGACCGGCTTCCCGCCGCTGCTGTTCCATGTCGGCGCCCGCGAGGTCCTGCGCGACGACTCCGTGCGCATGGCGGAGCGGGCCCGCGCGGCCGGCGTCGAGACCGAGCTCAAGCTCTTCCCGGTCGTGTCCCACGCCTGGCAGTTCGCCGCCGGCGTGCTGCCCGAGGCGCGAACCTCCCTCGACGAGGCCGCGGCCTTCCTGACGGCGCACGCGCCCCACGCCCCCTTCGGGAGCCCTCAGCGATGACCGAGCCCGCGTCCGAGACCCTGGCCGTCCTGATCGTCGGCGCCGGCTTCTCGGGGCTCGCGATGGCGATCCGCTGCCGGCAGGCGGGAATCGGGCCGCTGCGGGTGATCGAGAAGGCCGACGGGATCGGCGGCACGTGGCACGACAACACCTATCCGGGTGCGGCCTGCGATATCCCCTCGCACCTCTACTCGCTGTCCTTCGCCCCGAAGGCCGACTGGAGCCGGATGTACGCGCCGCAGCCGGAGATCCTGGCCTACCTCCGGGACACCGCCGAGCGGAACGGGTTGATGCCCCTGATCCAGCTCGGGACGACCTTCACCGGAGCCACCTGGGACGCGGAGCGCGCCCTGTGGCACGTGGAGACCGACCGGGAGCGGATCACGGCGCGCGCGATCGTCGCGGGCATGGGCGGGCTCCACCATCCGGCCTTCCCGGACATCCCGGGCCGCGACGCGTTCGCCGGCCCCGCCTTCCACACGGCGGCCTGGGATCACTCCGCGGCGCTGGCCGGCAAGCGCGTCGGGGTGATCGGCACCGGTGCGAGCGCGATCCAGGTGGTGCCGGAACTCGCCGCCGTCGCGTCCCAGCTGACGCTGTTCCAGCGCACCCCGCCCTGGATCATGCCCAAGAACGATCACGCCATCGCGGAGCGTGCCCGGGACCGCTACCGGCGCCTGCCGCTCAGCCGGCGGCTCGAGCGGGCGCGGCTGTTCTGGCTGCACGAGGTGCGGGCGCTGCTCGGCTTCACCAAGGTCTCGAAGCTCACCGGCCAGGCCGAATCCCTCGCGCGGCACCATCTCGCCAAGGCTGTCCCCGACAAGGCCCTGCGGGCGAAGCTGACGCCGAACTACCGGCTCGGCTGCAAGCGGGTGCTGATCTCCGACGACTACTACCCCGCGCTCCAGCGCCCGAACGTCACCCTGGAGACGGACGGCATCGCCCGGATCACCGAGACTGGCGTGACCACCGAGACCGGGCGGCATCACGAGCTCGACGTGATCGTCTACGCCACGGGTTTCGACGTGGCCGCGACCTTCGCGCGGATGCACCTCGTCGGCCGCGACGGCCGGAGCCTGACCGAGGCCTGGGCCGGCGGCGTGGGCGCCTACCAGGGCATCACGGTCGCGGGGTTCCCGAACTTCTTCATGCTGCTCGGGCCCAATACCGGGCTGGGCCACAACTCGGTCGTCTCGATGATCGAGATCCAGGTGCAGCACGTCCTCGACTGTCTGACAGCGCTCGGGCGCGGGACGAAGACCGTCGAGGTCCGGCCGGAGGCTCAGGCCCGGTTCGTCGACCGGCTCCAGAGCCGCATGGCCGACAGCATCTGGCAGGCCGGGGGCTGCCGCAGCTGGTACCTCGACGCGACCGGGCGCAACACGACCCTCTGGCCCGACTCGGTCATGGCCTATCGCCGGAGCGCCCGCCGCGCCCGGCTGGGGGATTACAGGCTCGGCTGATCGGGGCGCACGCGTGCGCCGCCTCGGCGCGGGGTCAGAACGCGAAGCCGGCTTCCGCCGCGAAGGCCTCCAGATTGGGCAGCGACGCGTCGAACAGCGGGCGGGCCCCGAACGCGTCGCCGGCGCGCACGAAGAGGGTGACCTTGGCGTTGCGATGCGGGCCGAACACGCAGATCAGGCGGCCGTCGTCCTTGAGCTGGTTCAGCAGCGCCTGCGGCCGGACCTCGACGCGGCCGTTGATCAGGATGACGTCGAACGGGCCCTGCTCGGGGGCGCCGTCGGCGATCGGGCCCTCGATCACCTGGGCCGAGGCGCCGAGCCGGGTGCGCGCCGCCGCGGCGAGATCGGGCACCGATTCCAGCGCCGTGACCTGCGCGCCGAGCTGCGCCATGATGGCGGCGGCGTAGCCGTAGCCGGTGGCGACGTCGAGGGCGGCGACGCCCGGGCGGACCCGCAGGGCCTGGATCATCCGGGCCACGACCATCGGGGCCGGCATGCAGCGTGTCTCGCCGTCGGCCTCGCCGAGGTTCAGGGTCTGGTCGATATACGCGAAGGGCTCGCGGCCCTTCGGCACGAAGGCCTCGCGCGGCACGGTGTCGAACGCGTCGAGCACTGTGTTGTCGTTCACGTCGAAGGTCCGCAACTGGCAGTCGACCATCATCCGCCGCGCCTGCGCGTAATCGATCATCGATACGTGTCCTCGAACCGGATCGGAACGCCGCGTCGGCCGGGCTCCGGCGGACGGCCGGCATCCCAGGCCAAGCCTAAGCTTCCCGGACGGGGGGCGTTTTCGGAGATCATCGCCCAAAACGCAAGGTGAGCCGACGCGACAGCCGGCGATGGCCCTGGAGGGCGCGGCGGCGCACCTGATCTCGGCCCGCGTTACGGCGGCCGCGGAGTGTCGCCTCCGCGGCGCCCGGCCCGGTCGCGCTCTCCGGCCGACCGTTGAATAAAGAGTGCAGAGCGAGCGGACGGTCCGCGGGGCCGCCCCCACCGGGAGACATCATGACGCCGATCAGCCAGCCGATCCTGACCCGCAGCCTCACCGCCGCCCTCGCCGGACTCGGTCTCGGCCTGATGGGATCCGGCCCGGTCGCCGCGCAGGAGACGCCCGCGACCGCGGCCCCGCCGCCCAGCGTCCAGGTCGATCGCGGCTCGGCCCTCTACGGCCGCCCCGAGGGCGGCGCCGCGGCCAAGCTCGCGCCGGTGGCCGGACCGCCGCTGGCGACCGCGGCCGCCAAGCTGCCGCTCGACAAGCTGACGGTTCCGGACGGCTTCAAGATCGAGGTCTACGCCAGCGGCCTCGCGAATGCCCGCGAAATGACCCAGGCGCCGGACGGCACGCTGTACGTGGGCACCCGGACGGTGGGGAAGGTCTACGCCGTGCTGCCGAAGCCGGACGGCGACGGGAAGCGCGCGGTGAAGACCATCGCGACGGGCCTGCACCGGCCGAACGGCGTCGCGTACCACGACGGCGCGCTCTACGTCGCCGAACTCTCGAAGATCTGGCGCTACGACGACATCGCGAACCATCTCGATGGCGCGGCGAAGCCGACCCTGGTCTACGACGACCTTCCGAAGGACGAGGCCCACGGCTGGAAGTTCATCGCCATCGGCCCGGACAACAAGCTCTACGTCCCGGTCGGCGCGCCGGGCAACATCGTGATGCCGCCGGACACCCACGCGCAGATCCGGCGGATGGACCTCGACGGCAAGAACGCCGAAGTGATCGCCCGCGGCGTGCGCAACACCGTCGGGTTCGACTGGAACCCGAAGACCAAGCAGCTCTGGTTCACCGATAACGGCCGCGACTGGGTCTCGGAGGACATCCCGAACGACGAGCTGAACGTGCTCACGGAGCCGGGCAAGCAGCATTTCGGCTATCCGTACTGCCACCAGGGCACGTTCACGGATCCGGAATACGGCTGGGGCCACGCCTGCTCGGAATTCACCGCGCCGGCGGCGCTCCTCGGCCCGCACACGGCCTCGCTCGGCCTGCGGTTCTACACCGGAACGCAGTTTCCGGAGGCCTACCGGGACGCGATGTTCGTCGCCCGGCACGGCTCGTGGAACCGCACGACCAAGCTCGGCGGCGACGTGGTCGTGGCCAAGCCCGGACCGGACGGCAAGACCGCCGCGGTGGAGCCGTTCCTGACCGGCTTCCTTCAGGACAACAAGTATGTGGGCCGGCCGGTCGACGTGCTGGTCGCCACGGACGGATCGCTGCTCGTTTCCGACGACTACAACGGCGCGATCTACCGCGTCAGCTACGGCCGGTGATGCGCCGCCATCTCCGTTTGATCCGCGGGCTGGTCTATGCCCTCGGCGGGCTGCTGCTCACGGGCGCGACGCGCGCCGCCCCGGACGCGGCGATGCAGGAGCGCCTCGCTCCCTGCATCGGCTGCCACGGGGCCGGCACGTCGGCGACGGAGGGCGTGCCTTCGCTCGGCGGGCAGCTCCCGGACTACGTGGTCACGCAGCTCTTCCAGTTCCGGGAGAAGCAGCGGGAGGCGCCGCCGATGAACGAGGTGGCCGCCGGATTCTCCGACGACGACCTGCGCGGCTACGCCGACGCGGTGGCGACGCTGCCGCCGCCCGCCTGGGCCGGGCCACCGGCCGACGCGGCTCTGGCGGCGCGCGCGCAGGCGCTCGTCGCCAAGCACCAGTGCAATTCCTGCCACGGACCGGACCTCGCGGGCCGCGACGCGATCCCGCGGATCCGCGCGCAGCGGGAGGATTACCTCGCCAAGGCGCTCGCCGCCTACAAGTCGAACGCCCGGCCCGGCTACGATCCCGCCATGAACGAGGTCGCGCAGGGCCTGAGCGAGGCGGACATCAAGGATCTCGCGGCCTACGTGTCGCGGCTCTGACACGACCTCCCTCTGACCGCGACGACGGCAGCACCGGAGGGAAGAGTTAGCTCGTCACCCCACCACGCGCAGCGCGTCACCCTTCGCCAGCGTCCCGCCGGCGATCACCTCCGCGTAGACGCCGAGGTCGCGGTGGCCGAGGCGCGCGTCGAGGGTCCAGGGGATGTCGCAGTCGCGCACGCCGCTGACCGGGTCGACGTTGGTCGCCGCGCACCGCACCGTCCGCTTGGTGATCTTGAGCCGCAGCCCGCTCGGCGCCTCGATCACCCGGCCGACCATCTCCAGCTCGGCGAAGGGTTCGAGCCCCTCGACCAGCAGGTTGCCGCGGAAGCGCAGCGGGTCGACGGGCGCGCCGAGGTAATCCTCCACCGCCGCCACGCTCGCGCGGTTGATCAGCGACACGTAGCCGGTCGGCGAATCCGTGAAGCGGTACTGCGGCGGGGCGGCGAGCACCTTCGGCTCGCCGCGCAGGCTCTCGGGGACGTAGCGCCGCATCAGCTCCGCGAGCCCCTCTCGCCCCGCCTCGGTGTCGAGGCGGAAGGCCCGCGGCTCGCCGTGCCCCTCGACGGTCAGCGTCGCCGTGGCGTCGTCGTAGCGGGTGCGCAGGCGGGCGAGCGCCTCGTCGCGCATGAGCATCAGGTACTTGGTCTTGGGCTGGTGCCGGGGCGCCACTGCGTTGAAACCTGACGGCCCGTTCTCGATGGCGTAGAGCCGGTCGCCCGGGAAGAAACCGCTGGTCTCGAGTTCCGCCCGCGCGACGGGTTCAGGGCTCAGGCCCTTCACCGGATAGCGATACAGGGCGCTGACATGAATCAATGCGGTCATGCGCGGAGCGTGGCCCTGAAATGATCCGGGGCGCAAGAGCTTCGCCGCCCCTTGTGGTGCTGAATTGCAACACCACATCGGGTCTACCGGCGGCCACCAGCGGCGCCGGGGCCCTCGCGCGGCGGATAGCCGGAGGGCGACGTTTCGGTGGCGCCGCGCCTCTCATCGGGCGGCGGATGCCGGTACGGGAGGGTTGTGCATGAACTTCGAAAAGTACACCGAGCGCGCCCGCGGCTTCGTGCAGGCGGCTCAGAACCTCGCGATGCGCGAGGGACATCCCCAGCTTCAGCCGGGCCACCTGCTGAAGGTGCTGCTCGACGATCCGGAAGGCCTCTGCGCCGGTCTGATCGACCGCGCGGGCGGTCAGTCCCGGGTGGCGCTCGCTCAGACCGAGCAGTGGCTCGCCAAGCAGCCGAAGGTCTCCGGCAACGCCGCCGCCCCGCAAGCGACGCGCGAGCTGATGCGCCTGTTCGACACCGCCGAGAAGGCCGCCGAGAAGGCGGGCGATTCCTACGTGACGGTGGAGCGGCTGCTCCTCGCCCTCGCGGTGGAGAAGGATTCCGAGGCCGGCCGCGCGCTGCAGGCGGCGGGCGTCACCCCCGCCTCGCTCAACGCCGCGATCAACGCGCTGCGCAAGGGCCGCACCGCCGACAACGCCTCGGCCGAGAACGCCTACGACGCGCTGAAGAAGTACGCCCGCGACCTCACCGAGGCCGCACGGGACGGCAAGCTCGACCCGGTGATCGGCCGCGACGAGGAGATCCGGCGGACCATCCAGGTCCTGTCCCGGCGCACCAAGAACAACCCGGTCCTCATCGGCGAGCCCGGCGTCGGCAAGACCGCGATCGTCGAGGGGCTGGCGCTGCGCATCGTCAACGGCGACGTGCCCGAGTCCCTGCGGGACAAGAGCCTGCTGGCCCTCGACATGGGCGCGCTGATCGCCGGCGCGAAGTACCGCGGCGAGTTCGAGGAGCGGCTGAAGGGCGTGCTCTCCGAGGTCACGGCGGCCGAGGGCGGCATCATCCTGTTCATCGACGAGATGCACACGCTGGTCGGCGCCGGGAAGGCGGACGGGGCGATGGACGCCTCGAACCTCCTGAAGCCGGCGCTCGCCCGCGGCGAGTTGCACTGCGTCGGCGCGACCACGCTCGACGAGTACCGCAAGCACGTCGAGAAGGACGCGGCGCTGGCGCGGCGCTTCCAGCCGGTCTTCGTGTCGGAGCCGACCGTCGAGGACACGGTCTCGATCCTGCGCGGCTTGAAGGAGAAGTACGAGCAGCACCACGGCGTGCGCATCCAGGATTCCGCCCTGGTCGCGGCCGCGACGCTGTCGAACCGCTACATCACCGACCGCTTCCTGCCCGACAAGGCGATCGACCTCGTCGACGAGGCCGGCTCGCGCCTGCGCATGCAGGTCGACTCGAAGCCCGAGGAGCTCGACAACATCGACCGCGAGATCGTCCGGCTGAAGATCGAGGCCGAGGCGCTCAAGAAGGAGACCGACTCCGCCTCCCGCGACCGGCTGGTCCGGCTCGAGAAGGAGCTCGGCGACCTGGAGGAGCGGTCGGCGGCGATCACCGCGCGCTGGAAGGCCGAGAAGGACAAGCTCGGCACGGCCGCCGGCCTCAAGAAGAAGCTCGACGAGGCCCGCAACGACCTCGCGGCGGCGCAGCGCCAGGGCCAGTACCAGCGCGCGGGTGAGCTCGCCTACGGGGTCATCCCGGGCCTCGAGAAGCAGCTCGCCGAGATCGAGGCCAAGGCGGAGAACGGCCGCGACGCGATGATGGAGGAGGCGGTCACGCCCGCCCACGTCGCCGGGGTCGTCTCCCGCTGGACCGGCGTGCCGGTGGACAAGATGCTGGAGGGCGAGCGCGAGAAGCTGCTGGCCATGGAGGAGGCGCTGTCCAAGCGCGTCGTCGGCCAGCGCGAGGCGGTGGAGGCGGTCTCGACCGCGGTCCGGCGCGCCCGCGCGGGCTTACAGGATCCGAACCGGCCGATCGGCTCGTTCATGTTCCTGGGCCCGACGGGCGTGGGCAAGACCGAGCTGACCAAGGCGCTCGCCGGCTTCCTGTTCGACGACGACACGGCGCTCGTGCGCATCGACATGTCCGAGTACATGGAGAAGCACGCGGTCGCCCGGCTCATCGGCGCGCCTCCGGGCTACGTCGGCTACGAGGAGGGCGGCGCTCTCACCGAGGCCGTGCGGCGCCGGCCCTACCAGGTCGTGCTGTTCGACGAGGTCGAGAAGGCGCATCCGGACGTGTTCAACGTCCTGCTGCAGGTTCTCGACGACGGGCGGCTCACCGACGGTCAGGGGCGGACGGTCGACTTCCGCAACACCCTCTTGATCATGACCTCGAATCTCGGGGCCGAGTACCTGGTGAACCAGCCCGCGGGCCAGGACACCGACGCGGTCCGCGACGAGGTGATGGGCGTGGTGCGCGGTCACTTCCGGCCGGAATTCCTGAACCGGGTCGACGAGATCATCCTGTTCCACCGCCTCGCGCGGTCGGAGATGGGGGCGATCGTCGAGATCCAGCTCGGGCGCCTGCAGAAGCTCCTCGACGACCGCAAGATCGCCCTCGACGTGGATGAGGACGCCAAGAACTGGCTCGCCGACAAGGGCTACGACCCGGCCTACGGGGCGCGGCCGCTGAAGCGGGTGATCCAGAAGAACGTCCAGGATCCGCTGGCCGAGCTGGTGCTCTCCGGCAAGGTCCACGACGGCGAGACGGTGCCGGTCCGCCTGGGGCCCATGGGCCTGATGATCGGCGACGTGACGGTCGGCGCCGAGCGGCGGCCGGTCAACGCGACGCTGAACTGATCGCCCGAGACCCAACACCGAGGCGGCGCGCCACGCGATGGCGCGCCGCCTTCTTTTGCGCCCCGGACGCCAGGCCGACGGCGCCCGGGATCGGGTCCGGAGTTGCGGCACCGCGATGACCTAGTTGGCTGGACAGCGCCGACGGGACGGAGAATCCTGGCGGCACGCGTCGCGCCGTCGCGGTTCCCGGCTTCGCGGTATCACCGGCTGCCGCGGAGACGGGCGATCTGCCGCGCAGGCCGAGGCGCGCGGGCTGCCGGCTCCCCGTCGGCGACCGCGTGGGAGCGGGCGTCACGGTGCCGTGCCAGCGGCTCGAACCCGCCATCACATCCGCGACCGCCGCGGCGGACGGCGCTCGAACGGGAGGCAGGCGATTTGGTGACGTCTCATGTCGTGTGGGCGGGCGTTCTGCTGTGCATGATCGCGGCCGCGCCGCCCCTGAGGGCGGCGTCCCCGGGGCGGATCCGCGCCGTCACCCTGTCGAGCGGCGGCCTCGCGGAAGTCACCCAGGTCCACCCGGTCGACGGCGACGCGACGATCGGGCTCGACGCTCGCTCCGAGCAGATCGACGACATCCTCAAGAGCCTCGTGGTGCGGGATCCCGTCGGCACCGTCGGTGCCCTGCGCCTGGACGGGCTGGATCAGGCCGACGAGACGCTGCGGACGATGCCGTTCACCGCGGACGACTTGTCCGGGCCGGCACGCCTCCTGGGGAAGCTGCAGGGCGTTCCGATCAGGATCCAGAGCGGCGGGCGCACACTCGAGGGGCGAGTGCTCGGCGTGTCCGAGCGGAACGCCGGGACCGAGAGCGGCGAGGTCGCGATCCTGACTGTGCTGACCGGGACGGGCACGCTCGAATCCGTGTCGATCGAGGACGGCGCCGCCGTCACGATCCAGGACTCGGCCATGGCGGCCAAGATCGCCGAGGCGATCGCGGCGGCCGGGACGGCCAAGGTCGGAGACGCCCACCGGGTCGAGGTCGATGTCTCGGGGCGTGGCCAGCGCGAGATCCGGCTGACCTACGTGGTCGCCGCACCGGTCTGGAAGACGAGCTACCGCATCGTCGACGGCGGCGGCGGCCGCGCGAACCTGCAGGCCTGGGCCATCATCGAGAACGCCCTCGGGGCCGACTGGGCAGGCGTCGACGTCACCCTCTCGTCCGGCTCGCCGGTGGCGCTTCTCCAGCGCCTGCACCGGCGCTACTGGCGCAAGAGACCGGAGGCGCCGGTGATGGTCGAGGATGTCGGCATGCCGGACCTCGACCCAGGCACGGTCGCCCCGAGGTCGGTCGCGCGCCTGCGCGCCCCTGCGCCCGCCGCCGCGCCCCTTCCGGCACCGATGGCGCGGATGGACACCCGGGCGGAGTCAGCGGAACCGAGCTACGACGCCGCGGCCGCCACCGCGGGCGCCGCCGCCAGCGAGGGGGATGTGGCGGCGAACTTCACGCTGCCGCATCCGGTCGATCTCCGCGCCGGCAGCACGCTGTCGGTGCCGTTCATCGATACCGAGATCGAGGCCGAGCGGGTCGCCCTCTGGCAGCCGGGCCGAGGGATCCATCCGACCGCGGCCTTCCGGATCCGGAACAGCGCCACCGCGACCCTGCCGGCGGGCCTCATCACCCTCTACGACCGCGAGGCCGGCTACCTGGGAGATGCCCGCCTGCCCGCGACGCCGGTCGGCGAGCAGCGGCTCGCCAGCTTCGCCCTCGACCGCAAGGTCGCCGTCCAGGCGGAGACCGAGCCGAGCCAAGCCCTGACCCAGATCACCGTGGTCGACGGCGTGGCGCGCGCGACGGTGATCGCCCGGGAGGTCACGACCTACACGATCAAGGGCGCGCCGGACGCCGCCCGGTCCGTGATCATCGAGCATCCCCGACGGGAGGGCTGGACCCTCACCGCTTCCGCCCGCGACAGCGAGACCCCCACGGCCTATCGGCTCAAGGTCGCGGTCCCCGCCGGCGGGACGGCCGAGACCCGGGCCGTGCTCGAGCACGTCCAGATCGACGCCTACGATCTCGTCGACGCCGACGAGGCGCTGCTGGTCCGGTGGGCCGCCCTCGCCACCGACCCGGAGCTGGGCGGCAAGCTCAAGACCCTGTCCCGGGCCCGCGCCGAGGTCGCCGCGGCGACCCGGACCGTCGAGGAGATCGCCGAGCGCGAGGCGAAGGTGCAGGCGGAGCAGGAGCGCATCCGCAGCAATCTCGGCGCCGTTCCGAAGGACAGCGAGCTGGCGCGGCGCTACCTTACCCGCATGGGTGGCCAGGAGGACGAGCTGGCGAAGCTCGCCGCCGCCCGGGCCGAGGCCGAGAGCGGGCTCAAGGCGTCGCAGGCGCGGATCCGGACGCTGATCGCGGCGCTCTGAGAGCCGGCCCGGATCCTGTCGCGGTCCGGGAGGACCGCCCGTTCGTCTGGCCCTGCGCCCGGGCGCGGCCCTCACGGGCCCCGTCCTAGGCGCGGCGGATGGCCGTCGCCAGATCGGCGGCCTGGTCGCGGTCCCGGCACACCAGCCAGAGGTCGTCGTGGGCCGACAGCTCCGCGTCGAACAGGTCGACGAAGTCCGCCGGCGGATCTCCGAGGTCCGGCCAGTGGAACAGGCGGAAGCCCAGCGCCTCGAACAGCGGGAGGATCGGACCCAGGTCCCACAATCGGTTGTTGCTGAGGGTCGCGTCGAGGCGCCCGGTCGCCAGGAGCGCGGCGTCCGAGATCGCCCCGCCCTCGCTCCAGGGGAACCAGCCGCGGCCGTAATCCAGGGTGTAGCGCTGCGCCGTGACCGACAGCCAGCCGACATGGCCGGTCCGTCGCGCCGCGCGCTCGAGCGGGCGCAGCGCCGTCGTCATGCGGCCGCCGCGGATCGGTGCCCAGAAGGCGCGGCCCTCGCTCGCCGCCAGCAGGAGCCCCTCCGTAGCCTCCGCCGGAGTGCCTCGGGCCGGTGCCGAGCGGTCCTCGTTCCAGGCCGGCAGGCTCATGACGCAGGCTCGAGGCCAGCCCGCGCGGCAGGCCGCCACCATGACGCCCCAGCCCGACAGGCCGCCCGCGAAAGGCCGGGTCCCGTCGATCGGGTCACCCACGAAGGTCCAGGCGTCGCGGGCGAGCAGCGCCCGGGCCGCCGCCTGCCCGAGATCCTCGGCCGTCTCCTCCTCGATCAGGTCGGGGCCGAACCGCGCGTGCATCAGCTGGCTGACGGCGAGGTCGGCCTCCGTCAGGGCCTGGCCGAGATCGGGGCCCTTGTTGCTCATGGCGAGGCCGCCCGCCCGCATGGCGAGGGCCAGAGGGGCCGCCTCCTCGGCGAAGGCGAGCATCGCCGCGAGGACATCCGGCGCGGGTGCGGTGGGCGAGAGGGTCATGCGGCGAACAGTTCGGGGCTTCGGAGCATCAGGGCCTGGACGAGGGCCAGGGTCTTGAGGTCGGGCAGGCGGCCGGCCCGGGCCTGTTCCGCCAGCGCGGTCAGCGGCATCTCCACGACCATCACCTGCTCGCCCTCCGCGTGCAGCCCACCGCCGGGACCGACCCGGTCGGCGGCGCCGTAGGGCGCGAGGTAGAGCCAGAGGCGCTCGGAAGACACGCTCGGCATGCTGTAGGCGTGCGCGACCGGCTCGAGCCGGGTCAACCGGACGCCCGCCTCCTCCATCGCCTCGCGGATCGCGGTCGCCTCGGGGGCGTCCCCGTCGAGTCCGCCGGCCGGGGCTTCGTCGAACTCGGCCGACTCCCCCCAGAACGCGGGCCCGACCCGCGCCTGCCGGACGAGCAGCGCCACGCGCCGCTCGGGATCGTACGGCAGCACGCAGGCGGCCTGCCCGTGATCCTCCAGCGCCCGCCGCACGGCGCTGCCATCCGGCAGCGTCAGGGTGGCGATGCCGAAGGTGTTCCAGCCGCGGTGGATCACCTCCAGCGGCAGCGCGGGCAGGGTCTCGGTCATGGTCCGGTCAGCGCCTGGTGCTGGAGGCGGTCTGTCCGAACATCACCTTCTTGGCATCCTCGCTCATGGTCTTGCCGAAGTCGGGATTGACCTCCGGGGCGCGGGCATAAGCCGCCTTGGTGGCGGGCCGCTCGGCGATCGCCGTGAACCAGCGCTTGAGGTTCGGGTGCTCGTCGAGGTTCTGACCCTGCTTCTCCCACGGCACGATCCAGGGATAGCAGGCCATGTCGGCGATGGAGTAGTCCGGCCCGGCGACGAAGGCGCGGTCGGCCAGCCGCCGGTCGAGGACGCCGTAGAGCCGGTTGGTCTCGTTGACGTAGCGCTTGATCGCGTAGTCGATCTTCTCCGGCGCGTACTGCGAGAAGTGATGGTTCTGGCCGAGCATCGGGCCGAGGCCGCCCATCTGCCAGAACAACCACTGCAGCACCTCGGCCCGGCCCCGCAGGTCGCCCGGGATGAAGCGCCCGGTCTTCTCGGCGAGGTAGAGCAGGATCGCCCCCGACTCGAACAGCGAGACCGGCGCGCCGCCGCCCGCCGGCTCGTCGTCGACGATCGCCGGCATCCGGTTGTTGGGCGCGATCCTGAGGAAATCGGGATTGAACTGCTCGCCCTTACCAATATTGACTGGGTGAATACGGTAGGGAATGCCCGCCTCTTCGAGAAACATTGTGATCTTATGGCCGTTCGGCGTCGGCCAGTAGTGGAGTTCGATCATCGGTCGGTGTCCCGCTATGCCCCCGGCGGACGGGAAGTGGGTCGGCGCGGCGCTCCGGTCAAGCATGAGCCCGGCGGCGGGCTCGGGCCCCGGTATCGGGGCCTCACCCGCCAGCGCAGCCCTGGACGTCGACGTGGACGGCGTAGAGCGACTGGCTCGCCGCCATGAACAGGCGGTTGCGGTGCCGGCCGCCGAAGCACAGGTTCGCGCAGCGCTCCGGAAGACGGATGCGGCCGATCGGCCGGCCATCGGGGTTGAACACCATGACGCCGTCCAGGGCGTCGTCGCCCATGCCCCAGCCGCACCAGAGATTCCCGTCGACGTCGCAGCGCAGACCGTCCGGCGTGCCGGGCCCGGCGTCGATCAGGACCCGCCGGTCTCCGAGTGCGCGGCCGGCGACCACGTCGTACGCGACGATCCGCCGGGTCGGCCGGCCGCGCGACTCCACGAGGTAGAGCACGCGGCCGTCGGGCGAGAAGCACAGGCCGTTGGGGCCGGCGAGGTCAGTGGCCACCGCCTCCAGCACGCCGGTGACCGGGTCGAGCCGGTAGACGTTCTGCGGAAGCTCGGGCTCGGCGCGGACGCCCTCGTAGAAGCCGCCGATCCCGAAGGGCGGATCGGTGAACCAGACCGCGCCGTCGGCCGCGGTCACCACGTCGTTGGGCGAGTTGAGCCGGCGGCCCTCGAACGTGTCCGCCAGGACGGTGATCGCGCCGTCATGCTCGGTGCGGATGACGCGACGTCCTCCGTGCTCACAGGTGACGAGCCGCCCCTGCCGGTCGCGGGTGTTGCCGTTGGCGAAGCCCGACGGCTTCCGGTAGAGGCCGACGACCCCGCTCTCCTCGTCCCAGCGCAGGATGCGGTCGTTGGGGATGTCGCTCCAGAGCAGGTAGCGACCGTCGCCGAACCAGACCGGCCCCTCGCACCAGCGGAAGCCGGTCGCGAGGCGCTCGACCGCCGCGTTGAACACCCGGTAGCGGGCGAAGGCGGCGTCGAGGATCTCGACCGCCGGGTCGGGGTAGCGCGGGCTCGGTGTCCACACGGTCAAATCCATGTCGCTCGCGGTGATCGTCACCGTTTCCGCGAAGGCCGGCAAGACCCGCCGCGCGGGCGCGGACCTACGCCGCGGCGACGAGGACCGGAACCACCCGGCACGCCGATCCGAGCGCACCATCCTCCACCCCCCAGTGATGGCAGGCGCCGGTTCGACGGCGGGGAGGCCCAGCCCTCGTCCGGGAACCGACGCTAACGCCCTCCCATTTGTCTGACAAGTGAGGCGCCGCGCGATCTCTGCGCGGGGAAGCCGCCGCCGGCACAGGGCGCGCGCACCGCGCCGCGCCTTGCGGGGGAACGGCGGAACCGCTACGGCATTGAGGCCGTGTGGCAGTCGGGGTGTGGCGCAGTCTGGTAGCGCACCTGGTTTGGGACCAGGGGGTCGTAGGTTCGAATCCTATCGCCCCGACCATTCGATCAGGAGCTTGTCGAGTCAGATGCCGAGCGCCCGCATCTTCCGTCCGTCTCGGGATGCCACGCAGTCGGGCCTCGCCCGAACCAAGCAGTGGATCCTGGAGTTCGACCGGACCAGCCCGCGCGAGATCGATCCGCTGATGGGGTGGAACGGGTCCTCCGACATGCTCCAGCAGGTGCGCCTCGAGTTCGACACCGAGGAAGAGGCCGTGGCCTACGCGAAGCGCGAGGGGATCGCGTTCCGCGTCGAGCAGCCGGCCAAGCCGGCCCACCGCAAGGGGCTGTCGTACTCGGACAATTTCAAGTTCAACCGCACGGCCCCCTGGACGCATTGAGCTCCGCGCGGCCGGGTCAGGCCTCCCGGCGCGCCCTCCAGGCCGCGTAAGGCGAATCGCCCGGCGGACGGATCTGGGTGACCCGCATCGGCTGCGCGTCGAGGGGTCGGCACAGCTCGGCGTAGATCGCCGCGCTGCCGGCACCGTAGGTCTCGGCCTCCTCGGCCGAGAAGGCGAAGTAGCCCTCCTTGAAACCCGCGAGCCGCATCGCCGCGTGGCACATCGGGCACGGACGGCCGCTGGCGTACATCACGCAGTCGCCGAGGTCGCGGCGGCCGAGCAGGCGGCTGGCCTCGCGCAGGGCCACCATCTCGGCATGGGCGCTCGGGTCGTTGGTCGCGTGCACGGTGTTCGCCGCGCGGACCAGCACGGCGCCGTCCCGCACGATCACCGCGCCGTAGGGCGCGCCGCCGGCCTCGACATTGGCCGCGGCGAGGGCGACCGCCTCGCGGATATGGTCCTCGTGCGTCGACATGGCTGAGCTTTCCTCCCCTGGCGCGCCAACGCCGCGCATGCCGGGAAGTTCAGCCATCCGCGCTCAGAACGCGTAGCGCACAGTGCAGTAGGGCATCGTCTCGGCGAGCAGGGCCTTGAACCGCGCGAGCCACCGGCCCTTCCAGCCGGCCCGGTAGCGCAGATTGGCGCCGCCACCCTCCGAGACTTTCGCCTCCTGGATGTCCGGCCGCCAGAGCAGGTCCTCGGCCTTCGGGTGCCAGCCGAGATTGACCGCATGCAGATCCGCGTTGTGGGTCAGCATGATGATCTCGCACTTGAGCTGCGCCTTGGCGGCGTCGGACAGCGTCGCGTCGATCTCGGCGAACAGCGCCCGCCAGTCCGCCTCCCAGCCCTCGTAGAGGATCACGGGCGAGAAGTTGGCGTGGACCTCGTAGCCGGCGGCCACGAAGTCGTCGATGGCGGCGATCCGCTCGGGAATCGGGGCGGTGCGCACGTCGACGATCCGGGCGATCCGCGCCGGCATGAGCGAGAAGCGGATGCGCGTCTTGCCCTGCGGATCGTAGGCCAGGAGGTCGCGGTTCACGGCCTTCGTGGCGAAGGAGGCCTTGGCGTTGGGCAGGGTGCGGAACAGCGCGACCAGGGCGCGCGCGCCGTCGCTCACCGCCGCGTCCACCGACAGGTCACCGTTCTCGCCGATATCGTAGACCCAGTACTCCGGATCGATCGGATCCGGCTCCGGGAGGCGCCCCTGGCGCCCGGCGTGGCGGGCGATCGCCGCGCAGGCCTGCTCGACGTTCACGAACAGCGAGATCGGGTTGGAGTAGCCCTTGCGGCGCGGCACGTAGCAGTAGGCGCAGGCCATGGCGCAGCCGTTGGAGGTCGAGGGCGCGATGAAGTGGGCGCTGCGGCCGTTCGGGCGCATCGTGAGGCCCTTCTTAACGCCGAGGACGAGGGTCGAGCGCTTGATCCTTACCCAATCCTCCACCGAGCCCGCGTTGCCGTGGAGTTCCGGAATGTTCCAGTGCGACGGCACGACGATGCGCGCGGCGTCGGGAAAGCGCGCCAGGATCTCCCGGCCCAGCGGGAAGTCGCCCACGGCGGGCTCGTGATAGATCGTCCGGATGTCGAGCAGGTCGCGGGTCAGGGCCATGGACGATCCGGGGCCCGGAAGCGGCCCGGGACCCGATATGGTGCGCGCCGACGCGGCCGGAATGCCTTGCGACCGGTCGTCTCTGTCCCCGCGGCGCGGGAAAGGCGCGGGATCGCGCGCGGCGAACGTTGATCGTTCAACGATATCTTACGATTCGCTGCCATGAGTTCCTCATCTTCGAGTGGACGTGCAATGATCGTTCGGGACCAGGAGAGGTCCGTGCCGGGTTCATCCGGTTCCGGTGATTCTCTCGACCCTGCGGATCCGAGGTGGAACGCGCTGATCCGGCGGGACCAGCTGGACGCGATGCGCGGAAGCGTGCTGGCCGCCATACCGGTCAACATGCTGCTCGGCCTGGCGAGCATTTTGGTCGCCTATCGGAGCGGGCACGGCACCGTGGGGGCCGTCTGGTTCGCGGCCTCGACCAGCGTCAATCTCCTGCGCATCGCCCTCTGCCGGATTCCCTGCCTGGGCCTGGCGCTGACCGCCGACATGACGCCGAGCCTCGCCGCGGCCGCCGCGCGCTCTGTCGACCGGCACCTGCGCGCCTGCACGTTCGCCGCATTCCTCTCCGGACTGGTCTGGGCCTGCCAGCCGCTCCTGTGCGACGGCTACACCACCGCCGAGACCCTGTTCTATCTCACGATCACCTGCGGCGTGACCGCGGGGGCGGTGACGCACGGGACCGCCTACGCGCGCATCCCGCTCGCCTTCATCGCCCTGCCGCTGCTGTCGGTCACGGCCTGCCTCGCCTCTGCCGGCGACTTCGACCGGAACTGCCTCGCCGCCTGTGTGCTGCTCTACTTCCTCGCCCTGACGCACACGGCGTTCCGGAGCGAGGCGGTGTTCCGCGATGCGAGCCGGCTCAAGAACGAGGCCCACGCCCTCGCCCGCTCGCGCGCCGAGGCCCATGCCAGCGCGAGCGCCCTCGTGGACGAGATGCGGTGGCGCGCCACGCACGACGATCTCACCGGCCTGCTGAACCGCGCGGGCTTCCTCCAGGCGACGGAGAACCGGCTCCGCACCGGGACACTCAGCCTGCTGATGCTCGACCTCGACGGGTTCAAGTTCGTCAACGACGTCTACGGCCACAAGGCGGGAGACCGGGTGCTCGTCGAGGTGGCGCGCCGGCTGAACGACGCGCTCCCGGAGAACGGCCTCACGGCCCGGCTGGGCGGCGACGAGTTCGCCGTGCTGTACGATCCCGTGACGTCGGGCGTGCCCGACGCCGTCATGGCGGCGAACCTCATCACCGCGGTGTCGCAGCCGTTCGACGGTTTCGACGCGGGTCGCCTCGGGGTGAGCATCGGCGTCCACGCCAGTCGGGAGCCCAGCCTGACCGAGATGCTGAGCTGCGCCGACGAGGCGCTCTACGCCGCCAAGGCCGCCGGGCGGAACCGCTACCGCGTGTTCGATTCGAGCCTGCGCGAGCGGCTGCAGATGCGGCGGGACCTGGAGCGCGACCTGTCGCAGGCCCTGGTCGAGAACGCCCCGAAGGTCTGGTTCCAGCCGATCTACGCGGGCGACGGCCGGACCTTGGTCGGGCTGGAAGCTCTGATCCGCTGGGAGCATCCGCGACTCGGCTGGATCGCGCCCCCGGACCTGATCGCCGCCGCCGCCATGGCGGGCCTGACAGAGTCGCTGCTCCGCTACATCCTCGAGCAGGTCTGCGCGATGCTGGAGATCCTGCATCGCCGCGGCCTGGGCAGCGTCCGCGTGGCGATGAACGTCTCACCCCGGGAGATGGCACAGGTGCCGGTCGACGAGATCGTCATCGAGCGGCTGAGCCTCCTCGGCCTGCCGCCCACCATGCTGGAGATCGAGATCACCGAGGAGACGGCCCTCGACATCGGCGCGGTGCAGGGGAAGCTGCAGGCGCTGTCCCGCGCCGGCATCCGGGTCGCCCTGGACGATTTCGGGATCGGCTACTCGTCGCTCTCCTCGCTGCGGCAGCTCAAGGCGGACCGGATCAAGATCGACCGGAGCTTCGTCACCGGCCTGGGGGCGAGCGACGACAAGCGCGGGCTCGTCCTCGCCGTCCTCGGCCTCGGCCGGCTGCTCGGCCTCGACGTCGTGGCGGAGGGCGTCGAGTCGGCCGAGGACCTGAACATCCTGCAGGCGATGGGCTGCCCGTTCCTGCAGGGCTACCACCTCGGCCGCCCGATGCCCGTAGCAGACTTGGAAGCCACCCTGCTCGGCACGCGCATCGCCGCCGCCTGACCCGGCGCCGGTGCGCGGAGCGGTCACGGCCGCCGGCCCCCCTCAGAAACGCTCCGCATCCGCGGGATCGCGGGACGGGAGCCGGCGCGCCGCCGCGCGCCACAGGCGGTCCGGCATCCCGTAGAGCCACACGAGCCCCGCGCAGCCGGCGATCGCCAGCAGGAACAGCCAGGCCAGGGCTTCGAGGATGGGCCCCGGCGGCGCCCCGGACTCGGTCCGGTCGTACCAGAGCGGGTCCGTGTCCCAGGGCGGATCGCTGTCGTCCACGGCTGAACCCTCCACCGCGGATCGGACTCGGACCCGGGGCGCTCGCGCGGCGCTGACCGGTGGACCGGGGCACGCCATCCCTCAGCTGGCCCGGTCCGCACGCGCCTGACCCGGTCCAGCGCGGGCACGCTACGGGCCCCGCCGTGCGCCCTGCGAATACCCATTTCGGATTACGGCGTTCGGCCGGTCGCGCTTTTCCACATCCAACTTTCTCCGCAATTTATTGCCTAGTTTGCGGGCTATGGCATTCTGACTGTCGAAAAGACTGTGTGACCTGCCATGAGATCTGCCAGGCGCCTGTGGCGCGAGCGCTGGGCGCTCTGTTCGATGCTGGCCCTGTCGGCCGCCTGCGCGCTGCCGGCGCGGGCGGCGGAGATGCGCATCGAGGCCGCCAAGATCACCGGCGGCGACCTCTGGATCATCGGCTACGCCGACGATCCGGGGGTGGAGATCACGCTCGACGGCCAGTTCCCGCACAGGACCGACAGCCGCGGCTATTTCGAGTTCCGCGTCGTCTACCATCCGGCCACCTGCATCGCGACTCTGCGGACGCCGAAGCAGAGCCGCAGCATCGTAATCGGCGAGTGCGGCCAGCAGGGGCCGCAGGGGCCGCAGGCGCCGGGTCTGGTCGGCCCGCGCGGCGAGGCCGGTCCGCGGGGCGAGGCCGGGCCGCCCGGGGAGCGGGGCGCGATGGGACCGCCCGGACCGCAGGGGCCCGCCGGCGCACAGGGTGTCGCCGGACCGCCGGGTCCGCCGGGCGAGCGCGGCCCCGCCGGAATGGCCGGCGCTCCGGGGCTTATGGGCGCCACGGGTCCGGCCGGCCCGCCCGGGCCGCCCGGCTCCCGCGGACAGCCGGCTTCCCCGAGCGCAGCCCCGAAGCCGAAACCGTCGGAAGCGCTGACAGGGTCGGTGCCCAGACCGCGTCCGCCGGCGCGCGCGCGCCGTGCGCCCGAATCCGACTCAGCCCCCGAGGGCCCGCTGGAGCTGGAGCCCGACGCCGGGGGCGGCGGAATGGACCGGTACTAGGCGGGCGCCGGTGCCGTCGGCGGAGTCGAACGGTCGCGGACGGACCGCCCCCTCCCCTGCCGGCGCTCGGTCAGCTCCGAGTTCTCGCGCCTCCGCATGCCGGCAATAGTCTCTGAAGGGGCGTATTTATGAAACTAAACAGCTCAATACGCGTCCACGCCGCGGTGTGCGTGCGGGGTGTGTCACCTTAATGCCCCAACGCCGCACTTTCCGCCGCGGGACCCACGGCGAGGCGAGCCAAATCGCCCGGTTTGCGCTAAGCGTGACGGTGGGGCGGGCTTGATCGGAGACGAGCGAAACGCCGTACCTTGGCCGTTTTCGTCTCGGACTTCCGGACCGAAAGAGACCGCAAGGGCTTGTTCATCGTGACACGACGTCCACCAGCGAGTTGCCCGACGTTCCGCCTGGCCGGGATGGTGTCCGGACTCGCGATGCTGGCTGCGATGCCGGCATCCGCCGAGACTCTGGAGAGCGCTCTCGCGAAGGCTTATCAGGGCAATCCGAGCCTGAACGCCAGCCGCGCGGGCGTGCGCGCCATCGACGAGAACGTGGCGATCGCGCAGTCGGGCTACCGGCCGACTGTCAACGTCAACGCCGCGATCGGCGTCCAGTACCTTCAGACGCGCTCGTCCAGCTCCGTCGCGTCGGCGGGCACCGCCGGCACGACCGCGACCACCGCCGGAGCGGGCCTCGGAACGACAGGCGGAGGCCTGGGCGGGACGGCCGGCGCCGGGACGACCGGTACCGGGACCACCACGGGGATCGGGACGACGGGGATCGGGACGGCGGGCGGAACCACGGGCATCGGGACCTCAGGGGCCGGGGCGGCAGGATCCGCGACCGGCGGCGAGGGCTTGGCCGGCGGCGCGACGTCCGACATCGCGAGCCAGGTCATCACCTCCCGGCGGACGACGCGCACCACGTACCTTCCGAGTTCCGCCAGCCTGAACGTCACGCAGACGCTCTTCAACGGCTTCCAGACTGACAACACCGTCCGGCGCGCCGAGTCGCAGGTCTACAGCCAGCGCGAGAGCCTGCGCTTCACCGAATTGACCGTCCTGTACAACGCCGTCCAGGCGTACATGAACGTGCTCAGCAACACGGCGACGCTGGAGCTGAACCGGAACAACGTCGAAGTTCTGGAAGAGCAGCTCCGCCAGACCCGGGACCGCTTCAACGTTGGCGAGGTGACCCGGACCGACGTCGCGCAGGCCGAGGCCCGACTGGCCGGCGCGCGGTCGCAGGTCGCCCAAGCCGAATCGACCCTCCGCACGAGCATCGGCGTCTACCGGCAGAACATCGGCGTCGAGCCGCGCCAGCTCGCGCCGGGCCGCCCGCTGGACCGGTTCGTGCCGCGCAGTCTCGATCAGGCGATCGCCGTCGGCCTGCGCGAGCACCCGCAGGTCGTCTCGGCCATCCACAACGTTGACGCGAGCGAGGCCCAGGTGAAGGTCCTGGAAGGCCAGCTCGCCCCGCAGCTCAGCCTGCAGGGCTCGCTCAGCCAGCTCTACGATCAGAACGGGCCGAACCAGAGCTTCTTCGTCGGCTTCGTCGGCGGCCGGCTCTCGATCCCGATCTACGAGGGCGGCCAGACCTACGCGCAGATCCGGCAGGCCAAGGAATCGGTCGGCCAGGCCCGCATCCAGGTCGATCAGATCCGCGATCAGGTCCGCGCCCAGATCGTCGACTTCTGGGGCCGGCTCGAAGCCGCCAAGGCGCAGGTGATCGCCGCCCAGGCCCAGGTCCAGGCCAACGAGGTGGCGCTGAACGGCGTGCGCGAGGAAGCGCGCGTCGGCCAGCGCACGACCCTCGACGTCCTCAACGCGCAGCAGGAACTGCTGAACTCCCGCGTGAACCTCATCGTCGCCCAGCGCGACCGGGTGATCTTCTCCTACGGGGTGGTCCAGGCGATCGGACAGTTGACCGCGCGCTTCACGGCGCTCCCGGTCGAATACTACAGCGCCAAGGTCCACTACGATCAGGTCAAGGATTTGTGGTTCGGCCTGCGCACGCCGGACGGCCGCTGACGGCTTTTCCACGGGGAGTGTGTTGCGGGCGCGCTTGCCGCGACGAAACGGCATGGAATACTGATTGAAGATCGATCCGTTCGGGTCGCTTTCCAGTCTCCCATGCCCGAGTGCGCCTGCCGATGAGTGCAGCAAGCCCCAAGATCCCGGACTCGAAATTCCAGGACAAGGCTGCCGATAAGGCGCACGAGCCTTCCATGGAAGAGATCCTCGCGTCGATCCGAAGGATCATCGCCGACGATCAGGCCGCCAAGCCGGCCGAGGTCCCGGTGACCGCTCCGGAGCCCGACGACGTGCTCGACCTCGCGGAGGTCGCCGAGCCGGTGACGCGCCCGCGCGTGGTCGAGCCGGAGCCGGAACCCGAGCCGGCCCCGGACCTGCTCGACTTCGACGCGATCGACTTCGAGGATCCGGTCACCGCCGCGCCGGAGCCCGAGCCCGAGCCGCTCCCGGAACCCGAACCGGCCCCGGAGCCGCCCCCGCCGCCGCCGCCGCAGCCCGTGCTCCAGGCCGCCCGCGCCCCCGAGCCGGAGCCGGAAGCCCTGGTCTCTCCGGCCACCGATGCCAGCGTCAGCGGCGCGTTCAACCTGTTGGCCCATACGGTGCTGACGCAGAACGCCCGGACCCTGGAGGATCTCGTCAAGGAGATGCTCCGGCCGATGCTGAAATCCTGGCTCGACGACAACCTGCCGGCCGTGGTCGAGCGCCTCGTGCGCGCCGAGATCGAGCGGGTCTCGCGCGGGCGCTGAGCCGGCGGCCTGGCTCTGGTGGCCGCGGGCCACCCTCCGCGTGTTGACGGGAGCGGCGTGACGGTCGAAAGCGGGGCCACCCCCGTTTGGACAAGCGCCGGCCCGTACCCGCGATGATGGACAAGACCTTCGAGCCCACCTCCGTCGAGGCGCGGATCTCCGCTGCCTGGGCCGAGGCGGACGCCTTCCGCGCCGGCCGACCCGAGCGCGCCGGCGCTCCGCCCTACTGCATCGTGATCCCGCCGCCGAACGTGACGGGCTCGCTGCACATGGGTCACGCCCTCAACAACACGCTGCAGGACATCCTCTGCCGCTTCGAGCGCATGCGCGGCAAGGACGTGCTCTGGCAGCCGGGGACGGACCATGCCGGCATCGCCACCCAGATGGTGGTGGAGCGGCGGATGATGGAGCGTCAGGAGCCGGGCCGCCGCGAGATCGGCCGCGCGGCGTTCGTCGAGAAGGTCTGGGCCTGGAAGGCGGAGTCCGGCGGCGCGATCGTCAACCAGCTGAAGCGGCTGGGCGCCTCCTGCGACTGGTCCCGCGAGCGCTTCACCATGGACGAGGGCCTGAGCCGGGCCGTGCTCAAGACCTTCGTCGACCTGCACCGGCAGGGCCTGATCTACCGCGACAAGCGGCTGGTGAACTGGGACCCGAAGTTCCAGACCGCGATCTCGGACCTGGAGGTCCAGCAGATCGAGACCAGAGGCCATCTCTGGCACTTCGACTACCCGGTGGTGGACGAGGCTGGCAACGAGACCGGCGCCGTCATCACGGTGGCCACCACCCGCCCCGAGACGATGCTGGGCGACACCGGCATCGCGGTCCATCCCGAGGACGCGCGCTACACCGCGCTCGTCGGCCAGCGCGTGCGCCTGCCGCTGGTCGGGCGGCTGATCCCGATCGTGGCCGACACCTACTCGGATCCCGAGAAGGGCACGGGCGCGGTCAAGATCACGCCCGCCCACGACTTCAACGACTTCGACGTCGGCCGCCGCCACGGGCTCGGCCTGATCAACGTCCTCGACCCCGAGGGCCGGATGCAGCTCGACGGCAACGCCGACTTCCTCGACGGCGTCGCGCCCGAGCCGGAGGCCCTGGCGCTCCACGGCCTCGACCGGGCGCAGGCCCGCAAGGAGGTGGTGGCGCTGATGGAGGCGCGCGGTCGGCTGCGCGCGATCGAGCCGAACACCCACGCGGTCCCGCACGGCGACCGCTCGGGCGTGGTCATCGAGCCGTACCTGACCGACCAGTGGTACGTGAACGTCAAGCCGCTCGCGGAGCGCGCCCTGCAGGCGGTGCGCGACGGGCAGACCAAGTTCGTGCCCGAGAACTACGAGAAGATCTTCTTCCAGTGGCTCACCAACATCGAGCCGTGGTGCATCTCGCGCCAGCTCTGGTGGGGCCACCAGATCCCGGTCTGGTACGACGACGAAGGCGGTATCTTCGTCGCCGAGAGCGAGGAGGAGGCGCGGGCCGCGGCCGAGGCGCAGCGCGGCCGACCGGTCGCCCTCACCCGCGACGCGGACGTCCTCGACACGTGGTTCTCCTCGGCGCTCTGGCCGTTCTCGACTCTGGGCTGGCCGGACTCGACCCAGGAACTCGCGCGCTACTACCCGACCAACACCCTGGTGACCGGCAAGGACATCCTGTTCTTCTGGGTCGCCCGGATGATGATGATGGGCCTGCACCTCACCGACCGGGCGCCGTTCGAGACGGTCTACCTGCACACCCTGGTGCGGGACGCGTCGGGCGCGAAGATGTCGAAGTCCAAGGGCAACGTCGTCGATCCCCTGGAGCTGATCGATCAGGTCGGCGCCGACGTCCTGCGCTTCACCCTCTGCGCGCTGGCCGTTCAGGGGCGCGACATCAAGCTGTCGACCGACCGGGTCCAGGGCTACCGCAACTTCGCGACCAAGCTCTGGAACGCCGCCCGCTTCGCCGAGCTGAACGGCTGCCGCCTCGACCCGGCCTTCGACCCGCGCTCCGCCACCGGCGCGATCAACCGCTGGGCGCTCACCGAGGCGGCCCGCGCGGTCGACGAGGTCACGGGCGCCCTCGAGGCCTTCCGCTTCAACGACGCGGCGGCGGCGGCCTACCGCTTCGTCTGGAACATCTTCTGCGACTGGTATCTCGAGCTCGCCAAGCCTGTGCTCCAGGGCGAGGGCGTCGATCCCGCGATTCGGGCCGAGACGCAGGCGAGCGTGGCGTTCCTGATCGATCAGGTCGCCAAGCTGCTGCACCCGTTCATGCCGTTCCTCACGGAGGAGCTGTGGGCGATCAAGGGCGCCGACCTAACGGAGCGCGGCCTGCTGACCCTGGCCTCCTGGCCGGACCTCGGCGGGCTCGCCGACGCGGCCGCGGAGGCCGAGGTCGGGTTCGTGGTCGATCTGGTCAGCCAGATCCGCTCGGCGCGGTCCGAGACCAACGTCCCGGCCGGCGCGCAGATCCCCCTGGTCATGGTCGGCGCCGCCCCGGAGGTCCGGGCGCGGGCGGAGGCGTGGCGGGACACGCTCCTGCGCCTCGCCCGGCTGTCGGAGATCACCTTCGCGGAGACGCCGCCGAAGAACTCGGTGCAGCTCCTCGTGCGCGGCAGCGTCGCCGCCCTGCCGCTGGAAGGCGTGGTCGACCTCGCCGCCGAGGTCGCGCGCCTGAGGAAAGAGCAGGGCAAGGCGCAGGGCGAGATCAAGAAGATCGACGCCAAGCTCGGCAACGCCGACTTCGTGGCCCGGGCGCCCGAGGAGATCATCGAGGAGAACCGGGAGCGCCGCGAGAGCGAGTCGGCGCGGCTGGCGAAGATCGAGGAAGCTCTGGTCCGGCTCAGCGGCGACTGAGCGCCCGTCCGGGACGCGCCCCGAACCGTCAGGCCGCGTCCCGGCTTGGCCTCGGCGCCCTGCGCCCGCGTCAGCGGCGGGTGCCGAGCGTGCCGGTGAACGCCCGCGGCCCGCCCCAATTGGCGGCGGACGCGTCGTTCGGGGTCCAGAAGCCGTCCTGCGACGCGCCCCGCGGATGCAGGGAATAGTCCGGCGGAACGTAGCCGCCGGCCTGGTTCCAGTAGCCGGGCCGGAAGTTGGCTCCTGATTTCGCGGTGCGCTCATCGCCGGGGCGGCGCGTATCGACGCCGTATGTCCCGTCGGAAACGCTGCACGGCGCGCGACTTCTGAAGACAGGCTTCGCGTCGAAGTAATCACGGTAATCCGCGTAAGACTCGACCGCCAGCGCGCCGACAGTCGACCCGAAGAACATGGCAGCCGCCAGCAGCGCCTTCATTGTCGATCCCTCCACCTCCACGCTCGGTTCTAGCAGCACCGAGTTTACGCCGGCCTGCCGAATTGAGCGGTAATTTAGATCGACTCCCGGAAACTGCGGTGTCGGACGGCACGGGCCCGGATCCGGCTCGGCCGGCGCCGCGACGTCGGGCCTCCGGTATCGGTCGATCGCCGTGGTCGCGCCGGGGCTTCGCGACCGCTCGGCCACCTGTCCAAACGGTAATTTGATCGCCACGCCCGGGTCAGGCGCCACCCCTTAGACAGATCCCATCGACGGCCGCGACCGCCGGCGTCGTCCCGATCAGTCCCGAGAGGTTGAGACCCCCCATGACCGAGACCCGTCCCACTGGCCGCACCTCGCGCCGCGCCCTCGCCTCCGTGGCGGCCGCCGCGCTGATCGCCGGCGGTGCCGTCGGCAGCGGCTATCTGCCGGCCGCGACCCCGGCCTACGCGCAGGCGCTGCCCAAGTCGCCGATCGAGGCTCCCGAGCACCCGCCGGGCTCGTTCGCCGGCATCGTCAGCAAGGTGAAGCCGGGCGTCGTCTCGGTGAAGGTGAAGCTCGACGACTCGGCGAGCAGCGACGACGACGACGGCCCGAGCCAGGGGCGCAACCTCCAGAACGTGCCGCCGCAGCTGCGCGAGTTCTTCAAGCGCTTCGGCCAGAACGGCCCGGGCGGCATGCAGCCCCAGCATCAGGGCCCGCGCGGCGCGGTCGGCTCCGGCTTCATCATCTCGGCCGACGGCTACGTGGTCACCAACAACCACGTGGTCGACCATGCCAAGACCGTTCAGGTGACGCTGGACGACGGCCGCACCCTCGACGCGAAGGTCATCGGCAAGGATTCCAAGACGGACGTCGCGCTCCTGAAGATCACCGAGGGCTCGAACTTCCCGTACGTGCAGTTCGGCAAGGCCGCTCCGCAGGTCGGCGACTGGGTCGTGGCGATCGGTAACCCGTTCGGTCTCGGCGGCACCGTGACCGCCGGCATCGTCTCGGCCCGGGGCCGCGACATCGGCGCCGGCCCCTACGACGACTTCCTGCAGATCGACGCGCCCATCAACAAGGGCAACTCGGGCGGGCCGACCTTCAACGTCAACGGCGAGGTGGTCGGCATGAACACCGCCATCGCGTCCCCGTCGGGCGGCAGCGTCGGCCTCGCCTTCGCGATTCCCGCCGAGACCGTCCAGGCGGTCGTCGACCAGCTCCGCACCGACGGCAAGGTCGCCCGCGGCTACCTGGGCGTCCAGATCCAGCCCGTGACGCAGGATATCGCCGAGGGTCTGGGCCTCGACAAGGCCAAGGGCGCCCTCGTCGACCACGCCGAGAACGGAACCCCGGCGGCCAAGGCCGGCCTGAAGGCGGGCGACGTGATCGAGAAGGTCAACGGCGACACGGTGGACAGCGCCCGCGAGCTGTCGCGCAAGATCGCCGGCCTGAAGCCGGGCGCCAAGGTCGAGCTGAGCTACCTGCGCGGCGGCAAGACCGACACCGCCACGGTGACGCTGGGCACGATGCCGACCGACGGCACCAAGATGGCGAGCCGCGACGACGACTCGGGCAACGGCCAGCCGCGGCTCGGCCTGCAGCTCGCCCCGGCCGGCGATGTCGGCCTGTCGGATCAGGGCGTCGCGGTGGTCCAGGTCGATCCCGACGGCCCGGCGGCCGCCAAGGGCATCGAGGCCGGCGACGTGATCCTCGACGTCGGTGGCCAGAGCGTGTCCCGCCCGGCGGACGTGGCGACGCAGATCCGGGCGGCCGAGACGAGCGGGCGCAAGGCCGTGCTGATGCGGGTGAAGAGCGGCAAGGGCCAGACCCGGTTCGTGGCGGTCTCGCTCAACAAGAAGGCCGGCTGAGGCCGGTTCCTCCCGGCGCGGGGTCCGCCCCGCGCCGTCTCGTGGTGACCTCCGACTCGCGCCGGCCGTGCAGGCCGGCGCTTTTTTCGTGGCCCCCCTCACCGCGGCTGCGCGTCTCAGCGCTCCGGGGCCGGTATGCCCAGGCCCGGTCCGAGCCGTGTCCGGCACCGTCCCAGCGCCGCGAAGGCGGCGTTCGAGTCCCGAGCGAGGCGCATCAGGTCTCCGAGGCGCGCGCGGCCGCGCGCGAAGGCGAAGAACACGGCGGCGATGTCGGGCTCGCCGTCCGGCGTGAGCGCCGAGGCCGCGAAGGCCGGCAACGCCTGGTCGGCCGGATCGCAGATCACGCGCACGGCCGCGAAGGGCAGGCCGTACCGGCCCGCGAAGGACGCGGCCACGTGCGATTCCATGTCGACGGCCGCGGCGCCGGTGGTGGTCCGCAGGTCGGTCTTGCCGTCGACCGCGAGGACCGCGGTGTCGACGCCCGCCAGATCCGCCGGGATCACCCGCGGCCCGACGCCGGACAGGATGTTGAGCAGCGTGGCCGACAGGTCGAGATCGGCGGCGCGCCGCCCCTCCTCGCTGACCACGCCGGTGCCGACCACGACGTCGCCGGGCCGGAGCGAGGGATCGAGGCCGCCCGCGATGCCGAAGCTGACCACCGCCCGGCAGCCGGGCTGGGTGCGGGCCTCGAGGAGCTGGCGGAGACGGTGGGGATTGCCGCCGGCCCCCACCGCCTCGACCCCCTCCCCCGCCGCCATGCGGCGCTCGCGGGCGAGGCCGGTGACGGCCAGGACGGGTGCGGCGGGATCGATCATGGCGCGCTCGTGGACCAGTCCGGCGAGGTCCGCAAGCAGGCGCGAGCGCCGGGGCGGGGTCCGGGCCGGATCCGGCGCGGGGGGCGGCTCGTCCGGTCCCGCGGGATCGCTGTCAGAGGAGGCCACGTGTCGGGTACCGGGGCTCGCGGATCGGCTGTCGGGACGGTCGAACGCGCTGCGATCCGGCGGAGCGGAGCCGGCCCGCCGGGCCGGCCCCAGGACGTCGGCGGACGTCACATGCCGAACTGGACGCGCCGGCTGTTGCCACGCTTGAGGTTGCGGAAGCGCGCCATCGCCCAGAGCGGGAAGAACTTCGGGTAGCCATGGTACCGCAGGTAGAACACCCGCGGGAAGCCCGTGGCGGTGTAGCGCTCCTCCTTCCAGAATCCGTCCGCGCCCTGCGTGCGGGTCAGGAAGTTGATGCCCCGGGTCACGGCCGGGTCATCGACCGCGCCGGCCGCCATTAGGGCGAGCAGCGCCCAGGCGGTCTGCGAAGCGGTGGACGAGCCGGGCTCGAAGGCCGGGTCGATCTTGTACGAGGAGGCGTCCTCGCCCCAGCCGCCATCCGGGTTCTGGATCCGGATCAGCCAGGACACGGCCTTCTGGATGCGCGGATCGGCCGGGTCCACCCCGGCGGCGTTGAGGGCGCAGAGCACCGACCACGTGCCGTAGATGAAGTTCATGCCCCAGCGGCCGTACCACGAGCCGTCCTCCTCCTGGTCGTTCAGGAGGTAGTTCACGCCGCGGTCGAGGGCGCGGGAGGTCTCCCGGGTCTCGCCGAGCTGGGACAGCATCCCGACCACGCGGGCAGTCACGTCCGCGGTCGGCGGATCGAGCAGCGCGCCGTGATCCGAGAACGGGATGTGGTTGAGGTACATGTGGTTGTTGTCGGCGTCGAACGCCGCCCAGCCACCGTCCTCCGACTGCAGCCCCTCGACCCACTCGCGGGCGCGGGCGATCGAGGCCTTGTAGTCCGGCATGCCGGCGACGAGGCCGTGCTGGTGCATGGCCCGGTCCATCGCCATCACCAC
Source organism: Methylobacterium sp. PvP105 (assembly GCF_017876975.1). Classification (NCBI taxonomy): domain Bacteria; kingdom Pseudomonadati; phylum Pseudomonadota; class Alphaproteobacteria; order Hyphomicrobiales; family Methylobacteriaceae; genus Methylobacterium; species Methylobacterium sp. PvP105. The sequence continues at coordinate 293,214 of NZ_JAGIPA010000001.1, read as the reverse complement.
CACGGCGGTGTCGTCGAGGTCGGGATAGTGCGCGTTGGCGTACTGGAACGCCCAGCCGCCCGGCCGGACCTTCGGCTTGCGCGCCGCCCAGTCACCGACGATGTCGAGCACCTGGCGCGGCTTCAGCCAGTCCAGACCGGCGCGGGCCTGGGCCTCGGCCTCGGGGCCGCCCGCCTCGAGCAGCGCGTGGCTCGCGAGCGCCGTGTCCCAGACCGGCGAGACGCAGGGCTGGACGTAGGCCTCGTCGGCCTTCTCGACCACGAGCTTCTCGATGGCGTCGCAGGCGACGCGGACCTGCGGGTGATCGGGCCGGTAGCCCATCACCTCGTACATCAGCACCGAGTTGACCATGGCGGGGAAGATGGCGCCCAGGCCGTCCTCGCCGTTGAGGCGCTCGCTCACCCAGGCGCGGGCCATCTCCATGGCGCGCTGCCGGCTCTTGCGCGGCAGGTGATTCTCGACCCGCTGCAGCACCCGGTCGATGAAGCCGAAGATCGGCGTCCACGGCCACGTGGCGTGGGGGGAGCCCGGCCAGGAGCGGACGCTCTCCGGCGGCGTGACGAACAGCTCCTGCACGCTGATGCCGCGCGGGTTGCGCGCCCGGGGCTTGGTCGCCTGGAGCACGAACAGCGGCACCACGGTGGTGCGGGCCCAGTAGCTGATCTTGTCGAGGTGGAACGGGAACCACTTCGGCAGGAACATCACCTCGACGGGCATCACCGGCACGGCGCGCCACGGCACCTCGCCGTAGAGGGCCAGCATGAAGCGGGTGAACACGTTGGCGTTGGCCGCGCCGCCGCGGGACAGGATTCCCTCGCGCGCCCGGCGCATGTGCGGCGCCTCGATATCGTCGCCGATCATCTTGAGGGCGAAGTACGCCTTGACCGTGCAGCTCATGTCGAACGGCCCCTCGTGGACGAGGGCCCATCCGCCGTGCCGCCCCTGGGTGCGGCGGAGGTAATTGCCGATCTTGGCCTCGAGGTCGCCGGGGACCTGCGTGCCGCGGAAATGGTGGAACAGGATGTACTCGGACGGGATCGTGGCATCCGCCTCGAGCTCGAAGCAGATGTGCCCGTCGTCGTGCGCCAGGGCGGTCAGCGCGCGCGTCGCCTGCGCCACGCCGCGCTCGACGTCCTCGAGCGAGATCCCCTGAGTCTTGGAGCGCTGCAGCGCCTCGACTTTGCTTACGGCCTCTCTCATAGTCCTCGCCTCGAACGACCGCCTCGCGGCGGACGCCATGCCTCAAGCTGCGCCGCGCACCTGGGTTCCAGCGCGCACGACAGATCCCGCACGCAAGGAACGTGCGGCCGTCTGGCCCGAGCGGATCGCTCCCTCGATCGTCGACGGCAGGCCGGTGGCGGTCCAATCGCCTGCCAGGACGAGATTGTCGTAGGCGGTTTCGGCCTTCGGGCGCCGCGCGGCCTCCGCCGGCGTCGCCGCGAAGGTCGCACGCTTCTCCTTTACGATCTGCCAGCTGGGCAGGTCCGGTGCAAGGTTGTACAGCTGCGCGATCTCGGCCCAGATCTGCCGCGCGAGGTCTTCGCGAGGCACGTCGAGGAGCCGGTCTGCACCGCTGATCGTGACCGAATACCGGTCCGGATAGGCGAAAAGCCACTCTGTCAGGCTGTTGACGACGCCGAGGACGAGGGGGCTGCCGGGCTTCGGCGCCAGCGCGAAATGCGCGTTCACGATGGAGCGGAATTCCGTCGGGGCGAGGAGACCGGGCAACACCTCCCGGGCCACCCACGGCGGCAGCGCCAGCACGACGCCGTCCTCCGGGCCGAGGCTCTCGGGGCCGTCCGAGAACACGAGTTGCCCGACGCGGCCCTCCGCGCTTTCCAGTCCGCGCAGGCGCCGGCCGAGGCGGATCTCGCAGCCGCGCGCCGTGAGGTAGCGGATCGCCGGATCGACGAAGGCGTAGGACAGGCCCTCGACCGCGACGAGGGGACGGCAGGCCTTGCCGCCCGCGCCCAGGGTCTCGCGCAGGATCCGCGCAGCCAGCCCGACATCGCTGTCGCGGGGCTCGGTGTTGAGGGCCGCGAGCAGCACCGGGTGCCAGAGGCGCCGGTAGAGCGTGCCCTCGCAGGCCATGTGCGCGCCGATGGTTCCGCCCGCGCCCTCCGCCTTGCCGGAGGCCGCGCGCAGGATCCCGAGGGGCGCGAGGTAGTCCCGCGCCCGCGTCCCGGGGACGCGGCGGGCGGGACTCATCACCCACCAGGGCAGCCGCCCCGCGTTGGGCCGCAGCCGCCAGCGCTCGCCGGTCTGCAGGTCGGCGAAGTCGAATTCGGCCACATCCGGGCCGACCAGGGCGTCGGCCGGCGCGCCGACGGTCCGGAGGAAGCCGAGGGAATCGGCGTTGCCGGACAAGAGCAGGTGGTTGCCGTTGTCGATGGTCAGGCCGAGGGCCGGGTCATAGTACGAGCGGCACCGGCCGCCGGCCTGCTTGGCGGCCTCGTGCAGGACCACCCGGGCGCCGGTTTCGGCGAGCGCGACGGCCGCGGAGAGGCCGGCGAGGCCGGCGCCGACGACGTGGACGGTGCCCATCAGATCAGGCCGTGGCGGAGGACGACGCCCAGCAGCGCGAGCTTGCCGGGCTTCACCCGGGCGCGGGGCATCGCCCAGCCGCGCGCGAGGACCGCCTTGAGGTAGAGGTGATAGGCGGCGGCCATCAGCCGGGCGGCCTTGGTCGCCTTGCGGGGGCTGCGCCGGATGATCTCCCAGGTCGCCTGATAATGGTCCTCGGCCTCGCGGGCGAGGGAGACGCAGACCTCGCCGATGCGGGGATGGCTGATCGCCTGGACCGGCGTCGGGTCGGTGAGGCCGATCGCCCGGAGCTTCTCCCGGGGCAGGTAGAGGCGGCCGCGCTCGGCATCCTCGTCGATGTCGCGCAGGATGTTGGTGAGCTGGAGCGCGCGGCCCTGATGCCACGCCAGCCGGATGCCGTCCGCCTCCGGCATGCCGAAGATCCGCACCGACAGCCGGCCGACCGCGCTCGCGACCCGGTCGCAGTAGAGGTCGAGGGTCTCGGCGTCGGGGGCGACGATGTCCTCGACGGCGTCCATCGCCATGCCGTCGATGACCGCCTGGAAATCCTCGCGCTTCAGGCCGAAGCGGCGCACGGGCTCCACGAGGTCGCGCACGCGCGCGGCCGGCCGGCCGGCGTAGAGGGCGTCGATGTCGGCCCGCCAGCGGTCGAGCTCGACCTGCCGGACGGCGCGGGTGCCGCCGTCGTCGGCGACGTCGTCGACGGCGCGGCAGAAGGCGTAGACGGCGTACATCGCCTCCCGCCGCTCCTTCGGCAGCAGGCGCATCGCCGTGTAGAAGGAGGAGCCGGCGGCGGGCAGCGCCGGGGCGGCGCTCTCCGGGTCCTGGGCGGGCGTGGCGGTGGCGGTCACGAGCGGATTCCCTGAGCCGCGGCCCGGACGGTCCGGCCGCGGAAGGGCCGGCGCGCCAGGGTGGCGGCGATGCCGCCCAGCGCCGTCAGCGCGAAGGCGGCCTTGCCGTGATGAACTTTCTCGGAGAGCGGGTCGCGCTCCAGCAGGCCCCGGCTCAGCACGACGGCGAGCCGGTGGATGGCGGCGATCTCCAGTGACAGGCGCAGATCGTCGATCAGGTCCGGCAGGACCGCGCCCTCATCGAGGAGCTCGAGGCATCGCTGCGCGAGCTCGCGGATCGCGGCCCGGAGCTGCGGCGGCGCCTTGGCCTCGCCGAGCATCGCCACGGTGGCGCCGTGACGGTCCAGGCAATCCTGCGGGAGGTAGACCCGGTCGAGTGCGGCGAAGTCCTTGCCGCAATCCTGGAGATGATTGATGACCTGCAGCGCCGCGCAGATGGCGTCGGAGGCTCGGTAGACCCGGGCCGGATCCTCGCCGTGGACGTCGAGCACGAACCGCCCCACCGGCATGGCCGAGTAGCGGCAGTAATGGATCAGCTCGTCCCAGTCGGCGTAGCGGTTCTTGCGCGCGTCCATGCGGAACGCGTCGAGGAGCTCGAGCGCGTGCCGGGGCGGCAGGCCGCGGGCCGCGAGCTCGCGCTTCAGCGGCTCGGCCTCGGGATCGGACGGCCCGGCGCCCGTGAGCGCGTCGGCGAGGCGATCGAGCAGCTCGATCTTGCGCTCGGGCGACAGGGCGGCGTGATCGGCCACGTCGTCGCCGGCGCGGACGAAGTTGTAGAAGGCCAGGATCGCGCCCCGATGGTGGGGATGGATCAGGTGCGAGGCGACGGGGAAATTCTCGTCCCGGTGGCCCTTGCCGGAGCGCGTCGCGGTGGCGGAATCGAGGGTGCTCATGCGAGGTAGCCCGCCTCCCGGAACCACGTGATCGCGTCGGACAGGCCCTCGCGGTAGGGCCGGGCCGTGTAGCCGAGCTCGGCGCGCGCCTTCCGGTCCGAGAAGAACATCCGGTAGCGCGACATGCGGATCCCGTCGATCGTCGCGAAGGGCTGCCTGCCGGTGACCCGGGCGGCGAGCTGCGCGAAGAACGCCACCGGGTACACGGCGGCCCGGGGCAGGTTCACGGTCGGCGGCTTGCGGCCGACCATGCCGGCGATGTCGGCGAGCATCTGCGAGAGGAACACGTCCTCGCCGCCGAGGATGTAGCGCTCGCCGATCCGCCCCCTGCGCAGTGCCAGCAGATGCCCCTGGGCCACGTCGTCCACGTGAGCGAGGTTGAGGCCGGTGTCGACGAAGGCCGGCATCTTGCCGAGCGCCGCCTCCTGGATGATCCGCCCGGTCGGCGTCGGCTTGACGTCGCGGGGACCGATCGGCGTCGACGGGTTGACGATCACCGCCGGCAGGCCCTCCCGGGCGACCATCTCCTCGACCACGCGCTCGGCCACGACCTTGCTGCGCTTGTAGGCGCCGATCGCGGTCTCGGGCGTCAGCGGCATGGTCTCGTCGGAGGGCGTGACGCCGTCGGCCGGCGGTCTGATCGTCGCCACGCTCGACGTATAGACGACCCGCTCCACCCCGGCCTCGAGGGCGGCGCGCATCATGAGGCGCGTGCCGTCGCGGTTGGTCCGGACGATCTCCTCCATGTCCGGCGCCCAGAGCCGGTAATCGGCCGCGGCATGGATGAGGTAGCGCTGGCCGCGCATCGCCGCCGCCACGGCGGCCGGGTCGCGCATGTCGCCCTCGGCGATCTCCACGTCGGTCCAGGTGAGGTTCCGGCGGGGGCTCGAGGCGCGCACGAGGATGCGCACCGGGAAGCCGGCCCGGCGGAACACGTCGACCAGGGCTGAGCCGAGGAAACCGCTCGCGCCGGTGATCAGCACGGGACCGACCTCGGAGGGGCCGGAAGATGGGGCCTCTGCCATCGCGGATCTGGAGGATTACCGAAAAACCAGCGCGGCCGGGGATCCCCAGCCGCGCCGCGCTTGTGTCATCGAACCGCCCGAGCGGCAAGCCGCGGCGGGTCCGGACGGGGCCGCGCAGCGGCGCCGGGGCGCCCACACGCCGCCGCGAGGCATCGCACTGACAGAGGCTCCGGATCGGCATCCGGAATGACGGCGCACGGTCGGGCGAAGCGCCTGACACGGAACGGCCGCGCGCCGAGGGTCGATCCTGGTCGGCGCCGGACAGGGGCGAGGCCGCGCAGAGCCGCATCCGGCTCCGTGATGGGCAAGACGACCTTGCCACGCCCGCAAAAACCGACTATGCGCCGCCCCTCGCGTTCGCTCCGGCCGGGGGCTGAACGGACGGTGCCGCTCGCGGCACAGGGCTCTCCCAGATCCCGTCGTCCGGTGTCTCCGCCTTCGATCAACCGCTCGGGCCTGAAAATCGGCTCGAAGGGCTTGGCGCCGAGCGTAGCGCGAGATGAACCGGCCCGAATCAGCCGCCCTCCGGCGGCCGGGCTCCTTTTGACGATGAAAGGCCCGACGATGCCTCTCTACGAGCATGTGCTCTTGGCCCGCCAGGACGTGACGTCCCAGCAGGTCGAGACGATGATCGACACCTACAAGGGTGTGATCGAGCAGAACGGTGGCCGTCTCGAGAAGATCGAGATGTGGGGTGTGAAGTCCCTCGCCTACCGGATCAAGAAGAACCGCAAGGCGCATTTCGCGCTCCTCAACATCGACGCCCCGCCGGCCGCCATCGCCGAGATGGAGCGCCAGATGCAGATCTCCGAGGACGTGCTGCGCTTCATGACCATCCGGGTCGAGGAGCTCGATTCCGAGCCGTCCGCCATGATGCAGAAGCGCGACCGCGACGACCGCAAGGATCGCGAGCGCGGCCGTCGTCGCGATGACGAGGGCTTCGGTGGCGGTGGCGGCTTCGGCGGCGACCGGGGTGACCGCGGCGATCGCGGTGACCGCGGCGAGCGCAGCTTCGGCGGGGAGGGCTAACCCATGGCATTCGGTGCTGGTGCGGGCGGCGGACGCCGTCCCTTCTTCCGTCGTCGCAAGACCTGCCCGTTCTCCGGCGCGAACGCGCCGAAGATCGACTACAAGGACGTCAAGCTCCTGTCCCGCTACGTGTCCGAGCGCGGCAAGATCGTGCCGTCGCGGATCACCGCGGTCTCGGCCAAGAAGCAGCGCGAGCTCGCCCAGGCGATCAAGCGCGCCCGCTTCCTCGGCCTGCTGCCCTACGTGATCAAGTAGGCCATCGGAACCCGCCGGCCCGGCATCTGCCCGGGCCGGCCCTCTCAGAGGGCGGCTCGCGCCGCCCGATCGTTGGGGCGCGTAGCCGCCTCTAACCCTGCCGCACCGGCAGCGGGACAGCGGACTTCATGGCACAGCACATCGGCATCGGTATCGGCGCGGGCCTCGTCTCCGCACTCCTGTTCGGGGTGCTGCTGAAGGCGACCCCGCTCGCGATCCTGCTCTACCTCGTGGCGCCGCTGCCGATCCTGATCGTCGGCCTGGGCTGGAGCCACAAGGCCGCGCTCGCCGCGGCCGCCGCCGGCAGCCTCGCGCTGGTCCTGGTGATCGCACCCTTCATGGGATTGGCCTTCGCGGCCTACATCGCCCTGCCCGCCTGGTGGCTCGCCTACCTCACGCTCCTCGGGCGCGAGACGCGGGCGGGCCTCGAATGGTACCCGACCGGCCGCCTGCTCGGCTGGATCGCCGCCACGGCCGCCCTCGCCTTCATCGCCATCGCTGTCCTGTCCTCGCCGAACCACGCCACCTTCGACGCGCAGCTGCGCGGCCTCGCCCAGACCCTGGTCCAGACGCGGCTGCCCGCCACCCGCCCGTCCGTCGAGCCCCCGCGCACCGGGACTCCGCGCGCCGACGCGCCCTCGACCGGCAGCGAGGCGGCCGGCAGGGACGGGACGACCGCGTCCGATCCGGCTCCGCAGGCCGATGCCGATCCGGCGGACGTCACGCGGGCCGAGGTGGCGGACGCCCTCGCCCGCGTCGTGCCCGCCTTCGCGGCCAACGGCCTCGCGCTGCTCCTGGCCTTCTATCTCTGGGCCTCGGCCCGGATCGTGAAGATCTCCGGACGCCTGCCGCGGCCCTGGCCTGACATCCCGTCCACCGCCATGCCGCGCAGCACGCTCGTGGCGGTCGCGGCGGCCGTCGCGATGTGCTTCGCGCCCGGCTACGTCGGCGTGTTCGGGGTCGCGCTCCTCGGCGCGTTCAGCGCGGCCTTCGCGCTCCAGGGGCTCGCCGCTTTCCACGACCGCTCGCGCGGCCGGCCGGGGCGCGGGCTCATGCTGTTCGGCATGTACCTGATCCTGTTCGTGACCCAGGGCATCGCTCTGGTCGCCCTCACCCTGTTCGGCCTCGCCGACACAGCCCTCGACCGCCGACGTCCCAAGGGCGATCCGGCGCCGTGAGACCCCGGCCCGCGTGGCCGAACACCTGAAGGAGAAAGACCATGGAAGTGATCCTGCTCGAGCGCGTGGCCAAGCTCGGCCAGATGGGCGAGACCGTGAATGTTCGCCCGGGCTTCGCCCGCAACTTCCTGCTCGCCCGCGGCAAGGCGCTGCGCGCGACGGAAGCCAACAAGAAGCACTTCGAGGCCCAGCGCGCCCAGCTCGAGGCCCGCAACCTCGACCGCAAGAAGGACGCGGAGGTCGTCGCCGAGAAGCTGAACGGCCAGAGCTTCATCCTGATCCGGCAGTCGGGCGAGACCGGCGTGCTCTACGGCTCGGTCTCGACCCGCGACCTCGCCGAGGTCGTCTCGAAGGAGGGCTTCACGGTGGATCGCGGTCAGTTCACCCTGAACCAGCCGATCAAGACGCTCGGCCTGCACACGGTCCCGGTGGTGCTGCACCCCGAGGTCGAGGTCGAGATCACCGTCAACGTCGCCCGCAGCCCCGAGGAGGCCGAGCGCCAGGCCCGCGGTGAGTCGGTCACCGAGCGCGAGGCGTTCAACCTCGACGACCTCGGCCTCGAGGTCGGTCAGGCGCTGGCCGATGCCGGCGAGGGTGCCGACGACCGCGGCTGATCCCGGTTCGAGGTCCCGGCCAGCCAACCGGCCGGCCGGGCGGCGGGGTCCTTGCCCGCCGTGTATACCGGTGAACACTGGGGATGATTGCCCCCGAGGCTTGACACGTTCCAGTTTTGTTCCAGCATGGACGCCCGTCGCTCGCGAGAGTCGGCGGGCGTCCGCTTTTCCGCGCCCCGGCCCGGGAGAACCGGCCGTCGGCTAGGCTTCGGTAACCATACCGGGGTCAAGGTCGTGCGGTGTGATCCTGGCGCGCCCGCCGCGGCGCCTGATACGGAGTCGTCCGCCGATGGCCCTGCCCAATGCGCTCACGGCCAAGCTCGAAGCGGTCCAGGCCGAGTACCGCGTCGCCCCGCACAACATCGACGCGGAGCAGGCGCTGCTGGGCGCGATCCTGGTGAACAACGACGCCTATTACCGGGTGTCGGACTTCCTGCTGGCCGAACACTTCATGGAGGATGCCCACCAGCAGATCTTCACAGTGGCAGCGTCCCTGATCAAGGCCGGCAAGCTCGCCACGCCCATCACCATGAAGACCTATCTGGGCGACGCCGATTTCGGCGGCCAGACGGTCATGCAGTACCTCGCGCGACTGGCCGCCGACGCCACGACGGTGATCAACGCCGGCGAGTACGGCCGCACGATCTACGATCTCGCCATCCGCCGCCGGCTGATCGCCATCGGCGAGGACCTGGTGAACGGCGCCTACGAGGCGCCGGTGGAGGAGTCGCCCCGCGACCAGATCGAGCACACGGAGCGGCGGCTCTACGAGCTCGCCGAGGCCGGACGCTACGACGGCGGCTTCCAGAAATTCTCGGACGCGCTGACCGCCGCGGTCGACATGGCCGCCAAGGCCTACCAGCGCGACGGCAAGCTCTCGGGCATCGCCACGGGCCTGTCCGACCTCGACGCCAAGATGGGCGGCCTGCAGCCCTCCGACCTGATCATCCTCGCGGGCCGCCCGGCCATGGGCAAGACCTCGCTGGTGACCAACATCGCCTTCAACATCGCCAAGGCCTACCGCGGCGAGAAGCAGCCGGACGGCACGACCAAGACCGTGAACGGCGGCATCGTGGGCTTCTTCTCGCTGGAAATGTCGGCGGAGCAGCTCGCCACCCGCATCATCGCCGAGCAGTCGGGCGTGCCGTCCTACAAGATCCGCCGCGGCGACATCCGGCCCGAGGATTTCTACAAGATCACCGACGCCGCCCGGGACATGCAGACGATCCCGTTCTACATCGACCAGACCGGCGGCATCTCGATCGCGCAGCTCGCCGCCCGCGCCCGGCGCCTGAAGCGCCAGAAGGGCCTCGACCTCCTGATCGTCGACTACCTCCAGCTCCTCTCGGGCTCGTCCAAGCGCAGCGACAACCGCGTGCAGGAGATGACCGAGATCACCACCGGCATGAAGGCGCTGGCCAAGGAGCTGGCCGTGCCGATCATCGGCCTGTCCCAGCTCTCCCGTCAGGTGGAGAACCGCGACGACAAGCGGCCGCAGCTCGCCGACCTGCGCGAGTCGGGCTCGATCGAGCAGGACGCCGACGTCGTCATGTTCGTGTTCCGCGAGGAGTACTACGTCGGGAACAAGAAGCCTCGCGAGGGCACGGAGGAGTTCTTCGCCTGGGAGGCCGAGATGCAGCGCGTCCACGGCAAGGCCGAGGTGATCCTCGGCAAGCAGCGTCACGGCCCCACCGGCACCGTGGAACTGCAGTTCGACGCGAACATCACCCGGTTCTCGAACCTCGCGCAGACGGACCGGATCCCCGAGCAGATGTGAGCGTCGCGCCGTCCTCGGGAGCGCAGCACGCGACCCAGGCCAGCGCCCCACGGGGAGGCCACGGCGCGACACGGGCCGGCTTCGCTACGCTCGCACCGTCGCGGAAGCCGTCCGCTCATCCGGCCCCGGAACGACGTCTGGGGCATCCGGGCCTTCGTCGGCAGACGCGAACCATCGCCAAGCCCGGCCGTTGTGGGAGGGTGAGTCCCGCCGCGGCAGGAGCGACGATGAGTGAGCCGACCCCTCCGAAGATGCCGTACTGGCACGTCTACACCGATGCGGAGGGTGTGAGCCGCCAGGAGCTGTTCCACCTCGAGCGGTTCAAGTTCGAGGGGATCAACCCCGAGACCGCGCCCCAGTGGAACGACAAGATGGATCCTGCGCCGTCGGTCGTGACCTTCACGGTCCTGCCGGTCGGCTGGGTCGGCGAGTGGCACGAGAACCCGCGGCCGCAATGGATCGCGATCCTCTCGGGCCGCTGGTTCGTGGAAACGATGGACGGCCACCGGGTCGAGATGGGCCCGGGCGAGCTGATGATGGGCGAGGATCAGAACACCAAGGAACGGGATGGCAAGAAGGGCCACCTCTCCGGCACGGTGGGCGACGAGCCCTGCACGATGATCGTGACCGGGCTCCAGGTTGAGCCGACCGTCAACCAGCCCGGCCGCTTCAAGTAAGGGCGGCCCCATGGACGGCTTCGAACTCACGCAGCCGCGCTTCAAGGCATACATCCTGCCGAACGCCCCGCTGCAGAAGCTCGCCGACGGGTTCCGCTGGACGGAGGGCCCGGTCTGGTTCGGCGACCGCGACGAGCTGCTGTTCTCCGATCTTCCCAACAATCGGGTGATGCGCTGGGCGGAGTACGCCGGCCTGAGCGTCTACCGGGAGGCGGGCGACTTCGAGAACGGCCACGCCCGCGACCGCCAGGGGCGGATGCTGTCCTGCTCGCACCGCGGCCGGCGCATCCATCGGACCGAGCTCGATGGCCGCATCACCAGCCTCGTGGAGCGCTACCGCGGGCGGCAGCTGAACTCGCCCAACGACATCGTCTGCAAGTCGGACGGGACGATCTGGTTCTCGGATCCACCCTACGGCATCCAGACCGACTACGAGGGTGGCAAGCAGGAATCCGAGCTGCCCGCCGCCGTCTACCGCTTCGACCCCCGCGACGGCTCGCTGCGGGTGGTGGCCGACGATTTCCAGGGCCCGAACGGGCTCTGCTTCTCGCCCGACGAGCGGCGGCTCTACATCGTCGAGACCGGGCTGCAGTTCGACACCGACCCGCTGCAGCACGTGCGCGTGTTCGACGTGGCCGAGGACGGCAGCCTGTCGGGCGGCTCGGTGCTCTTCAAGATCGCGCCCGGCAATGCCGATGGGATCCGGTGCGACGAGCACGGCAATGTCTGGTCGAGCGCCGGGGACGGGGTCCACTGCATCGACCCCGGCGGCGAACTGGTCGGCAAGATCCTCGTGCCCGCGACGGTCGCCAACCTCACCTTCGGCGGCCGCAACAACAGCCGCCTGTTCCTCTGCGCCTCGCAGGCACTCTACGCGATCTACGTGAACGTGCGGGGGGCACCGCTCCTGTGAGCGGCATCGCTCCCCCGAGCGGCATCGCTCCCAAGAGCGGCGTGCGCGCCCTCGTCGGCTTCGGCCGCACCGTCGCGGACCTCGCCGTCACCGAAGCCTTCTACCGGGACGGGCTCGGCTTCGCGCGGATCGCTCCACCGGAACCCCTGCCCGGCGCGCAGGCGGAGGCGATGGGCCTCGCGGGCCGGCGCGCCACGCAGCTGCGCATGCGGCTCGGCGGGCAGAGCGTGACATTCATGACGGTGGATCCGCCCGGCGCGCCCTACCCGGCCGATCCAGCGGCGACGGATCCGTTCTTCCAGCACCTAGCGGTCCCGGTCCGCGACATGGGGGCCGCGGCGGCGCAGCTGGCACGGCTCGCACCGATGCCGATCAGCCGCGGCGGGCCGCAGCGTCTGCCGGCCTCCACGGGAGGCGTGACCGCCTACAAGTTCCGCGACCCCGACGGGCATCCCCTGGAGTTGATATACTTTCCCGACGGGCCCGCCGCGACCCGCTGGCGCGACGCGCCGGGCCTGTTCCTGGGAATCGACCACTCGGCGATCACCGTCACCGACCTCGACGCCACCCTGGCCTTCCTGACCGGGTCCCTGGGGCTGTGGGTGGCGGAGCGCGGCCTGAACCGCGGACCGGAGCAGGCGCGCCTCGACGGCGTCGACGATCCGCAGGTCGACGTGATCGCCCTCGAGCCTCCGGAGCCCGCGCCGCACGTGGAGCTCCTGCATTACCGCACGCCCGCGACCGAGCGGCGGCTCGTCTTCGGGCCCGCCGACCGGGCCTCCACCCGCTCCGTGTTCACCGCGGCGGACCCGCAGTCCCTCTCGCACCGCCTGCGCGAGAGCGGACAAACTCCGCTGACCTCCGCCGACGGCGCGGCCGCCTATTGCGCCGGCCCGGACGGACACGGCTTCTTGTTCGTGCGCGGCTGAGGCCGCGCTTTCGGAAGGGGGCCTCCGGGCTTGACGCGTCGCCCCTCCGGCGTCCAAGCCGGCCGCCCCGGAGGTGAGATAGATGCCGCTCCTCGCCCTGCCCTTTCCGGCCATCGATCCGGTGGCGATCGCGATCGGGCCGATCACGATCAAATGGTACGCGCTCGCCTACATCGCCGGCCTGATCGGCGGCTGGTACTACGCGCGCCGCCTCGTCATGGCCGACGGTCTCTGGGGCGTGGTGAAGCGCCCGCAGGTCGCCGACATCGACGACCTCGTCGTCTGGGTGGCGCTCGGCGTCGTGCTCGGCGGGCGGATCGGCTACGTGCTGTTCTACAATCTGCCGATGTACATCTCCGATCCGTGGGAGATCCTGGCGATCCGCAACGGCGGCATGTCGTTCCACGGCGGCTTCATCGGGGCGATCCTGGCCTTCGTGCTGTTCGCCCGCGGCAAGGGCCTCAACGCCTACACGCTCCTCGATATCGGCGCCGTGGTGGTGCCGATCGGCCTGTTCTTCGGCCGGATCGCCAATTTCGTGAACGGCGAGCTCTGGGGCCGGGTCGCGCCGGACTTCCCCTACGCGATCGTGTTCCCGAGCGGCGGGCCGCTGCCGCGCCACCCGAGCCAGCTCTACGAGGCGGCCACCGAGGGCCTGCTGCTGTTCATCGTGATGGCGCTCAGCGTCCGCCGGTTCGGCTTCCGCAAGCCGGGGCTCCTCGGCGGCATCTTCGTCCTCGGCTACGCGCTGGCCCGGACCTTCTGCGAGTTCTTCCGCGAGCCGGATCGCCAGCTCGGCTTCCTGTTCGGCGACCATGTTGGTCCGATGGGCGGCGGCGTGACCATGGGCATGCTGCTGTGCGTGCCGATGATGATCGTCGGCCTCACCTACATCGTGCTGGCCGCGACCGGCCGGACACGTCCCCGCCATCCCGTCGAGGCGCCGGCGGCCGAGGCGGCCCGCAAGGCGGCCGTCGAGGCGTGACACCGCTCGGAGCCGAGATCGCGGCGCTGATCCGCCAGAACGGGCCGATCGGTGTCGACCGCTACATGGCCCTCTGCCTCGGGCACCCGGTCCACGGCTACTACCGCACCCGCGATCCCCTGGGCGCCCAGGGCGACTTCACCACCGCGCCCGAGATCAGCCAGATGTTCGGCGAGCTGCTCGGTGCCTGGACAGCCTACGTCCGCGGCTCGATCGGGGCGCCGGATCCGCTCCTCCTGGTGGAGCTGGGGCCCGGCCGCGGCACGCTGATGGCGGACGCGCTGCGCGCCTTGCGGGCGGCGCTCCCCGGGGTGCGCGTGGCACCGCACCTCGTCGAGACGAGCCCGGTGCTGCGGGCCGCGCAGGCCCGCGCCCTCTCCGGGACCGGCGCCGTGTGGCACGACAGCGTCGAGACGCTGCCCGAGGGGCCCACGATCATCCTGGCCAACGAGTTCTTCGACTGCCTGCCGGTGCGCCAGTTCGAGCGCCGGCCGTCGGGCTGGCACGAGCGGCAGATCGGCCTCGATCCGGCGGGCGGTCTCGCCTTCGGCCTGTCGCCGGAGCCGGTCCCGGGCCTCGTGGCGGACGGCCCGGACGGCGCGCTGATGAGCGTGCCGGCGGCCGGCCTCGCGCTGATCCGCGCGCTGGCCCGACGGCTGATTTCCGGTGGCGGCGCCCTGCTGGTCGTCGATTACGGCCATGTCCGCCCGGGCTTCGGCGACACCCTCCAGGCGCTGGCAGGACATCGTTTCGCCGACCCGCTGGCGGAGCCCGGCGAGGCGGATCTGACGCATCACGTCGATTTCGCCGCCCTCGCCCAGGCGGCCCGGGCCGAGGGCGCAGCGATCCACGGTCCGGTCGATCAGGGTGACTTCCTGGCGGCGCTCGGCCTCGGCGCCCGTGCCGAGCGGCTGAGGGCACGGGCCAATCCGGCGCAGGTCACCGCGATCGATGCGGCCGTCACCCGCCTGACCGATCCGGGCCGGGGCGGCATGGGCAGACTGTTCAAGATGCTGGCGGTGAGCGGCCCGTCCCTCGGGCCGCTCCCGGGATTTCCGGCGCCCTGAGCCGCCGGGAAGGTCCTCGGCCCCGAACGGGGTCGGGATCGCTCAGCCGAAGGAGCCGAAGCCGGAATCGGTCTGGCTGGCGGGCCGCGGCGTCGGCGGCGCGGGCGGGTTGAGGTCGGTCGGGTCGAAGGCGGCGGGCTCTCCCGTGACGGGGTGGGCAGGCGCGCTCGGGATCCGGGGCTCTTCGGCCTCGGGCGTCTCGGGCAGGGCGTCGGTCTCGATCCCTCGTGACATTGCGATCCTTCTCAAGGCGGAGCCGGATCGGCTCCATACTGCAATGCAGCAAGAATCTGACGCTTGAACGACATCGTCAAGGGTCCGCCCTTGCGCTATCGGGGCGCGACAGGGGCAAGCGCGAGGCCGACCGTGACCGCAGGCATGTTCATCGAGGCGCCGGAACTCTCCGCCCACGCGGGCATGCGCCACGCCTTCTTCACCCGCGTCGGCGGGGTCTCGGAGGGCCTGTACGCGTCGCTCAACGGCGGCCTCGGCTCGCAGGACGCGCCGGAGCGCGTCGCCGAGAACCGGGCGCGGATGTGCGCGCGGCTCGGCCTGCCGCCGGACCGGCTGGTGAGCCTGTATCAGGTCCATTCGGCCGAGGTGGTCACCGTCGAGGCGCCCTTCGCGGCGGAGCGGCCGAAGGCCGACGCCATGGTGACGCGGGTACCGGGCCTGGCGCTCGGCATCGCCACCGCGGATTGCGGGCCGATCCTGTTCGCGGACCCCGAGAACGGCGTCGTCGGCGCGGCCCATGCCGGCTGGAAGGGGGCGCTCACCGGCGTGATCGGCGCGACCGTGTCGGCGATGGAGGCGCTCGGGGCGCGGCGGAGCCGGATCGTCGCCGTCCTGGGACCGACGATCGGGCAGGCCTCCTACGAGGTCGGCCCGGACTTCGTCGCGCGGTTCCGGAGCGACGCCCCCGGCATGGAGCGCTTCCTCGGCCCCGGCACGCGGCCCGGACACGCGCAGTTCGACCTCCCGGGCTTCATCCTGGCCCGGCTGGAAGAGGCCGAGATCGGTGAGGCTACCGCCCTGAACCTCTGCACCTACGCGGATCCCGAGCGGTTCTACAGCTACCGGCGGACCACCCATCGCGGCGAGGCGGATTACGGCCGTCTCATCTCCGCGATCGCGCTCGTCCCCTAACCGCGCGGTTCCTCACGATGCGGGGGTGCGACACTTTGTCGACCGCGAGACCGAAAAAAGCGTAGCCGTAAATGAACCTTGGCCATTCGGCCGCGTTCAGGGGTTAAGGTACCGGGGAAAACGGCGGGTTGCCACAAGGGGCCGCGAGAGCGGTCGGCGACACCGCGGAGCGCAAAGCAACCCTGGAACCGCTGGAACGCAGCCAGACCCGGTTCCGCAACCGTTCCCGCGACGGACGGCGCGGACCACCAGTGAGGACCAGATCATGAAATCCATGCTCCGTGTGACCACGGCCCTCGCGGGCGTCGCCTTCGCCGGCTCGGCCTTCGCGGCCGACCTGCCGCGCCGCGCCGCCCCGCCGCCGGTGTTCACCCCCGTCCCGGTCTTCACCTGGACCGGCGCCTACTTCGGTATCAACGCCGGCTACGCCTTCGACGCCAGCGACCGCAACACCGGCAACACCTTCGCGGTGCCCTTCCCCTACGCCGCCCCCGGCACCGTCGCCTCCTTCCGCAACCGCAGCCAGGACGGCTTCTCCGGCGGTGGCCAGATCGGCTACAACTGGCAGCTGACCCCGGGCTCCGGCGTCGTGATCGGCGTCGAGGCCGACGCCCAGTACCTCGACTTCGGCCGCAACCGGAACAACGCCTTCGTCTCCGGCGCCGTCGCCCCCGGCTACTACCTCACCGACCCGCGCGGCCTGTCCAGCCTCGACTTCTTCGGCACCGTGCGCGGCCGCCTCGGCTACGCCTTCGACCGCACCCTCGTGTACGGCACCGGCGGCTTCGCCTACGGCTCGGGCAGCGCCGACCGCTCCTTCGGCGGCTACGCCGGCAACGACAGCTTCCGCACCGGCTGGGCCGCCGGCGGCGGCATCGAGTACGCCCTGCCCACCGACTCGTTCCTGAACTTCTTCCGCTCCTCGGCCGTGACGCTGAAGGTCGAAGGCCTGTACGTGAACCTCGATCGCGGCACCCGCAACCAGGGCGCGTTCGTCATCAACGCCGCCAACAACTTCCCGGTCGTCTACAGCGGCGTCGGTCGCCGCGACGACCAGTTCGCCGTCGTCCGCGCCGGTCTGAACTACAAGTTCGGCACGTTCTAGGATCGCGCGGCCGCGGCCGCGCCCCACCGTCGACATGCGGGAAGCCCGGCCGGCAGGTCGGGCTTCTCGCTTTTCGGGGTCGGCGGATGAAGTTTTCGCAATCCCCCTGACAAAGCGTCGCCGCGCACCCATGTCCTAGCTGCCATGCGGCGCGTTCGGGCCCGCGGGTGAGATTCGAGGAGGACGACTCCATGAACAGCGAAGAACGCGACGTCATTTCGGGAATCTTCCAGCGGCTGGAGCAGGCGCAGACCCAGCCCCGCGACGCGGAGGCGGAGCGCTTCATCGCCGACAAGCTCCGCGCGCAGCCCTACGCACCCTACGCGATGGCGCAGCTGATCTACGTGCAGGAAGAGGCGATCAAGAGCCTGAACCAGCAGCTGGAGCAGGCCCGCAGCCAGGCGGCCTCGGCCCAGCCCTCCGGGGGCGGCGGCTTCCTGTCGAGTATCTTCGGCGGCGGCAGCCAGCAGCGCCAGGAGCCGCAGCCCGGCTACGGGCAGCCGCGTCCGGGTGGCCAGCCCTGGGGCAACCAGGGCGGCGCGCCGCAGGGTTACCCGCAGCAGGGCTACCCGCAGCAGGGCGGCTACCCGCAGCAGCAGGGCGGCCCGTGGGGCGGCCAGCCCCAGGCCCCGGCGCGCGGCGGCGGCTTCATGGCGACGGCGCTGCCCATGGCGGCCGGCGCGGCGGGCGGCATGCTCCTCGGCAGCGCCCTGTCGAACGCCTTCGCGGGCGGCCATTCGAGCCTCGGCAGCGCCGCGGCGGCCGGCCTCGGCGGCGGTGGGGGCGAGACCATCGTCAACAACTACTACGGCGACGGCGGCAACCAGGATCTCGGCTCGGCCCTCGACAACAGCGGCAGCGACCTGGGCGGGTTCCAGGACGCCGGCTACAGCGATCCGGGCGGTGATTTCGGCGGCGACCTCGGCGGCGGCGACGACAGCGACTGGACCTGATCGGCGCTGACATCGAGCGGAAGGCCCGGTCGCGTCAGGCGCGGCCGGGCCTTCTCCGTATCGGCGGGTTCGATCCGCGACGGCGCGCGCGTCGGGCGCTCAGAGCACCTCGACCCGGGTTCCGACCGGCACGCGGTCGTAGAGGTCGATGACGTCGTCGTTCATCATCCGAATGCAGCCCGACGAGACCGACTGCCCGATCGTGTTGGGCTCGTTCGTCCCGTGGATGCGGTAGAGCGACGAGCCGAGGTAGAGGGCGCGGGCGCCCAGCGGGTTCTCCGGGCCGCCGGCCATGTGGCGCGGCAGATCGGGACGACGGGCGAGCATCTCGGCCGGCGGCGTCCAGTCCGGCCACTCCGCCTTGCGGCTGACCGTCTTGAGACCGCTCCAGGCGAAGCCGGGGCGGCCGACGCCGATCCCGTAGCGCAGCGCGCGCTGCCCCGCCTGCACGAGGTAGAGATGCTTGCCGGCGGTGTCGATCACGATCGTGCCGGGCTTCTGCCGCCCCGCGAAGGCGACTTCCTGGCGCTGATACTCGGGCGGGACTGCGCGGCCGATCCGCCCCGGATCCGCCTGGGGCGCACCGGAGGCGGCCGCGGGCGGCGCGCCGTAGGGCTGCGGGGCACCGTAGGGCTGCCCGTAGGACTGGCCGTACGCCTGCCCGTACGCCTGCCCGTACGCCTGCCCGTAAGCTTGGGCAGGCTCCGGCTCGACCGGCACCAGCTCGCCGGAATAGGCGGCGACCCGCTGCTGCGGCGCGGCGCGCTGCGGCCAGCCGCGCCCGGCGCCGCCGGCGCTGCCGGTGACGAGGTACTCGATGAGGCCGCCGCCGTAGCCGCCCTCGGCGTAGCGCGCCTGCTGCGCCCGGGCGGGGCCGCACAGCACGAACGCGGCCGCAGCCACCCCCATTCCCAGACGGACTGAACGCCGCATCGCCGCATGCTCCCGAGCCGGAGCCCCTGCTCCCGGCCCGCGAACGATCCCGTCACATTTTACCGAATCGGGTGAACGAACGTGGTGAATCGTCTCCGCGGCCCGGCCTCTCCCCGGCCCGTCGCCGCCAGCGTGAATCGGCGGTTAAGCTTGGCGGCACCGCCCGGCCTCACCCCGGAGCGGGCGGAGCCCGCCGGAAGAAGCTCGGCAGTCACAGTCCGCTAACCGTTATGGTAGACAGTCTCGGCGACGGAACCCGAACGCTCACGCCCGGACGATGACCCAGAAGCGCTATCGCATCGAAGACAGTCTCGGGCTTCCCGCGGCTCCCCCTCCCGGGCCGGGGGCGTCCGCCTCGAGCGAGCGCCTGGAGGAGATCTTCAACGCCATCCAGGACTTGCGCCGCGTCACGCAGATGAGCGCGAGCGAGACCATCGAGTCGTGCCGGCGCGAGCTGCACGAGGCGCTGGCGATGCGCACCGAACTCGACGTGATGAAGGAGGCGATCACCCGCACCAAGTCGGAGCTGGCGACGCTTCACCGGACCGAGAATACCGGCAAGGGCATGCGCCGGGCGGCCGACGAGCTCGACGCGGTGGTCGACTCCACGGAGCGCGCCACCACGCAGCTCCTCGGCGCGGTCGAGGAGATCGAGAGCCACGCCGGCATGCTCAACGCTGCGACGCTGCCGCCCGGCATGAAGCCGCACGTCGACGTGATCCTCGAGCGCGTGATCACCGCCTACGAGGCCTGCAACTTCCAGGACCTGACCGGCCAGCGGATCACCAAGATCGTCGGCGTGATGAAGTTCATCGAGGAGCATCTCGACCGGCTGATCGCCACGTGGTCGGAGCTCGACAGCTTCAAGGAACTCATCACCGTCATGCCGGTGCCGACCTCCCTGGACGACGAGAGCTCGCTCCTCAACGGGCCGAAGCTCGACCACGACGTCGGTCACGTGGATCAGAGCGACATCGACTCGCTGTTCGACTGATTGATCGGACCGGGCGCGCGATTTTTGTCGCCGCCCCCGTCCCCCTGGCGGTCCGGAGCGCTTAGATCTGCGGTATGAGCCGCAGAGCCCTCTCAGACCTGCCCCCCGACACCTTCGACGACGGCCGCGACGCCGAGCGGGACGAGACCGTCGACGAGCCGGAAGCCGAACTCCCCGACACGGAGACGCCGGAGATCGACTTCGATTTCGAGCCGGGCGCCGTCCAGGCCGGCACGGAGGTGATCCGCCGGTTCTGGTCGACCCTGCCGTCGTCGCCCGGCGTCTACCGGATGTTCGACCATCGCGGCGACGTCCTCTACGTCGGCAAGGCCAAGAACCTGAAAGCGCGGGTCGGCTCGTACGCGCGGGGCCAGGCGCACTCGAACCGCATCGCCCGGATGATCTCGCAGACGGCGGCGATGGAGTTCGTCACCACCGCGACCGAGACCGAGGCGCTCCTCCTCGAGGCTAACCTCATCAAGCAGCTGAAGCCCCGCTTCAACGTGCTGATGCGGGACGACAAGTCGTTCCCCTACATCCTGGTCACCGACGACGGCCCCGCCCCGCAGATCGTCAAGCACCGGGGGGCCCGGCGCCGGAAGGGCAACTATTACGGCCCCTTCGCCAGCGTCTGGGCGGTGAACCGGACGGTGAACGCGCTGCAGCGCGCCTTCCTGCTGCGCACCTGCACCGACAGCTACTACGAGAACCGCACCCGGCCCTGCCTGCTCTACCAGATCAAGCGCTGCTCCGGCCCTTGCACGAACGAGATCGGGCCCGAGGACTACGCCGCGATGGCGGATTCCGCGCGGGCGTTCCTCGCGGGCAAGTCGAACGCCGTGAAGGACCGGATGCGCGCCGAGATGCAGGCGGCGTCCGAGGCGATGGAGTTCGAGCGTGCCGCCCGGTTCCGCGACCGCATCGCAGCCCTGTCGGCGATCCAGGGGGTGCAGGGGGTCAACACCCAGGGTGTGGAAGAGGCGGATGTGTTCGCCCTCGACGAGCAGGCCGGCCAGTTCTGCATCGAGGTGTTCTTCTTCCGGAACTTCCAGAACTGGGGCAACCGCGCCTATTTCCCGAAGGCCGACCGGACCATGACGCCCGACGAGGTGCTGGGCTCGTTCATCGGCCAGTTCTACGACGACAAGCCCGCGCCCCGGACGGTGCTGACGAGCCACGCGATCGAGGACGCGGAGCTGGTGGCGGCGGCCCTGTCGAGCCGGGTGGAGTACCGCGTCGAGATCCACCGGCCGAGCCGCGGCGAGCGGAAGAACCTCGTCGACTACGCCCAGCGCAACGCCAAGGAGGCGCTGGCCCGGCGCCTCGCCGACACGGCCTCGCAGGGCAAGCTGCTCGCGGCGCTCGGCCAGGCCTTCGGGCTCGACGGCGCACCCCGCCGGATCGAGGTCTACGACAACTCGCACATCATGGGCACGAACGCGGTCGGCGGCATGATCGTCGCCGGCCCGACGGGCTTCATGAAGGCGCATTACCGCACGTTCAACATCAAGTCCGAGGATCTCACGCCCGGCGACGATTACGGCATGATGCGCGAGGTGCTGCAGCGGCGCTTCAAGCGGCTCGCGAAAGAGGCGCCGCGCACCGAGCGCGAGGCGGCCGCATCCGCGGGCGAGGGCGAGGTGCCGGAGCCGGTGCCCGCGCCGGCGGAGGAGAGCGATGCGTTCCCGGCCTGGCCGGATCTCGTGCTGATCGACGGCGGCAAGGGCCAGCTCGAGGCCGCGCGGGCGGCGCTGGAGGAGGTCGGCGTGGCGGGCGTTCCCCTGGTCGGCGTCGCCAAGGGCCGCGACCGCGATGCCGGCCGCGAGACGTTTTTCGTGCCCGGCCGCCTCCCCTTCAAGCTTCCGCCGCGCGACCCGACGCTCTACTTCGTGCAGCGGCTCCGCGACGAGGCGCACCGCTTCGCCATCGGCAGCCATCGGGCCAAGCGGAAGCGAGAGATGGTGAAGAATCCCTTGGACGAGATCGCCGGCATCGGCCCGAGCCGCAAGCGCGCGCTCCTGCACCATTTCGGGACCGTGAAGGCGATCCAGCGCGCCGCCTTCGAGGATCTGGCCAGGACCCCGGGCGTGAACGCCGCCACAGCGCGGGCGGTCTACGACTTCTTCCATGCCGGCGCCTGAGAACCCGGCCGCGATGGCCGAGGCAGACTCAGAGGCGTTGACGCCCGGGCCCCGCTCTGATTTCACCCCTGCGATGAACGCCGTCCTTCCCCGACGACGGTCGCCGGCCTGGACGCTCGCGAATTGCCTGACCTACGGGCGCCTCGTTGCCGTGCCGGTGATGGTCGCGCTGCTGTTCTGGCCCGAATCCCACACGGCGCGGTGGACGGCGCTGGGGGTGTTCGTCGCGGCCGCGATCACCGACTACCTCGACGGCTACGTCGCCCGCACCTACCACCAGAGCTCGGCGCTCGGCCGGATGCTCGATCCGATCGCCGACAAGCTCCTCGTCTCGGCCTGCCTGCTGATGCTGGCGGCGGACCACACCATCGTCGGTTCGAACATCTGGGCGGCGATCGTGATCCTGTGCCGCGAGGTGCTGGTCTCCGGCCTGCGCGAGTATCTGGCGGAGCTGAAGGTCGGCGTGCCGGTCAGTCGGATCGCCAAGTGGAAGACCACCGTGCAGCTCCTGGCGCTCGGCTTCCTGGTGGCCGGCCCGGCGGGCGAGACGGTGCTCCCGGGAACCGAGGCGATCGGCCTGACGCTCCTGTGGCTCGCCGCCGCGCTCACGCTGTGGACCGGCTGGGACTACATGCGGGCCGGGATCAAGCACGTCATCGACGATCCGCGCTGACGGATCCGCCTCCGGGACGCGCGGTCCCTGCCCTGTCTCCGGTACGGTGATGCGATGAAGCTCGTCTATTTCGCCTGGGTCCGCGAGCGGATCGGCCGCTCCGAGGAGGAGCTGGCGCCGCCGCCGGAGGTCGCCACCGTCGCCGATCTGGTCGGGTGGCTCCGGGGCCGCGGCGAGGAGTACGCCTACGCCTTCGAGGATCCGGGCGTCGTCCGCGCCGCGATCGACCGGGCCCATGCCAAGCCGGACGCGCCGATCGCGGGTGCCCGCGAGATCGCCTTCTTCCCGCCGATGACGGGCGGCTGAGAACCGGCCGCGCCGCGCACGTAGTCCGCCGGGGTTGCAACGGGTCGGCTTCCGCGGACATTGGCGCCGTCGCTCCGGCTGCCCGTCAGCCGAACGGCGCGCGGGCCGAGCCGAGTTTTTTACGGGTTCGGCCCGCCTCGGGACGCCACAATCCGCGGAACGCCCAAGCTGGCATTGCCGTTACCCGCTACCGAAATCGGTATTGGAGTTTCAGCATGCGCATGACCTTGCTCGCGACCGCCGCCCTGTTGAGCCTCGGCGCCGCCGCGCAGGCCCAGACCACCGTCATCGAGCGCGACCGACCGGCCGTCGTCGTCGATCGCCCGGCGAGCGAGTCGAAGTCCGTGACCGTCCATGACCACGGCGACGGCTGCGTCACCAAGACGGTGCGCAAGGAGAACGACATGGGCGATACGAAGACCGTGAAGAAAGAGAGCTGCGACTGAGGCACGCGAGCGGGTCGGGCCGGAGCGCGGTCCCGCGCGCCCAGCCCGGCCAGGCCCCTGCGCGTCTTCGGTTCAGCGCCAGCCCGCGTCGATGAAGTACGGGTGGCCGGTGCACATGCGCGCGTCGTCCGAGGCCAGGAACAGGACCAGCGCGGCGACGTCGGCCGGCTGGATCCGCCCGTCCAGGCATTGCGCGGCGACGATCTCCGCCTCGCCCTCCGGCGTGTACCATCGCTCCTGGCGGGGCGTCTGAACGTTGCCGGGCACGACCGTCGCCACCCGGATGTTGTCGCGACCGAGGTCGCGGGCCAGGGCGCGTGTCATCCCCTCGATCGCCGCCTTGGCGGTCTGGTAGAGCGGCATCTCCCTGAGCCCGAGATGCCAGCTGATCGATCCGAAGTTGAGGATCACGCCGCCGCCGGCGCGCTGCATGGCCGGGACCGCCGCCTGGGCGGCGAAGAACAGGTGGCGCAGGTTCACCGCCATCCGGTCGTCCCAGTAGGCGGGCGTCACGTCCGCGAGGGCGTGGCGGTCGTCGTTGCCGGCATTGTTGATCAGGACGTCGAGCCCGCCCAGGGCCGCGTCGGCCTCGGCGACCAGCGCGCGGACCGCGTCGACATCGGTCAGGTCGCAGCGCCGGTAGAGCGGGGCGTGCGCGGCGCCGGGCCCGAGACGGGCCACCACGGCGCGGGCCGCATCGTCCGCGATATCGCAGAACAGGACGCGGGCCCCCTGCTCGACGAAGGCCTCGACCAGCCCCGCGCCGATGCCCGAGGCGCCGCCGGTCACGAGGACGCGCTTGCCGGCGAGGCTCGGATACCGCGCGCGCTGATCCGGCTGCGCCGCCATCGGACCTCCTCGAGGTTTTAAGGTAGACCGGAACTTGTCTGAGTTTACCACGGTGGCCGGCCGCCGCAACGGTGGCGGGGCCGCCTGAGATTCGCGAAACGTTAACGGTTCGCGAATGACATCGTCGGGTCTTCTAGAAAGGAACACCCGATGCCCCTGCGCCTGGAACTCAAGCCGTTCGAGCGGCTGATCATCAACGGCGCGCTGCTGCGCAACGGCGACCGCCGCTCGACCTTCCTGATCGAGACGCAGTGCAAGTTCCTGCGCGAGAGCGAGATCATCACGGAGAGCGAGGCCGACACGGCCTGCAAGCGTCTCCACCTGACGCTGACGGTCATCTACCTCGCCGACGACCCCACACAGAGCATCGACCTGTTCTTCCGGCAAGCCACCGACCTGCTCGGGCTGGCGCCGGCCGCGGCCGGGCAGATCGCCGCGATCGCGCAGGCCGTCGAGGCCGGCGAGTATTACCGATCGCTCAAGCTGAGCCGCAAGCTCGTCGAGTGGGAGGCCGCCGGCTCGGCATCGCAGGCCGTCGTGCCGGACCAGGCGGCCGCTCCCTGATGGGAGAGCCCGGCCTCAGCCGGGATTGCCCTGAAGACCGGCGGCGATGTGATTGTTGATCGACACCAGCGTGGCGATCTTCTCGGGCGTCGGCGCGATCATGGTGTCGATGCAGCTCTGGAGCACGAACACGCCCAGGCGGCCGACGCCCTGCTTCACGTCGGCGGGGAGCGGGTTCACGTCGGACGTCGCCTCGGAGGTCAGCAGCGTCCAGACCCGCTGGTTGAACGTCAGGGCCTCGTTGATGCGTCCGGCATCGCCGCTGGCGAGCCCCTGACTGGCGCCGATGAGCTTCTGTGCGGCCTTCAGCAGCACGGCGGATTCGGCCTCGCGGGGCGACAGCGCGCTGTGGGAAGTCTTGGCGTAGGCGTTGGCGGCGTAGTTCATCGGCGGTCCAGCCCCGTCGTCGGGCCTGCCACTGAGGCAAGCTAGCGCGTAGCTGTCGCAGACCAGGAGTTAAAAGCGCGTGAGCACCGCGTCCGCCATGATCCCGCCGGGTTGGTTATCGACGACGCTCTGCGGCCGAAAGAAACCGGCCCCCGGATCCCGACCCCGATGTTGAATTTCGTTCTCGGAACTGTTGCCGGCGGCCTGATCGCCTGCGTGCTGACCATCGCGGCGGCGCGGCAGCCCGAAGTTCAGTCCCGACTCGGTCTGATACCGGCGGCGCCCGCGACGCTGGCGGCCGTCACGAAGCCGGTCGAGCACGATTGCGGACGACGGACGGAGCCGGCCCCGAAGATCGGCTCCCAGGAGATGCTGTTCAACCGCCAGAGGTTTTGGTCGGTCGCGCCGTAATCAGAACGTGCCGATCAGCATCAGCAGCATCGTCGTGGCGACGGTGGTGCTGACGAAGCCGCAGAGGGCGGCCGCGAAGGACGGACCGGTGCGGGTGACGGCGGGCTCGATGTCGTTCGGGAGCGTGGCGGGGGTCATCGGCGCAGAACCTTCTCGGCGACCAGCGTCGCGCGTGTCGCGGTGATGCTTCAGGAACGGGACGTCCGAGGTGCGATCGCGCACCCGGTCAGTCGCAGCGGTTGATTTTCTTGGCGATCCGCAGACCCCGCAGCTCGCTGCGGAGATCGATGGCCACGACACCCTCGCCGCATCGCTCGAACGCGTCGCGGGCATCGTCGTAGCGGTCGCCCACCTCGTCGAGCGTGTCGCAGACGCGGTCGTGGTTGCCCAGGCGGGCTTCCTGACGCGCCTGGAAGCGCAGGGCGTTCGCCTCGTCGACCTTGCGCTGGGCTTCGATGCAGGACGGCAGGGCCGACGCGGCGGAAGTCAGGGCGAGGCCTGCCAGAAGGCTGGCGAGGCAGCGGGTCAGAGTGACCGACTTGGCACTCACGGGAACACTCACACACGGTTTGTGATGGCAGATCCGCGGGCGGACCTGCCGGGTTTCTCGGAGCGGCTCAGATCCACTCCCTCTCTGTCCGCTGAAACAGTGAAGCTGACGTGAAAGTTCCGCCCCGAATCACGCCTTCCGGCGCAGGCGGGAGGTCAGGATTACCGAGAGTTGCACGGGGGCCGCACCCATCGGATCGACGCCGACATCGTACTGCTTCGGCATCGGCTTGAGCTTGCCGTGGCTGTGGCCGTGGAGGTTGAGAGCCCCCCGGCTCATGCCGTTCCAGGTGCGGAACGCGTAGTGGCAGAGCACCACCATCCGACCCTCGACGGCGAGTTCCGCGTAGTGCCGCACCGACGCCCAGCCGGGCGCCGTCAGCGTGTCCGGCCCGTCGTTGTTGCCGACAATCAGGTGCTTCTCGCCGTTCAGTCCGGCGAGGATCGCGCGGATCCGGTCGCCGCTCGGTCCGAGGGCGAAATCGCCGAGGTGCCAGACCGTGTCGTCGGGCGAGACCGTCGCGTTCCAGGCCGCGATCAGCCCGGCATCGTGGGCCTCGAGATCCGGATAGGGCCGGTGATCGAAGCGCAGCGCCCGCGGGTCGCCGAAATGGGTGTCGCCCGTGAAGAAGATGGTCACCGCTCTGCTCCGCCATGCCTCTGCGTCTTGCTTCAGCGTCTCGCCCCGGCGCCTCGCCTCGGCGCCTTGCCTCGGCGCCTTGCCCGGCAACGCCGCCGGATTGCCGCCGAAATCGGCCTGCGGCCGCCTTGTTCCCGCGGACCCGCGTCCGCCTGGCGCGTTGACGGCCCGCGCGGCAGGGTCGAAGCCTCCCCCGGCGAGGCGCCAGCGGGAGGGCACGGGGCATGCTGGGAACGGTGGGATTCGCGTTCCTGGCCGGCCTGCTCTCGGTGCTCTCGCCCTGCGTGCTGCCGCTGATCCCCATCGTGCTCGGGACGGCGGCAGCCGAGCATCGCCTCGGTCCGGTCGCGCTGGCAGCCGGCCTCGCCGTCGCCTTCACCGCCATCGGGCTGTTCGTCGCGACGATCGGCTTCACCGTCGGGCTGGACGGCGACGTGTTCCGGCGCGCCGGCGCGGTGCTCTTGGTGCTCCTGGGCGCGGTGCTGATGCTGCCGCGACTCCAGGCCCGGGTCGCGACGGCGGCCAGCCCGATCGGCGCCTGGGCGGAGGACCGCTTCGGCGGCGCCGGCTCCGGGGGTGTGTCCGGCCAGTTCGCCGTGGGGCTGCTGCTCGGCGCGGCCTGGAGTCCCTGCGTGGGCCCGACCCTGGGCGCGGCCTCGCTGATGGCGGCGCGGGGCGAGCGTCTCGGGGGTGTCGCCCTGACCATGCTGGCCTTCGGGATCGGCGCCGCGGCCCCGCTGATGCTCCTCGGCTTCGTCTCCCGCGAGGCGCTGCTGCGCTGGCGGGGCGGCCTCGCCGCGGCCGGCCGGGCCGCGAAGGCCGCGCTCGGCGCCGTGATGGTCGTGCTCGGCCTGCTGGTGCTGACGGGCCTCGACAAGCGGGTCGAGGCCGCGGCCGTCGCGGCCTCGCCGGACTGGCTCAACGCGCTGACAACGCGCTACTGACCCGGCGAGGCCCCCGGGTTATCCGGAACGGAGTTCAGCCATGAGCGATGCCCCCCGCCTGACCAGTCTCGCCCACGGAGGCGGATGCGGCTGCAAGCTCGACCCGGCCACCCTGCGCCAGCTCCTCGCCCAGCAGCCGGCGGCGGGCCCGTTCGAGCGGCTCCTCGTCGGCAACGAGACCGCGGACGACGCGGCGGTGTGGGAGCTCGAGGACGGCACCTGCCTCATCGCCACCACGGACTTCTTCACCCCGATGGTGGACGACCCCGTCGATTTCGGCCGGATCGCCGCGACGAACGCCATCTCGGACGTCTACGCCATGGGCGGCCGGCCGCTCTTCGCGCTGGCGATCCTCGGGATGCCGCTGGGCAAGATCGACCCGGAGGTGGTCGCGCGGATCCTGCGCGGCGGCGCGGAGCAATGCGCCGAGGCCGGCATCCCGGTCGCGGGCGGCCACTCGATCGACGCGCCGGAGCCGATCTACGGTCTCGCGGTGATCGGAACCTGCCGCCGCGAGGCGGTGCGGCGCAACGCCGACGCGGTGGCCGGCGACGCCGTCCTGCTCACCAAGGCTCTCGGGGTCGGGGTCTACTCGGCGGCGATCAAGCGGGCGACCCTCGACGAGGCCGGCTACCGCGACTTCATCGCGACCACGACGCTGCTCAACCGGATCGGAACCGACCTCGCCGCCGATCCCGCCGTGCACGCCCTCACCGACGTCACCGGCTTCGGCATCCTCGGGCACGGCCTGGAGATCGCCCGCGGCGCCGGCCTCACGCTCGCCCTCGAGGCCGACGCCCTCCCGCTGCTGCCGCAGGCGGAGGCGCTGGCGCGCGCCGGCGCCGTCACCGGCGCCTCGCACCGCAACTGGGCGGCGTTCGGCGAGGCGGTGGACCTGCCCGCCGACCTCCCCGAGTGGCGCCGCCACCTCCTGACCGACCCGCAGACCTCGGGCGGCCTGCTGGTGACCTGCTCGGCCGACCGCGCCGACGCGATCCTGGCGCGCGTCCGGGCGGCCGGTTACCCGGCGGCCGCCCGGATCGGCCGGATCGAGCCCGGCCCGGCACGGATCCGCGTGGCGGCCTGAGGCACCGCCCGATCCGAGAGGCAATCTTCAACCTTCCCGTCCAATCTGCCGCCCCGCACGAGACCCGAGCCGCCGCCAGAGCCGCCTTGACCGACGCCGCAGACATGTCACCGCCCGCCCACGGCGTCGTCGGCTGGCCGCTCGGGCGCCGCGCCCACGCGCCGTCCCGCCCCGGGTCGCTGCCCGACGGGCGTCCGTGGCCGCGGATCCGCGTCGTGACGGTGGCCCGCGCGGATGCCGCCCTGGCCGGGACCGTGGCGTCGGTTCTGCGCCAGGGCTACCCGGAGGTGCGGCACGACGTGCTGGACCCGACGGCCGGCCGCGCGGCCGCGGCGCGGGTTTTGGCGGATCCCGACCCGGAGCTTCTGTTCTGGCTCCGCGCCGGCGACCTGCTCGCGCCGGGCGCGCTGACCGCCCTGGCGCTGGAGGCCGCGCTCACCGGCGCCGACGCGGTGGCGGGGCTGCGCGTCCTGTTCGACGCCGCCGTCCGCGGCCTCGACGGCCCTGGGGTCGCGGAGGACGCGCAAGGTCCGGTGCCGGCGGCAGACGGCATTCTCTGGCGGCGGGGCGCCCTCGCGGCCGGCGCGCCCCTCGATGCCGACGGCATGCTCGACGCCGCCTCCGCCTGGTCGACGATTCCCGAGAACCGGCGCAGTCTGATCGGCCGCCCGGTGCTGCTCCGCAGGCTCGACGCGCCGCTGCCCCCGCCCGCCGCCGGCCTGTCGATCGTGTCGCTGACCGGCACCGGCACCCGGGGGGGCGCGGGCGTGGCCCAGCGCCGCCTGGCCGAAGCGCTGACGCTCGCGGGCCATAGGGTCGCGGAGGTGACGCTGAGCGGGCGCCCCGAGGCCGCCGAATGGAGCGACGAGTTCCCGCGGGCGGAGGCCGCGGTCGCGGCGGCCGACCCCGATCTCGTCCTCGCCGGCAACCTGCACGGCGCCACCCGCAGCCTCGACGTTGTCGGCCGCCTCGCGCGGCGGGTGCCTGTCGGCCTCGTGCTGCACGACCTCTTCCCCCTGACCGGCCGGTGTGCCCACCCCCGCGACTGCGGGCGCGCCGCGTCCGGCTGCGACGCCGCCTGCCCCGGCCCGGACGAGTACCCGGAGCTGGCGCCCGGCCGGATCGCCGGGATGCACGGCCGCAAGCGCGCAGTGCTCGCCGGCGCCTCGCCCGCGTCACCGACCGAGTCCTCCGCGCCCTGGCTGCTGGCCAATTCCGACTGGACGCTGGCGCGGGCCCGCGAACTGGCACCGCCCGGCAGCGTGGTCGAGCCCGTCCGGCTGGCCTTCCCGACCGCCGTGTTCCGGCCGGGCGATCGCGCCGCGCTGCGCCGCACGCTCGACCTGCCGCCCGACGAGGTCCTGATCCTCGTTTCGTCGGTCATCGTCGACGGGCCCGACAAGGGCTTCGCCGACCTCCGGGCCGCGCTTCAGGCCGTCGCGGGGCCCGGCGTCGGCGTGGTGGCGATCGGCCGGCTCGACGACCCGGCCCGGCTCGGCGTCGCGAACCTGTTCGCGCCCGGCCTCATCGCCGACGAGGCGGTCCTGGCCGCGTGGTACGGAGCCTGCGACCTCCACGTCACCGCCAGCCGCCACGAGACCCTCGGGCAGACGCCCATCGAGGCCGGGCTGTGCGGGGTGCCGACGCTCGCCTACCGCACCTCCGGCCTGACCTCCGCGGTGATCGACGGCGTGTCGGGCCGCCTCGTGCCGGTGCGGCCCGGCGCCCTCGCGGAGGCGCTGGCCGCGCTGGTCGGCGACCGCGAGGCCCGCACACGGCTCGGCGCCTTCGCGCGCATCGCCCTGGAGAGCCGCTACAGCCCGGCCGCGTCGGCGCTGTCACTGGACGCCGTCTTCCGGCGTCGGGGTCTGCCGAGCGCCGCGACAGGCCCGCGCTTCGCCCCCGAGATGCTCGGACACTTCCCGTTCGCGGCGGCCCTGCGGCCGGGCGCGGCCGGCACCGTCCCGACCGTCTCGCGCCCGCTCGTGCGCCGGCTGCGGCGGGCCAAGCAGATGGTCTTCGGGCGGCGGATGCCGCTCCTCGTGCGCCGGTGCCTCTACCTCGCCGGCGCGCTGCGCCGGAGCACACCGTGACGGCGAGCGGCGCAGATGCGGGCGGCGCGCGGGCGGCGCCGGGGCGGCGGCGGATCTACCTCGATCAGACCCATCTGCGCGACCACGTGACGGGGATCGAGCGGGTCACCCTCGACCTGTTCGCTCCCGACCGGCTCGCCCCGCACGCGGTGCGGCCGGTGACCGCGGGCTCCCTGCCCGGCATGATCGCCGCGCAGCAGCTCGGACTGCCGGCGCGGGCGCTGACGGATCGGGACGCCCTGTTCCTGTTCCCGGGCTTCCCGCCCGGGCCGCTCTGCGCCGTCGCGGCGTCGCGCTGCCTGCTCTACGTCCACGACACCTTCCTGCTCACGCGGAAGGAGGATCTGAGCCTGCGCAGCCGGCTCTACATGAGCCCGAGCTTCGCCCTGGCCCTGCGCTGGTGCCCGAACCTGTTCGTCAACAGCCGCACCACCGGGGCGGACGTGCGCGCGCTCTGTGCCAGGCGCGCCCGCGTCGCGCTGCTGCGGCCGCCCGTCCGCGACGCCTTCGGCCTGGAGGACCTGCCCGGACCGGCGGCCTACGCGCCGGGCCGGACGCTGCGGATCCTGGCCATCGGCACCATCGAGCCGCGCAAGAACTATCCGGCGACCCTCGCGCTGACGGCGGCGCTGATCCGCGCCGGCATCCCGGCGGAACTCCATCTCGTCGGCCGGGTCGGCTGGGGGCGGCACGCCTTCCTGGAGGCACCGCCGCCGTTCCTGCACCGCCACGGATACCTCACCGACGCCGAACTGCGCGCCCTCGCGGGCTCGTGCCACCTGCTGCTCTCCACCTCCAAGGCGGAGGGGCTCGGCCTGCCGCTGCTGGAGGTGCAGCACGGCGGCCTGCCGGTGGTGGCGCCGGACGACCCGGTCTTCCGCGAGGTGCTGGGCGGGTCGGCCCTGCTGATCCGGCCGGAGCAGCCCGACGCGGCCGCGTGCGCCCTCGCCGGGTGGATCCGCGACGGCGCCCTGGCCCGCGCCGCCGGGATGAGTCGGGCCAACGTCGCGCGCTGGAACGCGGCCGCGGCCGAGGACGGGGCGCGCTTCCAGCGCTTCCTGGCCGGCGATCCCGCGGCCTACGATGCGCTGGAGTCAATTGTCGCACACGAGGGCGATGGCTGACGCGGCTTACGTAGTCCCCAACAAATCGGGAACTTTTCACGCCGGATTGTCGTGACAGTTAGGACTGCATCAGTAAGCGATATCTGCCAGCTTCCTGCTGCAGATGCCGCATCGGAGCGACACTACTGGCCCGGTATGTCGATTGCTGGGCTCCCGGAGAAGGCAGCGCCTCGGACGCGCACCTGTTCCAGACCGGCACGGAGCTGGTCAGAAAGGGAACGGGCGAAGAGGCTGGTGACGGGCGGCGGTCTCCGCCGAGGCAGGTCAGGGAGCGGGGCGTATGTTCGACTTCTCGACACGGATGAGCGGCGAGCAGCCCGTCCGGATGGTGCTGCCGCAGGTCGCGCCGCCGACCGATAGCCGCGTGATCCTGCGGCGCCTGTGGCGCGGCAGCGGCTTCATCGTGCTGGGCGGCCTGTTCATGGTCGCGGTGGCGGTGGCGCTCCTCGGCCTGATCCCGCCGCGCTACACGTCGAGCATCCAGGTCCTGGTCGATCCGAGCGACCTGCGCGTCGTCGAGAACGACGTGAACGCGCGCCAGCCCCAGGCCGACAGCGGCGTGTCGATTGCCGAGAGCCAGGTGCGGGTGATCCAGTCGGACAGCGTCCTGCGCCGGGTGATCGCCAAGCTCCACCTCGACCAGGACGACGAGTTCGTCCTGCCGGACGGCAACAACCCGACGCTGACCTGGATCAAGGGCGCGCTGGGCATGCTGCCCCCGCCGGCGAGTCGCGACCCGGTCATCACCGCCCTCGACACGCTGCAGAACCGCCTCACCGTCCGGCGGGCCGAGCGGACCTTCGTGATCGACGTCTCGGTGCAGTCCCGCGATCCCGAGAAGGCCGCCCGCATCGCCAACGCCGTCGGCGACGCCTACTTCGCCGAGGAGGCCGCGGCCCGGACCGAGACCGCGCGGCGCGCCTCCGACGCCCTGGCGGGGCGGCTCAACAGCCTCAAGCGCGACGTCGAGCAGGCCGAGAGCGCCGTGGTGCGCTACCGCGAGGACCACAAGCTCGTGGCCGCCAGCGGCCGCCTGCTCACCGACCAGCAGCTCGGCGACCTGAACCAGCAGCTCGTCACCGCCTCGATCAAGACCGCCGAGGCCAAGTCGCGCCTCGAGCAGGCGCGCCGGATGCGCTCGTCGGATCCCAGCACCGCCCTGCCGGAGATGCTGCAGAGCCTGGAGATGCAGGCCCTGCGGCAGCAATACGCGACGCTGTCCCGCAACACCGCGGAGCTCGCCACCCGCCTCGGCGAGCGCCACCCGGCCATGGCCGAGCAGTACGCCCAGCAGCGCGACCTCCAGCGCCTGATCCAGCGCGAGAAGGAGCGGATCATCGAGACGACCCAGAAGGATTACGACCGCGCCGCCGCGAGCGAGGCGGCGATCCGGGCCAATCTCGACCGGGTGAAGAACGAGACCGCGTCCAGCGACCGGGCCTATGTCGGCCTGCGCGAGCTGGAGCGGACCCTCGACGCCCGCCGCGGCATCTACGAGGCCTACCTGAAGCGCGCCCGCGAGGCGAGCGAGCAGGAGCGGCTCAACACCACCAACGTCCGGATCATCTCGGCCGCGGTGCCGGCGCGCCAGCGGACCTTCCCGCCCTCGCCCAAGATCGTCCTGCCGGTGGCGCTGGTCCTCGGCCTGCTGCTCGGCGGCGGCATCGCCCTGCTGCTGGGCGCCGACAGCGACCGGCGCCGCAGCCTGCGCGCCGCTACCCGGCCGGCCGCGAGCTTCCGGGCCGCCGATGCGTGACAGCGGTGAGATCAGCCTCTACCTGGGCGCTATGGATCCGGTCCTCAGAGAGGCACACACGGTGAGCGCCCCGGCCTCCGCGGCGTCCGGGTCGCCGCAGACAGGCGCGACCGTCGAACTCTTCGGGCACCGGTTTCACACCGGTCCGGCCGCGGCCCTCGTGGCCGCCGTCGCGGCCCGGCGAGACGGCCGGCCGCGCATGATCGTCACGGCGAACGTCGATCACATCGTCCAGCTCAGCGAGAACGCGCCGTTCCGCGAGGCCTACGCCCGCGCCGCGGCCAGGACCCTCGACGGGATGCCGCTGGTCTGGCTGGCCCGGAAGGCGTGCGGCCGGCCCGTGCACCGGATCACCGGCCACGATCTTCTGGGCTGCGTCCTGGCCGATCCGCCGGCCTTCGCGCAGCGGGTCTTCTTCGTCTCGGCCCGCCAGGATGCGGCGGACGCGCTGGCGACCCGGCTGCAGGCGGCGGGGCTTCCGGCCGGCGCCGTGGCGAGCGCCGTGCCGCCCTTCGGCTTCGAGCACGACGCGGCCTACAGCCGCGCCCTGGCCGAGCGGATCCGCGCCCACGGGACGACGCTGCTGGTGATGGGGGTCGGGGCGCCCAAATCCGAGATCTGGGTGGATCGTCACGGGCAGACGCTCGGCGAGCCGGTGGTCTTCTGCGTCGGCGACGCCCTCAACGTCGCCGCCGGTTTCCTGCCGCGCGCGCCGCGGCTGATGCAGCGCCTCGGCCTCGAGTGGATCTACCGGTTCCTTCAGGCGCCGCGCAGGCTGTTCCGGCGCTACTTCATCAAATCCTGGCGCTTCATCGGCCTCGCCGCGCGGGACCAGCTCCGGCGGCGCCCCGGCTGACCTCAGCGCCGCTCCGCGAACAGGTCCGGCCGCCGCAATTGCAGCGCGAAGAGCAGCGTCAGCGACTTCATGTCGGTGATCGCCCCGCGGCGGCCCATGGCGGCCAGTTCCGGCAGCGGGATCTCGTGGACGGCGACGGCCTCGCCCTCCGCGGCGAGACCGCCGCCGGTGCCGGTCCGGTCGGCCTCGCCGTAGGCGGCGAGGAACAGATCCATGCGCTCCGTGGAGATCCCCGGCATCGACCAGGCGCTGGCGACGAAGTCGAGGGCGCTCAGGCGCAGGCCCGTCTCCTCCATCGCCTCGCGCCGCGCCTCGTCCTCGGACGCGCCCTCGTCGAGGAGCCCGGCCGGCACCTCGATGTGGCTCGGCGGCCCGCCCGAGTAGAGGACCGGCGCCCGGAACTGCGAGACGAGCGTGGCGACCCGACGGTCCGGATCGTAGGGGAGCACCGCGACCGCCCGGCCGTGATCCTCCATCTCCCGCGTGATGCGGCTTCCGTCCTCCTGCATCACCTCGGCGACGAGGTAGCGCGCCCAACCGTCATGTACGAGGCGCACGCCCCCGATCCGCGGTGCCATTCCGATCTCACCTCGCTCCTGGAAGCCCGACGGATCGTTCAGGAATGCGGCGGCCTTGCGGACACGGTGATGCGGAAGCGCAGGCGCACCGCGGGCGGCCCTCCGAGCCGCTCGGCGGCGTCGAGGCGGGCGCCCTCCTCGCGCACGAGGTTCGGGATGTCGAGGGCGGCCAGCGGGTCGGTGCAGGTCACCACCAGCGTCTGGCCGGCAGCGAGGCCGCGCAGCGCCTTGCGGGTGCGCAGAACCGGAAGCGGACATTTCAGGCCGCTCAGGTCGAGGTCGACGCAGTCCGGATCCTCGTCCCGCACACCGGAAGCTCCCGAACCGGCGCGGATGCCGGCCCCGGCGCGTCATAGGCACCGCCGCGCCCCGGCGCCAGCGGCGCCCTCACCACACGTGATAGCCGAAGGCGGGTCCGGAATAGCTGTCCGGCGCCGTCCAGACGTAGCGGGGGCCGTTGTAGCCGTACTCGAAGCCGCGGCTCGGGACGGGCGCGTAGGCGTAGCCGTAGCCGAACGGCGCGGGATAGCCGTACTCGCCGTAATAGCTGTACTCCGGCCGCCCCCGCGCGGCCACGGTGCCGGTGACGCGGCCACCGGCTCCGGTGTGCCAGCGACCCGGTGTCGGCGCCGGACCTGAGCCCTGGAACGGCGCCAGGTCGGCGGCCTGCCCCGTACCGGAGCTCGCCGGCACGGATGCCAGCCCGGCGAGGATGGCGGCGATGATGCGGGTCATGATGCGTCCTCTCCCCGAGCGCGGCGCCCTGTCGGAACGTTCCATTAGCACGTTCCAAGGCCGATTCGCGCGGGCCACGAGCGCCGCTCAGGCGGTCGCTAGAAGACGCACTCGGTGAAGGCCGGACGCACGCAGGCGCCCCAGCGTCCCTCGTAGTCGGCGAGGAGATCCTCGGCCCGGGTGCGCCCGGCCGCGACGATGGCCTCGAGCGGCTGCAGGTAGATCACCTCGTCCCGACCCTCGGCGTCGCGGCGGCCCCGCGCCCGGAGGCCCGCCCGGGCGATCGCCAGGGCCTCGGCGGCGACGGCCCCGAGCGTGGTGTTGGCCACCGGGGTCGCGAGCCCCAGGCGCGGCGCCGTGGCCCGCGCGGCCTCGCGGTTGGCGGGGCTCCACCCCTTCACGAGGTCGAGGGCCGCGTCCAGGGCCGACTCGTCGTAGAGGAGCCCCGCCCAGAAGGCCGCCTGGGCGGCGATCATGCCGGGATCGCCGACATCGGCGCCGCGCATCTCGAGGAAGCGCTTGAGCCGCACCTCCGGGAAGGCCGTTGAGGCGTGGTTGGCCCAGTCCGAGACCGTGGCGAACTCGCCGGGCAGTTGCGGGAGCTTGCCGGCCATCAGGTCGCGGAACGAGGCGCCCGACACGTCGTGGTAGGTGTCGCCCCGCTTGACGAAGTACATCGGCATGTCGAGCAGCCAGTCGACATAGGCCTCGTAACCGAAGCCCGCGTCGAAGGCGAAGGGCAGCATTCCGGTGCGGTGGGCATCCGTGTCGCGCCAGATCTCGGACCGGCGCGACAGGAAGCCGTTCGGCCGGCCGTCGGTGAAGGGCGAGTTGGCGAAGAGCGCGGTCGCGACCGGCTGCAGCGCCAGGGACGCGCGCATCTTGCGCACCATGTCGGCCTCGGAGGCGAAATCGAGATTCACCTGCACGGTGGCGGTGCGCAGCATCATGTCGAGGCCGAGGGACCCGACCTTGGGCATGTAGCCGGCCATGATCCGGTAGCGGCTCTTGGGCATGACCGGGGTCTCGTCGCGCCGCCATCGCGGGCTCATGCCCAGCGTCAGGAAGCCGATGCCGAGGGGATCGGCGACCCGCTTCGTGGCGGCGAGGTGCGTGGCGAGCTCCGCCGCCGTGGCGTGCACGTCGGGGAGCGCCGCGCCGGACAGCTCGAACTGGCCGCCGGGCTCGATCGAGATCGCGCCGCCCGCCTCCGCCGACAGGCCGATGATGTTGCCGAGATCGAGGATCGGCTCCCAGCCGGTCTCGCGGGCGAGCCCCTCCAGGAGCGCCCGGATGCCGCGGTCGCCCTCGTAGGGAACCGGCGTCCGGGTCTCGCGGTAGAACGGGATCTTCTCGTGCTCGGTGCCGATCGCGAAGCGCGCGCGCGGCTTCTCGCCCGCCGCGAACCATTCGATCAGTTCGGCGCGCGTGGTGAGCGGCGTGGTGTCGTTGCTGTCGCGCGCCATGCGCTGCCTGCCCGTGCGTCTGACCTGTGCCTGGGAACGGGCGCGCCGGACTGCTCCGGCGGATCCACCCGGTACGAACCCGCTCTCGCGAGCGGGATCCGGGCGGACACCCGCCCCCGACCCCGATGAGCACGCGGCGCAGGCGGCGTCCGATCCGGGACATAATCGAGCCGCCGTGAACCCACAACGCGGCGGTCTCCACCGGCGCGCCGCTTCACGTCCGATCCAGCGAAACAATCGCCCGGCGCGATCCTACCATGTGCGCGGGCACACATGGAAGGATCGGCCCGCCGTCAGCGCGCGTCGCCGAGCACCGCCTGCACCAGGGTCAGCACGGCGACGGCGGCGGTGTCGGCCCGCAGGATGCGCGGCCCGAGGGAGAGCGCCACGGTGTTCAGCCGAGCCCGGATCAGCGCCCGCTCCTCCTCCGAGAAGCCGCCCTCGGGGCCGACCAGCACGGCGAGCGGGGGCGGCGCCAGCGGGTCGCCGGCCGCCCGCAGGGCCGCGACGGGGTCGCGCACGGGCGCGTCCTCGTCGCAGAACACGAGGAGCCGCCCGGGCGCGAGGCCCGCGAGCGCGGCCGGGAGGCGCTCGGGCTCGGGACATTCGGGAATCGCCAGGATCCCGCACTGCTCGGCGGCCTCGACGGCGTTGGCTCGCAGCCGGTCGATGTTGACGCGGTCGCCCTGCGTGAACCGGGTGATGACCGGACGGATCGTCCCGGCCCCCATCTCCACCGCCTTCTGCGCGAGGTAGTCGAGCCGCGCGCTCTTCAGCGGGGCGAACAGGTAGTGCAGGTCGGCGCGCTCGGTCTGCGGGCGCGTCTGCGCGGCGACGTGGAGGTCGGCGCCCTTGCGCCCGGTCTGGACCAGGTGCGCGCGCCACTCGCCGTGGCGGCCGTTGAACACCAGGACCGGATCGTCCGGCCCGCGGCGCAGCACGTTGAGCAGGTAGTTGGCCTGGGCTCGGTCGAGGGGCAGAATCACCCCCGCGGCGAGATCGGCCGCGACGTGGAGGCGCGGAGCGGTGAAGTCGTAGGCCGGCATGGCGGCGTGGTCGCGCGGGTCGGCGGGCCTGTCAACGCGGGATGCGTTCCCGAAAGTGTTGCCGAATGGTTACGAGCCCCGGTTTTCCGCAGCCAGTCCACCGGCTCATGGCGCAGCCGGTTTGCCGCTCGATTGACGCCACAATCCTATGGCGAACCCAAGGGAACGGAAGAGAGCCGGCCGCTCGCGGAGTCGGCAGGGGCGTCGAGGGAGTCGCGGAATGGCGAAGGGGAGTCTGAAGCTGGGGGCGGCGGTGCTGGTCGGCACCGTCCTGTTCGGCACCGGCGCGTTCGCGCAGAGCGCGGCGCCGGAATGCGGCGCCATCCAGAAGACCCTGGCCGAGCGCAAGGCCCTGGTCGGCCGCGCCAACGCGGCGTCGCAGTCCAAGAAGAAGATGACCCCGCAGGAGGCCTGCGCCCTGTTCGGGAAGCTCCAGGCCAACGGCGCCGAGGGCATCAAGTGGATCGCCGCCAACAAGGAATGGTGCTCGATCCCCGATTCCTTCGCCGAGGGCTTCAAGGCCGACCACATGAAGGTCAGCGGCATCCGCACCAAGATCTGCAGCGTCGCCGCCCAGGCGACCAAGATGGAGGCGCAGGCCCGCGCCCAGGCTCAGGCCCAGGCCGGCGGCGGCGGCGGCGGGCTGCTCGGCGGTCCGGGCTTGACCGGAAGCTTCAAGCTGCCGCAGGGCGCTCTCTGAGATCGTCTGAGAGGATCACGGATCCGGCGCGGGTCCCCCTCTGCAGCGGCGGGGATTTCACGTGCGGGACGACCGGAGATCCGACCGATGAACGGCACGGTGTTTGACGACGGGCGGCCGGCCGATGCCGTCTCCGGGCACTGGGTCGACCGGCGGGCGCCCCGACCCTGGCGCCCGTACCTGCGCCTGGCCCGGATCGACAGGCCGATCGGCTGGTGGCTCCTCCTCCTCCCCTGCTGGTGGTCGGCCGCCCTGGCGGCGATCGCCGCGGACCAGGCCTTTCCCGATCCCTGGCACTGCCTCCTGTTCCTGATCGGCGCGGTCGCGATGCGCGGGGCGGGCTCGACCTACAACGACATCGCCGACCGCGACCTCGACGCGCAGGTCGAGCGCACGCGCCTGCGCCCCCTGCCCTCCGGGCAGGTGCGGCCGCGCCACGCGGCCCTGTTCCTGGTGATCCAGGCCCTGATCGGGCTCGCCGTCCTGCTGCAGTTCAACGCGGAGGCGGTGGTCATCGGCCTGTGCTCGCTGCTGCCGGTGGCGATCTACCCGTTCATGAAACGGGTCATGCCGATGCCGCAGGCCATCTTGGGCCTGGCCTTCGCCTGGGGCGCGCTGATGGGCTGGGCCGCGGTGTTCGCCCGCCTCGACCCGCCGGCGCTCCTGCTCTACGCGGGCGCCCTGTGCTGGGTGATCGGCTACGACACGATCTACGCGGTGCAGGATATCGAGGACGACGAGATCGCGGGGATCCGCTCCTCGGCCCGCCTGTTCGGCCGGCACGTGCGGCTCGCCGTCGGGCTGTGCTACGCGCTGGCGGCGCTGTTCGTAGTGCTGGCGGCGCGCGGGGCCGGAGCGGGGCCCGTCGGGTATCTGGGGATCGCCGCCTTCGCCGGGCATCTCGCCTGGCAGGTCCTGTCGCTGCGCGAGCGCGACGGGCGCGGTGCTCTGACGCTGTTCCGGTCGAACCGGGATGCGGGCCTGATCCTGTTCGTCGGCCTCACCGCCGACGCGCTGCTGCGCAACCTGGCCTAGGCGCGGGCGGCGCCCTCAGGTGCGGGCGATGATCTCGTTCTCGCCGCGGAAGATCTGCGGGCGCGCCGGCAGCCGGCCGGTCTTGCGGCGGGCCAGGAAGCGCGGGCGCCGGCGGCCG
Source organism: Methylobacterium sp. PvP105 (assembly GCF_017876975.1). Lineage (NCBI taxonomy): Bacteria > Pseudomonadati > Pseudomonadota > Alphaproteobacteria > Hyphomicrobiales > Methylobacteriaceae > Methylobacterium > Methylobacterium sp. PvP105. The sequence goes on along the minus strand of NZ_JAGIPA010000001.1, from coordinate 252,842 downwards.
AGGCCGGCATGGCGGCGGCGGATGCGGACCTGACCGAGAATCAGCCGGCCGATCTGCTGGGAGACCGGGACGAGGAGGCCGTCCTCGCGGACGATCATCCGCACGAGTCCCGCCCGCGCCGCGATGTCGCGCCACACGGCGACGACGTCGTCCTCCTCGAAGCTGCCGAGGCGCTGCAGCACGTCCCCTTCGGCATCGACCAGGATCAGGCTGAACCGGTCGGCGCCCACGATCTCCGCGTCCTCGGCGGCGTAGGCGAGCGCGATCCCGGCGGCCCGGCGCGCCCCGGAGACGCGGCCGACGACCGGAAGCGGCGAAACGACGAAGCGGGGCGCGGTGTCGGCACCGTGCATCGGGTGTCCTGCGTGGCTTTTGTCCGTGGCCGGGGAAGTGTTCATCGGTCCGAGTCCCTGGAGCAAGTGGCGGCCGCTGTCGGGCCGTCCGTTATGCCAAGCAAAATCGCACCCGAACTCCTCCGCACCGCTTAAGAGCCGTCGTTAAGCGAATCTGGACAGCGCTGTCATTTGCGGAATGCTCAATGCTTCCTTGAATGCTCAACATTTCCTTGCGCAGATCGGTCGTTATCGATCGATCAACCAGCATCCTTGTGGCGCTGCGGGAGGCGCCGTACAACGGGGTGACCGGGCGCGCGATCCTCCGCGCCGGGTCTTCACAGCCCGAGCGGGTGAGCCCAGGCGGGCCCGGACGTCCGCGTCGCCGGACGGGCGGGACGGCGAGGCCCTCGCGGGCCGCACGGATTCCACGCGGAGCGCGATGCCCGAGCCTCTCACCGACGATGCCGTATCCGCCCTGATGCCGGAACTGCGCGCCGTGATGCGCGAGGCCGCCGACATCGCCCGGCCCTTCTTCAGGCTCGGCGGTCAGACCTCGGCCCGGATCTGGTCGAAGTCCGGCGGCTCGCCGGTGACCGAGGCGGACGTCGCGGTCGACGCCTTCCTGAAGGTGCGCCTGAGCGCCCTCGTGCCGCGGGCGGCGTGGCTGTCGGAGGAGACTGCCGACGACCCGGCCCGCCTCGGCCATGACCTCGTCTGGATCGTCGATCCGATCGACGGGACGCGGGCCTTCCTGTCGGGCCATCCGGACTGGTCGATAGCGGTGGCGCTCCTGTCGCGCGGCGAGCCGCTGATCGGCTTCGTCCACGCGCCGGTGGGCGACGCGGATTACGAGGCCGTGCGCGGGCGCGGCGCGACGCGGAACGGCGAACCGATCCGCGTCGATCCCAGGCAGAGCCTGCCGGGCGCCCGCATCACCGGCCCGAAGCCGATGCTCGACCGTCTGGCCCGGGGCGCCGGAGAAGACCCGGACTTCGAGGTGGTCGCGCGGATCCCGTCCCTCGCCCTGCGGCTCGCCCGCGTGGCGGACGGCACGGTCGATATCGGGATGATCTCCGGCAATGCCCGCGACTGGGACTTGGCCGCCGCCGACCTGGTTCTCCGCGAGGCGGGCGGCGTGGTCTGCGATTTCTCCGGCGCGGCGACCCCGTACAATCGCGCCGACCCGGTGCACGGCGAGCTGCTCGCCGCGCCGGTGGGTCTGCGCGACCCGGTCCTCGCCGCCTGGGAGCGCTGAGGCCGAGGCCTCGGACGACTCCTGAGGAAGGAGCCGCGGACGGCTCAGGCCGCCGCGGTCTCGCGGATCCTCACCGCGGCGGGCGCGAGCCCGAGACGCTCGGCGAGATGCCAGTGCAGCTCACGCGGGGAGTGGTAGTTGTAGGACCGGTCGATCAGGTCGCTGAGATCGGCCCCGGTCTGATCCGCGGTCTTGGCCCGCGCCAGCTTGCCCACCCGGAAGGTCGGGGCATCGGTGACGGGGGAACGGACGCCGCGGCGCCGTGTGTACTCGAATAACATCAATGTCTTTTCTTCTCTGGACCGGACGTTGGCTGCGTCCGGCGTCGTTTCTGGGATATTGCCTCCGACGCGACCGGAATCCGGGCAGTCTCGCCCGGGAAGGCAGCGTCGGAAGGGGGAACCGCGTCAGGCGGCCGCTTCATGCGTCCCCACGACCTTCGGTTGCGCGCGCTGGCGCACCGAGAGCCGCGGGAGGCGCTTCAGAACCCGCGACGGTCAGGCCGCCTGCAGGTTGCCGGCGGCGTCCTTGCCGCTGCGCTTGTCCGTGAGGATCTCGTAAGCGATCCGCTGGCCTTCGATCAGGTTGCGCATCCCGGCGCGCTCGACGGCCGAGATGTGGACGAACACGTCCTTGCCGCCATCGTCGGGCTGGATGAAACCGTAGCCCTTGGTCTCATTGAACCACTTCACAGTGCCGGTATTCACGTAGTGTACCTCGTTCGTCCATAGGCCATCCGCGCGGCGCGAGGGCCGCGTGATGCACCACGGTCTTTCTGGATTTGGCCAGTGCGGCGGGGCGCGAGTCGCTGAACCTTAAACAGCGTCAGCCTCGGTGGATGAGCCCCCCGAGGACGTATTTAGGCGCAGGCTGCGGCCGCAACAAGGCATGGACGGCGTATCATCTGCGCCGCAGGCCGGGATCGGGAGGCGACCGTGCGGCGCCGCCCCCTGTGATTCCGGGCATTCACGATGCATATACGGAATGCGCTCAAGCAGTTAAGGCGCGTGGCTCTGGACGATACATGGCAGGCATCTCGGTCTCGCTGGACGGTGCGAACATCCAGCTCTCCTTCCAGAAGGACGATCAGGCGACGGCGGTGGTGATGGATGCCCGCGCCGCCCGGGCGCTGGTGCGCGCCGTCGGGCAACTCCTCACGGCGATCGACGATACGGACGAGCCCGACATGGCCGACGAGATGGGCGACGAGGAGGTCGCCATGCTCGACGTGACGTCGTCCGCCATCGAGATCGGCACCGACGACGAGGGCCAGGCGGTGGTCGCCCTGCAGGCCGGCGCTCTTCCGCCGTTCCAGCTCCGCCTCACGGACGAAGAGGCCCGCCACGTCGTGACGAGCCTCTCCGAGATCCTCAACGCTCCGCGCGACGTGCGGACCTCGCACGGCGGCCACTGACGGCCGGGCGCGCCGCCGTCCGTGGCGCGGACACAGTCACATGCGCGTGCCGGGGTCCGTCGGCGTGCCGGGGAAGATGTCCGGCTCTGAGCCCGGACCACCGGGTTCTCCGATGCCCGGGTCGTTGACCGGGTAGGGCGTGCGCGGGCCGGTCGGGCCGATATCGGGCTCCTCTTCGGGCGTCGGCGGGGGCGGCGGCAGGTCGCCGGGCGTGGGCTCGGGAAGGCCGGGATTGGCCATGACGCGACTCCTGATGGTTGGGATGCGGACCAACGGGCCGTCCTCGCGGGGGTTCCGATCGCCGGACCGGCTTCCGCTCCCGGAGGCGGTCGGGCGGCCGAGGGCCGCGGGAACGGGCGGGACGACCCTCCGTTAGCCGGGCTGATCCCCGAACCGGAGACCCGCCATGCCCGACATCCGCCAAGCCAAGATCCTGATCCTCGCCACCGACGGTTTCGAGGAGAGCGAGCTGACCGTGCCGCAGGCGAAGCTGGCCCAGGCCGGCGCCACCGTGACCGTCGCCGCCCCGCAGTCGCGCCAGAGCAAGGGCACGATCCGCGGCTGGGACAAGACCGACTGGGGCCAGGAGGTCACCGTCGACGCCGACCTGGAGCAGGTCGACCCGGCGTCCTACGATGCCCTCGTCCTTCCGGGCGGCCAGATCAACCCGGACAAGCTCCGGCTCGAGCCGCAGGCACTCGCCGTGATCAAGAGCTTCCTGACGTCCGGCAAGGTCGTGGCCGCGATCTGCCACGCCCCCTGGCTGCTCATCGAGACCGGCGCGGCCAAGGGCCGCGACCTGACCTCGTTCAGCTCGATCCGGACCGACGTGATCAATGCCGGCGGCCGCTGGCACGACAAGGACGTCGTGACCGATCACGGCATCGTCACGAGCCGCAACCCGGGCGACCTCGACGCCTTCTGCGCGAAGATCGTCGAGGAGATCCAGGAGGGTGGCCACGGCACCCGCCAGCTGGCGGCGTGACCCGGGCGGGCGCCGCCGCTCGCGGCGCCCGGCCTCAGCCGCGGCCGCGCTCGCCGGTGACCTCCAGCACCGCGCAGCCGCGGATCGGACGGCCGTACTCGTCCGCGCCCTCCACGGTGACCCGGTGGGCGCCCGGGGCGAGGTCGTCCGGAAGCCGCGCCGTCCAGATATGGGTCGAGGGCATCGCCTTCACCCAGCTCTTCTTGGTCTCGGGGTAGCGCTCGTAAAGTTCCGTGACGAACGGGTCGAGGCGGCGGGTGCGCGCCATCGGCCGGGGCGGCGCGTCCCCGACCCGGAACGCGAGCTGCGTGCGCGGGCCGCCGTCGAACACGTTGACCACCAGGGTGGTGTCGGCGAGCGCGTCCTGCGGCACCGGCGGCCGCAGCCCCTGCACGGGCCGGGTCCAGCGCACCACCTCGGGCGCGCCGGCCCGCAGCTCGCTCTCGAACAGGATCCGCATGGTCTCGTCCGGCTGACCCTGCGCGGCGACGTAGCGCGACGTGTAGGCGGTGCCGCGGATCGACAGGACGTGGAACCCGTTCGGCGTGCCGTCGCGGCTGTCGGCTGAGGGGATGCCGGTCCGGGTGTCGGGGCCGCTCCACCACGAGCCCGAGACGGCCGTCAGCACGTGGTGATGGTGCCCGTCGGCGAGGTAGTGGTGCTCGGTCGTGTGGGTGTGGCCGGCGAGGCTCAGGACCTTGCGGCCTGCGAGCAGCTCGAGGAGCGCGGCGCGGTCGGCGGTGGTGGTGCGGGGATCGTCCGGCGCCGTGTCGGTGTGCAGCGGGATGTGCATGGCCAGCACGATCAGGTCGTCCCGCGGGATCTCGGCCAGGAGGTTGCGCAGGAAGGCCAGACCGCGCTCGCCGATCCGGCCCCGGTAGGTGTTGGCGCCCACCGGCACCGGCGGCCCGAGCCACTCGACGTTGTCGAGCATCACGAACCACGCCCGGCCGTGACGGAACGCGTAGGTCGGCGCGCCGAACACCCGCTTCCAGGTCTCGCGGCTGTAGCGCGCATCCGGCGCCTGCATGTTGAGGTCGTGGTTGCCCGGCAGGTTGTACCAGGGCAGGCCGATCCGCCCGACGATCCGGTTGGACCGGCCGTAGAGCGAGAGATCGTCGAACAGCACGTCGCCGGTGGTCAGGCCGAAGGCCGCCGGGATCGCCATGGCGCGGGCGACCGCGGTGTCCCGCACGTGGTCCAGCTCGAACCGGCTCTCGGGCTGGGGATCGGTGAACAGCACGACGTCGAAGTCGTCCGGCTCGTCCGCCCGGGTCAGCGTGAAGTCGATCGAGGCCGGGAGCGGGCCGGTGGGCGCGAGCCCGCGGTAGCGCAGGCCCAGCTCGGCGGGCGTGCCGCCGGGCTGGTGGATGTAGGAGTGACGCGGCACGTTGTCGGCGTCGCGCGGCAGGGCGTAGCCCGGCGGCTTGATGACGAAGACCGCGCCGTCGCCCGGCATCGGCAGGCGGTAGCGGCCCCGCTCGTCGGTCCGCGCGATCTCGCGACCGTTGGACACCAGCACGCCCGGCAGCGGGACCGGCTCCCCGCCGGCCGCGTCGCGCGCGGAGACGATCCCGGTGGCCTCGGCGGCCTCGGCGGCCTCCTGCGCGCCGGCCCGGCCAACGACGAGGCCGAGGGCGGCGGCCCCCGCCATGGTGCTCCGGCGGGTCAGGCCTCCGGGCTGGGTGTCGCGCGACATCGATGGCTCCTGCACGGCTTCGCGGCGCGGCGTCCCGCGGGAGGCCGGCAGCCGGCATCCGGGACGCTGCCTCCGGGGCCAATCAGACGCGTTTGACCTCCGGATGACAGGCGCGGCCCCGAACGCGCGAGGCCCGCGCCTCGGCAGAGGTGCGGGCCTCGGATCGGGTTCGACGGACGGGCGTCGCCGGGGGCGGCCGGCGCCCGCGGATCCGACTACTCCTCGTCGCCGGGCTCGAAGGTCTGCGGCATCGGCTCGGCGCTGGCGACCGGGGTCGGCGCGCCGATCGTCGAGGGCACGTTCACGCCGTCGCGCTTGTAGATGTCGTCGCGGAACTGGACGATGCCGTCCGGGGTCGACCAGGCGGTGATGTAGGTCCAGTAGACCGGCACGGGCTGGGCGATGTTGGCGTCGATGCGCTTGCCGCTCTCGATCGCCTCCTCGACCTTCTGGCGGTCCCAGCCGGGCGTGTCCTTCAGCAGCCACGTGATGTACTCGCGCACGTTCTGCACGCGCACGCAGCCCGAGGAGATGAAGCGGAAATCGTCGCCGAACACGCCCTTGGTGTTCGTGTCGTGCATGAACACGCCGTAAGGGTTCGGGATGTTGATGCGGACGATGCCCATCGAGTTGAAGTCGGCGCCCGAATCCTGCCGGTAGGTGTAGCGGGTGCCCTCGTCCGAGAACCAGTTCACCGACTTCGGCGAAACCTCGGAGCCGTTCGACAGGATCCGGATCTTGTTGTCCGTGAGGTAGTTCGGATCCTTCTGCATCTTCGGGATCAGGTCCTTCTTCACGATGGAAGCCGGGACCGTCCAGGTCGGGTTGAAATTGATCTGCGTCGCCTTGGTGTTCATGATCGGCGACTGGCGGTCGATCTTGCCCACGCCGGCGGCGTGGAGCGTGACGACCTGACCGTTCTCGACCGTCTCGACGAGCGCGGCCGGGATGTTGGTGATCACGAAGCGCCGGCCGAGATCGCCCGAGTAGGAGCGCAGGCGCACGACGTTGATCTCGAGCTGGCGCAGACGGACATCGGCCGGCACGTTCATGGCCTGCTGGGTGGCCATCGTCATGGCGCCGGTCTGGCTGAGGCCGTGCCGGGCCTGGAACCGCTTCACGCCCGCGGCGACGTAGGAATCGTAGACGCCCGAGCTGCCGGCGGCCGGGTCGAGGTCGCCGGTGACGATCAGGCGCTGGCGGATGGCCGCCACGGCCGGGCCGCGCGAGCCGATCCGCAGGTGGTCGGCGCCGGAGACCTGCCGCCAGCCGCCGCGGGCGACGATATCCTTGTAGCGCTCCACCATCTGCTCGGTGGATGCCACGGTCTGGGGCGAGAGGATCGGCACCGTCTCGCGCTGCACCTGCATGCCGGCGGGCGAGGCGTAGTCCTGCGCCCATTCGGCCTGGGCGTAGTTGCCCTGGTCGCGGGCTTCGGCGGCGCCCATGCCGAGCGCGCCGAGGGCGGCGACGCTCAGGATCGTGGTGAACCGGTTTTGTGCCTTCTTGCGCATCGGTCGCTGGCTCTGGTCCGGGGTTCGTCAGGTCGTGACGGGAGCGGATTGTCTCGGACGCCACGGTGTCGGGATGGCGTTAAGACTCCCTATCGAAGGGGCCGGAATGTGGCGTCGCCGTGCGCCAGCGCACGCCGCGTCCCCGTGCGGCACCCTGGCAACAGCCATCGTCGCGCCGGTGTGGCAGGGATGCCATAGCGGTCCGGCTCGGACGGCGCGCGGGAGCAGCATGGATTCGGGCGAGGCCCTTTCGGATCGCGGTGTCGGGCCGGCCCTGCGGGCCGCCATCGCCGTGCTGGCGCTCTACGCCCTGCTGCTCCAGGCCTTTCTCGGCGGCCTGATGCCGTCGCCGACGACGACCGACGGCCTCTGCGCGCAGCATTCCGACGCGCCCGCTCTGCCGGGCGCGCCCGTCCCCCGCGACCACGGCGAGTGCTGCACGGCCGCCCAGGCCACCGGCCCGGCGCTTCCGCCGCGGCCGGCCGCCGTCGGCGTCCGGTGGGCAGTGGCCGCGAACCGCCACCCGGCCTGGCCCCTTGCCCAGAGGGTCGGCGCCCGCGCGCCGCCGGGCACCATCGCGGCCCCGAGGGGGCCGCCGACCGCCTGAGCGATCACCACCTCTCGGATCCCTCAGGACGGATGTATTCCCATGAAGACCCTTGTCTCGGCCGCCCTCGGCCTCGGGCTGCTCGCCTCCGCGGCGCAGGCCCACGCGGTGCTGGAACGCAAGCAGGCCGCTCCCGGCACCTCGTATCGCGGCGTCGTCCAGATCATGCACGGCTGCAACGGCAAGCCGACGACCCGCGTGAGCGTCACCATCCCGGAAGGCCTGATCGGCGCCAAGCCGATGCCGAAGCCCGGCTGGACGCTGACGACGGCGCGCGGCCCGTATGCGAAGACCTACGCGAGCCATCACGGCACGGTCTCGGAGGGCGTGACGGCGATCACGTGGAGCGGCGGCTCCCTGCCGGACGATCAGGTCGACGAGTTCACCTTCCTGGCGCAGGTCGCCGGCACGTTCGAGCCCGGCGCGACCGTCTACGTCCCGGTCCAGCAGGATTGCGCGGAGGGCAGCTACGCCTGGTCGGAGATCCCCAAGGCCGGTCAGGACGCCCACGACCTGAAGGCGGCCGCGCCGTCCTTCCGGATCGTCCAGGTCGCCCAGGCGGGCGGCGCGCCGCCCGCGGGGACGGCCGCGGCCGCGACGACCGTGAAGGCCGGGGACCTGACGATCGAGACGCCGTGGCTGCGCGCCACGCCGAACGGCGCCAAGGTCGCCGGCGGGTACGTGCGCATCACCAACACGGGGCGCGCGCCCGACACGCTCACGGGCGCGACGGTGCCGTTCGCCAAGAGCAGCGACATCCACTGCATGTCGATGGAGGGCGGCGTCATGAAGATGGCGCCGGTCACGAACGGCCTGACCATCAAGCCCGGCGAGACCGTGGAGTTGAAGCCCGGCGGCTATCACCTCATGTTCGAGGACCTGACCGGCGCGCCGAAGGCGGGCGAGACCGTCGCGGGGACGCTCACGTTCCAGCGGGCCGGCGCCGTGCCGGTGACCTTCACGGTGGCGCCGATCGGCGCGGGCGCGCCGGGCGGCCAGCACCAGCACCAGCATTAGCCGCCCGGACGGAGCGTCGGTCGCCGGGCGACCGACGTGACGCGCGAAGCTCCACGGGGCCGGGCCGCGGCGCCCGGCCGTCGCGGCCGCGCGGCACCGCTCTGTTCGTGGATGCCGGCAACCTCACGAATGCCCGCGACGTCTCGGACATCGCCGCGGCGGCCGACGCCGCCGCGACTGCGGGCGGCCCGGGCGCGCTGGCCGCGCTCGATCCCGGGCGGCCGCAGCGTCTTCGACGGTATCCGCGCCTCGTTCCGAGCGCGGGTCGGACGGTTCGGGACTCTTCTCCCGGCACCGGACGGCGCGTTAAGGTTAAAAAAACATGAACCCTGCTGTCCGGGCCGATCGGCGCTAAGATTGCGGCGTCGTCCGAAAGCCACGGACGGAGCGTCCCGGATCGGAACGAGCCGGGCCGTCGGACGGCACAGGAGAGGCAGATGAACGGCTTCGATGTCACGTTCCGGGACGATCAGGACTGGGTCGATTTCGGCAGGTCCTACGTCAACTCGGAAGCCTTCAAGGCGCTGTTCCGCGACGGGATGACCCTGGTCGAGGAGACGGCCGCCTATCTCGACGGCGAGGGCCGCGACGAGTCGCGCCTCGTCTCCCGGGACGCGACGCTCAGCTACGCGGCCGAGAGCATGCGCCTGACCACGCTGCTGATGCAGATCGCCTCGTGGCTCCTGGTCCAGCGCGCCGTCGCCGAGGGCGAGATGACTCCGGCCGAGGCCCTGCAGGAGAAGCACCGGGTCAAGCTCGGCACCGCAGAGCCGCCGAAGCAGCAGGATTTCAACCTGCTGCCGATGCGTCTGCAGCAGCTGATCGTCCGGGCCCGGCGTCTGCACAGCCGTATCCTGCACCTCGACGCGCTGATCGCCGAGGACCGGCCGACGCCGCAGCCCGTGGAGAGCCCCGTCGCCGCGCAGCAGGGACTGCTGCGGATGGCGTTCCGGATGAGCGAGGGCTGAGCGAAAGCCGAGCGACGCTCCGGGGAGCGCCGCCGCCGCGCAGGGCCGGCGCTCCGGCCCCGACGGTCAGAATGCCGGGAACTGACCCGGGAACTGCTCCTTCAGGATCTGGCGGATCGCGTCGTTCTGGAACGCGCGGACCAGCTTCGGCACCCAGGGCTTCTGCGTGTCCGCCTCGCGGACGACGATGACGTTGTTGTAGGGGTTGTCGACCTTGGACTCGATCGCGATGGAGTCCTTGCCCGGGATCAGGCCGGCATCGACGGCGTAGTTGGTGTTGATCACCGCGGCGTCGAGATCCTCGAGGCTGCGGGGCAGCTGCGCGGCGTCGACCTCCTGGAACTTCAGGCGCTTGGGATTGTCGACGACGTCGAAGACCGTCGGCAGCAGGCCGACGCCGTCCTTCAGGCGGATCAGCTTCTCGGCCTGCAGCAGCAGGAGCGCCCGACCGCCGTTCGACGGGTCGTTCGGGATGCCGATCAGCGCCCCGTCCTTCAGATCCGCGACAGCCTTGACGCGCTTGGAGTACAGGCCGATCGGCGTCACGATCGTCTCGCCGACCGGGACGATCTTGTAGCCCCGGGCCTTGATCTGGTTGGCGAGAAACGGCTTGTGCTGAAAGGCGTTGGCGTCGAGGTCACCGGCCTGGAGCGCCTCGTTCGGCAGCAGGTAGTCGGAGAACACCACCAGGTTGATGTCGAGTCCGTCGCGGGCCGCGATCTCCTTGGCCTTCGCCCAGAGGACTTCGGCATCCCCGCCCATGATGCCGACCTTGATCTTGTCCGCGGCCAGGGCCGGCGCGGCGGCCAGAGCGGCCAGGGCGAGGAACAGCAGCAGCAGACGTCTCATCGTGTCTCGATCCTAGCAGTGCGTCCGGAGACGATCGGGCCCGGACAGGCAGGGGCGCCCGCGTGACCGCCGCGGCTCCGGCGCGGAGCCCGGGCGGACCGCGGGTGACCGGAGAAGGATACGACGGCCCGGCCGCGCTTTGAACGAACCGGCAGCGGCCGATTCAGGCCACGCGGGCCGCGAGCGCGGCCCGCACGAGAAGAAGCGTTTCCGCCGGCGCGCCCGGACGCGCGGTTCGCCGCGCGGTCCGCGCGATCTTTGCAAACCCGTCCTGTGGATAACGCGCGCCGCGACCGCGCGACACCGCGCACGAAAACGGGCGGCCCCGCCAGGGACCGCCCGTCTCGAACAGCGTCACCGTGTGGGCTGCGGCGCTCAGCGCTTGCCGAGGTTGCCGAACCGCGAATTGAAGCGCGACACGCGACCGCCGCGGTCGAGCATCTTCTGCTCGCCACCGGTCCAGGCCGGATGGGTCAGCGGATCGATGTCGAGATTGAGGGTGTCGCCCTCCTTCCCGTAGGTCGAACGGGTCTGGTACTCGGTACCGTCCGTCATCACGACCTTGATGAAGTGGTAATCGGGGTGCTCGGTCCCCTTGGCCTTCGCGGCCGCGTCCTTCGCCATGACCTTGGTCCCTGTCTGGCACGCCGGCGGGAAGCGCAGGAGGCGCCGCCCGGCCCGGAATGCGGAAGATGTCACCGGTTGCACCGAACCATGGGTTCGTGGCAACGGCACGTCCAAGCCGACCGTGGTGGCGGCCCGCGGCCATTGAACACACGCAATCGGATGAGCGGCGGCCTATACCGCAGCCGCTCCCCGGTCACAAGCGCCGCGGACCGGGAGAAAGAAGAACACGTGAGGCGTGATGGCCCGTAAGACCAAGGCGGCCGCGGCCGGCCGACCCAGAGCCCCGCTGAGCGCCCTCCGGCCGCTCCTCCCCTTCGCGCTGCGCTACCGCGCGCGGATCGCCGCGGGACTCGTCGCCCTCATCTGCGCGTCGGCCTCGACGCTCGTCGTCCCGATCGCCATGCGCCGCGTCATCGACCACGGCTTCACCGCCGACGGCTCGAACGTGATCGACGCCTACTTCCTCGCCCTGCTCGGCGTCGTCGCGGCCTTCGCGCTGTCGAGCGCGGCCCGCGTCTACACGGTGGTGACGCTGGGCGAGCGGGTGGTCGCGGACCTCCGCAGCGCGGTCTTCGCCCGGCTGACCCAGCTCGATCCGGCGTTCTTCGACCGGGCGCAGTCCGGCGAGATCGTCTCGCGGCTCACCGCGGACGCGACGCAGATCAAGTCGGCCTTCGGCGTCTCGGTCTCGATCCTGCTGCGCAACCTGTTCCTGTTCGTGGGCGCCACCGCCATGATGGTGGTGACGAGCCCGCGCCTGTCGGTGATGGTGCTGGCCGCCATCCCGATCATCGTCTTCCCGCTGATCGTGTCGGGCCGCGGCGTGCGTCGGCGCTCCCGGGCGGCCCAGGACCGGCTCGCCGAGGCCTCGGCCTACGCCGCCGAGGCGGTCGGGGCGGTGCGGACGATGCAGGCCTTCGGCCGCTCCGACTCGACGGCGGCCCGGTTCGCCGCGGCCTCCGAGGAGGCCTACGGCGCCGCCCGCGCCTCGGTCCGGGCCCGCGCGCTGCTCACCGGCGTCGCGATCTTCCTGATCTCGGCCTCGGTGGTCGGGGTGATGTGGTACGGCGCCCAGGGCGTCCTGAACCACACGATGACGGGCGGCGAGCTCTCGCAGTTCGTGCTCTACGCCGTGTTCGGCGCCGGCGCCCTCGGCCAGCTCTCCGAAGTCTACGGCGACCTCGCCATGTCGGCCGGCGCGGCCGAGCGGCTCACCGAGATCCTGGCCGCGGAGCCCGCGATCCGCGCGCCGTCCCCGGCCCTGCCGCTGCCCGAGCCGGCCCGGGGCGCGGTGGCCTTCGAGGACGTGCGCTTCGCCTACCCGACCCGCCCGGAACACGCCGCCCTCGGCGGGCTCAGCTTCGCGGCCGCGCCCGGCGAGCGAATCGCCATCGTGGGGCCCTCCGGGGCCGGCAAGTCGACGGTGTTCCAGCTGCTGCTGCGCTTCTACGACCCGCAGGGCGGCCGGATCCTGGTCGACGGCGCCGATATCGCCCAGGTCGATCCGGAGCGCCTGCGCGCCCGCATCGCCCTGGTGCCCCAGGATCCCGTCGTGTTCTCCGGGACCGTCACCGAGAACATCCGCTACGGCCGTCCGGAGGCCGGCGAGGCGGAGGTCCGGCGCGCCGCCGAGCTCGCCAACGCGCACGGCTTCGTCTCGGCCCTGCCGCAGGGCTACGCGACCCAGGTGGGCGAGCGCGGCGTGACCCTCTCGGGCGGCCAGCGGCAGCGCATCGCCATCGCCCGGGCGATCCTCAAGGACGCGCCGATCCTGCTCCTCGACGAGGCCACCTCGGCCCTGGACGCCGAGTCCGAGCGCGCCGTCCAGGCCGCCCTCGCCACGCTGATGCAGGGCCGCACCACCCTGGTGATCGCCCACCGGCTCGCCACCATCCGCGCCGCGGACCGCATCCTGGTCCTCGACGACGGCCGCATCGTCGAGACCGGAACCCACGAGAGCCTGCTGGCGCAGGGCGCGCTCTACGCCCAGCTCGCCAACCTGCAGTTCACCGACGCGCTGGACGAGACGGCGCGGGGCAAGGAGCCCCGCAGCCGGGGCGAGCGTCTTCCGGTCGCCGAGTAGCCGGACCGCTCCGGGAGCGGCCCGCGGCGGCGTCCGGCCGCGCGACGGATCGCCGGCGCTGACTTACCGCGCCGTGCGCGGATCAGTGCGCGGACGCGGGCGCCAGCTGGCGCGGCCCCCGGAGGCCGGTGTCCTGCGCCCGCTCCGCCGCGGCCTGGATCTGGCCGACCTGCGCCACGATCGTGTCGGTCGCCCGCGCCATCTGCCCGGCCAGGTCCCTGACCTCGGCGGCCGCGGCCGCGAAGCCCCGCCCCTCCCCGCCATCGCGGGCCGCCTCGATCGCGGCCCGCAGCGCCATCAGGCTGGTCTGACCGGCGATGCCTGCGAGGAGGCCGGTCGCCGCGTCGGCCGCCGCCGCGGCCGAAGCCGCATCGTCCGCGATCAGGGCACCCGCGCGCAGACCCGCCAGCCCGTCCTCGAAGACCCGCACGGCCGCGGCGATGGCGCCGGCCTCGTCCCGGGGCTCACGGTCCGCTCTGGACCGAACCGGGTTCAGGGACAGGTTGGGCTTCGACATCGATACGGTCTCCCTGGATCGGCCGCACCATGAGGCGTCAAGGATAACGATGGGTTAATCCAGCAGAACAGGACCGCCGCCGAGAGAAAGCGGCAGGCCCCTCACGCATTGCGGCCTATTCCTGCCGGACGCGGACAGCCGAAGCCGCCGAAACACATGCGGATGCTGTCTTCACCGGCGCGACAACGCCAGCGAGCGCAGCGAAATGATCGCAGGTTCGGTCCAAGGACGTCACGCGCTCCGGCACGCCCCCCCCCGCGCGCCGCGACGGCCCGACAGCCCTAGCGCTCGGTCAGCTTCATCTCGATCCGGCGGTTGCGGGCGTAGGCCTCCTCGGTCGCGCCGGCTTCGAGGGGCTGGAACTCGCCGAAGGCGCCCGCCAGGAGGTGCTGCGGCGGGATCCCCTTGCCGGCGAGGAACTGCACCACCGCGATGGCGCGCGCCGCCGAGAGCGACCAGTTCGACGGGAACTGAGACGTGCTGATCGGGCGCGCGTCGGTATGACCGTCGACGCGGAGCACCCAGGGCAGATCCGCCGGGATCTGCTTGGCGAGTTCCGAGACCGCGCCGGCGATGCGGTCCAGTTCCGGCCCGGCCTCGGGCTTGAGGGTCGCGGAGCCGGCCGGGAACAGCACCTCGGATTGCAGCACGAAGCGGTCGCCGACCACGCGGATGTCGGGCCGGTTGCCGAGGATCTGGCGCAGGCGGCCGAAGAAGTCGGACCGGTATCGGGCCAGTTCCTGAACCTTCTGCGCGAGGGCGACGTTCAGCCGGCTGCCCAGCTCGGCGATCCGGGCCTGGGATTCCCTGTCGCGGCTCTCGGAGGCCGCGAGGGCGTCCTCCAGGGCTGCGAGCTGCCGGCGCATGGCGCTGATCTGCTCGTTGAGCAGGTCGATCTGGGACTGCGCCCGCCGTGTCGCGCCGCGCTCCGTCTCCAGCTGCTTGTCGAGGGTGCCCGCCGCGCCCTGGCTGACCGTCGCGGCCTCGGCCTGCACCTTGGCCCGGTCGCGCTCGGCCTCGACGCCGGCGAGTGTCGTGCGGAGGTTGCGCACCTCGTCCTCCTGGTTGCGGCGGTTCGTCCGCTCCAGGGCCAGGAGGTCGGTGAGGTCGGCGATCTGGCGGTTGAGCTTGGCCAGGGTCTCGTCCCGGCCGGTCAGCTCCTGCGACAGGAAGAACTGCCCGACCACGAAGACCGTGAGCAGGAAGACCACCGAGAGGAGCAGCGTCGCCAGCGCGTCGACGTAGCCGGGCCAGACGTTGAGCGTCCGCCGGGTCCGGGTCGCCGTGGAGGCCACTAGACGCGCTCCCGGCCCAGCCGGTCGAGCACCTGCTTCAGCTCGCGCTCGCGGCTCGCCTGCGCCTCCACCCAGTCGCGGATCATCTGCTGCTCGGCGCGCATGTGCTGGACGAGGCCCTGGATGCCCTCGGCGAGGTTGGTCATCGCCTGCGTCGCCGCGCGGCTGCCGCCGCCCTCGGCCACCAGGGCACTCAGGCGGTCGACCGCCTCCTTCAGCTCTTGAGTCCCGGCGGCCGGCCTGGCACCGGCCGCCGCCGCGACCGGCGCCGCCTCCTGGGAAGCCGCGCCGGACATCAACCAGTCCTGCAGTTCGTTGTGGAACCGGGCATGGGCCTGGCCCGCCTGCAATTCCAGGAAGCCGGTGATCAGCGACGAGGCGAGGCCGAACAGCGAGGCCGAGAACGCCAGACCGATGCCCGAGAGCGGCACCGCGAGGCCGGATTTCAGCTCGTCGAACATGACGCCGGCATCGCCGCCGCCGCGCATGCCCTTGATGACGCCGCCGACCGCCGACAGCGTGTCGATGAGGCCCCAGAAGGTGCCGAGCAGGCCGAGCAGGATCAGGATCCCGGCGATGTAGCGCAGGATCTCGCGGCCCTCGTCGAGGCGCACCGCGATCGTGTCGAGATAGCCGGTCGTGCCCGGCAGGGTCGTCCCGCCGGCCCGCGCGGCGATCATCGGCGCCATCGGCGCCAGCAGGGCGGGCGGCCGCTTGACCTGCGCGCCGTTGGCGACGGCGTTGACGTAGGCGGTCTCGCGGAACAGCCGGACGACCTGCCCGAAGGCGATCAGGACGGCGATCAGCAGAACACCGAGGATCAGCCCGTTGAGCCCGGGATTGGCCAGGAAGGCCGGTGTGATCTGCCGGAACAGGATGAAGGCGAGGAAGCCTACGAGGATCAGGAAGATGACCATGCGCCCGAGATAGATCCCGGGCTGTGCCAGCGGCCCATTCTTGTCGTCGCCGGTTTGTCGGGCGGCCATCGATCGTTCTAGCCTGATCTCACCACGCGGCAGCCGGCCATCGGCGCCCCTTCGAGGCACTGTGGGGGTAGGCCCGCACGCGATCAAGTCTCGGGAAGGTCACCGCGGAGCTATGCCCAGGCCGATCGAGACCAGTCGCGCACAAAAGGCTTAGCTGCGCGCGACCGACTTACGCCGAACCGGCATCCGCCGGGCCGAACAGGGCGCTAATCCCAGAAATGCGGCGCTGTCTCCTCGAGATTCGGTCCCAGCCGGAGGGCCGCGACCCGCGTGGCGAGGCCGCGCGCGTCCGTCTCCACCGCGATGCCGCACAGGGTCCCCTCGCCGACGGCGACCTCCCAGCGGGAGCCCGGCGTCTTCTGGATCATGCGGCGGATCGGCTCGTCCTTCTGCATGCCGATCACCGAATCGTAATCGCCGCACATGCCGGCATCCGACATGTAGGCCGTGCCGCCGGGCAGGATCCGGTGATCCGCCGTGGGCGTGTGCGTGTGCGTCCCGACGACGAGGCTCGCCCGGCCGTCGAGATAGTGGCCGAAGGCCTGCTTCTCGCTCGTCGCCTCGGCGTGGACGTCGACGATGACCGCGTCCGCCGCCGCGCCGAGGGGGCAGGCGGTGAGCTCGCGCTCGACCGCCGCGAAGGGATCATCCATCGCGTCGAGGAAGACGCGGCCCATCACGTTGACCACGAGCACGCGGGCGCCGCCCTGGGTCTCCACCACCGTGGCGCCGCGGCCCGGCGTGCCGGGCGGATAGTTCGCCGGCCGCACGAGGCGCGGCTGGCGGGCGATGAACACCATCGCCTCGCGCTGGTCGAAACTGTGGTTGCCGAGGGTGACCGCGTCGGCGCCGGCCTGGATCAGCTCGTCGCAGATGGTCTCGGAGATGCCGAAGCCGCCGGCCGCATTCTCGCCGTTGACCACCACGCAGTCGAGGCGCCAACGCTCCCGGAGGCGCGGCAGGTGCTCGCACACCACGGTGCGGCCCGAACGCCCGACGACGTCGCCGAGGAAGAGCAGGCGCATGGGTCAGGCGGTCCTGTCGCAGCGGATCACGCCGTCTTCGGTGATCACGAACTGGAGGGGGCGGTCGTGCGGCTCGGCCGGCACGCGCCCCACCTCCTGGGCGGCGAAGCCGATGCCGACGGTCAGGACGGGGCGTGTCCGGGACAGGCGCGCGATCGCGCCGTCGTAGTAGCCCCGGCCGTAACCGATGCGCTGCCCGGTCCGGTCGAAGGCGGCGAGCGGCACGATCAGCGCGTCGGGCTCCACCGGCGGCAGCGACGGGTCGGGCTCGCTGAGGCCGAACCGGCCGGCGACGAGGGCGTCGCCGGCGCGCCATTCCCGGAACACCAGGCCGTCCGGCGTGACGTGCGGCAGGGCCACGGCCTGGCCGCGGGCGCGCAGGCCCTCGGCGGCGGGCCGGGGATCGACCTCGCTGCGGATCGGCCAGAAGGCGCCCACCAGTCTGGCCCGGGCGAGCTCCGGCAGCGCGAGGAGCGCGTCCCCGATCGCCGTCGAGGCCGCCTGACGGGCCGCCGGATCGAGGGCGTCGCGGGCGGCGAGGGCCGCGGCGCGGAGTTCCGCCTTGCGGGCGGCGTCGGGAGCCTCGGCGCCGGTTCTGGGAGGGGTCGGGTGCGGAGCCACGTGAGCCGTTGGAGGATCGATCCCGGGAAACCTACAGCGTAGGTGGGCGCCGTGTTGGCCAGGTCCAGGGACGAGGCCAGGGACAGCTCCCGAGGGAGTCGATAAGGCCCCGGGGATAGTGCTCCTGACGAACTCTGCAGCCCCGCCCACGTCATGTAGCGGTCCCGGCGCGATCCCGCCAGGGCCGCGCGCACCAAAATCCGCGGGCTCACCGTCAGGCCGGCTCGTCCGCGGTCCCGGCGGCCCGCGCCCGGGCCACCGCCAGGATCTCGCTGCGGCCCTCCGGGTCGGCGATCGACTGCCACAGGCCGATCAGCTCGCTGAGCTCGGCCAGCGGCCGCGGTGCCGGCGCTCCGAAGAAGGCGGCGATCGGGACGCCGGTCGCGGCCGCGATCCGACGCAGGCGGGCATTGACGGCGCGCCGGCCGCCACCCCGGTCCTCGACGCTGATCGCTTCCATGGCAGAGCACCTGAACAAGAATTGAGGCCGCAGCTAGGGGCGATTGTCGCGTCTCGGACGAGCCAATACAATTTATCCAATCGGAGAATAGGGCAGCCCGAGAGCGTTATCCACGCCGATGACTCGCCGGATCCGTCGAACCCCGGGATCGGTGCGGCGCGGGCCCTCGGCAGGCCTGCGCGATGCGGCGACGCGTCCGCGTCGCGCGGTGTCGACATCCTGTAGCAACACGCCGACCTCGATGACGGACGCGTTTGCGCGGGCCCGCCGCGCGGGGGTTGTTTACCACGCTCCCAGTCATCCGGGCCGCCGCGGCGCGGATCGCGGCCTCGATACATTGTCAGCAGGCTGCGCGACTCTTGCAGTAGGGAAGGCGCCCGCGTGGGACCGACCAGGATTGAGACGACGGTGACCGATCGTGGCACAGATCGACCATAACATCGCTGTCGCGACGTGGCTCGGCCCGGTGCAGCCGGCGCATCCCGAGCGTCCGGGCCCGAACCGTCCCGACACCACGGCCGAACTGGGCGACCTGTGGCGGATCCTGTGGCGGCGCAAGCGGCTGGTCTTCGGGACGGCGCTGCTGCTCGGCCTCCTCGCCCTGGCCTACGCGCTGATCACGCCCTCGCTCTACACCGCCACGGCGCAGATCCTGATCGATCCCCGCGACCGCCAGGTCGTCTCGAACGACGTCAATCCGGCCGGGCTGTCGCCGGACGGCGGCATCGCCCAGGTCGAGAGCCAGGTGAAGGTGATCGAGTCGGACGCCGTGCTGGGGCGCGCGGTCGATCAGGTCGGACTCGCGACCACGCCGGGCTTCGGCGCGCCGCGGGACGGCGTCGTGACGCGGGCCCTCGGCGAGCTCCGCGCGCTGGTGGCCGGGCCGAAGGCGGAGCGGCCCGTCGACGCCCGCGGCCGGGCGCTGGACCAGCTGCGGCGGCGCCTCGCGGTCAAGCGCGCCGACAAGGTCTTCGTCATCGACTTGGTGGTCACCACGCCGGATCCCGATCTCTCGGCGCGGATCGTCAACGCCATCGCGAACGCCTACCTGACGGACCAGACCGACGCCCGCTCGGACGCCGCCAAGCGCGCCGCGGGCGAGCTGCGCGGCCGCCTCGACGAGCTGCGGAGCGCCGTCAACGCCGCCGACAAGAAGCTCGAGGATTACAAGGCGCGCAACGGCCTGATCGCGTCGAGCGGCCGGCTCGTGAACGAGCAGCAGCTCACCGACCTGAACGCGCGGCTGGTCGCCGCGCGGGCGCGGACCGCCGACGCCAAGGCGCGTCTGCAGGGGATCCGGGAGGCCCGCGGGCAGGCGATCGGGTCCGGAGCGATGCCGGAGGCGGTCCAGTCCTCGGTGATCGAGCGCCTGCGCGGGCAGTACGCGGAGCTCGCCGCCAAGGAGGCCGACCTGCGCACCAATCTCGGCGAGCGCCACCCGTTCATCGCCGCCGTGCGCGCGCAGATGCAGGACGTCCGCCGGCTGATCGACGCCGAGCTGAACCGCATCGCGGGCGCGGCCGAGACCGAGGCCCAGCGCGCCCAGGCGAACGAGCGGACCCTCGCGGCGGAGCTGGAGCGCCTGCAGCGGCAGTCGGCGGTGAACGCACAGTCGTCGGTGCAGCAGCGCGAGCTCGAGCGCGAGGTCGACGCGGCGCGCTCCGTCTACAACGCCTTCCTCGTGCGCGCCCGGGAGATCAAGGAACAGACCAGCATCGACAGCTCGAACGCCCGGATCATCACCACGGCGCGGCCGCCGCAGGATCCGAGCTGGCCGCCGCGGCTGATCCTGGTCGCCGCCGCCCTCGCGGGCGGCCTCGGCCTCGGCGCCGGCCTCGCGCTGACGCGGGAATATCTCGCGCCGACCGTGCTCTCGCCGCGGCAGCTGGAGCGGCTGTCGAACGCCCCCGTGGTGGCCGTGCTGCCCGGGCTGCGGCCGCGGGGCGCGAGCGCGAGCGCCGCGAGCCTCACCCTCGACCACTTGGCCGCGACCTCCGGCAGCCGCGGCCACGCGCTGGCGCTGCTCGTCACCTCGGGCGAATCCGACGAGGCGGAGCGCCGGGCGGTGATCGCGCTCCTCGCCGCGGTGGCCGTCGCGCGCGGCGACCGGGTCCTGCGCGTCGACGCCGACCTGCGGGCCGACGGCTCCGGCACCGGCGGCCTCCTCGACGTGCTCCGCGGCGAGCAGAGCCTCAACGCCGTGACCCGGACGGACCCGGCCTCCGGCGCCCGCCGGGTCGGGCTCGGCGACACCGAGAAGCCCCTGCGCGACGCCCTGACGCCCGCCAATGTCGAGCGCTTCATCGCGGGCGTGAAGGGACGCTTCGACCTCGTGCTCGTCGACGGCGGCGTGCTGACCGAGAACCTGCGGCTCGGCCCCCTGGCGGCGGCCGCCGACCGGCTGCTGCTCGTCGCCTGCAACGGCGCGACGCGCCAGCGCGACCTGATCGACCTCGTCGACACGTCGGAGGCGCTGGGCCGACCGATCTCCGGCTCCCTGCTCCTGACGCGGCGCAAGGCATGAGGACCCTCCGGCAGACCGGCTTCGCGCGCCGCCACGATCCGGTGGCGCGCACGGGTCCGGTGCTGCGCGCCCTGCTGCGGGCGGAATCGGTGGCCCTGTCGGTCTGGGCCCTGCTCCTCGTCGGGGTCTCGGGCGGCCTCCTGTGGGTGCTCGGCCTCAATTACGAGGGGATCACCGGCTCGGCCGCCTCGAAGATCCACCCCGCCACCTACCTGGCGGTCGTCCTGATCGGCTGGACCCTGGTGCGCGCGGGCAATCCGGTGATCCCGGTGGCCGGGGCGCTCAACCGGCGGCCGGCCAGCGTGCTCC
Organism: Methylobacterium sp. PvP105; assembly: GCF_017876975.1. NCBI lineage: Bacteria > Pseudomonadati > Pseudomonadota > Alphaproteobacteria > Hyphomicrobiales > Methylobacteriaceae > Methylobacterium > Methylobacterium sp. PvP105. The sequence goes on along the minus strand of NZ_JAGIPA010000001.1, from coordinate 231,752 downwards.
TGGCCGCCTGCGGCGTGCTGCTCCTCGCGCTGATCGCGGCCCGGGGCGGCGCGGGCCTCGCCGGCTCCATCGACACCTTCGTGCTCGCCGGCCTCGTCCCGATCCTCCTGATGGACCGGGACGCCGCCACGCTCGGGCGGCTGGAGACGATCTTCCACCTCGTGATGCTCGCCAACGCCCTGCTCGGCCTGTTCGAGCTCGCGAGCGGCCAGCGCTTCTTCCCCTACCGGTTCGACGGCGTGGCGTTCGAGTCCGACACGCGGTCGGCGGCCCTCCAGGGCCACCCGCTGGCCAACGCGACCATGACGGCGTGCTACATCCTGGCGCTGGCCAAGGGCGGCGGTCGCCTCGCGCCGATGCCGCGCGCCGCCATGATCGTCCTCCAGCTCGTCGCCCTGGTCACGTTCGGAGGACGCTCGGCCACCGTCACGACGCTGATCCTCGGCGGCGCTGTCGGGCTGGTGGCCCTGAACCGCACCCTGCGCACCGGCCGCGTCCCGCTGGCGGCGGCGGCCTGCGCGTGCTTCGCCCTCACCCTGCTGCCGGTTCTGGTCGCCGTCCTGGCCGCGGCCGGGTTCTTCGACACCCTGCTGGACCGGTTCGTCTCGGACGGCGGCAGCGCGCAGGCCCGGGTCGACATGCTCACGGTGTTCGACGCGATCCCGTTCCGGCAGCTCCTGCTCGCACCCGACTTCCTGCAGGTGAACACGCTGCGCCGGATCTACGGCCTGGAATGGGGCATCGAGAACTCGATCATCTCGGCCGTGCTCTACCACGGCATCCTGGTCACGGGGGTGCTGGTGATCGCGGTGGCGCTCTACCTCACGGAGATCGCGCGGGATTGCCGGCGCGGCGTCTGGCTGCCGATCCTGGCCTTCGTGATCCTCGTGAACACCTTCGAGGGCCTCGCCGGCAAGACCACGCTGCTCGCCAAGTTCGCCCTGATGCTGATCGTCCTGTTCCCGCCTCTGCCGCGCCGCGGGCGCGGCTGAGAGCGGGCGGGCTTCGGCCCGATCGACCGCGCTCTCACGGCCGGGTCTTCAGCCCGAGGGCGGGGATCAGGGCGGGGTCGGCGACGTGCGCGTCGTCCATGAGACCGAGGCCGTCGAACAGGTTCCAGAACGACCACGCGAACCCGTTCGCCTCCGCCGCCAGCCGCACGTCCCGGATGTAGGCGGCCCGGTCCGGCGCCCGGGACGCCGTGAAGCGGGCGTCGGTGCGCAGGGCGCCGAACTCGCCCATCAGTACCTGCCCGCGCGGGATCCCGTAGAGGTCCGCCCAGGTGGCCACCGGCGCCATCGCGTCGGCGATGTAGGCCGGGCCGGGCGCGGCCTCGAAATATTCGTGCAGCTTCGCCTCGATCAGCGCGCGGTCGCGCGCCTTCTCGGCCCGGGGCACCGTGCGGTCCGCGTCCATGCGCGCTTGCACCGCCGCGAGCGCCTCGCGCAGCGTGCCGCGGCTCCCGGGCCAGGGCACGGCGGTGAGCCAGCGGTAGAACGGCTCCTCGGTGAGCCAGGTCGCCCCCTGGTGGGAGAACAGGTACGGCTCGTAGAAGTGGAACGTGTAGAGGAGCGGCGCGAACCGCGCGAGCGCGGCCGGGTCCAGGGCCGTCAGGCCGGCGACGAGGCTGCCGCAGGAGCCGGTCGCCACGAGGGTGAGCGCCGGCGCGGCCGCGCGCGCCGCCGCCAGGAGCCCGTCCTGCACCCGATTCCAGGCGCGCGCGCCGCAGGCCTGCGGCGGCTCGTTCACCGGCTCCAGGGCCAGGCGGTCCGTGCCCTTCCGCGCGCACAGGCGCGCGAGGTCTCCGACGAGGTCGCGATAGGCGGCGAAGAGCGGCGCCCGGTCCGAGTCGTAGAACGCGCCCGGCGTGTAGTGGTGGGTCGCGGCGTTCGCCTGGACATTGACCAGGACGCGCAGCCCGGCCGCCAGGGCCGCGTCGACGGCCTCCGACAGGGTGCCGAGGAGTTCGGCGCGCCGGGCCCCGGTGAAGGCCACGAACGGCCCGGGATCTAGGGGCAGCCGCACGAAGTCGAAGCCGAACCCGGCGATCCGGGCGAGGTCGTCGCGGGTGGGTATTGGCCGGCCGGCCTGGAAGGGCGGCCACGCGTAGTCGGTCCGCGGCGGCGGGTACTCGGTGGTCAGCGAGAACCAGGGCCAGAGGGCGATGCCTCGGCGCAGGGCGATCGGCGCGGGACTGCCCTGGACGGGTCGGACGCCCGCGCCCGCCGCGAGGGCGCCGGCGAGCACCGACCGCCGGCTGGGGCCTACCATCTCGGACCGGCCGGGGCGGCGACGGGCGCGACCGCGGTGGCGCGCGCCGCGCGGTCCGGTGCCGGCGGGTAGCCGCCGACACGGCGCAGCGCGTCCTCGTAGGAGGCCAGCACGGCGTCCCAGCGGAACTGCTCGGCGCGCGCCCGCGCCGCCGCGCGGGCCGCCGCGACCGCGGCCCCGTCGGAGAGCACGCGCTCGATGGCCGCCGCGCAGCTGTCCGGATCCGAGAAATAGAGTTGCGCGTCCCCGGCCGTGCCCCGGTTGAACGGATTGTCGTGGGCGACCACGGCGTTGCCCGCCCAGAGCGCCTCGACCAGCGACGGGTTGGTGCCGCCCACCGTGTGGCCGTGGAGATAGGCCCGCGCGTGGACCCGCAGGGCCTGGACCTGCTCGGGCTCGTAGATGGCGCCGGGGAACAGCACCTCCGGCGAGGCGGCCGCCTCCACGGCGCGATGGTACGGGTTGCCGACCCTCAGCGTGCCGAGCACCACGAGCCGCACGCCGCGGGCCCGGCGCGAGAAGGCCTCGACGAGCGTCAGGATGTTGTTGTCCGGCTCGATGCGGGCGATCGAGACGAGGTAGCGGTCCGGCGCGAGGCCGAGGGGCGGCGGCCCGACATCGGCCGCCGGGGGATCGCCGCCGTACGGGATGGTCGCGATGGCGCCGCGCGGCCTGCGACGGGCGAGGTGGTCGGCGATGACGGGATGGTCGGCCACCAGCCGCTGCGAGGACCACGCGGCGATCCACTCGCTGACGTAGAAGAAGGCGCGCACGGGCAGCGACCATTTCGGACGGCGCCACTCGATCCCGTCCATGTTGGTCAGGATCCGTCCGCCCCGCGCCCGCAGGTAGGGCAGGAACGCGGCACCGTTGTAGCCGAGCACGAGGCAGACGCCGCCGCGGGTCGCGGCGTCGTGGGCGCAGATGGCGTCGAAGGCGAGCGTCGCGACGGGACCGCGCAGGCCGATCTCTACGGTGATCAGCTCGACACCGTTCCAGGCGCTCCGCACGATGCGGTCCCGCACCGTCTCGACGTCCCTCTGGCAGTACACGCCGACCTGCCAGCCGCGCTCGACCAAGTAGAGCGCGAGACGTTCCGCGAAAGTCTCGAAGCCACCGTGGGCGGCCGGGATACCGCGCGTGCCGAGAATAAGTAGTTTCGGTGCGCGGTCAGGCATGAAACTTCCTTTCCAATGTGTCGGCCCTATTGTAGATCCGAAGGATACGATCCCGGCGACCGGCCTCTACAACTGCTAGTTGTTTATTTAATACAGAAATCATCTTATGGTAGATAACTTCGGACTGAGAGCGGCGCGCGACAGCGATCGTGCTGCCGCGCCCGCGCTGCGGGCCATCGGCAACGCCGCGGCGGCGCTTCGGATCACGTGTGTCCACCAGGGATTCGAGCTGTACGGCTCGGATCGCTGCTTCATCGAGACCGTCCGCACGATCCGGGCCGCCCATCCGGATGCGCGGATCGACGTCGTGCTGCCGCGAAGCGGCCCGATCGTGGCCGCCCTGGAGCCCTTCGCCAGCGAGATCGTGATCGCCCCGCTCTGGATCCTGCGGCGCAAGAACCTGGCGCGCCTCGTAACCCTGGGTCTGATGGCTCTGCCCATCGCGATGATCCGTGCGTGGCGCCGCATCCGCGCGAGCGACCTCGTCTACATCAACACCACCGTGGTGGCCGACTACCTGCTGGCCGCCCGGCTGGCCCCCGGGCGGAGCATCGTCCACGTCCACGAGATCCCCGAAGGCACCGTGCTGAAAGTCCTGCGCGGGCTGATCCGCTGGAGCGGCGCCAACGTGGTGTTCAACTCGCGCGCCACCGAGCGGGCCTACACCCTGCCCCGCGGGGCGACCGCCCGGGTCGTCTACAACGGGATCGCGGGTCCCGCCGAGCCGAATCAGAACACCTACGACGGCTCCCGCCCGCTCCGCGTGCTGATGCTCGGCCGGATCAGCCGGATCAAGGGCCAGGACGTCCTCGTGGAGGCGCTGGCCTCCCTGCCCGAGCCCGTGCGCCGGCGGATCGCGCTGCGCATCGTCGGCAGCGCCTTCGAGGACGAGGCCCGCGAGCGGGCCCTGGTCGGGCGGATCGCCGAGGCGGGGCTCGCCGCGCAGGTCACGCTCGAGCCGTTCGTGGCCGATCCCGCCGCCCTCTACCGCTGGGCCGACGTGGTCACGATGCCGTCGCAGCGGCCCGAATCCCTCGGCCGCGTGGCGATCGAGGCGATGTCCTACGGCGTGCCGCCGCTCGTCACGGCGATCGGCGGCCTGCCCGAGGTCGTAGAGGACGGGAAGACCGGCTGGGTCGTCCCGCCGGGCGGCCCGGAACCGATCGCCGCCGTTCTCGCGGACCTGGTCGCCGACCCGGCGCGCTGGCGCGACTTCGGCCGGGCGGCCCGGGCGCGCTACCTGAGCCTGTTCTCGGAGGCCTCGGCGGCGGAGGGTATCGAGGCTGCGGTCCGGACGACGCTGCGCCGCCCGACCACGGAGGCGTCGCGCGTCGCCGACGTGCCGGCGCGACCGGCAGCCTAGGAGTCGGGGCCTTCCGGCCGGACCGCCGACGATCCGGCGGCGACGCCTGTCCGAGAGCCGGGCCCCGAGCATGACCGGGCTGACTCCCTGCGGGATCGCCCCCTCCGCGGCCGAGCGCCGCGGCCGCGCGTGCCGCCACGAGCGCGCGACGACGGGTTCATCGGCGTCCGCCTCGGCAGCCTCGGTCCGGAAGACCCCGGAGCGCCGCTCGCGACGGAGCGGAAACCGACCCGTGTCGCGGGCGTCACCCTGTGGACGATCAGCGGCGCGAGGATGCAATGCGGGCCCGCCTGACCGATGAGGCGTGCGGCGCGGGCAACCGAACCCGGGCAGGACGAGGAGCGAGGACGGGGAGCGACATGGCGGCCAAGCTCGCAGTTCAGGAGATTGCGGATGCCCTGGACTGGGACCGGCGGGTCTGGGCCTGCCCGGGCGCCAACATCTATTGCGGGACGTCCTGGGGCACCTACAAGGCGCGGCGCGGCCTCGAGGTGCGGCGCGCGGTCGTGTCCGGCGACGGCGCGGACCTCGCCTTCGTCCAGTGGCAGACGCGCCGCAAGGGGCCGGCGCGGTTCGTCCATGTCCAGGGCGGCCCGCTGCTGACCGCGGCGGGCGCGCACCGGGCGGAGGCGGTGTTCGCCGCGTTCATCGACCATCTCGCGCTCGGCCGGCTCGACGTGCTCGCGGTGGATTATGAGCAGTTCGAGAGCCGCGACGCGACGCTGGCGCTGCTGATGCACGGGTTCGCCCCGGTGATCGGCGCGCACGACCACACCCTCGAGCTCGACCTGACCCAGGATCTCGACGCCATCCAGGCCGGCATGGAGCCGCGCTGGCGCAAGGCCCTGCGCAAGGCCGAGCGCAACGTCGAGGTGACGACGCATTTCCTCGAGGACAGGGCCGAGCGCCTCGAAGCCTTCGACGACTTCACCGCGATGTTCGCGGCCCTGCGCGAGCGCAAGGGCTTCGCCACCACGCTGCAGCCGCAGGCCTACCGCGACATCGCGGCCGAGGACGAGCACCTGCTGTTCCTCGACGTCCGCGAGAAGGGACAGCGCGTCCTCGTGCGCATCGCGCACCTTTCGGACACACGCTGCACGGATTTCTACACGGCCTCGAACGACCGGGCCCGCGCAACGGGCGCCGCGACCCTCGCGGTCTGGCGCTTCGTGGAGCGGGCAAAGGCGGAGGGCTGCCGGGTCTTCGATTTCGGCGGCATCGACCCGGCGGCGAACCGCCCCGTCTTCGAGTTCAAGCGCGGCCTGTGCACCGACGTGGTCCAGCACAACCCGCTCTGGGTCTACAGCCGGACGCCGGCGCTGCGGAAACTGGCGCCGGTCCTGCTGGCGCTGCGCTGAGCGGCGGGCCGGCCGCTCACAGGGCGCCGAGGGGCCGCGCCGGTCCCGGGTGCCGCGCCAGCGTCCGGAAGGCCGAGACCGACCAGACCAGCGTCGCCACTTCGGAGGCCAGCAGGCCGACGAGCGCGGTGGCGGGCGGCAGCAGCAGCAGCGCCGGCACCATCACGGCCATGCCGAGGGCGGCGCTCGCCACCGCCCCCGCCGTGATGGTCCGGAACGCCGCCGAGGCCTCGAGGTAGGCGCGCGGGATCGCGTAGAGCAGCGACACGGTCACCACCGCCCAGACGCCGAGCCCGATCCAGCCCATCGGCTGCGCGGCGAACCGTCCCTTGAACAGGATGTCCTCGACGAGCGGCAGGGCCGCGGCCATGACCGCCCCGTAGGCGAGACAGGCGCTGCCGAGCAGGATCCCGTTGCGGACGACGAGCCGGCGGGCGGCCTCGACCTGCCCGGCCGCGAGCAGCCGGCTGATCTCCGGCAGGATCATGTTCAGCAGCGCGCTCGCGGGGATGCGCAGCGGCGCGTAGAGCACGATCGTGGCGGCGATCGGCGCGTAGGCGGCCGGACCGGCCAGGAGGGCCAGCAGCAGCGTCAGGCCCTGTCCCTGCACGGTCAGGCTGGTGACGCCGGCGAGCGACCACGCCAGCGTCCGCCAGATCGCCCGGTAGCGGGCGCGCGCCCGCGCGTGCAGCGAGAAGCGGATCCGCTCGCGCAGCGCCGCGTAGGCCACGGCGATCGCGGTCGCGTGGGCGAGCGCGATCGCCGTGAAGGCTCGATCGAGAAGGGCCGTGCCCTCTCCGTTCAGCCAGCGCGCGACGAGGAGACCGCCGCAGACCGCGTAGACCAGGTCGCTCAGGCCGGCGATCCGGGGCCGGCCGCGGGCGAGGAGAACGATCCGCAGGTAGCTGCGGAAGGCGTAGAGGCCCACGAAGGCCCCGGCCGCGAGGGCGCCGAGGCCGATCACCGGGATCAGGACGAGGCCGACGGCGGCCGCCATGATGCCGGAGACCAGCACCGCGCCCGAGCCGAACATCACGTCGTAGCCGAGCGCCGCCGGCCGGCCCAGGCTCCGGGCGACGTGGATCGTCGCCGGGACCGCCACCAGCGCGCGGATGTAGGTGATGCCGACCGCCCCGACCGCGAAGACGATGGCGAACAGGCCGTAATCGTGCGCGCCGAGCGCGCGCACCAGCAGGATGTTCAGGAGGAAGTGGAACAGGCTCTGGGTCAGCTCGCCCGACAGGATCACGGCGAACCGCCCCGAGAGGACGGCGCGCATCGGTCCGGGCAGACGGAGGCGGCCGGCGCCCGGGATCCGGAGCCGATCACCGGGACGCGGTATGGAGTCGGTCATGTGGGGGTGGACGGTCTCCGTGTGGGCGCGGGCCGTGCCCGGGCACCTGCGCCGGGGATCGGCCGGCGGCGCAGCATCCTCGTTCCTCCGGCCCGGCGCCCGTGCCGGAGCGTCCGTTTCCGGACCGTCTCAGGTGCTCCCCTGGCAGGCCTCGGACAGTGCGGCAAGGCATCGCGCGAGGTCGTCCCCGTCCGTCCACACGTGCGGACTGATGCGCAGGGCGCCGGAACGCTCGCTCACGTAGACCCGGTCCCGCTGCAGGCGATCGACCAGGCCCGTCGGCAGGCCCGCGGGCGGCCGCAGACCGAGGATGTGGGGTGCCCGCAGGGAGGCCGGCGGCGGCGTCAGGCCGAGGCCGGCGACCCCGTCCGCCAAGCGGTCGGTCAGCCCCCGCAGCCGGGCGGCGACCGCCGGCACACCCCACTCGGCGATCTGCTCCAGCCCGGTCACCGCCATGAACAGCGCCACCGGATCGTTCAGCTCGCCCCGGTCGTAGCGGCGCGCGCCGACGGCCGGCGGCCGGTTCCCGATATTCTCCTCGATGGCCGCCCCGTCCTGCCGGTGCGGCGCGGCGTACAGGAAGGCGAGGCCGTAGGGTCCGAGCGCCCATTTGTAGGTCGGGAAGGCCAGAAAGTCGGGGCGCCAGCGGGCGACGTCGACGGGCACGGCGCCCGCGGCCTGCGTGGCGTCGATCACCAGGGCCGCGCCGGCATGATGGACCAGGGGGGCGAGCCGATCGAGGTCGATCAGGCTGCCGTCGGTCCAGTGCAACGGGGTCAGGGTGGCGAGGGCGAGCGGCGGGGCGTCCGGCCGGGCGATCGCGGCCGCGACCGCCGCGGTCCAGTCGCCGTCCGGCGGGCGCGGAACCTCCTCCACCACCAGACCCTGCCGCTCGGCGAGCCGGTCGAAGGCGAAGCGCAGGGACGGGAACTCGTCGGCCACGCGGAGCAGGCGCCCGCCCGGCCTCACGGTCAGGTTGCGGGCGGCCACCGCCATGGCGTGGCTGACCGCGCCGACGATCGCGATGTCGTCCGCGGTGGCGCCGATCAATCGCGCCGCCGCCGCGCGCGCTCGCTCGGCCCAGGGCGGGATCGCCGTGCGGGGATGGTCCCAGGGGCGGCTCTTGACCAGGATCCCCGCCTCGCCCGCCGCGCGCACGGCCCGCGGCAGCGGCGACCACGCGGCGGCGTCGAGGTAGCAGACGTCGGCGGGCATCTCGAAGAGGTGGCGCTGGCACGGGAGCGCCGCGGCGACGGATTCGGTGAACGCCATGATGCGCGAGCCTAGAGGATCGGATCCGCCGGGACCACGGCCCAGGCTTGATCGCGCGGCGCCGATGCCGCAAGTCGCCGTGTCCCAGTCCGCGAGGCCGCCCGTGCCGACCCGCTCGCCTCACTCCGATCCGGCAGCGCCATGGGCCGCCTGAGCCCCGACTGCTTCGACGCCGCCACCGCGCCGATGCGGGTCGCCGACGCGGTCGCTCTGATCCGGGCGCGACTCCCGATCCTGTCCGGGACCGAGACAGTCCCGCTCGCGGATGCGGACGGCCGGGTCCTCGCGGACGATGTGATCGCGCCCCTCGATCTGCCTCCCTTCGACAACGCCGCGGTGGACGGCTACGCCCTGCGCGCCGCCGATCTCGCGGCCGGCGGCGAGACGCGCCTGCCCGTCGGCGGACGCGTGCCGGCCGGCCATCCGGCGGGCGATCCCGGTCCGGGCGCGGCCGTGCGCATCTTCACCGGGGCGCCGGTGCCCGCGGGGACCGACACCGTCGTCATGCAGGAGGACGTCCGGATCGACGACGGCAGCGTCATCCTGCCTGGAGGACTCGTGTCGGGCGCCAATCGTCGGCGGGCCGGCGAGGACGTCGCCCGCGGCAGCACGGCGCTCCGCGCCGGGACGCGCCTCGGGCCGCAGCACATCGTACTCGCGGCCGCCTGTGGCCTGGCCGCGCTGCCGCTGCGGACGCCCCTGACGGTCGCGCTCTTCTCGACCGGCGACGAGCTGACACCGCCCGGCCAGTCCCTGCCGCCGGCCGGGATTTTCGACGCCAACCGGCCGATGCTCGCCGCGCTCCTGAGACGCCTCGGCGCCGTCCCCGTCGATCTCGGCATCCTCCGCGACGAGCCCGGACCGCTGCGGGCGCGCATCGCGGAGGCGGCGGCGTCCCACGACCTGATCCTGACCTCGGGAGGCGCCTCGGTGGGCGAGGAGGACCATGTCCGCGCCGCGATCGAGGCTTCGGGGCGACTGACCTTCTGGCGGTTGGCGATCAAGCCCGGCCGCCCGGTCGCGCTCGGAACCGTGGCCGGCACGCCCGTCATCGGGCTGCCGGGCAACCCGGCCGCCGCCTACGTGACCGCCCTGGCGGTGCTCGGTCCCCTGGTGCTCCATCTCTCCGGCGCGCGCGACACGGCGCCCGAGCTGGCGATCCGCAGCGGCTTCGCCCGCGAGAAGCGCCCCGGCCGGCGCGAATACCTGCGCGTCTGCCTCCGGGCCGGCCGGGACGGCCTGCCCGAGGCCGTGCCGGCGCCCGGCGGCGCGCTGTCCAGTCTCGCGGGCAGCGACGGGCTGGTGGAACTCGCCGAGGATCTGACCGCGATCCGCCCGGGCGACGCCCTGCCCTATCGACCGCACGGTGCGGTCGGCGCCGGCAGCTGAGCTGTTGTTCCGGGCCGCGAGCCTGTAGAGCCTCGGGACACATCGCCACGACCCGACCGAGACCCCGTGACCCTGCTCGCCGATCGCGCCCCCGCCAAGGTCAACCTGACGCTCCACGTCCTCGGCCGACGCGTCGGCGACGGCTACCACGTGCTCGAGAGCCTCGTCGCCTTCGCGGGCACCGCCGACCGCCTCACCCTGGATCCCGACGCCCCGCTGGGCCTGACCGTCAGCGGCCCCACCGCCGGCCCTGCCGGTCCGACGGACGACAACCTCGTCCTGCGGGCCGCCCGGGGTCTCGCCGCACGGGTGCCGGGCTTGCGCGCGGGTGCCTTCCATCTGGTGAAGCGCCTGCCGGTCGCGGCGGGGATCGGCGGCGGCTCCTCCGACGCCGCCGCGGCCCTGCGCCTGCTGGCGCGCCTCAACGGGCTGCCCCTCGACCACGCGGCCGTCGGCGCGGTGGCGCGGGAGACCGGCGCCGACGTACCGGTCTGCCTCGACCCGCGGGCCCGGATGATGCGCGGCGCGGGCGAGGAGATCGGGGCGGCCCTCGGGCTCGAACCGCTGCCCGCGGTGCTGATCAATCCCGGCGTGCCGGTGCCCACCGCCCCGGTCTTCAGGGCTCTGGGCCTGAGCGTCGGCCAGGATCTCGCGGGCGCACCGCATCCGACGATCCCGCAGGCCACGGCGACCGACACGCTGCTCCAGGCCCTGGCCGAGGCCCGCAACGATCTGGAAGCGCCGGCCCTGACCGTGGCGCCGGTGATCGGTGACGCGCTGGCAGCCCTCCGCGCCCAGGGCTGCCGCCTCGCGCGGATGTCGGGCTCCGGCGCGACCGTGTTCGCGCTGTTCGCCGACCGGCGCGCGGCCGTCCGGGCCGCTGCCGCCCTGCGCGCCGCCCATCCGGGATGGTGGGTGGCGCCGACCTTCCTGCGCTGACCCGGCCCGCGGGCGGCGCTCAGCCGGGCGCGGCCTCGTAGACCGTGACGACGCCGCCCGCCTCCGGCACCATCACGCGCCAGCGGCTCGACCGTGGCAGGTCGCCGGGATCGATCGCGGTGGCCCGGCCGCTCCCGACAGAGAAGGTCGCGAGCCGGCCGTCCCCGTCGTGTCCGCGCAGATACGCGCGGCCGTCGCCGAGGTGGAGCGCGGCCGGAGCGGCGGTGAGGCCGAAGGCGATGACCGCGAGGGCGCCGCTCGGCGCCAGGACGGCGCCCCGCAGCGCCAGCACGTCGGCCCCGGAGGCGATCTCGGACTCGACCCGCAGGTGGCCGTCGACGGCGTGACGGCGGTTCAGCAGCAGGGCTTGCCGGCGTCCCTCACGCAGGACGACGAGGGCGAGATCCGGCCCGTCCCGGCCGGCGATCAGGTAGAAGCTGCCCGGCGCGAGCCGATCGAGGCGGGTGGTCCGGCCGGGACGGTGCGGGTCCAGGGTCATGCTTCCATCCGTGCGCGCCTTTCACCCCGCCCCTTCCGGTAGAACGCGCGGCGCTCGGCTTCGGCCCGCACCACCGTGGCGCGCACCTGGAGCAGGTCCTTGCGGGTCAGGAGCCCGACGAGGCCGCCGGTGCGCGGATCGGTGACCGGCAGGCGCCCCTGCCCGGCCGACAGCATGACGTCGAGGGCGTGCGAGACCACGTCGCCCGGATGGACGACGGCGAGATCGGCGTCCGAGACGCGCTCGCCGAGGGTGCCCTCCTCGGCCGCGCCGTCGCGCTCCTCCAGGGTCCAGCGGAGGGCGTCGTTGCGCGAGACGAGGCCGACGGGCCGGCCCGCGCCGTCGACCACCGGGTAGGCGTGGTGGGCGCCGGTCTCGATCGCCGCGAGGGCCTCGGCCAGGGGCAGGTCCGCGTCCAGGGTCTCGACCGTGCGGGTCATCACCGCCTCGACCCGGGCGAGATCGTAGGGATCGATCCCGTATTCCCGGGTCACGTGCTGCCCGCGCCGGGCGATCTTCTCGGTCAGGATCGATCGCTTGAGGAGGAGCACGGTCACCGCGTAGGCCGCCACGGTGGCGGCGAGCAGCGGCGCCAGGGCGGCGACGTCGCCGGTCACCTCGACGGCGAAGACGACGCCGGTCAGCGGCGCCGGCAGGGTGCCGCCGAGCATCGCCGCCATGCCGATGAGCGCCCAGAAACCGTGGGCGCCGGGCAGGAGGACGCCGATCAGCCAGCCGACGGCGCCGCCGAGGATCAGCAGCGGCGCGAGCACGCCTCCGGACGTGCCCGACGACAGGGCGGCGAGCCAGATCGCCGCCTTGACCACGAGGATCAGCACGACGGCGCTCGCCAGCATGTGGCCGGAGAGCAGGTCGTGGATGACGTCGTAGCCGACGCCGAGCGCCCGCGGCTCCACGAGGCCGCCCAGCCCGACCACGACGGCGCCGATGGCGGGCCACCACATCCAGTGCAGGGGAAGCCGCCCGAAGCCGTCCTCCAGCGCGTAGAGGGCCCGGGTCAGCCCCCCCGAGATGAGGCCGCAGGCTATGCCGAGCAGCGCGCAGGCGGGCAGCCCCCACCAGGGCAGGACCGGATTGTCGGCGAAGGGAAAGAGCGGGCCGGCGCCGAACAGGGCCGGCCGCCAGCAGGCCGCGGTGACAGCCCCGACGGTCACCGGTACGAGGCTCCGCGGCCGCCACTCGAACAGCAGAACCTCGACGGCGAGCAGCACGGCCGCCACGGGCGTCCCGAAGATGGCGGTCATGCCCGCCGCCGCGCCCGCCACCAGCAGCGTCTTCCGCTCGGCGGCGCTGAGATGGAAGAACTGGGCGAAGAGCGAGCCGACCGCGCCGCCCGTCACGATGATCGGCCCCTCGGCGCCGAACGGGCCGCCGGTGCCGATCGCCACCGCCGAGGAGAGCGGCTTGAGCACGGCGACCCTGGGCGACATCCGGCTGCCGCCGACCAGGATCGCCTCCATCGCCTCCGGGATCCCGTGGCCGCGGATCTTCTCCGAGCCGTAGCGCGCCATGGCGCCGACGATCAGCGCCCCGATCACCGGGATCGCCACCATCGAGGGCCCCGGCGCCGCGCCGGCCAGGGAGGTCAGGGCGGTGTCGAGCCGGCCGTACCACGCGAGGTTGGTCACGAGGCCGATCAGCGTGAGCAGGATCCAGGCGGTGCCGCTCGCGGCGGTCCCGGTGACGACCGCCATGCCGGCCAGCGTCAGGACCCGCCGGTCCGCGCTGAAATCCCCCAGTGCCCGGCGCGACGGGCTGCCCTCCCCGCTCCCGCTCCCAGTCCCGCCGATCATCGGGGCCTCCTTCCTTCGCGGCGGCTTTTATGTCGTAATCCGATATATCTTGCAACGGCGCGGCCATTGCGAGCCGGGACCAGCCCGTCGATACGGGGCACCGTCGGCGGCTCGAGGGACACACCACGGAGGCGATCATGGAGGCCGATGCCCCGGGACCGGAGGCGCTGTCGCGGGAGCAGTACGCGGCGCTCGCGGATTTCCGCTTCCGTCTCCGCCGCTTCCTGGCGTTCAGCGAGGCGGCGGCGGCCCGGGCGGGCCTGCCGCCGCAGCAGCATCAGGCCCTGCTGACGCTGGCGGGCCATGCCGGGCGCGCGCCGGCGACGGTCGGCCTGCTGGCCGAGCAGCTGCTGATCGCTCCGCACAGCGCGGCCGAGCTGGTGTCCCGCATGGTGGAGGCCGGCCTGCTGACCAAGACGCGGGCCGTCGAGGACAGGCGGCGGAGCGAGCTGTCCCTCACGCCGCGCGCCGAGGCCCTGCTGCGCACCCTGACGGACGCGCATCTCGCGGAGCTGCGCGACCTCGCCCCCGCCCTCGCCGAAGCCCTCGGGCCCGTGACGCGTTGAGGCCGACGCGGGTCGTCGGGCCGGCGCGGATCGGTAGCTGTCGACGCGGGAGCCCCGAGATCCCGCCTCAGCGCGCCCGCGCCACGCAGAACTCAACGGCCCCGATCAGCGCCGCCTTGACGGGCCCGTCCGGGAAGATGTCGAGGGCGGCCCGGGCCTCGGCGCCGTAATGGTGGGCGCGGGCCACGGTCTCCTCCAGGGCGCCGTGGCGCTGCAGGAGGTCGAGGGCGGTCTCCAGGTCGGTCTCGCCGATCTCGCCCTGCTGCAGGGTGCGCCGCCAGAAGCCGCGCTCGCCCTCGCTGGCCCGGCGATAGGCCAGGACGATCGGCAGGGTGATCTTGCCCTCGCGGAAATCGTCGCCGACGTTCTTGCCGAGCTCGGCCGAGGTGCCGCCGTAGTCGAGCACGTCGTCGATCAGCTGGAAGGCGATGCCGAGATTCATCCCGTAGGATCGGGCCGCCGCCTGCTCGGCCTCGGGTCGCCCGGCGAGCACCGGCCCGACCTCGCAGGCGGCGGCGAACAGCTCGGCGGTCTTGCCGCGGATCACCGCCAGATAGGCGGCCTCGTCGGTCTCCAGGTTCTTGGCGTTGGTGAGCTGCATCACCTCGCCCTCGGCGATCACCGTGGCGGCGGCCGAGAGGATGTCGAGCGCCCGCAGCGAGCCGACCTCGACCATCATCCGGAAGGCTTGGCCGAGCAGGAAGTCGCCGACCAGCACGGAGGCCTCGTTACCCCACTTGATCCGGGCGGCGACGCGGCCGCGGCGCATGTCGCTCTCGTCGACCACGTCGTCGTGGAGGAGCGTGGCGGTGTGCATGAACTCGACGCTGGCGGCGAGCTTGACGTCGCCGTCGGTGGCGCCCGCGTAGCCGCAGAGCCGGGCGCAGGCCAGCGTCAGGATCGGCCGCAGGCGCTTGCCGCCGGAGGCGATCAGGTGGTTGGCGACCTCGGGGATCATCGCCACGTCCGATCCCGTCCGCGACAGGATCGTGGTGTTGACCCGCGCCATGCCGTCGGCCACCAGCGCGACGAGGTCGTTGAGCCCCGCCTCCGCCTCGGGCTTCGGATTCTCGATGGAGAGGGCCATACCCAAGATCCGTGACCTCCAGACCGGTCGCCCCTCAGGGGGCGGGCGATCCCTTCGCACGCGCCCCGCGGCGCCGCAACATCGTCGCCGGCCGGATATGGGGTGTCGCCAGCGCGGATCTCACGCGACGAAACCGCCGATCCCCGCCCGTTCCGGAGCCGAGCCGCGATGATCGAGCTGATCCGCGCCAACGACGTCGTGCTGATCGGGTTCGCCCGGTCGATCCTCGAGGCGGCCGAGATCCCGGTCCTCGTGGCCGACAGCCACATGAGCCTGATGGAGGGGTCGATCGGCGTCTTCGGCCAGCGCCTCCTGGTGCCGCGCGACCACGAGGCCCAGGCCCGCCGCCTGCTGACGGATGCCGGCATCGCCCACGAGTTGCGCCAACCGTGACGGCCGAGGCCGACAGCGGCGCCGATCCCTTCCTCGGCGGGCTCCTGCGCCTGCACCAGCCGCCGCGGGGGGCGCACCGCGCCGGGACCGACGCGGTGCTGCTCGCCCGGCTGCTCGCGCCGCGGGCCGGGGACCGGCTCTGCGATGTCGGCGCCGGGACCGGCGCCGTCGGCCTCGCCTGCGCGGCCCTGGCGCCCGGCCTCCGGCCGACCCTGGTCGAGCGCGACCCGGCGCTCGCCGGGCAGGCCCGTGCCAACGCGACCCTCAACGGCATCGACGCGCGGGTCCTGGTCGCCGACGTGCTCGCGTCCGCGGCGGAACGCCGCGCCGCCGGTCTGCTGCCGGACAGTTTCGACGTCGTGCTCACCAACCCGCCGTTCTTCGCGGCCGGCGCTCACCGCGCCTCGCCGCACCCGGGCCGCGCCGCCGCCCACACCTTCGCGGGCGGCGATCTCGACAGCTGGATCCGCGCCTGCACGGCGGTCCTGCGGGCGGGCGGGCGTCTCGGGCTCATCCACCGGGCGGACACCCTCCCGGCCTGCCTCGACGCCCTCAGGGGCCGCTACGGCGGGCTGGCGATCCGCCCCGTCCATCCCCGGGGCGACGCGCCGGCGATCCGCGTCCTGATCGCGGCGACCCGCGGGAGCCGGGCCGCCCCGACCCTGCTGCCGCCCCTCGTGCTGCACGGCCCCGACGGCAGGTTCACGGACGAGGCCGAGGCGCTCCATCGCGGCGCGCCCTGGCCGACGCCCTGAGAGCGCGCCTCACGCCGCGAGGGCGACGGGCTCGGCGTCGCGGATGCCGAGGAACCGCTCGACTTCCGGAAGATCCGGGAAGGCGAGGAATTCCGGGCGCAGCGGCTCGGGCAGACCCTCGAAGTTGAGACCCGGGAACGTGTCGGGATGCGGGTAGAGCTGCCAGGCCGCGCCGGGCTCGACCGGGGGGAACAGGATCGCGACCTTCTCGGCGCCGAGGCGGACGATCCGCGTCGGGCTGTACGACAGCGTCTCGATGCTCCAGCCGTGATGGGAATCCCGGCGGGCCTTCATGGTGCGGCGGCTCGTCGCGCGATGCATGGCGGTCTCCTTCGGTGGGGGTGGAAGCGGGATCAGGCGGCGCTGCGGCGTCCGGCGCGCTTCGGCCAGCCCAGCGCCACGAGGCGGGCCTTGGCGTAGTCGCGCACCTCGTCGCGGGTGCCGGGCGGCATCGTCGCCAGGACGGCCTGGGTGGCGCCGTCCAGCATCAGGTCGGTGACCGCGTTGATGGTCTCGGCCTCGTCGATGCGGCGCTTGAGGTCGCCCTCGGCCTCGGTCACCTCGTCGAAGGCGGGCGCCTCCTCGAAATCCTCGTCGACGGCCCGGACCGGGACCTGATGGGCCCGGAACTCGTCGGCCTCCTCCTCGGAGTAGACGAGGCCGTGCAGCTCGATGAGCTTGAGGATGACGCGGTCCTTCCCGCGCTTCTCGGCCATGGCGTAGACGTAGGCCGCCTGCTTGCCCGAGACGCGGTAGTTCACGTTGACCAGCGCCTCGCCCATGGACCACTCGACCCGCTCGGTCCCGGGCTTCGCGCCGGGCAGCCGGCCGGTCACCAGGATCACGGCCTCGTCGCGCTCGGCCCGGATGACGGTCGGCGGCTCGAACACGATGCCGGCCTGGGCGGCGATGCGCTCCAGGGTCTTGTGGTAGATGACGGCGGTCCCCTGGACGCGCCAGACGTTGCCCCCGAAGGGCTCGCCGTAGCGGACGAGGATGTCGGCGATCTGCTTGTCGGCGGTTCGCATGGGGCGCTCGGTCCGTCAGGGTGAGGTCGCGTCGTCCACAGCTTTTATCGGGGACGCTCTTTCGTTCTCTTTTTGTTCACATCTATATGCGCAATCCGCCCGCGATGCGCAAGGCTCGGACGCGAAAAGCTGCGGCCGCGGACGTGCGTCATCGTCGGACATGTGCGGGCGTGGCGCGGGTCCCAACCCCTGCGGGAGAGCGGGCGCGTCGCGGATGTCTCAGGAAGACGGCTGGTCGTCGGCGCAGTCGTACAGCAGCTTCTCGGATCCGAAGGCCCGACGGGTTGCGGCCCGGCGCACGATGCCATTCCGGCGACCCCGCCGCCTGCGCCGCCGACCCGCATTGTTGCTGCACCGCACCCTAGGCTAGACCGCTTCCACGATGTCCGAGACAGCTGCCGCGATGACGCCTTCCCTCTGGACCCGCCTGTCGAACCCCAGCCACTTCATGCGGTGGTCGGGGGCGCTGGTGCCGTGGCTGACGGTCCTGTCCCTCGGCGTCCTGACGCTGGGCCTGTACCAGACCTTCTTCGTGGTGCCGCCCGACTACCAGCAGGGCGAGACCGTGCGGATCATGTACATCCACGTGCCGGCGGCGTGGCTCGGCGTGTTCTTCTACGGCGCGATGAGCGTGTCGGCGATCGGCACCCTGGTGTGGCGCCACCCGCTCGCCGACGTCGCTCAGCGGGCGGCCGCGCCGATCGGGGCCGCCTTCACGCTGATCTGCCTCGTGACCGGCTCGCTGTGGGGCAAGCCCATGTGGGGCACCTACTGGGTCTGGGACGCGCGCCTGACCTCCATGCTGATCCTGCTGCTGATCTACTGCGGCATCATCGCCCTGTGGCGGACCCTGGAGGATCCGAACCGCGCGGCGCGCGCCGTGGCGATCCTGACGCTCGTCGGCGCCGTGAACCTGCCGATCATCAAGTTCTCGGTGAACTGGTGGTCGACCCTGCACCAGCCGGCCTCGATCCTGCGCATGGGCGGCTCGACCATCGACCCCTCGATGCTCCACCCGCTGCTGGTCATGATCGGCGCCGCGACCCTCGGCGGCATGACGCTGCACCTCTACGCGATGCGCACCGAGATCATGCGCCGCCGGGTGCGGACGCTGACGATCCGCGAGGCCGAGCGCCTCGACCGCGCCCAGCCGCGCCTCACCCCGACACCGGCCGCGATGCCGGTCGGGCAGCCGGTCTAGGAGGACCGCGATGGATCTCGGGTCTCACGGCGGCTTCATCCTGGCCGCCTACGCCTTCACGGCCTTGGTGATGGTCGCCCTGGTGGGCAACGCCCTGCGCGACCGCCGCGCGCAGCGCCGCGCCCTCAAGGGGTTCGGCGAGGACCGGCGATGACCGCCCCCCTCGACGACACCGCCGGCCGGACGCCACCGGTCCGCCGCTCGCTGCTGCTGATCCTGCCGGCGCTCGTCTTCGCGGCGCTCGCCGCCGTGCTGTTCCTGCGCCTGCGCTCCGGCGCCGACCCGGCCGCCCTGCCCTCCGCGATGATCGGCAAGCCGGTGCCGCGCTTCGACCTGCCCGCCGTGCCGGGACTGACCGCCAACGGCGCGCCCGTACCCGGGCTGTCGAGCGCGGACCTCAAGGGCCAGATCACGGTGCTCAACGTCTTCGCCTCGTGGTGCGCGCCCTGCCAGGTGGAGCACCCGATGCTGATGCGGCTGGCGAAGGAACCCGGCATCCGGCTCGTCGGCATCGACTACAAGGAGCCGACGC
The DNA here is from genome assembly GCF_017876975.1 of Methylobacterium sp. PvP105. Taxonomy (NCBI): domain Bacteria; kingdom Pseudomonadati; phylum Pseudomonadota; class Alphaproteobacteria; order Hyphomicrobiales; family Methylobacteriaceae; genus Methylobacterium; species Methylobacterium sp. PvP105. The sequence goes on along the minus strand of NZ_JAGIPA010000001.1, from coordinate 212,753 downwards.
CCGAGGCCGGCCAGCGCTTCCTGACCCGGCACGGCGTTCCGTTCAGCGCGGTGGGCGCCGATGCCGGCGGCCGCGCGGCGATCGATTTCGGCGTCTACGGCGTGCCCGAGACCTTCATCATCGGGCCCGACGGCGTGATCCGCGACAAGCTGGTCGGCATCCTCACGCCGGAGAATTTTTCCAGCGTGCTCGCGCGGATCCGCGCTGCCGGGAAGGTGGCGGCGGCGCAGTAGGCATCACGCCTCAGGCTGCGCCTTCTTGCGCTCGTAGCGGGTGAGCAGCGGCGTCTGCGCGAGGGCGAACAGCACGGTGATCGGCATGATGCCGAACACCTTGAAGTTGACCCAGAAATCCTCCGTCTGGGTCCGCCAGACCAGCTCGTTGAGCGCGGCCAGCACGAAGAAGAACACGCCCCAGCGGAAGGTGAGCTTGCGCCAGCCCTCCTCGGTGAGGCTGAACATCGAGTCGAGCACCACCGACAGCAGCGAGCGCCCGAAGACGAGGCCGCCGAGCAGCACGGTGCCGAACAGGGCGTTCACGATGGTCGGCTTGACCATGATGAAGGTCTTGTCCTGCAGCGCCAGGGTCAGGCCGCCGAACACCACCACCACCACGCCGGACACGAGTGGCATGATCGGCAGGCGCCGCACCATCACGTAGTGGATCGCCAGTGCCACCACGGTCGCCGCGATGAACACGCCCGTGGCCACGAACAGCTTCTGGTCCGGAGCGACGCCGAACTTCTCGGAATAGGCGTTGCCGAGGAAGAACAGCACCAGCGGCCCGAGTTCCAGCGCCAGCTTCACGAGCGGCGGCAGGTGGCGGTGCGGGGGGACGGATTCGATCTGCATACGCTCGGTTGGCTCGGCTGCGGCGCCCACGGTCGGCCGGGGGCGTCGGACGGGATTCGCCGGGGTGTGTGGAACGCGGAGCGCGCGATGTCCATGACATCGCGCACCCAGGAGCGGCGGCCGCCCGCGTGCTAGTCCTTCTCCAGTCCGGCGATCGCCCGGGCGAAGTCGCGGGCCGCGAAGGGCTCCAGGTCCTCCACGCCCTCGCCGACGCCGATGAAGTGCACCGGCAGGCCGAACTTCGCCGCCAGCGCCACCAGGATGCCGCCCCGGGCAGTGCCGTCGAGCTTGGTCATCACCAGCCCCGAGACCGGCGCCGCCTGCGAGAACAGCTCCACCTGGCTGAGCGCGTTCTGGCCGACCGTGGCGTCGAGGACGAGGAGCGTCGCGTGCGGCGCATCCGGATCCTGCTTGCGCAGCACGCGGACGATCTTCTCCAGCTCCGCCATCAGGCCGGCCTTGTTCTGGAGCCGGCCGGCGGTGTCGATCAGCAGCACGTCGGTGCCGGCCGCGCCCGCCTGCTTGAGGGCGTCGAAGGCGAGGCCCGCCGCGTCCGCGCCCTGCGCGCCGCTCACCACCGGCGTGCCGGTGCGCGCCCCCCAGACCTTGAGCTGGTCGATTGCCGCCGCGCGGAAGGTGTCGCCGGCCGCGAGCATCACGGTGCGCCCCTCCGCCCGCAGCTTCGAGGCGAGCTTGCCGAGCGTCGTGGTCTTGCCGGCGCCGTTCACGCCGACCGTCAGGATCACGAACGGCTTCCGGGCGGCGTCGATCGTCAGCGGCACCGCCACCGGCTCCAGCGCCCGCTCCACCTCCGCGGCCAGGATCGCCCGGACCTCGTCGGGCGAGATGCCCTTCTCGTAGCGGCCCTTGCCGACGGCCTCCGAGACCCGCATCGCGGTCTCCAGGCCGAAATCGGCCTGGATCAGCGCGTCCTCCAAGTCCTCCAGGGTCGTGGCGTCGAGCTTGCGCTTGGTGAACAGGCCGGTGACGCGGTCGGAGAGGGCCGACGAGGTCCGCTTCATCCCCGAGGTGAGACGGCTCCACCAGCCCTTGGCCTCCGGCTCGCGCTCCGGCCCGGCGCCGGCGTCGTGGGCGAGGGCCGCGGCGCTGTCGACAGGCTGGATGTCGGGCTGGACGTCGGGTTGAATCCCGGGCTGCATCGCGGCGGCCGGCTCGACCACCGGCGCCCGGTTCACGTCGCCGGTGTCGACCGGGTCGGCGCCGTGCGCGGGGTCGTCGCCGGCGGTGCCGGCCGGCGGGCGCTCCGCGTCGCCCTCCACGGGCAGCAGGTCCGCGCCCTCGACCGCGTCCGGGACCGGCTCCCCGGACTCCTCGGGCGGCAGCGGGACGTGCGCGACATCCTCGGCGGCGGTGGCGAAGTCCGGCTCCCCCTCGGAGGGCGAGGCCGCCCCGGCCGGCAGGTCGGCCTCGGGCTTGTCCTCGGGCCGGTCCTCGCCTCTGTCCTCGGGCGCGGGCTGGCCTTTGCGCCCGAACAGGCGTCCGAACCAGCCGGGCTTCTCCTCGCTCGCCATGAAATCGCGTCCTCGCCCCACCTTGCCCCGCCGACACCGACCCTCTAGCCGATCCGGATGTCCAACGCCTTCGACATAGGCGCGCGCCTCCTCTACCGCGATGCCCTGCTCCTCGTCATCGACAAGCCGGCGGGTTTGCCGGTCCATCCGGGCCCGCGGGGCGGCGAGACGCTCACCGACCACCTCGACGCCCTCCGGTTCGGCCTGCCCCGCCGCCCCGAGGCCGCGCACCGGCTCGACCGCGACACCTCCGGCTGCCTCGCGCTGGGCCGCCACGCCAAGGCGCTGGCGCGGCTGGGGAAGCTGTTCTCCGGCAGCGCCGTCGAGAAGACCTACTGGGCGATCGTGGCGGGCGGGCCCGCCGGGGAGGAAGGCAGCATCGACCTGCCGCTGGCCCGCCGCTCGGACGATCCGCGCTCGTGGTGGATGAAGGCCGACCCGGCGGGCGACCCGTCGCTGACGCACTGGCGGGTGCTCGGCCGCGCCGGGGGGCGGACCTGGCTGGAATTGAAGCCGGTCACCGGCCGGACCCACCAGCTCCGGGTCCACTGCGCCGCCTCCGGCTGGCCGATCCTGGGCGACGCGGTCTACGGCGGGGCGCCCCGCGGGAGCGCGCTGCACCTCCACGCCCGGGCGCTGTCGATCCCGCTCTACCCGAAGCGCGACGCCATCGCCGTCACGGCGCCGCCGCCCCCGCACATCGCCGAGGCCGTGGCGGCGATGCCGGCGTGAGCCGCGGGCGCTAGGCGCCGATGAGCCGCGCGCCGTCGTGCCCGGCGACGGCGACGTCGTGGAACGTCCCCGCTTCGGGGACGCCCGGAAGCCGAACCGCGGTGAAATCCGCGCTTCGCCCGACGCCGCCGCGCTCCGCCAGCACGGTGAGGCGGCGGCCGACCTGGGCGTCGAGATGCCGGCGCAGGGCGTCGGCGCCGGCCGCCCGCAGCCGCGCCGCCCGCGCGCGGATCGCCTCGGGGGCAACCGGCGGCATGCGCGCGGCCGGTGTCCCGGGGCGCGGCGAGTACGGGAAGACGTGCAGGTGCGTCAGGCCGCACGCCGCCACGAGGTCGAGGGAGCGGTCGAACTGCGCCTCGGTCTCGGTCGGGAAGCCGGCGATCAGGTCGGCGCCGAACACCGTGTCGGGCCGCAGCCGCCGCACGGTCTCGCAGAAGCGGATCGCGTCGACGCGCAGGTGCCGGCGCCTCATGCGCTTGAGGATCAGGTCGTCGCCGGCCTGCAGCGACAGGTGCAGGTGCGGCATGAGCCGCTCCTCCTCGGCGATCGCCGCGAGCAGCGCGTCGTCGGCCTCGACGGAATCGATGGAGGACAGGCGCAGGCGCGCGAGGTCGGGCACCGCCCGGAGGATCGCGCGCGCGAGGCCGCCGAGGGACGGGGCCGTGCCGGGGAGGTCGCGACCGTAGGCGGTGAGGTCGACGCCGGTCAGCACCACCTCGCGCCCGCCCCGCGCCACGATCGTCTCGACCTGCGCGATCACGTCCGCCTCCGGCACCGAGCGGGAGACGCCCCGCCCGAACGGGATCACGCAGAAGGTGCAGCGGTGGTCGCAGCCGTTCTGCACGGGCACGAAGGCGCGGGTGTGCCCGGCGACCGCCTCGACCCGCGTCGGCTCGGCCGCCCGCGCCGCCATGACGGCGCCCGGGCCGGTCGCGGCCGCCGACCAGCCCTCCGGCCGCAGCTTCTCGGCGTTGCCGACGAGGCGCGCGACCTCCGGCATGGCCGCGTAGGCCTCCGTCTCGACCTCGGCGCCGCAGCCGGTGACGACGATCTCGGCGCCGGGCCGCTCCCGGGCGATGCGCCGGATCGCCTTGCGGGCCTGCCGCCCGGCCTCGGCGGTCACCGCGCAGGTGTTCACCACCACCCGGTCGCGCCCGTCCGCCGCCGCGTGGGCCCGCAGGGCCTCGGACTCGACGGTGTTGAGGCGGCAGCCGAAGGTGAGGGTCTCGACCGCCATCAGGCCGCGCTGTCGAACAGCTCCGGCGCCAGGGTCCCCTCGGCGACGAGCGCGACCGGGCCGGTCATCAGGACGTGGTCGTCGGCCCGCCACTCGACGAACAGCTCGCCGCCCGGCAGTGCGACGCTGGCCTGCCGGCCGATCATCCGCAGGCGCGAGGCGGCCACCACGGTGGCGCAGGCGGCCGTGCCGCAGGCGAGCGTCAGCCCGGCCCCCCGCTCCCAGACGCGGAGCTTGATCGTCTCGCGGCCCGTCACCTGCGCCACCGAGATGTTGGCGCGCTCCGGGAACAGCGGGTGGTTCTCCAGCATCGGGCCGATCCGGGCGAGATCGAAGCTGTCCGGATCCTGCTCCACGAAGAACACCGCGTGCGGGTTGCCCATGTTCACGGCGCCCGGCGAGTGCAGGATCGGATCGTCGATCGGGCCGATCTGCAGCTCGATCCGCCGGGTGTCGGGGAACGGCTCGGACAGGGGGATCTCGTCCCAGGCGAGCCGCGGCCGGCCCATATCCACGGTGAAGGCCCGCTCCGAGACGCGGCGCACCCCGAGCAGGCCCGCCCGGGTCTCCAGGACGAGCCGGCCGCCCTCGGCCGGCCGGGCCATGGCCGGGTCGTCGAGCATCGCGTAGGCGACGCAGCGCGTGCCGTTGCCGCAGGCGCCCGATTCCGAGCCGTCGGTGTTGTAGATGCGCATGAACGCGTCCGTGCCCGGGCTCACGGGATCGTGCAGGACCATCAGCTGATCGAAGGTCGAGCCGGGATCCTGCGCGATCGCCCGCGCCTCCTCGGGCCGCACCTTCGCGGCGGAGCCGCGCAGGTCCAGCACCACGATCGCGTTGCCGGCGCCGTGCATCTTCAGGAAGCGTCTGTGGGCGAGTGCGCTCATGCGGTCCCGCGGTTGGAGGAAGGCGCGGGCTATATCGCAAAAGCCGCCGCCCGGCGCGAGGGGTGCCGCGGCGTGGCAGATGCGCCGCACCCGCGGCTCTCGTCCGCTGCGCCCTCGCGGGCCGTCCCGATCGCCATTAGGTTACGCCGCGGGAGCCCGCGCGATCATCCGCGGGCCTCGACCGGAGCGCCCACCGTGATCCGCCTTCGTCCGCTCGTCGCCCTCTCGGCCGCCCTCGTGCTCGCGTCGGGCGGCCCGATCGCCGCGCAGCAGCAGCCCGCGCCGCCGCCCTCCACGGCGCCCGCGCCGGCCCAGACGAACCCGCTGCCGACCACGACGGCGCCGAACCCGGTCGCCGATCCGGACAAGAGCGCGGCCCCGGCGCCCCAGCAATCGGTGGCGCCCCCGCCCGCGGGCCAGTCCGCGGTGGGAACGCCCCCGGGCACGAGCCCGGGAACGCCGGCGCGGCCGACGCTCATCGACAAGGCCGGCGAGCCCGGCGACGTCGACGAGGTCACCCTGCCGGCCAAGCCCGTCGCGATCCTGTCCGGCAAGACCAAGTGGGAGGAGGCCGTGCCGAACCTGAAGCAGGCTTTCGCGCGGATCGAGGCCGACCTCGCCAAGCTCGGCGTCGCGCCGACCGGGCGGCCGCTCGCGGTCTTCACGCGCACCGACGACGACGGCTTCGAGTTCGAGGCGATGATCCCGGTGGCGGCCGCGCCGAGCCCGGCACCCGCCGAGACCGACGGCCTGCGCTTCGGCACGACGCCCTCCGGCAAGGCGTTGCGCTTCGCCCACAAGGGGTCCTACGAGTCGATCGACAGCACCTACGAGACGCTGACCGCCTACCTCGACGCCAAGGACATCGTGGTGCAGGACCGGTTCGTGGAGGAGTACGCCACCGACCTCAAGGACAGCACCGACGACAACCTCGACGTGAACATCTACGCGCTGGTGAAGTAGGCGCGCACGAACCGGCGGCGTCCCCACGCGATTGCCACGACCGCTTCGGGACCGAGCGCGGGTCCCCTCTCCCGTGCGGGAGAGGGACAGGGTGAGGGTCATGCGGCTTCCGGACAGGGCACGCGCGTCGACGGCGCTCTCCGCCCTGAAGCGCCCGGTCCCTCACCCCAACCCTCTTCCGCACGGGAGAGGGGGCCAGGGCGCGCGCCGCTGCCGGCCCTGCTCTCCGCTGGAAGCGCGCGAACCCGACGAGGCGGACAGATCGCCGCTGCCCCGTACAGGCAGGAACAGGGGCATCGGCTGGCGGATTCGCCCGACATGCCCGCCGCCGACCTCAGAACCGCGACCGCCCCGCGCCCGCGCCGCAAGCCGGCCCCCGCCGTCACGGATCCGGCCCTCGCCGAGAAGGCGCTCGCCGTCCATGCCCGGTTGTGCCCGGTCTACGGCTGCCCGATCCCGTACTTCCACAGCCTGGATCCGGTCAGCGAACTCGTCTCCTCGCTCCTGTCGCACCGGACGCGCAACGCCGAATCCGGCCGGGCCTTCAAGGCCCTGCGGGCGCGCTTCCGCGACTGGGAGGCGGTGATCGACGCGGACGTGCCGGAGATCGAGGCTGCCATCGCGGGCGTGACTTGGCCGGAGCTGAAGGCGCCGCGCATCCGCGACGTGCTCCGGGCGCTGCGCGACCGGTGCGGCGGCCTCGACCTCGCCTTCCTGGCCGACATGGAGGTCGAGGCCGCGCGGGCGTGGCTGCAGGCAATCCCGGGCGTCGGGCCGAAGACCAGCGCGGCGGTCCTGTCCTTCTCCACCCTGCGAATGCCGGCCCTGCCGGTCGACAGCCACCATCACCGGGTGGCGCAGCGCCTCGGGCTGATCGGCAAGACGGTCGATGTCGGCCCGTCGCACCCGATCCTGCGGGCGCAGCTCCCCGCCGACTGGAGCGCGCAGGACCTCTACGACAATCACGAGATCCTGATGCTGCACGGCCAGAAGGTCTGCCATCATCACCGCCCGGCCTGCGGGCGCTGCGTCCTGGTCGACCTCTGCCCCAGCGCGAGGCTGCCCACGCGGGAGCCGTGAGCGCGTCCTTGACCATTCCGGGCTACGGGTGCGAGTAACCCCGCGCCCGGACGGCGCGGAGCCCCGGTCTTCCCTTGCTCAGGATCGGCGCCGATGGCCGCGTTCACCGAATTGGTCTTCTCGGGCGTCCAGCCCACCGGCAACCTGCACCTCGGCAACTATCTCGGGGCCGTGAAGCGCTTCGTGGAGATGCAGGATCGCGACGCGCAGTGCCTGTACTGCGTGGTCGACCTCCACGCGATCACCGTCTGGCAGGATCCCGAAGCGCTGCGCGGCCAGATCCGCGAGGTCACGGCCGCCTTCCTCGCCGCCGGCATCGATCCCAAGCGCTCGATCGTGTTCAACCAGAGCCAGGTGCCGCAGCACGCCGAGCTCGCCTGGGTGTTCAACTGCGTCGCCCGCCTCGGCTGGCTGAACCGCATGACCCAGTTCAAGGAGAAGGCCGGCAAGGACCGGGAGAACGCCTCGATCGGCCTCTACGACTACCCGGTGCTGATGGCCGCCGACATCCTGGCCTACCGGGCGACGCACGTGCCGGTCGGCGAGGACCAGAAGCAGCACCTGGAGCTGACCCGGGACATCGCCCAGAAGTTCAACACCGATTTCTCGGGGTCGATCACGGCGCACGGCCACGGCGACGCCTTCTTCCCGATCACGGAGCCGCTGATCGGCGGCCCGGCAGCCCGGGTCATGTCGCTGCGCGACGGCACCAAGAAGATGTCGAAGTCGGACCCGTCCGACAACGCCCGCATCAACCTCACGGACGATGCGGACGCCATCGCCCAGAAGATCCGCCGGGCCAAGACCGATCCCGAGCCCCTGCCTTCCGAGGTGGCGGGCCTGAAGGAGCGGCCCGAGGCCGACAACCTCGTGGGGATCTACGCGGCGCTGGCCGGCATCACCCGGGAGGACGTGCTGCGCGATTTCGGGGGAGCGCAGTTCTCGACCTTCAAGCCGGCGCTCGCCGACCTCGCGGTGACGAGCCTCGCGCCGATCGCCGGGGAGATGCGCCGCCTCACCGCCGATCCTGGCCACATCGACGCCGTGCTGGCCGACGGCGGCGCCCGGGCCGAGACCATCGCGGCGCAGACCCTCGACGCGGTCAAGGACATCGTCGGCTTCGTCCGGCGCGGTCCCAGCCTGCAGGCGGTGCGGTGACCGTCCGGGCGCTGGTCTTCGACGTCTTCGGGACGCTGGTCGACTGGCGCTCCGGCGTCGCCCGCGAGGCGGCGCGGCTGCTCGCGCCCGTCGCGCCGGACCTCGATGCCGGCGCCTTCGCGGACGCGTGGCGGGCACAGTACAATCCCTCGATGGAGACGGTGCGCTCCGGCGCCCGGCCCTACGTCGACCTCGACACGCTCCAGGCCGAGTCGCTGCCCGGCGTGCTGGCGCAGTTCGGCATCGCGGGCGTCTCCGAGGCCGTGCAGCGGGAGCTGGTCCAGGCCTGGCACCGGCTCGACGCGTGGCCCGAGGTGCCGGACGCGCTGCGGCGGCTGCGCGAGAAGCACCTCCTGGCGCCGGTCTCCAACGGGCCGGTCCGGCTGATGGCCGACCTCGCCCGCCGCAACGGCCTGGTCTTCGACGCGGTGCTCGGCGCCGGCTACTCCCGCGACTACAAGCCGAAGCCGGCGCTCTACCGCGACGCCGTCGCGGCCTTCGGCTTCGCGCCGGGGGAGACCATGATGGTCGCGGCACACTCGAACGACCTCGCGGCGGCGGCGGGCCACGGGCTCGCCACCGCCCACATCGCCCGCCCGCACGAGCACGGCCCGGCCGGCGGCGAGGCCGCGCCGACGGTGCCGGTCACCCACGCGGCGCGGGACTTGGCGGATCTCGCCGACCGGCTCGGCTGCTGAGGATTTTTTCACGGAAGGGTGCGATGGCCGACTGGAACCCCGCCCTCTACACCCGCTTCGAGGACGAGCGGACGCGCCCCGCCGCCGAGCTCCTCGCCCGCGTGCCCCTCGAAGCGCCGCGTCTGGCCATCGATCTCGGCTGCGGGCCCGGCAACTCCACCGCGCTGATCGCGGCCCGTTTCCCCGACGCCGAGGTGATCGGGCTCGACACCTCGCCGGCCATGCTGGAGAGCGCCCGCGCCCGGCTGCCCCGCCTCGCCTTCGCGCTGGCCGACGCCGCGACCTGGACACCCGAGCGGGCGCCGGACCTGATCTACGCCAACGCCGTGCTGCAATGGCTGCCGGACCACGCGACCCTGCTGCCGCGGCTGTTCGGCCTCCTCGCCCCGGGCGGCGTGCTGGCCGTGCAGATGCCCGACAACCTCGCCGAGCCCACCCACCGCCTGATGCGCGCGGTGGCGGCGTCCGGCCCCTGGGCGGCGGCGATCGGCGACCCGGCCGTGGCCGGCCGCCTCGGGCGGATGCTGGAGCCCGCGGCGTACTACGATCTGCTGGCGCCGGCGGCCGCCGAGGTCGATGTCTGGTGCACCGCCTATCATCACCGGATGGCCGATGCCGCCGCCATCGTGGACTGGGTCCGGGCCACGGGCCTGCGTCCCTTCCTCGACCCGCTGGATCCCGAGCACCGCGCCGGCTTCCTGGATGCCTACACGCGCGCGATCGACGGGGCCTACCCGCCGCGCAGCGACGGCCGGCGCCTGCTCGCCTTCCCGCGGGTGTTCGTCGTCGCCCGGAAGGCCAGCTAGCGCGCAGGCCGGTCCGGGCGCCCTCAGGCCGCGCGCACCGTACCGAGGAAGCGGCTGACCTCTGCCCGCAGATGCTCGGACTGACGCGACAGGTTCGCGGACGAATCCAGCACCTGACCGGCGGCCGAGCCGGTCATGTCGGCGGCGTCGGCCACGCGGGCGATGTTCGTGGTCACCTCGCCCGTGCCGGCGGCGGCCTGGGTCACGTTGCGGACGATCTCCTGGGTCGCGGCGCCCTGCTGCTCGACCGCGGCCGCGATCGTCGTGGCCACAGCGCTGATCTCGTCGACCCGCGTCGTGATGCTGCCGATCGCCGAGGCCGCCTGCGCGGTCGAGGCCTGAACGCGAGAGATCTGCCCCGCGATCTCGTCGGTGGCCCGCGCGGTCTGGGTGGCCAGCGCCTTCACCTCGGCGGCCACGACCGCGAAGCCCCGGCCGGCCTCGCCGGCGCGGGCCGCCTCGATGGTGGCGTTGAGGGCGAGCAGGTTGGTCTGGCCCGCGATGCCGCTGATCAGCGCCACCACGTCCCCGATCTTCATCACCGCCGCGCTCAGGTCCTCAACCAGCCGCACCGTGCGCCCGGCCTCGTCGGCCGCGGCCCGCGCGAGCTGCGCGGATCCCTGGACCTGCCGCCCGATCTCCTGCACGGAGCTGCCGAGTTCTTCGGCCGCCGAGGCCGCGGCCCGGACGTTGGAGGCGGCCTCCTCGGCCCCGGCCGCGACGGTGGTCGACTGGCCCGCGGTCTCCGAGGCCGTGGCGGCCAGCCCCTTGGCCGTGGCCTGCAGCTCGGTGGCCGCGTCCGTCACCGTCTCGACGATGCCGCCGACCGCCTGCTCGAAGGCGTTGGCCAGGTCCGCGGTCACCCGCTTGCGATCCCGGTCGGCGGCGGCCTGGGCGTCCGCCCGTGCCCGGGCGTCGGCCTGCGCCTGCGCCCGCAGGCCGTCGCGCAGCTGCAGCACCGCCCGCCCGACCAGCCCGACCTCGTCGCGGCGCCGCGCCTCGGGCACGTCCGCCCCGTAATCGCCCGCCGCCATGTCGCCGATGGTCCGGCCGAGCGCGCGGATCGGCCTCCCGACGAGGCGGTGCAGCGCGCCGAAGACGACCGCGCATCCGATCAGCACGCAGAGGACCGAGATGCCGATCAGCGTCGCGCGCGCCTGATCGGCGGCGGCCGTGAGCGTCGCCACCGGCACCGCCACGACGATGGCCCACCGGTCGGGCGTCTCGCCCGCCTGGATATGCTGCGCCATGTACCGCCACGGCGCCCCGTCCGGGCCCGGCGCGTCGGTCACCACCACGGCTCCCGCGCGGATCGCCTGCCCGGCCGCGTCGGCCGCCGACGCGTCGAAGCCGTGCAACGGCTTCCCGGCCGCCGCGCCGGTCGGATGCGCGACGGTCGTCCCGCTCGCCGAGATCACCGCGAGATAGCCGGTCCCGAACGGCTTCACCGCGTTGAGGGCGGCGTTCAGGGAGCCGAGATCGATGTCGACGCCGGCGGTGCCGCGGTACGTGCCGTCCACGGTGATCGGCGCGCCGAACGACATCATGACGACGTCCTTCCCGGCCACCGGGTAGATGTAGGGTTCGATGGCCACCAAGCGGTTCAGCTTCTTCGGCCGAAGGTAGTAGGCGCCGTCCGGCTCGGCCTCGTAGCCGGTGAGAACCTCCCGCTTGATCGTGCCGCTGCCGCGATTCCAGTAGGGCATGAAGCGGCCGCTCGCGTCCGAGGACGCCGTGCCGGCGAATGCGCGGTCGCGCCCGTCCAGAGCGTTCGGCTCCCAGCCGGTCCAGGTCGCGATCAGGTCGGGGTTGGCGCGCAGAAGCTCGCGCAGCATCGCGTCGTAGACCGCGCGGTCCTGGATCCCGCCGCCGCGCAGCGCCGAGGCGGCCGCCGCGAGACTCTCGGCGGTCCTGGCCGCCACGGCGAGGCGAAACCGAACCTCGCGCGCCTCGCTCGACAGCGTCTCCGACTGCATCCTGGCCGTCTGTTCCTCGAAGGAGGCGTTGATCCGGCGATCCAGGAAAGTCGTCCCGCCCGCGAAGACGGCCGCGATCAGGACACTACAGATTACCGCGACGCGCAGCGGGAGCGAGAACATGGCCTGTACGAACCGTGAGAAGGTACGATCGAGAGATATCGCACGAAATCTAACGACCTACCCTCACGGCGTCAAGAAAATTTGAAGAACGACGAAAGTAGAGGCCAATACAGTGCCGCATCATTGTGATGCGTAGGTTAAATATACTTGCGATCAACTCACGGCGTGAAAATTGGAATTCCGCCTCGTCAAGCACCGGCCGCCCTGCTCCGCGGGGCGGCCGGAACGGACCGTCAGGCCTCGCCGCGGGCGACCAGCGCCGCGTACTCGGAGACCTCGAGCTTGCCCTCCTTGGCGACGCGGGCCTTGTCGGCGTCGCTGATCACGTCGCCCGCGAGGTCGAGCCGCTTCCAGGCGGCGAGCGGGGTCTCGCGATCGGGCCGCGGCACGTACTTGTTCTGCTCGAGCTTCTTGTACTTGTGGATGTAGCGCGGGCAGTTGACCCAGATCTTGGTGACCGCGACCCTCACCAGGTACTTGGCCTCGGTATACTCGGCCATGAGGGCGTCGTCGCGCAGCAGCGACGCGTGCCCCTGCACGCGGATGCGGTGCGGCGTCTCGAAGTCGATGAACAGCAGGCCGACCTTGGCCTGCCCCTCGATATTGCCCATCGAGTAGAACATGCCGTTGCCGTCGAATCCGGGGAAGACGAGCGTCTTGTCGTCGAGCACCTTCACGAAGCCCGTGGGGCCGCCCTTGTAGGAGACGGTGGGCATCCCGTCCGGATCGACGGTCGACAGGAAGAACATGTCGCGAGAGCCGATGAACGCGGCCTCGTCCGGCTGGACGCTGTCGTGAACCCAGTCCTCGTCGAGGCGCACGGCGAGCTTGGTCGTGCCGAACTCCTCCTGGAGCGCCCGGTGCGCGTCGGAATAGAGCGATGCCATGGGTGTCCTCTCCGCTTGCCGGCCCTCGTGCAGGCGGGACCGCTGCGGGGCTTATGGCCGGGAAGCTTCGGACAGGGCAACCGGGAAGACGAAGGGCCGACCACGCTCACGCGTGACCGGCCCCTGGCGGCGCGGCCGAGCGAGGCCCGGCCGCACGGTTCGGGCTCAGTTGCGGGTCTTGTCGACGAGCGCCTTCTCGGAGATCCACGGCATCATGCCGCGGAGCTTGGCGCCGACCTCCTCGATCGGGTGGGCGGCGAGCTTGGCGCGGGTCGCCTTGAACGAGGTCTGGTTGACCTTGTTCTCCAGCATCCAGTTGCGCGTGAAGGTGCCCGACTGGATGTCGTTCAGCACGCGCTTCATCTCGGCCTTGGTCTCGGGCGTGACGATGCGCGGGCCGGTGACGTACTCGCCGTACTCGGCCGTGTTGGAGATCGAGTAGTTCATGTTGGCGATGCCGCCCTCGTAGATGAGGTCGACGATCAGCTTCACCTCGTGGAGGCACTCGAAATAGGCCATCTCGGGGGCGTAGCCCGCCTCGACCAGGGTCTCGAAGCCGGCCTTGATCAGCTCGACGAGGCCGCCGCAGAGCACGGCCTGCTCGCCGAACAGGTCGGTCTCGCACTCCTCCTTGAAGGTCGTCTCGATGATGCCGGCGCGGCCGCCGCCGTTCGCCGAGGCGTACGACAGGCCGAGATCGTGGGCGTTGCCGGAGGCGTCCTGCGCGATGGCGATCAGGGTCGGCACGCCGCCGCCGCGGAGGTACTCGGAGCGCACGGTGTGGCCCGGGCCCTTCGGGGCGACCATCAGGACGTCGAGATCCTTGCGCGGCTCGATCAGGTTGAAGTGGACGTTGAGGCCGTGGGCGAACAGGAGCGCGGCGCCCTGCTTCATGTTGCCCTCGAGGGACTCGCGGTAGATGTCGCCCTGCAGCTCGTCGGGGGTGAGCATCATCACCACGTCGGCCCACTTGGCGGCCTCGGCGACCGACAGGACCTTGAAGCCCTCGTGCTCGGCCTTCTTGGCGGTGGCGGAGCCCTCGCGCAGCGCGATGACGATGTCCTTCACGCCGGAATCGCGCAGGTTGAGCGCGTGGGCGTGGCCCTGGCTGCCGTAGCCGACGATGGCGACCTTCTTGCCCTTGATCAGGTTCAGGTCGGCGTCGCGATCGTAATACACCCGCATGTCTGTCTCCTCTTAAGCTTGGTGTTTCGGGTCGGGTTGGGCCCGGCCGTAGAGGGCCAGGAACTGCTCGACGGCGCGGCCCGCATCGCGCCGGATCTCGGCCCCGTCGAGGTCGAGGGTCTCGCCGAGCAGAAGTCGGATCTGGATATCCCGGCCGACGAGGCCGAAGAAGGTGCGGAAGGCGGCCTCGCTGTCGGCGAAGGTCAGCAGGCCGGCGGCGCGCCCCGCCTCCAGCACGGGCTTGACCCGCTCGCCGATGGCGAAGCGGCCGTTCGCGAGCACGATGCCGCCGAGGTTGCTCTTGCGCGAGCCCGCATGCGCGATGGCGATGCGGTTCAGCGCCACCGAGGTCGGGCCGGTGATGACCTCCAGCCACGTCACGGCGAAGTCCTGCAGGCGCTCCCGCAGGGTCGCGCCGTCGAGCACCTGCGCGGCGTCGTGCCCGGCATGGACCCGGGAGGCCTGCCAGCGCACCGTCGCGGTCAGCAACCCGTCGCGGTCGCCGAACCACTTGTAGAGCGTCTCCTTCGAGCAGCTCGCCCGGCGCGCGACGGCGTCCATGGTGAGCTGCTCGCCGTCCTCGACCATGAGGCCGAGCACGGCGTCCAGCACCGCCTGCTGGCGTGCCGACGGGGCTTCCTGCTCTGCTGTGGCGCTGGCCTGCATCATCTCGAATGGCGTACCGTACCGTACGGTACGCGCTCTAGGCCGATTCGACGGCCGCGGCAAGGGGGTGCCGCGGCCGAACCGGGTCAGCGCGGGAGCGGCAGTCCCTCGCGGGCGAAGACGGCTTGCACGGCCGGCCGCTCGGCGACGCGGCGGGCATGGGCGGTCCAGGCCGGGAAGCGGCCGGCCATGTCGAACCGGAGCACGGGCCCGTTGGCCCAGAACCAGAAGACCATCAGGTAGGCGTCGACGACGCTGAACCGGTCACCCACAGCCCAGCCGCCGTGCGAGAGGCGCACCTCGGTCATGGTGGCGAGATCCGCGTAGGTATTGGCGGCCTTAGCCTTGATGCCCGCGAAGGCGCTCTCGTCCTCGGTGTAGCGCTCGGGCCGGCGGACATGGGCATAAGTGACATGGTGGTTGCAGGCGAGCCAGCCGAGCCACTCGTCGGTGGCGGCCTGCTCGCGGAGATCCGTGGGCCACAGCGCCTTCTCCGGCACCTGACGGGCGACGTGGCGCAGGATGGCCGCGCACTCGGTGAGCACCCAGCCGTCCTCGGTCAGCGCCGGCACGCGGCCGCGATCGTTGATCGCGAGGTATTCCGGCCGGCGCTGGTCGCCCGCCGCGAGGTCGAGCTTGATGCCCTCGTAGGGGAGCCCGGATTCCTCCAGGATGATGTGGGCGGCGAGCGAGCAGGCGCCGGGGGCGTAGTAGAGCGTACGGGCGGTCATGGGTGGTCCTTGATCGACGAACTCAGGCGCGACGCGACGGCCTCGATCGGCTCCCCCCGGCACCGATGAGCCGCGCGTCGGAAGCTTAGAGCGGCTCCGCCCCGCGCCCCATCGCGGAGATCCCGGTCCGGCAGATCTCCACCAGCCCGATCACGCTCATCAGGCGCACGAACCGGTCGATCTCCTCGGTGGCGCCGGTCAATTCGAACACGAAGGAGTTGAGCGTGGCGTCGAGCGTCTTGGCGCCGAAGGCGGCGGCGAGCCGAAGCGCCTCGCTGCGGTGCTCGCCCTCGCCCTTCACCTTCACCAGGCAGATCTCGCGCTCGATGGCGTTGCCCTGGAGCGTCAGGTCCACCACCCGGTGCACCGGCACCAGCCGGTCGAGCTGCGCCTTGATCTGCTCGATCACGGCGTTCGTGCCCGCGGTCACGATGGTGATGCGGGAGATGTGGCGCGCCTCCTCGGTCTCGGAGACCGTCAGGCTCTCGATGTTGTAGCCGCGACCGGAGAACATGCCGGAGATGCGGGCGAGCACGCCGGGCTCGTTGTCGACGATCACCGCGAGCGTGTGCCGGTTCACCGGCTCGACGCGGACGGGCTCGGGATAGTGGGTGTTCATCGCGTTCATCGCGGGGCAAGTCCTCGTCGTTCGACCCAACGCCGCCGCAGCGGCGGATCGCGGCCCGGCACGGAGCCGGGCCGCCCTCCCTCACACCAGCATCTTGCCTTCCTCGGAGATCACGTCGCCGAGTTCGACGCCGGTCTCGCCGAGGTAATCGGACAGGAGCATCTCGTTGTGCGCCTTGCCCGACGGGATCATCGGGAAGCAGTTCTCGGTCTTGTCGACGATGCAGTCGAAGATCACCGGGCCGTCGTGGGCGAGCATCTCCGCGATGGCGCCGTCGAGGTCGCCCGGCTTCTCGCAGCGCATGCCCTTGGCGCCGTAGGCCTCCGCGAGCTTCACGAAGTCCGGCAGGCTCTCCGAGTAGCTCTGCGAGTAGCGCGAGCCGTGCAGCAGCTCCTGCCACTGGCGGACCATGCCCATGTACTCGTTGTTCAGGATGAACACCTTGATCGGCAGGCGGTACTGCACCGCCGTCGACATCTCCTGCATGTTCATCAGGATCGAGGCCTCGCCGGCGATGTCGATGACGAGCCCGTTCGGGTGCGCGAGCTGCGTGCCGATCGCCGCCGGCAGGCCGTAGCCCATCGTGCCGAGGCCCCCGGAGGTCATCCAGCGGTTCGGCTCGTCGTACTTGAAGTACTGGGCTGCCCACATCTGGTGCTGGCCGACCTCGGTGGTGATGTAGGTCTCGCGGTCCTTGCAGGCCTCGTAGAGGCGCTGCACGGCGTATTGCGGCTTGATGATCGTGCCCGACGGCCAGTAGGCGAGGCAGTCCCGCGCCTTCCAGGCGTTGATCTTCTGGAACCACGGATCGAGGTTCGACGTGTCGGGCCGCGACGGCAGGGCGCGCCACGCCTCCAGCATGTCGGCGAGCACCGACGCGCAGTCGCCGACGATCCCGACATCGACCTTGACGACCTTGTTGATCGAGGAGGCGTCGACGTCGATGTGGATCTTCTTCGAGAACGGCGAGAACGCGTCGAGCCGGCCGGTGATCCGGTCGTCGAAGCGGGCGCCGACGCAGATCATCACGTCGCACTCGTGCATCGCGAGGTTGGCCTCGTAGGTCCCGTGCATGCCGAGCATGCCCAGGAACTTCTCGTCCGTGCCCGGATAGGCGCCGAGCCCCATCAGGGTCGAGGTGATCGGGAAGCCGGTCTCGCGGACGAGCTCGCGCAGCAGGCGCGAGGCCTCAGGACCCGAGTTGATGACGCCGCCGCCGGTGTAGAAGACCGGCCGGCGCGCGGTCGCCATCAGCTCGACGGCCGCGCGGATCCGGTCGGCGTCGCCCTTGACGGCCGGGCGGTAGGTCTTGTGGCTCGCGATCTCGGGGCGCTCGTAGAGGCCGGAGGCGAACTGGATGTCCTTGGGCAGGTCGACCACGACCGGACCGGGACGGCCGTTCGCCGCGACGTAGAACGCCTCGTGCAGGATGCGCGGCAGGTCGTCGATCGATTTGACGAGGTAATTGTGCTTCGTGCAGTGGCGCGTGATGCCGACCGTGTCGCATTCCTGGAACGCGTCGGTGCCGATCAGGTGCGTCGGGACCTGCCCGGTGATGCAGACCAGCGGGATCGAGTCCAGCATCGCGTCGGTGAGTCCGGTGACGATGTTGGTCGCGCCGGGGCCCGACGTCACGAGGACGCAGCCGACCTTGCCGGAGGAGCGGGCATAGCCCTCCGCGGCGTGGACGGCGCCCTGCTCGTGGCGGACAAGGATGTGCTTGACGGCGTTCTGGTGGAAGAGCGCGTCGTAGATCGGAAGTACGGCGCCGCCCGGGTACCCGAACAGCGTGTCGACACCCTGATCCTGGAAGGCCCGGATGACCATCTCGGCCCCGGTCATGACCTCGCCGCCCATGCTCGTCTCCTCGCGCTCTCCGGAGCCACCGCGATCCCGTGATCGCCGCCCTGCCCCGTCCTCTCTCCCGGCACCCCCGTCACGCGGGGCGGTCTCCGCCTCGCCCGAAGGTGCCTCTCGCCTCGGATCTCCGTCCGTCCCAGTCCTGTCCCGCCCGGACGCGGGCAACAAAAAAGGGCCCCGAGGGACCCTGCATGCGCCACCGCCCGGATCGCGGCCCTCTCTCAGGGCCGCCCCGTCGGTGACGCTACCGCTACAATAAGGACCGTGGTCATCGGATATCCGAACCTGCCCCGCGGCGGCCCCATGATCCGGAACTGGCTCATGGTCGGCACGCGAAGTGTCGGGCCTCTTAGCGGAGAGCGCGGGGCGGGTCAACGCGTCCGGCGCTTGTTTGCGCCGGCTTGGTCGACGAGCCGCTCCCTCAGTTCAGCGGCGGCGGGTAGCGGCGGACCCAGTTGCTCGCCGCGTCGTAGGCGGCACCGAGCTGCAGGCAGGCGAGCTCGCCGTGGTTGGGACCGACGATCTGGATGCCCGCGGGCAGCCCGGCCTCCCCGAACCCGGCCGGCACGGCCAGCGCCGGCAGGCCCGACATCGTCGCGGGAATCGTGATCTGCATCCAGCGGTGGTAGGTGTCCATCGCGTGGCCGCCCACGGTCTCGGGCCAGCGCAGGCTCTTGTCGAACGGGAAGACCTGGGCGCTGGGCATGACCACGTAGTCGTAGGCCTCCATGAAGCGGCGCAGGGTCTCGTACCAGCGGGTGCGCCCCTCCAGCGCCGCGATGATCCGGTCGGCGCCGAGCGCCAGTCCCCGCTCGACCTCCCAGACCGCCTCCGGCTTGAGCAGGGCCCGGTGGCGGGGCTCGTCGTAGAGCGGGCGGAGGTTCGCCGCGACGGTGAGGGCCCGCAGCACCAGCCAGTCCTGCCAGAGCCGCTCCATGTCGTAGCGCGGCATCGCCTCCTCGACGGTGCAGCCGATCTCCGCGAAGGTCGCCAGGGCGGCGCGCCCGACGTCGAGCACGCCGGGATCGAACGGGATCTCGCCGCCGCAATCGCCGAGCCACGCGATCCGCGTCCCGCGGAAGTCGCGGGCGAGCGGGCGCGCGAAGGCGGACGGGTCCTGCCGGACGGCGTTCGGGCAGCGCGGATC
This sequence comes from Methylobacterium sp. PvP105, assembly GCF_017876975.1. NCBI lineage: Bacteria > Pseudomonadati > Pseudomonadota > Alphaproteobacteria > Hyphomicrobiales > Methylobacteriaceae > Methylobacterium > Methylobacterium sp. PvP105. Next base: position 193,606 of record NZ_JAGIPA010000001.1, on the reverse strand, counting down.
GTAGCCCGCCAGCACCGAGAGCATCAGGCCGATATCGCCCGGCGTGCGCCCGATCGCCCCGAGCACGCCGAGATTCGGGCTGAACACGTCCTTGGCCTCGGCCGGGATCCGGCCCCAGCTCGGGCGCAGGCCGTAGCAGTTGTTGAAGGCGGGCGGATTCCGCAGGGAGCCGGCATGGTCGCTGCCGTCGGCCACCGGCTGCATCCGCAGCGCCACCGCCACGGCGGCGCCGCCGCTCGACCCGCCCCCGGTCATCGCCGGGTCGTAGGCGTTGCCGGTGGCGCCGTAGACCGGGTTGAAGCTGTGCGAGCCGAGGCCGAACTCGGGGATGTTGGTCTTGCCGATGAAGATCGCCCCGGCGGCGCGCAGGCGGGTGACCATGATCGAGTCCGTCTCGGCGACCCGGTCGGCGAAGATCGGCGAGCCCTGCGTGAACCGCAGGCCGCGGACCGGGTCGAGATCCTTCACCGCCAGCGGGAAGCCGTGCAGCGGGCCGACGGGCTCACCGCGCGCCAGGACGGCGTCGGCGGCCTCGGCCTCCCGCAGGAGCGCGGCGTCGTCGGCCAGGCCCACGAGGGCGTTCACCTGCGGGTTGATCCGATGGATCCGCTCCAGATAGGCGCGCATCACCTCGACGCAGGAGACGACCCGGCCGCGGATGGCGGCGGCGAGGTCCACGGCGCCCATGGCGGTGATGCCGTCCTGTCGCGCGTCCTGCATCTTACCCTCCTCCGGATCGACGGACGATCGGTAACCGGAGGTTGGATCCGGGCAAAGATGGCTTCGGCCGATTAGATGGCTGGCCGGTATCCGTCTGGGTGAGCGCGGCGAAGCAACCCCATGTCGCCCGACGGTCACCGATCTCGCGCTGCCCGGGGTCGCCTCGCCGCGCCCGCGATGACGGTGCGCGGTCCCAGCCTAGGCGGTCACGCCACCGACCAGGGCAGCGTCTCCTCGCCGCGGAACACCACCACCGCCGTGTCGTCGACCGCGACGGCCTCGGCGATGCGGCTCTCCCGGCGCTCCAGGGTGACGGTCCCGGCATTCGGCTCCAGACCGTGGAAGCGGGCGCCGTTGAGCGACGCGAAAGCCTCGAACTTGTCCAGCGCCCCCTCCTCGTCGAAGACCTGCACGTAGGTCTGGAGCGCGCTCGGGCCGCAGAACACGCCGGCGCAGCCGCAGGACGCCTCCTTGGCGCCGCGGACATGCGGGGCCGTGTCGGTGCCGAGATAGAAGCAGGCCTCGCCGGAGGTCGCGGCCCGGCGCAGGGCGAGCCGGTGCCGCTCGCGCTTGGCCACCGGCAGGCAGTACAGGTGCGGGCGCAGGCCACCCTGGAAGATGTGCGTCCGGTTGATCACTAGGTGGTGCGGCGTGATCGTCGCCGCGCACCGGCTCCGGTGCTCGCGGACCACGTCGAGGATCTCCGCGGTGGTGGCGTGCTCCACGGTGACCTTCAGCCCCTGATGGCGGCCGAGGAGCGGGATCAGGCTGCCCTCCATGAAGGCGGCCTCGCGGTCGAAGATGTCGATCTCCGGGTCGGTCGCCTCGCCGTGGATCAGGAGCGGCATGCCGATCCGCTCCATCCGCTCCAGCACGGGCGCGATGCCATTGAGGTCGGTGACGCCCGCGTGCGAGTTCGTGGTCGCGCCCGCCGGGTAGAGCTTGGCGGCGACCCAGACCTTCTCCCTGAAGCCGCGCTCGATCTCGTCCGGGTCGGTGTCGTCCCGCAGGTAGCAGGTCATCAGCGGCGTGAAGTCCTGGCCCTCGGGCAGGGCCGCCAGGATGCGCTCGCGATAGGCCTGCGCGGCCGCGACCGTGGTCACCGGCGGCACGAGGTTCGGCATGATGATGCCCCGGGCGAACTGCGCCGCCGTGTAGGGCAGCACCGCCTTCAGCATGGCGCCGTCGCGCAGGTGGATGTGCCAGTCGTCCGGCCGGCGGATCGTGATCCGGTCGACCGGCTTCGCCTCCTGGCGCTCGGCGGGGAACAGCTCGGCGACGCCCATCGCGATCCTCTCCTCAGGCCTGGCCGAAGGCGGAGATGCCGCCGTGGGCCGCCGACCACTCCGCCGGGGCGTTGAGGAAGCGCTCGACCTCCGCCAGGGTCTTCGGGTCGAAGGTGCCCATCTCCTTGGCCACCGCCAGCACGTCCCACCACGTGGTGAGGTAGTGGAGCTTGATGCCGATCTCCTCCATCAGCGCGGCGCTGTCGGGGAAGATGTCGTAGTAGAACAGCACGAAGCAGTGATCGACCTGGGCGCCGGAATCGCGCAGGGCCTTGCAGAAATTGACCTTGCTGCGCCCGTCGGTGGCGAGGTCCTCGACCAGCAGGGTCCGGGCGCCCTCGACGATCTCGCCCTCGATCTGGGCGTTGCGGCCGAAGCCCTTGGGCTTCTTCCGGATGTACTGCATCGGCAGCATCATCCGGTCGGCGATCCAGGCCGCGAAGGGGATGCCGGCGGTCTCGCCGCCCGCGATGTGGGTCAGCTTCTCGTAGCCGATCTCGCGCACGATCGTGGCGGTGGCGAAATCCATCAGCGTCGAGCGCAGGCGCGGGAACGAGATGATCTTCCGGCTGTCGGTGTAGACCGGGCTCGCCCAGCCGGAGGTGAACTTGAACGGCTCGTCCTTGTAGAAGAGGACGGCCCCGATCTCGAGGAACATCTTGGCCGCCTCGCGGGCGATCACTGTCCGGTCGAGGGGCAGGAAGGGACTGGTCATGCGGCGTGCGCGCTCCGCTCGAGACGTCCTCCGCCGGTCCGGTAGACCGGTCCGGCCGGGGAGAACGCGTTGAATAAGGGCCTGACCGCCCTCCTCCGCCCTGTCTCCGCCAGCGTCAACCCTGATCGCGGCGCTATCCGCGCCTCAAGCAGGTCTGCCGGCCCGCAGATGCGCGAGGTGCCGGATCGCCAGGGCGTAGCCGTGCGTGCCGAACCCCGCCAGCACGGACGTGGCCGCGAGGGAGATGTAGGAGTGGTGGCGGAAGGCCTCGCGCCGGTGGACATTCGAGATGTGGCACTCGATCACCGGCACCTCGCAGGTGTTCAGCGCGTCGAGGAGCGCCACCGAGGTGTGCGTGTAGGCGCCCGCGTTGATGACGATCCCGGCCGAGCCGACCCGAAATTCGTGGATCGCGTCGATCAGCGCGTGCTCGGCGTTGCTCTGCCGGAAATCGACCGCGAGGCCGAAGCCCGCGGCGGTCTCGCGGCACAGGGCCTCGACGTCGGCCAGGGTCTCGCGGCCGTAGATCTCCGGCTGGCGCTTGCCGAGCAGGTTCAGGTTCGGCCCGTTCAGGACCAGGACGGTGTCGTTCATCGTGTGCCTCGCGGGCCGAGAGGTGCGACAACCGCCGGCAAGACTCAAGTCCGGCGCGGCACGGGCCCGGCACGACACGGGTCGCGGCTGTCATCCGGCCAGAGATGTCCCGCACACGGACCTGCCGCCCGCGCCGGGCGGTTCAGATCCGGGTTCCGCGGCGCTATCCCGGTCGCGGAACCCGGATGAGGCAGGGAGGACAGGCGAATGGCAGGATCCCGGAGCGACGCACCCGTGGTGATCGCGGTGGCGATCACCGGCTCGGTGCCGCGCAAGAAGGACAACCCGGCCGTTCCGGTCACCGTGGCCGAGCAGATCGAGTCGACCCATCAGGCGTTCGAGGCGGGCGCCACGCTCTGCCACATCCACGTGCGCAACGACGACGAGTCGCCCTCCTCCGACCCGGACAAGTTCGCCGCCGTGCAGGAGGGGCTGCGCCGGCACTGCCCGGGGATGATCGTGCAGTTCTCGACCGGCGGGCGCGGGCGCGACCCGGCCGCCCGCGGCCTCTCGCTCAGGCACCGGCCCGACATGGCCTCCCTGTCCACCGGCTCGGTCAACTTCCCGACGATCGTCTACGAGAATTCGGCGAGTCTCGTGACCGACCTCGCCGGCCAGATGAAGCAGTACGGCGTCCGGCCCGAGATCGAGATCTTCGACCTCTCGCACCTGCACGGGGCCAAGCGCCTCGTGCAGGCGGGCCTGATCGACGCGCGCCCGCACGTGCAGTTCGTGATGGGCGTCCAGAACGCGATGCCGGCCGAGGAGCACCTCCTCGACATCCTGCTCGCCGAGACCCGCCGGATCCTGCCGGAGGCGACCTGGACGGCGGCCGGGATCGGCCGCAACCAGGCGATCGTGATGGACTGGGCGCTCGCCCGCGGGGCGGACGCGGTCCGCACCGGCCTGGAGGACAACATCCGGGTGACGAAGGACCGTCTGGCGGCCGGCAACGCCGAGCTCGTCGGCCTCGCCGCCGAGGCGGTGGCGCGCCACGGTCGCCGCGTCGCCACGCCCGCGGAGGCCCGCGCCGCCCTGGGCCTGGGCTGATCGCGCGCGGGTGTTCCCGCGGCCGCGCGGTGGAGACGGCGCCGGATCCATGCGCCTGACGACACGCACGCCGTCCCGACCGCGATCCCTGATCGTCGGCTGCGCCGCCGCGGCCTGCGCGTTCCTGGCGGTGTCCTCGGAGGCTCCCGGGCAGGCCGGACCGGGACCGGCGGAGGCGCTCGTGAACGGGATCCAGACCATCCGGCGCGGCGACACCGTCACGAAGGTCGACCGGACCGGCAAGGGTGCGGTGCTGTGCATGCGCGGCATCCTGCAGGCGATGCGCGCCGTCGGACAGGCGTGCCACGCCGGCGCCGACCCGGACTTCCAGCAGGAACTGCGCGCCGCGCTCGCGCGCATCGATCGGTTCATCGCCGACAACGCCCCGGACAGGGCCGTCCCGCCGCGCGACGGGACAACGGAACCGGAGCAGCGGCCCGGCGCGGTCTGCGGCCGCGACGCGGAGGCCCTGTACGAGGCCCTGCGGACCGGCGGCGCCGCGGGCCTGCGCGCCCAGGTCGACGACCTGCTCTCGATCCCGCGCGAGCCTGTCATGAACCCGTGCCTGTGAGCCGGCCGGCGACGCCGCGGATTCGGGACGTCGCCCGCGCGGCGGCGATCCCGCCCCACCTTCTCACGGCCGACCCGGCGTGCTAACGATCCGCCCGCGCGGGTGTAGCTCAATGGTAGAGCAGCAGCCTTCCAAGCTGAATACCCGGGTTCGATTCCCGGTACCCGCTCCAAGCCCGCCGCGCTCCGCGCCTTCGGGCTCACCCGTCAGACCCTGTCAGGCGACGCCCGTGAAGAAGGTCGCGTAGCCGTCGTCGTGCACCCGGGCGAGATAGGCCCGGTACGGCGCGTAGCCCGGCTCGTCCGGCCCGATCCGCCCGTACCCGTGCGCGCCAGCCTGCTCGGGCAGCAGCGCCAGGGGTGAAGCGGCCGGGGTCAGCTGCGTGCCGCGCCCCGCGTGGAGGGTGGTCAGGACCCCGTACATCTCGCCCTGGATGTTCGGGCGGCACAGCACCGCGAGGCGGTGCTGCCCGTGCCAGTTGGTCACCAGGTAGATCATGCCCGACTGGCTCGGCACGGCGACGCTGCCGGATTGCGCGAAGGGCGCGTCGAGCCGCTCGGCCTCGCGGAACACGAGGCGGGCGGCGTCCGCGTCCCAGGCGATCTCGGTGCGGTAGGCGAAGATCGCGCCCGCCGTCCCGAACGAGGGCCGCAGGGTGAGGTAGCGCCCCTCGATCCAGGCCACGCTCTCCCGCGAGTAGGAGCCGAGCTCGTCGGGCGCGTGGCGGGCCGCCTCCGGGGTCGGGCGCCCCGTTTCCTGGCGGAGGGACTGGCCCAGGGCCTCCTCCAGCCGGATCGTCGTCGCCAGGGTGAAGGGCCGGCGGCCGGCGAGCGCCTTCTCCAGGGTCGAGATGCTGATCCGGGCCTCCTCGGCCAGCGTCTGCCGGGAGATGCGCCGGCGAGCCAGCGCCTCGCGCACGGTCTGGGCAATGGCGCGGCTCTGCGCCTCGGACAGTTCGATCTCGCTCACAGGCACGGCTCGCACGGGCTTGGCCCGCACAGATCCGCACGAAACCGCACATTTGCGCAAGCGCGGCCGGGCTGGCCGTCCACGCCCACGAGTCAGGAGCGCCCCGCCTCCGAGGCCAGCTCGCTCTCGACGATCAGCCGCAGCGGGCCGGCCCGCAGCGCCTCCAGGGGCCAGCAGGTGACGAGGTCGAGGTGCCGGCCGGGGGCCTGCGGGTCGATGCCCGAGGCGTCCCAGCGCGCCACCCGCGTGCCGGTGACTCGGAAGCGCAGGGTCCGGCCGTCGCGGCCCGTCACCATGACCGGATCGCCGGGCCTGAGCTGCCCCAGCACCGCGAACTGCGTGTCGCGGTGGGCGGCGATGACCGCGGTGCCGGGCGCGCCGGCCTCCGGGGTGCCGTCCAGATGGCCGGGGCCGAAGGCCAGGGCCTGCCCGCTCCCGCCCCTCAGCACCACGAAGCCGCGGCCCGCGACGGTGAGCCGGGCGACCGGCTCGGTGTCCGCCCAGGGCCAGGGCCGGGCGGGCCGACCCTCGGCCAGGGTGCGGGCGAAGGCGCGCTCCAGCAGCAGCTGCGCCAGGGCGGCCTTGGCGGGGATCCAGGCGGCCTGCGCCGCCAGCCCGATTCCCGCGAGGGTGAGGAGGGCCGCGAGGGCCCTCCCCAGTCCGGTCCCCGGACGGCGGCTCATCGCGCGTTCCCGGTCCGCCGGCCGCCGATCGTCGGGCCGGTGCGCAGCAGGAGGCCCAACAGGGCGAGGAGCAGGCCCAGGCCGAGCTGCGCCACGATCCCGGCCCCGGTCTGCGGCAGGTCGACCGCCCCGCCGTCGGCGCGGATCGGCACGATCCGGGCCGCCCCGTCGTCGGCGGGCGCGGCGCCGGGCCGGTCCGTGCCGAACACCTTGGCGAAGTCCCAGCCCGCCGGCAGGTTCAGCGGCAGGTCGGCGGCGACGAGGGCCGTGCCCGGCGTGCGGCGCGGGGTCGCGTCGATGGCCACGAGGCTGGTCAGCCGCGTCGTCAGGCCGTGCTCCAGGGCCAGCGCCAGGATGGTGGCGTCGGCCGCGTCCGCGCCGAGCCGCCCGGTGATGCGCGCCGTCTCGGTCTCGCCGATCCGGGAGCGCGCCCAGACCTTGGAGATGCCGGCGCCCTCGCCCGCTCCGGAGAGCGGCAGCGTCCGGGTCCAGGTCCGGCCGCCCACCCGGCCCGATACGGTCACGGTCCCGTGGAGCCCTCCCTCGGCCGATCCCGGCAGCCGCGCGGCGAAGACCAGCGGCTCGCCGCGGTACAGGTCGGGCAGCGCGCCCGGCGTGACCGCGACGCCCGGGACCGAGAAGGTCGCGGTCAGGTCGGTGACGGCGGGGGATTCCAGCTTCTCGTACAGTGCCCGGGTCCGCTCGCCGACCTGCGCGAGGTCGCGGATCTCGGTGAAGCTGCCGCGGCCGATCTCGGCGGCGTGGCGCATCAGGTGGCCGTTCGGCGCCGAGCCGATGCCGACCATGAACAGGCGCGTGCGCCCGAGATCCGCGTGGATCGCCGCGAAGATCCGTTCCTCGTCGCCGACGGCGCCGTCGGTGAGGAACACGACCTGGCGGACGCGCCCGTCCTCCGGGTGCGGGTCGGCGAGCGCCGCCTTGAGCGGCGCCAGCATCTCGGTGCCGCCGCGCGCCTCCAGGGCGGCGACGAAGGCTTCAGCCTCGGCCAGGGCCGCCCGCGTCGCCGGGACCGGCTCGGGATGCAGCGCGTCCCAGGTGTCGTCGAAGCGGATGACGTTGAAGCGGTCCCGCGGGCTCAGGCGGCCGAGGCCGGCCAGCAGCCCGGCCTTGGCCTGCCGCATCGAGGCGCCCGACATCGAGCCGGAATTGTCGATGACGAAGGTGACGTCGCGCGCCGGCCGGGCGGCCGCGTCGGCCTCGATCGCCGGCGGGCTCACGGCGGCCAGCAGATAGGTCCGGCCGGCCACGGTCTCGCGGAACAGGCCGAGGCCGGGCATCCGGCTCGGGACCGGCGCCCAGGTCAGCTCGAGATCGCGGTCGGCCGGCACGACGCCCTCGGCGAGCGTGACGGTCCGCGCCTCCGGGCCGGTCTCGATCACGCGGATCGCGTGGGTCGCGCTCTGAACGGCGCCGACGGCGAAGCCCGCCCGGAGCCGCACGGTGACGGCGACCGGGTTGGTCGGCGGGGACAGGGCCGGGTCGAGCACCGGCGGGCTGATCCGGGCGCGATCCGGAACCGGGTCGCGGGCCGCCGCGGCCGTGCCGTCGAGGGAGACCGCGTCCACCGAGGCGGGGGCGGGCTTGTAGCGGGGCGCGACGACCAGGGGCAGGCGCAGCGTCCGCGTCTCGCCGGAGACGGGGATCGTCTGCTGATAGGTGATCTGGACCAGCACCGTCTCGCCGGGGCCGATATTGGCGACCGCGTTGGTGAACACGTTGGGCCGCTCCTGCGCGGTGAGCGCCGCCGCTTGCCCGGCCGCCTTCGCGGCCTCGTAGGCGCGCTTGGCCGCCGCCCGCTCGCGGATGTCGGCGACGATCACGCGGGAGCCGACGACGAGCTTCATCCCGTCGACGGCCGCGTCCTCCGGCAGGGGGTACAGGTAGGTGCCCTCGACCCACTCCGCCGTGACGTTGCGGAAGGCCTGGGTGACGGTGGCCCGGGCGGTCGGGCCGCTGACGTCGACGCTGATGTCGGTCGCGAGCTGGACGGCCTCGACCGGCGCGGTGCCGGACGGCCCGCGCAGCGTGAGGCCGCCCCGTGCCGGCCCCGGCGCCGCGTGGGCCGAGGCGAGCATGACGAGGAGCGCCAGCAGCGCGAGGAAGAGGGGTGACAGCGCGGCGTTGCGGGGGGGCTCGAACGCGGATCGTGGAGCGAAGAACGGCATCGGGGAAACCTCCTGCGCCGGCGGATCGGGGCCGGCCCGTCGCTGAAGCTCCCGCGCCCGCCGCCCCGCCGCCACGAGAAGCTTCGCCCTTTTCCCGGCTCGGGCCGTACCTGCCGGCCGCGCCCGGGCGGATCTGTCCGGCGCCGGTGCGGAGCTGTGCGCCGCGCGACGCGTCCTGACGGATCCGCTCCCGGCTTGACATATGCGCAATCCGCGTCTTAGTTATGCTCAACTTGAGTAGAAATCGGCCGATGACCGAATCCGAGTTCCTGGCAGGCTACGACCCTGAGGCCTACGAGCGGCCCGCCCTGGCGGTCGACCTCGTCCTGCTGGGGATCCGGGCGGGGCGGCTCGCCGCCCTCCTCCTGCGGCGGAGCCGGCAGCCTCAGGCCGGCCTCTGGGCGCTGCCGGGCGGGTTCGTGGACATCGCCGAGACCCTCGACGCCGCCGCGGGGCGCGTCCTGCGCGAGAAGGCCGGGATCAGGCGGGCGCGGCTCGAGCAGCTCTACAGCTTCGGCGCGGTGGACCGGGATCCGCGGATGCGCATCGTCTCGGTCGCCTATTTAGCGCTGCTGCCGGAGGCCGCCTTCACCGAGGCCCTGGCGGGCGGCGCCGCGCTGACGGCGGCGGCACTGGTCGTGCCCTGGGCGGGCGAGGCCGGCGGCCCGGTCTCGGCCGAGTCGGAGAACGGCGGCCCCCTCGCCCTCGCCTTCGACCACGCCGACATCCTGGCGCTCGCCGTGAAGCGGCTGCGCGGCAAGCTCGACTACACGGATGTCGGCTTCGCGCTGCTCCCGGAGCACTTCACCCTCCGCCAGCTCCAGGACGTGCACGCGGCGATCCGCGGCGCGCCCCTCAACAAATCCGCCTTCCGCCGCCGCATGCGCGACCGGGGCTGGATCGCGCCGACGGGCGCCCGCGAGGCCGGGACGGCGTTCCGCCCCGCCGAACTCTTCCGCTTCGACAGCTCGGGTCAGTTCTGAGGCTTTGTTTCAACGCGCTCTCTCGAGCCGAACCGGCACCCACTCCGGCGGAGAGCGCTTCGAGGAGACCATCATGGCCACGGTCCGCAACATCGGTGTGATTGCCCAGCTCCGCAGCGAGGCGAGCAGCCACATCGTCCGCTTCCGCAACGGCCGGGTCCGGCAGAGCGGGCGGGGTCTGGTCTTCTGGTTCCGGCCCGAGACCGCCAGCATCAGCGAGGTGCCGGTCGACGATCGCGAGATGACCCTGTTCGTCCGCGGCCGGAGCCGGGACTTCCAGACCGTCGTGGTCCAGGGGACGATCGGCTGGCACGTCGTCGATCCGGAGCTGCTGGCGAGCCGGGTCGACTTCTCGATCGACCTCCGCACCGGGCGCCTGCAGGGCGAGCCGATCGAGCGGATCGAGGGCCGCCTCGGCGGCATCGCCGGCCAGGCGGTGCTGCAGTATCTCGGCGCGAGCCCGATCGGCGCCCTCCTCGACGCCGGGCCGGAGCCGCTGCGCGCCGTGCTGGAGCGGGTGCTGGTCGCCGCCCCGGCGCTGGCCGAGATCGGCGTCGCGGCGGTGTCGGTGCGGCTCACCAACCTCGCGCCGACCAGCGAGCTGGAGCGCGCCCTGCAGACGCCGACCTTCGAGGCCCTGCAGCAGAAGGCCGACGAGGCGACCTTCGCCCGGCGCGCCCTCGCCGTCGAGAAGGAGCGCGCCATCGCGGAGAACGAGCTCGCGACCAAGACCGAGCTGGCCCGGCGCGAGACCGTGCTGATCGCGCAGGAAGCCGAGAACGCCCGCGACCGCGCCGCCGGCGTCGCGGAGGCGCGGGGCCTGGAGGCGGCCGCGGAGGCCGAGCGGATCCGGCTCGTCGAGGGGGCCCGGGCCGAGGCGGAGCAGCGCCGCGCCGCCGTCTACCGCGACATGCCGCCCGCCGTGCTGCTCGGGCTGGCGGCCCGGGAGCTCGCCGGCAAGCTGGAGACCATCGAGCACGTCAACGTCACGCCCGACCTGCTGGCGGCGGTCCTCGGCGAGTTCCGGGGCGCGCTTCCCGCGCGGCTCGCGCCGCGCTGAGGAGGCCCGCCGTGCCGGCCATCACCCCCCGCGCGGTCTTCGTGATCCGCGACACGGATTACGAGCTGCTCATCGCCCGGCACGCGACCCGCGGCCAAGTCCGGTTCTTCCTGGAGAGCCGGGACCAGACGCTCGCCGAGGTCGAGGCGCGCCACGCCCAGTTCCAGGCCGTGCTCGCCGAGGCCCGGGCCTGCGTGCCCCTGGACTGGCGGCAGGCCCTGGTGCGGCGCCCCGACCTCGACCGCTTCCTGTTCGCCCCCGAGGACGTGGTCGTGGCGGTGGGGCAGGACGGGCTCGTGGCCAACGTCGCCAAGTACCTCGACGGGCAGCCGGTGGTCGGCGTCAACCCGGCCCCCGACCTCTACGACGGCGTGCTGGCCCGGGCGCGGGTCGAGGCCCTGCGCGCGCTCCTGCCCGCCAGCGCCGCCGGCGCCGCGCCCCTCCAGCGGCGCACCATGGTGCAGGCGACCTTCGACGGCGGCGAGCGGCTGCTCGCCCTGAACGAGATCTTCGTCGGCCACCGCAGCCACCAATCGGCGCGCTACCGGATCGACGACGGGGCGCGGGCGGAGGACCACTCGTCGAGCGGCCTGATCGTGGCCTCGGGCACCGGCCTGACCGGCTGGGCGCGCTCGATCAGCGAGGCCACGCACCTCACCGTGGAGGTCGGCATCGAGGAGGCGGCGTTCGGCTACTGGGTGCGCGAGCCGTTCCCGAGCGTCGCCACCGGCACCGACCTGCGCGGCGGCAAGTTCGCCGGGTCGCCCCTCACCGTGGTGTCGCGGATGAACGAGGGCGGCGTGGTGTTCTCGGACGGGATCGAGCAGGATTTCGTCGCCTTCGACTGGGGGCGGCGGGTGAGCCTCGCGCCGGCCGACCGCACCTTCAACCTCGTGGCCGCGTAGCGCGGCCCCGACCGGGAGCCCCATGATCGCCATCCGGACCGACCGCCTGATCCTGCGGCGCTTCAGGCCGGACGACGCCGCCGACCTGTTCGCCTACCTGCACCGGCCGCGGGCGCGCTGCTTCCTGAGCGGCCGCCTCGACACGCCGGCGGACGCGCAGGCGGAGGCCGAGCGGCGCGGCCGCGACGACGAGCACGTGGCCGTGTGCCTGGCCGCGTCCGACCGGCTGATCGGCGACCTGTTCTGCCTCCCAGAACCGCCCGACACCTTCTCGGTCGGCTGGAACTTCAACGCCGCGTACGGCGGCGCGGGCTACGCCCGCGAGGCCGCGACCGCCCTGTTCGGACACCTGTTCTCCGAGCGGCGGGCGCGGCGGCTCTACGCCTATGTCGAGGAGGACAACGCCGCCTCGCGCCGCCTGTGCGAGGCGCTGGGGATGCGCCCCGAGGGTCTGTTCCGCGAGTTCATCTCCTTCGTGGACGACGACCGGGGCAACCCGATCTTCGAGAACACGATGCAGTACGCCGTCCTGCGCCGGGAATGGGCCGAGCGCTCCGCGCGCGGCTGAGGCCGGTCCGGCACTGTCCGAGGAGCCCGGCTGAATACGCCGGCGGCACTCAGCCGCTTTCGCGGGCGGCGGACCGGTCGAGACCCGGCGCGCCGACGGTGTCCGTCATCACGAGCGCAACGAAGTGAACCCAGGGCAGCGCGACGTCCGGAGGCGTGGCGCTGCTGGATCGCTTCGCGCCGCTCGCGAGGACGGCGGTGCGGCTCTTCGACGGCGCCGATCCCCGCGTCTGGCACGCTTCTTGGTTCGTATTCACCAGCGCAGCGTCGCCCCGGCGGCGGCTAGAGGTTGGCGTGCCGTCGATGTGGTGAGGTGCCGGGCGACCGGATCTCCGCGACTGCCTTGAGCCTGTCCCGAGCTCCGATCCCTCCGATTCAGCACCGGCACGCGCCGTCCGGCGGATCGCGCGATCCGCCCTCTGAGGAGAGTCGATATGTGCGACCGTCACGGCGATTATCGCGTCCCGGATTTCACGCGGTTCAAGCCCAGCCGCAGGCGCTTCCTCGGCGGGACCGCCGCCGCGCTGACCCTGGCGGTGGGCCCGGGACTGACGAGCCCGGCCGCGGCGGCCACCGGCATCCGGGCGACCCACGGCACCGGCTTCTGCAACCTGAACTTCTTCCTGGCCGAGGCGATGCAGCTCGCCAAGGATGACGGGCTCACCATCGACTTCGTCAACACGCCGACCTTCTCGGATCAGGTCACCTTCCTCGGGATGGGCCAGGTCGATGCCGGCGTGATGCCCTACACGAGCTTCATGGCGCTCTACGACGCCGGCGCCCCGGTGAAGATCGTGGCGGGCGGCGGCATCGAGGGCTGCGTGCTCGTGGCCCAGCCGGGCCTCGACAGCCCCGAGAAGCTCAAGGGCAAGACGCTCGGCACCTTCCAGCTCGATACGCTGGAGGTCCTGCCCTACGACTGGCTGAAGAAGAACGGCGTCGCCTTCAAGGACATCACGGTCCGCTACATGGGCTCGACCCCGGAGGCCGTGGAGGCGTTCCGCGCCGGGGCGCTGGACATCATCTCGACGATCGAGCCCTACGGCACCGCGCTGCTCACCGACGTGAAGGGCGCGGTGAAGCTCTCCGACGGCACCGACATCTACGGCAAGGGCTACACCGACTGCGTGCTGGCGGTCCGCAACGAGCTGATCGCCAAGAACCCGGCCGCCGTGAAGGCCCTGATCAAGGGCATGATGAAGGCCCAGGCCATGGCCGAGGGCGACCCCCAGGCCGCCCTGAACAAGCTCGTCGGCTCCTACTACAAGACCTCGATGAGCAACGCCCAGCTCGCCATGGGCCGGCAGCCGTCGGTGGTGGACGCCCGCAATCAGACGCAGTTCATCCTCGACCGGACCGATTCCGTGGCCGAGATGGGCTACATCAAGAAGAAGCCCGGCCGCGACGCGATCGACTGGACCCTGCTGGAGCAGGTCATCGCCGAGAACCCGGACCTCTACGGCAAGCTCAAGCTGAAGTCGGCCTGAGCGGATGGCCGTCGATCTCGCCCGCGCCGCCGTCCCGCACGTCCGGCCGCGCCTCCCGTTCGGTCAGCGCCTCGCGCTGCCCGACGGGCTCGTCCCGCTCCTGCAGCGGACCGGCTGGATGCTGGTCTCGGTCGGCTGCTTCGCCGGTCTCTGGGAGCTGCTCTGGGCGCTCGGCATCGCCGACGCCAAGCTCCTGCCGCCGCCGCACATCTTCCTCGGCAACCTCGCCGAGCAGGCGCGCTTCTTCAACACCGCGCAGCGCTGGCAGATCGGCACCGGGATGAATACCGGCCCGAGCCCCGCCATGGCGGTGCTGATCACGGTGCTCGCCTCTACCGGCCGCGTGCTGGCGGGCCTCGCCCTGGCGGCCTCCCTGTCGATCCTGGTCGGCGTCGGGATCCGCTACTTCAAGCTGTTCGAGCGTCTGACCCTGCCGACCATCACGCTCCTGGCGCCGGTCTCGCCGATCGCGTGGCTGCCGGTGGCGATCTTCATGTTCGGGATCGGCAACGCCCCGGCGATCTTCATGGTGTTCATCGCCCTGTTCTTCACGATGGTGCTCTCGACCATCCAGCAGATCGACGGGGTCAACCGGAACTACATCAACGTCGCCCGGACCATGGGGGCGACGAAGCGCCAGATCTACGCCCGGGTGATCGTGCCGGCGATCCTGCCGGGCCTGCTCGCGGTGCTGCGCCTCAACCTGTTCGGCGCCTGGATGGTGGTGCTCGTCGCCGAGGCGACGGGCGTCGGCTACGGGCTCGGCCAAGTGATCATGCTGGCGCGCAACACGTTCAACCCGTCGCTCGTCTTCTTCACCATCACGCTGATCGGCCTGCTCGGCTTCGCCTTCGACCTGCTGTTCCGGCTGGTCCAGCGGCGGCTGCTGTACTGGCTGCCGCGCGACGCGGGGTCCTCCCTTGGCCTCTGATCCTGCATCCCAGGACGCCGTCTCCTGCCGCGGCGTCGCCAAGGTCTGGGCGGCCGGCACCGCCCGCGCCCACGAGGCCCTGCGCGACATCGACCTCACCGTGCGGCCCGGCGAGTTCGTGGTGTTCCTCGGACCCTCGGGCTGCGGGAAGAGCACGCTGCTCTACCTGATCGCCGGGCTCGAACCCGCCTCCGGGGGCGAGCTCCTGGCCTTCGGCGAACCGGTCACCGGCCCGTCGCCGGAGCGCAGCCTGATCTTCCAAGAGACCTCGCTGCTGCCCTGGCTCAGCGTCTGGCAGAACGTCAGCTTCGGCCTGTCGCTGAAGGGCGTGCCGGAGGCCGAGCGCCGGAGCGTCGCCCGGGCGGCGCTCCAGCGCGTCGGCCTGGCCGAGGCCTTCGACAAGCGGCCGGACGAGCTGTCCGGCGGCATGCGCCAGCGGGTGGCCGTGGCGCGGGCGCTGGCCATGCGCCCGAAGGTGCTGCTGATGGACGAGCCCTTCGCGGCGCTCGACGTCCAGACCCGCCAGAAGATGCAGGACTTCCTGCTCGACGTCTGGCGCGACAGCGGCGCCTCGGTGCTGTTCGTGACCCACCACATCGACGAGGCGGTGGCGCTCGCCGACCGCGTGGTGGTGTTCACCGCCCGCCCCGGTCGGATCAAGACGATCGTCCGCAACGACCTCGCCCGCCCGCGCGACCCGTTCTCGCCCGAGGCCGAGGCGCTGCGGCGTCACCTCACCGAGCTCCTGCGCGACGAGGTCGACCGGGCCTTCGCCGAGCAGGAAGCGCTCGTCTGACCCCCTCCCCCAACACGGACACGACCATGGCCACATCGCTGATCCGCAGCCGGCGGATGATCACCCGTACCCTCGACCACGATCGCTGGGAGGAGATCGCCGACGGCGCGGTCCTTCAGAAGGACGGGGTCATCGCGGCGGTCGGCACCTACGCGGACCTGCACGCCCGCTACCCCGACGCCCCGGTGATCGGCTCCGGCCGCGAGATCCTGCTGCCGGGCTTCGTCAACGGCCACCACCATGTCGGCCTGACGCCGGTGCAGCTCGGCTCACCCGACATGCCCCTGGAGCTGTGGTTCGTCACCCGCATGGTGGCGCGCAACCTGAACCTCTACCTCGACACCCTCTACTCGGCCTTCGAGATGATCGGCTCCGGGATCACCACGGTCCAGCACATCCACGGCTGGATGCCGGGCAGCCTGGAGGAGGTCGAGGCGCGCTCCAACGAGGTGCTGCGCGCCTATCGCGACATCGGCATGCGGGTCTCGTACTGCTTCGCGGTCCGCGACCAGAACCGTCTCGTCTACCAGGCCGACATGGATTTCGTGGCGAGCCTGCCGGCGCCGCTGCAGGACCCGATGAAGCGCTGGTTCGAGCGCTTCCAGATGTCCCTGGAGGACAATTTCTCGCTCTTCCGCAGCCTGCATGCCGGCCAGGAGGGGGCCTCGCGCGCCAAGATCCAGCTGGCGCCCGCCAACCTGCACTGGTGCTCCGACGCGGCCCTCGAAGGGCTCGCCGGACTGTCCGAATCCTACGACGTGCCGATGCACATGCATCTCGTCGAGACCGCCTACCAGAAGGCCTACGCGGAGAAGCGCGGCGGCGGTACCGCCCTCGAGTACCTCGACCGGTTCGGGATGCTCGGTCCGCGCCTGACGCTCGGCCACGGCGTCTGGCTCAACGAATCCGACATCGACCGGGTGGCGGCCACCGGCACCTGCATCTGCCACAATTGCTCGTCGAACTTCCGGCTGCGCTCCGGCGTGGCGGCGCTCAACCGGTTCGAGGCGAAGGGCATCAACACGGCGATCGGCCTCGACGAGGCCGGCATCAACGACGACCGCGACATGCTCCAGGAGATGCGCCTCGTGCTGCGCGCCCACCGGGTGCCCGGCATGGACGAGGCCGACGTGCCGAGCATGGCGCAGGTGCTGCGGATGGCGACCGTCGGCGGCGCCCGCACCACCCCCTACGGCGACGGCCTCGGCACGATCGAGGTCGGCAAGGGCGCCGACCTCGTCCTGATCGACTGGGACCAGATCGCCTACCCGTATCTCGACCCGGAGACGCCGCTCCTCGACGCGGTGATCCAGCGGGCCAAGACCGGCGGCGTCACCGCGGTGCTGTGCGAGGGCGAGGTGCTCTACGCGGACGGGCGCTTCACGCGGGTCGACCGCGACGCCGCCCTGAAGGCGCTCCACGACGACCTGTCGCGGGCGCTCTCGGACGACGAGGTCGAGCGGCGCCAGCTCTCGAAGGCGCTGCTCCCCCACGCGCGGCGCTTCTACGCCGACTACATCGACCCGTCGCGGCACGAGCCGTTCTACCGCCCGAGCTCGCGCGTCTGACGGCGCGGGCCCGGGTCGGGCCTCAGCGGACCAGGCAGGGCTTCTTGTTGTCGAAGGTCCAGCCGGGGATCAGGAACTGCATGGCGGCCGCGTCGTCGCGGGCGCCGAGGCCGTGGTCGCGGTAGAGGGCGTGGGCCGCCTCCACCGCCGCCATGTCGAGCTCGATGCCGAGGCCCGGCCGCTCCGGCACCCGCACGAGGCCGCCGCGGATCGCCAGAGGCTCCTTGGTCAGGCGCTCGCCGTCCTGCCAGATCCAGTGGGTGTCGATCGCCGTGACGTTGCCCGGCGCCGCCGCGGCCACGTGGGTGAACATCGCGAGCGACACGTCGAAGTGGTTGTTCGAGTGCGAGCCCCAGGTCAGGCCGTGGTCGCGGCACAGCTGGGCCACCCGGACCGAGCCGGCGAGCGTCCAGAAGTGCGGGTCCGCCAGCGGGATGTCGACGGCGCCGAGCTGGATCGCGTGGTTCATCTGCCGCCAGTCGGTGGCGATCATGTTGGTCGCGGTGGGCAGGCCGGTGGCGCGGCGGAACTCGGCCATGATCTCGCGGCCCGAGAACCCGCCCTCGGCGCCGCAGGGATCCTCCGCGTAGGCCAGGACGTGGCCCTGGCCCTTGCAGAGGCGGATCGCCTCGTCGAGGGACCACGCGCCGTTCGGGTCGAGCGTCACGCGGGCCTTGGGGAACCGCTCGTGGATCGCGGTGACGGCGGCGATCTCGTCCTCGCCGCGCAGCACGCCGCCCTTCAGCTTGAAGTCGTTGAAGCCGTACTGGTCGTAGGCGGCCCCGGCGAGCCGGGCCACGGCCTCGGGGGTCAGCGCCTCCTCGTCGCGCAGGCGGAACCAGCCGTCGCGGGCACTCGGCGCCCGGTAGCCGAGATCCGTGCGGGTGCGGTCGCCGACGTAGAACAGGTAGCCCAGCATCTCGACCGCGTCGCGCTGCTGGCCCTCGCCCAGGAGCGCCGCCACCGGCACGTCGAGGTACTGGCCGAGCAGGTCGAGGAAGGCGGACTCGACCGCCGTCACCGCGTGGATGGTGATGCGCAGGTCGAAGGTCTGGAGGCCGCGGCCGCCGGCGTCGCGATCGGCGAAGCGGGTCCGCATGGCGTTGAGCACCGCGTTCCAGGCGCCGAGCGGCTGGCCGATCACGAGGTCCCGGGCATCCTCCAGGGTCCTGCGGATGCCCTCGCCGCCGGGAACCTCGCCGAGGCCGGTGGCGCCGGTGGAGTCGGTCAGGATCACGAGGTTGCGGGTGAAGTACGGCCCGTGCGCGCCCGAGAGGTTGAGCAGCATGCTGTCGTGGCCGGCCACCGGCACCACCGTCATAGCGGTCACGGTCGGCGTGTGGCGGGCGGCGTGGCGGCTCTCGTTCGACGTGACGTGATCCTTGGCGTGATCCTTGGCGTGATCCTTGGCGTGATCCTTGGCGTGATCCATGGCGTCCTCCTCGGGGGCCCCCGGCCGGTCTTCGCCGGGCGCGGGGCGGGATCGTTGCGGAGCCGGACCGGCCGGGGCCGGCCCGGCGGGCGGGTCAGTGGGCCTTGAGCTCGACGCGGCGGATCTCCCCGACCACCACGAGGTAGCAGAAGCAGGCGACGAGGGCGTTCAGGCCGACGAAGACCAGGGCGCCGTTGAACGAGCCCGTGCTCTGGACGATGTAGCCGATCGCGATCGGCGTGGTGATGCCGGCGGTGTTGCCGAAGGTGTTGAACAGGCCGCCCGAGAGGCCGCCGCTCTCCCGCGGCGAGGTGTCGGCGACGACCGCCCAGCCGAGCGCGCCGATGCCCTTGCCGAAGAAGGCCAGCGCCATCAGCCCGACCACGACCGCGTCCGCCTGGACGTAGTTGCAGCCGATGATGCTCATCGACAGCAGCATGCCGCCGACGATCGGGATCTTGCGGGCCGCCGTCAGCGAGAAGCCGCGGCGCAGGAGCAGGTCGGAGATCACGCCCCCGAGGATGCCGCCGATGAAGCCGCACAGCGCCGGCAGCACCGCCGCGAAGCCGGCCTGCAGGATCGACAGGCCGCGCTCCTTGACGAGGTAGACCGGGAACCACGTCAGGAAGAAGTAGGTCAGCACCGTGATGCAGTACTGGCCGACATAGATGCCGAGCAGCATCCGGTTGGCGAGCAGCTGGCGCAGCGTCCGGCCGGCATCGCCCTGCCTGCCCCGGCTCTGGCCGTCCATGTCGAGCAGCGCGCCGCCGGCCTCGATGTAGTCCCGCTCCGCCTGGTTCATCGCCGGGTGGTGCTTCGGGCTGTCGACGACGCGCAGCCACAGCACCGCGAAGGCGATGCCGAGCAGGCCCATGCTGGTGAAGACGTGGTGCCAGCCGAACGTGTGGACGATCCACGCCATCAGCGGCGTGAACAGCACCGTGGCGAAGTACTGCGCCGAGTTGAAGAACGCCGAGGCCATGCCGCGCTCCCGGGTCGGGAACCACGCGGCGACGATCCGGGCGTTGGCGGGGAAGACCGGCGCCTCGGTGAGGCCGACGGCGAGCCGCAGGGCGAAGAGCAGCACCACGGCGGTCAGGCCGGTGAAGAAGCCCACGGCGCCCTGGACCAGCGTGAAGGCCGACCAGAGGGCGACGGCGGCGGCGTAGACCCACTTGACGCTGTAGCGGTCGAGGAGCCAGCCGCCCGGGATCTGGGCGAGGACGTAGGACCACGCGAAGGCCGAGAAGACGTAGCCCATCTGGACCGGCGAGAGGCCGAGTTCCTTGGCCATGTCGGGCCCGGCGATCGAGATGGTCGCGCGGTCGGCGTAGTTGATCGTCGTGGCGGCGAACAGCATCGCCACGATCAGCAGGCGGACGCGGGTGCGGCGACCCGCGTCGGCGGCGGCGAGCAGGGTGCTCGGCGCGCCGGTCGAACTGGCACTCATGGACGTTCTCCCTGGCTCGTCGCCATCCGGTTGATCCGGGAAGCGGGTCGTGGCCGCCGTTGGCTCGGCGGATCCGTCTTGGGTGTCGAGGCGGGGGCTCAGCGGCGGTCGCCGATCAGGGCCGTCAGCTCGGCGCGCTCGGCCGCGTCGAGCTCGGTCAGCGGCGGCCGGACCGGGCCGGCGTGGCGGCCGACGGCGCTCATGCCCGCCTTGACGATCGAGACCGCGTAGCCGCGCTTGCGGTTGCGGATCGCGATGTAGGGGAGGACGAAGTCGCGCAGCTCCCGGTAGACCGCGTCGCGGTCCCGGCGGCGGACGCTGTCGTAGAAGGACAGCGCCCATTCCGGCAGGAAGTTGAAGATCGCCGAGGAGTAGGTGGTGACGCCCATCTCCAGGTACGGCAGCGCGAAGGTCTCGGCGGTGGGCAGGCCGCCGATATAGGTCAGGCGGTCGCCCAGCGCCGCGTAGACCCGGGTCATCAGCTCGACGTCGCCGACGCCGTCCTTGAAGCCGACGAGGTTCGGGCAGCGCTCGCACAGGCCGGCCAGCGTCCGCTCGTCGAGCTGGGCGTTGGCGCGGTTGTAGACGATGATCCCCAGGGCGGTCGCGCGGCAGACCGCCTCGATATGGGCGGCGAGACCGGCCTGCTCGGAGCCGACCAGGTAGGGCGGCAGCAGCAGGATCCCGTCCGCGCCGGCGGCCTCGGCGGCCCGGGCCATCTCGACCGCCAGGGCGGTGCCCTGGCCGGCGGGGGCGATGACCGGGGTCCGGCCGCGGGTCTCCTCGACGGCGGCGCGCAGGACGCGGTCGATCTCGGCGGGCGTCAGCGAGAAGAACTCGCCGGTGCCGCCGGCGGCGAACAGGCCCGACACCTTGTAGTCGGCGAGACGTCCGAGATTGTCCCGGTAGGCGGTCTCGTCGAAGCTGAGGTCGTCGCGGAAATGCGTGACCGGGAACGACAGCAGGCCGGAGCCCAGCACGCGCGCCATCTCGGCCGGGTTCATGCTCGCCATCGATCCTCTCCCTGGAACGCACCGTTCGGTGTCGCGTCCGGGGTTAGGCGCCGGCGTTAAATGCGTCCAACGTTGATTTTGGCTGGATTATCCCGGATCCTGCATCAATGTTCGATCTCGGCCACGCCCGCAGCTTCGTCGCCGTCGCCGAGGAGATGCATTTCGGCCGGGCCGCGACGCGGCTGAACCTGACCCAATCGCCCCTGTCGCGGCAGATCCAGATGCTGGAGCAGACGCTGGGCGTGACGCTGCTGGAGCGGACCACCCGGGCGGTGCGCCTGACCCCGGCGGGCCGCACCTTCCTGGCCGAGGCCTACCGGGTGCTGGCGGCGGCCGAGAACGCCGCCCGCATCACGCGCCGCGCCGCTCGGGGCGAGAGCGGGGTGCTGCGCCTCAGCTTCACCGCCGCCTCGGCCTACCGGACGCTGCCGCAGGTCGTCGCCCATGTCCGCCGGACGCTGCCCGAGGTCGACCTCGTGCTGGAGGAGATGGTCTCGGACGAGCAGATCCTGGCGCTGGGCGAGAACCGCACGGATCTCGCGATCCTGCGGCCGGCCCCGGTCCTGCAGGATCCGAAATCCGCGATCGCCACCGCGCCGCTGGCGCGCGAGCGGCTCCTCCTCGCGGTCCCGCGCGGGCACCGCCTCGCCGCGGCGCGCGCGCCGACCCTGAGGGACCTCGACGGCGAGGCCTTCGTGACGTGGTCGCCCCGGGGCGGCCGCTACTTCATCGACCTGCTCGACCGTCTGTTCGAGGCCGGGGGCGTGCAGCCCCGGATCGTGCAGCGGGTGAACCAGGTCCACGCGATGCTGGCCCTCGTCGGCGCCGGCATCGGCGTCGCGCTGGTGCCGGGCAGCGCCCGGGGCAACAGCATGGCCGACATCCGGCTCCGGCCGATCGCCCTGCCGGCCGCGACCGGACCGGAGCTGTGGCTCGCGTGGCGCAGCGACAACGCCAATCCGTGCCTGCCCTCGGTGCGGGCCGCGGCGCTGGAGACCGGCGAGGCGTGACCGCCGGCGCCGCCCTGGAAAGTCGCCGCCGCCGGCGATAGGCTGCCCGCTCGCCCCGCTTCCGGTCGCGCTGCCGGCCGGGGCCGCCCCTCCCGGATCAGGCAGGCACCATGAGAGTTTCGGCCGACCTCTGCATCGTGCCGATGGGCGTCGGCCCGTCGGTCTCGCCCTACGTGCGGGAAATCAAGGGGATCATCGAGTCGAGCGGGCTCACCGCCACGATGCATCCCAACGGCACGAACATCGAGGGCGAGCTGTCGGAGATCTGCTCGCTGGCGGAGCGGTGCGAGGCGAGGCTCGCCGAGCTCGGCGTCCAGCGGACCTTCTTCACGCTGATCTTCTCGACGCGCCGGGACAAGGACCAGTCGATGGCCGACAAGCTCGCCGCGGTCTCCTGACCGCGCGCCCATCGCCCGCCATCCCGGGGTCGCGCCGCGGAGCCGGTGATGCAGTGCCGGGGTCGGCAGGTCTCACACCGACGGAGCGTCGCGATTCCGGGCCCGCCTTCGGCGCCCCGAAACGAGAGCGCCTGACCCTCTGGTAGGCCTGATCTCACCGAGGTCGGGACGACGACGATCGCGGAGCCTGTCCCGAGCCAGGCGCGGGTCCCCTCTCCCGTGCGGGAGAGGGACAGGGTGAGGGATCAGGTCTGTCCGAACACAGCGCACCCTGACCGAGCCGCGACGGCGTGCGATCCGGAAACGTCGTGCCCCTCACCCCAACCCTCTCCCGGGCGGGAGAGGGGGCGCGTTGCGGCTGTCTCGACCGCAGATGCGTCGCGAGACCGTCGAGCCGCGATCGGGAGCGGCCCTAGCCGTGGCAGGCGCAGCCGGCATGCTCGCAGCCGGCGTGATCCTTGTGGCCGTCCGCGCAGTCGTCGCAGCAATAGGCCTTGCCGTCCCGCGACACGGCCTTGGCGACCGGGATCACGCAGACGCAGTCCTGGCAGGCGCACTTCACCATCTCGACGTCGACGCTGGCCATGATTTCCTCCTCCGGCGGGACAGTCCGCTTGTCGACGTTAGAGCCGCGACGGCGGCGAGGAAACCCTTCCCCGGGCGCGGTGACGCGCCCGTGATCCCATTCGCCCGCTCGCGCGTTCCCCCGGTCCGGTGATCGCTGCGCCGGGTGGGAGGGCGCTATGGCCGAGCAGAAGACCGACGACGTCCGGATCGAGCCCTATGACGGGCCGGCGGGCGGCTGGGGCTCGGCCCGCTCCCTCGTCGAGATCCTGACCCGGGAGGGCGTGCCGGTCACCGGCTCGGCGATGCTGCTGAAGCAGAACAAGCCGGACGGGTACATGTGCACGTCCTGCGCCTGGGCGAAGCCCGCCAAGCCGCTCGCCTTCGAGTACTGCGAGAACGGCGCCAAGGCGACCGCCTGGGAGCAGACGCGCCGCCGCGCGACGCCGGATTTCTTCGCCGCGCACACCGTGACGGAGCTCCTCGGCTGGAGCGACTACGCCCTGGAGGAGCAGGGCCGCCTGACCCACCCGATGCGCTACGACCCGGCGACGGACCGCTACCGGCCCGTCGCCTGGGCGGAGGCCCTCGCGGAGATCGGCCGGGAGCTGAAGGACCTGCGCGTGCAGGATCCGCGATCGGTGGTGTTCTACGCCTCGGGCCGGGCCTCGCTGGAGACGAGCTACATGTGGGCGCTGCTCGCCCGCCTCTACGGCAACAACAACCTGCCCGACTCCTCCAACATGTGCCACGAGCCGACCTCGGTGGCACTGCCGCAATCCATCGGCGCGCCGGTCGGCACGGTGCTCCTGGAGGATTTCGAGACCACCGACCTGATCTTCTTCTTCGGCCAGAACGTCGGGTCGAACGCGCCGCGGATGCTGCACCCGCTCCAGGAGGCGCGACGCCGGGGCGCGCAGATCATCACCTTCAACCCGCTGCGCGAGCGCGGGCTGGAGCGCTTCACCGACCCGCAATCGCCGGTGGAGATGCTCACCCGCTCGTCCACGAAGATCTCGACGCAGTACCACCAGGTGAAGGCCGGCGGCGACCTCGCGGCCCTCACCGGCCTGTGCAAGGCCCTGCTCGCCCTGGACCGGGCCGCGGAGGCCGCCGGCCGGCCCCGGGTGCTCGACCACGCCTTCATCGCCGAGCACACCCACGGGTTCGAGGCCTTCGTCGCCTTCTGCGACGGGCAGGACTGGGCCGCGCTGGAGCGGCGCTCCGGCCTCACCCGGACCGCGCTGGAGGCCGCAGCCGGGGTCTACGCCCGCGCGAAGGCGGTGATCGGCATCTACGGGATGGGCCTGACCCAGCACCGCAAGGGCACCGAGACCGTCCGGATGCTCGTGAACCTGCTGCTCCTGCGCGGCAATATCGGGAAGCCCGGCGCCGGGATCTGCCCGGTGCGGGGCCACTCGAACGTGCAGGGCCAGCGCACCGTCGGCATCACCGAGAAGCCCGAGCTGGCGCCGCTGGACAAGCTGCGGGAGCTCTACGGCTTCGAGCCGCCGCGGGAGAAGGGCCTCAACACCGTCGAGACCTGCGAGGGCGTCCTCGACGGGCGCGTGAAGGCCTTCGTCGGGCTCGGCGGCAACTTCCTGCGCGCCGTGCCCGACACCGCCCGGATGGAGCCGGCCTGGCGGCGGCAGCGCCTCACCGTGCAGATCTCGACCAAGCTCAACCGCTCGCACCTCGTCAACGGCGCCGTCGCCTACATCCTGCCCTGCCTCGGCCGGATCGAGATCGACCAGCAGGCGAGCGGCCGGCAGGCGGTGTCGATGGAGGATTCCACCGCGCGCTTCCACGGTTCCCGGGGCGTGGCCGAACCGGTCGGGCCGCACCTGCGCTCCGAGCCCTGGATCGTGGCGGAGATCGCCAAGGCGACGCTGCCGCCCAATCCCCGGATCGACTGGGATGCCTGGGTGGCCGATTACGGGCGGGTGCGCGACGCGATCGAGGCGACCTACCCGAGCGTGTTCCACGACCTGAACGGCCGGATGTTCCAGCCCGGCGGCCTGACGAAGCCGCTCGGCGCCCGCGACCGCAAATGGGAGACCGAGACCGGGAAGGCGAATTTCGCGGTGCCCGAGGGCCTCGAGGCCGACCCGGACCTGCCCGAGCGCGGCCCGGACGTGCTCGACCTGATCACGCTGCGGTCGAACGACCAGTTCAACACCACGGTCTACGGCTACGACGACCGCTTCCGCGGGGTGAAGGGCACCCGGGACGTGCTGTTCATGAACCGGCGCGACATCGCGCGGCTGGGGCTGAGGGACGGGATCAGCGTCGACGTGGCGACCGAGGCGGACGACCATGTGCCGCGGCGCGTGGGCGGCCTGCGGGTGATCGCCTACGACATCCCGGAGGGCAACTGCGCCGGGTACTACCCGGAGCTGAACGTCCTGCTGCCGCTCTGGCACCACGACGAGCAGTCCAAGACCCCCGCCGCCAAGGCGATCACCGTGCGGGTGACGGCCGCGACCGCCGCGCCCTGAGCGGAGCGTCTGGCGTCCGGTCGCGCCTTCCGGCAAGGAACGACGATGGACCAGGCGACTCCCCCCGACGCGCGACCGGACGCCCCGGCGGACTCGCGGCTGCGCGCGCTCGTCGGCCGGATCGCCGCCGCGGCGCCCCTGCGCGAGCCGGGCGCGGACCTGTCGCAGCTGAGCGCCGCGCCGGGCGCCCTCGCGGCCGTGCCGGATGCCGGCCTCGTCACCGACGCCGAATCCGGCGGCCTGGCGCTCGTCGGCGCGGACCTGTCCCGCGCCCGCATGGAGGAGGCCGACCTCTCCGGCGCGAACCTGCGCGGGGCGAGCCTCACCGGCGCGGTCGGGCGCTCGACCCGCTTCACCGGGGCGATCCTGGAGGCGGCCGACCTGTCCGAGGCCGATCTCTCCGGCGCGGACTTCACCGGCATCGTCGCCGGGCAGGTGAAGTTCGCCGGGGCAATGCTGGAGGATGCCCGGTTCGGCGAGGCCGCGATGCGCTTCGCCGACCTGTCCGGCGCCCTGCTCGACGGGACCGACTTCGCCGGCGCCGATCTCTGGGGCGCGGATTTCTCCGGTGCGGATGCGGACGACACGGTCTTCCGCGGGGCGCGGCTCGACGAGGCCAAGCTCGCAGACGCCAACCTGACCCACGCGGATTTCGCCGAGGCCAGCCTGACCAAGGCGAGCCTCGCCGGCTCGCGGCTGCGGGGCGCCCATTTCACCGGCGCGAAGCTCGACGGCGCCGATCTCTCCGGGGCGGATCTCTCCGACACCGACCTCGTGCGGCTCAACCTCGCCACCTGCCGGCTGCGGCACGCCCGCTTCGCCGGCGCGTGGCTCAACGGCACGCGGATGAGCGTGGAGCAGCTCGGCGGGGCGGTCGGCGAGGAGGTGGCCGGCGCCTACGAGGCCGCCCAGGCGAGCTACCTCGCCCTGGAGCAGAACTGGAAGAGCATCGGCAGCCACGACGCGGCGAGCTGGGCGTACAAGCGCGGCCGCCGGATGGGCCGTTTCCACGCCGGGCAGCAGGCCCGCGCCGCGTGGTCCGACCGGGACTGGTCCGGCGTCCTGCGGCACGGCTATCGCTGGACCGCCGACCGCTTCGTCGAGTGGTTGTGCGATTACGGCGAGAGCCTGTCGCGCATCGCGCGCGCCTTCGCGCTGCTGATCGTGCTGTTCGGCGGGCTCTTCGGCCTGACCGGCGGCCTGTACATCCTGGAGGGACCGGACGCCGGGCCGACCTACAACCCCCTCGATCTCCTGAGCTACAGCGCGCTCAACATGATGACCGCGAACCCGCCGGAGATCGGCCTGAAGCCCACCGGCCGCGTCACCAACCTTCTGGTCGGCATCGAGGGCGGCGTCGGCATCATCCTGATGGGACTCTACGGCTTCGTCCTGGGCAACCGCCTGCGACGGTGAGGCCGCCAGCTCCGGAGCGGCGCCCCGCTATCCGGGCTGTCCTCAGTCGTTCACGCTGAGCCGGTCGATCACGAGGCTCAGATCCTTGCGCAGGGCGCGGATCTCCGGCTCGCTGAGTTCGAGCTGGCACATCACGCTCTCGCGGACCGAGACCGCGTCGGCGCGCAGGGCGGCGCCCTCCGGCGTCAGGGCGATCTCGACCTCGCGCTCGTCGGACTGGCGCCGGGTCCGGAGCAGGAAGCCCGCGCTCTCCAGGCGCTTCAGCACCGGCGTGAGGGTGCCGGAATCGAGGCGCAGGCGCCGGCCGATCTCCGAGACCGTGACGCCGTCCTGCTCCCACAGCACCAGCAGAACGAGATATTGCGGATAAGTCAGTCCGAGCCGCTCGAGCAGCGGCCGGTACGACTTGGTCATCCGATGCGCGGCAGCATAGAGCGCGTAGCAGAGCTGGTTATCGAGCAGCAGCGGATCCGTCTCCGGCTGCGCCTCAGCCGTATCGGCACTGTACGCCATATCGTTCGCCCATCGCGGTCCACGCACCGCCACACTCGACCGCGACCGCGGGTTCGTCATCATACCATAACACGGGATGCCGGCGCGCAAGCTCCGAGCGTCGGGCCCGTTCTCTTAACAACCCTATGGGGTTCGTCTCCCGTCCACGACGGGCGGGAGCGCCGCCAGTGCGTCGAGGAAGCCCGGCTCGTCCTCGAGCGTCCGGAGATCCAGGCGGACGGCCTCGTCGCTGATCCGGCCGATCACCGGCACCGGGAGCCGGCGCAGATCCTCGGCGAGCCGCCGGCACCGCCCGCCCGCGCCGCGGCCGCCCGCGGAGACCGGCGTCAGGACCAGGGCGGCGCTGGGCAGGGTCTCCACCGGCAGGGCGCCGGATCCGATCTGGCTGATGCAGTCGGCGACCGCGACCGTGGCGCGGCCGGCGAGCCGCTCCGCCACCGCGGGGGCGAGGCGCTCGGCCTGCGCGGCGATCGCGTCGCGCGCGCGGGTCAGGAGCCGCAGGGTCGGCAGCTCCGCGCGCAGCCGCTCGGGGTGCAGGTAGAGCCGCAGCACGGCCTCGAGCGCCGCGTAGGTCATCTTGTCGACGCGCAGGGCCCGCTTCAGCGGGTTCTTGCGCACGCGGGCGATCAGGTCCCTCCGCCCCGCCACGATGCCGCACTGGACCGCGCCGAGCAATTTGTCGCCGCTGAAGGTGACGACGTCGGCCCGCTCCAGGGCGGCGCGGACCGTGGGCTCGGGGGGCAGCCCGTGGGCCGCGAGGTCGACGAGGCTGCCGCTTCCGAGATCGTCCGCCAGCGGCACGCCGCGCTCCCGGCAGAGGGCGTGGAGGGCGACGGGATCCGCCGCCGCGGTGAAGCCCGCGATGGCGTAGTTGCTCGGGTGCACCTTCATCACGAGGCCGGTGCGGGGCCCGAGGGCCTCCGCGTAGTCGCGCAGGTGGGTACGGTTCGTGGTGCCGACCTCGCGCAGGCGGCAACCGGCCCGCACCATCACGTCCGGCACCCGGAACGAGCCGCCGATCTCCACGAGCTCGCCGCGGGAGACCACCACCTCCCTGCGCATGGCGAGCGCGTTCAGCACCAGCAGGACGGCGGCCGCGTTGTTGTTGACGACGACCGCGGCCTCGGCGCCGGTCAGGCGGCAGATCAGGGCCTCGACATGATCGTCCCGCTCGCCGCGGGCGCCGGTCTCGAGATCGAATTCGAGGTTGCTCGCCTGCACCATCACGGCGGCCACCGCCTCCGCGGCCGAGCGGGGCAGCAGGGCGCGGCCGAGATTGGTGTGCAGAACCGTCCCGGTCAGGTTGAGGACCGGCCGCAGGGACGGGCGCCGCTCGGCGGCGAGGCGCGCCGACGCCGCCGCCCGGATCGCCGCCGCGTCCGGGACGGGACCGCCCCCCGCCCGGAGCCCGGCCACCACCGCCCGGATCGCGTCCGTGAAGGCCGTCCGCCCGTAGGTCTCGAGATCGGCGGGCGGCGCGCCGCCGACGAGGCGCTCGACCGAGGGAATCCGGCGCGGGGACGGCGCCGGGTCGACGGCCTGAGGGGTGGGGGCGGGTCCGTTCATGTCAGGCCAGAGATAACCATCCCGCTGCACGGAGCCAGCCCGTCGACGCGCGGATAATTCGCGCAGGTTGTTCCGGTCCCGGCCCGACGGTAAGGGCAGATCCTGAAATCGGCGCCCGAGAGTCCATCGCACCCGCGCGGGGCGGGCTCGGCCACGCCAACCCCGCCGAGCCTTCTCGGGAGACGTCGCCATGTCCCGACCTTCGATCCAGATCCACCCGATGATCCTGTGCGGAGGGACGGGGACGCGGCTGTGGCCGGCGTCGCGGGAGAGCATGCCCAAGCAGTTCGCCCGGCTGGTCGACGCCGAGCGCTCGACCTTCCAGGCGACGCTGGCGCGCGTGTCGGACGCCACCGTCTTCGCGACGCCTACCGTCATCGCCTCGGCCGAGGCCCGCTTCATCGTCGCCGAGCAGCGCGACCAGCTCGGTCTCTCCGCCGACATCCTGCTCGAGCCGCAGGGCCGCGACTCCGCCGCCGCCGTGGCGGTCGCAGCCCTGCACGCCGCCGCCAGCGACCCGCAGGCCGTGGTGCTGATCATGGCCGCCGACCACGTCGTGCCCGACACGGCCGCCTTCGTGGACGCCGTGCAGCGCGCGGCCGCCGGGGCGCGCGCCGGCTACACGATGACGCTCGGCATCGAGCCCGACCGGCCGGCCACCGATTACGGCTACATCCGCCGCGGCGAGCCGATCGCCGAGGCCCCGGGCGCGGCCCGCGTCGCCCGCTTCGTCGAGAAGCCCGACCGGGCCGGCGCCGAGGCGCTGATCACCGACGGCGCCCTGTGGAACTCGGGCTACTTCCTGTTCCGCGCCGACCTGATGCTGGCCGAGCTGGAAGCGTTCGTCCCCGAGGTGCTGGCGGCCGCGCGCGCGGCCCTGGAGGCGGCGGTGACCGACCTCGACTTCGTGCGCCTCGACGCGACGGCCTTCGCTCAGGCGCCGAAGATCTCGATCGACTACGCGGTCATGGAGCGGACCGCCCGGGCCGGCGTGCTGCCGGTGTCGTTCGCGTGGTCGGATGTCGGCACCTGGGACGCGGTCTGGCAGGTGCTGGACCACGACGAGGCCGGCAACGCCGTGCGCGGCCGGGTGTCGCTGATCGGCACGAAGAACAGCCTCGTGCACAGCCAGGGCGAGGGCCTGACCGCGGTGGTGGGCCTGGAGGACGTGGTGGTGGTCTCGACCCCCGACGCGGTGCTGGTGGCCTCCAAGGCGCATTCGGGCCAAGTGAAGGAGCTGGTCGGCGCGCTGCGGGCCCGCGGGGAGCCGGAGGCGGACGCGCATCTGCGGATGTACCGGCCCTGGGGCTGGTACCAGCGGATCGACATCGGCGAGCGCTTCCAGGTGAAGCGGATCCAGGTTGTGCCGGGCGGGCGGCTGTCGCTGCAGAAGCACTACCACCGGGCGGAGCACTGGGTGGTGGTGCGCGGCACCGCCGAGGTGACGATCGACGAGCGGGTGGTGCTGGTCCACGAGAACGAGGCGGTCTACCTGCCGATCGGGTCGATGCACCGGCTGGCCAACCCGGGCAAGATCCCGCTGGAGCTGATCGAGGTCCAGGTCGGCTCCTACACCGGCGAGGACGACATCATCCGCGTCGAGGACATCTACGGACGCTGAGTGCCCAGGCGGCCAGCCTGCGACCCGATCACCCGCGGGTGCGCCCGGAACATGCGGCCGCCCCGATCGATAGCCTAGCGTGTGGCCGCTCCCGTGCGGCCGCGCCGCAGCGTCGGGGATATCGCATGAAGCACAAGCCGCTCCGCGAGCAGGTCATCGTGATCACCGGCGCCTCGTCGGGTATCGGCCTCGCCACGGCCCGGATGGCGGCCGAGCGCGGCGCCCGGGTGGTGCTGGCGGCGCGCAGCGGCGACGCCCTGGCGCGCATCCGGGCCGAGATCGAGGGCGTCGGCGGCAAGGCGATCGACGTCGTCGCCGATGTCGGCCGGCGGTCCGACGTGCAGGCCGTGGCCGACCGGGCCGAGGCGACCTTCGGCGGCTTCGACACCTGGGTGAACGTGGCCGGCGGCTCGATCTACGGCCGGCTGCGCGAGATCAGCGATGCCGACCACGAGCGCCTGATCCAGACGAATTTCTGGGGAACCGTCTACGGTTCCCTCGTGGCGACCGAGCACCTGCGCCAGCACGGCGGCGCCCTCATCAACGTCGGCAGTATCGCCTCCGACCTCGCCTTCCCGTTCCAGGGCATGTACGCGGCCTCGAAACACGCCGTGAAGGGCTTCACCGACGCCCTGCGCATGGAGCTGATGGACGAGAACGCGCCGATCTCGGTGACGCTGATCAAGCCGGCCTCGATCGACACGCCCCTGCCCCAGCGGGCGCGCAACTACATGGACCGCGAGCCGAGCCTGCCGCCGCCGATCTACCCGCCGGAGGAGGTGGCGAACGCCATCCTGCACGCGGCCGTGCACCCGCAGCGCGACATCTTCGTGGGCGGCGCCGGCAAGGCCTTCGTGGCCGGCAAGGAACTCGCCCCCGGCGCCTACGACTATCTCACCCCGGCGATCATCGCCCTGCAGAAGCGCGGGAGCGCGCCGCGCAACCCGGACGGCGCGCTGCACGCGCCGGTCGCGGCGGGGGAGACGCGGGGCGACCCGCCCGTCCCGGTCATGCGGACCAGCGCCTATACCCGCGCGACCCTGCACCCCCTCGCGGCCGCGGCCGGTCTGCTGGGCGTCGGCGCGGCCACGGCCTTCGCGGTGCTCGGCACCTCGTCCGGACGCCGACGGCGCCTGTAGGGGGAGGCGCGATGGAGACCCTGCCCGGCCCCGCCCGGGCGGCACGGGAGGCCGGGAGCGGGACCGGCGCCGAGGCCGATCCCCAGATCGTGCCGCGCCGGATCGTGTCCCTGGCCGAAGACCGGACGATCGCCTACGCGGAGACCGGCGCCGGGCCGGATCTCGTGGCGATCCACGGCACGCTGATGTGCCTGGAGGACGTCTGGCTCGGCCCCGTGCCGGCGCTGGCCGAGCATTTCCGCGTGCTGGCCGTCGACCGCCCGGGCCACGGTTTCAGCCGGCGGCCGCGCGGCGGCGCGGCCGACATCTGGGATCAGGCGGCCTGTATCCGGCGAGCGGTGCGGCACCTCGGCCTGGAGCGTCCGGTCATCCTGGGCCACTCGTTCGGGGCCGCCGTCGCCCTCGCCTACGGCATGCTCCACCCGGACGAGGTCGCCGGCATCGTCGCCGTCGCGCCGATCTGCTTCCCTGAGCCGCGGCTGGAGCAGGTGCTGTTCGGGCCGCGGGCGCTGCCGTTCGGCGGCGACGCCCTGTCGGCGCTCCTGGGCGCCAGCAGCGACCGGGCGCTGCTGCCGCTCCTGTGGAACGCGATGTTCTTCCCGGAGGCGATGCCGCCGCGCTTCGCCCGGGACTTTCCCTTCGCCCTCGCGGGCCGCCCCGCGCAGATCACCGCCGAGGGCGAGGATGCGGGCTGGCTCTGGCCGGGTCTCACGCGCAGCGTCCTCAACTACCCGTTTCTGCGCCGGCCCACCCTCATCCTGGGCGGCAGCGCCGACCTGGTGGTGAACACCGACCTGCACGGCCGGCGCGCGGCCGGCCTGATCCCCGGGGCGCGGTTCGAGCGCCTGGCGGGGGCCGGCCACATGCTGCATCACCTTCAGACCGACGCGGTCGTCCGCGCGGCGCTGGCGGTGCACGCGGCCGCCTGACGGCCCCGCGCGGGGGCCGCAACTCAGCGGATGAGCGCCTTGATCTGCTGCTTGGCGCCCGCCTTCAGCCGGGCGAGCCCGCCGCGGGCCTGCCGCTCGCGCTCCTGCCGCAGCGTGCGCTTCTCGGCGTTCCAGGGATGCTCGTGCCGGAGGGTATGCTCCGGCGCGCGGACCCCGAAGCCGAGGGCGTAGGCGCGCCGCGGTCCGGCACTGAGATTCGGCCCGGCGCAGTGCAGGGTCCGGCAATCGTGGAAGGTGGCGCCGCCCGCCGGCAGCGGACAGGGGACCGCGCGCTCCACCGGAACCCCCAGCGCCTCGAGGCCGTGGATCCGCGGGTCGCCGCCGATGCTGCGATGGGTGAGGAGCGGCCCCCTGTGGCTCCCCGGGACGTAGAGCATGCAGCCGTTCTCCGGCGACACGTCCTGCAGGGGCATCCAGACCGTGATCGCCCGGTAGTTCGTGTAGGCGGCGTAGAAGGCCTCGTCCTGATGCCACGCGGTCGCCGCACCGATCTTCGGCGGCTTGCGGATCGCGTGCTCGAAGACGAGGGCCGCGCGGCTTCCCAGGAGCTGGCGCGACATGGCCAAGGCGTTGGCCCGGAACAGGATGTCCCGGAGAAGCGGCTCGAAGCGGGACGGATTGAGAAGTTGCGGGGAGCGCGCCTCGCCGGCGCCGCGGTCGATGTCGACGAGGTCGAACAGGCTCCCGTCCTTCCAGCCGCGCGCCTCCTCGAACAGGCGGTCGTAGGCGCCGCGCAGCGTGTCGAGCTCCTCCGCGGTGGTGATCGCCGGGACGGTGACGAAGCCGTCGCGCCGGAACGCGGCGATCTCGTCCTCGGTCAGGAGCCGGCTCGGGACGCGCCCGGCCGCCCGGCTGCCCGCGATCCAGCGGACGAGCCGCGACCGCGCCACGGCCACGCGGGCGGAGAGGCCGTTCCCGGCATCGGGGACGCCGAGACCCAGGCGATCCGGAATCGTTGCTCGCATCGCACCCTCCGCTTCGAGATGATCCCGCGAGGATGCCCGCGTTTAGTCCGATGCCTACAGTACCTATTCCTAGGTATGACTGCCCATTCCAGTCTCATGCATTTGTCTTCATCTTTGCCGCCCACCACCTCCAGTTGAGATTTCCGGCGGCACGTCTTGCTCGTACCGGGCGGGCGCCGCGGTCGGCCGCGCGGCTTCCTCACGCCGGTGCATCGCATTGACGGCATTCCCGAAACTGTTTCCTTTCATGTCCAATATTTAATGCGTCTCACAGGAATCTTTACGCGTTCAATGCGCGATGACGACGATAAATACGCATCGGTTGCTCGGAGAGAGATCATGAATATTTTAATGAAAGCTGCTGCGGTCGCGATCGTGTCGGCGTTGCCGGGGTCAATGTGCGTGACGGGCGCGCAGGCGATGCCGCTCCCGGCCGATCCGGGCCTCGCGGCGCCGATCACCCTGGTGGCGGGAGGATGCGGGCCGGGAGCTTGGCGCGGCCCCTGGGGCCACTGCCGCCGCACGCCCTATGTCGGGCCGCTGCCCGGCGGCTGGTACCAAGTGCGGGCGGGGAACGGCTGCCCGCCCGGCTACTGGCGCGGACCGTGGGGCCATTGCCGCAACACGCCGTATCACGGCCGACTGCCGAACGGCGGTTACCGGTAGCCGGTTACCCTTACCGTCGACGGTGCGCGGCGCCGGAGCGCTGGTGGGCGGTGAGGGACTCGAACCCCCGACCCTCTCCGTGTAAAGGAGACGCTCTACCAACTGAGCTAACCGCCCGGCCGGCGACCGTTACGGCATGGCGCTGGTCCGGTGCAAGGGTCCGCGCCCCGGATCCGCGTCAGAGATCGATGAGCCGCGCCGCCAGGGCCGGTCCGAGGCCGACGCTCTCCACGGGATCGGGCCTGGATCGAATCGACGCGGACGCGCCCGAAGCGAGAACCGCGCGGGTCCCGGCCTCGACCGAGCAGATCACCGGAACGGGAACCTGCGGGGCGATCCGCGCCGCGAGCCCCGCCAGACCGGCACCGCCCAGGATGACCGTCTCCGCGCCGGACGCCGCGCAGGCACGGCAGGCCTCGGCCAGGATCGCCAGGGCCGCGTCGGGGTCCCGGGCGATGGCGCCGCCGCTCGGAGCCACCGTACGGAGCGCCGCGAGGGCGTCGGACAGCCCGAGCGCCGCCACGAATTCCCGCAACATCCCCTCCCAGGCCGCCCCACCGGTGACGATGCCGAAGCGGCCGGCCGCGGCGGCCTCGTGGCAGGCCGCCTCCGCCATGCCGATCACCGGCACCCGCGACAGCTCGCGCAGCGCGAGAAGACCCGGATCGCCGAAGCAGGCCAGGTAGACCGCGTCGCACGCGCCCCCGTGCTCCGCGAGGGCATCGAGGGCCGCGTGGCCGGCGATCGCCGCCGCCGCCCGGCTCGCGATGTAGCGCGCGCCGAAACGGCCGGTGACGGCGCGCAGCTCCGCCCGGCCGCCGAGCTGCCGGCCGACATGATCGGCGACGAGGTCGGTGACGTGCGCGCTGGTGTTCGGGTTGATCAGCAGGATACGCATCCGGTCCTCCGTGCCTGGATCCGCGCACGAAGAAGCCCCCGGGGCTCAGGGCGCCGGGGGCTCGTCTCACTCAGTCAGGACGCTCAGTGGGCCACGAAGGCCGCGCCGTCCTCTTCGGTGCGGGCGGGCTTGGCCACCGGCAGCGGCTCCTCCCACTCGATCGCCTCCGGTTGGCGGACCAGCGCCTTCTCCAAGACCTGATCCATCCGCGAGACCGGGATGATCTCCAGGCCGTTCTTCACGCTGTCGGGCACCTCGGCGATGTCCTTGGCGTTCTCCTCGGGGATCAGCACCGTCTTGATGCCGCCGCGGAGCGCGGCGAGCAGCTTCTCCTTCAGGCCGCCGATCGGCAGGACCCGGCCGCGGAGCGTCACCTCGCCGGTCATCGCGACGTCTCGGCGGACCGGGATCCCGGTCAGCGTCGAGATGATCGCGGTGGCCATGGCGATGCCGGCCGACGGACCGTCCTTCGGGGTCGCCCCCTCCGGAACGTGGACGTGGATGTCGCGCCGGTCGAAGAGCGGCGGCTCGATGCCGAAGTCCAGGGCCCGGGAGCGGACGTAGCTCGCCGCCGCCGAGATCGACTCCTTCATCACGTCCTTCAGGTTGCCGGTGACCGTCATCTTGCCCTTGCCGGGCATCATGACGCCCTCGATCGTCAGCAGCTCGCCGCCGACCTCGGTCCAGGCCAGACCCGTCACCACACCGACCTGATCGTCCGCGTCGATCTCGCCGTAGCGGAACTTCGGCGGGCCGAGGAAGACCGGAAGGGTCTCCGGGGTCACCGCGACCGACTTGGTCTTGGTGATCAGGATCTCCTTCACCGCCTTGCGGATCAGGTTGGACAGCTCGCGCTCCAGGTTGCGGACGCCGGCTTCCCGCGTGTAGCGGCGGACCAGCATCATCAGCCCGTCGGCATCGATCGACCACTCGTGCGTCCCGAGGCCATGCTTCTTCAGGGCGTTCGGGATCAGGTGCTTGCGCGCGATCTCGACCTTCTCCTCCTCGGTGTAACCGGCGATGCGGATCACCTCCATCCGGTCCATGAGCGGGCCCGGGATGTTGAGGGTGTTGGCCGTGGTCACGAACATCACGTTCGAGAGGTCGTAATCCACCTCCAGGTAGTGGTCGTTGAAGGTGCTGTTCTGCTCAGGGTCGAGAACCTCGAGGAGCGCCGCCGACGGATCGCCGCGGAAGTCCATGCCCATCTTGTCGATCTCGTCGAGCAGGATGAGCGGGTTCGAGGTTTTGGCCTTGCGCATCGACTGCACGATCTTGCCGGGCATCGAACCGATATAGGTCCGGCGGTGACCGCGGATCTCGGCCTCATCGCGCACGCCGCCGAGCGACATCCGGACGAACTCGCGACCCGTCGCCTTGGCGATGGACTTGCCGAGCGAGGTCTTGCCGACGCCGGGGGGACCGACGAGGCACAGGATCGGGCCGGTGAGCTTGTTCGCCCGCTGCTGCACGGCGAGGTACTCGACGATCCGCTCCTTGACCTTGTCGAGGCCGAAATGGTCCTCGTCGAGCAGCGCCTGGGCGCCGAGCAGGTCCTTCTTGATCTTCGAGCGCTTGCCCCACGGGATGCCGAGCATCCAGTCGAGGTAGTTGCGCACGACGGTCGCCTCGGCCGACATCGGCGACATCTGCCGCAGCTTCTTCAGCTCGGCGGTGGCCTTGTCTCGGGCCTCCTTGGAGAGCTTGGTCTTCTCGATCTTCTCTTCCAGCTCGGCCAGCTCGTCGCGGCCATCCTCGGAGTCGCCCAGCTCCTTCTGGATCGCCTTCATCTGCTCGTTCAGGTAGTACTCGCGCTGGGTCTTCTCCATCTGCCGCTTGACGCGGGTCCGGATGCGCTTCTCCACCTGGAGCACGGAGATCTCGCTCTCCATCAGCGACAGCACGCGCTCGAGGCGCTGCGCCACCGTCGGAGTCTCCAAGATGCCCTGCTTGTCGGAGATCTTGACGAGCAGGTGCGAGCCGATCGTGTCGGCGAGCTTCGACGGCTCGTCGATCTGCGTCACGGCGGAGACGACCTCGGGGGAGATCTTCTTGTTGAGCTTGACGTAGTTCTCGAACTCCGAGAGCACGGAGCGCGCGAGCGCCTCGGCCTCGACGCGGTCGCCGAGCTCGTCGTGGAGCGCCTCGGCGGTCGCCTCGTAGAACTCGTCCGAGCGGGTGAAGTCCACGACCTTCGCGCGGCCGACGCCCTCGACCAGCACCTTTACGGTGCCGTCGGGCAGCTTCAGCAGCTGGAGCACCGAGGCGAGGGTACCGATCTTGTAGATCGCGTCGGTCGCCGGGTCGTCGTCGCCCGCGTTGATCTGGGTGGCGAGCAGGATGTGGCGGTCGGTGCGGACGGCCTCCTCGAGGGCGCGGATCGACTTCTCGCGGCCCACGAACAGGGGCACGATCATGTGCGGGAAGACGACGATGTCGCGCAGGGGGAGGACGGCGTAGGAGCCCGTCGAACCCGGGACCACCGGCTGGCGCGATTTCGACTGTGACATGCTGACTTCCTCTCAGGGACGCCCGGTTCGGCGCCCCCATGCACGGAGCGCGCCTACAGCCAGGTGCCGACCGGGCCGCGAGGGTCGGATTTCGCTAACTTTGC
The DNA here is from genome assembly GCF_017876975.1 of Methylobacterium sp. PvP105. Classification (NCBI taxonomy): domain Bacteria; kingdom Pseudomonadati; phylum Pseudomonadota; class Alphaproteobacteria; order Hyphomicrobiales; family Methylobacteriaceae; genus Methylobacterium; species Methylobacterium sp. PvP105. The sequence continues at coordinate 155,822 of NZ_JAGIPA010000001.1, read as the reverse complement.
GGCTGGCGACGCGGACCGGACCTCGAAGGAGCGTGCGGCCACCGCGCTGAGCCTGAGGTGGCTGCGGGGGGGAGCGTTTTCAAGGCGGCCCCCGCAGCGCGCCCGGCCAGAGCCGGGCGCCTCATGCAACCCTACCGAGCGCCTACGCGCTGACGCTGGCGGGCGCGTCCTTGTTGCGGTCGCCGTGGATGTAGAGGGGGCGCGACTTGCCCTCGACCACCTCCGGGCCGATGACCACCTGCTCCACGGACTCGAGGCCCGGCAGGTCGTACATCGTGTCCAGCAGGATCGTCTCCAGGATGGAGCGCAGGCCGCGGGCGCCGGTCTTCCGCTCGATCGCCTTGCGGGCGACGAGCGACAGGGCCTCGTCCTGGAAGGTCAGGTCGACGTTCTCCATCTCGAACAGCCGCTGGTACTGCTTCACCAGGGCGTTCTTCGGCTCCTGCAGGATCTTCTTCAGCGCGGCCTCGTCGAGGTCCTCCAGCGTCGCCAGGACCGGCAGGCGGCCGACGAACTCGGGGATGAGGCCGAACTTCAGCAGGTCCTCTGGCTCGACCGAGCGGAAGATCTCGCCGGTGCGGCGGTCGTCCGGGGCCTGGACGGTCGCGCCGAAGCCGATCGAGGTACCCTTGCCGCGCTGGGAGATGATCCGCTCCAGCCCCGCGAAGGCGCCGCCGCAGATGAACAGGATGTTGGTCGTGTCGACCTGCAGGAATTCCTGCTGCGGGTGCTTCCGTCCGCCCTGGGGCGGGACGGAGGCGACCGTACCCTCCATGATCTTCAGGAGCGCCTGCTGCACGCCCTCGCCCGACACGTCGCGGGTGATCGACGGGTTGTCGGACTTGCGGGAGATCTTGTCGATCTCGTCGATGTAGACGATGCCGCGCTGCGCCCGCTCGACGTTGTAGTCCGAGGCCTGGAGCAGCTTGAGGATGATGTTCTCGACGTCCTCACCGACGTAGCCGGCCTCGGTCAGCGTCGTGGCGTCCGCCATGGTGAACGGCACGTCCAGGATGCGGGCGAGCGTCTGCGCGAGCAGGGTCTTGCCCGAGCCGGTCGGCCCGATCAGCATGATGTTGGACTTGGCCAGCTCGACGTCGTTGTGCTTCGTCGCGTGGGCGAGCCGCTTGTAGTGGTTGTGCACCGCGACCGAGAGGACCTTCTTGGCGAAGTCCTGGCCGATGACGTAGTCGTCGAGGACGCGGCGGATCTCCTTGGGGGTCGGCACGCCGTCGCGGCTCTTCACCAGCGAGGATTTCGATTCCTCGCGGATGATGTCCATGCACAGCTCGACGCACTCGTCGCAGATGAACACCGTGGGGCCGGCGATCAGCTTGCGGACCTCGTGCTGGCTCTTGCCGCAGAACGAGCAATACAGCGTGCTCTTCGAGTCGTTGCCGCCAGTCTTGCTCATATCGGTCTCCGATTCCTCGCGTCCGCAGCCGGCAAGGGGCGGACGCGCATCGCATGAATGTAGGGGGCCCGTTTAAAGAAACAGTGTGCTGCGCGCCTTTGACCGAAGGGCCCGAACCTCGATGCAAACACGCTGCCGCGGCGGGATCAAGGCCGCGCCGCGGCGGTCAGGCGACGCGGGGCGGTCAGGCGGCCGCCGGCTCGGGACGCTTCTCGATCACCTCGTCGATGAGCCCGAACTCCTTGGCCGCGTCGGCGGTCATGAAGTTGTCGCGCTCCAGCGCCGTGTGGATCGTGTCGTAGTCGCGCCCGGTGTGCTTCACGTAGATCTCGTTCAGGCGCCGCTTCAGCGCCTCGATCTCGCGGGCGTGGATCAGGATGTCGGTCGCCTGGCCCTGGAAGCCGCCGGACGGCTGGTGGACCATGATCCGGGCGTTCGGCAGGGCGAAGCGGTGGCCCGGCTCGCCGGCTGTGAGCAGCAGGGAGCCCATCGAGGCGGCCTGGCCGACGCAGAGGGTCGTCACCGGGCAGCGGATGAACTGCATCGTGTCGTAGATCGACAGGCCGGAGGTGACCACGCCGCCGGGGGAGTTGATGTAGAAGGAGATCTCCTTCTTCGGGTTCTCCGCCTCGAGGAACAGCAGCTGCGCCACGATCAGCGACGCGCCGTAATCCTCCACGGGGCCGGTGAGGAAGATGATGCGCTCGCGGAGCAGGCGGGAGTAGATGTCGAAGGCGCGCTCGCCGCGGCTCGACTGCTCGACGACCATCGGCACGAGCGCGTTGTTGTAGACGTCGATCGGATCTCTCATCTCGTCCTGCCCCGGAGTGAGGCCCGGGGCTGCCGCGAATCAGGGCAGCCCCGGGCATGTCAGCGAACACCGGCGATGCTTAACCATCGCCTAACCCTTGCCCGCCGTCCTGGGACAGAGCGGGACTCAGTCGGCCTTGGCTTCGGTCTTGGACTCGTCCTTGGCCTCGGCCTTGTCTGCCGGCTTCCCGCCGGTCGTGTCGTCGTCATCTTCGTCGGCGAAAAGCGCCTCTTTCGAGACGGGCTCCTCGACGAGCTTGACCTGCCCGAGGACGTGGTCGACGACCTTCTCCTCGAACAGGGGCGCGCGGAGTTCCGCGAGCGCCTGCGCATTCTTCCGGTAGAAGTCCCAGACCTGCTGCTCCTGGCCCGGGAACTGCCGGACCCGGGCGATGAGGGCCTGGTTCACCTCCTCGTCCGAGACCTTGATATCGGCGCTCTCGCCGACCTGCGCAAGCACGAGACCGAGACGGACGCGCCGTTCCGCGATCTTCCGGTACTCGGCCTGGGCCTTCTCCTCGGTGGTGTCCTCGTCCTCGAAGGTCTTGCCGCGGGTCTTGAGGTCCTGCTCGACCTGCGCCCACACCGCGGCGAATTCCTGCGCCACCAGCGACGGGGGCAGCTCGAAGGCGTACTTGCCGTCCAGCGCGTCGAGGAGCTCCTTCTTGAGCCGGCGGCGCGAGGCGGCCTCGAAGTCCCGGCCGATCGCCTCGGACACGGCCTCGCGGAGCTTCTCCAGCGACTCCATGCCCATCGACTTGGCGAACTCGTCGTCGATCTTGGCTTCGCCCGCCGCCTGGATCTTCGTGACGGTCACGTCGAACTCGGCGTCCTTGCCGGCGAGGTGCTCGGCCCCGTACGACTCGGGGAAGGTGACCTTCACGAGGCGCTTGTCGCCGACCTTGGCGCCGACGAGCTGATCCTCGAAGCCCGGGATGAACGAGCCGGAGCCCAGCTCGAGGTCGATGCCCTCGCCCTTGCCGCCCTGGAACTCCTCGCCGTCGATGCGGCCGACGAAGTCGATCGTGACGCGGTCGCCGCTCTGGGCCTCGGCGCCCTCTTCGCGCTCGGTGAACGGGCGGCTCTGGCCGGCCATGCGGTCGAGGGCCTCGTCGACCTCCGCGTCCGACGGCTTGGCGACGAGCTTGGTCAGGCTGACGTCGGAGAGGTCGGCGAGCTCGAAGCTCGGCATCACCTCGAGGGCGACCTTGAAGGCGAGGTCGCCCTTGGCGTCCAGCGCCTTCTCGACCTCGGCCTGGTCGGTCGGGAACTCGACCTGCGGCTCCAGGGCGAGCTTGAGGCCGTTATCGGTGACGATCTGGCGGTTCGCCTCGTTGACGGCGTTCTGCACCACCTCGGCCATCACGGAGCGGCCGTAGACCTTGCGCAGGTGCGCGACCGGCACCTTGCCGGGACGGAAGCCCTTGAGCTGCACCTTGTCCTTCATGCCGGACAGCTCGTTGGTCAGGCGCTCCTCGAGTTCCTGGGCGGCCAGCAGAACCTGAAACTCGCGCTTCAGCCCCTGGGCGTTGATCTCGGTCACCTGCATCGTCGTCGTCGCTCTTCAAAGAAACCTGGGGTCGCCGGCCGGGCCGGCGTCGTGCTCGCGCGGACCGGGATGCCGAGATGTCGGGTACGGGGCGGAGGGTCCCGAGGGGACCGCAACCTCAGCAGAGGTCCTGGTGCGGGCGGAGGGGCTCGAACCCCCACGTCTTGCGACACTGGAACCTAAATCCAGCGCGTCTACCAGTTCCGCCACGCCCGCGCGCGCCGACATCCGGCGCATCGCCGGCCGCCGGAAGCGCGCCCTATAGCATGGGCCGGCGGGCCCGCAGCAAAAAACTTGCCCCTGTGGCGCGGCAGCCCGCGCGCCGCTAAGGAGCGGGCCCACCGCGAGCCGCAGCCGAGATCCCATGCCGCCATCCCGCACCGTGCCGCCGACCGATTCGCGTGCCGGCACGCCGTCGCGCCGGACCCTGCTCGCCGCCGCGGCGGCCTTCGGGCTCGCGCCGGAGGCCGCGCGGGCCCAGGCGCCGGCCGCCGCGCCAGGGGCGCCGGCGCCGTCCTCCGCGCAGCCGGAGCCCGCGGCGGCGCCGGCGGCCCTGCCGGCGGCGCCCGGCAGGACGCGGTTCAGGCCGGAACCGGCGCCAGAGACGCCGGTCTGGTGCTTCGACGGCAAGGCCCTGCCGCCCGTCATCCGCGTGAAGCTCGGGCAGGCGGTACGCCTCAAGGTGGAGAACCGGACCGACAGGGCGCTGTCGCTGCACTGGCACGGGGTGCGCAACGTCAACGCCATGGACGGCGTCGGCGGGGTGACCCAGGCGCCGATCCCGCCGGGCGGCGACTTCCTCTACACTTTCACGCCGCCGGATGCCGGCTCCTACCTGATCCGGCCCCTGGTCGTCGGCGGGGCGAGCGAGCCGTCGGGCCGCGGGCTCGCGGGCATGCTGGTCGTCGAGGAGACGAACCCGCCCGCGGTCGACGCCGACGTCAGCGTCGTGCTGCAGGACTGGCGGCTCCAGGACGACGGCACCCTGATGCCGTTCGGGCAGACGGCGCTCGCCGCCGCGCACGGCCGCCTCGGCAACCTCGTGACCGTCAACGGCAAGCCGGTGCCGGGCGCCTTCGAGGCCCGGCCGGGGTCACGTATCCGCCTGCGCCTCGGCAATGCCTGCAACGCCCGGGCGACGCGCATCAAGTTCGAGGGCGTGAAGGTCTACGTGGCGGCGGTCGACGGCCAGCCCACCGACACGTTCGAGCCCCTGCGGGCCACCCTCCCCTTCCCGCCCGGCACCCGCTACGACCTGCTCGTCGACCTGCCGGAGGAGGAAGGCGCCACCTGCGAGATCCACGCGCTGATCGGCAAGGGCCTGGTCCTGGCGAGCGTCGTCACCAAGGGTGCCAGGATCACCGAGAAGCGGCCCCCGATCGGGCCGATCGGCGAGAACAAGCGCCTGCCGGCCGAGATCAAGCTCCAGAACGCCCTGCGCCGCGACGTGGTGATCACCGGCGGCGCCTTCGTGCCGAAGGGTAAGGACGGGGCCAAGGACGGCCCCGCGCCCGACCCCGTCTACACGGGCGACCCGCAGAAGATCTGGTCGGTGAACGGCGCGAGCGGCGCCGCCGGCCTCGCGCCGATCTTCTCGGTGAAGCGCGGCCAGGTGGTGGTGCTGGCCCTGCGCAACGAGACCGCCTTCCCGCAGGCCCTGCACCTGCACGGCCACTGCTTCCGCCTGCTCCACCCCCTGGACGACGGCTGGGAGCCCTACTGGCTCGACACCTTTCAGCTGCTGGAGGGCCGCACAGCCCGGATCGGGTTCCTGGCGGACAATCCGGGGCGCTGGCTGATCAGCGCCACGGTGCTGGAGCGGTTCGACACCGGCCTCTGGACGATGTTCGAGGTCACCTGAGCGGTCAGCCGCCGGTCGACGCGACGAGGTCGCGCAGCACCGCCGGCATCAGCTCGGGGATGTCCTCGGCAATCAGGCCCGGCCCGTGGCGCAGGCCGGCATCCCCGTGGAGCCAGACGCCGGCCGCGGCGGCCGCGAAGGGCTCCATGCCCTGCGCCAGCAGGCCGGCGATCAGGCCCCCGAGGACGTCCCCGGACCCGGCCGTCCCGAGATAGGGGCTGCCGTGGTCGTTGATGGCCGCACGGCCGTCGGGGGCCGCGATCACCGTATCGGCCCCCTTGAAGACCACCACGGCGCCGGTGAGCGCGGCCGCCGCGCGGGCCCGCGCCACCTTGTCGGCCCCCTCCACCACCGCGTCCGTCCCGTCGAAGAGCCGCGCGAACTCGCCGGCATGCGGTGTCAGCACGGCCCGCGCATCGCCGTCGGCGAGATGGGCGGCGAGCAGGGGCGCCTTCCCGGCGAAGCTCGTCAGCGCGTCGGCGTCGAGGACGAGGCCGCGCCCGGCCGCCGCCGCCACGGCAACGCGCTCCCGGGTCGGCTCGCCGGTGCCGAGCCCGGGTCCGGCCAGGATCACGTTCAGCCGCTCGTCGGTGAGCAGGTCGTCGAGGTCGTCGGCGCTCTCGCAGGGCCGCAGCATGATCGCCGTGAGGTGGGCGGCGTTCTCAGCCAGCGCGGCGACCGGGGACGCGACGGTGACGAGCCCGGCGCCGACCCGCAGGGCACCGCGGGCGGCGAGCCGGGCGGCGCCGGTCTTGGTGGCGGGCCCGGACAGGACCAGGGCGTGGCCGCGGGTGTACTTGTGGCTCGCGCCGGTGAGGTGCGGGAAGTCCCGGCCCCACAGGGCGGGCCCGTTCCGGTCGAGGGGCGCGCAGGCGGCCAGGCCGGCCTCCAGCGCCGCCGGGCCGGTCCCGATATCGGCGAGGCTGAGCTGGCCGCAGAGGCTCCGCCCGGGCTGGAGCAGGTGTCCCGGCTTGAAGGTCACGAAGGTCACGGTCTCCACTGCCCGGATGGCGGCGCCGCGCACCGCGCCGGTGTCGCCGTCGACCCCGCTCGGCACATCGACCGCGAGCACCGGCACCCCGGCGCGGTTCACCGTCTCGACGAGGGCGCGGGCGGCACCGTCGAGGTCGCGCGACAGGCCGGCCCCGAACAGGGCGTCGATCACGAGGTCGCAGGACGGCAGCGCGCCGCCCTCGGCCGCGCGCACCGGCCCCGTCCAGGCCTCGGCCGCCAGCGCGGCGTCGCCTGTCAGCGCCGACACCGCGCCGAGGCAGAGGAGGTCGACGGCGTAGCCGGCTTCGGCCAGCAGGCGCGCGGCCACGAAGCCGTCGCCGCCGTTGTTGCCCGGCCCGCACAGGACGACGACCCGGCCGCCCGCCGGCAGGCGGGCCCGGGCGCGGGTGGCCACGGCGGCCCCGGCCGCCTCCATCAGGGTCAGGCCCGGGACGCCGCCGTCGATTGCCGCCGCATCGACCCGCCTCATTGCCGCGACCGTCAGCAAGCGCATGTCCGCCTCCGAGTGTGCCCGTGCACCGATCAGACATGACCAAAACCGCGCCAGATTCCGGCGAGGCGCCCTAAGGATGTGCGTGAAACGCACAGCAAATAGGCACTAAGGTCGGACACGCCGCGAAAACGGCATGGCGAAGGCGTCACGAGGATGTTAGAAATGCCAGGCACCGCAGCGCAGGCCCGAGCGGCATGAAGAAGATCGAAGCGATCATCAAGCCTTTCAAGCTCGACGAAGTGAAGGAGGCGCTCCAGGAGGTCGGTCTCCAGGGCATCACCGTCATCGAGGCGAAGGGGTTCGGCCGTCAGAAGGGCCACACGGAGCTCTACCGGGGCGCCGAGTACGTGGTCGACTTCCTGCCCAAGGTGAAGCTGGAGATCGTCCTGTCCGACGCTCTGGTCGAGGGCGCCGTCGAGGCGATCCGCAAGTCGGCCCAGACCGGCCGCATCGGCGACGGCAAGATCTTCGTCTCGACGATCGAGGAAGCGATCCGCATCCGCACCGGCGAGACCGGCACGGACGCGATCTGACAGATCCCCGCGCGGTCCCGGGACCGCCGGCGACCCGTTATTCCACGACACCTGCCCAAGATTTCGCACTGCGCGAATGTCCGGCATCGGCGCTTCCGACTCTGGAGCGCCGTCTTCCGCACCCCACATCATCGGGAACGGTCGGCCCGATCGGCCGCTTGAACCCGATGCAGGAGGAAGTGCGATGGCCGCCACGGACCCGCGCGAGACCGCCAAGATCTACGATCTGTCCGCGTTCCGACGCGCGCGCGAGACCGCCCGGGCGGTTCCGAACGCGAAACCCGCGTCCGTGCCGAGCTTCGGTGGGGGCGCCTGGTACCACGAAGCCGCCATCCGCGAGGACGAGCGCCCGCGACGTCCCTGAGGCGGAGGCGTGGGGCGCGATGGCGCCGCCCTCCCCCGCAACCCTCGAACAAGCTCGACCGGGCCGCCTGCCCCAGCTCCCCATCCTGAGGTGCCCGCGCCAGGGGGCCGCGAAGGAGCACTCTGCCGAGCAGTCCGGCCCCTGAGGCCTCGTTCGAGGCCTGGGGCGCGCTCAGGCAGCTCGGGATGAGGGCGCTTGCCCGGGAGTCCATCGCCCCGGAAACGGCGAAGCCGGACCCGAGGGCCCGGCTTCGCTAGCTCTGTCGGGAGACTGGGCGCCTCCCCCCGCGTCTTACGCGGCTGCGGCGGCCTCGGTCGGCACGGAAGCGATCGTCTTCAGCACCTGCGAGGCGATCTGGTAGGGGTCGCCCTGCGAGTTCGGACGGCGGTCTTCCAGGTAGCCCTTGTAGCCGTTGTTGACGAAGGAGTGCGGCACGCGGATCGAGGCGCCGCGGTCGGCCACGCCGTACGAGAACTCGTGGATCGAGGCGGTCTCGTGCTTGCCGGTCAGGCGCATGTGGTTGTCCGGACCGTAGACGGCGATGTGCTCCTCGCGGGCGTTCTTGAATGCCTCCATGAGCTTCTCGAAATAGGCCTTGCCGCCGTGCTCGCGCATGAACGCGGTCGAGAAGTTGCAGTGCATGCCCGACCCGTTCCAGTCGGTGTCGCCGAGCGGCTTGCAGTGGTACTCGACGTCGATGCCGTACTTCTCGCAGAGGCGCTGCAGGAGGTAGCGGGCCATCCACATCTCGTCGGCGGCCTTCTTGGAGCCCTTGCCGAAGATCTGGAATTCCCACTGGCCCTTGGCCACCTCGGCGTTGATGCCCTCGTGGTTGATGCCGGCATCGAGGCAGAGGTCGAGGTGCTCCTCGACGATCTTGCGGGCGACGTCGCCGACGTTCGAGTAGCCGACGCCGGTGTAGTACGGGCCCTGCGGCGCCGGGTAGCCGGAGGCCGGGAAGCCGAGCGGGCGGCCGTCCTTGTACAGGAAGTACTCCTGCTCGAAGCCGAACCAGGCGCCGGCATCGTCCAGGATGGTGGCGCGCTTGTTGGACTCGTGCGGGGTCACGCCGTCCGGCATCATCACTTCGCACATCACCAGCACGCCGTTCTTGCGGGCCGGGTCGGGGAAGTGGCGCACGGGCTTCAGCATGCAGTCGGAGCTGCCGCCCTCGGCCTGCTTGGTGGACGAGCCGTCGAAGCCCCACATCGGGAGCTGCTCGAGGGTCGGGAAGCTGTCGAATTCCTTGATCTGCGTCTTACCGCGGAGATTCGGGGTCGGCGTGTACCCGTCGAGCCATATGTACTCGAGCTTATATTTGGTCATTCCGGTTCTCTCGTCCGTATCGATGCGCGACCGGGGTAACCCTGGGCAACGCGAACGGCTTGCCGCCTCTCAGACGGCCGCAGCCGCCTTTGCATGGATCGTGCCAGGAAGGCCATTGCCGGAGAACAACGGTGCCCTAGAAACGGTGCGGCCCGATCACGCTTGCGAGATCGGGCGCGAGAACAGACTGATCGCTCTATCCGGCAACCGATTCCGATCCCCGGCGGGTGGCAAGGCACGCCCGCGCCGGATATCAAGCGCCGCCGGCCGGCGCGCGCGACCGCGTTCGGGTGCGCCACGAGAGACGGTTCAGAGATCCCTGGAGGATGCCCACGATGACCACTGCGGCCGAGGTGCTGAAGACGATCCGGGACAACGACGTGCGTTACGTGGACTTCCGGTTCACCGACCCGCGCGGCAAGTGGCAGCACGTCACGTTCGACGTGTCGCTCATCGACGAGGAGATCTTCGACGAAGGCACCATGTTCGACGGCTCCTCGATCGCCGGCTGGAAGGCGATCAACGAGTCCGACATGTTGCTGATGCCGGATCCGGTGACCGCCACGCTGGACCCGTTCTTCTCGGCCGCGACCATGTCGATCGTCTGCGACGTGCTCGAGCCGGCGACCGGCGAGCCCTACGGCCGCGATCCGCGCGGCACCGCCAAGCGCGCCGAGGCCTACCTGCAGCAGACCGGCATCGGCGACACGATCTATGTCGGCCCCGAGGCCGAGTTCTTCGTGTTCGACGACGTCAAGTTCGGCGCCGACCCGTACCGCACCGGCTTCGAGCTCGACTCCACCGAGCTGCCGACCAACGGCTTCACCGACTATGAGGGCGGCAACCTCGGCCACCGGGTGCAGACCAAGGGCGGCTATTTCCCGGTGCCGCCGCAGGATTCGGCGCAGGACATGCGCGGCGAGATGCTCGCGGCCATGCAGTCCATGGGCGTGAAGGTCGAGAAGCACCACCACGAGGTGGCTTCGGCCCAGCACGAGCTCGGCATGAAGTTCGACACGCTGACCCTGCTCGCCGACCACATGCAGATCTACAAGTACTGCATCCACAACGTCGCGCAGAGCTACGGCAAGTCGGCGACGTTCATGCCGAAGCCCGTCTACGGCGACAACGGCTCGGGCATGCACGTCCACCAGTCGATCTGGAAGGACGGCAAGCCGGTCTTCGCCGGCGACAAGTATGCCGGCCTGTCCCAGGAGTGCCTCTGGTACATCGGCGGCATCATCAAGCACGCCAAGGCGCTCAACGCCTTCACCAATCCGTCGACCAACTCGTACAAGCGGCTCGTGCCGGGCTACGAGGCGCCGGTGCTGCTCGCCTACTCGGCGCGCAACCGCTCGGCCTCCTGCCGCATCCCGTGGACCAAGAGCCCGAAGGCCAAGCGCGTCGAGGTCCGCTTCCCCGACCCGATGGCCAACCCCTACCTCGCCTTCTCGGCGCTGCTGATGGCCGGCCTCGACGGTATCCGGAACAAGATCGACCCGGGCCCGGCCATGGACAAGGACCTGTACGAGCTGCCGCCGCGGGAGCTCAAGAAGATCCCGACCGTGTGCGGCTCGCTGCGCGAGGCCCTGAACAGCCTCGACAAGGACCGGGCCTTCCTCAAGGAGGGCGGCGTGTTCTCGGACGACCAGATCGACTCGTTCATCGAGCTGAAGATGACCGAGGTGCTGCGCTACGAGATGACCCCGCACCCGATCGAGTTCGTGCAGTACTACTCGCTGTGAGGTGACAAGGGGCCGGGCGCGACGCCCGGCCCGGCACCCTCTCCCGGGCCGGGGCCTCTCGCGGGGCTCCGGCCTTCTTCTTGCGGCCGCTCCGGCGTTATCCATCCCCGGCCGATCCCGATGCGCCCGTCAGCGCGAAGACCGGGTCGGGACCCGCGCGGCCCGGGGGAAGGTCCGGCGACCGCGCCGACGCCGGCGGTCACGCGGAGCCCGCCCGATGCTCACCCTCGACCACCTCGTCGTCGTCGCGCCCGATCTTGCGGAGGGCGTGGCGCATGTCGTGAACTGCCTCGGCCTCGCCATGCCGGAGGGCGGCCGCCACCGCGAGATGGGCACGCGCAATCACCTCCTGCGCCTCGGCGACGCCCTGTTCCTGGAGGTGATCGCCGTCGATCCCGAGGCGCCGCCGCCGTCGGGCGCCCGCTGGTTCGGCCTCGGCGACGCCGCGCGGGTGCGGGCGGACTGGGACGCGGGCCGGCGGCTGCGCGGCTTCGTCGCCCGCGCGGACGATCTCGACGGCGTTCTCGCCGCCCACGGCGCGCTCCTCGGCGCGGCGGCGACGATGACCCGCGGCGACCTGTCCTGGCGCTTCGCGGTCCCTCCAGGCGGGGCGTGGCCGGCGGACGGCGCCGCGCCCTGCGCGATGGATTGGGGGCCGCGCGGCAACCCCGCCACGACGATGCCGGATCTCGGCGCCGATCTGGAGGCGCTCGTCCTGACGCACCCGGATCCCGACGCCGTCGCGGGGCTTCACGCCGCGCTCGGCCTCGTCGACCCGCCGCGGGTCGTGGTGGGCCCGGGCCCGCGCTGGACCGCCCGGATGACGACGCCGTCGGGCCCGCGGAGCCTGACCTGACGGCGACGGACCCTCCTCGCCGGCCTGATCGGGTGGGTGACCGGCGAGGAGGGCCTGGCCGGGGCTCGCAAGCCCAGGCAGCCACAACCTACCAGCGACACATCGCGGTGCGGTGACAGGAAAGTCTCACCCCGCACAGGAAGTGTGCGGGATCCTCGCGACTCTCAGGTGTGCGCGAAGATGTCGGTCTCGGGCCAGCCGTCGAGGTCGAGGCGCGCCCGCGTCGGCAGGAAGCCGAAACAGGCGGCCGCGAGATCGGTGCGGCCTTCCCGGGCCAGCATGGCGTCGAGCCGCTCCCGGGCCGCGTGGAGGTGGAGGACATCCGAGGCCGCGTAGTCGAGCTGGGCCTGCGACAGGGTCTCGGCGCCCCAGTCCGAGGATTGCTGCTGCTTCGACAGGTCGACGCCGACCAGCTCGCGGACCACGTCCTTCAGCCCGTGGCGGTCCGTGTAGGTGCGCGCGAGCTTCGAGGCGATCTTGGTGCAGTAGACCGGGCTCGGCATCACGCCGAGGGCCCTGTACAGGACCGCCACGTCGAACCGCGCGAAGTGGAAGATCTTCAGGATCCCGGGATCGGCCAGGACCCGCTTGAGCACGACCGGCTCCGGCCCGGCTTGCGGGATCTGGACCACGTCGGCGGTGCCGTCGCCGGTGGAGAGCTGCACCACGCAGAGGCGGTCCCGATGCGGGTTGAGCCCGAGCGTCTCGGTGTCGATGGCCACCGCCCGGCCCGCGTCGTAGCTGGCGGGCAGGTCGCCGCGGTGAAGACGGACGGTCGGGCTCGGCATCGTTCTCGGACCTTGCGGGGTTTTCGGCCGGTAGCATCGGTGCCAAGTGCCGGCAAGCCGCGGACGATTCGCGCGGCCGGGACCGACAGGGAGCTGGACATGACGGCAGCCGAGGTGATCGCGACCCTGGGGTTGAAGCCCCATCCCGAGGGCGGCCATTATCGCGAGACGTTCCGCGATCCCCGCACCGTCGACGGGCGCTCGGTCGGCACAGCGATCTACTTCCTGCTCGATCTCGGCGAGGTCTCCGCGTGGCACCGGGTCGACGCCGCGGAGATCTGGCACTGGCATGCCGGCGCGCCGCTCGTGATCACCACCAGCCCGAACGGTCACGACGCGGCGGCGCAGCATCTCGGGCCGGACCTCGCCGCCGGGCAGCGCCCGCAATGCGTCGTGCCGGCCGGCCACTGGCAGACCGCCACCAGCCTGGGCGCCTGGACCCTCGTCGGCTGCACGGTCTCGCCGGGGTTCGACTTCGCCGGCTTCGAGATGGCGCCGCCCGACTGGCGGCCGACGCCGCGGGGCTAGACCGGCTTCGGCGACGCCCGCGAGGCGCGCACCGCCGTCAGCGCGCCGGCCACGATCAGCAGGCAGGCGAGCGCGAGGCCCGGTCCGGGGCTGGCATAGCCGGTCACCACCAGGATCAGCGTCGAGAGGACCGGCGCGGCGTAGGCGATGACGCCGAGCAGCCGGACGTCGCCGTGCTTGCAGCCGATATCCCAGAGGTAGAAGGCGGCGCCGACCGGCCCCAGTCCGAGCAGCAGCACGGCGCCCCACTGCGCGGCGTCGGCGGGCCAGATCGTCGTCTCGAAAGCCAGGTGGCAGGCGAGGCTCAGCGCCGCGGTGACCAGGCAGAAGCCCGCGACGGCGTCGGTCGGGACCTGCCCGACGCGGGCCGAAAGGACCGAGTAACCGGCCCAGACGAACGCCGCCGCCAGGGCGACGGCGTAGCCCGGCAGGGCTCCCGCGGCGAAGCCGAGATCGCCCCGGCCGGCGAACAGCACCGCGATCCCGGCGAGGCCGAGGAGCGCACCGATCAGATGACCCGGGCGCAGCCCGCCGGCCTCGGGCAGGCGCGCCGAGAACAGGACGATGAGCAGGGGCCACAGGTAGCTGATCAGCCCGGCCTCGGCCGGTGGCGCGAGGCGCAGGGCGCTGAAATAGAGGGCGTGGTAGCCGAACAGGCCGCCGACCCCGAGGATCCAGACCGGCCAGGGCTGGATCAGCGCGCGGGCGCGGGCGGGCCGGGCGATCCAGGCAACGCATCCGCAGACCGCGCCGATCAGGAAGGTCGTGGCGGCGAGCTGGAAGGGCGGCATCGCGCCCGAGGCGGCGGTGAAGAGGGCGAGCAGCGACCAAAGCGCGATCGCGCCGACGCCCGCGATCGTCGCGGCGGAACGGGGCGTCGGTCGGGACGGGATTCCTGCAGGCGCGGTCATCGGCGTCCGCTACCATGCGGCCGCCCGAGTCGGCGAGGTCGAGGGTCACGCCCCTGTCACCGTCCCCCTCTACCGGCGGCCTGAAACGGGAGGTTCGCGATGCGTGCGATGATGTTGGGGCTGGGGCTGCTTCTGGGGGCGGGCCCCGCGCTCGCCGGCGAGGCCGCCCAGCTCGGTCCCCGGCCCTTCTACCTCGTCGACCAGCTGAAGCCCGGGCCGCTCAAGGACAGGCTCGCCGCCTGCGGCGTCGACCGGACCTACACGCCCCGGACCTTCTCGATCTCGCACCGCGGCGCGCCGCTGATGTTCCCCGAACACACACGGGAGGGCCTGCTCGCCGCGTACCGGATGGGTGCCGGGATCATCGAGTGCGACGTGGCCTTCACCAGGGACCGCCAGCTCGTCTGCCGCCACAGCCAGTGCGACCTGCACACGACCACCGATATCCTGGCCCGACCCGACCTCGCGGCGAAGTGCACGCAGGGCTTCACGCCGGCCGATCCGGCCACCGGGCGGAAGGCCTCGGCCAAGTGCTGCACCAGCGACCTGACGCTGAACGAGTTCAAGTCGCTGAACGGGAAGATGGACGCGTCCGACCCGGACGCCACCACGGTGGCGGCCTACATGAACGCGACGCCGCGCTGGCGCACCGACCTCTACGCCGGCAGCGGCACGCTGATGTCGCACAGGGAGTACATCGCGCTGGTGAAGGGGATGGGGCGGAAGTTCACCCCCGAGCTGAAGGCGCCCCAGGTCCCGATGCCGTTCCAGGGCACCTACACGCAGGACATGTACGCCCAGCAGCTGGTCGACGAGTACAAAGAGGCCGGGATCCCGGCCTCCGACGTCTACCCGCAGAGCTTCCAGCTGCGCGACATCCTCTACTGGCTGGAGAAGGATCCGGAGTTCGGCCGTCAGGCGGTCTTCCTCGACGACCGGGACGAGACCGCGAAGGGCTTCGACCCGGAGAAGCCCGCAACGTGGCAGCCCGGCATGGCCGAACTCGCCCGGAAGGGCGTGAAGATCCTGGCGCCGCCGCTGTGGATGCTGGTCCGGCCGGGGCCGGACGGGACGATCGAGCCCTCGACCTACGCCCGGGAGGCCAAGGCGGCCGGGCTGGGGCTGATCGCGTGGTCGCTGGAGCGCTCCGGCCCGCTGAAGGGCGGCGGCGGGTACTATTACCAGTCGATCAAGCCGGTGGTCACCGGCGACGGCGACATCCTGCGGCTGCTCGACGTCCTGCACGGACAGGTCGGCGTGCTGGGGGTCTTCTCCGACTGGCCCGCGACCACGACCTTCTACGCCAACTGCGTCGGCGCGCCGTAGCGACGCGGCTCAGTCGGCCCACAGGGCCACGAGGGAGAAGAAGCCGGCCATCGCGAAGTTCACGATCAGGAAGCCGGTGATGATGAGGGCGAGCGTCATGGCGGCCTCGGAGGCGGAGCGGTCTGGGGGATGGGGGCGCGGCGCGGCCAGGCCTTCGTGGACCTGCGCCGCCCGCCGACGGACCCCGCGGCGCGTCCGCGGGGCGTGCGCGGTGTCCGCCTAGTACGGGATCAGCACGTAGATGAGGTTGGACAGGTACTCGCCGCTCAGCGGCTTCCAGCCGAGCCGCCGCCGGATCAGGCCGTAGCCCGCGCAGGTCAGCGCGGCGGAGCCGAGGACAGCCAGCGTGAACCAGGCCAGGCTGGCGGTCGCGAACCCGACGGCGCTGCCGAACAGGGCCACCATCACGAAGATGATCCGGCTCGGGTTGCGCGGGCCGCGCGTCGTCATGTCGGACATGGGGACCTCCCTCGATCCGGATCAGCGGGCGCGGCAGTTCGGGCCGTACCAAGTCATGGTCCGGCGATCCATGCCGCCGTCCGAGGAGGCGCCGCAGACGGGGAAGCGCGGGTCGCCGGTGCGCTGCAGGCTCATCACCTTGTAGAGGTCCTGCTGGGCCTCGCGGCGGCGGTTCTGCTCGGCGAGCTGAGCCTGCCAGTACAGGTTGCTGTTGGACTGGGCGACGGCGCGCTGCTGGTGAAGGCCCATCATGCACTCGGCGAAGCCGTCGGTGCCGGGCTCGAAGCCGAAGGTGTAGCACTGGTTCTGATCCAGCGCGTGGCGCTCCTGCGGCGTGACGCAGGCCGCCAGCCCCAGGGCACAGGCCGCAGCGAGCCCCAGCTTCGCGATCGCGGGCAGCGCGGGGCTGCGGCGGGCGGCGGAGCGGTCGTCACGCATCGCGATCGTGCGGGAAGAACAATTCTGGCTCGCGCCGATAAACTGAACGCCGAATTTACCGTGAAACCAGTTGTTCATGATCCTCGGGACCTCGATTTCTATCGGCGGGACCATCCGTGAGCCGATGGAAGGAGATCTATACGAGGCCGCTCGAATTGTTCGTGTCTCAGAACACGCGGGCCGTCGCGCCGATCGTTGCCCGCAATGCCCGTTATCCCGGCCGACGCGCGCTTCCGCACGCGGCGAAGGACTTTCGTCACGCTTGATGGTTCGGATGGTGCGGGCCCGCGGCCGGCGGCACGCGCGGCGCGTGGGCCGGAGCGGCGCGGCCCGGGACGGTCGCCGGCAGGCGGGGCCCGGCGCGGGGAGCGCCGTCGTCGGGCTCGGCCGCGCGGAGTGTGGGAAGGAACGCTCTTCGGACGGAGAGATGCGCGCCCGACGCGGTGGGGCTACTTGCCCACAGGGCAGGCGCGCCGGTTCGATCCGGCGCGCCCGCGGCGATCAGACGAAGTGCTGGCCGCCGTTGATGGTCAGTGTCGAGCCGTTCACGAAGCCGGCCTCGTCGCTGGCGAGATACTCGACCGCGTGGGCGATCTCGTCGGACTCGCCGAGGCGGCCGGTCGGGATCGTCGAGATGATCTTGTTGCGGATGTCCTCGGGCACCGCCATCACCATCTCGGTGGCGATGTAGCCCGGCGCCACCACGTTGACGGTGATGCCCTTCGAGGCGCTCTCCTGCGCCAGGGCCTTGGCGAAACCGATCACGCCGGCCTTGGCGGCCGAGTAGTTGGTCTGCCCGGCCTGGCCCTTCTGGCCGTTGATCGACGAGATGATGATGATGCGGCCGAAGTTGCGGCTGCGCATGCCCTCGATCAGCGGACGGGTGCAGGTGAACATCGAGTCGAGGTTGGTCTTGATGACCGCCTGCCACTTCTCGAACGTCATCTTGTGGAAGGCGCCGTCCCGGGTGATGCCGGCGTTGTTCACCAGGATGTCCACCGGGCCGAGTTCGGCCTCGATCGCCTTGATGCCGGCCTCGCAGCTCGCGAGATCACCCACGTCGAACTTGAAGACCGGGATGCCGGTCTCGGCCTTGAAGGCGTTGGCCGCCTCGTCGTTGCCGGCGTAGTTGGCGGCGACCTTGTAGCCCTTGTCCTTGAGCCGCTTCGAGATCGCCGCGCCGATGCCGCGGGTGCCGCCCGTCACGAGGGCGACGCGTCCTTGAGCCATTGTTTCCTCCTGTTCGCATCACTTGATGCCGCGTGCGGATGGCGTCCGCACGCGATTTTTTCTGACTTCGGCCTTAAGTCTATGTTGTGAGCCGATACTGTCGTGACAGACCGATCAGGTCCGCTCGACGCACATCGCCACGCCCATGCCACCGCCGATGCAGAGCGTGGCGAGGCCCTTCTTGGCGTCGCGGCGCTTCATCTCGTGCAGCAGGGTGACGAGCACGCGGGCGCCCGAGGCGCCGATCGGGTGACCGATGGCGATGGCGCCGCCGTTGACGTTCACCTTCGCGTCGTCCCAGCCCATGTCCTTGTTCACGGCCAGCGCCTGGGCCGCGAAGGCCTCGTTGGCCTCGATCAGGTCGAGGTCGGACGGCTTCCAGCCGGCCTTCTCCAGGGCCTTGCGGGAGGCCGGGATCGGGCCGGTGCCCATGACCTTCGGATCGACGCCGGCGGTCGCCCAGGACTTGATCCGGGCGAGCGGGGTCAGGCCGCGGCGCTCGGCCTCCGAGGCCGACATCAGCACCAGGGCGGCGGCGCCGTCGTTGAGGCCCGAGGCGTTGGCGGCCGTGACGGTGCCGTCCTTGGTGAAGGCCGGCTTCAGCTTGGCCATCGCCTCGATGGTGGCGCCGTCGCGGATGTACTCGTCGGTGTCGACGACCGTGTCGCCCTTCTTGCCCGGCACGGTGACGGGGACAATCTCGTCCTTGAACCGGCCCTCCTTGCGGGCTGCCTCGGCCTTGTTCTGCGAGCGGGTCGCGAACTGGTCCTGCTGCTCGCGGGTGAGCTGGAAGGCCTGGGCGACGTTCTCGGCGGTCTGACCCATGTGGTAGCCGTTGAAGGCGTCCCAGAGCCCGTCCTTGATCATGGTGTCGACGAGCTTCACGTCGCCCATCTTCTGGCCGCCGCGCAGGTACTGCGCGTGGGGCGACAGGGACATCGATTCCTGACCGCCGGCCACGATGACCTTGGCGTCGCCGTTGGCGATCTGCTGCATGCCGATCGCGACCGTGCGCAGACCCGAGCCGCAGACCTGGTTGAGGCCCCACGCGGTGGCCTTCTCGGGGATGCCGGCCTTGATGGCGGCCTGCCGGGCGGGGTTCTGGCCGGCGCCCGCGGTGAGGACCTGCCCGAAGATCACCTCGTCCACCTCATCGGGCGAGACCTTGGCCCGCTCCAGGGCGGCCTTGATCGCCGTCGCGCCGAGCTCGTGGGCCGGCACCGCCCCGAAGGCGCCGCCGAACGAGCCGACCGGCGTGCGCGCCGCCCCGACGATGACGATCTCTTCGCTGCCTGCCATGTGAACGTTCTCCTCTCGCGAGCCGGCGCGCCTCCACGTCCCGGGGCGCGCTCTGTGCCGGCCCTGGGATGAAGGGCTTGAGGTCGGCGAAGTCAAGGTTGTGCATCGATGCGCCAAACGCGCCGATGACGCGACCGCGAGACTGAAATGGCGCGGCCGCCTCAACCACTCTGCATTATTCTGCGTTGAAGAGCTGCAGTTTGCTGTTTTCTGCGCCCGGGGAAGGCTTTAAGGATCGTGTTGCGGGCGCGAAGACAGCCCCCGCCAGACAGCACCGCGCGTCTGCAACGCCCCCCGGTCCCGAGTCCAGAAAGGCCGTTCCCGATGGCGGATACCGTCAAGGCCACACAGACCGTCATCAAGAAGTACGCCAACCGGCGCCTCTATCACACCGGCACCTCGACCTACGTGACGCTGGAGGACCTCGCCACGATGGTGCAGAACGGCGAGGATTTCGTCGTCTACGACGCGCGCACGGGCGACGACATCACCCGCTCGGTCCTCACGCAGATCATCTTCGAGCAGGAGAACAAGGCCGGCGCCGAGAACCTGCTCCCGGTGGCGTTCCTGCGCCAGCTGATCCGCTTCTACGGCGACAGCATGCGCACGATGGTGCCGAGCTTCCTCGAATTCTCGATGGCGAACTTCGCCAAGGACCAGGACGGCCTGCGCGAGAAGTTCGCCCAGAGCTTCGGTCCGGCAGCGTTCCAGAACGCCATCGAGCAGCAGGTGCGCACCAACATGAACTTCTTCGGCGACGCCATGAAGATGTTCACGGGCTTCGCGCCGCCCGCGCCCGGAGCCCAGCCGACGGCGCCGGCCCCGACACAGTCCGCGCAATACGGGGGTGGTGAGCTGGACGATCTCAAGCGCCAGATGCTGGAGATGCAGCAGCGCCTGGAGGCGCTCGCGAAAAAGTAATTCGGCCGGACCGGCCGGACGAAGGGTTGACGATCCGTAAACGTCGGCCCCACCTTTGCGACACGGGCACGGAAACGTGCGGAGAATGTGCGCATGGTGCGGATCGGAACAGTCAGCCGTCTCGGCCCGACACAGGTCCGGTCCACCCGGCGCGCGCCGGTCCCGGACGCGGACGGATCCCCCGAGGCGGCGCGGACGGAGGTCCAGGCTCTCGCCCTGATCGACGGGGGCCGGTCCGACGAGCCGCCCGCCCCCCGGACAGCGGAACGCGCGGCCGCGGGGAGACCCCGCGCCGGCTTCATCGCGCAATTGCTGACGGCGGGTGATCCGACGCTGCTGCCGTCGCGCCTGGAACGGACCCGGATGGCCGCTGCGCGCTACGCGGAGGCGGCGCGGCGCCTCGCCTGAGGCGCCGCCCTCGCGAAGGCTCAGGCCTCGGCGGACTTCACCTTCAGCACCTGACGGCCGCGGTACATGCCGGTCTTCAGGTCGATGTGGTGCGGGCGGCGCAGCTCGCCGGAATCCTTGTCCTCGACGTAGGTCGGCGCCTTGAGGGCGTCGGCCGAGCGGCGCATGCCGCGGCGGGAGGGGGAGGTCTTTCGCTTCGGAACGGCCATGGCTGGATCCTTCGTGACGCCGCGGACAAAGCGGCGCGCGGGCGGCTCCTCGATCGAGGATCGCCACGCACACCGCGGGATACGGATGAGGGCCGGCTTATAGCTCCGGCGCCGGCCCGTGGCTAGGGGTGCCGGACCACAACCGTTAAGCGCGGGTTCAATCGGGGCGGCGCAGTTCTGACGCGACGGCACCGCGGTGCGGGCCGCGCCTCTCGGGAGAACGCCATGGCCTCCTCCACCAAGACCCTCGCCCTCCTCGCCCTCCTGTCGAGCCTCGTCGCGGCTCCCGCCCTGGCGCAGGCGCCCCAGGCGCCGACGACCGCGGCCCCCATGGCCCCCGCGAAGCCCGCGGCGCCGAGCGCACCGGTCGCCGGATCGCCGAACGCCGCCAAGGGTGCACTCATCGACCTCAACAGCGCCAGCGCCGAGGAGCTCGACGCCCTGCCCGGCATCGGCGCGGCCCGCGCGGCCGCGATCATCAAGGGGCGGCCGTATCGCGGGAAGGACGACCTCGTCTCCAAGAAGATCATCCCGAAGAACGTCTACGACGGCATCAAGGACAAGGTCATCGCCAAGCAGAAGTAGCCGCTACTCGGCGATCGCCCCCTGAGGCATGGAGAAGCCGGGGGGCGTCTTCGGGGCCGCGGCGGCCTTCGGCGCCGCGTGCCGGGGCGCCTTCTTGCGGGCCTCGGCCTTCGGCACCTTCGGCGCCTTGACGGCGGGCGGCGCCTCGCAGGCGCGGAACGTGAGCTGCGCCAGGGGCGTCCCCTCCTCGGTGACGATCGCGATCGGATCGGGGAAGGTCGGCAGCGTCGGCTCCCACTGGATCGGACTGCCCAGCATAGCCTCGACGCCCGACGCGGCGCCGCCGCGCCGCAGCGTCGTGAAGTCCGGCCCGTAGGCGGTGGCGACCTTGCCGGCGATCACGACCTGGAGCACCTCGTTCACCTCGGTCGTCAGCGGCCTGAGCGGGTTCGTCGTGCGGACCTGCCCGGCCCGCGTGATCACCATCTTGAACCCCTTGGCGCTCTCGAAGCGGGCCGCCTGCGTCCCGCAGGGCTGCTCGAGAGTCGGACCGGCGGCCGGCGTGGGACTCGCCGCCCGAGGGTCGATCTGACCGGGCGTTGCTGGCGCCGCCGCCGCGGGCGCCGCAGGGACAGGCGGGACTTGGGCAGGCGGGACTTGCGCAGGCGCGACCTGGGCAGGCGTGACCTGGGCAGGCGCGGCCGGCTTGCCGGCGGGCGCCGCCGGAACGCTCTGCATCATCGACAGGCAGAGAGGGCCGGCGAGCAGCAGCCCGGCCACCCCGCGCGCGCGCAGCCTCATCGCGCGGCTCCCGGCGGATCCCCGCGGAGCGGCTGGTTGCGCTGCGTCCGGTCGAGAGCTCGGATCGGCTCCAATTCAATCGCTTCCAGATCGAGCACCCGCGGGTCGAGCACCTGTGCGCTGCGGTCGATCGGGCTCTTGCGCGGTCCGACCGAGCCGATGAGCAGGTCCTCGTCCTCGATGTCGAGTTCGGAACCCATGCGCAGGGGCTCGCGCCGGCCGCGCGCCGCCATCGCGGCGACCGCGACGATGGCGACGGCGAAGACCAGAATAGCCAGGATGATGAACAGGCGCTCCATCAGGAGGCCAGCTCTAACCTGCGGTTCGGGCCACCGCCACCCCATCCAGGCCTCGATGTCTCCCCGCCGCGTCGCGGCCGTGTCCCCGATCGCGCGCGGAACGCTCCTTGCGTGGGCCGTCGGACCGGGTAGATGCGGGCAGACCGGAGCCGGGACCGACCGATGCAGCACGAGCCGAGCCGCGAGCCCGAGGAACTGGAGGCGCACCTCCTCGGCCTGATCGAGGCCGCCCGGGAGCAGGCCCGGGAGGATCCGTTCCGCAATCCCGTCCTGGCGGTGACCTTGGCGATCACCCGGCGCTTCGACCGGGACGAGATCTCGACCGGCGACCTGGACGGGCTGTTCGTGCGCCTGCGTGCCGCGGCCCTGGCGGCGCGGGCGGAGCGGCTGCGCGCCTATGTCGGGCTCGACGCCGGCCCGGACGACCCGCAGGCGGGAATTCCCGCCCGGCTCGTGGCGGCGGCCCCCGACCGGGCGGACAGCGTCGAGACCTTCGCGGCCCTGATCCACCGCACCGCCTTCGCGGTGGTGTTCACCGCCCACCCTACCTTCGGCATGCCCCGGGCCGTCGCCGGCCTCCTCGCCGAGGCCGCGAGCCTGCCCGACGCCAAGGACCGCGCCGGGCTGATCGCGCGCGCGGCGGCCCTGTCGACGCGGCCGGACGTGCCGATCACCCTGGATGTCGAGTTCGAGCAGGCCTGCGCGGCGGCCAATAACGGCCGGCTCGCCCTCGACGCCTTCAACGGCGCCCTGCTCGACGCCGCCCGCGCGCGCTGGCCGGACCGCTGGACGGAGCTGACGCCACGCCCCTTCGCCATCGCCAGCTGGGTCGGCTGCGACACCGACGGACGGACCGATATCGGCTGGTGGGACACCCTGCGCTACCGGTTGATCTCGAAGCGCATGCAGTTCGACCGGGTGATGCGCGACCTGCCGGAGATCCCCGCCTGCCGGGAGGTCCGGGCCCTCGCCGAGAACGCCCTGGCGGCGGTGAACCGCCAGCTCACCGTGGCGCCGCGCCTCGGCGACCAGCCCTCCCTCGAGGCGGTGCACCGCTTCGCCCTGGCGCTCATCATCGAGCGCGAGCGCGCCCAGACCGATGCCGGCGCCCTCGTCGCCGGGCTGACCCAGGCCCTCGAGGCCGCCGACGACGCGGGCGACCAGCGCCGGATTGCCATCCTGCGCGCGGGCGTCGCGACGCACGGCCTGTCGAACGCCCTGCCGCATTTCCGGCTGAACGCCAGCCAGATCCACAACGCGGTGCGGCGGGTGATCGACCTGGAGGGCGAGCCCACCGACGCGGCCCGGCGCCGCTCCCACCTCGCGACGATCCACACCCTGCTGAACGACGTCCGCCCGGTGGCCGTCGATTTCGGAGCGCTCGCGGCCGAGCGGGCCTCGGCGGCGCGGCTGATGATGACGATCGCCCAGATCCTCAAGCACGTGGACGGCACCCATCCGGTGCGCTTCCTCATCGCCGAGACCGAGACCGGCTACACCCTGCTCGCGGCCCTCTGGCTCGCGCGCCACTACGGCATCGCCGACAAGCTCGAGATCACGCCGCTGTTCGAGACGGCGAGCGCCCTCGAGCAGGGTATCCGGGTGCTCGACGACGCCCTGCGCAACCCGCACTGGCGGCAGTACCTGAAGCGCATCGGCCGGCTCACCGTGCAGTTCGGCTACTCCGATTCGGGCCGCTACGTCGGCCAGCTGGCGGCGACCTTCTGGATCGAGCGGCTGCGGCTGCGCATCACCGAGATGCTGGTCCAGAACGGCCTGTCCGACGTCGAGCTCGCGATCTTCGACACGCACGGCGAGTCGATCGGGCGCGGCGCCCATCCGACCTCCCTGCGCGACCGCCTCGCCTACCTCGCCCCGGAGGATGCGCGGGACCGGGCCCGAAAGGCCGGCATCCGGGTCAGGCTCGAATCGAGCTTCCAGGGCACCGACGGCTACCTGCTGTACGGCACCGAGGCGCTGGCGCGCGCCAGCGTCGCCCGCATCGCCGAGCACGTCTACGCGCTCGACGTGACGGAGGAGGATTCGTTCCCGGACTACGCCTTGAACGACCGGCCGAAGGCCTCCGACGGCAGGATCGATCCGATCTACGCCGAGCCGGATTTCGCCCTCGAGTTCTTCACCGCCGCCCGCCAGGACATGGAGGCGCTGGTCGACGACCCGGGCTACGCCGCCCTGCTCGGCACCTTCGGCCCGAGCCTGATCGACCGGACCGGGTCGCGCCCGGTGGCGCGCCAGACCGACAACGGCGGCCCGGCGCGGATCACCCATCCGCGCCAGATGCGGGCGATCCCCAACAACGCGATCCTGCACCAGCTCGGCTTCCTGGCGAATTCCCTCCACGGGATCGGACGGGCCGCCCAGCGCGGCCCGGACCTGTTCCGCGACATGCGGCGCGATTCGGTGCGCTTCTCCCGGGCCTTCCGGCTGGTCCAGCACGCCGCCTCGGTCGGCGACCTCGACGTGCTGCGGGCCTATATCGACACCCTCGACCCGGCCGTGTGGCTGGAGCGGGCGCGGCGCACCCAGAAGGATTTCCGCCGGGACGAGCTCGTGGTGATCTCGGGGGCGCTGGAGCGCCTCGACCTCGCCCCCGCGCTGCGGAACCTGTTCGGACGCCTGACCCGGGACTGGCTCGCCCTGAGCGCGGCCGCCCCGGACCTGCCCGCCATGTCGGCCCGGCTGACGCTGCTCCACGCCCTGCGCCTCGCGCTGATCCACCGGATCTGGTTCCTGGCGGTGCACATCCCGGGCTTCCGGCCGCAGGCGGGCATCTCCCGCGAGCAGCTGCTGGAGCGCTTCCTGCGGCTGGACATCGACGGCTGCCTGAAGCTCCTCGACGCGATCTTCCCGGTCACGCCGGACCCGACGCTCGGCCTCAATTTCGGCGAGCCGGCCGGCCCGCGCGACGTCGGCACCTACGAGTCCGAGCACGCCAACCTGTTCCAGCCGATTCGCCGGATGTTCGATCAGGTGCGGGAAATCTCGGGAATGATCCAGCACGAGGTCGGGGCGTTCGGGTAGGCGCGGCCCTCAGGCCGCCTCCACGCGCAGGACCGTGCCGCCGATCCCGGTGACGCGCACCCGCCGGCCCGCCGGCAGGTCGGGCCCCTCGACCCGCCACAGCGTGTCGTCGAAGCGGATCCGGCCCGCGCCCCGCACGATCGGCTCGTCGAGCACCCCCTCGCGCCCGATCAGGCCCCGGTCGGCCCGGTTCAGCTCCGGCCCGGTACCCTTGCCGCGCCGCTGGAGGCGCGTCGCGAGCGCCACCAGGGCGACGGCGAGACCGGCGAACAGCAGGGTCTGGCCCTGCCAGGGCATAGGGAGCGCCGCCGCCGCGAGGCCGGTCGCGACGGCGGCGAGCCCGAGCCAGATCAGGAACACGCCGGGCAGCAGGATCTCGGCACCGGCCAGCACGAGGCCGGCGATCACCCAGCTCCAGGCCGCCCCGAGGGCCTCGAAGGTTCCGGCGAGGGAGGCGATCGTCACCGGCGTCAGGCCCGCGGCGCAGCGACGTTCGGCGGGGTCCCGGTGCGCCGGGGCGCGGCGGCGCCGTCGCCGAAGACCGAGCGGGTGAGTTCACCGATGCCGCCGAGGGTGCCGGCGAGCGCCGCCGCCTCGATCGGCACCACCACGACCCGCTGGTTCGGCGCGGTGGCGATCGCCCGCACGGCGTCGACGTACTTCTCGGCCACGAGGAAGTTCGCCGCCGCGATGTCGCCCTCGGCGATCGCCCGGCTGACCATGCCGGTCGCCGTCGCCTCGGCCTCGGCGGAGCGCTCCCGCGCCTCCGCGTCGCGGAAGGCGGCCTCGCGCCGGCCCTCCGCCTCCAGGATCGCCGACTGCTTGCGCCCCTCGGCCCGCAGGATCTCGGCGGCGCGCTGCCCTTCCGCCTCCAGGATCGAGGCGCGCTTCTCGCGCTCGGCCTTCATCTGCCGGGCCATCGCCCCGGCGAGATCGGCCGGGAGCACGATGTCCTTGATCTCGATCCGGTTGATCTTGACGCCCCAGGGCGAGGCCGCCGCGTCCATCACCCGGAGCAGGCGCTCGTTGATCTCGTCGCGGTGGGCGAGGAGCTGGTCGAGATCCATCGAGCCGACCACGGTGCGGATATTGGTCATGGTCAGCGTCGTGGCGGCGAGGTCGAGGCTCGAGACCTCGTAGGATGCGCGCGCCGCGTCGAGGACCTGGTAGAACACGACCGCGTCGATGGTGACGCCGGCATTGTCGCGGGTGAAGGCCTGCTGGCTCGGCACGTCGATGACCTGCTCCATCACGTTGACCTTGCGGCCGACGCGCTCGACGAAGGGCGTGATCAGCCCGAGTCCGGCGTCGAGGCTGCGGGCGTAGCGGCCGAAGCGCTCCACCGTGTAGACGTAGCCCTGGGGCACGATCTTCACGCCCGCGGCCAGGGTGACGATCGCCATCGCCGCCACGCCCACGGCGAACACGCTGAGCCCGAACGGAAGCCCCATCGACACCCCTCCCCTGCCGACGCCACGGCCGGCGCGGCCCCGCAGCCTAACAGGCCGCCCCGGGCTCCGCGACCGCGGGCCTCAGGGGCGCCCGGGGGCGTGCCGCGCCGCGGCGTGAACGGCCACCCGCTCATCTCGATCATCAATGGTTCAGGCCGCCGCGCTTACGAAGCCGGGAAGCGTCGCGTTCGTCGTCGCTCAGACCCCGTCGAAGCAACGCTTGTTGAAGAAACATTCGGCATGATCCCCGCCACCCTCGCCGCGGAAAGAAGTCCTTTCACGCCGCTGCGGGCGGCAGAAATCCCCACCCAACCGGACTCGGTGCGCGCGTGAAGATCGCTGTCCTCGCACATCTGAAATACCCGATCGGCCAGCCCTATGCCGGCGGCCTGGAGATGCACACGCACCTCCTGACCGTCGCGCTGAAGCGGCACGGGCACGACGTCACGCTGTTCGCCAGCCGCGGGTCGGACCCGGCGCTCGATCCCGTGACGCTCTGCGATCCGACCGGGGACGCGCTCCTCGATCCCGAGCGCGAGGAGGTGATCGACCGCACCGAGGAGGACGCCTACCGGCGCATGATGGAGATGGTCGCGGCCGGCGGCTTCGATCTCGTCCACAACAATTCCCTGCACGCGCTGCCGCTGCGCGAGAGCGCCCGGCTAGGCCTGCCCTGGGTGACCGTGCTGCACACGCCGCCCTTCGAGTCCCTGGTCAGCGGCGTGGTCCAGGCCGATCCCGACATGGCCTTCCTGGCGGTCTCGCCGTCCCTGGCGCAGGAATGGGCGCATCTCGTGCCCGGCGCCCAGGTGGTCGACAACGGGGTGGACCTCTCGACCTTCGCGTTCTCACACGCTGCCGACGATCCGCCCTTCGCCTTCTGGTCGGGCCGGATCGTGCCCGAGAAGGGGCTGCACCTCGCGATCGACGCGGCCCGGGCCGCCGGGCTGCCGCTGACCTTCGCGGGTCCCAAGCTCAATCCCGGCTACTGGGCCGCCGAGATCGCCCCGCGCCTCGGTCCGGACCTGACGCATCTCGGTCATCTCTCCCACCGGGACCTCGCCCACCATCTCGGCCGGGCCCGCGTGGCGATCGTCTCGCCGCGCTGGGAGGAGCCCTTCGGCCTCGTCGTGGCGGAGGCGCTCGCCTGCGGCACCCCGGTGGCAGCCTTCCGCCGCGGCGCCATGCCCGACATCCTGGACGCGTCCTGCGGCCGCCTCGGGCGCCCGGACGATCCGCAGGATCTCTCGGTGGCGATCCGGGAAGCCGCCGGCCTGTCGCGCCGGGCCTGCCGCGACCGCGCCGAGGCGCTCTACGACGCCGCCGCCATGACCGGGCGCTATCTGGAAGCCTACGACGCCGTGATCGCGCGCTGCGCCGAGCGGGCGCGGCCGGCCCTGCGCGTCGCCGGAGGACGCGGCTGAACGGCGCGGATCCGCGCGCCGCAATTCGCACCCGAGCCCGGAGCCCGGCGGCATGACGGGCCGCCCTCGACCTCCGCGGCGCACGAGGGTGCCACGGGAGACCTGTCATGACCACCGACGCCGATCACCCGGCCCCACCGCCCTGCGTCGTCTGCATTCCCGCCCGGAACGAGGCCGAGCGCCTGCCCCGCCTGCTCGCCTCCCTGGCGGCGCAGAACGGCGTCTCGGCGCGGGCGCCGCTGCGCGTCGTGGTGCTGGCCAACAATTGCACGGACGGGACCGTCCAGGCGGTGCGGGACGTCGAGGCCTCGGGCATCCTCGCGACGCTGACCCTCCGGCTGATCGCGGTCGACCTCGTCGGCGCGGACGCCCATGTCGGCACGGCCCGGCGGATGGCGCTCGATGCCGGTGCCGACTGGCTGGAGGCCGACGGTGAGCCGGACGGCATCCTTCTCACCACCGACGCGGATGCCCGCCTGCCGGCCGAGTGGGTGGCGGCCAATCTCCGCGCGCTGGAGGCCGCGGACATCGTGGGCGGCCGGCTGGTGATCGACGACGACGGCACCCCGGACCCCGCCCTCGCAGACCTGCACGCACGCATCGAGCGCTACTGGTCCGGCGTCCGCCGCCTGGAGGACCTGCTCGACCCGCCGCCCTACGACCCGCCCCCCCGCCACGGCGACCATACCGGCGCGAGCCTCGCCGTTCCCGCGATCCTGTACCGGGCTGTGGGCGGACTGCCGGCGCTGCCCTGCGGCGAGGACAACGCCCTCGTCGGGCTGCTGCGCGCCAACGGTGCGCGCCTGCGCCACTGCCCGGACGTGCAGGTCCTGGTCTCGTCCCGCCATCAGGGACGGGTCTCGGGCGGCATGGCCACCGAGATGCTCCGCCGGACCCGCGTCCTCGACGGAGAGGCCTACCTGCTGCCGGAGGCGGCCCACTGGCAGGCGCTGATCCTGCGCCGCGCGGCCCTGCGCCGGGCCTTCCACCTCGACCCCCAGGCCCGCGCCGCGGCCTGCGCGCGGCTCGGGCTCGACGCGGAGGATCTCGCCGCCGTCGGGGCCTGCCCGAACGACATCGCCTTCGTGGAGCGGGCCGACCGGATCCTCGAGTCGCGCAGCCCGCCCGCGCGGGAATGCGCCCTCGATCTGGCGGTCGCCGATCTCGACGCCCTCGCCCTGTCCCTGAGGGACGCCGCGTGACCCGCGGCATCGGCTGGTACGTCCACCACCAGGGCGCCGGCCATCTCCAGCGGGCCCGGGCGGTCGCGGGCGCCCTGAACCGGCCCTGCACCGTCCTCGGCACCCTTGCCGGGTTCGACACCGCAGGCCTCGACATCGTCGACCTGCCCGACGACCGCCCCCTCGGCGACGCGGCCTTCGACGGCCGGGACGGCGCCATCGAGCGGCCCGAGGCCCTGCACTACGCGCCGCTCGACCATCCGGGGGTCCGCGCGCGGATGGCGCGCATCGCCGCCTGGGCGGAGCGGGCCGACCCGGCCCTCCTGGTCGTCGACGTCTCGGTGGAGGTGGCGATCCTGGCGCGTCTCCTGTCGGTGCCGACCCTGGTGGTGCGCCTCGCGGGGACACGGACCGACCGGCCGCATCTGGAAGCCTTCCGCAGCGCAACGCGGCTGCTCGCCCCGTTCCCCGCCGCGCTCGACGGCGCGGCCGTGCCGGACTGGGTCCGGGCCAAGACGCTCTACGCGGGGTTCCTCGGCGCGCCGGCGCAGGCCCCGACCGAATCGGGGCGCGAGATCGTGGTGGTGTTCGGCCGGGGCGGCGCGGGCGGCAGCCTCGCGGAGCTCGCCGCGGCGGCGCGGGCGGTACCGGACCGGCCGTGGCACGTCCTGGGACCGGTCTCGGGCTCGGGCCCCGTGCCAGACAACCTGCACCTGCACGGCTGGGTCCCCGACGTCGAGGCGCGGGTCGCGCGGGCGGCTTTGCTGGTGGGCGGCGGCGGCGACGGCGTCGTTGCCCTGGCCGCCGCGCAGCGGAAACGCTTCCTCTGCCTGCCGGAGGAGCGGGCCTATGGCGAGCAGACCGAGAAGGCCGAGGCGCTGGCCCGGCTCGGGGCCGCGATCGTGCATCCCGGCTGGCCCTCGCCCGCGGCGTGGCCGGGCCTGATCGCGGCGGGCCTCGCCCTCGACCCCGCGTTTATCGGCGGCCTGCACGATCCGGACGCGGTCCGGACCTGCGCCGCGACGATCGACGACCTAGTGCGGCGCCTCTGATCGGTCGGCCAGCGAAGATCCGAACGTCGGCAGCGCCGAAGCGGGATCCGCTCCGGCGCGGGTAGCGCAGTCCGAGATCAGGAGATCAGGTCGAGCTTCGCCGCCTCGATCCCGTCGGCGCGGATCGCGTCCGGCAGGGACGAGAAATCGCGATATCCCGCCTCGCGCGCCATAGCGTCGAGGGCCGTCTGCTCATCGGCAGCCGCGCCAGTCCAGAGCACCGCGCCGCTCTTTTTCTGTCTAATCTGGAAAATGCTCATCGATCCCTCCCCGGTCCCGAGAAGACCATCGATCTATTAACGTCGCTATTCGTGGCGGGTTGCAGCTGGATCGATCTAAACCGCCGCGCTCCGGCCGCCACGATGACCTGCGGCGCGAGGCCCGGCGACGGCCTCGCGCGACGGCGCTATGCTCGGCACCGTCCAGGATGGCTCGCCATGAAAACGCCGACCTGCCCAGCGAGGGAGAGGCAATACCCGTCCAGCGCCGACTGCGAGGTCCCCGCCGTGAACTCCGTCCGTTGGCGCGCGTCTCGCCTCAGTCTCCTGTGCGGGCTCGCGATGCTCGCGGCGGCGCCGGCCCGGGCGGTCGAGACCGCCGCCGTTCCCGACGCCGCCGCCATCGCGCCCGCGGTCACGGTCGTGCCGGCCGAGAGCCGCGAGATCGTCGAGCGGGCCGTCGTCACCGGCACGCTGGTCCCCCGGGACGAGATCCTCGTTTCCCCCGAGGTCGAGGGTCTGCGCATCACCGATCTCCTCGTCGAGGAGGGTGACCGCGTCACCAAGGGACAGGTTCTCGCCAAGCTGTCGCTGGAGATGATCGTCACCCAGGAGGCCTCGAACGCGGCGGCGATCGCCCGCGCCGAGGCGGCCATCGTCCAGGCCCGGAGCCAGATCGTCCAGGCGGAGGCCGCCAACCTGGAGGCCAAGCAGGCGCTCGAGCGGGCCCAGGCGCTCGCCAAGACCGGCAACGCCACCGCGGCCGTGCTGGAACAGCGCGTCTCGGCGGCGCAGGGGGCGGAAGGCCGCCTCGCCGCCGCCAGGGGCGGCCTGCAATCGGCCCAGGCCGACCTCGCCACGGCGCGGGCCGCCGGGGCCGAGATCGCCCTGCGGCGCGCCCGCACCGACATCCGCGCCCCCGAAGCCGGGATCGTCAACCGCCGCACCGCCCGGATCGGCGCCACCGCCACGGCGGCGGGCGAGCCGCTGTTCCGGCTGATCGCCCGGGGCGAGATCGAATTGGAGGGCGAGGTGCCCGAGACGTCGCTGGCGCGCATCCACGTCGGCAATCCGGCGAGCCTCGACCTCGATGACGGTCGCCGCCTCGCCGGCAAGGTGCGCCGGGTCTACCCGGAGGTCGACCGGGCGACGCGGCTCGGCAAGGTGCGCATCCGCCTCGGCGATGATCCGGCCCTGCGCATCGGCGCCTTCGCGCGCGGCAGCGTGGAGATCGCGCGCCGCACCGGCGTCGCCGTCCCGGTCTCCAGCCTGCTCTACGCGGCCGACGGCCGCGCCAGCGTGCTCGTGGCGAGGGACGGGCGCGTCGAGGCGCGGCCCGTGACCACGGGCCTCTCCGCCGACGGCTTCACGGAACTCCGCTCCGGCGTCGCGGCCGGCGAGAGCGTCGTGGCCCGCGCCGGAAGCTTCCTGCGCGACGGCGACCGCGTGCGCCCCGTCCCGGCCGCCACCAGCACGCCGATCGCCGACGCGGCGCCGCGGTAGGACGAGTCGAAGGATCCGGCCATGCGCCTCAACGTCTCCGCCTGGGCGATCCGCAAACCCCTGCCCTCGGTGGTCCTGTTCCTGGTCCTGATGATCCTCGGGCTGGTGAGCTTCCGCTCGCTGCCGATCACCCGGTTCCCCAACATCGACATCCCGATCGTGTCGGTGACGATCACCCAGTCGGGTGCCGCGCCCGCGGAGCTTCAGACCCAGGTCACCAAGTGGGTCGAGGACTCGGTCGCCGGCGTGAAGGGCGTCAAGCACATCCTCTCGACGATCACGGAGGGCACCTCCACCACCACGATCGAGTTCCGCCTGGAGGTGAACCAGGATCGGGCGACCAACGACGTCAAGGACGCCATCGCCAAGATCCGGCAGAACCTGCCGCGGACGATCGACGAGCCGATCGTCTCGCGCGTGGAGATCGCCGGCCTGCCCATCATGGTCTACGGCGCCTCCGCGCCCGCCATGACGCCCGAGGACCTGTCGTGGTTCGTGGACGACGTCGTCGCCCGCGGCCTGCAGAGCGTGAAGGGCGTCGGCGGCGTCGAGCGGCTCGGCGGCGTCGCCCGCGAGATCCGCGTCACCTTGAAGCCCGACCGCCTGCTCGCGCTCGGCATCACCGCCGCTGACGTGAACCGGCAGCTGCGCCTGACCTCGGCCGACATGGCGGGCGGCCGCGCCGAGGTCGGCGGCCAGGAGCAGTCGATCCGGGCGCTCGCCGCCTCGGCGAGCCTCGAGACGCTGGCAAAGACCTCCATCGTGGTGCCGGGCAACCGCAAGGTCCGCCTCGACGAGCTCGCGACCCTGTCGGACACCGCCGAGGAGCCCCGCACCTTCGCGCGCTTCAACGGCGAGCCGGTGGTCGCCTTCGCGATCTCCCGCGCCAACGGCGCCAGCGACGCGGACGTGTCGGTGGGCGTCGCCAAGAAGATCGCGGCGCTCCACGCGGCCAACCCCAACGTGCGGTTCGACCTGATCGACACCAGCGTCGACAACACGATCGGCAACTACCACTCCGCCATGATGGGCCTGATCGAGGGCGCCATCCTCGCCGTCGTGGTGGTGCTGCTGTTCCTGCGGGACTGGCGCGCGACCCTGATCGCCGCGGTGGCGCTGCCCCTCTCGGTGCTGCCGACCTTCTGGGTGATGAGCGCGCTGGGCTTCTCGCTCAACGCCGTCAGCCTCCTGGCGATCACGCTGGTCACCGGCATCCTGGTGGACGACGCGATCGTCGAGATCGAGAACATCGTCCGGCACATGCGGATGGGGAAATCGCCCTACCGCGCCGCCCTGGAGGCCGCGGACGAGATCGGCCTCGCGGTCATCGCCATCACGGCGACGATCATCGCGATCTTCTCGCCGGTGTCGTTCATGGGCGGCATCGCCGGCCAGTACTTCAAGCAGTTCGGCCTGACGATCGCGGCGGCGGTGTTCATGTCGCTGCTCGTGGCGCGCCTGATCACGCCGCTGCTCGCGGCCTACTTCCTGCGCGATCACGGGCCGGACCACGAGCGGGACGGCCTCGTGATGCGCGGCTACACCCGCCTGGTGGCGTGGTCGGTCCGGCACAAGTTCATCACGCTGGTGCTCGGCATCGCGTGCTTCGCCGCCTCGATCGCCTCCACGGGCCTGCTGCCCGCGGGCTTCCTGCCGGCGGAGGACCAGGCCCGCACCCTGTTCGTGGTCGAGCTGCCGCCGGGAGCCCGCCTCGCCGACACGGTCCGGGTCACGGACCGCATCGAGGAGAAGATCCGCGCGCTGCCCGAGGTGAAGAGCGTGTTCGTGGACGGCGGCCGCCAGCTTCCGGCGAAGAAGGAGGTGCGGCTCGCGAGCCTCACCATCAACCTCGTCCCGAAGAACACCCGCCACAGGACCCAGAAGCAGCTCGACGCCGAGGTCGCGGCGATCCTGCGGGAGGAGCCGGACCTGCGCTTCTGGGCGCTGCGCGAGGGCGGCCAGCGCGACCTCGCGCTGATCATCGCCGGTCCCGACAAGGCGGTGGTGGCCGAGGTCGCCGCAAAGCTCCAGCGCGAGGCCCAGCAGGTCCCGCACCTCGTCAACGTCATGTCGACGGCGCCCCTCGACCGGACCGAGGTCCGGATCCGGCCGAAGCCCGCCGTGGCGGCCGATCTCGGCGTCAGCACCGACACCATCGCCGAGACCGTGCGGGTCGGGACGATCGGCGACATCGGCATGAACCTCGCCAAGTTCAACGCCAACGACCGGCAGATCCCGATCCGCGTGCAGCTCCCCGAGAGCGTGCGCGGGCGGCTCTCCGACCTCGAGACTCTGAAGGTGCCGGTGAAGGGCGGGACGGCCGTGCCGCTCGCGACGGTGGCCGACATCAGTCTGGGCCAGGGCCCGACCGGCATCGACCGCTACGACCGCGCCGTGCGCGTCGCCCTGGAGGGCGACATGCAGGGCAGCGACGCGCTGGCCGAGCTGATCGCCCAGGTGATGAACCTGCCGACCGCCAAGAACCTGCCGCCCGGGGTCACGATCAGCCAGACCGGCGACGCCGAGGTGATGGGCGAGGTCTTCGAGGGCTTCGCGCTGGCCATGGGCGCCGGCCTGATGATGGTGTTCGGCGTGCTGATCCTGCTGTTCGGCAACTTCCTGCAGCCGCTGACCATCCTGTTCTCGCTGCCGCTCTCCATCGGCGGCGCGATCCTGGCACTGCTGATCTGCCACATGCCGATCTCGATGCCGGTGGTGATCGGCATCCTGATGCTGATGGGCGTCGTGACCAAGAACGCCATCATGCTGGTGGATTTCGCCGTCGAGCAGATCCGGGCCGGCGTCGACCGGAACGTCGCGATCGTCGATGCCGGCCGCAAGCGCGCCCGGCCGATCGTCATGACCACGATCGCCATGGCGGCCGGCATGGTCCCGTCCGCGATGGCCTACGGGATCGGCGGCGAGTTCCGCGCGCCCATGGCGGTGGCGGTGATCGGCGGGCTGATCGTCTCGACGGTGCTGTCGCTCGTCTTTGTGCCGGCGATCTTCGTGCTGATGGACGACCTGTCCCGCCTGCTGACGCGGCTGTTCGGCCGCTTCGTGGGCGAGCGCGACGATCCGGAGGATGCCCCCGTCTACGATCCGGCCCATCCGGCCAACGACGGGCACCCGCCGCCACGGATCGCCGCGGAGTAGAGCGGTTCAGCGCGGGACGCGCACGCTGTCCCGGAGGAGCGCCGCGCGGGAACCCGGATCCGGGCCCCTGTCGACCGGCGGCGCATTGCGTCGCGCGCCGCGATGGGCTGTGACTCGGCCCCGCCGAATCAACGGAGACGAGCGAGACGATGTCGGGTGGTCACGGGGCGATCGAGGGGTCGAACAAGCGCGTGGCGCTGCTGATCTCGGTGCTGGCGCTGTTCCTCGCGTTCAGCGAGACGCTGGGCAAGGCGTCCCAGACGGATTCGATCGGCGCCAACGTCGAGGCCGCGAACCAGTGGGCCTATTTCCAGGCCCGCACGATCCGCGCGACGGTGCTCAAGACCGCCGACGAGGCCCTGGCGCTGGTGCCCCCGGGGCCGAACCAGGACGCGATCGCCGCCAAGCGCGCCGAGTGGTCCAAGACCCTGGCGCGCTGGGATTCCGAGCCGTCGACCGGCGAGGGCCGCAAGGAACTGTCCGAGAAGGCCCGCGCGTCCGAGGGCCGGCGCGACCTCGCGCTGCTGCGCTACCACCATTACGAATTGGCTTCGGCGGCCTTCCAGATCGGCATCGTGCTGGCGTCGGCCGAGGTGATCACCGGGATCAGCCTGTTGGTCTTCGCCGGCGGATTCCTGGGCCTCGCCGGGGCGGCGCTGCTCGGCTTCGGCTACCTCGCGCCGCACGCCCTGCCGTTCTTCCACTGATCGGCGTCGGCCACCGGCAGCGACGTAACGCCACTCCCGTTCCCGATCGATTGAACCCGCGCGCCGCCGGGCTGGACGCGCGGTTCGGAAGCTGATCGTCTCGGCACATTCCAGGGGGGAATGATGTCCGAACACTCAGAAGATCAGGGCCGCCTGACGAAGATCGCCAGCGCGATCTTCCTGCACACCGAGCACGCCATCTACGCGGCGCTCGGCATCCTGTTGGCGCTCACCGCCCTCGTGGCGCTGATCGAGGCCGCCGGCATGACTTGGGAGGCGATGCGGGCGCTTGGCGGCGCGCAGCAGATCCTGGAGGTGATCGACCGGCTCCTCTTCCTGCTGATGCTGATCGAGATCCTGCACACGGTGCGGGTCTCGATGCGGTCGGGGACGCTGACCTGCGAGCCGTTCCTGATCGTCGGGCTGATCGCCTCGATCCGGCGGGTGCTGGTCATCACCCTGCAATCGTCGGAGATCATGCACGCCAAGGACTGGTCGCCGGAGAAGCAGGCGCTGTTCCAGGCCTCGATGATCGAGCTCGGCGTGCTGGCGGGCCTGATCCTCACGATGGTGTTCGCGATCTTCCTGCTGCACCGCGCCCGCGACGATGGCAGGCCCGCGGGCGAGGAGAAGCCCGAACACGTGTCCTGACAGCCGTGCCGGCGCGCGGTCGGGCGCCGGCGGGATGGGCGGTCAGTTCATCCGCAGGATCGCGGCGTTGAGGAGCGTCGCGAACGCGACCCAGGCCGCGTAGGGGACGAGGAGCCAGGCCGCGAGCCGGTCGAAGCGCCAGGTCAGCCGGATCGTCCAGAGCACCATCACCAGCAGCATCGCGACGACGATTAGCCCGGCGCCGATCGCGTGCGCGGTGAAGAAGACCGGGGTCCAGGCGGCGTTGAGGGCGATCTGCACCAGGAACGCCGCGAGGGCGAGCCACCAGCCCTCGCGGCTCGGCCCGGTGCGCGGCATGGCGCCGAGCAGCCGCCAGAGGGAGACCGCGATCATCGTGTAGAGGATCGTCCAGGCGACCGGGAACACCCAGTTCGGCGGGTTGAAGGCCGGCTTGTTCAGGCTCGCGTACCAGCCCGGGATCTCGGCTTGGGTCGCCATCGAGCCGACGGCCGCGGTGGCCGCCACCGGCAGGATCGCGGCGGCGAGGCGCAGCCAGCGCGGCAGGGGCGATCCTCCGGGGACGTGTGTGGCGGCGGTCATGATCGTCGGTCTCCACCGGGCGCGGCGTGTGGCGCGGCTTGCCGGGGGCCACGCGCCGTGGCACGCGCCCGTCTCCATCCGCCGAGAATCGCCAGATGTCACAGCCTTACGCGCCGCAGGGTCGGTCGGATACCCGGAGCGACGCCGAGCCGGACTTCACGCGCCGGAGCCTCGCGGCCCAGGCCATGGGCCGGATCGAGCCGGAGACGCGGGCGGTGGTCATGCCGCTCCACGTCGCCACCACCTTCATCCGCGATCCCGACAACGGCTACAGCTCCGGCTACAGCTACGCGCGGCCCGACAACGCCACGGTGCGCGAGGCGGAGTCGGTCCTGGCGATGCTGGAGGGCGCCGGCGCCGGCGCGCTGCTGTTCGGCTCCGGGATGGCGGCGGCGACCGCGGTGTTCGGCGCGCTGGAGCCCGGCGACCACGTGGTCGCCGGCACGGTCATGTACTGGGCGCTGAAGCGCTGGCTGCGCGAGGAGGCGCCCCGGCGCGGCCTCACACTGACCTTCGCGGACACGGACGATCCGGACGCCCTGCGCGCCGCGATCGAGCCCGGCCGGACCAAGCTCGTCTGGATCGAGACACCCGGCAACCCGCTCTGGACGGTCACCGACATCGCCGCGGCGGCCGAGATCGCCCACGCGGCGGGGGCGCGGCTCGCCGTGGATTCCACGGCCGCCTCGCCGGTCCACACCCGGCCCCTGGAACTCGGCGCCGACATCGTGATGCACTCGGCCACCAAGATCCTCAACGGCCATTCCGACGTGGTGGCGGGCGTGCTGGCGGGCGCGCGGGCCGACGCGTTCTGGGAGCGGATCCGGGGGATCCGCGCCGGCAGCGGCGGCATCCTCGGGCCCTTCGAGGCCTACCTGCTGATGCGCTCGCTCCGGACCCTGCATCTCCGGGCGGCCGCGCAGGCGGCGGGCGCCCTGCGCCTCGCCGGGCGCCTGAGCGGACACCCCCACGTGACCCGCGTCCTCTACCCGGGTCTCCCGGACGATCCCGGCCACGCGGTCGCCTGCCGGCAGATGCGGGACGGGTTCGGCTTCATGCTGTCGATCCGGGTGGCCGGCGGCGAGGCCGGCGCCATCGCCACGGCGGCGCGGGTGCGGCTCTGGAAGCGGGCGACCTCGCTCGGCGGCGTCGAGAGCCTCATCGAGCACCGCGCCTCGGTGGAAGGCCCGGGCAGTCCCTGCCCGCCGGACCTGCTGCGCCTGTCCGCCGGCATCGAGGACGCGGACGACCTGTACGGCGATCTCGATCAGGCCCTGCGCGGCGCCCACCCGGGGTGATCGTCGCGGGCGCTTGGTGCCGAACGGGTTCCTGGCGCGTTGTGCCGGCAGTTCCGGCGGCGCGAACCGCCACAGATCGCGAGTCTGACGACATGACGACCCGTTTCCGCACGATGGTCCCCGGCACCTTCGCGCTGCTCACCCTGGCGCTCGCGTCGGCCTCCGCCCGGGCCGACGCGGTGCCCGATCTCGACGTCGAGCGCACCTGCCAG
Organism: Methylobacterium sp. PvP105; assembly: GCF_017876975.1. Classification (NCBI taxonomy): domain Bacteria; kingdom Pseudomonadati; phylum Pseudomonadota; class Alphaproteobacteria; order Hyphomicrobiales; family Methylobacteriaceae; genus Methylobacterium; species Methylobacterium sp. PvP105. The sequence goes on along the minus strand of NZ_JAGIPA010000001.1, from coordinate 117,259 downwards.
TCGGCCCAGGTCACGAACACGACCATCAGCGACAAGGCGAATTACGACGGCTGCATCCGCTCCGAGCGCGACGCCAAGAAGGAGGCCGAGCGGCACTGGAGCAGCTACACGCCCGCCGCCAAGCGCCAGTGCCAGAACCAGTTCAAGGCGGGCGGCTTCCCATCCTACGTCGAGATGGTGACCTGTCTGGAACTCGCCTCCGGCACCGTGCCGACGCAGAGCACCGAGGGCGGCCGCGCCGTCGGCGGGCCGGGCGCGCCGCAGGACGTCAAGGTGCAGCGGGAGGGCGGCGCCAATCTGACCAAGGAGCCGCCCGCGAGCCAGCGCACGGATCCGATCAAGGTGCTGGAGAACAAGTAGGCCGACCTCGACGCCGTCCGGCGCGCACGCTGCTGTAGGCCGTCGTCACGTAGGGGAAGTCGAGCGTCGCTCGGCCGGCGAGTTCGGGCGTGTCGGCGATGAGGGCCCGCACCGCCGCGGCGACGCGGGCGCGCTCGGCGCTGGGAAGCGCCGCGATGAAGCTGACCGAGAGCGTGCGGTCGAGGATCACGGCCTCGGGCGTGCCGCTGTGCGCGTGCCGCCAGTGCCGCTCGCGCAGCGGCCCGAAATCCGGCGCGGGAAACGGGGCCCGCCACGCGCCGGTGCGGTAGCGCGGCGCGCCGCCCTCGTGCGGATCGGTGATCCGCGACAGGGCGGCGACCCAGGGCACGGTCTCGTCGCGCACGTTCCAGATCAGCCCGAGCCGGCCGCCGGGACGCAGCACCCGGGCGATCTCGGTGAGCGCGGCGGCCGTGGCGAACCAGTGGAAGGACTGGGCGCAGACCACCGCGTCGAGGCTCGCCGAGTCCAGCGGGATCGCCTCCGCGGTCCCGGTGAGGGCCTCGACCTCCGGATGCGCGCCCGCGATCCGCGCGCGCATGGCGTCGACGGGCTCCACCGCGACGACGGAGGCTCCGGTCGTGCGCAGGGTGGGCAGGAACTTGCCGGTGCCCGAGCCCAGGTCGAGCACCCGCCGCCCCGGCCCGAGACCGAGATCCGCCGCGAGCCAGCCGGTCACGGCCGCCGGATAATCGGGGCGGCCCGTCACGTAGGTGTCCGCCTCGGCACCGTAGCCCTGCGCGGCGGCGCGGTGAATCGCCGATCCCCTCTCGTCCGACATGCCAGCACAGCTCCCGACGGTGCGCGACGCGGCGCGACGGCGTGCTATGGGCCGAGTCGCCCCCCGCGCACCAGACCCTTCTCCCGCCGGCCCCGTGAACGCCCTCGCCATCATCGCCCCGATCTTCGGGATCGTCCTGATCGGCTGGGCGGCCGCCCTCGCGGGGCTCCTCTCCGACAAGGTCAGCGACGGGCTGTCGGAATACGTCTTCGCCGTCGCGGTCCCGGCGCTGATCATCGCCACGCTGACCAAGCCCGGGATGAGCGGGACCGTCGCGTGGTCCTACTGGGTCGCGTATTTCGGCGGCGCGGCGATCTCGTGGTTCGTCGGCACGCTGATTGCCCGGCGGCGCGCCGGGATCGAGCGGCGCGGCGCGATCCTCCACGGCTTCGCGGCGAGCCAGTCGAACACGGTGTTCGTGGGCGTCCCGATGATCCTCCAGGCCTACGGCGAGGAGGGTGCCTTCCCGCTGTTCATGCTGCTCGCCGTCCACCTGCCGCTCATGATGGGCAGCGCCACCTTCCTGATCGAGTCCGATTCCGGCCTGCCGGTCCTGGCGCGGATCCGCGGTCTCGCCCTGGTGCTCCTGCGCAACCCGATCTTCGTGGCGCTGCTGATCGGCATGGCCATGAAGGCCCTCGGCCTCGCGCCGGCCGGCATCGCCCGGTCGCTGATCGACGCCTTCGCGGGCACCGCCTCCACCTGCGCGCTGGTGGCGCTCGGCGCCGGCCTGAAGCGCTACCGGGTACTGTTCGACCTCAAGGGTGCCCTGGTGATCGCGCTCCTGAAGAATCTCCTCCACCCGCTCGCGGTCTGGGTCCTGGCCTTCCACGTCTTCGCCATGCCGGCCGCCTACGCGGGCGTCGCCACCCTGTTTGCCGCCATGCCGGTGGGGATCAACGCCTACCTGCTGGCGGCGCGCTACCGGACCGAGACCGGCATGGTCGCGGCCTCGGTCCTGGTCTCGACCCTCCTGGCGCCGCTCACCACGCTGGCCTGGCTCACGCTCCTCGGCCGGGCGTGACGGCAACGCCCCGGCGTCACCGCGCGCGTTGGACCGGGCGCCGCGCGGGTCTAGGGTAGGGCCAAGCGCGCGGGCCGCGAGGACCCGCGCTTCCCTGCAGGCGAGGAATTTCGATGAACGCTCCGATGCGCCCTCCGGGCAGCGCCTCACCGTCGGCCCCGGCCTCGGCCCGCTTCGTCTGGGACGATCCCTTCCTGCTGGAGGATCAGCTCACCGAGGACGAGCGGGCGATCCGCGACGTCGCCCAGAGCTTCGCGCAGGAGCAGCTTCTCCCGGGGATCGTCGAGGCCTACGCCACCGAGAAGACCGATCCCGGCCTGTTCCGGAAGATGGGCGAACTCGGTCTCCTCGGCGTGACCCTCCCCGAGGAGTACGGCTGCGCGGGCGCCTCCTACGTGGCCTACGGGCTGGTGGCGCGGGCGGTCGAGGCGGTGGATTCCGGCTACCGCTCGATGATGAGCGTGCAGTCCTCCCTCGTCATGTACCCGATCCACGCCTACGGCTCGGAGGAGCAGCGGCAGAAGTTCCTGCCGAAGCTCGCCTCGGGCGAGTGGATCGGCTGCTTCGGCCTGACCGAGCCCGATGCCGGCTCGGACCCGGCCGGGATGAAGACCAAGGCCGAGAAGATCGACGGCGGCTACCGGATCTCCGGCGCCAAGATTTGGATCTCGAACGCGCCCTTCGCGGACGTGTTCGTGGTCTGGGCGAAGTCCGACGCGCACGAGGGCGCAATCCGCGGCTTCGTCCTCGAGAAGGGCATGAAGGGCCTGTCCGCACCGACGCTCAAGGGCAAGCTGTCCCTGCGCGCCTCGACCACCGGCGAGATCGTCATGGAGGGCATCGAGGTCGGCGAGGATGCGCTCTTGCCGAACGTCTCGGGGCTCAAGGGGCCGTTCGGCTGCCTCAACCGGGCGCGCTACGGCATCTCGTGGGGCGCGATGGGCGCCGCCGAGGATTGCTGGTACCGCGCCCGCAGCTACACCCTGGAGCGCAAGCAGTTCGGCCGGCCCCTGGCGCAGACGCAGCTCGTCCAGAAGAAGCTCGCCGACATGCAGACCGAGATCGCGCTGGGCCTGCAGGCCTCGCTCCGGGTCGGGCGGCTGATGGACGAGGGCCGGATGGCCCCGGAGATGATCTCGCTGGTCAAGCGCAACAATTGCGGCAAGGCGCTGGACATCGCCCGCACCGCCCGGGACATGCACGGCGGCAACGGCATCATGGGCGAGTACCACGTGATGCGCCACGCCCAGAACCTCGAGACGGTGAACACCTACGAGGGCACCCACGACGTCCACGCCCTGATCCTGGGCCGGGCGCAGACGGGGCTGCAGGCGTTCTTCTGAGATCCAGGAACGCGCCTCCCACCCGCACCCACATCCTGAGGTGCGGGCGGGATATCACCGCAGCGCTGGGGTGGGCTTACTCCCCGCCCTCGTCGCCGGCGAGCGACCATTCGAGCACCCGGGCCAGGTGATCGTAGGCGCCGTACTTGCTGGCATATTGCGGGTAGGGCCGCGCCGTGTAGGCCGCCTCGCCGGTCATGAACCGGGCCACCAGCCCCTTGAGCCGCGCGGCGTGCTCGGCCACGATCGCCTCCACGCCGCGCTCCTCGCCCCGGGGCGGCTTCACCGGGATCGGGACGAAGGGCTTCCGCCCGCCCGAGGCGTGGACGTAGAGCAGGTCCGGCGTCGTCTTCGCGGCCGGGAGGTCCGCGAAGGCGCCGTGCATCAGCATCGCCGCCTCCAGGGTGAGCTGCGGCGAGAACCCGGTGAAGATCATCTTCGCCGAGGGCGGCGTCCCGGTCTTGTAGTCGACGATGCAGGCGGTGCCGTCCGGCCGCAGCTCGATCCGGTCGGCCCGGGCGCGCAGCGTGAAGGTCTCGCGCCCCATCGGGATCACCCAGCGCCCGGAGACCTCCGGGTAGACCCGGGTCAGGCCGGGCCGGCGCTGCGCCTCCCAATCGAGATAGGCCGAGGCCATGCGCTCGTAGCGCGGCCACCACTCGGCGTAGAGGTTCGGGTACTCCGCCTCGATCTCGCCGAAGGCGTTCACCGCGAGGTTCAGCAGACGCTCCGCCGCGTCCGGCGGCAGGTCCGCCGGGTGGCGTGCGGCGAACTCCGCGAAGACGTCGTGCACCAGGGAGCCGCGGGTGGCGACGCCCGGCGCCGCCGCCAGGGGATCGAGGGGATCGAGCCCGAGAACGTGGCGGGCGAAGATGCTGTAGGGATCGCGCACCAGCGTCTCGATCTCGGTGACGCTGAGCGAGCGCGGGAACAGGGCCGGGTCCGGCTTCGGCGCGGGGCGCTTCAGCCGCGGCTCCGGCGGCGCCGCGTCGAGCCGCGCGGCGAGGCCCGTGATCCGGCGCCCCGCGCGCAGGACGGCGTCCCAGCGGGCATCGCCCGAGAGGGCGCGCAGGCGCTGGATCAGGCGCGACGGCACGGTCGGCGCGCCCTCCCGCTTCAGCGCCCGGGTGATCACCGCGTCGCGGCAGCCGAGCGCCTGCACGAAGTCGTGGGCCATCTGCCCGATCCGCCGCTCGGGCGGATTGAGGCCGACCCGCTCGCGCATCGGCCGGTTGAGGAACGAGTCGGTCAGCGTGCGCACCGGCCAGACGCCCTCGTCCAGCCCGCCGAGCACCACGCGGTCCACCGAGAGCAGGCGCGCCTCCAGCAGCCCGAGGATGCGCAGGCGCGGATGCGGCGCCTCGCCCGAGCAAGCGACCTTGCGCTCCCGGGCCAGCGACGTGAAGAAGGTGGCGTAATCGTCGAACCGCCCCGGCATCAGGCCGGGTTCGGCCATCTCCAAGTCGTCGAACAGCGCGTCGAGGCAGGACAGGGATCCGTCCGTCTCCGCCGGGGAAGCGTCCTCCGGCCCGGCGATCAGGCGGTCGCACGCCTCCCGGTGCCCCGTGGCGGTGGTGACGAGGTCGCAATCCCCGGCCCCGTCCGGGCCCGGAAAATCCCGGAACACCACATCCAGCCGGTCCAGCAGGTCCGCCGCCAGCTCCCAGTCGACGTCCTTCAGGCGGCGCTTGGCCCGGGGCCGGTGCTCGGGCGGTCCGGCGCGCTCGGCGGCGAGGGCCTTGCGCAGGCCGTCGAAGCCCGGGGCCGGGACCGGGCCGCGCAGCAACCCGATCTCCAGGGCCGCGGCGCCCCGGACCACGTCGGGGCGCGGCAGCCCGAGATGGACCATCGGATGGGAGAGCAGTGCGATCAGCCGGGCGGGGATCGCGTCGGCCTGATCGCGCGCGAGGTCGGCGGCGAGTTCCGCCGCGAGCCGGGCGAGCCGCCCGGCGGCGCTTCCGGCGAGGGACAATCCGGCGGAATCCTCCGCCACGATGCCCCAGCGCAGCAGTTCGACGGCGACCCGGCCGGCGAGCCCGCGGTCGGGCGTGATGAGGGCCGCGGTGGCGCCGGGGGTCTGGAGGGTCTCGCGCAGCGCCAGCGCCGCGACCAGCGCCTCCTCGCGCTCGTCGGCCGCCTCGGCGAGCGCGAGCCCGTCGAGGCCCAGGCGGGCAACGGTGTCGCGCTCGGCCGGGTCGAGGGCGGCCCACGCATCGGTGGTGTCGGCCGGACGGAGGGCCTGCGACAGGAGCGCGGCCCGCGCCGCCTGGCCGGCATCGGGCTCGCCGAGGGCGACGACCTCCGCGCGGCCGATGTTGAGGTTCTCCGGCCCGAGCAGCCGGTGCAGCACCGCCTGCGGGTGGCCGTGCGCGATCACGCGGGAGAAGCCCTCGCCGGTGTCGATGCCGTCCCATCCGGCCGCGTCGAGGTCGAGATCGAGCCCGGGCAGGACCACGGCGCCGTGGGGCAGCTTGGCCACGGCGGCGATGAGCCGGGCCGTGGCCGGCACGGAGCCCAGCGACCCGGCGACGATCACCGGGTCCTGGGTCGCGCTGCGCGACAGGCGCCGCTCCTCCGCGAGGACGAGCCCGCGGGCGCGGGCGACCGGATCGGCGAGTCCCCGCTCGGCCAGGAGCTTCGGCCAGTTCTCGGCGGCGATCTTCACGAAGTCGAGGGTCAGGCCGAAATAGCGGGAATACTCGGCCTCGACGGCCGCGCCGATCTCCGACCAGGGCAGGCCCTCGACGGTGAGCGCGTCCATCAGGCGCTCGAGATCGCCGGCGAGCCCGACGGCGTCGGCGGGGGAGGACGGCACGAGGAACGGCACCTCGGCATCCAGCGGCAGCAGCGTCCGGTCGACGGTCTTGGCCCAGGCCTGGACGAGGCGGGCCAGGATCAGACGACGCTCCAGCGGCGGCATCGGGATGCTCAGGGGGTCGGCGTTCTCCTCCAGCAGCGGCTCGGCGGCGAGGTCGAGTTCGGCCTCGTCGGCCTCGCCGAGGGGTATCATCCGCGGCAGCAGCGTCGCCTGGCCGGGCGCGTCCCGGCCGAGCCTCTCGGCCAGGATCGCGCCGAGGGCCCGGGCCGCGCGGCGGGTCGGCAGGTAGATCGTGACCGCGGCGAGGGCCAGCGGATCGCCCGCCACCGGACCGACGAGGCGGCCGGAGAGCAGCGCCTCGGCGAGCGTCGGCAGGAACGGAACGCCGCGGGAGATGGTGAAGACGGCCTGTCGGGCGGGCATGGGGGCTTCTACGCCCCCGCCGGGCTCGCGGACAGGGGGCGATGGGCCGCTGGGGAAACGATCGCGCGGCTCCCCCCACCCCGCGTAGGTCAGGGATCCGGGCGCGTTCCGCCGCGGACCTCAGCCCTTCGCCCTCGCGGCGGCGCCGTAGCCGGCGCGGCGGCCGAACACGACGCCGGAGGTCAGCCCCGAACCGCCGGGATAGCCGTTGAAGAAGACGCCGCCGACCATCTCGCCGCAGGCGTAGAGGCCGGGAATCGCGCCGCCGTCCGCGCGCTCCACGCCGCCGTCGTCGCCGACCTCGACGCCGCCGTAGGTGAAGGTGATGCCGCCCGTGACCGGGTAGGCCTTGAACGGCCCGGTCTCGATCTTCTGCGCCCAGTTCGACTTCGGCAGGGCGAGCCCCCGTGTGCCGCGCCCGTCCTTCACGGTCGGATCGAACGGCACGCTCTCGTCCACGGCGGCGTTGAACGCCGCGATGGTCCGCCGCGCCGCCGCCCGGTCGATGCCCTCGAGCCGCTCGAGGAGCCCGTCCAGCGTGTCGGCCTCGACGTAGTGCGCGTCGTGGAACCGGTACTCGCTGTAGAGCAGGTGATCGACCTTGGCGTCGAAGATCTGCCACGCCACGTGCCCGGGCTGCTCCATGATCGAGCGGCCGAACTGGGCGTAGGTGTAGTTGCGGAAATTCTTGCCCTCGTCGACGAAGCGCTCGCCGTTCGCGTTCAGCATCAGACCCAGGAAGTAGCAGATCTTCCGGTAGTGCTTGCGCTCGCCGTGCGGCAGGTCGAGGTTGCCGTAAGCGGGGGTGTGCAGGTCCATCGGCGTGGCGTGGCAGCCGCCGTAGAAGCCGTGGGCCTTCGCGCCGAGGTCCAGGGCCATCTGGAGCCCGTCGCCCTGGTTGTGGGGCGTGCCGCGCACCCGCGCCCTGTCCCAGCCCGCGCCGATGAAGCGCGTGCGGAGGGCGGCGTTCGACTCGAAGCCGCCGCAGGCCAGCACCACGGACGCCGCCCGGACCGGCCCCTGCGGCGTCTCCACGCCGACGACGCGCCCGTCCTCCACGATCAGCCCCCGGGCCGGGCAGCCGTAGCGGATCTCGCCGCCGGCCCTCGTGAAGGCCTCAAGCTCGGCCCGTGCGAGCCCGAAGCCCTCGTCGTGCGTGGCGAGCGTCAGGCCGCCCCAGAACACGAAGCGCCCGTCCTTCTCGAAGGATTGGCGGGAATAGATCGGCTCGAACTTCACCCCCTGCGTGGCGAGCCAGCGCAGAGCCGCGCCGCTCTCGTCGATCAGGATGCGCTGCTCGCGCGAGAGCGGCCGCCCGTCGTTGAAGCCGAGCAGGTCCTCCTCGAACTTCTGCGCCGTGTAGGCGCCGAAATCGGTCCGCGGCAGGCGCGGATCCTCGGGATCGACCAGCAGCGGAATCAGGTCGTCGTTGCCCGCGTAGACGAAGCGCATGGCGCCGGCCGTGTAGGCGGTGTTGCCGCCGGCGAGGTCCCGCTCGGCCTTCTCGATCATCAGCACCGAGGCGCCGCGCTCCAGGGCGGCGAGACCGGCGCTCATGGCGGCATTGCCCGACCCGACCACGACCACATCCCACCGCGCATCGTCCGGACGCTGCATCCCTGCCTCCTCTCACCGGCCTCTCTCGCCTCATTGTATACGACTGCATGCAATTGGCGGCAAGCGTTTCGGCCCCCTCGGTTTCGCGCTATGGCCGAGCGAGGAGAGCCGGACATGAAGGCCAGCGAAGCGGAGCGCTCCAGCGGCGCCGGCGCCTATGAGCGGCTGCTGCGGGCGATCGAGGAGGGCGAACTCGCGCCCGGCAGCCGCCTGCGCGAGGCCGAACTCGCCGAGCGGTTCCAGATCAGCCGCACGCCGGTGCGGGAAGCCCTCGGCCGGCTGGAGGCGCAGGGACTCGTCGCCCACGAGCCGCATCGCGGCGCCAGCGTGGCGCAGCTCGACTACGGCCAGGTGAGCGAGCTCTACGACCTGCGCGAGGTGCTGGAGGGGACGGCCGCGCGCCTCGCGGCGATCCACGCCAGCGCGGTCGAGACCGAGATCCTGGAGGAGATGGTCGCCCGGGACCGGACGCTGCTCGGGGACGCGCCCGCGCTGGCCCGGACCAACCGGCTGTTCCACCGGCAGATCCACGGGGCGGCGCGCAACCGCTTCCTGCAGAGCACGCTGGAGACGATGCGGCTGTCGCTGGTGCTGCTGCCGGGCGCCACAACCCTGGCGGCCCCGGATCGCGCCGCGGAGTCGCTCGCCGAGCACGCCGCCATCGTGGCGGCGATCCGGGTCCACGACGGGGATGCCGCCGAGGCCGCCGCCCGGGCCCATATCCGCGCCGCCTTCAAGGCGCGGATCCGGATCTGGCAGGAGAGCTGAGCGGCCCCGGCCCTCAGGCGTGGGCGGGCACGCGCTCCAGTCCCGCCCGGCCCCGGAACAGGGCGAGCGTCGCGACGATGCCGCAGGCGGCCGCCGCCATCAGCCAGTAGCTCGGCGCCGCCCGGTCGCCGGTCTTCTCGATCAGGAAGGTCGAGACCATCGGCGTGGCCGTGCCGAACAGCGCGGTGGCGAGGCTGTAGGCCAGCGAGAAGCCGCTCGCGCGGACGTGCGGCGGCACCACCTCGGAGAGGGAGACCACCATCGCGCCGTTGTAGACGCCGAAGAAGAACGAGAACCACAGCTCGACGGCGAGCATCTTGCCGAAGGTCGGGTCGGCCACGAGCCAGTGCAGGGCCGGGTAGGTCGTCAGCAGCGACAGGGTCGAGATCGTCAGCAGCACCGGCTTCCGGCCGACGGCGTCCGACAGGGCCCCGCCCACGGGCAGCCAGATGAAGTTCGTGATCGCCACGAACAGCGTGACGATCAGGCTGTCGGTCTCGGTGAGCTTGAGGACGTTCCTGCCGAAGGTCGGGGTGTAGACGGTGATCATGTAGAAGGTCACCGTCGTCATCGTGGTCAGCATCATGCCGAGCAGGACGATCCGCCAGTTGGCCGCCACCGTGGTCAGGATCTCGCGGGTGCTCGGATGGTGGGTCCGCTTGGCGAAGTCCTGCGTCTCCTGGAGCGAGCGCCGGATGAAGAAGATGAACGGCACGATCAGGCAGCCGATCAGGAACGGGATGCGCCAGCCGAAATCGCCGATCTGCTGCTTGGTCAGGAAGGCGTTCAGCCCGTAGCCGATCAGGGCGGCGAACATGATCGCCACCTGCTGGCTCGCCGACTGGAACGACGTGTAGAAGCCGCGCCGACCGGGCGTGGCGATCTCGAACAGGTAGATCGAGACGCCGCCGATCTCGACGCCCGCCGAGAAGCCCTGCAGCAGGCGCCCGGCGAGGACGATCAGCGGGGCCGCGACGCCGATCGTGTCGTAGCTCGGGCAGAAGGCGATGAGCACCGTGCCGCTCGCCATGATGGCGAGCGTGATGATCAGGCCCTTCCGGCGACCGATCCGGTCGATATAGGCGCCCAGCACGATCGCCCCGAGCGGCCGCATCAGCGCCCCGAGCCAGAACGTGCCGAAGGTTAGGAGCAGCTCGGTGGTCTCGTTGCCCGAGGGGAAGAACGCCCGCGCGATGTAGGTGGCGTAGAACCCGAACAGAAAGAAGTCGAACATCTCCAGGAAGTTGCCGCTCGTCGAGCGGAGGATCGCGCCGATCCTCGACTGGAGCGTGGCCCCGACGGCCCCGGGATCACCGGCCATGACGACGTCCTTTCCGGGTGCCCATCAGGCACCGATCCACTTCATGGCGACGATCGTGCCGGTCACGGTCAGCGCGCCGCCGATGCGGGTGGCGATCTGCGCGAAGGGCATCAGCGCCATGCGGTTCGCCGCCGTGAGGATCGCCACGTCGCCGGTGCCGCCCTGACCGCTGTGACAGGCGTTCACGATGGCGGTCTCGATCGGGTACATCCCGAGCCAGCGGCCGACGAAGAAGCCGACTGCCATCAGCGTCACGACGGTCGACACGATCGTGATCAGATTGACCAGGGTGAAGGCGGCCATCAGCTCGTGCCAGGGGGTGAGCGCCACGCCGATGGCGAAGAGCAGCGGGTAGGTCATCGAGACCTGCACGAACTTGTAGACGACGAAGCCGCCGGCCTGGAGGTGGGGCGACACCGCGCTGGCGAGCTTCGCCAGAACGGCGAGGAACAGCATCGCCACCGGCGCCGGCAGGCCGACGAGGTGATGGGCCATGACACCGAGCAGGTAGAGGGTGATCGCCGTGAGCCCGGCCGCGCCGATCGTCGCGGGGTCGATCTGGCCCTTGGCGGCCTCGGCCCTGGCCTGGGCGTCGCTCGACTTGATGCCGTCGGAATCGGGCTGGAGACGGCCCTCGCCGGTGAGGTGCGGGTAGCGCTTGCCGACGGAGTTCAGGGCTCCCGACAGGATGATCGCGGTCAGGGAGCCCAGCATCACCGGCGGCAGCACCTGGGCGAAGACCACGCCCTGCTGCAGGCCGAGGATCGCCGCGTAGCCGATGGAGAGCGGAATCGCCCCCTCCCCGACGCCGCCGGCCATGATCGGCACGACGATGAAGAAGAACGTCTTGTAGGGGCCGAGGCCGAGCAGCGTGCCGACCAGCGTGCCGACCAGGGCCGCCGCCACCGAGCCGAGGGCGAGCGGCGCGAAGATCTTGAGGAAGCCCTTGATCAGGACCTCGCGGTCCATGCCGAGGATCGAGCCGACGATGATCGTGGCGATGTAGATGTAGAGGAAGTTGGTGAACTTGGTGAAATCGGTGATCGCCTTCACCATCTGCGGCGGCACCAGCGCGTAGTAGACCAGCGCCGACGGGATGAAGGTCGCGAAGATCGCGCCGGCACCGATGTTCTTCAAGATGGGGATCCGCTTGCCGATCTCCGCGCAGGTGAAGCCGCCCATCACCAGCACGGCGATCATGGTCGGCCCGTCGGGCTTGATCTCGCCCTCCTGAACCAGGACGGTGAGGAGGATCGCCAGAATGACGAAGATCGGGAGCGGTATGATGCCGATCTTAAAGTCGATCAGGCGCCACCAAACGTCCGGCCAGAACCGGGCCGCGCGCCCGTTCTCCACCCGCCCCTCTGCCGGCGAGGGGATCGGGCTCGGTGATGCGGTGCTGGTCATGGCGTCCCCCCGGATCTCTGACCGCTTGCGGGCCGTTTCGCCGCGCCCTCGCGACCGCGGCCTGAACCGCGATTCGTCGAGTCCCGCACGATTGGCGGCGGATTGAGTGATCTCCGGCGTAGCAGCGCGGATAAGGGGCGGCAACGCGATCCAGGGAACAAAGGACGCGACCTGTCCCGTCGGCCGGGATTAAGACCCCGGCTCCGTCGTGGTCACCGGGCACGGAGATGGCCCGGCGTCGACCGGGCCATGACGGCATCGCGCGGGGACAGGCGACGGGACCGAGGCCCCGCCGCCGGGATCGTCGATCAGAAGTCGCGCTGGACGCGGAAGCGGACCTGCGAGACCGAGTCCTGCGTCACGGTGCGCGGGACGAAGGTGCCGTTGTTGATGCCGGCGACGTTGGCGTAGGCGGTGGGGCTCTTATCGGAGTCGATGGCGCGTCCGTGCTTCACGCCGATCTGGGTGTAGAAGGCCTCGACGCCGATATCGAGATCGCGCACGGGCGACCAGATGATGCTGCCGCCTGCGACGAACTGGTAGGTGTCGCGCAGAGCTTGGCTCAACTGGTAGAAGCGCGTTCCGGGCGCGCCGACCGCGTTGGAGCCGAAATTGGCGGCGCCGTTGAAGTTCAGGACGTTGTAGAGCGCGCCCTGGGCGAGGCGGGCATTGCGGGAGAAATCCTGCTCTCCGTAGGAGCCGAAGACCGCCGAGCGCCATTCCGGCGTCCAGTAATGCAGGAACGACGCGACCGCCGAGAAGGATTGCGATGTCTGCAGCTGGCCGGTGAACGGGTTGACCGTCGCGTCCGAGAAGCTCTGGTAGATCTTCTGGCCATGGAAGCCGTTGTTGAGCTGCGTGTAGCAGCCGGTGAAGGCGCAGTACCCCGTGTACATCTGCGCCCCGTCGGCGTAGGCGCCCTGGAGATAGAGGGCATCCCCCAGCGCGACGAAGGGTGCGTTGATCTTCAGGCCGCCCTGCACGGCCCAGCCCTCGACGCTCTTGGTGTGCGCGACGCTGACATTGGCGCCCGGCGCGGGCGTCGCCGCGATGTTGCCCACGTTCAGCTCGTGCACCGCGGCGGAGAGCTGCGCCGAGCCCCAACCCTGATCGACGCGCAGGACGCCGACGACGTCGGGCAACCGCTCGCGCTGGACGCTGTCGATGCTGCCGACCCCGATCGGGGCACCTCCGAAGTAGCCGACGAAGACCGGGCTCGCCGGCGACGCGGTGCCGGCCGGCGCGTAGATCGGGCTGCGCCGGAAGACCGGGTCCTCGACCGACAGCGTCGCCGACAGGCCGTAGCCGGCCGACACCGTGTAGGCGAGAAGGTTGGTGGAGGAGACATCCGAGCCGGAGGTCGCGCCGTAGATCTCGAAGTCGTGGGCGTAGAAGTCGAAGAAGGACGACGCGCGACCGGCCGTGAGGCCGGCGAACTGGATGAACGCCTTGTCCACATTCATGAATTGCTGCGCGTGCCCGGCCTCGTCGACGCCCGTGGCGTCGTAGGCCTGCCCGATGCGGGCCTGGGTCCCCGAGCGCGCGTACCCGGTGCGGGACCCGGCATCGAGGCGAACGAAGGCGCGCAGCGTGCCGTAGGCGGTCTGCGTGCGGGCATCGAGGTTGATGCGCAGACGGCCCTGATAGCCCGCACTGTCACCGGCGTTCGTTCCGGCCTGCCGCGTCGACGCTGTCATGTATCCGCCCTCGAACCGGGCACGGCCGGAGATGCGAAGGCAGGTATCGGTGCCGGGAATGTAGAAGAAGCCTGCGCCGTACGCGCCGCAGACGCGGACGTACTCGACCGGCACACCCTTCCTGATCGGCAAGTCGGCGGCGTGTGCAGCGCCCACGGCCGCGAACGCGGCAGCAGACCCCAACAGCGATGATCTCAGTAACGGCATCGACGTCTCCGGATTTTGAAGCTCAAATCTCGCAAACGGATGAGCAAGACCGGAAATTCCAAGTATAATCTGTGATTATCTCACGGACTTCTGGGTAGTTCTAGCTTGCTACGACGGTTCTGTGGCCCATTTGCCGGGATACACTGTGCATCGGCCGTCGTGCGCGCAACAAAGATTCGATCTTTTCTCCGATCTTCCAAGATAATGTTGTACGATCGCAACAAGACGCGCCAAAATAATACAAGAAAGATCGATCATTACTGATTTTATCAGCCGACCCGAAGATTAAAGGCGCAGGTCAGATAGTGTTATTTCAAGTTCTCTCGCGCGATCCCCACCAATCGACGGGCGCCGGTCCGGAAGGCGGGTCAGGGCTGTCGCGCGGGCCGCATCCGGCCAGTGAGTCATCGCGGCCGCGGTCGAAACCGGCTCGGCGTCCCGCAGCGGACCTGCGGCCGCCGGCAATCGATTCGAAGCGCGTGCCGCGCTTGTCCGGCTCGTCGGCCTGAAGACCGGATTGTCCGTCGGATGGCGTGCGCCGCACGACGCGGCGGCACCGTTTCGGCTGGATAGAAGCGGAGCACGCTCGGACAGTGGAACCGGTCAAACGAGGCCGCGCAGCGTCAGCTGCCCGCGCGCGGCGCGGAGCAGCGCCGGCGCTCCTCACCGGCAGGTCATCGACCGGGGCACGCGCAGCGAGTCGCCCGGCGGGACGCCGGACTGTGCCCGCCCGGGAACGGCGGTTCCGTCAGCGGACCCGCGCCCGGTCACCGCTCCGCGCGACGCCACGACGGCGCGGCGGCGGTCGCGCCGGATCGCGTCGGCGACCTCGTCCGCGGGCAGACCGCCTCACGGGCCGGGAGCGGCCCGACACAACGAAAAAGGCCCGGCCGAAGCCGAGCCTTGAGGTTTCTGAAGCACGGGGACCGGCGCGGAGGCCGAAGCCCCGGCGCCGGTGGAGTGGCTTAGAAGTCGCGCTGGACGCGGAAGCGGAAGGTGGAGACGCTGTCCGCCGTCGTGGTCCGCGGCACGAAGGTGCCGTTGTTGATGCCGGCGACGTTCGCGTAGGCCGTCGGGCTCTTGTCGCGGTCGATCACGCGGCCGTTCTTCACGCCGATCTGGGTGTAGAAGCCCTCGACACCGATATCGAGGTCCTTCACCGGCGACCAGATGATGCTGCCGCCCGCCACGAACTGGTAGGTGTCGCGCAGCGCCTCGCTGAGCTGGAAGAACCGGGTGCCCGGCACGCCGACGCCGTTCACGCCGAAGGAGTTACCGGTCGGGTTGGCGAGCGCGAAGGCCGCGCCTTGGGCAAGACGGGCACCGCTGCTGTAGCTCATCTCACCGTACGACCCGAAGAAGGCCGAGCGCCACTCCGGCGACCAGTAGTGGAGGTACGAGGCCGTCGCGGTGAAGCTCGTGGACTGCTCCAGCTGCCCCGTGAACGGGTTGAGCGTCGCGTCGTTCATGTACTGCGCGAACTTCTGGCCCTGGATGGTGGCCGGGTTCTGCGAGTAGCAGCCGCTGAAGGCGCAGTAGCCGGTGTACATCTGCGCACCGGAGCCGTAGGCGCCCTGCAGGTAGAGGGCGTCGCCCGGCGCGATGAACGGCGTGTTGATCTTCAGGCCGCCCTGCACCGCCCAGCCGTACGAGTTGCTGGTGTGCGGGATGCTGACGTTCGAGCCGGTGCCGGTGCCGGCGCCGTTCGCCACGTTGCCGACGTTCAGCTCGTGGACGGCGGCCGAGACCTGAGCGGAGCCCCAGGCCTGGTCGAGGCGCAGGGCGCCGACGAAGTCGGGCATGCGCGAGCGCTGGATCACGTCGACGAAGCTGTACCGGGTCGGCACGCCGTTGGTGTAGCCGATGAACACCTCGGCCGGCGACTGGGACTGTGCGAAGTTCGCGATGTTGGCGTTGACCGTCACGCCGCCCGGGTTGTTCGTCTGCGAGAAGATCACGCTGCGGCGGAAGACCGGATCTTCGGCCGAGATCGTCGCGGACAGGCCGTTGCCGAGCGTGGCCGTGTAGGCGAGCAGGTTGGTCGAGGCGATGTCGGAGCCGAGCGTGGCGCCGGCGAACTCGAAGTCGTGGGCGTAGAAGTCGAAGAACGACGAGGCGCGACCGGCGGTCATGCCGGCGAACTGGATGAACGCCTTGTCGACGTTCACGAACTGCTGGGCGCGGCCGAACTGATCGATGCCGAGGCCCGGGAAGGCCTGGCCGATACGCTGCTGGGTGCCGGAGGTGCCGACGCCGGAGTAGCCCGTGCGTGAGCCGGCATCGAGGCGGACGAAGGCGCGCAGCGTGCCGTAGGCGGTCTGGGTGCGGGCATCGAGGTTGATGCGCATCCGGCCCTGGTAGCCCGACGTGTCGCCGTTGCTGCCCTGACGCGAGTAGCTGGTCATGTAGCCGCCCTCGAACCGGGCGCGGCCGGAGAGACGCAGGCAGGTGTCGGTGCCGGGAATGTAGAAGAAGCCTGCGCCGTAGGCGCCGCAGACGCGGACGTACTCGATCGGGACCGCCTTCTTGACCGGCAGGTCGGCGGCATGAGCAGCACCCACCGCCGCGAACGCAGCAGCAGACCCGAGCAATGAGCTCTTCAAGAGCTTCATAGACATCTCCAAAGCTTCGAGACCCAATGATGCGGACGTGCCCGGTTATCCGGGTCTAGCCGCACGTTCTGTAGGTTTGGCCCGCGTCTTAAGTGGCAGGCTCCTGCGGGCTCTCGCTTGGCGATGCCCCCGTGCACGATCACCATGTGCGAACGGGTTTCTGCGAGCAACGAGGATTCGCGGCCGCCTCGGCAGTTCCAGCGCGATGTTGCGGCCTGGCAACATTCTCGGGGTGCTTTAGTCGGCAATGGTTCGCCGAATGTGCACGAATGCTGTCCTGAGCGGCTGACCTGCCGCTCCGACGGGCAGCGGCCCGCCCGGACCCGATCCGGGTCCGGGCGGGCTCTCGCCGTCTCAGGCGATTCGCCGGCGCGGCGGCACCGGAAGGCCGCCGCTCGTGGATGTGTCGGGCGGCGGCCTCACCATGGACCGACTCACATGGGCGGCGTCAGTCCATCCTTGCCGACGGCGACGCGCCGGGCGGTGATGCGCCCGTCATCCCCGCGCGCGGCGATCACGAAGACCTTGGCGCCGGGCGTCACGGCCGAGGCGCTGGCGGGCTCGAAGCTGACGACCGGCGCCTGCGGCGGCACCAGGATCTGCAGGGACTGGCCCTGGCCGTAATCGACCGTGAGGGTCCGCTCCGCCCCGCCGCCGCTCGCCTTCACCGTCCCGTTGGTCATCGCACTCTTCACGCGGGGCGCGTCCGGCGCGGTCGAGCGCATGTCCGTCTTCACCGTCCCGTTGGTCATGGCGCTCTTCACCGGCGCGCCGCCCGCGGTGCGGTCGGGGATCATGTCCCAGTCGTAGTGTCCCTCGCCGGTGCCGCGCATCGCCTCGGGAAACAGCACCACCTCCAGGGCCACCGGCGGCTCGCCCTTCGTGGCGGTGCCGATGAAGACGCCGTCCTTGATCGCGTCGAGGCTCGACGGAACGACCCAGGAGACCTTCGCGTCGGGGGCGAGCCCCACGGTTTCCGACGCGCCGTCGATCGTCTTCAGCGTGAAGCCGCCGCCCGCGACCGCCTCGACGGTGCCGCGCAGGCGCTCGACCTTCGGCGCCGCCTGCGCAGCGGTGGTGACGGCCAGCAAGCCCATCAGTGCGAGCGTCGTGAGTTTTGCCATGGGTATTATCTCTTCTCGCTGCCGGGATCGTCGCGACCGGCGGGACGTGGGGCGGGATCGCGTGACGACAGCCCTGGAGGGCCTGTGACATCGCACCCGGGTTTCGCGCCCGCGCCCGGCCCGGTTACGCGTCCCCGGCCTCTCCCAGGCGACTCAGGAACGGCGCGGCCGCCGCCTCCGCGGCCGCCTCCACAGCGCGGTACCGGCGCACCACGTCGGCGCCCAGGGCGGAGAGGCGCGCGCCCCCGCCGGCCCGGCCGCCGGTCTGCGCCTCGACCACGGGCCGGCCGAAGCCGGTGTTCATCGCCTCCACCAGCAGCCACGCCCGGCGGTACGACATGCCGAGCGCGCGGCCCGCGCCGGCGATGGAGCCGTGCTCGGCGATCATCTCGAGAAGCCGCACCTTGCCGGGACCGAGGCGGTGTCCCGGTCCGAGATCGATGCGGATGCTGAGCCGGGGCGCCTCGCCCGCGGCCGGGGCGGGGCTCCGGAGCGGGCCGGGTGAGGCGCTCAGGCGGGGAGCGCCAGCAGCGCGAGGCCGGCCGCGGCGAGGCCGGCGCCGAGGGCCGGGGCGGCCCGCGTCGCTCCGATCCGCGACGCCGCGACGCCGACGCCGATCCCCGCGGCGTGCAGGAGCGCGGTGGCCGCGAGGAAACCGAGGCCGAAGGAGAGGCCGGAAGCGGTCTCCGGCATCTCGGCCCCGTGGGCGTAGCCGTGGAACACCGCGAAGACGCCGACCAGAGCGGCCAGCAGGGCGACCGGCGCGCGGAGGCCGACGACGGCGGCGAGACCGAACACGACGATGGACAGCGCGATCGCGATCTCGACATGCGGCAGCACCACGCCGGCCAGGCCCAGGCCCGCCCCCACGCTCATCAGCGCCAGGAACGACAGGGGCAGCGCCCAGAGCGCCCGCCCGCCGCGCAGGCTGGCGAGGAGGCCGACCGCGACCATCGCGAGCACGTGGTCGGCGCCCAGAAGCGGATGGAGGAAGCCCGCCTCCGCGCCCGTCGCGGCGCCGTGGCCCGGGTGGGCGAGCGCCGCCTGGGGCAGCAGGATGAGTGCCGCCGGCAGGAGCGCCAGGGATGCGGCGGGTCGGGAGGAGAGCAGGCGCTTCATCGAGGATCCTTCGCTGGACCCGCGAAGATGTAGCGCCCTTCCGCCGCCGCTGCGAGGGGCCGGCGAACGATGATGCGGCCGCGCGGCGGCGCCGCGAGCCGGGGCCTCAGAGCGACATCGCCTCGTGGACCGCGGATGGGGCGAACGGCTCCGAGAAGGCGGCCCCGACGCCGTGGGTGAAGTGGCGCATCACCGTGGCGGTCTTTCGCCCGACGCGGATCATCGCTCCGATCTCCAGCTCGTGGTCGACGAGCAGGGCGACGCCGGAGGCCGAGACATTGAGGACGTGGCCCTGGAAGGCCTCGCCCGTCGCGGTCGTGACCTGGACGATCTTCTGCCTCGGTACGATTCGCCGGTGAGCCCGGACCGGCTCGGGCTGCAGATCCTGGGCGCGCGCCAGCGTCACGAACTGCCGGGCGAGATCGGTGAGGATCGCGCGCCCGCCCCGGACACAGACGATGAATTCCTGGCCGGCCACGCGGGCGATGCGGGCCTCGAGCGTCCCGATATGGCGGATGCTGCAGGTGAGATCCTCACCCGGCGCCAGGAGCGAGGAGGATCGGAACCGGATACCCTCGGTCGAGACGTCGGCGGTCACGGCGTAGAAATCGCGACGCCGCTGGTTCCAGCACAGAGCAGGCAACATGACGATGTGCCGCCGAACCATCGCACCCGTATCATCATGAAGAAGACATCGGTGACCTTCTGGGGCCCGAGATTTTTCCGGGCTGTTCAGGCAAACCGTAAAATTGGCCTTATCCCGATCTCCGGCGGGCCGCGTTCCCGATGCCGGGCCGCACGGCGCGGAACCAACCTTTCCGTCCCACCTCGGCGCTCGGCGCGGGGTGCGCGAACGTCGCGCTCCGAGGGCCGCCGACCGCGGCGGTGCGATCGCGCCACCAACTGAATACAAGATGCATCTTGACCCTATGGCACGGATGCTGCCTTGGGATTGTGCATGCCACACGGCCGCGCAACACTGCCGGTCGCTCCTGGAACGGACGCGGCCGATCCGCACCGCTCCTCCCGCCGCCATCCGGACCGGTCTCATGTTGCGTCTCGCCGCTTGTCTCCTCGCCGGGTTCGTCCTCGCCGGCCCCGCCGCCGCGCAGACCCTGCGCTACGGCATGATGGAGGATCCGGACGCCCTCGACCCGACGCTCGCCCGGACCTTCGCGAGCCGGATGGTGTTCGCGGCGCTCTGCGACAAGCTCGTGGATATCGGGCCCGATCTGAAGCCGGTGCCGCAGCTCGCCACCTCCTGGGAGCTGTCGCCCGACGAGAAGGCGCTGACCATGCACCTGCGCCCGGGTGTCCTGTTCCACGACGGCGAGAAGCTCGACGCCGCGGCGGCCAAGTTCTCGATCGAGCGGCACATGAAGATGCCGGGCTCGCAGCGCCGCTCGGAGATCGCGCCGATCGACTCGGTGGACGTCGTCGACGACCTGAC
Source organism: Methylobacterium sp. PvP105 (assembly GCF_017876975.1). Taxonomy (NCBI): domain Bacteria; kingdom Pseudomonadati; phylum Pseudomonadota; class Alphaproteobacteria; order Hyphomicrobiales; family Methylobacteriaceae; genus Methylobacterium; species Methylobacterium sp. PvP105. The sequence continues at coordinate 97,170 of NZ_JAGIPA010000001.1, read as the reverse complement.
CTTCCGGATCAACCTGAAGCAGCCCTTCGCGCCGCTGCTGGCGCAGTTCACCGACCGGGCCGGCATGATGGTCTCGCCCAAGGCCGCCGAACGGCTCGGCGACAAGTTCGCCACCGCGCCGGTCTGCGCCGGACCGTACAAGTTCGTGGAGCGGGTGCCGCAGGACCGGATCGTGGTCGAGCGCTTTCCCGACTACTGGAACAAGGACGCGATCCACATCCAGCGGGTCGAGTTCCGGCCGATCCCCGACGCCACCGTGCGGCTCACCAACCTGCGCGCCGGGCAGCTCGACCTGCTTGAACGGCTCGCCCCCACCGACGTGGCGCAGGTGAAGCGCGACGCCAAGCTGAAGCTCGACTCGACCACCGAGCTCGGCTTCCAGGAGATCCTGTTCAACCCCAACAAGGCCGGCTCGCCGGTCTCCGACCCGAAGGTGCGCGCCGCCTTCGAGGCGGCCATCGACCGCAACGCCATCAACCAGGTCGTCTACAACGGCGAGTTCCTGGCCGGGAACCAGTGGGTCAACCCGAAGAACCCGAACTACGTCGCCGAGTACCCGATCCCGAAGCGGGACGTCGCCAAGGCCAAGGCGCTGCTGGCCGAAGCCGGCAAGCCGAACCCGCAGATCACCCTGACCGTCTACGCCAACAGCGAGTCGCCGCAGGTGGGCCAGGTGATCCAGGCCATGACCAAGGAGGCGGGCTTCGACGTGAAGATCCAGGCCGTGGACTTCACCACCGCGCTCGATGCCGCCGACAAGGGCAATTACGAGGCGCAGCTCTATTCCTGGAGCGGCCGCTCGGACCCGGACGGCAACACGTTCAGCTTCCTGGCCTGCAAGGCGGCGCTGAACTATCCCAAGTACTGCAGCCCCGAGGCCGACGCGGCGCTCCAGGCCGAGCGCGGCACCGTCGATCCGGCCAAGCGCAAGGCCGCCTGGAAGGCCCTGGCCGATCAGGTCCTGAAGGACCGGCCGGGCATCTACATTCTGCACCGCAAGCTGCTCTGGGCCTACAGCCAGAAGATCACGGGCTTCGTGCCCTACCCGGACGGGCTGGTGCGCTTCACCGGGCTGAAGCTGAACTGATGCTGCGGTTCCTGGCGCGTCGCCTCGCCCTGGCGGTCCCGACCCTGATCCTCGCCTCGATGATCATCTTCGCCCTGCAGCAATTGCTGCCGGGCGACGTCGCCACCGCGCTCACCGGCGAGGAGCGCGACCCGCAGGTGATCGCCTTCATCCGCGAGAAGTACCACCTCGATGAGCCCCTGCCGGTGCGCTACGCGTACTGGGCCGGCGGCGTGCTGCGGGGCGATCTCGGCGAGTCGATCCGGCTGCAGAAGCCGGTCTCGGAGCTGATCGTCGAGAAGCTGCCGGTGACGCTGGAACTCGCCTGCCTCGCCATGCTGGTGGCGCTCGCCATCGGCGTGCCCATGGGCGTGCTCTCGGCGGTCAGGCGCGGTCAGGCCGCCGACACGATCGCCAACGGCGTGGCCCTCTGGGGGCTGTCGGTGCCCAATTTCTGGCTCGGGATCCTGCTGATCCTGCTGTTCTCGGTCGAGCTCGGCTGGCTGCCGGCCTCCGGCTACGTCTCGCCCTTCGAGAGCCTGTCGGACAACCTCGCCGCCATGGTGATGCCGGCCTTCGTGCTCGGCAACGCCATCGCGGCGGTGATGATGCGCCACACCCGCGCGGCGATGCTGGGCGTGCTGGGCTCCGACTACGTCCGCACGGCCCGCGCCAAGGGCGTCTCGCCCCTGCGCGTTACCCTCCGGCACGCGCTGCCCAACGCCGCGATCCCGATCATCACCCTCGGCGCGCTGGAGTTCGGTCAGCTCCTGTCCGGGGCGGTGCTCACCGAGCAAGTGTTCTCCGTGCCGGGCTTCGGCAAGCTGATGGTCGATGCCGTCTTCAACCGGGACTTCGCCACCGTGCAGGGCGTCGTGATCTGCACGGCGGCCACCTACATCGCCCTGAACCTCGCCGCCGACCTGCTCTCGGCCGCCGTCAATCCGAAGCTGAGGCGGGCATGAGCACCGGCAGCGAGATCGCCCGCGCCGAGGCGGTCGGCCTGGAGTCCGCCCCGTCCGGTACCCCCGCCCCCGCCATCCTTCAGGAACCCGGCACCCTCGCGGCCTTCTGGCGGCGCCTGCGCGCGCGCCGGAGCGCGGTCGCGGGCCTCATCATCGTCGGCCTGCTGGTGCTGATGGCGGCGTTCGCGCCCTGGATCGCCCCCTACGACCCCACCGCCACCGACTGGGGCAATGTCCGCGGCGCGCCGAGCCTCGCGCACCCGTTCGGCGGCGACGAGGTCGGGCGCGACGTGCTCTCGCGGATCATCTTCGGCGCCCGGGCCTCGCTCGGCGCCGGCCTCGTCTCGGTGGCGCTGGCCGTCTCCCTCGGCCTGCCCCTCGGCCTGCTCGCCGGCTACGCGGGCGGCTGGATCGACGGCGCGATCTCCCGGCTCACCGACGCGCTCCTGGCGATCCCGTTCCTGATCCTGGCGATCGCGCTGGCCGCCTTCCTGGGCCCGAGCCTCGTCAACGCGATGATCGCCATCGGCCTGTCGGCGACCTCGACCTTCATCCGGCTAACCCGGGCGCAGGTGCGCGCCGTGGCGGCGGAGGAGTTCGTGGAGGCGGCCCGCGCCATGGGCAACCCGCCCTGGCGGATCGCCCGGGTCCACATCCTGCCCAACATCGTCCCGGCGATCCTCGTCCAGGCGACCCTCACCATCGCGGCCGCGATCATCGCGGAGGCGAGCCTGTCCTTCCTCGGTCTCGGCCAGCAGCCGCCGGAACCGTCCTGGGGCGCGATGCTCAACACCGCCAAGAACTTCATGGACGAGGCGCCCTGGATGGCGATCTGGCCGGGCCTGTCGATCTTCCTGGCGGTGCTCGCCTTCAACCTGTTCGGCGACGGATTGCGGGACGCCCTCGACCCGAGGCAGCGCACATGACCAAGCCCCTCCTCGACGTCCGCGACCTCGCGGTCGCCTTCGACACCGACGGCGGCGCGGTCCACGCGGTCAACGGCGTGTCCTACACCCTGCACGAGGGGGAGACGCTGGGGATCGTCGGCGAGTCGGGCTCCGGCAAGAGCGTGCACGTGCTCGCCATGTTGGGCCTGATCCCGCGCCCGCCCGGCCGCATCACCGGCGGGCAGGTGCTGTTCGAGGGCCGCGACCTCCTCGCCCTGAAGGAGCGGGAACTCCGAAAGATCCGCGGCGGCGCGATCGGCTTCGTCTTCCAGGACCCGATGAGCTCGCTCAACCCCGGCATGACCGTGGCGGCGCAGATCGTCGAGCCCCTGCGCATCCATCTGGGCCTCGACGCCCGCGCGGCCCGCGCCCGGGCGAAGGACCTGCTCGATCTCGTGCGCATCCCGAACGCGGCCGCCCGCCTCGACCAGTACCCGCACGAGTTCTCCGGCGGCCAGCGCCAGCGGGTCATGATCGCCATCGGTCTCAGCTGCCGCCCGAAGCTGCTCATCGCCGACGAGGCGACCACCGCCCTCGACGTCACCGTCCAGGCCGAGATCGTCGCCCTGGTGCAGGAGCTGAAGCGCGAGCTCGGCATGGCGATCATCTGGATCACCCACGATCTCGGCGTGGTGGCCGGCATCAGCGACACCGTGCAGGTGATGTATGCCGGCCGGATCCTGGAACGCGGCCCGGTCGACGACATCTTCTCGGATCCGCGCAACGCCTACACGCTGGGGCTGCTGCGCTCCCTGCCGGACCTGTCCGGCGGCCGGGCCGGGCGGCGGCGCCTGCACCAGATCGAGGGCGCGCCGCCGGACATGCGCCACCCGCCGCCGGGCGATCCCTTCGCGCCGCGCAACGCCTTCGCCACGCCCCGCTGCCGGGCCGAGATGCCGTCCCTGGCGCAGGCGCCCGGTGCCGCTCCGGGCCACCTCGTCGCCGCCTGGTACGACCTGCCGAAGCTCCTGAGCCGGGAGGCCGCACGATGAGCGGGCAGGATTACCCGGTCGTCTCGGTGCGCGACCTGTCCAAGCACTATCCCCTCCGCTCGTGGTGGGGCGGCAAGGCCTCGGTGTTCCGCGCCGTCGAGGGGGTCAGCTTCGACATCCGCCCCGGAGAGACCCTCGGCCTCGTCGGCGAATCCGGGTCCGGCAAGTCGACCATCGGCCGGGCCGTGACCATGCTCAACCCGCCGACCTCGGGCACGATCGCCTTCGAGGGCACCGACCTCGCCAAGCTCTCGGCGGGGGCGATGCGGAGGATGCGCGCGCGCATCCAGACCGTGTTCCAGGACCCCTACGCGGCCCTAAACCCGCGGATGAGCGCCGGGGAGTACGTCGCGGAGGCCTTCAAGCTGCACCGGCGGGATATGCGGGGTCCGGAGCGGCGGGAGGCCGTAGCGGCCCTGTTCCAGCGGGTCGGACTCGATCCGCGCTTCATGGGGCGCTACCCGCACCAGTTCTCGGGCGGCCAGCGGCAGCGCATCTGCATCGCCCGGGCGATCGCCCTGAAACCCAGCTTCATCGTCGCCGACGAGCCGATCGCGGCGCTCGACGTCTCGATCCAGGCGCAGGTGGTGAACCTGCTTCAGGATCTGCAGGACGAGATGGGCCTCTCCTACCTGTTCATCTCCCACGACCTGCGGATGGTGCGCTACCTCTGCCACCGGGTGGCGGTGCTCTGGCGCGGGCGGATCGTCGAACTCGCCGAGGCCGATGCCCTCTACGAGGATCCGCGCCATCCCTACACGCGCCGCCTGCTCGCCGCCGTGCCGGTCCCGCACCCGGCCGAGGAGCGCGCCCGCCTCGCCGCGCGGGACCTCGCCGGCCACGACCAGCCGCCGGATGGGCCGCTCACCGAGGTGGCGCCGGGGCACTGGGTGGCGCTGCCCGCGGGGCAGCACGCGTGACAGGCTTACATTCTCTTTCCCGCCCTCCTCCCTCATCCTGAGGTGCGAGCGCAGCGAGCCTCGCGGGATAGCTCAGGCCGGCCTTGGGATCCCTGGGGCCCTCCTCCGAGGCCTCCGCTGCGCTCCTACACCTCAGGATGAGGTCGCGTCTTGGATCAAGCCATCCCGTCTCCCTGAGGCGGTCATCACAGCAGGACATCCCGTGAGAGACTTCTCCGCCCCCGGCCGCTCCCCGGTCTACGCCGCCAACGCCGCCGTCGCGACCTCGCACCCGCTGTCGACGCTCGCCGCCGTCGAGGTGCTGCGCGCGGGCGGCAACGCCGTCGATGCCGGCATCGCGGCGGTGGCCGTGCAATGCGTGGTCGATCCGCTGATGACCGGCATCGGCGGCGACTGCTTCGCCCTCTACGCCCCCGCCGGCGCCAGCAAGCCGATCGCCCTCGACGGCTCGGGCCGGGCGCCGGCCGCCGCCACGCCCGAATGGTACGCCGAGCACGGCGTCGGGATCACGCCGACCTCGCCGCACGCCGTGACGGTGCCGGGCGCGGTCGCGGCCTGGGACCTGCTGGTGCGCGAGCACGGCACCCGCTCCCTCGGCGAGCTGCTCCAGCCGGCGATCCGCTACGCGGAGGACGGGTTCGTCGTCCAGCAGCGGGTGGGCTGGGACTGGCTGCGCGGCGCCGAGCGCGTCGCCGCGGACCCGCACGCCGCCGAGACCTACCTGCCCGGCGGGAGACCGCCGGCGATCGGCAGCGTCGTCCGTCTGCCGAAGCTCGCCGCGACGCTCCGGGCGATCGCCGAGGCGGGTGCGCGCGCCTTCTACACGGGCCCCGTCGCCGAGGACATGGTGAGCCGGCTGAACGCCCTCGGCGGCCTGCACACCCTGGACGACTTCGCGGCCGCCAGGCCCGACATCGTCACGCCGGTCTCGACCCGCTACCGCGGCTACGACGTCTACGAGTGCCCGCCCGCCGGCCAGGGGCTGGCGGCGCTGATGATGCTCAACGTGCTCTCGCACTACGACGTCGGCGCCCTCTCGGACCTCGACCGGCTCCACCTCTTCGCCGAGGTGTGCAAGCAGGGCTACCATCACCGCGACGTCCTGTTCGGCGACGCCGCCCTCGCCAACGTGCCGATCGAGCACCTGCTCTCCGACGCCTGGAAAGCCGCCGCCCACGGGGCGATCGACATGGGCCGGGCCCGGGAGCCCGAGATCTATCCCGAGATCGCCCGCGAGATGGCCGAGGGCCGCGCCCACAAGGACACGGTCTATCTCTGCGTGGTCGACCGGGACGGCAACGCGCTGTCGCTGATCAACTCGATCTTCCAGGGCTTCGGCTCCGGCATCCTGGCACCCGAGAGCGGCGTGCTGCTGCACAACCGCGGCCTATCGTTCCGCACGGAGGGCGGCCACCCGAACAGCGTCGGGCCGGGCAAGCGGCCGATGCACACGATCATCCCGGGCATGCTGATGAAGGACGGGCAGGCCGTCGCGCCGTTCGGCGTCATGGGCGGCCACTACCAGGCCATGGGCCATGTCGAGCTGCTCTCCGGCCTGCTCGACCGGGGCCTCGACGTGCAGGAGGCCCTCGATGCGCCGCGCAGCTTCGCCTACGGCGGCAGCCTGGAGGTGGAAGGCGGGATCCCCGATGCGGTGATGGCGGGGCTCAAGGAGCGCGGCCACCCGGCGATCCGCGCGCCGCTGCCGCTCGGCGGCGGCCAGATCATCTGGATCGACCGGAAGGCCGGCACGCTGGCGGCGGGCTCGGACCCGCGCAAGGATGGGGCGGCGCTGGGGTATTGATGCGTGTGTGAGGATGGGCGCCTCCGGCGCTCATCCTTCGGTGCGGGCAACGGCGAGCCTTGTCAGCACATCGTCTTTGCGAGCGGAGCGAAGCGATCCCGGGTGGCGCCACGCTGAGCGATCGCGTGCTGCCCTGGGCCACTTCGCTCCGCTCGTGATGACGGCGTTGCGGATCGAGACCGCCGATCAGTCGATATCCTCGACCGCCTCGCCGCCGCCGTAGACCCGCTGGGCCAGCGAGGCCTCCATGAACGGGTCGAGGTCGCCGTCGAGCACCTCGTCCGGATCGGTGGACTGGGTGCCGGTGCGCAGGTCCTTCACCAGCTGGTACGGCTGCAGCACGTAGGACCGGATCTGGTGGCCCCAGCCGATATCCGTCTTGGCGGCGGCCTCGGCGTTGGCCTTCTCCTCGCGCTTCTTCAGCTCCAGCTCGTACAGGCGGGCGCGCAGCATGTTCCAGGCGGTCGCCCGGTTCTTGTGCTGCGAACGCTCCTGCTGACACGCCACCACGATCCCGGTGGGATTGTGGGTGATGCGCACCGCCGAGTCGGTGGTGTTGACGTGCTGGCCGCCGGCGCCGGACGACCGGTAGGTGTCGATCCGGCAGTCGGATTCCTTGATCTCGATCTCGATCCGGTCGTCGATCACCGGGTAGACCCAGACGCTGGCGAAGCTGGTGTGCCGCCGCGCGCTGGAATCGTAGGGCGAGATCCGCACCAGCCGGTGCACGCCGGACTCGGTCTTGAGCCACCCGTAGGCGTTGTGGCCCTTGATCAGGAGCGTGGCGCCCTTGATCCCGGCCTCCTCGCCGTCGGTCATCTCGACGACCTCGACCTTGTACTTCCGGCGTTCGGCCCAGCGGGCGTACATGCGCTGGAGCATGTTGGCCCAGTCCTGGCTCTCGGTGCCGCCGGCGCCCGCATGCACTTCGAGATAGGTGTCGAAGCCGTCGGCCTCGCCGGACAGTAGGGTCTCGACCTGCCGGCTCGCGGCCTCCTTCTCGACGGCCAGGATCGCCGCCTCGCCCTCTCGGATCGAGGATTCGTCACCCTCCATCTCGCCGAGTTCGATCAGCGTGGCGCCGTCCTCGAGGTCGCGCTCGAGCTTCTTGATCGCCGTGACGGCCTCGTCGAGCTGCTGGCGCTCGCGCATGACCTTCTGGGCGGCCTCGGCATCGTTCCAGAGGTCGGGGTCCTCGGAGGCTGCGTTCAGCTCCGCGAGGCGTTTATCGACTGTGTCCCAGTCAAAGATGCCTCCTCAGCAGCCCTATAGACTGCTTGGCGGCATCCGAGGCTTGCTCGATCTCGGCGCGCATCTGGTTTTTCGGGGATGGGGTGCGGGGAAGGGGTTTGGTGTCGGGCGGGGGTGATAGCCCCCGGGGACCGACCTGTAAACGCCGCCAAGCCGTCCAACCCTCCCCCCGTGCGGCGCCCGACCGCAGGGATGCGCGCGAGCCGGTCCGCGCCGGGCGCGTTGTCGGGCACGGACGAAGGAGGCTTGTAGATGGCGGATGACGATCACGCGGCGACGTGGAAGGACTTCAACGAGGCCGTCAACATGACGCCGGCCGCGCTGAAGAAGCACCTCGACAGCGACGCCAGCAAGGAGGTCGGCCAGAAGAAGGACGGCAATGAATCGACCGGCCACGAGATGGGCCGGCGCATCCTGGCCATCAAGGACAAGAAGAAAGCGGATCTGACCGACGACGACTACACTGCCATGCGCAAGGTCGTGGGCTACGTCCACCGCCACCTCAAGCAGGGCGGCGCGGCCCGGAAGGATCCGGACTCACCCTGGCGGATGTCGCTGATGAACTGGGGCCACGATCCGCACAAGGATTGAGGCCCCGGAGCGCCCGGCGGCTCAGTACCGCGGCGGCACGATGTAGGACGGGGCGATCACGTACTCCCGCGGCCGCTTGCGCGCGCCGAACCGGCCCTCGGTGATCTGGTCGTTGTAGTAATCGAACCCGGTGTAGCCGAAGCCGCCGCCGTTCATCACCTCGGCCACCGGGACCGCCGGCTGGGCGAGGTCGGGCCGGCCCGGCGGTACGACGACCTGGCAGCAGCCGTCGGTCTCCAGGACGGTCGGGCCGTTCGGGGCGGTGAACACGAAGGCGCGAGGTTGGAAGGGCGCCGCCGGGTAGGCGGCGTCCGAGGCCGAGGCGCCCTGCCCCGCAAGGAGGGCGAGGAGTCCGGCGGCGATCAGGGTCTTGGTGCTCACGCGATGCTCCGTCAGGGGGCCGGACGAGCCGGCATCCGGCCTACAGTCTAGCTGATCGCGGGCGGCTTGTCCGTCGGATCCGAATCGACCGGTTACCGAAATCCCGGGCGGGATCAGCCGCGCGCGCGCAGCACGACCTGCGGGCTCGCCGGAACGGGGCGGCAATCCGTCATGAAGGCGTTGACCGGCAACGGCTTCGAGTCGCACGCGTACACGTCCGCCGGTCCCGGCGCGGGGATCGGATCCCGGGCGATGATCGGGTTCGGCGCGCAGGCCGAGGCCGCGGCGGCGAGCAGCAGGGCGGCAATCAGGTTCAGGCGGCGCATGCGACACTCGGGACGCGGGAAGACCCCCGCACCTGACCCTGGCCATCGCGCCCCGCCCTGACAAGCGCCGGCGCGGGGCGCCGACACCTTTGACCGGGTCTGTCGCCCCGCGGCAACAATCTGCGCGGGCCCGGCTACCCGGCCCGGGCCATCGGCACGACGTTGTGCAGCGTCTTGTCGGTGCCGTCGAAGAACCGCCGGATGTTTCGCGCCGCCTGCCGGATGCGCTGCTCGTTCTCCACGAGGGCGATGCGGACGTACTCGTCGCCGAACTCGCCGAAGCCGATGCCGGGCGCGACCGCCACGTCGGACTTCTCCAGCAGCAGCTTGGAGAATTCGAGGCTGCCCAGCTCCCGGTAGCGCTCGGGGATCGGGACCCAGGCGAACATCGAGGAGGCGGGCGACGGGATGGTCCAGCCGGCCTTGCCGAAGGATTCCACCAGCGCGTCGCGGCGCTTCCTGTAGATGCTGCGCATCTCGTGGATGCAGTCGTCCGGCCCGTTGAGCGCGGCGGTCGCGGCGACCTGGATCGGCGTGAAGGCGCCGTAATCGAGGTAGGACTTCACCCGGGTGAGTGCCGCGAGCAGGCGCTCGTTGCCCACCGCGAAGCCCATCCGCCAGCCGGCCATTGAGTAGGTCTTCGACAGCGAGGTGAACTCCACCGTGCAGTCGATGGCGCCGGGCACCTGCAGGACCGAGGGCGGCGGGTTGTTGTCGAAGTAGACCTCCGCGTAGGCGAGGTCCGACAGCAGGATCAGCTCGTGCTGCTTCGCGAAGGCCACGAGGTCCCGATAGAAGTCGAGGCTCGCCACGTAGGCGGTCGGGTTCGACGGGTAGCACACGACCAGCGCCACCGGCTTCGGGATCGAGTGGCGCATGGCCCGCTCCAGGGCGGGGAACATCGCGGGAGTCGGCTCGGCCGGCACGGAGCGGATGACGCCGCCGGCCATCAGGAAGCCGAAGGCGTGGATCGGGTAGCTCGGGTTCGGCACCAGCACGACGTCGCCCGGCGCGGTGATCGCCTGGGCCATGTTGGCGAACCCTTCCTTCGACCCGAGGGTCGCCACCACCTGGGTGTCGGGGTTCAGGGTCACGCCGAAGCGCCGCTGGTAATAGCCCGCCTGGGCCTTGCGCAGGCCCGCGATGCCCTTGGAGGCCGAGTAGCGATCCGTGCGCGGCCGCCCGGCCGTCTCGCACAGCTTGGCGATCACGTGCTTCGGGGCGTCCAGATCCGGGTTGCCCATGCCGAGATCGATGATGTCGGCGCCCTGCGCTCGGGCGGCGGCCTTGATCCGGTTGACCTGCTCGAAGACGTAGGGCGGCAGTCGCTTGATGCGGTGGAAGTCGGTCATGGGCGTGTCCATCGGCGCGTCCCGGATCCGGCGTCTCTCGTCTGGGCCGGTCGGGCGAACCACTTGCTCTAGCAGAGTTGCGGGCCGTCGCCGACCCAGAAAAAGGGCCGGCTATTGCGGCGCCGCCGGGGCCGGCTTGATGGTGGCGGCCGCGCCCCGCCCGGCGCTCGCGGCGGCGCGGCCCCGGGCCTCGTTGCGTCCGCGGGCGCCCTCCAGCTCCGCCTCCAGGGCCTTCTGGCCCGTGACCGACTTGGCCCGGACCGGCCGCTTCGGCGCGTCGACGCCCACCGGCATGAAGTCGGGCTGCACCTTGCTGCGCGTGTCCGCGACGAAATCCGGGGCCGCGACGACCCGCGGCCCGTAGCCTGCATCGGAGGCCAGCGAGCGGACGACGTCGCCCGAGCAGGCCCCGAGCGCGCCGACCAGCACGCCCAGGCCGGCCACGCGCGTCAGGCGGCGCAGCGGACCGGCGCGACGCGGGCGGACGGCGGGGTTCAAAATGGCACGATCCATCGTCACATGCGTATGAAAAGATCGGCCGGATGTTTCGGCGACGTCCTGAGCCGGGCTGGCGAAAACTCTGGCTCGCTCCTTATTTTGTCGGAAACGAGGCCCGCGCCATCGGGTCAACAGATGAAGCACAGGGAGGCACGTTTGACGAGCCCGCAGGCGCCGGATCGGACCGCCCCTCCGAAGTCGGTCTCGAACGGCGCGATGCCGGACGGCACGGTCGCCCCGATGCCGGATTTCGAGGCGCTCTCCCGAAATGCCGGGCAGTTCGTCGAGGCGATGGGGCGCAACGTCGCCCGCCTCCTCGGGCCCGAGGGCCAAGCGGGCGCGCCCGGCAGCGAGATGAACGAGGCGGCCAAGGTGCTCGGTCAGGTGGCCGAGGCCTGGCTCGCCGACCCGAACCGCAGCGCCGAGGCGCAGGCCCGCCTGGCGCAGGCCTTCCTGTCGCTCTGGGGCTCCACCTACCTGCGCCTGCAGGGCCAGCCCGCCGATCCGGTGGCGCTGCCCGAGCCCCGGGACGCGCGATTCGCCCATGCCGAGTGGTCGACCAACCCGTATTTCGATTTCATCAAGCAGGCCTACCTGCTCGCAACCCGCTGGGCCGAGAGCCTCGTGGACGAGGCCGAGGGTCTCGACGCGCATACCCGCCACAAGGCGCAGTTCTACCTGCGCCAGCTCACCAGCATGCTGTCGCCCTCGAACTTCCTGCCGACCAACCCGGAGCTGATCCGCCACACCCTGCAGGAGAACGGCGCCAACCTCGTCCGCGGCCTCAAGATGTACGAGGAGGATCTGCAGGCCGGCGGCGGGCAGCTGCGGGTACGCCAGACCGACCCGAGCGGGTTCGAGGTCGGCCGCAACATGGCGGTCACCCCCGGCGAGGTGGTGTTCCGCAACGACCTGATCGAGCTGATCCAGTACGCGCCGACCACCGAGACCGTGCTGCGGCGCCCGTTCCTGATGGTCCCGCCCTGGATCAACAAGTTCTACATCCTCGATCTCAACCCCCAGAAGAGCTTCTTCAAGTGGATGGTCGATCAGGGGCTGACGGTCTTCTGCATCTCCTGGGTGAACCCGGATACGCGCCACGCCGACAAGGACTTCGAGTCCTACATGCGCGAGGGGATCGAGGCGGCCATCGACGCGATCGGCGTCGCCACCGGCGAGAACGAGGTCACGGCGGCGGGCTACTGCGTCGGCGGCACGCTGCTCGCCGTGACGCTCGCCATGCAGGCCGCGACCGGCAACCGCCGGATCAAGAGCGCGACGCTGCTCACCACGCAGGTCGACTTCACCCACGCGGGCGACCTGAAGGTCTTCGCCGACGAGGAGCAGATCCGCCAGGTCGAGGCGCGCATGGCCGAGCAGGGCTATCTCGAGGGCGCCCGGATGGCGAACGCCTTCAACATGCTCCGGCCGAACGACCTGATCTGGCCCTATGTCGTGAACAACTACATCAAGGGTAAGGCGCCCTCGGCCTTCGACCTGCTGTACTGGAATTCCGACGCCACCCGGATGCCGGCGGCCAACCATTCCTTCTACCTGCGCAACTGCTACCTCAACAACACGCTGGCGCAGGGCCGAATGGTGCTGGGCAACGTCCGCCTCGACCTCCGGAAGGTGCAGGTTCCGATCTTCAACCTCGCCACCCGCGAGGACCACATCGCGCCGGCGCTGTCGGTCTTCGAGGGCTCGAAGGTGTTCGGCGGCAAGGTCGATTTCGTGCTCGCGGGCTCGGGCCACATCGCCGGCGTGATCAACCCGCCGTCCAAGCCGAAATACGGCTACTGGACCGGCGGCCCCGTGAAGGGGACGCTCGAAGAGTGGATCAGGGCCGCGGTCGAGACCAAGGGCTCGTGGTGGCCCTACTGGTTCCAGTGGATCGAGGCGCAGGCTCCGGAGCGGGTGCCCGCCCGTCAGCCGGGCGGCGACGCTCTTCAATCCCTGGGCCCCGCGCCCGGGACCTACGTGCGGATGCGCGCCTGAGGCGCGCGACGCGCGCGGGTCGACGGGTGATCGGCCGCGACGATCACGGAGCCGCCCCGCCATCACGAGCGGAGCGACGTCACCCAGGGCAGCGCGACACCTGTCAGCGCGGCGCTGCCCTGGATCGCTTCGCTGCGCTCGCAACGACGGCGGCAGCGAAGCACGCAACCTGAGCTGGCTGTCAGTACTTCCGCACGAGCGGCGCCGGAGCCGGGGCCGGCGGCGCGCCGAAGACGTAGCGGAAGCCCACCGAGACGATGTCGGCGCTGGAATCCACCACGCCCGCGAAGGCGATGTTGCTGATGTTGTAGTCGCGGCCGATGCCCGCGAGGATCCGCGAGCGGTCCAGGAAGAAGTGCGAGTAGGCGAGGTTCAGCGTCAGCTGCTGGCTCCAGCGGTAGCTCGCGCCGACCGAGACGTTGTACCGGTCGCCGTCCGGCAGGCGCACCGAGCGGTTCCGGAAGTCGATGGGCGAGGTCTCGTAGGCGAAGCCGGTCCGCAGCGTCAGGTTCGGCGAGGCGTCGTACTCGGCGCCGATCGCGTAGGTGAACCCGTCCTTGTAGTTGAGCGGCAGGTTGTTCACCGGCAGGCCGATCGTCTTCGACACGATGCCGATGGTGCCGAGCCTCGACCAGTTGTCCCACTCGAAGCCGAGATTCACCCGCGCCACCGGCGAGACCGCCTGGGTCAGGCCGACGCTCAGCTTGTCGGGCGTGTTCAGCTTGGCGCGGACCTGCCCAGCCAGCGGCGCCAGGGCGACGAGCGGCACGCCGATCGAGCCGTCGATGTCGTGGTGCACCGAGGAGCGGTAGCCGATGCCCAGCACGGTCCCGTCGCGGGGCGTCAGGGTGGCGCCGGCGGTGAAGCCCGCGCCCCAGGACTCGCCCTTGAGGAAGGAGCTCGGGTACGAGGTCGGCAGGATGCCGGGGATCGGCAGCGCCTGCCGGAGGGTCAGGCGGAAATACTCGATGTTCGGGCCGGCCGCGATCGAGAGCCACTCGTTGACCTTGAAGCCGATGACCGGGTTGATCGCCAGCGAGAAGATCCGCGACGAGCGCCCGTAGACCTCGCCGGCCCACACGTCGCGCGGCTTGGTCACGAGGCCGAACGGGGCCCCGGTGGAGAGGCCGAGCCAGAGGCGGTCGTTGAGCTGATAGGACGTGGCGCCCGCCGGCACGACGGCGCCCTGGCCCAGCTCACCCGAGCCGCCCAGCCGCGCGAAGCCCGGATTGGTGCCCGGCGCGGGCCGGATCTCCGAGGAGAGGCCGATATAGGTGAAGTTCTGCTCCGCGACGAAGCCCGGGTTCATCGTGATCGTCGCGGGATTCCAGAAGATCGACGAGACGCCGCCCGATCCCGACGCCGCGCCCGCGAAGGCCAGTCCCTGGGCCTCGGTGCTCTGCTCCCGGATCCCGAACGCCCCCGCCTGCACCTGCCCGGCGCCGAGGATCACCGCCGTCGCCGCCAGCATCGCAGCGCGAACCGTCCCGCCCATCTGTTCCCCCAAGCCTTCGTTCTGCTGGGCGCCGTCGATTGTTCGAGACCCGTTATGCGGCGACCTTTCGTGCATGGTGCCGTTTTCGGGCGCAGGACCGCAATGACCCTGATCATTTTCGGCACCGAGAGGAATAACAGTAGATTACGATCGGTAAACGGCACCTTCACAAGCGAAAGCGCGCGATCATCGAGACTCTTCAGTCTTGATCCGGGGTCTCGCACCGAGACGGCGGCAGGAACAATATATCCAGATGTCGCCGACCCTGCACTTTTCCGCCGTCCTGTGGCCCGGCTGCGACACCCGATGGGCGGACCCGTAGCCGCGGCCGGCCTTGCACCCGGGTCGAGGCCCGGCCATGGTCCCGGCGTCCGGCGCAGACCGGTTCAGGGAAGGATGAGGAGTGCGACCATGAAGCTCTTCCGGCACGGCCCGAGCGGCGACGAGAAGCCCGGCCTCGTGGATGCCAGCGGGGGGCTGCGCGACCTGTCGGGCATCGTGCGCGACATCGCCGGGCCGGCCCTCGCGCCCGACTCGCTCGCGCGGCTGCGCGCGCTGGATCCCGAGACCCTGCCGAAGCTGCCTCCGGACGTGCGCCTCGGCCCCTGCGTCGGCGGCACCCGGAACGTCGTCGCCATCGGCCTGAACTTCGCCGATCACGCCGCCGAGACCGGCTCGCCGATCCCCGCGGAACCGATCATCTTCAACAAAGCCCCGTCCAGCCTGTGCGGGCCGAACGACACGGTCATCATCCCGAAGGGGTCGCACAGCACCGACTGGGAGGTTGAGCTCGCCGTGGTGATCGGGCGGCGCGCCAGCTATGTCCACGCCAACGAGGCGCTGAGCTACGTGGCGGGCGCCTGCATCTGCAACGACGTCTCCGAGCGCGAATGGCAGATGAACCGCGGTCCGACCTGGACGAAGGGCAAGAGCGCGCCGACCTTCGGCCCCCTCGGGCCCTGGCTGGTGACGCTCGACGAGATTCCCGACCTGAAGAACCTCGCCATGAGCCTCGACGTGAACGGCGAGCGCCGGCAGACCGGCTCGACCGCCACGATGATCTTCGACGTTCCCCAGCTCGTCGCCTACACGTCGCACTTCATGCTGCTGGAGCCGGGCGACGTGATCACCACCGG
Organism: Methylobacterium sp. PvP105; assembly: GCF_017876975.1. NCBI lineage: Bacteria > Pseudomonadati > Pseudomonadota > Alphaproteobacteria > Hyphomicrobiales > Methylobacteriaceae > Methylobacterium > Methylobacterium sp. PvP105. The sequence goes on along the minus strand of NZ_JAGIPA010000001.1, from coordinate 81,448 downwards.
CACGCCGCCGGGCGTCGGCCTCGGCATGAAGCCGCCGCGCTACCTCAAGGCCGGGGACGAGATGGTCCTGCGCATCGACCGGCTCGGCGAGCAGCGCCAGAAGGTCATCGCGTTCGACGACTGGACCGCCAAGGTCTCGGCCGGGGAGCCGACGGACTGACAGGCTGGGCCGCCGCCTGCGCCCGGGCGGCGGCCTGTTCTCCGGGACACCCCACCGATATCGGTGATCGCCCGACGCCGGGTCCGGACGGGGTTTCTACATACCCTCGATTGAATTCTGATTTTATTTTAACATTGCAAGTTAGATCAGGAATATCGGCCAATTAAGACAGCGTTATAGCATCGATGTAAAATGCCCGCATCGCCGATCGGGCCAGACATGACGACCAACATTGATTTTTCAAGAGGCCGGACGTTCAGATCGGAGTCCGAGCCGCCGACGCTCAGGTCGATCGAGATCCTGGCCGATGCCGTGAAGCAGGCGGCTCAGGAGAAGACAGGTCGGATCCGGCGGATCACGGCGCGGACCAAGATCCTCGCCCTCAACGCCCTCATCGAGGCCGCACGGGCGGGAGACGAGGGACGCGGCTTCGCGGTCGTCGCCCAGGAGGTGCGCGCCCTCGGCGAGTCCGTGGACGTCATCGCCGGCGAGCTGGAGCTTCACCTGGCGGGCCGCATCGTCGAGCTGCAACGCACCGTCGAGACGATGGCGGGCCGCGTCCAGGGTGAGCGGCTGGTCGATCTCGCGCTCAACGCGGTCGAGCTGATCGATCGCAATCTCTACGAGCGCACCTGCGACGTGCGCTGGTGGGCGACCGACGCCGCCGTCGTGACCTGCGCGGCCGATCCCGGCCCGGCCGCGGCGGCCCTCGCGGGCGAGCGCCTCGGCATCATCCTCTCGGCCTACACCGTCTATCTCGATCTCTGGGTCTGCGACCTGGACGGCCGCATCCTCGCGACCGGCCGCGCCGATCGCTATCCCGGCCTGCGGGGCCGGAGCGTCGCGGGGGAAGCGTGGTTCCGGGACGCGCTCGCCCTGCAGAGCGGCGACGCCTTCGTGTGCGCCGACGTGCGTCGGGAGGAGGCGCTGGGCGGCGCGCAGGTGGCCACCTACGCGGCGAGCGTGCGGGCGGACGGCCGGGCGAACGGCGCCCCGCTCGGCGTCCTGGCGATCCACTTCGACTGGGCGCCGCAGGCGCACGCGATCGTCTCCGGGATCCGCGTCGCGCCGGAAGACCGCGACCGCACCCGCGCGCTGCTGGTCGACGCCGGCGGCCGGGTGCTGGCCGCCTCGGACCAGGCCGGGCTCCTGACCGAACGGGTCTCCTGCCGGATGGACGGCCAGACGAGCGGCGTCGCGCGGGATCCGCGGACCGGCACGGTCACGGCGTTCCATCGGACACCGGGCTACGAGACGTATCGCGGGCTGGGCTGGTACGGCATGATCGTCCAGACCGACCCCTCGGTCGGGCGTTCGGGCGCGCGGCCCGCTTGATTTCTGGCCGCCGATCCGGCTCAAACACCGGATGAGCGCGACTTCCCTCCCCGGTTCCCAGCAGCCTGACCTCGGCGAGATCCGCCACGACTGGAGCGTGGCGGAGATCCGCGCGATCCACGACCTGCCGCTGATGGACCTCGTGTTCCGGGCTGCACAGGTGCACCGCCGGCACAACGACCCCGCCGACATCCAGCGGGCGTCGCTCCTGTCGATCAAGACCGGCGGCTGCCCGGAGGATTGCGCCTACTGCCCGCAATCGGCCCACCACAAGGGCGCGGGCGTCGCCCGCGAGCGGTTGATGCCGGTGGAGACGGTGCTGGCCGAGGCGGCCGCCGCCAAGGCCGCCGGCGCCCAGCGCTTCTGCATGGGCGCCGCGTGGCGCCAGCCGAAGGACGGCCCGGAATTCGACGCGGTGCTCGCCATGGTGCGCGGCGTGCGCGGCCTCGGCATGGAGGCCTGCGTGACGCTCGGCATGCTCACGCCCTCGCAGGCCGGGCGCCTCGCCGAGGCCGGGCTGACCTCCTACAACCACAACCTCGACACCGGCCCGGACTTCTACGAGGACATCATCTCCACCCGAACCTACGACGAGCGTCTGCAGACCCTCGCGAACGTCCGCGAGGCCGGGATCGGCGTGTGCTGCGGCGGCATCGTCGGCATGGGCGAGGGCGTCACCGACCGCGCCGCGATGCTCCAGGTGCTCGCCAACCACGCCCCCCATCCGGAGAGCGTGCCGATCAACGCCCTCGTGGCGGTGCCCGGCACGCCGCTGGAGGATCAGCCGGCGGTCGATCCGTTCGATCTCGTGCGCATGTGCGCCACCGCGCGGATCGTGATGCCGCGCTCCCGCGTGCGGCTCAGCGCCGGCCGCAAGAGCCTCACCCGCGAGGCCCAGGTTCTGTGCTTCCTCGCCGGTGCCAACTCGATCTTCTACGGCGAGCGGCTGCTCACCACGGCCAATAACGGCCAGGACGACGACGCGGCTCTGCTGGCCGATCTGGGCATCCGGGTCGGCGAGCCCGTCCGGGCCGCGGCCGAGTAGGCAACAGGTCGCCGTCTCGCCCTTCCCGGCCCCTGCGCGCGGCGCCTCAGCGGCGCCACGGAGCCCGGCATCGCCCCCCGACCGGGCCCCTCCCGGTTCACGGCGGTCGCCCGCGGGCGATCGCGTCAGCCCTCCGGCAGCACGATCCGGAAGCGCGCCCCGCTCGTCCCCTCGTCCTGGTAGGTGTCGAGGGTGAGGGTTCCGCCGTTGATCCCGATCAGTTCGGCGGCGATCGGCAGACCGAGGCCCGTGCCGCCGGACCGCATGGATCCCTGGAACGGCGCGAACAGGTTCTCCCGGGCGCGCGCCGGCAGGCCGGGGCCGTTATCGGTGACCAGGATCGTGATCCGACCCGACGCCGCGCGCGAGGCGACCACGCTCACGGTGGCCTCCGGCACGGCGGCCCCGTCCAGCGCCTGCACGGCGTTGCGCACGAGATTGGCCAGCGCCCGACCGAGCTGCTCCGGATCGGCCTGCACGGAGAGATCGCCCGCCGCGACCTGGACGCTGACCGGGTGCGCCGCCAGCGCGGCGAGATCCGGGAGCTCCGCGAAGATCGGCGCCAGCGGCGTGCTGGTCAGGAGCGGCGTCCGCTCGGAGACGCGCCCGTAGGCGAGGGTCGCCTCGCAGAAGCGGATCGCGCGGGCCAGCGTCCCGACGAGGCGGGGGGCCACGCGCTGCACCGTCGGATCCTCGGTACCCTCCAGGCGGTCGCCCAGGAGCTGCGCGCCGGTCAGCAGGTTGCGCAGCTCGTGGCTGATCTTGCTGACCGCGAGGCCGAGCTCGGCGAGACGCCGCTTCTGCCGGAGCTGGTCGGCGAGGCTGCGCTGCATCCGCCCGAGCGCCCGCTCGGCCTGGCCGATCTCGTCGCTGCGGCGGGACGGGGCGATGATCCGGCCGGCATCCTCCGGATCGTCCGCGAAGACCGTGATGCTGGTGGCGAGGCGCCGCACCGGCCGCACGATCAGCACCTGCAGCACCACGAAGACGAGACCGGCCGCGGCGGCCGCGATGATCAGCGAGGAGACCAGCAGGCGCAGCGCGTAGTCGATCATGGCGGTGCGCAGCGGCGCCTCGTCGAGCAGGATCTCGACACGGTCGAAGCCGATCCCGCCCTCCCCGACCACGCGGATCGGCTCGTGGACCGGCGCCACGAGGGTGCGCCACGCGCCCCGGATCGCCGACAGGGCCGTGACGTCGCGCAGGTCGACGGTGTCGGCGACCTGCTCGGGCATCGGCTCGATGGCGAGCAGGCGCTGGGCGCCGCCCCCGCGGACCGCGATCGCCCGGGCGTTCACGCCGGCCAGGAGCCGGCTCTCGAGCGGCTCGGAGACCGGCTCGCCGGTCCGGCCATCGAGGACCAGGGCGGCGACCTGCGCGGCCGCCAGCCGGTCGGACATCCACTCGATCCGGTAGTTGGCCACCGCCGGCACGTAGGTCAGCACCTCGGCCACCACCACGAACGCGACGGTCACGAGGAACAGCCGCCCGGACAGGCCGAGGCGCGCCGTGCGCCGCTCGGGCAGGTCGCGGGCCGGAGCGGGCGCCGGCGTCGCCGGTGCCGCGGCCTGATCGGACTTGACGGACACGCCGGTCACGCTCCGCGCGGGCATCGCGGATGAGGATCGGCGGAGAGAGGATTGAGAAAGCTCGAGCCGGGTCCGGCCTTCGCGGGATACATGTTCGCAAGCCACAGATTCGCAGGCGGGAATACAGGCTCTCGGCGGCGAGCACTATACGATATCCACCCCCACGCGGTTGCATGTGCCCTTAGACACGGAAAAACGGATCCGGCGGTGGATCGCGTATCCCGGCGGCGCCTGTCAGCCGCGCCTGTCAGCCGCGCTTGGCGCGCCGGCTCAGCAGCATGCTGACCAGGGCGAAGGCGGCCAGCATCCCGAGACCCGCCACCATCTTCGGCGTGACCAGGGCGCGCAGGGTCAGAGCCGTGTCGCAGCCGCCCGACCCCGCCGCCAGGCAGGCGGCCTTCGCGGCCTCGTGGGCGGCGACGACGTCCTCGATGCCGGCGCCCGTGGTGGCGTACACGAGAGCCCCCGGCAGCAACCCCAGGAACGTCGCGAGCACGAAGACCCGCATCTTCACCCCGAAGGCGGCGGGTGCGAGGTTGGTCACCCAGAATGGGAACAGCGGCAGGAGGCGCAGCACGGCGATGTAGCCGAAGGCGTCGCGCCGGAAGCCCTCGGCCAGCCCGGCGAGGCGCGTGCCGCCCATGCGCCGCAGGAGGTCGGCGCCCGGCCCGCGGCCGATGGCGAACACGATGGCCGCTCCGGTGGTGGCGGCACAGACCGCGGTGAGCGCCCCCGGAACGATGCCGAACAGGAAGCCGCAGACCATCGTCAGGATCAGCGTGGCCGGCACAGACACGACGACGGCCCCGACATAGAGGCAGTAGGCCGCGACCAGCGCGCGGAGATAGCCGGCCTCGACGAAGCCCCGCAGCCAGAGGCGCGAGGTGAGCAGGCGGTCGAGGCTGAGGAGCTGCGCGGCCCCCGAAACCAGGACCACCGCCGACACCGTCAGGAGCAGCACGAGCGGGAGCCAGCGCCGCAGCCGCTTCCAGCGTCCTTCGCGGCTCTCCGCGCGACCCTCGGCGACGGGCGCGTTGCCGGTCTCGCTCACCCGGGCTTGCGCATCCGCAGGATCTTGAAGAACCCGCCCGGGAAGGTCGGCTTCAGGCCCAGGACCTCGACGCCGTTGCGCCGGGCCCAGGCCTCGATCCGCGTCGCCTTGAAGTCCGACGACCAGCCGATCTTCGTGCAGAGCGGCGCCACGATCTCCTCGACCCGCGCGACCGGGCCCTCGCTCTGGCCGAAATGGTTGGCGAGCACGATACCGCCGCCCGGGCGGACCACCCGCAGGAACTCCGACAGCGCGGCCTCGGGATCGGGAACCAGGGTGATCAGGAACTGCGCCACGACGGCGTCGAAGCTCGCGTCGGCGTAGCCCAGGTGGCAGACGTCCATCACCTGGAGGCCCTTCACGTGCGCCAGGTTCCGGCGCCGGACCTTGGTGCGGGCACGCTTGAGCATGTCCTCGGAGAGGTCGACGCCGCAGACGAAGCTCGCCTTCGGATAGTAGCCCAGCGCCAGCCCGGTGCCGACGCCGGCCTCCAGGATCCGCGGCCCGTGCTCGGCCGCCGCCTCCACGGCGGCGCGAGCCGCGGGCTCGGTGAGCTTGTCGTAGACCACGTCGTAGACGGGGGCCCAGCGGGCATAGGCCTTGCGCATCAGGGCCGTGCTCGGCCCGGCCATCTGCGGCTCGCTCAGCATCGTTCGCAATTTCCAGAGGTTGAGATCAGGCGGCCTCGCGGGGCCGGGCCGACAACGCGTCGACACGCCGGATGGTGCCGCCGCCCAGGACCCGGGCCCGGGGGCCGTCATCCGCGTAGATCGCGCAGGCCTGGCCCGGCGACACGCCGTCCTCGGGCTCGGCGAGCACGACCTCGACCGCGCCGTCCGGCCCGACCGTCAGCGTCGCCGGGCGCGGCGGCCGGGTCGAGCGCACGCGGACCGCCACGGGCTGGTCGCGCACGGCTTCCGCCGGCCCCTCGCCGAGCCAGTTCAGGTCCGACAGTCGGATCCGGGTCGTGGCCAGCGCCGTGCGCGGCCCGACCACCACCCGGGCCGCGTCCGGCTCCAGCCGCACCACGTAGAGCGGCTCGGGTCCGGACAGGCCGAGGCCCTTCCGCTGGCCCACCGTGTAGTGCACGATCCCGTCGTGCCGGCCGAGAACGTGGCCATCGAGATCGACGATCTCGCCGGGCCGCGCCGCGTCGGGGCGCAGACGCGCGATCACGTCGCTGTAGCGGCCCTGCGGCACGAAGCAGATGTCCTGGCTGTCCGGCTTCTCGGCGAGCGACAGGCCGAGTTCCTTGGCGAGCGCGCGGGTCTCGGTCTTCTCCATCTCGCCCAGGGGGAAGCGCAGGAAGTCCAGCTGCTCCGCCGTGGTCGCGTAGAGGAAGTAGCTCTGGTCGCGGGCGGGATCGAGGGCGCGGTGGAGCGCCCGGCCGCCGCCAGGAAGCGCCCGGCTGGCCACGTAGTGGCCGGTGGCGAGCGCGTCGGCGTCGAGATCCCGGGCGAGGCCCAGCAGGTCGCGGAACTTCACCGTGCGGTTGCACTCGACGCAGGGGATCGGCGTCTCGCCCGCGAGGTAGCTCTCGGCGAACTTCTCGATCACCTCGTCGCGGAAGCGGTCCTCGTAGTCGAGGACGTAGTGCGGGATGCCGAGATGCTCCGCCGCCGCCCGGGCGTCGTGAATGTCCTGGCCGGCGCAGCAGGCGCCCTTGCGGTGGCTCGCCGCGCCGTGGTCGTAGAGCTGGAGCGTCACGCCGACCACGTCGAAGCCCTGCCGCTTCAGCAGGCCCGCGACCACGGAGGAATCGACGCCGCCCGACATGGCGACGACGACGCGCGTCTCGTGGGGGGCTTTGGGAAGATCGAGGGCGTTCATCGCGAGGGTCCGCAGCCGCCGGCCCGGAAGCTCCCCGGCTGCACGGGCCGTCTATAGCGGGACTTCGCCCGGCTTTCCAGGGCGGCCGGGCCGGACACTCGGCAGATCCTGCCGGGCGGGCGGCAGCTTCGATCAGGCCCGCTCCGCGCATCGCGGGAAGAGAACGAACGTTTCCAGCACCTTAGCGGACCGTCCCGGTGGCGCGCGCCTTGCTGCGGAGCGGCTCAGAGGAGTCCGGTATGGCGAGCGGCGCGGCGGATCGGTTGGATGTCACCACGTGGATTCCGTCCGCGCGGAACGCGCAGGCGCCGCGTTCGGGCTGGGAGGCCGCGGGCGTGGCGGCCCGCGCCGGCAATTCCGCGCAGGACCGCTTCGGCGCCGCCCTGAGCGCGGCCCAGGCCCGCGACGCCGCCGCCGCGGCGCGGGCCCGCGCCGCCGATCAGCGCGACGTCACCGACGCGGCCCGCGCCCGGCAGGCCGACCTGCGCGATCAGGCCGACGCCGCGCGGGTGGCCAGCGACCGCGCGCGGGATGCGGCGCTGCGGAGCGAGGCCAGGGCCGCAGACAAGAAGGCCAGCCTCGCCAAGCCGGCGGACGCCGCGGCCCCGGCGGAAGCCGCGGCTCCGGCGGACGCGGCGGCTCCGGCGGCGCGGGCCCGGCAGGCCGAGGGGCAGCCCTCCGTCGCGGGTGCGCGCACCGCCGAGACCGGACGGACCGAAACCGCCGGTCGGCAGGGTTCCGAGGCCGCCGCGGCCGGGGAGGTTCCGGCCTCCGAAATGGCCGCCACGGCAGACCACGAGGCCGCGTCGATCGACGCGGCGGCGCTGCCGCAGAAGGCCGAGACCGCCGCGCAGCCGGCGGGGTCGAGCCCGTCCGCCTCCCTGCTGGCCCTCATCGCCGCGCTGTCCAAGGGCGGCGCCGCGACCGGGACGGTCAAGGTCGAGGCGGACGGGGACACCGGCACCGCGCCGGCGCAGGACGGCGCGGCGGCGCTCCCCGGAACCGGCGTGGCCGCGGGTCCTCCCGGCACGGACGCGCGGGGCAGCGGCCGCGCGGGCGGAGCCGTCTCGGGGGTCGCCGGATCCGGCCCCGCCACAGCGTCGGCCGGCGGTCACGAACCCGGCAAGGTCGGGCCGGGCAGCGTCCCCGTCGACGGCCCGACGGCCGGTGCCGGCGGCGCGGCGGCCGCGACGTCCGACGCGGCGACCCAGGACTTCCTCACCGTTCTGACCGACGCGGGCCAGGGCGCAGGCCCGCTTCAGACGATGCCCGCGGCGGCGCAGGGCGGTCCGACACCGCCCATACCGACCGGCCAGGCCGTGGACACGTCGCGTGCCGCTCAGGAGGCTGCCGCGCCGAACCAGAGCGCCGCGTCGGTCCGGACCGATCCGCCCATCCCGATCGGCCAGGTGCCGATGACCATCGGCCTGAGGTCCCTGCGCGGATCCAACGAGTTCCAGATCCGCCTCGATCCGGCCGAACTGGGACGCATCGACGTCAAGCTGGAGATCGACAAGGCGCACGGCCGCGTCATGACCCACTTGGTGGTCGACCGGCCCGAGACCCTCGCGCTGCTCCAGCGCGATTCTGGCCAGCTGCAGCAGGCGCTGTCCCAGGCCGGCTTCGATCCCGCGGCCGGCGGCATCAACCTGTCGCTGCGGGGCGACGGAAGCGCCCAGAGCGGCGGCAGCGGTGGTCAGCCGGGCGATTCCCCGCGCGGGGGCGGCACAGGCTGGTCGCGCGATCAGGCGGACGCCCCGCAAGAGATCGCCCCGATCCGCCACCTGCGCGGCTACGGCGGCGTCGACATGAGAATCTAGGCGGGGCGCAGGGCGCCCGCATCGCGGACCGACACGGACACCGACACAGCGCGCATCCGGCCCCTGCGCCAGGACGCGGCACGGGAGAGATCAGCATGACGAGCGGCATATCCAGCCTGACCAGCACGACGAACACCACGGGCTCGTCGACGAGCAGCAGCGGCAACGCCACCGAGATCGCCAGCAACTTCACGCAGTTCCTCACGCTGCTGACCACGCAGCTCAAGAACCAGAACCCCCTCGACCCGATGGACACCAACCAGTTCACGCAGCAGCTGGTGCAGTTCGCCGGCGTCGAGCAGCAGCTGAAGACCAACGACCGCCTCGACAGCATCCTCAGCGCGTCGCAGTCGGCGAGCTCGGCCTCGGCCACGAGCTACATCGGGAAGACCGTGTCGGCGGACGGCAGCGCCTCGCAGCTGTCCGGCGGCTCCGCCTCCTGGACGCTGAACCCGGCCCGGGCCGCCTCGAAGGCGGTGATCACGGTCCTGGACTCGAAGAACAACGTCGTGGCCACGCAGACCACCGCCCTCAGCGCCGGCAGCCAGACCTACACGTGGAACGGCAAGACCTCGGCCGGCCTGACCGCGCCCGACGGGAACTACTCGATCAAGGTGGCGGCCACGGACGCCACCGGCTCGAGCGTCGCGGTCGATACGAGCCTGACGGGGGCCGTCGACGAGGTCGATCTCAGCGGAACGTCGCCGGTGCTGGTGATCGGCTCGCAGAGAGTGCCGCTGTCCAGCGTGCAGACCATCGGGTTGTCCACAAGTGGCACTTAACGAATCACATCCGAGTGACTCGCTTCAACATCTCTTAAGCGGGCACAAGTACCTTCAATGCTCGACAGGTCAGTCGAGTGTAGAGCGTATCATGACCGAACCGAGCCGCCCGAGAGTGAAGTACGTGATCGGGCCCGACGGCAGCCCCCTGACGATCGCGGACCTTCCGCCCCCGAGCACCCGTCGCTGGGTGATCCGGCGCAAGGCCGAGGTCGTGGCCGCGGTGCGCGGCGGTCTCCTCAGCCTGGAGGAGGCGTGCAAGCGCTACACGCTGACCACCGAGGAATTCCTGAGCTGGCAGTTCTCCATCGACCAGCACGGCCTTGCCGGCCTGCGGACGACCCGGATCCAGCATTACCGCCACTGATACGCGACGCCCCTGCCGGGCGCCATCGTCCCGGGACGCCGCAGGCGATCCCGGGGCCCATCGAGACCGAGGGTGCCGAGACCCGGCGCATCGGCGGCTCTGGTCGAGGGACTCGCCTCGCGGCCCCGGACCGACGCGAAGGCCTCACGCCCGCAGCGACGACCCGAGACGGCGCCCAGGGACTGGCCCGGTCGACTCCGAGATCCCACGAAGCCGCGTCCGGACCCCGGACGCGGCTTCGTGCCGTTCCGGGCCCGCCTCCGGACCGGCCGGACCGTCGGCATTAACGACCCGCTAACCACGACCTGGGCAATTTCTGCCGAGCGGACCGCCGGGGTCCGCCAGCGTTAGAGTGCAGCGAATCCTCCCGTGAAGCCGGTTCTCGATCTCGTCACGAAGTTCGGACCGGCCCGAATCGCCGCCATGGCGGCGGTGACGCTGACGCTCATCGGCTTCTTCGCCTTCATCATCCTGCGGGTCTCGCGCCCCGATATGGGCGTGCTGTTCTCCGACCTGTCGATGCAGGACTCCGCGTCCGTGGTCCGGGAATTGGACAGCCGCGGGATCCGCTACGAGACGCGGGGCGATGCCGGGCAGACGATCCTGGCCCCGCGCCCGGACCTCGCCAAGCTGCGCATGGACCTCGCCGGCAAGGGGCTGCCGACCCAGGGCGGCGTCGGCTACGAGATCTTCGACAAGGGCGACGCGTTCTCGTCCACCAACTTCGTTCAGAACGTGAATCACCTGCGCGCCCTGGAGGGCGAGCTGGCGCGCTCGATCCGGGCGATCGGCCGGGTCCAGGCGGCCCGTGTCCACCTCGTCCTGCCGGAGCGCCGCCTGTTCGAGCGGGACCGGGAAAGCCCGAGCGCGGCGATCGTGCTGAAGCTGATGGGCGACCTCGATGCCGGGCAGGTCCGGGCGATCCGCCATCTCGTGGCCTCCGCCGTGGAGGGCCTCAAGCCCGAGCGGATCTCGATCGTCGACGAGCGCGGCCGGCTCCTGGCGGACGGCGCGCGGGATGCCGCGACCGACGTCGCCAGCGGGTTCGAGGACCGGCAGGTCGCCCTCGAGCGGCGCCTGCGCGGCCAGATCGAGGACGTCGTCGCCGGCATCGTCGGCCCGGGCCGGGCCCGCGTCCAGGTCAACGCGGAACTCGACCTCAACCGGGTCGAGAGCCGCTCCGAGACGTTCGATCCCGAAAGCCGCGTCGTGCGCTCCGCCCAGACCCGCACCGAATCGGCGGTCACCGGCAATGCCGAGGGGCAGGTCAGCGTCGGCAACGAGCTGCCCGGCGCCAATGGCGGCGACAAGGCGCCGACGCCCAAGGACGCGACCAACAAGAACGAGGAAACCACGAATTACGAGATCTCCCGGGTCACCAAGACCGAGATCGCCGAGGGCGGCCGGATCAAGCGCCTGTCGGTCGCGGTGGTGCTCGACGGGGTCTACGCCGCCGCGCCCGACGGCAAGCAGACCTATAGCCCGCGCACGCCCGCCGAGATCGAGCGGATCACCGCGCTGGTCCGCGGCGCGGTCGGTTTCGACAAGGCCCGCGGCGACCAGATCGAGGTGGTGAACCTGCGCTTCGCGGAAGCGCCGAGCGTGCCGCAATTCACCGAGCCGACGCTGATCGAGTCGCTGCTCGCCCCCACCAAGGACGACGTGCTGCGCATGGCCGAGCTCGCCGTCCTGGCGCTGCTGACCCTGATCGTCCTCCTCACGGTGGTCCGCCCCCTGGTGCGCCAAGTGCTCGCGCCGGTGCCGGAAGCGCCGGCCCTGACCGCGTCGGGACTGGCGATCCCCGGCGACGCCGCCGTGGTCGCGGGTCCGGGCGGGACCGTGACGGTCATCGACCGCGACAGCCCGACCGCGCGGCTGATGGAGTTCGCCAAGATCAACGGCCAGGTCCAGGCCGAGACGGTCCAGCGCGTGGTCGACATGGTCCGGGCGAGCCCGTCCGAGACCGTCGAGGTGCTGCGCACCTGGATCCAGGAAGAGTGAAGCGTAGGGCGTCGAGGGCAACACGATGGCGGCAGGTGCGGGACAGGGTCTGGCGAACACGCTGGCGACGGCGGGCGGCGATTCGTTCGCGTCGATGCCCGGCCCGCAGCGCGCCGCCGCGCTCCTGCTGATGCTCGGCGAGGAGGAAGGCGCGCCGATCTGGCAGATGCTCGAAGAGGAGGAGATCAAGAAGGTCAGCCACGCGATGGTCCAGCTCGGCACGCTGGAGGCGACCACCGTCGAGAAGCTGATCATCGAGTTCGTGACGAAGCTCAGCAACAGCGGCGGCATCTCGTCCAACTTCGAGCGGACCGAGGCGCTGCTCCTGAAGATCTTCCCGAGCGACCAGGTCTCGCTGATCATGGCGGAGATCAAGGGCGCGTCCGGCAAGCGGGTCTGGGCCTCGATCGCCCAGGTCGATCCGGAGATCCTCGCCTCGTTCCTGCGCAACGAGTACCCGCAGACCGTGGCGGTGGTGCTGTCGCGGGTGCGGGCCGACTACGCCGCCAAGGTGCTGACCATCCTGCCCGAGGATTTCGCCATCGACGTCCTCAACCGGATGCTGCGCATGGAGACGGTGCAGAAGGAGGCCCTGCGCCACATCGAGGAGACCCTGCGGGTCGAGTTCGTGTCGACCATCGCCCAGACCCAGCGCCGCGACGCCCACGAGATGATGGCCGACGTGTTCAACGCCTTCGACCGGCAGACGGAGGGCCGCTTCCTCGCCGCGCTCGACCAGGCCAACCGCGGCTCGGCCAAGCGGATCCGGGAGCTGATGTTCACCTTCGAGGACCTGCTGAAGCTCGATCCGGGCAGCGTCCAGACGCTGCTGCGCGGCATCGACAACGAGACCCTGTGCCGCGCGCTCAAGGGCGCCAACGAGCCCACCCGCGGCTTCTTCCTGAGGCAGATGTCGACCCGCGCGGCCAAGAACCTCACGGACGAGATGGCCTCGCTCGGGCCGGTCCGCCTCAAGGAGGTGGACGAGGCGCAGGCCAAGATGACCGAGATCGCCAAGGACCTCGCCGAGAAGGGCGAGATCATGATCGCGAAGAATAGCGCCGAGGAGGAGCTGGTCTATTGAGCGCCCAATCCGCCCGGAGCGCGAAGCCGTTCCTGTTCGAGACCGACTTCCGCAGCGCCCGCCCCAGCGCCGAGGCCCAGCGCGCCGCCGAGGCCGCGGCCCGCGCCGAGGCCGAGGCCCACGCCCGCGGCATGCAGGAGGGCCGGGTCCAGGCCGAGGCGCAGGTCCAGGGCCGGCTCGCCGATGCCATGACCCGCCTGGCGCTGGCCACCGCGGGCCTGATCGCCCAGGCCGACGCGCGCGACCTCGAGCGCGAGGCGCAGGCGGTCGAGGTGGCCATGCTGATCGCCCGGAAGGTGGCCGGCGACGCCCTCGACGCCGCCCCGCTCGCCGGGATCGGCGAGGCGGCCCGGACGGCGCTCCAGCACCTGCGCGGCGTGCCGCACTTGGTGGTGCGGGTGCACGACAGCCTCGTCGAGGACGCCGAGGCCCTGGTGAAGCGCCTCGCCCGCGAGCGCGGCTACGAGGGCCGGCTCGTGGTGCTGGGCGATCCCGACATGGCGGCGGGCGACGCCCGCATCGAGTGGGCGGACGGCGGCATCGTGCGGGAGCGCGCCCGCATCGAGGCGGCGGTGCTCGACGCCCTCGGCCTGCCGACGAGCCCGTGAGGAGATCCTGATGTCCGACGATTTCAGCCTGCCCCAGCTCGGCGAGCACGACACCGACTACGCGGCGGGCTCGATCCGCGACGCGCCCACCACGCCGAAGACGGCGGCCGACCTGGAGCAGCTCTTCGACGTGCCCGTGATGGTCTCGGCGGTGCTGGGCTCCGCCCGGATGCCGATCGGCGACCTGCTCCGGCTCGCGCCCGGCGCGGTGCTCGAACTCGACCGGAAGGTCGGCGAGGCGATCGACGTGTTCGTCAACAACCGGCTGGTCGCCCGCGGCGAGGTCGTCCTCGTCGAGGACCGCCTCGGCGTGACGATGACCGAGATCGTCAAGGGTGAGTGATTGTTCGGTGCGGATGCCGGGGGGCTGTCCGCGCCCGGGTTTTGAGAGGGACGAACCATGCGGCTCCTGATGATCGGGCGGCTCAACGGCGAGCTGATCACCGCCTCGAAGATCGCCATGCAGCGCGGCGCCGCCGTCACGCAGGCCGACACCGTTCCGCAGGGCCTCACCGTCCTGCGCGCGCGGGGCGCCGACCTCATCATGATCGACGTGGGGCTGCCGATCCGGGAGCTCGTCACCGCGTTGGAGGGGGAGCGGATCCGCACGCCGGTGGTCGCCTGCGGCGTCTCGGCGGACGCCTCAGCCGCCGTGGCGGCGATCCGGGCGGGCGCCAAGGAATACATCCCGCTCCCGCCCGATCCCGAGATGATCGCGGCGGTGCTGGAGGCAGTCGCCACCGACCGCGCCGCCTTCGTCTGGCGCGACCCGTCCATGGAGCGGGTGGTCAAGCTCGCCGAGCAGGTCGCCCGCTCCGAGGCCTCGGTGCTGATCACCGGCGAGAGCGGCACCGGCAAGGAGGTGCTGGCCCGGCACGTCCACCAGAAGTCCAACCGGGCGGGCAAGCCCTTCGTCTCGGTGAACTGCGCGGCGATCCCCGAGGCCCTGCTCGAGTCCGAGCTGTTCGGCCACGAGAAGGGCGCGTTCACCGGCGCGGTCGCCCGACGCATCGGCCGGTTCGAGGAGGCCAACGGCGGCACGCTGCTCCTCGACGAGATCTCCGAGATGGACGTGCGCCTGCAGGCCAAGCTGCTGCGCGCCCTGCAGGAGCGGGTGATCGACCGGGTCGGCGGCACCGCCCCGGTCCGGGTCGACATCCGCGTGCTCGCCACCTCGAACCGCAACCTCGCCGAGGAGGTCCGCAAGGGCACGTTCCGCGAGGACCTGCTCTACCGCCTCAACGTCGTCGGGCTGCGGCTCCCGCCGCTGCGCGAGCGACCGGCCGACATCCTCGAACTCGCCACTCACTTCGCCCGGAAATACGCCGCCGTGAACGGGATGCCGGTCCGCCCGCTCTCCGCGGAGGCCCGGGCGCTCGTGCTGCGGAACCCGTGGCGCGGCAACGTGCGCGAGCTGGAGAACACTCTGCACCGGGCGGTGCTGCTCGCCTCGGGCGACGCGATCGGCCCGGAGGCGATCCTCTCGCCCGAGGGCGAGACCTTCGCGGCGGAGGGGCCGGCCGCGCGCGCCGCGCAGGTCGCCGAGGCCGCCACCCGCGGGCTGGTGGGCCGGACCGTGGCGCAGGTCGAGTGCGACCTGATCCTCGACACGCTGGACCATTGCCTCGGCAACCGGACCCACGCGGCCAAGATCCTCGGCATCTCGATCCGGACCCTGCGCAACAAGCTCAACGAGTACGTCTCGGCCGGTCTCGACGTGGCCGAGCCCGGCAGCGTCCGGGCGAGCGTCGCCTGCGGCTGACGCGCGTGTCCCTGTAGGGGCTTCGGGATCGGCTTCACCCTGCCATCCCGGGGCCGGGCGGCGGAGCCCGGGATCCCGACGCGCCAGCGCAGGGCGGACCCGGGCCGTGACGGGAGCGGAGCGGGAGAGACGCTCTAGCGCCGCCCGCCCTGGGCCGCCTTGTGGGCCTCGGCCTGGGCCGCGAAGGCAGCGTCGAGCTTGCGCAGGGATTCGTAGCGGGCGACGTCGCCCTCGACGTCGCGGATCGTCTCCTCGACGAGGTGGCGCTGAAGGGCGACCCGCGGATCGTCGGGCGGGAACGCCTCCCGCTCCTGCAGCCGGAGCACGGCCTGCCGCACGACCGTGTAGACCGCCTCGCGCTCCTCACGGGTCATCGACGGCTGGATCGCCTTCGCGACGAGATCGGAGAAATCCGACATGGACCGTTAGACTTCGCTCATCCAGGGGCGCCCGGTTCGCCGGGCCGCCTCCCTCTACAGATCGCGCGCCCCGGGATCCAGATCCCGGGGCCGCGGTCCCCGCGACTACATCCGCTGGTCGCGGATGCCGGCGATCAGCAGCGCGGACGAGCTCCAGATCACCAGGAAGCAGAAGAACGACACCAGCAGGGAGTGGCCCCGCTCGGGATAGAGGCTGTCGGTCGGCAGGACCGGCGGCACGAACGTGGCCAGGAAGATGTGCTGCTTGCTGGCCGAGATGCGGGCCCGGTCCAGCAGGCTGTGGGCCGACTCCTCGAGCTTCTCGGCGATGGTCCGCTCGACCAGCAGGCCCTCGTACTGGAGCAGCGCCTCGGTCATGTTCTGGCCGCCGGCAGCGGCGTTGGCGCTCGTCAGCTCGTCCTGAAGCGCCTTCATCTGCTGATCGATGGCCGCGATGTTGGCCACCAGCGTCTGGATCGAGCGCGAGCGCTCGTCGAGATTGGAGCTGCGCAGGACCTGCAGGTCGTTCTCGGCCTTCAGCTTGTCCTTCCGCAGGAGGGTCAGCGTGGTCAGCGTCCCCTCGGCGGTCTTGATCGGATCGATCACGCCCCACTGGTTGCGGAACGCCTGGAGCGCCACGTGCGCCTTGCGCAGCCGGTCCTGCGCGGTCTTCGCGTCGGCCTCGGCCTGGGCGACCATGTCGGCCTGCGCGCGCTTCGAGATGTCGTTGATCAGCGCCTCGGAGCGCGACACCACCGCCTGTGCGATGGTCAGGGCGTCCTCGGGCGTGAAGGCGCGCACGGACAGCCGGATCACGCCCGAGATCGAGTCGATATGCGCCTCGACGTGCTTGCGCCAGTATTTGGTCAGGTCCTCGATGGGATCACTGGGGTCGAAGCGGGCCCAGAAATCCGCCTCGGACCGGGAGAACATCTTGGAGATGCCGATGCTCTTCTCGAGCGCCTCGACCAGCGTCTGACTGTTGATGAAGTCGCGGACGATGAAGCTGTCCTGGCTGTTGTGCTTCTGAATGAGGTTCGTGTACTGGCCGAGCGAGATGTTCTCCATCGGCTCCACATTGCCGCGGACCGCGAACTGGGCTTCGGCGACGTACTGGTTGGACGCGAACGCGAACAGGTAGAGCCCGACCACGAGGGTCGGCAGGAGCACGAACAGGCCGACGCGGCGGATGATCCGCGCGCCGTAGGTCGAGGTGTCCTCCTCGCGGGGGCGCAGGCCCGGCAGACGGCTCCAGTCGAGACGCTGCCGCACCGTGGTCACGAGGGCCCGCGCGGTGCGCTTCTCCGGCACCGGCCGGATCGTCTCCGCACTGCGCCGCAACTCCGTCATGGTCGGAGCGGCGAACGTCACGATCTCGCCTTCGCGCGTGTCGTCCTTGACGTCGTCGAAGCTCATCCGCTCTTTGTTCCTGGGTCTGCGCCGGTTCCGCTGCCGCGGCGCCGGCCGAGGGGCGGCCCGTGCGCGGTGACCGGGATCCCGTTCTTTTAGGCCCTTTTTATGGCGCCCGGCCCGACCGCCTCTCGGCTGCTGCACCGCGGCGACGGGGGCCGTAGCCCGGGACGGGTATCGCGTCCTACAGTCTCTGAATGATGACAGAACCGCGTGCCGCGGCCCCGGATGGCCGCCCGGCCGGCCGCACGGCCAAGACCAACCTGTCCGAGATCGTGGTCGTCTGCTCCAAATGCGCCAAGCGGCAGGGCCTGCGCGGGCGCGATCTCCGCGCGCTGCTGAAGAAGGCCGGGAAGCGGGCCGCCCGCGACGGGGGAGCCGGGCGCCGTCAGAAGCTCCGCATCGTGGAATCGGGCTGCCTCGGTCCCTGCCCGAAGCGCGCCGTGGCGGTCGCGACCGGCGCGAGCCTGGCCGCGGGCCGGGTCGTCCTGCTCGACCCCGCGGCCGATGCCGCCGAGGCGCTCGCCGCGGTGCTCAATCCCGTCCTGCCGCGCCGTGCGGTCCCCGAATTCGGCCCCAATACGACTCTAGCGGCGATACCACCCGACGAATCGCCGCCGGTCCGCTGACCGGTACAACCTGGAGCGCGCTCTTGCCCGCCTCTCGACGCGAGGCCCTCACACCGTGACCGGCGACCGCGTTTCCCGGAAGCGGCGGGCGGCCCACGCCGCGCTGCGTCGCCTGCCGCTGTTCGGCACCCTGATCGGCCTCGGCCTCGCGGTCTGGCTCGTGGCGACCAACGATCTCGCCGCCGTGGCCGCGGCCTTCGGGCGGATCGGCGTGGCGGGCTTCGCCGGCGTCACGCTGGTGCGGATCCTGGTCATCCTGCTCTGCGGGCTCGCCTGGGCGCGCATCCTCGACGGTCTGGCGCCCGCGACGGCTCCGGCCTGCCTGATCCTGCGCTTCGTCCGCGAAGGCATCAACGTGCTCCTGCCCGTGGCCTCGGTGGGCGGGGACGTCCTGGGCGCCCGCCTCCTGACCTTCTGGGGAGTCGCCGGCTCCCTGGCGGCCGCCTCCGTCCTGGCCGACATGCTGTTCCAGGTCGGAACACTCGCCCTGTTCGCCGGGCTCGGCGCCGGCCTCCTGAGCCGGGTCGAGGGCGCCGAGGCGGCCGCCCTCGCCAGCTGGACGCTGCGGACGCTCGTCGTGGCCGGGCTGGCGGTGGCGGCGTTCTTCGCTCTCCAGCGGACCGGCATCGTGCGGGTGCTCGAGGACCGCGTCGCCGCCCTCGGACGGCGCTTCGTGCGCGAGGCCGAGGCCCGCCCCGAGCCGAACCGCCGGATCCAGGGCGCGCTGGACGCGGTCTGGGCTCCGGGTCGCCGGGGCCATCTCGCCCAGTCCTTCGCCCTTCACGCCCTGGCCTGGCTGCTCGGCACGGCCGAGGTCGCGGTCGTCCTCGCCTGCATCGGCGTGGACCATGTCGGCTGGGCCGACATCCTGGTGATCGAGGCGCTGAGCCAGGCGATCAAGGCCGCTGCCTTCCTGGTTCCGAGCGGGCTCGGCGTCCAGGAAGGCGGGCTCGTGCTGGTCTGCGGCCTGTTCGGCATCGACGCCGGGACCGCCCTCGCCCTGTCGCTCGCGCGCCGCGTGCCCGACGTGGTGCTCGGCCTGCCGGCCCTGCTCGTCTGGCAGAACCTCGAGGCCCGCCGCGCCGGCGTGCGCGCGGCCACACCCAGTTGCGACCGTCCGTGACCCGAGACCTTCCCGTGCCGACACGCCCGATGCGCCGGACGCGCGAGGTCCCGAAGCCGCGCCTGCTGCGGATCGCGCTCGCCGCGCTCGCCGCACTGGGCGCGGTGGCCGGAGGACTGCTCGCCGCCGGACCGGCCGTCGCGCAGAGCGTCACCCTCGATCTCGGCGCCGGCGGCACCACCGAGCGCGCCCTCCAGCTCGTGGCGCTCATCACCGTCCTGGCGGTGGCCCCCTCGGTGCTGGTGATGGCCACGGCCTTCACCCGCATCGTCGTGGTGCTGTCGATCCTGCGGTCGGCGCTGGGCACCCAGACGGCGCCGCCGACCGCGGTGCTCGTCAGCCTCGCGCTGTTCCTGACCGCCTTCGTGATGGCCCCGACCGGCCGCGCCGCCTACAGCGCCGGCATCGAGCCGCTGATCGCCGGCCGGATCACGCAGGCGCAGGCGTTCGAGCGCGCCTCGGCACCGTTCAAGACCTTCATGCTGCGCAACGTCCGCGAGAAGGACCTGAAGCTGTTCCTCGACCTCGCCAAGGTGCCGGCGCCGAAGGGCCCCGAGGATGTCGGCCTGGAGATCGTGACACCGGCCTTCATGATCTCGGAACTGCGCCGCGCCTTCGAGATCGGCTTCCTGCTGTTCATCCCGTTCCTGATCATCGACCTCGTGGTCGCCTCGGTGCTGATGGCCGTCGGCATGATGATGGTCCCGCCGGCCACGGTCGCACTGCCGTTCAAGCTGATCTTCTTCGTGCTGGTCGACGGCTGGACCCTCGTCGCCGGATCCCTGGTCCAGAGCTACGGCGGATGACGGCGGCGTCCCGGGCCGTCAGTCCGCCCGGGACGCCGCGTCGACGATCCGGACCGCCGCGAAGCCCTCCGCGCGCGAGGGCGGCTCGAACAGTCGGTCGACGGAGCGGACGCTCGCCTCGGGAACCTGCCGGTCGGCGGCGCGCCGCCGGTTCCGTTCGAGGGCGACCGCGAGCGGCGCGCGGATCCAGACCGCCTCCGCGGCGACACCGCGGGCTCGCGCGATGGCGAGGATCGGCGCGCGGTGCTGCCGGCCAGGCAAGGCCGCGTCGAAATAGACGCGGCCGAGCTGAGGTCGCTGCCGGGCGATCCAGGTGGACTTGCCGGCCCCCTGCAGCCCGCACACGACCACGAGCCGCTCGACCGAGTCCGCCGCGAGCGCCGCGCTCAGCGCCGCGAGGGCCAGCCGCCACGCCTCGGCGTTCCGTTCGGGCGTCCAGACGCGGCCGCGCTCGGTCTCGAGGAAGGCGTCCGGGTCGATGACGACCGCCGCGCTCACCCGGGGGGCGTACCGGGTGTCTCGGCGCTGCTCTGCTGCTGGCCGCCCTGCGCACCGTCGGCCGCCGCCTCGCCGCCCGCCCCCGGCGCGTCGGGGCGGCCGCGATCGGGGGCGGCGGCATCCGGATAGCGCTTGCGATACTCGGCGAGGAAGGCCGACAGCGTCTGGACTTTCGTGGCGCGCGCCGCGATGTCCCGGAAGCCCGGTGCCCGGGTCGGGTCGGTGCCGGTCAGCAGCGCGAAGGTGCGGGCGTCCGGACTCGCAGCCATCCCTTCCGAGAACTTCGCCTTGAGCCGCTCCAGGCCCATGGCCTCGTGCGCGAGATCGTAGGCGATCGCGGCGCGCACGACATCGGCGCGCGCCTGCTCGTCCAGCGGCTGGCCGGACTGCCACGCGTCGCCGAGCAGCGCCTCGTGGGCCTCCCCGGCCTCGCGCCAGCGGCGCGCGCCCCAGTAGATGTCGGCGCGGAGACGGTCGATGTCCGGGCCGCTCTCGTCCTCGATCGTTTCCAGCGCCAGATCGGTGCGGGTGAGGTCCGACAGGGCCCTGGCGCGGACGAGCCCGCGGGCGCGCCTCAGCTCGCCCGGAAGCTCGGGGAGCTCGGTGGCGTCGAGGACCTTCAGGGCCTCCATCGGCTTGTCGTCCATCAACCGGATCGTCGCGAGCCGCGCCGCTACCGCGGATCGCGCCGGGCCGGTGAGGCGATTGTCGATCTGGTACTGCAGCAGGTCGGCGGCCGGATCGAGGAGGTCGAGGGTCACGAGGCGGTCGGCCAGCCGGCGCACCACCTCGTCGCCGCGCCGCCCGATCGGGCTCAGCTCGCGGAAATCGAGGAAGAGCGCCACGGCCTCGACCCCGGGCAGCGTGTTGCCCTTGTCGGTGAGGTAGAGGTTCTCGAAGGCCGTCTGCGCCTCCCGCGTCAGGGCCGCCGTCCCGGGGGCGTTGGGGGCGGAGACGTTGGCCCGGCGCACCGCCGCGAAGGCGTCGCGCCACCGGCCGGCGGCGAGGTAGAGGCGGGCGAGGCCCGCGGTGATGCCATCCTCGGTCGGGCCGCCGTGCCAAGTCAGGCCGAGCCGCTCCAGCTTCTCGATGGCGGCCTCGGGGGCCAGCTTGCCGGAAGCCTGAGCCAGGAGCGCGCCGCGCAGGGCGGCCTCGACCGAGACCGGGCGCACGGCCGAATCGTCGAGCCGGGCATAGGCGTCCAGGGCCGCCTCGGTCTGGCCGGTGGCCTCGGCCACGCGGGCGCGAACCAGGGCCAGCCGATCACGGATCCAGGGCGGCAGGGCGCGCTCCGCCTCGGCGCGCGCGGCGGCGGTCTCGGCATCGCCGTTCTCGATCGCCGATTCGGCGGCGCGGGCCCGGATGAGCTGCGCGACGTCCGCGGGATAGCCGTTGGCCAGCGGCAGCACCTTGAGGAAGCCCAACTCCGCCGTCTTCCAGTCGCCCGCCCCGGCCGAGGCCATCGCCCGCCACAGAGCGGCCTCGCGGTCGTCGACCAGGGGCGGGACGCTGAGGGCCTTCAGCGCCTCGGCGTTCCGGCCGATCCGCACCAGGGCGATGCCCCGCAGGAGGGCGGTCTCGCGCTGCGTGGCCAGGAGCGGATCGTCGGCGGCCGCGATCTCGAGGGCGATCAGGCCCTCGTAGTCGAGGCCGTTGGCGAGGTCCGCGCGTGCCAGCGCGAGGCGGGCCGGGCCGCGCTCCGACGGCGGCGCCGCCACAGCCGCGTCGAAGAGGCCGCGCAGGGTCTCGCGGACATTCCCCATCCGGGCGCGCTCCCAGGGCTCCCGCGCGATCGCGAGGGTTCCCGCGTCGGTGAGCACCGTGTCCGGCTTGCGCGCCGCCATCGAGGCGGCGAGGCCGCCCTCGCGGCCGATCGAGACGCCCTCGAACTCGGGCCGCACCGCCAAGTCGTCGGCGCCGGCGAGCACCGCGAGGCCGTGCCGGCTCGGCAGGATCTCGAAATCGACGAAGCGACGGTTCTTGGGATTGCCGACGGGGCGCTGCGCGGCCGACGTGACGACCGCGATCCGCTCGTCGTCGAGGGCGAGCCACGTCGTCGATCCGGGATGCGGCAGAGTCAGGGTGACGGCGATGCGGCCGGACGGGTCGGGCTTGCGGACGGGATCGATCGTGTCGCTCGGACTCAGCGTATCCCCCGCCGAGAGTTCCCAGGCCACGCCGGTCCCGGTGGTGACGGCGTTGAGATCGACGAGGCGGCCGGGCGGGACCGGGAACCGCACGACCGTGAGCGGACCGGTCCGGGTGGGCGCGCCCGTCGGTGCGAGACCCTGGCTCGACGGCGGGACGACCACCGGCTCGGCGGTCTCGAAGGCCAGCGTCGCGATGCCGCCGCGCTCGAACAGGACCGCCGGCGGGAGGGTCTTGAACGGGAAGAGCAGGCCGCCGCCGGCCCGGCGCGTCGGCGGCGGTTCGGGCGGGCGAGACGCGAGTGACGGCGCCGGGGCGGGGGCCGGACGCGGCGCGACCGGGGGCGACGGGGCCGGCTTCGCGGCGGCGGGCCCCGGCACCTCGACGGCGGCCGTGGCCGGCTCCAGCGGCTTGCGGCGGACCACGTCCACCAACATGGCGCCGTCCTCCCGCTCCGTGCCGATCGTGAACCCGTCCTCGGGCGTGATCAGGAGGCTCGCCGAGTTCGCGTCGGTCTCCGTCGCCAGCTTGGCGATCCCGGGCCGCGGACGGCCGCGGGTTCCGCTCGGATCGATGGTCCAGGCGCCGATCACCCGCACGCGCGTCGCGGGCCCCTCGGCGGTCACCGCGGAGACGGCCTCCGCGGGCAGACGCAGCGACAGCCGCGTCAGGGTCGGGAGCAGCGCCAGCTCGAGCGACAGCGTCCGGCGCACCGGTTCCGGGGTGCGCGCCCTGAGCGCCTCCTCGGCAACCCGGGCCCGACGGGCGAGCTCGGCAACCACCTCGGGCGGCAGCGGCGGCATGAGGCCGGACCACCCTTCCGGAAGCAGGTCCACGAACACGCGCTCGCCGGCCGACTGGACGTTGACCCGGAAGGGACGCTGCAGGGCGAGGCGGAGACCCGTGCCGTCGGGATCGCGGCGGACGCTGGCGATGAAGGCCGGCATCTCGTCCACGAGATGCTCGGGTCCGGGCGCGACCCGCTCGCCGTAGCTGACGAGCAGCACGCCGCCGGCGAGCTTCGCCTTGACCGTGACCGGCTTGTCGAAGGTGAGCACGATCCGGCCGTAGCCGCCGGCCCCGGTGCCGGCCTCGCTGCCCTTCATGCTGACGAGCCGCGCGGCCAGCGCCGGAGCGAGCCCGGCCAGGAGGGCGAGCAGCGCCAGCGACGCGGTCAGCAGCCGCGCGCCACGTCCTCGACCGACCCGGGGTCGCCCGCCAACCGATCCCATCGCCTCGCCGATCCGAACCCGGCGCGCGGCCCCTGAGGGGCTCGCGGCGCGCGGCGCCACATCTCGGCGGCATCGTGATCGACCGCGGCTAACACTGGCTTAACCGTAACCGGAAAAGGCCGCGGGCCGCGGCGGGCTCAGCCGCTCAGGGCGACGGCGCGGTCGAAGGCCTGCGGGAAGCCTGTCAGCGGCACCGTGATGGTGGCCGGCTCGGTGCCGCCGGCCTTCTCGCCGGTCACGGTCAGCGCCTTGGCGGTGCGCATGCCGTCGAGGGCGAGCGTCGGGAAGCTGATCGCCACGATGCAGCCCTCGGCGCTGCAGGTCGTGTAGGGGGCGCCCTTGCCGAGGGTCTGCTCGTCGAGCTTGAAGGTCACGCCCGGCTCGATGGCGAGCCCGAACGGCATCAGCACGATCCCCTCGGCCCGGCCGTTCGCGGGCGTCTGCAGCTCGAAGCCGAACTTGCGCCGGCCGGTCCGCGAATCGCCCTGCGCCTGGGCCACGATGCAGGTGACCTTGTCGCTCGGGCGCGTGCAGGTCATCGTCCAGTCGCCGTAGCTCTCGCTGACGGTGCTGGCGCCGGTGGGCCACGCGGCGTGCGCGGCCGCAGGCGCGGCGGCCTCCTCGGGCTTCGCCGCCTCGGCTGGCTTGGCCGCCTTGTGGGGAGCCGGCTTCGGCCGCGGTTTGGGCTTGGGCTTCGCGGGCGCTTCGGCGGCCGGCGCGGCCGCGGGCTCGGCATCCTGCGCGCGCGCCGCCAGGATCGGGACCGCCGTGAGCGACGTCGCGATCAGGCTGAGACGCAGAAGCGCACGAAATGTCGGCATGGAATCACGATCCCCCGGAGAGCCATTGGGCGGCAGTGCCGCCTAATGCTCAAGCCGGGGCGACGCAATCGCCAGGGGCAGCGCCGGTGGGTTGCGCGCTTCTCAGAGAGGATTCGGGCCGCCGATGGAGCGGGCGAGGGCGCAGCGGCGCGCGAAGGCACTCTCCGCGCCGCTGCGCACCGTGCGGGCGACAGCGAAGACGAGGGTCAGGAAGCCGGGATCGCGATCGGCGGTCTCGACGGCCGGGCCGGGGATCCGGGATGTGATGAGCGCGAGCATGGCGGACTCCAGATGCGGGGTGCCGGGCGTTTCGGAGTTCCCCAGTTCCTGCGGTCCTCTGTGCGACCTTGCTGCACCGCAATATGAGACCTGCATCCCGAGCCTGCCACTGAGCAGACGTTGGGGGACGCATGCATCGAACTCATGGCTTGCGCCGCGTCCGGGAAAGGACGCGTTAACGAACGGTCGGGCGGGCGCGGTTGACCGGCGACGGGCGAGCCGCCATTGAGCGCGTTTCCGGCGACTCGGACCCTGGACCGCCCCGGCCCCGCCCCGGCGGCGCGGGCCTGTCGCCGCACTGTCACACGCGCGCCATAACCCGCCCGCGAGCCAGATGAGCGGACGCGCCCGGCGCCCGCCAGACGAGGATGTCCCGCATGACCGATCAGCCGACCCGTCACCCGATCCATGGCCGCATCACCGGCCCCATCGTGATGATCGGCTTCGGCTCGATCGGCCGGGGCACCCTGCCGCTCATCGAGCGCCATTTCGAGTACGACCGCGCGCGCTTCACGGTGATCGACCCGGTCGACACGCATCGGCCTCTCGCCGAGAAGCACGGCCTCCGGTTCGAGAAGGTCGCCCTGACGCCGGAGAACTACCGCGCCGTGCTCACGCCGCTCCTCACCAAAGGTGGCGGCCAGGGCTTCTGCGTCAACCTGTCGGTCGATACCTCCTCGCGCGCCATCATGGAGCTCTGCCGCGAGCTCGGCGCCCTCTACATCGACACCGTGGCCGAGCCCTGGCCGGGCTTCTACTTCGACAAGACCAAGAGCCAGGGCGACCGCACCAACTACGCGCTCCGCGAGAACATCCTCGACGCGCGCGCGCAGAAGCCCGGCGGCACCACCGCGGTCTCCTGCTGCGGCGCCAATCCCGGCATGGTCTCGTGGTTCGTCAAGCAGGCGCTCCTGAACATCGCCCAGGATACCGGCCTCCAGCGGCCGGAGCCGAAGACCAAGGCCGAGTGGGCCGCCCTGATGAAGGACCTGGGCGTCAAGGGCGTCCACATCGCCGAGCGGGACACCCAGCGCGCCAAGACCCCGAAGCCGCGGGGGGTCTTCGTCAACACGTGGTCGGTCGAGGGCTTCGTCTCCGAGGGCAATCAGCCGGCCGAGCTCGGCTGGGGCACGCACGAGACCTGGAAGCCCGCCAACGCCCGTGAGCAGGAGAAGGGCTCGCGCTGCGCGATCTACCTGCTGCAGCCGGGGGCCGACACGCGGGTGCGCACCTGGGTGCCGACCGCCGGCTCGCAGTTCGGCTTCCTCGTGACCCACAACGAGGCGATCTCGATCTCCGACTACTACACGGTGCGCGAGGGCGATAAGCCGGTCTTCCGGCCCACCTGCCACTACGCCTATCACCCGGCCGACGACGCCGTGCTGTCGCTCCACGAGATGTTCGGCAAGGCGGCCCAGGTGCAGGAGCAGCACCACATCCTCGACGAGACCGAGATCGTCGACGGCATCGACGAGCTCGGCGTGCTCGTCTACGGCCACGAGAAGAACGCCTACTGGTACGGCTCGCAGCTCTCCATCGAGGAGACCCGCCGGGTCGCCCCCTACCAGAACGCCACCGGCCTGCAGGTGACCTCGGCGGTGCTCGCCGGCATGGTCTGGGCCCTGGAGAACCCGGAGGCCGGCATCGTCGAGGCCGACGAGATGGACTTCCGCCGCTGCCTGGAGGTCCAGACCCCGTATCTCGGCCCGGTCGTGGGCGTGTACACGGACTGGACGCCGCTCACCGACCGTCCGGGCCTGTTCCCGGAGGACATCGACACCAGCGATCCGTGGCAGTTCCGCAACGTGCTGGTGCACGGCTGAGCCTCCGCGCCGAGCAGGCGCAAGCCGCTGTCGGCGGCGCGGATGTCGGGCAAGTCCGAGATCCGCGCCGGCCGTGACCGGGTCGCCCCTGCCCCGCCGCGATGGGGCACGGCCCGACGGCGGAGCTGTGCCGGACCGGGCGATGCCTCCCCTCGGCCCCGCGCCGCGGAAGCACGGACACCGCGGGCCGCGAGCGATCGCGGCGCGTCGATGGTTCGGCTACTCGGCCTGACGCCGCGTCACGAGGGTCCGGCCCGGCTCGACCTCGTTCTTGTCCTGGTACAGCGGCACGATCGCGCGCAGCCAGCCGCGGACCTCGCGGCCGCCGTAATTCCGCTCGACCACGTCGTGGGTGAGGTAGGCCTGCAGGTTCACCGGCCCGAAATTGTAGCCGACGAGCCCGCCCACCGCGATCTGGCCCTGCGGCCGGTAGCTCGCCACCCCGGTGGGAAGGTCCGTCGAGCCGAAGGCCACCGCGCCGATCTGCCAGGAGCCGAATTTCTTCGTCATGGTCAGGTCGAGGTTCATGTAGTCCGGGTAGAGGGTGCCGCTGGGCGAGCGCGTGTCGAGGAAGACGCCGTAGAGCAGGTTCGCCGTCAGGTTCCAGCCCTGACCGGTGTAGCTCAGCGCGAAGCGGTGGGTCAGAGAGGCTGACTGCGTCAGGAACCGCGTCTGGATCGGCAGGTAGCCGCCGAACAGGTAGCTGAAGCCGACATCGCCGCCGAGGTCCCAGGCGAGCTGGGCGGCCAGCAGCTGCTGCCCGACGCCGCTCTGGTATGGGGCGCCCCGGCTGCTCGCCGCCGCGATCGGCTGGGTGAAGAAGAACTGGAGGCGCGCGCCCGCGACGTTCCAGGGCGTCGCCCACGCGAAGGTCGGCAGGTTGACGTTGGTCGACGAGTCGCGCGGGAGGGTACCGCGCACGCCGAAGCTGGACAGGTTCACGAAATACAGGCCGACCGGCAGCTGGTCGCCCACCGGCAGGCCGACCGTCTGTCCCGGCTGCGCCGCGGACGCCGCCCGCGCGGTCGTCGCCGTCGACGCGGCGGTGATCGGAGCCGAGACGGCAAGAGCCGCCGCCGTGATCCAACGTGACGTCAGGCTAAAACCGGCCATGGGAACCCTGAACCCGAGCCCCGTCATCCGGGGCCGATCAGGGTTTGACGGGCGCTCACTCCGACAGCATCCGGCCGTTACGGCCGAGCTGTGCGCGATCGCACCGCTTCGACAGACCGATCTCTCGGCGGGGGACTAAATCACTGATCCTCGACTTCGACGACGAAGTCGCCGCGATAGGTCGTGCCCTCCACCGGGTTCGAGATCCAGCGGCAGCGGCCGACCCGCACATCGTGGCCGGCGTGGAAATGCCCGGAGATCCACAGCCCCGGCCGCTCGGTCTCCGCGAGGTCGTCGAGGGCCGTGCTGGCGTAGAAGGCCGGCACCCACCAGGGGACGCCGGGCGCGTCCCGGAAGCGATCGGCCGCGAGCGGGCTCGCGGGGTGATGGGTCACCACCACGGTCGGCCCGTCGTGCGGGGTCCGGAGCGCCGCGTGCAGGGCCGCCCGCTCGATCCGGTGCTCCGCCATCGCGTCCGCCGGCTGCCACGGGCTGCCGTCGGCCTTGCGGATCGAGCCGAGATACTCCCGCGAGCCCGTCACGGGGTCGGTCATGCGGGACGCCGCGTAGGCCACCGGATCGTCGGGCCGGTTCGGCGCGTCCGGTCCGAGCCAGCGCCCGGCGAGCGCCCAGTCGCTCCAGAGGGTGGTACCGACGAAGCGGACGCCGTCGATGACGCAGCTCCGCGCGCGCTGGAGCAGGTGGATCCGCGCGCCGAGCCCGTTGAGGCGGCCGACCTCGGCCTCGAGGGCGGCGAGCAGCTCCGGCGCGGTGCGCCGATCCCCGGTCGGCGCGTAGCGCTCGTGGTTGCCCGGCACCAGCACGACCGGCCGCCCCTGCGCGAGATGCAGCAGCGCCGCGAGCCCCCGCTCGGGATGCCCCTCGTGGAGGTCCCCCGGGCAGGCGAGCAGGTCGAACGGTTCCGCGGGCGGCGCGATCAGGTCGAGGCGCCGCCGCTCCAGGTGCAGGTCCGAGATGGGGAAGATGCGCATGATGGTCGCTGCCGTGTCGCCGCTCGGGGCCGCTAGCCCGCGGCTCTGCGCTCGGCCGCGGCCGCCTTGAGGATGTCGGCGGCCGAGTCGGCGTTGAGGATCGCGATCCCGGCCGCCACGACGAGGTCGGGCCAGGGGGACGGGTGGAGGGCCGTCACCAGGCCGGCGGCGATGATCGCCAGGTTGGCGACGGCGTCGTTGCGCGCCGAGAGGTAGGCCGCCCGGGTCAGGCTGCCCGAGCCGGAGCGGTGCCGGGCGAGCATGAGCGCGCAGGTGAGGTTGACGGCGAGCGCCCCGAGCCCCGCGAGGGTCAGAGGCAGAGCGGCGGGGGCAGTGAAGTCGGCGATCTTGCCGTAGGCCGCCCAGGCCCCCGCCAGCGCCGGCAGGAGCAGGATCCCCGCCATGGCGGTGCCGAGGCGGGCGCGGTTGCGCGCGCTCCAGCCGAGGCCCGCGAAGATCAGCAGGTTGATCGCCGCGTCCTCGAGGAAGTCGAGGCTGTCGGCGATCAGCGCCACCGAGCCGATGGCGAGCGCCACCGCGATCTCGATGCCGAAATAGCCGAGGTTGAGCGCCGCCACGCGGGCGACGACCGGGCGGAGGGCGGGCGGCGCGGGCCGGGGCGCATCATCGGCGATCACGGGACGCCTCTTCGCCGACGCGCGCGGCCCTGTCGAGCGGCTGTTGAGAAAAGCCTGTCCGCGGCTCAAGAAAGTTCGAGGCCGTTACGCCTTTGTCCGGGTGGATTCGGCGCCGCGATCGTGCGACGCCGTTGCCGGAGCCGGCAACACGAGACGCATGACCGGCCGGAACCGGAGGTCTGCCGCGTCATGCTGCCCGAACTGCGCGTGCTCTATTTCGAGGATCTCGAGGTCGGCCTGTCGGAGACCCTGTCGAAGACCATCGCCTCCTCCGACGTGGTGGGCTTCGCCGAGATCACCGGCGACCGCAACCCGATCCACCTGTCCGAGCACTTCGCCGCGCGCACGCCGTTCGGCACCCGCATCGCCCACGGCCTCTACACGGCCGGGCTGATCTCGGCGGTGCTCGGCACCCGCCTTCCGGGGCCCGGCGCCGTCTACATCTCCCAGACCCTGAACTTCCGCGCCCCGGTGCGGATCGGCGACGTCGTCGACGTCACCGTGACGGTGGCCGAACTCATGCCCGAGCGGCGGCGCGCGCGCCTCGCGTGCCGGTGCTCGGTGGGCGGCGAGACGGTCCTCGACGGCGAGGCGCTGGTGAAGGTGCCGACCAAGGCCGAGGCCGACCCGCTGGCGAACCGCTCCGACCGGTCACAGGGCTGAGGTGCCCCCGGCCCCGGAGCCCCTCACCGACCCGGACGACCCCCGCCTCGAGCCCTACACCCGGATGCGCGAGCGCGACCTCGTGGGCCGCGCCGGGCGCTTCATCGTCGAGGGCGAGGTGACCCTGCGGCTGCTGCTCGGCCGCCGCAGCCGGTTCCGCGCCGAATCGATCCTCCTCGCGCCCGAGCGCTGGCCGGGCCTCGCCGCCGACGTCGCCGCCTGCCCGGAGCCGCCGCCGATCTACAGCGCCTCCAAGGCGGTGATGAGCGCCGTGACGGGTTTCCCGATCCACCGCGGCGTCCTCGCGGTCGGCCTGCGCGGGCCGGGGCTCGACGCGGCCGCCCTCGTGCCGCCGCCGCCCGCGCCCGCCCTGGTGGTCGGCCTGGCCGGCCTGACCAATCACGACAATGTCGGCGCCGCCTTCCGCAACGCGGCGGCCTTCGGGGCCGACGCCGTTCTCCTCGACGGGGCGACTTGCGACCCGCTCTACCGCAAGAGCATCCGCGTCTCGGCCGGGGCCGCCCTGATCCAGCCCTTCGCGCGGCTCCCGGACGGGCAGGACTGGCTGCGGCTGGCCGAGACCCTCGACCTCCGGCCGCTCGCCTTCAGTCCGGGGGCGAGCGAGACCCTGGACGCGCGCGCCGCCCCGCCGCGGGCGCTCCTGATTCTCGGCACCGAGGGCCCCGGCCTCGACGCGGCGACGCTGGCCCGGGCGCGGCCGATCCGGATCCCGATGGCCGCCGGCTTCGACTCGCTGAACGTCGCTACCGCGGCGGGCATCGCCCTCTACACCATCGCCCGCGGCCAGGGGCGCCTCGGCGAACCGCGAGCGCGCCGCGGCGGCGAACCGTTCGACCCGGGGCCGGCAGGTTCTTGAAGTCAGTATTCCCCGCGTAGACGCCGCGGAACAGGGCCGGAGAACGCGCCTCCAGCTGGAACACATTGACATCTCGACGCCGCGCGCGGGCGCGCGCAATCTGAGATCCGACGACCGTCCCGACGCCGCGCCGGATCGCATGTCGAATATCCCGACGCTTCACTTCAACACCGATCATCTCGACCCCGCGCACGCCTTCGCGGCCTGGCGCGACCTGATGGCGCCGATCGTCCGGGTCGAGCGGATCGCGGGGGCGCCGGTGCCCCGCGGGAACCTGTCCTGCACGGTCCTGGGGGATATCCTCGCCAGCCGGATGGTCTTCTCCGCCCAGCACATGGTCCGCGATCGCCGCCACGCCGCGGCGACACCGGATCACTTCACGTTCATGCTCTACGTGTCCGGAGGCCTGTCCGGCGACGTCGCGGGCAGCCCGGTGGTGCAGCAACGCAACCGGATCATGGCCGCCAACATGGGCCGGGAACTGGATGCCCGCGGGGTGCGCTCCAGCGCGATCGGACTGACTGTACCGCGTCGTCTGCTGCCAGACTGCACGATCGAGCGGATACCGATCTTCCTCGACAGGGAACGGAACCGTCTGCTCGTCGCGCGGCTGCACGCCCTGTACCGGCGGCTGCCGACGACCACGGCCGAGGAGGAGCCGGCGATCGCGGGCGAGCTGGCCGGTTTCGTCCGCCGCCTGTTCGATCCATCGGCGGCCTCGGACGTCCTGCGGGGCCCGGAATTCGACGTCGGCTTCGTCGCCCTGGCCGAGCGCCTGATGGACCTCCATCTGGCCTCACCCGACCTCTCGCCGGACTGGCTCGCCGACGCTGCGGGCGTCTCGCGGACGGTGCTGTACCGCGCCTTCCGGAGCACCGGGGGCGTCATGCAGCGCGTCTGGGAGAAGCGGCTGGAGGCGATCCGGCTCGCCTTGGAGGATCCGCTGGAGACCCGGGCGCTCGCGCGCTTGGCGAGCGAGCACGGCTTCAAGGATCCCGCCCATCTGAGCCGCGCATTCCGCGCCCGGTTCGGGGAATCGCCGCGGGCATGGCGCCGGACGCGGGGAGCCCACGGCGTCCGGACCTTCGAGCGGACGCCGGCCCGGGCCCACGCGTGGTACGAGCGCCTGGGCCAGCGCTGAAACGCCTCCGCGGGCCAGGACGAACAGGACACCGGATCCTGCGCTCGCCAGGCTGCCGCTCAGAGCCCGCGACGGCAGGCGCCGCATCCGGCCTTCACAAACCTTACGGATGCGTCTCCACGGTATGATCGTGTACAGCGTTCTGCGCGCGACAAACGGCTGCAATTGCCGCCCGATGATGCGAAGCTAGCTTGGCCGCATGGGGTATCGGGATTCTGTGAGGAGTCGAGGACGTTGCTTCAGTCTGGGGACGGGTTGCGGGCGCTGACCGGACGCCGGGTGGCCGTGGTCGGGGCTGGGCCGGGCGGACTGGCCGCCGCCCTGCTGCTCGCGCGGGCCGGGATCCACGTCACCATCTTCGAGAAGGACCCGCAGGTCGGGGGTCGGACGAAGACCGTCGAGGCGCCCGGCGGCTACCGGTTCGATATCGGCCCGACCTTCTTCCTCTATCCACAGATTCTCGCGGACATCTTCGCGAGCTGCGGCGAGCGGCTGGAGGAGCACGTCAAGCTCGAGCGGCTCGACCCGCAGTACCACCTCGTGTTCGAGGGCGCGGAGGGCATCACGGGGACGATCAGCGCCACCGGTGACGTCGAGCGCCTGGAGCGCGAGATCGCCCGCCTCGCGCCGGACGACGCCAAGAACGTCAAAGACTTCTTCGCCGAGAACCGGACCAAGCTGAACTACTTCAAGCCGGTCCTCGAGCAAGCCTTCCACACCCTGCGCAGCATGGCGAGTCCGGCCATGCTGGCCGCCCTGCCCTACCTGCATCCGGGTCGGAGCGTCGACCGCGACCTGAAGCGACACTTCGCCGACCCGCGGGTGCGGCTCGCCTTCTCGTTCCAGACCAAATACCTCGGGATGTCGCCGTTCCGGTGCCCGAGCCTGTTCACCATCCTGTCGTTCCTCGAATACGAGCACGGCGTCTACCACCCGGTGGGCGGCTGCGGCGCCGTCTCCGAGGCGATGGCGGGCCTGGCCGGCCGCATGGGCGTCGATCTCCGGCTCAACAGCAACGTCGAGGAAGTGCTGTTCGACGGCAAGCGCGCCAGCGGTCTCGTGGCGGACGGTGAGACCTTCAACGCCGACGCGGTGCTGATCAACGGCGACTTCGCGAAGGTCGTCCGCGCCCTCGTCCCGGAGCGGCACCGGCCGCGCTGGCGCGATGCCAAGATCCGGAAGGCCCGGCTCTCCTGCTCGACCTTCATGCTGTATCTCGGCCTCGAGGGGAAAATGCCCGACAGCCTCGGGCACCACACGATCCTCCTGGCCGACGGCTACGAGAAGAACATCCGCGAGATCACCGAGGGCACGCTGCCGATGCAGCCGTCCCTGTACGTGCAGCACGCGGGCTACACCGATGGCGGCATGGCGCCGCCCGGACACACGGCCCTCTACGTGCTGGTGCCGGTGCCCAACCTGAAGGCGGGGATCGACTGGGCGGCGATGCGCGAGACCTACCGCGCCCTGATCCTGGACCGGCTGAAGCTCCTCGGGATCGACGATCTCGAGTCCCGCATCCGCTACGAGCGGATCATCGACCCGACCCAGTGGGAAGAGGATTTCGCCGTCCACGAGGGCGCCACCTTCAACCTCGCCCACGACCTCCTGCAGATGCTGTATTTCCGGCCGCACAACCGCTTCGGACCGGGCCTCTACATCGTCGGCGGCGGCACCCATCCGGGCTCCGGCCTGCCGGTGATCTACGAGGGCGCCCGCATCTCCGCCCGGCTGCTGATCGAGGAACTGGCGGGCGCCCGCGCCGCCGCCGCGGCCGGCATCCCCGATACCGCCCCGCTGGCGACCTCCGGCGAGGCCTCGTGAGCGCGGCGACCGACCGGAGGTATCTCCGGAGGCTGGCAGGCCGCGCGACGGTTGCCTCCGCGGTCTGGCTCTGCGCCGCGACCGTGCCGGCCTGGGCCGCCGTCGTGCAGGTCGAGGTCGACGGGATCGAGCCCGGCGGCGGCCAGGTGCGGGTCGCCCTCTGCCAGGGCGGTCTCTCGGAGTCGTCGTGCCTGCGCGGCGACGACGCGCCGGCCACCGCCGACCGGGCGCGGTTCACCTTCCGGGATGTCCCGCCGGGCACCTACGCGGTCGCGGCCTACCAGGACGCCAACGGCAACGGGCGCCTCGACCGCACCGGTCTCGGCCTGCCGCTGGAGCCCTACGGCTTCTCGGGTACGGTCGGGCGGCGGGCGCGCCCCGATTTCGCCGAGGCGGCCTTCGCCCTCCGGGAGCCCGGCGCCGCCGTGCGGGTGCGCCTCGGCCGTGCCCTGCCGAGCCGGTGAACCGATGGACGATCCCCTCGTCCGGCTCGCGGACGTCGGCCTCGACCTCAGCGGCCGACGGGTGCTGGATCATGTCGATCTCGACCTCGGGGCCGGCGAGACCCTGGCGCTGCTCGGACCGAACGGAGCCGGCAAGTCCTCGCTGATGCGCCTCGTGGCGGGGCGTCTCGCCCCGAGTGCGGGGTCGGTGCGCGTGGCCGGAGCGGATCCGTACCGGGCGGGACAGGCCCGCCGCGCCATCGGGTGGGTGCCGCAGGAGATCGCCCTCTACCCGCGGCTGACCGTCTCGGAGAATCTCGGCGTGTTCGGGCAATTGGCGGGGGTCTCCCGGCGCGAGCGGAAGGCGGCCGTGGAGGCCGCCCTGGCCATGGCCGACATCGCCGACGTGGCCCGGCGCCCGGTCGGCGTCCTGTCGGGGGGGTACCGGCGCCGGGTGAACATCGCCGCGAGCCTGATGAACCGGCCCCGGCTCGTGCTCCTCGACGAGCCGACCACCGGCGTCGACCTCGCCGCGCGGGCCGCGATCCACGCGGTGCTCGACCGCCTGAAGGCCGCCGGCACCGCGATCCTGATCGCCACACACGATTTCGCCGAGGCGGAGCGCCTCGCCTCCCGGGTGGCGTTCCTGGCCCAGGGGCGGGTCGTGCGCGCCGGCCGTCTCGCCGAGCTGCTCGCGCAGCTGCGGACCGGCGCGCCCGAGCGGGAGCTGAGCCTCGCCGGTCCGGCGTCGGGACCGGCCGAGGGCGTGCTGCGCCGGGCCGGCTTCGTGCCCGCCGAGGCGGGGGGCCTCGTCTGGCGGTCGGTCGAACGGTCCGGCCTCGACGGCGCGGCCTTGCTCGGCGCCCTGCGCGCCCAGAACGTTCCGGTGGCCGAGATCCGGGTGCGGGCGCCGCGGCTGGAGACGCTCTATCTGGACGCCCTCCGCCCGCGGGAACTGACGGATCCCGAGGCCGCCCCGCTCCGGGCCGGGACCGCCGGATGATCGGCGCCGCCTTCCGCGTCATGCTCCTGACCCTCCTGCGCGACCGGGCCGCGCTGGTGATGGCCTTCGTGCTGCCGACCGTGATCTTCTCGATCTTCGCGGCGATCTTCTCGGGAGCGATCGGCGACCGGATCCGCATCCATCTCGGCCTGGCCGACCTGGCCCACACCGCGGCGACGGGGCGCCTCGCCGACGCGCTCGCGGCCGATCCCTCCCTCCGCGTGACGCGGTTGCCCGCGACCGACATCGACGCCGTGGCGCAGGCGGTGCGGGCCGGCGAGGTCGACGTGGCGCTTGTCCTGCGCGGGGACCTGAACGCCGCACCTGCGGAGGCGGCGCCCGGCGCCGCGGATCAGCCGGTGGTGCTGGTCGAGAACCCCGCCAAGGCACTGGCGACGCCGATCGCCCTCGGACAGCTCCAGAGGGTCCTGAACGAGGCGCTGCCCGACGTGGTCCTGTCGCGGGTCGTCGCCGACGTCGAGCGCACGGGCAAGATCGGTCCCGACGAGCGCCGCTTCCTCGACGAGGCCTTCGCCGAGCAGCGCGCCAAGAAGGAGCCGTTCAGCTTCGCCTCCCTGGTGGAACGCCGCAGCACGGCGTCCGGGACCGCCAATGCCCGGGTGAGCTACTACGCCGGCGCGATCACCGCGGTGTTCCTGCTCTTCGCCGCCATGCAGGGCGCGATGTCGCTGGTCGAGGAGCGCGAGACGGGCCTCACCGAGCGTCTGATGGCCGGGCCGGGCGGTTTGCCCGTCGTGGTGCTCGGAAAGTTCGCCTTCCTGACGCTGCAGGGACTCGTCCAGGCCGGGCTGATCTTCCTGGCCGCCGCCCTCCTCTACGGCGTCGAGATCGGGCCGCACTGGCCGGCCTTCCTGGCCGCCTGCCTGCTGGTCTCCGCGATGGCGGCCGGCCTGGCGCTCGCGGCCTGCGCGCTCGCGGCCTCGCGCCAGCAGGCGCATCTCGCGTCGACTTTCGGCGTGCTGCTGCTCTCGGCCGTCGGTGGCTCCATGGTCCCGCGGTTCCTCATGCCGCCCTGGCTGCAGCAGGCCGGATGGCTCACCCCCAACGCCTGGGCGATCGAGGCGTACCAGAGCGCCCTGGGCGAGGGGTTCTCCGCCGCGGCCCCCGCCCTGGGGGTCCTGGCGGCGCTGACCCTGGCCGGTCTCGGCTTCGCCCTGGCGCTGGCGGCGCGGCGGACGGCCTAGGACCCGGCGCCGTCCCGACCCGGACGGCGCTACTCGACGTAGACGCCGGCACCGACGAGCGCCTCGACGCCCGCCACGCGCGTCGCGCAGACGTAGCTCCACTTCACGCTCGGCGCCGCCTGGCCGGGCTTCGGGAACATGTAGTCGACCCAGCCGGACCCGAACCGCGTGACGGCGTCGATGAAGTCCTGGTGGAACTGCTTCCCGTCGGCGTCGCGCTCGTGGAGCAGGTCGTGCCCCTCGCGGTTCGGGTGGGCGGCGTTGAAGAGAACGATCCCCCGCAGGTCGACGACGAACAGGTAGACGTCCCCGTATCGCCAGACGCCTCCCCGACGCCGGAACGCGTCGAACGCCCGCGCGCCCTCACTCTCCAGCACGTCGGCCGCCCTGTTGACGAGGGCTTCGATCTCGGCCGCCCGGTGCAGCGGCGGGGGCGTTCGTCGGGCGTCGGCCGGAATGGCCGCGTCCGGGACGAGCAGCAGGACCCAGATCAGCAGGGCTCTCGCCAGGCCGGCGTACCACCGCGCCGCCGGCCCCACCGGATCTCCCCGTCGCGCGCGACAGGGCTCCCCGCGCGAGATCCGGCCGATCGCGAGCGCGCTGACCGGCATGCGCGGGATCGGACGCCCCGCCGCGACGGCCCTAGGAGTGCGCCTCGATGCCATGGCCGGGGTGCCCGCCGCGCGGCCGGAGGAAGATCAGCCAGTTCCGCCTCTGCGGCGGGGGTGGGCCCGGGGTCGGGCCGACCGCGTTGGGCAGGGACTGGAACGTCAGGCGCCTGCGATGCCGCTCGATGATGCGCTCGAGGTTCCGCAGCGCCGCGAGGCCCTGGCTCGCCATCATGCGGTGCCCCTCGCAGGCACCGCTCCGGCCCAGGTCGTGAACGATGGCCTCCGCGTGGGCGAGGAGGTCCCGAGCTTCCGCGCAGTAGAGCTCCACCTCGGCGAGATCCGGCATCCTGTCCTCCGCGATGATCGCTCCTCGAAGTCCGACGCGGCAGAGGTAAACCCGGAGCGGGGGCGCGCATCACCCGTTTGAAGGAGCCGGGCCCGATTTCGACGCCCGCCTCCCGCGACGATCCGCGCCGTTCCTGCGACGCGGTGCGCACCGACATAGAGGCGCTTCCGCTACGGCCGCGCTCCCCGGAAATCCCGCATGCTCCGCCTGCTCATCGCCGACGGCAACGATCGCGCTGCCCGCGACCGCCACGTCGCGGCCACCGGACGAACCTCGGCCGAGTCCTACGCGGCGGTGGTGCGGGACCTCGCGCCGGGCTCCGTCTGCCGGCACATCAACGCCGCCGACGCCGACGCGACGCTGCCGGCAGACCTCACGGATTTCGACGGGCTGATCTTCACCGGGTCGACCCTCAAGGTCTCGGAGGGTACGCCGGCCGTGATCCGGCAGCTCGACCTGATGCGCGCGGCCTTCGAGGCCGGGCGCGCGGTCTTTGGCTCGTGCTGGGGCGTGCAGGTCGCGGCTACGGTGGCGGGTGGCCATGCCGCCGCCAACCCACGCGGGCCGGAATACGGCTTCGCCCGGGCGATCACCCCGACCGAGGAGGGTCGGACACACGCCCTGCTGGCCGGCCGTCCGGCGACCTGGGATGCCCCGGCGATCCACTCCGACGCCGTACTGGAGCCGCCCCCCGGCGCCCGCGTTCTCGCCGGCAATCGCGTGCTCGGCATTCAGGCCATCGAGATCCGCCGGGAGCGCGGCTGGTTCTGGGGCACCCAGTATCATCCCGAACTCGACCTCGACGAACTGGCCGCGATGCTGCGCCTCTGCGACACCGCCATCGTCGCGGCGGGGCTCGCCGAGAACCCGCGGGCCGTGGCGGCCTACGCCGACGAGATCGCGACGCTCCAGGGACGCGACCCGGAAGCCGCGCGCCGCCTCGCCTGGCGTCACGGCATCGGGCCGGAGGTGATGGAGGCCGGCCTCCGTCGCCGGGAGATCGGCAACTTCCTGGCGCGCCTGTCCACAGGCGAGCGCCGCCGGTAGGCTGCCGCGACCGGGTGGCGCGTTGACCCGCCCGGTCTCAAGTCTAGCTTCGCCCTGCGGGCCACGCGTTCTTCGGCCCGGGGAGCCAGCCAGCAGGATGAGCCAGGATTCCACGGTCGCCGTCATCGGCAGCGGGCTCGGCGGACTCGCCGCCGCGTGCGTCGCCGCCGCGCGGGGCCACCGCGTGACGGTCTACGACAAGAACGGCTGGCTCGGCGGCAAGGCGGCGGTGCTGCACGAGGGCGGCTTCCGCTTCGACATGGGCCCGACCATCCTGACCGTTCCGCGGGTGCTGGAGCGGATCTTCGCGGAGGCCGGCCGCTCGGTCCACGACTACATGGACCTGCGC
The DNA here is from genome assembly GCF_017876975.1 of Methylobacterium sp. PvP105. Lineage (NCBI taxonomy): Bacteria > Pseudomonadati > Pseudomonadota > Alphaproteobacteria > Hyphomicrobiales > Methylobacteriaceae > Methylobacterium > Methylobacterium sp. PvP105. The sequence goes on along the minus strand of NZ_JAGIPA010000001.1, from coordinate 42,574 downwards.
CGCCTCGACCCGCAGTGGCGCTGCTTCTTCGACGACGGAACCCACATCGACCTGATGCAGGACGTCGAGCGGATGGCCGGCGACATGGAGCGCTTCGCTCCCGGCACCGGCGAGGGCTACAAGAAATTCCTCTCGATCTCCGAGCATCTCCACGGCGTCTCGGAAAAATTCTTCTTCTGGAAGCCCGTCGAGGACCTGTTCGACACGATCAACATCCGCGCCAACATGAACCCGGGCACGCTGCGCGACGTGCTGTCCCTGCGCATGCACGCCTCGGTGGCCTCGACGATCCGCGGCAAGGTCAAGGACGCCCGGCTCGCGCAGATGCTCGACCACTTCGTCCAGTATGTCGGCTCCTCGCCCTACGGCGCGCCGGCAGTGCTCTGCGCCATCGCCCACATGCAGACGGCCGACGGCGTCTGGTACCCGATGGGCGGCACGCGCGCGGTCGCGGAGGGCTTGGCGAAGCTCGCCCAGGAACTCGGCGCCACCTGCAAGACCGACACCGAGGTGACCGGGATCGAGACCGCCAACGGCGCGGTCCGGGGCGTGCGGACGGCCGCGGGGGTCACGCCCTACGACGCGGTGATCTCCAACATGGACTCGGTGCGCACCTACCGCGAGCTCGTGGGCGGCGAGGCCGCCAAGGCCTACGCCAAGAAGAATCCCGAGCCGGCCTGCTCGGGCGTGGTGCTCTATCTGGGCCTGAACAAGCGCTACGAGCACCTGAACCACCACGATTTCGTCTTCTCTCGCGACCCGGAGGAGGAGTTCGACTACATCTACAACAAGGGCGAACCGGCCCCGGACCCGACCGCCTACCTGGCCGCCCCCTCCTCGACCGACCCGAGCGTGGCGCCCGAGGGCGGCGAGGCGCTCTACGTCCTCGTGCACACGCCGTATCTGCGGCCGCACCACGACTGGCGCCCGGACGGGCCGCTGTTCCAGAACTACCGCCGGACGATCCTCGACAAGCTCAAGCGCACCGCCGGCATGCCGGACCTCGAGGAGCGCATCGTCGTCGAGCGCCACCTCACGCCGCAGGACATCCACGAGCGCTACAAGGTCCTCAACGGCGCGATCTACGGCCTCGCCTCGCACGGGCGCGTGATGGGCGCGTTCAAGCCCGGCAACCGGTCGCGGCAGGTGCGCGGCCTCTACCTCGCGGGCGGCGCCGCCCATCCGGGACCCGGCATGCCGATGGTGATGATGTCGGGCTGGATCGCCGCCGACGCGCACGACCAGGACGCGCGCGGCGCCCTGCGCGCCTCGGCGTGACCGCGACGCCGCCATCTCCGCCCCCCGCCGCGGGGGGTGCGAGAGGCACGCGCGGCGCCCCCCTGCCCACGGTCTCGCCCCGGATCCGCGCCTTCATGGTGGCGTGGTTCGAGCGCTACCTGCACCGCCACCTCGACGCCCTGCGGCTGCCCCTGTGGAGCACGCCGCCCGTCGCGAGCCATCCCGGCGCGATCGTGGTCTACTGCAACCATCCGGCGTGGTGGGACGCCGCGCTGATCATCGTGCTGGCCGGTCGCCTCTATCCGGAGCGGGCGAGCCGCGCGCCGTTCGACGCCGCGATGCTGGCGCGCTACCGCATCTTCGAGCGGATCGGCGCCTTCGGCGTCGACCTCGACAGCCCGCGCGGGGCGGCGCAGTTCCTGGCCGCCGCCCGGTCGATCCTGGGGGCGCCCGACGGCATGCTCTGGATCACCGCGCAGGGCCGCTTCGCCGATGCCCGCGCGCGTCCGCTGGCCCTGCGTCCCGGCGTGGCGCGGCTCGCCGAGATCGCCCCCGACGCGCTCTTCGTCCCCCTCGCCGTCGAGTACACCTTCTGGGACGAGCGCGGCGCGGGGGCCTTCGCGGCCTTCGGGCCGGGGATCGCCGGATCCGAGCTCGCCGCGCTCCCGCGCGACCAGCGCCTCGCGCGCCTGGAAACCGACCTGACCCAGACCCTCGATCGCCTGAGCGCCGACGTGATCAGCCGGGACCCGGCCCGCTTCCGCACCCTGGTCTCCGGCCGGAAAGGCGTCGGCGGCCTCTACGATCTGTGGCGGCGCCTCGCGGCCCGGCTCTCCGGCCGACGGTTCGATCCGGCGCACCGCGCGGCGGGTGGACAGGATCGCGCCGGATGAAACCTTCCGCTCGCGTCCGGCCCCATGCGATGCCTCATCGCGGCGCGACACCTTCCCGGCGGGGATGATGACCGACTCGATCCTCACGGTCCTGGCCCTGCTCTGCCTGATCGCGGCCCTCCTGCCGGCCGCGCTGGCGGCGGTAAATCTCTCGGTCCTGCGCCGGCCCGCGGCGGAGAGCGGCGCGGGCCTCGTCTCGATCCTGATCCCGGCGCGCAACGAGGCCGGCAACATCGACGCCACCGTGCGGGCGGCGCTCGCCAGCGTCGCGGTTCCGGTGGAGGTGATCGTCGGCGACGACCATTCCACCGACGCGACCGCCGAGATCGTGCGCGCCGTCGGCGACCCGCGCCTGCGTCTCGTCTCGGTCCCGCCCCTGCCCGAGGGATGGACGGGCAAGAACCACGCCTGCAGTCACATGGCCGGGATCGCCCGCGGCGACCACCTGCTGTTCATCGACGCCGATGTGCGGCTCGAGGCCGGGGCGGCCGCCGCCCTCGCGGCGCAAGCCCACCACACCGGCGCGGCCCTCGTCAGCGGCGTGCCCCGGCAGCGGACCGACACGGTCGGCGAGATGCTGACGGTGCCGATGATCGACTTCCTGCTCCTCGGCTTCCTGCCCGTGCCGCTGATGCGCCGCCTGTCGGACCCGTCGCTCGGCGCGGCCTGCGGTCAGTTGATCCTGATCGAGCGGGCTGCCTACGCGGCCACCGGCGGCCACGGCGCGATCCGCACCTCCCTGCACGACGGGGTCCGGCTGCCCCGGCTGCTCCGGGCCGCGGGCTACCGGACGGATCTCGTGGCCGCCGCCGCGCTGGCCACCTGCCGGATGTACGAGGGCTTCGCCCAGGCCTGGGCCGGCTTCTCCAAGAACGCCCACGAGGGCATGGCCACGCCCCGCGCCCTTCCGATCTGGACCCTCCTCCTTGGCTGCGGCCAGGTTCTTCCGCCGATCCTCGTCCTGGCCGGGCTGCTCGGGCTGCTGCCGGCCTCCGCCCTGGCCCCGGCCGCGCTGGCCCTCGGCCTGTCCCTGGCGACCCGGACGGCCGTCACCGTGGCGGTCCGGGCGCCGTGGGCGACGATCCCGCTCCATCCGGCGGCGGTCGCGGTGGCCCTGGCGATCCAGTGGAACGTGCTTCTGCGCCGGGAGCGGGCCGGCGCGGCGACCTGGAAGGGCCGCAGCTATCCGGTGAGCGGCGGCTGACCCGCGCGGGCCGGCGGACCAGAGGGTGCCGGCCCGCGCCCGGGCCTCACGGCTGGGACGGCTGGCACGGATCGGTGGAGCGGGCCTTCCCGGCCTGCGGTTTCAGGGAGACGATGAGCTGGACGTTCGGCACGTCGCCGACCTGCCGGGTCAGGTGTCCGACGTGGCCCTCGGGCCCCTGCGGCGTCGATCCCATGTCGGCGTTGAACTCCACCTCCCCGGGGCCCTGCTCCAGCACAGCCCCGTCCGTGGCCTCCACGGACCAGCGGCCCGACAGGGTGATCACCCATTGGGGACCCGGCGCCGTGTGCCACGTGCCGACATAGCCGACCGGCAGGACCGCGTACTTGATCGACGTCACCTCACCCGGCGGAAAGCCGACATATTGCGGCGCTGCCGGAGGCGCGTAGCTCTTGAAGATGAAGTTCTTCAGGTCGCAATACTGGACATGGCTGTGGCCCTTGTCGTCGGCATAGAGCACCCCGTACCGCAAGGCGGGCGGGTCGGCCGATGCGAGGCCAGCCGGACCGGACGGCGCCGGCGCGATGGTCATCAGCGGCTCGCTCTTCGGCGCCCCGGCCGCGTGCGCGTGCAAAACACTTATGGCCGACGCGAGCAGGGCCAGCTCGACCCGCCCAGCATTCCTGAACCATCCCATGATTTCCCCTCCGCGCCGTCTCGCGCACGGCGAACGCGCGAAGATTTTCTAGGTCTTCGGATCGAGAGAACGCAATATACCACCCAGCTTGCCTGGAACGATTGCTTATGATCATAGATCTATTCTGGATACTATACTCGCGGATGAACAGGGTTTGTTCACACATATCGGGCTTCACGGGCGCGGCGTCGGTACTGCTCTCCGATGGGCCGTCGAGGCGACCGTACCGGCGGCGCGGCGCGCTTGTCCACAGGCGTCTGCCCGGCGGTCCGGGGCCTTGCCAGGACCGGCCGGGGCGGAAGCGATGCGGCTCGGTCGGGTGGGTCAGTCCGCCTGAGGCCCGGCGCCGGCCGGCCCGCAGGGCCGCGTTTCCGCCAGGATCCAGGCAGCGGTGTCGGCGTCCGCCCCGGCGACCGGCAGATGCAGGATGATCGGCGTATCGTAGGGGTGGCGCGCCTTCAGCGCGACCGCCAGCGCGTCGGCCAGCCCCTCGCGGCTCTTGAGGATGGCCGCGACCTCGGCGCCACGCTCCACCGCGCCCTTCCAGCTGTAGACGGACTGCATGCCCGGAAACACGTTGATGCAGGCGATGAGACGCTCGCGGACCAGGGCCTCGCCGATGTTCATCGCCGAGGCGAGGTCGGGGAAGGTGGTGTAGACGAGGAGCGGACGCTCCATGCTATGCCTCCGTCGGCGCGTGTGCTCGCGGAGTGAGGCGCATGCCGGGTAAGGACGTCAACCGGGCGGTTCGCTCGCCAGACTGGAGCCGTGACGTGAACCCTGAGGCGATCCCGACGCGCCTGCGCGGCTGCGCCTGATCCATGCCGCGCTTCCAGAAGATCGCCTTCGTGGCGAGCCCGACCGGCTACGCCCGCGAGGCCGCGGCCGCGCTGATGCGGCGCTACGACCACGTCCCGCCCGAGGAGGCCGACGTCGTCGTGGCCCTGGGCGGTGACGGACTGATGCTCCAGGTGCTGCACCGCTTCATGGACCACCCGAAGCCGATTTACGGGATGAACCGCGGCACGGTCGGCTTCCTGATGAACGAGTTCCGCGACGACGATCTCCTGGAGCATCTGGAGAATGCCCAGCGCAGCGTCATCCACCCGCTCGTGATGGACGTGCTCGATACGGAGGGCCGATCCCACCGGGCGCGGGCGATCAACGAGGTCTACCTGCTGCGCCAGACCCACCAGACCGCCAAGCTGAAGATCGCCGTCGACGGCAATGTCCGGCTCGACCTGCTGATCGCCGATGGCGTGCTCGTCGCCACCGCGGCGGGCTCCACGGCCTACAACCTGTCGGTCGGGGGACCGATCCTGCCGCTCGACGCCAAGCTTCTGGCGCTGACACCGATCTCGGCCTTCCGCCCCCGACGCTGGCGCGGCGCACTTCTGCCGGACTACGCGCGGATCCGGATCGACGTGCTCGACGCGCCCCACCGCCCGGTCGCGGCGGTCGCCGACCACACGGAGTTCCGCCGGGTCTGCACGGTGGAGACGTCCCTCGACCGGGCCACCGAGCTGGTGCTGCTGCACGATCCCGGCCACAGCCTCGACGAGCGCATCCTGCGGGAGCAATTCGGGTGAGTCTGCACATCCGGGCCGCGCGGGCGGCCGACCACGCGGCCATCACCGGCATCATCGTGCCGACCATCCGGGCCGGCGAGACCTACGCGCTGGACCGCGACCTCGGCGAGGCCGAGGCCCTCGCGTACTGGACCGGCCCCGACCGCGAGACCTTCGTGGCCGAGGAGGCGGGCACGGTGCTCGGCACGTATTATCTGCGCGCAAACCAGGCGGGCGGGGGCGCCCATGTCGCCAATTGCGGCTTCATGACCGGCGCGGCCGCTCTCGGCCGCGGCGTCGCCCGGGCCATGTGCGCGCACGCCCTCGATCGGGCGCGGGCGCGGGGCTTCACGGCGATGCAGTTCAACTTCGTGGTGAGCACGAACGTCCGGGCCGTTCGCCTGTGGGAGAGCTTCGGCTTCGATGTGGTCGGCCGGCTACCGGGCGCCTTCCGGCACCCGGACCTCGGGCCGGTCGACGCGCTGGTGATGTTCCGGACGCTCTGAGGCGCCCGGATCAGGGCCGCGGGGCCGCGACGAGGTCGCCCTCGCGGATCGCCCGCTCGCCGGTCTTCGTGCGGATCCGGTAGCTCGGCTCGCCGGTCTGATCCTCCGGCATGAGCCGCAGGATCTCGAACACCTCGCCCTCGCCCGTCTCGCCCGGGATGCCCAGTCGGGGTCGGCAGACGCGCTCGCCGATCTTGAACTTGTGGGACATGCCGGGCTCCTGGACAGGTATGGCTGCGGTCGCGCCTCAGCGCTTCTTCTGAGCCTTCGCCTTACGGGCGAGATAGCGCGCGTCGCGCTGGGCCTTCTGCTCGGCCTGCAGCGCCTTGGCGCGCTCCTGGGCGGCCAGTTGCTCGGCGTGCTTGCGCTCGATCTCGGCGAGGCGTTCGGCCTCGGCCAAGGCGGCGGCGCGCTCGATCTCGGCCTGACGCTGGGCAGCGCGTTCGGCCGCGCGGGCCTCGCGGGCATCGACCACCGCGCGGCGGGCGGATTGGCGGGCGAGGACGGCCGGGTCATCGGCGGACGGGCGCGCCCGGAACCGGGCCAGCATCTCGGAGCGCGCCTTGGCGGCGGTCTCGAGGCGATCGGCGACACCCTGCTTGTTCAAAAAGCTCACAGACACTCCTGGATCGGGTGCGGCGAAGACCGTCACCCGCAGAGGGGAAAGTAGAAACACGACGGCAGATACGAAGAAGCCGCTCCCAGAGGAGCGGCTTCCGGAGAAACGCTGAGGACGGCGATCAGGCCGTCTGGAGCTGACCGGCGGACTGCTTGCCGCTGCGACGGTCGGTCTCCAGCTCGTAGGAGACCTTCTGGCCCTCGTTCAGGCCGCGCAGGCCGGCGCGCTCGACGGCCGAGATGTGGACGAACACGTCCTTGCCGCCGTCATCCGGCTGGATGAAGCCGTAGCCCTTGGTCTCGTTGAACCACTTGACGGTTCCGGTGCTCATGGAAGTCCTTGATCTTCGCAGGCATAGTGAGAGATGGCGCCCTCCCGAAGGAGCGGGCGCCGGCATCGACCGATAGCGATAGGAAAGTCAGAACCGCCCTGCGAAGGCGTAACGGTCCAAGATATCCGGACACGTGCCGATGCGGTAGAAGTAGACCGCCGGCGGTTCTTTGGCAAGCGCGGGGAAATATTTCCCCCGGCCAGCGCCGCAGCGATGCGGGAAATTCTTTCCGCAAATTCCGGTTGAGCAGCGCCAGAACGGTCGCTTGAACAACGGGATAAGGGATTTCGATGCGGCGCGGCCGCGCGAAACCTGTGCTGCCGACCGGACGATCGGACGCGGCCGACGCGCAGCCGGGCGGCGGGTTCGCTCAGGCCGGGACGAGGCGCAGGACACCCTCGCCGCGCCGGTGGCCGACGGCGGTCACGGCGACCTCGCGGGCGCGGCCGTCGGCGACGAGGGCGGCGGCGAGCGCCGCCCCGAAGGGCGCCGCCACCTCGAGCCCGTGCCCGATCACGTCCCCGAGGGCACGCAGGCGCGCGCGCGGCGCGAGCTGCGCCAGCGCCGCGCGCTCCTCCGCGGTGATCGGGGCGACGCCGGTGGCACCGGACAGGACGTGGTCGGGAGCCGAGAGGCCAGCCCGCCGCCAGAGGGTCTCGAGGCTGCCGGCGACGCTGCCCGGCACGCGCCGGGTCCGGTCACTCGCCACCGGCTCCAGCCGGGCCAGGGCGCGGGCGCCGCGGGCGGCAGCGTGCGCGGCGGATTCGAGCATCAGGAAGGCCGCACAGCTCCCGAGGATGAACCCGCCCGCCTCGCCACCCGCGTCGCCCCGCGCGAAGACCGGGCGATAGGCGTCGCGGGCGAGATAGCCGCCCATCTCGTGGATCACCAGAACGTCCGGCCGCTCGGCGCTGTAGGAGCCGCCGACCAGGATCGCGTCGATCTGGCCCGAAGCCACCCGCGCCTGGGCGATCCGCAGGGCGTCGACGCCGGCGGATTCCTCGCCCATGAACGTGCGCGAGGCGCCCGTCACCCCGTGCACGATGGCGATGTTGCCGGCGAGCAGGTTCGAGAGCTGGGCGAGGAACAGCGTCGGACGGAGATCGTTCTGAAGGCGCTCGTTCAGGTAGGCGCCCGGATCTGCGGCGTCGCGCAGACCGGTCAGGATCGCGCCGTCCGCCGCGTAGTCGCGCTCGCCGCCGCCCGCGGCCACGACGAGGTGAAGCGCCTGCTTGAAGGCGGCGTCGTCCTTCACGCCCGCCTCGTCGAGGGCGAGGCCGGCGGCGTAGACCCCGAGCCGCTGCCACGCCTCCATCTGCCGCTGGTCGCTGCGCTTGGGGATCTGGCCGTCCCACGCGATCGCCGGGGCCGGATGGACCGGATAGGGCGCGAAGGTCTCGCTGTCGGTGCGCGGGGCAGCCTCCCCGGCGAGGGCGGCCAGGTGGGCGTCGACGCCCTCACCCGCGCAGGAGACGAGGCCGAGGCCGGTGACGACGACGGGGCGGCTCATGGCTGACTCAGGGCTCGCGTTCGGCCGGCGCCGAATCGGGAAACAGGCCGATCGTCCGCGCCCGCTCGCGCATCGGCGCGTCGAGCCCGTCCGGGAACGGCATGGTGCGGAAGCGGAGCTCCGCGTCGCACAGCGCCTTGCCGTCGTGGCTGATCGCCGCCTTGGTCACCGCGTAGCCCGAGCCGTCGTGCTCCAGGGTCGCCGTGACGAGGAGGTCCGCGCCGGGCCCGACGAAGGACCGGAAGCGCGCCTTGTCGACCCCGGTGAGGAACGGCATCCGGGCGAAGTCGAGATGGGCGAGCACGAGGTACCCGGAGGCCTGGGCCATCGTCTCGGTCAGGAGCACCCCCGGCACGAGGGGATGGCCGGGGAAATGCCCCTCGAAGACCGGGCTCGCCATCGGAACCCGGGCGAGCGCCTCGATGCGGCCGGCGGCCCTGTCGAGGAGCCGCACGGAATCGATCATCTCGAAATATTCGAGGCGCATGACGGGTCGGATCGGCCTTGGTTCAGACCTTGGCGGCCTTCTCGGCCACGAGGCCGTCGATGCGCGCGCACAGGTTCTTGAGGACGAAGTACTCCTCGGCCGGGACCTTGCCCTCGTTCACCTCCTGGGTCCACCGCTCGAGCGGCAGCTTGATCCCGAAGGCCTTGTCCACCGCGAAGGCGATGTCGAGGAAGGCGAGGCTGTCGATGCCGAGGTCGTCGATGGCGTGACTCTCGGGCGTGATCTTGTCCCGCGGGATGTCGGCGGTCTCGGCTATGATGTCGGCCACGCGCTCGAAGGTGGCGCTGCCGTGGACGGGCTCGTCGGACATGTCTACTCGCGGGCTGTTCGAGTTCCGGATCGGTCGTGCGGGAGCCCCCTCGCCGCCCGGGCAGCCCGGCGCAGCGCCCCGCGCGGCCGCCCTACGCGTGGACGGGCCCTGGAACGCGGCCCGGTCGAATGGCGGCGACCTCTACACGAGGGTGTCAGAAGCGGCAACCGCGGCGCTTCCCCGGCGTTTCAGCGCCTGTCCACAGGCGTGCGCTGCCCGGTGCGGGGGCGCGCGTACGCTCCGGACGCGCGGGCCCTAGCTTGACGGCGAGACGAGGCGCGTCCTCAGGAGACCAGACGGATGCCACCGATCACCAAACCCGCCGCGCCGCCGGCGCGGATCGAGACGCCGCCGCTGCCGCCGCAGGAGCGCGCGCGCTCCCAGGGAGCGGCCCGCGTCCTGCTGGTCCTGGCCCTGACGGCCCTGGGCCTCTGGATCCTGCACGAGTTCCTGCCGGCGCTCGCCTGGGCGTTGGTCCTGGCGATCGCCCTCTGGCCGATCTACCAGCGGCTGGAGCACCGCTTCCCGCCGGGCAAGCACAACATCCTCCTGCCCACGCTGATGACCGCGGCCGTGGCGCTTGTCTTCCTGGCGCCGCTCGCGATCCTCGGCATCCAGGCCGCCCGCGAGGCCCACGACGTGGCGGAGTTCGTCCGGAACGCCGAGGCGAACGGCATCCCGGCTCCGGAATTCCTGCAGCACCTGCCCTACGGCGCCGCACAGGCGACCGCGTGGTGGAACGACAATCTCGGCCACGCGCAGGCGGGCTCCGACCTGCTGCGCCGCTTCGAGAATCACTCGGTGCTCGGCGCCTCGCGCAATGTCGGCCGCGAGGTGGTGCACCGGATCGTGCTGTTCGGCTTCAGCCTCGTGGCGCTGTTCTTCCTGTTCCGCGACTGGCGGACGGTGCGGGACCAGTCGCTCACCGCCTGCCACCGCCTGTTCGGACCGCGCGGCGAGCGCGTCGCCCGCCAGATGGTGGCCTCGGTGCACGGCACGGTCGACGGGCTGGTGCTGGTGGGCCTCGGCGAGGGCTTCGTGCTGGGGATCGTCTACCACTTCGCGGGCGTGCCCCACCCCGTTCTGCTCGGCGCGTTCACGGCGGTGGCGGCGATGATCCCCTTCGGCGCCGCCGTGGCGATCGCCGTCGCGGCGCTCCTCCTTGTGGCGGCGGGGTCGGTGACGGCCGCTCTGGTGGTGGCGGCGGCGGGCCTCGTCGTGACCTTCGTGGCCGACCACTTCATCCGTCCGGCGCTGATCGGCGGCACGACCAAGCTGCCCTTCCTGTGGGTGCTCCTCGGCATCCTCGGCGGCGTCGAGACCTTCGGGCTGCTCGGCCTGTTCGTCGGGCCGGCCGTGATGGCCGCCCTGGTCTTGCTGTGGCGAGAATTCACCGAGGGACAGGACGCGACGGCCTGAGTCGCGCGAGCCGCTAGTCGGCCGCGCTCGTCCCGGCCGCGGCCTCGACCCGGCGCCGATCCTGGCGCCAGTCGGCCGGCTTCTCGAAGGTGCCGGCCCAGATGCCCCGGCGGGTCGCCCAGGCGTGGCCCTCCTGCCGGATGTAGGGGGCTGTCACCTGGCGGCTGGCCAGCGCCAGCCCCTGGCCCACCATCCAGGCGGACAGATCCTCGCCCTGGACATGGCAGATCCCGGCGACGCGGCCGGCGACAGTGCCCTCGCGCCGCTCGCAGGTGACCACGCCGCCGCCGATCCGCGCGCGCAGGGCCTGCGCGGCCTCGCGGCCGCAGCGATACTCCCGCCCCTTGGCGGTCTCGCAGCTCTGCGCGGTCTCGGGGGCGTCGATGCCGTAGAGATGGATGCGCGTGCCCTGCACCTCGATCGTGTCGCCGTCGATGACGGTCGCCGGGCCGCTGACCGTCCCGGCCGCGGCCGCGGGGCCGCAGAGGAGGAGCAGGGCAAGCATCGGTCTGATCATAACGGGGATGTCCACGCGGGTGGCGAGAATCTGGTGACGAGTTCGTCGGGCCCGAGACGGTGCCCGGCCAATGTGGCGAATTTGCCGGGCGACCGAATCGGCCTCGCAGGCGCGTCGCCGAGTTTCGGCCGTCATGGTTGCCAAAGCGTTCCGCCCGCCGGAGCGAAGCTTGGCAACGGAACGACGGCCCGGAGCCGGTCGTTATGAGTCATGACCTTCCTCAAGACCCTGCTGGCCAGCCTGGCCCTGTGCGCGGCTCTCCTGGTCTGGGCCGGCTTCGAGATCGGTCCGGAGCGGCCGACCGGCAGGACCGGACCCGGCCTGACCGCCGCCGCGGTGCTGGCCAGCGACGGCATGGCGCCGGACGGTCGGCCGGGCGGGCCCGCCGCGGACGGTGGCGGCCTGGACCGTGCAGCTCTGGCCCGCCTCGCCGGACGCGTCTCCGGAGAAGTCCGCGACGCGTCCGCCGCGGCAGCGCCGGCCGGCTGACCGGCCCGGCGATCGGCGTCGGCCGCTCAGGTCCGGTACTTGCCGTTGCGCTTGATGAGAACGCGGGTGCCCACCGGCACGCGCTCGTACAGGTCGGCGATATCCTCGTTCAGCATCCGGACGCAGCCCGACGACATCTGCTCGCCGATGCTCCAGGGCTCGTTGGTGCCGTGGATGCGGAACAGGATGTCGCGGTTGCCCTGGTAGAGGTAGAGGGCGCGGGCGCCGAGGGGGTTGTCCAGGCCGCCCTTCCGGGTGCGCGGCAGGTCGGGATGCAGCGAGACCATCGTGACGGTCGGGCTCCAGTCCGGCCACACGCCCTTGCGCCCGACCCGCGCCTCGCCCTTCCAAGAGAAGCCGGCCTTGCCCACACCGACCCCGTACTGCATCGCCGTGCCGTCGGCCTGGACAAGGACGAGCTGACGCTTGTCGATGTCGACCACGATCGTCCCGGGCTGCTCGGGGCCGTTGTAGCTGACCTGCTGGCGGCGATACTTCGGATCGAGGCGCTGCGTGTCGACCAGCGGAATATCGAAGGGCTTGTCGGGTTTGCTGCCGATGTACCAGGCCGACTCGTCGTCCTGGGCAACTTGGACCGGACGAGTCTGGCACGCCGCCAGGGGGGCGATCGCCACGACGGCGAGGAGGACTCGCGAGAGAACGATCCGGCGCAGGCGGCTCCAGGCCGAGGGAAGCGTGGCGATCATAGGTCCTGTCGTGCGGGATACGGTCGTCGCGCCATGCCTACCGTCTCCGCGCCTGTGACGATGTAGCTTTTCCGCCGCAGCCGGCCGCGCGCGGGCCGCTCCCGCGGCCACGGTTGCGCCCTAATTCTGAATCGCAGAGGCGCTCTATTGCGCCCGGCGCGGAGGTGAGCGATGCCCGAGACCGAAACTCTTCCGACCGAGGCGACGGTCGCCCCGGATGTCCCGCTCAGACCGGCGATTCACCTCGATCACTGCGTGATCCACGTCAGCGACTGGGCGCGCTCCAACACCTTCTACCGGGACGTGGTGGGTGCCGAGATCGTCGAGCGCGGCGCCGGCTTCGCCTACCGGTTCGGCGGCGTCCAGCTCAATTGCCACGGCCCGGGCGTCGAGGCCGTGCCGGTGGCGGCGACTCCCGTCCAGCCGGGCAACAGCGACCTGTGCTTCCGCTGGTCGGGCGCGATCGAGACCGCGATCGCGCATCTCGAGGCCGCCGGGGTCCCGGTGGAACTCGGCCCGGTGGAGCGGCACGGCGCCGCGGGTGCGGGGATCAGCGTCTACTTCCGGGATCCGGACGGCTCGCTCCTGGAGTTCATCACCTACGCGGGATGATCAGCCCCGGCTCTCGGCCAGCGCCTGATTGGTCTGCTCCAGCCGCAGCGCCAGCACGCGCATCAGGGCGATGCTGATCTGCGGAAACTGTGCCAGGAGTTCCAGGAACACGCCGCGGTCGATGCGCAGGGCGGTCACCGCGGATTGCGCCGTCACGGTGGCGGAGCGGGGCTGCTCGGCCAGGATGCCCATCTCACCGACGAGGGCGTCCTGGCCGAGGAGCGCCAGCCGCACCGGCCCGGCGGGACCGTCGATGCTGACCTCCGCCGTGCCCGAGAGGATCACGTAGGCCGCATCCGCCACGTCGCCGCGGGCGAAGAAGCGTTGCCCCGGCTCGAAATGGACCCGCTCGCTGGTGAAGGCGAGGAGCTTCAGGCGCGCCGGCTCCACCTCGCGGAAGAGCGGCACCTGCTTCAGGGAGGAAACCTCGGTGTCGAGGGTCATTCGGGGGCTCCGCGACGGGTCTCACGCCCAGGACGGCGGGGCCGGACGGGCGCGCTTATCCATGCGGTTCGTCAGGCACTTGTCCAGCCCCGCGCCTGCCGCAACCTGTCGGTGTGGTCTGGGCGCCGTCCTGACGGTGGGCCTCGCCCTGGCGTCGGGCCCGGCCGCGGCACGCCTCGTCCAGGCCGATCTCGCCCGCGTCGCGGTCGCGCCGCCCCCAGGTGCCCGGGTCCCGCTCGACCTCGCCGCGACCGACGCGCGCACCGACCGGCCGACCACTCTGGGGCAGGCCGTCGGGGGCCGCGCGGCCCTGCTGCTACCGGTGGACTACACCTGCGGGAATGTCTGCGACCCGATGCTGTCCATGTCGGCGGACGCCCTGGCGGCCACGGGCCTCCCGATCGACGACTACGCCCTCGTGCTGGTCGGGATCGACCCGCGCGACGATGCCGCGGCCGCGCGCCGCATGCTGGTCGAGACCCTCGGGGACCGGGCGAAGACCGTCCGGCCCCGGGCGCTCCTCGTGTCGGACGGCGCGCTGGCGCGCCTCACCGGCGCGCTGGGCTACAAGGCGGTGTACGATGCCGGGACCGACAGCTTCGCGCATCCCGCGGCGGCGCTTCTTCTCGCCGCCGACGGCCGGCTGTCGCGGGTCCTGTCGCCCCTGGCGCTGACCGAGCGCGACCTCCGCCTCGCCCTGATCGAGGCCGGCGAAGGCCGGATCGGCAGCATCGCGGACCGGCTCACCCTGCTCTGCTACGGCTACGATGCCGCGCGCGGTATCTACACGCCGCTGATCCAGCGAATCCTGACGGTAGCCGGGATCGTCACGATCCTGGCAATCGCCCTTCTGATCGCGGGCCTGACGCGCCTCGCGCGCCGGCGTCAGGCCTGAGACCTCTCCGTCCGACTCAGCGCTTCGTGGCGAGGCCCAGACCGCCGGGAGGGGGCGCGTCGCGCTTGAGACTGGCATTCAGGTGCGGCGAATCCGTCGGCTCCTCGCGCGTGGTCGGCGTGGCGGAATCTTCCGGCGCGGGCATCGGCGGCAGCGGTGGCGTGTTCGGCCGCGGCGCCGAGGCCTCATCCTTGACCATGTTGCGGTTCGTCATACGCGAAAACCTTTCCCTCGCGCCGCGCGGCGGCGCCATCCACCCGGAACAAGCCGCCGAACCTCCGGGGCAGCCGGAGCGAACGCGGACATCAACCAGCGTCGAATGTCGACCAACGCGGGACACAAGTCCGGGTTGCTGCCAAGCTTAGCTGGCGGAAGCTTGAGCAGGTCTCAGGATAGGAACCTTGGTTATTGCTGAAGGTTGTTGCGGGGTGAAGCGAAGCCTGAGGAGGAACTGATGGCATCCGGGAATTCGACCTCGAAGCGGGGCTTTGCCTCGATGGATCTGGAGCGGCAGCGCGAGATCGCCAGCAAGGGCGGCCGCAGCGTGCCGGCCGAGAAGCGCTCCTTCTCGCAGGACCGTGAGCTCGCCTCGTCCGCCGGCCGCAAGGGTGGCCAGTCCACGGGGACCGGCCGGGCCGAGTGAGGCCGCTGCCGAACCGAACCGCGTAGCGGCGCCGTGTCCCCCGGGACCGGCGCCGTTCTCGATTCCGGCCCCGGGCCGAGAGAGTCCCGCCAGCGTCGTTCACACAGCAAAAGGCCCCGCCGAAACGGCGGGGCCTTTTGCTGTGGGACTCCCGTCGGCGCCGATCAGGAGATGCAGCGGCCGGGGGTCATGCGCCGCGCCTCGGGGCCGACCAGTGAACTCAGGGCCGCCTCGCACCCCTCGCGCATCCGCCGCGGCGGCTGCCGCAGGATCGGCTTGATCTCGAGATCCTGGGCCTCACCCGCGACGGGCGCGTTCCGGCTCTCGAGCCGCTGCACGCCCGCCACCCGCGTCGGGCTGATCGACAGGGAGACCGGGCGCATTCCGGGCAGCGGGGCCTGAACGGTCTGAGCCGTGGGAACCGGCATCGTCCAGCGATCCGCCGTGTCGCGAACCACCGGCTGGATCAGAACGGTGAGAAGAGCGGCAGGAGCACTCACGCCCAGAATGAAACCAGACCGCAGCATCGCCCCGACCTCATCGCGAGAGCTTGACAGGATGTTCGTACAACGCGCCCTGCAATCGCAGGTTCCTAGACTGTGCCGCGTCTACGCATCCTGAGTATTCGAACGCAGCTCGGCCGTTGGTGCGGCGGCGCACGCCCGCTATCCACAGACCCGAACCGTTGCCGAAAAACCACTCGCTACGAAAAATCGCCCGCCCTGGAACCTCCTGGGCCGGCACCCGTTCCCTCTGCACCCGGCCACCTGGTCCTCCCCGCATTCCCCTTGTGCATCGGCCGGAACCTTCGCGACGGGCTGGAGCCTTCTCCGGCCCGTTTTTTTGCGCGCTTCCGGACACGGGCGGCGGCCAGGCAACAAAAAACCCCGGCTCGCGCCGGGGTTTTTTGTTGCCACCGTTCCCGGTCGCGGGCGGCCCGGGCGAACCCCGGGCGCGACCCTACAGGCCGGCCTCAGGCCGTCTTGGCCTCGCGCCGACGGGCGGTCTGCTGGAAGAACAGCGCCTGGCTGATCACCGCCGAGACGTTGGCGGGCTGGAACGGCTTGGCGATGAGGAAGGCCGGCTCGGGCCGCTCGCCGGTGAGGAAGCGCTCCGGATAGGCGGTGATGAAGATCACCGGCACCTCGAAGGACTTCAGGAGGTCGTTCACCGCGTCGAGGCCGGAGGAGCCGTCGGCGAGCTGAATGTCGGCCAGGATCAGGCCGGGGCGCTTGCCCTCGCCGGCGATCTTGATCGCCTCGGTACGGGTGCGGGCAACGCCGATGACGTTGTGGCCGAGACCCTCGACCAGAGCCTCCAGATCCATCGCGATCAGGGGCTCGTCCTCGATGATGAGGATCTCGGTCGCCATGTCGGCGGCGAGCTCACGGCCGGCCTCGTCGACGAGGTCGCGAACCTCGGACACGTCCACGCCGAGGATGATGGCCGCGTCCTCCTCCGAGAAGCCCTCGAGGCAGGAGAGCAGGAAGGCCTGGCGCGGCAGCGGCGTGATCTGACCGAGGCGCACCTCCGCAGGCAGGTCGTGCTGAACCTGCTCGCTGCGGCCGTTGACCGAGAGCGAGTTCCAGATCCGCGTGAAGACGCGGAACAGGTCGGCCTTGATGTTGGTGCTGCGACCGAGCGTGTCCGGCTCGTTGACGAGGGTCTCCAGGGTGGCGGCGACGTACGCGTCACCCGCCACTTGGCTACCCGTGAGCGCGCGCGCGTAGCGGCGCAGGTACGGCAGGTGCTGTACCACGAGTTGCGATGTCGACATTCGATCCCCTGTGCCTCGCCGTGTTGCCCGGCCGCGAGCGCCTCGATCCGTTACCGAGGGCCTGCCGGGGCCGGCTCTGTGTCCTGCGCAGCCTACCGCCCAACGCGGAGGCCCGCACTCCGTTCCACCCCCCGGCGGAACCGATGCCGGCGCGCAGGCGTTGCCGGCGCAGCCATGGCGTATGTCGAGCCGCAGCACAATGCGGCCGGGCCGACTTCGGCAACAAGGGGCGTGTTGATGGTGGACCAGGGGAAGGAGGCAGGTCTTCGCGCGCGCGACCCGCACGCCGAGACTGCTTCGGATCGCTCATCGGCGCCCGAGAACAGCTCCGGTGACGCATCCGCTTCCGACCAGCCCGACCGCGCCCGGAGCAGGAACGGCCTGAGCGATCAGACCCGCAATCGCATCGCCGCGCAGTTGCGCGCGATGTACGACACGGTCACGCAGCAGCCGGTCCCCGACCGCTTCGCCGAGCTGATCGCACAGCTCGACAGCGCCGACCGCAAGGGCTGAGCCGCCGACGCATTGATCGGCCTGCATGCGAGCAGCGCTCGGACCGCCCCCACCTGTCCTCACACGATCGTGGAGACCGGCCCGGCCAATCACCATCGCGCGCGGCGGCATCATCCCGACGGAAGAAGCCGCCGCCCTGAGGCGACGGCTTCTCCTGCGTGCCCGTGCGCCGGCCCGCGTTCGGGGCCGGCATATCCGGTCAGTCGTCAGAGGGTCGGCGAACGGCCCCGCATCAGGCCGACGACGGCGGAGATCGCGAACAGGACGATCGCCACGAAGAACACCAGCTTGGCCGCTTCCATAGCGGTGCCGGCGATGCCGCCGAAGCCAAGCAGAGCGGCCACGAGGGCGACGACGAGAAAAGTTACGGCCCAACCGAGCATGGTTCGTATCCTTAGAAAGTACCAACGCGGGCGGGCCGCGTCGTTCTGAACACGAAAACGCCAAGGTTTAGCTCCGGTTCCGCCCCTATTGCGAAGTCCTGTGAGTCCCTACGGCCGCGCGCGCCGTCCGCGACACGGGGTGACGGAACGAGACAGGGGCGCTAGCGTTCGAAGATAGGTCTCCAGGCTCGATCCGGGATTTGCGATGCTGCAATCTGCCAAGAGTGCCGTTCGATCGAAGGCCGCCGCGATGGCGGCGCGCGTGACCGAGATCGTCGACAGGGCCGGCGATGCCCTGCGCGCGGCCGCGCTCGGACTCGTGCCGGCACCGGCGCCCGTACCGGTCCGCGTGCGCGCGCGCCAGCCGCGCCGGCAGGACTGACCGCACGGCGGGCGCGCCCCGCGGGATCGGACGCGGCCCCCTCCGCGTCCATCCGGCTCGGCGCGCGGTGGGATCGCCACCCCGGCCGCGATGGCCAGCACCGCGGACGGGTCCTGACGGCGACCGACACTCCCTTTGCCGTGGCCGCCGATCCGCACAGCCTTCGGGGTGATTGCCACGCGGCCGCCGAGCGTCCATGGAACCGCCGTTTCGATCGCACGGGATCGCGATGGCGGACACCGACGAGACCACCCTGACCTTCGATCCCTCGATGCCTCCGGCCGGCCGGCTGGACCGGGTCGCGCCGCTGATCCGCCGACGGGTCGCGCCGAACGGCGGCCCGTTCACGGCGAGCGGCACCTGCACCTACGTGGTGGGCCAGGAGCGCGTCGCGGTGATCGATCCGGGCCCGGACGATCCGGCCCATGTCGACGCGCTGCTTCAGGATCTCGGCACCGAGCGGGTCGAGGCCATCGTGGTCACCCACACCCATCGGGATCACTCGCCCGGAGCAAGGCTGCTCGCCGCGCGCACCGGCGCGCCGATCGTCGGATGCGCGCGGCACAGGGCCGCGCGGGCCCTGTCGGAAGCGGAGACCCCGATGCTCGACGCGAGCGCCGACCGGGCGCACGCGCCGGAACGGATCATGGTGGAGGGCGACGCCGTGTCCGGCCCGGGCTGGACCCTCGTGGCCGTCGAGACCCCCGGTCACACGATGAACCATCTCGCCTTCGCGCTGCCGGAGGCGCGGGCGCTGTTCTCGGGCGACCACGTCATGGCGTGGTCGACGACGATCGTGGCCCCGCCGGACGGCGCGATGCGGGCCTACATGGAGTCCCTCGACAAGCTGCGCGGCCGCGACGAGGCGGTCTACTGGCCGGGGCATGGCGGCCCGGTGCGCGAGCCCGCCCGGTTCCTCCGGGGACTGGCCGGGCACCGCCGCCAGCGCGAGGCGGCGATCCGCGCACGGCTGGCAGCCGGCGACGGGCGAATCGCCGACATCGTCGCGGCGATCTACCAGGGGCTCGACCCCCGGCTCCGCGGCGCGGCGGCCCTGTCGGTCTTCGCCCATCTGGAGGATCTGGTCGGACGCGGGCTCGCGTCCTGCGACGGCGCCCCCCGGCTCGACGGCACTTACGCGCCGGCCTGAGGCGCGCGGCGGCTCACTTCACCGCGAGGGCGAGGTTGGCGACGTCGTCGAGATAGGCCCGGATCCGGTCGGCGTTGCTGCCGAAATCCCGGCCGCCGAGCCGCGAGGCCGAGCGCACGTCGATCCGCGCCCCGTCGGCACGGGGGCGGATGCGCACGGTGACATCGTCGGGCAGGTTCAGGATCAGCCCCCGGGCCACGGCCTCGATCCGGCCGTTGCCGGTCCGGCCGCCCGGCCGGATCGCCTCGACGATCTGCCAGTGCCGCTTCAGGGCCGCCTGCCGGGCGAGTTCGAACGCCTCGTCGGCGCCGATATCGAGGGTCAGCGGCGCGATCTGCGGATAGGCGCCGCGCTGGCTCTCGCGTGCCGCCGGGCTCGGGTCCGCCGGGTAGCGTCCGCCGCGGGCCGCGAAGGCCGCCCGCGAGCGCGAGAAGGCCGGCGGATTGTCGATGTCGGTGGTGATGTCAGACAGGGCGGGCAACCGCAGGCCGCGCAGGCCCAGGAAGGCGGGGTAGCCCAGCACCGCCAGCGCGAGGACCAACCCGGCGAGGGCGGCCCCGAGGCCGCGGGCGCCCTCGCGCCAGACCCGCACGAAGGCGAAGATCGCGGCCGCGGCCGCCAGCAGCGCGACGCCGAGTCCGGCCAAGAGGGCCACGAGGGCGGCGTTCGTGTCGGAGCGCGGATCCCGGACGAGGACGAGGGCGATCCCGGTGGCGATGACGGCGAACACGGCGAGCCGCCGGGCCAGCGGCCCCGCGCGGGTGACGGGTTCCTCGATGAGCAGACGGCGCATGGGGATCATGGAGGCGTTCGAGGCCTGATCTTAGAGCTTGGCCGGGGCCGGCACCATGGCGCGGCCGTCACGGGGCATAGGCGCGGGCGTTGCCGGGCAGTCCGAGCGTCGCGGGCAGCTTGAGCGGATCGGGGAGCATCGCGTCCCCGTACCGGCCGGCCGGATCGGAGGCCTCGCTGTGGGCGACCGTCTGGGCCGTCAGGGCGCTCCAGGGCCCCGTGACCGCGAACAGGATCCCGCGGGAGGCGTCGCCGGGCGGGCGCAGGACGAGGTCGCCCTTGGCATCGAGCCGCCGCTCCGGCAGCGAGACCTGACCGTGCAGGGTCGCCCCGACGCTCGGCCCCAGGAGCCCCGATTCGGCGATCTCGCCCACGCCGTCGACGAAGCGCAGCGTCACCACGGCCCGCTCGAAGGCCGTCCGGCCGTTCCGGCGCGCCAGGGCTCCGGACGCCACCGCACCGTTGCGGTGGACGACGTCGGCGAGGTCGAGGCCGGCGATGGCACCGCCGTCCATGGCGAGCGTGGCCCGACCATTCAGATGCGCCAGCAGCCCGGCCGTGTCGCGGGCCCTGGAATCGAGGGCGAAATGCCCCTGCACGGGCCCGATGACCCACCGCGCCGCACCGATCTCGCCGAGGAGCGCGCCGAGATCGACGCGATCGAGGCTCCCCTGCGTGCGCAACTCGGTCGCGGCCGGGTCGGCGCCGCTCGTCAGGTTCACGCGCCCCTTGAACGTGCCATCCTGGATCCGGGCCCGGTTCACCGCCACTTCCAGGGCGGCCTCCCGCACCAGGACGCTCGCCGCCAGATCCTGCACCCGGACCGCGCCGGCGCGTCCCTCGGCCGCCGACAGGCGCAAGTCGAGGTCGCCCCGCGTGAAGGGCGCCAGGGCGATCGACACGGGCGCGGGGTCGAGGAGTCGCGACAGATCCGCGACGAGCGGCGTGAGATCGAGTGTCTCGGCCGCCAGGGTCGCCTGCACCGAGAGGCGCGGCGCCTTGCCGGGCCCGAGTGCGACGGCGCCTGCCCCCTCGAGCACGTTCTGGCCCAGGCCGATGCGCAGGCTCGGCCACGAGACGGACCGCTCGGCCGTCTCGAACCGGCCGTCGACCGAGAAGGCCCCGGCGAGCGGCGCCAGCGGCACGTCACGGCCGATCCAGGCCAGGCTCTCCGGCAGGGATCGCGTCTCGAACCGGACCTGCCCGGACATGACGGGCAGCGCGCCCCCCTCCGCGGGCGGCGCCAGCGTTCCGTCCGCCGCGAGGCTGCCGTTCGGCCACGTGATCTCCGCGGTGAAGGGGCTGCCGCGGCGCTGGGCCAACGCGGCCGGACGCAGGTGAGTCAGGGCGATCCGGGTCGGTACGCCCCGCCAGATCAGGCTGGCCCGGCCCTCGGCGGCCCTGCCCCAGAGCGGCCACGCGATGTCGAGGTCGATATCCCGGGCCGCGTCGCCGGCGGCGAGGCGCGCGTCGCGCAGGACGATCCGGCGCGGCCGGGCCGTCTCGCCGGACCGGGCCTGCTCGGCGAGGCGCGCGAGGGCTGCGTCCCAGCCGACGGGATCGTCCGACAGCCGCGCGCCCTCCAGGCGGAGGCCGCTGACGGCCGCGCGCCCCCCGAGGAGGCTCAGCGGGTCGAGGTCGATGGTCAGGCGGCCCTCCTCCGCCAGGACCGGGCCGGCGGAACCGGCGGCGAGCCGGACGCGGTCGAAGGTCAGGCGCGGCCAGGGCAGCACCGCGAGGCGCGCCGGCCCCTCCAGCGTCAGACCGAGGCCGTAGGCATCGAAGGCGCGGCGGGCGAACGCCGTGACCCGGCCGTCCTCCACGGGCCAGTCGCGCAGGCCGAGGCCGGCAGCGATCAGGCTCCCGAGAGCGAGGACGAAGATCGGGCGGCGCAGCGACATCATGCTCCGAAGGGGCGGCGGCTGTGGCCGGAAGCCGGGCGCCGCGCCGGCCCCTCGGGCTGCCACGGCCCGGCAGGGTCTGCACGTCGAGGGGGCAACTTAGCGTCCCCGGCCGGCTTTGTCTGCCGCGCCCGCGCAGGGCCGCCCTGCCCTCCCCAACGCAGTGCCGGTTACGGATCGCCCGGGACCGCACGGACCGGTGCGGCGCACCACTGGATTTCGCGCGCGGAATCGGGGAGAGCAGGCGCGAGGACACGCGCTTCCCAAGGTTTCGGCCGGTCGGATCCGGCGGGAAAAGGACGGTTCGATGAAGAAGGTCTACACGGATGCCGCCGCCGCCCTGGCCGGCCTCCTGCACGACGACATGATGGTGATGTGCGGCGGCTTCGGCCTCTGCGGCATCCCCGACGAGCTGATCGAGGCGGTGCGCCTCTCGGGCGTCAAGGGCCTCACGGTCGTGTCGAACAATGCCGGCATCGACGGGGTCGGCCTCGGCAAGCTCCTGGATACCCGCCAGGTCGCCAAGATGATCTCGTCCTACGTGGGCGAGAACAAGGAGTTCGCCCGCCAGTATCTCGGCGGCGAGCTGGAGATCGAGTTCAACCCGCAGGGCACGCTGGCGGAGCGGATCCGCGCCGGCGGCGCGGGCATCCCGGCCTTCTTCACCAAGACCGGCGTCGGCACCAAGGTCGCCGAGGGCAAGGAAGTCCGCGAGTTCGACGGCGAGCAGTACGTGATGGAGCGCGGCCTGTTCGCCGACCTCGCCCTGGTCCACGCCCACACCGGCGACACCGAGGGGAACCTGCGCTACCGGATGACCGCCCGCAACTTCAACCCGATGATGGCCACCGCCGCCAAGATGACGGTGGCGCAGGTCGAGCACCTCGTGAAGCCCGGCGAGATCGACCCGGACACGATCCACACGCCCGGCATCTTCGTGAAGCGGATCATCGACGTCGGGCAGCGCGACAAGCGCATCGAGCAGCGCACCACGCGCAAGCGCGGCGACAGCACCCCGGCCGCGGCGGCCGGCGGCGGCACGCACTGATCGGACGGGAAGGGAGCGAGAACGATGGCCTGGACCCGCGAGCAGATGGCGGCGCGCGCCGCCAAGGAGCTGGAGGACGGCTTCTACGTGAACCTCGGCATCGGCATCCCGACGCTGGTGTCGAACTACATCCCCGAGGGCATGTCGGTGCAGCTCCAGTCGGAGAACGGCATGCTGGGCATGGGCCCCTTCCCGTACGAGGGCGAGGAGGACCCGGACCTGATCAACGCCGGCAAGCAGACGATCACGGCGCTGCCGACGACGAGCTACTTCTCCTCGGCCGATTCCTTCGGGATGATCCGCGGCGGGCACATCAACCTGTCGATCCTCGGCGCCATGCAGGTGGCCGGCAACGGCGACCTCGCGAACTGGATGATCCCCGGCAAGATGGTGAAGGGGATGGGCGGCGCCATGGACCTCGTGGCGGGCGTGAAGCGCGTCGTCGTGGTGATGGAGCACGTCGCCAAGAACAAGGACGGCACCGAGAGCCCGAAGCTGCTCAAGGCCTGCGACCTGCCGCTGACCGGCACCCGCGTGGTCGACCTGGTGATCACCGATCTCGGCGTGTTCGAGATCGACAAGAAGGGCGACGGCGGCATGAGGCTGATCGAGCTCGCCGACGGCGTCACCGAGGACGAGATCCGCGGGAAGACCGAGGCCGACTTCACGGTCGTCCTGAAGAACTGACGCCCCTGGGCCCGGCGGCCGACGTCGCCGGGCCCGTCGCGGGACGCGTTACCGGGGTCGGACGACCGATCGTCTAACGGTCCCGCGGACGCGGCCGACGCGCCCCTCACGCCTCGACTCGGACGCGAAACACCCCCTGCCACGTTCGGAACAGGAGGTGTTTCGCGCGGTCAGTGCAGGCCCGGCCGCGGGGCTCGGTCCCGTGAGTCCGTCCGGCCGCGGCCGTGTCAGCCCGCGTCGCTGGCGCCCGCACCCGCGAGCTGCGGGTCCCGGGTCGCCGGGCGCACCGGGCTGTCGGCCGCCGGCTCCGCGCCGTGCAGCGCCCGCCGGACGTAGCCGTCGACCCGGTCGCCCTGCTCCGGCAGGGCAGCCTCGAGATGGGCGATCATCTTGGGCGTCCAGAACGCCTTGATGTGCTTCTGGATTCCGGCCACCGCCTCCTCCTCCGGGTAGGACCGGAAGAAGGTGGCGATCTGGTTGGCCATGCGGACGAGCTTGTCCGCCTGCGTCACGGCGCTCATCGGGTACTCTTACTCTGCCGCGTCCAGGGTCTGTGCGATCCGGGTCAGGGAGAAGTCCTCCTCGTAGAACTTCGCCTGCCAGTCGGAGGGCCGGTTGGTCCGCCGGACCTGCACCGCCGTCACCTTGTACTCGGGGCAGTTCGTCGCCCAGTCCGAGTAATCCGTGGTGATGACGTTGGCGCCGGTCTTGGCGTGGTGGAAGGTCGTGTAGACCACCCCGGGCTGCATCCGCTCGGAGATCTTGGCCTTCAGGGCGATGTCGCCCGAGCGGCTCTCCAGGGCGACGAGGTCGCCGTCCACGATGCCGCGCAGCTCCGCGTCGAACGGGTGGATCTCCAGCACGTCCTCCTCGTGCCAGCGCGAGTTCTCGGTGCGCCGGGTCTGCGCGCCGACATTGTACTGGGAGAGGATCCGGCCCGTGGTGAGGATCAGCGGGAACTTCGCCCCCGTCCGCTCCTCGGTGGCCACGAACTCGGTGATCATGAACCGGCCCTTGCCGCGGACGAACCGGTCCACGTGCATCATCGGCGTGCCGAGCGGCGCCTTCTCGTTGCAGGGCCACTGCACCGAGCCGAGCTCGTCGAGCTTGGCGTAGGACACGCCGGTGAAGCTCGGGGTGAGCGAGGCGATCTCGTCCATGATCTCGGACGGGTGGCTGTAGGTCATCGGGTAGCCCAGCGCGTTGGCGAGCAGCACCGTGCCCTCCCAGTCGCCGTAGCCGCCCATCGGGGCCATGACCTTGCGGACCCGCGAGATGCGGCGCTCGGCGTTGGTGAAGGTCCCGTCCTTCTCGAGGAACGAGGCGCCCGGCAGGAAGACGTGGGCGTACTTGGCGGTCTCGTTCAGGAACAGGTCCTGGACGACGATGCACTCCATCGCCATCAGGCCCGACGTCACGTGGTGCGTGTCGGGGTCGGACTGCGCGATGTCCTCGCCCTGGATGTACATGCCCTTGAACGAGCCCTCGACGGCCTCGTCCAGCATGTTGGTGATGCGCAGGCCCGGCGCGTTGTCGAGCTTGGCGCCCCAGAGGGCCTCGAAGCTCTCGCGGGTGGCGTCGTCCGAGACGTGGCGGTAGCCGGTGAGCTCGTGCGGGAACGAGCCCATGTCGCAGGAGCCCTGGACGTTGTTCTGGCCGCGCAGCGGGTTCACGCCGGCGCCGAGCTTGCCGATATTGCCGGTGGCCATGGCGATGTTCGCCATGCCCATGACCATGGTCGAGCCTTGGCTGTGCTCGGTGACGCCGAGCCCGTAGTAGATGCCGGCCGCGCCGCCTTTGGCGTAGAGCCGGGCCGCTCCGCGGACCTGCTCAGGGTCGAGGCCGGTGAAGGACTGCTGGTTCTCCGGGGAGTGTCGCTCGTCGGCGATGAACCGCGCCCAGGACTCGAACTCGGCGAGGTCGCAGCGCTCGCGGACATAGGCCTCGTCGATCAGCCCCTCGGTGACGATCACGTGCGCCAGCGAGTTGATGAAGGCGACGTTGGAGCCGGGCTTCAGCGGCAGGTGATAGTCGGCCTTGATGTGGGGCGACTTGACGAGGTCGATCTTGCGCGGATCGGCGACGATCAGTTTCGCGCCCTGCCGGAGGCGCTTCTTCATCCGCGAGCCGAAGACCGGGTGGCCGTCGGTCGGATTGGCGCCGATCACCAGGATCACGTCGGAATGCTCGACCGACTTGAAGTCCTGGGTGCCGGCCGAGGTGCCGAGCGTCGACATCAGGCCGTAGCCGGTCGGCGAGTGGCAGACGCGGGCGCAGGTATCGACGTTGTTGTTGCCGAAGGCGGCGCGCACCAGCTTCTGGACGAGGTAGGCTTCCTCGTTGGTGCAGCGCGACGACGTGATGCCGCCGACCGAATCCTTGCCGTACTGGGCCTGGATCCGCTTGAACTCGGAGGCCGCCCGATCGATGGCCTCCTCCCAGGAGACCTCGCGCCACGGATCCGTGATCTTCTCGCGGATCATCGGCTTGGTGATGCGGTCCTTATGGGTGGCGTAGCCGTAGGCGAAGCGGCCCTTGACGCAGCTATGGCCCTCGTTGGCCTTGCCGCCCTTGTACGGGACCATGCGGACGACGCGCTCGCCCTGCATCTCGGCCTTGAACGAGCAGCCGACGCCGCAATACGCGCAGGTCGTGACCTCGGCGTGCTCCGGCTGGCCGTACTCGTGGATCGACTTCTCCTGCAGGGTCGCGGTCGGGCAGGCCTGCACGCAGGCGCCGCAGGACACGCACTCGGACTCGAAGAAGTTGGTCGGGCCGGCCGCCACGCGGCTGTCGAAGCCGCGACCCGCGATGGTCAGCGCGAAGGTGCCCTGCACCTCCTCACAGGCGCGGACGCAGCGGTTGCAGACGATGCACTTCGACGGGTCGTAGGTGAAGTACGGGTTCGACTCGTCCTTCGGCAGGTACTTCTCGGAGCTCGGCCGGACGTGGTTGTCGCCCTCGTAGCCGTAGCGCACGTCGCGCAGGCCCACGACGCCCGCCTGGGTCTGCAGCTCGCAGTCGCCGTTCGCCGCGCAGGTCAGGCAGTCGAGGGGGTGGTCGGAGATGTAGAGCTCCATCACGCCCTTGCGGAGCCTGGCGAGCTTCTCGTTCTGGGTGTGGACCACCATGCCGTTCTCGGCCGGCGTCGTGCACGAGGCGGGCGTGCCGCGCCGGCCCTCGATCTCAACGAGGCAGAGGCGGCAGGAGCCGAACGGCTCCAGCGAGTCGGTGGCGCAGAGCTTCGGGATCTGCGTCCCGGCCTGCATCGCCGCCGCCATTACCGAGGTGCCGGCGGGCACCGTCACCGACATGCCGTCGATCGTCAGCGTCACCGTCTGCGCGCTGACGCGGATCGGCGTGCCGTAGTCGATTTCTTTGATGAGGGCCATGCGCGCCGCCTCACTCAGCCGCCGCAGGCAGCGAGCCCGCACGGCGAAAATCTTCGGGGAAATGGGTGATCGCGCTCATGACGGGCATCGGGGTGAGCCCGCCCATGGCGCAGAGCGACCCGTCGGTCATGACCTCGCAGAGGTCCTCGACCAGCTTCAGGTTCGCGTCCGGCCGGATGCCGGCGATCACCTTGTCCATGGTCTCGACGCCGCGGGTCGCGCCGATGCGGCAGGGGGTGCACTTGCCGCACGACTCGGTGGCGCAGAACTCGAAGGCGAAGCGGGCCTGGGCGGCCATATCGACCGTATCGTCGAACACCACGATGCCGCCGTGGCCGACGAGGCCCTTCTTGGCCGCCATCGCCTCGTAGTCGAGGGGCGTGTCGAGGAGATGGTCGGGGAAGTAGGCCCCGAGCGGCCCGCCGACCTGCACGGCCCGGACCGGCCGACCTGAGCGGGTGCCGCCGCCGAAATCCTCGATCACCTGACGGAGGGTGATGCCGAAGGCCATCTCGATCAGGCCGCCGTGCTTGATATTGCCGGCGAGCTGGATCGGCAGGGTGCCGAGCGAGCGGCCCATGCCGTAATCGGCGTAGGCCCTGGCGCCGTTCTCCAGGATCCACGGCACGGCCGTGAAGGTCATGACGTTGTTGACCAGCGTCGGCTTGCCGAGGAAGCCCTTCAGCGCCGGGATCGGCGGCTTGGCCCGCACGATGCCGCGCTTGCCCTCCAGGCTCTCCAGCAGCGAGGTCTCCTCGCCGCAGATATAGGCCCCGGCGCCGAGGCGCACGTCCAGGTGGAAGCTCTTGCCCGAGCCCAGGATGTTGTCGCCGAGCACGCCCGCCGTCACGCCGTTGGCGATCGCCTCCTTCAGGGTCGCGAAGGCCTGCGGGTACTCGGAGCGCAGGTAGATGTAGCCGCGGGTGGCGCCGGTGGCGACGCCCGCGATGGTCATGCCCTCGATGAGGTTGAAGGGATCGCCCTCCATCATCATCCGGTCGGCGAAGGTGCCGGAATCGCCCTCGTCGGCGTTGCAGACCACGTATTTCTGGTCCGCCTCGGCGAGCATCACGGTGTTCCACTTGATGCCGGCGGGGAAGCCGGCACCGCCCCGGCCGCGCAGGCCGGACTCGCGCACCGCCGCGACAATGCCCTCGGCATCGAGCTTCAGGGCGGCCTCGAGGCCGCGGTAGCCGCCATGGGCCCGGTAATCGTCCACGGAGACCGGGTCGATCACGCCGCAGCGGTGGAAGGTCAGGCGCTGCTGCCGGGCGAGGTAGGGGATTTTTTCAGGATCGCCGAGGCGCAGGGCGTGGTCGCCGCCCGTGGTCAGGCCGGCATCCAGCAGGGCGTCGACGTCGGCGAGCGTCACGGGTCCGTAGGCGACCCGCCCCTCGGGCGTGCCGATTTCGACCATCGGCTCCAGCCAGAACAGGCCGCGGGAGCCGGTGCGGACGATGGTGACGTCGAGGCCGCGGCGCTCGGCGCCCGCGAACAGGGCGCGGGCGACCTTGTTGGCGCCGAGGCCGAGGGCGACGGCGTCGCGCGGAACGTAGAGGGTCACGCTCACTGGCGCACCTCCGTCAGGGCAGCTTCGAGGGCGTCGGCGGTCAGGTGCGCGACCGGCTCACCGTCCACCAGCGCGGCGGGACCGTTGGCGCAGAGGCCGAGGCAGTAGACCGGCTCGACCGTGGCGCTGCCGTCGGCGGTGGTCTCGTGCCAGCCGCAGCCGAGGCGGCCGAGGATCTCGCGGTGCAGCTTGTCGGAGCCCATGGCCTGGCAGGCCTCGGCCCGGCACAGCTTCACCTCGTGGCGGCCGGCGGGGTGGGCGCGGAAGTCGTGGTAGAAGGTGATGCAGCCGTGGACCTCGGCGCGCGACAGGTTCAGCGCGTCCGCGATCAGCGGCACGGCGCCGGAATCCACGTAGCCGAAGGTTTCCTGCAGCGCGTGCAGGATCGGCAGCGTGGCCCCTTCGAGATGGGTGTGCTCGGCGATGATCCCGGACGCGCGCTCCGCGCTCCAGGGCTTGTGACGCGCCATGGTTTCCAGCCCAGTCTGTTCCTGTTCTAATGCGAAGAGGAACAGAAATGCCGAATGGCATCAATCGCGCTGTCCGGTCGGGCGACAAAGGACGTTTGTCGAGCTGTAACGCGCAGGCCAGACGAGCGGAGACACCTCGTTAACCTGTTGCCACAGCGCGATTTTTCAGATCCTATACGCGGTCAGAATTTGTCGCGTGCATCGCAACATAAATTTGTGCCATGCAAGAAACTGCATCCTGTCACGTCGGGTCCGGAACGTCCGGTGAGAGCCCTCCGTCCTTGCGAGCGGAGCGAAGCAATCCAGGGCAGCGCGACCTCGGCAAGCGTGGCGCGACTGGATCGCTTCGCTCCGCTCGCAAGGACGGCGGCGGGCCCCGAGACCGGAGCCTCGGCCGCCTCAGAACTCCATCTCGAGTTCCTCGATCTCGTCCGGCTCGTCGGCGGCGGCCTCAGCCCACTCGACCATCAGCGGCCAGTGCAGGATCGTGTCGCGGTAGGCGGCGGCCCGGGGCGGCAGCGCGACGTCGTAGGTGCGGAAGCGCGTGCAGACCGGAGCGTACATGGCGTCGGCCAGGCACGGCCGCGCGCCGAACAGGTACGCACCCTCGTAGCGGTCCAGGCAATCGTCGAAGATCGTGACGATGCGCTCGATATCGGCCTTCGCCCCGTTGAACACCCGGAAGTCGGGGTGGAAGGCGCGCAGGTTCATCGGCAGCGCCGAGCGCAGATTGACGAAGCCGGAATGCATCTCGCCGGAGATGGACCGGCAATGGGCGCGCTCCGCCACGTTGCCGGGCAGGAAGCCGGCCTCCGGGAAGGTCTCGGCGAGGTACTCGGCGATGGCCAGGGTGTCCCAGACGACCACGTCGCCGTGGCGCAGGCGCGGCACCAGGAAGGACGGCGAGAGGTGAAGCAGCTCCGCCCGGGTGGTGGCGTCGGCGCCGGACAGGACCTCGGTCTCGAAATCGAGACCCGCCATCCGGCAGATGAGCCAGCCCCGCAGGGACCACGAGGAGTAGTTGCGGCTCGAGATGGTGAGCGTAGCGGCCGTCATCGTCCTGCCCCGGGCGCGTCGCCGATCGTGCGGTCTGCGAGGCCCGATCCAAGACTCGTGCCGAACGGGGCTGGCGAATCGCTTCCGCCCGCGATTCTACTCCCGTCGCAGCAGCGCCGCGACCTCCGCCTCCTCGGCCGCCGACAGGTTCCGGGCCGGCGCGGGCGGGCGGCGGCGGGCGAGGCGCCAGATTCCCAGCCCGCCGAGCAGGACCGCGAGCACCGGGGTGAGCCACAGCAGCAGGGTGTGCAGCGCGAAGACCGGGCGCAGCAGCACGAACTCGCCGTAGCGGGCCACGACGTAGTCGAGCACCGCCGTGTCGCTGTCGCCCTTCTCCAGCCGCTCGCGGACGATCAGGCGCAGGTCCTTGGCGAGCGGCGCGTCGGAATCGTCGATCGACTGGTTCTGGCAGACGAGGCAGCGCAGTTCGGCCGAGATCTCCCGCGCGCGATGCTCCAGGACGGGATCCTTCAGCACCTCGTCGGGCTGCACCGCGAGGGCCGGCAGCGACGCCAGCAGGGCGAGCGCCGCCAGCGCGGGCCGGAGCGAGCGGCGCGCCATCACTCGGCCGGCACCGCGACCGGGAGCGGCCGCGCCTTCGCCTTGGCGGGGACGCCTACGCGCATCCGCCGGTCCGTGAGCGACAGGCCGCCGCCCACGGCCATCACCACCGCCCCGAGCCAGATCAGCAGGACCAGCGGCTTGTAGTAGAGGCGCAGGCCGACGCCGCCGTCCTGCCCGATCTCCCCGAGACTCGCGTAGACCTGGCTGGCGCCGACGGTCAGCAGGCCCGATTCCGTCACCGCCATCTTGCGGCTCGGGTAGAACCGCTTGCCGGTCTCGACCTGCCCGACCTCGTCGCCGCCGCGGGTGCGGATGGTCAGGTAGGCGGCGGCCTCCTCGTAGTTCGGTCCCTTGCGCGGCGCGACGCGATCGAGGGTCGCCACGTAGGGTCCCGTCGCCAGGCTCTGGCCGGCCTTGAGGGTCGCCAGCCCCTCGGTCGCCCAGCCCTGCGCGGCGATGCCCAGCACCACGACGCCGACCCCGGCATGGGCGATGGCGGTGCCCCAGGCCGAGCGCGGCAGGCCGACGGCGCGGCGGCCGATCTGGCCGAGGGAGCGGGCGCGGCTCGCCCCGTAGCCCCGGGCGCGGGTGACGATCTCCAGGGCGGAGCCGATCAGCAGGTAGGCGCCGAGGCCGATCCCGACCGGCGCCATGACCGGCCCGCCCCAGGTCAGCGCCAGCACCCCGAAGCCGACGACGAGGGCGACCGCCAGCGCGGCGAACAGGCGCTGGGCGGCGGCGAGCACGTCGCCGCGCTTCCAGGCGAGCGACTGCCCCATGGGCACGATCAGCAGGAGCGGGATCGCCAGCGGGACGAAGGTGGAGTTGAAGAAGGGCGGCCCGACCGTGATCTTCTCGCCCGTCAGCATCTCCAGCACGAGCGGGTACAGGGTGCCGACCAGCACGGTGGCGCAGGCCGCCACCAGGAACAGGTTGTTCAGGACGAGCGACCCCTCGCGAGAGATCGGCGCGAACAGGCCGCCCTGCCGCAGCAGCGGCGCCCGCCACGCGAACAGCGTCAGCGAGCCGCCGATGAACAGCACCAGGATCGCCAGGATGAAGACGCCGCGGGTCGGGTCCGTGGCGAAGGAATGGACCGAGGTGATCACGCCCGAGCGGACCAGGAAGGTGCCGATCAGCGAGAGCGAGAAGGTCAGGATGGCGAGCAGCACCGTCCAGACCTTCAGGGCGTCGCGCTTCTCCATCACCACGGTGGAGTGCAGCAGCGCCGTGCCGGCGATCCACGGCATCAGCGAGGCGTTCTCCACCGGATCCCAGAACCACCAGCCGCCCCAGCCGAGCTCGTAATAGGCCCAGTAGGAACCCATCGCGATCCCGAGCGTCAGGAAGCACCACGCGGCCAGCGTCCAGGGCCGCACCGCCCGCGCCCAGACGGCGTCGATCCGCCCGTCGATCAGCGCGGCCACCGCGAAGGCGAAGCTGATCGAGAAGCCGACATAGCCGACGTAGAGGAGCGGCGGGTGGATCGCGAGACCGGGATCCTGCAGCAGCGGGTTGAGGTCGTTGCCCTCGAGCGGCGCCGGGATCACCCGGGTGAACGGGTTCGAGGTCGTGATGATGAACAGCACGAACACGAAGGTGATCAGCCCCTGCACGCCCAGCGTGCTGGCCCGCAGCCGCGGCGGCACCGAGTTCTTCGCGGCCGCCACGCAGGCGCCGAACAGGGTGAGGATCAGCACCCAGAGGAGCATCGAGCCCTCGTGGTTCCCCCAGACGCCCGAGATCTTGTAGATCAGCGGCTTCTGCGTGTGCGAGTTCTCGACGACGTTCTGGACCGAGAAGTCCGAGGTGACGTGCGCGTAGGTCAGCGCCGCGAAGGCGAACAGCACGCAGGCGAACGCGCCGAGCGCCGCCTGCGAGGCGATCTGGCGGAGCGCCGGATCGCCCGAGCGGGCGGCCCAGATCGGCATCACCACCTGGACGAGGGAGATCGCCAGCGCGAGCGCGAGGGCGAAGTGGCCGGTCTCGACGATCATGCGGGTTCCCTCACCGCTCGCTGCGGGGACCGAGGGTGCTGTCCGCCGCCGCGGTGGCGGGCTTCGGCGCCGGGCCGCCCCTGTTCGGGCCGCCCTCCTGCCAGCGCCCCTGCGCCTTCAGCGCGTCGGCCACCTCGCGGGGCATGTAGGATTCGTCGTGCTTGGCGAGCACCGTGTCGGCGCGGAACTGCCCGCCCGGCTCCAGCACGCCCTCGGCGACCACGCCCTGCCCTTCGCGGAACAGGTCCGGCAGCAACCCCTTGTAGTGGACCTCGACGGTCTCGTTCGTGTCGGTGACGGCGAAGTCGACCGTCTGGTCGGGACCGCGCCTGAGCGAGCCGTCCTTCACCAGACCGCCGAGCCGCAGGCGCGTGCCCGGGGCGATGGCCTGCTTGGCGATGTCGGTGGGCGAGCGGAAGAACACGATCGAGCCGCTCATGGCGTACAGGATCAGCCCCACGGCGAGCGCCAGGACGCTGCCGCAGGCGGCGATCAGGATCAGGCGGCGTTTCTTACGCGTCACGATACTTCCACCCCGCGGTCCGGCGCGCGGAGACCCGCCCCGACCGGAACCGTTCTCATTCTAGTCTTGAGGGTGTCGGCTCCAGGCGCCCGCGGGTCAAGGGCGGGCGTCGGGACCGATTGTCGTACGGACCGCTCGGCGGAGGCGGCCTCGCGATCTCGTGGTGCCGGGGGCTGGGCCTGGCGGGGGTCCGGCCTGTCAGGGATTGGGCTTGGCGGGCAGGTCCAGCTCCCGGGCGAGGCCGTCGAGCCGCGTCACCGCCTCGCTGTTGGCGGCCAGCGCCATCCGGGCGCGGTCGAGGGCCTTCACCGCTTGGTCCCGCTCGCCCAGCGCGCTGTAGGAGCGCACGAGGCGCATCCACTCGTCCGGCGTGCCGCCCCGCGCGGCGAGGCGCCGGTCCAGCCCCTCGACCATCCCGCGAATCGCCGCCTGCTGCTCAGCCTGCGGCATGGCGCGCACGGCCGCCATCGCGGCCTCCTTCTCGGTTTGGGCGCCCGATCCCGGCTGGCCGGATCCGGCCGGCGCGGGCGCCTCGCCCTCCGTGCCGAGCCCCACGGCGCGGGCGGCCTGCTCCACCTGGGCGAGCCCCTGCGGGTCGCCCGCCAGGGCCGCGCGCGCCCGGGCCAGGGCGTCGGCCGCCTGCTCGCGCTCGCCGAGGACCGCCCGGGACCGGACCAGCCGCAGCCACTCGTCGGGGGTGCCGCCGCCGGTCTTGAGCCGGGCGTCCAGCCCGTCGACCATGCCGCGGATCGCCGCCTGCTGCTCCGCGGGGATCTGCGGGGCGGTCTGCGGAGCTGCGGGCGGCGGCGGCTCGCCCTTGAGCCGGGCGAGGCTCTGCTTGACGATCCCGAGCCAGGGGGCATTCGGCGGGCTCGACGCCTCGAGCTCGGTGAGCTGGCGGATCGCCTCGCCGGTGTCGCCGGCCTGCTCGGCCGCGCGGGCCAGGTAGAATCGGGGCTTGGGCGCGTTCGGCTCCTTGGCCTGCGCCTTCTCGAACAGCGCCCTGGCCTCGGGCGAGACCGTGCCGTTGCCCGCCGCCGTGAGGGCCTCGCCCTGGTCGGCCAGCAGATCGGCGGTCTCACCCTTGATCCGCGCGATGTTGGCGTAGGCGCGGGCGGCGTCGTCGAAGCGGCCGGTGCGCATGTAGACCGGGGCGAGCACCGCCCAGCCGCGGGCGTCGTTCGGGTCCCGGGCGAGGCGCGCCTCGATCTGGCTGACCGCCTTCATCAGCTCGTCCGCGCCGCCACGGGCGGCCTGCCGGTCGGCCTCGGTCTGTGCCGGCACCTCGGGCGAGCCGTAGAGCCCGTAGGCGATCAGCGCCACGAGGGGGATGGTGGAGAGCGCGAAGGCCGAGGCGGCGCGCCGGCGGCGCAGGCGCGGCTCGGCCGGGCGCGCGGCCTCGGCGATGCCGGCATCCTCGGCCTCGCGCTGCGCCTCGCGGCTCGACCGGAGCAGGCGGCGGCCCGCCTCGGCCTTGGCGGTCTCGGCCTCGTCGGGGGCGATCAAGCCGCGCTCGAGGTCGCGCTCGATCTCGGCGATCTGATCCTCGTAGAACGCCGTCTCGGTGGCGAGCCCGGTCCCGCCCGCCTCACCGGTCGGCACGGCGGCGCGGCGCGACATCGGCCAGAGCAGGCCGAGCACGGCCGCCGCGGTCATGGCCGCCAGGATGAACCAGATCGCCGTCATGGACCTTATCGCCAACGAGCCGGACCGGCCCGCCCCTCCCCACGCCATGTGGAGCCGGCAGCGTGACGCCACGACGCCTCCCGGCGGCGGCACGGTGTCACGCAACTCTGTTGCGAAGACAAGGGGCCGGGCGGAGCCATGAGGCCGCGTCCCGCAGCTCGATCCGTGCCCGGCCCGTACCCGGAGGCGGCGGAGGGCCTCAGTGGGTCGGGGTGCCGACCGGCAGGTCGCCCGGCACCTCCAGCACCGCCCGCAGGCCGCCGAGCGCCGCCTCCTCCAGGGTGAAGCGTCCCCGGTACAGGGCGGCGAGGTCGGCCACGATCGACAGGCCGAGGCCGGAGCCGGGCTTCGATTCGTCGAGGCGCCGCCCGCGGCCGAGCACGGCCTGGCGGGCCTCCGGGGGCAGGCCGGGGCCGTCATCCTCGATGGCGACAACGAGGTGGGGATAATCGTTCGTGTTCACCGCCTCGGCCCGGATCGCGACGCGGCCGTGGGCCCATTTCGACGCGTTGTCGACGAGGTTGCCGACCATCTCCTCGAAATCCTGGCGCTCGCCGCGGAAGCGCAGGCCCGGCGGCACGTGGACGTCGTAGGCGATGTCCTTGTCCCGGTAGATCTTCCCGAAGGTGCGCACGAGGCCCGCGAGCGCCGGCTCCACCTCCGTCGAGGTGCCGAGCGTGCCGGCGAGGGCGGCGGCCCGGGCGCGGTCGAGGTGGTAGTTGACCTGATCGCGCATGACCGCGGCCTGCTCGCGGATCTTCTGCGCGAGCTCCTCGGGGGCGTCGGAGGCGCCGACCTCGTTGACGATGATCGAGAGCGGCGTCTTCAGGGCGTGGGCGAGGTTGCCGACCTGGGTCCGGGCGCGCTCCAGGATCTCGCGGTTGGTCTCGATCAGGAGGTTCACCTCGCCGGTGAGCGGCGCGATGTCGCGGGGATAGGTGCCGGTGATGCGGTCGGCCTCGCCCCGGCGGACGGCGCCCAGCGCGGCGCGCATCTTCTTGAGCGGCGCGAGGCCGAACCGGATCTGCAGCAGGGTGGTGATCGCCAGCGACAGGCCGAGCAGGCCGAAGGTGATGGTCAGCGAGTTCCGGAACCGGTCGACGTCGTTGACGATCTCGTCGGCGGGGCCGGCGACCCGGACCGTGTAGCGGCCCTCCTCGCCGAGATCGACGTCGCGCTCCATGATGCGCAGGAGGCGTCCGTCCTGCCCCTTGCCGTAGCCCTGACGGATCTGCCCGACCCCGACCTTGCCGTCCGAATCGGTGGCGGGCGGGAGCGGCACACCCACGAGGGAGCGGGAGGTGCGCACGTCGCGCGGCTTCGCGTCGGGCTTGCCGACCTGCCAGTACCAGCCCGACAGGGGCAGGTCGAAGCGCGGGTCGCCGAGCGAGAAGGTCCGGCTCTCGGGATCGTTGGGCGAGACGAGGTCGGTGGCGAGATTGTTGGCGAAGACGAGGAGCCGGCTGTCGAAGGAGCGCTCGGTGTTCTCGCGGTAGAGGGTCGTGAGGATCCAGGCCGCGATCAGCAGGATCGCGGAGCTCGACAGGAACGCCGACACGGCGAGCCGCACCGCGATGGAGCGGCGGCGCAGGGAGAAGAGGCCGATGAGGTCGATCATGGATGCGTCGGTCGCTCAGACGGGCGGCGGCGCGTCGTAGAACACCGCGCCGCGCATCAGCGGGCGCGCCGTGCGGAAGAAGGCGCCGCGCTCGGCCCGCCAGCCGTCGGCCCCGCGGGTCACGGCGGCGTCGGCGGTGAGGATGCCCGACGGCATGCCGACCCGCAGGGCCGCGCCGGTGGGGCGGGCGGCCTCGTGGACGAGACTGCCTTCGAGCCGGGCGGCGACCGCGAGGCACAGGGTGGCGGTCAGCGGCAGCGCCTGATGCGGCACGCCGTTGGAGATGACCCGGGCGGTCAGGTCGATCTCGGCGGCGCGGATCGCGTCGCCGGAGAGGCTGCCGGACTCCTGCGGCGGGGCGACGAGGCCGACGAAGGGCACGTGGACGACGCGCGCCGCCGCCTCGACGTCCGGCGCGATGCCCATCGCCACGGAGCCGGCCCGGCGGATCCGCGCCAGCCGATCGAGGAGGCCCGGCACGGACTCCAGGGCTGCGGGCAGCTCGGTGCCGGCCAGCCCGAGATCGGCGGCGCGGACGAACACGCAGGCGTTGGCGGCGTCGATCAGGGAGGCCTCGATCGCGCCGAGGCCCGGCACGTCGAGCCTCTGGCGGACGGTGCCGGTCGGGAGCAGCCGGCCGGTCGTGGCGCCGCCCGGATCCAGGAAGTCGAGCTGGACCGGCGCGCCGGTGCCAGCGACGCCGGGGATCGCGAGGTCGCCGCGGTAGACGCTGCGGCCGCCCTCCACCGCGAAGGTCGCCGCGATCCGCTTGCGCGTGTTGGTGTTGAAGATCCGCAGCCGCACCGGGCCGTCCGGGACCTCGACGAGCCCCTCGTCGACCGCGAACGGTCCCACGGCGGCGAGCATGTTGCCGCAATTGCCCGACAGGTCGATGCGGCCGTCCCGGACCACGACCTGCACGAAGGTGTAGTCGATGTCGGCGTCCGGCCGCGCGGAGCGCTCCACCACGCAGATCTTCGAGACCGACGAGACGCCCCCGCCCATGCCGTTGAGCTGCCGCCCGAACGGGTCGGGGCTGTCCATGGCGGAGAGGAAGACCGGCTCCCAGGCGGCGAGATCCCCCGGCACGTCCCGGCGGTGCAGCATCAGCGCCTTGCTGGTGCCGCCGCGCATGAACACGGCCGGCAGCGTGCCGGAACGCGGAGCCGCGCTCACATCCGCGCCGGCGGCTGGTTGGGATCCACGAGGTAGCCGAGGCCGCGCACGGTCTGGATCAGGTCCACCGCGAGCTTCTTGCGCAGGCGGCCGACGAACACCTCGATCGTGTTCGAGTCGCGGTCGAAATCCTGGTCGTAGAGGTGCTCGGTGAGTTCGGCGCGGGACACGACCCGGCCGGTATGGTGCATCAGGTAGGAGAGCAGCCGGTACTCGTGGCTCGTCAGCTTCACCTGGGCGCCGTCGACGAAGACCTTGCCGGAGCGCGTGTCGAGGGTCACCGGCCCGCAGGCGATCTGGCTGGTGGCGTGGCCGGCGGCGCGGCGCAGCAGGGCGCGCACCCGGGCCATCAGCTCCTCCATGTGGAAGGGCTTGGTGACGTAGTCGTCGGCGCCGGCGTCGAAGCCGTCGACCTTGTCGGACCAGCGGTCGCGGGCCGTGAGGATGATCACCGGGGTCTTCACGCCGGCCCGGCGCCACTTCTGCAGCACCGTGACGCCGTCGGCCTTGGGCAGGCCCATGTCGAGGATGATGGCGTCGTAGGGCTCGCTCTCGCCGAGATAGCCGCCCTCCTCGCCGTCATAGGCCTTGTCGGCGACGTAGCCGGCCTCCTCCAGCGCGGCCACGACCTGCCGGTTGATGTCCTTGTCATCCTCCACGACCAGCAGACGCACGGCTCACTCCCCTCCGAAACGGTTCCGGCGCCCGCTCAATACTGTCCCGCCACGGTGCCGGTGCGCGCGTCGACAATCACGTGCACGAAATGCCCGTCCCGGCGCAAGGCGGTGAGCATGTAGACGAGGCCGTCCGCGTGACGGCAGAGGCTCGCCCGCTGGATCTCGGCCCGGGGGATCACCGTGCGGGCCGCGCGGATCGCCGCGACCGGCGGGATCACCCGGCGCTCGCCGACCTCCTCG
This sequence comes from Methylobacterium sp. PvP105, assembly GCF_017876975.1. NCBI lineage: Bacteria > Pseudomonadati > Pseudomonadota > Alphaproteobacteria > Hyphomicrobiales > Methylobacteriaceae > Methylobacterium > Methylobacterium sp. PvP105. The sequence continues at coordinate 3,900 of NZ_JAGIPA010000001.1, read as the reverse complement.
CGCAGGTCGGCGGGGGACAGGCAGCTCTCGATCCGCAGCGGCGCCTGGCTGGACACCGCGCCCGTCTGGGGGGCCGGCCCGTCGTCGGCCATGGAGCCGAGGCCGCCCGCGGCGAGGGCCGCGGCGGTCAGGCTGATGGCGACGAGGGCGATGGCGTAGCGCATTGGCAGATGATGTGCGCCCAGGGCACTGAATGCGTCCTGAATACGTGGCCGTGCGCCGCCCCCGGCGGTCGTCGGTGGCGGTCCGGACATTCCTCGCGCGGTTGACGCGGCTGACTTGGCGGCGGACGGCATCGTGCGGACATGACGGCCGAGGCGGCGCCCGGTTCCACGGCGCGGGCAGCTTCGCACAGGCGCCGCGGCGGGTCTCACGGCGGGGCCGCCGGGGCGGGTCCGCAGGCCGCGGCGCGGGCCGACGGCACGGCCCCGCCGGGGCGCGCCGGCGCGGCCTGCGCGGCGCCGCCGGCCCCGAGCGTCCAGGCGCGCCGGCCGACCGCACCGCCCTCGTGGACGGCGACCGTCACCGCCGCGGCCGACGCCAGGGCGAGCCACGCCCGGTCGAGAACCCTGTCCCAGCGCAGGCGCATCTCACGCTCCCGTCAGCAGCTTCCAGAGGGCCCGCAGGGCCGGGATGTGCGCGGCGAGCCACGCGACCTGGTCGGAGAACCAGTGCGCGGCCGCCGCCGCGGCGACGAAGGCGAACACCGTCGCGTGCTTGAGCCGGCGCAGGTAGCGGCGCAGCGCGCGGCGCTCGAGATGCGCGTCGACCAGCTCGTCGAGGGCGGCGAGGCGCGGCTCGGACTGGCGGGCGAACCACGCGTGCCAGACGGGCGGGAAGCGGATCGTCCGGGGCCGCCCGCCGAGGGCGACCCCGGGGCCGGCCGCGTCCTCGGGGGGCGCGGATCGCCGCGTCCCGGTGCGGAGGGGCTTCATGGTGATGTTCCCTGTCTCACGGCCCCTCTGTGCCGCCGGAGCGGCGACGCCCGGCTTCAGGCCGGGCGCGTGTCCGCCCCGCGCAGCTGCGCGAGCGCCGGCGCGAGGACGTTGGCGGCGCTCGCCTCCGGGTCGAGCGGCAGCGCCCGGAAGATCCGCGCGGCCACGCCCGCGGGTCCGCCCGCTTTCCGCACGACGTGCGCGGGGGCGGTGGCGAGGACGTGCCGGGCGCCGGCGGCCACCACCGCGGCGCCGAGATCGGCGCTGACGGTCCGGCCCCGGGCGGCGCCGGCCACGGCGTTCTGGCCGAACTCGGCCCCGGCGCGGATCGCGGCCTCGATCCGGTCGCGGGTGAGCACGGAGGCGGCCCATGGCGCGACCCGGGCGATGCCGGCGGTGACGGCGGCGGCGGCGAGCGGCACGAGGGCGGCCGTGACCGGCTGGAGCAGCCCGGCGAGCCAGTCGCCCCACGGGAGCGCCGGGCCGGCGGCGGACGCGGAGGGGGCCGCGATCGCGGGCGCGGCGAGCGGCAGGCTCGTGACGGCCAGGGCGAGGGCCGTCCGGATACGGTGCGTCATCGTTGGACTCCGTGGTTGCGCGCGGCGGACCCGGCCGGCTCGGGATCGGGTGCGGCGGGTCAGGGGCTGCCCGGCGGCGGGGCGGCGGGGGCGTCGCGCAGGGCGGCGAGGGCCCGGCGGGCCCAGGCGAGGCGGTCTCTCGCCGCCACGACGCCGGGCCGCTCGTAGCGGCGCCAGACCGCCGCGGTGGCGGACGCGAGGGTGGTGGTGGCCCGCAGGGCGGCGAGGGCCGGCGCCTCGGGCCCGCGCAGCTCGGCGCAGAGATAGCCGTAGCCCGCCTCGGGATCGGCGGGATCGAGGCCGCGCGCCCGGCACCACGTCTCCATGGCGACGCGCCGGGACCCGGTCCACTGGGCGAGCCCCCAGCCGCCGCGGGAGCCCGGCACCGCGGGCGCGACCTCCTGGAGGTGGCGGAACCCGCCGGTCTCGCGGCCGAGATTGCCGAGCAGGCCGGCGGCCTGGAGCTCGCTCAGGCCGAGATCGCGCATCAGCCGCGGGCCGAGGCGGCGGCAGGCGGCGGCGAAGGGCTCCTGCGCGGCCGGAACGGGAGGCGGCATCGGCCCAGGTTCGGGCCTGGGTTCGGGCCTGGGTTCGGGCATGGGCGTGCTCCGGAAGCTGGCCTCCCCGGTCGCGCCGGGCTAAGGCGGCCCGCGCCGTGGGCGGCGCCGAGGGGGATGCGTGGGACGCGGACAGGACCGGCCGCTCGTGTTCATCGGCGACTCGATCACCGCCGCCTGGGGCGCGGTGCGGGCCGAGACCTTCGCGCGCCACGGCTTCGTGGCCCGGGGCGTCCCGGGTGAGACGAGCGGGCAGATCCGGGCGCGCTTCCTGCGCGACGCGGCCGGGGCCCGGGGCGTTCACCTGATGTGCGGGATCAACGACATCGCGGAGATCGGCGGCCCGGTCCCGGACCGGGCGATCGCCGGGAACATCATGGCCATGGGGCGGATGGCCTTCGCGGCCGGGCTGCCGCTCACGATCGGCACCGTGATGCCGAGCGACTTCTGGGGCTGGCGCCCCGAGCTGCGGCCGGTGGCGCGGATCCGCGCCCTGAACGGGTGGCTGCGCGCCTACTGCGCGGCGGGTGCGGCCCGCCTCGTCGATTACGGGCCGCCGCTCGCCACGGAGGCGGGCGCGCTCCGGCGCGAGTTCACCGACGACGGCATCCACCTCAACGGCGCGGGCTACGCGGCGGTGGAGCCGGCGATGCTCCGGGCCCTCGGCGCAGGCCCGGAATGACGGCGGCCGCGGGGTCGGGCGCTCACGCGCCCAGCGCCAGCCAGTAGGTCGGCACCGACCCGACGCCCGCCACCGAGCCGGCCGCCGCGCGGCGGGTGCGGAGCGTGAACCCGGTGGCCGCGACGTCGCTGACCTGCGCGGCGTGGAGCGCGTCGCCGGCGCCGGCGACCGGCTGCGCCCAGACGCCGAGGCAGCTCCCCGGGAAGGCGATGCCGAACGCCACCGCGACATCCGCCTCGGCGGCGGTGACGAGCCCCCATTGCGCGATCAGGCCGCCCGGGAGCCGGATCGATCCGTTCGCGCCGAGCGCCTGCGCGCCGGCCGCGAGCGGCGTCCCGTCGGCGCGCTGGTAGTGGCGCACGCGCCAGCGGCCCGCCGCGTCCGAGGTGGCGATGCAGGTGTCGTCGGGGGCCGTGACGAGGTCGGCCCGGGTCGGCAGCGCCAGCGCCTCGGGATCGTGGACCAGGGTCGCGGCGCCCGAGAAGCGCACGAGCCGCTCCCGGTCGGCCGCGGCGCCGAAGCTCGCGATCCGCCCGGCGCCGGTGACGAGGACGCGCCGGGTGCCGGCCGCGCCGAGGTCGGTGGTGGGGGCGGCCGCGAGCGCGGTCTCGGCCGAGGCGAAGTCGATCCCGCCGGTCCGCGCCGACGCCGTGAGCGCCGTGGCGAAGGCGGCCCCGTCGGGCGAGACCTTCAGGGTGAAGTCGTCGCTCCCGAGGTTGCCCAGCAGCGCCCGCGCCGCGTAGCCGGTCTCGAAGACCAGGGCGGCGTCGCGGGCGGCGGATTTCCGGTTGACGGAGACCCGCATGTCGCCGGTGCCCGGCGTGGCGTCGTCCCAGGTCAGGAGGGCGGAATCGGACTTCACCGCGAGGCGGTTGCTGGCGTCGGCCGCCGTGTTGATCCCGAGGCGGCCGACGCTCTGGAGCGCCGTCAGCGCCCGGCGGAGGCTCGTCCAGGCGGCCCCGTCGAAGACGTAGAGGTCGGCCTCGTCGACCAGCCAGGCGAGCCAGCCGGCCCGCGGCGCCGCGCCGGTCCAGATCCCGTCGGCGTAGCGCACCACCTGGCCCGCGAGCCCCGCCCAGGCGCCCCCGGGCGCGTCGGCGGTCACGAGGTAGCGGTCGCCCTCCGCGGGGCCCGGCGGCGGCGCCGCG